>NZ_JARFYO020000001.1:390000-3473919 GCF_029193765.2 Agrobacterium sp. Azo12 | reverse complement strand
AACCCGCTGTTGACAGCCGCATTGCCGGAGACGGCAAGACGGTAGACGTCGTCAGATCCAGGATTTCTGAACGGCCATTCGTTCAGACTTCGGCTGAAGTTGGCTTGCCGAACCGACACTTGATGTCTGGTCGGTTCTCAAGTCCAATCATTCCCGGCGAAAATCGCTGCGGATTAATCAAGGAGTAAACCAATGCACACTGTTACCGCAAATGGGGCGACCATTCCCGCGCTCGGCTTTGGTACGTTTCGTGTCCCCGGCAGTGATGTCCTCAGGATTGTGCCGCAGGCGCTGAAGACCGGATTCCGCCATATCGACACTGCGCAGATTTATGGCAATGAAGCGGAAGTTGGCGAGGCCATCACCGGTTCCGGCATTGCGCGTGGCGACATCTTCCTGACCACAAAAGTCTGGGTCGATAAATACAAACGCGACGCGTTTGTAACCTCCGTTGACGAAAGCCTGAAGAAGCTGAAAACCGGCTATGTCGACCTGTTACTTCTCCATTGGCCGAACGACGCGGTTCCATTGGCTGAGCAGATCGGTGCGTTGAATGAGGTCAAGGAAGCCGGCAAGGTGCGTCATATCGGTGTTTCCAACTTTAACACGGCTTTGATGGCGCAGTCCGTTTCACTTTCAAAGGCGCCGATCGTGACCAACCAGATCGAGTATCATCCGTATCTCAATCAGGATGTCGTGATCGCCGAAGCCAAAAAGTCCGGCATGTCGATTACCAGCTATTTTGCCATGGCGGATGGCAAGGTGCTTGCTGACCCAGTTCTGAAAGATATTGCTGCCAACCACGGCAAGTCGGTTGCTCAGGTCGTATTGCGTTGGCTCGTCCAACAGGACGGCGTTATTGCGCTTTCCAAGACGGTGACTGAAGCTCGTCTCGCCGAGAACGCAGCGATTTTTGACTTTGCCCTGTCTTCAGAAGAAATGGCGGCCATTCACGCGCTTTCCAAAGCAGACGGCCGTATCGTGTCCCCGGATGGCCTCGCACCGGTCTGGGATGCTGCTGTGTGAAAACAACAGGAGGAGCCTGCGCTCCTCCCCAAATGCCTCTTTACATTTGTCGATGGTGTTACTCGCGCGCGCCATCGGCAAGCTGCATCAGACCCGGCATGTTGCAGACCAGAAGTTTCTGACGGCCGCCCTGCACAAGACCCTTGGATTCCCAGTTGCTCAGAATGCGCGACACCGTATGCAGTGTCGTTCCGGTCATCTCGGCAATATCCTGTCGGGATATCGGGAAATCGATCCGAATGCCTTCGCTTTCCTTGCGCCCGGCCTGTTGTGACAGACGAAGCACGGCGTGGGCAACACGGCGCTCCACTTCCTGCGTGGACATTTCGCGAATACGAGTATGGGCTTCTTCCAGCCGCTGGCCGATGGTCTGCATGGCAGACACTGCCAGATAAGGGTTTTGCTCAACAAATTGTGGCCAGAGGTCTGTCTGCCAGGACAGAATAACGCTTTCAGCAGCGGTGGTCGCCGTGCCGGGGTAATCGGTTCTTTGAAGAGCCTTGGCAAAACCGAAGAGATCGCCTGGATGCACAACGCGCACAATGATCTGCTGGCCATCCTGCGTGACCTGGGTGACCTTCAACCGGCCATGAATCAGCAGGAAAAAATGGGACGCCGCCTGTCCCTGCTCAAAGATCGCTTCGCCGGGTGGCACAAGCCGGGAATTGGCATGGGACAGAAGCTTGTCGAGGTCCTCGTCCAACATTTTACTGAACAAAGGCAAAGCCCGGATGACGCTGCGGTCAATCTTCACCAGATGTCCTCTCCAGACACCCTGTTTCCGCTTGTCTGCGGTAGTCGACGCTTCTGATCGAGCGGTGACGGCAGGATTAGTCTCGTTAAAAATTTCCGTGTTGTTTCGTCGCTGTCTTTAGCACGTGTCGAGGGTCGTGGAAAGGTTTGTCGGGGTTCTTAAACCGACCAACCATGGTTGCGCAGCCTTGCTGCAAGTGGTGCATGCCAACGTGTGTCCTTGATCAGCCGAAAGCCGAGATTATCCGGAGGTACGCCCACTGCACAGCCGCCGCCCTTCGGATTGCGCACAAAACCGCTAAGCGCTGCACGGTGTTTGCCCGAAGCAACCGGTATCCCACATGAAGAGACGGCGCTCGTTACATTGCCGTTGGCATCCAGATTGACGCGGCGACTGCAGGTCGCCGTCCATTCCCATATGTTCCCACCAAAATCCGAAAGGCCATGCTCATTTTCGCCGAACGTGCCGTATGATTGCGGAACCGGATTGCTCGAGGCCTTACGGCTGGTCTGGCGTTCGTAGTCTGCCAGCCAGCGTGCGGCAGGGTTGGTCGAATCCGTATCGACATCGAGTTTTTCATCAGGAAAGATCGAGCCGGCGGCGAAAGCCAGTTGCGCATCACTTGGCAAGGTCCAGACCTCGCCGGTGCGAGCGCTCAGCCATGCGGCATAGGCTTTTGCATCGTCGTGGCTGATGCCAGTTGCCGGTGTTCTCACATCAAGTGCGACGGTAAAACTAGGCTCTGGTGCAGCACAGGCACCATCCGTTACGCAACGGTTATAATCGCTGCCCGAGACCTGATATTTCATAATTGTCAGTGCACGGTTCATGGTCATGGTTCGCATTGGCGCGTCAACGGCATAACCGTTTTTGAAATATTCTCCGTCTTCACGATAGCTGAATGTGCCCGTTGGAATGACAATGGTCTGTGGTGCGTCAACGCTTGCAACAGGTGTACTGTCTGAACCGATGATACCCGCTTGGAAAGCTGCTGTCGCGGTCAGCGCTGCGATAATTGACAGCGGCAGCGCTATCGAGAGTGTTGGCGAGACAGGTTTTAGACGAAGCGCGGTCATAGCAATCTCCTTGCGCCATCAGTCGTGAAGATGTTCAGCTTGTATTCCGTACACCCACGAGGTGGGCCAAGGGGCCGGGCTGTTTCCGGTCCCTTGGCTGTTGGTCATGTTAGATGCTCGATGGTGCGAGAACCGCAGTCATCAGGTCGTCGTTCCAGTCACCAGTGACCTTGAAGTGAGCGGCCGCGCCCAGTTCGAAGGCTTCGATGAGGTTGTGGTTCACATAGGCGTAAATGCCTGGCTGCTCGAAGGTATAGAATGCTGCACCTGCCGTGCCGCCTGGAATGAACCAGGTTTCCTGATCGACATCAGGAATGTTGCGGAACTTGCCGGTCGCCCAAACATAATCGCCGTGGCCACCGATCAAGTGTGGACGGGTATCACGGTTGGCCTGCGAGTGGACGATCAGCACTTTTTCGCCAACTGCTGCCTTCAGCGCGTTATCACCTGTCAGAGCACCGACTGCCCCGTTAAAGACGATATGGCTTGGGGTCAGCGTGCGCATGACTTCCAGCGTGTCGACCATGGCATCGCCAGCACTGTCATACTTCTTGAAGGCACCCTTCTCATCACGAGGTACGTAGAAGTCCTGCTCACCGACGTAATAGACGCGGTCATAGGCCAGTTCCTTACCGTGGCCATCCGTCAAGCCTTCGCGTGGCAGAACCATGATGGCGCCATTCATGCCCGAGGTAACATGCCAAGGCACCATGCCGGGAGGTGCGCAGTGGTAGACAAATACGCCAGCCTTGGTGGCCTTGAAGCGCAGGATTGCCTTCTCACCGGGGTTGACGATTGTCAGGCCGCCGCCACCCAGGGCGCCTGTCGCCGAGTGGAAGTCGATGTTGTGCTGAAGTTCGTTGGTGTCAGGATTAATGAGCGTCAATTCAACATAGTCATTCTGGTGAACGACCATCAGCGGGCCGGGAACCGAGCCATTGAACGTCATGGCGTGAACTTCACTGCCCTTGTCGTCCAGCACCATCTTCTTTTCTTCGATGGTCAGTGTGAACTCGACAATTTTTGGTCCGCCGACAGCTTTCTGGGTGTGTTCATGCACGAAAGGTGGTTTCGCCAATTCCACTTTAACGCGAGGTAGTGCCGCAATCTCGGCGGGTGTCAAAGCCTTCTCAGCTGCCTTTGTTTCGCCTGCTGCATGCGCGGTTGCTGCGCCGATGACAGGTGCCATCGCACCAGCAAAAGCCGCACTAGCCAGTATGTTCCGGCGTGTGATGTTGAAGTTGTCAGTCATCGGGTTTCTCCTTCTCCGATAGGACAAGCCTTGCTTGGCCCTGTCGTGATCGTTTTTAGCGCAACTCGCGAATTACAATTTGAGATGGAACAAAGAGCCCGTTTTGATGGCTGCGACATTTTGGCTGGGGGTGTCGCGGTCTTTGCCTGTTCGCAAAGACGGGGTGGCCAGGGGTGGTTAGACAGATGTCAAGAATTCACCACGAAGGCTAATCCCAGGAGCAATATCATGAGTGGTACAGAAACAATCCGGCAAGAAGGACATGCCCGTCCAAAAGGCGGAGTTCCAAGAGGTTTGTCACGCACCGGACCGGTCATTTTTTCTTATGGTTTCCGCCCGTTCTTTCTGGCGGCGGCCATTTGGGCAATCGTCACCATGGTCTTGTGGATTTCCGCAATGAGCGGGTTCATCCAGATCGGCGGCGATTATGGCGCGCATAACTGGCACGCGCATGAAATGCTGTTTGGTTTTGCCTCGGCTGTGCTTGCCGGATTTTTGCTGACAGCCGTGCCGAACTGGACAGGCCGATTGCCGGTGTCCGGGTTGCCACTGGTGCTGCTGTTCGGGTTATGGTGTGTGGGACGGTTGATGTTCCTGGTGCCTGGCATGTTTGGCATGACATTAGCTGCGGTGATCGATGGTCTGTTTCTTCCGGCCCTGCTGGCGATATGCGCAAGAGAAGTCATTGCCGGGCGCAAATGGAAAGACCTGAAGGTACTGGCGGGCTTGTTGGCGCTTTCAGCCGCCAATATCGTCTTTCATTTTGCGGCGATCAGCGGCGATCACAGCCACGTTGCCACACGGCTTGCGGTTTCGGCCTATACGGTTCTGGTGATGATCGTCGGTGGACGCATCGTTCCAAGTTTTACCCGCAACTGGATCAACAAGTGTGGCCGTACCGATTTTCCTGTTCCTTATAATACCTTCGATACGGCGGCGATTTTAACGGGGGTTGCCGCCCTTGGTGGTTGGACCCTTGCACCCGAGAGCCCATTAACGGCCATTGTCGCTGCAATCGCTGGGTTCATGCATGCGGTCAGGCTTGTGCGGTGGCGCGGTTGGGCTACATGGCCGGAGCAATTGCTGGTGGTTCTGCATGTGGCTTATGCCTTCATACCGCTCGGCTTCATGGCCATTGCGCTGGGTGTCTATGAGGTGATGGATGCCCGCTCGGTGCTGCATATATTTACCGTCGGCGTTGTTGCCTGCATGATGCTGGCGGTGATGACGCGCGCCAGCCTTGGTCATACCGGTCGCAAACTGCATGCAACGAAGATGACAGTTGCCGCCTATCTGGCGCTGATTGGAAGCGCAGTGCTGAGACCAGCCGCAGAGGCCTTCCCGGATGCCATGATGCACCTTTACGCCTGCTCGGGCGCCCTGTGGATCATAGGCTTTCTGTTGTTCTGCATAGAATTCGGGCCGATCCTGACACAGGAGCGCAAACCGTTGCGGGCTTGACGGTTCGCAGCGGTTTTATCTTTCAGAATGAACCAAAGAAAATGCCCCGCTTGTTGTCACAGGCGGGGCATTTTGATGGAGGTATGCTTTGTTGCCGAGATTACGCTGTCAGTTCGGCGGCATGCCAATCCTGATGAACATACGGAATGCTGTGCGGCCTTCGTCGAAGTTTCCTGCCCATTGATGGCCATTCGACATCAGGTCAGCATAGAGAAAAACCGGTTCCTGCTGCATAACGGCAAAAATGACCGAACCCGGAGGGTGGCTCTTTGTGGCTTCCGTCAGCCGCTTGATTTGCAGTGGTGGAGCGAGTTCGACGAGATCAAGATATTCGCTGGGATCCGGCCATGCTTCTGGTTCTGCGGCATCATGGACCAGCGTTGGTGACACGGAGAGTTCTTCGCTTTTTTTATGCGGAATGAACTGGACCTCCCACTCACCATTGCCAAGCCCTTTTTCCAGATGATCGAACCCGCGGCGCGCCATGACATTGAACAATGGCACCGGGCGAAAGGTTGTCATGATCGTCAAACCTTCACCCGGAGCCAGCGATGCCACAGTCTCCATGATGGCGGGGAATGGTTCGATGCCACTGCGCAAAAGTGGACGCAGATCCAGTTCTTTCATGCTGCCATTCATGGTTCACCTTTTATCTTTGAAACAGCTTTTGCCGATTTTTGGAGACGTCTAGCATGGAGCCGGATTGCTCTTAATGGTTTGATCCACAGCAACAATCGCAGCCGGAATGTTCTTCTTCACTGCCTTCGCTCTCGCCTTCCATACGGTTGATGTCAAGGCGCCAGACTTCCGGACCCTGCTCGAGATATTCCCAGCCAAACTCGCCAGGGAAATTGGTGGCCAGTTGGTACAGCAGCGGGCGCGGGTCATGATCACTGGTGATCTGCAGCGACTGGCCGGCGGTTAATGCGCCAAGAGCACCAAAAATCTGCGGATGGCGTTCACGTGGCGGAATGACCCTGACATCAATGTTGGTAACGGGTTGAGCTTCGGACATAATCTGTTTCCATTGCCGCAAAACAAGGACTGCTCGTGCGTGCGGCAGCCGCTTGAGCAGCCCGGAAGCTACCTATTGTCACAGCGGGCAACGTTGACGCGGCTCAAATAAATCTGAAAATTGTCATGTATGCGCTTTTACGCAAAGAAGGGCGCATTCTTCACGGGCAGGATACGGGCACATTTGTAACCGTAAAGGAGTGCCCCATGCATCAGCCGCTTATCGAGAAATACGGCGAAGCGCGACTGCCGCGTTACACCAGTTATCCAACTGCACCGGCCTTTTCGGCCTCGATAGGGGCCGGAACCTATTCGGACTGGATTACCGAAATTCCACAGCAGGACAAAGTCTCGCTTTATCTGCATATTCCGTTCTGCCGATCGATGTGCTGGTATTGCGGCTGTCACACCACGATCACCAGCCGCGACCAGCCAATCCTTGATTACCTCGACGTCCTTCATGCGGAGATTGATCTGGTGCGGGCGCGGACATCTGGTCGCCTGAAGGTTGGCCATGTGCATTTTGGCGGTGGTACACCCACCATCATGCAGCCGGAGGAGTTCCTGCGGTTGATTGCATTGCTTGGCAGAAATTTCGTTTTTGACAAGACAACCGAGATGGCTGTCGAGATCGATCCCAGAACATTGACACCGGACATGGCGATTGCGCTGGGTGAGGGCGGTGTCAGGCGTGCAAGCTTAGGAGTGCAAAGCTTTGACCCTATCGTGCAAAAGGCCATCAACCGCATCCAAAGCGAAGAACAAACGCAGACCGCCGTCACGAGGTTAAGAGCTGCCCGCGTTCCACGGATCAATTTTGACCTGATCTACGGCTTGCCACATCAAACCGTGGCGTCCTGTATTGCCACGGCCAAGGCTGCGATCAAAATGCGGCCCGACCGGTTTTCGGTGTTTGGCTATGCGCATATCCCGAGCTTCAAACAGCATCAGAAACTGATTGATGAAAAGGTCTTGCCAGAAGCCAAGGCGCGGGCAGAGCAGGCAGATGCTATTGCCGCCACTCTCGAGCGGGCAGGTTATACCCGCATCGGTCTCGATCACTACGCTTTGCCCGGTGACGACATGGTGATTGCACAAAAGTCAGGACGTTTGCATCGCAATTTCCAGGGCTACACGACGGATGCCTGCCAGACTTTGATCGGTCTGGGCGCTTCCGCCATTGGACGCATGCCTGGTGGGTATGTGCAGAACGAAGTGCCACCCGGCATTTATGCGCGGCAGATTTCCAGCGGGCAGCTGGCGACCGTCAAGGGATATCGGTTGACCACCGAAGACCGGATGCGCGCCGATCTGATTGAACGGTTGATGTGCGATTTTCGCGCCGATGTGGCGGGGATTGCTGCGGGTCATGGTTTTGATGCGGCCATGTTGCTGGAGGACAATCGCCAGCTCTCCATGCTGGAAGGTGATGGCGTCGTTGACATCAGAGATGGCATCGTCAGCGTCAAACCGGATCAACGCTTCATTATTCGTGCCGTTGCGGCCTGTTTCGATGCCTATCTGCATTCATCGGGCCGCACACATAGCAAAGCGGCCTGATCCATATCTCGCGAAGGCTTGTAAGATCTTCGGGAGGACATTCTGCAAGGTAATGAAGACTGAAACAAAACAGCCCCGCTATTTGGCGGGGCTGTTATTTTGGTGGTATTTGCTGCGGTTAACCGGCCAAGCTGCGATAGATGGCGGGCAAGGCCGAGGGCAGTTTGGAAATCCTGTTGACGACGGCGTAGCCATTCTTGCCAAAGATCGCCGGAATGTAGGACTGGGCTTGCCTGTCCACCGTCACACCAAACACGTTGACGCCGGAGCGCCTTGCCTCGGTGATGGCCCGGCGGCTATCTTCGATGGCAAACCGGCCTTCATAGTGGTCAACGTCGTTGGGTTTGCCGTCGGTCAGCAGCAACAGCAACTTGCGTCTGTCAGGGCGCTTGCGCAACTCCGCAGCCGCATGGCGAACCGCAGGGCCAATACGGGTGTAATAGCCAGGTTTCAGTGCGGAAATGCGTCGCTCCACCTTGTCGCCCATTGGCTCGTCAAAATCTTTTACCGTTTCCACCCGCACCCATGAGCGACGACGGGAGGTGAATGTCAGAATGGAGTGGCTGTCGCCGCAGGCGGACAGTCCGTTTGCCAACACCAGCAGGGCTTCTTTCTCGACATCCAGGACGCGGCGGTTATCAAACCACGCATCAGTGGATAACGACACATCGACAAGAAGGGTGACTGCAAGATCATGAGCCTGCGGTCTGCTCATCATGTGAATGCGATCACTGCCTTGACCGCCGGCAGCCATGTCGCTTCGCACACGGACTACGGCATCCAAATCAAGATCGTTTCCGTCGATCTGGGCTTTGAGCATTTCATGGCGCGGACGCAGAACCTCGAATTGTCGTTTGACACGGCGGATCAAGCTCTTGGTTTGTTCATCGGCTTCTGGCGGTATTTCCGAACCGGCGGCCGCCGAGGCAAGCACGCGGCAATGGTTGGGTAGATAGGTGCCGCTGCGATAATCCCATTCCGGATAGGTCAGATCTGCCGTCAACGTGGTGCGATCCAGTGCTTCCGGTGGAAGGTCAAGATCGAAACGGAAGCGGGCGGATGGTCTGCCCTTGCGTTCGCCAAGCGTCATCTCGTCGAGTTCATCGGCGGCGGTGGCGTCATTATCATCACTATCGTCGCCGGGGCGATCGACATTGACCATTTCGGCCATGGCCAGGATCTTTTCGAACCTATTGAGAATGAAAGGGCTGCGTTCGGTCTGGCGATTTTCCGCCTTTTCTCTGACCGCAATGTGCCGGGCGGTGGGTGCGCCTTGGGGCTGAGCACCGCTGGCGGGCTGGTCTTCATTGTCGCGCGGTTCGGAGGCTTCGCGCAGCAGCGTATCGGGCCAAAGGGGAACCGGCAGCATCGGCAGATAACCAGGCGGTGCCTTGTATGGGAACTGGAACGGCGCGACCGGTGCATGGTGTTCGGCACCATTTGCCAGCATCGCCAGAATACGGTTTTCAACCTGCTGCTCGACCTTGGGAAGTGATCTTTTCTGGCGCACGGCAAGGATGGCAGCACACAGGCGACGATAGCGGTTTTTCATGCCTGGAAAGGCTTCCATGACATTGTCGGCCAACTTTGATGCCCGATCAAGCCGGGTGAGATCGTTCAGCAGCAAATCATCTGATGGCAACTGGTCGAGTGGCAGGCAAGCCATCGCCGCTGCAAGCCAGACATAGAGGTCACGGTTAAGTCCTTCGTCCGGGAACAGGTCGATGACTGGAGGCAACATCAACGTGGCGTGGTCACGGCCCGGCTGGGCCAACTTTTCCTCACCAAGTCCCATGCGTTGGCGCAAACGCAAGCGGTGGGTGGACGTGCGGGCACGGGCCGGCGCGATCTGCACCGCCCTTTCACCGCCGAAGCCGCGAAAGCACACAGCCAACACCGTTTGCACATCGTCCAGTTTGACGGCATGTTCAGGAAAACGCAGCCATGTTGCCGTTCCGCCAATCAGGCGATGCCATGCACGGCCAACGGTTTCTTCCAGTTCCAGAAAATCCAGCATCGAACTATCCTTGCCGCATCGGTGCGAAATCCCGTTTCGAATTTCGCAAATGGCGATGCGTAGCTTCAGTGTGTCGGAGGGCCTTTTGCGCCGTTGAAGACGCAAAGTGCCTTAGCGGATCATTGCGTCCGCGATCTCGAAAAGGGCTGCCTTTACATCCTGCTCGTCGGTCAGCGGTTCGATCATGGCAGCGCGGACGGCGTCACGATTGCTCATGCCGGCATCGATCAGGCTTGCGCAATAAACGACGAGGCGGGTTGAGACACCTTCTTCAAGGTCATGGCCTTTCAGGGTGCGCAGACGCTGCGCCAGATTAACCAGCGGTTCGATGTCGGATTCATCAAGACCACTTTCCTTCGAAACAACTGCTATTTCCTGGTCCTTCGGCAGGAAGTCGAATTCAATGGCGACAAACCGCTGCCGGGTGCTGGGTTTCAGGCTTTTCAGCAGGTTCTGGTAGCCGGGGTTATAGGACACTACCAGCATGAAGCCGGGAGGTGCGTCGAGCACTTCGCCGGTGCGTTCCAGCGGCAGAATACGCCGGTCATCCGTCAGCGGGTGAAGCACGACGGCGACATCCTTGCGGGCTTCAACAATTTCGTCGAGGTAGCAAACGCCGCCTTGACGAACCGCTCTGGTTAGCGGGCCATCCATCCAGACCGTATCGCCACCTTTCAGCAGATAACGGCCGGTCAGATCGGCGGCAGCCAGATCGTCATGGCATGAGACGGTGGAGAGCGGCAGTCCGAGCTTGGCGGCCATATGGCTGACAAAGCGGGTTTTGCCGCAACCGGTTGGACCTTTCAGAAGCAGCGGCAGTTGCCGGGTCCATGCTCTTTCAAACAGCTGGCACTCATTGCCGGACGGGCTGTAGAAAGGAATTTCCGTGGTGGTCTTTGGTCCGTCCCTGAAGATCGTGTTCATGTTTTTCTCTCCATGAGATTCTGAAAAAGGGAAGCGCCGGCCCCTGGGGTTTAAGGGCCGGCGCGTTTCTCATTCGGCAGGCTGCACTGCACGGGTGACGTCACTCCGTCGTTCCTTGCCGGGCACCAGGACTGCCCAGGTGAACATGAGAGCCGAAATGAGAACTCCAGCGCCCGTCGCCAGGCGTATCCAGTAGAACAGCGACAGCTGTTCCTGCACGTCCATGTAATTGTCGCCGAGCACGCGCTGCAGGTGCACCTGGACAACACCAGCAAAGGTCAGGGCAAAGGTCATCAGGAACATGGCGGTGCACATGATCCAGCAGCTGGCCATTGACAGCATCTGGTTATACGGTGCGCGCTTGCGCATTTCCGGCATGGCATAGGCCATCATGGCGAGGTTCAGCATCACATAGGCACCAAAGAAGGCGAGGTGACCGTGCGCGGCGGTGATCTGCGTGCCGTGGGTGTAGTAGTTGACCCATGACAGCGTGTTGAGGAAACCCCAGACGCCAGCCCCGAAAAATGCCATGACCGAGCAACCGATCGACCACAACAGGGCGGCGCGGTTGTCGTGCTTGCGTCCGGCCTTCCAGGTCATCACGAAAGTAAAGATAACCATGGTGAAGAACGGTGCGACTTCCAGCGTCGAGAACAGTGAACCGATCCACTGCCAGTATCCGGGAGCGCCGATCCAGTAGAAGTGGTGGCCGGTGCCGAGAATACCTGAGAACAGTGCCAGGCCGACGATGACATAGAGCCACTTCTCAACCACTTCACGGTCAATGCCGTTGAGCTTGATCATCAGGAAGGCCAGGATCGAGGCCATGATCAGTTCCCACACACCTTCGACCCAGAGATGGATGACGTACCACCAGTACATCTTGTCGAGTGCCAGGTTGACCGGGTTGTAGAAGGCAAACAGGAAGAAGATCGCCAAACCCCAAAGGCCAAATAGCAGGATGTTGATGACGGTGGTCTTGCGGCCTTTCAAAGCTGTCATGGTGATGTTGAACAGGAACATCAGCACGACGATCACAATGCCGACCTTGATGGCAAAGGGCTGTTCCAGGAACTCGCGTCCTTCATGGATGCGGAACAGGTAACCGACCACGGCAACAGCGGCGGCGACGAGGAACAGCCAGAACTGGATGATCGCCAGTTTCGGACTGTACAGCTCGGTTTCCGTCTCTTCCGGCAGCAGGTAATAAGTCGAGCCCATGAAACCCATCAACAGCCAGACAACAAGGGCGTTGGTGTGGATCATGCGGACGATGTTAAAGGGTAAAAGCTCGGACAGCGTGTTGGGCAGCACGTAGATTGTCGCTGCAAACACACCGAATATGACCTGCGCAATGAACAGGCCAATGGCGCCATAGAAGTAAAGCATGGCGACTTTTTGCGTCTGGTATTTCATGTCTTCTCTCCTTGCCTCACATCTCACCCGGCATCATTCGGTGGCCAGTTCTGGGTCTTGATGCGACTTGCCCACTCAAGGAAGTCGACAAGGTCATCAAGTTCCTGATCGGTCAGGTTGAACTGGGGCATCTGACGTCTGCCTTCGATGCCGGTCGGCTGTGCGGCCATCCATCCTTTGATGGAATCGCGTGCGGACTCCTTGTCCTCAACGCCGCCGTAACGCTTCCAGACATTGCCAAGCTCTGGTGCGAAATAGGCACCTTCGCCGAGCAGAGTGTGACAGTTGATGCAGGAGTTTTTCTCCCAGACATGTTTGCCGCGGGCGACACTTGCCGTCAGCGTGCTTTCATCCGTAGAAACGGTGCGCATATAATAATGGCTGTGGGCGGTAAGCCCGACGAATATCGCAAAGAAGAATATGGAGCCGCCATAAAAGACGTT
Source organism: Agrobacterium sp. Azo12 (assembly GCF_029193765.2). Taxonomy (NCBI): domain Bacteria; kingdom Pseudomonadati; phylum Pseudomonadota; class Alphaproteobacteria; order Hyphomicrobiales; family Rhizobiaceae; genus Agrobacterium; species Agrobacterium sp. Azo12. The sequence continues at coordinate 3,460,976 of NZ_JARFYO020000001.1, read as the reverse complement.
GCGCGCTCCTGTCTTGGTCAGGCGTTCTGCCATGCCATGGTCCTTTCCATTCCGGGGAACCGCCAGCGCGGACCGGCTTGATCGAACCCTTTTCCGGGGTGTTTGGCTGTTGGGCGGCGCACTGCGGTAGGGCTGGGACCTTTCTAGAGGCTGGGGCAGAACCGTCTTTGCCATTTGGCAAACAACAGGCACGCTATCGGCCCCAGGTTGCTTTCAAAGATGATAGACGCCCTGCAGAACAGCGCGCAGCAGCGCTGCTGCAGCAAAAAGCACCGGCCATGCCAGCAGGGCATTACGCAAAAAACCCGGCTCGCCGCCAAGGCCCAGAAACTCATCGATAATGCGTCGGGATTTTAACAGCGCAAACAGCAGAACCAGGCACGCCGCAGCAAGTGCAGGCATGTAACCGGCCTGTCTTGCCGTCACCACGGCCATGCCGGCCAGCACCAGAATGCTAAGAATGACAAAGGTTTTGCGCAGTTGTGAAGATGTACGATCAAGCATGGATCTACACCAGATAGATAACGGGGAAAATGACGATCCAGACAAGATCGATGATGTGCCAGATGGTCGTGACGAGCGTGACGTTTTCATCTTTCGGTTTCACGGCAACGATCAGCAGCAGCCCTGCAACAAAGATGACGTGGAAAAGATGAAAGCCGGTGAGCATGAAATACAGCTCGTAAAAAGCGCCGTAGGCCGCATCTGATGCAAAGGCGATTTCGGTGCTGTATTCGTAGAGCTTCAATGCGGTGAAGACGAAACCCAGCAGGGCCGCCAAAATCAGCGCCCGTCTTCTCAGCTGCGCCGAGCTATTGCGCCGGGCGGCAATCGCCGCCTGCCAACCGCTACCAAGCAATACCAGCGTATTGAAGCCGGCAATTTGCGGCTGCAAATGGCCTCTTGCTGCGATAAATCCTTCTTCGTTCAGAGCAAAGGCGATCAGAAATGCCGCCAGCAATGCCCCAAATACAATCAACTCACTCCATACCAGAATCCACATCAGCAGATTGCCGTTATCCTCGTCTTTTGCCGCCATGACCTCATCCATATTTGCCGAATAGCAAGTCAGAGATAGGCGGGTGCACCATGTGCTTCTTTGCTGCCGATCAAAGAACGCCGTCAGTAAACGCTTATGGTCATGACAAAGCGCAATTACCATTTGATGGAGCATAAGCATGAACGACGCTCAGGTCGGACTCATTGTCGCAACGCCTATTATTATCGGCTTTTCTATCCTTCTTTACCGAATGGGGGTGTTACAAGGACCGGGCACCATTTCGGCCGTGCTGGCCTCTGCTGCCATAGCAACAGTGCTGTTTCTAGGGCAGTAAGAGAACAAGCGAGGATCCTGCCATGATAGAACTTTTAGCCGCATTGGCATTGTTCGTTGCCCTGCATTCCATCCCTGCCATGCCATCGGTGCGCGGCAAGCTGGTTGCAGCCATGGGCAGGCCCGCATATTTCGGTGTCTATTCTCTGGTGTCGCTGGCCGCCCTTGGCTGGGTTTTCCATGCGGCCCTGATGGTGGACTATATTCCCCTGTGGGACACCGCGCCCTGGCAAGCGCATGTGACATTTCTTGCTGCGCCACTTGGGGTGTTTTTTGTTCTTGCCGGCCTGTGCAGCGTCAACCCGCTGTCCATCTCGGTGCGGCAGGGAGAGAAGGCCGGGGCGATCGTCACCATTACCCGGCATCCGGTTTTATGGGGTTTTCTGTTCTGGTCAGCAGGGCATCTCGTTCCCAATGGTGACCTGCGGTCGCTGATCCTGTTTGGCGGTTTTGCCCTGTTTTCGCTCGGCGGAATTCCAATGATTGAAAAACGCGCCCGCAAGAGACTGGGATCTGGCTGGGGTGAGGCGACAGCCCGTACCTCATCCATTCCTTTTGCAGCTTTGTTGTCCGGCAAGGTGCGGCCAGCCTTTGATGCACCATTGCTGGTTGCTGCCGCTTTGACGGGACTTATCACTTGGTGGTTGCTGGCTGGCGGTCACGCCGCACTCTTCGGTGCCGACCCGATGCTTTACATGTAATCGCAAGACGTCAGGAGGCCGCAATCACATGCGGCTCCCATGCTTTTGCCTGTGGCGACGCCGATAGGCCAAGCTGGTCGATTGCGCGGGCGGCAAGTTGATCGACAATATCAGCCACACTTTCCGGAAGATGGTAAAATGCAGGCACGGGCGGCATGATCATAGCGCCCATTTCGGTGGCCGCACACATGTTGCGCAAATGGCCTAGGTGCAGCGGTGTTTCCCGTGCCATCAAAATCAGTTTGCGGCGCTCTTTCAAATGCACATCTGCTGTCCTGACAATCAAATTGTCGGAAAAGCCATGGGCGATTGCCGCCAGTGTCCGCATGGAGCAGGGGGCAACAATCATGCCTGCCGTGTGGAAGGAACCGCTGGCGATAGCAGCGCCAATATCGGTGACCGGATGGTTGAAATGCGCCAGCGCCGAAATTCGCTCTACGGCGGCCGCACCGACTTCATGCAGCAAGGTCTGGCGGGCAGAGGGCGAGATGACCAGATGGGTTTCTACGTCCCGCATGTCTGCAAGACGCTCAATGATGCGCACGGCAATGGCGGCGCCGGATGCACCGGTAATGCCAACAACGAGCCGGGATATGGTCATGGTTTTTCTCCCAATCCGAGCTCACTCCACATGGCGTCGACTTTGGCAATCACATCTGGCGTCATCGACAGCACGCGGCCCCATTCCCGCTCTGTTTCACCGGGCAGTTTGCGGGTGGCATCCAGTCCCATCTTGCCGCCAAGACCGGCCTTGGGAGAGGCGAAATCGAGATAATCAATCGGTGTGTTGTCGATGATCGTCACATCGCGTGAGGCGTCAAAACGCGTGGAAAGTGCCCAGATGACATCCTCCCATTTGCGAACATTGATATCCGGGTCCACAGCGACGATCAGTTTGACGTAATTGAACTGCGGCAGCATGGACCATAGGCCCATCATGATGCGCTTGGCCTGACCGGGATATCGTTTGTCTATGGAAACGACCATGACGCGGTAGGAACAGGCTTCCGGCGGCATCCACAGATCTACGATCTCGGCAAACTGTCGTTTGACCAGTGGCAGGAAGATTTCCAGCATCGCCTCACCCAGAACCGAGGGTTCATCCGGCGGCCGGCCGGTATAGGTGGAGAGGTAGACCGGTTTTTGCCGCATGGTGATGGCAGACAGGGTCATGACGTGGAAGGGCTCAACCGAATTGTAATATCCGGTGTGGTCGCCATAGGGACCTTCCGCCGCCGTTTCTTTTGCCGAGACGGTTCCCTCCAGAATGATTTCCGCATTGGCGGGGACGGGCATCGGCACCGTCACTGCCTGTGCGATACGGCTTCGCATTCCGCGCAGCAGGCCTGAAAAACCAAGCTCGCTCATATGTTCCGGCAGTGGCATGACGGCCGCCAGAATAAGGGCGGGATCCGCGCCGATCGCAATGGTAACCGGCATATCCTCTCCGCGATTTTGCCACATGCGGTGATGTCGTGCGCCACCACGGTGGGCAAGCCAGCGCATGATCAGCCTGTTGGGTCCGAGCACCTGCATACGGTAAATCCCGACATTGATATCGCTTGGATCATCCGGTGATCTGGTTATGACAAGCGGCCAGGTTATCAGTGGCGCAGGTTCTCCCGGCCAGCCCCATTGCACGGGTAATTTTCCGAGGTCGACCTCCTCACCCTGAAGCACAATGTCTTGCACCGGTGCGCGCGATACCTGTTTCAGGCGCATGGAAAAGGCCGCCTGCAACATCGGCAGTTTGCTCCATGCATCCTTGATGGAGTGTGGAGGGCGTGGCTCGCGCAGTTCGGCAAACCGCTCCGCCAGGGCTTTCAGGCCGCCGGTCTCAACCCCCATGCCCCATTCTATCCGTTGCTGCGTGCCGAACAGATTGGCCAGAAGCGGTATGTCATGCACCTTGCCGTCTGCGGCCACCGGCTTTTCAAACAGCAGGGCAGGCCCACCATTTTGCAACACCCGGCGGTGAATTTCCGTGACCTCATGCACCAGCGACACGGGCTGTTCAATGCGCTTCAACTCGCCACGTTGTTCTAGCATGGCAAGGAAGCCGCGCAGATCGCCGGCGCGGGTTGGCGTGGTTTTTTTATCCGTCATGTGTTCTGTCTGGCGATTGCAAATCCTTCTGTCTTTGCGCTCGGTCAAACGGATTTGCGTCCGGTGCGGTTAGTTTGCCGCACACTGGTCCATAGAGTTAGAGACGCCCATGATGACTTTCCCCACCGCTCTTGCGAAACCGATGCGCTATCTGCCGCTGCCGATTGTGCAGCGCATGACCGCGCTGATGCTGACGCAAATCATGAAGCAACATCCCGATCTGTTTGGTCGCCTGGCGGAACATCGCAACAAACATTATGCGTTTCTGCCAAACGATCTGCCATTTGCTTTTGTGGTTCATCCGGCACGTTCGTCAATCATCGTCAGCCGTAAAAGCCGTTCCTTGAAAGCGGACGCTTCGGTCACGGGACCGCTATTCATGCTGCTTGCCCTGATGGAGGGACGGCAAGACGCGGACGCACTGTTCTTCTCGCGTGATCTGACGGTTACCGGAGACATGGAGGCCATGCTGGCGCTCAGAAATGCGTTGGATGACAGCGGTGTCGATCTGCCACACGATCTGGGCAGCATTGCCGGGCCGCTTGGTCCGTGGGTGACCAAGGCTGCAAGCAACCTGCGTGGGCGCATCCCGTCTGAAGGCGGGGGTGCGGCATGGAACTGATCTGTCCTGCAGGAACGCCAGCCGCCTTTCGTGAGGCCGTCGATGCGGGGGCTGATGCCGTGTATTGCGGTTTCCGTGACGAGACCAATGCCCGCAATTTTCCGGGCCTGAATTTTTCGCGTGAAGAACTGGCGGACGCGATTGTCTATGCCCGCAAACATGGCACACAGACCTTCGTGGCGCTCAACACCTTCATGCGGGCAGGCAGCGAGGAGATCTGGTACCGCGCCGCGGCCGATGCCGTTAGGGCCGGCGCCGATGCGCTTATTCTTGCCGATTTCGGTTTGATGGCCCACGTGGCGGAAACCTTCCCCGAGCAACGTATCCATGTGTCGGTACAAGCCTCCGCTTCCAATGCGGATGCCGTGAACTTCCTCGTCGATGCATTTGGGGCAAAACGAGTTGTGCTGCCACGAACCTTGACCATTCCGGATATTGCCCGTTTGGCACGGCAGATCCGCTGCGAAATTGAGATCTTTGTATTTGGCGGTCTGTGCGTCATGGCGGAAGGACGCTGTTCGCTCTCGTCCTATGCCACGGGAAAGTCGCCGAACATGAATGGCGTCTGTTCTCCGGCCAGCCATGTGCGTTACCGGCAGGACGGCAAGGACCTGGTGTCGGAGCTTGGCGACTACACCATCAACCGTTTTCCGGATGGTGAGGCGGCGGGTTACCCGACCCTGTGCAAGGGCCGTTTCGATGTGGCCGATGACAAGGGGTACGCCTTTGAAGACCCGGTGTCACTTGATGTGATGGATCAGATTGACGCCCTGCGCGATGCCGGCGTCAGCGCGCTGAAAATCGAAGGCAGACAACGCGGCAAGGCCTATGTGGCGGAGGTTGTGTCCACCCTTCGCAAGGCACTGGATGCCGGCGCCGATGAACGCGGCAAACTTCTGTCGCGGCTCAGGCTTTTGAGTGAAGGCCAGCGCACCACGTCGGGCGCATACGAAAAACGCTGGAGATAATGGCATGTCACAAATAGCAACGCTGACACTTGGGCCCGTTCTCTATTTGTGGGAAGGGGAAAAGTGGCGTGATTTTTATTTCCGCATCGCTGATGAGGCACCGGTCACCCAGGTCTTTCTTGGTGAAACCGTCTGTTCCAAGCGCTTCCACTTTACCGAACCGCATCTGGCCGAGGTTATCGAACGGCTGGAAAATGCCGGCAAACAGATTGTTCTGTCGACCCTTGCCTTGGTGACGCTGGAGCGCGAAAGCCGCCATGTTCGTGGCCTGATCGCCGACAGCCCTTACCCTGTGGAAGCAAACGACCTGTCGGCCTTGGGCATGTTGCGCGGCACGCCGCATGTCATTGGTCCAATGGTCAATGTGTATAATGCTGCAACGGCGCGGCTGCTGGCCTCGCGTGGCGCCACCACGATCTGTCTGCCGCCGGAGTTGCCGGTGGAATCGGTCAATCGCATTGTTGCTGACACGCCTGATGTTGAGTTTGAGGTATTTGCATTCGGCCGCATGCCGCTCGCCATTTCGGCGCGCTGTGCCCATGCCCGCTCCAAGGGCAACATCAAGGATAATTGCCAGTTCGTCTGCAAGGATGATCCGGATGGTCTGGCGGTCAAGACGCTTGATCAGCAGTCGTTTCTGGCGCTGAACGGTGTGCAGACGGTGTCACATACTTGCCAGTCGTTGCTGGGGGAATTGCATGATTTGGCGCAGGCGGGTGTTTCCCGTTTCCGTCTCTCGCCGCAGGACTGTGACATGGTGGCGGTTGCCAAGATTTATGATGATGTGCTGGCCGGTCGGTGCGATGCCGACGATGGCATCGAACAGATGCAGCGCATCTATCCCGGCGTACCGCTTTCCAACGGTTTCCATCACGGACGCGAGGGTGCCGCATGGGTTGCCCGCGCTCGCAACACGGCGCATGGAACAAACCTCTGATGATCGATATGCAAAACCCGGTTGAAAAAATGCAGCCGAGAACCCTGAACGTGAGCGACATTCCCGACGCCATTCATCTGGTGCGCAGTGTGATCATGAAAAGTGCACTGGACTGTGAGTGTCGCGACAAGGTGGATGCGGCCCTGCAGCAGCTCGAGGCGTTTGAACAGCAGCGCAATCAGGCGAAACTATTGGCGATGGCGCGTGAGGAGCGCCGCAAGATCGGTATCCTCCTGGATATGCTGGGGGATTTTGCCGAGGATGACGAGATGGACAGCGGCATTATCGAAGCGGCTAGCCTGCTGTTTGCAGACATTGCTGCTGCCGCGCAGGAGGGCTCCCGAATTCTCAAGGAAATAACCTCTCCAGAAACATGCATTTAATTGTCATGTTTTCTCTGTTCTTTGTTCTAGAGCAAAGAGCGGGTACTTGCAAAATGTCATCTCCGGGACAGTAAAGTCTATCAAGGGATGAATGGCGTATGCGCTTGTTGGGGACTGGGTTATTTACGGTAACGGCATTGCTCGCCGCCGGGGTTTCGAGTGTTGCGTTGGCACAATCGGCAGCGCCCGGCTCTACGACAGTTCTGGACACGATCACGGTTGAAGGCAAAACATTGTCGGGCGTGGAGCAGGCGCGCAGACGTCTAAAGGCCGTTCCGGGCGGGGTTTCCTCTATTCAGCCGCAGGCGGATGCCGGTCCAGCCGTGCCGACATTGGCCCAAGCGCTGTCTTCGGCTCCCGGCGTTGTTGTTCAACGGTTCTTCGGTGGCAATGACCAGCCGCGTATCCAGATCCGCGGCTCCGGTTTGCAGCAAAACCCGGTTGAACGCGGAATTCTGGTGCTGAAAGATGGCCTGCCAATCAACCGCGCCGATGGCTCTTATATTGTCGGCCTGGCCAATCCGGGGCAGGCCAGTCTTATTGAAGTCTACCGTGGTTACACGGCAAACCGCCTGGGTGCGAGTGTGCTGGGTGGGGCGATCAATTTCGCTTCGCCGGTCGAAAAGGGCACGACCATTTCCGCCGGCGGTGGCAGCTTTGGGCAGGCCGATGTTTCCGCAAGAACCGGTTTTGACGGCGAACGTTTCGCAGCCGGATTTTATGCCGATGTCAGCCGCCGTAACGGTTTCCGCGATTATAATGATTCCCGTCGGGTTAATGTCGGCGGCGTGGTGGAAGCCGAGCTTTCCGACATTGTGAAAACCCGTATCTTTGCCAGCTATACAGATCTTGGTTTTGACGTGGCTGGACCGCTGAACAAGACCGCGATGGAGGCCAATCCGCAACAGGTTTCACTAGGCCCACCCACCAGTCAGGGCCCCAATGTCATCCGCGACAAACCGCGTCGTGAAGCCAGCCAGTTCCTGATCGGCTCTCGTACATCAATCGAGCTGGAAGAACATCTTTTCGATATCGGTCTCGGTTACACCTACACCAAGGACATGTTCCGCTTTCCGGTGTCGAGTGGCGTAAGACGCACCGAAGGTGGCGATGTGACCGGCCTGTTGCGTTACGCCTATCAGCCGGATGCTTCTGCCCTGTTGCCGCTGTTTGAAACATCCGTGCAGTACACGGTTGGCTCGTCGGACCGCACCTACAATATCAATCGCGCCGGTGGTGATGGACCGGCTTTCTCCAGCAATGATCTCGATGCTTCGACGTTATCGTTGAATGCCGGATTGAACATCCCGCTATCCGATACGGTGACGCTGTCGCCTTCCTTGTCCTACACCTATGCAACGCGTGACAGTGAAGATCTTTGGACGGCAGCAACGCGGCCACGTCTGACCTATGGTGCCGTTGGTGGTGTCCTGTCGAATGTGGCCGCTGTCGATACCAGCTATGAGCGCAACTACAGCGGTTGGTCACCGGCCATTGCTGCAAGCTGGCGGCCAGATGAAAACAACATGCTGTTTGCCGCGTTGAGCCGCAGCTTTGAACCACCGACCCATGATGATCTTCTCGGCACCACCGGCGGCACACCAAACGCCTCGCCGACAGGCTTTTCGACACCTGATCTCCACGCGCAAACCGCAACAACGGTGGAGATGGGTTGGCGCGGTGAACGTGGCCTGTGGACCTTCGATGCGACGGCCTATTATTCCTGGGTCGACAATGAGCTGTTGAGCCTGCGCGATAGCAGCGGTTCCTTGCTGGCGGCCTTCAATGCCGACAACACGACCCATGCCGGTCTTGAATTTGGTGTGTCCGGCGAAATCATCGACGGGTTGACGGCACGCATGGCCTATGTGCTGCAGGACTTCCGGTTCCATGATGATCCGGTGCGTGGCAACAACCGACTGGCCGGCGCACCGCGCCATGTCGTCAATCTGGCCTTGCAATATGCGCTGAGTGAGCAGTGGGACATCGGTGCAGCCTTGCAGTGGGTGCCCTCCAAAACCCCGGTCGATAACATGAATACGGTGTTTGCCGATCCTTACGTCGTTGTCGATGTGAAGAGCGAATATCGCATCAACGACACGCTGTCGGTCTACGGCGCAGTCACCAATGTCTTCGACAAGACCTATGCCTCCTCCACGCTCATTCTTGATCAGGCAAGCGCCGGTCAAGCGGTTTACCTGCCGGGTGATGGACGTGCGTTTTATGCCGGCATCAAGGCACGTTTCTAACAAAAGGACGGGATCATGACTTTGTTTACACGCCGCCAAACCCTTTCGGCGCTGTCAGCCTTTACGGTCGCCGGTCTCGTCGCACCCTCGCTGCTTAGGGCTGAGGCACCGCTGACCTTTTATGGCCCACCGGCGGCACCATCGGCCGTGCTTGCCCATGCGGTTAAGGGTGGCCTCCTGAACGAGGTTGCGCCGGGGGCGATCTTCAAGGCGTGGAAAACACCGGATGAAATGCGGGCCGCCGTTGCTTCCGGCTCGATGGGGGCGGTCGTCATGCCAAGTTACGGCGCGGCCAATCTTCACAATCGCGGGCTAGGCATTGGGTTCCTGAACGTGCTGACCACCGGCCTTCTCTACATCGTGTCGAAAGACGAAACGCTGACGTCATTGGAAAGCCTGAAAGGCAAGACAGTTGCCTTGCCGTTCAAGAACGACATGCCCGACTTCGTGCTGGCCCGACTGATCGCAGAACAGGGCATCAAGCCAGGGGAAATCGCACTTGAATATGCTGCTTCCCCACCGGAAGCCGTGCAACTGCTGTTGACGGGCAGGGTTGATGCCGCGCTGCTCAGCGAACCCGCGGCGACCGCCGTGTTGATCAAGGCCAAATCCTTCTTCATGACCGTGCATCGCACCATTGATGTTCAGAAGGAATGGGCCAGGGTGTCCGGCAAAGCTGAAATTCCACAGGCCGGTTTGGCGCTGACATCGGAGTTTCAGCAGAAACTTGGCAAGGCCGGCATCGCGGTATTACAGACGGGTATCGAGACGGCGTTGGCAAGTGCCATTGCCAATCCGCAGACCGCCGCAGAGGCCGCTGCCGATGCGCTGGGCTTCCCGGCTGACATTATCGCTGCTTCCTTCCCGACCAGCCACCTGTCGGCATTGAAAGCGAGTGCGGCGCGGGCTGATCTCGAGGCCTTCTATGATGAGCTTGCCAAGGCTAACCCCGCCATTATCGGCGGTAAAAAGCCGGATGACAACTTCTATCTGGTGTGAATGACATGAACCGTATTCTCGAAGGTTTCGGCTGGACTGGGCGCTATCTCTGGGCGGGGTGGGCCGGACTTTCGGGAATATTCTGTTTTCTCGCTGCCTGGCAGGCCGGGCATGAAATCTACGGCTCGTTCATTCTGCCGTCGCCGGGAGAGACGTTTTCTGCGATTGCGCAACTGGCAGCCCGACCTGATTTCTTCGACATTCTGTCGCAAAGCGCGGTGCGTGCGCTTGCCGGTTTTGTGATCGCGGCTGGCATCGGCACGACAGCTGGACTGCTGGCAGGTTATTCCTTTGCGGCCATGCGATTGATGAAGCCGGTGGTGACGGTGATGCTGGGCGTGCCGCCGATCGGCTGGATCGTGCTTGCGCTGATCTGGTTTGGGTCATCCGGCGGCACGGCTGTCATGACCGTGGTAATTGCCTCCGCTCCGGTGTCCTTTGCCGGTGCACTGGAAGGGGTAGCCAAACGTGACCGGCAGCTTGAGGTCATGGCACAGGCTTTTGGGGCGTCGTGGTTTTATCGCCTCCGCACCGTCACTCTTCCCCATGTGCTGTCGTACCTGTTTCCCGCCTGGACCACGACGGCTGGCAGCGCATGGAAGGTCACCGTCATGGCAGAGCTTCTTTCCAATTCCGGAGGCATTGGCGGCGAACTGGCAACCGCTCGGGCCCTGTTCGACATTCCGCAGGTAACGGCGTGGCTGGCGATCACCGTAACGCTGGCACTGCTGACCGATTACGGATTGCTGCATCTGCTGCGCGAAGCGGTGGAGCGGTGGCGGGCCGCCGGGCTGCCATGGGGTGTGAGACGATGAATGACACTGTTGCCCTGCATTTTGAGCGTGTTGGTCACGCCTTTCTAGGACGGACCCTGTTTGAGGATTTCGATCTGGATGTCGCAAAGGGTGAAACCGTTGCTTTGCTCGGCCCTTCCGGTAGTGGCAAGACGACCATCCTGCAAATTGCCGCCGGCATTATCGAACCGGTAAAGGGCCGTCTGCAAAGAGGTTATCACCGGCAAGGGCTGGTGTTTCAAGAGCCGCGGCTTTTGCCATGGATGACATTGATCGACAATATTGCCTATGGTCTTGCGGCCGAGGGCATGTCGAAACGCGAACGCCGGCAGATTGCCAGTGCCTTTGCGCTGGAAGTCGGGTTGGAAGAAACCGATTTTACAAAATACCCGGTTGAGCTTTCCGGCGGCATGCGTCAACGCGCCGGAGTGGCACGGGCGCTTTCCGTAGATCCGGATATGCTGTTTCTCGATGAGCCGTTCAGTGCCGTGGATGTCGGCTTGCGACGCCATTTGCAGGATTTGTTGATTGCGGCAGCGACCAGACGCGGTTTCGCCACCCTGCTGGTGACGCATGATCTTTATGAGGCGCTGCGGGTGGCGAACCGGCTGATTGTGCTTTCCGGGTTTGATGGTCGGGTGCTTGCCAATTATCTGCCTGACGGGCAGCCGGGGCAGCGTCAGGAACGGATGATCTTTGAAGAGGCAGACCGACTGTCGCGTGATCCGGCATTCGGTGAGTTGTTTTCGGCACGGGAGCGGCGCCGATGAAACGGCATCTGATCCTGTCCGAAGCGTTGCGGTTGTTCTTTCCGCTTGCAGCCCTGCATGGCGCCCTCTGGCCCTTCTTATGGGTGCTGGTGGGCGGTTATGACCTGCCATTTGCTCACGATATAACCCCGTCGCAATGGCATGCGCATGAGATGATTTTTGGCACCTATGGCATGGCCTTGGCCGGATTTCTGGTGGCCGCCGTGCCAGAATGGACCGATACCAAAACCAGCACCGGCAATACGCTGCTCTGTCTTGCCGCACTTTGGTTGCCCGCCCGGATTATCGGTGCTTTGGGAGCTGATGCTTTAAGCCTGCTCGCAGGTGTGTTTGATCTTGCATTTCTGGTTGGCATCGCCGCTATCATTGGCAGGGCGATGCTGGAGAGGCGCACGACAAAACATCTGGCATTTCTGGCTTGGCTGCTTTTGTTTGCCGGGGCTGAGGCCGGTGTTCGTTATGCCTGGCAGGTTGGCGATGTTGAACTGGCATCTCGTATGCTGGAAGCCGCCCTTTGCATTTTCATCGTGTTGTTTTCCTTGTCGGCCTCGCGCATCAATGTCGTTGTCATCAATCTGGCGCTTGATCCCACGGGCGAAAGCTCGCCTTACCGGCCGCATCCCGGACGCAGACACATGGCGGGTGCCATGGTCACGCTCTATCTGGTGGCAAAACTCGCCTTCCCAGACGGTGACGTGTCTGCATGGCTTGCTCTTGCTGCCGGCGCTGCATTTTTCGACCGGCTGGCTGAATGGTTTGTCGGCCGCGCTGCGTTCAAAACCGAGGTTCTACTGCTGGCTTGTGGCAATGCGTTTGCGGGCATCGGTTTTCTGGCGATTGGGGCAACCCGTCTTGGTTTTAACCTATCGCCCGCTGCCGGTCTGCATATGTTGTCGCTGGGCGCGCTCGGCTGCGCTGTCATGGCGGTGTTTATCATCGCCGGCCTTCGTCATACGGGGCGCAACCTCGACCGTTTGCCATGGCAGGCGCATGTTTCTGCTGGTCTGATGATCCTTGCCGCACTGGTTCGGGTGCTTCCCGAGTTTGATGCACTATCCGCCATAGCGCCCTATCATCATGGTCTGAGTGCTGCCTTGTGGGCGCTGAGTTTTGGCGTGTGGTTGCATGGCTTCATGCCATTCATGCTGCGACCGGGTGTCGATGATCAGGGGGCTTGCGGCTGATCTGAGGGTCTTACACCTCTGTGTTCGCCCCTGAGTTCACTGCCCGTTGTGTAGGCATGGCAAATTGATGCTGCCGATTTTTGTGCCTTGAACCTAAAATCAATCCCAAGCGTGGACCCGTGTTCGGGCATTTTTCGCTGCAATTACAATCCCGTTTTTATTTGGCATGCTTGTTGCTTCGTTTTGAAGGCGTCCAACGGCGGGCGCTTATAGCAAAGCTGCTGATCTGAAACTGACGTTCCTCAAGGAACGGCAATTTTCGATCTGCAGCTTTTTTGTTTTTGGGATTTTCAAAAGACCGGAAGGTCTTGTTCGAACCGGGTGATGTGTATGCAGGTTTTGCCATGACAGATACCAGAACGGTCAAAGGTTCCTGTCCCTATTGTGGTGTCGGCTGCGGTATCGTGATGCAGGTCAGGGATAACCGCGTGGTCAAGGTTTCCGGCGATAAGACCCACCCGGCAAATTTTGGCCGGCTTTGCACGAAGGGCAATAGCTGTGCGCAGGTTATCGCGGATCCGGGCCGGATGGATAAGGCACATATGCGCCATGAACGCGATCAGGACCAGGTTCCAGTTCCCGTTGAAAAGGCGATCAAGGAAACCGCGCAGAGGCTGAAGGCGATTATCGAACGGCACGGGCCGGATGCGGTTTCACTTTACGTGTCCGGGCAGATGTCGCTGGAGGCGCAATATCTGTCCAACAAGCTGGCCAAGGGATTTATCCGCACCAAACATATCGAATCCAACTCGCGCCTTTGCATGGCCAGTGCTGGCAGTGGCTACAAACTGTCACTCGGCTCTGATGGACCGCCCGGTTCTTACGAGGATTTCGACAAGGCCGACCTGTTTTTTGTGATCGGCGCCAATATGGCTGATTGTCATCCGATCCTGTTCTTGCGGATGATGGACCGCGTCAAACAGGGTGCCCGTCTTATCGTGGTTGATCCGCGCCGTAATGGCACGGCGGTCAAGGCGAACCTGTTTCTACAAATTCGGCCGGGAACCGATCTGGCGCTGCTCAACGGTCTTCTGCATCTGATTGTCAAAAACGGCCATACAGACAGCGGCTTTATCGCCGAGTTTACTGAGGGCTGGCAGCAAATGCCTGCTTTTCTGGCCGATTACACGCCTGAAAAAGTCTCTGACATTACCGGGCTTGCAGTCACAGATATTCTGCAGGCTGCTGACATGATGGGTACGGCGCGGGAGTTGATGAGCTGCTGGACCATGGGGCTGAATCAAAGCACACATGGCACCTGGAACACCAATGCGATCTGCAATCTGCACCTTGCCATGGGCAAGATCTGTCGGCCCGGGAGCGGACCTTTCTCGCTGACCGGCCAGCCCAATGCCATGGGTGGGCGTGAAATGGGCTACATGGGTCCGGGATTACCGGGCCAGCGTTCCGCACTTGTTGAAGCAGACCGAAGCTTCATCGAAGATCTCTGGAACGTTCCGCGTGGAAGCCTGCGAGCGGAAGCGGGTGGTGGAACGGTTTCGATGTTTCAGGAGATGGCGGACGGGCTGATCAAGGCCTGCTGGATCATCTGCACCAACCCGGTTGCCAGCGTTGCTAACCGCGACAATGTCCTGAAGGGTTTGAAGGCAGCTGAGCTTGTGGTGGTGCAAGACGCATTTCTCGACACCGAAACCAATATCTACGCCGATATTCTCCTGCCCGGCGCGTTATGGGCCGAAGGCGACAGCGTTTTGGTCAATTCGGAGCGCAACATCACGCTGACACCAAAGGCGGTTGAGCCACCGGGCGACGCGATGCCTGACTGGTTGCTGATTTCCCGCGTTGCGCAAGAAATGGGATATGCCGAGGCATTCAGCTACACCTCTTCAGCGGAGGTTTTTGAAGAGATCAAACAGGCCTGGAACCCGAAAACCGGCTACGACATTCGTGGGGCAAGCCATGAACGGTTAAGCCGCGGTCCATTGCAGTGGCCGGTGGCATCGACAGAAAGCGCGTCCCGCAATCCGATCCGCTACCTTAATGACAGCCAGAGCCAACCCCTCAATATGGACAATGCTGGAGCACCACGGCTGGTGTTTGCCACGGCCAGCGGTAAGGCTGCTTTTTTCCCACGGCCGCATATGGATCCTGCTGAAATGCCGGGGGCGGAGCGACCCTTTGTCCTGAATACCGGCCGCTTGCAGCACCAGTGGCACACGATGACCAAGACCGGCAAGATCGCTACGCTGAACAAGCTCAACCCCGGTCCGTTTGTCGAGATCCATCCTGAGGATGCTGCCGAATTCGGCATTGAAGACAAGGACAGGGTGGAAATCAGAAGCGCACGCGGACGGGCTATTCTACCGGCTGTGGTCTCCGACCGCGTTTTGCCCGGTAATTGTTTCGCGCCATTTCACTGGAACGATGTGTTTGGCGATGATCTCGCCATCAATGCTGTGACCAGTGATGCGGTTGATCCGATCTCCCTTCAACCCGAATTCAAATTTACGGCCGTTTCAATTCGCCTCAGCGAAAAAGCCAACAAGCCCGCATCCGCAAAGGAGACCTTCGCCGTGAACGCCATTGCAGATCCAGCCACCGCCTTTTCTCTTTCTCCCGTGTCGGAAATTGCCGCTTTCAGCAGGATGACCGGTGTCAGTCTGGCGCCTGCACCGGTGTTGACCACTCCCGAGCAGACCTATCTGCAAGGCTTTATAACTGGCCTAAATGCGGCAGCTACTTTGGGTACTATTGAAACACCGGTTCTGCCTGACAATGCACCCTTTGTGCAGGAACGTCGGCTGTTAATCGATGGCATGCTGGCGGGGCTTTTTTCACGCAGTCGCCTTAGACAGACTGACACGGTGCCGCTGGCGCCGTTTCTTGTGCCGACGGACGATGTGGAAGGTGCAGGTCAAAGCATTGTTATTGCCTGGGCATCGCAGACCGGCAATGCGGAAACCGCAGCGAGTGCCTTTGCCAAACAACTGGCCGCACAGGGGAAACATCACCGGCTTGTTGCCTTGGAAGACCTGTCAGTTGAGGATATGGCGAATAGCGGCATCTGCCTGTTTTTCGTCAGCACCTTTGGTGATGGTGATCCGCCCGATGGAGGCGAGGCGTTCTGGACGATGTTGAATGCGGAGAACGCCCCGCGACTGGAGAGGCTTCACTATTCTGTCTGTGCATTTGGCGACAGCAATTACGACCAGTTCTGCGGTTTTGGCCGTAAGCTGGACCAGCGGCTGGCGACACTTGGGGCGCAGCGCCTGACTGAGCGGATGGATTGCGAGCCGGATTATCAGGACGTCATTGTCGAGTGGGAAACACGTGTCCACGAACAACTGCAGCCAAAAAAGGAGGCGGCAGTTGCCTCAGACTCATCATCGGTCGGTTTCGTTGAGACCGCGAAGTCGGATGCCAAACCGGCTTTTACGCGCAAAGCTCCCTACACGTCTCGGCTTCTGGTCAATCGATGCCTGACGAAAGAGGGCGGGGCAAAGGACGTTCGCCAGTTTGTATTTGATCTTGGCCAAAGCGGTATGGTCTATGAGGCCGGGGATGCGCTGGGCGTGTGGCCTAGTAACTGCCCGATGTTGGCGGAAGAAATTCTGACCTCACTTCACCTGAAGGCCGATAGCCCTGTGACGCTTGATGGTCTGGGCGAAATGCCGGTTTTCGAGGCGCTTCAACGCCATCTCGAGATCGGCAATGCAAGTGCTGATTTTGCAAAGTCGTGGGCGGCACTGTCCGGTAACAAAGCCCTGACCGACATTCTGGCTGGTGGGAAGGAGCAGGTGGCGAACTGGCTGTGGGGCCGGCAGATTGCCGATGTGGTGGCTTTTGCGCCTTGTTCCCTTGGTGCTCAGGATCTGGTTGGCAATCTCAAACGGCTTCAGCCGCGGCTTTATTCGATTGCGTCCAGCCCGAAATCACATCCTCACGAAATTCATCTGACCGTCTCTGTTGTTCGCTATCTCAATGAAAGGATGAGCCGTTCAGGTACAGCCTCGGCATTTCTGGCAGATCGTGCCACGGACTGTCCGGTGCCGATTTTTGTGCAGCCTTCCGCGCATTTTCGTCCACCGCACAATTCAGATGCCCCCGTGATCATGGTGGGGCCTGGCACCGGCATTGCGCCGTTCCGGGGCTTTCTTCAGGACCGGCAAGCCACGGGCGCGAAAGGAAAAAACTGGCTGTTCTTCGGTGAGCAACGGCAGGCGACTGATTTTTATTATCGTGAGGAATTGGAGCAGTGGCAGAAAACCGGCCACCTCAACCGTCTTGATCTGGCATTTTCCCGCGATCAGGGCGCAAAAATCTACGTTCAGCACCGCATGCAAGAGCAGGGTGCCGCGCTGTTTTCCTGGTTGGAGGAGGGAGCGTATTTCTACATTTGTGGTGACGCAAGCCATATGGCGCGGGATTTGGATACCGCTCTTAGGGATATTGTTGCCAGGCATGGCAACATGGATCGTGATGCCGCCGAGGCATATGTGAAGCGGCTTTCATCCGAAAAACGTTACCTTAGGGATGTCTACTGAGCAGGCTGCTGTAGCGTGCTTGTTCATGTCCGAAATGGACAAGCGCAGCGGTCTATCAAAAGAATGTTGGCAAGCCGCGCGATTGTTCCTAAGAATCGCTTCTGCGGCATTCATCACCAATCCTGCCGTATCGAAATCACGAAGTGGACGGCAAGCTTTGGGACTGGATAATACTTTTGATACAGCCAGGGATCGCGCCTTGCTGGAGGCTCTGTTCAAAGCGGCGGTTGAGGCTGCTGACCCGTTGATCGGCATTAAAAAACATCTGCCGTCACCGCCGAAGAATGGCCGCACGGTGGTGATCGGTGCTGGAAAAGGCGCTGCACAAATGGCCGCTGCTCTTGAAGGCCTGTGGCCTGAACCGTTGAGCGGTGTGGTGGTGACCCGCTACGGATATGGCTGTAAGACGCAATCAATCGAGGTTATTGAGGCCGCCCACCCGGTGCCGGATGAAAATGGGCTTGCTGGGGCCAAGCGGCTTTTCGAGACCATTTCGGGGCTTTCAGAAAATGATCTGGTGATCGCACTGATCTGCGGTGGTGGTTCGGCTTTGTTACCTGCGCCGCCAGAAGGTTTAACGCTTCAGGACGAGATCGCCCTCAATGAGTTGCTACTGGCGTCGGGCGCGCCAATCTCTGCGATGAATATCGTGCGCAAACATCTTTCCACCATCAAGGGTGGTCGTCTTGCCGCGGCGACAAAAGCCCGGGTCGTCAGCCTGATCGTATCGGATATTCCCGGCGACAATCCAGCATTTGTGGCATCGGGCCCAACCATTCCGGATGACACGACGCGGCAGGATGCGCTTGAGATCGTCAGGCAGTACAAACTTGCCCTGCCGGCGGCCGCATTGCGGCATCTGAATTCGCCAGCAGCGGATGCGCCACATCCCGGTGATGTCGTTTTTGCACGCAACAGCCAACACATCATTGCCTCCGCCAGCGTTTCACTGGAGGCCGCCGCAGATGTTGCCCGGTCGCACGGGCTGGAGGCTCATATCCTGTCTGACTCGATTGAGGGCGAAGCGCGTGAGGTGGCGTCGGTGCATGCTGCATTGGCGCGCGAAGTGGCTGTCCGCAACCGGCCGTTTCGCAAGCCTATGGTTCTGCTGTCCGGAGGAGAAACCACCGTGACCTTGCGGCAAAAAGGCGGACGAGGCGGCCGCAATGGTGAGTTTGCGCTTGCCTTTGCCATTGGCATCAACGGCCATGATATCAGCGCACTTGCCGCAGATACCGATGGGATCGATGGTTCTGAAGATAATGCCGGTGCCTTTGTTGATGGTAGAACCGTACAACGGCTGCGGGCTGCCGGACTTGATCCACGGGTCTTGCTGGATGGTAATGACAGCTTCAGCGGCTTTTCTGCTGTTGGCGATATATTTCACACCGGTCCAACCGGTACCAATGTCAATGATTTTCGCGCCATTCTGGTCCGCTGACCCCTACGCGCAATGAGAGCATGTCCATGATTCTGTGTTTTGATATTGGCGGCACCACGATCAAGGGTGCCTTGGCGTATTCGGCTGAAGATATTCGCCTTTTGCCGCGCGTCACAACGCCGAAAGATGATTTCACAGCGTTCGTCGGCGTGCTCCGTCAGGCGGTTGAAGACTGCGAAACGAAGCCTGAATGTGTGTCGATTTCGATTGCCGGTGTTGTCGATGAAGACAATGGTTGGGCAACTGTTGCCAATATTCCCTGCATTCACGGTCGTGATCTGAAAGCTGATCTCGAGGTCGAGCTTGGCCTGCCGGTTATCGTTGCCAATGATGCCGACTGTTTTGTGATGGCGGAAGCCGGCATTGGTGCCGGCAAAGGCCACCGGGTGGTTTTTGGCGTTATCCTCGGCACAGGTGTTGGCGGCGGACTGGTGATTGATGGCAAGCTGATCAATGCCAATGGCGGGTTTGCCGGCGAATGGGGGCATGCTCCGGTCGCTGCGACACAAGCGGGCAATCCACCGGCTCATATTCCGGCGTTCCGCTGCGGTTGCGGTCTTCACGGCTGCATCGACGCAACCTGTAGCGCGCGCGGTCTGGAGAAATTGCACGAACTTCTGCATCAAGAAGAGAAGTCCAGCCAGCAGATCATTGATCTCTGGTGTGCGGGCGATAAAAAAGCCACTCGTACCATTGATGTCGAGGTCGATCTGCTTGCGTCGCCGCTTGCACTGGTGGTCAACGTTACGGGCGCTAGCATCGTGCCAGTTGGTGGCGGTCTTTCAAATTCGCAGGAATTGCTGTCGGCGCTTGATGACGCGGTGCGCAGTCGTATCCTGCGCAAAATTTCCCGACCGCTTGTGGTCAAGGCGCAGTGCGCCATTGAGCCGGGACTGGTGGGCGCTGCGGTGCTTGGGCTCGCGTCACTTGGCGACTGAAAGCACGCGTACTTATTGCAAATAGATATCAGCCGGGCCATCGCCGCGCCCGGTGGTTAGCCAGTTGCGGGTGACGCCAAGAATACTGGCAATGGGATCGAGATAGTTTTCCGGCGGTTCATCGCGGTCATTTTCCCAGTGCGACCAGATAAGTGCGGAAATTCCGAGCTTTGCAGTGACGATTTCGGTTGAAAGCTGTGCTGCATCACGGGCCAGCGAGAGACGGCCACCGATCGTGTCGTCATGGGCGGAGAAAGTCGGGAAAGAATGGATTGTCACAAGGTGTCACCTGCCGGTCATCACGGTAACAGCCGGGCGACCTGAACCGCCCGGCTGTAAAATTATCAGCCTTTTTCTTCGCCGACCCATGCGGCGATCTGATCGGGATGATCTTCAATGTATTTGGCAACGGCCTCGTCGTAGGAGGTTTCCTGAGCATTGAACATCGCGGCTTCCAGATCGGCAATCGGCAGCTTCATGCGTGACAGGAACTCGGCGACCTTAGGGTTTTCTTCCTTCAGGCCTTTACGAGCCAAAATGTCGACATGTTCTGCTTCGCCAAGCGAGTTTTTAGGATCGGCGATGTAGCGAAGCTTGTATTTGCCAAACATCCAGTGTGGGCTCCACGAGGTGGCGACAAACCATTTTTCAGACCGCATGGCGCGGTCGACAGTGGTCAGCATGCCGGCTTCACTGGAAATCTGCAGCTTGTAGTCGCTCAAGGCATAGTCTGTCAGTGCCTGTTCGGACAGACGTGTCAGGCCCGCGCCAGGATCAATGCCCTGAACGGTGTTAGCCAGCTGTTTTTTCACGTCATCCTTGGCCAGATCTTCGATCGAGGCGATGGCATCTTCCGGAATATAGTCGGGAACGACCCATCCGAGCTTTGCACCTTCGTAAACGGTGCCAAGGGTCTCAACCTTGTCTTTGACCTTGTCGTAATAATCCGCGTGGGTCTGCGGCAGCCACGCCATCATCATGGCGTCAATGTCACCACGGCTGACACCCTGATAGAGCGGTGCAACGTCTGTCTGCACCAGTTCAACCTTGGTGCCCAGCTTATCTGTGATCAGCTTGGCGGCAAGTTTGGTAACAAACTCGGCATCCGACCAAGCTGCCCAGCCGATTTTGACTGGCTTGGCATCCTGCGCGACGGAAAGTGTCGCCGTGCTGCCAAACATCATGGCTGCGAGGCCAAGGGTAGCGATTGTCTTGAACATATGTGCTCCTTTTTTGAAGGTTCGCATGGGGCGGGTTTGAGCCCGCTTATGGGGAAAGTTAGTTGGTGGCAGTGACCAGTTGTGGTTCGCGGGCGTTCTTGTGAAACAGCACACGCCAGAAGGCAGGGCGTTCCTTGCCAAGGCTCTGGGTGATGCGGTCCAGAATGACAGCAAGAATGACTACGGCGATGCCACCTTCAAAACCAGTGCCAACATCAAGGCGTTGAATGCCTGTCAACACGGTGTTACCGATGCCGCCTGCGCCAATCATCGAGGCGATGACCACCATGGAAAGCGACAGCATGATCGTCTGGTTGATGCCGGCCATGATGGATGGCATGGCGTTCGGCAACTGTACCTTGAGCAACAGCTGCGAAGGCGTGCAGCCAAAGGCCAGACCTGCTTCGATAAATTCTGCATGCACCTGGCGAATACCCAGATTGGTCAGGCGAACAACCGGTGGCATAGAGAAAATGACGGTGGCTATAGTGCCCGGCACCGCGCCAAGACCGAAGAACATGGCAGCGGGAATAAGATAAACGAAGGCAGGCATCGTCTGCATGAGGTCCAGCGTTGGACGGGCAACCGCGGCAACCTTGTCATTGCGCGCCATGGCAATACCCATCGGCAGGCCAAGCACCATGGCGATGATGGTCGATGCCAGCACCAGCGACAGGGTCTCCATCATTGCCGACCAAAGTTGCATATGGTTGACGAGATAAAGCGACAGGGCTGTGAAAACCGCAAAACCTGCGCCGACGCGCCAGAGAGCCAGCGCGACAAAAATGGCGATGCCAAGTGGCATGGGAATGGCTAGCAAACTGTCCTGAATGCCGCTGGTTACGAAGCCGATTGCTGCGGCGATGAAATCCAGTGCGGGGGAAAAGTTATCCAGAATGTAATTGACGGCAATGTCTATACCGTCTCCGATATCGAAATTCATGAGAGGGTCCAATTGTTGCGGCGACGACGAAGAACGGCGTGAACTGTTCCATCCGCAATCGCCGGGGTAAAAGGCGGCATGTCCTTAAAGCGCAGCTTGTCAGGACATGGGGTTGCGATGGTCATCAGTTGGTGCGGTCAAGCGTTTCCAGCAGTGTGGACTTGCTGATCGAACCCAGGTAGCGGTTTCTGTCATCGACGACAGGCACAGGCCATGGGCTGCCTGCAACCTTGCTCATCACATTGGACAAGGGTTCGGATGCGGCAATCGCCTCGGCTTCTGGCAGGAAGGCGTTGCGGTAAGGATCGTTCGCGCCAGCCTTGACCTTTTCCACAACGGAGGTCTGACTGACCATGCCATGGTAGGTTTTGTCACGGCCGAGAATGATCGCGTATTCGCGGTCAAAGCTCTTCATGCGCTCCAGGGCTGCGGCTGCGGAAACCCCCTGCCGTTCGATGATGGTGACCTGCGTCTTGCGGGCAATATCGCCAGCCTTGAAGACGTGCGAGACATCCACGTTGCGGAAGAACGAACGCACATAATCATTGGCTGGGTTGAGAACGATTTCATCCGGCGTGCCGACCTGCACGACATTGCCGTTTTCCATGATGCAGATACGGTCGCCGATGCGCATGGCTTCGTCGAGGTCGTGGCTGACGAACACAATCGTGCGGCTGTGTTCGGACTGAAGCCGGACAAGTTCGTCCTGCATTTCTGTGCGGATCAGCGGGTCGAGTGCCGAAAACGCCTCGTCCATCAATAGAATTGTGGGTTCACTGGCGAGAGCGCGGGCCAGACCGACACGCTGTTTCATACCACCGGAAAGCTGATCGGGACGGCTGTTTTCATAACCGGCAAGACCAACGGCAGCGAGGGCGGCCATGGCTTTTTCGTTGCGCTCTGTTTCACCAACGCCTGCCACTTCAAGACCGAAGGCGGCATTGTTGAGAACTGTGCGATTGGGAAGCAGGGCAAAGGACTGGAATACCATGCTGATGTCGCGTCTGCGCACATCAATCAGGTCACGCTGCGACATGCCGGTAATATCGCGTCCATCGATTTCGATCGAACCGGATGTTGGTTCGATCAACCGGTTGAGAAGGCGCAGGAGAGTGGATTTTCCCGAGCCCGACAGGCCCATGATGACGAAGATTTCGCCAGAGCGGATGTCGAAACTGGCGTCATTGACACCGATCGAACAGCCAGTGGCTTTGTGAATTTCGGATTTTTTCTGCCCTGACCGGAGCATTTTCAAGGCTTTCTCGGGATGGTCACCAAAAACCTTGTAGATGTTTTTCAGACTGATCTTGGTCGAGTTCTGCTGCACAGACGTCTCATTTTCAGTTGTCAAAGCCATACAATATGAGCCGCGCTCAATAGCGCAGGCATTCTCCTTGAGTTGAAGACTGTAACGTCAAAGAATAAATATCCTTATACGTAGTCTTTCTTGCGTTATTATTGGTTGTCCGGTTTCACCCGAACATTATGGATTTTTTATCGTGCAACTTGTTCAATAACGAAGTCACGCACGCGAATTTAGCGGCCATGTTGCACGCAGTAATATTGAGAATTACGGTGCTTCCGCGATGAAGTGTGCTCATCATATAATTCAATTAACTTGAATTGTCTACCAAAAAATCAAATTTGTGGAAATCCATTGCTAAAATTGCCTTATTTTAGGTTGAAAGTAGCTCAAAATTGTCTTCGCGCTTAAGGTTGTTGGAACGATAATCTGCGCGCGCGCTTTTTGTTCCACACCCCCTGAAAAATAACGGCTTTTCAGGGCGCTTTCTGTGCTGGCTTGGATCAGGAATGAAGCAGTTTTGGCGTCGCCGGAACGGGTGGCAATTTCGACAGGCCAATTCCCAGACTTCCCATCAATCGGTCAAAGGCCAACTTGGCTTTTTCAGTGTATTCCCGATGAACAGGATTGTCGGAATAATATCCCTTTAGCGTCGAGAATATCTCCAGTGCTTCGACTGTATTTCCAGACGCGGTCAGTGCAACGCCACGTTTGTAGAGCGCCTCGCGGTTAAATGGCGACAGTTTGGTGACTTTCTGGAAGGTTACCGATGCTTCTTCGTAGTGATGCAGCGCAAGCTGTGTTTCACCCAACCGCATCAGCACAGGAACGGGGCTATCGACCTGCCTGGCGAGAGTGGAAAAGGCAACTTCCGCCTGCGGGAGTTTTCCTTTTTCAAACAGCAGATTTGCCAGTCCAAAGCGTGCGCCGTAATGTTGTGGCGCTGCGTCTACCACTTGTTTGAAGGCAACCTCGGCATTGCCCTTCTTGCCCTCTTTGTACAATTGCAGCGCCTTTTCATAGACGAAGCGAATGCTACGAGGATGTAAGGTGCCGCCGAGATTTTCCCCGGTGCGGGAGCGAAACAACGTGCAGCTTATCTGGCGTTCATCCGGCCCGAACATATATTTGTAGGGCTCGTTGCCACGCAGGAAGTCATAATAGTGGAAGCCATTATCGATCGCACGTCGTATGCAATAACCGTGCAGAACAAAACCCGGTGAAGGGGTTTTCCAGTTTTCATCTCGGCCCGTGACATAAAACAGGACGGCCATTTTCTGCCGATCAACAATATTGGCAAGTGCACCCAATGGTTTGCCCTGATACCACAAAACGGGCACATCCAGATTGCCGTCAACAAAACAATCCATCAGCATTTCGCGTGATCCCGCGATCAACCTTTCGGTGCGCTCCTTGCCCTTGAAAGGCGCCCATTTTATGCGCCACAGGTCGAATAGGATTGTAATGTCGCGTTTGATGGTTTGCGGGGTTGCAAAGGTGATTTGCCAGTCCGCGTCGCTTTCCACCTTGCGCAGGAAACGCCGTAATTTCTGTCGTGACTGGCTGCTCATACGACTATCGAGATAGGCGTCAAAAGTGTCCGGCAGCGGTACGCCCGGGCACACGCAATTGTCGATGTCATTCAGGCTCTTGGGCGTGCTGTCCCGGAACATGACGTCCGGCCCTTGCAGTGCCCGTATCATCGCTTCGCGGCGTCCGGGAGGACCGTAGAAATATTCTATTTTCAGGTTGGTCCAGTTCTGCTGGCGAATATAGGAACAGAAGCCCTCAACGGCATGCTGCTCATATTCGGCCATGGTCAGGAACCCGGTATAGTCAGCGGCAAAATTCCCGGCCATGATCATTTCATCATAAAAACGACCGGTCTTTTCATTGAGGATCGTGACAATGCGCAAGGGGAAAAAGGCGACGTAGGGAGAACCTTCGGCCTTTTCGCGCAGGGCCAGAATAAACCAGCGCTTGCGGCGGAAAAGATAGCGTTTCAACCACACCCAAGACAGGAAATGCTGTGCGAAGGGGTCGCTCATGAAAACGCGATCCCAATTCTCACGCACATCGTCAAACGCCTGATCCGTATCGATTACATCGATGCGCATGGTCCCCTCCCGTTACGATTTACCTCTGTCGGGAGTGTTCATTGTATTGGGAATTATTCGGCTTCAAATATTCCCTATGGGTGAAAATCGGCCATCAATAGGGATTAGGCTCACGCCCATGTCACCGAAAAGACGTGGCCAAATGATCAGAATTTTTTCTTGAGGAAGTAACGGCCGATGGCATTTGGTGCGCCTTCCAGTTCACCAAATACGGTGTAGCCCATCTTTTCGTAAAACGGTTTGGCCTGAAACTCGAAAGTATCCAGCCATATGCCGATATAACCACGGTCTCGAGCAATTTTTTCGGCTTCTTCAATCAGGTGTGAGCCGAGTTTCTGGCCACGGAACTGTTCGGGAACGACGAGGTATTTCACAAAAGCCCAACCGTAGCTGTCGGTGCCGTAAAGGCCGCCCAGTACCTCACGAGTGCCAGGGTCACGTACCAGCACGGCAAAGTCCGGCTTATCCTCAATCATACCGCGGTTTGCCCGGTTAAACTGGCGCAGTGGTGCGATGATTGCTGCACAATCCTGCTCGGTCGGGTTTTCGGTAACGATGTCGATGATGGGCAGGCTCATGGGGAAATTATCCTTTGAATTTTCCCCGTATAAGAGCGCCTGCTTTTCGCTTGTCAATATGAGTGGGAGGCTTGAGATGGCTTTACAACTCGCCTGACACATGAGGGCTGGCGTGAATGAAATTCCAGATGGTCTTGCTGAGTTCGAC
The DNA here is from genome assembly GCF_029193765.2 of Agrobacterium sp. Azo12. Taxonomy (NCBI): domain Bacteria; kingdom Pseudomonadati; phylum Pseudomonadota; class Alphaproteobacteria; order Hyphomicrobiales; family Rhizobiaceae; genus Agrobacterium; species Agrobacterium sp. Azo12. The sequence goes on along the minus strand of NZ_JARFYO020000001.1, from coordinate 3,434,737 downwards.
TATCGCGCCGATCGATTTTTCAAGGGAGTCCAACTCCTTCTGGTCCATCTGCTCAACCTTGCCGTAGCGGACTTCCTTGTCATCGTCGAACAGACGCATCAGTTGTGTGCTGGAAATCTCGCCGTTTTCGTCAAACGAATAAATGCAGTGATTGTATTTGTTGCGCATTTTGGATTCTGACTTCAACCGTGCCATCATACCGAGAATGGCCTTCCGCTCGGCCGCAGGCGTTGCGGAAAGCTTGGCAAGTCGCTCGATGAGATCGATGCGGGCGCGCGTTGTATTAAGTGTCAGAAACACCACAATGGCTGCTTCTTTTTCAACGCGAAGCAGATGAGCGATGATGTAGATCAGCAGGCTTTCCGTATTGGTCCAGACGTAATTTAAACGTCCGACACGTAACAGAACATCTGACATGGCTGCCATTGTGGTCCTCCCATCTGGCATGACAGCACGATCATATGCTTCCGTCTGACGATCATCAACGTTCCTTGAAGGCGCGTGACATGCTGTCCGAAATCGGTTTCGTCAGATACTCGAAGAAGGTACGCTCAGATGTCTGGATCAACACATCCGCCGGCATGCCGGGAACAGGATGAAAGCCATTGACGCGGGCAATTTCCTCATCGGGAATGCGGACACGCACAATGTAGACATCCTTGGTCGAAAGACCGCTGCTTTCTTCGATACTGTCGGCAGATACGTAGAACACTTTGCCATGCAGCACGGGTGTGGTTCTGCGATTGAGGGAAGACAAGCGGATCGCCGCTGTCTGACCTTCATGCAACTGGTCAATGGAGGTGCGTAGCACCTGTGCCTCAAGGATCAGCGGAACACCCGCTGGCAGGATTTCCATGATCGGTTTGCCGGTGGTAATAACGCCACCTGCGGTGTGGTAATAGGAACGTATGACTGTGCCGGTCACCGGTGAGCGGATAATGGTACGATCAAGCACTTCGGCCGCTTCGTGCAGCTGTTGGCGAATACTGTCGAGGTCGGATTCGGCCGTTTCCAATGCGTCCAGTGCTGCCTGTTTGTTGGAGTTGATCGCGATGATTGCTTCTTGCCGGAACTTGGCAATCTCTGCCTCGCTCTGGTTCATCTCTCCACTCAGCCGGGCAATATCGCCCATAGCGTCCGCTATGGCCCGTTCCAGCGCAAGCATATCGGTTTTGCGGATGACGCCCTCCTTGGCGAGGCGCACCTTTGAATCCCGTTCCTGCGTCAGCAAAGATAGCTGACGATCAAAAGAGTCTTTTTGACCCTTGTAGCCCTCGTAGCGGAATTCAAGGGATTTGATATTCTTCTCTATAAGGTTCAGTTGTTCTTCAAGCTTGATCTGTTTGCTGTGAAACACAACATTCTGGCTTTGAATGATCGCGTTGATATCCGGGTCGGCGGCTTCTTTCAAAACGATATCCGGCACTTTGAAAGTTTTCTCACCTTGCGCTTCTGCCCGCAGTCTGGTGACGATCGTTTCCAGTCGCAGTTGGCGCAGTTTCAGCATGCGTTCGTTAGAAAGAGCTGCGGTCTTGTCGAGGGTGAGGAGTACATCTCCCTCATGCACCACATCACCTTCACTGACGCCGACATCCTTGATAATGCCGCCTTCCAAGTGTTGGATGATCTTATTGTTGCCGGTGGCAACGAAACTGCCTTGCGCGATGATGGCAGATGCCAGCGGTGCGGTTCCCGCCCAGTAGCCAAACCCGCCAAATGCGGTGAAAAGCACGGCCAGACCAACAACGCTGTGTAAACGTATCGAGCGTGGCACCTCGCTATACCATTCAAGCTGGCCTTGTTCTTTTATATCCTGCTTTTTGCCTTTTTTCCGGAAAGTCATTTGCGTTCTCCCTCAATGCGTGGAGCAGGGCCATTTTGTTCGCTTTTGTTGCCGCGCGACAGCGCTTTAAGGACGTCCATCCGCTCGCCGAACATCGCCACGGTGCCGTCTTTCAGGACCATGATCTTGTCGACGCATTGCAGAAGAGCAGGGCGCTGGGTAATCGTGACCGTTGTGATGCCCTGCTTCTTTGCGTGTATAATGGCTTTTGCCAGGGCAGCCTCGCCTTGCGTATCAAGGTTTGAATTCGGCTCATCCAGCACCACGAATTTCGGATCTCCGAAGAAAGCGCGGGCAAGGGCAATACGTTGTTTCTGGCCGCCGGAGAGTGGTGCGCCATCGGCCGCCACGACGGTTTCATATCCTTGCGGGAAACCGGCGATCAATTCGTGCACATCCGCCAGCACCGCAGCCTCAAAAATCTGGCGATCCTCGACATCGTCACGCATGCGGCAGATGTTAGCCTTTATGGTGCCGGGGAAGAGCTGCACGTCCTGTGGCAGATAGCCAATGCTTTCTCCGAACTGCCGCTGGTCCCAATTGCGCAGATCCATGAGGTCGAGGCGCACATTGCCTGAGGTTGGCATGATCGAGCCGACCAGCATCTTGCCAAGGGTTGTTTTGCCGGAACCGGAATTGCCGATGATGGCAAGCGATTCACCCTTTTGCAGAGAAAAGGAAATGCCGTTGAGAATAACCTTCTTCTGTGGTGGTGGCACAAACAGCAGGCGTTCTACATCCAGTCGCCCCTCAGGATTGGGCAAGCGCAGGCGTGGGAAATTAAGCGGTGAATTCAACAGCAGCGCCTTGATGCGTCCGTAGGCCGTGGCCGACTTGTTGAACTGGTGCCAACCTTCGATAGCACCTTCAATTGGTGCCAGCGCGCGGCCGGAAATGATCGACGCAGCAATGACCATGCCGCCTGTCAACTGATCGGACAGCGACAGATGGGCGCCCCAGCCGAGCAAGGTGATCTGTGTGATCATTCGGCAGGCTTTGGATATGCCGGAAAAGATGATGTTACGATCCTGTGCTGCAACATGTGACTGCAGCGAACCGGCTGTCTCACGCCCCCACATTTTCACAGCTTCCGGGATCATCGCCAAGGCGTTGATGATCTGCGAATTGCGCGACATGGAGTCGAGATGAAAATTGGCGCGGCTGAGATAGACATTTGCTTCGGCAAACTGGCGGGCTGTGAACTTCTGATTTAGCCATGCGATCAGGAACAGCACCGCACAACAGACCATGATGATGATGCCCAGATGCGGATGCACCAGATATACGACCACAACAAAAAACGGCATCAATGGCGCGTCAAGAAACGCAATCAGCGTACCTGAGGTGATAAAGGACCGCAGTTGCTGCAGGTCCTGCAAAATCTGGTAGTCCTTGCCATTACCATGCATCGATGCGCGCGCGGCGGCGCTAAGAATTGGGGCGCCCAGACGTACCTCCAGTTCAACCGCCGTGCGCATCAGGATAAAGCGGCGAATGGAATCGAGGAACGCCTGCAACAGAACCGCGCCAAGGACTGCGATGGACAGCATGATCAGCGTATCCATTGAGCGGCTGGTCAAAACGCGGTCGGAAATTTGAAAAAGATAAAGAGGAATGGCAAGCAGCAGTACATTGATGGCGATTGTGAACAACATCACGATGATCATGTTGCGCCGGATTGCCGCAATGCCCTTTGCCAGGCTGACCGCAAAATTCACCGGTTCGCTGCGTTTGTGGAAGCCGGTATTGTCGCCGCCGCCACCACCGCCGCCACCGCCACGAAATTCCGGGTCCTTGCCATTGCCGCCACCGCCGGTCGCCACGCGGCGTTCATTGTCACGTAGAGGGCCGACATTGCTATCGATTGTTTTGGTGAAGGCTGGAACCTCTGGTGCTGATTTCAACTGTGGTTCTGGCTCGCTTGTTTCACGGTCGATGGTCCGTTGCGGAGGAACCTGTTCTTCAGGGGCTATACGTGCAGTTTCCTGCGGTATGGGTTGAGGCGTTGGTGCGACTGGCACTTCTGGAGCGGAAATTGTTGTTGTTGGCCGGGTCGGTTCGACCGGTGGTGGAGCGGTAAGTTCCACCTTTTCATTGCTTCTTACCTCTTCAACGGGTTGGGACAGTGTGCGAAATTTTTCAACGGCATCATTGATGGCCGAAATGCATGCCTCGGTTACCTCGTCTTCGGTTTTTGCCTTTCCGTCGGCAGTTAGATTACGCGAAAACTGGTTCATCTGCTTCTCCTTCGGAATGCTATTTACGCGACGACGGATTGCATGACGTCGACTGGATGTGCCGACGACCAGGACAGGTCGTGACCGGCGTTAATAACGCCGTCGGTATCGTCCACCGCAGGGTTGTCATCATGGAGAAATGCTATGACCTCGTTTGCGAGGCCGCTTCCAACGGGCGTTGGCTGAGAGGTATCATGTTCGATGATGCCGCCTTGAATGAGGATCGCATCTGAATAGAGGTTACCTGCCAGGTAGGTTGTGGAACCGAAACTGTCGTAGTCAACAATCTGGGCGATGTTGACGATGGCATTGCTTCCGGTGTCGACAGTCACGGTCGCATCGTGATTGCTCTCAAGAACCTTGGATATGGCCTGGGTCACATCGTCGGAATCTCCTAGAATGCTAACCTGTTTGATGATGTTGACCTCGAAGAGGTTGCCCGTGATGTAGAGGACATTCAGTCCCGCGTAGCCCGTAAAGGTCGGGTCGGTCGCAAAGCCATCAGGAAGGTTTGGATCGCGCTCATTGATGGCGTCAACCGCTTTGCCAATGTGGTCCGGCATTGCCTCGAAACGATCGTTGCTGCCAATATTGTGGATAGATGCCTGGTTCCAGATGAGGTTGTTGCCGGATTGGGCAACGGCACCATTGGTGCCGCCCAAATCGGCCGCGGCTCTAACCCAGTCATTATCGTAGAGTACGGCGATCTGACTGATGATGCTCATGTCAAGCACATTGCCACCAACGATGATGAGATCGAACTGCGTACTCATGCCTAGGAACGAAAACAGGTTGATGGCGGCATTACCGCCTGTCAGCAAACTGACCTCGGAGCCGGTGGTCGTGATGGTCATCGTGTCGTTGTCGGAAATGAACTGATATTGTTCCAGCCAGTTCACAAAGCAGACATCGCCATCAACAACGCTGACGCGCCAGGCGGTTGGGAATGCCAAGTCTCCATGCTCATCAACGGCAGAAGGGTTCGTCGAGTATTCGTACGCGCCTCTTTCGAATGTCGCGATATTGTATGCCGCAGTTGCAGAATGGTTTTCTGAAGTTGTGAGCGCGCTGTCTATTTCGTCGCGGTCGCTATAAACAAAGGCTTGGGTTATCGCATCGATCTGATGGTAATCGCCCATCACAGCCATGACTGGAGCCATGACGCCGGTATTGGTTAGAGTTGTAATATTGGCGACGATATTGGCGCCCGCGGCAACATCCACACTATTGGGATGTGCTGCGTCGCTTTCCAGTGAAACTTCACTTTTTTCTGGTTCTTCAGCAGGTTTGGCGATTCCGCGCTCGGGCATGAAATCATTGACATCGGGTGCCTCTGCGGACAGCGCGCCATTGATGTAGACACCATTAATTTGATGGGCAGCCAAAACGAAATCGACTTCTGCACCGGTATTTAGGGAGGTAATGTCATTTTCGCGGGCATTGTCGACGTAGTCATGGACATCCTTGGCAATGTCTTGGAGTTTTGCGTATTCATCCGTGCGGGTGAAGCCCGAGAATGGAATATAACCCTCGGCCTTGTCGTAAAACTCCATCATGCGTGCCGTGACAAAGGTCGTGTCGCGTGGAATGTTCACACCGTCAGTCATGTTCAGATAGTCATCGTCCTGAAGCAGATTGACCTGCGCGGTGTGCGCGATGGTGGAGCCAGGGCCGCCGTGGATTACGAGTTCCTGCTCTTGCGAAAACGGCCCGACCCCCGGATGGTGGATGCGCGGTGCGCTCAACCCGAGAGCATGACCGGCGTGCAGTCGGTCGAGAGCGTCGTTGAAATCTCCGGCTGGTCTGTAGCCGAGGTAATTCCAGTCATAATAGGGAGCGTGGTAATTGACGCCGGGTGCATAGTCCTGCAAGGCAAGCCGGGAATCGAAATCCCGATCCTGTGTTTCCTCTGTCTGCAGGGCAGGATCTTTGTCCGGGGTGCTTCTGCCGTCGAGAAATTTCTGGCGCATGCGTGCTTCTTCTGTTTCGGTCTCGAACAGCCCGATGAAGTGCGCGATCATTTCCGAAATTTTGTCGTCATACACATACATGGTGAACCCCTCCTTTTAGAGCGGCATCACGAACAGAAATCGCAGGCTGGTCACTTCAGGGGAGACTGGGAGCGTGCGATTTCTGCTGCCACCGGATGCCCTTTGCCGGTTTTCACAACCGCCAAACTGCACCGGCGGGTGCCGGTGCAGCCTTTTCATTGTCGAGGGAGCATCAGTGACTTGAGGTATCTTCGCCCACATCGGTGATGTGAGAGTTGCCACCGATGATGCTGACATCAACGGCATTGCTGAGCATGTTGGCACCCTGTACCAGTTCCATGTGGAAGCCGGAATTTGCCAGGATCGCAGATGCATCGGCTGTGCTCGTGCCTGCGACGTCGTCGCCTGCCTTGAGGTCCCAACCCTTGCCGTCCATATCCACACCTTCAGCACCGTAGGCTGTGCCTGCATCGGCCTTGAGGTGGTTTTCAGCGCCGCCGTTGTTCATCTTGACGTCATAAGCGACGTCTTGATCAGCAAGGTGGTTGGCCTGCACAAGGCTGAAGCCTGTGTTATGGCTGCCACCGTTGAGGGAGCTGTTCAGTACATTGTCGACATCCAGTGTGAACGAGAAGTCGTCACCGAGGTTGAATGTGAGGTCGCCACCGGCAATACCCAGATTGCCAAAGTCCTTCACATCATCAAGAACGGCAAAGTCGGTGTCCGACTTGTAGAAGCTTTCGGAAGAATTGAAGCTTCCTGACGTGTTGGTTGTGTCGTCATCTGATATGTTCTTGATGTCCGTGTCGGTATCGGTAACGGTGGTTGTCTTGATGTTGGTGTCGTTGTCCGACATGCTGACTGTTTTGCTGTCATAGCTCCAGTCATAGTCAACTTTGGTGTCTGTGTCGGTGATGGTCGTCGTCTTGGTGTTGGTGTCATTGTCCGACAGGCTTACAGTTTTGCTGTCATAGCTCCAGTCGTATTCATTGTCGCGGTTGTCGCCATTACCAACGGCAACGTCGACTTTCGCATCAATGTCCGTGTTGGTGCTGTTGTCGCTATTGTCGTTGTTGCGGTTGTTACCATTGGCTGCGCCGACATTGCTGTCTTCTACGCTGGTGTCATTGGTCGCTGTGTTGGCAAAGCCGTCTGAAAGCGCGCCGATTTTCGTGATGTCGTCGTCGCTGCCGCTTGGCGATTTGTGATCGTAAGCACCCATTTCATTTCCTCCAAAAGAAATTGGAGCAGCTTTCGACATCCCTTTCATCTAAACGGGATTTTTCGTCTGTGCATGCTCCGTAGCGGTTACAGTTGGGCAGATGTGATCAATACAATTCATCTGCGGTTCATCCCGACCTGTTGATCAGGCCTTATTATCCGGTTGCGCCGGGTTTTTGGGATTGCACGTTACAAAATACAAAGGCGTACAAATCCGTTCTGGCAGCTGTTGCCGGCTGCAAGTCATGCGTTCATATGATTGTCGTTTAAGAAGGAAGGGCTGCTTACGTGCCAAACACAAATGCATTTCTGCGACGCTTCCGTGCTGCCCTGTGGCAACGGTCAAACTGTGTCTGATAAGGGAATGTTTTGATAGATACCAATTCGGATTACGTCGCCGCGGGCTATTGCGGGAGCAATATTTTCCGACTTATCTATTTGCAATAAAAAGATTTTTTAGTTTTTGACTTGTTCTGCGAATGGATGTGCGGAACTTTTCGGGCGCGAAATGATTACTACCCTTCGTACTTTGGCCGCATTGATAGTTATACCAACACAGACAACACGTATGGATATTTTTATTTTGTAAATAAGGTTCAGGCTTATTTTAAACGTCCGTCAAATTGATGGCTTAAACTTATCACGTAACAATTCGAGCAAGGCCATTCTGGCTGTATACCGCACAATTGACCGAAGAGATTTGGTGAGTTGACATTCTGTTGTGCGCCGCACAAGATTAACGAAAAGTTACACCGTCGCGAATGGAAACAGGCAATGGCTGAGCACATAACGGACAGTTCGACTTTGAAATCGAAACTTATTGCATCTGCGTCATATGACGAGGATAAACGCATGCTGTCCGTGACATTTCACGATGGTCGCCAAAGGACAATCGCTGTTCCTCGTGCCATGTATGAGAACCTTATTACGGCACAATCTCCCGGCTGGTATTACACCCGCCACATCAGCCCGCTCCGCAAATTGTTATGAGGAACGGCTCTGTCTTTTCCGTCTCCCGGCGGAGGGGCGCAGGCTTATGGTGACGAGCGGCGCGAGTAGCGCTGTAAAACTTGTTGCCATGCCCGGTATCTGCACGGAAAAATCGATTGCCGAGTGAATGGCGACCAGAACAATAGCCGCAAGGCCGAGCTTGGGTGCGAAACCGTAGTTCTTTCTCTTGAAAATGCCTCGTATGAAGATGGTTGCGAAGGTGACGACAAAAATCGCAACCAGAATGGCAAACACGATGCCGAACGTCAGCAGGCCTTCCATGTAAACATTATGGGCACGGGTCCATACACGGGATATGCCGCAGGCGGCTTCATGATATCCGGCATAGACGGATTGGAAGCTGGACAGGCCGCTGCCCCAAGGCAAATGATCTGCAACCGCGGATTTGACAAACGGCATGACGCAGAAACGGCCGTCTTCACCGCCAGCGGCTTCGATGCGCAGAGATGCACGTCCGGCAAAGGCCGAGAACATGATCATCACCATAAACATTGCAGCGCCCGTCAGGGCAAAGGGGCGGATGCGCGTCCATAACGTTGGTCGGGCGAAACTCGTGGCGGATGATTTTTTCGAACCAAACACCAGCATAACGGCAAGCATCATCAGGGAAATGAATGTTGCAGCGGTTGCGCCACGCGAGCGGGTCAGCATCAACGCAACGAAGGTTGCAAACAGCAACAGAGTATAAAAGCCGGTATGCAGAAGTTGTTTTTTCTGGTTGTCGGTCAGGCCTGTGCCATAGGTGATGCGTCCCCAGATATGGCGAATTTCCAAGGGCTCAAGTGTGCGCCATGCCAGCGTAAACAATGCTAGCAGCAACAGGCCGAGGAACGTTCCTGCGGTGTTTCTGTTAATGAAGAAGCTGGTGAGGCTGTCGAGATAAAATTTCTTCTGCCCAAAGCCGAGAGTGCCGGGCAGAAGCAGAAACTGCAGGATGGACCATATGGCAATGATCCCGCCACCGATGCCGATGATCTTGAGTGCGGACAGTGCGCGCTCATCCGTATCATACAGCATCAGGCCAAGCATGAAGATGCCTGCACACAGCGCGATTTTCAGAAAACCGCCCATGTCGTCCGCCGGGGTCAAGGATATCACTGGCACGGTATCAGGGTTAAGTTTGACCACTTCCTGCCAGGCGGGGTGCGCCAGCATATGGCCGGGCAGCGGGCTGGTCTGGAACGTGATAAAACCCAAAATAGCTATCAAAACAACGGCCGTTCCGATTATAAATGAACGGGAATATTTCGGCAGACCTGTTGTTGCCAGCATCATCGGCAGCAGTGCAAAAATGCCAAGACAGAGGATTGGAACAGTTTTTGTACCCGAGCCACCGTAATCAACGACCGACAGCAAGATAATCAACCAGTAAATTACTGAACAAATGCTCCGTGCTTTACTTATGACGAGGCTCACTGGCAGGGAAAGCGTACTCAAGACAGCACCTCATGCATGGCAAATGCATTTTCTGAAATTTTTTAAGGTCATAACGTGGGTGTTATAGAATTGACGCCCATAAACTATTGAACAGTTCTATGAAACAATAATTTTCGGTATGATTAATGCAAGAAGTCACAAGACTTGTTTTCCGTCTGTTTTGCGCTGTTGGTTTTTTCATGCTGGCTATGATGGTGGTTGCACAAATTATCGCGCCACCAGAAAGTGATGCATCATCACATTTGCTTGAAAAGGGGCTGTATTCACCGGATCAGCGGGCCGTTTGGACGACGGAACCTATAAAAGTACAGCGCCGCGAGCCGGATATTCCCCTGATCGATGAATTTCCCTACAAGTTCCGTGCACAATTCAACATGAAAATCCACGACAGTGCGTCCTTCTCGACGGACGAAGGTATTTTCCTTCTGGAAAATGTCGTCGGAATACCCTCACGCAAGATTTGCATTGATAAGAGCGGCCAAAGAAATGCATGTGGCGCAAAGGCATCGGTTGTTTTGCGGAATATTCTGGCCAGAAAGTTTGTGGAATGTCGTAGAACTTCCATCGCACTCAGGACATGGCTCGTCGATTGCCGTATAAATGGACGCAGCGTTTCTGATATGTTGTTGGAAAAGAATGCTGTAACGCCTTTGGAGCGGGCCGCGGCTGGCAGCCCAAAATGAATTGGAATGCTGTGCAGGAAAGTTTTTCGATAGAATGATACCGTCATTGCAAAGACTGTTCGGGAACAAGGCTGCACCACAGGCAGCGACCGAGCCCAGAAGGCAGAGAATCGATCTTGGTCCGCAAATCCCGCATTATCCTATCTACGCCATCGGGGATGTTCACGGTCGTATAGATCTGCTGCAGCATGCCGAAAGCCTTGTGGCAGGCGATCTGATTGCAAACGGACAGGCGGGTCTAGTCATTCTTTTGGGTGACTACATCGATCGTGGCAAAAACTCCGCTGATGTGATGAACTATCTCTGTGCACCGTCTGCTTACGGCCTGCAGCGCTATATCGTCTGTGGCAATCATGACGATGCGTTTCTGCAATTTCTGGATGACCCGGCACGCCATATGAACTGGCTGGACTTTGGCGGCCGCCAGACATTGCTGTCCTACGGCATCGATGCCGATTACATGCTGACGCGTGGCAAAAAGGGCATTGATGATCTGAAGCGGGCGCTGGCTGACACCATTCCTTCACAGCACGTGGAGCTGCTGAAAAATATGGTCGGTTATGTCCGGATCGGGTCTTACGTGTTTGTCCATGCCGGCTTGCGGCCGGGCGTGGCACTGGAGGAGCAGGATGACCGGGATCTGTTGTGGATCCGCGAACCGTTTCTGTCACGCGGGCCGGAACTGCCGTTTCTGGTGGTGCACGGTCATACGGTTTATGAGCGGCCGGAAACAGGCCCAAACCGCATCGGAATTGATACCGGTGCTGTTAACAGCAACCGTTTGACTGTTCTCAAACTTGAGGATGGTAAAGGCTTCATTCTGTCCTGAAGCCAGTTTTCAAAATTGCTGTCTATTTTGTCAGGTGAACGGCAATACGGTCTTTCCCGGCTTCAATGACATGGCGCATCGCAACCGTTGCCTTTTCTGGATCACGCAGGGCAATGGCGTGGGCAATACGCAAATGGTTGGTTGCGATTTCCTCGATGGTTTCTGGCGAAGCGGCTGGTGACGACAGCTTGAAGGAGATTGCCAACGCTGCTTCGATCAGACCGCTTGCCGAACGCATGAATGGATTGCCGGACATGCGGGCAATTGCGAGATGGAAATCAAGGTCCACCTTGGCGATGGTTTCCGGTGTGTGGCTAAGGTCATCAAACCGGGCAGCAATTGCATAAAGCGCTGCAATATCGTCGCTTGATGCCTGAGTGGCGGCAGCCGCTGCGGCTGCCGGTTCCAGCGTCATGCGGATTGTTGCCAGATGTTCTACAAATTCCTGGTCTAGCCCAGCGTCGCAGCGCCAGCCAAGAACATCAGCGTCAAAAAAGTTCCAGCTTTCACTGCCCAGAACGCGGGTGCCAACTTTCGCCTTGGGTTCGACCAGCCGTTTTGCGGCCAATGTCTTCATTGCTTCCCGGAGAACTGTGCGCGAAACACCAAACCTCAGCGACAGATCGGCATCTCCCGGCAGGATCGATCCCTCGGCAATACTGCCCGAGACTATTCCGCTGCCTAGTTCCGCAACAACATGTGCGTGGCTACTGCGTCTTTTACGTCCTGTGATCGTCGTTTCAAGCAGCCCCACGAAATCTCCTTGGCGTTGGCCCATTTCTGCATTTCGTTAAAACTGTACGTCAAAATTCAGCCATTTGCGAGAAATAGCTTGGTCGTCTCCTAACACAACAGGGCGATGAAGATTCAGCATATAGTATGATTATTGTACTCATGTTTGCTTTGCAATAAAAAACATATGTGTCTTCGCGGTAAATTAGCGTATTAAAAATAATGCTGTTTAGCTCTTTTATACGAGAGTGCCGTGTTTGGTGCCAACGACTCTTGACAAGCGTTCCCCTCGATAAATAGTAATACAAATAACGGAAGCGTGGACCGTAGTGGCATAGCTGCGTGCGGATACCTTCCCAGACAGAGCATTGACGCGGCTGTCGTCTTATTTTTGTTTTGAGGCAATCACCATGGGAAATTCCGATAATCTTCCGTCCACTTCCGGAAAACTGCGTTCTCGCGCTTGGTTCGATAACCCGGCCAACGCGGATATGACGGCGCTTTATCTCGAGCGTTACATGAATTTCGGCTTGAGCCAGGCGGAATTGCAGTCAGACCGTCCGATTATTGGTATTGCCCAGACCGGTTCTGATCTTTCGCCTTGCAACCGTCACCACCTTGAGCTGGCCAATCGCCTGCGCGAAGGTATCCGTGAAGCTGGCGGTATCGCCATCGAATTTCCGGTTCACCCGATCCAGGAAACCGGCAAGCGCCCGACCGCTGGTCTCGACCGTAACCTTGCTTACCTCGGCCTCGTTGAAGTGCTGTACGGTTACCCGCTTGACGGCGTTGTTCTGACCATCGGTTGTGACAAGACCACGCCTGCCTGTCTTATGGCGGCGGCCACCGTCAACATTCCGGCAATTGCACTGTCCGTCGGCCCGATGCTGAACGGCTGGTTCCGCGGTGAGCGTACCGGTTCTGGTACCATCGTCTGGAAGGCACGCGAGCTTCTCGCCAAGGGCGAAATCGACTATCAGGGCTTTGTGAAGCTGGTTGCTTCCTCTGCACCTTCAACCGGTTACTGCAACACCATGGGTACGGCCACGACCATGAACTCGCTGGCTGAAGCACTCGGCATGCAGCTGCCAGGTTCTGCCGCTATTCCGGCTCCTTACCGTGACCGTCAGGAAGTTTCCTATCTCACCGGTCTGCGTATTGTTGAAATGGTCAAGGAAGACCTGAAGCCTTCCGATATCATGACCAAGGATGCTTTCATCAACGCAATCCGCGTCAATTCGGCAATCGGTGGTTCTACCAACGCACCGATCCACCTCAACGGTCTTGCACGTCACGTTGGCGTTGAACTGACGGTTGATGACTGGCAGACCTACGGTGAGGACGTTCCGCTACTGGTGAACCTGCAGCCAGCCGGTGAATATCTCGGCGAAGATTATTACCATGCCGGTGGCGTTCCAGCCGTGGTCAACCAGCTCATGACGCAGGGTCTGATCAAGGAAGACGCCATGACGGTCAATGGCAAGACCATTGGCGACAACTGTCGCGGTGCGATCATTGAAGACGAAAAGGTTATCCGTCCTTACGAGCAACCTTTGAAGGAACGTGCCGGTTTCCGCGTACTGCGTGGCAACCTGTTCTCGTCTGCCATCATGAAGACCAGCGTTATCTCGGAAGAGTTCCGCAACCGTTACCTGTCCAACCCGAACGATCCAGAAGCCTTCGAAGGTCGTGCTGTCGTCTTCGATGGTCCGGAAGATTACCACCACCGGATCGACGATCCGTCGCTGGCTATCGATGCCAACACCATCCTGTTCATGCGGGGTGCAGGTCCAATCGGTTATCCGGGCGCAGCTGAAGTTGTGAACATGCGTGCACCTGACTACCTGCTGAAGCAGGGCGTCAATTCGCTGCCTTGCATTGGTGACGGCCGTCAGTCTGGTACTTCCGGCAGCCCGTCGATCCTCAATGCATCGCCGGAAGCCGCTGCTGGCGGCGGCCTTGCGATCCTGAGAACCGGTGACCGCGTTCGCGTTGACGTGGGTCGCGGCAAGGCTGACATTCTCATCTCCGGTGAAGAATTGGCTGCACGTTACGAAGCTCTGGAGAAGGATGGCGGTTACGAATACCCGGCTCACCAGACTCCATGGCAGGAAATCCAGCGTGCCATTGTTGGTCAGATGGAAAGTGGTGCCGTGCTCGAGCCTGCGGTGAAATATCAGCGCATTGCCCAGACCAAGGGTCTGCCGCGTGACAACCACTAAAATACAAGCTGTTCTCCGCAAATTTTTGTGGAGAACACTCCCCGCTCTGAATACGTGAGCGACAGTATATTTGCTGCATCATCGTGAAAGCCGTCCTTAAGGGGCGGCTTTTATGCATTTTTGATAAGATTCTTACTTATGCGTCGTAATCATTCTATTTCATTAATTGGTTCTCAATACCCCCCCTTGATGATGGTTTTCCATGGGGTGAGGCCTGTGAGAAAAATACAAACCGGACACAGTGCCTTCGTATGACTGGGAATTACTTTGTCACATGGTTCAGAAAATTATCCGTTCGATTGAAACGGGGGTGCCACAACAGGCAGGCGCTCATGTCCGCCAGCCGACACTTTTCATGCGTGTGAACGCGTGGAGGCGTTCGCTTGTCGGTAAGATCACCCTTGTTTTTCTGGGCGGAGTAATTTTTGCCTATGGCGCCGGAGCTTTTGTCGGCTGGTCGATGTTTGTGACTGCCGCCAGTGAACAATGGCGTAACCAGGCCCGCATCAATACCCAAATCGCCAGTGCTACCTTGCGCAGCATCTACACCTACATTGCTGTCAGTGTGGATGATGGCGGGCAGGTCGATCGCATTGTTACCGATCAGCCGATCGGCGATGACGAATCCGTCCTGGTGACCGGTTTCAGTCCCATTGATGTGCTGGCGCTGGTCAGTGCGCAAACCAAAAAGACCACGTGGCTTTACCGTTATGATGCCGAGCAGGCTGCATTTGTCAGCGTTGCCGTTGCCTATGATGGTGGTTCCGGTTCAGACGTATTGGCACCGATCCATGATCCTATTTTTCAGGATTATGGTGGCAAAGGTGAGTTTGCCACCGGCTTTGCGCAGATCGACGGCGTCAAACATTATATTGGGCTGCTGCCGATCCTGAAAAACCAGGGTGGCGAGGTTATCGGTGCGGTTGCAACCAGCATCGGCACGGACTCGGAGCTTTATAATGTCCAGCAACGGTTGCTGCGGAACTCCCTGTTGGTGCTGCTAGGGGTTTTTAGCGTCACAGGAATCATCGTCAGCTTTGTTGCCAAGCGGTTTCTCAAACCCGTTCCGGCGCTTATTCAGGCGACGTTGCGTATCGCCAACGAAGAGACCGATGTGGAAACACCGTTTCGCAACCGCAAGGACGAAATCGGTGCGATGGCCACAGCCATTGAAAGCCTGCGTGAGGCGGTGGTCGAAAGAGGCCGGTTGCGACAAGTACGCGATATGGCGCTGCAAATGGAGCATATGGCCCATCATGACGGGCTGACTGGTTTGCCCAACCGTGCCTTGCTAATGAAAACCATGAATGCCTGCCTGGAAGAGACCGCCCAGACCGGCAAGATGTTCAATGTCATGTTGCTTGATCTCGACCGCTTCAAGACGGTCAATGACACGCTTGGCCATGCGTCAGGCGATGCGCTTCTAGTGTCCACCGCATCGCGTGTTCGTTCCGTACTTGGTCCTGATGACATCGCGGCACGTCTCGGTGGTGACGAGTTTGCGATTGTGCAGAGGGTGAACCGCAATCCATTGCGCGAGGGCCAGAAGCTGGCTTCGCGCATTCTGGAATCCATCTCCACCAGTTTCATGCTGGATGACCATGAAGTGATGGTTGGCACCAGTATCGGCATTGCCTGTGCACCTGCGCATGGTGTGTCTGCGGGCCAGTTGCTGCAAAATGCCGATCTTGGTTTGTACCGTGCAAAGGCAATGGGGCGCGGCATTTCCGTGTTCTATGAAGAGGGCATGGACATGGCCGTTCAGGACCAGCACGCGCTGGAAATGGACATGAAATTTGCATTGCAGAACAATGAATTCGAGCTACATTACCAGCCGATCATCAATCTGCATGATGGCAGGATTGCCGCTTATGAAGCGCTTGTGCGCTGGCGTCACCGCAAACAGGGGATGATCCCGCCTGACAAGTTCATTCCGCTGGCGGAAGAAACCGGCTTTATCATTCAGCTCGGCGAATGGATCCTGCAACAAGCCTGCACCGATGCGATGAGCTGGCCTGATAACATCAGGCTGGCTGTAAACCTGTCTGCCGTCCAGTTGCGACAGAGCAATATCGTCGGAACGGTTGAGCAGACCTTGAAGGAAACCGGATTGTCACCTGAGCGCCTTGAGCTTGAGGTAACGGAAACCGTAATGCTGACCGGTGCGACCAGCATTGCGGCCCTGGCCAAACTCAAGGAAAGTGGCGTTCGTATCGTTCTCGATGACTTTGGAACGGGTTACGCCTCGTTTGGGGCGCTGAGAAATGTGCCCTTCACCAAATTGAAGATCGACCGCGAATTTGTGGCCGGCTTGCCGGATGATGCGACCAGTAACGCCATTATCAGCGCCATCACCACACTGGCGCGGCAGGTGGATATGGAAATAACGGCTGAAGGTGTTGAAGGGCCGGGGCAGGTTGCAGTGCTGAAGGTTGCGGGTTGCACGGAAGCGCAGGGTTATTACTTCGCGCGGCCGATGCCTGCGTCGCAACTGTGCCATGACCTGTCTACAGAGAATGAAGATTTTTTGAGGAAAGCAACGGCTCACGGTTGAGCGAAACAATACCTTTTCAGATGTTTAGGTAAATCAGCAGGAGACTTGGAATGCGTAAATTTGCGTTGTCTCTTATTATGCTTGGCAGCGTTGTGTCCTGGTCGACGGCCAGCGCGGAAACGGCAAGTGTGACATTACAGGCCATATCCAAATCGGGAAAAATCCGCATTGGTTACCGTGAGGCAGAACCTCCGTTTTCCTACCGCTTGCCGTCCGGTGAGGTAGTCGGTTTTTCCATCGATCTCTGCAAAAGTCTGACAGATCATATTCGACAATATCTGAAGCTGGACAAGCTGGATGTCGAGTATGTCATGGCGACACCGGCCACTCGGTTCATTCTCGTCAAAACAGGCAATATCGACATTGAGTGTGCGGCAACCACCAACACGGCAGAGCGCCGCAAAACGGTGGACTTTTCCTATTCGAATTTCATGACCGCAACGCAGTTCGTGTCACGGGCCGAAGACGGCATTTCCAGCATGAAGGATTTGACAGGGCGTTCGGTGACCTCGGCATCCGGCACGGTCAATATTGATCAGCTGAACCAGATCAACCGCGAGCAAAAGCTCAACATCGCGGTCATTCCAACCAAGAATAACGAAGAGTCCTTCGAACTGGTGGCCTCGGGACGAGCATCAGCTTTTGTGATGGATGGTATTTTGCTGGCGGCAATGATCGCCCAGTCACCAGACCCGTCGAAATACAGGCTGTCTGAGGAAACATTGAGTGAACCGGAGCCTTATGGTCTGATGCTTCGCCATGGAGACACAGCCTTCAAGACGCTGGTTAATGACAGCCTGAGGGAGATTTTCGCGGGAGATGAAATCAAGGCACTTTACAGCAAATGGTTCACTTCGCCGATACCGCCGAGCAACATGAATATGAACCTGCCGATGTCTGCAGCTTTAAGAAAAGCCTACGCAGCGCCAGTGGAGTTTAACGATTAATCCACATGCTGTTGTTTGATGATGAAATGAAGCTCATGCTTTCAGAGGATCACCATGTTGCGACTTAAAGCTCTGCTTTTTACCGGCTTGATGATGGCGTCGTCCGGTCAGGTTCTTGCGAATGAACCGGTGCCGACACTGGAGAGAATGACACAGTCAGGCACTATCAAACTGGGATATGCGACGAAAAACATTCCGTTCTCCTATCTCGATCACAAGGGTGAACCGGTCGGTTATACGATTGATCTATGCAGGCGGGTTGTCGATCTGGTGAAGCAAAAACTTTCCCGGCCTGACATCAAAATTGAGTTTGTTGAACGCACTGCCAGTAACCGCGTGGTGCTGTTGAATGACGGTTCTATCGATCTGGAATGTGTTTCGAGCACCAATACCGAAGAACGCCGCAGAAGCGTGTGGTTCTCCTATAGCCACTTCATTACATCGACGCGCTTCGTGACGCTTAAATCCAGCGGAATCAACTCGATCAACGATCTGGCCGGACGTACGGTCGTCGTTACCAAGGGTTCGACCAATATTGCCCAACTGAACACCATCAACCGTGAAAAGAGCCTCTATCTGGCGCTGGTGCAGGGCGTCAGCATCAATGATGCGTTTGATATGGTCACACAGGGCAAGGCATCTGCCTTCGTGATGGATGGAATTCTGCTGGCGTCTCTGGTGGCGAACGCGCAAAATCCGGAGAACTATGCGTTGTCTGCGGACACGTTGTCAGAACCGCAACCCTATGGGCTAATGTTGCGTAAGGACGACGTTGGCTTTCGTGATGCTGTCAATGACGCTTTGTTGACGATCTATAAAAGCGGCGAGATCAACGACATCTACAACAAATGGTTCATGACGGATATCGGACCTGATGGCGTCAACCTCAACACGCCGATGACTGACGATCTGAAGGCGGCGTTCGACAATCCTGTCAATCTCGGCGGCTAATACTCAAACTTTTCAAAATGTTGGCGGCGTGCACGCGCTGATCACTTCGCAGGGAACCACTCCCACGCAGCGAAAGCGGTGCGGGCGACGGCTTTCAAAATAATAGGCATCACCCGGCCCGAGAATGCGGCGTTCATCTTCCACGATAACTTCCAGCCGACCGCTTAAAACAATGCCGCCTTCTTCCCCTTCATGGACAAGTGGCACTTTGCCGGTGTCAGCACCGGGCTGATAACATTCTTTCAGAATTTGCAGGCTGCGGCCAAACAGGTTGTTGCCCACCTGGCGAAAAGAAATCGAGCCCTTGCCGATTTCAGTCAATTCTTCCGCTGCGTAAAAGAACTGCCTTGGTTTTTCCGGCTGAAACGCGAAGAATTCGGCAAGGCCGATGGGGATTCCATCCAGAATGCGCTTTAATGCGCCAACTGACGGGTTGGAGGCGTTCGATTCAATCAAAGAAATGGTGGAATTCGTGACGCCTGCACGTCTCGCCAATTCTCTCTGCGAGAGGTTGTGAAGCGTTCTTAAATGTCGCAACCTGTTGCCAATATCGACTGACATGCCTCAACCCTGTTGTCGTTGTTCGAAATATCGAAACATTAGCTCTTCGGCATCAGTTTTTTCAATAGGTTGGCTTCTCGAAGAAAAAGGCTTGTTGAAGAAGGGGAAATATTTCACAAATTGGCAAACATGGAGAGCATCATGAACGCGCATAGCAAACCCAATACACCCGTGCTTGAAAACTTCTGGATGCCATTTACTGCCAACCGGCAGTTCAAGGCAGCGCCTCGTCTGTTGGCCAGTGCATCGGGCATGTATTACACCGACGTTGACGGCAACAAGGTTCTGGATGGCACTGCCGGTTTGTGGTGCGTGAATGCCGGTCACGGCCGTGAGCGGATTGCCGAAGCCGTCGAGCGTCAGCTTCGCACCATGGATTTCGCACCAACCTTCCAGATGGGCCACCCGATTGCCTTTGATTTTGCCGAAAAGCTGGCCGCGATTGCACCCGGCGGTGAAGCTGCTCAGCTGGACCGCGTGTTCTTTACCGGTTCCGGTTCTGAGTCCGTCGATACCGCGCTGAAGATTGCCATTGCCTATCAGCGTGCCATTGGGCAGGGAACGCGCACCCGCATCATCGGTCGTGAAAAAGGTTATCACGGCGTTGGTTTTGGCGGCATTTCGGTTGGTGGCCTCGTCAACAACCGTCGTGTTTTCCCGCAGATCCCGGCGGACCATATGCGCCATACGCTGGATGTGGAGCGCAATGCATTCAGCAAGGGCCTGCCGCAGCATGGTGTCGAACTGGCAGATGATCTGGAGCGGCTTGTCGGCCTGCATGGCGCCGAAACCATTGCTGCTGTGATAGTTGAGCCAATGTCCGGTTCTGCCGGGGTGGTGCTGCCAGCAAAGGGTTACCTTGAGAAGCTGCGTGTCACGGCTGACAAATACGGCATCCTGTTGATTTTCGATGAGGTGATCACCGGTTTCGGTCGCCTTGGAACACCGTTCGCCACGGATTATTTTGGCGTTGTTCCTGACCTCGTTACAACGGCCAAGGGCATTACCAATGGCACGATCCCGATGGGCGCGGTGTTTGCAAAGCGTGCGGTTTACGATGCACTGATGCAGGGACCGGAAAACCAGATCGAACTGTTCCACGGTTATACCTATTCCGGGCATCCGGTTGCCTGCGCGGCTGGCATTGCAACGCTTGAAGTCTATGCTGAAGATGGCCTGTTGACCCGCGCAGCAGAGCTTGCCGAGTACTGGCAGGAGGCGCTGCACTCCTTCAATGGACATGCAAATGTCGTTGACGTGCGCAACCTCGGTCTGGTTGGCGCGATCGAACTTGCACCACGCGAGGGTGCGCCGGGAGCCAGAGCCTATGACGTCTTTGTTGATTGCTTCAGCAAGGGTCTGCTGATCCGCGTGACCGGTGATGTGATTGCGCTTTCGCCGCCGCTGATTATCGAGAAGGAACAGATCGATACGCTTGTGTCGATTATTGGCGACGCAATTAAAAGAGCAGCCTGATCAATCCTGAAAAAGGCGCCAGTCACTGGCGCCTTTTTTTGTAGGCTGTTTCAAAACACCATCATTGTTTGTCGTCCGTGTCTTGTCGTGCCGAGCGGGAGCGGAGCAATGTATGCGCTGATCGTTTTGGCTCAGGCAGCTTGTCTTCATCCAGTGAAGCGTAAAGCCAGTCGATAAACACGCTGACGATGGGTGCGTTGCGCATTTCGTGACGACAGGCGACGTGAAACGCGTCATCAGCCGGCACAGTCAAATCGAATGGCAGGACAAGCTCACCCTCGGCAATCAGGTTTGCAGCGGTGATGGTGTCGCCCAAGGCAATGCCCTGTCCATAAAGGGCGGCCTGTGTGGAAAGATGGGCGTCACTCATGAAGTGCTGGCGTGGGCGAGGTACGGCAGTTGCGTCTGCCGCCGTCAGCCAGGTGTTCCATTCTCGGCCGATATCGCCATGCAGCAGCACATGATCCGACAGGTCGCGTATCGAACGCAGTGGCCTGTTGTTGAGCAGGGTCGGGCTTGCCACGGGAAACAGCCGGATTTCGCTCCACAGGCTGCTCCATATACCGGGCCACCGGCCGTTTCCATAGAGAATGCACAGATCAATATCGGACGAGTTGAGCATGGCCGGATCATTGCCGGTCATTAGCGTCAGACTGATATCCGGAAACTGTTCCGAGAACCTGTTTAGCCGTGGGATCAGCCAAAGGGACAGAAGACCAGCCACGCTGCCGATCGTCAGTTTTCCGCCGGTTGCAGGGCGTGCCATCAGGGCCGTAGCTGCGGCAATACTGCCGAATGCCTGTGTGACGACAGGTAACAGGAGTGCACCCTGTGAAGTCAGTTTCAACCGTCTGCCGCCCCGTTCAAACAGCACTGTGTTAAGGGATTCCTCGAGCGACTTGATCTGGTGGCTGATGGCGCCATGCGTCACGTTCAACTCCCGCGCAGCGGCCGACACGGAGCCACGTCTGGCAGTGGCTTCGAAGGCCCTGAGAGGGTTGAGCGGGGGCAGACGACTGGACATTGAGCGTTGTCCTTGTGTGAGAAAAATTCACATTAATTGCTACAACAATGTGAATTGCTTTTTCAATTGCCTTGCGTTGAAATGACGAAAACATGGGCAGTATTTTTACCGTCCAAAAAATGTGCGGCGCACCTGGATGCGTTGCTGGTCAATGTGAATGGGAACCACAAAATGACATTCGACGACAAAAAGCTGCAAGCACTGAAGGCGAAGTATGGCGAGAGCCATGGCGGTGAACTGTTCGATCCCAAGTTCAGCAAGGTGGCGAGCAAGATCTTTTCCAAGAGCGGCACACGTGTTGCGCCCTATGCTGGAATGCCGACGCTGCTGGCTGCGCCGCATATGCCTGTCGACAATGACGAGCCGGATTTCGGCAATCTTCAGGTTGCCCTGCTTGGCGTGCCGATGGACCTTGGTGTGACCAACCGCACCGGCTCTCGTTTCGGGCCGCGTGCGTTGCGCGCCATCGAACGTATTGGTCCCTACAATCACGTTCTCAATTGCGCGCCGGTGCATGATCTACGTGTCGCTGACATTGGCGACGTTGCATTCCGCAGCCGTTACCGTCTGGAAATGAGCCATGACGATATCGAAAAGCGTCTGAACCAGATTGTCGATGCCGGTGTCCTGCCGCTGTCAGTGGGTGGCGATCATTCCATCACCCATCCGATCCTCAAGGCGGTTGGGAAAAACGGTCCGGTCGGCATGATTCATATCGATGCGCATTGCGATACT
Organism: Agrobacterium sp. Azo12; assembly: GCF_029193765.2. NCBI lineage: Bacteria > Pseudomonadati > Pseudomonadota > Alphaproteobacteria > Hyphomicrobiales > Rhizobiaceae > Agrobacterium > Agrobacterium sp. Azo12. The sequence goes on along the minus strand of NZ_JARFYO020000001.1, from coordinate 3,412,283 downwards.
GGTGGTGCCTATGACCTGACCAAGTTCCACCATGGTGGCCCTTTCCGTAACGCGGTTCTCGACGGTGTTCTTGACCCCACCCGCACGATCCAGATCGGTATTCGCGGCTCGTCCGAATATCTGTGGGAGTTCTCCTACGAATCCGGCATGACCGTCATCCACGCCGAGGAAGTAACCGGCCTCGGTATCCCCGCAATCATTGAAAGGGCCAAGGCGATTATCGGTGACGGCCCGACCTATCTGTCTTTCGACATCGACAGTCTTGATCCATCTTTTGCGCCCGGTACTGGCACACCGGAAATCGGCGGACTGACGACGCGCGAAGTTCTTGAGTTGGTTCGCGGTCTGAAGGGTATGAATATCGTGGGTGGTGATGTGGTTGAAGTGGCACCACAATATGATGCCACAACCAATACCGCACAGGCTGGTGCGCAAATGTTGTTCGAAATCTTGAGCCTGATGGTGTTTAGTCCTTCCGTCAAAAGCTGATGATGACTTATTATCCGTAACAAAAACTGGGGACGGTCTGATAAAAGAAAACAGGCCGAACAATAAAGGAGAAGTCGATGTCTGAAAAAATTACATTGCCGGTCAGTCGCCGCACGGTTCTGGGAGCCGGTCTTGCTGGCGCATCCATGCTGGCCATGCCTTCCATCCTGCGCGCGCAGGACAAGTCGCTGAAGGTCGGCGTTTACGGTGGTTACTTCAAGGATTCGTTCGACAAGAACATTTTCCCTGAATTCACCAAGGCCACCGGCATTGCTGTTGAATCCGTGGCTGAGCCGACAGGTGAAGCATGGCTGGTACAGCTTGAGCAGGCCGCCAAGGCAGGTCAGGCTCCGGCCGACGTTTCCATGATGTCGCAGGTGGCGGTTCTGAAGGGCCAGGCGACAGATCTGTGGGCACCGCTTGATCTTGCCAAGATCCCAAGCTCGTCTGGTCTCATCGATCGTTTCATCAACAAATATCCTGACGGTCGCGTGTCCGGTATCGGTGCGGTGTCCTGGTACATCACGCTGGTGACCAACACGGATGTCTACAAGGAAGCACCAACCTCCTGGGAAGCCCTGTGGGATCCGGCAAATGCCGACAAGATCGGCCTTCTGGCACTCGTGTCCAACTCCTTCCTTCTGGAAGTGACAGCCAAGACATACCTTGGCGGCACCAATGCGCTCGACACCGAAGAGGGTCTTCTCAAGGCGTTTGAAAAGCTGGCGGAAGTGAAGTCCAATGTCAGCCTCTGGTACCGTGATGAGGCACAGTTCGAACAGGCGTTGAAGTCGGGCGAAATCCCGATGGGTCAGTATTACCACGACGTAACCGGTCTTGCTGCTTCGCAGGGTCAGCCGGTTCGCTCGACCTTCCCGAAGGAAGGCGGCATTCAGGACGCCGGTTCGTGGGTTCTGTCGCGTGCATCCAAGAAAACCGAAGAAGCGCATGCCTTCATCGAATATATGAGCCAACCGGCAACGCAGGCCGTGCTTTCGCGCAAGGTTGGCACAGCGCCAACCGTAAAGCGTGAACTGACCGACCTGACAGCGGAAGAGTTCGCGGCAGTGTCGACGGATATCGATCCGGTTATTCCACGTTACGATCTCTACCAGACCAAGTCTGACTGGTTGAACCAGAAGTGGACTGAGATGATTGCCGGTTAAGGCACTCATTTACAAAACAACATCCGGTCCGGGGGAAAACCCGGATCGGCTTTCAAAAAAAATAAACGGGGAATGTATGTCCGGTCTGGCCCTGAATAATATCGTCAAGCAATTCGGCAACTTCACGGCCGTGAATGGCGTCAGCCTGAATGTTCCGCACGGCACATTCGTCTGTCTGCTTGGCCCTTCCGGCTGCGGAAAAACGACATTAATGCGTATGATCGCCGGGTTGGATTTGCCAACCAGCGGCACGATCCGTCTTGATGGTGATGACATTACAACCGTGCCGACGCACAAACGCGACCTTGGCATGGTGTTCCAGTCGCTGGCCCTGTTTCCGCATCTGACGGTGGGCGAAAATATCGCCTACCCGTTGCGCATCCGTGGTGCTGGCAGGGAAGAGCAGAAAAAGCGCGTTGACGAGCTGCTGGCGATGATCCATCTGCCCGGTTACGCCGATCGCCCCGTTTCCAAACTATCTGGCGGCCAGCGCCAGCGCGTCGCCATTGCCCGTGCCCTAACAATTTCGCCAAAGCTTTTTCTACTGGATGAACCCCTGTCGGCGCTGGACGCGAAATTGCGTGAGGCGATGCAGGTTGAACTGCGCCAGCTTCAGCAGCGTCTGGGCATTACCACCATTGTGGTAACACATGATCAGCGCGAAGCGATGACCATGGCCGACACGGTTGTGGTGATGAATGGCGGCGAAATACGCCAGGCTGCTGCTCCGGTCGATGTCTATCGTAAACCGGCCGATACCTTCGTTGCCGACTTTATCGGCATGACCAACCTCATTGATTTTTCCGCCGACAGTGCTGGCCGTGCTGTTGTGCTTGGCGAAGCTGTAGAGGGATTGGCGCTTTCGTCCGGTCTGTCAAAGGGCGTAATTTCGGTGCGCCCGGAAGATGTCGAACTGACGGCGCCTGGTCAGGGCACGATATCCGGAACCGTTACCTTTGTGCGAGATCTTGGTGGTACGATCGAAACGTTCGTCGAGGCGGGCGGTAAGCAGATTGTTGCCGTGTCGACACCGAGCGCCCGTCCTCAGGTTACTGTCGGACAAACTGTCGGCGTGAAGCTCGGCGCTGACGTCTGCGTGGTATTGAAATCATGAGACGGGAAGCGCCGCAAAAACTGACCGATTACGGGCCGCTGCTGTTTCCAGCCCTGATGCTGATCATTTTCTTCGTCGTTCCGTTTGGCACGATGATTTCGGTCTCGTTTTTTCAACGCTTGCAGGGGGCGTTTTACGAACCGGCCTTCGTTCTCGACAATTATGCCCGGTTCATGAGCCTGTTTTTCGGGCGTGTGCTTGGCTTTTCACTGATGCTTGCGGTGCTTGTCGCCATTTGCTGCGTGGTGATTGCCGTGCCCTTCACCTACCTGCTGTCGCGCTCGGCGCGAAAAGTGCAGGTACTGTGGCTGGTGACACTGTTGTCGGTGTTGTCGCTGTCTGAAGTCATGATCGGCTTTGCATGGTCAACGCTGTTTTCGCGCACCGCCGGTATCACTAACCTGTTTGTGGCGATCGGGTTAATGGAGCAGGCAAAGGCTCTGACCCCGAGTTTTGGCGCTGTATTGACAGGTATTGTCTACCAGGCACTGCCTTACACCGTTCTGGTGCTTTATCCCGCACTTGTGCGGCTTGATCCGACATTGACCGAGGCTGCGCGCACGCTTGGTGCTTCACCGATCAAGGCATTCTTCACAGTCGTGGTGCCAGCGCTCAGAAGCACGATCATGGCAACTTCGATCATGGTGTTCATCTTTGCGCTCGGTTGTTATCTGCTGCCTCAGTTGCTCGGCCGTCCGCAGCACTGGACCTTGTCGGTGCTGATTACAGATCAGGCGATCTATCAATCCAACATGCCATTTGCAGCGGCCATGGCGGTATTTCTTGTTCTCGTAACCCTTGGACTTGTCGGCTTGACGCTGTTTCTGGGACGTAAAGGAGAGGCGGCATGACCACGTTTCTGAAACGCCTGTTCTTCACGCTTTTCGGCCTGTTTCTGGCAATGCCGCTGATTGTGGTTGCCGGCGTGTCCGTCAATGAAAAACAGACGCTGGCATTTCCGCCGCAGGGTTTTTCACTGTCGTGGTATGGCGAAATTTTTACCAATGTCGAATGGCGTAACGCGCTGTTTGCATCGGTAACGCTGGCTGCTCTTTCGGCTGCACTTGCGTTGTTGATCGCTTTGCCGCTGGCGTGGTTTCTGTGGCGTCGTATCGCGCCATGGGCAAATATTTTTCAGGTGCTAGGTGTTGCGCCATTTACGCTGCCACCAGTTATCACAGCGCTTGGCCTTTTGACCTTCTGGGCAACAACAGGCTTTTATGGCCAACCATGGACGGCCGTTATCAGTCACGCCATCTTTTTTGTGACACTGCCGCTGGTGACGATTTCACTGGGATTTTCCTCGATCGACCGCTCGCTGGTTGAGGCTGCATCGACGATGGGCGCCAATGACCGCACCATCTTCAGGACTGTAGTATTGCCATTGATCCTGCCCTATCTCGTGTCGGGTTATGCCTTCGCATTCGTGCTGTCGCTCAACGAATATATCGTCGCCTATATGACTGTCGGTTTCACCATGGAAACCCTGCCGATCAAGATCTTCAATGCATTGCGTTACGGCTACACACCGACCATGGCCTCGGTGACCGTGTTGTTCCTGACAATTGCAGCTGTGGTCTTTGGTCTGGTGGCGCGGTTCGGTGACTTGCCGAAACTTCTGGGTGCCATGTCCTCCAACGACAAGTGAGTGTCATGAAGATCGCAGCTTTGCAGATGCAGTCGGTTTTGGCAGATGTTTCTGCCAATCTGGCGCGTATTGAACAGGCAGCAAAGGAGGCAGCCTCGCAGGGTGCCTCATTGCTGATTGCACCGGAACTTGCTGTCACCGGTTACGGGGCTGGCGAAGCCATGGCGTCACTGGCATCTCCGGCCGATGGCGAGATTGAACAACGCTTGGCAGAGATTGCGAGCGTCTATTCGATTGCCGTTGTGGCGGGGTTTGCAGAACGTGCCGGGGACAAGGTTTATAACAGCGCGATCTTTGTTGATGAAAAGGGCGATAGCCGCATCTATCGAAAATCCCACCTTTATGGCGAATACGAACGCGGCCTGTTTTGTGCCGAAAAACCATCGGCTGTGCTCGTTGAGCATGGTGGCATCACCTTCGGTATGCTCATCTGCTACGATGTCGAGTTTCCAGAAAATGTCCGCCGTCTTGCACTTGTCGGCGCTGAGCTGGTGGTGGTGCCGACAGCCTTGCCCAAGGGGGCGTCGGGCAGCTTTATTGCCCAGACCATGATCCGCACACGTGCCTATGAAAACCAGGTTTATGTTGCTTACGTCAATCACTCCGGGAGCGACGGCGCCTTTGATTATGCCGGACTATCCTGCATTGCAGCGCCGGACGGCCAATTCCTCGCGCAGGCGTCCGCGGACAATGACGCCCTTCTTTACGCGGAGATAGAGCCCGGGGCCTACGCGCAGTCCCGACAGGAAAATACCTATCTGCGCGATCTCGTTTCGCTCACATAAACAACCCGACAGAAGCTTCAAGCATCTGCCGGGTTACGGAAGGAAGCACGTTGCTTCAGGTGATCTGAGCAACGTGCTTTATTTTTGTGGTGTCAGCCGATTGACATCAGGCTGGCGTTGCCGCCGGCAGCTGTGGTGTTGACGCTGACAGACACTTCTTCAACCAGCCAGTTCAGGCAATAGGCCTGCTCTTCACCGGCCAGTTCATCGCTCGATGCGGACTGCACGAGAACAAGCGGGCCAGGCAGGGCGGCAATAAGCCCGTTGGTCTGCTTGATCTTGTCGACATTGCCTTCAACCAGTGCGCCAGCAAATGGTCCTGCGTTTTTCCAGTCTGCAGACCATGTGACGCGATTTGCGATCGCCTGCGGCACGCCGGAAAGCGATGGCTGCAGGTTTGCAGCCGTATCAATGACCACGTTGTTACCTGTTGCCAATGCTGCCGACAGTTGCTGGTAGAGACCGCTTTCAGTTTCCGGAACCAGCAGGATGCGACCGCGCGGATGCAGAGCATAGACGTTGCGTTCGCCAACCGGGCCTTCCAGTTCGGTTTCAAAACCGACGGCGGACAGGTCTGCGGTTTTGCGGGCATTGGCGGCGGCTGATGTCTTGCCCTTGCTATCCAGCCACTTTGCAATTTCGGCAATCGCCGGATCGGCTTTACCGTTGTGCTTTTCTGCAAAGACCGGTGCCTTGGTCGACAGACGGCCAAGGTAAAGTGGTCCACCTGCCTTAGGACCGGTGCCAGACAGACCGCGACCACCGAATGGCTGCACACCGACGACCGCGCCGATGATGTTACGGTTGACGTAGAGGTTGCCTGCCTTCACGCGAGACAGGACATGGGCGATGGTTTCATCAAGGCGGGTATGAAGGCCGAATGTCAGGCCATAACCGGTTGCGTTGATGTCATCGATCAGCTTGTCGAGGTTGTCGCGCTTGAAGCGAATGACGTGCAGAACCGGACCAAACACTTCGCGCTTGAGGTCGGACAGGTTTTTCAACTCGATGATGGTCGGCGGTACGAATGTACCCTTGCCAGTTTCGCCAGCCAGTTCGATCTGTTCGATACGATTGCCAATCGAACGCATGCCCTCAATGTGGCTTTCAATGATGCCCTTGGCTTCAGCAGTGATAACAGGGCCGACATCCACGGACAGACGGTCGGTACGGCCGATGCTGAGTTCGTGCAACGCACCCTTCAGCATGGTCAGCGTGCGGTCCGCCACATCTTCCTGCAAGCACAAGACACGCAGTGCCGAGCAACGCTGACCGGCGCTGTCGAAGGCAGAAGCAATCACGTCGAAGACAACCTGCTCTGCAAGGGCAGAGGAGTCGACGATCATGGCATTCTGGCCACCGGTTTCCGCAATCAACGGAATTGGGCGGTTGCCTGCCGATACGCGCGTTGCAAGCTGGCTCTGGATAAGGCGGGCAACTTCGGTGGAGCCGGTGAACATGACACCAGCTGTCTGCGGCGCACCAACGAGGGCAGCACCAGTTTTGCCGTCGCCAGGCATCAGCTGGACGGCATCGGCCGGTACGCCTGCTTCATGCAAAAGGCGGATGCCTTCGGCGGCGATCAGCGGGGTTTCTTCCGCTGGCTTTGCGAGAACCGGATTTCCCGCGACCAATGCTGCAGTCACCTGACCGATGAAAATCGCCAGCGGGAAGTTCCACGGGCTGATGCAGACGATTGGACCGAGTGCCTTCTGTTCGCTTGCAAAGTTGTTGCGGGCTTCTTCCGCGTAATAACGCAGGAAGTCGATGGCCTCGCGCACTTCTGCAATGGCGTTGGGCAGGGACTTTCCTGCTTCGCGCACAATCAGGCCAAGCAATATTGGCATTTTTGCCTGCATCAGATCAGCAGCGCGTTCGATGATTACTGCACGTTCTGCGACTGGCAGGTTTGGCCAATTGGACGCGGTGGCAGCCTCGAATGCCTGCTTGACGTCAGCTTCGGACGGTTCGGTCACGTAGCCGACGATATCGGTGTGGTCGCCAGGGTTCAAAACCGGTCGGCTTGCACCCGTCGATGCCGGGAAAGCCGCCGTCCACTGCATGGCGGCACTTTCCGTCAGTGCGGCACTCAATACCGACAGAGAGTTTTCGTTGGCAAGGTCAATGCCGTCGGAGTTGCGGCGCTCTGTGCCGTACAGGCCGGCTGGGCTCGAAATCTTGTCATGCTGAGCACCCGGAACCGGCATTGCCTTCACAATGGCAACCGGGTCGGTCAGCAGGTCATCGACCGGTACAGCGGGATCGGCAATACGGTTAACGAAGGACGAGTTGGCGCCGTTTTCAAGAAGACGGCGAACGAGATAGGCGAGTAGGGTTTCATGCGTTCCGACAGGTGCGTAGAAACGGCACGGACGGTCAAGTTTGTCCTTGCCGACAACTTCACTGTAAAGCGGCTCACCCATGCCATGCAGGCACTGGAATTCATAATCGCCAATTTTGAAGTCCGGCCCGGCCAGGTGGTAGACGGTCGCCATTGTCTGAGCGTTGTGCGTGGCAAATTGCGGGAAGATCACGTCGCGTGCAGCAAGCAGCTTGCGCGAGCAAGCAATGTACGACACGTCGGTGTGGATCTTGCGGGTGTAAACGGGGAAGTCATCCAGACCATCCAGTTGCGCACGCTTAATTTCCGCATCCCAGTAAGCGCCCTTGACGAGACGCACCATGATACGGCGGTTTGAGCGACGGGCAAGATCGATGATGTAATCGAGGACAAACGGGCAGCGGCGACCATAGGCCTGCACGACGAAGCCCAGACCTTCCCAGTTACCGAGATCAGGATCAAGCGCCAGCGATTCCAAGAGGTCGAGCGAAAGCTCCAGGCGGTCTGCTTCTTCGGCGTCGATATTGAGGCCGATGTCGTAGTTTTTCGCCATCACCATCAGCGCTTTGACGCGTGGCAGCAGTTCAGCCATGACGCGGTCTGCCTGCGAGCGCGAATAACGTGGATGCAGTGCGGAAAGCTTGATGGAAATGCCAGGCCCACCATAAACCCCACGGCCGGCAGATGCCTTGCCGATGGCATGGATGGCTGCCTCATAATCCTTGTAATAGCGCTCAGCATCCTTGCCGGTTGTGGCTGCTTCGCCCAGCATGTCGTAGGAATACTGGAAGCCCTTTGCTTCATAGGGCTTGGAACGCTGGATGGCTTCGCCAATCGTCTGGCCGGTCACGAACTGTTCGCCCATCATGCGCATCGCCATATCGACGCCACGACGAATGACTGGTTCGCCCGCGCGGGCGATCAGACGGGTGAGGGCGGAGGAAAGACCAGTATCGTTGACGGTCGATGTCAATTTGCCGGTGATCACCAGACCCCATGTGGCGGCATTGACGAACAGCGAGCGACCGCCACCGATGTGAGACTTCCAGTCACCATTGGCAATCTTGTCACGGATCAGTGCGTCACGGGTTGCGGTGTCGGGAATGCGCAGCAACGCTTCTGCCAGACACATCAGCGCCACGCCTTCTTGACTGGACAGCGAATACTCCTGCACCAGACCTTCCACGCCGGTGCCTTTTGCCTTGGAGCGCAGGGCTTCAATCAGCTTGCGGGCGATGGAGCGGATTTCTTGTCCCGACTGTTCGGTAACAGTGGCGCGTTCCAGAAGAGGAGCAATGCAGTCCTGCTCAGAGCGGCGATAAGCCTGGGTAATGGCCTGACGGTATGCATTCTGCTCGCGTACAGGCGGTGCAAACCGCTCGAAGACGCCTTGAGCAGTCGTATTTCCATTCACACCCATGCTGCCTGTGACATCCGCCATCGGTTCGTCCTTCCAATTCTCAATGCATGAAATCGTTTTTGCAAAGGTGCACAGAAATATTTCGCGCACCTTTTCTCTGCTGAGAACATAACATTTCGCAGGAAATTGCATTGTCCTTATTTTTGCAATAAAATAGGCAAAACAGTCTTATTAAATCATAATGAAAGTCTATATTGATGGTTCAAGGCGTAAAATCAGGCGATTTGGATCAGTTCGATATGAAGATCCTCGAAGCTCTCAGCGATGATGGCCGCATGTCGGTTTTGCAGTTGTCGAAACAGGTCGGCCTGTCGAAAACGCCGTGTCAGGCGCGACTTAAAAGACTGATCGAAGACGGATATATTCTGGGTTTTCGCGCAACACTTAATCCGGCCAAGCTTGGACTTGAACATATTGCCTTTACTGAAGTGAAATTGTCCGACACCCGCGAAAAGGCGCTTGAGGATTTCAACTCGGCTGTACGAAAAATCAAGGAAGTCGAAGAATGCCACATGATCGCGGGCTCGTTCGATTATCTTCTCAAAGTCAGAACAACGGATATTCGCAAATATCGCAGGGTGCTGGGTGAAAAAATCTCCAGCCTTCCATCCGTTTCCAATACATCGACCTATGTCGTGATGCAGTCCGTGAAGGACACGGGTATTTAAGGCGCAAGCGCCTGTGGTTTTCATGCAAAAGGAAAAGGCTTGAGAGTGTTGAACTCTCAAGCCTCGATATCAGCGAATGATAGCGCTTGTGGTAACCGCAGTCATCTGGGCATCCGGCCCAAACTCCCGCTCATCCTCAATGCCGAGCAGTTCCTGCAGGCGCAGACGCGCGCGGCTTACACGGCTTTTGATGGTGCCAACAGGGCAGCCGCAAATTTCGGCGGCTTCTTCATAGGCAAAACCTGATGCACCAACCAGCAGAATGGCTTCACGCTGGTCATCCGGCAGCAAGGCAAGTGCCTGCTTGAAATCCTGGAGGTCTACTGAACCGTTCTGTTCTGGTGGCACTGAAAGCTTGGATGTGAAAGCACCGTCGGTGTCCTGGACTTCACGGCCTGATTTTCTGATCTGGCTGTAAAATTCATTGCGCAAAATGGTGACAAGCCAAGCACGCATATTGGTGCCAGGTTGATAGCTGTCCTGTTTTGCCCAGGCTTTCATGATGGTGTCCTGAACTAGATCATCTGCGCGATCGCGCGATCTAATCAGGGAAATGGCGAAGGCACGCAAGTTTGGCAGCGCAGCAAGCATTTCACGCTTGAAGTCGCGCTCGTTCTGATCCGAGGAACCGGTCATCGCGCCTCCGATGTACCGGCGTTACGCTCGGCTTCATCCAGCTTTTCCAGCAGATCGAGAAATTTGTCCGGAATACCTTCGTCTTGAACAGTGTCGTAGAGTTCTCTTAACTTGCGGGAAATAACAGTACGTCCGGAGGCTGGAACAACTGGTCCATCCGCCTTTCCTGCAATATCATCATCTGTCTGAAAATCACTCATAACTTAAAGTAGTCCTTTCATCGCCGTACAATAAAATGCGGCAAGCAAAAAAGAGTTCCGGCAGTGTGGAACTTTTTTTTAAGTGTTGTGTTTACACACGGATTTGCAGGGCAAATCGCATGTAAGGGGAGAATTATTAATGTCAGTTTCCACTCGTATAGCGCCTCATCTGCCTTATTTACGCAGGTTTGCGAGAGCCGTTTGCGGTTCCCAGACCACAGGTGATGCCTATGTTGCTGCGAGCCTCGAGGCCTTGATCGCCGATGTCAGTATTTATCCCAAGACCAGCGGCGACAGAGTTTCAGTCTATCAATTGTTTGTCTCTATTTTTGGTTCCGTTAGCATCAATATAAACCCCGAAGAACCACTGAGTGGTTGGGAAAAGCAGGCCTCTGCCAATTTGGCAGCACTGCCGCCTCTTCCAAGGCTGGCATTTCTGCTAACCACAGTGGAAGAGTTCAGCGCCAGTGAAGCTGCGGAAATTATTCAGGTTTCGGAAAAGAAGCTCGGCGAACTGATCGACACAGCCGCATCGGAAATCGCCCGCCAAGTGGCAACCGATATCATGATCATCGAAGATGAGCCTTTGATCGCCATGGATATCGAGCAAATGGTGACAGACCTCGGTCACAATGTTACCGGCATTGCTCGTACCCACAAAGAAGCCATCGAGCTGTTCAAGACCACCCGTCCAAAGATGGTTCTTGCAGATATCCAGCTGGCCGACGGAAGTTCCGGTCTTGAAGCGATGAATGAAATACTGCAGTCCACGTCGCTGCCAGTTATCTTCATCACGGCATTCCCGGAGCGACTGCTGACTGGCGAACGGCCAGAACCGACCTTCCTGGTTACCAAGCCATTCAACCCAGATATGGTGAAGGCACTGATCAGTCAGGCGCTCTTCTTTAATGAAAATTCACGTGCTGCTGCATAGGTGATTTGTCCAGTCATGACGGGGGAAGGGTAAGGCTCTTCCCCGGACATGGTGTTCGTCACAACCTTCGCGAAGCGGTTGTTGTGACATTGTTTAAGGAGATCATGAGTGCACCGTCTGGCTTGGTACACGCCTGGGCAGGATGAGCAGGAATTACGTGAATCGCTGATACTCGCTCTGCTGGATTCCGGCGAGACTGTCATGCTTCAGGATTGTTCCTCAAACTACATCTTCATAGCCAATCTCCCGGATCTTTGGCAGGTTCCCGCCGGGTGCGAACCGACTGATGAAAATCTTTTTGGATCGGAGTTGGCCCTTCGGCTTTCAGATTTGAAGCAAGGGCTCAACGTGTCCGGTGCCAGCGGTATGCTGGAGGTGAATGCGGGCGAAGACCGGATTTTCCAGTTTGCTGCCTACACTACCGTCACGCGCGGTGAGCAGCTTGTAATCAAAACCACGATCCGTGAGGTCACCGCAGAACGCAGGCGTGAGCAACTACTGCGCTCTTTATTGCGTGAAGTGAGCCACAGGTCGAAGAACCTGATGGCGATAATTCAAAGCCTTGCTTCGCAAACGGCACGTTTTACGCTGTCGAAAGACGAGTTCCTGCGCAAGTTCAGGGGGCGTCTGCATGCGCTGTCGCAGGCGCAGGATCTGATTACCGATTCCGATTGGCGAGGCGCTTCGGTTTTTGACCTATTGCGTCAGCAGTCCAATCTCTATCTGCCGGAATATCCGCATCTGGTTCGCATGCATGGCGATAATGTGCTGCTGAACCCGAATGGTGCTGTCTATGTCGGGTTGGCGTTTCATGAGCTGGTGGTTAATACCATCTCTCATGGCGGCAATTTGGCAAGCCATCTTCCAGTTACCTTGCACTGTACCCGTTCGCAGACGGATGGGGAAGATCGGCTGGAAATTCTATGGGAGGAGCCACTTTCAAACCGGCCTATCGAACCAAAGCCGGAGGGGCATAAACACAATGCCCATTTTGGCAGTGTTGTGCTTGAAAAGGTCGTCCCGGCGGCTCTGGCTGGCGAGGCGGTTTATGAAATTCATACCGACCACATCCGCTATCGTCTGACGTTCCCTATTTAACAGTGGTTTCTTCTGCCAGTTTTGCGGCCCTCCCCAATTTTGTTGCGGGAGGGTTATTCATTTGGGCAAGTGATCGATACTCAGGAAATCAGCCATAAAAAAAGCCCGGTTCGGGGGCTGAACCGGGCTTTTTTATACAGGTCTTAGGGCGGGACCTGCATAAGCCAAGGGAATGACGGGGGACGGGGTAACATTCCTGGCTTGCAGAAAGAATGCGTGAGCATTCATTTCGTTCCCAAGAAATTTTCATTTTTATTCTGCCTCGGATGTTTTGCTTGATTTGATGAAATAGCGTGTTGGGGCAGTGAGCGTCCAGGCAAAGCCAGAGGTGGCGTAATCCATGGAGACAACGCCCGAAAACGCGCCTTCCGCATGACGTTTGACAATGGTTGAACCAAATCCTTTACGGCTTGGTTGTTCGGCCGCCGGCCCATTTTTCTCGCGCCAGTAAATCGTCATCATCTCCTGACCATCATCTCTCTCAGAGTGCTGCCATTCAATTTCAACGATACCGTTTTTGACAGACAGCGCACCGTACTTGATGGAGTTGGTTGTCAATTCGTGCAGGATCAATCCGAGATTCTGTGCTGCCTCTGGCGAGAGCATGAAGTCTTCACCCTTGTTGACGACTTGCTGGCTTACACTGCCGAACACATCAAGATGGGTTTCGATCAATTTCTTGATTGGCAATCCCTGCCACTGGGTTTCTGTCAGGGCACGAATAGACATACCAAGGCCACGCAGTCTGTGATCGACCTCTCTCTGGAAATCAGCAATCGACGTGTTTTCACGCGCAAGCTGCCGCATCATCGCTTGCACAAGTGTCAGGATATTTTTTGATCGATGAACAAGCTCGTGCAGAACCAGCAACATATGGTCTTCAGCCTGACTTCGGTCGAAGGAGGCATTGGACAGAGCAATAGCCACCTGGTTCGCTTCGGTGATCTTGGTCTGTACCGGTGCAACAATTTCGCCCTGGCCGATGCGCTCCGCCATATCGGTTATTTCCAGTATCGAGCTTCGCAGTTGCCGACCGACGATATAGGCGCCGGTGATTGCGGCCAGCACCATCAGCACGCTGCCTATCATCATGTTGCGCCAGGTGCTGACCAATGCGACTTGGCTAGAGGATGCCGGACCCCAGATAACGGTTTTCCATGACCAGCCGAGAAACTGGGAATAGGCGAAGACGTTGCCGTGATCATCGAGAAAGTTGCCACTGAAACCGCTCATGCGGCCGAGCAGATTTTCCTCGGCAAATGCTTCTCCAGGCACGACCTTGCCTGGTTCGCTTGAGATAATCACCCTGTCTTCATCGTCCAGCACGGCAACAGACCAGTCAGCAGGCAGGTTCTCTGTCGAGATAAGCGGGCGAAGATCAGCGGCATTTTGCGTCATGATCAGTGCATCGCCTGTGCTTGCAAGTCTCGACGGTAGCGGCAATGTAACGTTAAACACCCATTGCTTGCTGGTGTTGCCAAAAAAGATATTCGATACGGTTATGCGGTTTTGAGACAGCGATTTCGAGAGGTCTGCCTGCTCAGGAATTTTTCCCAGCGTTTCGCCTGATGGCAGGCGCGTGTTCAGCTTCTGCTGCCCGTCTTTGGTGGCGACAATAACGTAAAGACCTTCTTGCGCGAGGCTTGAATGAATACGGCGCTGAAAGGCGGGAAGATCGTTGCTTTCAAGTTCTGGAAACTGTGCCAGCAAGTTGAGGGATGTTGCCATTTCCTGTAGGCGGCGTTCAATGCTGCGGCTTATCGCTCTGGCGTCGTCTACGGTTTCACGTTGCAGGTCGGAACGTTCGTCGGCCTCGAGTTTGAACATCAGGTAGCCGGTAAAAACAATCAGCGGCAAGGTGACGACAGTGGTCATCACCACAATATAAGCTCTTAGCGAAGCGACCGGGAACAACCGTCCAAGGTATGCTTTGAGTTTCTCGATCATCCCGTTCCTTGTCGGTCATGCGACTGATTTCACTTTCAGGCGATGAGAACGATTGCCAAACTGGTGATACATTATGTCATGCCGGATCATTTTAAAAGCATGATTACACCCCGAAATTTAGGGCGTTAGAATGAAAAAGCAAAGACATTTCCGTGCGTTGAGCAACTTTCTCGATAAAATAAGGAACCATCTCCGCCCTTGTGCCGTTTCCATACCGAACAGCAAACACAACCGAACATACCGGTTATTGCAAGTTCTTGATGTTACGAAAGGAAGGTTCGATATGAAGAAGACACTCACCATGATCGCATCCGCTGCCCTGTTGGGTTCAACTGCTTTCGCACCACTTGCGATGGCGCAAACCACACCGGCCCCGGGTGCTCCAGCAAGCCCTTCGGTAGAAAGCCCTGCGGCTACACCCACAACTCCTGTTGCTCCTGCAACACCTGATGCGACTGTTGCCCCAGACACAGCCGCTTCCGCGTCGGGTGAATATTTGACCGAGCAGTCTGAGCAGCAGGTCAGTGCCAATGACTATATTGGTAAGTCGATTTACACCTCTGGTGATGAAAGCATCGGTAACGTGACCGACCTTATTATTCAGGAAAACGGTGGCATTGATGCAGTTGTCGTCGGTGTCGGTGGTTTCCTTGGTATTGGCGCTAAAAACGTAGCGCTGCCAATCGACAAGGTAACTGTAACGCGTGACGCCGAAGCTGGTACCGTTCGTTTGACGACGATGGAAACAGCTGATGCCCTGAAGGCGGCACCACAGTTCATGACGCTGGAAGAAAAGCGTAATGCACAGAATGCCCAGGCGCCAGCAATGCCTGATACCTCGACAACCTCGTCAACCACCCCGTAATGGTTAGTTGAGTTCAAATAAAAAGGCGATGCTGTTAGCATCGCCTTTTTTGTTGCCTGTCTATCAGAGACATTTCAGCCGTTATGAGTGGAATGCCATTGCCAGGCCGAGCTGATGATGTCTTTTAACGTATATTGTGGATCCCAACCCAAAACTTCGCGTGCCTTGTCATTATTGGCGACCAGTGTGGTGGAGTCACCCTCGCGACGATCGGCATAGGTCACCGGAAATGGGCGTCCGGATATGTCGGAAATGGTATTCAGCAATTCCTTGACCGTGGTGCCCGTGCCGGTGCCAAGGTTCAACTCAACGGTTGAGCCTCCCGCCAGCAGATAATCGACAGCACGAACATGGGCGTCGGCCAGATCGAGCACATGGATGTAATCACGAACACAGGTGCCGTCGCGTGTGTCATAGTCTGTTCCGAAGACCTTGAAACCTTCACGGCGGCCAAGTGCTGCGTCGATTGCCAACGGAATGGCGTGGGTTTCCGGCGTATGCCATTCGCCGATACGGCCTTCAAAATCTGCACCTGCTGCGTTAAAGTAACGCAGGATAACCGACCGCAGATTTTTGTAGGTGCCAAAATCCTTCAAGGCTTGTTCAATGATAAGCTTGGTGCGGCCGTAGGGATTGATCGGTGCTTGTGGGTGTTGTTCATCCAGCGGCACCCGTTCCGGAAGACCATAAGTCGCGCAGGTGGACGAAAACACAAATGCATCGATCCCGGCATTTAGCGCGCAGGAGAGCAAGGTCAGTGCACCAATGACATTGTTGTCGTAAAAGGCGACCGGCTCCTTGACAGATTCTCCAACTTCGATCAGCGCCGCAAAATGCATCACCGCCTTTGGCTTGTGCTTTGCAATGACCTCGTCAAGGCGTGCACGGTCTCTGATGTCGCCCTGCTCGAATGGGCCCCAGCGCACAAATTCTTCATGTCCATTGGAAAGGTTATCGTAAACTACGGGCTCGTAGCCTCTTTCTGCAAGCAGGAGGCATGTGTGCGAGCCAATATATCCGGCCCCACCGACGACGAGAATTTTTTCTGGCATCTATTGTCTCTCAATTACTGCACCACGCGTTTCATTGCATGGTTTCCAGATCGAGGCCAGAGACGCAGACAGTTGTTACGGCAATATTAGGGGAGAACGGTATCCGGCCGTCCGATAACAGCCGGATAGATTTGTTACTTGCGCACGATTGGCCGCGCAGCCAGAAATGCTAACACACCGGCAACCGCTAGGGTCACATAGGGCCGGGACTGCATGGCGTTGCCAACCAATGACTGCACAACAAGCGGCGCCATGGCGACTTGCCCCACTCCAGGCGGAGGGCCGTAGGCACGTGGCCGGTTCATTACAGCCAAGATTATCAGTGCGATAACACCAAGCAAGAAGGCGATGCCTGCAATCAACAAAGCTGCAGGGCCGGCGCCAATTTCCCGGGCCAGATAGATGGCGCCAGCAATGATGCCGAAGATCAGAGCGACCAGAAAACTGAACAAGCAGAATGCCCACAACATGGCCTTGCAGCGCATGCGGCGGGTTATAACTCTGCCCTCACGCTGGCTGTCGCTGAGGTAAACGAGAAGGGTTTGGAGCATGGCGATTATTAGCGACGGTTGATAACGGCAAGCAAAAAGCCGACCGCAACAGCAATGCCAATAGACTGCAGGGGCTTTTTTTGCACCTGTTCTGTCAGGCTCTGGTTGAGGGCGGAAAACTCGTCGCGAACATTTTGCGCTGCTTGGGTGGAGGCGTTGATTGCCTCATCTGTGACACGACTTGCCTGCGCTTTGATCTCATCTGTTGCATCAACGCCAAGCGCTTTCACACTTTTGGCGAGGCCGGCAAGGTCTTCTCGCAAGCGTGCGAGTTGCTCGGCAATCTCCGCAACATTCTCATTTTCGAGCGCCTGATCGATCTTTTCATTCACGTTGCGTGGTCCAGCCATGTGTTGTCCCTTTCAGTTGTTGCCCTGTAAAAAATACGTCTATTGCGTGTCTCACATATAGCCGAAGAAGTAGAGAAGGATAATGACTGGGATAGGAATACCCACCAGCCAAAGAAAAATGCCTCTCATATTTATCTCCATTAGGGCGCTCGCAGGTACGCTTCACGCCAACTTTACCAACTACGGCTTTAAACAGCTCGAGACTGCATATTGTTCCATGACAAAAGGAATTTGCTGGCGATGACAGCCTGTTGACGGCTTTTTTTGGCAAACAGGGTTTGCACACGCACAACATTTCTGCGTGGTTATTTGTTTTCCTGTCACAAGCATCATATAAGGCCCATCAAAATCCTATAGACGAAGATGTGACGCCGCGATGATTCAGACACCTTATTACATGATCGACAAGTCCAGACTGCTCCAGAACATGGAGAAGATTGCCTATGTGCGGGAGAAGTCTGGCGCCAAGGCTTTGCTGGCGTTGAAGTGCTTTGCCACATGGTCGGTGTTCGATTTCATGAGCCAGTATATGGATGGCACGACATCCTCATCGCTGTACGAGGTTCGTCTTGGCCATGAGAAGTTTGGCGGCGAAACTCATGCTTACAGCGTGGCCTATGCCGATTACGAGATCGATGAAGTCATCTCGCATGCTGACAAAATTATTTTTAACTCGATCAGCCAGCTTGAGCGTTTTGCTGACAAGGCTGCTGGTATCACGCGCGGACTTCGCCTCAATCCTCAGGTCAGCTCGTCCAGTTTTGATCTGGCGGACCCGGCCCGTCCGTTCAGCCGTCTCGGTGAGTGGGACGTCGCCAAGGTCGAGAAGGTCATGGATCGGATCTCCGGCTTCATGATCCACAACAACTGCGAAAACAATGATTTTGCGCTGTTTGACCGCATGTTGACGCAGATCGAGGAAAAGTTTGGAACGCTGCTTTCTCGCGCCGAATGGGTAAGCCTTGGTGGTGGCATCCACTTTACCGGCGAAGGTTACCCGATCGATGCATTCTGTGACCGCCTCAAGGCGTTCTCGCAAAAATACGACGTGCAGGTTTATCTGGAGCCAGGCGAGGCTTCGATCACCAAGAGCACGACGCTTGAAGTGACGGTTCTCGATACGCTTTATAACGGCAAAAACCTGGCAATTGTCGACAGCTCGATCGAAGCCCATATGCTCGATCTGTTGATCTACCGCGAAAATGCCAAGGTAACGCCAAATGAAGGCGATCACAGCGTTATGGTCTGCGGTAAGTCCTGCCTCGCCGGCGATATATTCGGGGAGTTCCGTTTTGGCTCCGAGCTCAAGATCGGCGACCGGATTTCGTTCCAGGACGCTGCTGGCTATACTATGGTCAAAAAGAACTGGTTCAATGGCGTGAAAATGCCGGCCATCGTCATCAAGGAACTGGATGGCTCGCTCCGTTCGGTCCGTGAATTTGATTTTGCCGATTACGAGCAAAGTCTTTCATAACATGAGCTGTGATAAGGGCAGCTCCTGTAAAACCTAATCCAACAGTATCTTATCCCCGTGGGGAAAAGGAGGCATCACCTGAAATGAAGAAGAACGTTCTCATCATCGGCGCCGGTGGCGTGGCACAGGTCGTGGCGCATAAGTGCGCCCAGAACAGCGATGTATTGGGAGACATTCATATTGCGTCACGCACCGTTGAAAAGTGCCGCAAGATTGTCGAATCCGTACGCGAGAAGAAGAGCCTCAAAACCGAGGTGAAGCTTGAGGCCCATGCGCTTGACGCTATGGATGTTGAGGCAACAAAAGCCTTGATAGAGAAAACCCGTGTTGAGATTGTTATCAACGTCGGTTCGGCTTTCGTGAACATGTCCGTTCTTCGCGCCTGTATGGATGCAGGTGTTGCCTATATGGATACTGCAATCCACGAAGATCCGGGTAAAATCTGCGAAGCACCACCGTGGTACGGAAACTACGAGTGGAAGCGCGCCGCAGAGTGTAAGGAAAAAGGTATCACTGCCATTCTCGGCGTTGGTTTCGACCCGGGTGTCGTGAACGCCTATGCACGTCTTGCCAAGGATGAATATTTCGACAAGGTGACCTCGGTTGATATCGTTGATATCAACGCTGGCAGCCATGGTCGCTGGTTCTCCACCAACTTTGATCCGGAGATCAACTTCCGCGAGTTTACGGGCGTTGTTTACTCCTGGCAGAACCAGCAGTGGCAGACCAACAAGATGTTCGAGGTTGGTCAGGAATTTGACCTGCCTGTTGTTGGCAAGCAAAAAGCCTACATGACTGGCCATGACGAAGTGCATTCGCTTTCCAAGAACATGGACGGCGCCGATGTCCGTTTCTGGATGGGCTTTGGTGATCACTACATCAACGTCTTTACCGTACTGAACAACCTTGGTCTTCTGTCTGAAAAGCCGGTTAAGACCGCTGAAGGTCTTGAAGTTGTGCCGCTGAAGGTGGTCAAGGCCGTTTTGCCTGATCCGTCATCGCTTGCACCTGATTATGTCGGCAAGACCTGCATTGGCGATATCGTCAAGGGCACCAAGGACGGCAAGGAACGCGAAGTCTTCATTTACAACGTGGCTGACCACAAGGAAGCCTATAAAGAAGTCGGCAGTCAGGGCATTTCCTACACTGCTGGCGTGCCGCCAGTTGCTGCAGCGATGTTGATTGCGACTGGTGAATGGGATGTGAAGCAGATGGCGAACGTGGAAGAACTGCCGCCGCAGCCATTCCTCGACATCCTGAACCGTATCGGCCTGCCGACGCGCATCAAGGATGAGAACGGCGATCGCGCGCTGGACTTCTCTTGAAGATAGACAAAAAGAAAGCCCCGCAATTGCGGGGCTTTTTTAATGGCCTATTCGGCGGGAACCTTTATCTTTTTCGGTTTGGCAGGCGCGGCAGCCTTTGCCTTGGTTTTTCTTTTGACGGCCGGATGGGTGGCGGTGGACTCGTTCAAGAGTTTAAACTCCCGGGTCGCCTGGCCCCAATGTTCGGCATCCCTGCCATTTGGATGTCCTTCTGCCTCCCACAGGGTGTAGGCACGCTTGCTGATCCATTCGTATTCCGAAGACTGCATTTCAAATCTCCTGTTGATGATCGTTGCTTGTGCAACGCGATACGCATGGCCGGCAGGACGCTGGACAGGGATTGCGCCGGCAATCTGAGAGGTCATTACAAGGCATGATTCGGCAGGCGTCAAGCGTTCTTGCTGCGCTGCAAGAACGCCATGGTTGCCATTTGTCAAATCCATGCGATTTTTGGGACGAAGGTTGTATCGATCCTGGACCGGCATTGGTGTTTATCAATGCATTGCCACCTGTAAAATGTACTTTCACAATGAAAACCGAACAGCGTTTCCTGGCATTCAATTTTAGGTGATCAGATGAATGACATGACCGGTCCCGACAATGACCTCATGGTCGAGCGTAAAGGTTACTGCGGGATTATCCGGCTTAACCGGCCGCGCGCACTGAACAGTCTGAACCTGAACATGGTGCATCACATGAGGGAGGCATTGGCCACCTTCTCCGATGACCCTGAGATTGCCAGTGTCATTGTTGCCGGTGAGGGCGGGCGGGCTTTTTGCGCCGGCGGAGACATCCGCATTATCCATGATCTTGGCAAGGCAAACGATCCGGATGTCAGCCGTTTTTGGCGGGAGGAATTTCCGCTCAACTATACTATCGCACATTATCCCAAACCCTACATCGCCCTAATGGATGGCATCGTCATGGGAGGTGGCGTCGGGCTTTCCGCCCACGGTGCGTTCCGTGTGGTGACGGAGACGACACGTCTTGCGATGCCCGAAACCGGGATCGGTTATTTTCCGGATGTCGGGGTCAGTTGGCTTTTGCCAAAGGCGCCCGGGGAAATTGGCACATGGATGGGTTTGACCGGCAATGAGGTCAATGCCGCGGATGCGGTATTTGCAGGACTTGCGGATGTGCACGTTCCATCAGAGCGACTGGAGGAGTTGACCACTGCAATTTCTGCACTGGCTCCATCGCATGTGCATAAGGGCATTGAGATGCTGTTTGCGCAATTTTCAACGCCGCCAGCACCGGGGATGTTTGAAACTGGTCGAGAGCTTATCGATGCCGTGTTTAGCCATGATACGGTTGATGAGATCATTGCCACATTGAAGACCAGGGATAATGCTTTTTCGCAATCTATACTACAGACCCTGCAGAAGAGGTCACCAACCAGCCTGAAAATCACCTTGCGTATGTTGCGGCTGGCCCGTGACAGTTCCGGTCTGATCGAATGTCTGGAGCGTGAATTCGCGGCTGGATTAGAGGTTTTGAAGGGCCATGATTTTTACGAGGGTGTGAGGGCGGCGATCATCGACAAGGACCGCAATCCCCAGTGGCAACCGGCTATGCTCAGTGATGTCACAGATGAAGATGTCGCACGGTATTTCGGCCAAAATCCCCACCCGGTTTTTGCCAGCCACAGGCTATAAACTCGCAAAAGCTTTAGGCAATACTTCCTACTATTTGCCTGTGAGGGAATATTAATCGCATTCCGCCAATTCATTTGGCGTAAAATTCTCCTTTCCCGAGAGGTGTTGGAGGGGGATTCCTCGCATGAGCTGTCTGCTATCTATAGTTTCATCGGCAGTTCATTTGTGGGGAATTCAATGAAGCGCCTTCTCATTCTCGGTTCAGCACTTGCTGTTCTCTTCTCCGGTCAGGCTTTTGCCGAAACGCCGAAAACGCTGCTCAACGCATCCTATGACGTTGCGCGTGAAGTCTTTGCTGCCGAAAATGAAGCCTTCATCAAGGCGCATCCGGGCGTAACGGTTGACCAGTCACATGCCGGTACATCCAAGCAGGCGCGCGCCATTGTCGAAGGTCTGGAAGCAGACGTTGTGACGTTCAATCAGGTAACGGATATCGATTTTCTGGTGAAGCAGGGTTTTGTCTCTGCTGACTGGCAGAAAGACTTTCCGAACAACGCTTCGCCATTTTATTCCTTCCCGTCTTTCCTCGTTCGCGCCGGTAACCCGAAGAATATCAAGGACTGGGACGATCTGGCCCGCGATGATGTGAAGATTGTTTTCCCAAACCCGAAAACCTCCGGCAATGCCCGCTACACCTATCTGGCCGCCACCGCATATGCCAAGGAAGTGTTTAAGGGCGACGAGGCGAAGGTTGAAGGTTTCGTCAAGAAAATCTTTGAGAACGTTCCGGTTTTTGACACCGGAGGCCGCGCTGCCACCACCACCTTCGTTGAGCGTGAAATCGGTGACGTGATCATCACGTTTGAAGCTGAAACCCGTGGCATTGCCAAGCAATATGGCACCGACAAGTTCGAAAGCGTGGTGCCGTCGGTCAGCCTGCTTGCAGAATTCCCGGTTGCTGTCGTCGACAAGGTCGTTGACAAGCGCGGCTCGCGTGAACTGGCAAAATCCTACCTCGACTTCCTATACACCGAAGAAGGCCAGAAAATCGCCGCTGAATTCGGCCACCGCGTCAACAACGAAAAGGTCGCTGCAGAATTCAAGGATCAGTTCCCAGCAATTCGTTTGGTGACCGTGGACGATGTTTTCGGTGGTTGGGATAAGGTGCAAAAGGAGCATTTTGCGTCCGGCGCCGTTCTTGACAAGCTTTACGGCAACCGTTGATAAAATCGAACTGAATACGGATTTAACCCGGCAGGGCAAACCTGCCGGGTCAATTTGTTTGGGGGATGCCGTTTGAAACGCAATGTCTTGCCGGGGTTAAGCCTCTCACTCGGCGTAACCCTTTTTTACGTTGGCGTTATCGTTTTGCTGCCGCTGGCGGCGCTGGTGTTCAAGGCCGCCAGCCTTGGGCCTGTTGAATACTGGAACATCGTGTCGTCGCCGCGTGCGGTTGCAAGCTACCGCGTTACGGTTTTGTGCGCTTTGGCGGCCACGTGTTTCAACTTGGTGTTTGGATTGGCGCTGGCTTGGGTGCTGACCCGCTACCGTTTTCCTGGCTGGCGTTTTGTCGATGCGATTGTCGATCTGCCCTTTGCCTTGCCGACCGCCGTTGCCGGTATCGCGCTGACCGCCCTGTTTGCCGGCAATGGCTGGTTTGGTTCCGTTCTGGCCATGGTCGGTATCAAGGTTGCCTACACGCCGATCGGCATCATGATTGCGATGGCCTTTACCAGCCTGCCTTTTATCGTGCGCACGGTGCAGCCGGTGCTGGAAGATCTCGACCCAGCGCTCGAAGAGGCGGCACAATCGCTTGGTGGGTCCGACTGGGAAATCTTTCGCAAAGTCATTCTGCCATTGCTCACACCCGCCATTCTGGCCGGTCTGTCGCTGTCCTTTGCCCGCAGTCTGGGTGAGTTCGGTGCGATTATTTTCATCGCTGGCAACCAGCCATTTGAGACTGAAATCACCTCGTTGCTCGTTTTCATCCGGCTTGAGGAATATGACTATCAGGCCGCCGCAGCGATTGCATCGGTGCTGTTGTTGACGGCATTCCTGATGCTGGCGGTGACCAACCTGCTACAGGCTCGTGCCTTGCGTTATACGGTGAGGAGTTGAAGCCATGAGTGCAATCTCTTCTCATCGCAAACCGCCACGCGTCGGTGATACACCGCTTGTTCGCCGCTCCTTGATTGCCTTTGTGTTGATCATCGGTTTCCTGCTGGTGGTTGCGCCACTTGTTATCATTGGTGTTGAGGCTTTTTCGGCTGGCTTGAAAGCCTATTCCGCGACGATAATTCATCCGGATACACGCCACGCGATTTTCCTGACGGTGATTACGGCGCTGATTGCGGTTCCGATCAATACGGTGTTCGGTATTGCGGCGGCATGGGCAATCACCAAGTTTGATTTTCCCGGTCGCAGGCTGCTTCTGGTGGTCATTGAAATACCTTTTTCGATCTCGCCAATTGTTGCGGGTGTGGCCTATCTATTTGTCTATGGTCTGCAGGGGCTGTTTGGGCCGTTGCTGGATGCCTACGACATCAAGATCCTGTTTGCCCTTCCGGGCATCGTGATTGCGTCGATGTTCGTGACGGCACCCTTTGTGGCGCGTGAGCTCATTCCGCTGATGCAGGCGCAGGGCCGTGATCTGGAAGAGGCGGCAACCTCGCTGGGTGCTTCCGGCTGGCGGACATTCTTCTCGGTCACATTGCCGAATATCAAATGGGCTTTGCTGTATGGCGTTGTGCTCTGCAACGCGCGTGTGATGGGCGAATTCGGCGCGGTGTCAGTGGTATCGGGCAATATTCGCGGGCAAACCAATACGCTGCCGCTGCATATCGAGCTGCTTTATCATGACTATCAGACGGCGGGCGCCTTCGCGTCCGCCTCCATTCTGGCTTTCCTGGCGGTGGTCACCATCATTGCCAAGGTCATGCTGGAACGACGCGGCGCCGGGCGTGGCCGCAAGGCTGAAAATGGTGCCAGTGCTGCATCTACGGAGACACATGCATGAAAATCCGCCTCGAAAATGTGGTGAAAACCTTCGATACATTCCGTGCCGTGCATGATGTGTCTCTGGATATCGAAAGCGGCGAACTGCTTGCACTGCTTGGTCCTTCCGGTTCTGGCAAAACGACGATCCTGCGCATGGTGGCGGGGCTTGAATATGCCGATGGCGGCCGCATCATGTTTGGGGATGAGGACGCGACCAATATTCCGGTGAGAGATCGCGGTGTCGGTTTTGTGTTCCAGCATTATGCGCTGTTTCCACACATGACGCTCAATGAAAACATTGCTTTTGGCATGAAGGTGTCGCGCGTCAAACGTGACAAGGCAGAGATTGCTGCACGCGTTGACGAGCTGTTGCGGCTGGTCAAGCTGGACGGTCTGGGTGATCGGTTTCCGGCGCAGATTTCCGGCGGCCAGCGTCAGCGTGTTGCTCTGGCACGCGCGCTTTCGGTTGATCCAAAAGTGTTGCTGCTGGATGAGCCTTTTGGTGCTCTCGACGCCAATGTGCGCCGTGATCTGCGCCGCTGGTTGCGCGAAATTCATGAGGAGCTTGGTATCACCACGATTTTCGTGACGCATGATCAGGAGGAAGCGCTCGATCTGGCCGACCGTGTCGTCATTCTGAAAGACGGAAAGATCGAGCAGCAGGGCACGTCTAAAGAGGTTTGCCGCAATCCGGTGTCGCCGTTCGTCATGCGCTTTCTGGGCGATGCCAATCGTATCTCCGGCGTTGCCAGAAACGGCAAGGTGTTTGTCGGCGAGATGGAATTGCCCTTTGCCTATCATTCCGGTGACGGCAAGGTCGATATCTTCGTTCGTCCAGTCGATCTGGATTGGGAACATCTCCACGACGGGTTGCCTGCCAAGGTTATCCGGGTGCTGGACCGGGCCGGTGAACGACGGGTGATTGCCAGCACAGAAGCCGGGGATATTCTGGAATTCGATGTGCCCCCGGAAAACGGCGTTGAAGCCGGTGAAACCGGATATGTGGTCGTGCGACGGGCCCGGATTTTTCCAGCAAGCTAAAGCCAAGGGTGTTATGAGGTGAGGGTAAATTCGCCCTGCGCCTTGATTTCACCATTGATCAGCAGATCGACCTGATGGCGGCCCGGATAATGTATCCGGGTCGTAAAGTCTTTGATAGCGCGGTTGATGCCAAGTTCGACACGCTCGCCAGGTTCCAGATGCAGTTCCTTCCACTTGAAAACCTTGGGCGCCGTGCTGCCAGTTTTTTTGACGTAATGCAGGGCATAGTCCACCACCAGCTTTTGCCGCTCCGCACCGGTCGCCTTGATCGCAGCGGTAATTCGCACATTCTCTCCAAGGGAGATGTTGTCGGGTGATACCTGAAAGCTTTCAATCTCGACGTCTGCCTTGCCCTTCACACCAAGGATGGCGAGAGCCGAGTTGTCGCCTTTCTTGATCAGGGTTCGCAGCGCCTGGCGAATGATCCATGTGGTGTGCTGATTATCCGTGGGCCATGTCGCCACCTTCTGTAAAACGAAGGCCGGATTATCCTTGGTGATGTCATTGAGATGGTTGGCCACGGATTTGCGGACATAAAGAGACGGATCGCTTCTCAGCTTCTCCAGAATAGGCATGACCGGGGCGGGGTCGTCTACCAATGCCTTTAACTGGAAAGACCATGGCAAGCGCGGACGGCAACCTTCCGAACTCAGCCGACGCACATGCTCGTTTTCATCAAATGCCCATGTCTTCATAACATCCAATGTGCGCGACATGTCCTTTGCCAGAAAATGCCGGATTGCAAATTCCGATGAGCCGAAACGTGTGAAATATTGCAGCGCCTGCATCGACTGTTCGAAATGGTCCTGACCATAAAGCGCCACATATTCTGCAAGGCTGATCGAGGTGAAACCATGGTTGATATGGGGCGCAAGAGCCGTGAGAATTTCGATATTACGGTTGTAATCGCCGGGCAAAACGGCGTGCCAGGCAACGGCAACTTGCCGCATGCGTTGCATGATGCCGAGATCATCAAGTCCCAACATGGCATGGTGCATGAAAGCCGCTTCATCAAACGGTGCGTGTGCTGCCTTGGTAATTGACGCAAGGTGCCGCAGGCGGTCGCGATTGAATATTTCCTTTAGGGCGGGCTGGGGTTCTTGCGCCATTTTCTGCGATCCGATTGTTCTCTTTTTGTTCCTTAATCGTAAAACGATAGTGAGGCAATCGATAAAAGAAACCCGGCGTTTATGGCGCCGGGTCTCCTCGAAAAGCAGTGCTGTATCAGCTCATCTGGCTGATGAAGCGGGTTTCGAGATAAGCCTGTGTGGCTTCAGAGCCACCTTCCGTGCCGTAACCACTGTCCTTGATGCCACCAAACGGCACTTCCGGCAGGGCCAGACCATTGTGGTTGATGGTCAGCATGCCTGCTTCCACTTGGCGACCGAGGTCGTGGGCTGTCTTGGCAGAACCGGTGAAGGCGTAAGAGGCAAGACCGAAGGGCAGGCGGTTTGCTTCCGTCACCGCGTCCTCGAACTTCGAGAACTTGTTGATGATAGCGACCGGGCCGAACGGCTCATCATTCATGATCTTGGCGTGGGTTGGTACATTGGCCAGAACCGTTGGCTCGAAGAAGTTGCCGCGGTTGCCGATGCGGTTGCCACCGGTCTTCAACTCGGCGCCATGCGAAACAGCATCGTTGATCAGTGCTTCGATGGCCGGAATGCGGCGTTCATTGGCCAGCGGGCCCATGGTGACATCGCTTTCAAGGCCATTGCCAACCTTGACGGCCTTGGCAGCTTCCACGAAGCCTTCAAGGAAACGATCGGCCACACCCTCCTGAACCAGGAAGCGGGTCGGAGAAACACAGACCTGTCCGGCATTGCGATACTTCGACAGGGAGGTAACAGCAATTGCCTTTTCGATGTCGGCGTCATCAAAGATCATAACCGGTGCGTGACCGCCCAGTTCCATGGTGGCGCGCTTCATGTGCTTGCCAGCCAAGGCGGCAAGGTGTTTGCCGATTGGTGTCGAACCGGTAAACGAAATCTTGCGGATAACCGGATGCGGAATGAGGTATTCGGAAATTTCGGCAGGAACACCATAAACGAGGTTGATAACGCCAGCCGGAACGCCGGCATCAGCAAAGGCGCGGATCAGTTCGGCCGGTGATGCCGGGGTTTCCTCTGGTGCCTTGACGATGATCGAACATCCAGTGGACAGGGCAGCGGACAGCTTGCGGACGATCTGGTTGATCGGGAAGTTCCACGGTGTGAAGGCGGCAACCGGGCCGACCGGCAGCTTGATGGCAAGCTGCGAAACCCCAGTGGCGCGTGAGGGAATGACCTGGCCGTAGGTTCTGCGGGCTTCTTCGGCAAACCAGTCGATGGTGTCGGCCGCGCCCACCACTTCCATGGCAGACTGTGCCAGCGGTTTGCCCTGTTCGCGGGTCATGATCCAGGCAATGTAATCCTTGCGTTCGCGCAGAATGTCGGCAGCGCGACGCATGATCTTGGAGCGATCATAAGGCGAGGTATCACGCCAGACTTTGAAACCTTCGTCCGCCGCGACAAGCGCCAGATCGAGATCAGGCTTGGTGGCGTGGGCAATCTTGCCAATGATTTCGTCGGTGGCGGGGTCGCTGACGGCAATCGTCTCACCGTTGATGGCATTGCGCCATTCGCCGTTGATGAAAAGCTGGATGTCTGGATAAGTGTACATGTCAAACCTTTGTGATTTGGTGTATATCAGCGCGCCAGGGGGAGACCAATTCCAGGACTTGTCCGGTGGTTACAAAACCATAGACGTGAAACTGGCTGACAGAGCGTTGTAAAATCTTTGTGCCGTTATAGGATGGGAGACCGGACACCTGACATATTGGGTTTCGTCTGCTGCATTGCAATATGATTTGCGTTCAAATTTATTGAACTGAAACGTCGTTTTAGATGCTGATGGGCGCAATTGGTGCGTTTCAAACCATGTTCAGCAATGAAAAAACCGGCACCTTCTTGGATGCCGGTTTTTTGCAGGTGATGGCTTTTAAGGATTAGAAGAATGCCTGAATGCCGGTCTGCGCACGTCCAAGGATCAGCGCATGCACGTCGTGGGTGCCCTCATAGGTGTTGACGGTTTCCAGGTTCTGCGCATGGCGCATGACATGGTATTCAATTTGAATGCCGTTGCCGCCGTGCATGTCACGGGCCTGGCGCGCCACATCCAGTGCCTTGCCGCAATTGTTGCGCTTGACGATGGAAATCATTTCCGGTGCCATCTTGTGTTCATCCAGAAGACGGCCAACCCGCAAGGAGGCCTGCAGACCAAGGGTGATTTCCGTCTGCATGTCGGCCAGTTTCTTCTGGTAAAGCTGCATGCCAGCCAGCGGCTTGCCGAACTGCTTGCGGTCGAGGCCATATTGACGGGCGCGGACCCAGCAATCTTCCGCTGCACCCAGCACGCCCCAGGAAATGCCGTAGCGGGCGCGGTTGAGGCAACCAAACGGGCCCTTGAGGCCGGAGACGTTTGGCAGTAACGCATCTTCGCCAACTTCAACGCCGTCCATGACGATTTCACCTGTTATGGATGCACGTAGGGACAGTTTTCCGCCGATCTTCGGAGCGGAAAGACCCTTCATGCCTTTTTCCAGCACGAAGCCACGGATTTCATTGTTGTGTGCTTCAGACTTTGCCCAGACCACAAAAACATCTGCGATCGGTGCGTTGGAAATCCAGGTCTTGGCGCCACGCAGACGATAACCGCCTTCGATCTTTTCGGCGCGGGTTTTCATGCCGCCGGGATCGGAGCCTGCATCCGGTTCCGTCAGACCAAAGCAGCCGATCAGTTCGCCGGACACGAGGCCTGGCAGGTATTTGTCTTTTTGTTCGTCCGAGCCGTAGGCAAAGATTGGATAAATGACCAGCGAAGACTGCACGCTCATCATCGAGCGATAGCCGCTGTCGATACGTTCGACTTCGCGTGCAACGAGACCATAGGCAACGTAACTTGCTTCTGCGGCGCCGTATTTCTCAGGCAAAGTCACACCCAGCAGGCCGGTCTGGCCCATCAGGCGGAACAATTCCGGCTCGGATGTCTCGGTGAGATAGGCTTCCTGTATGCGAGGCAGAAGTTCGGCTTCGGCAAACGCCGCTGCCGTATCGCGGATCATCCGCTCGTCTTCAGTCAGTTGGTCTTCGAGCAGGAAGGGGTCCTGCCAGTTGAATGCAACACGCTCGCTCACAATCACGTCTCCTGTTTATGCCAGGGATAATTGGGTATTGTGCCGTCGCAGGCAAGCAATGTTTACTCATTTTCCTATTCCATATAGTAATGATGCATGACAACGCTCAGCCGCAAATTACTGCCGTCTTCCAGTGCGCTTGCCGCCTTCGATTCCGTGGCGCGGCTTGGTAGCTTTTCATTGGCCGCCGATGAGTTGTCACTCACGCAGGGTGCTATTAGTCGGCAGGTTATGTCGCTGGAAGAGCAGCTTGGTGTACGATTGTTTGAGCGTGGTGCACGCGGTGTTTCGCTGACAGCTGAAGGCCGCACTTATGCCAAGGCGATCGGTGCAGCTCTGGGTGAAATACGCGCTGCATCTCTACAGCTTATGACTAAAACGCATGGCAATGTTTTAAATTTGGCCATGTTGCCGACATTCGGTACACGTTGGCTGCTGCCGCGTATTCCCGATTTCGTCGACAGTCACCCCGAGATCACCATCAATTTTGCCACCCGTATCGGCCAGTTCGATTTCGAGAGGGAAGGGATCGATATGGCGATCCACATCGGTCAGCCGGATTGGCCAGCGGCAGAAAGCACGTTTCTGATGCCGGAAATGGTGGCGCCGGTCTGCAGCCCTGCGTTTCTGGCTGATCATCCCATTAAATCCGCGCAAGATATTGCCGATTTTCCGCTATTGCATATGGCATCACGGCCTGGCGCCTGGGATCACTGGCTTCAGAGCTTGGGTATTGTCACGTCGCCCTCCAAAGGCATGCGTTTCGAACAGTTTTCCAGCGTTGCACAGGCCTGTATTGCTGGGCTTGGTATTGCATTGATGCCATTGTTTCTGATCGAGGTGGAGTTGAAGGTCGGGCAGATCGTGCAGGCGTTCCCGCATCAGGTCAGAAGCCCCAGTTCCTATTACGCAGTCGCGCCGGTTTCGCGCAGCAATCATGTGCCGGTAAAGCTGTTCCGCGAGTGGCTGTTGGGGCAGGTTGAGCAATATCGCCAACAAGCCAATTTATAAATTTTTAGCGTCGTTTGAGGGCGTTACCGCGTTATCCCTTGTTTTTGAGGCAACGGGACTCGACTCGCAAATTCATCTCGCTTATGCTGATTAAACGTTTAATCACTACGATTGATTGGTATGGCAACTCTGCGGCCCGGAACAAATCTGAGCGCGATCGCAACGGCATTGGGTGTGTCGGTTGCGACGGTGTCCAACGCGCTGTCGGGCAAGGGCCGTGTTTCTGCCGAATTGAGTGAAAAAATCCGCAAAACCGCTGATGAACTGGGTTATGTGCCAAGTTCTGCCGGGCGTGCACTTCGCACCGGCCGCAGCGGCGTTCTTGGGCTTGTTCTGCCCGACATTGCCAATCCCCTTTTCCCGCAAATTGCGCAGGCCATTGAACAGGCCGCTGGCAATGCCGGTTACGGCGTGCTGATTGCCGACTCCCGCGGCGAAATTTCCAAACAGACCGAAGCGATCAACCGGCTTATCGAGCGGGGTGTTGATGGCATGGTGATTGTTCCACGTCGTGGCACCCGCATTGCTGATGTGGATTTTCCGGTGGCTGTTATCGACAGCCCGTCGACACCGGGGAATACGGTCTCTGCCGACCACTGGGAAGGTGGCGCAACTCTTGGCAATTACCTTTCCGATCTCGGTCATCGCAAAATCCTGCTTGTCGGCAAAAACCCTGACTCCAACGTGCAGAATGACCGATTGGGTGGCATTCGCTCCGCCTTGCCAAATGGCTGCGTGACGGAGACGTTGTGGATCGAACGGTTGGAACAGACGGCCGGCGGCGATTGCGGTCTCGGACTGGCGGAGAAGGTCCAGAACGGATTTACAGCATTTGCGGCTGTATCCGATCTGCATGCCCTGCGTATCCTGACGGAATTGCAGCGGGAAGGCATCAACGTGCCCGAGCAGGCCAGCGTTGCAGGATTTGATGATCTTATCTGGGGTCCTGTCGTCACGCCGCCATTGACCACAATGCGCATGGATATGGACCGTATTGCAGAAATTGCCGTGGCAGCACTCGTCAGCGTGATCGAAAACGAGGATGTGGCCGGAAAACAGATATCGGGAAATGTCACGTCGGAGGTGTCCAAGGTGCCGATGGAACTTGTCATTCGTGGTTCGGCAGGCCCGGTGACCAATCGTCTTATGAACGTCAAAAACTCTAGAGCTGGAGAACAAATAACATGAAAAAGATTCTTTTCGCGTCGGGCACAGCCTTGATGCTGACCATGGGTGCCGCACAGGCGCAGGACAAGACGCTGACGATCTCCGTCTACGCATTTGCCCAGGATGAGTTCAAGGAACTCGTCTACACACCATTCGAAGAAAAGTGTGGTTGCAAGCTGGTCGTTGAAACCGGCAACAGCGTTGAACGTCTTGCCAAGATGGAAGCCAACAAGGCAAATCCTGTCGTTGATCTCGCAATCGTTTCGATGGCTGACGCTCTTTCCGCCACACGCAAGGACCTGACGCAGAAGATCGATGCCGCCAAGGTTCCGAACATCGAAAAGCTGTACGACATTGCCAAGGACCCGAATGGCGACGGCATGAGTGTTGGCGTCAACTTCTACGCCACATCCATCGTTTATCGCACCGACAAGATGAAGATCGATTCCTGGGCTGATCTTCTGAAGGATGACGTTGTTGATCACGTTGCTTTCCCGAACGTCACCACCAACCAGGGCCCGCCAGCGCTCTACATGCTCGGCAAGGCCATCGGCAAGGACACGCCGGACCTGAAGGGCGCTATCGAAGCGCTCGGTGAAAAGAAGGACGAGATCGTAACCTTCTACGTGAAGTCTTCGCAGCTCGTGCAGCTCATGCAGCAGGAAGAAATCTGGGCCGCACCGATCGGTCGGTTCTCCTGGGCACCTTTCACCAAGCTTGACCTGCCACTGGCATGGGCAACGCCAAAGGAAGGCCAGACGGGCGGCATGAACGTTCTGATCCTGCCAAAGGATGGCAAGAACGAAGACCTGGCGCTGCAGTTCATGGACTTCTGGCTGTCCACAGACGTTCAGAAGGCTCTCGCTGAAAAGCTGGTCGACAGCCCGACCAACAAGGAAGTCAAGGTTTCCGACGATGTTGCCAACAACATCACCTATGGCGAAGAAACCGCAAAGAGCCTGCAGCTCATTCCGTCTGCTGTCGCTCTCGACAACCGCGACGCATGGTTGTCCGAGTGGAACGCCAAGGTCGGCCAGTAATACAGATAGCCTCCCAAGGCTTGAGGAGTGCGGCTCTGGGTAACCCGACCGCACTCCGCTCTTTACGAGGTTTGACTACGCTTTGCGGTGCACGGTGCACTGTTTGAAGGATGATTTGAATGTTTCAGAACCGGACTGAAGCTCTGGCGCTTGCTCTGCCGGCAGCGATTTTTGCAGCAGCGGTTTTTCTTGTGCCGGTGTTCATGCTGCTTTCGGAGGGTTTCCACACTCCGCAAGGGTGGACATTGGGTGCCTATGTCGACTTCTTCTCAGAACCGTTGAACCAGACGGTGTTTCTGCGCACCCTTAAACTGGGCGCTATCGTGACGCTGGTGTCCGCGGTTATCGGTTATGTGGCGGCTTTTGTCATTGTCAGCTTGCCGCCTGGCTCCAAGGGTCACGCTGTCAATCTGGTCGTTTTGCCGCTGATGATTTCACCGGTTGCGCGTACCTATGCGTGGATCGTTATTCTTGGCCGCACCGGTATCGTCAATCAGGCGCTGATGTCGATCGGTTTGAGCGACGCGCCGATCCGTATCCTGTTTAGTGAAACGGCCGTGTTTATCGGTCTGTTGCAGCTTTTCCTGCCGTTGATGATCATTTCGCTGATCAGCGCGCTTGAAAACATGCCGAAGGACACGATTGCTGCTGCCCGCGTGCTCGGTGCCAACTGGTTCCAGGTGTTCTGGAAGGTCATTCTGCCGCTGACCAAAGAAGGTCTGGTGGTGGGTGGTACGCTGGTTTTCACCGGTTCGCTGACCGCCTATATCACGCCCGCCATCCTCGGCGGTTCCAAGGTGCTGATGCTTGAAACGCTGCTCTACCAGCAGGTTACGGTTTCGAACAATTTCGTATCTGCCAGCGTCATCGCCTTCATTCTCATCATCATGAGCTTTGCTGCCAACATCCTGCTCAAGCGACTGGCGACAGCGAGGAACAAGAAATGACCCAACGCCTTTTCATTCCCATTACGCTCCTGTTGGTGCTTGGCTTCCTTATCGGGCCGTTCCTGATCATTGTGGCGGCATCCTTCTCCGCCGGTGATACGCTGGCTTTTCCGCCGCAGGGTTTCTCCCTGAAATGGATCGCCAAGGTCTTTACTGTTGAGAGCTTCCGGGCAAGTTTTGCCATGTCGATGTTCCTGGCGATTGGCGGCACGTTTACGGCCCTGGTGCTCGGCATTCCCGCAGCTTACGCCATGTCGCGCTACAAGCTGCCGTTTGCCGAGACGGTCAGAACCATCGTTTCCGCGCCGATTATCGTGCCGGGCATCATCGTTGGTCTGGCGTTGCTGCGTTACTTTGTCGTGCCATTTGGCGTTGGCATTACGCTGGCTCTGTTTCTGGCGCATACGGCGCTCATCCTGCCCTATGCGGTGCGGGTGGTGTCTGCCAGCCTCAACAACCTGCGCTCGGACATTGAGGAAGCGGCTGTTCTGCTTGGCTCCTCGCGGCTTGGCGCTTTCTTCCGGGTGGTGTTGCCCAACATCCGTGGCGGCATCCTGTCCGCCTTCATTCTTGGTTTCGTAACGAGCTTCAATCAGGTGCCTGTGTCGCTGTTCCTGTCCGGTCCAGGCGTGCGCACCCTGCCCATCGACATGCTGGGCTACATGGAAATTGTTTTCGATCCGTCCGTTGCCGCGCTTTCTTCGCTCTTGGCTTTCCTTTCCATCGGCATTGTTTTCCTTGCCGAACGTTTCCTGGGGTTCTCCCGTTATGTCTGACGCAAAATATCTCTCCCTTCAGAACCTCTCGCTGGCCTACGGTAATTCGATTGCCGTCAAGGATCTCAATCTGGACATCCGCAAGGGCGAATTGCTGGCGCTGCTTGGCCCGTCGGGCTGTGGCAAGACCACGACCATGCGCGCTGTTGCCGGCCTCATGCCGATTGCCGGTGGACGGATTGATCTTGATGGCGTCGACATTACCCGCGTATCTGCCAACAAGCGTGCGGTCGGTCTGGTGTTCCAGTCCTACGCACTTTTCCCACACCTGACGGTGTTTGAGAATGTGGCCTTCGGCCTCAAGCTCAAGGGCATGACGGGCAAAAAATTGGAAGACAAGGTCAATTCCGGTCTGAAGTCGGTTGGCCTTTCCAACTTCGCATCGCGCAAGCCGGCAGAACTTTCCGGTGGTCAGCAGCAGCGTGTGGCATTGGCCCGTTCGATGGTGATGGAGCCGAAAGTGCTTCTGCTGGACGAGCCGCTGTCCAACCTCGATGCACGTCTGCGTCTTGAAATGCGCACTGAACTTCAGCGTGTTCAGAAGGAAACCGGCGTAACGATGATTTTCGTTACCCACGACCAGATCGAAGCACTGGCGCTTGCTGACCGCATCGTCGTGATGAAGGGCGGTGCCATCGAGCAGATCGGCACGCCGGAGGAGATCTATAATGCCCCGGTATCCTCTTTCGTTGCAGACTTCGTTGGCTTCGAAAATGTCTTTTCGCTTGACAATGGCCAGTTGAAAACGCCGAACGGCAATGTGGCTCTTTCTGGCCAGATCCCTGCTGCTGCAGGACTGGCCTGGCGGCCGCGCATGGTAAACCTCGGTTCCGGTCCTTTCCGGGGTACCGTGCGCGGCACGTCCTTTGCCGGCAACACACGTGAATATCTTCTCGATACGCCGCTTGGCCCGATCAAGGCGGAAACGGATGCCGCACTGCCGTCGCATGCGCTGGGTGACCAACTTGATTTTGACCTGCCGATTGAAAAAGCGGCACGTCTGAACGAGGTCTGAAATGGGCGTCTGGATCGATACCGATATGGGCTTTGACGACATTGCCGCCGTTCTGGTGGTGATGCAGTCTGGTCTTGAAATCGACGGTGTGTCGCTGGTCTTTGGCAATGCGCCACTCAAACAGGCCTGCCAGAATGCAGCAGGTGCGGTTGCGGCATTTGGCTGGGATTTTCCGATCCATAGTGGCCGCGAACTGCCGGTGCTCGGCCAGCTGGAAACTGCCGAGCGTATTCTCGGTGAAACGGGCATTCCGACGCTTGGCCGGACCCTGCCGGATGTTGGACCGCTGACCATTCCACGCGGTATGGCTTTTACCGCCTTGTGTGACTGGCTGGAAAATGGCGAAGGGGAAAAGCGTATTCTTGCGCTCGGCCCGCTCACCAATATTGCAGCTCTCTGTCTCGCGCGGCCCGATCTTGCCGAGCGAATTATCGACCTGACATGGATGGGCGGCGGCGTTACCGCAGGCAATCACACGGCATCTGCCGAGTTCAATGCCTTTGCGGACCCCGAAGCCCTTTCGATTGTCATTTCCAGCCGGCTGCCATTCCACATGGTGGATCTCGACCTTTGCCGTAAGGTCACCGCGGGCCCTGAGGATGTTGATCTGGTGCGCAACGCCGGTGGGCGCAACGCGGAGATGATTGCCGATTTCCTCGGTGGTTTCATTCGTATCGCAACCAGCCGTGGTCGCTCCTCGATGGCGCTTTATGATCCGGTTGCTGCCGTGGCGTTTTGTTATCCTGAGCTTGTGACATGGCAAAAGGCACGTATTGACGTTGAGCTGCAGGGCACGTTCACGCGTGGACGTACGGTTCTCGAAGCGCGGCCCGGTCGTGCCGTGTTCAACGCCCGTTACGGTGCGGAGGTCAATGCTGAACGTGCCCGTGACATCATTCTGAAAACCCTCGTTGTGGAGGGGGCGCGATGATGTCGGATTATCCGCAGCATGAGCCTGACGATCTGAACGTCGAGGCTCTGCGAAGCCGTGCCGTGGCGGCGGCCCGTGGTGACATGCCGTTTGATATTCTTATCGAGGGCGGCACACTCGTTGATATGGTGACGGAAGAGCTTCGGCCTGCCGATATCGGTCTCGTTGGTTCGCTGATTGCCAGTGTGCATGAGGCTGGCAGCCGGTCGGATGCCGAGCGGGTAATCGATGCCAGCGGTGCCTTCATCGCACCGGGCCTGATCGACACGCATATGCATATCGAAAGCTCCATGGTGACGCCGTCGGTTTATGCCGGTGCCGTTCTCAGTCGAGGCGTGACCAGCATCGTCTGGGACCCGCATGAATTCGGCAATGTGCATGGTGTCGATGGCGTGCGCTGGGCTGTTGAAGCGGTCAAAGGCCTCAATCTCAGAACTATCGTGCTTGCACCATCCTGCGTACCATCCGCTCCGGGTCTGGAGCAGGCCGGTGCGGATTTCGACGCCAGCGTTCTGTCGGAATTGTTGTTTTGGCCGGAAATTGGTGGCGTTGCGGAAATGATGAACATGCGCGGTGTCATCGATGGGGACCCGCGCATGAGCGCCATCATGCAGGAAGGTCTTGCCAGCGAAAAGCTGATCTGCGGCCATGCGCGCGGTCTTGCCGGTGCCGACCTCAATGCCTTCATGACAGCTGGCGTAACCTCCGACCACGAGCTGACCTCTGCCGAAGATCTGATGTCCAAGCTGCGGGCCGGCCTGACGATTGAGCTTCGCGGTTCGCATGATCACCTGCTGCCGGAATTTGTCGAAGCGTTGAACAAGCTGCGCCACCTGCCGCAAACCTTGACACTCTGCACCGACGACGTGTTTCCCGATGATCTGCTCAATGGTGGTGGACTGGATGACGTTGTGCGGCGGCTGGTTAACTACGGTCTGCCAGCAGTCTGGGCGCTGAAGGCCGCGACACTGAACGCAGCCATGCGGCTTGGTCGCTCTGACCTTGGTCTGATCGCCGCCGGAAGACGCGCTGATCTGGTACTGTTTGAGGACCTGCAAAACTTTAGGGCACGCCACGTTTTTGCAGGCGGTGTACCCGTTGCCGAAAATGGTGTGATGTCTGTGGCTCTGTCGGCTGCCGATAGCAAACCGCTGCTTGGCTCCGTGCATGTCGAAGAACTGTCTGCCGATGATTTTCGGGTGAAATCTGCCGGCAACAGAGTTCGTCTTGCGACCATTGATCGGCCGCGCTTTACCCAATGGGGTGAAACGGAAGCCGAGGTCGTTGATGGTTTTGTCGTGCCACCAGAGGGAACAACCATGATTTCGGTTGTTCACCGTCATGGCAAGGCGACTGCCAAACCCCGCACCGGTTTCCTTGTCGGGTGGGGAGAGTGGGACGGTGCATTTGCCACCACAGTTGCCCATGACAGCCACAACCTCACGGTGTTTGGTGGCAACGTCGAAGACATGGCACTGGCTGCCAATGCGGTCATCAAGGCAGGCGGTGGTATGGCCGTTGCGTCGAAGGGTAAAGTGACGGCGCTGCTGCCGTTGCCATTGTCAGGATTGGTGTCTGAGGCGCCACTTTCCGAGGTATCTTCTGCCTTTGAAAAGGTTCGCGAAGCTGTGGGCAATGTTGTTGAGTGGCAACCGCCTTATCTGGTGTTCAAGGCCTGCTTTGGTGCAACGCTTGCCTGCAATGTTGGTCCACATCAGACCGATATGGGCATTGCTGATGTCGTCACCGGGAAGGTCATGACAAGCCCTGTTCTTGCCGTTATCGGCTAAGATACCAACCTTGTCACCCCCGTCGCTTAGGGCGGGGGTGACGTCTGTTGACCGTCAAGTTTTCATTCGGCCAGCAATTCCTGCTCGACCAATGTCGACCAGAAGGCCACGCCCGAGGCGATGGCGTCATCGTTGAAGTCATAGGATGTGTTGTGGTGCAGCGCGCCGTCCACGGCTGGACCATTGCCCAGCCAGACATAACAGCCCGGCACCTTGCCTGAGAAGAACGAGAAATCATCGCCGGCCGTTGACGGTGGGAAGCTGGTTTGTGTTTTTGATCCAAACACAGTTTGCGCTGCCGACAAAGCCCGCTTTGTTGCGTCTGCATCGTTCACGACAGGTGGAATGCGGCGTTCAAATTCATAGGAAACCTCAATGCCGAACATGGCGGCGGTGCCATGTGCGAGGCGACCGATTTCTTCCTCAAGCTGGTCTCGCACATGCGGTGTGTAGGCGCGGGCAGTTCCGCCGATTTCAACGATATCCGGAATGACATTCAGAGCCTTTGGATTGCCAGCCTGCACGGAGCATGCGCTAACGACAGCTGGCTGTAGCGGGTCAACCACCCGGCCGACAATGCTTTGCAGAGAGGCCAGAAACGTTCCGGCTGCCGTCACCGGGTCGCGGCCCAGATGCGGTTTTGCACCATGGGTACCAACGCCTTTGAAAGTGATGCGCCAGCTGTCGGACGAGGCAAGTTGCGGGCCTTCGACCACAGCCATTTCATCGGTTGCCAGTCCCGGCATATTGTGCAGGCCGTAGACTGCATCGCATGGAAACAGATCAAAGAAACCGTCTTCCAGCATTTTGCGCGCACCGCCACGACCTTCTTCGGCTGGCTGGAAAATGAAATGGACTGTGCCTGAAAAATTGCGGGTTTCGGCGAGATAACGTGCAGCACCCAACAGCATGGTGGTGTGTCCATCATGGCCGCAGGCATGCATTTTTCCGGCGACGGTCGACTTGTACGGCCGCTCTGCCACTTCCGGCATGGCAAGCGCATCCATGTCGGCACGCAGGCCGATTGTTCTGGTGCCGTTGCCAATCTGCAGCGTGCCGACAACGCCGGTCTTGCCCAAGCCGCGATGGATTTTTACGCCTGCTTCTTCCAGCAGTTTTGCAACGATATCGCTCGTGCGCTCTTCTTCAAAACCAAGCTCGGGGTGGGCATGCAAGTCCCGGCGCAGTGCAGTCAGAAACGGCACGTCTTTTGATATTCTGTCCTGCATGGGCATTGCGGTATTCCTGCTGGTAAATGGAACCGGAAACGAACGGCGGTTCCTGTCTGTCGAAATGTCCGCCAAGCTTATAGTCCGTAGCGGCTGGAAACAAATCAGAATTGGTTCTGCGGCGCTAATTATCCGAAAACCGCGTACACTTTTTGATCTGATGCTTTATAAGCGCGGCAATCAGTGAAATGAACAGCAACCTCTGAATTGACTGACCTTTTCCAGCACTCAGAGCAAGGTACCCGATATGCTCCCTCACGAATTCTGGCAGGAAATCCACGCAGCTGGCAGTTTTGATGTTTCCGGCCCCCATGGCGGATTTTATCCAGCAAGTCTTGAAGATGGACGGCAGATTTGCCTGCCAATTCGTCCGCTTGCCGATGGCCAGCATGCGCTTGCGTCGCTGATCGTCAATCAGGCCAGTTTTGCGGTGCTGGATGCGCTGGCGGAAAACCTTGCCGCGAAGCTTAGAACCTATGATCCCGATGTGATTGTTGGTTTACCGACACTGGGACTGACCCTTGCCTCGGAAGTTGCCCGTAAGCTTGGCCACACACGGTATGTGCCGCTCGGGACATCGCGCAAGTTCTGGTACCTGGACGAATTGTCGGTGCCGCTTTCCTCCATCACCACACCGGACCAGCAGAAACGCCTCTATATAGACCCGCGCATGTTGCCTCTGATGGAGGGGAAAAGAATAGCGCTTGTTGATGATGTGATCTCCAGCGGAACATCGATTATTGCCGGTTTGTCGCTGCTTGCAGCGCGTGGATTGGCTCCTGTGGTGATTGGTGCGGCCATGCTGCAATCCGACCGTTGGCGTGACCGGGTTTCCTCCTCGGATCCGGATTGGCAGGCGAAGGTTTATGGCGTGTTTCACACGCCTCTTCTTGGCAAAACGCAAGGCGGTTGGATGGCTTAACTTTACCCCTCTGAGGAACTGGTGAAAAAAGCGTCGTGATGAAAAATCCGGCTTGCACTCTTTAAGGATATGTTCTTAGCTTTGAATACGACAGATATTCGAGCCTTTGGAGGTTGCCTCCGGTAAAGGCTGCTCGCGCGGTGACATTCCGGCATCTGCCAGACAAAACGGCCATTATGGCTGCCCGCCCAAACCGTATCGGACATTCCTGCATGCAATTGATTTTTGATGGTCACAATGATGTTTTGCTTCGCTTGTGGCACAACAGCAAAACCGGCGCGGATCCCGTTGCCGAGTTTATGAAAGGTACCAAAGAGGGGCACATGGATGCGCCTCGCTGCAAGGCTGGCGGTGTGGCTGGTGGGCTTTGTGCGATCTATATACCCTCGGGTGATCTGGTTCTGAAAGAGCCGGATGAAAACGGTCACTACGAGACGCCTCTGGCTGCGCCGCTGGAGCGGTCCCCCTCTCTCGATATTGCGCTTGAGAAAGCAGCGATTGCCCTGAAGCTCGACCAGGCCGGTGCCTGGAGACTGTGCCGCAGCACCGCCGACATTCGCAAGGCGATGGCGGATGGCGTGTTTGCTGCTGTCATGCATATGGAAGGCTGTGAGGCGATCGGGGCTGATCTCGATGCGTTGG
The DNA here is from genome assembly GCF_029193765.2 of Agrobacterium sp. Azo12. Taxonomy (NCBI): domain Bacteria; kingdom Pseudomonadati; phylum Pseudomonadota; class Alphaproteobacteria; order Hyphomicrobiales; family Rhizobiaceae; genus Agrobacterium; species Agrobacterium sp. Azo12. Next base: position 3,370,943 of record NZ_JARFYO020000001.1, on the reverse strand, counting down.
AGGTGTTTTATGCGGCGGGCCTGCGCTCTCTCGGTCCGGTTTGGAGCCGTCACAACATTTTCGGCCATGGTGTTCCATTCGCCTATCCAATGACGACGGATACCGGACCTGGACTGACCGATGCCGGTTTTGAACTGGTGCGTGCGTGCAACCGCCTGGGTATTCTGATCGATCTTTCGCACATCACCGAACAAGGCTTCTGGGATGTAGCAAAGACCAGCGAACAGCCATTGATTGCCAGCCACTCCAATGCGCATGCATTGACGCCGGTCGCCCGCAACCTGACCGACAAGCAGATGGACGCAATCAAGGAAAGCAAGGGACTTGCAGGCCTCAACTATGCCGTGACCATGCTGCGTGCCGACGGTCGCAATGACGGCAACACGCCAATTTCCGACATGATCCGCCATATCGACTACATGGTTGAGCGCATGGGAATTGATTGTGTGGCGCTTGGTTCTGATTTCGACGGTGCAACTATTCCGGAAGAAATTTCCGATGCGAGTGGCAACCATATTCTGGTTGCCGCGCTTCAAAACGCGGGATACGGTGAAGAAGATATAGCTAAAATATGCCGGGAAAACTGGCTTAGGGTTCTGGCTCAAGCGTGGCATGAGCCAGTGAAAGGTTGAGTGCAGTCGTACTCACAGAAAAGGGGAAACTATGATTAAGTCGTTCAATAAAAACATGCGTATTCTCAGCACCAGTGCTGTGCTCGCCCTGTCGGTTGCATTTGCACCGCAGGTGTTTGCTGCAACACCGGCGGACACGCTGGTCGAAGGGTTCGCAATCGACGACATTATTTCGCTCGATCCGGGTGAGGCGTTCGAGCTGTCGGCTGCGGAAGTGACCGGTAACACCTATAGCAAGCTGGTCACCATCAATATTGACGATACGTCCAAGGTGATTGGCGATCTGGCCGATAGCTGGACGATCTCTGACGATGGCATGACCTATACGTTCAAGCTGAAGTCGGGCCTGAAGTTTGCTTCCGGCAACCCGATTACGGCTGCTGACGTTGCGTTCTCGTTTGAGCGTGCAGTCAAGCTTGATAAATCCCCTGCATTCCTGCTGACGCAGTTCGGCCTGACTGGCGACAACGTCACTGAAAAGGCGAAGGCTTCAGACGATGCAACCTTCGTCCTGACAGTCGACAAGGCCTATGCACCGAGCTTCGTTCTCAACGTGCTGACCTCTACTGTTGCGTCCGTTATCGACAAAAAGCTGATCGAGGAAAAGGCAAAGGCCGTTACTCCGACCGACGACTACAAATATGAAACAGATTTCGGCAACGAATTCCTGAAGACCGGTTACGCCGGTTCCGGCCCGTACAAGATCCTTGGCTGGAAGGCTAACGAAGCGGTTATTCTGGAAGCCAACACCAACTATTACGGTGAAGCACCAAAGCTGAAGCGTGTCGTTTACCGTCACATGAAGGAAAGCTCGGGCCAGCGTCTGGCGCTGGAAAATGGTGACATCGACGTTGCCCGTAACCTTGAGCCAGGCGACATGGAAGCCGTTTCCAAGAAGGAAGGCCTCTCGGTTACCTCAGCACCAAAGGGCACCGTCTATTACTTCAGCCTCAACCAGAAAAACGAGAACCTGAAGAAGCCTGAAGTTATCGAGGCCTTCAAATACCTCGTTGATTACGACGCCATTGGCGAAACCCTGATTAAGGGCATCGGCGAAATCCACCAGACATTCCTGCCAAAGGGCCAGTTGGGTGCACTCGACGAGAACCCATACAAGCTGGACGTTGCCAAGGCCAAGGAACTGCTGGCAAAGGCCGGTCTTGCTGATGGCTTCACTGTCACCATGGATGTTCGCAACACGCAGCCGGTAACCGGCATTGCCGAAAGCGTCCAGCAAACACTTGCGCAGGCTGGCATCAAGCTGGAAATCATTCCAGGTGACGGCAAGCAGACACTGACCAAGTATCGTGCACGCACGCACGACATCTACATCGGCCAGTGGGGCTCGGACTATTTCGACCCGAACTCCAATGCTGAAACCTTCACCATCAACTATGACAACTCCGACGAAGGCAAGAACAAGACACTTGCCTGGCGCAACGCCTGGGACGTGCCTGAGCTGACGAAGGAAACACAGTCTGCGCTTCTGGAAAAAGACAATGCTAAGCGTGCGGCGATTTACGAAGACCTGCAGAAGAAAGTTCTCGAAAGCGGTCCGTTTGTCGTGATTTTCCAGCAGACAGAAGTTGCCGGTTATTCCGCCAAACTGAAGGGTTTCAAGCTTGGTCCGAGCTTTGACACCAACTTCGTTTTCCCGATCTCCAAGGATTGATCCGTAAGGGATCACGCTTTTGAGCATCGTGGATTCAAAACCAAAGGCAAGGCGCGGCAAAAGCCGCGCCAACGCACGCCTTAAAGCCGTTCTCGGCTTCGCCCTTACCGTCATCACGACCTTCTTGGGTCTGTTGGCCGTAACCTTCTTTATCGGTCGTGTTGTGCCTATCGATCCGGCTTTGGCCATCGTGGGAGACCGTGCACCGGCGCATGTTGTGGAACGGGTGCGTGAGCAACTCGGCCTCAATCTGCCTTTGTGGCATCAATTCATCATTTACATCCGGCAGGCACTGTCGGGTGATTTCGGCATCTCCGTTCTCACGACCAACCCGGTCATGCAGGACATCAAGCGCGTTTTCCCCGCCACCATGGAGCTTGCCACGATTGGTACGCTGATCGGTGCGGTGTTCGGTATTCCGCTTGGTGTATTGGCGGCTGTCAAACGTGGCAGCTTTATCGACCAGATCGTTCGCATCATTGGACTTGTTGGTTATTCTGTGCCGATCTTCTGGCTCGGACTTCTGGCTCTTCTGGTATTTTATGCGCAGCTGAACTGGGTAGCCTATCCCGGGCGTATTGATATCGTTTACGAATTTACGTTTACGCCCATTACCGGCTTTTATCTGTTCGATGCCGCATGGCAGGGGCAATGGGATGTTTTGTGGGACCTGTTCCGTCACATCATTCTGCCGTCCGGTCTGCTCGGCTATTTCTCTCTTGCCTATATCAGCCGCATGACGCGCAGCTTCATGCTGAATGAACTGGCACAGGAATATGTCGTGGCAGCTCGCGCCAAAGGTCTTTCCGAGGCCCGCATCATCTGGTTCCACGCACTGCGCAATGCTGCCGTGCCGCTGATGACGGTGATTGCACTGTCCTATGCCGGATTGCTGGAAGGCTCGGTGCTGACGGAAACAATCTTCGCATGGCCCGGTCTCGGGCTGTATATTACCAATTCGCTTCAGAATGCGGACATGAATGCCGTGCTGGGTGGTACCATCGTTGTGGGTGCCGTTTTCGTCGGTATCAACCTGTTGTCCGACCTGCTGTACCGCACACTCGATCCGAGGACGCGCAGCCGATGAATACACTGACTACACTTAAACCCTATAGCCGTGAATGGCTGCTGTCAGACCGTCCAACCTCGCGCAAGCAGGCACGGCTTGGTCGTGCCTATATTATCTGGCGCCGGTTTTCTGAAAACCGGCTGGCGCTTGCTGGTCTCGGTATTATTCTGGCTCTTATTCTGGTGGCCATTTTTGCGGATGTGCTGGCGCCGCACTCACCGGTACAGGGCGATTTGCGCAATGCGCGCCTTATGCCACCGGGAACGGCAGGGTACTGGCTTGGCACTGACGATCAGGGACGCGATATCCTGTCGCGTCTTATCCACGGTTCGCGGCTAACGCTGTTTGTCGTTGGACTGGTGGCGATCATTGCAGCACCTGTCGGATTGATCATCGGTACGGTTTCCGGTTATGCCGGTGGCTGGGTCGATGCGGTTCTGATGCGCATTACCGATATCTTTCTGGCATTTCCAAAGCTGGTTCTGGCGCTTGCGTTGGTTGCGGCTCTGGGACCGGGTATTGAAAATGCGGTTCTGGCGATTGCGCTGACCTCATGGCCTCCTTACGCGCGTATTGCCCGTGCAGAGACCATGACCTTCCGCAATTCGGACTTCATTGCCGCTGTGCAGTTGATGGGTGCTTCACCGCTTCGCATCGTGCTGAAGCACGTCATGCCGCTGTGCATGTCGTCGCTGATCGTGCGTGTGACGCTGGATATGGCCGGCATCATCCTGACGGCTGCTGGTCTCGGTTTTCTCGGCCTTGGCGCACAGCCGCCGCTGCCTGAATGGGGTGCGATGATCGCGTCCGGGCGTCGTTTCATTCTCGACCAGTGGTGGGTTGCCGCAATGCCAGGTATCGCCATTCTCGTCGTCAGCCTTGGTTTCAACCTGCTGGGTGATGGTCTGCGTGATGCGCTTGACCCGAAGGAGGCTGGACAATGACGCCGCTTCTGACGGTTGAAAACCTGCGAGTGACCTTCCCGACACGAACGGGCGAGGTGCAAGCGGTGCGTGGCGTATCGTTTACGCTTGGCAAGGAACGTCTGGGCATCGTGGGTGAATCCGGCTCCGGCAAATCACAGACGGGCAGGGCCATTATGGGCCTGACACCGGCACACGCGAAAATCGAGGCAGACCGTCTCGAATTTGCGGGCGAGGATTTGCTTGGCATGTCCGCCGGCAGACGGCGGGCGTTGCGTGGCAAGCGTGTTGCTATGATCCTGCAGGACCCGAAATATTCGCTCAACCCTGTCATGACGATTGGTCGCCAGATTGTTGAAACGCTGAAAACGCATGAGCGCATCGGATCTTCCGAGGCACGCAAGCGGGCTTTGGACATGCTGGAAGCGGTACAGATCCGTGACCCGGAACGTGTGTTCAATCTTTATCCGCATGAAGTCTCAGGCGGCATGGGCCAGCGCGTCATGATTGCCATGATGCTGGTCTGCGGGCCAGAACTGCTGATTGCCGATGAACCGACGTCTGCGCTCGATGTGACGGTGCAGCTGGAAGTGCTTGGCATTCTCGACAAGCTTGTGACCGAGCGTGGCATGGGGCTGATTTTTGTGTCCCATGATTTGCGACTGGTGTCGTCCTTCTGTGACCGGGTTATCGTGATGTATGCAGGGCGGGTGGTTGAAGAACTGCCTTCCGCAGACCTTGCCTCGGCCAAACATCCCTACACGCAGGGGCTTTTGAAATGTCTTCCGCAGATCGGTGATGATCGTCATCCGCTGCCGGTTCTGGAACGCAAACCGGAGTGGGCGCTATGACGGCTGTACTTTCTGTTCGTGACATGGTGGTCGCCTATGATGATTTCGTGGCGCTTGATCAGGTCAGTGTTGATGTGGCGCAGGGCGAATCCTTCGGCATCGTGGGTGAATCCGGCTCTGGTAAATCCACGCTGCTGCGTGCGATTGCCGGGCTTGCCTCTTTTGAGGAGGGCAGCCTTTCGGTTGCCGGACGCTCCTATAAAGGCAAAAAGCGCGATAAGAGCTTTTACCGCGACGTGCAGATGGTGTTTCAGGATCCCTATGGTTCGCTGCATCCGCGCCAGACGGTGGATGCTCTGCTGTTGGAGCCGCTTGTCATTCACGGCATGGATAATCGCGAGCAGCGTATATCGCGTGCGCTCGACGAGGTTGGTCTCGGTGCGGGTTTCCGCTTCCGTTATTCGCATCAGCTCTCCGGTGGCCAGCGTCAACGTATTGCCATTGCCCGTGCGTTGATCGTAGAGCCAAAAATCCTGCTGCTGGATGAGCCGACGTCTGCTCTCGATGCTTCCATTCAGGCTGAAATCCTCAACCTGTTGGAGGCGGCACGCAAGAAGCGCAAGCTGACCTTCGTCATGGTCAGCCACGACCTTGGCGTCATCAGCCATATGTGTGAACGCCTGGCGGTGATGAAAAGCGGCAAGGTTGTGGAGATGCTGGCTGCAAAGGCACTGGAAACCCGCGAGTTTTCTGCCGATTACACACACAAGCTGCTTGTTGCGAGCGAGGGTTTCCGCCGTAACTGAGCAAGACGTCTGTCTCGCGATCCATCTCATTCCTGTGCGTGTCAGGAATGAGATGTTTTCGCGTGACATTATCTCCCCTATGCTCCGCCCGTTTTAGAAGGATTTCTGCCGGATGAACCTGCGTGCATTGCTGTATTTCGACGAACTGGTGCGCACCAACTCGATGCGTGCGGCAGCGGAAAACCTCAACGTTGCGCCAACCGCCATCAGCCGCCAGATTGAAAATCTCGAAGAGTATTTCGGAACACAACTCGTGGAACGATCCAGCCGGGGTGTGACGCTGACGGCTGCCGGTGAATTTCTGGCCGCACGGGCAGGTAAGACCCTGCGTGAACTCGATCAGGTCCATCAGCTGATCGATGACCTGAAGGGGCTAGAGCGTGGACAGGTAACAATCTATGCCAATGGCGCGGCGGTTTCGAGCCTGCTTGCACCGGTTCTTGCGCAGTTTAGCCGGACCTATCCCAAACTGCGTTTTGAAGTGCGGATCACCAGCGCCCGTCAGGCCATCGATGCGCTTGTCTCCGCGCAGGCCGATATTGCCATCACGCTGTTTGCGCCAAAGACCGCTGAGGTCAAAATCCGCGCCCGTCGCGAAATCGCCTATGATGTCATTCTCCCGGCTGGCCATGCTCTTGCCAGTAAAGATGGCATATCACTCGCAGACCTTGCGACCCTGCCATTGGCGCTTCCGGAAAGGAATTTTGCGGCACGACAGGCCTTTGATGCTCTGTTTGGAGAGGCCGGGATTTCTTGTGAACCGGTGGTAACGGCAAGTTCACTCGAAATTCTGAAAGAGCTCGTCCTTGATGAAACCGCCGTGACCGTATTGCCTGCCATGGCGGTCAAACGCGAGATCAAGTCCGGGCAGATGGTGGCAATTCCCCTTGTTGGCACAAAGGGCGTTCGCACTTATGTCGAGCTTTGTGTTGCGCCAGACCGGGAGCTGTCCTTCGCCGCTTCAACACTTGCCGATTTCATCGAGCACTTTATGCAGCAATCTATTTCAAAGTAGGTGGTTGATTTCTACCCCAGACTTCGTGTAGCGATTTCGGCAACGCGATGAACACAAAATGTTTGCGCGATTTTGCGAATATACGGCCAGTGTGTTTCTTTGCTGTTGCCGCCTAACGGGGGATAATGATGCGCAGTTCTTTTTCTCAGCCGGTACAGCTGACGCGGCGTGTCGCGCTTGGCATTGCGTTCAGTGGTATGCTGGCACTGTCTTTTGTTCCTGCACCCGTATTGGCTGCACCCAAGACCACGCTTGCTCTTGGCATGGGCATAGAGCCAGCAGGGCTTGATCCGACCATTGCCGCACCTGTCGCTATCGGTCAGGTGACATGGCAGAATATTTTTGAAGGTCTGGTCCGCATCGACCATGACGGCAAGATCCAGCCACAGCTGGCTGAAAGCTGGACGATATCTGACGATGGCAAGACCTACACATTCAAGCTGCACAGTGGTGTCAGCTTCCATGATGGCGAAGCGTTCGATTCGTCCGTTGCCAAGTTTGCGCTGGACCGGGCGCGTGGCGATGCATCGGTTAACCCGCAAAAACGGTTCTTTACCTCGATTGATACGATCGACACGCCTGATGCCACCACTCTCGTCATCAAACTGAAGCAACCCGCCGGCAGTCTGCTGTACTGGCTGGGCTGGCCGGCATCGGTAATGGTTGCTCCGAAATCTGCGGAGAACAACAAGACCACGCCCGTCGGTACCGGACCATTCAAGTTTGTGAACTGGGCCAAGGGCGACAAGGTCGAACTGGTTCGCAACGATGCTTATTGGGACAGCTCCGCATCGATCCAGCTTGAAAAGGCGACTTTCCGTTTCATCACCGACCCGCAAGCGCAGGCTGCAGCCCTCAAAGCTGGTGATGTTGATGCGTTTCCGGAGTTTGGTGCACCGGAACTGATGCATTCCTTTGGTGGCGACAAGCGTCTGGTGACCGTCATCGGCAATACCGAATTGAAGGTTGTTGCGGGAATGAACAATACCCGCAAGCCTTTTGACGACAAGCGGGTTCGTCAGGCCCTGATGATGGCCGTGGATCGTTCAGCCGTTATAGAAGGTGCATGGTCTGGTTATGGTACGGCGATTGGCAGCCACTACACGCCCAATGACCGCGCCTATGTCGATATGACCGGCACATACCCGTACGACCCTGAAAAGGCGAAGGCACTGCTGGCTGAGGCCGGGTACGCCAATGGCCTGACGTTTACGATCAAGGCGCCACAGATGGCCTATTCCCAGCGTACATCGCAAGTCCTTCAGGCGATGTTTGCGGAAATTGGCGTAACGATGAATATCGAAACGACGGAGTTTCCGGCCAAATGGGTTTCCGATGTGCTGAAGGGTGCAGACTACGACATGACCATTGTCGCGCATGCCGAGCCGATGGACATCGATATCTACTCACGGGATCCCTACTACTTCAATTATCGCAACCCGGCCTTCAATGAGATCATCCGCAATGTCGAGATGACGCCTGACATTGCCCAGCAGGATGCGCTCTACGAAGACGCACAGGAAATTCTGGCCAAGGATGTGCCAGCGCTGTTCCTGTTCGTGATGCCAAAACTGGGCGTCTGGGACGGGAAGCTGAAGGGATTATGGGAAAACGAACCTATTCCGTCTAACGTCCTGAGCGACGTTCATTGGGAAGAGTAACCCTTTAGTTTACAGGTTGAGAGACGTGGTGTGACCGCCGTGTTGTGGAAGGTATTATGCTGAAACTCGTCGGTCGCCGTCTTCTCAATCTGATGCTGACCCTAGCTGTCGTCTCCGTGCTGATCTTTTTTGTGATGGGGCTGCTGCCGGGTGATCCGGCGGCCATCATGCTTGGAACATCGGCAAGTCCAGAAACACTTGCGGCCCTTCAACAACAACTTGGCTTGGACCAGCCGTTGCCACTGCGCTATCTGCACTGGCTGGCCGGTGTTTTGCAGGGCGATCTCGGGCAGTCCATCACCTATGGCGTGCCGGTGACGGGTCTTGTTCTGGAACGGCTGAAGGTCACAGTGCCACTGGCGTTGATGGCTATTGTGCTGTCCATCGCCATTGCCTTGCCACTCGGTGTGCATGCGGCCAGAAACCGCAACAGGGCGTTTGATGTGGTGGCTGGCATGTTCTCTTATGTCAGCATAGCGGTGCCCGGTTTCTGGGTTGGGCTGTTGCTGATCATTCTGTTTTCAACATTGCTGGGCTGGATGCCAGCCGGTGGTTTTCCCGGCTGGCAGGCTGGCATTGCTGCCAGTTTGCAGGCGCTTGTCATGCCAGCGGTTGCACTGGCGCTTTCACAGGCCGGTGTGCTGACACGGGTCAGCCGGTCGGCCGTGCTGGAAGTGCTGAATGAGGATTATGTCCGCACGGCGCGCGCCAAGGGTTTAAGCGAGGCTGCCACCATCTGGCGCCACGCAGTGCCCAACGCGCTGGTTCCTGTGGTGACGATGATCGGATTGCAGTTCACATTCCTGATTGCCGGAACTGTACTTGTCGAGAATGTTTTCAACCTGCCCGGATTGGGCAGGCTTGCCTATCAGGCCCTGACACAGCGTGATATCATTGTCATGCAAAGCGTGATCATGTTTTTCTGCGCTCTGGTTATCATCATGAATTTCCTTGTCGATCTGGCTTACCTCTTCATCGACCCTCGCTTGAGAGAGCAGGTGTCATGACGATATCCGCTATACGTCGCCCGATCTTCATGAGCGGTTTGGTCATAACCATGCTGTTGCTGGCCATGGCCGTGTTGTCGCTATTCTGGACGCCGTATTCGCCCACGAAAATGCAGATCGCCAACAAGCTCAAGGCACCGCTGGAGCAGGGGTTGCTTGGCACGGATCATTTCGGGCGTGACGTTCTGTCGATGCTGATGGTGGGCGCTTGGAACTCACTTTCGATCTCGCTGATTGCCGTGGCGCTCGGTGCCAGTGTTGGCAGCCTGATCGGTGTTGTGGTGGCCGCCAAACGAGGCGTGACAGAAAACGTCGTCATGCGCCTGTGCGATATCATCTTTGCTTTACCGCCCATCCTTTCGGCGATGATGCTTGGCGCATTTATTGGTGCCGGACGTTTCACGGCCATCGTCGCGATTGCCGTGTTCATGGTGCCGGTGTTTGCGCGATTGACGCTGGGCTCAGCGCTTCAAATCTGGACGCGTGATTATGTTACCGCAGCCATTGCCATGGGGCGCAGTCGTCTGCAGATCACGCAGGCGCATATTCTGCCGAATATTGCCCATATCATTACTGTGCAGATTACAATCCAACTTGGTCTTGCCATTCTCACCGAAACGGGCCTGAGTTTCCTTGGTCTTGGCATGCCACCACCAACCCCAACCTGGGGTCGTATGCTGTCGGAAGCACAAACTTATCTGGGTGTGGCGCCGTGGCTTGCCATCATGCCGGGTATTGCCATTGCGCTTGCCGTGCTTGGTTTCAATATGTTGGGAGATGGTTTGCGAGACTTGTTGGATCCTCGCTCGCGCTCAACCTGAAATCGGCACCCCTGAATATAGTAGCAACATTTATCTATCTGTTTTTGCTTTTATTTTCTAATTGACGCCTGTTGTTCATAGTGACCGTCGTTGCCACTGTCAATTTGCCTGTTAATGCGTGGTGCAACATGATTATCAGGCGTATCCTGACAGGCACTGTTTGACAGCGGCCTGCAAATAATGGCAGCAAAACAGGGCGGGATTCTTGAGAAAGGCGCTGTTGAATGGCAAAGCGGTCCGAGACTGGCAGTCGTCTGGATGATGCAGCACGTGCTGGCTGGCTCTATTATGTTGCTGGACGCACGCAGGATGAAATAGCTGCTGCCATGAGCATTTCGCGCCAGACCGCGCAGCGTCTCGTGTCGCTGGCAGTGGCTGAGCGTCTCATTAAAGTCCGGCTGGATCATCCCATCGCTGCATGCCTTGAAAAGGCAGAAGCCCTGCGTCAGAAATTCGACCTTCGATATATTGAGGTGGTACCGAGCGACCCCGAGGGGATTTCGAGCACGGTCGGTATTGGCGAGGCCGCAGCGGCAGAGATCGAGCGATGGTTGAAACGGCCAGACCCTATCGTGCTTGCGGTGGGTACCGGCCGCACGCTGAAAGTCGCAGTGGATCAATTGCCGCCGATGGAGTGCCCGCAGCACCGGATCGTTTCGTTGACCGGTAATATCGGACCAGATGGCTCCGCCGCCTATTACAACGTCATCTTCAGCATGGCTGATGCCATCAAGGCGCGCCACTTTCCAATGCCGCTGCCGGTTTTATGTTCTTCGCCCGAGGAGCGCGAGCTGCTGCATGATCAACCGCTTGTCCGCTCGACCCTGGCGTTGGGCACAGCCGCTGACGTGACCTTTGTCGGTGTTGGTGAAATGGGTGAGAACGCGCCTCTGTGTCTCGATGGTTTCCTTGGTGTCGACGAGATGAGGGCACTTGTTGCTCAGGGTGCAGCCGGGGAAATCTGCGGCTGGATGTATGATGAGAATGGCCACATCCTCGACAACGTCGTTAACCAGCGCGTCGCGAGTGTGCCGCTTCCGTCTCGCGACACTTCTGTCGTTATTGGCATCGCGCAGGGGCAACGTAAATTACTGCCCATGCTGGCTGCTTTGCGGGGACGTTTGCTCAATGGTTTGATTACCGACGAACGTGCTGCCGAATATTTGCTCTCTCACTGAGCAAAAAATAATTATTCGTTTTCATGTCGTTAATTGCCGGTCGCATCAATGTGACAGGGCGGGGCTTGACTTTATCTTGCCTTAAGTGAGTAATTGCCCTGGAGCAAAGCGAATGCTCAATTTTCTTCTGGGAGGAAGATATGACATTGAAAACAATTTTGCTGGGCGCATGCTCGGCGCTCGCCTTTGCGGGCATGGCTTCGGCTGAAACCCTCACCATCGCAACCGTCAACAATGGCGACATGATCCGTATGCAGGGTCTGACGGAAGACTTCACGTCCAAGAACCCAGACATCAAGCTGGAATGGGTTACGCTGGAAGAGAACGTTCTGCGTGAACGCGTCACCACGGACATTGCCACCAAGGGCGGTCAGTATGACGTGCTGACAATTGGCAACTACGAAGTTCCAATCTGGGCCAAGCAGGGCTGGCTTCTTCCTCTTGAGAAGCTGGGCGATAACTACGACGTTGATGACCTTCTGCCTGCTATCCGCGGTGGTCTGTCGGTTGAGGGCAAACTTTACGCGGCGCCGTTCTATGGCGAATCCGCGATGATCATGTACCGCAAGGACCTGTTCGAAAAAGCTGGTCTGAAGATGCCGGAAAACCCGACATGGGAATTCATTGGCGATGCTGCACGCAAGATTACCGATCGTTCTGCAGACATCAACGGCATGTGCCTTCGCGGCAAGGCTGGCTGGGGTGAGAACATGGCGTTCATCACTGCTCTTGCCAATTCTTACGGTGGTCGCTGGTTCGATGAAAACTGGAAACCGCAGTTCGATCAGCCTGAGTGGAAAAATGCCCTTCAGTTCTACGTAGACCTGATGAAGGATGCCGGTCCTTCCGGTGCCTCCTCCAACGGCTTCAACGAAAACCTGACATTGTTCCAGCAGGGCAAATGCGGCATGTGGATTGATGCCACGGTTGCTGCCTCCTTCGTGTCCAACCCGAAGGATTCTACCGTTGCTGACAAGGTCGGCTATGCGCTGTTCCCAACGCAGGGTGAATTGAAGAACCACGGCAACTGGTTGTGGTCCTGGAACCTTGCCATTCCTGCCAGCTCGCAGAAGTCGGAAGCTGCCGAAAAATTCATTTCGTGGGCAACAAGCAAGGATTACACCGCGCTTGTAGCCGCTAAGGAAGGCTGGTCAAACGTTCCTCCGGGCACACGCACCTCGCTCTATAAGAACGAAGAATACAAGAAGGCGGCTCCATTTGCCGAGCCGACCCTTGCAGCGATGGATGCGGCTGACATAACCAAACCAACGGTGAAGCCAGTGCCGTACACAGGTGGCCAGTTCGTGGCTATTCCTGAGTTCCAGGCACTCGGTACAACGGTTGGCCAGCTTTTCTCTGCTGTGGTTGCCGGTCAGTCCAGCGTTGATGACGCCCTTGCCGGCGCGCAGTCCACCGCGACGCGCGAAATGACCCGCTCCGGTTACATCAAGTAATCCTCCTGAAGACCACTGTCCGGCACCTGGTGCCGGGCAGTGGGCATGCACTGACTGCTTGAGTTGGTCGGGCATGGGCCTGCGTTGACACCCATTCAAAACAAGAAAATGCCAGACGTTGTTTGCTGATCAAACAAGGAACGTCATTGGGAGGGAGCCGCATCGATGGCTACGCAAAATACAAAAAATCTGGCGCGCGTGATGATGGCGCCCTCCGTTTTGCTGCTGCTGGTCTGGATGATCGTGCCGCTGGCAATGACGCTCTGGTTCTCTTTCCAGAACTATAATCTGCTGAACCCGGCCAATGTCAGTTTCGCAGGTCTGTTCAATTACAAGTTCTTCTACACCGATCCGGCCTTTTTCCAGTCGATCTGGAACACGCTGGTGATCGTTGGCGGCGTGCTGCTGATCACCGTCATCGGTGGCATCGCCATTGCACTGTTGCTCGACCAGCCGATTTTCGGTCAGGGCATCGTGCGTATCATGATTATCTCGCCGTTTTTCGTCATGCCGCCGGTCGCCGCGCTGATCTGGAAAAACATGATCATGCATCCCGGTTATGGGGTGCTGGCGGACTTGAACAGGTTATTCGGGTTTCAACCGGTCGACTGGTTTTCACAGTTTCCATTGTTATCAATTGTTATCATCGTCGCGTGGCAGTGGTTGCCTTTCGCAACGCTCATTCTGTTGACGGCCATGCAATCGCTTGACGGTGAACAGAAGGAAGCGGCCGAAATGGACGGTGCCAACTTCATCAACCGGTTCATTTATCTGGTGCTGCCGCATCTGGCGCGCGCAATTACTGTCGTCATCCTTATCCAGACGATCTTCCTGCTTGGCGTCTATGCGGAAATCCTTGTCACGACCAATGGCGGCCCGGGCTACGCTTCGACCAATCTTGCCTTCCTCATCTACCGCACAGCTTTGCTGGGCTATGATGTAGGCGGAGCTTCCGCTGGCGGTATCATCGCCGTTGTACTGGCCAATGTGGTTGCCATCTTCCTGATGCGCGCCGTTGGCAAGAACCTGGACCGATAGGAGGCTTTGTCATGGCTCGCCAAATTACCAAAGGAAGAAAAATCGGTCTGACAATTGCTGCCTGGGCTGTTGCGCTGATTATCTTTTTCCCCATTCTCTACGCATTCATCACCAGCATAAAGACCGAGCCGGAAGCAATTGCCGGCTTCAGCCTCTGGCCATCGGGAACGTTTGAAAACTATGTCACCGTCAACACGCAGCGGGACTATTTCAAGCCGTTCATGAACTCGGTCATCCTGTCGGTTGGCTCAACCATCCTGGCGCTGATCGTTGCTATACCGGCGGCCTGGGCAATGGCATTTTCGCCGACCAAGCGCACCAAGGATATTCTGATGTGGATGCTTTCCACCAAGATGATGCCTGCTGTTGCTGTGCTGGTGCCGATCTACCTGATGTTCCGTGATGCCGGTCTGCTGGATTCCCGCATCGGTCTGACCGTCATGCTGATGTTGATCAACCTGCCGATCGTGGTCTGGATGCTTTACACCTACTTCCGTGAAATCCCGGGTGAAATTCTCGAAGCGGCCAGAATGGATGGCGCCTCACTCTGGAATGAAATCGTGCATGTGCTGACACCGATGGCAGTGCCGGGTATCGCATCTACGCTTCTGCTGAATGTCATCCTGGCATGGAACGAGTCCTTCTGGACCATCCGTCTTACGACCACGAATGCTGCTCCGTTGACGGCGTTCATCGCGTCTTTCTCCAGCCCTCAGGGTCTATTTTGGGCAAAGCTTTCGGCAGCATCCATGATGGCGATTGCACCAATCCTCGTTCTTGGCTGGTTTTCCCAGAAGCAACTCGTTCGCGGCCTCACCTTCGGCGCGGTCAAATAAGGATAAAAACAATGGGCAGCATTTCTCTCAGAAAAGTCTCGAAAGCCTTTGGTGAGGCCAAGGTTATTCCTTCCATCGATCTCGATATCAACGATGGTGAGTTCGTGGTGTTCGTCGGACCGTCCGGCTGTGGCAAGTCCACGCTGCTGCGCCTGATTGCCGGACTGGAAGATGTGACCGGTGGCCAGATCATTATCGATGGCAAGGACGTGACGGAAACGGCACCGGCCGAGCGCGGTCTTGCCATGGTGTTCCAGTCCTATGCGCTTTATCCGCATATGAGTGTGCGCAACAATATCGGCTTTCCGTTGAAAATGGCCAAGATGGACAAGGCTGCCATCGACAAGAAGGTCACCGATGCGGCTGGTATCCTCAATCTGACCGATTATCTGGAGCGTCGGCCTTCGCAGCTTTCCGGCGGCCAGCGCCAGCGTGTGGCGATTGGTCGTGCGATTGTGCGCGAGCCATCGGCGTTCCTGTTTGATGAACCTCTTTCCAACCTGGACGCGGCGTTGCGCGGCACCATGCGTCTGGAAATCTCCCAGCTGCATAACACGCTGAAAACAACGATGATTTACGTCACGCACGATCAGGTGGAAGCCATGACCATGGCTGACAAGATCGTGGTGCTTAACCGCGGTAACATCGAGCAGGTTGGCTCCCCGATGGAGCTTTACCGTTCTCCTGCCAACCTGTTCGTGGCAGGTTTTATCGGTTCCCCACGCATGAACCTTTTCAAGGGTGCTTACGCCCAATCGAAGAATGCGGCGACCGTCGGAGTGCGGCCTGAGCACATTTCACTGTCGCATGAAAGCGGCGTCTGGAAAGGCAAGGTCGTGGTGGCGGAACATCTGGGCTCAGACACGTTCCTGCACCTTGATGTTGAAGGCATTGGCAGCATCACGGCACGTGCTGGCGGCGAATTCCAATGCAAACACGGCGACACGGTTTTCCTGACGCCGGATGAAGGCAAGCTGCATCGTTTCGACGAGCGGGGTATCGCCATTGCCTGAGCTTGGCTCAGGCTCCTGGCTTCACGAATAATGTTTCCTATCGAGGATAGTACCATGACCTGCAAACTCTCTCTGGCAACACTCGATCAGGTAAAAGCGACCGCCTCTGTTCCTGCCTATTCCCGTGCGCAACTCTCTGCTGGTATTGTGCATTTCGGCGTTGGCAATTTTCACCGCGCTCATCAGGCCGTCTATTTGGATGACCTGTTCAATGAAGGTCATGATCATGACTGGGCGATCATTGGTGCAGGCGTATTACCATCCGACACCGCGATGCGCGAAAAACTTGCGGCGCAGGATTTCCTGACGACGGTGGTTGAGCAGGATAACAACCGTACGGCTGCCCGGGTGACGGGGCCGATGATCGATATTCTGAAAGTCGGCGATATTAATACGACCGTTGAAACATTGGCAGATCCCAAGATCCGTATCGTCTCGATGACGATTACCGAGGGTGGCTATTTCATCGATGCGTCCGGTTCGTTTAATCCGGCACATCCTGCCATTGTCGAGGATGGCCGCAATCCGGCCGCACCCAAGACGGTGTTCGGTTTTATTGTGGCCGGTTTGAAGGCGCGCCAGGAGCGCGGCATTCAGCCGTTTACCGTGATGTCTTGCGATAACATTCCGCATAATGGCAAAGTGACCCAGAATGCAGTGGTTGGTCTTGCGAAGCTGTCCGATCCGGCGTTCGCAGACTGGATCAAAGCCAATGTTTCCTTCCCCAACTCGATGGTGGACCGCATCACGCCGGCAACCGGTGAACGGGAAATCAACATTGCCCGTGATGATTTTGCCATTGAGGACAACTGGCCGGTGTTCTGCGAAGAGTTCAAACAGTGGGTGATGGAAGACAATTTCCCGGCGGGCCGTCCGAAGCTTGAAAAGGCCGGTGTGCAGTTCGTGCCCGAAGTCGCACCTTACGAGCATATGAAAATCCGCATTCTCAATGGTGGTCATGCCGCCATTGCCTATCCTGCAGCATTGCTGGACATCCACTTTGTGCATGAGGCGATGGAACATCCGCTGATCCGGGCTTTCCTTGCCAAGTTGGAAAAAGACGAAATCATTCCGGTTATCCCGCCGGTGCCGGATACTGACCTCAACGCCTATTTCGATCTGATCGAGCGACGTTTCTCCAACCCGAAAATTGGCGACACCATTCCGCGTCTGGCGCAGGATGGCTCCAACCGTCAGCCAAAATTCATTTTGCCATCGACGGCTGATCGTCTGGCCCGCGGTGAGGATATTGTTGGCCTGTCGCTGGTTTCGGCGCTCTGGTGCCGGTATTTCCACGGCACGTCCGATAGCGGCCAGAAGATCGTATTTAACGACGCCAGCGCCGAGCGCCTGCAGGCTGCAGCGATCAAGGCGAAGGACGATCCGTCGGCATTCCTGGTGTTTGATGACATCTTTGGCGAGGTCGCCAAGTCAGAACTTTTCCGCAAACGCTTCGCGCATGCCTTGCGGACACTGTGGAGCCAAGGTACGGCAAAGACACTTGAACTTTATCTGCAAAACAAGCTCACCAGCTGACAAAAGAGATGCGCCATGCATAACGAAAACACTCCTCTGCTGATTTTCGATTGCGATGGCGTTCTTGTTGATAGTGAGCCGCTGTCGATTGCCGTTCTGATCGAGATGCTTTCCCATCTCGGCGTGCATATTTCAGAAGAGGACGCGTATGATCGTTTCCTCGGGCGCAGCGTCGCGAGCATGATTTCAACCCTGTGGAATGATTACGGGGTTGAAACCGATATCGACTTTCTCGACCACATGCGCAGCCTTCTTTATGAACGCTTTCGCACAGATCTCAAACCTGTCACCGGTGTTGCACAGGCACTGGATAATCTTGAGTGCCGCCGTTGTGTTGCGTCATCCAGCCAGCCGGAGCGCATTCGTTTTTCCCTTGGCCTGACTGGTCTGCTTGACAAGCTGGAGCCGCATATTTTCAGCGCGACCATGGTCAAAAACGGTAAACCGGCACCTGACCTGTTTCTGTTTGCTGCTGAAAACATGCAGACCAGCCCATCGGACTGCATTGTCGTGGAAGACAGCCCTGCCGGTATCATCGCTGCAAAGGCCGCTGGCATGACTGTTCTTGCATTTACCGGGGCAAGCCACGCCCGCTTTCCAGCCTTTCGTCAAAAAATTGAAATCCTGCAACCGCACGGCATGTTTGACGACATGGACGATTTGGTCCACCTTGTCAGTCAATTTACAAAAAACGGTCATGCAACCAACGAAAGACCGATGCGTTCTTGAAGCCTGATTCAGGGTCCGGTTTTTGAATGATGCCAAGGGGTGGGAATTATCCGTATGCGTGAGTTTCTCGTGGCGGTCGATGTGGGCACCGGCAGCGCACGTGTCGGCGTTTTCACAGTGAAGGGCGCCTTGCTTTCGCGTGTCGCACATCCAATTTCCATGAGCAGGCCACAGGAAAACCATGCGGAACACCAGTCGGAAGAAATCTGGCGGGTTGTTTGCCGCTGCGTGCGTGAAGCCCTTGATATTGCGAAGGTAACCGCGGGCCAAGTTGCTGCCATCGGGTTCGATGCGACCTGTTCGCTGGTTGTGCGTGGTAAAAAAGGTGAGCCGGTTACTGTTTCGGTCACGGGTGAAGACCGTTTTGACACGATTGTCTGGCTTGATCACCGTGCTCTGGCCCAAAGTGACTTTTTATCCGCTTCCGGCCATCCGGTTCTGGAATTTTCCGGCCAGTCAATTTCACCGGAAATGCAAATCCCCAAGCTGATGTGGCTGAAGCAACAAATGCCGGAAACCTGGCAGCGTTCGGGTTACTTTTTTGATCTGGCAGACTTTCTGACCTGGAAAGCCTCGGGTTCGGCCAACCGGTCACTGTGCACGCTCACGGCCAAGTGGAATTTTCTGGCGCATGATGGTGGCTGGTCCGGAGATTATCTGGCAATGGCCGGTCTTGAGGATTTGCTGTCGCGCGGCGGTTTGCCGTCATCGGCCATTGGGCCGGGGACAAGCATTGGATTTGTCTCGGCCGAAGCCGCACAGCAGCTTGGGCTTGATACCGGCTGCAAGGTGGCTGCAGGCATGATTGATGCCTATGCGGGCGCGCTTGGCGCTTTGGGCGGTTGCCTGAAAAATGATATCGAGCAGCATGCCGCGCTGATTGCCGGCACATCCAGTTGTCTTGTTGCCTTTACGGAAAAACCCAAGCCGGGCCACAGCCTGTGGGGACCGTATTGGGATTGTGTGCTGCCCGGCCATTGGCTGGTCGAGGGTGGGCAATCGGTCAGTGGCGGCCTACTCGACTACATCGTGCAGATGCATGCAGCTGGTGGTAAACCTGAGACCGGTTTGCACCAGCGTATAGAGCAACGCGTGCAGCAATTGCGGGTGAAGGAGGGGGCGGAGTTTGGTAGTCGGCTGCATGTGCT
This sequence comes from Agrobacterium sp. Azo12, assembly GCF_029193765.2. Classification (NCBI taxonomy): domain Bacteria; kingdom Pseudomonadati; phylum Pseudomonadota; class Alphaproteobacteria; order Hyphomicrobiales; family Rhizobiaceae; genus Agrobacterium; species Agrobacterium sp. Azo12. Next base: position 3,351,614 of record NZ_JARFYO020000001.1, on the reverse strand, counting down.
GCCTGACTTTCATGGCAATCGATCCCCCTTGGCGGATCCCCATGCGTTGGGTGTTGTCAGCGGTCTGACGCTGGATATGTCCTTCGACGGGCTCTGCCGCCTCTATTGGCGAACAGCCGTGTCCATCGCGCTTGGCACGCGGCATATTCTCGAAGCGATGGAAGACACCGGCTACCACATCGATACGCTGCATGTGACGGGTGGTCATGTGCACAGCAGGTTGCTGATGGAGCTTTATGCCGATGTGACAGGTCGCAATATCGTGATGTCAAAAACGGTTGATGCCGTGCTGCTCGGCACGGCAATGACGGCGGCCTCGGCCGGTGGCGTGCATGCCGATCTTTTTGCTGCCGGTAAGGCCATGCATTCGGCAGGTGAGATGTTGCGGCCCAATCCGGGTCTGACCGGTGGTTATGACCGTGATTATCGACGGTTTATGGCCATGCAGCGACATCGTGAAGAACTCGAAAGTCTTTGACACCCTATGTTTTGCGATGCCAGGGGTTTGACCGTTTCAGAACGCTAGGGCCCGGCTCAATTCCATCAGCCGCTGGGTGCGATCCTCGTTTTCGCTCTGCAGCTGTTTTGTGACGGCACAGGCCAGAAACTCGATCATCGACAGCAGCTGAATGGCACTGCCATGATCGGTCATCGGCACCAGCGGAATCATCAGGCAGATACTGGCACTGCCCGGACCCCATTCGTAATAACGACCGGTGATCAATACGACGGTGTAACCGGCTTTGACTGCCTCATGTCCGAGACGCTGGACATGCGCCGGGTTACCGCCGCAATCCACGATAATCAGCGTGGTGTTCGCAGGTTTGCCGTCAAAAACTGCGATATAACCCGCACCTTTTTCTCTCAGGTGATGCACATTGCCACGCTGTTCCAGCAATTTTGAATGCAGGTAATCGGAAATGCAAAACGCATCGCAGCAGGAGACGATGAACACGTCTTCGCTGGAAGCAATGGCATCAAGCGTTTGTTGCCAGACAGGCTGGCGACAGAGGTCATAGACGTTTTGAATGGACTGAACCTGCTGCAGCAAAAGCGCCGAAAGAGCGTTTTCCGGCGTGTCCGGTTGTCTCGGTGCCACAATGTCTGTTTGCGGCAGCTGCAACGAAGCGGGATCGCGCAAATGCTGGCGAATGTCGCTGAACTGCTGATAACCGAGCGAACGGATAAAGCGACCGACAGTCATCGGGCTGAGGTTAAGGCGCTGGGCTAAGGTCGCAGCCGTTTCGAATGGCAATTCCGCGAGATGTTCCAGAAGGTATTTTGCAATTCTACGCTCGGAAGGCGTTCCGAATTTCAAAAGCCGGGTCAGTTTCAGGAGTAGATTTTCCAACGCCGTTTGCCTGTTGATCGCGACCCCTATGGGAGCGTGCCGCATGAGTTGGCAAACTATTTCCCCCATAAGCTGTCATGGGATAAACATTAAATTAGAAAGTGCTTTTTTTCAAGCCAAATCTTGGGTGTTGCATTTACATTTTATTAATGCTTGCCCGGGTCTCCATTGCGATAACCGCACTACCTTCCTATGTGGGAAACAATTGTGACTTTGCGAGGGACCAAATGATATTTGATGCGACACGTTTGGCCTTGACCAACATTCTTTCGCCCGCGACACGTTCGGTTTTCTGGAAGGTATTAGGCCTTACCCTGCTGGTGCTGGCTGGCCTTTGGGTGGCCATCAGACAGCTGTTCATTTATCTGGCGCTGCCGTGGATCGATACGCTGTTGCCGGGTATTCCGGACTGGGCAGGTTGGCTCGGTTTTGTGTTTGCCATTCTCGCAGGCATCGGACTGGCGCTGGCACTGGCCTTGCTGATTGCGCCGGTAACGGCCATCATTGCTGGTCTGTTTCTCGACGATGTGGCCGAAGTGCTTGAGAAGCGCGATTATCCGCAGGATGCGCCGGGTCGTGCCATGCCGATGGGTGAGGCCATCTGGGCTTCCCTCAAGTTTTTTGGCGTGATCATTCTTGGCAACCTGATCGCGCTGTTGTTGCTACTGGTTCCCGGCGTCAATCTGATCGCTTTCTTTCTGGTCAACGGTTACCTGCTGGGCCGAGAGTTTTTTGAATTTGCTGCCATGCGGTTCAGGACGCCCGATGAAGCTCGCCAGTTACGCGCAAAACACGCGGCCACGGTCTTTACCGCCGGCCTTGTTATTGCGCTGTTTCTGGCCATCCCGTTTGTGAACCTGCTGACGCCACTGTTTGCTGCCTCGCTGATGGTGCATTTGCACAAATCCATCAGCATGCGCGAACCGCCGTTAGTCACGCAACAGTTGGGCCGGTAACTCGACCAGCGGAGCCGGAATATCGCAGGATTTTTCCGGTGACTTGCATAAATCAGCGATCACGCAGCGCTCGCACTCAGGTTTGCGGGCCTTGCAGCAGTATCGTCCATGCAGGATCAACCAGTGATGGGCGTGGAACAGGTATTGTTCCGGTATGATTTTCATCAACTTGTCTTCAACGTCATCCGGGGTCTTGCCCGGTGCCAGACAGAGCCGGTTGGCAATACGGAAGACGTGGGTATCAACGGCCAATGTTGGTACGCCGAACGCCATGGACATTACCACATTGGCGGTTTTGCGCCCCACACCCGGCAGCGTGACAAGTTCGTCGCGGGTTTTTGGCACCTCGCCGCCGAAATTGTCGATCAGCATGCGCGACAGCGAAATGACGTTCTTGGCCTTGTTGCGATAAAGTCCGATCGTCTTGATGTGATCGATCAGCCGTTCCTCACCAAGGTCGAGCATTTTTTGTGGGGTATCGGCGATCTTGAACAGGGCACGTGTTGCCCGGTTCACACCAATATCCGTTGCCTGCGCTGACAGTGCAACCGCCACCAGCAGCGTGAAGGGATTGGTGTGTTCCAGTTCACCCTTGGGCTCAGGTCGTTGCACCGAAAAACGCCGGAAGATCTCTTCCAGATCTGCCTTCGAATACAGGGAGCGGGGCGTGCGTCCTTTACGCGCAGAAGTCTGATTTGACTTTTGCAAGGTTTGGGTGCTGGATCGTTTCTTCGCTATTGTCATGCCTTCATCTATAGCCAGCCGGAATGCGGGAACGCAACGTGGATACGATAAACGATGAACCGGTTTTTGCTGCACAGTTGGTGCCACACCGTTCGCTGGGGCGAAAAGGGTTTCGAGTGCTGCTGTTACTGACAGGCATGGTCTGCTTCGTCTACGGCGTGTTTTTTGTCGTTACCGGCGCGTGGCTGGTGGGCGTGTTCTTCGGTCTTGATTTTCTGCTGCTCTACGGAGCCTTCAAACTGAACTATCGGGCCGCGCGCAGACGGGAGGAAGTCACCATCTGGCGCACCCGCCTGTCGGTGCGTAAATACGCTCCTTCTGGGCGGGTGGAAGAGCATGTTTTCAACCCGTTCTGGACAAGGTTTCGGGTGCGTCGACACGAGGAATTTGGCATCCTCTCCATGCATGTTTCAGGGCAGGGGCACGTGACGGATGTCGGCTCCTTTCTCAATCCGGATGATCGCGAAAGCTTTGCGAAAGCATTCAAGGGTGCCCTGGCTAGAGTAAGACGCAGAATTTAACGTGATGGTTTGCAGACGCAAGAAACGGGTGGCGATGATCGTCCGTCCGTGGTCTTCTGTTACCCAAGGAGACATGCCATGAAAGCCGATCTTATTTTGCAGGAAGATATCACACCTGACGGTTCCGATTACGAGACCGTCCGGCAGGTCATCGAAATCATGACGGTGGACTACCGTGATCAGCCATCGCTGGAAATGATTGCGGCGCGTATGGGCAGATCGCCAACACAGTTGCAGAAGACATTCACGCGGTGGGCCGGTTTGTCACCGAAAGCGTTTCTTCAGGCCGTGACGCTCGATCATGCGAAACGTCTGTTGCGGCAGGAACAGTTGCCGCTACTGGAAACCTCTATCGAGGTTGGCATGTCCGGGCCGGGCAGGTTGCATGATCTGTTCGTTACACATGAGGCCATGTCGCCGGGTGAATGGAAGGCCAAGGGTGAAGGGCTAACGATCCGCTGGGGTTATCATGTCTCTCCATTCGGTCTGGCGCTCGTCATGGTCACCGACCGTGGTCTGGCGGGCGTTGCCTTTGCCGATGCCGGTGAAGAGGCCGCCTGTTTCGAGGATATGGCGCAGCGTTGGCCGAAAGCGAATTACGTCGAAGATGTTGCTGCCACCATGCCTTATGCCTCGCGTATTTTCGAGCCGCAAGCATGGCGTTGCGACCAGCGGCTTCGCGTGGTGCTGCTGGGCACGGATTTTCAGGTCCGTGTCTGGAAAAGCCTGTTGAAGATCCCGTTTGGTAAGGCGGTTACCTATTCCGACATCGCGCAGGATATTGGCCAGCCCACGGCGTCCCGCGCGGTGGGTGCCGCTGTCGGCGCAAACCCGGTGTCATTCGTGGTGCCCTGCCACCGTGCGCTTGGCAAAAGTGGTGCCTTGACCGGTTACCATTGGGGCCTGACGCGTAAACGGGCCATGCTCGGCTGGGAATCCGCGCACGCCTGAGATGTCAGGCGGCGGAACAGTCGTTTGACAGGGCCAGCAATGCCCGTGCGGCTGTTTCATCTGTTATAAGGGTGTTGCAGCCGATGCGTCGTATTGTGGCCTGAATGGCGACAGCACGCTGCGCGCCACCGGATGCCAGAACAATGTGCTTTGCTTTCTTCAGCGTGTCGAGGTCGATCGACATGACGCGCTGGTTGATTGGATGTTCAACGGAATTGCCGTCCTTGTCGAGGAAGTTGAACATTGTATCGCAGACGCAGCCTGCATCGATCAGTTCTTCCAGCGTCTGGCGGCTGATAAAACCTTCGGACAATGACGTGGACTGCGGGCCTATGTCGCCGCAACTGACAATGGCTATGTCGAGTTTTTCAGCCAGATCGTAAAGCGTGTTCAGCCCGCATTTTTCAATCAGGGTTTTGCGGGTTTCTACGGAATCGACCAGCAGCGGCGCAAGGAACATGTAGCATTCGGCGCCAAGCTGGCTTGCCAGTCGCCATGTGTAATCCAAAGGGTTGGTCTGGTGTACAGCGACGATACCTCCCAGCAAAGAAACCACTTTGCAGTTATCACGACGCGGTGGGCGGAAGCTCGCAAGCGACGCTGTCATGGTACGCCCCCAACCAACGCCTATGGTGGCATTTTCCGGGATGGCTTCAGAGAGAAACTGCCCGAGCGCCAGGCCCACTGCCTTTGCGATGGCCGGTGCCGACGTATTGGCCGGGGAAGGAACAATGATGGCCTCGTCCAGCCCGTAGGCTTTTTCGAGCTGTCCCGCCAGCTCAATGAAATCTTCGATACCTTCGTTGATCCAGATCTGCACTTCGGACCGTTTCATGGCCTCGTCGAGCAGGCGAATGACGGTGGACCGGCTGATCCCCAGTTTTTCGGCGACATCCTTCTGCGTCATGCCCTGATTATAATAGAGCCAGGCGGCTCTGAGGCGTAGGGACGAGGCTTCGGAAATGGATGTGTGGGTTTCGCGTCTGAGTTTCGCCACGCTTTTCACCAATGTTTGTTATGCAGCGAGTATGACTTTCGTGAAACTTATGTCAATTGCGTTGCGCAAATGTCTTGACTTTTATCGATCTGCCAAGCGATACTTTTAATCAGGTCAGGACCGTAATTTCGGCCGCACTCCCATGGCTTTCTTGGGGGAACGAAACGGCGGCTGAAGCACTTTTATAGTCAATCCATAAGGATCACCCGGATGACGTCCAAGCTCGATCAACTCCGTTCCATTACAACCGTGGTTGCTGATACCGGCGACATTGATGCGGTTGCACGCCTCAAGCCAGTCGATTGCACAACCAACCCGACCATCGTTCTTAAAGCATTGGGAACGCCTGCGTTTGCAGATGCGGTCAAAGAAGCTGTCAGCTGGGGTAAAAAACAGGGCGGCGATCAGGATGCCGTTGTTGCTGCCGTTGCAGATCGCCTTGCCATTTCGGTTGGTGCCGCACTTGCCAAGCTCGTTCCGGGCCGCGTTTCCACCGAAGTGGATGCCGACCTGTCCTTCGATACCGAAGCCTCTATTGCCAAGGCGCATGGCATCATTGCTGCCTACAAGGAACGCGGTATTGAGCGTGACCGTATTCTCATCAAGCTGGCTTCCACATGGGAAGGTATCCGTGCTGCGCAGGTTCTGCAGTCGGAAGGCATCGATTGCAACCTGACCCTGCTGTTCTCCAAGGCTCAGGCGATTGCTTGCGCGGAAGCCAAGGCATTCCTGATTTCGCCATTCGTTGGTCGTATTCTTGATTGGCACAAGAAGTCCACCGGTCAGGACTACACGTCTGAAACCGATCCGGGCGTTGTCTCGGTGCGTGGCATCTACAACTACTACAAGTCCAACGGCATCTCGACCATCGTCATGGGTGCCTCTTTCCGCAATGCAGGCGAAATCGAAGCGCTTGCTGGTTGCGATCGTCTGACCATCAGCCCGGCGCTGCTGGAAGAACTCGACAAGGACCAGGGTACGCTTGAGCGCAAGTTGTCTCCTGACAATGTCACGGCAGAGCCCCTGCAGTCGCTGGACGAAAAGGCATTCCGCTGGATGCTGAACGAAGATGCAATGGCAACTGAAAAGCTGTCGGAAGGCATCCGTCTGTTTGCCAAGGACCTCGTTGCACTGCGCTCGATGGTCAAAAAAGAACTTGCAGCCTGAGGTTTGTTGGAACTTTTGAAACGTTTACCCGTTTAATTTCCAAGAATACTCCAGTGCCAAACGCGACCGTCTCCCTGCCGGTCGCGTTTTTTTATTTGCTATGGTGCAATCTATTTTCTTATTGCGTGCGGCTGCCGGCAACGATTTCCGAAATGCGGGCGGCTGCTTCTACAATATGGGTCAGACATACTTTCTGGGTCGGCGCACTGGCGCTGAGCGGTTCAATGAACGGGCAGGTCAAAGCCGCGATGGCGGTGCCATCCAGTGTCAGCACCGGTGCCGACAGTGTCGTGACCACGGCGGTTTGCATGCTTTTCATGATGTCATAGCCGTCGTGCCGGATGCGGCTTAATGTTTCACCGAGATTGTCAGGTGTCGACATGCCCTCGTTGAAACGCAACTGCTCGGCAATCATCATCTCGCGTTGTGTTTCGGTCTGGAAAGCCAGCAGGATATGACCGGAGCCGGTATTGAACAGGCTCATATGCGCGCCAACCCGCACGGACAGCGCCCAATAGGTCGATGAATCCTGCTGGGCAATAACAGTGACAGCGCCTCTGTCGTGCACAGTCAGATGGCAGGCCTGCTGAGCCTTGTTGGAAAAGTCGCGCATGACAGGCGTCGCGAACGATACCAGTCTGCGAACAGGGGCGTGAAAATGGGCAAGGCCGAACATTTTCAGGCTGAGGAAAAAGCGGTCGCCATCCTGACGGTAGACGTACCCGCGCCGTACCAGACGATCGAGCATGCGGTAAAATTCGCTGGGGCTTTTGCCGAGCGACTTGGCAATCTCGGCCTGGGTCAGACCGCCATCCGTATGGGCCAGCAGTTCGAGGATATCCAACCCTTTGTCGAGCGCGGGCGCACGATAGCGATCACTATTGTCTTCGGTCGTCATGGTACCCCTCCAGTAACCTCATTTTGCCTATGCCAAACATCTTCTTGTCTATCTGTTGCGCTTGACGGCTTATAAATACACTGTTTACATATGAATTATCAATCCGCATCTGAATGTCCTCATTGTGAAGGCCAGTCATTGGCGCGGTAAACTGGATTGGCAGGGAGGATTACCATATGTCCCAGAATTTTGCAGGGCAGACCGTTGTTGTGACGGCAGCCGCTCAGGGTATTGGCCGCGCAACGGCTGAACGTTTTGCGAGCCTCGGTGCGCGCGTTATCGCAACCGATATCAATGAGCAGGCACTGGCCACACTGGAGGGTGTTGAAAAACGCGTTCTGAACGTTCTGGATGGCGACGCTGTAAAGGCATTTGCGGAAGAAGTTGGCCCAATCGACGTGCTGTTCAATTGTGCAGGCTACGTGCATGCTGGCACTATCCTCGAATGCGAGGAAAAGGACTGGGACTTCTCGTTCGATCTGAATGCCAAGGCCATGTACCGTACTTGCCGCGTATTCCTCCCAGGCATGCTGGAAAAGGGCAAGGGTGCTATCGTCAACATGTCGTCGGTGGCATCTAGCGTTAAGGGCGTTCCAAATCGTTTTGCCTACACGGCCTCGAAGGCAGCTGTTGTAGGTCTGACAAAGGCGATTGCCGCTGATTTCGTGACCAAGGGCGTTCGTTGTAATGCAATTTGCCCGGGCACCGTAGACAGCCCGTCCCTGCATGAACGTCTGAAGCAGACCGGCAACTACGAGCAGGCATTGAGCGACTTCATAGCGCGTCAGCCCATGGGCCGTATTGCAAAGCCCGAAGAAATTGCTGCTCTGGTGACCTATCTGTCGTCGGAAGAGGCCGGTTTCACCACGGGCCAAATCCATGTGATCGATGGCGGCTGGACTGCCTGATTATGAAACAAAGACCCGCTGCGGCGGGTCTTTTTTGCTTCATTTTGAGAATGCCGTATCACGGATGTGCGGCTACTGGACGCGCTTGATTATTGTCAGTTTGCGCCTGTCAACGCTTTATACATGAAGCGCAGTAATATTTTTTGGCAGAGTCCAAAAATGGTTCACTAAAAACACTGAATAACACTCCGGGTTAAATCTTCGTCAAGGAGAAACCGTCAGGATCAAAGCCAGTCTGGACGTGGATTTTTGATCCATGCCGGATGGTCTTTGGTTGGCCCATTAGGGCTGGGGCATTGCGTAATTGACGGGGTAGGTATGTCAGGGCGCCTAGTGTGAAAGCAGTATTCAGCCGAATACGGCTTTCCCGTAAAGTAGTGTTTATCAGTTGCGGTGTTCTGCTTATCAGCGGAGCAGCTGGTCTCGCTGCTGTTTACGTGGGTACCGAACGTTTGCTTGGCCCTTCGTATCGTTCAGTCAATGGTCTGGAATGTCAGGCCGTCCAGACTGTGACCATCAAGAAAAACGGTACATTCTGGATAAGGCAGTTTATCCGCACAACCGGTGGTGATGGTACGGACAGGCTGAAAACCGCCGTGCGTGTAGCCAAGGCTATTCACGAAAAACAGCACCCTGATCTTGTGCAGGTGTCGGTTCTGGACGCCAATGGTCCGCAGCTGCGCTCCGAGATGCGTGGTCGTGCGATTGCAGCGCAGGCAGTTTATATCCCTGATATGGCCAAAATACCCGAAGGTACGGATGGCAAGCAATATTCCGGCTTCTATTATGATGGCGTGCCGAACGCACAGGGTTTCTTCTACGGCTTGAGAATTGACCTTCCGCTTGAAGACATTGAGCAGGTTGTACATTCGTTGTCCGATAATACCGGCTGTGAAGGTGGCGTGTCGGAGAATGCCGAGGGTGCGCATGGAAAAAGCGATGGCCATGGTGCGCCAACAGAAAAAGCCGCGGAGCCGGCAGGGCACGGCGGCGAGGGTGAAACAGGCCATGGTGACCCGTCGGCAGAGGCGCACCCTGTGCCAGATGATGAACAGTTGCTGACGTCGACGCCCGTGCATGACAGCGGTAGCATTTTCAGCCTCAGCTATCTGAAATCCCTGATTTTCGGGAAAGGCTCCGCCACCGCGGAAGCTGCGGAGCAAGAGCACGCACCCGTTGCAGATGCACCAGCGGCTGAAGGCACAGGCGCCGAGGCTTCTGAAGGTCATTCGCAGCCATCTCACTGATATCTCGGTAATTTTTCAAAAGTTCGATGAGAACAAAAAAGCCGGAGGCGTTTTCGCTCTCCGGCTTTGTTGATGTTCTGCCTGTGTAACACGCTGCAGATGGTGGTTATCACGCAGCGTGTTGTTGTTATTTGACGATCAGATGTTTCTGCCAAAAACCGCTAAACGGTCCTGTGAAACATGCCGCAGCGTCAGTCGGCCTTCTGGCGACGGGCCGGGAAGAGAATGACGTCGCGGATCGACGGTGCATTTGTCAGCAGCATGATAAGACGGTCAACGCCGATGCCGAGACCACCTGCTGGTGGCATGCCCTGATCGATTGCATCAAGGAATTCATCGTCAAGCTGCTTGTCTTTTTCGCCGCGAGCGTGAGCCTGTTCCAGCTGCTCGACCATACGGCGGCGCTGTTCCTCGGGATCGTTGAGTTCGGAGAAAGCGTTGCCCACCTCCCAGGCGTTGCAGTAGCTTTCGAAGCGTTCCACCAGACGTGGTTCGCCGGGAACTTCCTTGGCGAAAGGCGAGATGTCCTTCGGGAAGTGCGTGACGTGGCTTGGCTGAATCAATGTGCCTTCAACCTTCTCTTCGAAGATGAATGCCAGGCACTCGCCCCATGTCCAGTCCTTCTCGACTTCGAAACCGGCAGCCTTGGCGGCGGCGCGGGCTTCTTCATCGGTCTTGATGTTCAGGAAGTCGATACCGGTTGCTTCCTTGACGGCATCAGGCATAGGAACGCGCTTGAACGGGCCCTTGAAGGAGATCGTCTGGCCCTGGAACTCCAACTCTGTCGTGCCATGGATGGCGACAGCGAGGGTTTCGAACATGCGCTCGACCAGACCCATAATGTCTTCGTAGTCGGAATAGGCCCAGTAGCACTCCATCATGGTGAATTCAGGATTATGCCGCGTGGAAACGCCTTCGTTACGGAAGTTGCGGTTGATCTCGAATACCTTGTCGGCAAGGCCGGATACCAGCGTGCGCTTAAGGAACAGTTCCGGCGCAATACGCAGGTACATGTCCTGCTTCAGCGTGTTGTGGAAGGTCTTGAACGGATCGGCAGTCGCGCCGCCATAAACCGTCTGCAGCATTGGTGTTTCCACTTCGAGGAAACCTTCCGCTTCCATGAAGCGGCGAATGCCGGAGATAATTCTGGAGCGCTGCTGGAAGCGCAGCTTGGACTCTTCATTGGAGAGAATGTCCAGATGACGCTTGCGGTAACGCACTTCGACGTCGGAAACGCCGTGCCACTTTTCAGGCATCGGCAGCAGCGACTTCGTCAGCATGGTGATTTCTTCAGCGTTGATGGTCAACTCGCCACGCTTGGTGCGGCGAACCTTGCCAGTGACGCCGATAATGTCACCCATGTCGATCAACGGCAGCAGCTCACGGGCCGCTTCCGGTGTGGTGTCCTTGTGGCTGAAGATCTGCACCTTGCCGGACGCGTCATGGATGTCCATGAACATGCCGGAGTTGCGGTTGGAATAAACACGACCAGCAACGGTGACCGTATCACCGGTTTCGACGTCCGGCTCGATATCGGCGTATTTTTCCGCCAACTCGGCATTGGTCATCGTGCGGTGGAAATGCGCAGGGTAGACGTCACCGATCTTTTCGCGCAGCAGCGCCAGTTTCTGGCGGCGCACTTCCGTGACGTCGGAGGAGAGAGCGGTTTCGGTTGTCTTGTCGTTCATTGTTCAATTCCTGTTGCGGCGGTGCCGCGGCGGCAATTAGTTTCCGGTTCTCCCTCATTCCTGTGTTCATCACAGGATACCAGTGCGCACAGGTCTTTGGGCGCGGGAGATTCTCTTTTATGCATTCACGGCGCAAATACGCCGTGGCTGGTTTCCTGTGACAAACTCAGGAATGAGGGGCGAATGATAATCCGCCCCGGCAAACCTTAGCTTCCGCTGCCAACCATGGTAACGACAACAGCAATGGCAACCTTCAGACGCTGGCGTACCACGGAGCGGCCAAGCAGCGCCATGCTGTCAAACAGCGGCAGCGAACGCGATGTGCCGGACATGGCAACGAACAGCGGTGGTGTCACCACGCGCAGTTTCTTGCCGGTGCGTTCAGCAAGGTCACGCAATTCTGCCTCGATGCTTTCAATGTTCCAGTCTGGCATTTTTTCCAGATCGGCAGCAACGGTGGTCAGGATTTCATGAATTTCTTCCGGCTTGCTTTTCAGCCCTGCGAAGGAGGCTGGTGTCAGGCCAACATCACCAGACAACAAGAAGCCTGCCAGCTGCGGCAGTTCGCTCAATCGGGAGATGCGGCTCTGTGCCAGCTTGAGGCCTTCGGTCAGACGGCCGTTTTCCGATGACCATTCGAAAATGCGGGCAAGGAATTCTTCCTGGCTCAGCTTTTCGCGCAGCCAGCGGCCGTTCAGCCAGTCCAGCTTCTGCACGTCGAAGATCGCGCCAGCCTTGGACAATGCATCCGGGTCGAACTTGTCTGCAAGCTCGTCCATGTTCAGAAGCTCTTCGCCTTCACCGATCTGCACGAAGAACAGACCCAGGAAGTTCATCAAGGCTTCTGGCAGGTAACCGAGTGCCGAGTAGTAGGAAATCGACGTCGGGTTCTTGCGCTTGGAGAGCTTGGACTTATCGGCATTGCGCATCAGCGAAAGATGCATGAATACCGGCTGGTCCCATCCAAAATAACGATAAAGCAGAATGTGCTTAGGCACTGAGGCCAGCCATTCCTCGCCACGCGCAACGTGGGTGATCTTCATCAGATGGTCGTCGATGACATTGGCCATATGGTAGGTCGGCATGCCGTCGGCCTTCATCAGGACCTGCATGTCAACGGAATCCCACGGGATCGACACTTCGCCGTACACGCCGTCGGTGAAGTCGCAGGAACCCTCGGTCGGGATCTTCATGCGAACAACCGATGTCTCACCGGCCGCCAGCTTGGCTGTTACTTCTTCAGCTTTTAAATGCAGACACAGGCCGTCATATTTCGGTGGCTTGCCAGCCGCGCGCTGGGCTTCACGCATCTGTTCCAGGCGGTCAGGCGTACAGAAACAACGGAAGGCATGGCCTTTATCCAGAAGTTCCTGAGCATAGGGCTGGTACATGTCCTTGCGCTCGGACTGGCGGTACGGGCCGTAAGGACCGCCGACATCGGGACCTTCAGACCATTTCAGCCCGGTCCATTTCAGTGCTTCCAGCACTTTTTCTTCATATTCGCGGGTCGAGCGGGTCGCATCGGTATCTTCGATGCGCAGGATGAACTCGCCGCCGGTTTTCTTGGCGAACAGATAGTTGAAAAGTGCGATGTAGACAGTTCCGACATGCGGCTCACCGGTAGGAGAGGGCGCGATACGGACGCGAACGTTGGAAGTGCTCATTGGATGATCGCTCGTATTGACGTGCAAGGGTTACGGGAAGTTCCCGTATGCGACGACTGGTTTTAGCATGCATTGAGGAAACGGGATTTGGGGATCTAGGATGCCCGCAATTCCGCAATTTTCCATTGGAATGGCCTTAGGCCACATTCAGCCCCATGCGTCAAGAAAATTAGGTCAAATCAGGATGCCGGCCAGACGTAAAGCAGCATTGGAATGCTGGTGATGATGATCAGGAATGATAGCGGCAGACCAAGCCGTGGATAGTCGCTGAACCTGTAGCCGCCCGGTCCCATGACAAGAGTGTTGCACTGGTGGCCGATGGGGGTGAGGAAATCACAGCCGGCGCCAATCGCGACAGCCATCAGAAATGCCTCCGGCTTGAAGCCAAGTGTGGTGGCAAATCCTGCCGCGATCGGGCCCATGACAAGTACCGTTGCGGCATTGTTGAGGAATGGCGTGACAGCCATCGCAGCCAGCAGAATAAGACCAAGAGCCATGAAGGGTGGCATGCCTTTGGCCGTTTCGCCCAACCAGGTCGCAATAAGGTCGCTCGCACCTGTCGTGCGCAGTGTATCGCTGACCGGGATAAGTGCCGCCAGCATCACAAGAATTGGGCCATCTACTGATTTGTAGATGTCGGACAACGGGATAGCGCCAATAGCGATCATCGCGAAGGCGGCGGCAAAGAAGGCAACGGCGACCGGTGCTATGCCGGTGGCCGCAGCTGCCATGGCAGCTGCAAGTACCAGAAGTGGCAAAATCGCGCGTCTGCGGGTGCCGAGCAGGATTTCACGTTGCGCGAGCGGCAGAAGGTCGAATTCCTTCAAAACCTGTGAGATGTTTTTGCTGTTGCCTTGCAAAACGATCACGTCACCGGCCATCAATGACAGGTCACTCAGACGCTGGTTCAGGCGATGTCCGCGACGACTGACGGCAATCAGATTGACGCCGCGTGTGTAGGACAGTGCCAATTCTTTCGCCGAAAGGCCTTTGAGGATCGAGGTGTTGTCGATCACCGCCTCCATGGCCATGACATCGCTTTCCTTCTGGCCACTGCCGGTCAATGGCTTGCCTGACAGTGTGAGCTTTGCACTGGAGACAACCCTGTCCAGATCAGTGGCATTGCCTTCCAGCAGCAGTGTATCGCCAACCTTAAGCACAACATCGGGGAAGGGAGAAATCCTGCGGTGGCCTCTGAGAATGGTTGTCGCAATGACCGCACCATCGCCCTGTTTCAGCAGTTCATTGAGGCTTTTGTCTTTAATCGGTGAATCTGCTGTTATGGAGGCCTCGGCTGTGTAGGCGGATTTTTCCATAATGTCTTCGACGGAGGCGTCCGGCTTGGTGCGCACTGGCAGCAGCCGGTAGCCAAATGTCAAAAATACGATGCCGATGACTGTCAGGCCAAGACCGACAGGCGTGAAGTCGAACATCGAGAAACTTTGACCGGTCATTTCCTCACGCAGTCTGGAGACCACGATGTTGGGCGAGGTGCCGATCTGCGTCATCAATCCACCGAGCAAGGCAGCAAAGGCCATCGGCATCAGATAGAAGGACACGGGGGTGCCGGACTTGCGGGCAAACTGAAAAGCCACTGGCATCATGATAGCCAATGCGCCGATATTCTTGATGAAGGCCGACATGACAGCCACAACAATCATCAGGAAAGCGAGCTGCAACCCTTTCGAGCGCATTTCGGGGAAATATTTCTTGATCAGCGTATCGACAATGCCGGAACGGGCCACCGCCGTGCTGACGATCAGTGCACTGGCGACGATGATGACAATATCGTCACTGAAACCGGAGAATGCCTTGTCGAAGGGCACGATACCCACCGCAACAGCGCCTAATAGGGCGGAGCAGGCAACCACGTCATAACGCAACTTGTCCCAGATGAAAGCTGCCATCATTGCTGCGATAACGGCGAAGGCTAAAATCTGGTCTGTTGTCATTCAGGAATGCACTTTCGGCAGGAGAGTGATTGGCCAGAACAGCCGATCAGATGCGGTATTAAACGTATGAAACCATAGCGCGTTCCGTCGTCAAAATGCAAAAGACCCGCCCTTGTCAGGCGGGTCTTTCAATATTCGATTCAGCGGTTAATGCTTGGCGGCCTGTCGTTTACGGGCACGGGCGTTACGCGCCATCATGTTGAGAAGTTCGACCAGGGCAGAGAAAGCCATAGCTGCATAGACGTAGCCCTTCGGCACATGCATGCCCATACCTTCGGCAATCAGCGTGGTGCCGATCATGAGCAGGAAGGCGAGAGCCAGCATGACGATTGTCGGGTTGCGCTCAATGAAGTTAGCCAGCGGCGTCGCGGCTACCAGCATCACAGTCACAGCAAACACAACAGCAACGATCATGATCGGCAGATGCGGCGTCATGCCAACGGCCGTGATAATGCTGTCGACCGAAAATACGAGGTCAAGCAGCAGAATCTGAATGATTGCAGATGAGAACGTGTTGGTGACCGTTCCGCCAACCATGTCTTCCTTGTGGTCGATAGGGTCAACATTGTGGTGAATTTCCTTGGTCGCCTTCCACAGCAGGAACAGACCGCCGACGATCAGGATAATGTCTTTCCAGGAGAAGGGGTGACCGAAAACATCGAAAACCGGGTTGGTAAGCTGTACGATCCAGGCTACAGTGCCAAGCAGGCCGAGGCGCATGACAAGTGCGAGGCCAATACCGATCTTGCGGGCTTTTTCACGCTGCTCCGGTGGCAGCTTGTTGGTCAGGATCGAGATGAATATCAGGTTGTCAATGCCGAGCACGACCTCCATGACGATCAGGGTAATCAATGCCACCCAGGCAGTGGGGTCGCTCAAGAGAGGGAGAATGGTCTCCATCGGGGGGTGTTGTCCTTTCAATTGTGCAGCACTGGCAAATATACGACGCAATCATGTACGTTATAAAACGCGAGAAACAAGCGCATTTATTTCAACGATATGCCTGATTATTCGCAATTTTCGCGTTTAACGCGAAATTACGCCTGCGCAGATTTTGCCTAATGCGCTCAACTGATTTTGGTTCCGTAAGCGGCCATGAATACGCGCACGGCGCTGTTGACCACCCGGTCCAGTTCCTGCTGCGGCACGTCACCATTAATTTCACCAAACAGGCGAAGTTTGAAAAACGGACCTGACGACAGTTCGATATATTGCCGGGCGGCCAATTCGATATCGTCGACCTGCAAGTTTCCAAGCTTCACATGATGTTCGATGAAATCCTGTAGCACGCTTTTGATGTTGACTGGTGAACTGGCGAAAAAACGCTTCGCGAGGCCTGGCATGCGGTCAATAACGCCAATCACAGAACGCATAGCAGGTATGACTTCAGAGCAGGTCATCTGTCGGGAAAAGGTGAAGCCGAACTTCTTGAGTCCTTCTTCAACCGCTTGTTCCCCCGCCAGCACATCACGCATGGCTTCGGCAAAACGGGTACGGTGCCGGTCGATCAGGGCCGCAAAAAGATCTTCCTTATTTGCGAAGTAAACATAGATCGTACCCTTGGAAACGCCTGCTTCGCGGGTAATATCGTTCATGCTGGCAGCATCAAAGCCAAGTTTGCGGAAAACAATCCAGGCGCCATCGAGGATCTGTTCGCGCTTTGCAGGATCTTCTCCCGCCGCGAAACGCCCGGTGGTGACCGGCGTTCCAGATGTCTCCATGTCTTCTTGCGTGCTCACACTCTTATCCCTGTTTGAAATTTTGATTCCCGTCAAATCGAACTGTTTGGTTCGATGCCCTCTTGATATGTGTCATGAAAAGCTTTATGTCAATCGAACCGAACGGTTCAGTTCAATAAAATTATATCCTACATGGTGGTGAGCACATGTCTGCCCAGAACACAGGCGCGGTACGCGCGGTCAATACAAATGAGGGCGCAGATGAAACGGCGCGTAAAGATGATGCGGTAGAAACCACATCTCAGACACCTGCGCCGCCACAGGATGCGCCACAGCAGAAGAAGGCAAAGCGTCGCTCGCCTATTTTGCCTGTGTTGGCAATTGCCGTGCTGGCCGGTGCCGGCTGGTATGGTTACCAGTGGTGGACCGATGGCCGTTTCCTCATCTCAACCGATGATGCCTATATCGAAGGTGACATTGCGATCATTTCGCCTAAGGTTTCCGGTTACGTGAACAAGGTCCATGTCGTCGACAATCAGGAAGTCAAGGCTGGTGATCCGCTCGTCACTCTGGATGATGGCGATTATCGAATCGCGCTTGAACAAGCCGAAGCGCAGGTTCGTACCCAGGAGCTGTCGTTGTCGCGTATCGATGCACAGCTTGCAGGTGCCAAGGCTGCTCTGCAGCAGGCCGAAGCACAGAAGGGTGCGCTTGACGCAGCCCTGCGCGGCGCGGAAATCAACCAGAAGCGCGCCAACGAGTTGCAAGCCAAGGATGTTGGTACGGTTGCCTCTGCAGATAATGCACAGGTCGCGCTTGATCAGGCTGCCGCAAATGCTGTTGCCGGTGCGGCCAGCATCGAATCCGCCAAAGCCAATATATCTCTGCTCGCAGCGCAGAGAAACGAAGCTGAAAGCACCATCCGTTCGCTGGTTCTGGCCAAGGACAAGGCTCAACGTGACCTTAGCTTTACAGTGTTGAAGGCGCCGTATGATGGTGTCATCGGCAATGTGGCTGTTCAGGTGGGTGATCTCGTCTCAAGCGGCAAGCGGCTTGCAGCCCTGGTGCCTATGAACGACCTCTACATTGATGCGAACTTCAAGGAAACGCAGATCGCCAAGGTCGAGCCGGGTTCCAAGGTGCGTATCCATGTGGATGCGCTTGGTAAGCAGGATATTATCGGCACGGTCCAGTCGATCTCGCCTGCTTCCGGCTCGGTGTTTTCCATGCTGCCACCTGAAAATGCCACCGGTAACTTCACCAAGGTTATCCAGCGCGTGCCTGTTCGTATCGCTTTCTCTGCCGAAGATCTTGCAAAGCATAATCTTCGTGCCGGTTTGAGTGTTGTCGTGGACGTGGATACACGCACTGCACCTGACAACAATGCGGTAGCGCAGAAGTAAGCGCGAAAGGCTCGCATCATGACGGAAGCGGTCATCCGAGGCGGCAATGCAGTTGCCGCGTCCGATCCCCCCATGGATAAAAAGCGGCTCATTGCCTTCTTTGCCATGGTCGTGGGCATGTTCATGTCCATTCTGGACATCCAGATTGTGTCTGCCTCTCTCGCGGAAATCCAGGCCGGCCTTGGTGCCGGCTCGGATGAAATCGCCTGGGTGCAGACGTCTTACCTGATCGCTGAAGTTATCATGATCCCGCTGTCGGGCACGCTGGCGCGTATCCTGTCAACGCGGGTGCTGTTCAGCATGTGTGCAGCAGGTTTTACCCTGTCGAGCGCATTGTGCGCCACGGCCACCAACATCGACCAGATGATCGTGTACCGCGCCATTCAGGGCTTTATCGGCGGTGGCATGATCCCTTCGGTGTTTGCGGCAGCTTTCACCATTTTTCCGCCGTCCAAGCGTAGCATCGTGTCTCCGATCATTGGTCTGGTGGCAACACTTGCGCCGACCATCGGTCCGACGGTGGGTGGTTATCTCAGCCACGCCATGTCCTGGCACTGGTTGTTCCTCGTCAACGTTGTGCCGGGTATCATCGTCACCTTGCTGACCTGGAGCCTGATCGACTTCGACAAGCCCGAAAAGTCACTTTGGAAGAAGTTTGACTGGTGGGGTCTGCTGGCTATGGGCGTGTTCCTCGGTTCGCTGGAATATGTGCTCGAGGAAGGCAACAACAAGGACTGGTTCAACGATGAACATATCGTTGTCGGTTCGATTGCCATGACCATCGGTGCGGTGGTGTTTTTCTGGAGAGCGTTCAAGGTCGAATTCCCGATCGTGGATTTGCGGGCATTCACCGACCGAAACTTCTCGATTGGTTCACTGTTCTCATTCGTGATGGGGGTTGGCCTTTACGGTCTGACCTACCTCTACCCGCTCTATCTCGGACGCATCCGTGGTTACGACTCGCTGATGATCGGTGAAACGATGTTCGTGTCCGGTCTTGCGATGTTCTTTACTGCACCGGTTGCCGGCATGTTGTCCAACAAGCTCGATCCGCGTGTGATGATGGGTATTGGCTTCCTTGGTTTTGCCACCGGCACCTATATGATGACCGGCATTACCTCGGACTGGGATTTCTACGAACTGCTTGTTCCGCAGATCCTGCGCGGTTGCTCGCTGATGATGTGCATGGTGCCGATCAACAACATTGCTCTCGGTACGTTGCCGCCGCAGCGTATCAAGAACGCGTCGGGCCTGTTCAACCTCACCCGTAACCTTGGTGGTGCGGTTGGTCTGGCCATAATCAACACCATGCTGACACAGCGCACGGATGAACATTATGCGCGTCTGTCGGAGCATGTGAACTTCAAAAATCCGGAAGCGTTGGATTGGTTGAGCAGTGTAGGTGCGAACTATGACAGCTATGGTCTGGATGGCGCTTCAGTCGCCTTCAAGAAGCTGGCGGGCATGGTAACGCAACAGGCATGGCTGCTGTCATTTGCCGATGTGTTCATGGCCTTGACAGTGCTGTTCTGCTTCCTGGTGACGCTGACGTTGCTGATACGCAAGCCATCTGCTGCACCGCCTGCAGGCAGCGGCCACTAACGATTTTCCCTATCCACCGCCGAGGCCGCCAGAAATGGCGGCCTTTTTCATTTTACGTTTAAAGATGATAGCTGCCGTCCGCTATTTTTTGATTTACGTACCTCAAATTTGGGAATAGAAGGGCTGTCGGAGGACGGAAATGAAGCCAACAGTTCACGACATTGCTGCGAAGGCGGGTGTGAGCCTTGCCACGGTTGACCGTGTGGTCAACCTCCGTTCCGGTGTACGGGAAGTGACCAAGGCGCGTGTGGAAGCAGCCATCGCCGAGCTGGGTTACGTGCGTGATGTCGCCGCTGCCAATCTGGCGCGCAGCCGCGTTTATCCACTGGTTTTCATTTTGCCAAACAATGACAACTCCTTCATGCAGGCATTGCGGGATGAGGTGCGTGCAGCGATTTCACGTGGCCCCTCGGAACGCGCCGAAATTACGCTGCTTGAAATTCCCCCATTTGATGCAGCCGCACTTGTTGCTGCGCTGGAAACCGCGCGGGCTGACATGCCGGCCGGCGTTGCGTTTGTTGCCGTTGAGGGTGACGCGGTGCGTCAGGCGGTTGCGGCACTGTCGGATGACGGCATAGCGACAGTGACAATCGTTTCGGACCTCTCCGGTTCAAAACGCGACCACTATGCCGGTGTCGACAATATTGCTGCCGGCAAGACGGCGGCCAGCCTGCTTGGGCGTTTTGCCAATCCGTCGGCCAACAAGATCGCTGTGCTGGCCGGTTCACTTATGGTGCGCGATCACCGCGAGCGCGTCGACGGTTTCATGTCGGTGATGGGATCAGAGTTTCCGCAGCTGGAAATTCTGCCGGTTCTCGAAGGGCGTGATGATGTTGCGACGGTTGAAAAGCTGGTGCGCGATACACTTGCCCAACATGCAGATATTGGCGGTGTTTACAGCCTCGGTGCCGGTAACAGAGGTCTTATCCGGGCGCTGGAAAACCTGCCGCAATCGCGTGGCAGACCGGCGGTCATTGCCCACGAGCTGAGCACCCACACCACTGCGGCGCTCAAGGCCGGGCTTATCGACGCCGTTCTCAATCAGGATGCCGGACATGAGGTGCGTAGCAGCATTCGTGTGCTCAAGGCCAAGGCTGACAAGGTAGGAGTGATTGCGGCACAAGAACGCATTCGCCTCGACATATTCATGCGAGATAATTTGCCGTGATTGCAAATCCGTCTCACCGTATTTTCATGGAGGAATAACATGTATCTTGGTCTCGATTTGGGGACGTCTGGCGTCAAGGCGCTGCTGATTGATGGCAACCAGCGTATTATCGGTTCTGCCAATGGCGCACTTGAGGTGTCCCGGCCTCATTCCGGTTGGTCGGAGCAGAACCCTGCAGACTGGATCAAGGCAAGTGAAACGGCAATTGCCGGATTGAAGGCTTCCCATGCCAAGGAACTTGCTGCCGTGAAAGGCATTGGCCTGTCCGGGCAAATGCATGGTGCAACCCTTGTTGATGCGGCCGGTGCGGTGCTTCGTCCCTGCATTCTATGGAATGACACGCGCTCTTATGCCGAGGCTGCCAAGTTGGATGCTGACCCAAGGTTCCGCAAGCTGACCGGCAATATCGTGTTCCCAGGCTTTACCGCGCCAAAGCTGGCATGGGTTGCCAAACATGAACCGGAGATTTTTGCCAAGGTCGCCAAGGTTTTGCTGCCGAAGGATTATCTGCGCCTCTGGCTGACCGGTGAATATATCTCCGAAATGTCGGATTCTGCCGGCACGTCATGGCTTGATACCGGTGCTCGCAAGTGGTCGGCAGAATTGCTGGATGTGACTGGCCTTAGCGAAAGCCTTATGCCTTCGCTGGTGGAAGGCACTGAGCAGGCTGGTAAACTGCGCGGCGAGCTTGCATCTGCTTGGGGCATGAGCGATGTCGTGGTTGCCGGTGGCGCCGGTGACAATGCTGCATCGGCTTGCGGCATGGGTACGGTATCGGAAGGCGCTGCTTTCGTTTCGCTTGGTACTTCAGGCGTCTTGTTTGCGGCCAACGGCAGCTATCTGCCCAAGCCGGAAAGTGCCGTACATGCGTTTTGCCACGCCTTGCCAAACACCTGGCACCAGATGGGCGTGATCCTGTCGGCAACCGATGCCCTTAACTGGTATTCCGGCATTGCAGGCAAATCTGCAGCCGAACTGACCACAGAGCTGGGCAACAGCCTTAAGGCACCAAGCGGCGTGACATTTGCACCTTATCTGTCTGGCGAGCGCACACCACACAATGACGCGGTCATTCGTGGTGCCTTTATCGGTCTTGGTCATGAAAGTGACCGTTCGGTCTTGACGCAGGCGGTACTTGAAGGTGTCAGCTTTGCCATCCGTGACAATCTGGAAGCGTTGAAATCGGCCGGTACAAGCATCTCGCGCGTCACGGCCATTGGCGGCGGTTCACGCTCGGAATACTGGCTGGCGTCGATTGCAACGGCCCTTGATGTGCCGGTTGATATTCCCGCCGATGGTGATTTTGGTGCTGCCTTCGGTGCCGCACGTCTTGGTCTTATTGCGGCCACGGGCACCGACCCGGTTGCCGTGTGCACGGCGCCGCAGACCGCTAGAACCATCGAGCCTGTCTCGGCACTTAGCGGTGCCTACGATGCTGCCTATCAGCGTTACCGCGAGCTCTACCCGGCCATTCGCCAACTCGCGCACTAACATCCCGTTTTCTTCCGGCGCAAGCCGGGGGTCTACTTTCATTGACAGAGGTTAGATTTCAGGAGGAATACCCATGTCGACAGGCTTTTTCGGTGATATCACCAAAATCAAATATGAAGGACCGGACAGCACAAATCCGCTGGCGTTTCGTCATTACAATGCGGACGAGATCGTGGCTGGCAAACGCATGGAAGATCACCTGCGTTTTGCGGTGGCCTACTGGCACACATTCACATGGCCAGGTGGGGATCCGTTCGGTGGCCAGACATTTGAGCGCCCATGGTTTTCCGACACAATGGATGCGGCAAAACTGAAGGCTGATGTTGCCTTTGAGTTTTTCTCGCTGCTGGGTACACCGTTTTATTGCTTCCACGATGCGGACGTTCGCCCGGAAGGCAACAGCTTTGCGGAGAACACCCGTAACCTCAACGAGATCGTTGACCACTTTGAGAAGAAGCAGGCGGAAACCGGCGTCAAGCTTTTGTGGGGTACTGCTAACCTGTTCTCGCACCGCCGTTACATGTCGGGCGCTTCGACCAATCCGGATCCGGATGTGTTTGCATTCTCGGCTGCGACGGTCAAAACCTGCCTCGATGCTACCAAGCGACTGGGCGGTGCCAACTATGTTCTGTGGGGCGGACGCGAGGGATATGAAACCCTGCTGAATACCGACCTGTCGCGCGAACTCGACCAGATGGGCCGGTTCCTCAACCTTGTCGTCGAATACAAGTACAAGATTGGCTTTGAAGGCACGATCCTGATCGAGCCGAAGCCGCAGGAGCCAACCAAACATCAGTATGATTATGATGTGGCAACGGTTTATGCCTTCCTGCAGCGTCATGGCCTGGAAAAAGAAGTCAAGGTCAACATCGAGCAGGGCCACGCGATCCTTGCGGGCCATTCCTTCGAACACGAACTGGCCATGGCAAATGCCTTCGGCATTTTCGGTTCGATCGACATGAACCGCAATGATTACCAGTCCGGTTGGGATACCGACCAGTTCCCGAACAACGTGCCGGAAATGGCGCTGGCTTATTACCATGTTCTTGCCGGTGGTGGCTTCCAGAACGGTGGCACCAACTTCGATTCCAAGCTGCGTCGCCAGTCGCTTGATCCGGCTGATCTGCTGATCGGTCATATCGGCGGCATTGATTGCTGCGCCCGTGGCCTGAAGGCTGCTGCCAAGATGATTGAAGATGGCGCGCTGTCGAAGCCGCTTTCGGACCGTTATTCAAAGTGGGATTCTCCTTCGGCGCAAAAGATGCTGCGTGGCGAGTTGAAGCTGGATGAGATTGCTGCTCTGGTCGAGCGTGACAATATCAATCCTCAGCCGAAGTCGGGTCGCCAAGAATATCTCGAAAACGTCGTAAATCGTTACGTTTAAAACGGCCGAAAAGCTTTATGTAAAAAAGCTGATGAAAGGCGGGGATCAATCCCCGCCTTTTTTGTTGCTAACTCGCTGCATTTGCACCAAATCCCTGTCGTAAAAGTTTTGTATGATTTAACTGAAACGTTGCAGTAGGCGATGATTTGCCTTTATACCTTGCAAACACCTGTCCAGGGCAGGACCAAAACCCGATACTTAACGGGCCAAATTATTCAGGAGGAGACGGAATGATCGATCCCAAGGTGCTTGCAACACGCTTTCCCGGTGATTTTCTGTTTGGTGTCGCGACGGCATCCTTCCAGATTGAAGGAGCATCCAAGGCAGATGGTCGCAAACCTTCGATTTGGGATGCTTTTTGCAACATGCCGGGCCACGTTTATGGTCGCCACAATGGTGACGTTGCCTGCGATCATTACAACCGTCTGGATGCCGATCTCGATCTCATAAAAAATATGGGTGTCGAGGCGTACCGTTTCTCTATTGCATGGCCACGTATCATTCCTGATGGCACCGGTCCGGTCAATGAAAGAGGGCTGGATTTTTATGACCGTCTGGTTGACGGCTGCAAGGCGAGGGGCATCAAAACCTATGCCACACTTTACCACTGGGATCTGCCGTTGACCCTGATGGGTGATGGCGGCTGGACGGCGCGTTCCACCGCCTATGCCTTCCAGCGCTACGCCCGCACGGTGATGGAACGACTGGGCGACCGGCTGGACGCTGTTGCCACCTTTAACGAGCCATGGTGCTCGGTATGGCTTAGCCATCTCTACGGCATTCACGCGCCGGGTGAGCGCAACATGGACGCCGCACTGGCGGCGATGCATTACACCAATCTTGCCCACGGTCTTGGCGTACAGACCTGCCGGGATGTTGCGCCCAACGTGCCGGTCGGTTTGGTACTGAACGCACATTCGGTCATTGCTGCTTCCGACAGTGCGGCGGACAAGGCGGCAGCCGAGCGGGCATTCCAGTTCCATAATGGTGTGTTTTTTGGCCCTGTATTCAAGGGTGAATATCCCTCGGATTTCGTTGAGGCGCTGGGTGACCGCATGCCGGTTGTCGAAGAGGGCGATCTCACCATCATCAACCAGAAACTCGATTGGTGGGGATTGAATTATTACACACCAATGCGGGTTGCCGCTGATCCCGATCCATCAGCTGAATTCCCAGCCACGGTTGAAGCACCTTTCGTCAACGATGTGACGACCGATATCGGTTGGGAGGTCTATTCTCCGGCCCTGCATTCGTTGGTAGAGGAGCTTTATCGCCGTTATGAATTGCCCGATTGTTACATCACCGAGAACGGTGCCTGCTACAATATGGGTGTTGAAAATGGTGAGGTCGATGACCAGCCGCGCCTTGATTATTACGCTGACCACCTGTCGGTGGTTGCCGATCTGATCAAGGATGGTTACCCGATGCGCGGTTATTTTGCCTGGAGCCTGATGGACAATTTTGAATGGGCGCAGGGTTATCGCATGCGCTTCGGCCTTGTGCATGTCGATTATGACACGCAGGTCCGGACCATCAAAAAAAGCGGCAAATGGTACTCGTCGCTGGCGGCCGAATTTCCGAAGGGCAATCACAAAAAGGCAGCCTTGTAGTTTTCGGTGATTACCTTGAGGTGCCTGCTTGCAGTTGTGGACTGGCGCCCTATGTGTAGCGGGTTTCAAAATGAAACCTGCACGCTTGCCTCATGGCTGCGTCAGTGATCCTCCCAAGGAGACTGCTTTGCTTATTGAAAAACTGAACTGGCGTTATGCCACCAAAAAGATGGACCCTTCCAAGCCGGTAACGGAAGATAAGGTTGCCCGTATTTTGGAGGCTGCCCGTCTTGCCCCGACATCCAGCGGTTTGCAGCCGTTTGAAATTATCGTCGTTACCAATCCTGAAGTGCGTGCGAAGATCCAGGAAATCGCCTGGAACCAGGCCCAGATTACCGATGGTTCGCACCTCCTGGTTTTTGCCGCGTGGGACAACTACACCGCTGAGCGCATCAACGGCATGTTCGATCTCGTCAATAAAGAGCGCGGCATCAAGAACGAAGGTTGGGAGAACTATCGCCAGATGCTCCTGAACATGTATCCCCCACGCGATGCTCAGGTGAACTTCGAACACGCTGCACGTCAGGCCTATATCGGGTTCGGCATGGCGCTTGCTCAGGCTGCGTTTGAAGGCGTGGACTCGACACCAATGGAAGGTTTCGATCCGGACAAGCTGGATGAGATTTTGGGCCTGCGTGAGAAGGGCCTGCGCTCGGTTACCATTCTGCCACTTGGCTACCGCAAGGAAGATGGTGATTGGCTGGTGAACCTCAAAAAGGTCCGTCGCCCGAACGATCAGTTCATTTCTTCGGTAAAGTAATCACTTTACGGCCAAAACTGCGGAAAATTTTCCTGAAACTGCCTTTCAGTTGAAAAATTTTCCCTGTCAAAAGGTGTCGCATACAGGCATGTTTGGGGCACCTAAGAAAGTCGATAACGACTTTGGTGTGAAAGCAGAATAAAATGACACGGACTATGTGCTGTAATCGAATGTGCTTCGTGATTGCGTAACGACACGCACTGAATGCACGGGTGACTTATCTTGCGAGCATCGTTGATGCTGTAAAAATGGCAGGACAGACACCAAAAAACGCAGAATCCTTTATTTCAGCCGGAATTGATTTAAAGAGATACGCACAACAGACATTATCCGTAGAGTTATCCATGAGTTTCCAATTGACAGCGGGCAGCACCGCTCAGCAACCACCAGCACATGCTGATGCCATGGTTGTGTTTGAAAATGTCACCAAACGTTTTGGCGGCCAAAACGGCGAAGCGGCGTTTACCGCACTCGGCGGTGTGGACCTTTCTGTTCCGCGCGGCTCCATTACCGGCATCATCGGGCGCTCAGGCGCTGGTAAATCCACACTGATCCGGCTCGTCAACGGCCTGGAGACGCTGACATCCGGTCGCGTTCTGGTCGATGGCGTTGATGTTAGCAGGCTGGATGAACAGGGGCTGCGCCAGTTGCGCCGCTCGATCGGCATGATCTTCCAGCATTTCAACCTGCTGGCTTCGCGCACCGCGTACGACAACGTGGCGCTGCCGCTGGAGATTGCCGGTGTCAGCCGCCAGGATATCAAAAAGAAAGTTCAGCCTTTGCTTGAACTTGTCGGACTTGGCGACAAAGCCAACCGCTATCCGGCGGAACTGTCCGGCGGTCAAAAGCAGCGTGTCGGCATTGCCCGCGCTCTGGCAACCGAGCCCAAGCTGTTGCTATCAGATGAAGCGACTTCGGCGCTCGATCCTGAAACCACCCAGTCCATTCTTGAACTTCTCCAGAAGATCAATTCGGAACTGAACCTTACGGTGCTTCTCATCACCCATGAAATGGAAGTGGTGAAAACAATCGCGTCGCAGGTTGCCGTTATCGACAAGGGTCTGATCGTCGAAAGTGGTCGCACCTTTGATGTGTTCACGGCTGCCAAGCATGAAACCACCCGCAGCCTGTTGTCATCTTCGATCGGTGCGAAGCTGCCTGAATGGATTAGCGGTGTGCTGAAACCGCAACCGGACAGCGGTGACCGCGTTCTGGTGCGATTGATCTTCTTTGGTGCGACAGCCTTCCAGCCGCTGACGGCAAGACTGGTCAGCGAAATCGGTGCGGATGTGAATATTCTGGCCGGCACGATCGAGGAAATTGCAGGCGAACCATTTGGTTCACTGGTGGTTTCCTACCCAGCAACACCTGAAACAATTTCCCGCGCTGACCGCCTTTATGCGGAAACCGGACTTGCCACGGAGGTGCTCGGCTATGTCGCCTGATATACTCTTTGTCCTTCTGTGGAAGGGACTTTTACAGACATTGCACATGGTGGCGATCTCCGGTCTGGTCGGGTCGCTTGTGGGCCTGCCGATCGGCATTTTCCTGGCGACCAGCGGCAAAGGCGAGCTTTTTGAAGCGCCGATCACCAACCGTATCGTTGGTTTGATCGTCAATGCCGCCCGCTCTACGCCGTTCATCATTCTGGTGGTGGCCATCATTCCATTTACCCGCCTTGTTGCCGGTACCTCCATTGGTACTTCGGCAGCCATCGTTCCGCTCACGGTTGCGACCATTCCATTTGTTGCCCGTTTGGTGGAAGCGGCGATCCGCGAAGTCGACAAGGGTCTGGTGGAAGCGGCGCGCGCCATGGGTGCCACACCGGTGCAGATCGTTACCAAGGTTTTGCTGGCCGAAGCCAAGCCCGGCATTACGCTGGCGCTTACCCTAACCCTGGTCAGCCTGATCGGTTACTCGGCCATGGTCGGTGCTGTCGGTGGCGGTGGTCTTGGTGACCTTGGCATTCGCTATGGATATCAACGTTTTATGCCGGAAGTGATGCTTGCCGTTGTCGCAGTGCTGATCGTTCTGGTGCAGCTGGTTCAAAGTGCGGGCGACAGGCTTGCCCGCCATTTCGACAAGCGTAATCGTAAAAACTAACAAGCAATAACAATCTACCCCAAGGAGACTGACATGAAAAAACTGATTATCGCAGCTTCCCTCGCTGCCCTGTTTTCCACCGGCAGCGCGCTGGCTGAAACCATCAAGATCGGTGTAACGCCGGGCGAACATGCCAAGATCATGGAAGTGGTAAAGGAAGTGGCTGCCAAGAAGGATCTCGACCTCGAAATTCTCGAATTCTCTGATTATGTTGTTCCGAACCAGGCGCTGAACGATGGCGAACTGAACGCCAACTCCTTCCAGCACCAGCCATATCTCGACAACCAGGTTGCCGACCGCAAGTTCGACCTCGTCAGCGTTGGCACAACCATCACCACTCCAATGGGCGTTTACTCCAAGAAGGTAAAGAGCCTGGACGAACTGAAGGACGGCGCGACAATTGGCATTCCGAACGACCCGACCAATGGCGGCCGCGCTCTGCTGGTTCTGGCCTCCAAGGGCCTGATCAAGGTCAAGGAAGAAGCTGGTCTCAAAGTAACGCCTGCTGACGTTATCGAAAACCCTAAGAACCTGCAGTTTGCAGAATTGGATGCTGCCCAGTTGCCACGCGCGCTTGATGATACCGATGCTTCAGTCATCAACACCAACTACGCTTCGCAGGGTGGCCTTAATCCGAAGACCGATGCTATCGCCATTGAAAGCGAAAAGTCGCCTTACGCCAACATCATCGTTGTGCGCACTGCCGACAAGGACCAGCCATGGGTAAAAACTCTGGTTGAATCCTACCAGAGCCCGGAAGTGAAGGCTTACATCACCGACGAATTCAAGGGCACGGTTATCCCTTCCTGGTAAGCCTTTTACCGCAGAATTCCTGAAGACGATGAGCCTCCCTCGTGAAAGCGTGGGAGGCTTTTTGCTGCCTTATCAACGCCACGTCACCGACTACAGTTTCGTACCTGTGTTTTTTTAGGGGGGTGGCCGGTCACAGATTTAATATCTTTTGAATAATTTCCCCGGAAAGTGTTGTTTTCTCGAAGGGAATTGCATGCGGACCAAACCGCGAAACGTCGTGAATACATCGCAAAGAGAGTGGCGTCGCATCGTCACTGCTCTCCTTGCTGCTTTGGCCGTTATTGTAACAGTCGTCACGATGCTCGTTTTGTCCGCTCTGAACGACGTTGCCCAGAACACCAACAAGCTGGATGAGGAACGTTCACGCGAAACCATTACCGGTGCGTTGGAGACGTTTCAGGCGCAGTTGGGTGCAACGCTAAACGACTATGCTGCCTGGGATGATGCTGCCCAGTTTGTTTATGCTGCCAATGGCCACGACTGGGTTGTCAGCAACTACGGCGATATGACTGTCAACAGCGAGCTGTTTGATACGGCGCTGGTGATTGACGAAAATAACCGTGTTCAGATGTTTTATCAGTTTGGGCAGCCGGTTCTGCGTTCTCCGCAGGAACTGTTCCCGACCGGTCTGACAGAGCTGCTCAAGACTGTGCGGCAGATACCTTTCGGCCAGAACCCAGAGGCGACCGGCTTTGTCCAATCGGACCGCGGCATTACCGTTATCGGCGCAGCACTCATCCGCCCCAAGATGGCACTTGACGTTCCCGCTGGTGAGACACGTCGTTATCTGGTGTTCGCCCGTCATCTGGACACCGCCAAGATCAAGCGCCTGTCGAAAACCTATGTTGTCGATGGTCTGCAATTACGTAAAGCCAACTTTGACGCTCGCTATTTTGTGAACATCTTCAGCCCGCAAGGTGAGGTGCTTGGCAAATTGACCTGGCGTTCGCGTGCCCCTGGTGATGTCAGCTTCCGGGAGGTGCGTCCGACCGTTCTTCTGGCTGTGGTAATTGCCGGCCTGTTTTTCCTGACGCTGTTTTTTGTCGGCTCAAAAATTATTGGACGTATCAAGACTGATGAGGCGCACGCCAAGGAAGAGGCGCTGCGGGATCGTCTCAGCGGCCTTTATAACCGCGCCGGACTTTTCCAGCGGCTTGAGCAGATGGTTGCCAAGGCCCGCCTAGGGTCCGATGAGGTCAACCTTCTCTATCTCGATCTGGATGGTTTCAAGGAAGTCAACGATTCCTACGGACACGGAACGGGTGACCGTCTGATCAAGGGCGTTGCTGCCGGCCTGAAGATGCTGGTGCCGCAGGACGCGGTTCTTGCGCGTCTGGGCGGCGATGAATTTGCTGTTGCCATCAACGGGCCCTATTCTAAGCAGCAGTGCCTTGATCTCTGTGAGGCCTGTCTGTTGCTGTTTTCCGAACCATTCGTGATTGGTGAGCGCGTGGCAACGATCGGCTGTAGCATTGGCGTTGCGACCTCCGAGCGCGGGGAGGTTGACGGCGAGGAATTGCTGAGACGCGCCGATATGGCGATGTATGAAGCCAAAGAAAATGGCCGCGGTCGCTGGGTCTCCTATCATGCGCAGTTGGATACCGAACGCGAAGACCGCAACATGCTGGAAGCGGATTTGCGTCGTGCGATTGAAAAAGATGAATTGACGGTCGTTTTCCAACCTGTCGTCAGTGCAAAAAGCCGCCGCATCACGGGGGTCGAGGCCCTGGTGCGCTGGAACCGTGATGGGCACGGTCCTGTGTCTCCAGAGGTGTTTATCCCGGTCGCGGAAACCAGCGGTCTTATCGACCAGTTGGGTCTAATCGTGTTGCGCAAAGCCTGCATGACCGCCCGACGCTGGCCAGAGATCAAACTGTCGGTGAATATCTCTCCGGTTCAGTTCAGAAATCCGTCCTTCTCAACATCTGTGCATGATGTGTTGCGTCAAACCCAGATGGAGCCGGAGCGGCTACGCTTGGAGATGACAGAAGGTTATTTCATCCAGCATCCTGAACGTGCCAGCTTTGTCATCGAGAAGCTGAAGGCTCTTGGTGTTCAGATTGCGCTGGATGATTTTGGCGCAGGTTTTGCCAGTGTCGGATATCTGCGCCGTTTCGGTTTTAATAGAATGAAGATTGATCGCTCTCTGGTGGCGGCTCTGGAGAATGGTGGCCGTTCGCTTGACATGCTGGAAGCGACCGTAGCGTTGGCGCGCTCGCTGGAAATTCCTGTCACGGCTGAAGGCGTGGAAAGCGTCGAGCAGGCATCCATTCTGCAATTATGCGGTTGCGACGAATTGCAGGGATATCTGTTCTCAAAGCCGGTTTCGCCAGAAGAGGTAACTTTGCTGTTGGAACGCCAGAAGGCAACCTTGCCCCGTGACGAGCAAAGGGCATTTGGCTGAGCGGCTTTGCGTGTATTCAGCCTGCCTGTTTCCGGGACGATCAAATTCCAAAAGACAAGGGCACACTGACGTTCAAATCAGTATGCCCCAGCATTTTGATATAAACCGTGTTGGCGTAGACTGGATCGGCTTAACTGCCGATGTGTTTTTGACCGCGTTTCTTGGCCAACATGATCTGCTGCTGACGGTCACGAAAACGCTGACGGTCTTCTTCCGTGCGTTCCTCATAACAACCCGGGCAAGATACGCCTTCCTCAAACATAGGAGACAGGCGAACGTCTGGGGTAATTGGATTGCGGCAGGCGTGGCAAAGCTGGTGGTTGCCTTCGGCCAGTCCGTGGGTCACCGAAACGCGCTCATCGAACACGAAACATGCGCCTTCCCAGAGGCTTTCTTCCTGCGGAATTTCTTCCAGATATTTGAGAATGCCGCCCTTCAGGTGGTAAACCTCTTCAAAACCCTGCTCTTTCATGAAGGCAGTGGCCTTCTCACAGCGAATACCGCCTGTGCAATACATGGCGATTTTCGGCTTGTTGTGCAGGCCGGGATTGTTTTTCACCCAGTCTGGAAACTCGCGAAATGTCTTGGTGTTCGGATCGACAGCATCTTTGAAGATGCCGATTGCCGTTTCATAATCATTACGCGTATCGATCAGGATCGTCTCAGGATCCGAGATCAGCGCGTTCCAGTCCTTCGGGTCGACATAGGTGCCAACAATCTTCTTTGGATCGATATCCGGCACACCCATGGTGACGATTTCTTTTTTCAGCTTCACCTTCATGCGCACGAACGGCATTTTGGAAGCGCGGCTTTCCTTGTGTTCCAGCGCGGAAAATTCCGGTTGCGAGCGGATGAAAGCTAGAATTTTGGCAATGCCTTCGTCCGTCCCGGCAATCGTGCCGTTGATACCTTCATGGGCCAGCAGCAGCGTGCCCTTGATGCCATTTTCCTGGCAGATGCGGAACAGCGTTTCGCGGAAGCTTTCAAACTGCGGAAAGCTTGCGAAATGATAAAGGGCAGCCACGAGAAATTCGCCAGTGGCTTCCGGGCGCGGAAGAATTGTTGTGTCGGTCATGGCGCTGAAATACAGCCAGACGGCACGCTACGCAATGCGGATTCTACGATTTTTACAGTGTTCAGGTGATTTTGAATTTTGTCAAATCCCTTGGCGTACAGGCATTCTCATGCAGCGCATGCCCGTTTCCAGAGTGATTTGATGGTCTTGCTTTCGGCGTCTGGGCGATCGCGGAAAACGAGCTCGGACAGCTCGAGAGATGTCTGTTCCAGCTTCTGCTGCTGGTTGATGATGGCGTCCAGCAACCGGGCCAGTGTATCGCCATTGCCGAAAATATCGGGTTCGCGATCTGCACAGGCGGCTAGCACCGAAAGGTCATTCTGGTGACCCAGCAGTTCAGCGAGAGCTGAGGCGTTCTTTTCCTTTGCCAGCATTGCGGAGGGCCAGATTTTTCGCAGCAAGGCGAGATACATGCGGTAGGTCTGGCAACATTTACGCAAGTCGTGGAAAGCTTCCGCTTTCTCTCCCTTGCGGCATTCTTGCTGCGCAAGGGCGGCCTTTTTGCCATTTGTCAGCCACGCCCTGGCAATGCCTTTGGCGACGCTACGCCTGCTATCAGGCAGAGACAGGCCCTGCACGGCGATCAGCGCTTTTTCGCACTCGGCTATGGCAGCGTTGATGACACCTGAGAGATCACCTTCTTCGCTGTAAATGCGATCACGTCTTTGCGTCAGTGCGGTGCGTGCCATATCAAGTGCTTCGGCTTCTGCGGCGGAACGAGCGTGCTGGTGAAGGTAATTGATGTTTTCAACCAGAGCGGCGGCATCGCGTGCACCGGAAAGCGAGCGGGCTACGTCACGCAAGCGGGCATTTTCGGTTTTGAAAAAACCAGGCGCCAGCGGCCTGATCAGCCGGTAGAGGCCACGCAGACGCTTGAACTTCTTGCGTGCCTCATGAATGGCTTCGTGGCGATCGCCAGTCGTATCAGACAAAATGGCAATGGCGTCTGCCAGAAGCGCATTTCCTAGTTTGCGCACCTCTTCCGCAAATGGTTTTGCAGGATCAAGACGATACGACATCCGGCAGTTCCCCGAGCAGGTTTTCCGTGGCCAGATATTGGTTCGAGTACCGTTTGTCGCCGGTGACTTCACGGCCCAGCCATGTTGGCAGGTCAGGATTGTCGTCGACCGATGTCAGTTCCACTTCGGCAACGACCAGACCGCCATACACACCTTCGAAGACATCAACTTCCCAGGTGAAGTTGTTGTGCTCGACAAGGTGGCGGGTTTTCTGGATGACATTGCCAATGGCGGTGCCGATCATCTCTTGCGCATCGCCAAGCGCTATCGAATATTCATATTCGTCGCGTACAAGACTGCTGGCGCCAATCTTGATCGTCAGTGTGGCGTCTTCATCGTTGACGATGCGTACGCGGACTGAGCGGTTTTCTGTGGAAACGACATATCCTTGACGGAAGGTCATGCTGGAGGACACGTCGGTTTTCCATCCATCGCCCGAAACGAGAAATTTGCGTTCTATTTCTTTTGCCATGCAAGCCCATGTCCAATTTTGTGGCACACTATCTCATGGTTTCGTTTGGAAAAAGCAATTTGCCTGAAATATTTGCTTTAGTCTCGACAGGACAATCACGACGCGATAATTCATCACCTGTAATTCAATCGTTTCATATCTGGGAGGCACCGTAATGGCGCAGGACTCTGAAAAACTTCTTTCCATCCTGAAACTTCAGCCGGTTGTGCCTGTTCTGATTGTTGACAGCGTTGCCTCTGCCGTCCCGCTGGCCCGTGCACTGGTTGCCGGTGGTTTGAAGGCCATCGAAATCACCATGCGCACACCTGCGGCGCTTGAAGCCGTGCGCGCAGTTGCCGCAGAAGTTGAAGGCGCGCATGTCGGCGCCGGCACCATTCTCAATGCTCGGGATTTCGACGCGGCTGTTGAAGCTGGTTCGACCTTTATCGTCAGCCCAGGCGTTAACAGAAGCGTTCTGGATGCTGCCAAAAATTCCAAGGTTCCGTTGCTGCCAGGTGCTGCAACCGCCAGCGAAGTCATGGCGTTGCGCGATGAAGGTTACAAGGTTTTGAAGTTCTTCCCGGCCGAGCAGGCTGGTGGCGCACCTTACCTCAAGGCACTGTCTTCGCCGTTGGCGGGCACCTTCTTCTGCCCAACCGGCAGCATTTCGCTGAAGAACGCCAATGACTATCTGTCATTGCCAAATGTCGTCTGCGTTGGCGGTTCATGGGTTGCGCCGCGTGAGCTGGTGGCAACGGGTGACTGGGCAGGCATTACCAAGCTGGCAGCAGAAGCAGCGGCTCTCGCCGTCTAATCAGACCGCAAGACCAGAATTTTCGCGAAGCAGCGTGATATCCGTCACGCTGCTTTTTTTGTGATTTGTATTTGGCTATTGCCGTTCCTATCTCCAGTGACGAGTTTGATCGAAACAGGAGATTTTGATGTTCGACGCCAAGAAGCTTCTTGAACAATTCCTTGGTTCCCAGGTGCCGGGACTTTCCGGGACTGTTCGAGACAGAGCAGGTCAGGCTGCCGATATCGCCAAGAACAACCCGCTGAAAACCGGCGCACTTGCCGCAGCTATTCTTGGTACAAAGACCGGCCGTAAGCTGGCGGGCAACGCGGCAACCGTGGGCGGTATCGCTGCCATTGCCGGTCTTGGTTATCTCGCATATCAGAACTACAAATCCGGGCAGGCGCCGCAGAACGCACCGCAGCCTGAGCCGACAACCGAACTTCTGCCACCACCGGCAGATTCGCCCTTCCACCCGCAGGCGGCAACACTGTCCAATGACTTTGCCTTGACGCTGGTGCAGGCGATGATTGCTGCTGCCAAGGCTGACGGTCACATTGATGCCGGTGAACGCGTGCGTATCATGGAAAAGGTACAGATTTCCGGTCTCGATACGGAAGCTGAACGCTTCATTGAAAAAGAGTTGGCTGAACCGCTCGATCTCGATGCGCTTGTGGCCGCTGCCAAGACCGAAGAGCAGAAGGTTGAGCTTTATACGGCATCCCGCCTGACGATCGATCCAGATACACGCGCAGAACGTGGTTATCTTGACCTGCTTGCTGGCCGTCTTGGTTTGCCGGATGCGCTGGTTGATCACATCGAAGCCACGGTTTCAGCCGCTAAGGCCTGATAAATATTCCGGTGGGGTTGCACGTTAGCGTGGCAACCCTACTGCCCGATATGCTGTTGTTTTTGAGCAATGACTGGCCTACATCTTTTCTCAACAAAATGGTGAGGAAAAGAATGCGCGATCTTGCTGATTTCAAAGGATGTCCGGCTCCAAAACCGGTGACGCTTAACGGGCGGTATGTCACCGCGCAGCCATTTGACCGCGCATCACATCTGCAGAAACTCTGGGATGCCCTTGGCGGTCTGGAAACCAACGCCCTTTTGAAATATTTCCCGCAGCAAGCCTTCCCAAATGCTGATGCGTTTGGTGACTGGATCGAAGGCGCGCAGCAGAAACTCGGCTGGGTCACTTTGGTATTTACCGAAAATGCCGGCGGTACCGTTGTTGGTATGGCAAGCTATATGCGGCCAGATCCTGCTAATGGCGTGATTGAGGTCGGTTCCGTGGCGCATGGTGCTGCGATGAAGCGCTCACCGCTTTCCACCGAAGTTCATTATCTGATGGCCAAACATGTGTTCGAGGATCTTGGTTATCGCCGCTACGAGTGGAAATGCCATAATGAAAACGAGCCGAGCAAGGTCACGGCGAGACGTTACGGCTTTACTTTCGAAGGTGTGTTCCGTCAGCACATGGTGTCAAAGGGTGCGAACCGCGATACCGCATGGTTTTCGATCATCGACAGCGAATGGCCTGTAATCCGTGATGCCTTTGAGGCATGGCTCGATCCTGACAATTTCGATGCTGACGGCTCACAGAAACGGAAACTGGAAGATATTCGTGCGGGGATGGTCGCATGACCAGTGCTGATCCAAAAGGGCGTTCGCCTGTTTTTGCTGCTGCCGTGATTTTTGTTGGCGTTGCCCTGCTGTTTTTTGTGATGCCAAACATCATGCTGTGGCTGGCAGATTATTCGCCGTGGCTGGCTGCGGCATTTGGCGCGGTGGCAGTGCTGTCATTCTTTCTTCTGTTCTGGCTGCGCGGGCGGTACCAGCGTCGCAAGGACCAGTCTGACACCTGACTGCGTGGCGCATCAGGACTGCAAGGAAGCGCCGAGCAAGGCGAGGCCCATCAACAACACAAACAGCGCACCGGCAATTTCAATGACGGTGGCGACGCGCATGGCTTTGGTGGTGCCGGAACCTGCGTAACGAACAGCCACGTCCTTGGCCATGACGGCCAATGTGGCCAGGATGGATACGGTGATCGCCGTGCCGATCGACATTGCCAATACAGACAGGACACCGCCGAGATAGAGGCTGTTCAATAGCGAAAAGCTCATGACGATGATCGCGCCTGAACAGGGGCGCAAGCCCACTGCAATGATGGCAGACCATGCCTCATGCAGACTGAAATCACGAGACCGCAACATGGATGGGTCCGGTGTGTGGGCGTGGCCGCATGTCGAGCAAACATTGCCGGCGCCACTGTGCTGATGATCAGAGAAAACTTGTTGTCCCTTAAATTTGAGGCCGGTTCCCATGCCCTTGGTACCAAGGCCGCTTGCGCCAGCATTTTCAACGACAACAGGGGCAGCGGCCGGTTCTCGCACCATAATGCTGCGCAATTTGCGCACCAGCAGCCATGCGCCAAACAGGGCGATCATCGCAAAGCTGGCAATCTCCATGGCTTGGGTGGCCTTGGTCATGGTGATCGACGTGCCGCGCAGTACCAGATAGGCCGCACCAACCAGCAGAATGGCGACGATGCCCTGCAGCACCGCCGAAATGAACGAGATGAGCACACCGCGCCGCAGCTCCGTCTCATTGGCAATCATATAGGAGGAGATTACTGCCTTGCCGTGGCCGGGACCGGCGGCATGGAACACACCATAGGCGAAAGAAAGGCCGATCAGCGAGGTCAGGGCCCAAGGATCTTCGCGCATCGCCTTCAACGCACCGGTCAGTGCGCGATAGAAGCTTTGCTGGTGCATGTTGATCCAGGCGAAAAATGAACCGAATGGACCTGATACGGAAAAGGATGGCTCCG
Source organism: Agrobacterium sp. Azo12 (assembly GCF_029193765.2). Classification (NCBI taxonomy): domain Bacteria; kingdom Pseudomonadati; phylum Pseudomonadota; class Alphaproteobacteria; order Hyphomicrobiales; family Rhizobiaceae; genus Agrobacterium; species Agrobacterium sp. Azo12. The sequence continues at coordinate 3,313,979 of NZ_JARFYO020000001.1, read as the reverse complement.
CAGAGCCAATGCCAAGCGGAGATTGCGCATGGGCAGCCGTTGCCAGAAAGACGCCACTGATCAAAAGAAGCGGCACCATACGGTTCAATCTGCTTGTCATGGGCAGGTTACCTCCAGCCTTGTCGAAAACAGTTTCGACATGTCTGTTCCGGTTGGGTCGTTAAAAAACGCGTCGGTCAAGGTAGACTGGTTCTGCGCTAGAACCTCATCGGCGTCCGGGCGGATGACGGCACGTTTACAGGCGTTAAAACCGTCTCCCTTGGTGGCCAGATCCGTATCATTTGCGAAATCGATCGCGGTATACATGGTCGGATCCCACACACCGAAACTCATCTTGCCTTTCATTGGCATCGGCTTGGCGGGCTTGAGTGAAAAGAACATCAGGATCTGGCCGTTGTCGTAATCGACATGGATAGCGTCCGGTTTGGCAAGGTCGGTCTTTTTCCCGTCTTCGGTCACGAAGGTATAATAGTCGAAGTCGGCAAGCGATTCATGTACCACCTTGCCCACTTCGGCCAACTCATCCTTATCGAGCTTCAGATCGCTATTCTTGTCGAAATCCAGCATCACACTGGCAGAAAACATTTCGTCAAAACGCCAGATGTTGCGCAGTTCGCTGATGTTGCCGTCTGAACCGGCAATGACCTCAAGACGTGCTTCTGCAAAGATATGCGGATGGGCAAAGGCTGGGGCAGGGGCGAGCAACAGCCCAGCCGCAATTGCAGTTCTTGTCTTTTTCATCAACCCATGTGCCCTTCGCGAATCTGTCAGCCAGTTTTAGCGGAAAATGGGACCGAATTTCGACTCAGCTCACGATCAATTTATCGGCGACCTATCCGTTCTTGCGAAACCAGTTCGACAGGAAGTCGACAAAGCTGCGCACTTTGGCGGGCAGATAACGGCGATGAGGGTAAACCGCATAGATGCCTCGGTCTCTGGCGATGTAGTCATCGAACAGGGTTACCAGTTCACCGGACTGGATATAGGGCTTGGCAATAAAGTCCGGTACCATGGCGACACCCAGTCCCGCTCGTGCCGCACGAAGCGTGGCCTGTGGCGAGTTGACCTCAATCGGGCCGCTGACTGCCACCGAGGCATTGGCGCCATTCGGTTCGAAATAACGGATGTTGTTGTGGAAGCGTGAGTTGGTATCGACAATGAACGGCACGCGGGACATGTCTTGCGGCTCATTCAGTGGACCGTGCTGGGCGACAAAGTCCGCCGTGGCGACGGCGTAGACGCGAAAATCGGAGAGCTTGCGGGCAATGAGGCCGGAATCTTCCAGCTTGGTAATGCGTACCGCAAGGTCAAAACCTTCCTCGATCAGGTCAACGAAACGGTCCTCTGCCAAAATCTCCAGCTGAAGCTCCGGATTTTCCTTGGCGAAGTCGATCAGGCTCTGGCCGATTTCGGCGTCGATGAAGGTGCGTGGTACCGAGATGCGCAACTTGCCTTTCAGGTCCGCATTGTTCTCACGCACCAGGTCGGCGAGGTTGTCGATTTCCTTCAGAATATCAGAGGCGGTGCGGTAATAGGTATGGCCCGCTTCGGTCAGCGAAAACTGCCGTGTCGTCCGGTTCAGCAACAGGGCGCCGAGATCGTCTTCCAGCTCGCGTACATATTTCGAAAGCAATGCTTTGGAGCGCCCGGTTTTGCGGGCTGCAGCTGAGAAACCTTCCGCTTCGACAACGTCAATAAATGCGCGGATGCGGGTGAGGGTATCCATGGCTGTTCTCTCCTGTTTGTTCCATATAATTGAACGTTCAGGCGCCGCTGTTCAATGGAAAAATACATGGTGAAAAAAACCTCAATTCGATGAAAAAATCCTCTTGATTATGACGGCGAATATTCTTATTTCCCGTTTTGCCCAAAGTCGCACGTGCCCATGGGTGTCCGCCGTCCCTCGATGTGGTGAGGAGTTCGGTAAGGTACCTGGAACTAACCCCTCCAGTCGCTATTCCGGCCAACCGGAAAATGCGAGGACATCTGAAGCAACGACGGTGCGGGCCTTTCTGGTTCTCTGCCGGCTTTCCATCAGCCGGGGTACTAAAGAGGCACACCATCATTGCCGGAAGTGCGGTTGGGTCCAATCCCTCCAATCTATGGCAGACAAAGCCGGATAATTCCCGTGGCAGGGTTTTGTCCATATTTGCGCCTTGAGCGTATGCAACTGATCTGCGCCTCCACCGGCTGATCCGTAAGCATATCTCGAGCGTTCTTTGTCCTCCGGAATTTCCGGAGCCGGATTATACAGGGATTATAACGATGACGACTGCACGCATCCTTGACTTCATCAAGACCCGCCGTCCTGAAGGCCCATGCCTCGTGGTTGACCTCGAGGTCGTGCGCGATAACTATCACGCTTTCGAGCACGCCCTGCCGAACAGCTCGATCTATTATGCCGTGAAGGCTAACCCGGCCCCTGAAATCCTGTCGCTGCTCGCCTCCCTCGGCTCGAACTTCGACTGCGCTTCGGTTGCTGAAATCCAGATGGCGCTTGACGCCGGTGCGACTGCTGACCGTATTTCTTACGGCAACACCATCAAGAAGGAGCGGGACATTTCCCGCGCTTTCGAACTGGGCGTTGGCCTGTTTGCGGTGGACAGCCATGAAGAAGTTGAAAAGATTGCCCGTGCAGCCCCTGGCTCGCGTGTGTTTTGCCGCGTCCTGACTGACGGTGAAGGTGCCGAATGGCCGCTTTCGCGCAAGTTCGGCTGCGTACCGCAGATGGCTGTCGATGTTCTGGTTTACGCACACCAGCTTGGCCTCGAGTCCCACGGTGTGTCCTTTCACGTCGGTTCGCAGATGTTGAACCTTGACGCATGGGACGCTGCTCTTTCCGATGCAAAGCGGGTTTTCTCCTCGCTTGCCAAGCAGGGCATCCACCTGAAGATGGTCAACATGGGCGGTGGTTTCCCGACAAAGTATCTGCGCGACATTCCATCGGCAGAAGCTTACGGTCAGGCGATCGATGCTGCGCTTCGTACGCACTTCGGCAACCAGATCCCACAGACGATCATCGAGCCAGGTCGTGGCATGGTCGGCAACGCCGGTGTCATCAAGGCAGAAGTCGTGCTGGTTTCGCGCAAGTCCGACAATGACAACCATCGTTGGGTGTACCTCGACATCGGCAAGTTCGGTGGTCTGGCTGAAACCATGGACGAAGCAATTCGTTACCCGATCCGCACCGAGCGTGACCAGGACGAAATGCAGCCTTGCGTTCTGGCTGGCCCGACCTGCGACAGCGCCGACGTGCTGTACGAAAAGAACATGTATCCGCTGCCCGTATCCCTGACGATTGGCGATGAAGTTCTGATCGAAGGCACCGGTGCATACACCACCACGTATTCGGCGGTGGCGTTCAACGGTTTCGAGCCACTCAAAGCCTATGTGATCTGAGTGTTCTTTGGCCGGGCTGTCAGTGCTCCGGCCAATTAACCCGGATCTTTCCGTTCCGGCCTCGCGCCACGCTTTGCGCAACCCCTGCTTGCTGCACCTCCTCCAGTGAGGATGAGCGGGCGAGGGGCCGGGACGGCTTATTCACAATATTGTTTTGGGGCCGCTTGTGCGCGGTTATGTAACGGGAGGCCGTGATGGCCGCTGTTCTCAATTCAGTCCGGGCGTTTTTCACGCCGCAGACATTCCATATTGAAGCTGAAAATCCGGGCGATGTTGTCGCGCGCGAAAACCTGCTTGACCGTGCCATGGGCCCGGGCCGTCGCCGCAAGTCTTCCGAGAAGCTGCGCAAGGGCCGCATTCCGGCCGATGGTTTGGCACTTGTTGCCCGTGACAATGATGGTCACGTCATCGGCACTGTGCGCCTGTGGAATGTTGAAGCTGGTGTTACGCCGGAAGGTCGTCCGCTACCTGCGCTTCTGCTGGGCCCGCTTGCGGTTGATTCCTTGCATGAAGGCAAGGGTATTGGCGCAGCTTTGATGCGTGCGGCGATTTCCGAAGCGGCCAACCGTGGCCATGGTGCGGTTCTGCTGGTCGGCGATGCACCCTATTACGAACGTTTCGGTTTCTTTGCAGCCAAAACACAGCATCTGGTGATGCCAGGTCCATTTGAGCGTCACCGTTTTCTGGCGCTGGAGTTGAAAGACGGTTGGCTGGATGGCGCCGCCGGCATGCTGGTGGCCAGCGGCCGCAAGCTCTCCTACTGAATTTGATTCCCTGAAATTCCGTGCGATGGCCCCGTTCGGGGCCATTGTCATATCGGGCAACTATTATTTGTGTGACATTTTTGTCGCGACCCGCTTTTCCGCGTCTCAAAACGCAGTGTTAAACCTGTGTGTTTGATCTGGCTCAAACCACCGTGGTGATTTCGGGTCTCATAGTCTCTCCCAACAACCCTGCTGACAGGAAAACCTATTCCAAAACCGCAGGCGATGTTGTCGTGCCAAACCTGCCGCTGATGGAGCAAAGCAGGTTTCGGTGCTCAATTGGTACAAGGAGAGATGAAATGAACACGAAGAACGCAATGCGGGTCATGTTGATGGCTGGCGTAGCATTGATCGGTGCAAACGCAATGGCTGCAGATCTCGCGCCACCAGCGCCTGCGCCAACCGTTGAAGAAGCCATTGAGGCCGCGAGCCCGTGGATGATCCGTGTTCGTGGCGTTGGCGTTATCACACATGACAGCGGTTCTGTTGATCAACTGCCCGGCGCTGGTCTCTCCTATTCCGATACGGTTATTCCGGAACTCGACATCAGCTATTTCTTCACCGACAATATCGCTGCAGAACTCATTCTTGGCACGACCTATGCCAAGATCGATGGCACCGGCGGTCTAGATGGCGTAGCGGTTGGTAAATCCTGGCTGCTGCCACCCACACTGACACTGCAGTACCACTTCACCAATTTCGGCAACTTCAAGCCTTACGTCGGTGCCGGTGTGAACTACTCGCTGTTCTACAACCAGTCTGAAAAGCCCGGTTTCTCCAATCTCGATGTTAAGAACGATTTTGGTTACGCGCTGCAGGTTGGTGCCGACTACATGATCAACAAAAACTGGGGTGTGAACTTCGACGTGAAGAAGATCTTCCTCGACACCAAATGGACTGCCACACATGACGTGCTTGGTCCTGTCAGCGGCAAGGCAAAGATTGATCCTTGGCTGATTGGTGCCGGTATCACTTACCGCTTCTAACGCCCTAGCTCCCAAGCGGAGCGGTTTATTGCATAGTCATAACCGCAGCAGTTCCATTTGATGCAGCTTTTAGCGAGGCCCGTTTGACGAAGACGGGCCTTATCTCGTATAAGGGCGGCACGGGTGAGAGCACCGGCCGTCCGCAGGCATATGCCATGGTGAAGTCTCTCTTAGTCGAACCACGGTTTTCCGCATTTATGCATGCAATCCGATGGCAACGCGGACCCCTTCTGAACAGCATGCTTTTGTTGGAGAACTGTCGTGGCTCATACGGCATCACAATCACATGTGTCTCAGGCGCTGCCATCGCTTGAGAGTTTGAAAGATCAGGCAAAACGTCTTCGCGCACGGCTGCAGGCCGAGGGGCAGGAGATGTCTCATTCAAAATCACTGGAACTGATTGCCGCACAAATGGGATTTCGTGACTGGAATACCCTACATGCGCGCGTCGGCAACCGTCCGCCATTCAATCCCTATTTGTTGGGATCGCAGGTGCGTGGCTTCTATCTCGGACAGGCTTTTGAGGCCGAGGTTTTGGGCGTGCAGTCGCTTGGCGGCAGTCCGGAGCGGTACAGGTTAACGTTGCATTTTGATCAACCTGTCGATGTCGTGACGTTTGAGAGCTTCTCTGCTTTCAGGCAACGCGTGCATTGCAACGTTGACGGCACTGGCCGGACGACCGAGAAGACATCGAATGGCCGGCGGCAGGTGGAACTGGTCTGGTAGCCAGATTAAAAGCTCAGGAAACTCGGGGCAGGCGTGGTTAGTTAACCTGTAAACGCCTGCCTTAATACTTTGTTTTGTAATCTGATTCGCATTCGGGCGTTTTGGTGCATTTATTGCAAGGTCGTAGGGCTTCGCCGAGCACCTGCATGCCTGCGTTTGTTAAACGGTGACGCGACAAACGCTACTCAAGTGTGAATAAAGTCCCCTTCTTGTAACCGTTTATAAACCTAAACGCGAAAGTCATCTGGGGATTTTCGAGTGTGACATATTTGTTATAGACAACCATAGGAAGAGGTTGTAGCCAGGGCCGATCATATCAAGGAATGTACTAATGTTGAAAAATCTTATCCTCGCCGCAGTTGCCGCATCTGCTTTGTCGGGCGTTGCCCATGCTGCTGACGCTGTGAACGAGGTGCCTGCTGCACCTGTTGCTGATTACGCTGCACCTGCATTTTCGTGGGCTGGTTTCTACGGCGGTGTGACCGGTGGTTACGCTTGGGACAAGGTAAAGCTGGAAGACGACACTTTTGCTGGTTCCACTACATTTAACGGCGCACGCTTCGGTGGTTTTGCTGGCTACAACGCTGAAATCGCACCTTCTATCATTCTCGGTGCTGAAGGTGAGCTCGCTTACAACTGGGCTGACAAGACATTTGGCGGCGCGAAGATCGAAGCTGGCCTGAATGGTTCTGTACGTGCACGCGTTGGTTATGCCATGGACAAGGCGCTGGTTTACGCTGCAGGTGGTTATGCTGCCACTAACGGTAAGATTTCTGTTCCTGGCTACAGCGACAGCGACACATTCCACGGCTGGACAATCGGTGCTGGTGTTGACTACGCCGTAACCGATAACATCTTTGCCCGTGCTGAATATCGTTACAATGACTTCGGCAAGAACACCTACACCGATGGTGCTGACAGCTACAGCCTCAAAGTCAGAGAACACGTCGTCAACGTCGGCGTTGGCTACAAGTTCTAAGACGCTTTAATTATCGATTTCCAAGATGCCCGGTCTCTTCGTTGAGGCCGGGCATTTTCGTTATTAGGCTTCCGGTATTCGTTAAAATTGTAAACGTTAATCTTAACTTTTTATTATAACATTAGCATATGCTTGCATAATAGGCATTCGCGGCTACCATTGGAACTGCATCAACGGTGATGCTCTTGATGGCATACCTTCATAAGAGCAACAAAATGCACCGAAAACTCAAAGGGGGCTGTAAGGCCCCCTTTTTTCGTCTGGTCTTTTATGCCGCTGACTGTCAGCCGGAAATATCGATGACGCCGCAGTCACCGGCTTCCGAGGCAAAAGCAAGCAGTTTGCCTGTGCTGCTCCATGACATCGAGGTGATGGCACCTTTGCCGGGGCGGCGCAGCAGCGCTTCCTTGCCGTCTGCAAGTCTTACACCCAGCACCATGCCGTCGATAAAGCCAATGGCCAGTACATCTTCCGCCGGGTGGAAGCTGACGCAGGTCGCCATGATATTGGCGCGTGTGCCCAGTTCCTGCGGGGCTTTGCCCATTGGGCCATCCTTGCCAGCAAAGGGCCAGACAATGGCAGCAGGTGCACCTGACGACGCCAGCCACTTGCCCTTGGCGGACCAGGACAGCGATTTGACCTTGGCGGGATAACCGGTCATGCGCATGTGGCGCGATTCCATACCACCCTTTGTTGCTTCCATCTTCCAGCCATGCAGCGCATTTTCCTGCATGGTGGTGACGAGGAACTTGCCGTCCTGCGAGAAGGTGACGCCGGTATGCGCACCCTTCCACTCCAGATCGACAGGCTCGCCAGCCATGCCAACCCAATGCAGGGAAACGCCATTGTAACGGGCAACGGCAATGCGCATGCCCTTGGGCGCAAAGGCCACGCCTTCGACGGTGCGGGTTTCGGTAAATTCCTTCACGCTGCCATCACCGAGGCGCACGAAGGTGGATTTTCCAACACCGTAGGCGATGCTGTTCTGCGGACCGCCAGCGACGACTGAAATCCACTTGCGCGGCACATTGGCCAGTTCATTGAACGAGCCATCATGCAGCACGCGCAGAACCTTGCCATCTTCACCGCCGGTCAACAGTGTGGCGCTGTAAGGATCGCGAATGCAGGTCAACAGGCCCTGATGGGCTTCGGTTACTTTTTCACCGCCATCAAGCCGGTGAATTGTGCCGGCCGCTGTGGCGAAAAAAGGAATATCGCCAAGGAAATGCGTGGAAACGACATGGCCTTCCAGATCAAATGGAGCAACGGTGGGCATTGAATAACGGTCTTTCTGTGTTTGGTATTCTGGGTCCTGCAGGGACGTTTTCACGCTACCCTATCATGGTAATGGTCGGGTTTGGCCCGACCATCGACAACATTTCGAGACTGGCGCCCCAGGTCAAGCCCGAGGACGTCTGGAGGTTACGCTGACGTGCCTGAAAAACGGGTCTTCAAGCACATGTCATGCATCACGCCGTTGCTTCGCAGGCGTGGAAGCTCTTTTCCAGCTTTTCACGATCAAGATCGCGGCCGATGAAAACGAGGCGGGATTCACGCTTTTCACCGTCTTTCCATGGACGCTGGTGATCACCTTCGATGATCATGTGAACGCCCTGAACGACGTAACGTTCGGCATCGCCCTTGAATGCGATGATGCCCTTGAGGCGCAGGATATTCGGACCGTCCGTCTGGGTAACCTTCTGGATCCATGGGAAGAAGCGGTCGGGGTTCATTTCACCGCCGCGCAGCGAGACAGACTTTACCGTGACATCGTGAATGGCCGAGACATCGCCATGATGGTGATGGTGGTCATGACCGTGATCGTGGTGGTGATGATCGTGGCCATCATGGTCGTGATGATGATGTCCATGATCATGATGGTCATGGCCGCAATCCGGGCCGCAGACATGGTCTTCATGGCCGTGCTCAAGGAAATGCGGATCGTTTTCCAAAGCGCGCTCAAGGTTGAATGCACCCTGATCAAGAACGCGGGCAAGATCAACGCCAGAGCGGGTGGTCTTGTAAACGCGTGCGGATGGGTTGATGGCATGCACGACATCTTCGATGCGGGCCAGCTCTTCCGGGCTGACGAGGTCAGTCTTGTTGATGACGACGACGTCGGCAAAGGCGATCTGGTCTTCAGCTTCGCGGCTATCTTTCAGGCGCAGAGGCAGGTGCTTGGCATCAACCAGCGCCACAACGGCGTCGAGTTCGGTCTTGGCGCGAACATCGTCATCCATGAAGAAGGTCTGGGCAACAGGAACAGGGTCTGCCAGACCTGTGGTTTCGACGATGATGCCATCAAAACGGCCGGGACGGCGCATCAGGCCTTCGACAACGCGAATAAGGTCGCCACGAACGGTGCAGCAGACGCAGCCATTGTTCATTTCGTAGATTTCTTCATCAGACTCAACGATCAGATCGTTGTCGATGCCGATTTCACCGAACTCGTTGACGATAACTGCATATTTTTTGCCGTGGTTCTCAGAGAGAATGCGGTTGAGCAGTGTCGTTTTACCAGCGCCGAGATAGCCGGTCAGGACGGTCACGGGAATTGGCTTGATTGGGGCTGTTTCGGTCATGGGAAACCTCGAATAAGAAAGAAGCGTCGGAACGCCAAATAAAATCTGCTGTTCATATAGGCTGCGTGTGCGAGCAGTTCAAAGAGAATCTGCCTTCAGTTTTTTTTGATCCATGCTGTTGGCCGGTTGTTAGCTGTCAGCAAGCTGCGCCATATCAAAGGAATTGATGTCTTCCAGCAATTCAACCAGTCCGGTGACGGAATGGTTTATCAGTGCCTCTCCTTTTTCAGCCGTTGCAGCACTGGCATTTCCGGCCACACCAAGCGGATTGAGATCACTCATTTTCCAGCCGAAAGCATGTGGGCCGTAGGCGCGTAAATGCTTGTAATTTATGGCGAAATCTTGCTGCTTTGAGGAGAAGTTGACAGCCTTTTTCATGTCAACCAGCTCGGGATACATCGCCAGCATTACCGACGTTTCGATATCTCCACCGTGAATGTCGAGGGCCTTTTCCTCCGGCGTAATCAGACCGGTTGGCACGCCAAAGCGAGTCCAGCTTGTGGCGACGGCCAGCATGCCGAACCTTACACGAGCTTCGGTTGCGACGATGGTCATAAGCGGCGAATTGCCGCCATGCGCATTCAGCATAACGAACTTTTTGATGCCCCTAGACGCTGCTTCTTCGGCAATGCCGAGCCAGCGTTCCACGGCTTCGTCATAACGCAGGGTTCTTGTGCCCTGCACGTCGATATGTTCGATTGAATACCCGACCGGCTCTACCGGCAGAAAGCTGACGGGCAGGGATGGAGGAAGCGCCCGTTGCAAACGACTGACAATTCCAGTCGCAATCAATGTGTCCGTTTCAAACGGCAGGTGAGGGCCGTGCTGCTCATGGGCTCCCAAAGGCAGCACAATAATACGCTTCGCCGGGTTATCCCCTGATGCTGTTACATTATCTTCGTAAAAGCGCGTGTATGTGTTCGGCATCTGGCAGTGCGATCCGGCTTTCTGTATTGGATATCGTACAGCTTATATCCGATCCGCTATCCGGTAAAAGGTTCAAAGGCGATGGGCAAAAAAGACAAGAGCGAAAAGAAGGTCAAGGACGGCAAGAAAAAGGACGAGGTGCTGAACCCTGAAGTTCTGGCGCAGTCCATTGCCCAGGCCGCCCGGTCCATGCGCACAGCGCTTAGCCACAGCCTTGCAACCAGCGGCCTCTATGCTGGCCAGGACGGCGTTGTGCTGGCGCTTGCCAATGAGGGCAGCATGACCCCTGGCCAGATTGCCCAGAAGCTGGGGGTAAAGGCTCCGACCATGACCCGCACAATCGGACGTATGGAGGCGCAGGGTTTTGTCGAGCGCAGTGAAGATGACGGTGATGGCCGCATGACCCGGGTCAAGTTGACCGATGCCGGTCTGCGTAGCGTCGAACACATCAATGCCTCGCTTTCGGTGTGCGCGGCACGTGCCATTGATGGGCTTTCCAACAAGGAAGTCAAAACTGTGGTCAAGTTGCTGCGGGTGATTGATGCCAATCTGCAGAGCAATGGCAGCGCAGAATAAGCCATCCTGATTTCTCTCCATTGCGGATTTCCCGGTTCATCAGATTTTCGTGATTAAACAGATTGCGAAATCTATTTAAATTCTTTAGATAATTTTAAATGGGGAATAGCGGGGCCTGATCAAGCCCGATGTGGAGGGGAGCCTTTGGCTCAAAAAATCAAACTTTCGACGATTGCGGAAAGTCTCGGATTATCAACGGCAACCATCTCTCTGGCACTGCGCGACAGCCCGCTGGTTGCCGCCGATACGCGCGAGAAAATCAAGGAACAGGCCCGCACGCTGGGTTATATTTATAACCGCCGTGCCGCCAGTCTCAGAACCTCCAGATCCGGCATTGTCGGCGTGGTTTTCCATGATGTGATGAACCCGTTTTACGGCGAAATTCTCAAGGCCATCGAGAGTGAACTCGACCGTAGTCGCCAGACTTTCATTCTGTCGAACCACTACGATTCCGTTGAAAAACAACGCAATTTCATCGAGACACTGCTGCAGTTGGGCAGTGATGGCATCATCATGTCGCCCGCCATTGGCACGCCGACCGAAGATCTGAAGCTGGCAGAAGAAAACGGCATGCCGGCCATTCTGGTTGCCCGCTCGATGGACGGCGTTGATATGCCGACCTATCGCGGTGACGACAGCTATGGCATCTCGCTGGCCACCAACCATCTGATCAGTCTTGGCCATCGTACCATCGCCATGGTCGGCGGTACTGACCAGACCTCGACCGGTCGTGACCGTTATCAGGGTTACGTCAATGCGCTGCGCAAGGCGAATATCGAAGTTGATCCGAACCTGCGTATTCCCGGCCCACGCTCCAAGCAGGGCGGCTTTGAGGCTGCGGTTCACTTCCTGTCCCTGCCACAAAAGCCGACAGCGGCGGTGTGCTGGAACGATCTGGTCGCAATCGGTCTGATGAACGGTATTTCACGCGCCGGTTTCGTGCCGGGTGTCGATATTTCTGTGACCGGATATGACGACCTTGAGGAAGCGGCAATTGCAACGCCAGCTTTGACCACCGTGTCCAACGGTCAGGCCGAGGTTGGGCGTATGGCAGCGCGTGCGCTGCTTGACCGCTTAGAAGGTAGTCATGAACCGGATGGTATCCATCTGATCAAGCCGGAAATGCGTATTCGCCAATCAACTGGCCCTGTCCGCTCGAGACAGTAACGGATATCGGCATCCTGGCCTTTCAAAGTCATACTATTCTGTTTTAAAGTCTTGAATTGTATGGTGGCAGACAAGGGCATGTCGGGAGCGATTTATCCCGTCATGCATTGCCTGCAACAGGCGATCAAGGGCTTCAAAGCCTTCATCGCGGGGCTGTTTGACGTATGGATAGACAAGCTGAGCTTGAAATGAATTTTACATTTGCATGGCTCATTTTGCCCTTCAGACTGAAAATTTCCTCGCAGAATGGATGAATTTAGTGGGTCCTGACCCTATGGAGGAAGTGCATGTCTGATACCAAAGCGACCGTTCTCGTTCCTGGCAAGATCAACCCTCGTGTTACCGAACGTCTGAAGGGCAATGTTGAAATCATTACCGTTCCGGCCGGTGGCGAGCTTGTTCTGCCGGAGGGCGTAGCTGAACGCGTACGTGGTATTGCCGTGTCCGGCGTTGTTTCTGCGGCTTGGATGAATGCCTTGCCGAAGCTTGAAATCATTGCCAATTTTGGCGTCGGTTATGATGGTGTGGATGCCAAACATGCGGCATCGCGTGGTGTTGTCGTGACCAATACACCGGATGTTTTGAACGATGAGGTGGCTGACACCACCATTGCGCTGCTGATCAATACGCTGCGCCGTCTGCCGCAGGCGGAGAACTATTTGCGTGAAGGCCGTTGGGCCAAGGAAGGCGCGTTTGGCCTTTCGCCGTTTTCGCTCAAGGGTCGTACGATCGGTATTTTGGGCCTCGGTCGTATCGGCCTGGAGATTGCCAAACGTTTGGAACCTTTCAAGGTCAATCTTGGCTACCACACCCGCACAAAGCGGGATGACGTGGCCTATACCTATTATGGTTCGCTGAAGGAAATGGCTGAAAAGGTCGATACCTTGATCAGTATCGTGCCTGGCACGGCTGCAACCCACAAGATTATCGATGCCGATGTCTTCAAGGCGTTGGGGCCGCAGGGCGTGTTCATCAATGTCGGCCGTGGTTCGAGCGTTGACGAGGATGCTCTGATCAAGGCGTTGCAGGACAAGGTGATCGGTGCTGCCGGACTTGATGTGTTCTACAATGAGCCGCAAGTGCCGGATGCGTTTCTGAGCCTCGACAACATTTCGATGTTGCCGCACGTGGCATCGGCGTCCATTCCGACGCGAAATGCGATGGCAGATCTGGTGGCCGACAATCTTCTTGGCTGGTTCAAGGACAAGACAGTCCTGACACCGGTGCCGGAAACTCCTGTCAAGGGTTAATGGGCGTACCGGCATGCTGAAATTTGATCTCTCCCTCGGCGGGCGAGATTGATGTGCTGGTATCAGGCCTTGCTGGCCTGATATTCCCTGATAGCCTTGCCGAAAGCTTCAAAAAGGGCACGAGACGGTGCGTCCGTCTCAGCCCAATATTCCGGGTGCCATTGCACACCGACGGCAAATCCCTTTGCATCGATAACCGACACGGCTTCAATCGTGCCGTCTTCTGCCGTTGCCTCCACCTGCAGACGCGGCGCTGTTTTGGCAATCGCCTGACGATGCAGGGAGTTGATCTGGATTTCGCCTGCGAGACCCAGATGCTGGGCAATGCAGGAACCCTCGCGGATGATCACTGGCTGGCGAATGGCATAAGCCTCGTGCCGATCAACATCGGTCGGTTTGCGATGATCCCACACGCCCGGCTGCTCCTGAATTTCACTGGCCAGCGTGCCGCCCAGTGCCACGTTCAGTTCCTGAATGCCACGGCAGATGGCAAACATCGGAATGCCGCGTTCCAGTGCACGACGGATCAATGGCAGGGTGGTGGCATCGCGGGCTGGATCGAAAGGTCCGTCGCTCTCCTTGGCTTCCATACCGTAGAGTGAGGGATGCACATTGGTGGCAGAGCCGGACACCAAGAGCCCATCGACACGATCAAGGATTTCATCGATATCATTGCCTTCGACAAGTGCCGGGATAATGAAGGACATGACGTCAGCGGCCTTGAGCGCTGCATTGATATATTGTGTCTGTGCCGCATGCCATGTTGTGCCGTCGAATTCCCTAATATCGGCTGGGATGGCAATGACTGGTCTTGGCATGATGTCTCCGGTTGAACTTGAAACTTTTCAAGCCTTGTAAAAATGCCTGTTCGTGATGGAAGTCAAGCGTCCGCAAAACCCACGAAGTGATTGCTGAATGCAGCTCATTCTTTAGTCTAAGACTATGTGCTGCAGGCGGGTTTTCGCCGGTTTTTGCCGTTAAATGCGGCTAACAGGCCGGTTCTGGCGTGACCGAAAATCGTGGCTGATCTTGCCAGCGCCAAAGTGCTCATGTTTACTTTCAACCAGGCGTAGCCGTGGGGAGAACGGTCAAGCTTTGTCGCGATTATCTGGGAGGATAATATGGATCGCCGCTCATTCTTGAAAAACAGTGCAGTGACAGGTGCGGGTGCAGGTGCCGCAGCTGTGTCGTTGGCCGCACCGGCAATTGCGCAGGAAAAGACCAAGATCACGTGGCGTCTGACGTCATCATTCCCCAAATCGCTGGATACGATTTTTGGTGGGGCGGAAGACATTGCCAAACATGTTGCTGCGGCAACTGATGGCAACTTCACGATCCAGACATTTGCCGCCGGTGAAATTGTGCCCGGCCTGCAAGCTGCTGATGCCGTGTCGTCAGGCACAGTGGAGATGGCGCATACCTGCTCCTATTATTACGTTGGCAAGGATCCGACCTTTGCGATTGGTTCGGCCATTCCATTCGGTCTTAATGCCCGCCTGACCAACGCCTGGTTCTATGAAGGCAATGGCAACACGCTGATGAACGAGTTCTATGCCAAGCATAAGATTTACGGCATCGTCGCGGGCAATACCGGTGCGCAGATGGGTGGCTGGTTCCGCAAGGAGATCAACACTGTTGATGACCTCAAGGGCGTCAAGATGCGTATTGCCGGTCTCGCCGGCAAGGTGGTGGAGAAACTTGGTGTCGTGCCGCAGCAGGTGGCTGGCGGCGACATCTATCCAGCACTTGAAAAAGGCACCATCGATGCGGCGGAGTGGATAGGACCTTATGACGACCACAAGCTTGGTTTCCAGAAGGTGGCGAAATATTATTATTATCCGGCCTTCTGGGAAGGCGGACTTGCCATTCACGCCTTTGTTAATCTCGACCAGTGGAACAATCTGCCAAAGCACTACCAAGCAGCACTGCAAGACGCCTGCGCTTATGCAAATACCCATATGATGGCAAAATACGACACCAAGAACCCAACGGCCATCAAGCAGTTGGTCGCGGAGGGCGCGGTGCTGCGGCCATTCAGCCAAGAAGTGTTAGAGGCTTGCTACAAGGCGTCGATGGAAGTTTACAGCGAGATTTCCGCTACCAATGCTGACTTCAAGAGAATCTATGAAGATCAGGCGGCGTTCAAGCGGGAAGGTTATCTCTGGATGCAGCTGTCCGAATATACCTTCGATACGTTCATGATGATCCAGCAACGCAGCGGCAAGCTGTAGGATCGTCGCGGACTTTTCTCGAGCACCACCAGTTCTAAGTAAAAACCCCGCCAGAGCGATCTGGCGGGGTTTTTGATTATTATTGGATCTTGGGTGGTTCGTTAAGATTTGGCATTCCCGGTAATCCACCACCCTGGCCGCCACCCGGTTGAGCTGGCGCACCATCCATTGGCGGCAGGCCGAAGTTCGGCATGGTGTTGCCACCCTGATTGCCGAAGGCGGGCACTTCGATCTTGATCGAATTCAGGTCGACTTCAGGTGCCTTGTCTAGCCAATAGGTGACGGATTCGGGCCAGAAGATCACGATGGCGACGAGGATCAGCTGCATGCCGAGCCACGGTATCGCCCCCATGTAAATATCTGACGTCTTGACCGATCTCGGCGCGATACTGCGAAGGTAAAACAGTGCAAACCCGAAGGGCGGGTGCATGAAGCTGGTCTGCATGTTGATGCAGATCAGGACGCCGAACCAGATCAGGTCGATGCCGAGCGACTGTGCAACCGGTGCCAGCATCGGAATAACGATAAAGGCAATCTCGAAGAAATCGAGGAAGAAGGCGAGGAAGAAGATGAAGATGTTGACGAAGATCAGGAAGCCGATCGGGCCGCCTGGAATGCCGGACAATAAGTGTTCGATCCACAACGAACCATCCATGCCCTGAAACACCAGGCTGAAGCAGGTCGCACCCACCAGAATGAACACCACCATGGAGGTGATGTGCATGGTGGAGTGCATGCCCTGCTTGACGAGATCCCAGGTCAGGCGGCGATGGCCTGCAGCCAGTGCCAGTGCACCGACAACACCAAGCGCACCGGCTTCGGTCGGTGTGGCAAGGCCGAGGAACAGCGTTCCCAGAACCAGGAAGATCAGCACGATGGATGGGATCATGCCGCCGAGCACCTTGAGGACGAGGGCGCGGTTCAACTCGCCACGCGCTTCCGGAGGCAGGGCTGGCACATCCTTCGGGCGAACGAGCGACAAGATGAAGATGAACAGCAGGAAGATACCGACCTGAAGGAAGGATGGTCCGATAGCACCCAGATACATGTCGCCAACCGACTTGCCGAGCTGATCAGCCAGAACGATCAGCACGAGCGATGGCGGGATAACCTGGGTGATGGTGCCGGAGGCGGCAATAACACCCGTGGCAAGGCGTGGGCTGTAGCCGTATTTCAGCATGATCGGCAGTGAAATGACACCCATGGTGATAACCGAGGCAGCAACCGTACCGGTTATGGCGCCGAGAATGGCACCCACGACGATAACCGCGTAGGCCAGACCGCCGGGAACGGCGCCGAACAGTTTTCCGGTGCCTTCCAGCAAATCCTCCGCCAGACCGCATCGTTCGAGAATTGCTCCCATGAAGGTGAAGAACGGAATAGCCAGCAGTAGATCGTTCGACACTATGCCAAAGATGCGCAGCGGCAGAGCCTGCAGAAACGCTGGTGAAAAATGCTCGGTGAAAATACCGATGACGCCAAACATCAGGCCGACGGTTGCGAGCGAAAAGGCCACAGGAAAACCGTACAGCATGAAAATGACCATGCTGACGAACATGAGTGGCGGCAGAATACCGTATTCGAACATGTTTTAAGTCCCCGTTCCCGACGCCGTTATTGAAGTGGTTTTTCGTATTTGGTGTCGAGAGCCACCAAACCGGCAAGAGCGCCGAAACGCTTGATCAGTTCCGACAGACCCTGAAGGAACAGCAGCGCAAAACCTGCAACGATAATGAGTTTGACCGGCCAGCGGATAAGACCACCGGCATTCGAGGACATTTCACCCTGTTGGAAGGACAGGGCAAACATCGGCCAGCTGAGCCACATCAGGTAGAAGCAGGCGGGAAGAAGGAAAAGCGTGATGCCGATAATATCGACCCAGATACGGGCACGCGATGAAATCGAACCGTAGATGATGTCGACACGGACGTGCTCGTTCATGCGCAGTGTATAGGACGCCCCGATCAACACGATGAACCCGAACATGTACCACTGGATTTCAAGCCAGCCGTTGGAGCTGTAGTTGAAGATGTAACGCACAAGGGCGTTGATGGCGCTGACGAGGCAGCATATCAGAACGAGGTAACCTGAAAGTTTGCCAAGAAACTCACTGATCGCATCGATCACCGTGCTCAGCTTCAATAGAGCTGTCATTATTCTCCCCCCTCTTGTCGTCTTTTCGTCCCTGATCCGACTCCAAGGCTATATTTATTGATTTTGCCACGCATCGTATCCTGCCCTTAAGGGCCAGCGAAAAAGCCATTCAAATTTCTGTATGTGTTGTATTGTTGAAATGCAACGGTCCGGGCATGCGTCAATAGTAGTGCTTTGTGCATTTATATCGATTTGATGCGGCATCTCGTCCATTGCGCAGTTTAGTTGCTTTGTGTTAGGTCTCGGCGTGGAGAGAGAGCCGTAAAGGTCACGTATTCCGGCGTTTTATTGCGTATCGCGCTTCAAAAAGCGTCTGTTCCTTTACGGATTTTTGGAAGGGAAATTACCATGAGCGAACATCATACCGGACCTGTCGAAGTCGGCGCGCCGATGAACTATGCAGAGCACGAAAAAACCTACAATCTTTTTCTAAGCGCGACCAAACTGGGTACCATTGCGCTTTGCGCATTGATGATCGCCATGGCCGCAGGGTTCTTCACCACTGCCGGCTTTTTCGGCGGATTTATTGTGTTCGTCGTTCTGCTTGTAGCGGGCACAATTATCCTGCGCTGATATTTCGTCAGCAATCTGATTGGTCGAAGCCATCCTGCTGGAGATCACCGTCTCCACCGGGCTGTATTGCCGTGAAATTTAATGGATGGAACATGCCGGGCGCATCTCCGGATTTTCCAGTGATCTAAGGAGAGTCTGCGTTGAGCAGTGTGGTATTTGTGGCGAAGGAAACCTCGCCGGACGAACCGCGTGTTGCCGCTTCGGCGGAAACCGTCAAAAAGATGATCGGCCTCGGACTTGAGGTTGTTGTCGAAGCCGGGGCAGGTCTGCTGTCACGTATTCCCGATGCGGACTACGAAAAAGCCGGAGCGAAAATCGGCAAGGCAACCGACGCCAAAACCGCCGATGTCATTTTGAAAGTTCGTCGCCCGGTGGACAAGGAAATCAAGTCCATAAAGCAGGGCGCTATCGTCATTGCCATCATGGACCCCTACGGCAACGAAGAAGCGTTGGCTGCTCTGGCGAAAGCTGGCGCCACGACATTCGCCATGGAACTGATGCCGCGTATCACCCGTGCCCAGTCGATGGACGTTCTGTCGTCGCAGGCCAACCTGGCCGGTTATCAGGCGGTTATTGATGCGGCTGGTGAATACGACCGCGCCATGCCGATGATGATGACCGCTGCCGGTACCGTGCCAGCCGCCAAGGTGTTCGTGATGGGTGCCGGTGTTGCCGGTCTTCAGGCCATCGCGACGGCACGCCGTCTGGGTGCTGTGGTTTCGGCAACCGACGTGCGCCCTGCCGCTAAGGAGCAGGTTGCGTCTCTTGGTGCCAAGTTCATCGCCGTTGAAGACGACGAGTTCAAGGCCGCCGAGACCGCTGGCGGTTACGCCAAGCAGATGTCGGCTGAATATCAGGCTAAGCAGGCCGCTCTGGTTGCCGAACATATTGCCAAGCAGGATATCGTCATCACGACAGCACTTATTCCGGGCCGTCCAGCACCGAAGCTTGTTTCGCGCGCGATGCTGGCCTCCATGCGTTCCGGTTCGATTGCCGTTGATCTTGCTGTCGAGCGTGGCGGCAACGTGGAAGGCGTCGAGGCCGGAAAGGTTGCGTATGTCGAGGGCGTCAAGGTCATCGGTTACAGCAACGTCGCGGGCCGAGTGGCTGCATCGGCGTCGCTGCTTTACGCAAAGAACCTGCTGACATTCCTGGAGACGATGATCTCCAAGGAAACCAAGCAACTTGCCCTGAACACGGAAGATGAACTGGTCAAAGCAACCATGCTGACGCATGGCGGCGCCGTCGTTCACCCGAATTTCGGTGGCGTCAAGAATGAAGGAGCCGCATGATGGCGAATGAAGTTTTGAACAAGGCTCTCGATGGGCTGGATCAGGCTGTCGAAGCGGTCAAGGCTGCAGCGGCGCAAACGCCTGATGTTGTTGACGCTGTCGGTTTGGCAGCACACGGTGTATCAGGCGGCGCAATCGATCCCTTCGTATTCCGTCTGGCTATTTTCGTGCTGTCGATCTTTGTCGGTTATTACGTCGTGTGGTCGGTAACGCCTGCACTGCACACACCGCTTATGGCTGTCACCAACGCGATCTCTTCTGTGATCGTAGTCGGTGCATTGCTTGCCGTTGGCATTTCCACCTCCGGTCTTGCGACCGGTTTTGGTTTCGTGGCGCTGGTCCTCGTATCGGTCAACATTTTTGGTGGCTTCCTCGTCACCAGCCGCATGCTCGCCATGTACAAGAAAAAAGATAAGTGAGGGCTGCCTGAATGTCCCAAAATTTTGCCGCCTTCCTCTATCTCGTTTCCGGCGTGATGTTCATCATGGCACTGCGCGGCCTTTCGCATCCTGCCACCAGCCGCAAGGGTAACCTGTACGGCATGGTCGGTATGGCAATCGCCATCGGCACGACGCTGCTTCTGGCAACGCCGTCCTTCGGCGGTCTGGTGCTGATCATTCTCGGTCTTGCCATTGGTGGTGGTGCCGGTGCCTATATTGCCCGCACAATCCCGATGACTTCGATGCCGCAGCTGGTCGCTGGTTTTCACTCGCTGGTTGGTCTTGCTGCTGTGCTGGTGGCTGCTGCTGCCATCTACACACCGTCATCCTTTGGCATTGGCGAACTTGGTTCGATCCATGCGCAGGCACTGATTGAAATGTCGCTTGGCGTGGCAATTGGTGCGATTACCTTTACCGGCTCGATCATTGCCTATCTGAAACTTGATGGCCGCATGTCGGGCAAGCCGATCATGCTGCCGATGCGCCATGTCATCAACGCATCGATCTTCGCTGCCATTGTCGTGCTGATCGGCATTCTGGTTGCTACCGAAAGCCACTTTGTCTTCTGGTTGATCGTTGCCCTGTCGCTGGTCTTCGGTATTCTGCTGATCATCCCGATCGGTGGCGCGGACATGCCTGTGGTCGTGTCGATGCTGAACTCCTATTCGGGCTGGGCTGCCGCCGGTATCGGCTTTACGCTCGGCAATCTGGCGCTGATCATCACCGGTGCACTGGTTGGTTCTTCGGGTGCGATCCTGTCCTACATCATGTGTAAGGGTATGAACCGCTCGTTCATCTCGGTTATTCTGGGTGGCTTCGGCGGTGAAGCAGCTGCTGCCACCGCTGACGATGGCGTTCAACGCACCGTCAAGCAGGGTTCTGCCGACGATGCTGCTTACCTGATGGCCAATGCCTCCAAGGTTATCATCGTACCGGGTTACGGCATGGCGGTTGCACAGGCACAACATGCGCTGCGTGAAATGGCCGATACGCTGAAAAAGAACGGCGTAGAGGTGAAATACGCAATTCACCCTGTTGCCGGTCGTATGCCTGGCCACATGAACGTGCTGCTGGCCGAGGCCAATGTGCCCTATGATGAAGTGTTCGAGCTGGAAGACATCAACTCCGAATTCGCACAGGCCGACGTGGCCTATGTGATTGGCGCGAACGATGTGACCAACCCGGCTGCGCGTGACGACAAGACCTCGCCGATTTACGGTATGCCGATCCTTGATGTCGACAAGGCAAAGACCTGCCTTTTCGTGAAGCGTTCTCTTGGTTCCGGTTATGCCGGTATCGACAACACACTGTTCTACAAGGACGGCACGATGATGTTGCTTGGCGACGCCAAGAAGGTGACGGAAGAAATCGTCAAGGCCATGAACCACTAATCATCGGCTTAGGATTTGTTTTGAAGGGCGCGTGCAGAGATGCACGCGCCCTTTGTTTTGTGTTGCGTCGTGCAAAGTTAGCGACGGTATGGAATGCAAAAAGCCGGAAGGTTTCCCTTCCGGCTTTCGATCATGATTATGTCAGGCTCGAGCTTTATGCGCCACCGCGAGTACGGGCAACGCCGTCAAGTGCCGGCTTGTATTTGGGATCAAGACGCGCTGCGTGCGAATAGGACTTTGCCGCCTTTGCCGTCTCATTGCGACGCTCATAGACCAAAGCCTGGTTTGCCCAGGATTCAGCAATCTTGTCGTCCAGCGCAATGGCCGTGTTGAAGTCAGCAAATGCGTTTTCATCGTCGTTGAGGGCGATGTAGGAAATACCGCGACCGTTATAGGGCTCTGGTGAGCTTGGCGACAGCGAGATGGCCTTCGAGAAATCTTCGATCGCCTGCGCATGCTGGTTGCGGAGCTGGTAGATCAGACCACGGTTATGCCAGGCGCGACCATCCGTGGTCTCAAGCTGGATCGCCCGGCTGAAATCGTTGAAAGCCTCATTGGTGCGGCCGGTCTGGCGGTAAAGGTTACCTCTGCCGATATAGGCCACGTCATAAGATGCGTTGATCTGCAGGGCGGCGTTGTAATCGGCAAGTGCCTGCGCCTGCTGCCCCATGTTGCGGTTGACCAGCGCGCGGTTGGCGTAAGCCTGGTAAAAGCGTGGGTTCAACTGGATGGCGCGGTCGAAGTCGGCCAGCGCACGGCGAAAATCACCAGCGCGGCCGTAAGCGGAGCCACGCACATTGTAGCCTTCCGGATCCTGCGGGTTCGAACTGATAACCGATGACAGGGAGGCGATGTTTTCACTGGAGCCCTGAGCACGATCCAGACGAATGGCGTCAGATGGCTGAGTGGTTGTGGCGCAACCGGAGAGGCCGGCAACAAGCAAACAGGCCATGATCGGGAACAGTGCCGATGTCTTGTGCTTATCAACCACGTTGCGCCGCAGAGTGTTGGAACGAGCGGTTGCACAATTCATGTCGGCGATCATCTGGTGTCTTTTCCCTTAAAGGCCTGGCACTCAACTATGCTTGAGGCCGTAAACTGAAAAAGCGGCGGCGAAAATTCGCCCCCGCCCAACAAGCATTCAAAAACGTCGAAAAGACGACCGCTTAGCGAGCCGCACGGGCGCCAGCAACCAGGCCTTCGCGCTGTGCACGCTTGCGTGCGAGCTTGCGAACGCGGCTAATTGCTTCAGCCTTTTCGCGAACACGCTTCTCGGATGGCTTCTCGAAATGGTCGCGCATCTTCATTTCGCGGAAGACGCCTTCGCGCTGCAATTTCTTCTTCAGAACGCGTAGCGCCTGATCGACATTATTGTCGCGGACTAGTACCTGCACGTGTATCCCGTTCCTTTGTTTGGTTCTTAGAGCCGAAGACGAATGGCATCCTCAGGCAAACAAAATATCGTTCGTTGGCCAGACGGCCACGCGATTGGTGTGGTGCAATATCAGATGATCTGCAGAAAGTCTAGCCGTTAACCTTGACGGCGCGTCAAAAAGCCCGGCTGCGCCGACATCGGGCAAATCAACAGCGCTGCCTTAATACAACGAATATGTTGCTTCATGTCAAAACATCGTGTGTCATGCGTCGCAAAGTGGACGATACGGCATGTCGCGATTTGTCATGTGTATGGTGCGTTAAAAACTCTACCGGTCCTTCCAAGGGAGTCTGAAATCACATGCGGAAATATTCGGTTTTTGCCGTGGCCAGAGAAGCATTACGCGGTCACAAGGGCTGGGACGCCCAATGGGTGTCGCCCGAACCTCGCAGTGAATACGACGTCATTATCATCGGCGGTGGCGGGCATGGTCTTGGGGCAGCTTATTATCTGGCCAAGGAGCATGGCATCACCAATGTTGCCGTTCTGGAAAAAGGCTGGCTGGGTGGGGGTAACAGTGGACGTAACACCACCATCATCCGCTCCAACTATCTCTACGAAGAGAGCATGGACATTTTCGAGCATTCCCTGAAACTGTGGGAAGGGTTGAGCCAGGAATTGAACTACAACGTCATGTATTCGCCACGCGGCGTGATGATGTTGTCGCATAACATCCATGACATGCAGTCGTTCAAACGCCACATCAATGCGAACCGTCTTTATGGCATCGATAATGAGTGGCTGACACCGGAACAGGCCAAGGCCTATTGCCCGCCGCTCGATATCTCCGGCACAGCCCGTTATGCGATCAATGGTGCCGCCTTGCAGCGCCGTGGCGGTACGGCCCGTCATGACGCGGTCAACTGGGGTTATGCGCGTGCTGCCTCCGACCGGGGTGTCCATATCATTCAGAATTGCGAAGTAACCGCCATCCGGCGCGGGCCTGACGGCGCGGTGACCGGGGTTGAGACGAACCGTGGATTTATCGGCGCGAAAAAGATTGGCGTATCGGCGGCCGGGCATTCCTCTGTCGTCATGTCGATGGCGGATGTGCGGGTGCCGCTGGAAAGCCAGCCGCTACAGGCGCTGGTGTCCGAACCGCTCAAGCCCATCATTCCATGCGTGATCATGTCCAATACGGTGCATGCCTATATTTCCCAATCCGATAAGGGAGAGTTGGTAATCGGTGCTGGAACGGACCAGTATACATCCTATTCGCAGACCGGTGGATTGCAGATCATCACCCACACGCTGGATGCGATTTGTGAGCTTTTCCCGGTTCTGCGTCGCGTCAAGATGATGCGCCAGTGGGGTGGCATTACGGACAACACACCCGATCGTTCCGCCATCCAGAGCGTGACGCCGGTGCCAAACCTCTTTGTCAATTGCGGCTGGGGTACCGGCGGCTTTAAGGCGACGCCGGGTTCAGCGCATCTGTTTGCGCATCTGATTGCACGGGGTGAGCCGCACCGGCTGGCCGCCGGGTTGACGCTCGACCGTTTCCGCACCGGCCGACTGATCGATGAAGCTGCCGCTGCGGCTGTTGCGCACTAAGGCTTGAGGACTAAACCATGCTGATTATTCGTTGCCCTTATTGCGAAGATGACCGTTCCGAACTGGAGTTTCGCTGGGCGGGTGAGGCGCATATTGCGCGCCCTGAAAACATTGCCGAGATTTCCGATGAGGCTTTTTCGGAGTTCTTTTTCATGCGTGACAATACCAAGGGGCTGATTTTTGAGCGCTGGCGCCACATTCATGGCTGCGGGCGTTTTTTCAATGCAGCCCGGCACACGGTCAGTGACAGAATTTACCTGACTTACAAGGCAGGTGAACCGAAGCCTGATGCCGATGCCATTCTTGAAACTGCCAATGATAAAGGAGCGTCGAAATGAGCGGCGCATATCGTATTGCCGGAGTGGGGCGTCTAACGCCTGCACGCACTGCCCGATTTACCTTTGACGGGAAGATTTACACGGCGCTTGAAGGTGACACGGTGGCCGCAGCATTGCTGGCCAATGGTGTTCACCTGATTGGTCGTTCTTTCAAATATCATCGGCCACGCGGTTTTCTTTCGGCAGGTCCGGAAGAGCCCAATGCCTTGATTGATGTGTCGCGTGACGCTGGCCGTCGCCAGCCAAACGTGCGCGCCACGGTGCAGGAAGTATTCGACGGTGCCATCATCCGTTCGCAAAATCGCTTCCCAACCCTGTCTTTTGATGTTGGAGCGATAAACGATCTGTTTTCACCGTTTTTTGCCGCCGGTTTTTACTACAAGACCTTCATGTGGCCAAAGAGCTTCTGGCACAAGATTTACGAGCCGGTCATTCGCCGGGCTGCCGGTCTTGGCGTGGTGCCAGAGGAGGCGGATGCCGATCACTACGCAACCCGCTACGCGCATTGTGATGTGCTGGTGGCTGGCGGTGGTGCAGCGGGTCTGACGGCGGCACTTGCCGCTGCCCGCACCGGTGCCAATGTGATCCTTGCGGATGAGCAACCGGAGGCCGGTGGCGCACTGCATTTCGACAAGGGTGCGATTATCGATGGCATGGAAGGATATGACTGGGCGCAAGCGACCATCGCCAAGTTGAGAGCCATGCCGAACGTGCGGATCTTGCCGCGCACCACCGTGTTTGGATATTACAATCACAACTTCCTTGGGCTTGCGGAACGGTTGAGCGATCATTTGGTGTTGCCGGAAAAGGCGCAGCCGCGTGAGCGTCTGTGGCAGGTTCGCGCCAAGCAGGTTGTTCTGGCGACAGGCTCCATCGAACGTCATATGGTGTTTGCCAATAATGACCGACCCGGCATCATGCTGGCATCGGCAGGGCGCACCTATCTCAACCATTATGGTGTGGCGGTCGGTCACAAGGTGGGCGTCTATACCGCCCATGATTCTGCCTATGAAACGGCCTTTGATCTGAAAAAGGCTGGCGTCGAGATTGCCGCTATTGTCGACTGCCGCGATAACCCGGCTGAAAGCCTGTTGGCTGAGGCCCGTTCGCTCGGCATCACAGTCTTGACTGGTCATAGTGTTTTCAACACATCGGGACGTCTGCGGGTGTCGTCGATAACGGTCGGTCGCAACGGCGGTGCGTCCAAGCGCAAGATTTCGGTTGATGCTCTGCTGGTTTCGGCGGGCTGGACGCCTTCAGTACATCTGTTCTCACAATCACGCGGCAAGCTGCGGTTCGATGCGCAGAATGATCGTTTCCTGCCTGATGTCCACGTGCAGGACTGCATTTCCGTTGGCACCTGCAATGGCACGGATGATCTGGAAGCACTGATTGCCGAGGCACTTGCGGCCGGTGAAAATGCCGCAAAAGCGGCCGGTGCCGCCGAGGATGCCGATGTCTACTTCACCGGCAGCAACTCGCGCAACTGGACCGGTGGCATGATCGGGGCGGCGGAAGGTGCAGGGGAAGATAGCGGCGTCAAAGCATTTATCGACTTCCAGCACGATGTCTGCGCCAAGGATATTCGCCTTGCGGTGCGTGAAGGCATGCACTCCATCGAACATATCAAGCGCTTCACGACGAACGGCATGGCTTCTGATCAGGGCAAGCTCTCCAACATGCATGGTCTTGCCATTGCTGCGGAAGCACTGGGTCGCGACCTGCCGAAAGTGGGACTGACCACCTTCCGTGCGCCCTATACGCCGGTGACCTTCGGCACGCTGGTCAACCACTCGCGTGGCCATCTGTTTGATCCGACGCGCAAGACACCGATGCATGCGCTTGAAGAGGCTGCCGGTGCGGTGTTTGAAGATGTCGGTAACTGGAAACGTGCGTGGTTTTTCCCGCGAGCCGGTGAAAACATGCATGAAGCGGTCAACCGCGAATGCAAGACCGCCCGTGACAAGGTCGGCGTGTTTGATGCTTCAACCCTTGGCAAGATCGAGGTTGTTGGGCCGGATGCCGCAAAGTTCCTCAATCTGATGTACACCAATGCCTGGGACACGCTGAAACCGGGCAAATGCCGTTACGGCATTATGACCCGCGAAGATGGCTTTGTGTATGATGATGGTGTTGTCGGGCGCATTGCGGAAGACCGTTTCCATGTGACGACGACAACAGGTGGCGCGCCACGCGTGTTGCACCATATGGAAGATTATCTGCAAACTGAATTTCCGCATTTGAATGTCTGGCTGACATCGACCACCGAACAATGGGCGGTCATTGCCGTGCAGGGACCAAAGGCGCGGGAAGTGATTGAGCCGTTTGTTGAGGGCATTGATATTTCCAACGAAGCCTTTCCGCATATGAGTGTTGCGGAAGGCAAGTTCTGCGGGGTGCCAACCCGGTTGTTCCGTGTGTCGTTTACCGGCGAACTTGGTTTCGAAATCAATGTTCCCGCTGACTTCGGACCGGCGGTCTGGCAGGCCGTTCGCAAACGGGCAGAAGCGGTGGGTGGTTGCCTGTACGGTACGGAAACCATGCATATTCTGCGTGCCGAAAAGGGGTACATCATCGTCGGTCAGGATACTGACGGCACAGTGACACCTGACGATGCGGGTCTGTCCTGGGCTGTTTCCAAAAAGAAGACGGACTTTGTCGGTATTCGCGGGTTGAAACGACCAGATCTCGTACGGTCCGGACGCAAGCAATTGGTTGGGCTCTTGAGCAAGGAACCGACCATCGTACCGGAAGAGGGCGGGCAGATTGTTGCCGATCCCAACCAGCCCAAACCGATGACCATGCTCGGTCATGTCACCTCTGCCTACTGGTCGGAAAATCTCGGTCGTTCCATCGCGTTCGGCCTGGTGGTGGATGGCCATAAGCGGGTGGGCGAGACGCTTTATATCCCTCTGGTAGACAGAACGATTGCCGTTGAAGTCACCGATATGGTGTTCTTTGACAAGGAAGGAGGCCGCATCCATGGCTGATACGATTGAAGCAACAAGAACACAGCCGAATGCCAGCTTCCGGCGTGTTCAGGGAAGCATTTCCATCGAACAGGCGGCATTTGCATCACGCATCTCGCTGCGTGCCAAGGAAGATGCGGTTGGTCCTCTGTCCACGGCACTTGGTCTTGTGCTGCCAACCAGACCCAAAACATCCAGCGTGTCAGGACTGCGTTCAGCATTGTGGCTCGGGCCGGATGAGTGGCTGGTGATCGACCAATCAGGCGGAGATCTGATGGCGGTTTGTGCCACTGTCGATGCAATACATTCGTCTGCCGATATTTCTCACCGCAACACGGCCTTTATTGTGTCAGGTGAGGATGCGGCCGATGTGCTGAATGCAGGCTGCCCGCAGGACCTGTCGCTTGCGGCCTTCCCGGTGGGTGCGGTTTCGCGCACGCTGTTTGGCAAGGCCGAAGTGGTTATCTTGCGTGTGACCGAGGATACGTTCCGGCTGGAATGCTGGCGCTCATTTGCGGAATATGTCGGCGGGTTACTGGGTGAGGCGGTATCCGAAGTCATATTCTGAGAGTTGACATGTAAAGCGCGACGGGCTGTTCCGGTCAAATACCGGGCCAGCCAAACCATTCTTCCGAGCGGCCATTCTGCCGAGGGAACATGAAAATCGGCGTGGCCGATTTCATTTTTTCAATCTTCGGTCGGTCTGTCTTTGGGATCAAACTGAACGATGGTTGTCCATCGCGCGGTCAAGGCAGGTTTCTTTTCATTTTCGATTTCTACCGACACATCGTAGCTGGTCATCATCATGGCCGCGCCGCGCAGGCGTGCTTCAACCAGGGTGAAATGTCCACGGATACGAGCACCGCTTTTAACCGGGCTGACAAAGCGAATATTTTCAAAGCCATAGTTGATACCCATGGTCTGTTCGCGGATTTTTGGCAGCGCGCTGTAATTGATGGCAGATAGTAGCGACAGTGTCAGGAAACCATGTGCAATGGTGCCGCCAAACGGGCTTTCAGCCTTGGCTCGTTCCGGGTCGGTATGAATGAACTGTTCGTCCAGAGTGGCCTTGGCAAAGGCGTCAATCATCGGCTGATCAACGAGGATCCAGTCCGATACACCGATCTCGCTGCCTACCAGGTCTTTTACGTCTTTTAATGAAATTTCGCGGGTCATAAGATTTTACCAGAAATGGTGAGGTGAAGCACTGCAATGCCTCAGTCTATGTTTGTTGCCTATCTCCCAACAGCGGTATGCAATTTCGGGAGGCGTGCTGCTACATCATAAATGTTCACTTGGTGTGGCAATAACAAGATTTGTCATGGCTGATGATAGAAACCGACGCTGCGGGCAGGCACGGTAGCGCCACCCTCCTCGGCATCACCGCCAACAGACTTCCAACCGCTGCCGGGAAGGATAAAGTTCTGAGGTTCATATCTGCGGTTGAACAGCACGGCGAGACGCGTCGATTTGCCGGTTTTCAGATCTTTGGTTTTTAACAGCATGGAAAAGGGTGTGCCATCGGATCTTTCCCAGTCTGCGATGCTCATAGCCACGCCTTCAGGGTTCAACCATTCAACATCCTGATCGCGTCCGGTGAAAAAATCCGTCGAGGAAAAGACAGCGAAGCGTTTGCGCACAGAAGACAGGAACGCGGTGTGGGCAACCAGTTCGCTGTTCAGGCCTCTCCAGTCGAGCCAGGTAAGCTCATTGTCCTGCGCATAGGCATTATTATTGCCCTGCTGCGAGCGTCCACCTTCGTCACCTGCCGTCAGCATGATTGTCCCATGAGTGACAAACAGTGTGGACAACATGGCTTTTACGTCAGCGGCACGTCTTGCAAGTATCTCCGGATCGTCGGTACTGCCTTCTGCACCATTGTTCCACGAATGGTTTTCATTATGGCCGTCACGGTTTTCTTCGCCGTTTCGCTCATTGTGCTTGCCGGCATAGGAGACGATGTCCATCAGGGTGAAACCATCATGGGCGGCGAGAAAATTGACGCTGCGGGTTTCCGTTCCGCTGTGGCGTGAAAAAATGCCCGACGAGCCGGCCAGCGCATCGGCCAATGCACCTGTTGTCCACTGATCGCCACGCCAGTAACGACGCAGATCGTCCCGGGCCCGGTCATTCCATTCCAGATAGGCATCCGGGAAATTGCCAAGTTGATATCCATCCGGTCCGATGTCCCAGGGTTCGGCAATCAGGATGCGATCTTTCAGCAGAGGGTCGTTGTGAATGGCAGCCAGTGTCGGTGATTGCCGTTCAAAACCGGTTGCCGAGCGACCCAGCACCGGCGCCAGATCAAAGCGGAAACCATCTATGCCCACATGCTGAACGAAATGGCGCAGGCTATCGACAATAAGCCGACGCACCGGCTCCCTGTCGCAGGCAACGGTGTTGCCGGTGCCGGTATCATTGACCAGCACGCCGGGATTGTCTGCTGCGTGGCGATAATAATTGAGATTGTCGAGCCCGCGCAGTGACAGCGTTGTTCCGTGACGATCACTTTCGCCGGTGTGGTTGAACACCAGATCGAGGATGACGCCGATATCCTGTGTATGGAGTGCGGCGACGGTGTCGCGCAGTTCGTTCACACCACCGGGCGCAAGCCGTGGATCGAGCGCCATGAAGGCAACGGGGTTGTAACCCCAGCCATTGGTCAGGCCGAGAGGCGGCAGATGGCGTTCATCAATCCAAGCGGTTATCGGCATCAGCTCGATGGCATCAACGCCGATATGTTTGAGGTGGGCCACCACCGACGGATGGGCGAGGGCTGCAATCGTACCCCGCTGATGTTCAGGCACGTCAGGATGCAGCATGGTGAAAGGTTTGACGGCAATTTCATAAATGAAACCGCCCTTATTGAAGCGCGGTTTGTCCAGTGTGACGGGCTTGTGCCGTGTCACAACCGATTTTGGTGTGACGAAGGCTGTTTCCAGACCAAAGGTGAACATGCTTGGATGATTGGAAAAGGGACGATCAAGCACGGTCGCGTAAGGATCGACCAGCAGTTTTGTTGGATCGAACCACAGGCCGTGATCGGGTGCATAAACACCGTGTGCCCTGTAGCCATACCGTGCGCCGGGTTTTACGCCGTCTACAAACAGGCGGTGAACATCGTCATCGCCGCGTTCCATCGCCAAGCGGGCGATTTCCTTGTTTCCGGTCTCGTCAAACAGGCACAGTTCAAGTTTGGATGCATATTGCGAGCGGACGGCGAATTCCACGCTATCCTGGAAAAGCTGAGTTCCTCCATGCAAGGCACTGCCGGTGTTGGTGAAAGCGGTGTCATCTGCCATTGGAAGATATTTCCCGAGCTTTTCCTGCATGGTTTTGACAGGAAGGTTTCGACCAGCGCGCATGGCTGTGGCACCGCACATCTTACTGTGCGGTGCCTGCTGTTATCAGGTGATAACGGTTGGCTCGGAACGGCCGGTATGGGACTTGATTCCGGCAATGGTATCTGCCACGGAAATCAGGTCGGCCAGAGCTTCCTGCGTGTCAATGGCGTGACGGGCCGGATCAGCCTCGTAACGTTCGACATAAAGGCGCAGCGTTGCACCCGCTGTACCGGTGCCGGACAGGCGCAGCACGATGCGTGAGCCGCCTTCAAACAGAATACGGATGCCCTGATTTTTGCTGACGGAGTGATCGATCGGATCGTGATAGGCAAAATCATCGGCTGAGGCGACCTTGAGGTTGCCGTAGGATGTGCCCGGAAGTGTGGCCAGCTTTTCGCGCAGTGTCGTTACCAGCGTGTTGGCGGCGGTAGCATCGACCTCTTCATAGTCGTGACGCGAATAGTAGTTGCGACCATATTCGGCCCAGTGTTTCGTCACGATGTCTTTGACGCTTTCCTTGCGGACGGCAACGATGTTGAGCCAGAACAGCACGGCCCAGAGGCCGTCTTTCTCACGTACGTGGTTGGAGCCGGTTCCGAAGCTTTCCTCACCGCATACCGTCACCTTGCCAGCATCCAGCAGGTTGCCGAAGAATTTCCAGCCGGTCGGGGTTTCGTACATGCCAAGGCCCAGTTTTTCGGCAACACGGTCTGCTGCGGCGCTGGTTGGCATGGAGCGGGCAATACCGGAAATGCCGCCAGCGTAACCGGGTGCCAGTTTGGCATTGGCGGCAATGATGGCGAGGCTGTCGGATGGTGTCACGAACATGCCCTTGCCGACCACCATATTGCGGTCGCCATCGCCGTCCGACGCAGCGCCGAAATCGGGACCTTCTGCGCTCATTACGTCGTCGTAAAGTTCTTTGGCGTGCACGAGGTTCGGGTCAGGATGGTGACCACCAAAGTCAGGCAGAGGAACAGCGTTGCGCACCGAACCCTTTGGTGCACCAAGGCGTTTTTCGAGGATTTCGACCGCATAAGGGCCGGTGACGGCACTCATGCTGTCGATGATCACGCCGAAACCGCCAGCAATCAATGTCTTGATCGCGCCAAAATCAAACAGGCTTTCCATCAGTTCGGCATAATCGGCAACGGGGTCAATGACCTCGACGGTCATGCCGCCAGCATCGACCGAGCCGATGACATCCAGATCTATGTCGGCGATATCGGCGATCTTGTAGCTGTCGATAACCTTGGTGCGAGCGAAGATCGCATCGGTAATTTTTTCCGGTGCAGGGCCGCCATTGTCGACATTGTACTTGATGCCAAAATCTTCATCCGGGCCGCCGGGATTGTGGCTTGCAGATAGTACGATGCCACCGAAGGCGCCGTATTTGCGAATGATGTTAGAAGCGGCCGGCGTGGAGAGAATACCACCCTTGCCGACCAGAACCTTGCCGAAACCGGCAGCTGCAGCCATTTTGATGGCCTTCTGGATGACCTCGCGGTTGTAATAACGGCCATCGCCGCCAATCACCAGTGTCTTGCCATTGAAGTTTTCAAGTGAGTCAAAAATGGATTGAATAAAGTTTTCTGCGTAATTTGGTTGCGCGAAGACTTTCACCTTCTTGCGCAGTCCGGACGTGCCGGGTTTCTGATCCTGAAATGGCGTCGTTGCGACGGTCTTGATCATTGTTCAATTGCCTTTCGAAGCAAGACGGGAATAAAGGTTGGCATAAAGGCCTGCACTTTTTTCCCACGATACGTCTGATTTCATGCCCTGTTTCTGGATTTGCGTCCATAGTTTCGGTTCACTGTAGAAGCGCAATGTCTTGCGCAATGCCTGGCGGAGACCGTTGGCCGACACGGGCGAGAACTGAATGCCGGTCGCTGCCTTGGCGGCAAGGGCTGCCGGGTTAGCATCGATAACCGTGTCATTCAGGCCACCCGTACGGGCGACAACGGGCACGCAACCGTAACGAAGGGCATAAAGCTGGGTCAGGCCACAAGGCTCAAAACGGGAAGGGATGATAATGCTGTCGCAACCTGCCTGCATGAGATGTGAAAGTGGTTCATTGTAGCCTATAGCGACGCCTAGGCGGCCATTGTGGCGGGAAGATGCCGCAAGCAGCGCACCTTCCAGTGCGATATCGCCAGCACCCAGCACCACCAGCCGTGCACCCATATCAACGATTTCATCGGCGACTTCGGCCATCAGGTCGATGCCTTTTTGCCAGGTCAGACGGGAAATGATGCACAATAGTGGCGTGTCGTCTTCATCGATGCGAAAGTGCGACGCGACGGCGGCTTTGTTGGCGCTGCGCGCCTTGATGTTTGCCTGGCTGAAATTGTCCGCGATCAAAGTATCGGTGGCCGGGTTCCACACCTGCGTGTCGATACCGTTGACGATACCGAACAGGGCATCGGCGCGACTGGCAATTACCCCTTCAAGGCCCATGCCAAATTCTGGTGTGAGGATTTCCTCGGCATAGGATGGGCTGACAGTGCTCAGCGCAGTCGCGGTTTGCAGACCACCTTTCAGGAAACTGACGGAACCGTAATATTCGACAGCCTCCATGAAGGCATGGGCTGGCAGACCCAACTGACTGAAAATAGTGGCGTCGAACTGGCCCTGGAAGGCGATATTATGGATGGTCAGCAGGCTTGGAATTTCCGGTGCCTCACCATATCGCATATAGACCGGTGCCATGGCACCTTGCCAATCATGGGCGTGCAGAATGTCCGGTTGCCAGCCGGGCATTTTTCCGGTGGCGATTTGTGCCGCCGCCAGCGACAGTGCGGCGAAACGTTTCCAGTTATCCTGATAGTCCTTGCCGGTCGCATCAAGATACGGCCCGCCCGAGCGCGCAAACAGGCTGGGTGCGTCCAGCACCAGCAGGTCCAGACCCTCATGCGTAACTTCGAGAATGTTGCCGGTTTCACCCAGCAGATTATCGTAGGTCGCAATCTTGCGAGCATCCTTGATGGCCGACATGACCGGCGGATAGCCCGGAATAAGGGTCTTGGTTTCCACCCCCAGCGACTTGATCGCAAGGGGCAGGGCGCCTGCAACATCCGCAAGGCCGCCGGTTTTGATGAGCGGGTAGACTTCGGATGAAACCGAAAGAACTTTCATAGGTGTTACACGTCCAGCTTGTCGATCATGGATTGGGTGATGAGGCATATGCCGTTCTCGGAACGACGGAAGCGTTTTGCATCCATTTCCGGGTCTTCGCCAACGATCAGACCCTCTGGAATGGTCACGCCATGGTCAATGACCACATTGGTCAAACGCGCATGGCGGCCAATGGTAACCTTCGGGAGAATGATCGCACCTTCAAGACGCGAGTAGGAGTTGGCGCGAACACCTGTGAACAGCAAGCTGCGGTAAAGCGACGAACCGGAGATGATACAATCGCCTGAGACCAGCGAGGAAATGGCCGACCCACGACGACCTTCGTCGTCATGCACAAATTTGGCTGGCGGGTTAATCTCCGCATAGGTCCAGATCGGCCATGATTTGTCGTAGATATCCAGTTCCGGCAGAATATCGGTCAGGTCGATATTGGCCTGCCAGTAGGCATCGATTGTGCCAACATCGCGCCAGTAAGGAGCACGTTCAAAATCGGAACGGACACAGGATTGCGCAAAACGATGCGCCACGGCCTTACCGTTTTCCACAATATAGGGAATGATATCCTTACCGAAATCGCGGCTGGAATTGGGATCGTCGGCATCGCGACGCAGGCATTCCATCAGGAATTTCGTATGGAAGACGTAAATGCCCATCGAGGCCAGCGCGAAATCCTCGTTGCCGGGAATTCCAGGCGGATCGGCCGGTTTTTCGATGAATGCGCTGATTTCGTCCTTGTCATTGACATGCATGACACCGAAGCCGGTTGCTTCCATGCGCGGCACTTCCATGCAGCCAATGGTGACATCCGCGCCTGAATCGACGTGCTGTTGCAGCATCAATTCATAATCCATCTTGTAAATGTGATCGCCAGCCAGAATGACCATGTATTCAGGTGCATAGGGCTCGATGATGTCGATGTTCTGGAAAACGGCATCGGCGGTGCCCTCGTACCACTGCGTTTCTGACACGCGCTGGCTGGCCGGCAGAATATCAAAACTTTCGTTTCGTTCCGGGCGCAGAAAGTCCCAGCCGCGTTGCAGGTGGCGAATAAGCGAATGGGCCTTGTATTGTGTGGCCACACCAATGCGACGAATACCTGAGTTCAAGGCATTGGACAGTGCAAAATCAATAATGCGGGCTTTGCCGCCAAAATAAACCGCAGGCTTGGCGCGTCGGTCGGTGAGTTCCTTCAAACGGCTTCCACGCCCACCGGCAAGCACATAGGCCATAGCATCGCGTGCCAGAGGCTGTATTCTTTTTTCGCTCATGTTCGTCCTCCCTCATGGGCCTTCATGTGTGTGCTGTCAGTTTTCTGGTTCCAGCATGATTGTGGCCAAGGGCGGCAATGTCAGCACCGCACCAATGGCCCCTCCCGCATCGACGGCTTGTACCTTGCCGCCGTTTCCTTTGCCGCTGCCGCCGTAAATCTCGGCATCGGTATTCAATATTTCGCGCCAGCGGCCAGCCGTTGGCAGCGGCACATAATAATTTTCACGGTAGACCGGGGTAAGATTGCAAATCACCGCAACCGGCTTTTCACCCGGTGCCGAACGAAGCCAGGCAAAAACAGAGTTTTCCTGATCGTCGACCACCAGCCAGTTGAAGCCTTCCGGCTCACAGTCACGGGCATGGAGTGCCGCTTTTGATCGGTATGTCAGGTTGAGGTCGCGGACGAGGCGACGGATGCCTTCATGCATATGATATTGCAGCAGATTCCAGTCAAGTGACTTGCTTTCACTCCACTCGCTCCACTGGGCGAATTCCTGTCCCATGAACAACAGCTTCTTGCCGGGATAACCCCACATGAAGCCGTAATAGGCGCGCAGATTGGCAAATTTCTGCCAGTCATCGCCTGACATCTTGGCAATCAGCGACCCTTTGCCATGCACAACCTCGTCGTGAGACAGAGGAAGCACGAAGTTTTCGGTAAAAGCATAGAGAAGGCCGAAGGTCAGTTCCTGATGGTGGAATTTGCGATGCACTGGCTCGCGTGCAAAGTAGCTCAGCGTGTCATGCATGAAACCCATGTTCCACTTGAAGCCAAAGCCGAGTCCACCCTCATGCACCGGATGCGAGACCTTGGGCCAAGAGGTGGATTCTTCGGCAATGGTCATGATGCCCGGATTGGCACCATAGGCCAGTTCGTTCATCTTTTGCAGGAAGCGTACCGAATCCAGGTTTTCGCGCCCGCCATATTCATTAGGAATCCACTCGCCTTCCTTGCGAGAGTAGTCGAGGTAAAGCATTGAGGCCACGGCATCGACACGAAGGCCATCCAGATGGAACTTTTCCGCCCAGTAAAGAGCGTTGTTGATGAGGTATGACATCACCTCAACGCGTCCAAAGTTATAGATTGCGGTGTTCCAGTCGGGGTGCATGCCCTGACGCGGGTCGGCATGCTCGTAAAGAGCGGTGCCATCGAACTGGCGCAGGCCATGTTCGTCGGTCGGGAAGTGGGCCGGAACCCAGTCGAGGATAACGCCAAGGCCAACCTTGTGCGCACCGTTCACAAAACGGGCAAATCCTTCCGGTTCTCCAAACCGCGCCGATGGCGCAAAAAGACCGGTGGTCTGGTACCCCCAGGACGGGTCATAGGGGTGTTCGGTAATGGGCATGAACTCGATATGGGTAAAACCCATGTCGACACAGTAGGGGATGAGCTCTGCGGCCATTTCATCCCAGCTCAGCATGCCACCGTCCTTGTGCCTGCGCCACGACCCGGCATGCACTTCGTAAATGCTGATCGGCTGACGGCGCTGATCAACCTTGGCCCAGTGCTCCATATGTTCCTGATCTTCCCATTTCTGGACCAGTTCAGGTGTTGTCATGGAACCGTTTTTAGGGCGCAGTTCTGCCCGGCGGGCATAAGGGTCTGCCTTCAACGGAAGGCGGGTGCCATCGGCGCCAATAATCTCAAATTTGTAAATGCAGCCTGCATAAACGTCCGGTGCAAAAATTTCCCAGATGCCGGTATCGGCGCGGTTGCGCATGACATGGCGGCGGCCATCCCAATTGTTGAAATCGCCGACCACCGACACCCGCTTGGCATTTGGTGCCCAGACGGCGAAATGAAATCCTTCGACCCCTTCGAACTTGAGCGGGTGTGCACCCATCTTATCGAACAAGCGCAGATGCGATCCTTCACGGACCAGATAATCATCCATCGGGCCAAGTACAGGACCGAAGCTGTAGGGGTCGGTGACTGCCCACTCCGCATCGCCACGCAGTGCACGGTATCTCAGGGCTTTCCTCGACGTCAGGCTGACCGGGCCTTCGAAGAAACCGGCCGGATCGCGGCAAGTCAATTCACCCACCACGTTGCCGTCAATCGTCAGAGCCGTTACCGCTTCCGCGCCAGGAATAAAACAGCGCGCAACGAAGCCGTCCGCGACTTGATGCACGCCGAGAATTGCAAAGGGGTTGGAATGCAGACCGCCCGTTATCGCCTCGATTTCTGCTTGAGATATTTCACTCTTCTGTTTTGGATCAGGCGTATCGAGCGGTTTTTTCATCAAGCTCTCCAGATTTCTGAGGCATATTGCCGTATTGTTCTGTCGGAAGAGAACCAGCCCATACGCGCGGTATTGTAGATGGTTTTGGAGTACCAGGAAGCCGGGTCGCTCCAGATGGCGTCAACATCACGCTGGGCCTTGGCGTAAGAATCGAAATCCGCAGCAACCATGAACCAGTCATTGTTGTAAATGCCATCCATCAGACCTGCGAACCGTGAACGGTCATCCGGAGAGAACACACCGGAGGCAATTGCCGAGAGGGCTTGTGACAATTCACGCGAACTTTCAATGATGGCGCGTGGATTGTGACCATCCGCGCGGGCCTGAGCGACTTCTTCAGCTGTCTTTCCGAAGATAACAATGTTTTCGTCGCCTACATGTTCCAGCATTTCGACGTTTGCACCGTCAAGCGTGCCGATGGTGAGCGCGCCGTTGAGTGCGAACTTCATGTTGCCGGTACCGGATGCTTCCATGCCAGCGGTCGAAATCTGCTCCGACAGATCTGCGGCGGGGACCATGATTTCTGCCAGTGAAACGTTGTAATTCGGAATGAAAACAACTTTCAACAAACCGCGCACGGAAGGATCATTGTTAATGACACGAGCAATGTCGTTGGCGAGTTTGATGATCAGCTTGGCATTGTGGTAGCTCGGTGCTGCCTTGCCCGCGAAGAATTTGACGCGTGGCGCCCAATCCAACTCAGGATGGGAGCGGATCTGGTCATA
Organism: Agrobacterium sp. Azo12; assembly: GCF_029193765.2. Taxonomy (NCBI): domain Bacteria; kingdom Pseudomonadati; phylum Pseudomonadota; class Alphaproteobacteria; order Hyphomicrobiales; family Rhizobiaceae; genus Agrobacterium; species Agrobacterium sp. Azo12. The sequence goes on along the minus strand of NZ_JARFYO020000001.1, from coordinate 3,275,530 downwards.
CAGTGCCACCGCCTCAATGAGGTTGAGAAGCTGGCGTTTGTATTCATGGATACGCTTGATCTGGATATCGAACATCGCCGAAGGGTCGACACGAATGCCCATGCGCTGCGCAACGAGATTGGCGAGACGCACCTTGTTCAGGCGCTTGACCTCTGCAAACTTGTCGCGGAATGCACTGTCCTGAGCGAACCCATCCAGTGCCTTTAGTTTCTCGGCATCATCAAGGAAGTCGTCGCCAATAGCTTCACGCACCAACCCGGTCAGGCCCGGGTTACACTGCATCAACCAGCGCCGCGGGGTAATGCCGTTGGTCTTGTTGTTGATACGATCTGGGTAGAGCCGATGCAGGTCGGCAAATACCGTTTCCTTCATCAACTCTGTGTGCAATGCCGAAACACCGTTGACGGAATGTGAGCCGATGAAGGCAAGATTGCCCATGCGCACGCGCCGTTCGCCATTTTCATCGATCAGAGAGATCGAGCGGATTTGCTGATCCTCGACCTTCTTTTCCTTGCGCGCGGTGAACAGGATTTTGGCGTTGATTGCATAAATGATCTGCATATGGCGCGGCAAGAGACGCTCGAGCAACGGCACAGGCCAGCTTTCCAGAGCTTCCGGCAGCAGGGTGTGGTTGGTGTATGAGAATGTGTTGCGGGTCAGTTCCCAGGCATCATCGAAGTCCAGGCCGTGAATGTCGGTCAGCAGACGCATCATTTCGGCAATCGAAATTGCCGGGTGGGTGTCGTTGAGCTGGATGGAGACCTTGTCCGGCAGGCTGGTAAAATCCGGGTACTGCTGGAGATGTCGGCGTAGAATGTCCTGCAGGGATGCAGACGAGAAGAAAAATTCCTGCCGCAGACGCAGTTCCTGACCGGCCGGATTGGCATCTGCCGGATAGAGAACGCGTGTCAGGCTTTCAGCCTTATTGCTTTCACGCAGGGCGCCAATGTGATCGCCAGCGTTGAATGCATCGAGAAGAATAGGGTCGATCGGTTGGGCCGACCACAGGCGCAGCGTGTTGACGCGCTTGCCGCGCCAGCCAACGACCGGGGTATCGTAGGCCATGGCGATAACACGCTCGGCCGGTTTCCAGACAAAACGTTGGGCGTCATCATAACTGCCAATGGTTTCGACAGCGCCGCCGAAGCCGATTTCATAGGAACTTTCGCGCCGTTCAAACTCCCAGGGATTGCCGTGGGCGAGCCATGTTTCCGGCAGTTCGACCTGCCAGCCATCCGCCATCTGCTGGCGGAATAGACCGTGAACGTAACGGATGCCGTAACCATAGGCCGGGATTTCAACTGTTGCCATGGATTCCATGAAGCAGGCAGCAAGGCGTCCAAGACCGCCATTGCCAAGCGCGGCGTCCGGTTCAAGCCCTGCTATGACGTCCATGTCGACACCAAGCGATGTCAGGGCATCACGAATTTCCTGCATCAGGCCAAGGTTCGAAATTGCATCGCGCATCAAGCGGCCAATCAAGAACTCAAGCGACAGGTAATAAACGCGCTTGTTGCCGGTCTTGTAAACCTTGCGGGTGGACTCCATCCACCTGTCGATCACACGGTCACGGACAACGAGAATGGTTGCGGTCAGCCAGTCATGCGGCTTGGCAACCTTGACGTCTTTGCCGATTCTGTATGTCAGGCGTTCAATGATTTCCGAAGCAAGAATTTCCGGATCGGAACTGCGCGGAGTGGGGAGAGGAAGATCGGCCGGCGAGAGGTTATTGATCATTATTTGGTCAGCACCTTGAGAGGGAGGGAGGGTCTGATTCTGTCGATCTGGCTTACACTTAGTCGAAGCAATTTATGCACCGATACGGAGCGGTTGCAATAATCGTTTTTGCGAAGAATGCAGTTCGCGATGATTATTTTATTATGTCAAAAGTATAACTGCTTGTCGGCACGAGCCCGCAATTTGGGTTTTGATAAATGATCAAAACGAAAACGGCAGCGGAGATGCCGCTGCCGTAAGGTGGTTCGTGCTTTTTGTTGTATCAGTTGGTAAGGCGGCTGGTCTCGTCGTTCATCTTGCGAGCGATTTCGCCGAATGCCTCAACGATTTCTTCCATGTTTTCAGGTGCGTAGTAATTTTCGGCACTCGATGCACATGTCTGCAGCAAAGACTTACCCTTGGTCGGGGCCATGAAGGCAACCGAGAAGATCTTGATGCCGTCGTTTTTGATCGTCTGGCACATGGTGCGCACGTTGGTGTCGATGGTAGTGCTCGACATTTCGCCGTCGGTCATAAACACAATGTAACGTTCAAACGACGTGCTGCCATTGCCCTTGTGAGCTGCTGCTTCAGTCGCAGTCGATTTTCTCAACGCTGTATAGGCATTATTCAGTGCGGTGTATGCGTTTGTGCCGCCTGTCGGATAGGCTGGGATGGCCTTGACGTAATCATTTGCTTTCGTCGTGCCCCAGTTCATGGCTTGTGCTGAATATGTCGTGTCGCTGTAGCCGATGGCGCCAGTGCGAACGAGCTTCGATTCAGGCGAGCCATTCTTGACATAGCTGTAGTCAGCCTTGTTGAGCGTATCGACGAGATAGCTGACGGCGGTTTTCAGCGACGCGATCTTATTGATGTAGCAAGGGCTAGACGTTACCTTGGATTCGCTCTGTCCCCAGTTGCTTTCGGTATAGTTGGCGCAGGACGACTTTGATTTGTCGATGGTATCCGTCTTGAACGACATTGAACCCGAACGGTCGAGAACCAGATACATCGACAACGGCGAACCCTTGTTGATGCTGCTGACTGCGGTGCTGGTGACGCCGATGGTGACGGTCTTGGATGAAATCAGTGAGATCAGCGGGTTGAGCTGCATGCCGTAGCTCATATTTGCAGTGATCTGAAAGTTTTTGCCGGAAACACTTTCGTCCACCTTCGCGGTGACGCTGGAGCTTTTCATCAGCTCCTCTTTTTTCTTCTTTTTCTGTTCGTCAGTGGCGTCAGGGGACAGGCGTTTCGTCGCTTCGTCAGCGATAAATTCCAGTGCCTGCTTGGAGGCCTGCTCTGGCGAGAGGTTTTCGTTTTCGTGCATGAAAGCGGTGGCGGCTGCGAGGGTTGCGGCGTCTACAGCGCTCTGCAAGCCCGCCTTCGTCTGCATGGCATTGGTCATTTCAAGGGCAACACCCGCGGTGGCAATCGTCACCGGAATGAGAATGGCAGTCAGGATGCCGAAGTTACCATCTTTGTTGGCAATCAGCTTATTGAGCACTGGCATTGTTTTCGAGAACACAGTCATGGTTCAGCCCCTTAATTAGTGAGGCATAAATAATTCAAGCTGTCTTCGTGAAGGCTTAACTTGTTAGGTTAAATTTTAGAGATACTCATTTTGGTGCAAAAATAAGCTGTTATTGGCATGAAATAATGCAGGCGTGACTTGTAAAAACACACTTAAACGGCCGCGATCGGAATAACGTCAACAGCCTGTACAGTTTGTTGGTTGCCGTAGCTTTTTAGAACACCAATAACCGGCGATACATCAGAGTAATCGCGTCCGTAACCAACCACGATGTGGTCATGGCCGGCATAAATATTGTTGGTGGGATCAAGTTCGATGTAGCCGGTGACCGTGCCACACCAGATCCGCACCCAGGCATGCATGGCGTCTGCGCCTTCCAGCCGCTCCTTGCCGGGGGGAGGAATGGTTCTGAGGAATCCGCTGACATATCCTGCGGGAATGCCAAGGCTGCGTAGCGCCATGATCAGCACATGCGAAAAATCCTGACACACACCACGCTTCAGCTTGAAGGCCTCGCTCGGTGTGGTGTCGACTGTCGTTGCCTTGGGGTCATAGGTAAAGTCTGTGTGGATGCGCTTGCACAGTACCTTGGCAATTTCCTGCACCGTCATGTCAGGTGTGACAGTCTCGAGCGCATATGCATGGATGGCCTCATCCTGCGGAATGCGTGGACTGGTGCCAATCAGATGATGCGGGGATGATGCATCCAGTGACCAGTGGTTGAAAATGTCATCCGGCAGACGTGCCAGCAGCGGTGATAGATCGGCTTGCTGCGGCTGTGTTTCCACCTGCACGCGGGCCTGCATGCGAATGTCGAATTTTTCATGGGCGGCGCGCAGATAGACAGATGTTGCCGTCTGCTGGAAAAAATCCGAGAAAGACGTTCTTTCATCCGGTGTCGGGCTGACGGCCAGTGAGCCGGCGATTAGCCGCTGGCGGTTCGGTAGCGACAACGGCATGACACGAATGATGTGGCGGGCGCCGCTTGCCGGGGCGTCGTAGACATAGCCCATGTGCATGGAAAGATCATAAAGCATGACACATCAACCAAGGTAGGTTTGGGCAAGAAGATCGGACAGGCGTTCGAGGTCTTTTTCCAACTGACGGTAAAGCGCCACGTCGAGTTTCTCCGCCGTCATGACGGCAAGACCGGAATGAATGCGCATGGCTTCGCGGTAGAAGGGCGACATCTGGCTGTTGACCAGAGCGTTGGGCAACTGTTCGACTTCGGTGCGGATTTCGTTCAGTTGGAACAGGATCGAACGCGGATTGAGCGGATCAAGCGCCAGAAGGTCGGTCACCGTCAGGCCGGCGGTATTGACGTTATAACGGCGGCGGTGGGTCATGACACTGTCGCCGATTTCCAGCAGCATGTCGAAACTACCATCCGGTGCATCCGGACCTGTCATGTGGCCCAGCAGGCGGGTCATGTGCAGACCACGTTCAAGATAACGACCGATGGTCAGGAAACGCCAGCCGGTGAAACGATACATGTTTTCATGCACCAGACCGGCAAAGCCTGCGAGTTTGCGCAGCAAAATGGTCATGGCATGGGTGGCGTCATCGCCATGGCCAATATTGTCGTGGAAGCGACGCGCTGTCTTGGCGAGATCGTTCAGCGCCAGCCAGCCATCCGGTGAAAAACGGTCACGGATGTTGCTGGCCGAATATATGGCGCTGTTGATGTTGGCAATCAGGCTGGCGGGTACCGCCTCGCTCATTTCGATATCCGTGGTGGCGAGATATTTCGTGACATGGGCCAGCAGCGGTTGGCGCGGATCGGCAGATTCTGCGTAACGCGCATTCCAAGCGCGCAGGATACGCAACGCCCCTTCAGCCCGTTCAATGTAACGACCAAGCCAGAACAAATTGTCTGCCGCACGGCTTGGCAGGCTGCCTGGCATGTTGCGGCTGAATGTTTCCTCGGCGGGCAGCAGTGTCGTGCGCTCAACCGGCTTGTCGCTAACGATCCACACGTCCGCTGCCGTGCCACCATTTTGCATGGCAATGGCTGTAACGTCAGGGCTGCTGCCGATACGGGCAAAGCCACCCGGCATGATCTGCCAGCCATTTTGTGTGCGGGCGGCAAAAACACGCAGGCTCATCGGCCGCGGTACCAGCTTGCCGTCAACAAAGGCAGGGGTGGTGGACAGCGTCACAACTTCCTGACCGACCAGCTTGTTGCCGTCGGTGGCAAGCCATTCCCCGATGGAATCCTTTGCCGTGTCGCGCAAGGTGGCGCCCAGCACCGACTGGCCGTTATCATCAAAGAACGGCATGCGGGAATAGGCAGGGCCGATCACCATTTTTTCGATGTTACGGGCGACGTGTTCACGCTCCTGTTTCTGGCCACACCACCATGTGGCGATGGACGGCAATAGCAGGTCTTCACCGAGCATATGGCGACTGATGGTCGGCAGGAATGATAGCAGGGCGCGTGTTTCGAGAATGCCCGAACCCAGTGCGTTGACGATGGTCACAGAGCCATCACGCAGTGCCTGCACCAGACCGGGTGTACCGATGCGCGAATTCTGGTCGAGTTCCAGCGGGTCTGAATAAGAGGCATCCAGGCGCCGCCACAACACGCCAATCGGCTTCAGGCCGGCAACTGTGCGTACCATCACACGGCCGTTGACCACCGTCAGGTCTTCACCTTCCAACAGCATGAAACCGAGGTAACGAGCGATATAGGCGTGTTCGAAATAGGTCTCGTTGGCAGGGCCGGGGGTCAATACCGCAATTCGTTCTTCCGGGTGTTTGCGGTGTGCCTGTAGCGTGTCGCGGAAAGCACCGAAGAACGAGGCCAGCCGGTGCACATGGGTTTCTGCATAGATATCGGAGAAGGCGCGGGTTGTTGCCACGCGGTTTTCCAATGCAAAACCGGCCCCTGATGGAGCCTGTGTGCGATCAGCCAGCACCCACCAGTTGCCATCCGGACCACGGCCGATTTCGAAGGAACAGAAGTGCAGATAATGGCCACCTTCCGGTTTTGTGCCGACGAGGGGGCGCAAGAATTCCGGATTGGATGCAATCAGGGCAGGCGGAATATAACCTTCCTGCACCAGACGGTTCTCTCCGTAGATGTCAGCGACGACCGCTTCCAGCAGGTTGGCGCGCTGAATGAGACCGCGTGAAACGCTTTCCCATTCCTTGCCATCGATGAGGACCGGAATATGTGAAATCGGCCAACTGCGTTCGATATTGGCGCCAGATCCGTAGTCACGGTAAAAGACGCCAGCATCGCGCAGATAACGGTCGGTTCTGGCAAAACGGTCGTGCAGTTCCCTTTCGGGCATGCGCGACAGCGCCGATACCATGTGCTGCCAGACGGGGCGAATATTGCCGTTGGTATCCAGCATTTCATCGGCAATGCCCGGCAAGGCGCTATAGGCAAACAATGAATGTTTGTCTGTTTGCTTTTTGCGCTGCGATGCCGGCGTTCTTGCCAATTCAAACTCCCAGAGGGCGACGTAAATCGAGTGTCAGTGGAAATTCCGGTGAAACCGTTTCCGGCCTCAAGGGATAATTTCCTGCGGTATGGCCCCAAGGTTCGAAACGCGCAAGTCTGCGTGCCTCCGCCTCGTTACCATTGACCGGGAACGTGTCATAGTTTCGGCCACCGGGATGGGCAACATGATAGATGCAGCCACCAATCGATCTACCTGACCATGTATCATAAATGTCAAAGGTCAATGGCGCGTTGACGGGCAATACCGGGTGAAGACCTGATGATGGCTGCCAGGCCTTGAAGCGAACACCGGCAACGGCAACACCTGATTCCTCTGTCTGCTTCAACGGCACAGCCCGACCGTTGCAGGCAACGGTGTAACGCTCCGGATTTGCAGTTTCCAGACGGACTTGCAGACGTTCGACGGAGGAATCGACATAACGCACAGTGCCGCCAATTGCCCCCTGCTCACCCATCACGTGCCAGGGTTCCAGCGCCTGACGCAGTTCCAATTTCGCACCTTCATATTCCACTTCACCGAAGAACGGGAAACGGAATTCAAGCTGTGCCTTGAACCATTCAGGCTGGATATCAAAACCGTTGGCCTTCAGATCGGCCAGCACATCCATGAAGTCTTGCCAGATGAAGTGTGGCAGCATGAAACGATCCGCCAGAGCAGTACCCCAACGGACGAGCTTGCCACTTGCCGGATTTTTCCAGAAGCGGGCAATCAGTGCACGCACCAGAAGCTGTTGTGCCAGCGACATGCGGGCATTTGGCGGCATTTCAAAGCCACGAAACTCGACAAGTCCCAGACGGCCGGTCGGACCATCCGGCGAAAACAGCTTATCGATGCAGATCTCGGCACGGTGCGTATTGCCGGTTACGTCGGTCAGCAGGTTGCGGAACAGCCGGTCGACCAGCCAAGGCAGGGGAGGTACGCCTTCGCCGGGGGCTGGCACCTGCGCCATAGCAATTTCCAGCTCGTAAAGGCTGTCGTGCCGCGCTTCATCTATACGCGGGGCCTGACTTGTTGGGCCAATGAATAGGCCCGAAAACAGATAGGATAACGACGGATGGCGCTGCCAGTGGAGGATCAAACTTTTCAGCAGGTCCGGGCGGCGCAGGAAGGGGCTGTCATTGGGGTTTGCACCGCCAACGACCACATGGTTTCCACCGCCGGTGCCAGTGTGACGACCGTCGATCATGAACTTGTCGGCACCAAGTCTAGACTGCCGGGCGTCCTCATAAATCGACGAAGTGATGTCGACACATTCTTTCCAGCTTGATGCCGGGTGAATGTTAACCTCGATGACCCCGGGATCGGGTGCCACGCGGATAACATTTATCCGCTCGTCATGGGGGGGCGCATATCCTTCGATATGGACGGGCAGGCCAAGCGCGCTGGCCGCACTTTCTGCCGCGGCAATCAGTTCCAGATAGTCTTCAATACGCTCGACCGGCGGCATGAATACACAAAGACGACCGTCGCGCGGCTCCACAGACATTGCGGTGCGCACTGCGCCGCCCAGTTCACCGATCGACTGTTCGATGCGGTCCTGCGATATCGTTTCATCCGCATGAAAGGATGCTTCCGGCATGACGCGGCCGGTTGGTTCCGTAACCTCCGGCAATGGCCCTCTTGGAACGGATGGGTCTGCCTCGTGAATGTAGGGGTAGGCGGCAGGGGGGACGTAAGGCAGCGTGCCAAGCGGCAGGCGATACCCGACCGGGCTGTCGCCGGGAACGAGGAAAACCCGGCCGCGCCTTGTTTTCCATTTTTCACTGATCCACCGTTGCGTTGATGCTTTGGCATTCCAAGCCTGCACCGGCAGGATGTAGCCGGTTGGCGTGGTCAATCCGCGCTCGAAAACCCGTGCAATGCGGCTTCGCTCTTCCGGGTCCTTCAGTTTTGAATTCGACGGATCAACGTTTTCGGGCAGATTGCCTTCCTTGACGATCCACTCTGCCGGATCTTCATAGGCGGGCAGAACCATGTCATTGGCAATGCCGAGATTTGTCGCAATCGTGGTCAGGAGATTTTCGGCGTCGGCCGCCGTCACGCCGGTTTCTGCGCCTTCCTGTGCCACCAGTGCCGGGTTCTGCCAGATCGGTTTTCCGTCCTTTCGCCAATAAAGCGAAAATGTCCAGCGCGGCAGGCTTTCACCGGGATACCATTTACCCTGGCCGTAATGCAGGAAACCGCCGGGGGCGAAACGTTCGCGGAGTTTGCGAATAAGGATATCAGCCTTTTCCCGTTTGGTCGGGCCAACGGCGCCGGTGTTCCATTCTTCCGCTTCAAAATCATCGATCGAAACGAAAGTCGGTTCTCCTCCCATCGTCAGGCGAACGTCCTGTTCTTGCAGAAGTCTATCGACCTCCTCGCCAACCGCATTCAGCTTGTCCCAGCTTTCGTCGGAGAAAGGCTTGGTAATGCGGGGATGTTCTGCCACACGACGTACTTGCATATCAAAGGCAAATTCGGTGTTGGCCTGTCCGTAATAACCGCCGGAAATCGGTGCGGCGTTTCGGTAATGCGGTGTGGCTGCCAGCGGAATATGGCTTTCGCCCGTCAAAAGGCCAGATGTCGGGTCCAGTCCAACCCAGCCAGCACCAGGCAGATAGACTTCTGCCCATGCGTGCAGGTCAGTGAAATCAACTTCGGTGCCGGAGGGGCCGTCGAGTGCCTTCAAATCAGGCGCCAACTGAATGAGGTAGCCAGATACGAATCGGGCAGCAAAACCCAAGTGCCGTAATATCTGCACCAGAAGCCAGCTGCTGTCGCGGCATGAGCCCATTTTGGTCTGCAGAGTTTCTTCCGGCGTTTGAACGCCCGGCTCCATGCGAATGACGTAACCGGTTTCCTGCTGCAAGCGTGCATTGAGGCCGACAACCATATCCACCGTTGGCTGGCCGGGAGACCGGTCGATAGTCTGCATGTACTCGGAAAGGTAGGGACCGGTGGGTTCCGGTTTCATGTAGATCGACAGGTCTTCGCGCAGTGTCTCGGGATAATCGAAAGGCCATTTTTGGGCCTCTTCCTCAACAAAGAAGTCGAACGGGTTATAGACGGTCATATCTGCCACCAGATCGACCTCTATTTTAAACTCCGTAACCGGTTCGGGAAACACAAAACGGGCGAGGTAGTTGCCGTAGGGGTCCTGCTGCAAATTCACGAAGTGATTTGCAGGCGTGACCTTGAGTGCATGGCTGATAACCCGGGTGCGGGAATGAACTGCCGGTTTTAACCTGATGATCTGAGGCCCGAGCCGGACCGGTTTGTCATAGATGTAATGGGTGAGATGATAAATACTTGCCTTAATAGACATATTATCCTTTGTCCGGCCAAGCCGGTTATTGCGGACTTAGCCGCCCCCTCTGTTATTATCAGGATTTTGTGCAATGCACGCAAATAAAGCAAGGCGGATTATACAGGCTTTATCATGGTTTTTACGGGGCCGCGAAGAGTAAGCAGTTCCTTATCTTTTGGGCTTACGGTAAATAGGTCTGGCGGCTTGCGTTGCTGAGTCTCGATGATTTGGCCGTCTGCTGTGCCTTGTTGTTTGGACGATACGCATGGAAAATACCCGCCAGGTTGATTTGAAACCTGATCCAGCAGCTCCATTGAATTTTGAACTTGGTTTTATGGACCAGTTGAGAATGATGGGTAATGCGTTCTGGATTTCGCCGGTCCGAAACAGGCTTCTCGCTCTTATATTCGCGCTTCTGTTCATCATCTTGGTGACTGCTTACGGGCAGGTTCGATTAAATGAGTGGTACGCGCCGTTTTATAACTCGCTTGAGCGGCGAGATATGGACGGGTTCATCCACCAGTTAGAGATTTTCACCATTATAGCCGGCACTTTATTGTTGCTGAACGTGTTTCAAACCTGGCTTAATCAGATGACCGCTCTTTATATGCGCGAAGGTCTGAGCAAGGACATGGTTCACCAGTGGCTCAAACCGGGGCGGGCTGCCAAGCTGGCTGGTTTTGGCAGTATTGCTGTTAATCCCGATCAGCGCCTGCATGAGGATTCACGAAACCTGGCGGAAAGCAGTACGTCACTTGCCATTGGTCTGGTCAATTCCACCATATTGTTGGTTAGCTTCATCGGTGTTTTGTGGGGTCTATCAAGCGGTTTCTATCTGACCATCGGCGGATCGCAGGTGGCAATACCGGGTTACATGGTCTGGGCAGCGATGTTTTACGCCGGTTCTGCCTCGCTACTCAGCAATCTTGTCGGTCATCGTCTGGTCGGGCTGAATGCCGAACGTTACTCGAAAGAGGCGGAGCTACGGTTTTCGCTGATGCGCGCCAATGAAAACATGACCGCAATTACACTGGCGCGGGGGGAGCGAAACGAACGGGCTAGGCTTGGCGTTGACATCAATTCCGTACTTTCCGTGATCCGTGGTCTAGCGATGGCACTAACGCATCTGACCTGGGTATCCTCGGGGTACGGTTGGCTGGCGATTGTCGCGCCAATCTTGATTGCCGCTCCAGTGTATTTCTCCGGCAATCTGACCTTTGGCGGATTGATGATGGCGGTTGGTGCCTTCAACCAGGTCAACAATGCCCTGCGCTGGTACATCGATAATTTTGGTGCCATCGCCAGCTGGAAGGCGACACTGCTGCGTGTCTCGGCATTCCGAAATGCGCTTTTGCAAATGGACGCCGTGGAAAAGCAAGGCGCGACGATCGACTTCGAAGTCGATCCCGCCGCCAAGTCGATTATCCTGTCCAATGTGATGATTTGCGGCGAAGCCGGTGCAAAGCAGGTGGTACGTGGTTTCCGCCTGAAGGAAGAGTTTGTCGAGTTGCAAGCTGGCGAGCATTTGCTGGTCAATGGCGATCAGGGCGTGAACCGGCGTCTGTTGTTTGCTGCCATGGGCGGGCTCTGGCTGTGGGGGCAGGGACGTATTTCCGTGCCGCCGCTTGAAGACGCGCTGCTGATGCCGCAACGCGGTTACATTCCGGTCGCACCACTGCGGGAGATTCTGTCCTACCCACATTCTCCGGCAGTCTTTAACGACGAGGAGTGCTCCGAGGTCCTGACCCTCTGTGGGCTGGATGAGCTGGTGCCGCGTCTTGATGAAAATGCCCGTTGGGACAAGAAGCTCGATACGGATGCTCAGATGTGCCTGCGGGTGGCGAATGCCATTCTGTTGCAGCCGCGCTGGCTCATTCTTGATGATATTTTGGAAGGGCTCGAGCCGAACACGCAAAACCTGCTTGCCGACGCGTTGTTAACGCTGAAAGACAGTGCGGTGATCTATTTTGGGCGCTCTGAAACATTCATCAACAAGTTTGCTCCGACGGTCGTGCATCTTGAGGCACTGCCGACCAACGGAAATGGCCACTGAGGGAAAGCGGGGATTACAGCCGCAGCTGCCATTTGTCTGTTGTCAGAAGATAAGGATTGTCCTGTCGTGCAGGGATTGGCTCTCGCAAAAGCGCGCCAATCGTGACCGCAGTCAAAAACAAAGCAGAAATGATGCATGCTGCAAGAAACCTGTCGTCACGCTTCTGCATGACGTTATTGCCAGTCCAGTCGTACGCCATTTAGCACCTCGTATATGAGCTGATACTGGCCGATCATGGTTAATGATCCGTCTATGTCGCATTATGAAACCGATGGAAATTCACCAAATGTGTTTGACGCAGCACCCTTGCATAACAGGGTTGCAGCACTGTGGCGCACCTTGCTCTTGGCGGCTGTCCCTTGCTTTTGTTAAGCAAGGGGTGGGAGGCTCTTGAATGAAGGTATGCATAAGATGGACGGTAATCCTCCTGACACAATGGAAATGACACTGCGCACACTCGCCATGCCGGCGGATGCCAATCCGGCCGGTGATATTTTCGGTGGCTGGGTCATGTCGCAAATGGACCTTGCGGCCTTTGTTCGTGCCAATGATGTGGCAGGCGGGCGTACCGTAACAGTTGCCGTGCACGAGATTGTTTTCAAGAAGCCGGTAAAAATTGGCGATACGCTGTGTGTCTATACTGACATCGTGAAAGTTGGCCGTACATCGATCACACTCAAGATCGAGGCCTGGACACGCAAGCACTACCAGGATTCGCGTGAGAAGGTCACCGAAGCGGTTTTTGTGATGGTATCTGTCGATGACGATGGTAATCCGCGTCCGGTGCCATCGCGCCCGACTGAAGCATTAGCCTGATCGAATTGTCACAGCAAACCGAACCGGTGCCCGCTGCATTTTGTGGCGGGTGCATGGGCTTCGAAATGACGCTGTGTGGGGGGCCGGAAAGTGGTGTCTCGACAGGTTCATCGAACCTAACTGCACAAGGTAAAAAGGCCTCGCAGTGTTCTGCAAGGCCTTGATACTTAAGGAATTTGGATGGTGGGCGTGACAGGGATTGAACCTGTGACCCCTACGATGTCAACGTAGTGCTCTCCCGCTGAGCTACACGCCCATCCGATGTGGCGCATAGATCACAAAACCGATTGACGCGTCAACTGCTTTTTTGCGGTTTTGTGAAAGGTTTTTTGAAAGCCTTATGCCACAAGGAGTTTGTTGACTTCATCCACAAGGTCACGCAGGTGGAAAGGCTTGGAAAGCACCTTTGCATCCTTCGGAGCCTTCGAATCGGCGTTGAGCGCGACCGCTGCAAAACCGGTGATGAACATAACCTTGAGGTCTGGATCCAGCTCGGTGGCGCGGCGCGCCAGTTCGATGCCATCCATTTCCGGCATGACAATGTCGGTCAGCAGCAGAGAGAAGGGCTCTTCACGAAGCCGATCATATGCGCTTGCGCCGTTGTCAAAAGAAGATACCTGGTAGCCGGCTTTCTCAAGCGCTTTTACCAGAAAGCGGCGCATATCGTTGTCGTCTTCTGCGAGAAGAATTTTCTGACTCATGTAGGTGACCGTAACTGCCTGTAAAATTGAGAATACCGTATCCCAATTGTAGCCTGCTCTGGGTAAATATCCCGTGAATGGCGTTTGAGGAATCCGGTTATGGTTGCGCCAGTATGGACTTGTGGCCATGCAACTGGCAACATATGTTTATTGGCATATTTGTGACATGGTAAATATCATCGAATGGACTGGATAACGGGTGAATATGAGCTGTTCGAAGTCCGCGAGCCGGATACGCACAGAATCCCGTTCGTCTATAATTCACCTCATAGTGGACGTTGCTACCCTGTTTCATTTCTCGAATCGTCTCGCCTTGATTCGTCAGAAATCAGGCGATCTGAAGACCATTTCGTTGATGAGCTTTTTTCTGCAGCGCCTGAACTGGGTGCGCCTTTCCTGATTGCCAATTTTCCGCGCGCCTATCTGGATGTGAACCGCGAGCCATATGAACTGGATCCGCGCATGTTCGAGGGGGCGTTGCCGCCTTATGCGAATATCGGCTCCATGCGGGTCTCCGGTGGGCTGGGAACCGTGCCGCGCATTGTTGCGGAAAACATGGAGATCTATAACCACCGCATACCCGTTGAAGAGGGTTTGCTGCGGGTGGAGGGTATTTACAAGCCCTATCACACCTGCCTGCGTCGGCTGATTTCGCGCACGCATTCACAATTCGGCATGGCGGTGCTGATTGATTGCCATTCGATGCCCGGTAATATCCGGGTTGCCGGGTCCAATGTCCGACCTGATGTGATTATCGGTGATCGCTATGGCACCAGCGCTTCTCCCGAAATATCACGTGCTGCATTGCATTTCCTGGAAGAACTCGGATTTGTTGCCGTATGCAACAAGCCATATGCTGGCGGTTTTATTACCGAACATTACGGGCGGCCCGTGCGTTCTCTGCATGCCTTGCAGATTGAAATTAATCGCGCGCTATACGTAGATGAAAAGACGCTTCTCAAAAGAAGTGATTTTGCAGCACTTTCTGCGGTGCTTGCAGTGTTCATGCGCCAAATGGGTGATTTCGTCACCGAGTTCTGTGGCGACTCGGCTCTGGCTGCCGAATAATTCTCTTTAATCTCTTCTGTTTGATGGCTTATTGCTCTTTTACGGGCAAAAAAAACCGCGCTCGTGGCGCGGCTGAGTCTAGGGAGGAAACACCCAAGGAGGGTATTTACAGTCAAAGACTGTATGGAAAAGATACGCCATAATGCACAATTGTCAATCATTTTTATTTTTGCTTAATAAATGTGCCATTTGCTTAGCCGTAGGCAGAAGATGCGCTTTTACGATGTAAAATGATGCAATTTTTACCTGTGATGTGCTGGTTTTGCATTGCCGGGCTCTATTGATGGAGGGGTCGCTAAGCGCTCACCAAGATGATTTTTCCGAAAAAACTACAAAATCTGTTCCTCTTTTCCGGCAGTGCTCTTACAAGGCTGAAGCTATTGTTTTGCCAAGTGGAGATGTCATGCTGCCGGATCGGGATTTTTTCTTTTCTCTCGCGGATGCTGCCAAAGCAGAGACGTTGCCGCGCTTTCGTACCGGCATAGATGTCACCAACAAGCAGGACGGTGGTTATGACCCGGTCACCGAGGGTGATCAGGCGGCAGAACAGGCGATCCGAGCGCTTATCGGCAAGGCCTATCCGGACCACGGTATTCTCGGCGAAGAACATGGTAGCGTCGGTCTGGACCGTGAGCATGTCTGGGTGATTGATCCGATTGACGGTACACGCGCCTTCATTTCCGGCGTTCCGGTCTGGGGTACCTTGATTGGTCTGCAGAGCAACGGTCGCTCTGTCATGGGTGTCATGGATCAGCCTTTTACCGGCGAACGTTATTTCGCAGATGGCAAGGCCTCCTGGTACAGCGGCCCTGATGGTACCCGTCAGATCAAGACCCGTGATTGCAAAGACATTTCCGCCGCGACATTGTTCACGACATCCCCGCATATTTTCGATGCCGAGGAAGCACCACGTTACAACAGGGTGCAGGATAAGGTGCGTCTATTCCGCTACGGTGTCGATTGTTACGCCTATGCGTTGCTCGCAGCCGGCCATATCGATCTGGTGATTGAAAGCTCGCTCAAGCCCTATGATGTCGGCGCGCTTATCCCGATCATCGAGCAGGCTGGTGGCGTGATAACGACCTGGGATGGCGGCAGGCCAGAAGCGGCGGGTCGGATCATCGCGGCAGGCAGCAAAGCTGTTCATGCGCAGGCATTGGAGATCCTGTCCGGCCTTTGAGCGGCCGATACGCCCCGGGGTTACTCTTCCGGTGAGAAGAATGCCTCTATGGCCGCAAGCGCCTGACTTCTGAAGATATCGCGCTCGTGCAGCAATTCGTGCCGGGCGCCGGTCACAGGGATGAGTTGCGCTGCACGGAAATTGCGTGACAGTTCTTCCTGCGCACCATAGGGCGTGATCGGGTCCAGAACCGGCGCCAGCACCAAGGTTGGCACGTGAATATGAGTCAGGTGTTCCTGCTTTGTAACGCGACTTGCCGCTTTCATGGTCTCATAAACCCAGCGAGCGGTTGGCGAACCGATGAACAGTTCCGGCATTTTCTGCATCAGGGTCAGATTGCGTGCAAAACGCAGTTCATCTGATGTCAGCGGATTGCCAATGAAGTTGCGTTCACGCTGGTCCTTGCCCAGCCTCATCCGTCCAAGGCCGATCAGGCTCAAGGTCGCTGCGATTGTAAAAACGGCAGGGCTTGGCATGGATTGCCCGGACAGTTGAATGAACGGCGAACACAAGGCCATGCGCTCGATGCGGTTGGACAGGTTGGGTGCCATGGACAGGGCGATCAGCGCGCCGGTGGAATGTGCGACCATATAAAAGGGCAGGCGCGTATCGGGAAGCACGATCTGTTCCATAAACAGCGAGACGTCCTGCTCATAATCCCGGAACCGATGGACGTGACCGGCGTCGGGATTTTTGATCAGTCGATCCGATCCGCCCTGACCGCGCATGTCAAACGTCGCGACCCAGAAACCCATCGTCGTCAGGTTGATGATTGTCTCGTAATATTTTTCGATGCACTCGTTTCTGCCGTGCAGCAGAACGATGGTGCCCTTGGCAACCGATTGTTGGCAGCGAAAAACCGCGTAGCGCAGTTTTTTGTTACGGTGTCCGGTGAAATATCCGGCCGTGTAATTCTCGGGCAGTGGATTGCCGGGTGTGGCGTGTAAAATAACGTCGTCCATTACCTTTTCCGGCCGATTCCATGGTGGATAATAATGGGATAGGTCGAGTGGGTTATCTCGTCAAAGAAAAAATGCCGGAACCGTCGGTTGTGCGCAGTCACGGTCCCGGCCAACAGGACTGAAGAAGAAGGGACGTTATACTCTTCAGTCAGCGGAGTTGCCCCCGATGGCTGTTTTCTAAAGCCTGAAAGATGAACCGATTTGGAACTGACTGTTCATTTGAAGTTCAGTTTCAAGCCGGTTGCAGGGCATCGTTCTGTGGCGCCGATAGTCGCGATAACGTGATATTTTTGCTGCTTGCCTAATGTCTGGCAAAGGAGGATTTTGGTACCAGCCGGGAGGATCCAGATGTTGCGTGGTTCCGGGAATGCCTATGGATTTTTTGCTATCCTGCTGCATTGGTTGATCGCACTGTTGATCCTTGCATTGCTGGCCCTTGGCTACATCATGACCAGGCCGGATATAGATCCGGCGTTGCAGTTTTCGCTTTTCCAGTGGCACAAATCTTTCGGTATGCTGGTGTTGGTACTTGCTCTTGTTCGGGCGGTGCAGTGGTGCATGTCGGTGAAAGTTGCGCCGGTTGCTAGCCTGTCTGCCCTTGAGCGGCTGCTGTCATCCACCACACATAAATTGCTTCTGGTGCTTGGCGTGCTTGTGCCGCTTGCGGGATGGGTCATTGCATCCGTGTCGCCGCTTGGAATTCCAACATTTATGTTTGATCTCTTTGTGGTGCCGCATCTGCCGCTTGCGCAGTCGGAAGGTGCAGAAACCCTGTGGTCAGAGGTTCATGCAACGCTTGCCTACACGCTGTTGTGTCTTGTCGTGCTCCATGCGCTGGCCGCATTTTATCACCACGTCTGGCGTGGTGATGATGTGTTGATGCGCATGCTGGGGCGCCGTCGTTCACCGCCTAGGGAGAAACGCGCATGAGCAGGTCTGGACTTTTATTCGCATCGGCTTTGTTGCTTGCCAGCACAAGTGGTCAAGTCTGGGCGGCAAATGCCCCTGAGTTGAGCGAGGTCGCCGGCAAGTACACTGTAACGCCGTCTTCTCGTATTGCCTTTTCGGTGGAGCAGGTTGGCGGTGGCGGCATCAAGGGTGTGTTTGGCAAATTCTCCGGTTCCTTCACACTTGAGGCGGGCGATCTGCAACATTCGACGGTGTCTTTCACGCTGGTGCCAGACAGTGTGGTGGCGGGAGAAAAGCGTATTGATACGTTCCTGAAATCAACGGCGGTGTTCGATGCGGCGAATTTCAATGCCATCACCTTTCGCTCCAGCGCTATCAAGCAGACGGGGCCGGACACGGCAACGGTAACCGGTCAACTTTCCGCGAAAGGTCACCAGCGTAGCGAAAGTTTCAATGTCAAATTGACCCGCTGGAATGGCAAGTCGATTGCGTTTGATGTGAGTGGGGACGTTTTTCGGTCGCGTTATGACATGGATGTCGGGACACCGATTTATTCTAATGTCGTGCATTTCGATATGTCTGTTGAGGGTGAAAGACGATAGGTCACCAAGCGACAATCTTCACTTTATCGTTGCCTCTTGAAGTGCGACAAAACTGTTCCCATCTGTTTGTCACGGTCGCCAGAACGGGGCCGTGACCCGGCTTCCTCATCGCCAATACGGGATGAAAGCCTTAACCGCAAACAGTCGCTTCTCAAGGAGGACACCATGCGTCATTTGGATTTTTCGCCACTCTACCGCTCCACCGTCGGTTTTGACCGCCTCTTCAATCTGCTTGATAATGTTGGGCAGCCGGAACAGGCGCAGAGCTATCCGCCTTACAACATCGAACGCACTGGCGATAACACCTATCGTATAACGATGGCTGTTGCCGGCTTTGATGAAAACGAGCTGAGCATTGAGGCGCGTGCCCATGTGTTGACCGTCAAGGCTGAGAAGTCGGAGCAGGACAAGGCGAATGAAGGCGAGTTCCTGTATCGTGGCATTGCCAAGCGCGCCTTTGAGCGTCGCTTCCAGTTGGCCGATTATGTGGAAGTGCAATCTGCTTCGTTGAAGAACGGTCTGCTCCACATCGACCTCCTGCGTAACCTTCCTGAAACAATGAAACCGCGTCGTATCGCGATCGTTTCGGATGCTGCTGAAGGTGCAAAGACCATCGAGGCGCAGATTACGCCGACACAGGTCAACTAAGCTTCATATCTACTTATACTATTCAGGACGGCCCTCATGTGAGGGCCGTTTTTGCATTTGCGGGTTCAGCTTCTGCGGCCTTAGCTGCTCTTGCATAACGCTGTGCAATCACCGCGCAGGCCATCAGCTGGATCTGGTGGAACAGCATGATTGGCAGAACGATGGCGCCGATGCTCTGGCCAGCAAAGATCGCGCCTGCCATTGGCACACCGCTTGCCAGGCTCTTTTTCGATCCGCAGAAAGTGATGGTGATTTCGTCCTGTTTGTTGAAGCCCAGCAGACGGCTGCCAAACATGGTGACGCACAATACGGCGGCCAGCAGGACAATGTTGATGGCAACAACGACGCCGATATCGCGCAATGTGAACTGCTGCCAGATGCCTTCGATGACCGCTTCACTGAAGGCGAGATAAACCACCATCAGGATTGAGCCGCGATCAACAGGCGCAAGCAGCTTCTTGCGCGACCGGATCCAGTCGCCGATCCACGGCTGCAGGGCCTGGCCTGCTATGAAAGGCAAAAGCAACTGAAGGAAGATTTGCCCGAAGGCATCAAGCGAAAATCCACCGCCATGACCACCGACCGTAAACAGCAGGCCGACGAGGAGTGGTGTCAGAAACATGCCGAAAATGTTGGATGCTGATGCCGAACAGATGGCTGCGGGAACATTGCCGCCTGCCATGGATGTAAAGGCTATGGAGGACTGCACGGTGGAGGGCAGAACGCAGAGAAACAGCACGCCCATATAAAGCGGGGCTGGCAGGATGCTTTCAGGAATATAGCCAAGCGCTACGCCAATCAGTGGGAAAAGCCCGAAGGTCACCAGAAGAATGGCCAGATGCAGACGCCAATGCAAAATACCGGCAATCACCACATCGCGTGCCAATCGCGAGCCGTGCAGGAAAAACAACAGCGCAATTGCCAGCTTGGTCGCCATGCCGAAATATTCAGCGGGCTCACCGCTGATCGGCAAAAGGCTGGCCAAAATGACGGTGCAGATCAGCATCAGGGTGAAGCGGTCGGGCAGAAATCGGCTCATGGTCTTTGTCTCTTAGGGAATTCAATTTACATATCGCTTATCGTGAAGCAGGATGCAAAGACTAACAGTTATTGTGATTTGTGATAACGATGCTCAATCTTCATCATCTCGCCAGTTTTGTAACGCTGGAGCAGACCGGAAGTTTCACGCTGGCCGGCGAACAGCTTGGTATCGGTCAGTCAACCGTCAGTCAGCATATTCAACGGCTTGAGACCTTTCTTGGCCAAAGGCTCATTGAGCGTAATACCCATCAGGTCAGGTTAACGGCAGAAGGGGAGGCGCTGCTGGGTTATGCGGGCTCCATGCTGGATATCAATGGCAAGGTATCGTCGCTTTTTACCGCAAATCGGCTGCGGGGGCGGTTGCGACTTGGTGTTTCCGAGGATTTTGTCGCCAACCGCCTGACAGTCATTCTGGAAGACTTCATCCGGCTTTACCCGCTGGTCGACCTTGAGTTGACGGTTGCCTTGAGTGGTGTGCTCTACCAGATGCAGGATAATGGTGATCTGGATGTCGTGCTTGCCAAGCGCCGGCTGGGCGATCGACTTGGACGCTTCCTCTATCGCGAACCGCTGGTGTGGCTGGCACGTGATCCGGAAATTCTCAAAGCCCATGACGGTGTTGTACCGCTTATTGCCTTTCCGCAACCGAGCATAACGCGGAAGGTGGCGCAGGAAGCACTTGATCGCAAAGGCATTGCCTGGCGGATTGTCTGTACCTGCGGCAGTTTGAGCGGGTTGGTCGCGGCGGCCCAAGCCGGCATGGGTGTGCTGGTGCAGCCACGCAGCATGACGCCTGCGGCCTTGCGTGAAATCACTCAGGGCAGTCTGCCTGCGCTGGAGGATGTGGAGTTTGTGCTGGTGCCGCGAAAGGGTGCCAACCCGGAGCTGGTCGAGGCGCTGGCTGCACGTGTTGTTGCCAAGGTGGCGATTGCACCCCATACGCCCTAAGCGCATGGGGTGATGTTGATCGAGGCCTGGGATAATCAGGCGGCGCCGCAAATCGCCAGGAAGCTGTCGACATCGGTTTCGCTGGTTGCAAAGCTGGTGACGAGACGGATCAGCGTTTCATTTTCCTGTACTGGCTCGGCCATGTCATGCGGGACAGCCCAGTCATAAAAATGGGCGCCTTGTTGTTTCGCGGCAAGCGCGGTTTCCTTTTGCAGGACCACAAACAGCTCATTCGATTGTGTAGACCATGCAAGGCGGGCGCTGTTGGAGGCTTCGATGCCTGTGCGCAAGCGGTTCGCCATGGCATTGGCGTGGCCGGCCAGTGCCAGCCAAAGGCCGTCATTAAAGTAAGCTTCGAATTGTGCGGCGATGAAACGGGTTTTCGAGAACAGCTGTGCCGAACGCTTGCGCATGAACGGCAGGTCTTTTGCCATTTTCGGATCCATATAAACGATGGCTTCCGCACACCAGCAGCCGTTTTTGGTGGCGCCGAACGACAGGATGTCAACGCCGCGCTTCCAGGTCATTTCTGCCGGGTTGGTGCCGAGCGTCATCAGTGCATTGGCAAAACGTGCGCCATCCATGTGCAGCGGCAGGTTATGCTGTTTGGCAATCGCCGAAATAGCATCGATTTCATCAAGCGAATAAACCGTCCCAACCTCGGTTGCTTGGGTGACGGTCACAGCCATTGGCTGGCCCTGATGGATGGAGCCGGGTGGGAAGCGGCGAATGGCGGCGCTCAGATTCTCTGGCAGCATTTTGCCAGCCGGACCGGCAACCGGCATCAAGCGCGAGGCATTGGAGAAATAGACCGGCGCACCACATTCGTCTTCGATGACATGGGCTTCGGAGTGACAGAAGGCGATGCCACCGGGGCGGGCAACGCTGGCAAGTGCCAGGGAATTGGCGGCCGTTCCGGTGCCAACAAAAAATACGGCAACCTCCCGTTCAAATATTTCGTTGAACTTTTGCTCAATGGCTTTGTCGAGCTCGCTGGTGCCGTAAGCGGCCGCAAAGCGGGTCGATTCTTTCATGAGCCGTTCGTTGATGGCGGGGTGAGCGCCAGCCCAGTTATCGGAAGCAAAAAACATGTATCTACGCTTTCAGATGAGATGATGCGGATTGCAGCCAGAAGAAATGATCTGTGTGAATGTTTTATGGCGTTGGGGCGATGTTGGCAAATCGGGCAATGAAAGCAACGCACAAGCGCTGTATGGCGTAACAAAATTTCTCGCTCTCGCATGTTGTCGTAATTTCACTGCGAAACTCATGTTTATATTTTGTTAGCACGCACTTGCGAACGGCGGGGCTTTCTGTCAAAATTACCGAGAATTGAGACAGTCTTGCTGTCCTAAATTGAATAAGTCGGTTTGTGAGGTTCCTTGAAAAAAGGGCTTCGTCAGTCCGGCTTTTACTGCCGTTTTATGCAATGTTTTGCAGGAGGGACCAAAATGACCAACAAGCCGGAAAGCGAATTTGCTGCCGCAAGCATGACGACTGACTGTCCCACCGCGGCCGGGGCCGCGTCCGTCGTCGCTCAGAAGAGCTTTGCGCGTCGTATTCCCGAGCGTCAGGGTCTGTACGATCCACGCAATGAACATGATGCCTGTGGCGTCGGTTTCGTCGCGCATATGAAGGGCCAGAAGTCTCACCAGATCGTCAAGGACGGCCTGTTCATTCTTGAAAACCTGACCCACCGCGGTGCGGTTGGTGCAGACCCGCTGATGGGCGATGGCGCTGGCATTCTGGTGCAGATCCCGGACCGCTTTTTCCGCGAGGAAATGGCAAAGCAGGGCATTACGCTGCCGAAGGCTGGCGAATATGCGGTTGGCCACATCTTCATGCCGACCGATGCCGAGCGTATCGAACACTACAAGAAGGTCATTATCGACGTCATCGGTGAAGAGGGCCAGCAGTTCCTCGGTTTCCGTGACGTGCCTGTCGACAATGCTTCGTTGTCCAAGGCAGCGGATATTGCGGCGACCGAACCGCATCACGTGCAGGTTTTCATCGGTGCAGGGCGCGACGCCGCGACCAATGCCGAGTTCGAGCGCCAGCTTTTCCTGATCCGCAAGGTCATTTCCAACCGCATCTATGACGAGCGTGGCGGCAAGGAAGCGCAGGATTTCTATCCTGTATCGCTGTCGTCCTCGACTATCGTCTACAAGGGCATGTTCCTCGCCTACCAGGTTGGTGCCTATTACAAGGACCTGTCGGATCCACGCTTTGAGTCGGCCGTGGCGCTTGTTCACCAGCGGTTCTCGACCAACACCTTCCCGTCCTGGAAGCTGGCGCACCCGTACCGCATGGTGGCGCATAACGGCGAAATCAACACGCTGCGTGGCAACGTCAACTGGATGGCTGCACGTCAGGCTTCGGTTTCGTCCGAGCTGTTCGGCGAGCACATTTCCAAGCTGTGGCCGATTTCCTATGAAGGCCAGTCGGATACTGCGTGCTTCGACAACGCGCTGGAATTCCTGGTGCGCGGCGGTTATTCCATGGCGCATGCCGTGATGATGCTGATCCCGGAAGCCTGGGCTGGTAACCAGTCCATGTCACCTGAGCGTAAGGCATTTTACGAATATCACGCTGCCCTGATGGAGCCATGGGATGGCCCGGCTGCCGTTGCCTTTACCGATGGCAAGCAGATCGGTGCGACGCTTGACCGCAATGGTTTGCGTCCTGCCCGTTATCTGGTCACTGATGATGACCGTATCATCATGGCATCGGAAGCCGGGACGCTGCCGGTTCCGGAAGAACGTATCGTCAAGAAGTGGCGTTTGCAGCCTGGCAAGATGCTGTTGATCGATATGGAGAAGGGCCGCATCATTTCCGACGAGGAAGTGAAGCACGAGCTTGCTGCAAAACATCCTTACCGCACATGGCTGGATCGCACCCAGCTGATCCTTGAAGATTTGAAGCCGGTGGAGCCACGTGCGCTGCGTCGCGACGTTTCGCTGCTCGACCGTCAGCAGGCCTTTGGTTACACCATTGAAGACACCAAGCTGTTGATGTCGCCAATGGCAACGACCGGTCAGGAAGCTGTCGGTTCTATGGGAACGGACACTCCGATCTCTGCAATGTCGGAAAAGTCCAAGCTGCTTTACACATATTTCAAGCAGAACTTTGCGCAGGTTACCAACCCGCCGATCGACCCGATCCGCGAAGAGCTGGTGATGAGCCTTGTGTCCTTCATTGGTCCCCGCCCGAACATTCTTGACCATGCCGGCGCTGCCCGCGCTAAGCGTCTGGAAGTGCGCCAGCCGATCCTGACCAATGGCGATCTGGAAAAGATCCGCTCTATTGGCCACACGGAAGACCGTTTCGACACCAAGACACTCGACTTCACCTATGATGTGGAGCGTGGTGCCGAAGGCATGCCGGACATGCTTGACCGTCTGTGCGAACGTGCAGAATCTGCCGTGCGTGGTGGTTACAACATCATCGTTCTATCTGACCGTCAGCTTGGACCGGACCGTGTTGCCATTCCGGCGCTGCTTGCTACCGCTGCCGTTCACCATCACCTGATCCGCAAGGGTCTGCGCACCTCGGTTGGCCTTGTGGTTGAAACCGGTGAGCCGCGTGAAATCCACCACTTCTGCCTTCTGGCCGGTTACGGCGCGGAAGCCATCAACCCGTACCTCGCTTTCGATACGCTGCTGGACATGCACAAGCACGGTGCGTTCCCGAAGGAAGTATCTGATGATGAAGTGGTTTACCGCTACATCAAGGCTGTTGGTAAGGGCATTCTCAAGGTCATGTCCAAGATGGGCATTTCCACCTATCAGTCTTATTGCGGCGCGCAGATTTTCGATGCCATCGGCCTGTCGTCCGAGTTCATAGAGCAATATTTCTTCGGTACGGCCACGACTATCGAAGGTGTTGGCCTGACGGAAATTGCGCAGGAAACCGTTTCGCGCCACGCAGCGGCTTTTGGCAAGGACCCGATCCTTGCCAACACGCTCGATATCGGTGGTGAATATGCCTTCCGTATGCGTGGTGAAAGCCATGCCTGGAGCCCGGATGCGGTTGCGACCCTGCAACACGCGGTTCGTGGCAACAGCCAGGATCGTTACCGCGAATTTGCCGAGATGGTGAATGACACGGCGCTGCGCATGAACACCATTCGTGGTCTGTTCAAGGTCAAGACTGCCGAGGCTTTGGGCCGCAAGCCGATCTCGGTTGACGAGGTTGAGCCTGCCGTCGAAATCGTCAAGCGTTTCTCGACAGGTGCGATGTCCTTCGGTTCGATCAGCCGTGAAGCACATACCACGCTTGCCATTGCCATGAACAAGATCGGTGGCAAGTCGAACACCGGTGAGGGTGGTGAAGAGGCGGATCGTTACACGCCGCTGCTCAACGGCCAGCCGAACCCGGAGCGTTCTGCCATCAAGCAGATCGCCTCAGGTCGTTTTGGCGTGACGACGGAATATCTCGTCAATGCTGACATGCTGCAGATCAAGGTCGCACAGGGTGCAAAGCCCGGCGAAGGCGGTCAGTTGCCAGGTCACAAGGTCGACGCAACGGTCGCCAAGACCCGTCACTCCACACCGGGCGTTGGTCTGATTTCGCCGCCGCCGCACCATGACATTTATTCGATCGAAGATTTGGCACAGCTGATCTACGACCTGAAGAACGTCAATCCGGAAGCCGATGTTTCCGTCAAGCTGGTGTCGGAAGTGGGTGTTGGTACGGTTGCTGCCGGTGTCGCCAAGGCCCGTGCGGACCATATCACTGTTTCCGGTTTTGACGGTGGTACCGGTGCATCGCCGCTGACATCGCTCAAGCATGCTGGCTCGCCATGGGAAATCGGCCTTGCGGAAACCCAGCAGACGTTGGTGCTGAACGGACTTCGTTCACGTATCGCCCTGCAGGTGGATGGTGGTCTGAAGACCGGCCGCGACGTCATCATCGGCGCGCTGCTGGGTGCAGACGAGTTCGGTTTTGCAACGGCGCCGCTGATTGCGGCCGGCTGCATCATGATGCGCAAGTGCCATCTCAACACCTGCCCGGTCGGCGTTGCAACGCAGGACCCGGTTCTGCGCAAGCGCTTCAAGGGTTCGCCGGAACACGTCATCAACTACTTCTTCTTCGTAGCTGAGGAAGTGCGCGAAATTCTCGCTTCGCTCGGCGTTGCCAAGCTGGATGAGATCATCGGCGCTTCCGAAATGCTCGAGAAGGATGAGATGCTGGCACACTGGAAGGCCAAGGGTCTCGACTTCAGCCGTATCTTCCACAAGGTCGATGCCCCGAAAGCGGAGACATTCTGGACGGCACGCCAGCACCACCCGATTGACGACATTCTCGACCGCAAGCTGATCGAGAAGTCTGCCCCGTCGCTGGAAAACCGCGAGCCGGTTGTTTTCGAAGTGCCGATCAAGAACGTTGACCGTTCTGCCGGCGCCATGCTGTCGGGTGCGCTTGCCAAGCGTTGGGGTCACAAGGGTCTGAAAGACGATACCATCCACGTTACCCTCAAGGGTACTGCTGGCCAGTCCTTCGGCGCTTTCCTTGCACGCGGCATCACTTTCGATCTGGTGGGTGATGGTAACGACTATGTTGGCAAGGGCCTGTCGGGTGGACGCATCATCGTTCGTCCGCCGGAAAATGCCCGTATCGTTGCGGAAAACTCGATCATCGTCGGTAACACCGTTCTCTATGGTGCGATCACCGGCGAGTGTTATTTCCGTGGTGTGGCCGGTGAGCGTTTCGCTGTTCGAAACTCCGGTGCGGTTGCTGTTGTCGAGGGCGTGGGTGACCATGGCTGCGAATACATGACCGGTGGTATCGTTGTTGTGCTCGGTGAAACCGGCCGCAACTTTGCAGCTGGCATGTCGGGCGGTGTCGCTTACGTGCTGGATGAGACCGGAGACTTTGCAACCCGCTGCAACATGGCGATGGTTGAGCTGGAGCCTGTCCCGGAAGAAGACGACATGCTGGAAAAGCTGCACCACCACGGCGGCGACCTCATGCACAAGGGACGTGTAGACGTTTCCGAGGACATGACACGTCACGACGAGGAGCGCCTTTACCAGCTGATCTCGAACCACTTCCACTACACCAACTCGGCTCGTGCCAAGGATATCCTTGATCGCTGGACCGAGTTCCGTCCAAAGTTCCGCAAGGTCATGCCGGTTGAATACCGTCGTGCGCTTGAGGACATGGAACGGATGCGGCTAGGCGTGGCGGCGGAGTAATCCGCCGCGTGAAGACATTACACCGACTGGTTTCGCTAATCGTTGCAGTTGCCGCACCCGCGGCAACCTATCTTGCAAGTGGCGACGTCAGATTTGAGTTTATCATACTGGGGGCGGTCATTGGTTTCGCTTACTGGTATTGGGGCCCGACAGGCGCCCTGCTTTGATGTGAGGATATAAAGTGGGTAAGGTTACAGGCTTTCTGGAAATCGACCGTCAGGTGGGCAAGTATCAGCCTGCGTCCGATCGTATTCGCCATTTCCGTGAATTCACCATTCCAATGTCGGATGCCGAAGTGCAGAAGCAGGCGGCACGCTGCATGGACTGTGGTATTCCCTACTGTCATGGCCCGACGGGCTGTCCCGTACACAACCAGATCCCAGACTGGAACGATCTGGTCTATAATGGCGGCTGGGAACAGGCGATCCGTAACCTGCACTCCACCAACAACTTCCCGGAATTTACCGGTCGCGTCTGTCCCGCGCCTTGTGAGGAGGCGTGCACACTGAACCTTGAAGATACACCGGTTGCGATCAAGACCGTTGAACAGGCGATTGCCGACAAGGCCTATGAGCTTGGCTTCATCGTGCCAAAGCCTGCGACCGTTCACACCGGCAAGAAAGTTGCGATTATCGGTTCCGGCCCGTCCGGTCTGGCTGCTGCCCAACAGCTCGGCCGCGCCGGCCACGAAGTTCACGTTTACGAGCGTGAATCCAAGGCTGGTGGTCTGCTGCGCTACGGTATTCCTGACTTCAAGATGGAAAAGAACTTCATCGATCGTCGCGTTGAGCAGATCAAGGGTGAGGGCGTGACCTTCCATTACGGCGTCAACATCGGCGTTGATATGACCGTTGAAAAGCTGATCGCAGATCATGACGCGGTTCTGTATTGCGGTGGCTCCGAAACCCCACGCCCTGCCGGTATTGGCGGCACGGATTTCCATGGCGTTCATGATGCCATGCCTTATCTGGTGCAGCAGAACCGTCGAGTCGGCCGTGAAAACATCGACAGCGTTGGCTGGCCTTCCGACCCGATCCTGGCTGGTGGCAAACATGTCGTTGTTGTTGGTGGTGGTGATACGGCGTCTGACTGCGTTGGCACTGCATTCCGTCAGGGTGCTGTGAAGGTAACGCAGCTCGACATTCGTCCGATGCCGCCTGAAAAGGAAGACAAGCTCGCAGTCTGGCCATACTGGGCAACAAAGATGCGCACATCGTCTTCGCAGGCTGAAGGTGCGGTGCGTGAGTTCCAGGTTGCGACCCTGGAATTCGTCGGTGACGAAGACGGTGTTTTGACGGGCGTGAAATGCTGCCAGGTTGATGACAAGCGCAAGCCGATTGCCGGCACCGAATTCATCATCAAGGCTGATCTGGCATTCATCGCCATCGGTTTCTCCGGTCCGTTCACCGACAGCGTTCTGAAGGAAATGGACGGCAAGCTGACGCTCAACACTGACCGCCGTGGTTCGACCAACGTTGTTGCCAATGAAACCGACTACAAGACCTCGGTCGACAAGCTGTGGGCGGCCGGTGACGTGCGTCGTGGCCAGTCACTGGTTGTATGGGCAATCCGTGAAGGTCGACAGGCAGCACATGCGATTGACGAAGCGTTGATGGGATCGACGGTTCTGCCGCGCTAAACACCACAAAAAAGGCGGCCATCCGGTCGCTTTTGTTTGAGGAAATGATCCCCGTATCAACACGGGGATCATGACACATCCAGAATCAGTGTTTGTTTTTATGATCCTGCTGACCGCCCTTCATCGACTGGTCGCGAGGGCTGTCTTTCATTCCGGTCTTGTTTTCTGTTGCTGCCCCGGATGATGCGCTGCGGGTTTTGTCGCTGCCGCCTTTTCCGGATTTCTGGCCAGCTTTGCTGTGCTGGTCATGCGTGCCACCTTGGTGGGCCATGATGTTTACTCCTCATATCCATCATCTGGGCAAAGCAATGTTGCTCTGCCCCAAGCTTAACCAAAGCGTTTCAGGAACGTTCCTGTTTTAATATTATGTGATGGACTGCAGGCCTACTTGTTGCGGCCGGATATTATTCCGTGGTGTCGGTATCTGGTGTTGGCATGCGATAATCGTCGACGCGGCCCAACGGCGCATCGGCCATTTCACCGCGCTTGATCAGCAGTTCGCGTGGTGTTTCGCGAATGGTGGCCGGTGCTGGCCTGTCTCCCAGCAATGCATTGCCACCGTCCAGTTCCGGGTCGGTCAAGCTGATCGGCTGCGTTCTAACTTGCCCGGCATCAATGCCAAGCGCAGGCAGGGACGTGAGAGCAGGCAGATTGCTTGCGTTCAAATCCTGTTCTGGGGCGGCGGTATCGACGTGGCGACGCAGGAACTTCTCGACATAGAAGGCGAGCTTGCGTTTGCCGGCCTGCGTCATGCCGATGCCGTCCGCCTCACGCAGGCGGGCCTGCTGTCCATTGACGTCGTAACCGGTTATGATGAACTTGCCACCTTCATCGACAAAGCCGTCCCAGACATCCACGAATTCGCCACCGTGTTTTTCGGTGTGGTTGCGATACAGGCGGTTGAAACCGACAAAATCTGTGGTGAGAGACGGGGACTGGAAGGCGGGCAGGCCGACCCACAAAAGTGGTATCTTCTGCCGCGAAACAATCGTTGCCAGCGCATCGATGCGCCGCTCATACTCCTTGAACCACAGATCGGTGCCGTATTTTTCCCTGAGATCGCCAATCATCATCAGCTGCCTGTCATTGGAACCGAGCATGATGACGACGGCGGCAGGTTTGACCTCCTGAATGAAATTCGGAAGGTTGGACAGCCAGTCATAATAGTCTGTACGGACAAGGCCGGACGAACCATTTGCTCTGACATCAACGGCAATTGCCGGTGATGAAGCAAAGGTCTTGGTCAGCTCGTCACCCATGCCGCTGGCCAGAAAATCACCGACGACCAGAACGCGGCGGGCATTTTCAAGTTTGGTAACCGGTGCGGCCGGGGCTGTGGTGCGCATCTGCGTGACGGATGGTGTCGTGCGCGGTGTCTGCGGGCGCGAAACGGAGCGTTCGCGGGGAGGGGGACGCCTTACGCGCGGCTCCTCCTCCCGCAATTGGCGGCCGTCACGCATTTCGCGCTGGCGCCCGCCAAACAGCATATCCATGAGAGTACGTGGTCGCTCACGTTCCTGTGCGAACACAGGTGAGGAAAAAAGAGGCAGGACAACAAGCACACACAGAGCACTCGCGCCTGCGCGAAGCCGGGCTGGCTTGTTGATCTTTGCCTGCTTATTCATGATGCATCCTCGTATGACATACCATATCACAGGCTTGCCTATAACCGGAAGCCTGCTTCAGGGTTGTCAGTTCCTCAGTGCACGCAGAAGTCGCTGCGATGGTTCGCCGTCATTTGTCATGCCCAGACGTTGCTGGATGGCGCTGATGGCTGCCTTCGAGCCGGAACCGAAGTTTCCGTCGATTTCACCATCATAATAACCGAGTTCCTTCATGCGGCTTTGCAGTTCGAATTTTTCACTAATATCCAGCGTGCCATCCGGGCGTGGCCAACGCTGCTGCATGCCGCCATAACCGGCAATTTCATCTGCCAGAAGACCGACAGCAAGCGCGTAGCTGTTGGAAGCGTTGTACTTCTTGATGGTGAAGAAGTTTTTCATCATCAGGAAGCCAGGGCCGGATTTTCCGCCCTGCATGACCAGTTGCGCTCTGTCGGAGCCGCGTGGAAACGCCTTGCCATTCGGTCTGGCGAAACCAAGCTTTGCCCATTCCGCCAGAGTTTTTGTCTGGCCTTCATAGCGACCGGCACCTGAGGGGACAGCGGCTTCATAACCCCATGTTTTGCCGGGCTCCCAACCATTCTTCGCCAGAAGATTGGCGGCGGTTGCCAGAGCATCAGGAATGGAGTGCCAGATATCGCGTTTGCCGTTTCCATCCGCATCAACCGCGTAAAGCAGGTAGCTGGTAGGAATGAACTGCGTGTGGCCCATGGCACCTGCCCAGGAACCGGTGAGGTTTTTCGCCGACACGTCGCCGTTCTGGAGAATCTGCAAGGCGGCAATCAGCTGCGTTCTGGCAAATTTCGCGCGCTTCGGATCGGCATAGGCAAGCGTTGCCAGCGTGGTTGGAATGTGATGCAGGCGTTCAGGCTTTTCCAGAACGGCACCATAATTCGATTCCATCGACCAGATGGCGAGCAGGATGTTCTTATCGACGTTAAAGTGACGCTCGATGGCATTCAGCGTCGAGGCGTGCTTGGCCTTCATTTCGCGACCAATGCGGACCGTGTACGGGTTTACGCGCGAATCCAGGTAGTCCCAGATCTGGCTGCTGAATTCCGGCTGAAAGTTTGCTTTGCGCAAGGCTTCTGGGTCTGGTTCAGTGACGCCTGAAAAAGCCTTTTGATATGTCGCCTTGGTAATACCACTTTTAGCGGCAGTGGTATAAAAGTCGTTGATCCATTTTCGAAAACCAGCATCCGCGCTGGCGGACGCTGGGGTCAAAGTTATTGCTAAGCCTGCAAAAACCATGCAGCCAAATTTACGGACATCTGAAAGGATCAGCTTTTTCATCGTCAGTCTTTCGTCTCTCGAATTTCATTTCGATGGCGAGATACGCATCGGGCTTCACGATGTGATAACAAATTAATGTCAACAAATTCTTTACCATTAAC
This sequence comes from Agrobacterium sp. Azo12, assembly GCF_029193765.2. Taxonomy (NCBI): domain Bacteria; kingdom Pseudomonadati; phylum Pseudomonadota; class Alphaproteobacteria; order Hyphomicrobiales; family Rhizobiaceae; genus Agrobacterium; species Agrobacterium sp. Azo12. The sequence goes on along the minus strand of NZ_JARFYO020000001.1, from coordinate 3,243,741 downwards.
CGTTCGTAGCGTCACCCTTTGCAAATCTTAAAAAGTTTTGGAATATAGCGCTGCGCGGGGAATATTATCCAATTAGTCTCTCAGGAGGGATGCGTGGTAGAAAATACGAAAATTCGGAAGGCCGTTTTTCCGGTCGCAGGTATGGGAACTCGTTTCTTGCCGGCAACTAAAGCTGTTCCGAAGGAAATGCTTACTGTTGTTGATAAGCCTGTTCTTCAGTACGTGGTCGATGAGGCCATTGAAGCAGGCATTGAACATTTTGTTTTTGTTACAGGTCGCGGCAAAGCGGTCATTGAAGACTATTTTGACATTCAATTCGAACTTGAGCAGCTGCTGCGCGAGCGCAACAAAAAGGTCGAGCTGACTTTGCTTGAAGACCTTTTGCCAAAGGCAGGTACAGCGAGCTTTACACGCCAGCAGGCACCACTCGGCCTTGGCCATGCGGTATGGTGTGCACGCGATATCGTTGGTGATGAGCCATTTGCGGTTCTGTTGCCTGACATGATCATGCATTCCGAAAAGGGCTGCCTCAAGGGCATGGTCGACGTTTACAACCAGACCGGTGGCAACGTTATTGCCGTGCAGGAATGCGACCCTGATCAGGCGCACAAGTACGGTATCGTCGGCGTTGGCGAAAAGGCCGGCGACGGCTTCAAGATCACCGAAATGGTCGAAAAGCCAGCCAAGGGCACTGCACCTTCCAATTTCTACATCAACGGCCGCTACATTCTGCAGCCGGAAGTGTTCAACATTCTGGAAACGCAGGAACGTGGTGCCGGCAATGAAATCCAGCTTACCGATGGCATGCTGACGCTTGCCAAGGACCAGGATTTCTTCGGTTACCATTTCCAGGGTCAGACCTATGACTGCGGTGCAAAGGATGGCTTCATTCTTGCCAACTTGGCATTTGCGCTGGAGCGGAGCGATATTCGCCCGTCCATCGAAGGTCCTCTGAAGGAACTGCTCGCCAAGCTGAAATAAGCGGCGGCACAGTCAGAAAAGCAGAAAATCCCGGTGAAAGCCGGGATTTTTTTATGTCTCGATTTGAAGCAACCGCTGCGGCGCGTTCAACGCTTGAAAGCGATACCTGCGCCAATCCGCCATGTGCCGGTGTCGTAGGCCGGTGTCGTCTGGTAACTGATATCGCTTGTCAGATCGAGATAACGGTTGAGGCTCCATGTCAGCCCGGCCGAGGTGAAATATTCCGTCACGTCCCGCGTATCTCCGGATGGGAAGTTGCGGCGGGTGACCTGTCCGGTGAGGCGCGCCACCAGGTTGTTGCGCAACTGATGGGTCAGGCCTGCCGTCAGGCGATGAGATATCCAGCCACCCTGTGAGCCACCAGCAAAATCTTCGATGGTTGTGCGCAGGCCAAGGCTCACGTCCGTACCGCGCTGCGGCGACCATGAGAGATCGCCATCAACGCTGAATGCATTTATGGAGCCCAATCTCTGGTCGTCGTAGCTTTTACGCAGATAACCGAGTGCCAGTTCGCCACGCAGTTTCTCACCGAGATCAAGCTCCGTTCCAAGCTTGGCACCGTAGGATTTGGAAGAGCGCTCATAACCCGTATCGTCGAATTTGTCGTCATAACGGGTCAGGCCGGATGAGACCTCGAGAAACGGAATGAGAGCAGGTGACAGTTCATAACCTGCCCGCACGCGAATATCGCCGCCGGTGCGGTCGCGGGCGCTCAGATCAATCGAGCTGCCATCGAGCGCCTTGGCGGCAGAATAGACGTTGCGTTGCAGTTCAATGGCCGCCAGTCCGCGTATACGGCCAAGATCGCGCGCCACGGCAACGCCGCCGGTAAATTCATGGACACCTGACTGAACGGATGCATTGTTCAGGGCGTTCGGGTCATCAGTATCTTCGCGGCTGAAGTTGTAGCCGCCGGTTATGTTGACCGTTGTGTCTTTTGCAAGATCAAGCTGCAGGTCGGCATTGATCGAGGCACGTGGTTCCTCGCCGCTTTTATCGCTGCCGAAATTGCGCTCCCAGGCTCCGTCGCCCGTTACCGTCAAGGAGTGGCGCGACCAGTCGCTGTTCAGAGTACCGCGAATGCCTGTCGTCATGTAGTTGCGACGATCAGAACTGCCGGATGATTTCTGTTTTTCGGTGTTCAGCGTCTGGCTGATTGTCGGGCGCAGCACCATCGTTCCCAACCGAATACCGGGTGTCAGGTTCGTCGCAGCCGTTGGATCAACGTCACCACCATCTATGGTCGGTTCGTAAGGGTTGAGCTGCTGCTCATAGGGTGCACTTGCCTCGTCCGGCTCGTCGGTGATGGCATCGCCCGCATTGACAGGTGGGGCAATGCTTTGTGTGGTCAGCGTTGTTGGGTCGGTCGGGTTTGCCGCTGCCGGATCAACGCCGGTGGCTTCGGCCTCTACTTCCGCCTGGTTTTGTTGCAGGGCTGTGGCGACACGGCTGTCGGTCCGTCTTTTGAGGACGGGCGTGGCTTGTGTGCTTTGGGCAAAGGCGATGGCCGGCTCGTACAGACATGTGCATGCCACCAGCAATGCGGCTGCATTGCGCCACGCTTTAAGGCGTCTGGCCGCGCTGTCTGTGGGTTTCGGCATGGCTGTTCCGGCAAATTTCCAAATCTTACCCAAAGGTAAAGCCATGTGGTTAACATCTGGTTTCGCATGCCGGGATTGCGGCGATTATAATGCGGGTGCCAGGTTGGTTTTGACCGCTGGACAGTTTTTTTCGAAAGGAGTAACAGTCCGGCATGATTAAAAGATCTGTGAAACTCATCGATAATCTCGCCATCGACTCGGCCCTGCGCACGATCAATATCGAGCGGAAGGGTCTTGAGGCACTGGAACTGGCGCTGCAGAATGGTCTTGCCCAGCCCTTTAACGCGGCAATCGAGACGATTGGCTCGATCGACGGCCGTGTCATCATCACAGGTGTTGGCAAAAGTGGGCACATTGGCAGCAAGCTGGCGGCGACATTTGCGTCGACCGGAACACCGGCCTTTTTCGTGCATGCCGCCGAGGCAAACCACGGTGATCTTGGTATGATTGCTGGCAATGATGTGGTGCTGGCCATTTCCAAGGGTGGTGAGAGTGCAGAGCTGCGCAGCACCATCGATTATACACGGCGTTTTTCCATTCCATTGATTGCACTGACCTGTTCGGAAAATTCTTCGCTCGCCAAGGCGGCCGACATCGTGCTGTTGGTGCCGAACGAGCAGGAGGCGTGCCCGCATGGTCTGGCGCCAACCACGTCGACATTGATGCAGCTCGCCTTGGGTGATGCGCTTGCCGTTGCACTGCTGGAAGCGCGCGGGTTCACGGCCGGTGATTTCCGGGTGTTCCATCCTGGTGGTAAACTGGGTGCGAGCCTGGCGCAGGTCGGTGATATCATGCACACCGGTGAGCGGGTTCCGCTAGTTCCCAAGGGCACATTGATGCCCGAGGCGGTCAAGGTTCTGTCGCACAAACATTTTGGCTGTGTCGGCATTCTCGATGAGGATGGCCGACTGTGCGGTATCGTCACCGAGGGTGACCTTGCCCGTAATCTGTCGCGCGATCTCTCAGGATTGCAGGTTGACGACATCATGACCCGCACGCCGAAGGTGGTTAAGACCACCATGCTGGCAACAAGCGCACTTGCCTTCCTTGAAAAGCATCAGATTGGCGCGCTGATCGTGGTCGACGATGAGAACCGGCCGCTTGGGCTGGTGCATTTCCACGATTTCTTGCGGCTCGGCGTTGCCTAAGCCGCAAGGTTTTTTCTGACTTATTCCACGGACTCGACGGTGAGGTTGCGCCCATGTGCAGCCATGATGCGCACGCGCGTTCCGGCTGGCAGATCCGGGCCGCTGACCGGCCAGACCGTATCGTCCAGTTTTATGCGTCCGCGACCTTCCGCAATCGGTTCCATCAGTGTTGCCGTGCGGCCAATCAGGCTTGCTTCACGCTGATTGAGGAAGGGTTCGTCCGAGGCTGCATTTGGCTTGCCGAAGTAACGGCGACCAATCAGGGCAAAGGCAACAGAGAGTGCTGCAAACAGCACGAATTGCACCTGCCATGACCACAATGTTGCGTCCCAGAGCAGCAGTGACAATGCACCAACAACGATAGCTGCTGCACCGATCCAGATCAGGAATACGCCCGGAGCGGCAAGTTCTGCGGCAAACAGGATGAAGCCGGTGATCCACCAGCTCCATGGACCAAGCTCTGCTATGGCCTGTTTTATCATGATTATCTATCCGACGGCGGTGCGAATGGATTGACCTGAGGTGCGGTGCGCGAAGGCGCTGCAGGGCGTGGCCGTGATTCCGGCTGGCGTTGTGTGCCGTCGCTGCCGAACACCTCTTTGGCAATTGCGCCAATACCGCCCAGTGAACCAATCAGCGCCGAGGCTTCCATCGGCATCAGCACGATCTTGGCATTGTTTGCAGTACCGATATCTGACAGGGCTTCGGTGTATTTCTGCGCAATGAAGTAGTTGATGGCATGTACATCGCCCGCAGCAATGGCCTCCGACACCATGCGGGTTGCCTTGGCCTCCGCTTCGGCAAGGCGTTCGCGGGCTTCAGCGTCACGGAACGCTGCTTCACGTTGACCTTCCGCCTGCAGGATGGCCGACTGCTTGGAACCTTCCGCACGCAAGATCTGCGCAGCACGCGAACCTTCAGCTTCCAGAACCTGCGCACGTTTTTCGCGCTCGGCCTTCATCTGGCGGGCCATCGAATCAACGAGATCCTTCGGTGGTGCGATGTCCTTGATTTCTATGCGGGTTACCTTGATGCCCCATGGGCCAACGGCTTCATCCACGACCCGGAGTAACCGGTCATTGATGGCATCACGGTTGGACAGCAATTCATCAAGATCCATCGAGCCCATTACCGAGCGGATGTTGGTCATGGTCAGGTTCTGGATGGCGTTTTCCAGATTGGAGATCTGGTAGGCGGCCTGCGCAACATTAAGAACCTGATAGAAGGCAACGGCGTCCGCAGAGACGCTGGCGTTATCGCGGGTAATGACTTCCTGAGTCGGAATGTCGAGCACCTGCTCCATGACGTTCATACGAGCGCCGATGGACTCGATGAAGGGCGTTATGATGTTGAGGCCTGGTTCCAACGTACGTGTGTAACGACCGAAGCGCTCCACCGTATAACGGAAACCCTGTGGTACGGTTTTTATACCCGCAAACAGGACCAGAATGACCAGCGCCACCCCGACCAACACCACAATATCAAACCCTCCGAGAACCATCGGTTCCTCCATATGCATGTTAAACTTTCCGTAGAAAGTCTTATGCGCTTATACCCAGCCTTGCAATTCCCGACGCACAACTGTTTCCAGAACGCGCATGCCATCCTCGCTGTCATTGAGACATGGGATATGTGTGAAATGTTCGCCGCCATTATGCAGGAATATCTCCCCCGCTTCACCGGCAATTTCTTCCAGTGTTTCCAGACAATCGGAAACGAAGCCGGGGTTCATGACCGCGATGCGCTTGACGCCTTCCTGCGCCAGTTTTTCAACCGTTTTGTCGGTGTAAGGCTGCAACCATTCCTCCGGTCCGAAACGCGACTGGAATGTCAGAAGGAAGCGGTTTTTGTCCATGCCCAGTTTTTCACGCAGTAAACGTGCCGTTTTTGCGCAATGACAATGGTAGGGATCGCCTTTTTTGAAGTAGGACTGCGGAATGCCGTGGAACGAGGCAATTATCTTTTCTGGCTCCCAATCCAGCTTGGCAAGATGTGACTTCACCGAGTTGGCAAGCGCTTCAATGTAGGCGTCGTCATCATGATAGGGAGGAACGGTGCGAACGGCAGGCTGCCAGCGCAGTTTCATCAGATGTTCGAATGCCTTGTCGTTAACCGTTGCCGTCGTGGAAGCGGCATATTGCGGGTAAAGCGGGAAAATCAGCAGCTTTTCGCAACCCTTGGCCTTTAGCGCGTCAATGCGCTCGGCAATGGATGGCTGGCCATAACGCATGCCCCAGTCGACAACCACATTTGGCAGGTCGGTGAGGATCTTGCCAAGCAGATCAGACTGGTTGCGGGTATAGGTGCGCAGATAGCTTTCGTTTAGGTCCTTGTTCCAGATTTCTTCGTAAGCCTTGCCAACCTTCTGCGGGCGCTTGTTGAGCACGATGCCGTAGAGAATGGGGTACCAGTACAGGCGCGACCATTCGATGACGCGCTTGTCCGAAAGAAACTCTGCGAGATAACGGCGCATGGACCAGTAATCGGTTCCATCCGGAGTTCCGAGATTGACGAGAAGTACGCCGACCTTGCCGAAGGAAACAGGAGGGTGATCTGCCGGAATGACTGAAGTGCTGGCTACCATACATAAATTCCTGAACATCAATAGGTTGTGTGCAATACGTTCGTATTGCTGCAACGGTTCACTCTTCTAGCGGAAAATGGTTCACCGTGAACATCTTCCGGAATTGCTTTTCGCCTCCCATAAAAGGGCAGGTGGCGGTTATTGATATGACATATGTCAAATAATACCGGTTTTTCATATATTTATAGAGCTGTAAAAAACAAAAGCCGGCCCATGAAGGGCCGGCTGTGTCATATGCGGCAAATTGTCTTCTCTGCTTAGTTCTTGGCTGGCAGTTCCAGCTCGGCGCCAACCTCGATGTGGTTTGGACGCTTCAGCGCATTGGCTTCGGCAATCTTTGTCCACAGGGTGCCGTCACCGTATTTTTCAACGGCGATCTTCCAAAGCGAGTCGCCCTTGGTGACGACATACTTGGCAAGGTTTTCAGCGGTTGCTGCCGGTGCAGTTGCCGCTGGTGCTGCAGGGGCCGGAGCCGCAGGTGCTGTCGCAGCTGGAGCAGGGGCAGCCGGTGCGGCAGCAGTTGCAGGAGCAGCTTCCTTGGCAGGAGCAACATAGTCAGCCGGGGTTACGTCGGTGATACGGCCGTCTGTTGCAGGCTTGTACGGGTTGTTTGCCGTCAGGTAGGCTGCAACGGAATCTTCAAGGCTTGGCCCGAAGTCGTAAGGGTTGATCGCCTTGCTTGCGAATACCTTGTAGCCGTCACCGCCCGAACGCATGTAGTTGTTTGAGACGACGCCATAAACCTTGTCATTATCCAGCGGTACGAAGGCATCGCCTTCCTTGACCTCGATGGAAACCACACGGCTGCCGGGTGCCTTGGACCGGTCGAAGGAGTATTTCAGACCGGCAACCTGTGCGAAGCGGCCTGCACCTTCTTCGATCTGGCCTGCGCCATTTTCAAGTGCTTCCTTGATGTCGGAACCCTTGAGCTGGAAGGTGGCCACCGAGTTCTGGAATGGCAGAACCGTCAGCACTTCGCCCATGGTGATGGTGCCAGAGTCGATTGAGGCACGCAGACCACCGCCGTTCTGGATGGCAATCGAGATGCCCTGATCCTTCACGCGGTCGAGCAGCGCATCGGACACCAGGTTCCCCATGGTGCATTCCTTGGCGCGGCAAACTTCACGCGAGCCATCGATGCTTTCCGTGGTCGAGCCGATTTCCTTTTTCTTCAGCTCTTCAAGCGGCTGTGCCAGTTCAGAAACGCGGGTCACGTAGCCGGCATCAGGGGTAACTGATGCATCGAGCAGCTTTGGTGCGCCTTCCCACGACTTGACGACGCCGTTGTCATCGAAAGTTACCTTGAGGTCGCCAAGATACTTGGAATAGGCATAAGCCGTGACGATTGGAACTTCGACGCCCGATGGGTTCTTGACCAGTGTTGGATAAGGACCGGCGGCCTTGTCATCCGTGCTGGACAGAAGTGTGTGGCTGTGGCCGCCAACGATAACGTCGATGCCATCAACTTCCTTGGCGATTTCCTGATCCTTGACGTAACCGACATGCGACAGAAGCACGATCTTGTTGACGCCCTGATCCTGAATTTCCTTTACCGCACCCTTGAGGTAGGAAATTTCGTCGGCAAACAGAATCTTGTCGCCTGGCGAAGAGGTTTCGTCCGTGTCTGTGGCCAGAACTGAAACAACAGCAACTTTCTCGCCGCCCATTTCCTTGATGACGTAACCCTTGAACTTGTCCTTCAGGATGGAGCTGTCACCCGCCATGGTGTTGCCAGCGATGATCGGGAATTTCAGGGCGTCGATAAATTTCAGCAGTTCTTCAGGGCCATCATCGAATTCGTGATTACCGATGGCCATGGCGTCAAAACCGATGCCATTCATGAATTCGGCAACTGGGCCACTTTTATATTGTGTGTAAAACAGCGAGCCCTGGAACTGGTCACCAGCATCGAGAACGAGCGTGTTGGCGTTGCCGAGTTCGCCACGGCGAGCGTCAATGGCACTTTTTACGCGGGCAATGCCGCCAAAGCATTCATTCTTGGCTGCTTCACTTTCAGAGCAAGTCGAATCGAATTTATTGATCGCTTCGATGCGTGAATGCAGGTCATTGATATGGAGGATGTTGAGTTCGTAATCGGCAAAGGCGGCGCTTGTCGACAGCGTAACAACCGATGCGGCCAGCAAGCCGAGTTTGGTAAGTCTGTGCATTTTTCTCTCCTGTATCAATACGATATAAACGGCCACCGCATTTTGCAGAGGCCGCTAATGTCTCATGAGCTGTTCACCCGAAGCAGATGTTTCCATTTGGCCGCACGAACTGCAAGCTAAATTGTGACACAGCTTTTCCTTGCGAACACACTTCTCATGCGCGCACTCTTTAAACCGTAAATATAACAGGAATGAATCAGCCCTGACGGGACAGAGAAAACTGATTGTTGCTATCCGTGGTGCAGTTCAGCTGAGACTGAGAAACCATCGCGCAATTAACCTTCGACTGGGTGTTACGCAGCAGCGAGGTCATGTTGATTTCGATGAGGGTCGGTGAAATCATGCTGTAGTTGCCCGAGGCCAGCAGCGTATTGCTGTCGGTCGAATGGGTGGAGAATGTTCCGTTCTGGAACGTCGACACAATACCGTTGCGATCCACCCACCGGCCATCAACAGCAGGTCTCTGTGGTGCGGCCGGAGCCATCGAACGCGGGGGCGGTGCGGAAACGCACGATGCCAATGTTATGGAAACCAGGCCCAGAGCAATGCCGGTCTTGATCTTCATGCGTAAACTCCCTGCGATTCGATATTTATGGTGTGAAAACATGCCGTGAAGAATGGTGCGTTGCAAGGATGCATTGGTTTCAATCACGTCAAACAACAATAGATTTCAGATATGCGTTGCACAAAAACTCATATCTTCGCAGATACGCAGCCGGTAAATGCGCAGCGCGCGAAATCGTTGCGTCGTTTCTTGCATCCTAAATCAGCTGTGCAGGAATAAGGCCATACACCGAATTGCCGACGAAAATACGTCGTCCCTGCAGATCGTCCAGCGTGAGCGCCTGACCACGTGCCCTCCGTTCTCTTATCAAATCGGCGCGCAACACGCCGGGTAGAATGCCACTGTCCAGCGGTGGGGTCAGCAATTGGCCCTCGCTATCTTCGACAAACAGGCTGGTGGAGGAGCCTTCGCATGCCTCACCGCGTTCATTCAGCAGCAAGACCTCGTCTGCTTCAGAAATCGGGAATTCGGCGCGCGCGGTTTCATAAGGCTCACGGCGGGATGACTTGTGACGATAAAACGTGTCGCTGGAGTCCAGCCGTGCTTTGTTGGCAACTTTCAATTTCCAGACGGTACCTTCAGGCAGAACCTGCAGGTCTGAGGTGGTGATGTCCAATTGTCCCTTGTAGTTCATCACAAGGCTGACCCTGAGGGCTGCCTCTCCGGCAACGCTTTTTTCCAACGTTTTCTGGGCATCGACTGGTTGGCGGAAACCAAGCGCATCGGCTGACCGTGCCAGGCGGCGAAGATGCTGCTCCAGACGCTGAAAGCCGGTTTGTGGCTCCCATCGCAGGGTTTCCATCAAGGTCAGATCGACTGGTTTGCGTTTCATCGCTGTTTCATCCGCTTGCCAAAACGTGTTCATCCCCGCTGGCGCGGGGACGAATTTTCTTACGCATTCAGGACTATGAAGCTTGCCCGAAATTTAAGGATTTTCGTCTTTGTCGAGAACTTCCAGTTCATCGATCAATTCTTCGATCATCGACAGGCCCTTGCTCCAGAAGGATGGATCGGTCGCATCAAGACCGAAAGGCTTCAAAAGCTCTGAATGGTGTTTGGTACCGCCAGCCTTGAGCAGCGCGAAATATTTGTCCTGAAAACCCTCATCCGCATTGCGGTAGACCGCATAGAGCGAGTTCACGAGGCAATCGCCGAAGGCATAAGCGTAGACATAGAAAGGCGAATGGATGAAGTGTGGGATATAGGCCCACCAGCTTTCATAGCCTGCCGAAATGCGAATGGCCGGGCCAAGGCTTTCTGCCTGCACCGACAGCCACAATTCGCCGATCTGCTCTGAGGTCAGTTCGCCGTCTTTTCTGGCGGTGTGAACCTTACGCTCAAATTCGTAAAAGGCGATCTGGCGCACGACGGTGTTGATCATGTCTTCCACCTTACGCGCCAGCATGGCCTTGCGCTCGCGCTTGTCGGTGGTGTTTTTCAACAGGGTGCGGAAAGTCAGCATTTCGCCAAAGACGGATGCCGTTTCCGCCAGCGTCAGCGGTGTGGAGCACATCAGTGCGCCCTGTTCGCCGGCCAGTACCTGATGCACGCCGTGACCAAGCTCGTGGGCAAGGGTCATGACGTCGCGTGGTTTTCCTAGATAGTTGACCAAGACATAAGGGTGGGCAGAAGGAACTGTCGGATGGGCAAACGCACCCGGTGCCTTGCCGGGGCGGGCAGGCGCATCGATCCATTGTTCATCGAAGAAACGGGCGGCGATTGTTGCCATTTCCGGCGCAAAGTCGCCGTAAGCGGTCAAAACCGTGTCCTTTGCTTCATTCCACGAAATCAGCGTGTTGGAGGTGTCAGGCAGGGGCGCATTGCGATCCCAATATTCCATCTGTTCCATGCCAAGCCACTTGGCTTTCATGGCGTAATAACGATGGGACAGACGGGGATAAGCCTGCTGAACAGCGGCGGCCAGTGCGTCAACCACTTCGCGCTCGACGCGGTTGGCCAAGTGGCGGCTGTCGGCAATATCGTCAAACTTGCGCCAGCGGTCGGAGATGTCCTTATCCTTGGCCAGCGTATTGGTGATCAGCGTAAAGATACGGATGTTCTTGGAGAATGTGCTGCTCAGCGCCTTGGCGGCCTTGGCGCGGGTTTCTGCTTCCGGGTCCTGTAAAAGGTTGAGCGTGGCTTCCAACGGCAGTTCTGCGCCGTCAATGTCGAAGCGCAGTTCGGCCATGGTCTCGTCGAACAGGCGATTGAAGGCTGCAGCGCTGGTCATCGACTTTTCAAGAAACAGCTGCTCCAGCTTGTCATCCAGCTGGTGCGGCTTGTCCTTACGCAAATCCACCAGCCATGGGCGGTAGTGACCGGCAACCGTGTCGTTCTGCATGGCGCTTTCAAGCGTCGCGTCATCAAGCCGGTTCAGCTCTAGCGTAAAGAACAGCAAATGTGCCGAGATGTCGGTGAGCTTGGATTGTGTGTCGCCATACAGCTTGCCATTGGCCGGGTTTGCCGTGTCGGCAAAATAGGTGAGACCGGCAAAAGAGCCAATCTTACCGAGCAGATCATCCAGCGCCTCATATTCTCGCAGCGCCTGACCAATGCCTTCGTTGCCGGTCTTGGCTGCTGCTTGTTCCAGCTTGCCTTTCCACTTGTCTTCAAAGGCCTTGGCATCTGCTGCTGATTTTTCGATGTCCTGCTTCAGTGCGGCAGAATCTGCCGAAGGATAAAGATCAGACAATTTCCAGACAGGAAGTTCTCCAAGGGCTGGATCGAATGCCTGCCCACCTGCAACCGAAGTCGAGAACGTGCGGTGTTTGCCTTGCGTCGGAAATGTCATTTTCTGTCCTCATCAGCTGTGCATCTCACAAAATTTCGCCTCTTGTTTCCCCCGCCAATAGATAAAATGCAAGCAATTCTCAAAACTGGATGTTCAAGCCTTTTATGCAAGTGTGACGTCAAAGGGTCTGCATGAAGTGGGTCCATAAACCGGAAACCGGGAGCCCAAGATGATCGCGCAAATTCTCGTTATCGATGACGATCCAGTTCAGCGTCGCCTGCTCAAAAACGCGGTTGAACGTTATGGCCATGCCGCCATGATCGCCGAAAACGGCAGAGCCGGTCTCGAACTGCTTAAGCAGCATAGCGGCGAAATCAGCGTTGTTGTGCTTGATCTCATGATGCCGGAAATGGATGGGCTTTCCTTCCTCAAGGCGATCAGCGAACAGGGTATCGATGTGCCAGTGGTCGTTCAGACCGGGCAGGGAGGCATTGATACCGTCGTTCAGGCCATGCGCGCAGGTGCGTTTGATTTTGTGGTGAAGCCGGTTTCACCCGAACGTATTGGCGCGGCCATTGCCAATGCCCTGAAGCTTGATCAGCGTGAAGCAAAAGCCCGAACAGGCCGTCGCAGCCGTCATCACGCGGTTGGCTTTAACGATATCGTATCGGCAAGCCCTGCCATGTTGCGGGTTGTCGAACTGGCGCAGCGCGCAGCGCAGTCCAATATTCCTGTGGTGCTGGAAGGTGAATCCGGCGTCGGCAAGGAAATGGTGGCGCGTGCCATCCAGTCGGCCGGTGATCGCGCTGGCAAACCATTCATTACCGTCAACTGCGGTGCTATTCCGCAAAATCTGGTTGAGAGCATTCTGTTCGGTCACGAAAAGGGTGCCTTTACTGGCGCGACCGAAAAACATGTCGGCAAGTTCATGGAAGCCGACGGTGGCACGCTGTTTCTCGACGAGATTGGCGACCTGCCGCTTGAAGTGCAGGTCAAGCTGCTGCGCGCCGTGCAGCAGGGAGAAATTGAGACCGTCGGTTCCGCAAAGGTACAGAAGGTCAATGTTCGCCTGATTTCGGCAACCAACAAGAACCTTATTGAAGAGGTGAAAGAAGGTCGTTTCCGCGAGGACCTCTATTACCGCCTCAATGTGTTCCCCATTACCATTCCAGCATTGCGTCGTCGCAAGGAAGATATTCCATATCTGGCGCGCGTGTTCGCAGAGCGTTTTTCGGCTGAACAGAAACTGCCACATGCCATGGGCGTTAACGCCAGTGCGCTTGCATTGCTGACGGCTTACGACTGGCCGGGTAATATTCGCCAGCTTGAAAATGCGATTTTCCGCGCTGTTGTTCTGGCGCAGGGCGATGAATTGACGGAAGACGATTTCCCGCAGATCGCACTGCAGATGCCGGAATTTGCATCATCCGATGAGTTGCATGACCTTAGCCATCGTATCAGCGACCGCATGTTGCTGAGCACGCCGGCACCGGAACCACGCCCGATGTCGCGCACGCCTGATATCCTTTCTGTCATGGAGGCTTTTTCCGCCGAAGACAGCCAATCCTCCCCTGTTTTTTCAGGTGGCAACCTCATTTCCAGCGTTGATGACAATGGAAATGTGCGCAAATTGGCCGACATTGAGGAAGAATTGATCCGCTTTGCCTTAAGATTTTATCGTGGTCAGATGAGTCAAGTTGCCAGAAAACTGGGGATTGGACGTTCCACGCTTTATCGCAAGCTGAAGGATTATGGCATCGATCCGGACGATCCACTCAACGAAGCTGCTTAAAAACCAATGACTTCTTGCGTTAACCGTCAGGCAAGGATATTCCCTTACCATCTGTAAACCTCTTATTAGCGTACTATTCACTATAAAGAGGAAGGTTGTATATGTGTGGTAAATTTGCCATCGTGTCACCGTAATTTACGTTCATCTGAGACACTATGGTGGGTTGTCTATCAGACGGGGATCGAATTGCCAGATTTGAAGCGGAATATAGCGCGCTCGGGCAAAAGCGTGTGTGACAGGCTCAAGCATGTGGGAGAGAAGCTTTCCGGGCGTGGTATCGCCCTGGTTATGGCTGCTCTGATGTCATTGCCTGCATTGTCCTTGTCTGCTGCTCCGGCGGCAGCCGAGACCCGTAGCCTCAAACTGTATTACATCCATACGAAAGAGAAGGCGGTTATCACCTTCAAGCGTAATGGAAAGTATGATCAGAAGGGTCTGCAGGAGCTTAATCGCTTCCTCCGCGACTGGCGTCGTAACCAGCCAACCAAGATGGATCCGAGACTTTTTGACCTTGTTTGGGAAGTCTATCAGCGCAGTGGCGCGACTGAATATATAAATGTTGTGTCCGCGTTCCGCTCGCCAGAGACCAATGGCATGTTGCGGTCGCGCACCAAGGGTGTTGCAAAGAACAGCCAGCACACGCTTGGCAAGGCCATGGACTTTTATATTCCTGGCGTAAAACTTTCCCGTCTTCGTGAAGTCGCCATGCAGATGCAGATCGGCGGCGTGGGCTTCTATCCAACCTCCGGTTCTCCTTTCGTGCATCTTGATGTCGGCAACGTTCGCGCCTGGCCACGCATGAGCCGTCAGGACCTCGTGCGCATTTTCCCGAAGGGCAATACTATTCACCTGCCTGCCGATGGTAAGCCATTGCCGGGTTATGATCAGGCATTGGCCGACTACAAGCGTCGTGTAAGCTCGTCGTCCGTTCAGGTGGCAAGCACTGCCGGTGCGGGCCCGACATCATCCTCCGGTGGCAAGAAGAGAACCCTGTTGTCTGCGCTGTTTGGCGGAGGTGGCGACGAGGATGAAGATGCAGAAAGCATTGCAGCACCAGCACCTGAAGAGCGTCCTGCTCCTGTGGTGCGGGAGCAGCAACCTGTTGCTGTAGCAAGCGCAGAACCGCCTCCGGGCGTTAATATCGATGCTCCGCTTCCGCTTTCGCGTCCTTCGCTGAACACCCAGCAGGCCAATACCGGTCTGGCAACGGCGCTGTATTCTCCGACGCGTAATGCGGCGCAGGAAGCTTTGCAGGCCGCACTTCCAGCAACGCCAACACCTGCGAACCCACAGTTTGCAGATCTGGGCGACTACAAAATCCCGGTTCCGACCCTGCTCGGACCGCGCGGTATGCGTGGCGATGCTGAAAATGGTGTGATGACAGCTGCTGTTGATCCGCAGGCGTCTGGCGAACCCAATATCATGGCGCCAATTCCATCTCACCGTCCTGCAAGTGTCGAATCGCTGATTGCCGTGGCTGATGCAGATACTGAAGCACAGGCAGACGAGGCCGAGCAGAAAGAAGCTGTTCTTTCGCCAATCGTGGTTGCTGCGCTTGAGCGTAGCGGTCAGAGTGCACGCGATAGCATACAGTCTGCGTCCGCACCGGTTCCAGCCACGCCTGCTGCGAAGGATAATGTTGCTGACTTGATCCACAATCAGAAGCCAGCTCAGCAAAAGCAGCAGGTTGCTTCGATTGCTCCAGCTGCTGCCGTGCAGGCGACCAAGCCAACTGCTGCGCAGTTTGGTGATGCTTTCGATGTGAAGGGCACGGCCGATAATGGTCTGCGCGCTGGATTGCCTGCCAAGGGTGGCCGTCCAAGCAAGCAGGAAGCTGCGATCTCCGAGCAGGCGATGACCGGTGGTGGTCGCTTGACCCAGGACCTGATTTCCGGCTGGGCGCTCAACAAGACCAAGGGTGAGGCTCCTCGTAACGTGAAGGCTCCACGTGTTGTCAGCAACCGTATTCTGAACAACGAGATGACAGCTTCGAACGCCTCTTCCGGTTTCAAGCAGGGTGCCGCAGCAATCGACTCCAGCCGCTTCAGCACACCAACCAGAATGCCGTAACGCATAAAGCCATTCATTAAAAAAGCCCGCTGATCGTGTCAGCGGGCTTTTTTGTTGTATGGTTGATTGGGCTTTTTAAAACAGGCGGCATACTCGATAGATTAGGAGTATGCCGCAACTGTTGTGTTAGACGCCGCTCTGGCCGTCGGAGCCGATGTAGGCGATACGGACCATGTTGGTTGCGCCAGGCGTGCCAAGCGGTACACCTGCGGAGATGATAATACGGTCGCCCGGATTACCGAAGCCTTCCGACACAACGATCCGGCAGGCGCGGTTGACCATGTCATCCAGATTGTCTGCGTCGCCAGTGACCACGCAGTGCAGACCCCAGACAACCGACAGACGGCGCGCCGTCTGAATGACCGGAGACAGGGCGATGATCGGAACCTGTGGACGTTCACGGGCCGCACGCAAGCCGGTCGTGCCTGAGGACGTGTAGGTAACGATAGCCGACAGTTTCAGTGTTTCAGCGATCTGGCGGGCAGCAAGAGAAATCGCGTCGGCACCGGTTGCTTCCGGCTGGGCGCGCTGAGCATAGATGATACCGGAATAATGCGGGTCGAGTTCAACCGTGCTCGCAATCGATGCCATGGTAGAAACCGCTTCAACAGGATAGTCGCCAGAGGCTGATTCTGCCGAAAGCATGATGGCATCGGCGCCTTCGAATACGGCTGTTGCCACGTCGGACACTTCCGCACGAGTCGGAACCGGCGCGGTGATCATCGATTCCAGCATCTGTGTTGCCACAACAACCGGCTTGCCGGCGCGGCGACATGCGCGAATGAGCTGCTTTTGCAGGCCAGGCACAGTTTCTAGCGGCATTTCAACGCCAAGGTCACCACGGGCAACCATCAGAGCGTCAGACAGCTCGATGATTTCTTCGATTCGCTCAATAGCCTGCGGCTTTTCGATCTTCGACATCAGGCCAACGCGACCACGGGCAATCTTGCGAACTTCTGCAAGGTCTTCCGGGCGCTGCACGAAGGACAGGGCAACCCAGTCAATTTCATTGGTCGCCAGAACCGCATCAAGGTCGACACGGTCCTTTTCGGTCAACACGCCAACGCCGAGCAGGGTGTCGGGAAGGCTGATGCCCTTGCGGTCTGAAATCTTGGTGCCAGCGACAACCGTGGCAACGATGCTCTTGCCATCGCACTTTTCAGCGCGCAGGTGCAGCTTGCCGTCATCGATCAGCAGGCGGTCGCCTGGTTTCACGGCTTCGAGGATTTCGGGATGCGGCAGGAAAACGCGGTTCTTGTCGCCCGGCTCCTCGTTGCTATCCAGTGTGAAGGTCTGTCCCGGTACGAGATCAACCTTGGTATCGGCAAATTTGCCAACGCGCAGTTTTGGTCCCTGCAAATCGGCGAGAATGCCAATCGGGCGGCCATTACGGCTTTCGACCGAGCGAATGCGCGCCACGAGCGTACGCATGAGTTCATGGCTTGCATGGCTCATGTTAATGCGGAAGAGGTCTGCGCCAGCAAGGTGCAGCTTTTCGATCATGGCTTCTTCGCCGGAAGCCGGACCAAGTGTTGCAAGAATTTTGACTTTGCGGTTACGCCTCATCAGTGCTGACTTTCCTGTGTGCCGGGCGTATCCGAAAGCTGGACCATCCAGCTTCCTTGGCGCCCCGTATCATATTCCTTGAAACCCATGCGCTGGAAACTGCGAGCGTAGCAATCGTCGATGCCTGCAATCTTGAACTCGTTTTCAGCCACGCACATGTTGACATCGCCAGTCCAGCGACCACCGCGTGCAGCATCTTCCGCATAAAGATAATAATATCGTGATTGCAACTCGCCCTCGATCAACGTGGCGCATGTAGAGGCCGGAACCTGCCACCATCCTTCACTGACCCAACCCGCTTCGGCGCGATATCCGATAGCCACGCCAACGAGGTTCTGTGTGCTGTTGCAAACACGGAAATCTGCTTTTGCAGGCGCTGCGAACAGGAACGGAGCGACCAGAAGGGCGCCAATGGCAGGTGTTGCGGCGCTGAGCCGGGTAGGTACTCGAAGGAGAGAGGAGATGGTTTTGCGCATGGCTTCCCTCCGGTTTCCATAGTTATTCATGATACACTTTCTTGGCGCGACGGGCGGCGAATGTCAACGCAAGTCTAATCGATTATATTCGGTGTGTGTCTGCATTCTGATGGCTGTTGAGAGCTGGCACTCCCGTTTGGCTTGCGCTGTTGGGCCAGCCATGTCATCAAACGCGCTCCCACGAATGCTTTCAAGAAATTGACGATGCAAGACTTCCCCGCATTTGAAATCCTAGATGGTGATTATGACAAAGGCATGGTTCTGATAGCGGACCATGCCATGAACAATGTTCCTCTACAGTATAATCAGCTTGGCTTACCAGAGAGTGCATTTTCACGACATATTGCTTTTGACATTGGTATTGAGGGCTTGACCCGCTCCCTGTCAAAGACGCTGGGTGTGCCTGCGGTCATGAGCCGCTTTTCCCGGCTGCTGATTGATCCCAATCGCGGTGAGGACGATCCGACGCTGATCATGAAAATTTCCGATGGCGCCATCATTCCCGGCAACCATCCGATTTCGGATGAAGAATGGAACCGGCGTATCGAGACCTACCACCGTCCGTACCATAATGCTGTCGACAAGGTTCTCGGTCAGGCAAAACAGGCGACTGGCAAGGCGCCGCTGGTGTTTTCGCTGCATTCCTATACGCCGTTCTGGAAACAGACGCCGCGCCCATGGCATGCTGCGGTGTTGTGGGACACGGATTATCGCGCGGTTCACCCGCTTCTGGACGCGCTGCGTTTGCCCGGCGATATTCTGGTTGGCGACAACGAACCCTATGATGGTGCGCTTAAAGGCGACTGCATGTATCAGCACTGCATGAGCAAGGGTCTTGCACATGCGCTGTTGGAGGTGCGGCAGGATCTGATCGCCGATGATGCAGGAATTACCTCATGGTCTGACAGGCTTGCTCCTATTTTTGCCGCAATGAACAGCGATCCGGCGTTGCACGAATACCAGCTATTCCAATCCCGGACCGGACCTTATGCCTGAAAAGGGGAGTGACGTTTTGACGACACCGGACGACAGACAGCAGATTGAATTTGAAGCGGCTGCTTTCCGCAGGCTCGTTCAGCACCTGCGTGAAAGAAGCGATGTGCAAAACATCGATATGATGAACCTGGCCGGGTTCTGCCGTAACTGCCTTTCCAACTGGTACCGCGATGCGGCAACAGATGCCGGTGTCGAGATCAGCAAGGACGAGGCCAGGGAAATCGTCTACGGCATGCCTTACGAGGACTGGAAGAACCAGCACCAGCATGAGGCGTCAGATGCGCAAAAATCAGCATTTGAAATAAATAAGCCAAAGGAATGAGGGTTCGCGCTGTCGAACAGGCTTGACGCGGGCGTTTCCAGTCGGCAGTTCACAGCGGGAAAAAATTGGTGCCATGTTCTGGACGTCGTTCCATTGACATGTGCCGGATGAAACATGCCCGATCGGGCTCAAGAACAGACAAGATGAAGGAATTCACGATGGATGAGACCAGCACAACAGAAACCGTAGCCGCTGCCGAGCTGCGCCAGTTCATCGAGCGGATCGAGCGCCTTGAAGAAGAAAAAGCGGCTATCCAGGGCGACATCAAGGACGTGATGGGCGAAGCCAAGGGCCGTGGTTACGACACCAAGGCCATCCGCACCATTATCCGCCTTCGCAAGAAGGACGCCAATGAGCGTCTGGAAGAAGAATCCATTCTGCAGACCTACATGGCTGCCCTTGGCATGGAATAAGTGTCCTTCAATGGGCAATAAAAAACTGGCCGTCTCCTGCGAGACGGCCAGTTCTTCTTACACTTCAGCTTCCTGTCGCTCATTGGCGCCGCGGAAGCATATTTTTAATGACGTGTATCTTTTTTGAGTTTTTGCAATTCATCCTTCAGGCGAAGTTTGCGTCGCTTTAGTTCCGAAATCTCATGGTCATTCGATGACGGGGAAGCAAGAATACTTTCGAGCTCGTCCTCAAGAGCTCCGTGTTTCTTTTCGAGCGATGCGATATGAGCCTGTATGGTCATGCTGCACGTCCTTCCTTCTTTTGTGACCTACTTCCAGCACTCCACTGCTGGAGTTTCAGGTTTACGAAACTAATGTGACACGGATTGTTAGGATTGTCGAAGGCGAAATCAGGGCAACATCTGGGCAATTTGGTCGCAATGGATAACTTCCCGTTACCGGCATTTGGTGGTAGAGGCAGGTCAGCGAATGTCAGAACACCGGCAAAGCCGGGATCATAGAGTGGGGATGCAGAAATGCCCGATCAGTCACAGGCAGATATCAGATTGGCATTGGCGCGATTGCGGCAGGAACATGAAGATTACGACGTCGCCATCAATGCGATGATCCAGACCAATTGCGATGCCTTGCGTGTTCAGCGGATGAAGAAGAAAAAACTGGTGGTTAAGGATCAGATGAGCCAGATCGAAGACCAGATCATTCCCGACATTATTGCCTGACAGGGAGCCGGTAAGCATGACGACAGAAACGCCGCCAGTCGCAATCATCATGGGTAGCCAGTCGGATTGGGAGACCATGAAAAACGCTGCCGACACACTGGATGCCCTGGATATTGAATATGAGGCGCGTATTATCTCTGCGCATCGCACGCCTGAACGGCTGTTCAATTTTGCAACAGGCGCACGTGATGAAGGCTTCAAGATAATTATTGCAGGTGCCGGTGGTGCTGCACATTTGCCGGGCATGGCCGCTGCAATGACCTCTTTGCCGGTTTTTGGCGTTCCGGTTCAGTCCAAAACCATGTCCGGACAGGACAGTCTTTATTCGATCGTTCAGATGCCCGCTGGCATTCCTGTCGGCACACTGGCCATCGGCAAGGCCGGCGCAGTCAACGCCGCGCTGCTGGCGGCTGCGGTTCTGGCGCTGTCTGACGAAGATCTTGCAGACCGGCTGGATGCATGGCGTGCCCGCCAGACCGCCTCGGTTGCTGAGTACCCGATGGATAATCCTCAATGAATATTTTGACCATCGGCATTATTGGCGGTGGCCAGCTTGGCCGTATGCTGGCCATGGCTGCTGCCCGTCTGAACTTCAAAACCATTGTTCTTGAACCGCAGGCCGATTGTCCGGCGGCGCAGGTTTGCAACCGCCAGATCGTGGCGGCGTATGATAACGCCGCAGCGCTGGCGGAACTCGCTTCGCTTTGCGATATCGTCACCTATGAATTTGAAAACGTGCCGGTTGGTGCCGCTGAAGAGCTGGCGCGGACGGTTGCGGTTTATCCGCCTCCGAAGGCACTCAGCGTTTCGCAGGATCGTCTGGTCGAAAAAACATTCATCAATGGCTGTGGAATCAGAACCGCTGATTTCCGCGCTGTTGATAGCCAGTCTGATCTGGAGAAGGCGCTTTCCGAATTTTCCGGCAAGGGCGTGTTGAAGACCCGCCGGTTTGGTTATGATGGCAAGGGACAGAAGCTGTTCCGTGGCGAAAGTGCTGACGGCGCGTTTGACGCGTTGGGTGGTGGTGCTCTGATTCTCGAAAGCCTTGTAAATTTCGAGCGTGAGATTTCCGTCATTGCGGCTCGTTTCCAGGATGGTTCGGTGGTTTGTTACGACCCTGCCGAAAATGTCCATCTGAACGGCATCTTGCACACCTCGACCGTACCGGCCTCCATTTCCGAATCGACTGCCAGTCAAGCGGTTGATGCTGCGGGCAAAATTCTTGACGCTCTGGACTATGTCGGAATTATCGGCATCGAGTTCTTTGTGTTGCCCGACGGCTCGCTCGTAGCCAATGAGATTGCGCCACGTGTCCACAATACCGGCCACTGGACGGAAGCTGCCTGTGCAGTTTCGCAATTTGAGCAGCATATTCGCGCCATAAGCGCGCTGCCTGCTGCTGATTCCCGACGTCATTCCGACTGCGTTATGACCAATCTGATTGGTGATGATGTGGATGCCGTGCCGCAATGGCTCGGCAAAAGTGATTGCGTCTTGCACCTTTATGGCAAGTCGGAAGCCCGTGCAGGCCGCAAAATGGGGCATGTTACGGAACTGAAAGGTGCTGTAAAACAACGCTCCTGAACTGGAAACACGGCTTTGCGTGTTGACAGGGCGGGGGCGACAGGGTATTTGCCTGCCAACCGAAAAGAGCGCGCCTCATTGCGCGTTTTTGATTGTTAGATACCACGCGAGACAGAATGTCTTGCAGAACTGCGGACCAGTAAAATGAAGATCAAGAATTCGCTTAAAGCGCTTAAGGCCCGTCACCGCGATAACCGCCTGGTTCGCCGCAAGGGCCGCGTATACATCATCAACAAGCAGAACCCACGCTTCAAGGCTCGTCAGGGCTGATTGCTGCGAGGTTGATCCGTCCTTGTCAAACAGGCCGGTTCACATTGTTGATACTGCATAAATTATGATTTGATATTCGGCGCGACGGGATTACCATATCCCAATGCGCCGATTTCATTTTTACAGCCTATTTGTCCTTCCTGCGGTTTTTGTAACCGCGATTGGTTCTGTTGCCTTTGCGCAGGACGTTGCTCCCGCAACTGTCGCGCCACAGCAGGACAGTGTTTCCCAGACAGTCGATTCGCTTTTTGATGGTTTGAAAAAAGAGCGTAATGCCGACAAGGGCAAAAGCATTGCTATGCAGATCGTGGGGGAGTGGGCTGATTCTGAAAGCCCAACAGTCAATCTTCTCACGCAGTGGGCCGCTGAAGCGGTTGAAGACAAGCGCAAATCTGCCGCCTATGATTTTCTCGATCAGGCCATTCTGCTTGAGCCTGAATATTTTGAGGCGATTTTTGCGCGGGCGCAGCTGCATCTGGCCGATGGTGACACCAAAAAGGCGATGGCGGATATCAACCGGGTGCTGAATGATGAGCCACGGCATTTTCTGGCTCTGGCCAGCATGGCGGAGATTCTCGAGGCATCAGGCCGTGATGAGTTGGCGATAAAGGCTTGGGAACGATATCTGGATATCTATCCGTCCAATCGCGAAGCGCAAAAAGAACTTCAGGACCTCTCGGAAAAGTTGGCTGGCCAGCGCAGCTGAGGGCTCAGCCTCCTGCAGGCTGTTGTTAAACCGGCAGGCTATCCCACAGAAGCTTTAAGGCGGCGCAGAGCGCCATGCCATACATCAGCGGATAAAATACCTGTGGTTTGAGGTATTTGACGACCCTTGCGCCAGCAAGCGTTGCGATCAGTGCAACAGGTAGTAGGCTGGCTGAGGCAGTGAGATTGGTGCTGTCCAGTCCGCCAAGTGCAAAATACGGGATCAGTTTGACTGCATTCATGATCGCGAAGAACCGCACACTCATGCCAGTATAGATCTTGGGGTCGAGTTTCAGGGGCAGCACATAGATCTGGAATGGCGGGCCGCCAGCATGGGCCACAAAGCTGGCATATCCCGACAGGGTTGAGAAAATGGAAGCCAGAATACGGTTTTGCGGTTTGGGTGGTGTGGTTTGTCCCGGCTTGGATTTCCAGCTGTCATAGAAATACCGCAGCACAAACAGAATGGTTATGATGGCAATCAGCAGGCGCAAGGCATCCGGCGGGATGATGGCGGCGGTTGCCCAACCAATTGCGATGCCAACCATGGCGCCCGGTAGCAGAAGACGAAGTGTCTGGCGATCGTTGAAGTGCCGCCACGACCATAGTGCCACCATATCCATGACGATCAAAATAGGGAGAAAGACCGCTGCGGCCTGTACCGGTGGCATGACAAGTGCCATAAGCGGCACGCCCATCAAGGCCAAGGCGCCACCCAATCCACCCTTCGATAATCCAACCAAAGCGACGGCTGGAATCGCTGCGGCGAAGAAATACATATCAAGCATGATGAAAAGGGTGGGTTGATCCTGATTTCTGTCCGGTTTATCGGATTTAGGAAATAAAAACGAGTGCGGATTTTAAACGGCTGCACGTTTCCGGAATGGATGACCTTATGAGTGTACATGACGACCGCTGCCGCCTCGTTCTGATCCTGAACGACAATACTGATGCCGAAGTGCAAAAAACCGCGCTGACAGAAGCCCTGCGCGGTGGTGACGTGGCCTCGGTCATCGTGCCGCAATATGCGCAGCCTGAGGGCGCGTTTCAGAAATTTGCCGAAATATTGGTGCCGGTCATTCAGGGCGCTGGTGCTGCGGCGCTGATCGCCGGTGACACCCGTATTGCTGGCCGTGCCAAGGCGGATGGTTTGCATATCAACGGGCCGGTGGCAGATGTCGCTGAAGCTGTGGAGAAATTCACGCCGAAGATGATTGTCGGCGGTGGCAACGCCGACGACCGCCACAAGGCGCTGGAAATTGGTGAGCCAGGCCCGGACTATATTTTCTTTGGCAAATTTGATGGTGATATCAAGCCGGAAGCCCATCCTAAAAATCTGGCGCTTGCAGAATGGTGGGCATCCATGATTGAAATTCCATGCATGGTCATGGGCGGCACCGATACGGCGTCTGCGGCTGCTGTTGCAGAAACTGGCGCAGAGTTTGTGGCAATGGGCCGGGCGGTTTTTGAGCACGCCGCAGGACCTGCGCAGGCGGTTGCTGAAATCAATGCCCTGCTTGACGAAAAAGCGCCACGGTTTGAAGATTGATAGGGGTATGTATCGAAAGTTTTCATATCGGTTTCTGACCGGCATAGTTGCATCGACCCTGCTTATAGCCAGCGGTGGCGAGGCGTTTTCCCAATCCGCGCCGGATGCGGTTTCGCGTCCGCTGGAAAAGGACGCCGATGTCATCCGCAAGGGCAGGGTGGATGCGCCGGAAGGTGATGGCATCCAGCCATCGCAGGGCGTAACGCTTTTTGACCGTATGGGGGCTGATCTGCCGCCACTGCCGCCCGAGAAAGAATTCAAGGGCATTATTGACGAAGCTTACGGCGCTTTCCAGCGCGGTGAATATGTAACGGCGCTGGACAAGGCGCTGACCCGCGCACAGGCTGGTGATGCTGCGGCACAAACACTGGTCGCTGAAATGATGTCACGGGGGCTTGGCATCGCCAGTGACCCGAAGACGGCAGCCTTCTGGTATGGTCAGGCGGCCAATGGTGGCGACCCTGCAGCGATGTTCCAGTATGCGCTGTTGTTGATGCAAGGCAAAAACGTTACCCGTGACAAGGCGAAAGCCGACGAGTTCATGAGAAAGGCGGCGGATGCTGGCAATGCATCGGCGCAGTTCAATTGGGCGCAGATTCTTGTTTCGGAAAACCCTGGCGCAAAAGGTCTGTCGGAGGCTTTGCCTTATTATGAAAAATCCGCTGAGCAGGGTGTTGCCGATGCGCAATATGCCGTCGCCCAGATTTACGTCTCGGTCAGCGACATAGGCCCGGAAAAGAGGGCGCAAGCGCGTGACTGGATGCTGCGTGCGGCAAAGGCCGGCTTTGATACCGCACAACTTGATATGGGTGTGTGGCTGGTAAACGGCGTTGGTGGTCCGCGTGACTACAATGAGGGTTATAATTGGATGCAGCGTGCCGCCTTGAAAGGTAATGTCGCCGCCCAGAACAAGCTGTCGCACCTTTATATTCAGGCACTTGGCACACGGCCAGACCCGGTTGAAGCGGCGAAGTGGTATGTGCTGTCACGGCGTGCCGGAATGAAGGATCTGGCGCTTGAGGACTTTTATCTTGGCCTCACCGATGAGCAGCAGAAACAGGCAATTGATGCGGCAAACAAGTTCCGGCGCAGCTGAACTATTGCCCTTTCTTGCCTTTACCCTTGAATTTCCGGTCATTTTGTGGTCTTGAACCCCAAATCTTTCAATCAGCATTCATAACCGTCTGCTCCGGCCCTTGTATGTGGCTAGGTTCGGCTCGGCTTTCAGGGAAATTGTAATGGCCCGTTCTGCCCTTCTTAATGTCATGGTTCAGGCCGCTCTCAAGGCGGGTAAATCGCTATCGCGCGATTTCGGTGAAGTGCAGAACCTTCAGGTCTCTGTCAAAGGCCCAGGCGATTTCGTATCGCAGGCCGATCTCAAGGCCGAAAAAATCGTTCGTGACGAACTGTTGAAGGCACGCCCCACCTATGACTTTCTGGGTGAAGAAGGCGGCGAAGAAAAAGGTACTGATGGCGCGCACCGCTGGATCGTTGATCCGCTGGATGGCACCACCAACTTCCTGCATGGTATCCCGCAGTTTGCAGTATCGATTGCGCTGGAGCGTAATGGCGAGATTGTTGCCGGTGTGATCTTCAATCCGGCAACCGACGAGCTGTTCACCGCAGAGCGTGGCGGTGGTGCATTTCTCAATGACCGTCGTATTCGCGTTGCTGCCCGCAAGACCTTGCCGGATTGCGTCATTGCCTGCGGCGTGCCGCATCTGGGCCGTGGCAACCATGGCAAGTTCCTGGTCGAACTGCGTCACGTCATGGGTGAAGTTTCGGGTATTCGCCGTATGGGCGCTGCAGCGCTTGACCTGGCCTATGTTGCAGCCGGTCGCGTTGACGGCTTCTGGGAGGCCAACCTTTCGCCATGGGATATTGCAGCCGGTATCGTGCTGATTCGTGAAGCTGGTGGTTTTGTCAGCGACATGAAGGGCACACAGGACATGTTCACCTCATCCACCGTGGTGGCTGGTAACGAATATATCCACAAGGCACTTGTCGAGGTCGTGAACCGTCCGGTTCCCGCGAAGTAAGCCCTTAAAGGGTCTGATTATTGCAAGATGCCCACCAATGGCCTTAGTGCTGCTGGCGGGCATTTTCGTTTGGCTGCCTTATTCCGCTCAGACGGCTTGAGCATTTGCCGCTTTCCACTTCAATTCGTCGCATTTTTCCACTAGCTTCGCCAACACTGTAGCCGAAGGGAATGGGTATTATGGCGAATACTGAAATGCTCGATATGGGGGTCGAGAGGCCGGTTAAGCACGGCCTTGAGTATCGGCTATCCAGCCCCACGCCGTTTCTTTGGACGATGTTCATTTTCCTCATCATCGTTGGTTTCCTGGCTGCCATTCTCTACCGGCAGGCACATCAGGCGTTCATGACCAATCCGGGTCTTAACGGCTTCATCCTTGGCGTGCTGCTGATCGGTATCATTCTGGTGTTTACGCAGATTTTGAGCCTGCGGCCGGAAGTCCGCTGGTTCAACGCCTTTCAGGCGACGGGCAGCGTCGACAAGGCCGGTCGCATTCCGAAGCTTTTGGCGCCTATGCATGCGCTGATCGGGCGCAGGGGCGACATCACACTGTCGCCCGTCATCCAGCAGTCCATTCTCGATTCGATTGCTACCCGTCTGGATGAAACACGTGATACATCGCGTTATCTGATCGGCCTTCTGGTGTTTCTGGGCCTGCTTGGCACATTCTGGGGTCTGATTGGCACGATTGGATCGATTAGCAACGTCATTCAGTCGCTAGACCCGAATGCCGGCGATGCCAATGACGTTCTGTCGTCGCTGAAATCAGGTTTGACAGCGCCGCTATCCGGCATGGGCACGGCGTTCTCGTCATCGCTTCTTGGTCTGTCTGGCTCGCTCATTCTCGGTTTCCTCGACCTGCAGGCCGGCAGGGCACAAAACCGCTTTTACACTGATCTTGAAAATTGGCTTTCGACGGTAACGGATACCGGTTCCGAAGCACTGTCGTCGCCTGCTCAGATAAAAAAAGAGCTGCTGCAGATTGCGCAGTATCTTTCGAAATCATCGCAGGGCGATAATGCCTCCGGCGAACGCTCGCTGGCTGCGCTGTCCAATCTGGCGGAAGGTGTGCAGGGCCTGGTCAAGACCATGCGGAGCGAACAGCAAATGCTGCGCGACTGGATGGAAGCACAACAGGATGAGGCCAAGGCGCTGCGGCGAACGCTGGATCGGCTGACCGCACGCGTCAACGCTGATCTCAATGCCTCTGCAGCGGCTGACAGGCCTAGTGACGGCGGGAGCAAATAAATATGGCTCTTGCTCGCAACCGTCGCCGTGAGCGGGGCGTGGACTATTGGCCTGGCTTTGTGGATGCCTTGTCCACACTGTTGTTGGCCATCATGTTCCTGCTTACCGTTTTCGTGCTGGCACAATTTGTGCTATCGCGCGAAATCACTGGCCGGGATGAAGTTCTTACTCGTCTCAACAACCAGATATCTGAGCTGACCGAACTTCTGGCCCTTGAACAGGGCAACAAGCAGGACATCGAAGACACGCTGGCCAATCTGCAGTCCACCCTTGCTGTTTCCGAGCAGGAGAGAACCCGGTTGCAGGCCTTGCTGGATGCCGGTACGGGCAGCAGTTCTGCTGCTAACTCCCGGATCGGCGCGCTGACAGGTGAATTGGATGCGGAGAAGCAGGTCAGTGCGCGGGCGGCGAGCCAGATCGAACTTCTCAACCAGCAAATCGCAGCGCTGAGAGCACAGATTGCGTCTGTTGAGACAGCGCTTCAGGCGTCGGAGGCCAAGGACGCGTCTTCACAGGTGCGGATTGCTGATCTTGGACGGCGCCTCAATGTGGCGCTGGCGCAGCGCGTACAGGAGCTTAATCGCTATCGCTCCGACTTTTTTGGACGCTTGCGTGAAATTCTGTCCGATCGCGAGAATATCCGCATTGTCGGCGACCGTTTTGTGTTCCAGTCGGAAGTGCTGTTTCCTTCCGGGGGCAATGATCTCAATCCGGCAGGACAGGCTGAAATGGAAAAGCTGGCCATGGCGCTGATTGATCTCGCAAAGGAAATTCCAGCCGAGATCAATTGGGTTCTGCGCGTCGATGGTCACACAGACAATGTGCCGCTGGCTGGCACTGGCCGGTTTGCAGATAACTGGGAGCTTTCTTCTGCCCGCGCGACCTCGGTGGTCAAATTCCTGATTTCAAAGGGTGTACCAGCCAACCGTCTGGTTGCGGCAGGCTTCGGTGAATATCAGCCGATTGCCGAAGGCGATACTCCGGAAGTACGTTCGCAAAACCGGCGCATCGAACTGAAACTCACAGAGAGATAAAATAAGAGTGTGGCAGAGGATTACTCTGCCACCTCGATATGGGTCACTTCGCTGGTCTGGAATTGCAGACGCGCCAGCTTGGCATAAAGTCCGCCGTGATTGATCAGGCTCTGGTGGGTGCCCTCTTCAACCAGCTTGCCGTCCTCTAATACCAGAATACGATCTGCTTTCAGCACGGTGGAAAGTCGATGCGCGATGACGATTGTCGTGCGCTGCTGCATCAAACCGTCCAAGGCTTTCTGCACGAGTGTTTCGCTTTCCGCATCCAGCGCCGAGGTAGCCTCGTCGAGCAGCAAAATCGGGGCGTTGCGCAGGATGGCGCGGGCAATCGCAATACGCTGTCTTTGGCCGCCTGAGAGGGTAATGCCACGCTCGCCAAGCTGCGTGTCATACCCGTTTTCCAGCTTGCTGATGAAATTGTCGGCCTGTGCGGCCACGGCTGCTGCACGCACCTGTTCACGGGTTGCAGTTGGCAGACCAAAAGCAATGTTGTCGTGGATGGAGGTGGTGAAGATAGTCACGTCCTGCGGCACGATGGCAATACGGGAGCGAAGATCCTGTGGTGAGGTCGTGCGAATATCTGTCCCGTCAATCACGATGCGGCCGAATGCTGGATCGTAGAAACGCAGGAGCAGCGAGAAGATGGTGCTTTTACCGGCGCCTGACGGACCGACGATGGCAACCGTTTCACCCGGTGCAACGTGGAAAGACAGGTCACGCAGGATTTCCTTGGTGCCATATCCGAAGCTGACATTTTCAAATGCGGCTTCACCTCGTGCCGGCGTTGGCATCACGCTTGCCGTCTGCGGCGCACGCACGGCGGGAACTTCCTGCATCAGTTCGGACAGGCGCTCTGCGGCACCACCGGCTTGCGACAGTTCACCCCAGACCTCGGACAATTGGCCAAGCGCACTGGCGGCAATGACAGAATAAAGTACGAATTGGCCAAGGGTACCGGCAGACATGGTGCCGTTCAGCACGCTGTGAGCACCGTACCAGAGAATGGCGACAACACTGCCAAATACCATGGCAATGGCAAAACCGGTCAGGCCCGAACGGGCGCTGATCGAAGAGCGTGCGTCACGATAGGCGCTTTCGACGGCAGCGCCGTATTTTGAAGTTGCGACCGATTCGGCATTAAAGGCCTGAATGGTGCGGGCAGCACCAATGGTTTCCGTTGCGAACGCGGAGGAGGCGGCCAGTGTGTCCTGCGTGGCGCGCGAGCGTTTGCGAACAGAGCGGCCAAAGGCAATCAGCGGGAACACGATCAGTGGTATGGCACAAAGCGCCAGACCCGACAGGCCAGGGCTGGTGTAAACCATCATTGCCACGCCACCCAAACAGAGCAGGGTGTTGCGTAGTGCCTGCGAAGCTGCCGAACCGAACGCGGATTTGATCAGCGTGGTGTCGGCAGTCAGGCGCGAGGTCAGTTCACCGGAATGGTTGATATCAAAAAACGCCGGCGAAAGTGTCGTGAGATGATTGAAAACGTCCTTGCGGACATCCGCGACAACCCGCTCACCAATGGCGGAGACGTAATAATAGCGCATGGCGCTGGCGACAGCGAGAACAATGGCAAGACCGAACAGCATGCCAAAATAGTTGTTGATCATGGCGCCATCGGCATTTTCGAAACCGTGGTCCATGATGCGACGGACGGCAAGTGGCAGGGCCAATGTGGTCAGCGCTGAAAGAACAAGTGCGAACAGGGCTGCTGCGACCATGCCGCGGTAACGCTTCATGTAAGGCAGCAGGCTGGCAAGCGGTTTCAGACCCTTGCGCCGTGCCGATTTCTGTTCCTGCGTCGCTTCCACGTAACCACTCCTGCTACCTGTTTTGCCTCACAACCGCCGTCTGTGTTTGCTTTTTGCAAACAGGTCGTTTTTTGGCACTTTCATCACTTAGCGATAGATCGCCAGGCACTTGTTATCTGGACGACCTTCATGTATAGGCACGGCATCGAATTGGGAAGCCGTGGAATAAATGTGCTGCGGTTCCATTTATTGAATTGGCTCCGTTGACGCAATTGCGGCAAATGGACCGCAGTCACACAGCAGGAAGATTGTCATGAAGGCTGAAATCCATCCCGACTATCACGTGATCAAAGTGGTCATGACTGATGGCACCGAATACGAAACACGTTCCACTTGGGGCAGCGAAGGCGCGGTCATGAACCTCGAAATCGACCCTAAGTCCCATCCGGCATGGACCGGTGGTAACCAGCAGCTCGTTGACCGTGCTGGCCGCGTTTCCAAGTTCAACAAGCGTTTTGGCGGCCTCGGTCTCTAATCCGTTTGGATTTGAATACAAAAAGCCCTCGAACATCGTTCGGGGGCTTTTTGTTTGTCCTGTAATAGGGGGTGCATGAGACGCTATGTCTCAGGTGTTGGTATTGCCTCTGATGGCAAAAACAAAAAAAGCAGGCTACGAGCCTGCTTTTTTCATGACATGTGATGTGAAGCGGATCAGTTGTTCACGAAGGCCGTACGCAGCAGGTTAAGCTGGGCTTGAACGCTGTTTTCATTGTCCGGCACCTTCGCGGCTTCTGCAGGACGATAGATTTCGCGATCGAGCAGGGCGACGCGATTCTGGAGGCGCAGGGAACGTTCCACGAGATCGCGGAATGATTCTGGCAGGTCATTCCAGCCTGGTGCGTTACGATCAACGTTAAAGCTGTCGAGGCGAACCTTGCTCTTTTCGTTCAGAACCTGGTCACGGCTCATTTCACCATTGTTGACGGCGCGTTGCAGAAGAAGCCAAGACGCCATCTGCATGAGACGGGTTGTCAGGCGCATCGATTCTGCTGCGTAGAGCACGGAGGCCATGCGCGGCAGCACCTTGGACGCTGCGCGTCCGGCGCCGTCGAGATAGGACGCTGTTTCCTCAACCAGCGTCATGCCCTCGGCATAAAGAGTCTTGAACTGGTTGGATGCTGCGGCATGCCCCGCAAAGCTGATAGTATTCAAAACCTGTTCTGACATTTCTTAATATCCCTGCTCACGCATCACTTTTGTCAGGTAATAGAATCCGTAAATCTTAATACGGTTCCCTTTTTTCTGCTTTTGAGGATGATACCAATAACTCAAATGCGCAAGTTGATTATTAAAGAAGGGTTAATACCCACAGTTTTGATGGCCAAAGCGGACCATAAAAAAAGAGCCGCAAAAGCGGCTCTCAAGGTAAAACAGGGAGAAAAATCAGACCAATTCGCCAGTTGGAGAAGCTGCCTGAAATCCAGAAGCTCTGGATAGGTATAGTTATCTCTCAAAAAGGTTTATAAAGTCTTAATGGTAAACGAATGACTGATCCAAAAATCAACGTTTACGGATTTTTTTCTATATTCATGAACGGAAGAAGTTCTCGGCGGCGAGCCGTCCTGCTGACTTTTTCTTCTTCTCTTCTTCCAGACGTTCAATCTCTTCCTGAAGTAACTTTACACGGTAGCTGAGTTCATCCACCGAGAGCAGCGTGAGGTCACAGCCGATTTCATGGGCTGCAAGCCGCTTGGGGCGATCGTCATCCGATATACTCATATTCCGGCTCCTTTATCGACGTCGTCATCGTTAGATTGGGCGGCGCGTGGGTCAAGTACGGCACTTTCCGGTGTTGCCAACGCAGAGGTAACGGCTGGCATGGTCGAAAAGTTGTCCTTCTCCTCGGTGGTCAGCGCTGCACGTTTCTTACTTCTGAACATCGCATAGGCGGTGATGAGAAGGTGAGAAACGGCTGTGACCAGAAACAGTTCGTAGGGTCCGACTGCGGTCATGATCGGGCCGCCAATCGTTGGTCCGATAATCGTGCCGATGCCGAAAAGCAGCAGCAGGCCGCCAGAAACTTTGACGAAATCTTCAGGCGACGCGTAATCGTTGGCGTGGGCAACGGCGATTGGGTAAAGCGCGTTTGCGGCTGCGCCATAGATGGCGATCATGCTGATCAGGACATAGACGTTGGATGGCTGGAACAGCGCCACGGCAAGGCCTGCAAAGGCCGCGAGGGCTGAAAGACCGGCCAGGACATACCGACGGTCAATTCTGTCAGAGAGGCGTCCTGCCGGAAACTGGGCAATGGCACCGGCAAAGATCGTGACGCTGACCATGACAGCGATCATGGTTGGTTCCAATCCCGCACGGGAGGCAAAGACAGCGCCCAGTGTACCGTAGGCACCATTGGCGATGCCGATCATCAATATGCCAACGCATGAGACCGGTGAGTTTTTATAGAGGGCAGGCAGATCCAACCGCACAGTTTGCAACGGTTTGGGGCTTTCTGCTTTGGACAAGGTCGCGGGCAAAATGGCGATGCAGTAGACAATGCCGCAAATCATGAACAGCGAGGTGTTGCTGATGTCGCCAATTGGCACCAGCAACTGGCCACCCACTACACCCATCAAGGTGATGGCGATATACAGCGAAAAGATCGTGCCACGGCTTTCATTGGTGGCGCGTTCATTCAGCCAGCTTTCGATGATCATCGAGGTGCCAGCGGTGCAGAAACCGGTAATGGCGCGCAGAACAATCCACCAGACGTCGTCAATGATCAGGCCGGTGGTCAGAACCGTAAGGCATATCAGCGCAAGAAATGTATCAAAGGCCCGAACGTGGCCCACTCTGCGGACAATATTTGGCGCAATGAAACAGCCAATCACAAAACCTGCAGCCCAGGATGTGCCGAGAAAGCCAAGGATTTCGTTGGAATAACCTTCTTCTGCGCCGCGAAGGGGCAGGATAAGACCTTGAAGACCATTGCCTAAAAACAAAAACAGAGTGCTGGATAAAAGTGCGAATACGGGTAGAAGATTTCTGCTCATAGCAACACTCTCATTTTTTCCGCTCGTCGTTATCGCGTTTGTCTTTGATGAAGGGTAGGTGAAAGGGATACTGCACTTTCCCTGCTGCACGTCAAAGATGTCCACCCTGTGACGGGACATGGATAAAGACAAAAGGTTTATGCGATGACAAAAGCGATAGGTCTTTTTTTGCTTTTGGCAATGTTGGTGCAGATCATCAGACCGCTTGGATATCCGGGCCTGAAAAAGCGTAGCGACTGTTGGAAGATTGCTGTCGCAGCCTTCGTTATCTGGTCAATTGTTTTGTTGATTAGGCCGTAACGGGCCGCTCTCCTGCCCATTGAAGGCAGGAAAGCGAATTGCAAAATTGCAATCTTCGTTATGGACCAGCCATCGCGTCGGACTTTTCCGATTGTCGATTAAAGCTTACGCCCGAGGTGGTTTTCGACCTGTTTCTTTTCCCAGTCCGCATTCAGGAAGGGAATAAGTTCAAAGGTCTTGAGGGCATGGGACGCAAGCGCAATACCCCAGCCGAGAGCCGGCCAGATCACCCAGAAATATCCGGGGTTGGTAAGCAGATTGATCACGGTCAATACGCACAGAACGACGACATATTGAATGAGGTGCAGATAGAATTTCTTGATGCGGCGAACCTTGGCAAAGGCAATCGCTTCCTAAGCCTCGGTGTGACTTGCGACATAATTCGGCATTTCGGCTTCCTTCTGATCTGTCAGTTGGGACAAATCGACTTCGAAGACTGCTGCCAGAGTATTCATGGTTTCGAGGCTGGCGGGTTGGCCGCGCTCCAACCGTTGAATGGTTCGTGTGCTTAACCCGCTTATGGTTGCCAATTGTTCCTGTGACCATCCGCGCTGAAGCCTGAGTTTCTGTATCAGCATACTGTCTCTCCAAGTTCGACGGCGGATTGATGTGCAATTTCGCGGGCCAACACCACGTCAGACACACGACTGTCGTGTTGCTGTCGGGTGGGTGGGAGCGAGGGTGCAGCACCCGGGTTAACGTCTTTCCGTCCATATTGCCATTTCCAGCCTCAAGGGTTCTGCATGGCAACAAAAAAGCCGCCCGGAGGGCGGCTTTGATGGTTTTGGAAACATGCCTTTATCAGGCAGCCTTTTCCAGTTCCTTTTTCCAGCTGCCGGTGGCGGCAAGGCTGTTCATTTCTGCACGGTGCGTGAAAGCGCGCTGGCCAGCAGCAACGTTTTCCGACTTGCCGGCCCAGGTCTTGAGCGCGGTGTCCTGCAGGGCACGACCATAAGAGTAGGTCAGTCCCCAAGGCAGGTCGTAACCGGAGTTCATGGCCGACAGGTGCGCGGTTGCTTCTTCCGACGACTGGCCGCCGGAGAGGAAAGCAATACCAGGCACCAGAGCCGGTACGGTTGCCTTGAGAACCTTAACGGTCTTCTCCGCAACTTCTTCAACACCTGCCTTGCGCGCTTTCTTGCCGTCGATGACCATGTTTGGCTTGAGGATCATGCCTTCGAGATTGACGCGGGCGTCAAACAGGTCTGCAAACACGGTCTGCAGAACCCACTGGGTTACTTCAGCGCAACGATCGATGTCGTGAGTGCCAGGTTCACCGTCCATCAGCACTTCCGGCTCGACGATGGGAACGATGTCGGCCTGCTGGCAGAGAGCTGCATAACGGGCGAGCGACTGGGAGTTAGCCTTGATCGAACCCCAGCTCGGACGCGCTTCACCAATAGTGATAACGCCGCGCCACTTGGCGAAACGTGCACCAGCTTCGTGATATTTGCGCAGGCGCTCATACAGGTTGTCGAGGCCTTCGGTGATGAATTCGTGTGGGTGGTAAGCCATTGGCTTGGCACCGATATCAACCTTGATACCTGGAATGCTGCCAGCAGCTTTGATGAGGTCTACGAAAGGCGTGCCATCGGCAGCTTTCTGGTAGAGGGTTTCTTCGTAAAGGATGACGCCGGAGATGTACTTCTTCATGGCATCATCGGAACGGAACAGCATCTCGCGGTAGTCGCGACGGCTGGTTTCCGTGGATTCCAGATTGATGGTGTCAAATCTCTTTTTGATTGTGGATGTGGATTCGTCGGCAGCCAGGATACCCTTGCCGTCGGCAACCATTTTAATTGCGATGTCTTCAAGGCGTTCGGTCATTGCTATTCTCCCAAGGCACAATGTTTTCGCGATAACAGATGTTTACGACGAGGAAAATGGCATGCTAACTCATTGAAACGATTGAAATCATTTCAATCGTTTGAAAGTTGTTGGCCCATTGTACACCCAAAAAGAAAAAGCCGGACAAAAGATTTTGCCCGGCTGCAAAAGTATCAAATGATAGGTTGATCTCAGGCCTTGCTGAGCACCGCAACGCCGGGAAGAACCTTGCCTTCCATCCATTCGAGGAACGCGCCACCGGCTGTCGACACATAGGTGAAGTCGTCTGCAGCGCCAGCGTGGTTAAGGGCAGCTACGGTGTCGCCACCGCCAGCAACTGACACCAGCTTGCCGGACTTGGTGCATTCAGCAGCATGTTTGGCGGCCGCAACCGTTGCCGTGTCGAATGGAGCGATTTCAAATGCGCCAAGCGGGCCATTCCAGACCAGTGTTTCAGCGCGGGAAATCCATGCCTTGATGCTTTCGACGGATTTCGGACCAACGTCCAGAACCATCGCGTCTTCAGGAATTGCGTTGATGTCGACAGTTTCGTTGGCAGCATTGGCCTTAAACTCGCGCGCAACTACGCCATCTTCCGGCAGAACGATTGCGCAGCCAGAGCTTGCTGCTTCAATCATGATCTGCTTGGCAGTCGCGGCCAGGTCATGCTCGCAAAGAGACTTGCCGACATTGGTGCCGCGAGCTGCAATGAAGGTGTTGGCCATGCCACCACCGATCACCAGCGCGTCTACCTTTTTGACAAGGTTCATCAGCAGGTCGATCTTGCTGGAAACCTTGGCGCCGCCAACGATGGCAACAACCGGACGCGATGGCTTGCCGAGACCCTTTTCCAGTGCTTCAAGCTCGGCCTGCATGGTGCGGCCGGCATAGGATGGCAGGTGGTGAGCGAGGCCTTCTGTCGAAGCGTGCGCACGGTGTGCCGCCGAAAACGCGTCGTTGACGTAGATGTCGCCGTTTTTGGCAAGCGCCTCAACAAATGCCGGCTCGTTCTTTTCTTCGCCCTTGTGGAAGCGGGTATTTTCCAGAAGCAGGATGTCGCCGTTTGCCAGCTTGCCAACGGCTTCGGCAGCGGCATCGCCAATGCAATCGGCACCAAATTGAACAGGCTTGCCAAGAACGTCCTGCACGGCCGGCACGATGAGGCTCAGCGACATGTCGGCGACCGGCTCACCCTTCGGACGACCGAAATGCGCAAGCAGAATAACTTTGGCGCCTTTGTTCGACAGCTCGAGAATGGTCGGTGCAACGCGCTCAATGCGGGTAGCATCCGTTACTTTGCCGTCAGCAACCGGTACGTTGAGATCGACGCGTACAAGAACGCGTTTTCCCGAAATGTCGTTCAGATCGTCAAGGGTCTTAAAGGCGGGCATGTGTCGGTCCTGATCTATGCGTTGTGGAAAAATATTGCCGGACCATACTATGACTGCTTTTGGACGCAAGCGGTTCAAGTGTCATTTTTGATACTGCGGCCAAACATCCTAGGAACCTTTCACCTCACGACTGGCAAAGTGGGTTTGGACGCGGTGGATGATTTCACGAAGATTGATGAAAACCGGCAGATGTGTAGCCGGTTCTACCGGCTCAAGCGACAATCCAACACTCGATATTGCGTTGTTTTCATCGAGATTGCGAACGATCAGGACGATTGAGCCCAGACGAATACGGTCGGCATATTCCGCCTTGCCGCCAAGGCGGCTTTCAATCAGTTCGACAATGGTCATCGAATGCTCAGAGGTTGCCAACAGATCCGGCCCATAGGACGTGTCGAGGTCGCGGGCCAAGCCGGTGGGCGAAATCGAGAATGTTCCGAAAAAGTCGGCGTCATCTGGAGCAACCGGAATGCGGCTGGCAAACAGTCTGTCGAGCAGTCGGGAGTAGCCAGGGGCAACGAACAGATAGATCTGGTCATTTTCCCGTAGCCGACCTGCATATTGGTAACGGATGGATTTGCCATCGCGAATGACCAGCGACGGCATTGCCCAGCGTGGAATGCGCTCTCCGTGCAGCACAGGGCTTTCTTTGGTCACACGGTATGAAATCAGTTCATGATTGGCTGTACCAGGCAAATCGACCTCCAGCTTATCGACCTCGCCCATGCGTGGCGGCACGATCAGTCCGAGACGCATGGCGACGGGTTTGATGGTCCAACCCTGCAACATCAGAGACACAAGCACGATGATGAAGGCGGCATTGAAGAATATCTGGCCGTTTTCCAGCCCGCCGAGGATCGGCATGATGGCAAGCAGGATGGAAACCGCACCACGCAGGCCGACCCAAGCGATGAAGGAGGTTTCCTGCTGCGTATAATTGAACGGCATCAGGCTCAGCCACACGGCCAGCGGGCGGGCAATGAAGATCAGGAACAAGGCCAGGAGTATGGCTGGTACGATGATGGCGGGAAATTGCGATGGCGTGGCGAGAAGTCCGAGCATCAGGAACATGATGATCTGTGAAAGCCAGGTCATGCCTTCGTGGAAGCGTCGGATAGCATGTTTGGCGAAAATCTTGCGATTGCCGGCCACGATGCCGGCGACATAGACGGCAAGGAAACCGCTGCCTCCAATCGTGCCGGTGAATGAAAACACCAGCATCGCCAGCGCCAGTACAAAGATCGGTGCCAACCCGCGATCCACTGCAAAACGATTGACGACGGCAACGATCATGTAACCGCCGGCAAGACCGACCAGCACACCGAGGCCCATTTCTTCGATGAACAGCAGGAGGATGCTACTATCGAGACCCGACATGCCGCGACCGCTGGAAATAACCTCAACCAGCATAAGCGTCAGGAAGATCGCCATGGGATCGTTTGTGCCGGATTCGACTTCCAGTGTAGAGCGGACCTGATCGCGAATATGAATGCCGCCAATGCGCAGCAGGAAAAACACCGCTGCGGCATCCGTGGAAGCAACGATGGCGCCGAGTAAAAGCCCTTCAATCCATGAGAGCCCCAGCAGCAGTGAGGCCGCCCCGGCGAAAAAGATTGCCGTCAGCACCACGCCGACGGAGGCAAGGGTTATGGCGGGGGCTGCCGATAGCTTGAACGATTGCAGGTTGGTTCCGAAACCTGAGTCGAACAGAATGACGGCAAGCGCGACAGACCCGAGCATGTAGGCGAGCGGGTTGTTTTCGAAGTGAATGCCGAGCCCATCTGATCCTGCGAGAAGACCGATCAGCAGGAAGAGAAACAGCAAGGGTGCGCCGAAGCGGAAAGCAATGAGACTGGAAAACGCAGCGACAAGAACAAGAACGGTTGCTGCCAAAAGAAGAATATAAAATGATTCCAATGCCCTAATCCTTCAGCAGTGCTGTGTCATCAGGCATGCCGTGCACGTCAGCAGTCAATGCGCCACGGGTTGGACGGCCTTCTGACAGCAGGGTTTACTGGTCAAGGCAGGGCAAGGCGGGGTGTATCGATTGATACGGGCAGGGCATGAAGCACATGATGCGCAACCAATCCCTGCTTTCTTTTTTCCGCAGCAAAGTGGACCACAGCAAGGCAGGAAGACGGAAAGTTAGTGTCCATTTCGCAAAAATTTTGCAATGCAATAAATTTATGTTTGCAGGGCTGTCGAAGCGTGAGTGTCGACGTGTTGATGTCGGAAAAAGAAAAACCCGGCAGAATGGCTTCTACCGGGTTCTCATCATCAGAGTGAAATCTGATTAGATGGTCTTTGCGAAGGCAACAGCCGTGTCGGACATACGGTTGGAGAAACCCCACTCGTTGTCGTACCAGGTCAGGATGCGAACGAACTTGCCTTCCAGAACCTTGGTCTGGTCGATTGCGAAAATCGAGGAGTGGCTGTCGTGGTTGAAGTCACGCGAAACCAGCGGCTCTTCGGTGTAGCCGAGGATGCCCTTCAGGGCGCCATTGGAGGCTGCCTTGATGGCTTCGTTGATTTCTGCAGCTGTCGTGTCGCGCTTGGCAACGAACTTGAAGTCGACAACCGAAACGTTTGGTGTCGGAACGCGGATCGACGTACCGTCCAGCTTGCCCTTGAGGTGAGGCAGCACCAGGCCAACGGCCTTGGCAGCACCGGTCGAGGTCGGGATCATGGACAGGGCAGCAGCGCGAGCGCGGTACAGGTCCTTGTGCATGGTGTCCAGCGTTGGCTGGTCGCCCGTGTAAGAGTGGATGGTGGTCATGAAGCCATGGTCGATACCAACGGCGTCATCGAGAACCTTCACGACTGGCACGAGGCAGTTCGTGGTGCAAGATGCGTTGGAAATAACCAGGTGGTCCTTGGTCAGCTGGTCATGGTTGACGCCGAACACGACGGTCAGGTCAGCGCCTTCAGCAGGAGCCGAGACGATAACGCGCTTTGCGCCAGCTGTCAGGTGAGCAGCAGCCTTGTCGCGTGCAACGAAAATGCCTGTGCATTCCAGAGCGATGTCGACGCCGAGTTCCTTGTGCGGCAGCTGGGCTGGGTCACGAACTGCGGTAACCTTGATTGGCTTGCCACCGGCAACGGTGATGGTGTCGCCGTCGACCTTTACCTCGGCTGGGAACTTGCCGTGGATCGAATCGTAACGCAGCAGGTGCGCGTTGGTCTCTACTGGTCCAAGGTCGTTAATTGCGACAACTTCAATGTCAGTGCGGCCGGATTCAACGATAGCGCGAAGGACATTACGGCCGATACGGCCAAAGCCGTTAATGGCTACTTTTACAGTCATTTACATACTCCCGATCAAAAAATGCTTGTAGTGGGAAATAGTGAGGGCTCGGGGCCCTCACGCTAGCTTTGCTTCGGCTGCAGCAACAACGGCTTCCACCGTGATGCCGAAATGCTTGAAGAGATCCTTGGCCGGTGCGGATGCACCGAAGGAGTTCATGCCGACAAATGCGCCATCCGAACCGATGAAGTAATCCCAGCCCTGACGGATTGCTGCTTCGACGGCAATCTTGACGGGTGCCTTGCCGATCACTGAATTGCGGTAGGTTTCTGGCTGCTCAGCGAACAACTCAAAGCAAGGAACCGAAACAACACGGGTGGAAACACCCTTCTGCTTCAATGTTTCTGCGGCCTTGAGTGCCAGTTCGACTTCAGAACCGGACGCGAAGATCGAAACCTTGGCGTCGCTTGCGGAAACCAGTTCATAGGCACCGTAAGCGCAAAGGTTCTTTTCTTCATATTCCTTGCGGGCTGGCGTCAGGTTCTGACGGGTCAGTGCAAGTGCCGACGGGCGGTCTTTATGCTCCAGAGCAATCTGCCAGCATTCTGCGGTTTCGGTTTCATCCGCAGGGCGGAAGACCAGCAGGTTTGGAATGGCGCGCAGTGCTGCAACATGTTCGACCGGCTGGTGGGTCGGACCGTCTTCGCCAACACCGATGGAATCATGTGTCAGAACGTGAACGACGCGGATGCCCATGAGAGCAGCAAGACGAATGGACGGACGGCAATAATCCGAGAAGATCAGGAAGCCGCCGGAGTAAGGAATGAGACCGCCGTGAAGGGCGATACCATTCATGGCAGCAGCCATACCGTGTTCGCGGATACCGTAGTGCATGTAACGGCCCGAGAAGTCCGAAGGCGTGATGGACTTCATCTGGCTGGTCTTGGTGTTGTTCGACGGCGTCAGGTCGGCAGAGCCGCCCAGCGTTTCGGCCAGGATGCCGTTAATGACTTCCAGAGCGTCTTCCGAAGCCTTACGGGTCGCAACAGTTGGGTTGTTCTCGGCGACCTTCTTTTTGAAGGCGTCGATGGCACTGTTGAAGTTGCCCGGCAGGTCGCCCGCGAAGCGGCGGGTGAATTCAGCCTTCTTGGCATTTTCAGTGGCGGAAAGGCGACCTTCCCATTCCTGGCGTGCCTTGGTGGAGCGCAGGCCGGTGAGGCGCCAGGCATCCAGAACATCTTCCGGCACAACAAATGCTTCAGCTTCCCAGTTAAGGTGCTTGCGGGCAGCAGCGATTTCTTCAGCACCCAGCGGGTTGCCGTGGACCTTATGTGTGCCCTGCTTGTTCGGCGCACCAAAACCGATCACGGTCTTGCAGGCGATGAAGGTCGGACGGTCCGACTTCTGGGCAGCCTCAATGGCAGCGGCAATCGCGTCTGGATCATGACCGTCGATTTCGATGGTGTTCCAGTGAACGGACTTAAAGCGTGCGATCTGGTCTGTGGAATCGGACAGGCCAACTTCACCGTCGATGGTGATGTTGTTGTTGTCCCAGAACAGGACCAGCTTGTTCAGCTTCAGGTGGCCAGCAAGTGCGATGGCTTCGTGGCTGATGCCTTCCATAAGGCAACCATCACCGCACAGGGCATATGTGAAGTGGCTCTGCAGGTCGCTGCCGAATTCCTGCTCGAGCTTCTTTTCAGCGATTGCCATACCAACGGCGTTGGCAATGCCCTGGCCGAGCGGGCCGGTGGTGGTTTCGATGCCGGTGGCATGACCATATTCCGGGTGACCGGCGGTCTTGGAGCCCAACTGGCGGAAACGCTTGATCTCATCGATCGTCATGTCTTCGTAACCCGTCAGGTACAACAGGGCGTACAGCAACATGGAACCATGACCGGCAGACAGCACGAAGCGGTCGCGATCTGGCCACAATGGATTTTTGGGATCGAATTTCAAATAACGGCTGAACAGGACCGTTGCTACGTCTGCGGCTCCCATCGGCAGGCCGGGGTGGCCGGAATTGGCCTTTTCCACAGCATCCATGGCAAGGAAGCGGATCGCATTCGCCATCCGGTTATGTTTGTCGCGAGAGATCATGGCTTTTCCGCTTTGTTTCGGGTGAAAGGTGATAGTTTCGAGATACTATCCAGAAAGCGGCTGATCCATAGCAGGTGGTACAGCCAAGTCAATAAAAGCACGCGCGTTTGCCGTCGTCGATGCTATAAAAAAACACTGTGCTTTGGACTTGAGCGTGATTGACGATTGGAAGGGCCGCATAAATCTCCGTCCACAGGCTATATTATAGCATTATCCCACGTTTGATTGACGTGCTTGTTACTCTGGGAATATCGTATCCGGGCTGAAGAGGACGCAATCGGACGATTCGTCGCGGCTGCGTCAAACCGGATAAGAAAATGGCGGCGGACAAGACACTACAACTGGCGCTGTCGGAGCTGGGCTCCGCGATTACAGGCCTTGAAAACGCAATCGACATGCGTATCGAGCGTCAACGTGAGCAGGGCGATATCGATAGCGAAGTGCGCCGTGTTCATACGGATCGCTCCCGGCTGGCTCAGGAACTGGACCAATCCGAGTTTCGTGCCAACAGACTCGAGGAAGTCAATCGCGAAGTATCGCGTCGATTGGTGACGGCGATGGAAACCATACGTGCGGTTCTGGATCGCTGAGGTAAAAAGGTAATCGAATGGCGCAAGTGACCGTTATGATCGATGGCAAGGCCTATCGCATGGCCTGCGAAGAAGGGCAGGAGGGTCATTTGACCGAACTCGCCTCGCGGTTCGATCAATATGTTGGCCATTTGAAGAACCAGTTTGGCGAAATTGGCGACCTGCGCCTGACCGTGATGGCTGGTATCATGGTGACGGACGAGTTGTCGGAAGTGAACCGCAAGCTGGCATCGCTGCAGGAGCAGGTCGATAACCTCAAGCAACACCGCGATGGTGCTGCAGAAAACCGCGCCCAGACCGATGCATTGCTGGTGCAGGCCATTGGCGATCTGACGTCGCGGCTTAACGGGGTTACCGAAAAACTGTTGTCGCGGCCAAAGTCGCAGGCCCACCCGAACTGATCCGCAGACAATTTTCCCTGCCTCAATTACG
This sequence comes from Agrobacterium sp. Azo12, assembly GCF_029193765.2. Lineage (NCBI taxonomy): Bacteria > Pseudomonadati > Pseudomonadota > Alphaproteobacteria > Hyphomicrobiales > Rhizobiaceae > Agrobacterium > Agrobacterium sp. Azo12. The sequence continues at coordinate 3,200,490 of NZ_JARFYO020000001.1, read as the reverse complement.
TCTGCCTCTGGCAATGCGATTTGATACACTCTATATCTGATGTGCGGTCTGCGCTTCTCGACAGGAATCACAATCCCTGGGGCCATACTCGATCCAAAGGGAGCTGTCCCTGACCAGTCCCGTGGGACTGGACACACGGCGCCCACCTACGTTTGTAGGCACCCAGGATCGTAAACCTCCATCGGTCGCCGTGGATCGCGCTTTACTCTTTTCTCCGTGATGTTTGCTACAGTCATCGCCTTGGCGGCGCACGGTCGCTTTCCGCCCTTGATCTTTGGTGCTTTCCGGGATGTCGATGCTTTGATGGCGCGATGCCTGTTCAGGCATTTGGATCAATCGCCTGTTGCGGCGCCTTACTCATAGGTTGCGAACGATAAATATTATCGCCAATGTAGAAATAATCATGAGTTTACGCTGATATTTTATATTGGCGGTCATTGCATTGATAATTTTATTCCTTATTATCCGACATGGCGTATCCGTTTAACCCCTTAGGGTTTCTGCTGTTTCCAGCCGTGATGCGACGTTCAACAGCCCAAAGAGCTAAACTTGTTTACTGAAATTATTATCGTGGTTCTGCTCACCGTCTTGAACGGTGTGCTTGCCATGTCAGAACTCGCCGTGGTTTCCTCCAGACCGGCGAGGCTGAAGGTGCTTGCCGCTCAGGGTAGTAAGGGAGCCGCAATCGCCATTAGTCTGTCGGAAAATCCCGGCCGATTTCTTTCCACGGTACAGATCGGTATTACCCTTGTCGGTATTCTGTCCGGTGCTTTCTCTGGTGCAACACTCGGCGCGCGCTTTACCGCCTGGTTGTTGGCACAGGGCGTTTCCGACAGGCTTGCCGATGCGCTTGGTGTTGGTACCGTCGTTGTTGCCATTACCTATCTTTCGCTGATCGTTGGTGAACTGGTTCCCAAGCAGATCGCTTTGCGCGACCCGGAACGGGTTGCTGCACGCGTCGCTCCGGCTATGATGCTGCTGTCCAAAATCGGCGCACCCCTGGTGTGGCTGCTGGACAAGTCCGGCAAGCTGATCCTCGGCCTGCTGGGTCACAGCGGTGATACCGGCGCATCTGTCACCGATGATGAAATCCGTACTGTTCTTGCCGAAGCCCATAGTGCCGGTGTTATCGAAACCGAGGAATCGGCGATGATATCGGGTGTTATGCGATTGGCGGACCGTAACGCCCGTGGTCTGATGACACCACGTCGCGATGTCGAGGTTATCGACATTGAAGACACCGCTGAGGAAATTCGCGAGCAGCTTCGCAGCACGCAGAGATCCCGCCTGCCGGTTCGTAATGGCTCGTCGGATGAAATCCTCGGCGTGCTGTTCGTTAAAGACGCGTTCGACGCTTTTGCATCCGGCAAAGAGCTCAATGTTCGTGAAGCGATGCGTGAAGTTCCCGTCGTCTCCGACCTGACAAGTGCTGTTGATGTCATCCAGTCGCTGCGCCGTTCCACAGTGCATATGGTGCTGGTCTATGACGAATACGGTCATTTTGAAGGTATCATCAGTTCCGGTGACATTCTTGAAGCCATCACAGGTGCGTTTCAGGAAGAGGACGACGAAGAGCCTGCAATGGTTGAACGTGAAGATGGATCCTTCCTCGTTGCCGGCTGGATGCCTGCCGACGAGTTTGCCGATCTCATGGGCTTCCAGATTGATGACGATGCCGAGTTTGAGACCGTTGCCGGTCTGGTGCTGGGCGAATTCCGGCGCCTGCCGCAATTGGGTGAGCACGTCACCCGCAACGGCTGGCGCTTTGAAGTTATCGACCTTGATGGTCATCGTATCGACAAGGTGCTTGTGAGCCGGGCTGCCTGATGTCCGGCGATCCACTGGTAAAAGCAAGGCTGCGCGGCGAAAGACTTGCCGCGCGCGATGCGCTTGGAAAACATGAGCGTGTTGAGAAAAGCCTTTTGATTGCCAGACACGGCCTGGCCGGGCTTGCCTTCAAGCCCGGTGCGATTATCTCAGGATTTTTGCCAATCCGTTCCGAGGTCGACCTTCTGCCGCTGCTGACTGTATTGGCACAAAAGGATGTTCGACTGTGTCTGCCAGTGGTTCTGGATCGCCAGACTATTGTGTTTCGTGAGTTTCATCCCGACATCCCGCTCGTTGATACCGGTTTCGGCACGCGTGGGCCGGGGGACAATGCTGCTGTGCTGGATCCGGATATTCTTCTGGTGCCGCTTGCAGTTTTTGACGGTCAGGGCAATCGTATTGGCTATGGTGCTGGCCATTATGACCGTGCCACCGATAAATTGCACAAAAAAGGCCTGAATCCCGTGCTCGTGGGCGTTGCATTTGCCTGCCAGGAAGTGCCATCAGTGCCAGCGGAGCCGCATGATGTGCGCCTTCATGCCGTTCTGACTGAAAACGGCTTCCGATATTTCGAGTAGTGGATCTTTGCATGCGGCTTTTGTTTTTGGGTGACATGGTTGGAAAAACAGGTCGGACAGCGGTTTGGGACCGACTGCCGGGTTTGGTTTCTGATCTGAAACTCGATTTTGTGATCGTGAATGGTGAGAATGCGGCCGGTGGTTTCGGTATCACCGAGGATATCTACCTCGAAACGATCAATGCCGGTGCCGATGTGGTGACAACCGGAAATCACGTCTGGGACCAAAAGGAAGCCGTATCTTTCTGTGAGCGCCATGACCAGTTTCTGCGCCCGGCAAATTATCCTGATGGCACACCAGGTAAAGGTTCCGGAATTTTTTATGCTCGCAATGGCGCGCGCGTGCTGGTGGCCAATATTATGGGGCGCGTTTTCATGCACCCTGAACTGGATGACCCCTTCAAGTCAGCAGAAAACATTCTGGCTGCCTGCCCGCTGAAAGAGCAGGCGGATGCCATTATCTTCGACTTCCATGCCGAAGCGACCAGTGAAAAGCAGTGCTTCGGACATTTCGTCGATGGCCGTGCCAGCTTCGTGGTTGGAACGCATACGCATGTTCCGACAGCGGACGCGCAGATCCTCAATGGCGGAACAGCCTATATGTCGGATGCGGGCATGTGCGGCGACTACGATTCCTCGCTTGGCATGGAAAAAGAAGAGCCGATCAACCGGTTCATTTCCAAGATGCCAAAGGGTCGTTTTGAGGCTGCGAGCGGGCCTGCCACGATTTGCGGCGTTGGTGTGGAAATCTCAGACAGCACGGGTCTGGCTGAAAAGATTGCACCCCTGCGTCTCGGACCACGTTTGGCAGAAACCGTTCCGTCCTTCTGGGCCTGATCCTCTAAACGTCGATATCATTTGCAATAGCGTGTTGATGACGAGATTGTGAAAGGCCGTTCTGGCTTGCCGCTGGACGGTTTGCCTGTTCTGCCGCATCTTTCTGACGGGAAACCAGTTCAGGAGAGCGGCATGAGGCTGCGCGTGCTTTTAAGTGCATTCACCGGACTTCTGTCAGTGGCGGGACCATCATTCGCCCAACAGGCAGCAAGATTACCTGTCAGCCAATGTCAGGCAATCGCACAGAACATCCCTGGCGTGACCTTCGCCAGTCTCAAACTTCCAGACGTACAGCTTGTGCAACAGTCGGCCAAAGAAGAGGTGAAAATCACCTTCATCGGCCATTCGACCTATGAAATTGAGACACCGGCCGGTGTTCGGATTGCAACCGATTATAACGGGGTCTATAGGCCGCAGCGTACGCCAACCGTTGCGACGATGAACCGTGCCCACACCACCCATTACACACTGAAACCAGACCCGGGCATTGAATATGTCCTGCATGGCTGGAGCGATAAGGCAGGTGAAAAGGCTGAGCATCAGGTGATGGTGGATGACGTTTATATCAGGAACGTCACGACGGATATTCGCAGCGGTTGGGCGGATTACGAGTCCTTTCAGAAGAATGGCAATTCGATCTTCATCTTTGAGGTTGCTGGCCTGTGCATCGGCCATCTTGGGCATCTGCACCATGAACTGACCAACACACACTACGCAGAAATCGGCCGTCTCGATATTCTGATGGTGCCGGTGGATGGCGGTTTGACGATGGGCGCCGATAGCATGAGCCGGGTGGTCAAACGATTGCGTTCAGCGCTGATCCTGCCGATGCACCGCACTGGGCCACCGCTTGAACAGTTCGTCAGCATGTTCAGCGCGTCGTTTGATATTGCCTATGCAAAGGATCCCGTCATTACGGTTTCCATGCGGTCGCTGCCGAAAAAGCCGACCATTCTTGTGCCTCAGGGTATGTGAGGAGATATGAAAAAGGCATGCAGGTCGGAACCGGCATGCCCTTGATTGATATCGCTTGTCTGCGTCTTGTCATGCAAATGCAAGATGCTGGCGAACGCCGACATCCGGCATTTTGTTATCGGTCAAATTGGCCTTGGCGATTTCCCATCCGAATTTCAACGTGCTGTCGGTCGATGCCCAGATATCTGCGTCATCAATGTGCATGGCCAGCATGGTCAGTTCCGGGTCTTCCTTGCCGTGTTCATACCAGGCAGCGACAACAGAATTCCAATATTCGTCTATCTTGCCAAGATCCTTGCGCTGTTCGAGCTTCCCTGAAAGGCAGGCGTGGTAGTCGTGGTCTTTGCCAACGAGACAAAAATGCGCTCTCGAGCCCGGTTTAAGTTGGTTGACCAAATCCGTATTGGTTTTGGTAAAAAACCAGATCGTATTTGTTTTCGGGTCGGCATGCGGTGCCATTGGCTGCATATGCGCGTGAAGACCCTCTAGGCCGAGCATGCCAGCATGAACGGAGTTGATCTCGTCCCACAGCTGTTGGGCCGGTGCCTCACGAGCTTCGCTAAGACTTACCATTCTGTTGTCCTTTCTGCCTTTTCCCAAATGGGCGTTAATGCCGCATTTTTGTGTTTCCGGTCAGAAAACGAACGAACATTGCGTTCCGTTCCAGTGCGTGATGGCATTTCAGTTTGCCAACAGGCTTGAATGAAAGGCGCTTCACACTTATAAGGCCGCATTCCAAACAAATTATCGGATCAGGGGTGCCATGGCTGGCCATTCACAGTTCAAAAACATCATGCATCGCAAAGGAAAACAGGATTCGATTCGTTCGAAGATATTTTCCAAGCTCGCCCGTGAAATTACCGTCGCGGCCAAGACCGGTCTGCCAGATCCGACCATGAACGCTGCTTTGCGTCTGGCCGTTCAGAACGCCAAGGCCCAGTCGATGCCGAAAGACAACATCGACCGCGCCATCAAAAAGGCATCGGGCGCTGATGCTGAGAACTACGATTATGTTCGCTACGAAGGTTATGGCCCAGGCGGCACGGCTGTCATTGTTGAAGCTCTGACGGACAATCGTAACCGCACGGCATCGAATGTTCGTTCGATCTTCACCAAGGCTGGCGGCGCGCTCGGCGAAACCGGTTCGGTGTCCTTCTCCTTCGACCGCGTTGGCGAAATCACCTACAAGGCATCGGTTGGCGATGCTGACAAGGTGATGGAAGCTGCTATTGAAGCTGGCGCTGACGATGTTGAAACCACCGAAGATGGTCACACGATCATCTGCGCTTTCGAAGCGATGAACGAAGTTTCCAAGGCACTGGAAGGCGTGCTCGGCGAAGCTGAAAGCGTCAAGTCAATCTGGAAGCCACAGAACACGGTTCCTGTTGACGAAGACAAGGCCGAGTCGCTGATGAAGCTTATCGGCAACCTTGAAGACGATGATGACGTTCAAAGCGTTTATTCGAACTTCGAAGTGTCAGAAGAAATTCTGGCCAAGCTGTCGGCCTGATTTTTTTCGCCATCAGAATTTAAAAAAGCCCCGGTTCGTCTGGGGCTTTTTTTGTTTCGTCAAGATTTTGAAAACAGGCCGTCCAGCCCGGCAAATACTTCAATAGATCGCAGTCGGGCATCCACATCGTGGATCGGGGTGGAGATAATCAATTCATCGGCAGCGGTCACCCGAAGGAATTCTTCAAGCTGACGGTGGACAGTTTGCGGCGAGCCGACCATTGCGTATTGCAATGTGTGATCGACATTGATGCGCTCCATTTCATTCCACAACTCATCCATATCGGCCACTGGCCTTGGAAAACGTTTGCGGACATTACGGCGCAGATTGATGAATTGCTGTTGCGCCGAGGTGAAGTGATATTTCGCCTCCTCATCAGTATCGGCCGCAGATGCCATGACACCCACCATGACATAGGGTTTGTCGAGTGTTGCCGATGGCTGGAAGCGTTCACGATAAATGGCGATTGCGTCCATCAACATGTCAGGCGCAAAGTGTGACGCGAAGGAATAGGGCAGGCCGAGGGCCGCCGCCAAATGGGCGCTGTAGAGGCTGGAGCCCAGAAGCCAGATCGGCACGTTGGTATCGGTGCCGGGCACGGAAAAGATCGCCTGATCCTCGCGTTCTGGTCCGAGATAGCGCTGTAATTCAATGATGTCGTGCGGGAAGGTGTCTACGCCATTGTCCATGTTGCGACGCAGGGCACGTGCGGTGCGCATGTCGGTACCCGGTGCACGGCCAAGGCCCAGATCAACGCGATCAGGATAAAGCGCTGCAAGTGTGCCGAACTGTTCTGCAATGACCAGCGGCGAGTGGTTCGGCAACATGATGCCGCCAGAGCCGATGCGGATGCGCGATGTTGCCGCGCCGACATGCGAGATAACCAGCGATGTTGCGGCACTGGCAATGCCCGGCATGCCATGGTGTTCGGCCAGCCATATCCGTTTGTAGCCGAGTTCTTCGGCCTTGATGGCCAGATGACGGGAGTTGCGCAAGGCATCGCTTGCCGTTTCTCCCTCGCCGATGGGGGAAAGATCTAGAATTGAAAATGGGATCATCGGCGGCTCCTGCATATGCGAATTGTTGTTGTGCAGGATGTAAGGTGCGTGGACACTATTGCCAGAGTGTGAAAGCGTAATTGTATGAAGGATCAAAAAAATTGGGGCTTCGATTGAAGCCCCAATCCGGTTTCTGGTCAGAGCGGTGAACCCACTTTATCCGGCGCGTCGCAAATGTTGGCTGTGGCTGCCAGCGAATGCATCGGTCGCAGGTGCCAGCACGAATTGGCTGAGCTTGCTGTCCATTTCTCCGGCCTCCGTTGCAAGATTGTGAATGGCAGCTGTGGTTTCTTCCACCATGGCGGCATTTTGCTGCGTCATGGAATCAAGACTGGAAACAGCCCGGTTGATTTCAAGCAGTGTGGTTGCCTCTTCGCGCGTGGATTCCATGATGTCGTGGATGCGGCTGTTGATGGTTTCAACATGGCTGCCGATGCCGGAAAGCGAATTGCTGGCCTGTTCCACCAGTGAAACACCGCTTGAGACTTCGTCGGTCGACTTCTTGAGGAGAGCCGTGATCTCCTTGGCTGCGGTGGCAGAGCGTTGCGCCAATTCACGCACCTCCTGGGCTACCACGGCAAAGCCTTTGCCTGCTTCGCCAGCACGGGCGGCTTCCACACCGGCATTTAGCGCAAGAAGATTGGTTTGAAAGGCAATTTCATCGATCACGCCGATGATCTGGTTGATCTGTCGTGACGAGGCTTGAATGGCTTCCATGGCCGCTATCGTCTGCCCCATGATCTTGCCGGAGGATTGCGTTTCGGCGTTGGCATCCTTGGCTATCTTGCTTGCCTGCTCGGCGCGCGCGATCTGGTGTTTGACGGCATCGGTGATGGCGTTGATGGCACTTGCCGTTTGCGTAATCGAAGCGGCCTGTCGTTCCGTGCGTTCGGCCAACTGGTCTGATCCAACGCGCATTTCTTCCGAACCACTGCGCACAGCCTGCGAATTGCCGCCGATTGAGTGCAAGGTGTCGCTGAGGGTTGCCAAGGCCTGATTGAAGTTCAGCCGCAGGCTTTCAAGCTCCTGTGGAAAGGGCTTTTCAATACGGTAGGAGAGGTCACACTTGGCAAGGTGGTCCAGCCCCTGATCAAGAGAGTGGACAACCATTTGCAATGTTGCGGCCTCAGCCTCACGTTCCGCCAGGTTCTGCCGCCGGCTTTCCTCGGCTTCGGCACGGGTGCGGGACGTGGTGTCTTCCAATTCGCGTTGCTGGATCAGCTTTTCCCGGAAACTGCCGAGCGCCTTGGCCATGGTGCCAATTTCGTCTTTTCTGTCCTGCGCGGTGATTTCGGTTTGCAGGTTACCATTGGCAACATCGCGCGTGAGGTTGGCGAGTTTCGACAGCGGTGCAAAAAGTCGTCTGGAGAATACGGCCGTGATTAGGCACATGGCGATCAGTACACATATGCCGATGACCGCCAAAGCGCTGGCAATGGAGAACGACCCAGCATCCAGTTCGCTTTGCAGGATGCTTTCAACGACAAGATAGGTCTGGCCATTAAACTCGAACGGCCGCGCATAGGCGTTGGCCTTGGCGTTGCCGCGTTGGATTTCGGCGACCGTCATACCCTTTTCAGCCATTGCCTTGGACTGGAAGGTAAACGGTGCAGGATCGAGATTGGTCAGCTTGCTCTGATCAAGGCCGATTGCCGAGCCGTCAGCAGACAAAACGGCAGACTGTTCAGAACTTGCCGGTGCAATACCTTTTGCAAGCAACTGTACGAAAACATCGCTGTGAACACGGAAAAGGACGACACCCTTGAAGGCTTCGAACTTCATGACGGGTACGGCAAAATAAATATCGGATTGACCGGTTGCCTGTTCTACCTTCCAGCCGGAGAAGCTGGAGGCTGCGATGTCACCAACCGCTTTGCTGGCGTTTTCGGCCGCACGCGCAAAGGCGACTCCCAATCCAGTATCCTTCCAGGCCGCATCCGTGGTGTTTTCCGCGAAGGACGCGTCTTTTTTATAGGAGTAATAGACGGTGCCTGATGTGTCGGCAAAAAGGATATCGCTGAAAGGTGTGCCTTTCAGGTAGGTAGCAATGTCAGTCTGGGTTTTTTCGTGGGTGGAGTAATAAAAGCCACTCGGATTTTCAGGTTTGATCAGCTTTTCGCGCTGATCCGCAGGGTTGGGATTCTCCGAGATGAATACCCGTTTCAATTCAGCCTTGGCATCTCCGGAGTTTTTCTGGACCGTTCCCCAGCCACTACGCATAGAAACCACGGCCATCTGTAGGGCTTCGATTTTTGCGATGGAATCGGCCTGGTTTTGCAGTTGCTCCAACCGCTCTTTCAGCATGTCGCCACGGAACGTCAGCACACTTTCCATGGCGTTCTGGGCCTGCTCTTGTAGAACGCTACTGCTGCTTCGGTAAGCCAGCAGGGTCATGAGCGAGATGGAGACGAACATCAGTGCCAGAAAAATGACCAGCACTTTTGATGAGATTGAATGAAACCTGTTTAACATCAATACGAGCCTATGCCTGTCTGGAACAACCGCAGACCAACAGGCCACAGGGTTGCCAGTGCCAAGTGAAGTTTATGCTTCTTGTTTTGTTTGGAACGACAGGCGGTGCCCGGAATTCCCCTCTATTTTTGATGCGCAGCATGCGGACAGGAATTTAAGTGTTGGTAAATGCTGCAGTGCAAATTTATCAATGTTGTCGTTTTGTTCACTTCTCGCTGGCAGGTATTTGTTGCTGACGATAGAGTGAGACCATGCAACAGACGATTCGCATCATAGGAATAGACCCCGGCCTTCGCCGCACGGGGTGGGGGATTATCGAAACACTGGGCAACAGCCTGCGTTTCGTCGCCTCTGGAACAGTGACTTCTGACGGCGATATGGATCTGGCTTCGCGCCTTTGCCAGTTGCATGACGGACTTGCCGAGGTGGTGCATTCCTACACACCGGATGAGGCGGCGGTTGAACAGACCTTCGTAAACAAGGACGCTGTGGCGACGCTGAAACTGGGACAGGCGCGTGGTATTGCTATGCTCGTTCCCGCACGCGCCGGGTTGCCCGTCTCCGAATATGCGCCGAATGCCGTCAAGAAATCTGTGATCGGTGTCGGACATGGTGACAAACAGCAAATTCACATGATGCTGAAAATCCTGATGCCGAAAGCTGAGTTCAAGGGTAACGATGCGGCGGATGCGCTGGCCATTGCCATCTGCCATGCACATAATCGCGGTGGCGACCGCATGCGTCGCGCGCTGGCGGCGGGTTGATATTTTTCACTGTTTAAACGGGCGTTGTCATGATCGGTAAACTCAAGGGCACAATTGAAGAAATCGGCGATGACTATGTCCTCGTTGACGTGCATGGTGTCTGTTACGTCGCGCATTGTTCAGCGCGCACACTGTCTAGGCTTGGCTCGGTGGGGGAAGCCATTGTGCTGTTCATCGAGACTTATGTGCGCGAAGACCAGTTGAAGCTGTTCGGCTTCATGTCTGCGCTGGAGCGGGAATGGTTCAACTTGCTGCAAAGCGTGCAGGGGGTAGGCTCCAAGGTGGCACTTGCTGTGTTGTCGACGCTGTCACCTTCGGAACTGGCCAATGCCATTGCGCTGCAGGATAAGACCGTGGTGTCCCGTGCACCTGGTGTTGGGCCGAAGGTCGCCATTCGCATCATGACCGAGCTTCGCAACAAGGCGCCTGCCTTTGCCGGTGAGGCATCCGGTTCGATCGGTCTGAGACAGGAACTGGGTGAGGGGGCAGCTCCTGCGCCAGTTGCCGATGCCGTATCGGCTTTGACCAATCTGGGTTATTCGCGTGATCAGGCTGCCAATGCAGTGGCGGCGGCGCTCAAAAACGGCGGTGAAGATGCCGACAGTGCCAAGCTTATTCGCCTCGGGTTGAAGGAACTGTCCCGGTAAGGCAAAAGAACAACATCAAAGGCATCTGTTTTGACCCGGTGCCGTCTATTCTCTGTAATGAAGATGGAATGCGCTGAATGAGCGATGCCACAAGACTGATATCGGCGGACAAGCGTGGCGAGGATATCGACACAACCTTACGCCCGCAATCGCTCGACGAGTTCACCGGGCAGGCTGAGGCGCGCGCCAATCTCAAGATCTTTATCGAGGCCGCCAAGAACCGTGGTGAGGCTTTGGACCACGTATTGTTCGTGGGACCACCCGGCCTTGGCAAAACGACACTCGCGCAGATCATGGCCAAGGAACTGGGCGTCAATTTCCGTTCGACATCCGGTCCGGTGATTGCCAAGGCCGGTGATCTTGCCGCCTTGCTGACCAATCTGGAAGAACGCGACGTTCTGTTCATCGACGAAATCCACCGATTGAACCCGGCCGTCGAAGAAATCCTTTATCCGGCGATGGAAGATTTTCAGCTCGATCTGATTATCGGTGAAGGGCCGGCTGCGCGTTCGGTCAAGATTGACCTGTCCAAGTTTACGCTCGTTGCCGCGACCACCAGACTTGGTCTGCTGACCACGCCATTGCGTGACCGCTTTGGTATTCCAGTTCGTCTGTCCTTTTATACGGTAGAAGAGCTGGAACTGATCGTTCGTCGTGGTGCACGATTGATGGGCCTCGGCATGACCGATGAAGGTGCCCGCGAAATTGCCCGTCGTGCACGTGGTACGCCACGTATTGCCGGCCGCTTGTTGCGGCGAGTGCGTGACTTTGCCGAAGTTGCCAAGGCGGAAGCTGTCACGCGGGAAATCGCAGATCAGGCACTGACCCGTCTTTTGGTTGACAATATGGGGCTCGATCAACTCGACATGCGTTATCTGACGATGATTGCCGTCAACTTTGGTGGCGGTCCGGTGGGTATTGAAACAATTGCCGCCGGATTGTCAGAGCCACGTGATGCCATTGAGGATATCATCGAGCCCTACATGATCCAGCAGGGGTTCATTCAGCGCACGCCACGCGGCCGCGTGTTGACGGCAACGGCATGGAAACATCTCGGGCTACAGCCACCGAAGGATATGGAGGCGGCACAGTTCCGCCTGACACTGGAGGATGACTGAGGCTCGTTTGAAGGAGAGAGCATGAGCATTTACGATCCTGTCCGCGGCTTTCGTAAACTTGCCTTTAACAATGCGCTGGCCAATTACCGTCTACATCAGGCCTGTCGGCAGTTGCAGCCGGGAGAATTTGAGGCGCCGCGGGTTTCCTTCTTCCCATCCATTCGGTCGACACTCAATCACATCCTCGTTGTGGACCGATTTTATATCGATGCGTTGCAGGGTGGGAGTTTGGGCCCCGCTGCATGGGCTGACCCCGAACCCTACAAGAACATTGACGACTTGGCCATTGAGCAAGGCGCCTTGGACAAGGTTCTCATCACGCTTACTGATGATCTCACCGCTGAGGAGCTCTCCTCCGAGATCCTCATTCACCGTCAGCAGCGTATTCAGCGTGAACGGTTTGACGACGTCTTACAGCACGTCTTTCAACATCAGACACATCATCGTGGCCAGGTGCATGCAATGTTGGCTGGTACAAGTGTCAAGCCTCCGCAACTGGATGAATTCATTGTTGCCGATGACGCGAAATTTCGTCAGGACGAGGTCGCAGCGTTAGGGCTGGATGAGAAACGGCTTATGCAGGCAGGATCATTTTTATGACACAAGACATGCGCATTCGCATGAAATTCAAACCAAAGCGTATTTTCCAGATGCGGATTGCCGGACTGGCTTTTCGCGATGGGCATGTGCTGGTGCACCGTGCGACACACGAGACATTTTGGACATTTCCCGGTGGTCGGGCTGAAGTGGGGGAAACCTCTGCCGAGACGCTTGCCCGCGAAATGGTGGAAGAGTTGAGTGCTGAAGTCCAGGTCGGTCGCTTGCTCTGGGCCGTCGAAAACTTCTTCCATTATGAAGAAAAACATTGGCACGAACTCGGCTTTTATTACTTGATGGAACTGCCTGAGAACTTCCCATTCCACCCCAGTGATATCATCCACCGGGTGCAAGATGGTAAAAACGAGCTGGAATTCCGCTGGGTGCCGGCGACGCGTGACGCCTTGAAAGCACTCGATATTCCTCCCTATTTCATTGCCGACGAAATCGAAAATCTTCCAACGACTGTCAAACATCTTGTGTGGCGGGATGGCGATCTGGACGCGACCGGTCATCCCTGAAAGTTATGTTCACAGAGTTTTGAATGGGGTTGGCATCGCGCTTTCTTTCGTTCCAGCTGTTGTGGTATCTGCCGGTTTTCATCTGAAGCAATCAGTTTCCTAATCGGGACGGACGTCACATCATGAGCGACCAGCTTTTTTCACTCTCCGGCGAACTCATTGAACATGGCCACCGCTTGACGCAACGGGTCTATTACGAAGACACGGATTTCTCCGGTCTGGTTTATCATGCCAGATACCTGCATTTTCTTGAGCGCGGCCGCACCGACTATCTGCGGTGCCTGGGTTGCGAACAAAGCGCGCTGCTGACGGCGGATGAAGAGGGCTTGGTTTTCGTTGTCCACCGTATGGAAATCGACTTCAAAACGCCGGCGCGAATGGATGACGTGTTGACCATCATAACGCGTACCGAAAAGGCGGGTGGGGCGAAAATGGTGCTCAATCAGGAGATTTTGCGGGGCGAGACTCTGCTTGTTGCAGCCAAGGTTATTATTGCCGTGATCAACGCCAAAGGGCGGCCGAGGCGCTTGCCAGAGACCATCAGCGAGAAATTTCTCAAATAAACGTGACAAAAGCCAGCGTTCTTTTCTGATGGTAGCGAAAGTGTAACACTCTCTTAACCATAATGTAGTCTTACTTTCACGATCGCTATTTGTGCGCTGCACGCCTTCCTTTAACCAAATTTACAGGCAAGGAAGGCGCAATGGCAAATAACGGGGCTTGCGCAACGGGGTTAACGGTCAGGTGCCGTTCTTCGGCCATGAGCGCACACTTGAAACCGCCCGGTCTCGTGCCGGGCGTTTGGATTCGGGGATTGAGTATTTATGGAACAGGCAGGTTTGGCAGCAGCGACACATGACGTAAGTCTCTGGGCACTGTTCATGCAGGCGGGCTTCATCGTCAAGGTGGTCATGATTGGTCTTTTGGCTGCGTCCGTTTGGACGTGGGCAATCGTCATCGACAAATATGTGAGCTTCGGCAAGGCGAAGAAGCAGTTCGACCAGTTCGAACAGGTCTTCTGGTCCGGCCAGTCACTTGAAGAACTCTACAGAACGCTCGCAGAGCGTCAGAATGGTGGCCTTGCCGCTATTTTCGTCGCGGCGATGCGCGAATGGAAGAAATCCTTCGAACGTGGCGCGCGTTCACCCATCGGCCTTCAGATGCGTATTGACCGCGCAATGGATGTGACCATGGCGCGTGAAAGCGAACAGCTGGAATCGAAGCTCGGATCATTGGCGACCATCGGTTCTGCCGGTCCGTTCATCGGCCTGTTCGGTACGGTTGTCGGTATCATGACTTCGTTCCAGGCGATTGCCGGTTCCAAGTCCACCAACCTGGCTGTTGTTGCTCCCGGTATTGCCGAGGCGCTTTTGGCAACCGCGATCGGCCTTGTTGCCGCTATTCCTGCGGTTATCGCCTACAACAAGTTCACGGCGGATGCAGGTAAGCTTTCTGCACGTATGGAAGGTTTCGCGGACGAGTTTTCCGCCATCCTGTCCCGTCAGATTGATGAGAAACTGCAGCCCCGCCAGGCCGCACAGTAATCGCATACGGTAATTTGTGGAGTAGACGCTATGGGTATGTCAGCAGGTGGCAATAGCGCCGGTTCCGGTGGTCGGCGCGGTCGCGGCGGTCGCCGCAAGGGCGCCATCAGTGAAATCAACGTGACACCGCTGGTCGACGTCATGCTGGTGCTGCTTATCATCTTCATGGTGGCTGCACCGATGATGACGGTCGGCGTGCCAGTCGATTTGCCACAGACCTCGGCGAATGCTCTCAATTCCGAAACGCAGCCGATCACCATTTCGGTCAATGCCAATGGCCAGATCCATTTGCAGGAAACTCCGATCGAAGCTGCTGAGGTGGCCGATAAGTTGCAGGCTATTTCTACCACCGGCTACAATGAGCGCATTTTCGTGCGCGCAGATTCCGTCGCCGCATACGGTATCGTGGCAGATGTGATGGCGCGCATTCAGGCCGCCGGTTTCAAGAACATCGGTCTCGTTACGCAGCAGAAACAGGATAATTGAAGCGCGCTATGAAGGGCAGTCTGACCACATCTGCTATTCTGCATGTCACCGCTCTGGCGTTTGCGCTTGTTTCCATAGGCGCGCCGGAGCCCTTCGACGTGACTGACGTTGAAGCGTTGCCTGTTGATCTGGTACCCATTGAAGAACTGACGCAAATCCAGCAGGGTGACAAAACTGCGCCGCTTGCTGAGAAGTCGGCCCCTGTTCCGACCACGCGCCCTGATGTCGTTCCGGAAGCCCAGAATATCGGCAACAACACTGCTGACATTGAAGCGCCGCCGACCCCTTCGACAAAGCCAAGCAACAATGTCAGCGCCGCAGCACCTGCCAAGCAGGAAAAGCCGCAGCCTGTCGTTGACACCAAGGCCAATGAGGTCAAGGAAATCGTCAAGGAAGAGACATCGGCTCCGCCACCGCAGGAGATGGCTTCTCTGCCGACGCCGAAGCCCGAGGTAACGCCGCCGCCACAACAGCAGCCGCCAGCGGAAACGCAGGCGCAGGAACCGCCTCCGCAGAATCAGGAGCCGGCTGAAATTCCGGTGCCCCCAAATGTGCCGCGCCCGAATGCTCGTCCGCAGCCGCCGCAACCAAAGCCGGAGCCACCGAAACAGGCTGAAACGAAGCCTGCTGAAAGCAAGCCCGCTGAAAAGCCGGCTGAGACGAAACCGGATCAGGCCAAGTCGACGGAAAAGCCTTCGGACAAGAAGCCGGGTGAGAAAAAGCAGGAAACCGCAAAAGCGACCTCCTCCAAGGAGAGCGACTTCAATGCGGATGACATTGCAGCACTCCTGAACAAGCAGGAGCCTTCCGGCGGCGGAGCAAAACGCTCCACCCAGCAGGCTTCGCTTGGTGGCAAGAAGACAACAGGCGGATCCACGCTCAGCCAGACGGAAATGGACGCGCTGCGTGGCGCGATCCAGAAGAATTGGCAAATTATTCCCGGCATGGTCGATGCGTCAGAAGTGCGGGTGCAGGTCAGCATTCGTCTTGATCGTGACGGCTCGATTATCGGCCAGCCTGAAGTTACCGCGACAGGCGGCACAGATGGTACCCGACGGGCGATGGCCGGTGGTGCATTGCGTGCCGTTAAACGTTCAGAACCATTCACCAACCTGCCTCCGGACAAATATGACGCCTGGAGTGAGGTGGTTATCAATTTCGATCCCAGTGATTTGCTGTGAATGCTGAAAGGCCTGGCAACATGAAGACATTATTTTCAACACGGCTGGTGGCTGCCCTTGTGGCTGTCATGGCCATGTTCTCCGCACCGGCTTACGCCAAGGTCGAGATCAACATCAACAAAGGTAACGTCGAGCCGCTGCCGATTGCCGTGACGGATTTCATTTCCGGCAACGAACTCGGTGCGCAAATCTCGGCTGTTGTTGCCGCTGACCTGCAAAGGTCTGGCCTTTTTGCGCCGGTCAACAGAAGCGCCTTTATTGAAAAGATCACCAACCCCGATCAGGCGCCACGTTTTGAAGACTGGAAGGTCATCAACGCACAGGCACTGGTAACCGGACGTGTGACCCGCGAAGCAGATGGTCGTCTGCGCGCCGAGTTCCGTCTGTGGGATACCTTTGCTGGCGAGCAGATGACAGGCCAGCAATTCTTCACACAGCCGGACAACTGGCGTCGTGTGGCCCATATCATTGCCGACGCTATCTATGAGCGCATTACCGGCGAAAAGGGCTATTTTGATACACGTGTGGTTTTCGTTTCCGAGAGCGGTCCTAAAACGGCACGCAAGCGTCAGCTTGCCATTATGGACCAGGACGGCTTCAACGTACGCACGCTGACCAACTCCAACGACATCGTTCTGACGCCGCGTTTTTCGCCGAATCGTCAGGAAATCACCTACATGTCGTTTGAAGGTCAGCAGCCGCGCGTTTACCTGTTGCAGCTTGAAACCGGACAGCGCGAAGTCGTGGGTAACTTCCCAGGCATGACGTTCTCGCCCCGTTTCTCGCCTGATGGCCAGAAGGTTATCATGAGCTTGCAGCAGGACGGAAACTCCAACATCTATACGATGGACCTGCGGTCGCGGACGACAACACGCCTGACGAACTCAGCTGCTATCGATACCGCACCGTCCTATTCTCCCGATGGCGCGCGTGTGGTGTTTGAAAGCGACCGTGGTGGCCGCCAACAGATTTATGCCATGAATGCAGATGGTTCCGGCCAGACGCGTGTGTCCTTCGGTGACGGTTCCTACTCGACACCGGTCTGGTCTCCACGAGGCGATCTGATTGCCTTCACCAAACAGTCTGGTGGCAAATTCTCGATCGGTGTGATGCGTCCGGATGGTTCTGGTGAGCGTATTTTGACCACCGGCTTCCACAATGAGGGGCCAACCTGGGCGCCGAATGGCCGCGTGCTGATGTTCTTCCGTCAGAACGCGGGTGCCGGCGGACCGCAGCTCTATTCGATCGATTTGACCGGTTATAACGAGCAGTTGGTCAAAACCCCTGCATTTGGTTCGGATCCGGCCTGGTCGCCGCTCCTGGACTAAGATCTCAAGATTTGCAGCGGCCGTGGGTACAAAAGCACCGATGGCCGCCGCATTTTCGTCACGGGCACGGAAAGACGCCTCTTTCTCGCCTCATTCTATTGTGAGGACCGGTGCTAATGTGACGATTTGTTAACCATGAATATTTGATCGTGGTTAACCGAAAACAGTTATTGTCTGGCAACGTTACTGAAATTCTAAGGAGAGACCGGCGATGAGCCGTACACACACTTCGTCGATCAGCCCAATGCAGAAACTGGCCCGTAACCCGGCCGTCATCGCTCTTACGCTTGCCCTGGCTCTTGCCGGTTGTGCGAAGGGTAACAAGAACATGCCTAACAGTGCAGGCGATCTTGGCCTTAACGGTGGTGCCGGTGGCCCTCCTGGTTCGCAGCAGGACTTCACGGTCAACGTTGGCGACCGTATCTTCTTCGACACCGACTCGACTTCGGTTCGCGCAGATGCGCAGCAGACACTCGACCGTCAGGCACAGTGGTTGCAGCGTTACCCGAACTACGCCATCACCGTTGAAGGTCACGCTGACGAGCGCGGCACACGCGAATACAACCTTGCACTGGGCGCTCGCCGCGCTGCTGCAACGCGTGATTACCTTGCTTCGCGCGGTGTTCCTGCCAACCGTATGCGCACCATCTCTTACGGCAAGGAAAAGCCGGTTGCAGTTTGCGACGACATTTCCTGCTGGTCGCAGAACCGTCGTGCGGTTACCGTTCTCGGTGGCGCAGGCATGTAATTATGCGGGCGTTCACGCGCTCGTTATCAAAAAGCAAAAGGCGGCCTCGTGCCGCCTTTTGTTTTTTTCATAGTTTGGCCGAAGTTAAGTTGCTTTTTGGCGTAAGTTGAGAACAATCCGGCTTTGCGTCAATCTGGCGCAAATCAGAACAGGCAGGACGTTGACATGAAGAAACTTGTCGTGGCGGGAATGCTGGGGCTTGCAGCTTTTACGGGCTTGAGTGGAATTGCCGTTTCGGCACCGCTTTTCGGCTCAGGCTGGGGCGCTGGCGCAGTCAATTCCCAATCGGCGTCGCAGGCTCCTGTTGTGCGTGTACAGCAGGGCAGTGAAGCCGTTCGCGTACAGCAGCTTGAAGAAGAGATTCGGCAGTTGAACGGCCGTATCGAGGAAATGAGTTTCCAGCTTCTTCAAATGCAGGAGCAATTGCGCAAGGCGCAGGAAGACAACGAGTTCCGTTTCCAGGAACTTGAAAAGAGTGAGAACACAAAGGGAGGCCGTGGCGCTGCCACAGCTTCCTCTTCTTCTCCATCATCGACCGCACCATCCAACACGGATGAGGTGGCAACAATCATTGAAACGCCGTCCAACAACGGCGCTTCAACAACAACGTCGCGTGACATTGGTGCAGCGCCCGGTGAAACCACACTTGGTTCGATCCAGCTTGACAGCAGCGGTATGCCGGTCGGTGGGACGCTGAACGACAGCGCAAAAAACTCTTCCGGTGCTCTGCCAGGTGTCGAGCAGAACAACACGGCTTCGGTTGGTGGCGCGGGCAATGGAGCGCTGACCAGCGAGAACGACATTTACCAAGCGGCTTACGGTCATATCCTCTCGGGTGACTACAAGCTGGCTGAAGACGGTTTCCAGAGCTACCTCAAGGGCTATCCGAAGGGCGGAAAGGCTGCCGACGCAACTTTCTGGCTGGGCGAAGCACAATATTCGCAGGGTCGTTTCAACGATGCCGCCAAGACTTTCCTTGATGCGCACAAGAACTTTGCCAAGTCGCCACGCGCACCTGAAATGCTGCTGAAGCTCGGCATGTCGCTTGCGGCACTTGATAACAAGGACACCGCCTGCGCAACGTTGCGTGAAGTGACCAAACGTTATCCTTCCGCACCGAAAGCCGTTCTGGGCAAGGTTGCGTCTGAGCAGAAGCGACTAAGCTGCTGACCGATCGGTAGTGTCCGATCCGATTATGAATTTTCCCGTGACAAGCCCTGCCGCCGCCGCGCAGACCTTTATCAGGCAATTACGCAAACCCGCCAAAATCCTCGTTATGGTTTCTGGTGGCAGCGATTCCCTCGGTCTGCTGCTGGCGCTGATAAAAGCTGCACACGCCAGCGCCAATGATGATGTCGCCCTATCTGCTGTTACCATCGATCATCAGTTGCGGCCCGAGGCCGCCGAAGAGGCCAGGCAGGTTGGCGAGATTTGCCGAAGTTTCGGTGTCAAACACGTCATTCGCCGATGGGACGAAGTTAAACCCAAATCTGGCATTTCGCAGGCGTCGCGGCTCGCCCGTTACCGATTGGTAGCAGCGGTTGCCGAAGAGCTCGGCACGACCGTCATCGTAACCGGGCACACACTCGATGATCAGCTTGAAACCGTGTTAATGCGGGCCGCCCGCAGCACGCGCACAGAAAATACCGGGCTTTCCGGCATGGCAGAGCGCACGCTCTATGCTGGACGGCATTGGCTCGTCCGGCCATTCCTGTCTGTACGCCGCGCCGATATTCGTGAATTTCTCGGCAGAGAGCAGTTGGGCTGGGTTGATGACCCCAGCAACGAAGACCGCAAATATGAGCGGGTGCGGACACGGCAAGGTCTGGAGCACCTTTCCGAAGCATCCGTTGATCGCAATGCCGGAGAAAAGCGCAAGGCAATCTCTAATGCGGCTGCCGGTCTTTTGAAAGACCACGCGCAAGGTGAGGGCAGTGGTGTGATCTGGCTGGACAATGAGGCCTTCGATCAGAAACCGGACATGTTGCGCCACGCACTAGCATCAATGGCTGCGGTGATTGGTGGCCGCCAACATCTGCCGGCGGCGGACAGCATGGACCGGCTCGCCGCGTTCATTCTGCAAAATAGGCTTGGCCGGATGACAGTATCCCGCACGATGTTTGATCGTCGTCGTGATGGTTTGTACCTATACCGTGAAAACCGAAACCTGCCATCGCTGAAAATTGTACCCGGTGAGACTGTGTTATGGGATGAGCGGTTCATGCTGCACAATCCGTCTGCAGAGCCGGTTGATGTCTCCGCAAATGGTGGAAAAAATACGGAACTGGCGTCTGTGATTTTCCCCAATGTGCCGGTTGGTGTGGCAAAGCGTGCCTTCTCCTCCATGCCGGATATTTTTGATGCGGGTGGAACGGCGATTCTCACGCGTTCTGTACTTATGCCTTACGAATTGTTTTTACCGGATTTCGACCTTGAGTTGGCAGGCGAAATAGCAATTCTGCTGGATTGCGCACCTGTGTTACAGCCACCGGTTTAAATTAGAGCTGTTTTTATCGATTTAATTTTCAGACTTTTTGCTTGAAAACGCATCTGAATGCCGTGTCTGCCTTGGCAACGGCATATGTCGACCTTATGTTAGTGGCACAGATGAGCGGGCACATAAGATGTCCGTGTGAGTTCGGGGAGTTCGATGAACCCAAATTTTAGAAATTTCGCCTTGTGGGCCATTATTGCCCTCTTGCTGATCGCGTTGTTCAGCATGTTCCAGACGTCGCCCTCGCAATCGGGTTCGCGTGAGATTCCTTATTCGCAGTTTCTGCGTGATGTGGACTCCGGTCGAGTGCGTGACGTGACTGTTACGGGCAATCGAGTGCTTGGCACGTACACGGAAAGCGGCACCGCTTTCCAGACTTACTCTCCGGTTATCGATGATTCATTGATGGAGCGTCTGCAAAGCAAAAACGTAACGATCGTAGCGCGGCCGGAGAGCGATGGCTCCTCCGGTTTTTTGAGCTACCTTGGCACGCTTTTGCCGATGTTCCTCATTCTCGGCGTCTGGCTGTTCTTCATGCGGCAGATGCAGGGTGGCTCGCGCGGCGCAATGGGCTTTGGCAAATCCAAAGCGAAGTTGCTAACTGAAGCACATGGCCGTATCACGTTTGATGACGTTGCCGGTGTTGATGAGGCCAAGCAGGATCTGGAAGAAATCGTGGAATTTCTGCGTGACCCGCAGAAGTTCCAGCGCCTCGGCGGTAAAATTCCGCGTGGTGTTCTTCTCGTTGGTCCTCCTGGTACCGGTAAAACGCTTCTTGCCCGCTCCGTCGCAGGTGAAGCCAATGTTCCGTTCTTCACGATTTCCGGTTCCGACTTCGTTGAAATGTTCGTGGGTGTTGGTGCAAGCCGTGTGCGCGATATGTTCGAGCAGGCGAAGAAGAATGCGCCGTGCATTATCTTCATCGACGAAATCGACGCCGTTGGCCGCCATCGTGGCGCCGGTCTTGGCGGCGGTAACGACGAGCGTGAACAGACACTCAACCAGTTGCTGGTCGAGATGGATGGTTTCGAAGCCAATGAAGGTATTATCCTGATTGCGGCGACAAACCGTCCTGACGTTCTTGACCCTGCTCTGCTGCGTCCAGGCCGTTTCGACCGTCAGGTTGTTGTGCCTAACCCGGATATCGTTGGCCGTGAGCGCATTCTCAAGGTTCACGTTCGCAACGTTCCGCTTGCGCCAAATGTCGACCTTAAGGTTCTGGCACGGGGCACACCGGGCTTCTCCGGTGCTGACTTGATGAACCTCGTCAACGAAGCTGCCTTGATGGCTGCACGCCGTAACAAGCGTGTTGTCACGATGCAGGAGTTCGAGGACGCCAAGGACAAGATCATGATGGGTGCCGAGCGCCGCTCGACTGCCATGACCGAAGCAGAAAAGAAACTGACGGCTTACCACGAAGCTGGTCACGCCATCACCGCGCTCAATGTGCCGGTGGCCGACCCGCTGCACAAGGCAACCATCATTCCGCGCGGTCGTGCCCTTGGTATGGTCATGCAGTTGCCTGAGGGCGATCGCTACTCCATGAGCTACAAGTGGATGGTTTCTCGTCTCGTTATCATGATGGGTGGTCGCGTTGCTGAAGAGCTGACGTTCGGCAAGGAAAACATCACTTCTGGTGCGTCTTCCGATATCGAGCAGGCTACCAAGCTGGCCCGTGCGATGGTGACCCAGTGGGGCTTCTCCGATGAACTCGGTCAGGTTGCCTATGGTGAAAACCAGCAGGAAGTCTTCCTTGGTCACTCGGTTTCGCAGTCCAAGAATGTGTCCGAAGCCACAGCCCAGAAAATCGACAACGAAGTTCGTCGTCTGATTGACGAGGCTTACACCGAAGCACGCCGCATCCTGACGGAGAAGCACGACGAATTCGTGGCTCTGGCAGAAGGCTTGCTGGAATACGAGACCCTGACTGGCGAAGAAATCAAGGCGTTGATCAGGGGTGAAAAACCAGCCCGCGATCTTGGCGATGATGGTTCCTCCAACAGCCGTGGTTCCGCAGTTCCGAAGGCTGGCACCAAGAAAGACGGTCCAACCGAAGCCAAGGGCGACGGTGAAGCTGAAGGTGGCATGGAGCCACAGCCACATTAAGTTGTGCCTGACAGTAAATGTCAGTGGAAAACAGACCATCCGGTTTTGCCGGATGGTCTTTTTTTACAGTAACAAGATGTAATCCGTGTTTGCGGTAATTTACGTGCTGTATTGTGCTGTTTATGGCATGAGCAGATCATGTGCGCTGATCGCGCGACTATTTCTGGAGTTCACATGACACGCCGTTATTTCGGGACCGATGGTATCCGCGGACAATCCAACGTCTTTCCGATGACGCCTGATCTAGCAATGCGGGTTGGTATTGCGGTCGGCACAATCTTCCGCCGCGGACATCACCGCCACCGCGTGGTTATTGGCAAGGATACCCGTCTTTCGGGATACATGCTCGAAAACGCATTGGTCGCCGGTTTTACTGCAGCTGGACTGGACGTTTTCCTTCTTGGACCAATTCCGACACCTGCTGTTGCCATGCTGACGCGTTCTCTGCGTGCCGACATCGGTGTGATGATTTCCGCTTCGCATAATCCGTTTGCGGATAACGGCATCAAGCTGTTTGGCCCCGACGGTTACAAGCTGTCCGACGAGTTGGAGCTGGAAATTGAAGACCTGCTCGACAAGGATATCTATTCCCAGCTGGCTAAACCGCACGAGATTGGCCGTGCCAAGCGCGTCGATGGCGATATCTATCGCTACATCGAATTCGTGAAGCGCACCCTGCCACGCGAAGTGACGCTGGATGGTTTGCGTATCGCGATCGATTGCGCCAACGGAGCGGCCTATAAGGCTGCTCCCGCAGCGCTGTGGGAACTGGGTGCTGATATCGTGACGATCGGCAACGAGCCGAACGGCACCAACATTAATTTTGAATGCGGTTCCACGCATCCGGACGCCCTGCGCAAGAAGGTGCATGAAGTGCGTGCCGATATCGGTATTGCGCTTGATGGTGATGCTGACCGCGTGATCATTGTCGATGAGCGTGGCGAAGTGGTCGATGGCGACCAGTTGATGGCGGTCATTGCCGACAGCTGGGCCAATGACAATATTCTACGGGGCGGTGGTATCGTGGCGACTGTCATGTCCAACCTCGGTCTTGAGCGTTTCCTTGGCGGTAAAGGACTGTCTCTTGCCCGTACGAAGGTTGGTGACCGTTACGTGGTTGAGCATATGCGCAACCATAACTTCAATGTTGGTGGTGAGCAGTCCGGCCATATCGTGCTGTCTGATTACGGTACGACGGGCGATGGTCTTGTCGCTGCGCTGCAGGTGCTTGCCTGTGTGAAGCGGTCCGGCAAGACGGTTAGCGAAATCTGCCGCAAGTTCGAGCCTGTACCTCAGCTGCTGAAGAATGTTCGTATTTCCGGCGGCAAGCCACTTGAAAACCCTGTGGTTATTCAGGCGATTGCCGACGCTGAGAGCGAGCTGGCTGGCAATGGCCGTCTTGTCATTCGTCCGTCCGGCACTGAGCCGCTGATCCGTGTTATGGCAGAAGGCGATGACAGCGTGAAAGTTGAGAGCATCGTAAACGGTCTGGTTGACGTTATTGCCAATGCGCGCAGTGCTGCTGCGTAAGAGAAATACTCGCTAAGTTACTGAAAAGCCGGTCTTGTACCGGCTTTTTTGTTGCCGGTTCTTTGCTGTATTAATAAATCTTGGTGAATGATCGTAGTTAATCGGCACTTAACCTTTCTCATTCATTATTCATAACGGAACAGTTTACTGGCATGCGGCCATGGGCGCAGGTGCCGCTTCTGGAGTTGATGTTATGAAAAAAAGCCTGATTGGCATTCTCGCCGCGTTGACGGCGGGATCCAGCGCATTTGCAGCCGACCTTTATCAGCCAGATCCTCCGGCCTATATTGAGGCACCAGAAATTCAGATCACCGAATCAAACGGTTGGTATCTGCGTGGAGATATCGGCTACGCCTACAACAAGTCGCGTGGCGCTGAATTTTATCAGGGTCCATTCACAGCCGGTTTGACAGATTTCCGCTCCACAAAGCTCAAGGGTGGCTTTATGGGCGGCGTTGGTGTTGGTTATCAGATCAACAACCACTTCCGTACGGATCTGACGTTTGACTACATGGCCAAGAGCAACTTCCGTGGCTCGACCTTTGGCAGCTGTGGCGTAGCTGGTAGCTGCGTATCGACAGATCTGTCTTCACTGCGCGCTTACACGCTGATGGCCAATGCATATGTCGATCTGGCGACATTTGGCCGTTTCACACCTTACGTTGGTGCTGGTATCGGCGGTTCCTACGTTAAGTGGGCTAACCTCAGAAACACATCGTGTGAGGTAGGCGATCCTTCCAACTGCGACCCGACCTTCACCCATGGCGGCAAGGGCGGCTGGCGATTCGCCTATGCGCTGATGGCCGGTGCATCGATCGACGTAACCTGCAATCTCAAGGCTGATGTCGGATATCGTTTCCGCCAGATCGGCAAGGGCGACATGTTTGGCTATGACAGCGTCGGTGGTGGCCCAGGCCGCGACAAGGGCTTCTACTCGCATGAAGTGCGCCTTGGCGGTCGTTACGTCTTCGGCGGTTGCGACACGGCACAGTACATGCCGCCAGCAGAAATCCCAATCCAACCAGCAGTTTACAAGTAATTTCAGTTTCGAAAACAAGACCGCTCGTGCCTTTCAGGCGCGGGCGGTTTTTTGCATTTTCAGGGCACTTTCCTGATCATCGATATGGCGCAGCTGCGCCAATATTTTTTGTTCCAGCGACATATTCCGCTTGACTGTAACAAGCGACAGGCATATCCACCGGGGCAGGCCACCTCTCCCTAACGAGAGGCTTTCTATCTGGAAGGATAGCATTATGACTGCGATTGCAAAACCGGACGTACGTCCGAACAACACCCATTTTTCTTCTGGTCCTTGCTCGAAGCGTCCCGGTTGGTCGCTCGAAGCGCTCGCTGATGCCCCGCTCGGTCGCTCGCACCGCGCAAAGGTTGGCAAAGCCAAGCTCAAGCAGGCCATTGACCTCACCCGCGAAGTTCTCAACGTTCCTGCCGATTATCGCATCGGTATCGTTCCCGCATCTGACACTGGCGCTGTTGAAATGGCACTGTGGTCGCTGCTCGGTGAGCGTGGCGTTGATATGGTTGCATGGGAAAGCTTTGGCGCCGGTTGGGTTACCGACGTCGTCAAGCAGCTCAAGCTGAAAGACGTTCGTAAGTTCGAGGCCGACTACGGCCTGCTGCCGAACCTCAAGGAAGTCGATTTCGACCGTGACGTCGTTTTTACCTGGAACGGCACAACCTCGGGCGTTCGCGTTCCTAACGCTGATTTCATTCCGGCGGACCGCAAGGGTCTGACGATTTGTGACGCCACTTCTGCTGCATTTGCGCAGGACATGGACTTCACCAAGCTCGACGTCGTCACCTTCTCCTGGCAGAAGGTTCTGGGCGGCGAGGGCGGCCACGGCGTTATCATTCTGTCGCCACGTGCTGTTGAGCGCCTGTTGAGCTATTCGCCAGCATGGCCGCTGCCAAAGATTTTCCGCATGGTATCCGGCGGAAAGTTGATTGAAGGCATCTTCACCGGCGAAACCATCAACACACCTTCGATGCTTTGCGTAGAAGACTACATCGACGCGCTGCTGTGGGCGAAGAACCTCGGTGGCCTGAACGCGCTGATCGCGCGCGCTGATGCCAATGCCAAGGTGATCTACGATTTCGTTGCCGCCAATGACTGGATTGCAAATCTGGCCGTTGTCGATGAGACACGCTCCAACACCTCTGTCTGCCTCAAGATCGTCGACAAGGATGTTGCTGCTCTCGATGCTGACGCACAGGCTGCTTTCTCCAAGGGCGTTGTTGCACTTCTCGAAAAAGAAAATGTAGCGCTCGATATCGGCGCTTACCGCGATGCTCCGTCCGGTCTCCGGATCTGGGCTGGTGCCACGATTGAAACGGCTGACATTGAAGCTGTCATGCCATGGCTTGCCTGGGCGTTTGAAACGCAGAAGGCTGAGCTTTCCAAGGCTGCGGCCTGATTTGGATTACCGGCCCTGCAAAGTGCAGGGCCGCACATACCTCATCTTATGAATAAACCGTTTTTAGGGAGCCCAAACATGGCACCTCGCGTACTCGTATCTGACGAACTGTCGGAAACCGCTGTCCAGATCTTCCGTGATCGCGGCGTTGAAGTTGATTTCCAGCCAAAGCTTGGCAAGGACAAGGACAAGCTAGCCGAAATCATCGGCAACTATGATGGTCTGGCTATCCGTTCCGCCACCAAGGCAACCGAAAAGCTGATCGAAGCTGCAACCAACCTCAAGGTTATCGGTCGCGCTGGTATTGGTGTCGACAATGTAGATATCCCGGCGGCATCGCGTCGCGGTATCATCGTCATGAATACGCCATTTGGTAACTCCATCACCACTGCTGAACACGCCATTGCGCTGATGTTTGCTGTTGCTCGCCAGCTTCCTGCTGCTGATGCCTCCACGCAGGCCGGCAAGTGGGAAAAGTCGAAGTTCATGGGTGTTGAAATCACCGGCAAGACGCTTGGCGTTATCGGTGCCGGTAACATCGGCGGCATCGTCTGCTCGCGTGCACTCGGCCTCAAGATGAACGTTCTGGCCTATGACCCCTTCCTGTCGCCTGAGCGCGCCCAGGAAATGGGTGTTACCAAGGTTGAACTGGACGAACTGCTAGCACAGGCTGACTTCATCACCCTGCACGTTCCAATGACTGACAAGACCCGCGGCATTCTCGGCGCTGAAAACCTTGCCAAGACCAAGCCAGGCGTTCGCATCATCAACTGCGCCCGTGGTGGTCTTGTTGACGAGAAGGCTCTCGCTGACGCCATCAAGTCCGGCCAAGTTGCCGGTGCCGCCTTCGACGTGTTCGAAGTTGAGCCTGCAACGGAAAGCCCGCTGTTTGGCCTGCCAAACGTTGTCTGCACGCCGCACCTTGGCGCGTCGACAACAGAAGCACAGGAAAATGTTGCCCTGCAGGTTGCCGAGCAGATGTCGGACTACCTCGTCAAGGGTGCTGTTTCCAACGCCATCAACATGCCGTCGATCACTGCTGATGAAGCTCCACGCCTCAAGCCGTTTATTCGCCTTGCAGACGTTCTCGGCTCCTTCGTTGGTCAGGTGCAGGAAAGCGCCACCAAGGAAATCGAAATTCTTTATGATGGTGCAACCGCCAACATGAACACCAAGGCGCTGACATCAGCGCTGCTGGCCGGTCTGATCCGTCCGCAGGTTTCTGACGTGAACATGGTTTCCGCACCGATTATGATCAAGGAAAAGGGAATCATCCTTTCCGAAGTCAAGCGCGACAAAACCGGCGTTTACGACGGTTACATCAAGCTGACGGTCAAGACCGAAAATCAAGTTCGTTCCGTCGCTGGTACCGTGTTCTCAGACGGCAAGCCACGCTTCATCCAGATCAAGAACATCAACATGGACGCTGATGTCGGTTCGCACATGATCTACATCACCAACACCGACGTACCGGGCATGATCGGCTTCATGGGTACGACACTGGGCGAAGCGGGCGTTAACATTGCCAACTTCCAGCTCGGCCGTGAAAAAGAAGCTGGCGATGCTATCGCGCTTCTCTACGTGGACGGCCCTGTTTCAGAAACCGTTCTGGACAAGCTCCGCGCCAACCCGGCCATCCGCCAGGTCAAGTCTCTGGCGTTCAACGTCGAGTAATATCGTTCCTCCCAAGGGGACAATAGAGGCCCGGTACTGGAGCAATCCAGTGCCGGGTTTTTTGTGCATTATTGGTGGACGCAATCAAGGGTTGTTTATCACGAAAAATTTTATAATTAGGCACTAAAAATGATCATCCAGAGTTGCTATATGGTCCGACGATAGGCCGCTCATGGGAGGGCGGCACAACAGGAGAAGACGATGTTTGCTGCCGTTCGGCGCTTTAAAGGTTTGTTTGCGGTTGCCGCTTTGGGAATTGCTGTTTCGTTCGTGGCTGTGGATATGGCTGAGGCTCGTCGCGCTGGCGGTGGTTTCGGCAGCCGTGGAACGCGTACATTCTCTGCCCCACCTGCAACCAACACTGCGCCGGGTCAGGCTGCACCGATCAATCGCAGCATGACACCGAACACGGCGCCAAGCCAGGCGGCTCCTGGTGCTGCGCAGACACGTCCGGCCAACGCACAGCAGCCACAGCAGAACCGTGGTCTTTTCGGCGGTATGGCCGGTGGCCTTATGGGCGGCCTTCTGATGGGTGGTCTGTTCGGTATGCTGATGGGCGGCGGTTTTGGCGGTATGGCCGGTTTCTTCGGCATGTTGCTGCAGGTCGCGCTGATTGGTGTGCTGGTTATGCTGGCTATGCGTTTCTTCGCGTCGCGCCGTCAGCAGCAGCCTGCTTACGCCGGCGGCCAGTCGCAGCGTAGCAACTATTCCGGTTCGTCCAACCCGCCGACGGGTCAGGGTGGCTTCAAGATCCCGCAGATGGGCTCCCTGTCCGGTGCTGCCGGTAACGCCGCGACTGCTGCTGAAGCCGCTGTCGCGCCAAAGCCAGTTCCGCATGCCAATGCCATGTCTGAAGGCGATGAGATTGGCGTTACGGGCGAAGACCTTGGTCAGTTCGAGCAGATGCTCAAGGACGTACAGGCTGCCTATGCTGCAGAAGACTATGCTGCACTTCGCAAGCTCACCACTCCAGAAGCCATGTCCTACCTGGCGGAAGAGTTGAGCGACAACGCGACAAGCGGCGTCAAGAACGACGTCAGCGATGTTCAGTTGCTGCAGGGCGACCTCGCAGAAGCCTGGCATGAAGAAGGACGTGATTACGCGACTGTCGCCATGCTGTACTCGCGTATCGACGTGATGCGTGACCGTACAACGGGTAAGGTTATCGAGGGTGACGAGACCCAGGCAACCGAATCGACCGAGCTGTGGACTTTTGTGCGCCGCGAAGGATCCGAGTGGCAGGTTTCGGCTATCCAGTCGGCATCCTGATCCATAAAAGAGTGATTTGAAGGTTTATGACGCCGCAGTGCACCGAGATGCACTGCGGCGTTTTGCGTATTGCTGCGTGCAAATAATTGACGCGTCACTGCTGTTTTACTGGTCGCTTGCAATCTGTGATCGCAGCTTTAGCTGTTGGGCTGATCACATTCACATTATTGCCCTTTTTCGTTCATCCGGCATTCAGCGGCACCTCCGTAACCATTGTGCACTTGCAAAAACGTGATCAAGCCTATGGCTACCATGATCGTTTTCTGCGGAACCGCTTGGCGAAATGTGCGTTGTCAAACCGATGCCAGAGGTTCGTAAACAAGGCCGGGCGATGCGCGGTCCTCAAGAGAATGGAGAGCTATCGAGATGAAACGCTTTGACCTGATCGACGGGATGCGCGGGTATTTTCTTGTTTTCATGCTGATAAACCACCTTGTGTTTGTGGGTGGTTATTGGCTGGTTGAGGTCAACCACCGCCAGTTTGCCTTCGTGGAAGATGCGCAGGGTTTCGTGTTCCTGTCCGGTCTGCTGATTGGCCTGGTCTATGCCCGCAAAATGATGAAGTACGGTTATGAGACCGGTCGTCAGGCCATCTGGAACCGTTCCATGGAGCTTTACAAATATGCCATGGGTCTGGTGATTGCGGTTCTGGCCGTCACGCTGGTTCTGCCACATGCTTCCTATGTCTGGTTCAACTGGATCGGTGCGACATCGTTTGATGATCCGCTGCGTCTGGCCGCCATCGCGACCTTTGTGTTCCAGCCTACTTTCATGGACATTCTGCCCCAGTATATCGTCTACATGCTGTTTGCGCCTGTACTCATCAAGCTGTGCCTTGATGGCAAATGGGCCTATGTGATGGTTGGTTCGTTGCTCGTATGGATGGCTGGACAGCTTGGTTTGCAGAAGGTCATCACCACGCCACTGCATGAGCTGGTCAAAGGTCCTGACGATCAGGGCATCCGTGTCAGCTTCAACATGCTGGGCTGGCAGATCGTGTTCTTCTCGGCTCTGGTGATGGGTGCAATGACCGCCCAGAACAAGATCGAGTGGAAGAAGATCTTTTCGCCAGAAAACAGCTGGATTCCGAAGGTTGCTCTGCTGGTCTGCCTGTTCTTCATGCCACTGCGTATTGCGACGGCTTGGGGCTTCATGCCCGACTACGTGATTGGCAAGTTCGCAGCGATGGAAATTCGTGCTGACTTCGGCCCGGTCTATCTGATCAACTTCATCGCGGTTGGCGTTGGCCTGACGTGGCTGTTGATTGCCGGCCCTAAACACCACAGCCAGATTGTGCGTCGTATTGCCAATGGCGTTATCTGGGTGCTGTCGCTGAAGTTCCTGCAGCTGCTGGGTCGCCATTCCCTGCAGGTCTATGTCTGGCACGTCGCTATCGTCTATGCCGTCTATTACATGGACGGTCGTACAGCGGAGCTGTCGCAGCTGGAAAAGACGCTGATTGCGCTCGTCGGTATCGCCCTACTTGCTTTGCCTGCGCTGTGGCGTGAACGCGACAAGTGGATTGGTGGAACCAAGGCGACCGCCTGATTTTAACGACAATCGAGAGATATGCTTACAGGGCAGGGCGGGTTTCCCGCCCTGTACTTGTTTGCCGGCCCGATATTCTTTATATGCACCCTCAAAATTCCACGTTCCGTACCTCTTGAGCGCCAGGCTGCTCTGCGGCATGTTTTGTGGAATTGAACGACAGGCGCCGGGGCCTTGACCCCCGGTATGGCTGACGATTGGACAAAAACTTGAATACACTCGACTTTGACAAGAAGCCGGAAGACACGCGCGTTGTTGTCGCCATGTCCGGCGGCGTGGATTCTTCCGTGGTGGCGGGTATCCTCAAGCGTGAGGGCTATGATGTCCTCGGTATCACCCTGCAGCTCTATGATCATGGCGCAGCCGTACACCGCGCCGGTTCCTGCTGTGCAGGCCAGGACATTGATGATGCGCGCCGCGTTTGTGAAACGCTTGGCATTCCGCATTACGTGCTGGATTACGAAGCCCGCTTTCGCGAAACGGTGATCAACCCGTTCGCGGAAAGTTATGCCATGGGTGAAACACCCATTCCTTGCGTTGCCTGCAACCAGACTGTCAAATTTGCAGATCTTCTGAAGACTGCGCAGGAGTTGGGTGCCGATGCGCTGGCGACTGGGCATTATATCCGCTCTCGCAACAACCCGGTTCCCGGTAATCCAATCCGACGGGCGCTTTTCCGGCCGATTGACAGTGATCGCGACCAGAGCTGGTTCCTGTTTGCGACAACACAGGAACAGATCGATTACCTACGTTTTCCGCTTGGCGGCCTCTCCAAGGCGCAGACCCGGGAACTGGCGGAAGAAATGGGCCTTGTCGTTGCCAAGAAGGCGGACAGTCAGGACA
The DNA here is from genome assembly GCF_029193765.2 of Agrobacterium sp. Azo12. Taxonomy (NCBI): domain Bacteria; kingdom Pseudomonadati; phylum Pseudomonadota; class Alphaproteobacteria; order Hyphomicrobiales; family Rhizobiaceae; genus Agrobacterium; species Agrobacterium sp. Azo12. Next base: position 3,168,404 of record NZ_JARFYO020000001.1, on the reverse strand, counting down.
TCTGTTTTGTGCCACAGGGCAAATATACCGATGTCATCAACAAGCTGAAACCGAATGCGGCGCTGTCGGGTGATATCGTTCATCTTGATGGCCGTGTACTTGGTCGCCACGACGGCATCGTCAACTACACCATCGGTCAGCGTCGCGGTATCGGCGTCGCAACTGGTGAACCACTTTATGTCGTGCATCTCGATGCGCGCGGCAAGCGGGTGATTGTTGGCCCAAAGGAAGCGCTGGAAACACACCGTGTTTATCTGCGTGACATCAACTGGCTGGGTGACAGGTCGCTGGAAGAGGATGCCGCAAATGGCTTCCGATGTTTTGCCAAGGTCCGCTCCACGCGTCCGCCGGCAGAGGCTGTTGTCCATTATGACGGCAACGGCGTTTATGTCGATCTGATGGTCGGCGAAGCAGGTGTGGCGCCGGGGCAGGCTTGCGTGCTCTATTCTGCGCCGGGCGCAGATGCCCGCGTGTATGGCGGCGGTTTCATTGGCCGTTCAGAGCGTTCGGCTGAAGCAGAGATGTCTTTAAAGACGCTGCTGGAAGGTTCAGTGGCCGCGTAAAATCCTGCAATATTCACAGGCTTGTCGAAAGCTATGAAAATTGCAAATCTTGCGCTTGACATAAAAGGGAGCGGCACTTTATAAGCCGCTCATCCTAAGGGAACAAAGACTTGAAACAAAGTCATCGTTCCTTGTGGCGGGGTAGCTCAGGTGGTTAGAGCAGCGGAATCATAATCCGCGTGTCGGGGGTTCAAGTCCCTCTCCCGCTACCAAATTCTCTCATGACACATCGACAAAATCGAAAAACTCTTTTCAGAGTGCCATTTATCGAGATTCGATTTATCCGCCGCACCGCGTTTTGTCAGGCAGAGATTCACCTGTTTCCAGAACAGCAAAAGGCCCCGTAGTTTTCGTACGGAGCCCTGAAGTCGTTTGCATTGTCCAGATGACATGAAACGCGTGATTACGCGTATTCCAGTGCCTGTGTCAGGTCGGCAATCAGATCGTCGGGATGTTCAAGGCCAACTGACAGGCGCACATAGCCCGGTGTCACGCCGCTTTTAAGTTGATCTTCCACCGACAGCTGTGAGTGGGTCGTCGTTGACGGATGGATGGCCAGTGAGCGTGCATCACCAATATTGGCGAGATGATAAAAGAGTTGCAGCGAGTCGATGAAACGTCGGCCGGCATCGCGTCCTGATTTCAGCTCGAAGCCAACAAGTGCGCCATAAGCACCATTTTTCAGATAGGTCTTGGCACGTTCGGCTGCTTTGCCCGTCTGGAATTTCGGGAAGATGACGTTGGACACCTTCGGGTGTTTTTGCAGAAACTCAGCCACCTTGATAGCGTTTTCATTATGCTGACGCAGGCGCAGTGGCAGCGTCTCAAGCCCCTGAATAAGTTGAAAGACATTTTGCGGGCTGATCGCCGCACCGATGTCACGCAGCAGAACGGCGCGCGCCCGCAGGATATATGGGAAGAAGCTGATGGCATCTGCCTTTTCGATCCATGTCTTGCCCTGGTAGCTTGGGTCAGGTTCATTCAGTTGCGGGTGGCGATCCGCCAGATCCGCCCAAGGGAAATTGCCACCGTCAACGATCGCGCCGCCAATCGATGTGCCATGGCCACCAATATATTTGGTTGCGGAATAGACGACGATGGCAGCGCCATGTTCCAGCGGTTTGATGGTGAGTGGTGCGGCTGTATTGTCGATGATCAGTGGAATGCCGAGCTTGCGGCCGATCGCTGCGACCTCGCCAATCGGAAACACTTCCAGCTTGGGATTGGGCAGCGATTCTGCGTAATAGGCGCGGGTGCGGTCGTCGGTTGCACGGGCAAAGGCTTCGGGGTCATTGCCATCGACAAAGCGTGTCTCAATACCGAAGTTTTTCAGTGTGGCGGCAAATAGCGCCCATGTGCCGCCGTAAAGACCGGCTGCGCTGACGATGTTGTCTCCTGATCGGGCAAGGTTGAGAATGGCGAAAGCAGAGGCTGCCTGACCTGAGGAAACTGCCAGTGCGGCCGCGCCACCTTCCAGCTCTGCCAGACGTTGTTCAAAGGCGTCCTGTGTGGGGTTAGACACGCGGGTGTAGAGATGTCCCGGTGCTTCTAGCGCAAACAGCTTGTCGGCGCCGTCGGTGCCGGGAAGCTGGAAGGATGTGGTCTGGTAAATCGGAACCGCAACGGCTCCTGTTGTCGGGTCAAAACGGAAGCTGCCACCGTGAATGGCCTGTGTTTCCGGATGAATGCTTTTGAAGGTTGCTGTGCCTGTCGGCTGCTGCGGGACAGATTGCAGAATTTCGTCGGTGGATTGTTGAATGGTCATCGTCTTCCTCCTTGAAACGGGTTGGGAAACAGGTCTGGTTATGGTGTGGTTGGTCCAAAGGATGTCTGAGCCAGTGCGACAAGCAGCAGGGCTGCTGATGCCCAGAGAGTTTCCGGGGCGTACCAGCGGATTTCAAAAAAATGTTCGTTGCTACAGAGCGCCTGCGCGAGACGACAAAGATCGGTCTCAGCAGCAAGGCATGTCGCGGCCTGTGCTGTGGTGATGTAGCCGTTTTCGACGACATTGCCGAAAACCAGCCACCACCAGCCAAGGCTGAGCAATAGCAGTGTGATGGACAAAGACAGGGTGAAGACGACAAACCGCTTCTCAAACATCGTGGGATACCCCCAACTGTTCCAGCAGACTGCGGCGCAAATCCAAGAGGTCACTGTCATCACGTTTGCGCGGGTGTGGTTTGGCAACATTGACTTCAGCCACTATCCGGGCCGGGCGATCTGAAAACACGATCACACGGTCCGCCAGAAGCAAGGCTTCTTCGACATCATGGGTGACAAGCAGCGCCGTAAATCCTGTTTGCTTCCAGAGCTGCAACAGCTCTTTCTGCATGGTCAGCCGGGTCAGGGAATCGAGCTTGCCGAAGGGTTCGTCAAGCAGCAGCAATTTTGGATCATTGACAAGAGCCCTCGCAATGGCAACGCGCTGCGCCATGCCGCCCGAAAGCTGATGCGGATAGGCGTCGGCGAAGCCCTCCAGCTTCACCAGTTTCAGAAGCTCATCGACCCGGTGTTGTTGTTCTTTCAGCACGCCGCGTGCATCCAGACCTGAGGCAATGTTTTTGCGCACGGTGAGCCAGGGAAACAGGGTTGCATCCTGAAATACCAGAATACGGTCCGGGTCGGGGTTGGCGATTGGTGTGCCGTCCTCGCTGAGCGATCCCTTGCTGGGTTGCTCCAGCCCGGCAGCCAGCCTCAGTAATGTGGATTTACCGCAACCAGACGGGCCAAGCAGCGCCACGAACTCTCCAGGTTTGACGCTGATCGAGACATCGTCGAGCACGGGCAGGGTGCGGTCTCCCAAATCGTAGTGATGGGAAACGCCGTCAATCTCAAGCTGCAGGTTGCGGTTTCTGTCTTCGGTCGAGGAAAAGGCAAGGGCCATCAGAGAATTCCCTTCTGCCAGTTGAGAAGCCTGTCTCGGAGAACGAACAGCAATCGAACCAGGCCAGCGCAGATAAGCGCCATGATGATCAGCGCCGCATAGACGTTGGCATAGGCGGAATAGGCTGTGTTGAATTGCAGGTACCAGCCAAGGCCAAATTTTGCGCCGAGCATTTCCGCAACGACGAGAACGGCGAAGGAATAATAGAGCGCCATAAACAGCCCGACGAACACATTGGGAAGTGATGCCGGAACCGCCACTTTGAAAATCAGGTAGGAGGTGGATGCTCCCAGTGTTCGCGCAACATCATAATAGGCGCGGTTGACCTGCCCTACACCGGCGGCGGTGAGGATGGCGACAGGAATGCCCGAGGCCAGAGCCACCAGAAAAATCGACGCTTGGAAGGTGCTTGGGAAAATGAAGAAGGTGCAGGGTATCCACGCACTTGCCGGCACGGGGCCGATCAGTTTCAGCACCGGCATGCCCCAGTAGGCAAAGGATTTTGACCAACCGAGAGCGACACCGGCAACAAAGCCAACCGCAATGCCGGAGAAGAAACCGAGCGACCACAGGCGGGCGGTATATCCGACGCAGACCAGTAGACGCTCCCAGTCTGTGATGTAGACGTTGAGCAGGCCTTGTGGTGGGGAGAAAAACGGCTTTGGCAGCCAACCCAGCTTTGCGGTCAGTAATTCCCAGACCGCAAACCAAACACCAATGGCAACCAGCCATGGGCCATAATGCTGCAATGTCTTTGTTCTTTTGTCGGAGAGCGGAACAACAAACGCCAAGGCTAGCAACAGGAGGGCTATGCCAGCGACGATGGTGGCAAACAGACCCGTGGCATTCCAGTTGATGACGTCAGGTAGCAGATAAGTGACTGCCGCTGCCGTCCCCCAGCTCGCGGCAGCCAGCACGCCATTCCGCCATGGTTTCCATGGCCGAAAGGCTGCCTGTTGAACTGTGCCAAAATCGTTTCTCAACACATCGGTCATTGTTCAGCTCACGCGAAAATGTCGATAGTGATGCGATTGGCGATTTCTTCCGGATCGGTCGATGCATCGGCAACGCCCGTCAGTTTCAGATCCTCGTAACCGATACGAACTTCGTTGAGCAGTTCCCTGCCGAACCAGTGGTCATGGTAGGTGAAGGACGCAAGGACTTCCGTCAGGTCTTCCAAGGGAAGGCCAGGTTTCAGTGTATCGAAATACCACTTGGCAACTTCATCCGGGTGCTTGGCGGTATATTGATGCACTTCGAGATTGGCAGAGGCGACACGTTTGATGGCATCCTTGTTGGCCTCATAATAATCGCCGTTAACGCCTAGTACGCAGCACACGCGATCCTGGAATGTTTCGGTCTGGGTGTCGGCAATCTTCACGAAGCCATGCTGTTTTTCATAGGAGTAAGCCCAGGGGTCCATATGCGCGACCGCATCGGCTTCTCCCTTCAACACACCTTCCGCGACCAGATCGAAGGGGAAGACCTTCCAGGTGACGTCGGTTTCCGGGTTGAGACCAGCCTTTGCCAATGCCACCGAGAAGGCAACGCGTGACGGGGACATCACATCAAATGTGCCGATGGTCTTGCCCTTGAGGTCGAGCAGCGTCTTGATGCCGGAATCCGGCTTGACCAGAACGCGCTGGCAGCCACCATGCGAACCCGCAAACAGCTTGACGTCAAAACCCTGTTCGATGGGTTTCAGCCAATCATAGAGAAGGCCAGGACCGGCCTCTGCCTTGCGGGTTGCCAGTGCCTGGATGAGGGTCTGGCCGCTAGCCCCCTGGTAGAACAGTTCCACATCCAGCCCGTGTTTGGCGTAGATGCCCTTGGAAAGGCCAAAACCAACGGGAGAGTGGCATGCTGCCACTTCGGTCCATTCCAGCTTGATGGGAATAAGGTTGCCTGCGATGGCATAGCTTGTTGTGCGACCCGCCAGCGCGCCAACTGCTGCGGTGGCTCCCACAGCTGCGGCAGATTTGAGGATCGTGCGGCGGCTGATACTGCGTTTGGCGGGTGAAGATTTGCTGGAAAGCTCTGACATGGTTTGCCCCTCATCGTTTGATAGGGAAAAACTTAGCAGCAACAATTAAATTACATAGATTTTATAGACTATTTATAAAACACAAAGCGGATAATTTTTCGAACAAAACGCGCGTCCAGATCACAGCTTGTTCAACATGCAATGGAACGACCCACCGCCTATGGACAGGCCGGTGGATCTGTTGTTTCGAAGAGTTAGTAGGCCGAAGCCACCTTGTTGCCGGTCAGCTGTTCCGGTGTCAGCAGATCGGCGTAGTGGGCACGCGCCACATCCGGATGCGAGCGCAGACGACTTTTCAGAACATTATTGCCAACGTCGCGGAAGATCGGGTTCAGTGGATCAACGGTGATGCCGCGTTCGCTGCGCTTCAACTCTTCCGGCAGGTCAATGACTGGAATGCTGGAATCGTAACGGGCGCCCATGAAGAAGGCGACGGAGAAACGTTCGGTGCCGGCTGGCGGTACGATAACGTCATGAACGTCGGCGCGCACAAAACCGTTGGTGGCCAGCTCCAGCAATTCGCCGGTGTTGATGATAAAGGTGCCGGGAACCGGCGGCGCATCAATCCAGACGCCATCTTCCGTCTGCACACGCAGGCCCGGAACGACGTCCTGCAGCAACACGGTGACGAAACCGCCATCCTTATGGGCGCCAACGCCCTGATCGCTCTGCGCCACGTCACGGCCGGGGTAACGGATGATTTTCAGAAGTTTTGTCGGCTCTGGGTCATAGATGCTGGAGAAGACGTTTTCGTCCTGACCGAGAGCGACGGAAATGGCTTTCAGCACGTCGATGCCGATGCGTGTCACTTCTGCCTGATAAGCCAGCAGCAGGTCTTTGAGTTCCGGCAAGGCTGATGGCCACTGGTTGGGTCCGATCAGGCGTGCCCAGGCCGGGGTATCTGGACCAATCTCGACTGGCGTGGACTCATTGTTGATATCCACCTGTTCGCGCCAATCCTGCTGACCGCGCGTGTGTTCGAGGCCGGCACGGTTGTAACCGCGGAAATGCGGAGACTTGACCATCTCGATCTCCAGCTTGTCCTTTTCAGGCAGGGCGAAAAACCGCTTGGAGGCTGCGACTACGTCTGCAAGAAATTTTGGATCCACGCCATGGCCGGTCAGATAGAAAAAGCCATGGTCATGCAGGATTTTGCGCAGCTCATCGATGAAGCGCGCGCGCTCTTCAGGACCGGCGTTGAAACGGGAAATGTCGACAAAGGGCAGTTGGGTAGCAAGCGTATGAACGGTCATGATGTTCTCCTTTGAATTACGTTGGTGGGCCTGAGCCCTGAAATTAAAAAGGCTCCCTGCGCAGGCGCTGGCCCCGCTGTCAGGCGGAGCGGCGGCTGCGTGCTATGCGGTGATTGACGAGACGGGCGGCAAAATCACCGGTCATCTGCACGGACTGGACGATAGCGACGAGAATGACGACCACCGCGACCATGACCTCAGGCATGAACCGCTGGTAACCAAAACGGATACCAAGATCACCCAATCCACCACCACCGACAGTGCCAGCCATGGCGGAGTAACCGATCAGGCTGACCAGCGTGACGGTTTGGCCAGCGATGATGCCGGGCAGGGCTTCCGGCAACAGCACCTTGAAGATGATTTGCAGCGGCGTTGCACCCATGCTTTCAGCCGCTTCGATCAAGCTTTGATCAACCTCGCGCATCGCGGTTTCGGCAAGCCGGGCATAAAGCGGGGTAATTGCCACGGTCAGCGGCACAATGGCTGCAAATGTACCAACCGTTGTGCCGGCCACAAGCCGCGTGAAGGGAATGATAGCGACCATCAGGATGATGAACGGTGTCGAGCGGATGAGATTGATCAGGGTGCCGGTTACCCGGTTAAAAATTGGCCGCTCGAGAAACTGCCCTGGCGAAGTGACGACGAGCAGCACGCCGAGTGGCAGGCCGATGAGCGTCGAGAGCAGGGCAGCCACCGCCACCATGGTAACGGTCTGCTTGATTGATTCAATGAGCAGCGCGATGAGCGCCGGTGACAGCAGGTCGGACAGCATGACCGATAACCTCTCCATGAAGACCGAGTGATGACAGGTAAGACAGAATGTCGGGCAGGCGTGGTCCGGTGTTTTCCGAGACAATGGTGAGGATACCGAGCGCTGCACCACCTATGTAATCAATGCGCCCATGCAGAATGTTGGGCCGCACTTTGAAACGCTCCACAAGGTCGGCCACCACGGCACTATGTGCCGATGAACCGGTAAAGGTGATACGAATGACCGGGTCGGTGTCGCCTGTGGCGTCCGGCACCAATCGTGCGGTCACCTCTTCCGGCAGGTCATGTGCGACGATGCTGGAGAGGAAGGAGCGCGCTGTCTTGGAACGGGGAAAAGCAAAGACATCAAATGTCGGGCCGCTTTCGATGATCCGCCCCTGTTCGAGAACGGTCACGTGATCAGCGATTTGCCGGACCACATCCATCTCATGCGTGATCAGCACGATGCTAAGCCCGATGCGGCGATTGATATCCTTGAGCAGATCGAGGATCTGTTCTGTGGTTTCCGGGTCGAGTGCCGACGTTGCCTCATCGGACAACAGCACGGCTGGTTCAAGGGCGAGTGCACGGGCAATACCGATGCGCTGTTTCTGCCCGCCGGAAAGCTCTGACGGATAGGCATCTGCTTTGCCCGAAAGGCCAACCAGTTCCAGAAGGTCGGGGACACGTTTGCGAATGGTTTCTTTGGCTATGCCGGCAATTTCCAGCGGCAGGGCAACATTGGCCGCTGCCGTGCGGGACGACAACAGGCTGAAATGCTGGAACACCATGGCAATCTGCCGACGCGCCTTGCGCAGGTCCTGTCCCTTCAGGGCGCTTATTTCCCGGCCGGACACGAATACCCGGCCAGAGGAGGGGCTGACGAGCCCGTTCAGGCAGCGCACCAATGTGCTTTTACCAGCACCGGAGCGACCAATGATGCCATGTATCGAACCTTCGCTGACATTCAAGCTGATGTCATCCAGCACCGGGCCGCTTTTGGCGTCATAGGTCTTACTCAGCGACTGGATTTCGATGATCGGCCTTGTGTTTGCCGGGCGAAGGCCAGAGCCATGCTCCTGTGAGCGTGGCTTCGTTTCGGTCGCGTCATCTGTGCGTGCCAAAAGGGTCATGTTACCAGCCCGCGATCACATTGCCTTCGAACTTCTTGTCGATGAAGGCTTTCACTTCCGGTGATTTGTAGGCTTCGATCAGGGTGTTGACCCAAGGCGCATCCTTGTTCTTTTCGGCAACAGCGATCAGGCAGAAATATTCAGAAAGCTGATCTTCAATCAGCAGGCTGTCCTTGCTTGGGTTGAGACCGGCTGAGAGTGCGAAATGCGAGGTGATGACGGAGAAATCAACATCTTCGAGCGAGCGCGGCAGCTGAGCAGTTTCAAGCGGTACGATCTTGATTTTCTTCGGGTTTTCGACGATGTCCAGTTCGGTGGCGTTGAAGGTGACGCCAGGTGTGAGCTTCAGGAGGCCGCCAGCTTCTAGCAGTTTCAGGGCGCGTCCGGCATTGCTCGGATCATTGGGAATGGTGACCTGCGCACCCTCTGGCAGATCGGCCACGGATTTGTATTTGTGGGAGTAGCCGGCCATCGGCAAAAGCACTGTCTTGCCACCAACCGCCACGAGGTTCAGTCCACGGTCGGCATTCTGACGATCAAGATAAGGTGTGTGCTGAAAACCGTTGGCATCGAGATCGCCGTCATTGGTCGCCGGGTCGATCAGTGCACCGTCAGAAAATTCGATGATCTGGATGTCCAGGCCCTTGGCCTTGGCAACGGGCACGATCGCTTCGGCAATCTGGGCATGCGGGCCGGCCGTGACACCAAGCTTGATGGTTTCGGCAAGTGCTGTGGCATGGGTTGCCAGAAGCAATGCCAGTGCGGAAACGGTGCCGGCGACAAATGATTTATAACGCATGGAATGGTCCTTATGGGTGTTCTGATGATGTGTTTGAAAATGGACCGACATCGGGAAGAACCTTGCCGGAATTGAAAATGCCGAGGGGATCAAGTGCGGTTTTGAGCGTCTGCATCAGCGCTATGGCTTCCGCGCCGTGTTCGCTTTGCAGGTACTGCCGTTTGCCAAGCCCGATGCCGTGTTCACCGCTGGCGGTACCGCCCGCTGCAATGGCCCGTTGCACGATGCGGGACGCGTAGTTCGCCACCTCTGTTTCTTCGTGCTCGTGCAACATGAAAACGCAGTGGAAATTGCCGTCTCCCACATGGCCGACGATAAAGGCGGGTGCGGTGGAACTGGCGACATCCTGTCGTGTTTCTAGGATTACCTCTGCCAATCGTGAGATTGGCACGCATACATCGCTTGGCCAGGAGTGAGAGCCGGGCCGTTCAGCCTTGGCCCAGGCCAGGCAATCGCGGCGGGTTTCCCATAATAGTTTGGTGTCCTGCGCCGTGTCCGTCCATGTCAGCGGTGTGCCGCCGTTGTCGGAGATGATCTGCTCAATGGTCTCCGACAATGTGTCGATTTCTGCGACCGAGCCGTGAAACTCGAAAAACAATGTCGGCAATGGCACAAGGCTCAACTCTCCCCGGCGATTGATCACGTCGACCAAGGGTTGATCGACCAGTTCGACACGGCCGATGGAAAGGCCAGCGCGCTTGATATCGGTGACCGCATTGACCGCACCGGCCAGCGTGGCAAAACCGGCATGGGCAGATCTCGCCTCCGGTATTGGATGCAGGCGCAACAAAACTTCGGTGACGATGCCAAGTGTGCCTTCGGAACCGACAAACAGCCGTGTCAGATCGTACCCGGAGGATGATTTGCGCGCCAGTGATCCCGTTTTGACGATATCGCCATTGGCCGTCACCACGGTCAGGCCGAGCACGTTTTCGCGCATAACACCATATCGCACGGCATTGGTGCCGCTGGCACCGGTCGATACCATGCCACCAATCGACGCATTGGCGCCGGGATCAACGGGAAAGAACAGACCGGTGTCACGCAGGGCATGGTTGAGGTCGAGCCGGCGAACGCCGGCACCCACCCGTGCAATCATGTCATCGGCGCGGATTTCAACAATCTCGTTGAGATCACTTGTATCCAGTGAAATTCCGCCGTGAACGGGAATAGCGCCACCTTCAAGCCCCGAACCGGCACCAAAAGCCGTGATCGGAATGCGATGTCTGCCCGCGATCTTGACGATCTCGGCAACGTCTTGTGTGCTCTGCGGTCGCACAACAATGTCTGGGCGCTGCCGGGCATGGTGGCTTTCATCGCCAGCATGCAGGTCCAAAACAGATGCGCCGGTTGATGCCGCAGCACCGAAACGGTTTTGCAACTCAGCGATCGCCGCATCGTAACTGCGATGCGTAAGATGCAGATTCATGACGCGACCTTTACCGCATGTCCCTGCCGCCACAGCGCAAGGCGCTCGACTGCATTCACGAGGGTCTCTGCTTTTTTGGCAAAGCAGAACCGCACATGGCTGCGCACATCGCGGCTACCGTAAAAGGACGAGATCGGCACGGGTGTTACGCCAGCTTCAAGCGTCAGACGGCGGCAAAAGGCAAGGTCGTCGACGGCCGTGTCGAGTGCGGAAATATCCGCGACCACAAAATAGGTGGCTGGAGCATCGGCGACTTCGAAACCTGCGTCACGCAAGCCATCGACTAGCAAGTCCCGCCGCTCAGCCAACTGGCGACGCAGATCGAGGAAATAACTGTCGGGCAGGTTCAGTCCTGTCGCCACTGCGGTTTGCAGGGCAGGCGGGGTCGTGAAGGTAACGTATTGGTGGGCTCTGGCGATCGGCTCCAGTAGTTTGGGCGACGCCGTCACGTAACCGACTTTCCAGCCGGTGACGGAAAAGCTTTTGCCAGCCGAACCGATCCTGACGACACGGTCGCGAATACCGTCCACCGCAAACAGGGAATGGAAGGGGCGGCCGTCAAAAACCAGATGCTCGTAGACCTCATCGGAAACAATGGTGAGGTCATGTTTGACGGCAAGCTCACCGAGAAAACGCAGCTCTTCGGGTGAGAAAATCTTGCCGATCGGATTCATCGGCGTGTTGACGACGATCAGTTTCGTTTTGCTGGTGATGGCTTTCTGCAGGGCGTCCTGCGGCAGATCCCAATGGGGCGGCAAAAGCCTGACAGGCACGACAACGCCACCCGCCCGACGGATCAGTGTGGCATAGGCATCATATACGGGTTCGAAAAGAATGACCTCGTCACCGGTTTCAAGCAAAGCGAGGAATGTGTCGGCCAGCGCTTCGGTCGCACCTGAGGTGACAAGCACTTCACGTTGCCAGTCAATGTCCAGATTGAAAAACCGTTTGGCGTTGTCAGCAACCGCCTGACGTAGAACAGGCAATCCCATCATCGGCGGATATTGGTGGGGTCCGTCACGCAATGCTGAGATCGCGGCTTCCACAAGTGCTGCAGGCTCAAAACCTTCAGGAAACCCCTGGCCCAGATTGATTGCGCCTGTTTCTGCAGCCAGCCGCGACATGGATTCAAATATCGATGTGCCTGCTGCACCGAAGACCGAGTTCACCACCGAGATATTCCCCGTATTTTTGATTTATCCCGGCCAGCTTAAAATCCATAAAATAGATAAACAAAGTATTTTAAAGCGTTTGGATTTGAGTTTGGAGAAAGATTTGCTCCGGAAATCGACCTGTCGTGAATTGATTTGCGGAGAGCGGTAAAATGGTCCGATGTGTGCGGTTAAAAGCCGTGTCGACGCTTTTTTGTTGAAGGCGGAAAAGACGGAAAATTCTTTCGCTTTGCAATCGATAAAAAAGATAGAATTACTATCTTTGGTTTTTCACTCTGCGATGCTTGAGGCCAGTTTACCACCCGAGGCGAACACGCCTTTTACAGGCGGAGCACGAGGCCAGAATGAGCAAAACGATCCATTTCAATGCCTTCGATATGAACTGCGTCGGCCACCAGTCTCCCGGCCTTTGGGCTCACCCCAAGGATAAATCCTGGAAATACAAGGATTTGGACTATTGGCAGGATCTCGCTCGAACGCTGGAACGCGGCATTTTTGACGGCATCTTCATCGCCGATGTCATTGGCTATTACGATGTCTACAAGGGCTCGAATTTCCACGCCATTCAGCAGGCGGCGCAAATCCCCGTCAATGATCCGTTGCAGCTTGCCGCACCCATCGCACTGGCAACGGAGCATCTGGGCATTGGCATTACGGCTTCCACTTCCTTCGAGCACCCCTATATTTTCGCACGTCGCCTTGCGACCGCCGATCACCACAGCAAGGGGCGTATCGGCTGGAACATCGTCACCTCCTATCTGGAAAGCGGTGCCAAAAATATCGGGCAGGCCGGGCTGCAGCGGCATGACAACCGCTATGATATCGCCAACGAATATCTGGAGGTTGTTTACAAACTTCTGGAAGGCAGCTGGGAAGAAGGCTCTGTGCGGCGTGACCGAGATGGCCGGATATTCACCGATCCGTCCAAGGTTCACGAGATTGGCCACAAGGGCAAATATTTCGATGTGCCCGGTTACGGGCTGACGGAGCCATCACCGCAGCGAACACCGGTGCTTTATCAGGCCGGTGCATCGGGCCCCGGCAAAAAGTTTGCCGCCGAACATGCCGAATGTGTGTTTGTGGCAGCGCCGACCAAATCTGTTCTCAAAGCTTATGTCTCTGAAATCCGCCAAAAGGCAGCGGCAGCGGGACGCGATCCCAAGGCGTTGCGCATCTACACGCTTTTGACCATCATCACCGATGAGACGGAAGAAAAGGCCAAGGCCAAATTCGAGGACTACCGGCAGTACGTGTCCTATGACGGTTCGCTGGTGTTCATGTCCGGCTGGAGTGGCATCGACTTTGGGCAATATGCGCCAACCGATGTGATCCAGAAGGTCGAAACCAATGCGATCCATTCTTTCGTTGAGCACATTGCTGGCGGCGACAAGTCCTGGACCATCGATGAGCTGGCGAAATTCGGTGGCATTGGCGGGCTCGGTCCGGTGTTTGTCGGTTCGCCGAGCCAGATTGCCGACATATTGCAGGAGTGGGTCGAAGACACCGATGTTGACGGTTTCAATCTTGCCTACGCCGTGACGCCTGACAGTTTCGAGGACGTGGTGCAATACATCGTTCCCGAACTGCAAAAGCGCGGCGTTTATCCCACATCCTATCGTCCCGGCACATTACGGGAAAAGCTTTTCGGCAAGGGGCCTTACCTGCCATCCGACCATCCGGGGGAACATTACCGCGATATTGAAGCCATTAAACGCGGCCAGCAAACCCGGCTTGCGATCTAACTCCTATTATTCGAACCCGATGAGGCATGACCATGGGTACCGTTTCAGAAACCAAGATTGATTATTCCGTCCATCCGCGCGTCAATTCCAATGATCCGGTTGCCCCACGGCCACGGCCTGCGGAGCCAGCGCATATTATCAAAAGTGATGCCGAGGCCGTTGAGATCGCAGAACGCCTTGCTGCACGTTTCAAGGTCGATGCAGCCTTGCGCGACCGTGAAGGCCTGCTGCCGATCAACGAGCTGGATGAATATTCGCAAAGTGGTCTGTGGAGCATCAATGTACCGCGCGCCTATGGTGGACCTGAGGTGTCCTATGCGACGCTTGCCAAGGTGATTTCAATCATTGCCACTGCCGATCCGGCGATTGCGCAGATTACCCAGAACCATCTGGCCATTGTGGCAACGGTTGATCTTGATGGCACAGAAGAACAGAAAGAGCTGTTCTTTGGCTGGGCCCTGCAAGGGCTTCGTTACGGTAATGCTTTTTCGGAATTGAAAAGCAAAACGGTTGCCGATTTCGAGACCAAGGTGGTGCATGACGGCGATGATGTCATCGTTCAGGGCGAGAAGTTTTACGCGAGCGGTGCGCTGCTGTCGCATGTTGTGCCGATTGTTGGCGTCGATGAGCAGGGGCAGGGCTTCCTGGTGTTTGCTGAGCGCGATGCGCCAGGCCTGACCGTGACCAATAACTGGTCGAGTTTTGGCCAGCGTACGACGGCGTCCGGTTCAGTCAAGATCGAGAATGTGCGGGTGCCGAAGGTGCGTGCCGTCAAGGTGACCTCTTTTGATCATCCAACGGTTGGTGGCCCGGTGTCGCAGATTATTCAGGCGTCAATTGATGTGGGTATTGCGCGGGGCGCCATTGAAGACACCATCACTTTCGTCAAGAAATTCAGCCGTCCGTGGATCGACAGCGGCAAACAAAGTGCCAGCGAAGACCTGTTCACCATCGCGGCGATTGGTGATCTGAAGATCAAGCTGCATGCAGCTGAAGCATTGCTGGAAATTGCCGGTCGCAGCATTGATGTTGGACGTGCCAACACCACGCTTGAGACTGTTTCAGAAGCGACGATCAAGACTGGAGAGGCCAAGGTTCTGACAACAGAGATTGCTATTCTCGCCACCAACAAGCTGTTCGAACTGGCCGGCACGCGCTCGACATTGGCCGAACACGGGTTGGATCGCCATTGGCGCAATGCGCGTGTTCACACGCTGCATGATCCGGTGCGCTGGAAGTTCTACCATGTCGGCAATTATTATCTGAATGGCGAACATCCGCCACGCCATGCCTGGAACTGAGGTGTCGCCGATGACCACGACAGATCGTCAGCTTCATCGCCAGGCTGCGCTGACCAAGGGGCGCCCGGGACCGCATATTCCACCTCTGCGAACCCATGCGCACGTCATCCGTGATGATGCCGAGGCCATATCCGTGGCCCACACATTGGCGGCGGAATTCGCTGTCGGTGCCGCTGAGCGGGATCGGGAACGGCGTTTGCCAATTGCAGAAATCGAAAGGTATTCGCAGAGTGGGCTCTGGGCAATTTCGGTGCCCAAGGACTATGGTGGTGCGGGTGTTTCTGCTGTCACGCTGGCCGAGGTGACGGCTATCATTTCTGCGGCGGACTCCTCGATTGGACAGATTCCGCAAAACCATTTCTTCATGGTCGAGGCGTTGCGATTGTCTGGTTCTGAAGAGCAAAAACGGCACTATTTTCAGCGTGTGTTGAATGGTGAGCGCTTCGGCAATGCCTTCACGGAAATCGGCACCAAAACGCCGGTTGATTACAAGACGCATTTTGCTGAGAAGGGCGGCAAGCTGGTGCTGAATGGACAGAAATTCTATTCCACCGGCTCGCTTTTTGCTCACATTATCGTGGCGGTCGCCAAGGGGCCGAATGGCCGCATTCATATTGTTTTCATTGACCGTGCGACGCCCGGACTTGATCTGGTGGACGACTGGACGTCTTTCGGGCAGCGCTCCACCGGCAGTGGCACTGTGACATTCGACGATGTCGAGATTACACCGTCTCAGGTCGTTGATCATGATGACCCGTTTGACCGGCCAACGGCGATGGGGCCCTTTGCGCAGATCATCCACGCCGCCGTACAGGTTGGCATTGCGCGTGGTGCGCTCGCCGAAACCATTTCCTATGTTCGGGCACATTCGCGACCGTTTTTTGAGCTGACGATAGAGCACGGTTATGAGGACCCGCATACAATCCATGCGGTGGGGGATGTCACAATCCGCGTGCATGCGGCTGACGCATTGTTGGCACGGGCGGGGCGTTTTCTCGATGTTGCTACAGCCGATCCCAATGAGCGCACGGTTGCCGAGGCGTCGATTGCCGTTGCCGAGATCAAGGCGCTGGGCACCGATGTAGCGCAGCTTGCTGCAACAAAGCTGATTGAGCTTGGTGGTGCACGCTCAACACTGGAAAGTTACGGGCTGGATCGCTTCTGGCGCAATGCCAGAACCCATTCCCTGCATGATCCGGTTCGCTGGAAGTACCACCATATCGGCAATTTTTATCTGAATGACCAGTTGCCGCCGAGACATGGGGCTCTGTGATTTCAGAGCCATTTGTTCCGCCGGGTGTAGGGTTTCTCTGCGCCCGGCTTTTGCTTGACCACAGGAAACCAAGACATGAGTTATCTGCCTGATCCCAAACGTTATGATAATGCACAGTTTCGCCGTGTCGGGCGAAGCGGCCTGAAATTGCCTGCGCTTTCCTTTGGCCTGTGGCACAATTTCGGTGACACGACGACCATTGAGACGCAACGTTCCATCCTGTTCAAGGCGTTTGATCTGGGCATTACCCATTTCGACCTCGCCAATAATTATGGTCCGCCAGCGGGAAGTGCCGAGATCAATTTTCGGCGTATTCTGAAGCAAGATTTTCGCGGTTACCGCGATGAGCTGATTATCTCGACCAAAGCTGGTTGGGATATGTGGCCGGGTCCTTATGGTCGTGGCGGCGGTTCGAAAAAGGCGCTGCTGTCCAGCCTTGATCAGAGCCTTTCGCGGCTTGGCGTTGATTACGTCGATATCTTCTATTCGCACCGCTATGACGCGAACACGCCGTTGGAAGAAACCGCGGATGCGCTGGCCCAGGCCGTACGGCAGGGCAAAGCCCTTTATGTTGGTATCTCCTCTTACTCCGGTGCCAAGACCCGTGAGATCGCCGCTCATTTGCGCGACAGGCAGGTGCCGCTGCTGATCAACCAGCCGGCCTATAACCTGTTTAACCGCTGGGTTGAAAAGGACCTGCTGAATGCGGTCGAGGATGTCGGGGCTGGTATCATTGCCTTTACGCCGCTTGCTCAGGGTTTGCTGACCAACAAATATCTGAACGGCATTCCGCAGGATGCACGCGTGAACCGGCCGGGTGGTGATTTCCTTCGGCCGGAACATCTGAAGGAAGAAAACATCATTCGTGCTCGCGCACTGAACGAGATTGCCGCACGGCGCGGCCAGTCATTGGCGCAATTGGCCATTGCCTGGGTTCTGCGTGACACGCGTGTAACCTCTGCCCTGATTGGCGCAAGTTCGGCCAGGCAGATCGAGGAGAACGTGGCAGCCTTGAATAACCTTTCTTTCACACCAGAGGAGCTGGCGGAGATTGATCGTCATGCGGTCGAAGGTGGTATCAACCTTTGGGAAAAACCATCGCATGATGAAGCCGTCTGACCGGCACATATCGTGAGGATTACAAGAATACCCGGCGTGTTATCCGCCGGGTATTCTATTGAGTGGGACAGATGTTTTTCACGATGGTCACGTCGCCTGGCCGGTGCCGGAAAGCCGGGCAGAAACTTGCCGACATCTGACGTTAAATGGCAAAGAAATCTATTTCCGATCCCCAATTGATAAATATTAAATCTATAAAATAAGTGTATTTATTTGAATAATGGACGTCATCCGGGGCCGCTGAAGGCCTTCTCGTTTCAAGGGGAACACCATGACGTCAACTCTGCGTTTTCTGGCATTTACCGCTCTGTCCTCTTTGGCTTTGGTGCATTCGGCATCTGCGGAAGGCCTTACGGGCGCACCGGCTCCCTTCGACAAAGGTGGCGTAAAACTGGCCCTGATCAGCTACATCTCAGCCGGTGATTTTTTCCAGGCCTATCAGGCCGGGGCCGAAGCGCAGGCCAAGGCACTTGAGGTTGATCTGCGTATCTTTCCGGGCCGCCAGAATGCCGCAGAACAACGCGAACAAATTCTTCAGGCCATCAATCTCGGCGTTCAGGGTATTGTGGTTGACCATGGTCTGCCGGAATCTTTGGGGGATGTCGTACAGCAGGCACTCGATAAGGGCATCAAGGTTGTTGCCTTTGACGTGAACCTCAACAATCCGAAAATTCCGCAGGTCGAGCAGTCCGACCACAAGCTGGCAGAGTTGGCGCTGGATCAGGCTATCAAGGATAATGGCACCAGCTTTAATGCCGGTTATGCCTATGTCGCCGGTTTTGCGCCGCTTGATCGTCGCAACGAGGTTTGGGACAAGGTGAAGGCGGCAAATGCCGGTATCGTGGAAAAGGCCCGTTTCGGCAATGTCAGCGATACAACGGCGACCTCAACGGCTGATCAGGCCAAGGCGGTGTTTCAGGCCAATCCCGATATTTCAGTTGTATTCGCACCCTATGACGAATTTGCACGCGGGGTGAAACTGGCTGCGGCCGATCTTGGCATCAGCGACAAGCTCAAGATCTATTCGGCGGATATTTCTACGGCCGATATTCAGGAAATCGTTGAAGAGGGCAGCCCTTGGGTAGCAACCGCTGCCACCAATCCGGCGGTTGTGGGTGCTGTCTCCATTCGCGCGGCAGCCCTGCAGATCGCCGGGGAAGAGGTTCCGCACCAGATTATCGTCGATCCTGTTTTGGTGACCCAGCAGCAATTGCGTGAGGCAGGTGTGACGACGATTGACGATCTGGCGGCTAAAATTCCGGCATTCTCTACCAGCACGGCGGCGACCGCCTCGTGGATTCCGTCTGCCGCTTTCTGAGCAACTTCCTCCCAAGCATGCTCTGCGCAGACAATCGAACGGAAGCATCGCGGCAGGTGCTTCCGTTTTCCATTTTGGTTGCTCTTTCAAATGAGGAATGCATATATAGCACTAATTTTATAGAATATATTTGCGCGAGACTATCCGAGACGATTGTGTTGGAGTGTCCAAAATGAAGGAGGGCAAACCCTGTTATCTGGCTTTGCTAACACGATATCTGATCGGCTGGCACGCTTTCGCCAATCGTCGGATGCGCGTATTTTTAAACCTCGATTGCATGGCGCTATGCTGCGCTCCGCATATATCTTCCATAACTGTCGGAGCTTGTGATGCCTCAAAAGTCTCTTTGTCCGGTTATTGCGATTGTGGGTGGCGGTGTTACGGGAGCTGCACTCGCAATCCATCTTGCCCGGCGTTACCCGGTCGTTGGCACTGTCCGCATGGTGGTCTTTGAGCCGCGTGAAAAGCTGGGTGCTGGCCTGGCCTACAGCACACATGAACCGGCACACCGCATCAATGTGCCTGCCGGTAAGATGACGCTTTACCCTGACGATCCAGAGAGTTTTCTGCGGTTCGCAACAAACAGGAACATTCTGGCAGAGGATGCGGATGCGTTTGGCTCGGATGGATTGCCCTATTTGCAGCGCGCGTCGTTCGGCGATTACGTGTCGTCTGAAATCCAGCCCTATCTTGATCAGGGTGTTGTCGAACATCGTCAAACCAGCGTAACCGGCGTCGGAAAATCCGGGACAAAGTGGCTGTTGAAAGCCGAAGATGGCAGCGTGCTGCTGGCTGACGCCGTTGCAATTGCGGTTAGCCATCCGGCACCGGCACTGCCTGCTGCATTGGCCGGCCTCAAGGATCATCCAAAACTGATTGCCGATGTGACGCAGCCTGATGCGCTTCAACCGATCGAACCGGACGACCGCGTGCTTGTCATCGGCAATGGCTTGACCTCGGCCGATGTCGTCGCAACCCTGAAAGATAAAGGGCATCACGGAACGATTGTTTCAATCTCGCGGCGCGGGTTGCGTTCGCGTGGTCATTCGGCAACCGCCCAGGAAGCGTTCGGCGATTTTGTCTCCAGACCCAGTGTCCGCGCGTCTGAGCTGGTGCATCGGATCCGCGACACGATCAGGCAGGCGGAGAAGGCGGGTTTCAGTTGGCATGCGGTCATCGATGCCATCCGCGCACAGGGGCAAAAAATCTGGCAGGCTTTGCCAACCAAGGAGAGGCGACGCATTGTCCGGCTGGCCCGTCCATATTGGGATGTTCACCGTTTTCGCGTCGCGCCGCAGGTCGAGAAAGTGCTGGACGAAGCAGTTTCCGCCGGCCAGCTGTCGATAAAAGCAGCTTCCCTTCAAGGCGTTACGTCCGAGGATTCCGGCTTCCGTGTGTCTCTGAAAGAGAAGGTCACAGGCGAAGTGGCCGATTATCTTTTCGATGCGATCGCGGTGACCACCGGTCCCGCGCATGGCGAGGTTCTGCATTCAATCCCGTTCCTCGCCGCCCTGCAACGGGACGGTCTGATCTCATCTTGTGCCACCGGCCTTGGTATTGCCTGTAATGCTGCCTCCATCGCGATTGATGAAACGGGCAGGGCGGTGCCGGGACTGTACATTGCCGGGCCATTGGCGCGCGGTACATTTGGAGAGCTGATGGGGCTGCCGCAGGTGACGGACCATGCGATTTTTGTTGCCGGCCAGCTGTCGTCTTATCTCAATCTTGACAAACAAGAGCAGTCTTTGAGCAGTACCGGCTGACCACGATTTACAGCCTATTGGTGGGCAATGAGGGCGGGCTGGGCCAGGTTCCTCCAGTCCGCGATTTTGAAGATGGAATTTCATCGCTTTGAACCTACCGTGAGATAATCTTCATCAACGGTGGGATCTTTGGAATAGTATTTCTTATAAAATCTATGGATATAATTATTGTTGAGGCGAATGAGGGGCCAATATCGAAATGGACTGGAAAAGTTCAGTTCGACCCTTCTCCGCGGAGGTGCTGATTGTCTGGCAAGCCGTGAATGATGTGTCCGATGGGGCTTTCGTGGTCACATCATCAAACGGGACTTGAGCAATGGCAAAACCTCATCAACCACTCGATTTTCTCTGGTTCATTCCATCTTCCGGTGACGGCGCCTATCTTGGGTCGGATGATCTGGCGCGGCAGTCAGATCCCGGTTACTTCCGCGAGATTGCCCGGGCTGTTGATCGTCTGGGGTATTCCGGCGTGCTTATTCCGACCGGTGCTGCCTGTGAGGAATCCTTCATTCTCGCTGCCGATCTGGCCGCGCATACGGAACAGCTAAAGTTCCTCGTTGCCATTCGTCCGGGAACGGCGTCGCCTGCCTACTACGCACGATTGGCTTCAACGCTTGACCGGGTTTCCAATGGAAGGCTGTTGTTGAATATTGTCGTCGGTGGCAGCGCGCAGGAACTGGCTGGAGACGGTATTTTTTTAGCACATGATGAGCGCTACGATCATGCCGGTGAGTTTTTTCAGGTGTTTAATGACCTGATTGAAACCGGCAAGGCGCATCTTGATGGCCGGTATATTCAGGCCCATCACGCTCAACTGGGCTTGCCACCGGTGCAGCAGCCACGTCCACCAATCTATTTTGGCGGATCCTCGGATGCTGCAATCGATTTTTCCGCCGGCATTATCGATAAGTACCTGACATGGGGTGAACCACCTCATCTGGTGGAGGAAAAAATTGCCAAGGTGCGCAAGGCTGCGGCGGCGCAAAATCGCGATGTCAGCTTTGGCATCCGACTGCACTTCATCGTGCGTGAAACCGATGAAGAGGCGTGGGAGGCTGCGGATCGTCTGATTTCGAAACTGTCCGACGACACCATTGCCGCAGCGCAGGAGGTGTTTGCCAAAAATTCCGATTCCGTCGGGCAGGCACGCATGGTGGCACTACATAATGGTCGCCGTGACAAGCTTGAGGTGTCGCCAAATCTTTGGGCCGGTATCGGTCTTGTGCGCTCCGGTGCCGGAACAGCGCTTGTCGGTTCGCCCAAAACCATCGCTGCCCGACTTCGGGAATACCAGGATCTCGGCATCGATACGGTCATCGCCTCTGGTTACCCGCATCTTGAGGAAGCTTATCGGGTCTCTGAATTGCTGTTTCCAGAAATCGGCCTTGGCGGACCGCGCAACCAGATTCGCTCGTCGTTTGGCGAACATCGCGTTTTTGGCGGCGGTGGGCACGGCGGCAACGTAAAAATCGTCTCCGGTTCCTGAGACGAAGCACCACTTAAATGCCTTGCCCGGTTGCCTGTTCACATCAGGCTACCGGACATGGGTAATTTTGATTAAATCTCTCGAATAGATTGCGTGCGCTCTGTTGCCTTAAGCGCGGTTTTTGCCCATATCTATCGCCGCGATGTGATTGTGAAAGAGCGGTTGATGCTGACGAAAAAAGGGAAATACGGCTTGAAGGCCATGGTTGATCTGGCCGGGCTTGCTGAGGGGCAGACAGCATTTGTCAATGAGATTGCCAGCCGTAACAACATACCTAAAAAATTCCTCGATACGATTCTTCTGGAACTGAGAAATGCAGGCATGCTGCGTTCAAAAAAAGGTCCAGGCGGTGGATATTCCCTGTCCAAACCGGCTTCCGAGATTTTGATTGGCCAAGTGGTGCGTACCCTTGATGGGCCGCTGGCCCCGATACGTTGTGCAAGCAAGACGGCGTTTGAGCCATGCGAGGACTGTGAAGATCCAGAGCACTGTCAGGTGCGCCGGTCCATGGGCCGAGTGCGCGATGCTATGGCAGAAGTCCTTGATAACACGACATTGGAGCAGTTTGCTGCCGACACCGGCAAGGGTGTCGACGATGCCGCATACGCTTGAGATTTAACCTGCAAGGTTAAATCGGGACGATGTTTCCATACTGGCCATTGTGATAAACCAATGGCTCTCCTTGGCCAGTCACCAAAGCGACCACACGTCCGATAACGATAGCGTGGGTATGTCGTTCAATTACATCTTCGACGGCACAGTCGATGGAGGCAAGTGCGCCTTCCAGTACGGCCGCGCCACTTTCGAGCGTCGACCAGCTGGCGTTGCTGTATCGCTGCACGCCCTTGAGGCCGCCAACACCAGCAAAGCGGCTGGCAATATCCTGCTGCTGCGCCGAGAGAATGTTCACACAGAAATGGTTGAACCGGCTGATAACCGGCCAGATGGACGATGAGCGATTGATGCTGATTAGCATCGATGCTGGATCCATGGAAAGGGCTGTGGCCGAGGTCACGGTTGCGCCATTGCGCTGATCTCCAGATCCCGCAGTGATAACGGAAACGCCCCCGGCAAAATTGCGCATGGCAAACTTTAGCTGGTCGGGGTGGGTAAGCTGTGTTTCCAGCGGATTATGAAGATAAGTCACGGTCGCAGTCATATAGGTCTCCAAGGCTGGTGAAGATGCCCTTGCAATTTTGCAAATATACCATCGCGGATCAGGACTGATGAGCGACAGAATTTCATTGTTGACCAATATTATAGAAAATATTGTCAGTCGACCCGCTTCGACGCTGTGTTGAGATTGTGGATTTCAAATTCTCGAAATGAAATTCCACGGTTTAGAACTTTTTCGGAAATCCTCATCTAGAATATGGATTTTTCCTATAACTATCGGATGTTTTTTCTCCTTCTATTTGGCATCTTGGCATGTGGTGCCTTTAGTCTACTAAATTTATGTATAATTTTGATTGCATGATTTTTCGACGAAGGAGTTCGGAAATGGGCATTTTTCGCCGTGTTGCAAAATTGATCAGAACGCAGAACGAACTTGAGGACCGCTTGCTTTTGCATGATGCCCGTCATTGCTTCGGTGATTACGAAATCGACGACGGAACCGGTTTCGAGTTGCGCAGCAGAATGCGCGAAGTGGGCAAAGAACTGCGGCTGTTGGGCGAGCACTGAGATGAAGATCTGTTGTCACCTTGTTGATTAAGAGGACGCCATGCGCACGCTTATTCTTCCCGGACTGAATGGATCTGATGAAGGGCATTGGCAGTGGTACTGGCAGAAGGACCATTCTGACGCGAGCATCGTCGTGCAGGATGATTGGTCCAAACCCAGCCTTGATTGCTGGGTGGCGAATGTCGAAGAAGCGCTGGAGCGCGAGGGCGAGGCCTATATTGTGGCGCATAGTCTCGGGTGTCTGGTGGCTGCCAAATTGGCGGCCCGCGCCTCTGCCAATCGTGTCAAGGCGGCGCTGCTTGTTGCGCCCTGCGACCCCGAGTTGACCGATGAATTGCATCCTGGCGCGATTTCTTTTGGACGGCTGGATGACGGGCGTCTGCCGTTTCCGAACATCGTGGTTGGCAGCCTTAATGACCATTACATGCCGATAGATCGGCTGACATCGGTTGGTGAAAAATGGCAGGCCAATATTCTCAATCTGGGGATGGCCGGTCACATAAATATCGCAAGCGGATTTGGCCGGTGGTCCAGTGGTTACAGCCTGCTGGATGGCCTAGCCAGCAAGGTCAAAGCACAGAAACGCAGATATGCCGATCTGGATTTTGATGAGCCCCAGGTGCAACGCTGTTGATGCCGGTGGAACATGTATCTCTGAAAGTCGTTTAGCAACAATGAGATGGAGGATCTCAATGAGCCATGACAATTTACAGGTTATCTATGATTACCCAAGTAAAACGGTGTTGCTGCAACTGGGGCATCGCAGCCATGTCTTGAAAAACCTCTCCAGCCGGGATGCCGCAGAAAAGGCCGCCCGCGATTATGCCGGTCAGTTCTGGCCCGCAGTGCACCCGCCACAAGGCGACCAGTTTTTTACGATCCACACGGTTTCATAAAGGAGCTATCCGTCTATAGTGTTTTTGCCTGTCACCAAGATCCAAGGAAGATTGCGCATATTTTCAACCAATATGCACTCAACGGAGGAGAATGTTATGACATCCAAACTACCGGAGCTTTTTAACGGCCACGCCCCAATCGACCTGCATTATCTGTTCTGGGAAGCCGTTTTGAAATTTGAAGAGTGGGAGCCTTATGATGGCCAACCCCTCGTAGCCTTCGAAAACTCTCACATTCCGATTTCCGATGTCTTCAACGCCATGCGTACCTGCACGGATATCGTGCCGGCTGCCCTGGTTGGCTCGGTTGTCGCACGTCTGAACAAACCGTGGGTGGGTCATGGACCACTGGGTGAAATGAGCTTTTCGACAGCGGCGCGCATCATGAGCCTGCTGATCAGAAAGCGCAGATTGAACCCGGCCTTTGCGCCTGCATTTGACACCGCCTATGCCGCTGACTGGAACCGTTCGCGGCATTCCTATAACGGCAGTCTGAGATAGTTATGCCACTGTCGCAATAAGGTCTGCGAACACCGTTCTGTACAATTGACATCGTGACTTCCTTGGATTGCCCCCGATACCAGACCGGTGTCGGGGGCAGCATTTTGAGGTAGGGTCAATAGTTTGCCAAAACGCGATGTCCAAATTTCCAATTGGAAAACTTGATTGCCGGCTCGCGTTGATTTGCCATTTGATTTCGTTTTGTCGAGTGGCTGGCACTCGGAATAATGTGATCTTCTCTGATCGAAAAAATGGCAATTACATTCCTGATGTGATCGGAAAATGGGCATGTGGTGCCTCGAATATAAAAACTATTGAAATAGTGTATATTTCGGCATCAGTTCCTCGGGGGACACCAAGATCTGATCGCCTGATTGAAGCATCAGGAGTATTTGAACAATGAGATTTAAAGGATATCTCGGCGGCTTTCTCAAGTCGGCGATCGCCGGGACTTTGTTGACCAGTCTGGCTCTTTCAAATGTTGCACAAGCCGGCCCAACGCTGGACAAGATAACGCAACGCGGCTCCATCAAGGTTGGTGTTGGGACGACACCAGGTTTCTTTGCGCCTGACAGCAGCGGCAAATGGCAGGGGCTGTTTGCGGATTACGGCCGTGCTCTTTCCATCGCTGTTTTCGGCACACCTGATAAGGCAGAGTTCACCAACTCTTCTCCGCAGCAGCGTCTGCCAGCCCTTCAAAGCGGCGAATTCGACATTCTGTTGTCGGGTGTGACGGTTACTATCACCCGTGCGCTGAAGCTTGGTTTCCACTTTGGTCCTACGGTGTTTTATGACGGTCAGGGCATTCTGGTCCGCAAAGACCTCGGTGTGACAACAGCTGCCGAACTCGACGGCGCAACGATTGGAGCTCAGAGCGGCACGACAGGTGAGTTGAACGTTGCCGACTTCTTCCGCAAGACGGGCAAGAAGTTCACGCCAGTGACGATTGAAGATACCGGACAGTTCATCGCGGCGCTTGAATCTGGTCGCGTGGATGCAATCACCCAAGATTCGTCCGACCTTGTCGGCAAGCGTACACAGCTGAAAAAGCCGGATGATTATATCATCCTGCCAGAGCGCCTGTCCAAGGAGCCACTTGCACCTGCAGTTGCCGGTGGTGACGACCGTTGGCTGGAAATCGTTACCTGGACTGTCAATGCAACCATCCAGGCGGAAGAGTGGGGCATTACCTCGCAAAATGTCGATGAGTTCCTGAAGTCGGAAGACCCTGCCATCCAGCGTTTCCTTGGTGTTGATCCAGCCCTTGGCGAAGCGATCGGTCTTGATCCGAAGTGGGCTTACAACATCATCAAGACTGTCGGCAATTACGGTGAAATCTTCGACCGTAACCTGAAGCCGCTCGGTTGGGATCGTGGTTACAACCGTCTGTGGACGGATGGTGGTCTCCTCTATTCTCCGCCATTCCGCTAAGCAGTCGGGGCATATCAATAATGCCGGTAAATCCAGCGCCGGGCCCTCAAAGGCCCGGCATCTTTCGCAAGGCCTTGATGTGGTGGGGCACTCGTCCGCTGCTTCAGGTTTTCATCATCGGTTTTCTTGTCGTTTCGCTGTATTTTCTCGCGGTCAACGTGATCGAGAGCATGCGCCGTATTGGCGTGACGCCAGGGTTCGACTTCTTGAACCGGGCGGCCAATTTCGAGATTGGCGAAAGCTCAATTCCGTTTCAGGCGGGGGATACCTACATCCGTGCCATTATCGTCGGTTTGCTGAACACGCTGAAAGTCTCAGTGCTGGGCTGTGTCCTTGCGACTGTACTTGGGGTCGCGGTCGGCGTGGCCGGGCTTTCGCGCAATCTGCTGCTGGCGACTGCAGTGCGTTGGTATGTCGAGATTATTCGCAACACGCCACTGCTTCTACAACTGTTCTTCTGGATCTCGCTGACAAGTGCCTTTCCGGCGCCGCGACAGGCCAGCGCCTTTCTGGGGTCGATCTATTTTACCAATCGTGGTGTGTTTATCCCCGGTGGTTCGATTGAGGGTTTGAGTGTCAGCGGCAGCACGGTGTTTGCAGGTGCAATCGCGACCTTCGCCGCCATCCTATTTATCCTCAAGCGTAGCAGGGCTTTAAACATTACCAGCACGGCCTTGAGCTTCACGGCCGTGGTCGTGGTTGTTGCCGCTGGACTGTCGTTCAGCGGGGCACAGCTGAATGTTGATATTCCAGAATTGACCGGGTTCAACATTCGTGGCGGCTCCAGCCTGTCTCCGGAGTTTGCGGCGTTGTTGACCGGGCTCGTCGTGAAGTTTTCCGCGGCCATTGCCGAGATTGTTCGGGCGGGCATTCAGTCCGTCAACAATGGTCAGTGGGAGGCTGCACGGTCGCTCGGGTTGCATCCGGAACAGATCATGCGGCTTGTCGTGTTACCACAAGCCTTGCGGGTGATCACGCCGCTAACGACGTCAAGTTATCTCGACTTGACCAAGGATTCGAGCCTTGCGGTGGCCATCGGTTATCCGGAGCTGGTCAGCGTCATCAACACCACGGCCAATACAACAGGCCAGTCGCTTGAAGCGCTGATGATCCTGATCGGCACCTATCTGGTCATCAACCTCTCGGTTTCGGTGTTGATGAACGAATATAACAGGCGTGTTGCCTTGCGGGGGAATGGCCGATGACGGTGAATGTTGTGCCCAGCCATCGCGGCAAATTGCGCATCCTGTTGTTAGGATTGAGGGCAGGGTTGTTCGGTACGGTGACAAATAGTTTGATCACCCTATTGACCTCAGCCGCACTCGTCTGGACCCTGCCGCCGCTTATTCGCTGGGGCATTCTCGATGCCACGTGGAGTGGCGCGTCGGCCGATTGCGCGGCGCGTGGTGGTGCCTGCTGGGCGTTTATCAGCGCCAAACTGCAATTCATTCTGTTTGCTTTTTACCCCGCTGAGTTTTTGTGGCGGCCGGCTCTGGTTGTGCTGTTACTGGTGTTGTTGCTGTTTGCAACGGCAATGCCGCGCTTTTGGAGGAAGGAAACCCTGCTCGCCTGGCCGCTGATTATTCTGGCCAGCTGGTTTCTGATGGCCGGCAGTTTTTTCGGTGGGCCTGTCCCGTCCAACCAATGGGGCGGACTGCCCGTTACGCTGTTTGTCTGGGCTGGCTGTTTTGCTGCCGCGACACCGCTTGCCATTCTGCTGGCGCTGGCGCGTCGCTCCAAGCTGGGTGGCCTGCGCACATTTTCGATCCTCTATATCGAGTTGATGCGTGGCACACCGATGGTCGCCATTCTCTACGTGGCGATGCTGATCCTGCCGATGGCGTTACCCGACGGCCAGTTTTTCGACAAGATGATTAGAGCGATGATCATGGTCACACTGTTTTGGGCAGCCTATATCGCCGAGGTCGTGCGTGCCGGACTACAGGCCATTCCCAAAGGGCAGGAGGAAGCCGCCACCGCACTTGGTATTGGTTACTGGCGTACGATGCAGCTGATCGTGCTGCCGCAGGCATTGCGGATCGTTATTCCCGGCATGGTCAATCTGGCGATCGGTTTCCTGCTCGCCACGTCCTTGCTGGCCGTGATTGGTATCTTCGATATTCTCAACGCTGCTCGGGCATCTGCAACGGACCCCAGCTGGCTTGGGTTTTATAACGAAGCCTATATCGCCGTTGCCTTCATCTATTTCGTGATCTGCTTTGGTGCCTCACGTTACAGCCTGTGGCTGGAAGGCAGGTTACGCGGCCATCACAATAAATAAGGTCGCAAAAAAAGGTCCGCGCGTTGGTACGCGCGGACCTTTCTTAGAACGCTATGCTCTTTGCTTACAGGCTTACGGTGATGCCGCCATCAACGTAGAGGATGTGGCCGTTGACGAAAGACGATGCGCCTGACGCGAGGAAGATGCAGGCGCCAACCAGTTCTTCCACCTTGCCCCAGCGACCAGCTGGCGTGCGCTTCTGCAACCATTCGGTAAAGGCCGGATCCTTGACCAATGCGTCATTGAGAGGTGTTTCGAAATAGCCGGGCGCGATGGCGTTGCATTGCAGGCCGTGTTTCGCCCAGTCGGTTGCCATTCCCTTGGTCAGATTGCCGACTGCACCCTTGGTCGCGGTGTAAGGCGCAATGCCTGGACGCGCCAGTGCGGTCTGAACACTGGCAATATTGATGATCTTGCCAGCGCCACGACCAATCATATGACGGGCAACGGCTTGGCCAACATTAAACACCGACGAGATATTGGTGCGCAGCAGACGCTCAAAGGCATCGGCAGGGAAATCTTCCAGCGGGGTGCGGTGCTGCATGCCAGCATTGTTTACGAGGATGTCGATGGCACCCTTGTCGTTTTCATAGGCGTCGATGGCTTCGCGGGCAGCGGCATGGTCTGTCACGTCGAAGGCGAGGTAGTCGACATTACCGAGCTCTTGTGTCGCAGCTTTCAGCTTCTCGGGGTTGCGGCCATTGATGACGACGTCAGCACCGGCATCCTTCAGACCCTTTGCCAGTGCAAAGCCAATGCCCTGCGAGGAGCCGGTAACAAGGGCGCGACGGCCGGTCAGGTCAAATATCTGGATGCTCATGGTTTTCTCCCGGTCTTGAAATAAGTCGTACTTTTCGACTGTCTGTTTTCAAGCACAGGGGATGGGCAGGGACAAGTCTTGCCGCTGTTAAAAACAGCGTGAAAGGCTATTTCTTCCCCTGTCGTCCAGAGGCGAATGCGTGGCTGGAATAGACGCCGGTTTTCAGGTTATGGGGTTTCCGGTGCACGCAGTGGATATTGATGGCGTGGTGGTATCAGGTGGTGAACCACGGCGATGACCACAAGTAGCGCGCTGCCAGCCAGAACGACCAGAAACAGATCCTGTCCTTCAAGGTGCGAGCCGTAAGCGACAAGCGGTACGGCGCCGGCCGGTGGATGGGTCACGCGCAGCAGCAGCATTCCGGCAATAGAAAGTCCAACCGCAATTGCCGAAGCCCACCACATGCCGGGCAGGAACTGCAAGGCAAGGCTGCCGACCAGGGCTGCCAGCAAATAACCACCGATGACATTTGCCGGTTGCGCAAGCGGGCTTTTGGGCTGGCCGAACAGCAAAACCGCTGTCGCTCCAAAAGGCGCGATCAATAATGGAATGCCTGTCTCCACCGTCAAGCCACCCACGGCCAGCATGGCGGCAATGGCACCAATCCCCGATTTAAGGTGATGATGCGCCTGTCCTTTAGGCTCATGGCGGTGGATGTAATGCCGCAAGTGGCGTCGCATGAAATTTTTCCGGCTTAAAATTATGCAATTGCCGTTTAATAAACCGAAGACTGCATGTTTTCCAAGCAAAGTCTTTATGAAACTCGTCCGCTTCTGCGAATATATTTGCGCCTGTTGCGATCGCCCTCACCCACGATAGAGGCTTGAGACAGATGCGGTCCGTCGCTGTGGCTGAAATAAAAAGACGCGGGGAGACTATGTTCTCCCCGCGCCCTGTTTTGACGTTTGATATTTTTAGTCTTCGTTGGCAGCGAGCTGTGACAGGACCTGACCACGACCGCGGATACGCATGATCAGCGGGATGATGAAGGCGGCTGCGGCAACAATGAACAGGCCAACGGCAATCGGCGACGTGAACAGCACGACAGGATCACCCTGGCCGATGGCCAGTGCGCGGCGCAATTGCTGCTCGGCCAATGGCCCAAGGATCAGGCCAACGACAGCAGGTGCGATCGGATAACCGAAGATGCGCATGATGTAGCCAAGAATACCGAAGCCGAGCAGCATGCCCAGTTCGAACACCGAAGGGTTCGCACCAATTGTGCCAAGCGTCGCAAACAGCAGGATGCCCGCATAAAGCCATGGCTTTGGAATGGTCAGCAGCTTAACCCAAAGGCCAATCAGCGGCAGGTTGAGAACCAGCAACATGAAGTTGGCAATGAACAAGCTGGCAATCAGACCCCAGACAAGCTGCGGGTTGGTGGCAAACAGCAGCGGGCCGGGTTGTAGGCCGTATTGCTGGAAGCCGGCCAGCATGATGGCGGCGGTCGCCGTGGTCGGCAGGCCAAGCGTCAGCAGTGGTACCAGTGTACCGGCGGCAGATGCGTTGTTGGCGGCCTCCGGACCGGCGACGCCTTCAATCGCGCCATGGCCAAATTCTTCCGGATGTTTTGAAAGCTTCTTTTCCGTGGCATAGGACAGGAACGTGCCGATTTCTGCACCACCGGCAGGCATGGCACCAATCGGAAAGCCAATCAACGTGCCGCGCAGCCATGCTTTCCACGAGCGAGCCCAATCCTGCGCACTCATCCAGACAGAGCCTTTCACAGCTTCGATCTTGTCCGGGCCGCTTTGTCCCTGTGCGACGATGAACAGCGTCTCGCCAATCGCGAACATGGCAACGGCGAGCGTTGTCACTTCGACGCCGTCAAGCAGATCTGGAACGCCGAAGCTCATACGGGCCTGACCGGTCAACTGGTCGATACCGACAATGGCAAGGGCAAAGCCGATGAACAGCGAGGTAAGGCCGCGCAGTGCAGAATCACCAAAGGCGGAAGACACGGTCACAAATGCCAAGACCATGAGCGCGAAATATTCGCGTGGTCCAAACACCAGTGCCAGCTTGACGATATAGGGTGCAATGAAGGCTAGGGCGATCGTGGCAATGAGGCCAGCCACGAAGGAGCCGATGGCGGCGGTGGCAAGAGCCGGTCCACCACGCCCCGCTCGGGCCATCTTGTTGCCTTCCAGCGCCGTCACAATGGACGCACTTTCACCGGGTGTGTTGAGAAGGATGGAGGTGGTCGAACCACCATACATGCCGCCGTAGTAGATACCGGCGAACATGATCAGCGATCCGGCAGGATCAAGCTTGTAAGTGACCGGCAGCAGCAATGCGACAGTAAGCGCCGGGCCAATGCCTGGAAGAACGCCGACAGCCGTGCCAAGCGTTACGCCGATCAATGCATAAAGCAGGTTCATCGGCTGCATTGCGACCTCTAGGCCGTGAAGCAGAAATTCAAATGTATTCATGGACGAATGTCCCCCTGTCGGGTGGAGTGTTACCAACCGCTTGCACAAAAGCGATTGTCACTCCCTGTTTTTCAATCAAGAAAAGAAGGCCGGTTCCGTTTAGAAGAACAGGCGTTCCAAAGGCCCAGCTGGCAACGAAAGCTGCAGGAACTGCGCAAAAATCACCCAGACTACGAAGCTGATGGCGATGCCGACGGGAATGGAATACCAAAGCTCCCGTTTGCCAAAGGCACGGGCGGTGAAGGCAAACAGAATGCCTGTTGCGATGGAAAAACCGGCTGTTTTCAGCAGCAGCATCTGCCCGGCCAAACCAGCGATAACCCAGATGACGGCGCTTGTTTCCTGCTTGTCCCGCTTGGGAAACTCACCACGCAGAGCTTCCACGACTGTCCAGATGGCAAGGCCGACAAGACAGAATGCGATGGCGTAAGGTACGGTGGCTGGACCAACAGGCGAATAACCGGACACGCCTGCAAGGCGTGTAGAGTCCATGAAGATTACAGCAGCGATGGCAACGAGTGCAGCGGCTATAACCAGCGCCGCCCGGTCAGGGCGGCGCTTTTGAGAGTTGGATGAGTCAGAACCCATGCTCATTTTACAAGTCCGATGTCTTTGAGAATAGCCTGAGTGGATTCAACATCCTTGTCGAGCTGTGCCTTGAAAGCATCGCCAGCAAGGTATGTGTCCTGCCAGCCCTTGGTCTTCAGGGTGTCCTGCCAGCTCTTGGACTTCACCAGCTTTTCAACGTCGGCATTGATTGCTGCTTCCTGATCTGCAGACAGGCCAGGAGCCGCTGCGACCATGCGCCAGTTTTCAACCACGACATCAAGGCCGCTTTCTTTCAGGGTTGGTCCGTCAACGCCTTCGATGCGCTCTGCGCTCGACACGGCCAGAAGGCGAAGTGTGCCAGCCTTGACCTGGCTTTCAAATTCCCCGTAGCCGGAAATGCCAGCTGTCACCTGCGAACCGAGGATGGAAGCGAGTGCTTCACCGCCGCCGGAGTAGGCGATGTAGTTGATCTTGGTTGGATCAACGCCAGCAGCCTTGGCAATCAGGCCAACTGCGATGTGGTCGGTACCACCAGCTGAACCGCCACCCCAGGAAACGCTGCCTGGATCTTTCTTGAGCTGCTCGATGAGGTCACCCATGGTCTGCAGCGGAGAAGAGGCCGGAACGACAACGGCTTCATATTCGCCGGTCAGACGGGCAATCGGTGTCACGTCCTTCAATGTCACTGGCGAATTGTTGGTCAGGATGGCACCAACCATCACGTAACCACCAACGATCAGAGCATTTGGGTTACCCTTCTGCTGGCTTGCAAACTGGGCAAGACCGATTGTGCCACCGGCACCTGGTACGTTCTGTACCTGTACGCTCTTGGAGATGCCTTCATCCTGCAGCGAGGTCTGCAACGAACGCGCGGTCTGGTCCCAACCGCCGCCTGGGTTTGCTGGTGCAATGATCGTGTAATCGGCTGCTGCGGCAGGAAGAGCCAAAGCACCGGCGATAATGGAAGCAAGTACGAAATGTTTCAAAAGCGAACCCTCCTTGATAGCCCATCGGGCTTCGTTGTTTTGGCGGAAGGAGAACGCGGGCAAATGTAGACTCGCTGCCATCACAGGACAGTTTGTTCATTCGCGATAGATATTTCCTCCCGCATCTTCGTTAAGCCGCCTCCACGGCCGAAGAGTAGAAGCAGAGCACCATAGAAAGCTGACATTTAACTGACGCAATCCCCGGCTTTGCCAATTTAACATTCATTAATTTTTGGATGACGTCCAGTTTTTAGCTGATAACCGGCTTTGGCGGGTGTTTATTGCAGGCGCAAGGCCTCGTTCCAGCGGGCAATCAGCCGATTGCGCTTTACCTGATCGAGATAAACCATCAGGCCAAGGCTGACAGGAACGGGCAAAAGCTGGGCGCCGTGAATGGCCTGCATGGTGTTTGCGGTATTGTCTCCGGCGACATCCGGATTGACGGCCGGAATTTGCAATCGCGTTGACAGGATTGTCTGGCCTTCCCGTGACATGAAATATTCCAGATATTTACGGCCCAGTTCCGGGGAGTTTGCGGCCTGTGGCACAAGGCCGATGCGTGACATCACCACCGTGTAATCCTTGGGCAGGACGATGCCGACATCCGGGTGACGGGATGCCCAGTCGGCGGCGTAGGAGCCGAGAATATTGTAACCCAGCACGAATCGTCCGTCGGCAATGCGCTCCAAAATGGCGGAGCTGTTGGAGTAGAGTTTTACGCCGGCTGCCCCCATGTGTTGGATGACGGACCAGATATCGGTAAATTGTTCCTGGTCCCGTGACATGAACAGGAAACCGACGCCGGAACGTTCAATGTCATAGGTGGCGATGCGGCCGTGCACGTCCTTGGCATGGTGCTCAAGATAATCGACAAATTCGGCGCGGGTGGCTGGTGGTTTTTCGGTGGTGAAACTCGGCTTGTGATAGACAAAAACTGCCGGTTCAAAGGTCAGGGCATAGGCGGTATTGCGCCAGTTGGCCCAACTTGGCCATTTTGCGCTGAGCGGCAGGTCGCTGCGTTGCGCATAACCGTCATTGCTCAGTTTGACCTGCAAATCCATGGCTGAGGAAAAGGCGAAGTCGGCGGTTTTCTGTCCGGCATCGGTTTCCTTGACGATGCGGTCATAGATCTCACCGGTCAGCAAATCCTCATAGGACACCGTCACATCCGGGTTCTGTCTCTGGAATCCTTCGATCATCGGAGCAGCCAATGGCTCATCCAATGAGGAATAAACGATCAATACCGGTGCATCCGGATTGCCGGATGGTGCCGGAAACACGGTCGGTTTGGCCAGTGCAGGTGCTGCGAAAGAGAGACCCAAACAGAGACAGAGAAGAATACGCATGAAAATATCATGCCGCACCAGCTTTGCGTGCACAAGCGTCTGCCCCTGTGATTGCCGCACAGCTGACGGATCGATGCTACGATGAGGCGCTCTAACTCCTTGAAACTATGCAGCATGCCCAAGCGAAATTCGATTCCGATTTTCAAATCGATGCGTTAGGGTGCGCGGTGAGGGCAGGAGATTGATTTGCGTATATTGCTGGTCGAAGACAATCAGGTTCTGGCGGACGGTCTGGTCGCTTTGCTGCGCGGCAGTGGCTATGCCGTGGATTGGGTATCGGATGGTACTTCGGCCCTGGCTGCGACCGCGACGGAAAGTTTTGATTTGGTCATTCTTGATCTCAATCTGCCGGAAATGGATGGCATTTCCGTGTTGCGCTCCATGCGGGCGCGGCAGGAAAGGGCGGCGGTTCTTATACTGACAGCGCGTGGCTCCCCGGAAGAACGCGTCAAGGGACTGGACCTCGGTGCCGATGATTACATGATCAAGCCTTTTGATGTCAGCGAGCTTGAGGCACGGGTGCGTGTCCTGCTGCGCCGTCAGGCGGGTTTACGCTCTTCGACCGTCAGTTACGGCAAGGTATCGTTTGATCTGACCTCGCGCACCTTTAGCGCGGAGGGTGTGCCACTGGATATTCCGGCGCGTGAACTTGGCATTCTGGAACTGCTGTTCATGCGCGCTGGCAAAGTGGTTGCCAAGGAGGCCATCATGCAATCGCTGGCCGGGTTTGATGACGAGTTGAGCGGCAATGCCATTGAGCAATATGTCAGCCGTCTGCGTAAACGCCTTGCGCCCCACGGGCTGACCGTCAAGACGGCACGCGGCATAGGGTATTATCTGGAGCGTCTACCGGAGATCGCCGAATGACAGGCGGAGCCTACTCGCTCCGCAAGCGCCTGTTGGGCTGGCTTCTGTTTTCGACGGCAATTATCGGCACTGTTGCCCTAACGGACACCTATTCAGAGGCGGTCAAAACAGCAAATGTGGTGTCGGATCGTGTGCTGGCGGGCTCTGCCCTAGCCATTGCCGAGCGGGTTGCCGTGTCTGAGGACGGCAAGCTTGAGGTCGATATTCCCTACGTCGCATTGGAAATGCTGACATCGGCTGCACAGGACCGGGTGTTTTACCGTGTTGATGGTTCGCACGGCGAGTTCCTGACCGGTTATCAAGGACTGCCGTCAGTTTCGCCTGAAGAGCCGAATGTGGCGATCTTCGAGGATGCGTTTTTTCGAGGTGAACCCATTCGTGTCGCTGTCATGCAGCGATCCGCGTCCACCGGCATCAATTCGGTGCCGTTTACCGTGACAGTTGCTGAAACCACCATTGCCCGCCGCCAGCTTGCGCAATCTATTCTGTTTCGTTCCGCCCTGCGCCTATTGGCGATGATTGTCGGAGCTTCGGTTATCGTGTGGGTGGCGGTGACGATTTCCTTGCGGCCGCTGTTTCGGCTGAGTGAAGCGATTGCCGAGCGCAATCCGAGCGATCTCCATCCTATTGACCAGAAGGTCCCGGTGGAGGTGCAAAACCTCGTTGACACTGTCAATTCCTTCATGGTGCGCCTGAATGCGGCGCTGGAAGCGCTTCGACATTTCACCGGTAATGCCAGTCACCAGTTGCGCACGCCGCTGGCGATCATCCGCACTCAGTTGGCGCTTTCCGAGCGGGCGGAAACATTGGCGCAGGCCAAGGACGCAGCGCGGAAAGGCGATGAATCCGTTGCTCATGCCGAGCATATTCTGGCGCAGCTTCTGCGCATGGCAAAAATCGATGCGGCAGGATCAGGTGAGCCGCAGGCGCTGTCACGCATCGACTTGGTGGAAGTCGCCCAGACAATAACTGCAGAGTATATTCCACAGGCGGCGGAGGCTGGCGTCGATCTGGGTTTTGAGGGTGAGGGAACCGTTGCCGTTCTGGCCGAACCGTTGTTGATCGGTGAGCTGCTGGGCAACCTCATCAGCAATGCCATTGCCTATGCCGGTGATAATGTTGAAGTGACGGTGCGCGCTTACCGCAGTGCTGCGGGGCAAGTTTGCCTTGAGGTGGAGGATAACGGGCAGGGCATCGCGCCTGAGAAACGTGACATGGTGCGTCAGCGTTTTGCCCGTGGGGATGGCAATCCAGCTCCCGGTGCCGGTCTGGGGCTGGCCATTGTCGAGGAAATTGCCCACCTGTTTGGCGGGCAATTGCTGCTGGATGCCGGTCAGAACGACAAGGGTTTGAAGGTCACCGTGCTGCTGCCCGCAGCCGGTTAATCTCTTATCATCCCATGCGCTCGGATGCGTAGCTGCCGGGGCTTGGTGGGAAAACGACCGTGCGGTTGCCGTTGATAAAGGTGCGGTGATGGATATGCGCGTGGATGGCGCGTGCCAGCACCTGGCTTTCGACATCGCGGCCCAGCGACACATAGTCATCGGCGCTTTGTGCGTGGGTAATACGGACGGTTTCCTGCTCGATGATCGGACCTTCATCAAGGTCGGCCGTAACGTAATGGGCAGTTGCGCCAATCAGCTTTACGCCGCGCTCATAGGCCTGCTTGTAAGGGTTTGCGCCCTTGAAACTTGGCAGGAACGAGTGGTGAATGTTGATGATCTTGCCGGACATTTTTTGGCAGAGCTCATCGGACAGCACCTGCATGTAACGGGCAAGAACGATCAGTTCTGTACCAGTCTGTTCGACCAGATCCAACAACTGTGCTTCGGCCTTCGGTTTGTTATCCTTGGTCACCTTGATGTGGTGGAAAGGAATGTCGTGATTGACGACAACTTTCTGGTAATCGAAGTGGTTGGAGACGACACCGACGATATCGATTGGCAGCGCGCCGATCTTCCAACGGTACAGCAGGTCGTTCAGGCAATGGCCAAACCGCGACACCATCAACAGCACTTTCATGCGCTCGGCCGAGCTTTCGATCTTGGCATCCATGCCGAATTTCTCAGCGACGGGTGCAAAGCCTTCGGTGATGGCTTCGCGGCTTTCGCCCTGTTCGGAAATGAAGCTGACCCGCATGAAGAACATGCCGGTCTGAAGGTCATCGAACTGCGAGCTGTCTACGATGTTGCAACCCTTGTCTGCCAGATAACCCGATATTGCCGCCACGATGCCGCGGGTGGATTTGCAGGTTACAGTCAGAACATAAGTCGTCATCAGTCTATTCCTCTGGAAGCGCCATTTCCGGTGCTTCTGGTTTTACGTCACGCGCCACAATTCGGGCGTCCTGCATTAGCGCAGTCGCTGGCCGTGGCATAGTGGCTTTGTCGCAATTTGAATATCCGCGACCTGTGTGCGGGTGGAAGAGCGATCAAGCGCCCATAGTCATACGGCGCTTGCTGCCGTTCTGTGTTGCGCAAAACGACATTGGATAACGAGTTTCTGACGTGAGATGAAAACGCCCCGCTTGATATCACCATCAAAAGGGGCGGAAACCGATGCCGTTCAGGCCCGGCGAAGGCGCATCAGTGGGCGACCCCGACGGTCGCGTAACTCCAGCTGATTGCTGCGCGGGCTCAAATCATAGCCGCGTGCTTGCTCAAGCGCGGAAAGAAACGCTCTTTCCTGGCGCATGATTGGCGGTTCGCAGGCCATTTGCGTGGAAATGGCGCGACTGAAATCAATCTCGCGGCGGTTTACCCTGAGTTCGGCACCAAAACCATTGCAGCCGGTGTTGCCAGATACACGGTTATCAGGCCCAATTTGCAGGACCGGTGGTTTTCTGTCGGTAACACGCTGACCTGCAATGTCGACGACAACCCAGGAACCGACCAGGGATGGTTCACGGTCCGGCTCCGGCCGTGGTGCCGCCCCGGCACGTTCAAGCATCAGGTCCGTGGTCTCGCGGCGATTGTTGAGGATCGGGTAGTTCTGTGTGGTGGTAAACAGCAGGCGGCGACCATCGCGGATTTCGGCGCGAAGCGCATAACGCCGGTTGGGGCGGATGTCCCGGTCATTGTAACGAATGACATAGGGAATAGGTACGTTGCGTCCCGGCAATGGAGTGGTTTCTGCAATGATGCTGAAACTTGCGCCAGCGCGTGAGACATCAATCAACTGAACCGTGACTGTCGCAGAAGGTGGTAACGCCATGCGCTCACGATAGCTGACTGTGCCGCGAATGGAGGCTGGGGCTGCAAGCGATGGTGATGCAACCAGAACGGCGGACAGGCCAAGAAGGCTGGCAAAGCCGCGGCGAGAGATTGGCCTTTTGCCACTCAGTGTATTTTTGTCGGTCATTTCCAAACCCCCATGATCACGATGTGCGAATATTCGTCTTCGATAATAAGGAAGCCAGATGAATCCGGGATGAACTGCCCGGATAAGCAACGCTGCCGGGCCATGGCTGGCAGCGTTGTTGTTGTTTAGCGTGACAGACTGTCGCGCAAAGTCTCGAACTTCGAAAGCTGGTCTGCCTTCAGTTCCTTGTTCTCGTCACGACGGACAAAAACCTTGAACATGGCCTGACCATTGGCATTCATGAACCATACGGAGCAGGAGCGACGGCCATGGAATGCACGGTCCACAAAGCTGATGGCGTGACAGTTGTCCTTCTTGATGTGGCCACCAATCGGGCTGTCGCCGTGAATGTTGAACCAGCCATGGCTTTCGGTACCTTCCGGCAGAAAGCCCGGCACTTCCAGTACGATATCGGCGGTCTGCACGATCATTAGCACTTCGCCCCAGGTCATCATGTCGGACCAGATTGCGGAGAACTGTTCGGCCGGACTGGTGACTGCAGCGCCCTGCGGCAGGATTTCCAGAACTTCGGCCGGCGTGACGTCTGCCTTGCTGGCAATCGCCTCAACGATGCCGTCAGGCTTCTCGTTCAAGGCAGCAAGGGCTCTCTCACGACGCTCTGGCGTGTTGTATGCAACAGCTGTCATGGGTTCCTCATGCCGCATCAAAAATGCGTTGGCCGTTCTTGTCGTCGTGAATGATCACGTCAAAACCTTCAAAATGCGGACCGGAGAGGTATTCGACCTTGCCACGGTTGTTGCCAGCATTGGCATGTGCTGCGCGGAACTGCTCGGACTTTGTCCATGCGGTGAAATCTTCGCGGGTTTCCCAAACGGTATGCGAGGCATACAGCGTGTGGTCGTCAGACTTCGGGCCTTTGAGCATGTGAAACTCGACATAGCCCTTCAATTCGTTGAGTTGCGTCTTGCGCTCGCGCCAGATTGTTTCAAACGCTTCCTCAAAACCCGGTACCACGCGAAAGCGGTTCATTGCGATGAACATCCAATAACTCCCTTGACTGAAATAAGTTTCCTGTAATTGTCAGGATATAGGTGGTTCCCAAGGTTGAAAAGCCCGCATGTGCAAGAAATCCAGTGGTTTTTGACAGTTTTCATTTCTTGGTTTGTCTACTCTTGCGCGGGTTTTTAAACATGTGTACCAAACTCCACTTAAATGAACTGCCCATGGCAGCTTGCCACTTTTATCTGGATGAAAAGCTCATGATGTCTTCAAAACGTTCGCTTCGATCTCTGGCTTTCGGCGTGTTCCTGCCGGTGGCGCTGGTAACATCCACTTTTGCGCAGGCGGGCGATGGCGGTAATGTCAAGGCACAACGTATTGTGTCTGTCGGTGGCACTATTACGGAAATCCTCTATGCGCTTGGCGCGCAAGACCGCATCGTGGCACGTGATTCCACCAGCAGCTTTCCTGTTGATGCGCTGGCCAAGCCGGATGTCGGCTACATGCGTGCGCTTTCCGCTGAGGGCATTCTGTCACAGAAGCCCGATCTCATCCTGACGGAAGACGGTGCTGGCCCGGCCGATGTTCTCAATATTCTCAAGGACAGCGAAGTGCCCGTCGTGACAATCGACACTCCGCCATCGGGTGCCGCGATTGCCAAGAAGATCCTGGATGTCGGCGCAGCCGTTGGTCTTGAAGACAAGGCAAAGAGCCTGGCGGACGAGGTGGACACTGGTCTAGCAGCCCTGGCCAAGGATGTTTCGGCGGTTGGCGAGAAGAAAAAGCGCGTGCTGTTCGTGCTGTCGACCGCGGGTGGTCGCATCATGGCCGGCGGTCAGGATACAGAAGCTGCGGCCATTATCGAAATGGCCGGAGGTGTAAATGCTGCGTCGGCGATTACCGGTTACAAGCCGCTGACTGACGAGGCTGTCATAGCAGCAGCACCTGACGTGGTGTTGACCATGGCGCGTGGCAATCATCAGGCCTCTCCCGATGAAGTGTTTGCGCTGCCTGCATTCCAGAGCACACCTGCCGCAGCCAACAAGGCTCTGATCAGCATGGACGGTCTTTATCTGATCGGTTTTGGTCCGCGCACACCTGCGGCGGCACATGAACTGGCCTCCAAATTGTATCCGGATGTGGTGAAGCCGTGAAATCGCTTGCCGTGACGCCCGCCACAGCTCCCGTTGAAGGCAAGAGATCGCGCGTTGGCGGCATTGCACTTGCGGTGCTTGTCGGCCTGTTGTTTCTGGCCTGTCTGGTGTCGCTGGTCAGTGGGCCAACCGGGGTAGGGCCGGCAGAAATCTGGGCCTATTTCACCGGTCATGCGGCCGATATGGAACCGCGTGACCGGATTATTCTTGAAGCCGTGCGTTTGCCGCGCACCGCGCTTGGCCTTCTCATTGGTGCTGGGCTTGGTGTGTCCGGCGCCATGATGCAGGGTCTGTTCCGCAACCCGCTGGCCGATCCGGGTATTGTCGGTGTCACCTCGGGTGCTGCCTTGTTTGCGGTTGCCGCACTGGCGCTGGGTGGTGGCATGCTTGCGCCGCTGGCGGCGTTTTTCGGTTCGCAGTTCCTGCCGGTCATGGCGTTTTTTGGTGGCCTGATCAACACCATCCTTCTGTATGTGATTGCTACGCGCAACGGTATGACGTCAACCACGACGCTGGTTCTGGCCGGTATTGCGGTTGGGGCCTTGAGTGGTGCCCTGACCGGTCTGATGATTTTTGTCGCCGATGATCGTGCGCTGCGCGACATCACCTTTTGGAGCCTCGGCTCACTGGGTGGGGCAACGCCGGCAAAAGTTCTGGCGACACTGCCGTTTATTCTGGTGGTTCTGGTCATCATACCCTTTGTTGCCAAGGGGCTGGACGCACTCATCCTGGGTGACGCGGCTGCCTTCCACATGGGCGTGCCGGTCCAACGCTTGAAGCGTCTGGTCATTCTGGCGGTTGCTGCCGCCTGTGGTGCAGCTGTTGCGGCGGCCGGCTCGATCGGTTTTGTCGGCATTGTCGTGCCGCATCTGCTGCGTCTTGCCATTGGTCCCTCGCATCGCTTTCTGCTGCCGGCATCAGCGCTGGGTGGTGGCGCGTTGTTGTTGCTGGCCGACAGTTTTGCCCGCACGGTTGCTGCGCCTGCCGAGCTGCCGATCGGCATCGTCACGGCGCTTATTGGTGCACCGGTGTTTCTGTTCCTGCTGTTTGGCAAGGGCGGTATGGGTATGAGGAACCTGTCATGATCACGGCAAGCGGTATCAATCTAACCCGGTCGGGACGCAGGCTGCTCCACGAAGTTTCATTGAAACTCGAGCCGGGCAAGTTCAATGTGATTATAGGCCCGAACGGTGCCGGAAAGTCGACATTGATGAAAGTGCTGTGTGGAGAAACCAAGCCGGATGTCGGCACCGTTTCTTATGGTGGGGCGGACATAAACCTGTTCTCGCCTCGGCAACTGGCACGTCAACGTGCAGTGCTGCCACAAAACACCACATTGGCATTTCCGTTTACTGCGTTTGAAATTGTCCGAATGGGCGCTGTTGCCTATGGCGGCCTGGATCCTGACGCACAGGCCCAGACGGCGCTTGTCAATGTCGGTCTGCGTGGCTTTGAAAGCCGTTCTTATAATTACCTGTCTGGCGGCGAACAGCAGCGTGTGCAATTTGCCCGCGCTTTGGCGCAGGTACCGCATTCCGTTGAAGACGGTGAGGCGCGGGCACTGTTTCTCGATGAGCCAACCGCAAGCCTCGATATCGGCCATCAGATCAGCGTTCTGGAGACAGCACGTGATTTCGCTGAGAAGGGCGGTCTGGTACTGGCCATTTTGCACGACCTTAATCTTGCGGCGGAGTTCGCAGATCACCTGATCGTGATGCACGATGGCAGGATCACTGCGCAGGGCGCGTCCTTCGACACGATCAGCGATGAAACCATTGCACGGGTCTATGGCATTGGCGGTGCGGTGGGACGTCTGCCGGCGGCGCACATCCCCTATGTTTTACCGCAGTCACGCCACAGATAGCGGGTTGGAATTCACGCCTTTGGTTCCGGCCGCGTGACGATGAAGGCGGCGGAACAGAGCATGACAACGAGTACAATTACCGCCCGCAAGGCGGGTGGATCTGTGGTGAACCAGAAGATCGCGTAGCTGGCGGTCATGACGGAGACGGCGGCAATCTTGGCACGGCGGGCAATCGAGCCAGTTTCTTTCCAGTTGCGCAGAGACTTGCCAAAACGCGGGTGAGACAGCAGCCATGCTTCGAGTTTCGGGGACGAGCGGGAAAAACACCAGACGGCTAAAAGCAGGAACGGCGTGGTCGGCAGAACAGGCAGAAACGCACCAGCAACGCCGGTCGCCACCATAATCCATCCCAAACAGAGATACACGTAACGCATGTCGTTTGCTGCCTTTTGTCTTTATGAGTGCAATTCTCATGATAGGCTTGTGATGTCTAGGTTTGACCTTTGTTTTTTGAACAAATGGCGTGAGACAAATTGGCTAGGACGCCGCGTAAAAGGGTTGAAATGATCAGCCCGTTTTCGTTTCACAGGTGAGGCTAGGTACTGTCACAGCGGGTAGGATGTGTGAATTTGCGTCGCCCGAGTTGCATTCCTATATTAAGGGTTGTGATAAGGGGCTTGCTTCGCGTCTGTATATGCCTTTATCCCGGTGCGGCAATTATTTGGCTCCAAGCCGAAGTGCCAACAGAAGAAGGAAAACACCATGGCCAAAATGATCCACTCGATGGTCCGGGTGCTGGACGAAAAGCGTTCGGTTGACTTTTACTCTCTCGCATTCGGCCTGAATGTGGCGGAGCGTGTGGAGCAGGAAACTTTCACGTTGGTCTATATGAGCAATGAAGAGGAGAGTTTTGAACTCGA
The DNA here is from genome assembly GCF_029193765.2 of Agrobacterium sp. Azo12. Lineage (NCBI taxonomy): Bacteria > Pseudomonadati > Pseudomonadota > Alphaproteobacteria > Hyphomicrobiales > Rhizobiaceae > Agrobacterium > Agrobacterium sp. Azo12. Next base: position 3,124,385 of record NZ_JARFYO020000001.1, on the reverse strand, counting down.
GTTGACGATCAACCGAGGCCGTGATGTTCCCTATGCCCTTGGCGATGGTTATGGCCATCTGGCCGTTTCCGTCGATAATCTTGACGCAGAACACGCACGCCTGATCGAAGCCGGTCTGGCACCGGGCAAGATCATCGAATTTGTCCGCAAGGACGACGTGTTTGCCCGTTACTTCTTCATCTGCGACCCGGATGGTTACAAGATCGAAGTTCTCGAGCGCCGCGGTCGCTTCAAGTAAAAGGTTGGCCAGAAGGGGCAGGATATGACCGAAGAGAGTGTGAAGCTCGAAGAGAGCTGGCGGCAGAAGCTTCTTCCGGAATTTTCCAGTCCCTATATGGCCCAGCTCAAGGCTTTCCTGCTTGAACAGAAACAGGCAGGAAAGCACATCTTCCCCAAGGGGCATGAATATTTCCGTGCTCTTGACCTGACACCGCTTGGCAAAGTCAAGGTGGTCATTCTCGGACAGGACCCATATCACGGTTACGGTCAGGCGCATGGCCTGTGCTTTTCCGTCCGCCCCGGTGTCCGCACACCACCATCACTGGTAAACATCTACAAGGAACTGCAAAGCGATCTCGGTATCCAGCCAGTTCGCCACGGCTTTCTGGAAAGCTGGGCGCAGCAGGGCGTGTTGTTGCTCAACAGCGTTTTGACTGTTGAAGAGGCACGTGCGGCTTCTCACCAGGGGCAGGGCTGGGAAAAATTCACTGACGCTGTTATCCGTGTTGTGAATGACGAATGTGAACATGTTGTCTTCATGTTGTGGGGCTCCTACGCGCAGAAAAAAGCATCCTTCGTGGACCGCGACCGCCATCTGGTCTTGAAGGCACCGCATCCCTCCCCGCTGTCGGCCCATAATGGCTTTTTCGGCAGCCGGCATTTTTCGCAGGCTAATGATTATCTCGTTTCCCATGGCCGCACGCCGGTTGAGTGGGCATTGCCAGCGGATGTGGCGGAAGCTTCGTAAGTCGTATTTTCTGCAATTCCTGACTTTAAAGTTCCAGTTCGTTGGTCTATGAGATAAGTGGACTTACGGCCGAAGGATTTTTGTTGTGTCTGTGTTATTTGCGGAAACTTCTGTTGAAATTGCCAATGCGGAGTTGATTGTTGACAAGTTTCAGCAGCACTTTGCCGAGCATTTTCCTGTCATCCGTGAAGGTACTGTTCTCCATTACGAAACGGAATACGGCAAAGTCTGGATGGCTGGCGAGAAGGGCCGCTTCCAGGCTGAGGTCAATTGTTATGACGCCCATGTCCTGATGTCGATCAAGGCAATGCTTGCGGAACATCTGCTGGAGTTCTCGGGCGACAAGGATCTTCGTTTTCGTTGGCAGGGCCACGGCGCTGATCTGAACCAGCTGCCAAATCTGTTTGAAGGTCGCGTGGTCAGGGCGTTTAACGTCACACCCCGCATGCGTCGTCTGGTTATTTCGGTTGGTGAGGGCATTGAACGCCTGATGACCGGTGGTCTGCATATCCGCATTCTGATAGTGCCGCAGGGTCGCACACCGGTTTGGCCTCACCTGTCGCAAACCGGTGCTGTCGTCTGGCCGGAAGGTGATGACGAGTTGATCCGGCGCGTTTACACCATTCGTTACGGCAATGTGGAGCGTCAGGAAATCGAACTGGATTTCGTCATGCATGAGGGAGACCACATGCCTGGTGCGCATTTCGGGGCAAATGCCAAGGCCGGTGATCTGGTCGGTATTATCGGTCCCGGTGGTGGCGTCGTCCCGGTCGAGGTGGATGCGTGCGTGTTCGCTGGCGATGAAACGGCGTTGCCGGTTATATCGCGCATGGTGGAAGAACTCCCGGCTGGAAAGAAGATTACCGTTTATGCCGAAGTGGCTGACGAAAATGAACGTCAGGACATCAAGTCAGAAGCTGATGTGAAGTGGACCTGGCTTTACCGCAAGGGCAAGGCTGCCGGCACATCCGGCCTTTTGGAACAGGCTTTGCGTCAGCACGACTGGAGCAAGGATAGCGACAGCCGCCATGTTTTCATTGCCTGTGAAAAGGGCGAGGTTCGACGGATCAAGAAATTCCTCAGCGATGAGGCAAAACTGCCGAAGAACGATTTCCGCACGGCCGGATACTGGGTGCTGGGCGAAGGCGATGATCACTGAACGTAATTGTCGGTAGCCGCCAGACCTACCATGTAATCCTCTCAAGCCGCCATAAACTGGCGGCTTTTGTGTTTTGAGATCTTGTGGATTGTTGAACGGGTTGGATTTTTCGTTCTCATTTTGTGAACAATGCGTTCTGAGAGCTCGATCTATGCTTTGCGGCAGATCGGCCTAATTATAAGCCCATCAACAGCAACGATCCTTTCTCAGGGATCCGGCACAAGGGGTTTTATCATGCTGAACCAGCTCAAGGGACTGCACCACGTCACGTCGATGGCAGCAAGCGCCCGCACCAATAATGCATTCTTCACCGGTACGCTTGGCCTGCGCCGCGTCAAGAAGACTGTGAACTTCGATGCGCCCGACGTCTATCACCTTTATTATGGCGATGAGCTTGGTACGCCCGGCTCGGTCATGACCTACTTCCCATTCCCGCACATTGCACGCGGCCGGCCGGGGACAGGCGAGGTTGGCACGACACTGTTTTCCGTTCCGCAGGGATCGCTCGGTTACTGGCAGGACCGCCTGACCAAGGCCGGTGCAGATGGCCTGAAAACCGACGAAGCCTTTGGCAACAAGCGCCTGCATTTTGCAGGTCCTGATGGCGATGGTTTTGCGCTGGTTGAAGTGCCTGACGATAATCGTGCCCAATGGGTTGGCAATGGTGTGACGGCGGATCATGCGATCCATGGTTTTCAGGGCGCGTCGTTGCGTCTTCGTGACGAAGGTGCGACTGGCGAACTGCTGAAATTTATGGGGTATGAGGAAGTTGACCGGCAAGACGGAGTGTTGCGCCTTGGTATTTCCGGCGGCAACGGTGCCGACTTCATAGACATCGAAACCATGCCCAATATTTCGGGTGCACGTCTTGGTGCCGGTTCCGTTCATCACATCGCTTTTGCGGTCGAAAACCGCGAAAGGCAGCTCGAGGTGCGCAAGGCATTGATGGATACCGGCTATCAGGTCACGCCCGTGATCGACCGAGACTATTTCTGGGCGATCTATTTCCGCACACCGGGCGGCGTACTGTTTGAGGTTGCCACCAATGAACCGGGCTTTGATCGGGACGAAGATACGGCGCATCTCGGTGAAGCACTGAAACTGCCTGAACAGCATGCGCATATGCGCGGCATTCTGGAACAGCATCTGGAACCGCTTGGTGACGAAAAGGCCGCGTAACGGCCTTCACTGAAACTATTGCCGAAACGATGACGTCACCCTCGGGATTTGCCCGAGGGCCAGCCCATTGGCATGGATGGTCAGATCAAATCTTGCCATGACGCGAGCGAAATAAGGAACCTTTCCATGGGTCAGGATAACTACATTCACAATGTCAGGGCCGGTGCTGCTGGTCAGCCGCTTTTTGTCGTGCTGCATGGCACGGGTGGGGATGAAAACCAGTTCTTCGACTTTGGCAGCCGGTTGTTGCCGCAGGCCACCGTCGTTTCGCCGCTTGGCGATGTCTCCGAACATGGTGCTGCGCGGTTTTTCCGTCGCAAGGCGGAAGGCGTTTATGATCTGGATGATCTTGAACGTGCCACGAAAAATATGGCCGGCTTTGTTGAGGCGCACCGCGATTATTATCAGGCGGGAAAGGTTATCGGACTCGGTTTTTCCAATGGTGCCAATATCCTCGCCAATGTGTTGATCGAATTTCCGGACCTGTTTGATGCGGCGGTCCTGATGCACCCGCTCATCCCGTTCCAGCCGGTCGTCAAGCCATCCACCAAGACGCCACGTATCCTGATCACTGCTGGTGAACGCGATCCCATCAGCCCAGTACCGTTGACGAAGGCGCTTGCCGAGCATTTCACCGGAACTGGAGCAGATGTGTCGCTGGTCTGGCATCCGGGCGGCCATGAAATCCGCTCGGGTGAAGTTGATGCCGTGCGCGAATTCATAGCGCCTTACGCATAATTTTTAAGAGCGCTTCTGGCAGACATCACATCGCCGGAAGCGCTCCATCTTTTCTTTTCACGCAATTCCGGGATCGGAGCCGTCTCTCGTTTTCGCTGGAAATTGCTTCAGTAGCCGCAGTTTCGCAGTTGCCGTGCATAGTTATCGGCAATGTTGGCGGAACGGCGTGCGGCTTCGCGGATTGCAGGTTTGCTTTTCCAGACACCCTGCGCATAACCGCCGTGGCCGGAATAATAGGCCAGATAGAGGTTATAGGTGTCGCGCAAGGCGATGCCGTTCCGCTTGTTGCTCTTATTATGATACCAGCCAACGAAATGGATCGCGTCGGTGAAATCGGTGCGGCTTGCACTCCAGCGGCCGGTGTCACGCTGATATTCTTTCCATGTGCCATCCAGTGCCTGGGCATAACCATAGGCAGTGGAACGACGCTTCCACGGTATGAAACCAAACAGCTTGGTGCGTGCCGGGCGCGCATACTGACGGAAACTGGATTCTGTGTAGATGGTTGCCATCAGCACAGGTACAGGCACACCCCAGGTGCGTTCTGCCGCCTGCGCATCACGACGCCAGTTGTTAAACAGGCCATCACGCTGTTCAAACACGGCGCATATGTTGCGCGTCTGGGTAGGGGCTGTCGCACAGCCTGCCAATAAAGCGGTCAAAAAGAGCGCGACAAATAGTTTACGCATCGCAAAACCTCACGTTTTGCTGATTACTAATTGGTAAATACTAACGTTAGGTTTTTAGATAAGGTTAACGCTGGACCGCTTGTCCACTGCCTGTTTAACCTTATGAAAACATGTGTGAAACGGGCATGGATTCAAGCTTGTTTTGCGTCCGGAAAATGCCGGATTTTGGCCATTTTTCAGCTTGGCAGCACATTCGTTTTTTATAGGGAAAACAGGCTCCCTGGATGCCGAAAGCCGACAGCAACAACGGGGTCGTTTATTAACAAAAGCGTCTCGTCGCGTGTTGCAAATGTTAATGGACAGCTGCCGAAAGAGAGAGGGGGCTGGTGCCGTCCCAGGCCGTGATTTCAAAAAATCGCGTTAGATGGCAATAAAAACAAATTCCGATAAAATTGTAGCTATCGATTTAAATGCCCCGAAAAGACTGCCCTGTAAGTTGGGTGTCACTGGAGAAGGGATCTGTTGCCCTGTGGCGGCAGATACCGAAGCAAACTCCAGAAACGATATTCAAGACCGGCGGGCAAGCTGGCTGATACCGAAACGGGGTATGAAATGTTGAAGAAGATCATAGCTGCCGCAATTTGCGGTGTATTCGTAGCATCTGTCAGTGGCGAAGCCGATGCGGCCGGGCCTGCTGGTTTCGCACGTGGTTTTGCCTCGGCTGAAAAGGCGCAGGCAATGGCCGTTGAGGCATCAGCCAGCAAGGGTCTGCGTTTCGGCGATTGCCTGCTGGTTGCCGGTCAGTGCGCACCGCGCGCCGCCATTTCGCTGACTGAGGCCCGTCGCAAGGACCTGTTGCGCGTCAACAAGGCGGTCAATGAGCCAATGCAGGCGCTGGATGACTTTTTCGGCTCTTTCGACAGCAACAATTCGGTGCCGGCCTTTATGCAAGCCGACAATTGCGGTGACTGTGCCACCATCAAGCGCCAGGAATTGATCCATCGTGGTTGGCCATCACATGCGTTGCGTATCGGTTACGCGCTGGGTGATGATGGCTCGCTGCAAAAGGTTCTGATTGTCGAAACGGCAAAGGGCGGCGTTGTACTCGGCAACGGTTCGCGCAACGCCAGCCCAGCTGCCAGCGAAATTACGCTCTAAGCGTTCACACTATTCATGACTGACTTGGCTGCCGGCTCCCTTTCAAGGGAATGGCAGCTTTTTTCGTTCTGCCACCGCAATGCCACCCAGCGTCAAAAGCAGAGCCATGATCTGGTAGGTGTGCAATGTCTCTCCAATAATGATGACGGAGAGCAACGTGCCGAACACCGGTACGAGATTGATAAACAGTCCGGCCCGGTTTGGGCCAATGCTTTCGACGCCTCTGATGTAGAGAATCTGTGCCAGAAGCGACGCAAAAATCGCCGTATAAAGCGTGATTATCCAACCCTTCTGATCCGGCCAGACGGCTGTCTGTTGCATGACCTCCCATCCCATCAGCGGGAAAGATGAGATGAGTGCGCCAAGCGCCGGTATGGCCATCAAGGTGCGCCAGTTTACCAGTGGTTTCCAGCGCAACATGATGGTGTAGACGGCATATACCAGCACCGCCAGCAGCATGATGGCATCCCCGGCATTCAAGTCCAGCGCGAGTAACGACCATGGATCGCCATGCGAGGCCAACAGGGCAACACCGGCAATCGTCATGAAGAACCCAATGATCTGGCCACTCATCACACGTGTTCCAAACAGCGCGAAGTTCAGCGCAAAAATCACCATGGGAATACCAGCCTGAATAACGGCGGCATTGATGGCGGAGGTGTATTGCAACGCGGTGTAGAGAAAGGCGTTGAAGCTGGTGTAACCGATGACGCCCAACCCGAAGAAATAGGGCAGGTTCTTTTTGACCACCGGCCAGTCACGGACCAGTTGCGGCACGGAAATGGCAAAGATGAAAGCAACCGCAAATACCCAGCGCAGATATGTCAGCACCATGGGACTGACGTGGCCGAGAGCCAGTTTTCCGGCGACAGCATTGCCGCCCCAGCACAGTGTGGCGATGATCAGGGCGAGGTAGGCTCTTGAAGGCACGGGGGATTCTTTCGGTGGTTGTATGCAGGCGCAGGGCGGGAATCGTCGGTCGTCGACAACGTTTTTGCCGCCTCGGTGCCGAGATAAAGCCGCAAAGCGTGCTTTGTCACGGATTTTGTCATGCAAAAAGCAAAAAACGCTAGCATAAACAGGGTCGCTTTCCTTAAAACAACGCAGTATACATTCGCGGGTTTGGGTTAGGGCGCAGACACGCGCCATAAGCAGGAAAGCAAGATAATGACGAATGTCGTAGTGGTCGGCTCTCAGTGGGGCGACGAAGGCAAGGGTAAGATTGTTGATTGGCTCTCCGAGCGTGCGGACGTTGTCGTTCGTTACCAGGGTGGGCATAATGCCGGTCATACACTTGTCATTGATGGCGTCAGCTACAAGCTGTCTCTTCTGCCTTCGGGTGTCGTGCGTCCTGGCAAATTGGCCGTGATCGGTAATGGCGTTGTGGTCGACCCACATGCGCTGATTGCTGAAATGGGCCGTCTCGCTGCACAGGGTGTTACGGTTACGCCGGATAATCTGCGTATCGCCGACAACGCCACACTTATCCTGTCTCTGCACCGCGAACTGGACGGCATGCGCGAAGACGCGGCCTCCAACAGCGGCACAAAAATCGGCACCACGCGTCGTGGTATCGGCCCTGCCTATGAAGACAAGGTCGGTCGTCGCGCTATCCGCGTGATGGATCTGGAAGACACCGAGGCACTGGCTGCCAAGGTTGACCGTATCCTCAACCACCATAATGCGCTGCGTCGCGGTTTTGGTGTGGCTGAAGTCAGCCATGAAACAATCATGGAAGAACTGACATCGATCGCCGACAAGATCCTGCCGTTCCGTGAAACCGTATGGCTTCTGCTCGACAAGAAGCGTCGCGCTGGCGCACGCATCCTGTTTGAAGGCGCGCAGGGTTCGCTGCTCGATATCGACCACGGCACATATCCGTTCGTGACCTCGTCCAACACGGTTGCCGGTCAGGCTGCTGCTGGTTCGGGCATGGGCCCCGGCGCGCTCGGTTACATTCTTGGTATCACCAAGGCCTACACCACCCGCGTTGGTGAAGGTCCATTCCCGACCGAGCTGAACGATGAAATCGGTCAGTTCCTGGGTGAAAAGGGACATGAGTTCGGCACCGTTACCGGACGCAAGCGCCGTTGCGGCTGGTTTGACGCTGCACTGGTTCGTCAGTCGGTGGCGACTAACGGCATTACCGGCATCGCGCTGACCAAGCTCGATGTTCTTGATGGCCTTGATGAGCTGAAGATTTGCATCGGCTACAAGCTCGACGGCAAGGAAATTGATCACCTTCCGGCAAGCCAGGGAGCGCAAGCTCGCGTCGAACCAATCTACATCACGCTGGAAGGCTGGAAAGAATCGACCGTCGGTGCCCGAAAATGGGCGGATTTGCCTGCTCAGGCGATTAAATACGTTCGTCAGGTCGAAGAACTGATCGGTGCGCCAGTTGCGCTTCTTTCCACCAGCCCTGAGCGTGACGATACGATACTTGTGACTGATCCTTTTGAGGATTAATGTCACAAATAATAAACCATATCGGGCCGGTACGTCGCCGGTGACGACGAGAAAGTGCTTATGGCAGATTTTGTAGCGGTCATTCGCAAAGCCGTTGATGGCTTGGCGAACAACACTCCCGAAACCCGGGCGAAGGTTTACGAAAAAGCTCGCAGTGCCGTTGTTCGGCAACTGGAGAATATGAACCCACGTCCACCGGAAGAGTTGCTGCGACGTCAGGTTGTCAAACTTGATGCGGCGATTGCCGAGGTTGAAGGCGAATATGCCGAAGCCTTGCCGCCCCTTGAAGAAGAAGACGACTATGTGCATGACGACTATGCTGCGCCGGAGGAAACAACCTCCGGACAGCAGTCCTACGTGCAAGAGCCTGCCGATGTGGTTGAAGAAGAACCTGCACCTGCGGTTGAAGAGCCGCAGGTTGAGGAGGAAGAGCCTGCTGCCTATGCAGCGGCTCCTGCCTATGAACCCGAGACCGAACAAGAGCCAGAGCCGGTTGAGCCTGTTTACGAACAGGCTTACGAGCCCGCGCCTGAAGTTACCTACTTCAAACCGCAGACTGTTGAACCTGTCTACGTCGATGAGCCTCGTTATGAGGAGCCCGTAGAAGACGAACCGGCACCAGAACAAGAAACCGCTTACCATGAGCCCGTCGTCCATGCGCAAGAGCCGCATTGGGTCGATGATGATGCTCCTGCTGCGGAAGACGAATGGCGCAAGCCTGCCGATGATGCCGTGTATGCCGATGACGTGCGTGTAGAAGCGGAAGAGCCTGTTCTGCAGGCGCCACGTTCCTATCCGGAAGTGGTTGAGCCGGTGTACGTTGCTCCCGCTGTCGAGAATGAGGCAGAGGTAGAGCCTGAGCCGGAAGTCGTTGCCGCTCCAGCCTATGGCGTGGTTGAACCGGATAACCGTCACAGTTTCGAAGACGAATCCGATCCTTTCGCCGCCCGTGCTGATTACCGTGACGACGTGTTTGCGACGCCTGCTGTCGAGCAGCCGCGCAAACATTCGGCACAGGATGAGGATTTCTCCTCCTATTTTGAAGACGCGACTGTTGATCTGCCGACCGCTGGGCAGGCTTCCAGCGCTGCAGTTGCTGCGGCGGCTGGAACCGGCAAGCCGTCCTTGCAGGAAGTGCCACTGGACTTCAAGCAGGCACCTGCTGACACCACAAAGGAAGCCGCCAACAAGGAACGCACTCCTTGGGACGATCTGGAAGAACTGATCGGTTATGACGGCATTGGCACCGATGCCAAGGTTGCCGGCAAGGTCGGTTCCTACGAGGCTGGGGCCTCTGGCATTTCTGCCGATGGTGTTCCGCCTGCGTCCTACATGGTCAAGAAAAAGCCGCGCCGCAATTATGCAAGCTATGTGCTTGCTCTGCTGGGTGTTCTGCTTCTGGCCGGTGGTGGTTACGCGCTGTGGCTCAACCGCGATGCCATGAATGACATGGTCAGCGGATTAACGCAGTCTGCGCAGCCAGAAACACCCGCCACGACAGAGCAGCCAACCCAGAACGGTGCAGGCGAAACAACGACGACACCACCTGCAACGACGGAACAGACACCGCCTGCCACGCCGCAGACGGATGACGGTTCGGTGCAGGGTAGCAAGTTTACCCAGCGTCTGCTTCCTGACGGCACCGAGCGGGACGAAGGTCCGGCACCTGGCGCCAACGGCCAGCCGGTGACTGCTGAAGGTCAATCTGTGTACGAGCAGAATGAAGCTGCTCCTGCGCAGACACCAGATGCTGCCACTACAACACCGCCAGCCACTCAGGGCGCTGCTGCGACACCTGGCGTGGGTGCGCCACTTGCAGCCGGGGCAGAACGCATGTTCCTCTATGAAGAGGTGCTTGGCCAAACGGTTCCGACTGCAATCGAAGGCAGCGTGGCCTGGACCCTGCAGCATGAGCAGGGTGAAGACGGCAAGCAGCTTGCGACCGTTCAGGGTCAGATGAGCATTCCTGCACGCGGTTTGAGTGCTCTGATTACCTTCAAGCGCAATCTGGACTCGTCGCTGCCTGCCAGCCATCTGGTGGAAATCGTGTTCTCTGTTACGCCTGGGTTTGAAGGCGGCGCGATCGACAGCGTTCAGCGTATTGCCATGAAGCAGACTGAACAGGACCGCGGTAACGCTTTGATTGCTGTTCCAGCGAAGATCACGGACGATTTCCATATGATCGCCCTCAATGACTTCCCAGATGCAATGAAGACCAATCTGGAGTTGCTTGCCACCCGTGACTGGATCGATATTCCAGTGTCCTATCGCAACGGCCGTCGTGCATTGCTAACTATGCAGAAGGGTCCTCAGGGTCGTGCTGCTTTTGATGCTGCGCTCAAGGACTGGGCATCAACCGCACCCGCCGCTGGCCAGTAAGGTTTCAACGCGCAACCATTAAAAAAGCCCCCGAACAGTGTTCGGGGGCTTTTCTTTTGGCTTTTACAGCCGAGGTCGCTTGGGAGGAGCGAACTTAATCAGGCGTCCACCACTCGAAGAGCCTTGGCTGCTTCCAGAGCTTGTTTCTGCACCGCTTCCTGTACCTTTTCAAAGGCACGGACTTCAATCTGGCGTACGCGCTCGCGGCTGATATCGAACTCCTCGGAAAGTTCTTCCAAAGTGATCGGATCTTCTGCGAGGCGGCGCGCTTCAAAGATGCGGCGTTCACGATCGTTCAGAACGCTCATGGCACGCGCCAACATGTGGCGGCGTGTTTCGAGCTCGTCCTGCTCAATCAGCACCTGCTCCTGGCTGTCGTGGTCATCGACCAGCCAATCCTGCCATTGGCCGGATTCGCCTTCCGCTGCCTTGATTGGTGCATTCAACGAAGCATCGCCATGCAGGCGGCGGTTCATCGATACAACTTCCTCTTCGGAAACCTTCAGCTTTCTGGCAATTTCAGCGACGTGTTCGGGCTTCAGGTCACCATCATCGATTGCCTGAATACGGCCCTTGAGGCGGCGCAGATTGAAGAACAGGCGCTTCTGGTTGGCGGTGGTGCCCATTTTGACGAGCGACCAGGACCGCAGGATATATTCCTGGATCGAGGCCTTGATCCACCACATGGCATAAGTCGCCAGTCGGAAACCACGCTCCGGGTCAAACTTCTTGACGGCCTGCATCAGGCCGACATTACCCTCGGACACCACTTCACCGATCGGCAGGCCGTAGCCGCGATAACCCATGGCAATTTTGGCTACCAGTCGCAAATGGCTGGTGACGAGCTTATGCGCAGCATCGCGGTCTCCATGTTCGGCATAACGTTTGCCGAGCATGTACTCTTCCTGCGGCTCCAGCATAGGAAACTTACGAATTTCGTCGAGATAACGATTAAGACCGGCTTCGCCGGCGGTAATTGAAGGCAAACTATTGCGGGCCATAAAGCACCCCCTATCCTTGAACTACGGCCCCCTAATCATTGCTTTTCAGGCAGGCCGCCTCGTGCGCATACAATGTATCACGCACAATTTCCCGTTACAGATATGTAGGAGTGAACGGTGTTTCAAGAATACGGTTGCATCACGAAGCCGTTACGGTTTGCTTTTTTGATAAAAAAGGACCGGTAACGGTCCCTTTCTTGAATTCACGCCTCTTTGTCATTTCGCAGCGCTTGCACCAATTCCTCCATGTCGTCAGGCATGTCGGTTTCAAACTCCATCACCTCACCGGTGCGCGGATGTTCAAAGCACAAAAGGAAAGCATGCAGGGCCTGGCGGGGAAAGCGGTTGACTACGGCTTTTGCTTCGTCATCCAGCAGGTTTGCCTTTGTGCGGAAGGCTGCACCGTATTCGGGGTCGCCAAGTAATGGATTGCCGATATGTGCCATATGTACGCGGATCTGGTGCGTACGGCCAGTTTCCAGATGGCACTCGACCATCGATGCAAGGCACGAAGCGTCCGGCTTCTCTCGGTAGCGTTCCATGACTTCGTAATGCGTAATGGCTTCGCGTGCGTCTTCCGCTTCCTCGCGCTTCACGGTGCGCTTTGTGCGGTCATTTCCCGAACGGCCGAGCGCCGCATCGATGGTGCCACGAAGCTGTTTCGGGCGGCCCCAGACGATTGCCTTGTAGGCGCGTTCCAGTGGGCCTGTGCGGCCATGGTCGGCAAACTGCGCAGCAAGATGGCGATGGGCATTGTCGTTTTTGGCAACCACCATAACGCCGCTGGTCTCTTTATCCAGGCGGTGCACGATGCCGGGGCGTTTGACGCCACCGATACCGGAAAGGCTATCACCGCAGTGATGGATCAACGCGTTGACCAGTGTGCCCGTCCAGTTGCCAGCGCCGGGATGAACGACAAGACCGGCCGGTTTGACAAGCACGATCAAATCTTCGTCTTCGTAGAGAACATCAAGCGGGATGTCCTCGCCCTGCGGTTCAGGATCTTCCGGTTCCGGCATGTTGATCTCCACCCGGTCGCCGGGGCGGATTTTCTTTTTTGGCTCAGTGATGGCGACACCATTGACGGTGACAGCTCCCTGCTCGATGAGAGATTTGAGGCGGTTGCGTGAAAAATCGCCCTCAACAGCCGTCGTCAGCCACGAATCCAGACGACCTTCGGCATCTTCTTCGGCAATCAGGACTTTTCTTGCGTCTGCGCCTTGTTTAAAGGGGTCGTTCATTCAACTTTCCGATCAAATAGTAATGACAGGACCTCAGATGACGCAGATCGAGCCAGAAGAACAGGAAGACAAGCCGCTCGACCCGGCCATGGAAAGCGTTCGTCGCAAGATGATACGCTTGCAGATCGTTTCAGGGTCCGTGATGTTCATCAGCCTTATGGCGGTGTTCGGAGCCGTTGTCTACAAGGCTATGGGGCCATCCAAGGCGCAAACGCAGGCTCCGGTTGCTGCGGTCAATGGTGCAGTGCCATCTGATGGACCTGTTTCTGCCACCGCAAGCCTGCCACAGGGCTTTGTCATTGAAAATACCTCGCTTGCTGCGGGTCAGTTGCTGTTTACCGGCAGGCTTGCCAATGGCACACGCAAGGCAATGGTGTTTGATATCGCAACGGGCCGCTTCGTGGCCGATGTGACAATCGATGCACAATGAGGCAACAACGGCCCCGACCGGCCGTGCTGTCATCGAGATAACCTCTGCCGATGATCCGCGTATCGAAGCGTTCTGCAACATCAGGGAACGCGATCTGACCGGACGGCAGGGGCGTTTTATTGCCGAGGGCACCGTGGTGTTGCGCATGCTGGCAGCCGCCCACCGCGAGGGCGGTGCATTCGAGGCTGAATGCATACTCGTGCTGAAGAACCGGCTGGAGGGTGTTGCCAGCATTCTGGAGGAGTTTCCGGCCTCTGTTCCGCTCTATGTTGCTGATGCTGCAGTTCTGGATGCGATTGCCGGTTTTCACCTGCATCGCGGTATTCTGGCGCTTGGTCGACGTTTGGCTGCTCCTCAGGCTGACGGCGACGCGACTGGGCAAGGGCTGGATAGTCTGATTGCCAGGCTGCCAAAATCATCGCTGGTGGTGGTTGGCTGTGGCGTTTCGAACCACGATAATATCGGTGGCATGTTCCGCAATGCAGCGGCTTTCTATGCCGATGCGATTCTGCTGGACGAGACATGCTGCGATCCGCTGTATCGCAAGGCACTGCGCGTCTCTGTCGGTTCTGTGCTTGCGGTGCCCTACATCCGTGAAGGCAATGCGGTGTCGCTGCTGGAAAAATTGGCGGCAGAAGGTTTTACCATCTGGGCGTTGTCTCCTGCCGGCGAAACGGAAATTCGCAATATTCCTGTTTCCGAGCGTATGGCGTTGGTTATCGGAACAGAAGGCGACGGTTTGCCACCGGAGGTGCTGTCGCGTTTTCGAACGGCGCGTATCTCGCAATCGGCGCGGTTGGACAGCCTGAATGCCGGTACGTCATCCGGTCTTGCGCTTTACCAAATGGCAGCGGCACTCGGCCGCTTGTAATCGGTATCTCGATTAGTTTGGTTTCTGCGACAGAAGCTCGTTTGCGCGTTGCGCAAGGCTCTGGCGCGTTGCATCCGGATTGGCGATGTCACGCGCCAGAATTTCCGGAATTGGTGAGTTGTCGCCTTCAAGGCGGGCAGTCAGGGCAATCATCCTCGCGGCAATGATGGCAATCTCCTGACGGATCGCTTCATCATTGTTGGTATTCTTGATGTTGATGAGACGCTCGGTGAGCGCCGTTCCCTGATTGCGGATTTCTTCGATTTCGCTGTTTAGATCAGCTTTGTCAGCTGCTGTGGCCGATGTTGCGGCGCTGGCGGCGATATCGATGATGGGCGGTTTTGCTGCCACGACAGGCACCTCTGGTAGGGTGGAAGCAGCACTTTTGTTGGCCACGGCCGGGTTGGGCAAGCGAATGACCATTTCGCCGGACTGTGGACCGGATGTTGCTAACCGCTCTTTAAGGCGTGCGATTTCCTGGTTGCGGCGCTCAATCAGATTTTCATTGTCGGCATTGCGAGCAGCTTCTTGCGCCAGCTGTTCTTCCAGTCGGTGGATCTTGCGGCTGTCGCGGGTGATCTGATTTGCCATGTCGCGGCTTTTGTCGGTCGAGCTGTTCAGATCGCGGGTAATGGCATCTTTTTCCTTGCGCCAAGAATCATTGCGCTGACGCGCCTGTTCCACCTCGAGTTCACGGGCAGACAGGTTGATTTTCAACTCATCCAACTCGCTAGTGATACGGCTGGCGCGCTTCATCAGGTCAGCCAGTTCTGCGGCCTTCAGCTGATTGCTTTCTTCTGCATGACGCAAGGTGCTTTTCAGTTTTTCAGCGGCGTCTTCCTGCTTGCGCAATCTGGAGCGCAGGTCTCCGGTCTCGACAGACATTTCTTCGAGATGCTGGCGAAGCTCGCGGTTCTCGGTCAGGATTTTGCTGGCATCATCCGCCAGGCTGTTGCTGCGCACGGAAATCTGGACCGACTTGGCGCGCTCATTTTCAAGCTCCTGGCGGGTTCTCGCATTTTCGGCGGCATACAGCGCACGCGCCATGTCCTTCTGTGCACGCACTTCCTGGGGGCTGATGGGCATGGTGGCGCGCAGGCGCTTTTCGGTATAGGCGACGATCCGACGATGAATGGCGGGCGCTATGAGGGCTGCAACAAGAGCGGCACTCAAAAAACCCAATCCAAATAAAATCGCAAACTCGATCACGCCGGGATCTCCAAACTAAGACACGCTATACCGTTCTGACTTTTGTCGCCACCACCGACGCAAAAAGCTGCCGCATGTGTCACACGCGGAGCTTGCGCTGGCCGTTCCATACCTGCGTTAAGGGATGGCGAACTGACGCTGACTTTTACAGTCAGCCGATCATCAACTGAAAAAAATGTCAGAAAGGGTTCCAAGTTGGCTGCTGCGTCAGCTTGAGATAGCCGACATTGATGCCGAGACGTGCGCCGATGCCGGTGCGAATCGGTGCAATGGTTACGTCGTTGTTCTTCAAAACGGTCATGCCGACACCTGCAATAACGAATGCGGAGCCACTGACACCGCCAAAGCGGCGGTAAAGACCATCCACGGATGCAAGGTTATAAACCAGCATCATGGTGCGCGTGCCTTGGCCACCGTAATCAAGGCCGAGCGATGGGCCTTGCCAGAAAACTGGGTGCTGACCTGCGTTCTTTGTGTAGAGCTGACCTTCGCCATAGGTGAGGCCCGCGACAAATGCGCCTGAGCCTTCCTGGCCCAGAATATAACCGTTTGGCAGGCCGTAACGCTGGAATGCCTGTTCAACGACCTTTGCAAGGCCACCGGTGGTGGAGCCAAAAAAGCCGTGTCCTGCATCCACGATTTCTTGCATCGTGTATTGGTCGCTGCTTTGCGCCATGGCCTGTGCCGGCAGAATCATTCCTGCAACGACCATGAAAATCCTGATCAGTCCCAGGTGCGCAAAAGTGCGAATTTGGTGGAGGCTCATCGTCATTTCCGTCCGTCTGTTTCGTTTTACTTGCCGTATCATGACATCTGACCATTTTGGAAGCATGGTCTTAATAATCGGTTTACCAAATATGGTGTCATTATGACGGCAGGTTATTCTTGAAATAACGCATGACCGAAGAGCCGACGGCGCAGGAGATATTTATGACCATTAACCCGAACCTGACACTCTCGGGAGCCGATCTTGCGGCGTTGCTTTGCAGTCGTGTATGCCACGACGTCATTTCGCCCGTGGGCGCGATTAACAACGGCCTTGAACTTCTTGATGAAGGTGGCGCGGACGAAGATGCAATGGATCTGATCCGTACATCCGCGTTGAACGCTTCTGTGCGACTGAAATTTGCCCGTCTGGCCTTTGGTGCTTCCGGTTCGGCCGGTGCGTCCATCGACACGGGTGAGGGTGAAAAAGCGGCAAAGGATTTTGCCAGCGCCGACAAGAAGGTTGAGGTTAGCTGGACCGGGCCGCGCGCTATCGTCGCCAAGAACCGGGTGAAGTTGCTTCTGAACCTTTTCCTGGTCGCTTACGGCGCTATTCCACGCGGTGGCAATCTCGACGTTGTCTTGGAAAATCCAGAAACCGATGCCCGTTTTGAAATCACCGTTAAGGGCCGCATGCTGCGCGTTCCGGCGAAGTTCGCCGAACTTTGCAAAGGCGCTCTTGAAGAGGCAATCGACGCCCATTCCGTGCAGCCCTATTACACGCTGCTGTTGGCACAGGAAGCTGACATGGAACTGGATTATACGGTGCACGAAGACAAGATCGTGTTCGTGGCGACACTCAAGGCCTGATCAGGTCCCCGGCTATTCTTAAACAAACGGCGTCCAATGGGCGCCGTTTTTGTTTGTGCCACTTTATATTGAGCCGCTGATCCTTGATCATGATCCAGTCGTCCTCAAACCTATTTCAGGTCGCCGCATTCACACAGCTGTCTCATTGGATTGACCCAGTTCAACATATGGAGACGGAAATGCGTTGTTTCTCATTGGCGATACTCGTGTTGAGTATGACAGGGCAGGTTGCCCTGGCAGACACGGGGGTAGGTTTCAAACAAATCGAGCAGGCTGAAAAAGGTAATGATCGGCCGCTGAAGATTTCATTGTGGTACCCGGCAAACGAGACGGTGACGAAAGCCGAGACCGTTGGGGAGAATCCTGTCTTTTATGGTCTTGGTGTCGAGCAGGATGTGTTGGCAGCACCGGGCAGACATCCGTTGGTTTTACTGTCGCATGGTTATGGCGGCAGCTGGCGAAACCTTAATTGGCTGGCTGGTGAGCTTGTGCAAAGCGGGTACATTGTTGCGGCACCAGACCATCCTGGCACAACATTCCAGAATATGGACGACGCAGAAGCCTTGCGGCTTTGGGAGCGTCCGCGCGATATCAGCCGCACGTTAACGGCTGTGCTGGAGAATACGTCGCTGGCTGGCGAGATAGACGACGGGAAAATCGCCGTCATAGGCCACTCTCTGGGTGGTTGGACGGCAATCGAACTGGCTGGCGGTCGTTATCAGGCGGATCGCGCGCTCAAGGACTGCACGGGCGATGTCATGCCTGCGCAATGCAAAGACCTGAAACTTATGGCGCGGATCGGTATTGTCGGCGGTGGCAAAGCCCGTCCAGAGCTTTCTCAGGATTTGAAAGACAAGCGCATCAGGGCTGCTGTCTCGCTTGACCTTGGACCTGCCTCCGGCTTTGTGCCTGACAGTCTTGCAGGGATCGATATACCGGTTTTGGTCTATGCTGCGGGTCATGAGACGGCCGAGATTGCCGCGATAAAAAACGATTCGGAATATTTGCGGCAATATTTGCCAGCTTCTTCAACGGTTTACCGTGAAATTGCCGATGCAACGCATTTCAGTTTTGTGCAGATGTGCAAACCTGGTTCGGACAAGATCATTGACGAAGAATCGCCCGGGGAAGGTTTTGTTTGCCGTGATGGTGGCGGGCGAAACCGGGCGGATATTCACCGCGAGATCGCTGACGGTATTGTCTCATTTTTGCATGAGGCACTGAAATGACCGTATGTTTCACCGCTTGAAACAAAAAAGCCCGCCATGAAGGCGGGCTTTTGCATTGGGGAATGCGGTATCAGGCAGTTTCAAGATATTCTGTCGCGCCATCCGGCTCGCGAAGAACGTAACCACGACCCCACACCGTTTCGATGTAGTTCGCGCCGCCTGCGGCATTTGCCAACTTCTTGCGAAGTTTACAGATAAACACGTCGATGATCTTCAGTTCAGGCTCATCCATACCGCCGTAAAGGTGGTTCAGGAACATTTCCTTGGTAAGGGTGGTGCCCTTGCGGAGCGAAAGCAGCTCCAGCATCTGGTATTCCTTGCCGGTCAGGTGAACACGCTGGCCGCCGACTTCTACAGTCTTGGCGTCGAGGTTCACGATCAGCTCTCCAGTTGCGATGATCGACTGGGCATGGCCCTTCGAACGACGCACGATAGCGTGGATACGGGCAACAAGCTCATCCTTATGGAATGGCTTAGTCATGTAGTCGTCTGCGCCGAAGCCGAGACCACGTACCTTGTCTTCAATACCGGCCATGCCGGAGAGAATAAGGATAGGTGTCTTCACCTTGGACAGGCGAAGTGTTCTCAAAACTTCATAACCGGACATGTCCGGAAGATTGAGGTCGAGAAGAATGATATCGTAGTCATACAGCTTGCCTAAATCCACGCCCTCTTCGCCGAGATCGGTCGTATAGACATTAAAGCTTTCTGACTTCAGCATTAGCTCGATGCTCTGAGCTGTCGCGCTGTCGTCTTCGATGAGTAGAACCCGCATAATTATCCCCTTTGCCGCCCGCCGGAAGGTAAGTGCCTTGCGCGATACGGATCCAGACGTTGCCTGATTTGCAGGCTGCCATCAAATGGTTAACAAATTCTAATCGCCTCTGGCAAGTGTATCGAATTTGTTAAATATAAATGGCACGCCACTGATTTTCCATATGAATCCACCATCGCCAACATTGAATCTTAACATGAGGATGTCGTGCTAAGTGATTCAACCGACTCGTACATTGTCGCGTCCAAATTTTTGGACATGGCATTTACCGACCCTTAAATGATCGTCGTTATCATTAATGATGCCCGTAAACGAAAGGTTAACGCGGACGTTTTTTTATTAACGTCTTGTTATTTTTTTGAACGATTTCGGCTCACACCGGCATCAACGGGTTTAAATTGTCTTGAACCGGGGTTTCGACATCCACGGAGTATTGCGTATGAAGTCGCGTGACAGCCTAATTCGCCTGAAGGAATTTCAGGTCAACGAGAAACGCCGTCAGTTGCAGCAGTTGCAACTCATGATGGCGGAGTTCGACCGGATGGCTAAGGAACTGGTTCACCAGATCAGTCTTGAAGAATCCAAGTCGGGTATTACGGACCCAACACATTTTGCGTATCCGACCTTTGCCAAGGCCGCACGTCAACGTGCTGATAACCTTCAGGTTTCCATTCGGGAACTGAGGGCGCAGCAGGAGGCGGCCGAAGCATCGCTTGAGGAAGTCGTGGCCGATTATGAAAAGGCTGCTGCTCTCGAAAGTCGCGATGGCGCCATGCGGGCACGGGCATAAGCCACCTTTATTTGCTTGAAAAACGATAAATCCGTTTTCTCGCAAAGGCTGTACTGATGACTATTTTCAGGCAGGCGCCTTCATCGAGGGCGCGTGCCTGAACCCATTTTGGGATATTTTTGTCATTTTCGCGATGAAAGTGATTCGTTTGGCGCGCGCTGGTGATTTTCGTGATGCTTTAGCCGAGAATCCGACCTTGGATTTGCGTTCCGGAGCCCTCTATAACGGTTAACGCGCCGCTGAAATGGTTAAGACCTGACGACCATCGATGCGGATGTTGGGTTTTGAATCTAAAAAATGGCAATTTTTATGCGCCTCAAATCTGCTTAACCGGAGATGACGTCGTTCCATTCTGGGTGACGAAGCACCTGCGCCTTGAAAAAAGGGCAAAGCGGCATGATTTTCCAGCCACCTTTTCGCGCCTCTTCGATTGCGTGCGCTGCCAGTGCCTGGCCAACGCCCTTGCCACGAAGCTCGTCGGGAACACCGGTGTGATCAAGAATGATTAACTTTTCCGATGCGCGAGAATAGGTCATCTCTCCGGTATGGCCCTCAAGCGTTGCCGTGTAGAGACCTTTTGAGCCCGTTTCACTGCTTTTGAATTCCATCATCTTCTCCCGCTTAACGTTTGTGATGGCGTAGCTATACCATGCCACATGAGCAGCAGACGGGAAAAGGTGACCGCAGTTTGTGAACAGTGATGTTACAATTTGGAATGCTCAGCTTGTGCTGCGCTGCTGAATGCCGTGGGTGGGGAGCGCGAGGCGAGCCATTTGTATGGCAACTGAAAACAGATACGCCACGGTGCATGTTTTGAAACATGCCGTGGCGCTATCTTGTATAATGGTCTCGATGCGGCTTAAGCCACAACAGGACTTTAACTAGTGACGGTACTGCTGGATGCGCGTGGTGCGCAGACCTGCAAGGCCGTGATCGGAAATCGAAGACTGCCAGGACAGGAATTCTTCAACCGTCAGCGTATAACGCTCACAGGCTTCTTCCAGGCTCAAAAGCCCACCCCGAACCGCAGCAACTACTTCTGCCTTCCTACGGATCACCCAACGACGGGTATCAGCCGGAGGAAGGTCGGCAATTGTTAGCGGGCTGCCATCTGGGCCGATGACATATTTAACTCGTGGACGTATCATTTCGGTCATTGGACACTCTATACAAACTCAAGACCATATAGGATCAACCTAGCGCGCTAACTTTAAAAAAGAACTAAGCTGTTCGAGAGAATTTGTTAACAATTTGAACTATTTCGGGTGTTCTGTGAGGAAAACGGTTCAAATCTGGCCGAAAGATTACGGTCGTGTCAAAAAAACGCAGTCTTTGTCGTGCCAATAAAAAGGCACATCTTCGACATAAACCCGGCCGGATATATCTGTGTCTGCTGATTTAAGTATTTCTTATTTGTTGTTTCTGGCTATTACTGTAATTGTAATATATTCGAATGTTTTAATGTTATTATTCTCATGCGTGCAGTATGGTCGGTTGCACAGCGATTCCGTGTACTGTTTCAACCGATAAGCCAATGCAAAAATCCAGCACCATTTTCAAATGTGAATTTCCAGATGCTTTTATAGAGGGGAGAAGAAACGTGTCGGGCAACGTTTCAACGACTGATGCAATTGATATGGCAGTTCAGGGTCTGTTTTCGTCGGAGTGCAGGGTGTGACCGGGGCCGTGATGACAGACAAGGGCGATAGCGAGTTTCCAAACCGTCTGGAAAGTGACCTCGCAGACTTATGCAAGCGACATGGCTTTGACCGTTATATGCTGACGGCTTTTCCACGTGCGGATAAATCCGGCTTCCGAGACAATATCGTTCACAGCAACTGGCCGACCGGGCTGGTGAATGCATATTCGCTGAGTGATGCGTTTCGGAGCAGCAAGCTGATTGCCATGCTGAAGCGCAAGGTCGTTCCGGTGTTGCTGCCAGGTTCATGTTTCTGGCAGGACGAGAATGGTCGTGATGTGGCCGATCTTGGCAAGGAGTTTGCCCGGTTTGGTTATGCCAATGTCCTGGCCTGCTCACTGCATGATGCCCATATGAATATCTATGTGTTGGCTCTCAGCAGCGACGCTGTCGATCCTACGCAGCCGGATATGGCGGCATTATATTTTGAAGCTGTGGAGATTCTGGACAGGGCATCTGGCGACAGTCTGTTGCAGGCTGGGCCACGGGAAAAACTCACGGCTCGTGAAATTGAGTGTTTGCGTTGGTCTGCTGCCGGTAAAAGCAGTGAAGAGATCGCGATCATTCTCTCCATTTCCAGCCATACCGTGATCAGCTACCTGAAAAGCGCGATGCGCAAGCTTGAGGCAGTCAACCGCATGCAAGCGGTGGCGCGGGCCTATCGTTATCGATTGCTGTGAATTTGGTGACGGGCAGGACGGATGATTGGAGCAATCAACCGTCCTTACTTCTTAAAGCAATAATCAGGTGTTTTCCGCCATGGCGGGCGTGCCCCAGGCCACGAAGTGGCCGTTGGCAAGACCTTCTTCCGTGCAGATCTTGGGCAGATAGACCAGCGGCGCACCTTCAGGTGTCACTGTGATCCCGCCGGCCGCGCGCAAGATGGCGTCACCCGCGGCCGTATCCCACAACATGGTGCGGCTGAACCGCGGATAAACATCGGCCTGACCTTCTGCAATAAGACAGAATTTCAGCGATGATCCGACCGAATTGAAATTACGAATGCCGTGCTGTGTAACGAAAGCCGTCGCTTCCGGCGTGCTGTGCGAGCGACTGATGAGCGCCATCATCGCGTCAGGACAGCTTCTTGTGTTAATCTCTTCCCGCGAGACAATGTTGAAATCCTCGTCGAGCGTCAGCTTTTCGGCAATACCTTCGTGGCCGGTCCAGAGTGTTCTGAGCAGAGGCGCCAGCACCACACCGGTTACCGGTTTTCCATCGCGAATCAGTGCAATATTGACGGTGAAATCGTCGTTTCCAGCGATGAACTCCTTGGTGCCATCAAGCGGGTCGACCAGAAAGAAATCGCCGCCGGATATTTCCGGCATGATGCCAGATGATACAGCCTCTTCGGCAATAACCGGGATAGTGGGAAAAGCCTGTTCTAGCGCTGCCAGAATAACGTCTTCGGCACGCTGATCCGCCTCTGTGACGGGGGAGCAGTCATTCTTATAGAGCACATGTGGCCCAGCCGTGTGGATGGCCATGATTTCTCGACCTGCTGCAAAGGCTGCGTGTGTCAGATGCTCCAGCATTTTGACGATGTGTCCTCGGGTTCCCAGCGTTGTCTCAGATATATCGCATTCATTTCAAGTATTTACGATATATAATATTGATAAATACAGCATTAAATTGTGTCGGGAAATGGTACGGGTATTATTTCGAGTTACGTTAAGTGATAACGTTGTATTACACTGCGAAATGAGTGGTTTTTGCTCAGCTTCTGCCGAATTCCTGCTCTTTGTGATCCCAAATGCGGCAGTGAATATGAAAACTCCAAATATTTGGCTGAAATTTTCCTTTTGGGCTTCACATTTCTTTCGAACGCGTTATGCATTTCATACGGATCTGTCTTACAGGATCGCGGGAACGTAATAAAAGAGATGTGCTCCTTTAGAGAGTGCATCCGGGGGAAAATATGGAGTATTTTATCCAGCAGCTCATAAACGGGCTGACTCTTGGTTCTATCTATGGCCTGATCGCAATTGGCTATACGATGGTTTACGGCATTATCGGCATGATCAACTTCGCCCATGGCGACATATTCATGCTGGGTGGCTTCGCAGCCCTTATCGTCTTCCTCATTCTCACATCGTTTTTTGCCGGTATTCCGGTGGCGCTGCTCCTTCTTCTTATGATGGTTGTTGCGATGCTGATGACCGGGTTGTGGAACTGGACGATTGAGCGCGTGGCTTACCGGCCGCTGCGTGGCTCCTTCCGCCTCGCGCCGCTGATCACCGCGATCGGCATGTCGATTGTGCTATCCAACTTCATTCAGGTTACGCAGGGTCCACGCAACAAGCCGATCCCGTCGCTAGTGACAGATGTCTTCCACTTCGGCGCAATCACCATCTCGTTGAAGCAGCTTATCATTGTGGCCGTCACATCCGTGCTGTTGTTCGTGTTCTGGTATATCGTCAACAAGACACCGCTTGGCCGTGCGCAGCGGGCAACCGAGCAGGACCGCAAGATGGCGGCACTTCTGGGTGTCGATGTAGACCGCACCATTTCGATTACCTTTGTTATGGGCGCTGCTCTCGCAGCCGTCGCTGGCACGCTGTACCTCATGTATTATGGTGTTGCCTCGTTCAATGACGGGTTCATTCCTGGCGTAAAGGCGTTCACGGCTGCGGTTCTTGGTGGCATTGGCTCACTGCCAGGCGCTGTGCTCGGTGGTCTTCTGATCGGCCTGATCGAAAGCCTTTGGTCTGCCTATTTCTCGATTGCCTACAAGGATGTTGCAGCTTTTGCCATTCTTGCATTCGTTCTGATCTTCAAGCCTACGGGCATCCTCGGACGTCCCGAAGTCGAGAAGGTATAAAAACATGGCAAATTCTGGCTCTGAAACAAAATCCTCCAGCCCCGATCTTACGGTCGTGGCGCTGAAGGAAGGCCTCTACGCGGGCTTGATTTCCTTCGGCATGTTCCTGCTGTTCGTTGGTATCCGTACCTTTCAGGATATCAATAACGCACTTGTCTGGGAGACCCGTTGGGATCTCCTGGCGATTTTTGTCGCCATCGCTGCTGTCGGTCGTTTTCTGGTTGTTGGTTTTATCAAGCCAGCGCTTGATTCACGTAAACTGAAAAAAGCACGCACTGGCGTACTGGATATCACTGAAGAAAAAAGTGATTTCCAAAAGTATTTTCTGAAGATCGCGCTTGTTGCGTTGCTTCTCTACCCACCTGCTATGGTCGCAATTAACGGCTTCCAGGGTTCACTGAAATACGTTGATAACTTCGGCATCCAGATCCTGATCTACGTCATGCTGGCATGGGGTTTGAATATCGTTGTCGGTCTGGCCGGTTTGCTCGATCTGGGATATGTGGCGTTCTACGCGGTTGGTGCCTATTCCTACGCACTGCTGTCCAGCTACTTCGGCTTCTCGTTCTGGCTGCTCTTGCCAATGTCCGGTATTCTGGCGGCGTTTTGGGGTGTTATCCTCGGCTTCCCCGTTCTGCGCCTGCGTGGTGACTATCTAGCCATCGTGACACTTGCCTTCGGTGAAATCATTCGTCTTGTTTTGATAAACTGGACAGATGTGACCAAGGGCACGTTCGGTATCTCGAGCATTGCCAAGGCATCGGTCTTCGGCATCTGGTCGTTCGATACCGGTGCGCCGAACAACTTCGCCAAGGCTTTTGGCCTGTCGATGTCGTCGGCCTATTATAAAATCTTCCTGTTCTACGTCATCCTGGCGCTTTGCCTTCTGACAGCCTACGTCACGATCCGCCTGCGTCGCATGCCGATCGGTCGTGCATGGGAAGCCCTGCGTGAAGATGAAATTGCCTGCCGCTCGCTTGGTATCGATACGGTTGCGACCAAACTCACCGCCTTTGCAACAGGCGCGATGTTTGGTGGTTTTGCCGGTTCATTCTTCGCAGCTCGTCAGGGGTTCGTATCGCCTGAATCCTTCGTGTTTCTTGAATCTGCGGTCATTCTGGCCATCGTGGTTCTCGGTGGTATGGGATCACTCACCGGCATTGCCATTGCGGCTGTGGTGATGGTGGGTGGCACGGAAGCGCTGCGCGAAATGGAGTTCCTCAAGCATTTCTTCGGAAATGACTTCACTCCCGAACTCTACCGTATGCTGCTGTTCGGTCTGGCAATGATTATCGTGATGCTGTTCAAGCCACGTGGTTTTGTGGGTTCACGCGAACCGACTGCCTTCTTGAAAACACGCAAGGCTGTCTCCGGCAGCTTTACGAAGGAAGGTCACGGCTGATGGCATCCGGAGCAAGTTCCATGAAAAAAGATACGATACTGAAGGTCGAACATCTCTCGATGAAGTTTGGCGGCTTGATGGCCATCAACGATTTTTCGTTCGAAGCCAAGCGTGGTGAAATCACCGCGTTGATCGGGCCGAACGGTGCTGGCAAAACAACGGTGTTCAACTGCATCACCGGTTTTTACAAACCGACAATGGGCATGATCACCATGAACGGGAAGGAGGGGCAGCAGCACCTTCTCGAACGTTTGCCGGATTTCGAGATCACCAAAAAAGCCAAGGTTGCGAGAACCTTTCAGAATATCCGGCTTTTCTCCGGTCTGACGGTGCTCGAAAACCTGCTGGTTGCGCAGCACAACGTGCTGATGAAGGCATCCGGTTACACCATTCTCGGATTGCTGGGTTTCGCGGCTTACAAAAACGCTGCAGCCGATGCCATCGAGAAGGCAAAGTACTGGCTCGACAAGGCCAATCTTACGGATCGTGCTGATGACCCGGCAGGTGATCTTTCCTATGGCGCGCAGCGCCGTCTGGAAATTGCCCGTGCCATGTGCACCGGTCCTGAGCTTCTGTGCCTCGACGAGCCGGCCGCTGGTCTGAACCCGAAGGAATCTCTGGCACTGAACGCATTGCTGCGTGGCATCCGCGATGAAGGAACATCGCTTTTGCTGATCGAGCACGACATGTCGGTGGTTATGGAAATTTCCGACCATGTGGTTGTGCTTGAATACGGTCAGAAGATTTCTGACGGCACGCCGGACCATGTCAAGAATGACCCCAAGGTCATCGCCGCCTACCTCGGTGTCGAGGACGATGAAGTGGAAGAAATTATTGCTGAAGAACTTGACGGGGGAGCGGTCTGATGTCCGGTGAATCCCTTCTTAAAGTCCAGAATGTTGAAACCTATTACGGCAATATCCGTGCGCTCGCCGGTGTCGATATCGAGGTGAACAGGGGTGAGATCGTCAGCCTTATCGGCGCTAACGGCGCTGGAAAATCCACGTTGATGATGACCATTTGTGGCAGCCCGCAGGCCCGCTCCGGTTCGGTCATCTTCGACGGCGAGGACATTACCCGTGTGCCAACACACCTGATTGCGCGCAAACGTATTGCGCAGTCTCCTGAAGGTCGTCGCATTTTTCCGCGCATGACGGTTCTGGAAAACCTTCAGATGGGCGCTGGTCTGGATAATCTGAAATACTTCAAGGAAGATGTGGAGAAGATCTTTGTGATGTTCCCGCGCCTGAAGGAACGTCAGAGCCAGCGCGGCGGTACATTGTCGGGCGGTGAGCAGCAGATGCTGTCCATCGGCCGTGCGCTGATGGCCCGTCCGAAACTGTTGTTGCTGGACGAACCTTCACTGGGTCTGGCGCCCCTGATTGTGAAGGGCATTTTCGAAGCGATCAAGAAACTGAACAGGGAAGAAGGTCTGACCGTGTTTCTTGTTGAACAGAACGCTTTTGCTGCCCTCAAGCTTTCCGACCGCGCTTATGTGATGGTGAACGGCAAGGTAACCATGAGCGGTTCCGGCAAGGAACTTCTGGCCGATCCTGAAGTGCGTGCGGCCTATCTGGAAGGTGGCCGCCACTGATGTCGTCACGAAAACTTTTGGCGGTTTTCAAGACGATAAAAGGTGAGGCAACGAGATTTTGAACGGCGATATTTTTACGAAGTCGACGTTTTGAAAAGAAATTCAGGTGTCGCCAGCCATCAAAAAGAAGCTGGTACGCCTGCAATCGGAATGGTGTTTCTCTTTCTGAAAAACGTCATGCCGCAAAATGCTTTCCCGTCTTTGGCCTCAAAGCTGGCAACAGATTTGAAGGGGTGGGAAATGGAATTCCCGGTCTGCAAGGACCGGTTTTAAAATAAGAATAACGGAGCGTCTGTCGTAAGGGCGACCGCGCTAAAGGGGAAAATGAAATGCAGGGACTTTTTTTCGAAACAGATACGATGCCTCGTTACGTCTTGCGGGTATTGGTTCTGCTTCTGGGGTTCTGGACAGCATGGCGTACCGGCAAGTCGGTAGCCGATGGTTGGGGCGAAATGCCTCGTGTCATCGTCTATACGTTACTTCTGGGCTTTGCCATGCGCTTTTTGCATCACGCGCTGTTTAACGGCCCGATACTGAATGGCTTCTACTACACAATCGATGTGGTGGTGTTGCTTGTTTTTTCCGTTGCCGGTTTCCGTACTCGCAGAACGAGCCAAATGGTCAATAACTACTATTGGCTATACGAAAAAAGTTCTGCTTTTTCCTGGAAGAAGAAAGATTGACAGGGCAGGGTCTCTGACCTCAGACTGCTCGCAAAGGTGGAACAGCTTTCCTGTTTAGTGATGATGGGGCTGGACAGGTAAACAACAATACCCATCCAAAAGGAACTGGGAGTAACATAATGAAGAAGTCTCTTCTTTCCGCAGTAGCGCTGACTGCAATGGTCGCGTTCAGCGGCTCTGCCTGGGCTGATATTCTCGTCGCCGTTGGTGGCCCGCTGACTGGCCCGAACGCAGCGTTCGGTGCGCAGCTCCAGAAGGGTGCCGAGCAAGCGGCAGCAGACATTAATGCTGCTGGCGGTATCAACGGCGAACAGATCAAGATCGTCCTGGGTGACGACGTGTCCGACCCCAAGCAGGGCATCTCCGTTGCCAACAAGTTCGTTGCTGACGGCGTGAAGTTTGTTGTTGGTCACTTCAACTCGGGCGTTTCGATCCCGGCTTCCGAAGTGTACGCAGAAAACGGCATTCTCGAAGTGACGCCTGCTGCGACCAACCCGGTTTTCACCGAACGCGGCCTGTGGAACACCTTCCGTACTTGCGGTCGTGACGACCAGCAGGGCGGCATTGCCGGCAAGTATCTTGCTGACCACTTCAAGGATGCAAAGATCGCCATCATTCACGACAAGACCCCATATGGTCAGGGCCTTGCCGACGAAACCAAAAAGGCTGCAAACGCTGCTGGTGTGACTGAAGCCATGTACGAAGGCGTTAACGTCGGCGACAAGGACTTCTCGGCACTGATCGCAAAGATGAAGGAAGCCGGCGTTTCCATTATCTATTGGGGCGGCCTGCACACAGAAGCTGGTCTGATCATCCGTCAGGCTGCTGACCAGGGTCTGAAGGCAACGCTCATTTCGGGTGACGGTATCGTGTCCAACGAACTGGCCTCGATTGCTGGTGACGCTGTTGAAGGCACGCTCAACACATTCGGTCCTGATCCAACCCTGCGTCCTGAAAACAAGGAACTGGTAGAGAAGTTCAAGGCCGCCGGCTTCAACCCTGAAGCTTACACTCTGTACTCCTACGCTGCGCTCCAGACGATTGCTGAAGCTGCCAAGGCTGCCGGTTCGACCGACGCTGAAGCTGTTGCCGAAGCAATGAAGAAGGGTACGTTCAAGACCGTTCTTGGCGATATCTCCTTCGACGAAAAGGGCGATCCAAAACTTCCTGGTTACGTTATGTACGAGTGGAAGAAGGGTCCGGACGGCAAGTTCAGCTACTTCCAGCAGGGCAGCTAAGTTTCTGCTAATACATCCAAGAAGCCCGGCAGAGATGCCGGGCTTTTTGCTTTTGAGGCACGGAATAGCAGCTGTTTTCTGATTTTCCTGCGCCCAGATTGTTTTTGCCACAAAGGCGACATTGTCGTTGCAATGAATGTCGAGGGGACAACTGCCGGGAGAGATTCGATGGTGATGCGGCGACTTTTGACAGTCGGTTTGGTTGTGCTTGGGCTGGGGGGCGGTCTGTTTGGCCTTTACACACTTGGCAATTCTCGCACCACACAGTTGTTTGGCGAGATTTTCGCCCGGGTCGAAACCAGCAAGCCCCTCGTTGCCCTGACATTTGATGATGGTCCGACCGTTCGTTTCACACAGGATGTGCTGGACATGCTGAAAGAGCATGATGTCCCGGCAACGTTTTTCCTGACCGGCAGAGAGATGCAGGAAAATCCGGCGCAGGCGCGGGCGATTGTCGAGGCAGGGCATCAGGTGGGCAATCACTCCTACTCGCATGCCCGCATGTTACTGACAGGGCCTGCCACCGTTGCCGACGAAATTGAGCGGACTGATGCCGCTATCCGTGCAGCCGGCTATCAGGGCGAGATCGATTTTCGCCCACCTTATGGCAAAAAGCTGGTGACCTTGCCGTGGTATCTGTCGCAGAATAATCGCAAGACAATCACCTGGGACATAGAGCCGGAAAGTTATCCTGACATTGCGGGCAATGCTGATGCCATGGCTGCGCATGTGCTTGAAAAAGCGCAGAATGGATCGATCATTTTGCTGCATGTGATGTATCGCAGCGGAGAGGCAAGCCGTGCAGCCGTACCGAAGATTGTCCAGGGTCTGAGACAGCGCGGTTTTGAATTCGTGACCGTTTCACAGCTACTCGCCAGCCGTTCTGAGGAGGCACCGTAGACTTAGGAGGGCTCAGCCGTTGTTATGGATGACCTGCGTTGCTTTCACAGCAGCAGATGCGCGGTTTTCAACGCCAAGCTTCACATAAATCTGCTCCAGATGTTTGTTCACCGTGCGGGCAGAAAGGCCAAGAATATCGCCGATGTCGCGATTGGATTTACCCTTGGCAATCCACAATAACACTTCGGATTCCCGCAACGTCAGGCCAAAATGTTGTCGCAGCAAGGCATCGGCCGGTTTGTCATTGGTTGCCATCAGGCGGAACAGATATTCGTCAGCCCCCATCGCTCCCAAGAAGGTAAGCTGCAGGATCGCCTGCCCATTGTTGGAAATGCTTAAAGCTGCATCCCGCATATGTTGGGCGCGATCGGGAGAGCCAAGCCAGGTGGCAATTTCGGCAGAGACAATTTCCAATCCGGCATCACTACCCGTCGCTGCGTTGATCAGCCGTGTCGCCTGTGGTGTTGACCAGTGGATTGCACCATTGGCCCGCACCGCCAACAAGTGGCGCCCGGCGGCATCCAATGCCACACGGGCACTTTGTGCTGAGCGGGCATTGGACAAGTGAACACGAATACGGGCGCGCAATTCGTCGATATTGATTGGCTTGGTCAGATAGTCGACGCCGCCGGAACCCAATGCGTGCACCACATGTTCGGTCTCCGTCAGGCCAGTCATGAAGATAACCGGCACCTGTGTGACCGAGGCATTTGCCTTGAGACGACGGCAGGTTTCAAAACCGTCCATCGAGGGCATGATCGCGTCCAGCAGAATGATATCTGGGGTAATGCGTTCGACAATGTTGAGGGCGGCTTGACCGGAAGTGGCAATCAGGACGGAGAAACCGGATTGCTCAAGTGCCTCTGTCAGAAAGCCCAACGCTTCTGGGCTGTCATCCACCAGCAGCACGATATCGCGCGGGTTCATCGGCTCAGTCATCCGTGCCCGTCCTTTTGTCTTCAAATTTTTTTATAAAGTCCGCGTAACCCGTCAAGTCGAAGGATCGCACGAAATTGCGGGCTTGTGCGGTAAATGGCAGGTTTTCTTGGCTGCGGTCAAGATCATCCAGCTTGGCTTCGATACCTCGGATGTAGCCAATTTCCCCAAGGCGCAGCAAGTCCTGAAGGTGAACAGAAGCCGGTGCCTTTAACGGGGCTGGCGGAGCTGTCGAAACAATGACCGTGGAAAGGTCTTTTTCATACACCCAGTGCAGACCCAGATGCACGGCGAGGCGGTCACAGAGCTTGCGAATGTCGACCGGTTTGGCAATGGCATCATTATGGCCATCGGTACCTGCGCCAATAATGGCCGTGTCCCCAATATTGGCTGACAACATGATGATAGGTGCGGTTTGACCGGCATCGCGCAGCTTGGCGACCAGTTGCCAGCCGTTCATGCCGGGCATGGAAATGTCGATGAGGAATGCATCCGGCCTTAACCCTTCGATGAGGGTCAGGCAGTCCGGACCACTCTGGGCAGTTAGCACCACAAAATCGAGCGGAGAGAGGACTTCCTGCATCAGATCACGGTGGTCCTCATTATCATCCACCACCATGATGGTGCGACGTGGCCCGGCGTAGGACACGATTTTCTTTTCAGCGGCCGGCGCCGTGCTCGGGCGGTTGATGGCCGACAACATAAGGCGCACGCGGAATGTCGAACCTACATCCTTTTCGCTGGTGGCAGAAATCTCGCCGCCAAGCGTGTTGGTCAATAGCTGGGTGATGGTGAGGCCAAGGCCAAGACCCGGCATGGGTTTGATGTTATCCGCTTCACCGCGTTGGAACGGTTCGTAGATGCGGGCCAAATCCTTGGGGGAAATACCGCGTCCGCTGTCCGTCACCGTGAAGGTGGCGACCTGGCTGCGATAGGCGACTTCAAAGGTCACGGTGCCTGCATCGGTGAATTTAATGGCATTGGACAGCAGGTTTACGAGGATTTGACGCAGTCGTTTTTCATCGTTTCGCACATATTGCGGCAGTGACTGTGCCCTGATGTGATGAAATGTCAGCCCCTTGGCCTGAGCCTGCGGGCGAAACATATCGACGATCTGATCCAGAAAATCCTGGATATTGATTTCGTTGGAGTAGACCTGCAGGCGGCCAGCCTCAATCTTGGAAATATCCAGCAGGCCATCGATAAGACCGGACAAATGATCGGCGGAACGTTTGATGACCTTGATGGCAGATTGGCGTGGTGCGGGTATGGTTTCGTCTCGCTCGAGAATTTGCGCGTAACCCAGCACGGCATTGAGCGGCGTGCGCAGTTCATGACTGAGGCCAACCACATACCGACTTTTGGCGCGGTTTGCCGCCTCGGCGGTTTCCTTGGCGGTCTGCAGCGCGGCATCTGTTTTGCGGTGGGCGGCAATTTCCTTAAGCAGCAACGTGTTTTGGCGCGATGATTCTTCTTCCGCGACCACGCGGCTGTCGTGGGCAAGGACCAGAAACCAGCAGACGATGCCGGCAATGACAGCAAAAACAAAAAACACGATGAGGATGGTGCGGTTCACGACATCCGCAGTTTCCGGTGAGGCTGTGGCGACCTGATGGGCAATCAACGCCAGAATGCCACCGAGAACTGCGATTGCCAATGCTGCTGACATGCCATAGCGACCAAGGCGCGTGGCAAGTTTTGCCACCAACTCATTGGGCAGGAAGGACTTCGCGACCGTCGCTACCTGATAATTGAGCTTTGCCTTTGGTTTGCACATGTCATGACAACGGCTATCCAGCGAACAGCAGAGCGAACAGATAGGCGCTGCATAGGCAGGGCACCACGCCATGTCCTCCGGCTCAAATGGGTGCTCGCAGATAGAACAGGTAATGCTGCTTTCTTCATGCCATTTCTGGCGCGGCTTACGAGCGAGATAAAACTTTCCCTTTGTTCCCCACGCAATTAGCGGGGAGGCGATGAAAGCAACCACCAGCGTGATGTAGGGTGCAAGTGAAGCGGCCATCGAGCCGAACAGGCCAAAATGGGCGGCAAGTGCAATGGTTGCTGACAGCATCATACTGCCGACACCAACCGGGTTGATGTCGTAGAGGTGTGCGCGCTTGAACTCGATACCGGGTGGGGCAAGGCCAAGTGGCTTGTTAACGAACAAGTCGGCCGAGATCGTGCATAGCCACGCCATTGCAACAATGGAAAAGATGCCGAGCGTTTCTTCCAGCAATTTGTAAATGCCGAGTTCCATCAGAAGCAGGGCGATGGCAACGTTAAACACCAGCCACACAACGCGACCGGGATGGCTATGCGTGAGGCGGGAGAAGAAATTCGACCATGCCAGCGATCCCGCATAGGCATTCATGACATTGATCTTGAGCTGCGACACCACCACGAAAGCTACCATCAACAGCATGGCAGCATTTTCGTTCGGGATCATGTAGCCAAAGGCGGTGAGGTACATTTGCGAGGGGTCGGCGGCCTTGTCGACCGGCACGCCTGACGACAGGGTCAGAACGACAAGGAAGGAGCCTGCCAGCAGTTTTGGCACGCCCACCACGACCCAGCCGGCACCTGCCAGAAAAACAGCGATGCGATGGCGCAATTTGCTTTGGCCCTCGGCAGGCAGGAAGCGCAAAAAGTCGACCTGTTCGCCGATCTGGGACATCAATGCCAGAATGACGGCTGAGGCGGCACCAAATTCAACGAGATTAAACCGCGCAAACTCTCCAACTGGTGCAGGTGTGTGGTGGATGCCGGAAAAGGCCAGCCAAAGATCGAATTTGTCCCAGTCCAGAAAGGCAATGAAGATAAACGGCAATATGTTCAGGATGATCCAGAATGGCTGGGTCATGATCTGGAACTTGCTGATCAACCGCACACCGTGGGTCACGAGCGGTATGACCATGACGGCCGAAATGATATAGCCGATCCATAATGGAATGCCGAGTGCCAGTTCCAGCGCACCGGACATGATGGATGCCTCGATGGCAAACAGCATGAAGGTGAAGGCGGCATAGATCAGCGAGGTTATCGTCGAGCCGATGTAGCCAA
Source organism: Agrobacterium sp. Azo12 (assembly GCF_029193765.2). Taxonomy (NCBI): domain Bacteria; kingdom Pseudomonadati; phylum Pseudomonadota; class Alphaproteobacteria; order Hyphomicrobiales; family Rhizobiaceae; genus Agrobacterium; species Agrobacterium sp. Azo12. Next base: position 3,090,253 of record NZ_JARFYO020000001.1, on the reverse strand, counting down.
AGCTTGCACCGCGGGTCAGAAGGTCAATATCGACGCCGTGGCGGATGGCGTAACGGCTGATCGGCAGGCCGACGGCCAACATGGCGACAGCCGCGACTATAGTGGCAAAAAACGCGTTGGTCGTGCCATAGGACAGGGTGATCGCACCGCCGATAGCTTCGAGAGCTAGGAAGGAGATGGCGCCAATGGCGGTATGGGAAATTCGGTTTGATGAAAACTGCCGGGCGCTTTTTGCGGTAAAGCGCAACGCATAATCTTCCAGCGTCTGGTTGGCGACCCAACGGTTATATTCACGTCTGACGGGAATGATGCGTTGTCGTGCGGCCATGCCGGATTTCATAGCCTCCGAAACCGTTATCAGAGTTTGTGGTCGTTGCTCGTCTTAGCAACGCGGCCTGCCTGTGCAGACACAAAAATGGCGTCGTCCGGATCGAACGACGCCATCATTTTATGTTAGGCCGCAGCCGACTTTGCAGTCGGTACTTCTGCGATCGTCTTCAAAACGACAGACGCGATCTGGTAAGGGCAACCCTGCGAGTTCGGGCGGCGATCTTCCAGGTAACCACGGTAACCGTTGTTGACGAAGGAGTGTGGAACGCGGATCGACGCGCCACGATCAGCAATACCGTAGGAGAACTTGTTCCATGGCGCTGTTTCGTGCTTGCCGGTCAGACGCAGGTGGTTGTCTGGGCCGTATACGTCGATATGCTCCTGCCAGTTCTTGGAGAACGCAGCCATGAGGGCTTCGAAATATTCCTTGCCGCCAACTTCGCGCATGAACTTGGTGGAGAAGTTGCAGTGCATGCCCGAACCGTTCCAGTCGGTGTCGCCGAGCGGCTTGCAATGGAATTCAACGTCGATGCCGTACTTTTCGCAAAGGCGCAGAAGCAGGTAACGAGCGATCCAGATCTGGTCAGCGGCCTTCTTGGAGCCCTTGCCGAAGACCTGGAATTCCCACTGACCCTTGGCCACTTCGGCGTTGATGCCTTCGTGGTTGATGCCTGCTTCGAGGCAGAGGTCGAGGTGCTCTTCAACGATTTCGCGGGCGATGGAGCCGACATTCTTGTAGCCAACGCCTGTGTAGTATGGGCCCTGCGGAGCTGGGTAGCCCTGCTCAGGGAAGCCGAGCGGGCGGCCGTCTTCGTAGAAGAAATATTCCTGCTCGAAGCCGAACCATGCATCTTCGTCGTCGAGGATGGTCGCGCGGCTGTTGGATGCGTGTGGCGTAACGCCATCTGGCATCATGACTTCGCACATGACGAGCGCGCCGTTGGTACGGGCTGGATCAGGATAAATGGCAACTGGCTTCAGAACGCAATCCGAGCTGTGGCCTTCGGCCTGCTGGGTGGAGGAGCCGTCAAAGCCCCAAAGCGGAAGCTGCTCGAGTGTCGGGAATTCGTCGAATTCCTTGACCTGCGTTTTGCCACGCAGGTTTGCTACCGGCTTGTAACCATCGAGCCAGATGTACTCGAGTTTAAACTTAGTCATTGCGAACCTCTCATAGGTAATAATGCGAAGCCTTGATATCCCCTGACCTGTTCAGGCCGCAGGGAAACCGCTTTCGCTTTCAAGGGCTGCCTATATACAAGCACGCGGCGTGCCAGTTTGAATTTGGATGGCGGAACGGCTGCAAAATTCTTTTGGGAGAGTGGATTCGTGTGCGGTGGAACGACTGTTTAAGCTGTTCGTTTAACCGAAGCGACAAATCGTAATTCCCTGCAAATATGAAGTTTTTATAAAGGGAAGGGCGCTATGATGACGCTTCGGACTGGAAATTTGCCGATAGAGGCGCTTTTTGCGCCAGGAATGACCGATTTTAGGTCGCTAGCTGCATAAAGACTACTCTTTCACGTCTTTGATTTTTTGAATGCCTACTTTTTAATCTTTTTGATTTTTTTTTAATCGATACGGTGAAATTTCGATCCTGATGCGCTATATTAGGGTGAAGCAAGATGCTGAGGTGTTTTTAACGAAGAGAGAATATCATGAGAAATGAACCGCAAATGGAAAGTGCCAGAATTTATCAGTTTCCCGTTGGTGGTCGTGCAGGCTACAACCGCTTCCGCAAGGACGCGTCTGTGCACCCTGAACCTCATGCCGCACCCTTACCTCAGGTCGACTTCGACAGCTGGTATCACCAGGAAGCCATCCTTGAGACGTCTACAGATCCAAAACCGCAGAACTAAGTTCCACCACTAGGTTCTTTGTAAACGAATAGTGCTCCGACCTTCCGCGCCGCTTCTTGCGGCCTTCTTGATGGCTGAGTTTTCTGCCTTCCTGTTTCGCCACCCTGCATACGTCAATTGACGTATACGGTTTTGCGGATGTGCGTTTGATAGTTCCCCACGGCGGCAGTCAAAAAGTCTGCTGGTGCCTTTTAAGGCAAACCATAAGAGGGGTCCGATCAGATGACATTCAGAACAAAGGTTACAGGCGCGCTGCTGGGCGCAATCCTGTCCACCACCGCCTTCCACGGCGCTTTTGCTGCCGATGACACAATCAAGGTTGGCGTTCTTCACTCCCTTTCCGGCACCATGGCGATCTCCGAGACGACGCTGAAGGATGCCATGTTGATGCTCATTGAAGAGCAGAACAAGAAGGGTGGCGTTCTCGGCAAAAAACTCGAAGCTGTTGTTGTCGATCCGGCCTCTGACTGGCCGCTGTTTGCCGAAAAGGCGCGTCAACTGATCAGCCAGGACAAGGTTGCCGCCGTGTTCGGTTGCTGGACCTCTTCTTCGCGCAAATCCGTTTTGCCGGTGTTTGAAGAGCTGAACTCCATCCTGTTCTACCCGGTTCAGTATGAGGGTGAAGAATCCTCGCGTAACATTTTCTATACCGGTGCCGCTCCAAACCAACAGGCTATTCCAGCCGTTGATTATCTCGCCAGCTCCGAAGGCGTTGAGCGTTGGGTTCTGGCCGGTACTGACTATGTCTATCCGCAGACCACCAACAAGATCCTCAAGGCCTATCTTGAATCCAAGGGCGTGAAGTCTGAAGACATCATGGTCAACTACACGCCATTTGGTCACTCCGACTGGCAGACCATCGTTTCCGACATCAAGAAGTTCGGTTCGGCTGGCAAAAAGACCGCCGTTGTTTCCACCATCAATGGCGATGCCAACGTACCGTTCTACAAGGAACTGGCAAACCAGGGCGTCAAGGCTGAAGACATTCCGGTCGTTGCCTTCTCGGTTGGTGAAGAAGAGTTGGCCGGTCTCGACACCGGACCACTGGTTGGCCACCTTGCAGCCTGGAACTACTTCCAGTCCGTCGATTCCGAAGTCAATGCAGAGTTCATCAAGACCTGGCACGCCTTTACCAAAAATGACAAGCGCGTCACCAACGACCCGATGGAAGCGGCCTATATCGGCTTCAGTGCATGGGTAAAGGCTGTTGAGGCCGCTGGCACGACCGAGACGGATGCCGTTCTCGACTCGATCATTGGTGTATCGGTTCCAAACCTCTCCGGCGGTTATTCCACCGTCATGCCGAACCACCACATCACCAAGCCGGTGCTGATTGGCGAAATCCAGGCCGATGGCCAGTTCGATATCGTTCAGCAGACCCCACAGGTGGTTGGCGACGAGTGGTCCGATTACCTGCCGGACAGCAAGGACCTGATCTCGGATTGGCGCAAGCCAATGGAGTGCGGCAACTTCAACGTGGCCTCGGGCAAGTGCGGCGGCAAAGGCAGCTGATAAACGAAAAATGCGGATGCCGATCAACGTGAAGTTGGTCGGCACCAAGCGCCTAAGCCGGGTGAGGCCCGCTGATGACGTCTAAGGGGAAAGCCCCTGAGGCATGAAGGAAAGCTCCTTCACTCCAGAATTCGTCTGCCAGTTTTCGCAACTGATGTGCAGGCTTCCAAGGGGGACTTGGGACTATGATATTTCGTCTATTGGCCGTGATCGGCCTGCTGTTCAGTCTGGTGTCAACTTCAATGGCGCAAAGTGATCCAAAGGCGCTGTTCGATGCGCTTGGCACAGCTGACTTCAAGCAGGCAGAGGTCCTGATCGGGCAGATTGCAGCGACGGGGGATCCACGTGTCGTTCCTGCTCTTGAAGCATTTGCATCCGGCGACCTCTATGTGCGTAAAGCCGATAATCTGGTTTTCATGGCAACGGCTGCAGGCTCCAGTTTTGCGCTGATCGACCCGATGTCGGGTGAGGCGGCTGGAGAAGTGCCAAAAGCGGCTGTGACGAAGATCAAGGTCAACAACAATCTGCGCCGGGTTATCCGTTCCGCTTTGGGCGGTTTGACACTGTTGAGCCCGGAAAAATCTGTTCGCCTGTCCGCGGCAGATGCGGTGCTCAAGGCACCCAGTGCCGAAAATCTCGATTTGCTGGATGCTGCTCTTGCCAAGGAAACGGACGCAGAAGTGCGTGGCCGCATGGAAGAGGCGCGGGCTGTATCCCTTTTGTCGTCAGACCGTTCGGTGGACGAGAAAAAAGCGGCAATTGAAACCATCAGCAAGATTGGCGGGCGCGATGCGATCAGCATTCTGATGGCAGCCTCATCTTCTGTCGATACCAGCCTGAAGGCTGATATCGATAGCGCGATTTCAAACATTGAAAGCTCGCTTGCTGTCTGGGACGGCGTGCAAAATGTCTGGTACGGCCTGTCGCTTGGTTCCGTGCTGCTGCTGGCCGCCATTGGCCTTGCCATCACCTTCGGTGTGATGGGCATCATCAACATGGCGCATGGCGAAATGGTGATGATTGGTGCCTATTCCACCTTCATGGTGCAGGAGGTTATCCGCAGCAATTACCCTGGTTTGTTTGACTGGTCTCTGGCCATTGCACTGCCAGTGGCTTTTCTGGTGACTGGCTTTGTCGGACTGGTCATGGAGCGGAGTGTCATCCGCTTCCTGTATGGCCGTCCACTTGAAACCCTGCTTGCCACATGGGGTATTTCGCTTGTGCTGCAACAGGCGGTTCGGACGATTTTTGGGCCGACCAACCGTGAGGTTGGCAATCCGAGCTGGATGTCCGGTTCGTTCAGTGTCGGTTATCTGAACTTTACCTGGAATCGCGTATGGATCGTTGCCTTTTCTTTCACGGTTTTCTTTGCGCTGCTTCTGCTTTTGAAACGGTCATCCTTCGGTCTGCAAATGCGAGCAGTCACCCAGAACCGCCGCATGGCTTCATCAATGGGTATCAGAACGCCCTGGGTTGATGCCTTTACCTTTGCGCTCGGATCTGGTGTGGCTGGACTTGCTGGCGTCGCCCTTTCACAGATCGACAACGTGTCACCCAACCTTGGCCAGAGCTACATCATCGATAGTTTCATGGTGGTGGTGTTTGGCGGTGTGGGTAACCTGTGGGGAACGCTTGTCGGGGCGCTGTCGCTTGGCGTGCTCAACAAGTTCCTGGAGCCGACGGTCGGCGCTGTTCTCGGCAAAATCCTCGTACTCGTGCTCATAATCCTGTTCATTCAGAAGCGGCCGCGTGGTCTCTTCGCACTCAAGGGAAGGGCCATCGAAGCATGATTACCGGCTTCCTTCTTCGGGCGCTTGATCGCCACATCACCATTGCTCTTGCCATTCTTCTGGCGGTTGCCCTGCTCATCCCGGCATCAAACCTTTTGCTGCCTGCCGATAACCCGCTGCATGTGCCGACCTATATCATGTCGATGCTCGGCAAATATCTGGCCTATGCCTTGCTGGCATTGGCTCTTGACCTTGTGTGGGGTTACTGCGGCATTCTTTCGCTGGGGCATGCTGCGTTCTTTGCGCTGGGTGGTTATGCCATGGGCATGTACCTGATGCGCCAGATCGGCACTCGGGGTGTCTACGGTCACCCCGTTTTGCCTGACTTCATGGTGTTCCTGAACTGGAAAGAATTGCCGTGGTTCTGGCAGGGCTTTGACATGTTCTGGTTTGCCATGCTGATGGTGCTGGTAGTGCCGGGTGTTCTGGCCTTCGTGTTCGGCTGGTTTGCCTTTCGCTCCCGCGTCAACGGCGTTTATCTATCGATCATCACCCAGGCGATGACCTACGCGCTGCTGCTGGCCTTTTTCCGAAATGATATGGGGTTTGGCGGAAATAATGGCCTGACGGATTTCAAGGATATTCTCGGTTTCTCCGTGCAGGCCGATGGCACACGTGCCGTTCTGTTTGCCATGACCGCAGTGATGTTGGCGCTCAGCCTTTTGATCGCCTCGGCTATCGTCAATTCCAAATTCGGCAAGGTGCTGGTTGGGGTGCGCGATGCCGAAAGCCGCGTGCGTTTCCTTGGCTTCCGGGTCGAAAACATCAAGCTTTTCACCTTTGTTGTCTCAGCCATGATGGCAGGCATTGCCGGTGCATTGTTCGTGCCGCAGGTCGGTATCATCAACCCCGGTGAGTTCTCGCCTGCCAACTCGATTGAAGTGGTGGTGTGGACGGCGGTCGGCGGTCGCGGCACCCTGATTGGTCCGATTATCGGTGCCGTGCTGGTCAATGGCGGTAAAAGCTATTTCACCGGTGCTTTCCCTGAATTGTGGCTGTTTGCATTGGGCGGGCTTTTTATTGCCGTCACGCTGTTTTTCCCCAAGGGCATTGTTGGCACCATCCAGCAGGTCATAGGCAACCGCCGGGACAGGCGTAATGCCTTGGCAAACACCAAAAAGGCAGCTGCGGTTGAGGTGAACACGGCAACACCTGCGCAGCAGGCGGCGGAGTGATATCCATGAATATGATTGCTGAAAACAGATCGAAAAGCTTGCTTTATCTTGATGGTGTGTCGGTGTCGTTTGACGGTTTCAAGGCGCTGAACTCCCTGTCCTTCGTCGTGGAGCCGGGGGAACTTCGTGCCATCATCGGCCCTAACGGTGCCGGTAAAACGACGATGATGGATATCATCACTGGCAAGACGCGACCTGACACCGGCAAGGTGCTGTTCGAGGATAGCGTCGACCTCACCAAAAAAGATGAGGCGGACATTGCCCAGCTTGGCATCGGTCGCAAATTCCAGAAACCGACCGTATTTGAAAGCCACACGGTTTGGGACAATCTGGAACTGGCGCTGAACCGCAAGCGCGGGGTTTTCGCCACGCTTTTTTACCGGCTGACCGAAGAAGACAAGGCCCGCATTGAGGAAATTCTTGGCACTGTGCGTCTTGGTCATCGTCGAAATGATCTGGCAGCCAACCTTTCGCACGGCCAGAAGCAGTGGCTGGAGATCGGCATGTTGCTGGCCCAGGAACCGAAACTTCTTCTGGTCGACGAACCGGTGGCTGGCATGACGGATGCCGAAACAGCCGAAACGGCTGTGCTGTTAAAGGAAATCGCCAAGACACGTTCCGTGGTGGTGGTGGAACATGACATGGGCTTTATCCGTGAACTGGGTGTGAAGGTGACCTGCCTTGCCGAAGGTTCGGTGCTGGCGGAGGGATCCATCGATTTTGTGTCTAGCGATCCGAAGGTGATCGAGAATTATCTGGGGCGATGACATGCTGAGCGTTAACAACATCAATCTTCACTACGGCGCAGCGCAGGCCTTGCGTGGCATTTCGCTGAATGCGGAGATGGGCAAGATTACCTGTGTTCTCGGACGTAATGGTGTTGGTAAAAGCTCGCTGTTGCGGGCCGTTACCGGTCAGCATCCTTTAAGTGCCGGCACCATAAGCTTTGGTGGTGAAAGCCTCAACGGCCTCGCCCCTTATCAGCGCGCCAAGCGTGGGGTTGGTTATGTGCCGCAGGGACGTGAAATCTTTCCGTTGTTGAGTGTGCAGGAAAATCTGGAAAGCGGTTATGCGCCGCTGCCACGCAAGGATCGTTTTATTCCGGATGATATTTTCAGCTTGTTTCCGGTGCTGCAATCCATGCTGTCGCGCCGTGGCGGTGATTTGTCCGGTGGGCAGCAGCAGCAGTTGGCAATTGGCCGTGCATTGGTAACGCGGCCGAAAATTCTGGTGCTGGATGAGCCGACTGAGGGCATTCAGCCATCAATCATCAAGGATATCGGGCGGGCGATCAAATATCTGCGAGATTCCACCGGAATGGCTATTCTGCTGGTGGAGCAATATCTGGATTTCTGCCGTGAGCTTGCAGACTATGTCTACATCATGGATCGCGGTGAGATCGTTCATCAAGGGGCGGCTGAAACGCTGGATAGCCAGGAGGCGCGTCGCCATTTGACAGTGTAATCAACCTGTTTTCGTTCACGGACATGTAAAGCCGCTATAATAAAGTGAAGTCCTATGCGTTGTTGCATAGCATTTATGCATTGTTTTAGCATTTCATCGAATAATGAGTTGTGGTATTTGGCGCAAGATTGACGCATGCAGGACACATGAAGAGCCTTAAAGCATGCGGCTTCCGTCGATCCTTTACATTCCACGTGTCTCTGCCGTATGGTTGGGAACTTGTGCCAATAAAGGCGTGCCGATGAAACTTGATAATGCTGGCCGGATCGTCCGGTTTGTTTTGCCCCTTCGAACCATCACCGCAAGCTTTTTCGCGCTTACAGCCATGAGTGCCGCCGCATCTGCATCGATGTGCGGTCAACCTGTCGAGCCGGGCCGTCACCAGTTTTCCGTGGTGTCCGGTAGTGATCAACGCTCTGCCGTTTATTTTGTTCCATCATCGTATGACGGACAGAAAAAATTGCCTGTGGTGTTTGATTTTCATGGCAGCAACAGCAATGCCATTGGCCAGATGAACCGCAGTGGTTGGGACAGGGTCGCGGAGCGTGACGGCTTTATCACAGTTGCGCTGCAGGGCAGTCTGTCCGGCGAAATGACAGGAACGAATGCCTGGAATGTCCCGGGTGTGACCACCCGCGAAGGCGGGTTGGATGAGGTCAGCTACATCCGCGCGGCGATCAAGACCGTTTCGGAAAAACTGTGTGTCGATGAACAGCGCATCTATGCCTCCGGTTATTCCGGTGGTGGCCGCATGCTGTCGCAATATCTGTGCAACGGTAACGAGGACTTTGCGGCAGCCGGTTTTGTCGCGTCGCTTCGTGCCGGTTATCCGGTCGAAAAAGATGGTTCATGGATGCCTGACGGTGCGACCTGCACACCAGCACGTCCTATCTCCATTATTGCCTTTGCCGGTACCAAGGATCCTGCCAACCCTTATCAAGGTGGTGGTAAAGCCTATTGGCGTTATAGCGGTGAAACCGCGCTGAAGCGTTGGGCGGAATTGGACGGCTGCAAGGGCGCCGTCAAAAGCCGTACTGCCGGTCGTGTGACATTCAATACCTATGATGTCTGCAAATCCGGTTCACGTGTCTATTCTTACGTGATTGACGGTTGGGACCATGCATGGCCTCGCAGCCCGGTAAAAGCCGAGGTTATTCAAGCCTCTGCCGACGGCAAGCGCAAAGCTGTGGCTGAGGTGTCGCGACAGGTTGATGCGGCTGACACGATGTGGGATTTCTTCCAGAACACAGAAGGCCAGCTGGTGGTTGATGCTGCGGTCAAGAAAAGCGATTGCGTCTTGCAGGCAGTGCCAGCTTCGGCTTCGGCGAAAACTTCGGAGACGACGTGCATTCAGACCAGCAACTCGGGGAACATACCCGCCATCAAAGCCGTCAGCAAAGAGCGCGTGGTAGAGGACGCCTTGTAACCAAGGCGCCGCAGGGCAAGACCCGGCTAGAAACATTGTTTCAGGAAGGCTGCGCCAAGATCCGCCTTCCTGATACGTTTTCCAATGAGATGGAAGCCATTCTCATCAATTCCTCCGGTGGGTTGACCGGTGGCGATGAACTCGAGTGGAGCGCCGTTGCAGGTGCTGGCTCCCGACTGACTGTCACCACGCAGGCCTGCGAAAAAATCTACAAAGCGTCGTTTGGTACTGCTGCCGTCATTGCAAGGGTTACGGCTGAAGCTGGTTCTGTGTTGCACTGGCTGCCACAGGAAACCATTCTTTTCGACAATGCCTCCCTCAGCCGCAGGTTGGAGGCAGATATTGATCCCTCCGCAGAGTTTCTGGCCGTCGAAGCTGTTTTGCTAGGCCGCAAGGCCATGGGTGAAATGATGCGTGGCGGGCTGTTTCGTGACCGTTGGCGCATTCGCCATGGCGGCAAACTCATCCATGCCGAAGAACTGTTGCTGGATGGCGAGATTGAGGAACTGGCAGGATCGGCATCCGTACTGAACAGGCAGGTGGCCTTTGCTACGCTGTTGTATATCGGGCCTCTGGCAGAGGCGATGTTGCCGAAAGTGCGCGAAGCGTTGGGCGATCATGGTGGGGCAAGCGAGTGGCAAGGCAAGCTTGTGGTGCGTGTTGCCGCGGAAGACGGATTTGCGTTGAGAAAAATACTGGTGCCGGTCATTTCGCACTTGCGTAATGGCGCGCCAGTGCCGAAAGTCTGGAATCTATAAGAACAAGAGTGGGACGATAATGAACCTTAGCCCGAGAGAGAAAGACAAGCTGCTTATTTCCATGGCGGCCATGGTTGCACGCCGTCGTCTGGAGCGCGGTGTGAAGCTGAACTATCCTGAAGCAATCGCGCTCATCACGGATTTTGTCGTGGAAGGCGCGCGCGACGGTCGCGCTGTTGCCGAGCTCATGGAAGCTGGCGCGCATGTCATTACCCGTGCCCAGGTCATGGAAGGCATTGCCGAAATGATCCATGACGTTCAGGTGGAAGCGACCTTTCCCGATGGCACAAAGCTGGTGACGGTTCACGAACCAATCCGCTGACGCTTATCAAGGGGAACACCATGACGCTGGAACTGAGACCCAATTGTGAGTGCTGCGACAAGGACTTGCCTCCGGCAAGCCTTGAGGCTGTGATCTGCTCTTTCGAATGCACCTATTGCAGCGATTGCGCTGAAGGCACTCTTGGAGGAAAATGCCCGAATTGCGGCGGCGAACTCGTGCGCAGACCGGTAAGACCGGCTGGAAAGCTGGTGAACAATCCGCCCTCCACGGTTCGCGTACTCAAGGCGGAAGGCTGTAGTTCTCTAACAAGTGCATAGGCCGAAAATATAAGGAGGATCAAATGATCCCAGGGGAAATTATATCAGCCGAAGGCTCCATCGAACTCAATGCGGGTCTGGAGACGATTACTCTCAAGGTTTCCAACACCGGTGATCGTCCGGTACAGGTTGGCAGCCACTATCACTTCGCAGAAACCAATGCCGGACTTGCCTTCGAGCGAGACCGCGCCTTTGGCATGCGCCTTGATATTCCGGCAGGAACGGCCGTGCGCTTTGAGCCGGGGCAGACCCGTGAAGTGACGCTGGTGCCGCTTTCCGGCAAACGTGAGGTCTATGGTTTTCGTCAGCAGGTCATGGGGAGGCTTTGATATGGCAACGCAACATTATCACGGAAGTTGCCAGTGCGGCGCAGTCAGTTTTGAGGCAGATGCCGATCTCGATCAGACGGTGGTGTGTAACTGCTCCCGCTGTAAACGGCTGGGATCGGTACTGACATTTGTGCCAAAGGATCATTTTAAACTGGTCTCGGGCGAAAAGAGCCTCAACGAATATCTGTTCAACAAGCACAAGATCAATCACCTGTTCTGCGCAACCTGCGGCATTGAAAGCTTTGCTTATGCCGATGCACCTGATGGTACGCCGATGGTCGCCGTCAACGCCAATTGCCTCGACGGCGTGGATGCCAGGGCGCTGTCGCCCAAAGCCTATGACGGCGCGTCACGATGACAGGACGGATGATTTATAACGGAATAGCAGCACTTATCATCAGTGCTGCTTCCGCAACAGCGGCGTTAGCGCAGAGTGAACCTGACATCGACTGTGATTCGCCGATGACGCAGGCAGAGATGAACATCTGCGCGTCGCGAGATTACGAGACAGCGGACGCGGAACTAAACACGCAATATCAGAGCGTGCGTAAGGTTCTGGCGGAGCGAGACAGTTCTGCGGGTGAAGATGGTGCAGGTGCGGTCAAGGCATTGTTGGCAGCGCAGCGAGCATGGATTGCATACCGTGATGCCAATTGCGAAGCGGTTGGCTTTCAGGCGCGCGGCGGCTCCATGGAACCGTTGCTGGTGTCGTCATGTCTTGCCGATATGAGCCGTAAGCGGACGGAAGAATTACGTTCCCTCTCGGAAGGATTTTAACCGCGATGGGGCAAAAAATCGTGGTTGTCGGCAATGGCGACATACCTGACGGTGCAAATGCACTGATTGATGTTGCGGATCTGGTGATCCGTTTCAACGATTGCCGTTCGTTCGGTCGAGGTGGCGTCAAAACTGATATCGTTGCCGTGTGTAATACCGGACGGCCGGGAAAGTCGATGAGTGAAGAGCCGCAATGGCGCTCACTACAGCCGGTCCAGGCGGCGTCAACCATCTGGTCGGTACGCGATCCCGCTAAATTTCTGGACATGCGTTCCGGTTTGAAGGTTTCCAATCCGGAGCTGGATGATTTCTGTGACGACTATAGTGATGCCTTTGCTGTGATCGCTTCAGACAACGGCAAACAGCACCAGATCATTTCGCGTGACATCCATGAGCGTGCGGACGGATTTCTGGCCGCATATTCGCCAGAACCCTATATTTGCCCGAGCAGTGGTTTGATTGCCATTTTCCAGGTGCTGGACATGGCGGCTAAAGATCAGGCCCAGGTTTTTATTACCGGCTTTGGCCATCAGGGGTGGGCAGGGCATCCGTTTCAGGCTGAAAAACAATTGGTCGATACCTTCGCAAGCGAAGGTAAACTTGTAAGAATTTCAATAGAATAGCTTTTCTCCGCTTTTCAGGGAGCATGATCTAATGGCTTATAAAATTTCCCGTGCAGCCTATGCCAGCATGTTTGGCCCAACGGTGGGCGACAAGGTGCGTCTGGCGGATACCGAACTGTTTATCGAAATCGAAAAAGACCACACCACCTATGGTGAAGAGGTCAAGTTTGGTGGCGGCAAGGTTATTCGTGACGGTATGGGGCAAAGCCAGGTGACGCGCGCCAATGGTGCGGTTGATACGGTTATCACCAATGCTGTCATTGTTGACCACTCGGGTATCATCAAGGCCGATATCGGCCTCAAAGACGGGCGTATTGTTGCCATCGGCAAAGCCGGTAACCCGGACACGCAGCCGGGCGTTAACATCATTGTTGGACCGGGCACGGAAGCGATTGCCGGTGAGGGCAAGATTGTTACCGCTGGCGGTATGGACAGCCATATTCACTTCATTTGCCCGCAGCAGATCGAAGAAGCGCTAATGAGTGGCATAACCTGCATGTTGGGTGGCGGCACAGGCCCGGCCCATGGCACGCTGGCGACGACCTGCACGCCGGGGCCATGGCACATTGCCCGCATGATCGAGGCCGCAGATGCCTTCCCGATGAACCTTGCCTTTGCCGGCAAGGGTAATGCCTCGCTGCCCGGCGCACTCGAAGAAATGGTGCTTGGTGGCGCCACATCGCTCAAGCTGCATGAAGATTGGGGCACAACACCCGGCGCTATCGATTGCTGCCTGTCAGTTGCGGATGAATATGACGTTCAGGTGATGATCCATACGGATACACTGAACGAAAGCGGCTTTGTCGAAGACACGGTCGGATCGATCAAGGGCCGCACCATCCATGCATTTCACACCGAAGGTGCCGGCGGTGGTCACGCGCCTGACATCATCAAGATTTGCGGTCAGATGAACGTTATTCCGTCGTCTACCAATCCGACGCGGCCCTATACGGTCAATACCCTGGCCGAGCATCTGGATATGTTGATGGTCTGCCACCATCTGTCGCCATCCATCCCCGAGGATATTGCCTTTGCGGAAAGCCGCATTCGCAAGGAGACAATCGCTGCAGAAGACATCCTGCACGATATCGGTGCGTTTTCGATCATCTCGTCCGATAGTCAGGCGATGGGGCGCGTGGGTGAAGTGGCGATCCGAACCTGGCAGACGGCAGACAAGATGAAACGTCAGCGTGGCCGTTTGCCGGAAGAAAAGGGTAATAACGACAATTTCCGTGTGCGTCGTTACGTTGCCAAATACACCATCAATCCTGCCATCGCACATGGCGTCAGCCATGAAATCGGCTCGATCGCGGTTGGCAAACGTGCGGATCTGGTGATCTGGAACCCTGCTTTCTTTGGCATCAAGCCGGATATGGTGGTGATGGGCGGAATGATTGTTGCAGCGCCGATGGGGGATCCAAACGCTTCTATTCCGACACCGCAACCGGTTCACTACCGTCCGATGTTCGGGGCTTACGGCAAGGCACGTACCAATTCTTCGGTGACCTTTGTGTCGCAGGCCTCTCTCGATGCAGGGTTGGCGCAGCGTCTGGGTGTTGCAAAGAACCTTGTTGCGGTCAAAAACACCCGTGGCGGCATCTCGAAGAAATCGATGATCCTCAATGATCTGACACCGCATATCGAGGTCGACCCAGAAACATACGAAGTGCGTGCCGATGGGGAAGTGTTGACCTGCGAACCGGCAACCGTTCTGCCTATGGCGCAACGTTACTTCCTGTTTTAAGAAAGCGCCTCAGAAACCGCGTAATTGTGCATGGCTGCTGTGCAGAGGGATATTTCCTGCTGCATTGAACGCCGTTTTACGCTATCTCGAAACACGAATTAGAGGCGGGCATTGTTCCCAAGCTTTGTCGCGCCATCGACAGGAGAAAATCATGCTAGGTAAAAAAGTTCCCGCAGTTACATTCCGCACGCGCATTCGCGACGAAGCTGTTGGCGGTCCAAACCCATTCCGTTGGCAGGACGTAACATCCGACGATTACTTTGCAGGCAAGAAGGTTGTTCTTTTTTCCCTGCCAGGTGCTTTCACGCCAACATGCTCGACCTACCAGCTGCCAGATTTTGAAAAGCTGACACCAGAATTCCGCGCGCTGGGCGTCGATGAAATCTATTGCCTGTCGGTCAATGACGCGTTCGTCATGAACGCGTGGGCAAAGAGCCAGAACCTCGAAAACGTCAAGGTTATCCCTGATGGTTCGGGTGAGTTCACCCGCAAGATGGGCATGCTGGTTGCCAAGGATAATCTCGGTTTCGGCATGCGTTCATGGCGTTATGCTGCCGTCGTTAATGACGGTGTTGTCGAGCAGTGGTTCGAAGAAGAAGGCTATTCCGACAATTGCGAAAGCGATCCATACGGCCTGTCTTCTCCACAGAGCATTCTTGAGCATCTGCAGGCTCGCAAGGTCGCCTGAGACCCACGTCAAATTTGGATTTGAATGCAAAGGCCCGGAAGCAATTCCGGGCCTTTTTTGCAAACGATGTATGACTTTAAAGTGTTAATGGTTATCCGTAGCAACTATCCCTATGCAGCAAGGCATTGGAACACTTTATCGTTTGCCGGACGTGGACCGTCGCAAGTCGTATTTGATTCGCCTTGTCCTTATTTTTAAGGCCGAAAGGTGTTTTCTTCTTGGTGTGTCAAGTTGTTTTTAGATTTTTGCTATGTTCTGTGTGTGTTCAGTTTTATACTTGGAAATACTAAAATTTTAGACATTGTATTAACTTCGAACAAACATCTGGGCCTTATCCGTTAGGAGGTTAAATGAGGTGCTTCGATGTTTGCTCGTCTGAAAAAACTCTTTTCAATCGATATTGATTCCGCCGAACTTGAGAATGCGAGAACTATTCCCGCATTCGCTGGTAAGACGGTTTTTCTTGCAATTATTCTCTCGATTTTCGTCAGTATTTCAGTATTGCTGATGGCGAGTGTTTTCGACTTTTTGCCGGTGACATTCTCGCTGGCCATTGCCTATGGCATTGCCATGTCCTGGCTGGTTGGTGGTAGTGTTGCGCTGTTCATTTCCTTTTGTGCATGGCGCCTTATCCGCAAACTTTATCATTCTCGCGATGAATTCGAGCGGTTGAGCCGCACCGATGCACTTTCAGGCCTGTTGAACCGTCGGGCGTTCAACGAGGCCTTTGAGAGTGTGCAGGATAATGCCTCGCTTGCCATCTTCGATCTCGACCGCTTCAAGGCGATCAATGATTGTCACGGCCATTCCGCTGGCGACATCGTCATTCGCACCGTTGCAAACACGCTGGCTGATTCTTTCAGTTCCCTGCATCCGGTCGCACGGTTGGGCGGGGAGGAGTTTTCCGTCATCATCAAGGGCGGACAGCAGGGTGACAGGATGGCACTTGTGGAGTTGGCGCGTCGGAAAATTGAAGCGCTGACACTGAATTTTGAAACGGATGTGGTTAGCACCACGGTCTCAGTTGGCGTGGCGGAGATCGTGCCCGGTCGGCGAAAGGATGATATTTTCATTTCTGCGGACCGTGCGCTTTATCTTGCGAAGGCCAGTGGCCGCAATCGCGCCCTGCACGAGAATGAGATGCATGGTGTACAGCAGGAATATCGCAGCGGCATAACGCTGTTGAAGGGTTCTGCCGTTCGTGATGTCAAACAGGGGCAGGCAAAGGCAAGTTGAACCTTGCAATCAGGCAGGTGATCCGGCAGTTATTTCATTTGAGACTTTTTGATGGAACCGGAAAAGCCATGTTACGCGTCACTTCATACCTGCCAGCTGGCACGCCTGCCGATGAAACATCCGACTTTGTGGTGCTTGCCCATGACCAGCGCCATCTGCGCCGCAAGCTGCTTCATTTACAGAATGATGAGATGGTGATGCTGGACCTGAAGGAGCCGGTATTGTTTGCGCACGGGGATCTTCTGGTGGTGGAAAATGGCGACCTGATTGAAGTGCGTGCTGCCAATGAGAAACTGTTTGAAATCACTGGACGCGATACGCTCCATCTGATCGAACTGGCCTGGCACCTGGGCAACAGGCATCTTTCGGCGCAGATCGAAGAGGGCCGCATTCTGATCCTGCGTGATCATGTCATTCGCTCGATGCTTGAAGGCCTTGGCGCAACGGTTCGCGACGTTGAAGAACCGTTCCAGCCAGCGCGGGGCGCCTATCATTCGCATGGCAGCCACTCACACGGCCACGATCACAAACATGATCACGGGCACGGTCATGACCATCATAATCACGACTGATCGATGAGCGCACAGAGCGATGTTGCCGGGCTGCTGCGGCTGATGGCGTGGATGTCTCCGGCATTTCCTGTCGGAGCATTTTCCTATTCGACTGGCCTTGAAGGTGCGGTGCATGATGGTTTGCTCAGCAATCCGCACGAGCTTTCCGTTTGGTTGAAACTATCACTTGAACGTGGTGCGCTGTGGAACGATGCGGTGTTACTGGCGGCGGCCAGCCGTTGCCATGAAGACGGTCAGGCGCTGCATGAATTGTGTGAACTGGCCCGTGCCCTGGCCGGATCTGCGGAACGTTACCGCGAGACGGTTCAACTGGGCGACGCGTTTGTTGTCGCTGCCAAAGCCTGGCCACATCAGGTATTTGAGCTGCTGCCAACGCAAACCGCATATCCGGTTGCCGTTGGTGCCGTTGCGGCAGCCCACGCGATTGATCCGGTCAGTGTTATTGCCGCCTATCTGCATGCCGGTGTCTCGCAAATAGTGTCAGCAGCGATACGCTTGGGGCTCGCAGGTCAGACGGACGGTGTTGCTATTCTCGCAAACAACGAGCAGCTTCTGACTGACATCTCGGTCAAGGCAAAGGGCTCGACACTGGATGATCTGGGAAGCTCGACCATTCTGGCGGATATCGCGTTCATGCGGCATGAAATCCAGCATTCACGGCTGTTTCGGTCCTGATTATCGCGGCATTTCGAACGCTGACATTCGGCGCATGATCCCCCCACAAAAGTCGGGTCAATTTTTCTGACGGTGCAGCGCAGCATATTGAACCAGACGACCAAGCTCCATAAAGTCGTGCGATCAGAACATATAAAGGAACAGCTGATGAATTCGGGAAATGGCCCTTTGCGGGTTGGCATTGGCGGGCCGGTAGGCTCGGGAAAAACCGCTCTGACGGAAAAGCTGTGCAAGGCGATGAGCGCGGATTACTCGGTCGCTGTCGTGACCAATGATATCTACACCAAGGAAGATGCCGAGGCGCTGGTGCGTATGCAGGCTTTGCCATCTGAGCGTATCGTCGGGGTCGAGACAGGTGGTTGTCCGCACACCGCCATTCGCGAAGATGCCACCATTAATCTGCAGGCCATCGCCGGTCTCAATGAACGGTTCCCGGATCTCGATGTGGTGTTTATCGAATCGGGTGGCGACAATCTGGCTGCGACCTTCTCCCCTGATCTCGCAGACATCACCATCTATGTGATTTCGGTTTGCCAGGGTGAAGAAATCCCGCGTAAGGGCGGTCCGGGCATTACCCGCTCCGATTTGCTGGTGATCAACAAAAAAGACCTGGCGCCCTATGTCGGCGCTGATCTCGATGTGATGGACAAGGACGCAACGCGAATGCGCAAACAGATGCCGTTCCTTTTCACAGATATGAAACGCGGCGATGGCGTCGATGGTATCGTCAGTTTCCTGAAAATGCAGGGCGGTCTTTAAGGCTGTTGCCTTGTTTCCTGCTCCGTAAACCTTGGGTGCCATGAAACAGAAAAGACGGAACGCCCCACGAAGGCATCCCGTCTTTTCACTCCCCCGCTCCCCGCAGGAAAGGGTCAAGGCACGTTGCGGGTAATGGTCATGCAACGGCTTTGGATTTGTCCTATTTCTTTCCCAATGCCATCTCGGCGTTGAGAGATGCGGTGCTAAATCTGGCGCAGCGCGCCGATGTCATTTACCTGAACGACGCGACCACGAACCGTCACACCTGCGTCCCGCAGGGTGGAAAAAGCGCGGGACAGCGCTTCTGGCGCAAGGCCCAACTTGCCTGCCAGAAGACTTTTCTGGAATGGCAAGCGCAGGGAATAGGATGTCGCGCCGTGAGGGCCGCTGGTGATCAGATAGTTTGCGACACGCTGTGGTGCTGTCTGCAAACGGTCATTGGCCACACAGTCCATGGCGTTGAGAAGGCTGTTCGACAGGCACTGCATAACGGCCTTCGCAACACCGGGCTCCTGCTCGATCATGTTGCGGATACGCGGCAGCTCGAAACGCGCCAGCGTTGTGCTTTCGGCAGTCTGGGCATTGTAACGGTAGCGGTCGCTACCGAAAATTAGACACTCGTTGAAAGTGTCACCCGGTCCGCAGACACGGATATCCGCTTCGCGGCCGTCCTTGTTCAGGCGATAGATACGCACAAAGCCATTCAGCACACAGTAAAGGTGCTCGGCCGGATCATTTTCGCGAAAAAGGATATGGCGTGGATCGAATGTTACGATGGCCGCCGCTTCCAGAAGTTTCAGCGCCGACGCATCATCCCCCGCTCCTATGAAGGGAGCGCGGACAAGGATGTTCCTGTCCTTATTGCTCAGTTTCACAGTTTTGTTCACGTTTGTCATGGCTCCCGATCAAACCCCGACCTGACAGACGATACCATGAACGCAGCAGTCCGGTTCACTGCTTCCGGCCCTGCACACCATGCCACTGGTGTTCTCACTGTCTGCCAAGTCTTGCCAACATTAAACTTGCCAATTTCGGGAATAATACCACGGCGGAAAATCCGCTATTTGATTTCGATCAACGAACTGTGAAGTTCCCTGTAAATGTTGCTTGGCATTTATGTGCCCGCGCAAACAAAAACGCCGGATTATGCACCCGGCGTTTGTCGTGTCATTGAGCAAGACTTTATTCTGCAGCGAGGGGCGGTAATCTCAGAACATTGTCGTTTTTCGTATTGTCTCGCGTTGAGCCTAATCCGGTACGCTCCATGGCATCCATCCGTTTTTCAACCTCTGCCAGGACGCGGGAATTATCGAGCGCCATTTGGGACAGTTCTTCCTTGGAGAGAACGTCCGGGTCTTCTTCCTTCTTGCCGACAAAGCGACCGAAAATCCGTCCCAGAAGCGTGGAGAGGTCATCCATGATCAGGAAGAAGGCAGGAACAACCACCAGTGACAGGACTGTCGAGACGATGATGCCGCCGATCACCGCAATCGCCATTGGCGCGCGGAATGAACCGCCTTCACCAACGCCGAGCGCCGAAGGAAGCATGCCGGCTGACATGGCAATTGAAGTCATAATGATTGGACGGGCACGTTTGCGACCAGCCTCCACCATGGCGTGAACACGCTCCATGCCGTGGCGTCGCATTTCAATGGCGAAATCAACCAGCAGGATGGCGTTCTTGGTGACGATGCCCATCAGCATCAGGATGCCGATCAGAACAGGCATGGACAGCGCATTCTGGGTGATAATCAACGCCACCGCCACGCCACCGATTGCCAGCGGCAGAGAGAACAGGATGGTAAATGGCTGGATGACGTCCTTGAACAGCAGGATGAGTACCACCAGAACCAGCATCAGGCCAAGCAACATGGCGTTGCCGAAGCTCTGCTGCATCTCGGCTTGAATTTTGGCGTCACCACTTTCGGCAAGATGCACTGATGGTGGCAGCTGGGTTTCAGAAACGATGCGCTTGAATTCGGCCGTCGACGTATCAAGTGCTGTACCGAATGGCACATCCGAGCCGATGGCAACCACGCGGTTACGGTTGTTGCGCTTGATGGAGCTTGGGCCTTCCGAATAATCAATGTCGGCAACGCTGTAGAGCGGTACGGATGCGCCGGCTGCCGTCTTGATCTTGATGGCACGGATTTGTGCAAGATCACGGCGAACATCGAGCGAGGCCTGAACCCGGATCGGGATCTGGCGATCATCCAACGAAATCTTGGTCAACAAGGCGTCGATATCACCGATAGTGGCAACGCGAACAGTTTGGGCGATCTGCTGGGGCGTTATGCCGAGGCGGGCAATCTCATCCTTGCGTGGACGAATTTGCAGTTCCGGACGGGGCAGGGCGCCTTCCGAGCTTACATTTGCCAGAATTGACGAGGCACGCAGGCGAGATTCCAGGATGCCGGTTGCTTCGTTCAGATCGGCTTCATTTGACGACAGGAAGTTGAATGTCAGTTCGCGTTCTGCACGGTCATTCAGCTTGATGATGCGAACATCGGGAATGCTTTTTACGCGTGCGAAAATATCGCGTTCGACATCCCATTGCGGTCTGGTGCGCCCTGTTTCCTCGACCTTTGGCGAGTACTGTCCAATGAGCGGAATTGAGCCTAGACCTTTGTTGACCAGCATTTTGACAAGTGAGTGGTCGATGTTCTGCAAAATGACGCGCACGGTGGCACGGCGCAGTTCCAGATCACCCTTTGGCGAGGCACCACCGAGAACGAAAACGCTTTCCACGCCATTGATGTCGCGTAATGCGTCATAGATTTTCGTGGTGGTGGCGTCGGTTTCATCGAGAGTCGCATTAGGCGGCAGTTCGATGGACAGCACGACGCGTGAGGAATCTTCCGGAGGCATGAAGCTGCCCGGCACGCCGCTGAGAAGAAACAGCGAGCCAGCAAGAAACGCCACTGCACCGACCAGGGTCAGATAACGGGCCCACCATTTGCGTGTGGTGGCAGTGACGAGGCGGGTATATGCCTTCATCAGCTTGCCGTCATTATCGTGATGGTCATCCATGGCGTCTTCAGCGCGCATCAGATAGGCGGCCATCAACGGTGTGATAAGACGCGCCACCATTAGCGAGAAGAATACCGAGAAGGCAACGGTCAGGCCGAACTGGATGAAGTACTGGCCGGGTACACCCGGCATGAAGGACACCGGCACGAAGACCGCGATGATGGTGAAGCTGGTGGCAATCACCGCAAGACCGATTTCATCGGCAGCTTCCAGCGCTGCACGATACGGCGTTTTGCCCATCTTTATATGGCGGGCGATGTTTTCGATTTCCACGATCGCGTCATCCACCAGAATACCGGTGGCGAGCGTTAAGGCGAGGAAGCTGACGAGGTTCAGCGAAAAGCCCATGACATCCATGATCCAGAATGTCGGGATAGCAGAAAGCGGCAGCGCGACGGCGGCAATCAGTGTTGCACGCCAGTTGCGGAGGAACAGCAACACCACGATGATGGCAAGAACTGCACCTTCAATCAGCGTGTGAAGGGCAGACTCGTAGTTGCCATAAGTGAAATAGACCGCATCATCGACCATTTCGATGGTAACGTCCTTATGTGCGGCACGCACTTCATCAAGGCTTTTAGCAACGGTTTCGGCAACGGAGACTTCACTGGCGCCTTTCGAACGGAAAACGGCAAAGGTTACAGCAGGTGTGCCATTGAAGCGCGAGAAGGACTTTGGCTCCTCGTAGGTGTCGTTGATGGTGCCGAGTTCCGATAATTTTACGAAACGGCCGCTTGGCAGGGAAATGGTGGTGTCGGCAAGCTGTGCGACATTGCGTGCATCACCCAGGGTACGGATGGTCTGCTCGTTTCCTGCGACCTGTCCGCGACCGGAACCGAGGTCGATGTTGGTGCCACGAAGCTGGCTGTTTACCTCGGTTGCAGTAATGCCATAGGCATCCAGCTTGGCAGGATTGAGCGAAACACGGATTTCACGGTCTGCACCGCCATAGCGGTCGATCTTGCCGATGCCGGGCTGGCCTTGCAGCGCGCGCTTGACGGTGTCATCCACAAACCATGACAGTTCTTCCAGCGTCATGTTTGGCGAAGAAACCGCAAAGGTCTGAATGGCCTGGCCTTCGACATCCACCTTCGTAACAATTGGTTCTTCAATGTCAGACGGAAGATCGCTACGGATCTTGTCGATGGCGTCCTTGGTGTCCTGAACGGCTTCTTCGGTCGGCTTTTCGATACGGAAGATAACCGTCGTCTGCGACTGGCCATCCGTTACCGTTGACTGGATTTCGTCGATACCGCTGATTGAGGCGACCGCGTCTTCAATTTCCTTGGTGACCTGCATTTCCAGTTCAGATGGCGAGGAGCCACTCTGGTTGACCGTGATGGCCACCACTGGAACGTCAATGTTGGGGAAGCGGGTAATCGGCAACGTATAAAACGACTGTATGCCGACAACAAGCAGCAGCACAAAGCCGAGTATCGGAGCAATCGGATTCTTGATCGACCATGCTGAGAAGTTCATGGGATCGCTCCGTTAATTAGAGACGGCGGCAGAAGCCGCGACAGGGCTGATATGGTCACCATCACGCACAAATGCACCGGCCTTTTCGACAACCTTGTCGCCTGCGGAAAGGCCGCTCAACACTTCAACGAAACCGTTGTCCTGTATGCCGGTTTCGATCTTCACCTGCCGGACAATATTATCCTCCACCTTGCGTGCGGTCGATCCGTCACGATTGGTGGTAACAGCGGAAAGAGGAAGCGCCAGAGCATTTTCCTGGGCGACAATGATTTCGGCGTTGGCGTACATGCCCGAGCGTGCCTCATCTGCCGGAATTGTAATATGGATAGAGCCAAGACGGGTCACCGGATCAACGGTTGGCGACACAAGACGCACCTTGCCTTCGACACGTTTGCTGGCTCCGGCAATGGTCAAAAATGCGGACTGGCCGATTTTGATTTTCTGAATGCTGGTTTCCGAGAGTTCGGCGACCAGTTCAATAGCGCCGTCCTTGATAACTGTAAAAAGCGGTGTTCCAGAACCACTGGCAATGGCACCAATCTTGGCGTTCTTTGCCGCGATGATACCGGCCACCGGAGATTTGACGCCGGTGCGGGCAAGTTTCAGATCAATGTCATCAATCTGGGTATCAACGACCTTTACATCGGCTTCGCCGACCGTGACCGCCTGTCTGGCGGCTTGCAGCCGTGCTAGCGCAACTTCGGCCTGTGCCTGGGTCTGTTCAACCTGCGAGACGGAACCTGAGCCGCTTTTGCCGAGCCTTGCGGCGCGGTCGCTTTGACGGGAGGCATCGTCGGAATTGGCCTGCGCTTCGATAACCTGCGCCTTGAATTGTGCAAGGGCAGCTTCAGCCTTCGCCTTGTTGGCTTCAAGCTGGCTCTTTTGCAGGAGAAGCGCGTCGGTAGACAGCACAGCCAGAACTTCGTTGGCTTCCACTTTGTCACCGATATCGACATTCAGCTTGTCAATGGACAGACCGTCGACCAAAGGCTGCACGTAGATTTCATCAACCGGCTGAATGGTGCCCGTGGCGATAATCCGGTCCACCAAATCGCGTTTGACCGTTTCTGTCACGACGATTGAAGGCAGGTTTGCTTGTGCCTCAGCGGGAGACTTCTCCTCGGCCGTTGCTGCAAAGGGCAGCAATACGCTGGAAAAAAGTGCCACAACAAATGGCTTGCCGATGGTTTTGCGCTGCATGTGTCATATCCGCGAAAGGTCGTTCACATGCTCTTATGCGTGCTCCACGTCAGAAGGCATTGACTACGACTTGTGAAACCAGAGACGAAAACTCTTGTCATTTGGCGCAGGCTATATTGTCCAGAGCATTAAGGCGAAACTGTATCCCCCGCACCAATGCCAGCCATCGAAACCGCAAACAGAAAATTTTTATCTGCAACGCAATGTAATTAGTCAGCTGGTACAAATCAATATACGCAACAACTTTAGTTGCTATACATTTATGAATATCTCCAGTGGTTGTATTGTTCATCAAAATCGCGGGTTTAAATGAAATGAGGTGCGTAGCCAAAACCACGCACCTCATTTTTGTCAGTTGATGTGACCCGGCACCAAAGCACATTGGAATGAGTGTTCAGGCTCCGCCAGTTATGGGGCCTGTGACTATTTCAGAGCAGCATCGGTGATTTCAGTGGTGTAGGCACCGCTTGGTTCCTTGGTAATGACCGGATCGGAGCCGCCACCAAGAAGAGTTTTGACGGTACGTTCGTAATCCGCAGCATCTAGTGCACCGGTGGCGCCTGCCGTCAGTTTTGCCACTTCCGTCATCATGCCCTTCTGGTGTGCTTCGGTCTGTGCGCCGGAGGCGTCGTTTTCAAGAACGATATCAGCGGCTTCATCGGGATGGTCCTCGGCATATTTCCAGCCCTTCAGTGACGCACGGACGAACTTGACCATGTTGTCCTTAAACGTCGCATCCTTCAGCTTGTCCTCCAGAACATAAAGACCGTCTTCCAGAGTTGCGACACCTTCATCTTCATATTTGAAGGTCACGAGATCGTCGGCCTTCACGCCAGCTTCGAGGACCTGCAGATATTCATTGTAGGTCATGGTGGAAATGCAAGCGGCCTGCTTCTGCAACAGTGGATCGACGTTGAAGCCCTGCTTGAGAACCGTGACACCTTCTGCACCACCTTCGGTCGGGATGTTCAGGTGCGCCATCCAGGACAGGAACGGGTATTCGTTGCCAAAGAACCAGACGCCCAGTGTCTTGCCCTTGAAATCATCAGGTTTGGTGATGCCGGTTTCTTTCAGGCATGTTAGCATCATGCCAGATTTTTTGAATGGCTGGGCAATATTGACCAGCGGCACGCCTTTTTCGCGTGTTGCGAGCGCCGATGGCATCCAGTCCACGATGACATCCGCACCGCCACCGGCCAGAACCTGTGCGGGTGCAATGTCAGGGCCACCCGGCTTGATGTCGACATCAAGCCCTTCAGCCTCGTAAAAACCCTTGTCCTTGGCAACGTAATATCCTGCAAACTGTGCCTGTGTGACCCATTTGAGTTGCAGTGTCACCTTTTCGGCAGCTTGAGCGCTGAACGCAGTCATCAGCGACGCGCCCGCCAGAAGAATGGATGCAAGTTTCATTTTCATTGCTGTTCCCTTTTTCTTATTTACGTTCGCCCACCACGGACGGACGGATGCCAGAAGGTGACGGCCCGCTCTGCGAGCGCCACCAATCCGTAAAAGCCTGAACCCGCCAGCGCCGCGACGGCGATTTCGGCCCAGACCATATCCACATTGCTTCGCCCCATTTCGGCGGAGATGCGGAAACCCATGCCCACGATGGGCGTGCCGAAGAACTCCGCGACGATGGCGCCGATCAGTGCCAGCGTGGAGTTGATTTTCAGGGCGTTGAAGATGAACGGCCAGGCGGCAGGCAGGCGCAGCTTCAGCAGCGTCTTCCACCAACTGGCCGCATAGGTGTGCATCAGGTCCCGCTCCATGTGGCTCGATGCTTCCAGCCCCTGCACGGTATTCACCAGCATCGGGAAGAAGGTCATGATGATCACCACCGCGACCTTGGACGGCCAATCGAAACCGAACCACATGACCATGATCGGCGCTACGCCGATGACGGGCAGGGCGGAAATGAAATTGCCGATTGGCAGCAGGCCCTTTTGCAAGAAAGGAGAGCGGTCGATCAGAATGGCGACAATGAAACCAAGGCCGCAGCCTGCGATGTACCCGGTGAGAACCGATTTCAGAAATGTCTGGCGGAAGTCCGCCCAGAGAATGGGAAGTGAGCTAAAGAGCCGCGCACCAATGGCACTCGGTGCAGGCAGCAGGATCGATGGTACGGCAAAACCGCGCACCAGCCCTTCCCACAGAACCAGCAAGGTGACACCGAACAGGATAGGCACGGCAAGACGGGCTGTCTGGTTCAACGCGTCGGAGTGGAATTTCTGGCGGACAAGCCATTCATTCAGAGACCAAGCGGCGATCCAGAATGCGACTGCGCTGATCATCCATAAGGGTTGGGTCATGGTCTTGCTCCCATGCGTTTCAGCACACGTCGATGGGCAATACCAACAAGCGATACGAGGATGGCAGCCACGGCAGCTGCCATGAACAGGGCCGCCCAGATCTGCACGGTCTGCCCGTAGTAGGAGCCAGAAAGAAGCCGTGCACCGAGACCGGCCACAGCACCGGTTGGCAGCTCACCGACGATGGCGCCGACCAGAGAAATGGCGACCGCAATTTTCAATGAGGTGAACAGGTAGGGCATGGCTGATGGCCAGCGCAACTTCCAGAAGGTTTGCTGCGGTGTGGCGTTGTAGGTGCGCATCAGGTCAAGCTGAATGGCTTCGGGGCTGCGCAGTCCCTTCACCATGCCAACAACAATCGGGAAAAAGCTGAGATAGGTGGAGATCAGTGCCTTGGGCAACAGGCCCGAGATATTGATGGAGTTGAGCACCACGATGATCATCGGGGCGATTGCAAGGATCGGGATGGTCTGGCTGGCAATGACCCACGGCATTAGTGAGCGGTCCAGCGCGCGGTTATGCACAATGGCAATGGCCAGCACAACACCAAGCACGGTGCCGATACCAAAGCCGAGCAGCGTGGCCGACAGTGTAATGCCGGCGTGATAGACGAGGCTGCGTTTTGAGGTGATCGCCTTGTTGACGGTGGTGTCCCAAAGTTCGGCGATGATCTGATGCGGGGCGGGCAGTACCGGCCGCTCCTGCGCAAAGGTTTGCGGCAGCACGTGCCAGAAGCCGATGTCCTGACCGGCGCGTGCCGCCTGATCACGCACGAATGGCGCGTTCAGATAGACGACAAAAAGGTGCCAGATGACAAGAATGGCGAGAATAACGGTAAGGACGGGCAGGATGCGATCACGGAAGAGGGTCATGACCGGCCCCCTGTTTGTGGTATCATCCCTGTCTTGATCTCTACTTCTGCCTCAGCCCTCGACGTGTTGCGAGGTGAGGATAAATGTGGGGAAGAGGGGTGTGATGAGAATTCCTTGGAGGCGGGAGGGCTGGCGAGAAACAAGGCGGAAAATAGACTACTCCTCATAGCTGTGCCCCGCTTTCAGACCTTCGCGGACCCGGTGGGCGATTTCCAGGAATTCCGGGCTCTCGCGAATATCGAGTGGCCGTTCGCGTGGAAGAGTTGATTCAATGACGTCGGTTACGCGGCCGGGGCGCGGTGACATGACAACGATCTTGGTGGAGAGGTAGACCGCTTCCGGAATGGAGTGGGTGACGAAGCAGATGGTTTTGCCTGTGCTGTCCCAAAGCTTCAAAAGCTGTTCGTTGAGGTGGTCGCGCACGATTTCATCCAATGCGCCAAATGGTTCGTCCATCAGCAGAAGGTCTGCGTCGAAGGCCAATGCGCGGGCGATCGAGGCGCGTTGTTGCATGCCGCCGGAAAGCTGCCATGGATATTTTTTGCCAAAGCCATTGAGGTTGACGAGGTTCAGCGTGCGCTCAATGCGGCTTTGCTGCTCGGCCTTGGTGTAGCCCATGATTTCCAGCGGCAAGGCGATGTTTTTTTCGATGCTGCGCCAGGGGTAAAGGGCGGCGGCCTGAAATACATAACCGTAGGAGCGATCCTTGCGGGCATTTTCCGGTGTCGTGCCATTGACGGTGATATCGCCAGAAGTGTGTTTTTCCAGATCGGCGATCACTCGCAAGAATGTTGTCTTGCCACAACCGGACGGGCCGATGAAGGAGACAAAATCTCCTTTCTTGACCTCTAGATTGACGTTGGAGAGAGCATGCACCGGACCATCACCCGTTTCAAAGGTGAGGCCAAGGTTTTGGGCGGAAACAACGGAGTATGAAGAAGGTACTGTCATCGGCATTTCGGAAGCGGTCCCCAGCTTGTGCCATCCTTGAAACGGATCGTGTAACCCTTGGTGCTTTTGGTCAGATCGACCATTTCCTTGTCGCCCTGTTCCCCTTCGCTTTCGCATTGGGTTTGGATGCGGAAACCGGACGAGGTCTTCTCGGCTGTGCCTGAAAACGCGCAATAGGCGGTCGAGGTGGTGATGCCGTCGTCATTCAGCAGGAAGAAGATATCGGCTCCGCTGGATTCCGCGGTTTTGGAATAGCGGCAGCCTTCCTTTTCGCCATAAGCGCCATCCAGGAAGGTGGCGCTCATGGCTGTGGTGGCAGACAATAAAGGCAATGCAATCAACATCAGAATTCTGGCCATGACTGATCCAACCTGTTGTGAAATTTGCGTTTTGACGTGTTTACGGACTGTCCTGCTTATTACGGTGTGTTGCTGCCAAGCGCCTTTCTGGCGAGCGGCAACATGTGGAACTCTGTCAGTTTCGCTAGAGGCAGCGGGCTTTGCCCGTGAATGGGAAGCCAGCGGACATCTTCGATTTCTGCCTGCGGGGTGACGTCTTGGTTAAGCATGGCGACAAAGGCATGGGCGACAACGGTGGCGCCCGGTTCGTTGGCTGCCATTTCCCGGTAGACGCCCTGATAGGAGAAAGCGCTTTCGTCGAGATCGAGAGAAATCTCCTCTAACAGTTCACGGCACAGCGCTTGGCCGGGCGTTTCGCCGGCGTCGATCTTGCCGCCGGGCTGCATGAACTGGCTGGTGCCGCGTTTGCGCACCACCAGCATTTCCTGCTTTTCGTTGAGAAGAATTGCAGCGGAGATAATGATTTCGCGTGTTGTATCGTCGCTCATGTCACACTCCACTTGCCGGAATGCCCGATCGTTCCACCTTGCGTGGTGCGGTCAGTTCTTTCCATGTCGAGAGCGCCTTGCCCGTTGCCGTGAACGGATCTCGGGCGATAAATTTGCCATGTCCCTCACGGTTCTTGATGGTGTTTTCTTCAATAGAAACAACACCTCTTGTCAGGGTGAAGCGGGGCAGGCCTTTAACCTTCCGGCCCTCGAACACGTTGTAATCGATGGCGGATTGCTGTTGGGCAGCCGAAATGGTCTTTTCCCGTTTGGGATCCCACACCACGATATCGGCATCGGCGCCAACCAGAATAGCGCCCTTGCGCGGATAGATGTTGAGGATCTTGGCGATATTGGTGGAGGTCACTGCCACAAATTCATTCATGGTCAGGCGTCCAGTCGTTACGCCGTGGGTCCACAAAAGTGGCATGCGGTCTTCAAGGCCACCGGTGCCGTTTGGTATCTTGCGAAAATCACCAATGCCATTGCGTTTCTGCTCTGTCGTGAAGGCGCAGTGGTCGGTCGCAACACACGACAGTGAGCCGCTGGACAGGCCAGCCCACAGGCTATCCTGATGTTGTTTGTTTCGGAATGGTGGTGACATGACGCGACGGGCGGCATGATCCCAGTCCTTGTCGAAATATTCGCTTTCATCCAGAACCAGGTGCTGGATCAGCGGTTCACCGTAGGCACGCATCCCCTTCTGGCGGGCGCGCCGGATCGCTTCATGGCTTTGTTCACAGGAGGTGTGCACGATATAGACAGGCGAACCTGCCATGTCCGCGATGACGATGGCGCGGTTGGTGGCCTCACCTTCAACCTCGGGCGGTCGGGAATAGGCATGGGCTTCCGGTCCGGAATTGCCTTCGGCAATCAATTTTTCCTGCATCTGGGCAACGATGTCGCCGTTTTCAGCATGGACGAAGGGCAGGGCGCCCAGTTCAGCGCATCGCTGGAAGGAGGCAAACATCTCGTCATCATTGACCATCAATGCGCCTTTGTAGGCCATGAAGTGTTTGAAGCTGTTGATGCCCTTGTCCTGAACGATGGTCTTCATTTCGTTGAAGACCTGTTCGCCCCACCAGGTAATCGCCATGTGGAAGGAATAATCGCAATTGGCGCGGGTCGTCTTGTTGTCCCAGCGCTGCAAAGCATCCAACAGTGACTGGCCGGGTTCAGGCAGGCAAAAATCGACCACCATGGTGGTGCCGCCTGCCAGAGCCGCTCTTGTGCCGCTTTCAAAATCATCCGCCGAATAAGTGCCCATGAAGGGCATTTCGAGATGGACATGCGGGTCGATACCGCCCGGCATCACGTAGCAATCGGAGGCGTCCAGCACCACGTCGCCGGAGAGGTCGGTGCCGATTTCAATAATCTTGCCGTCGTCGATCTTCACATCGGACCGGTAGCTGAGATCGGCTGTGACGATGGTGCCACCCTTGATGACTGTGGTCATTCTGCAATCTCCGCTGTTTCCAACACTGCATGCAGCAGGACATCCGCACCGGCCGCAGCCCATTCTTTGGAGATGGCTTCGGCTTCATTGTGGGAAAGTCCATCAACGCAGGGGCACATGATCATGGTGGTTGGCGCGACTTTGGCGGTCCAGCAGGCGTCGTGACCGGCGCCGGAAATGATATCCATGTGGCTGTAGCCGAGGTGTTCCGCTGCATTACGCACGCAATTCACAAGAGTCGGGTCAAAGGTTACAGGGTTGAAGTGGCCAATGGCCTCGATAGAGCAACCAACGCCAAGATCGGCGGCGATTTTTGGTGCTGCGGCTTCGATATGCGCGCGCATGCTGTCAAGTTTTGCCTGATCCGGTGTGCGGATGTCGATGGTAAATACGACTTTGCCTGGCAGGACGTTACGGGAGTTCGGGGAGAAAAAGACCTGGCCAACCCCGCCGACTGCACCGGGTTGATGGTCCATTGCAACGCCCTGAACCATTTCCAGAATGCGACCCATTGCCAGCCCGGCATTAACGCGCATATCCATTGGCGTCGAGCCGGTGTGGGCTTCTTTGCCTGTCAACGTCACTTCCAGCCACCACAGGCCCTGGCCATGGGTGACCACGCCAATCTGCCGGTTTTCGGCCTCCAGAATGGGGCCTTGTTCAATGTGGTATTCGAAATAGGCGTGCATCTTGCGCGCACCGACCTCTTCCTCGCCAAGCCAGCCGATACGTTTCAGCTCATCGCCGTAGGTTTTACCGTCCGGGTCCTTACGACCATAGGCGTAGTCAAGCGAGTGCACGCCAGCAAATACGCCTGACGCCAGCATGGCTGGGGCGAAGCGCGCGCCTTCCTCATTGGCCCAGTTGGTAACAACAACCGGATGTTTGGTTCTGATGTTCAGATCATTGAGGCTGCGCACAACCTCAAGCCCCGCCAATACGCCGAGAACACCGTCATATTTGCCACCTGTCGGCTGGGTGTCGAGGTGACTGCCGATATAGACCGGCAGGGCATCCGGATCGGAGCCGGGGCGGGTGGCAAACATGCTGCCCATCTGGTCGACGCCTACCGTCATGCCGGCAGCTTCGCACCATGATTTAAACAGGTGGCGACCTTCGCCATCTTCATCCGTCAATGTCTGGCGGTTGTTGCCGCCAGCAATGCCAGGGCCGATCTTCGCCATGTCTTCCAACGCATCCCAAAGCCTGTCGGCATTGATCCGCATATTTTGTCCCGGTGCTGCCACCATTCTTATCTTTTCCTCACCTGTTTGACATTGCTGACGCAAGGGGCATGCCATTCCTGATTTTTCGCAATTCTTTTTCGTGGATTGCCCATTGCCAGCGATGTTTGATAAATTGACCGCTTGGTAAACATTGTGAATTTTCGATCTGCTGATTTACCCTGTGTCGTGAATTTCAATGGTAAAATCCGCAAATAATGCCTAAACTATAGACCGTGCCAATTTTCTAGTCATTGCTGGTTGGCAATTGCATTTAAAAGAAACAGGACGCCCATGGCCATTCCACGTGCCGCAAAAACCCAAAAACGCACCCGTATTCAGGAAGAGAAACAGGAAGCAATTCTGGAAGCGGCACTGGATGTATTTTCCGTTCATGGTTTCCGCGGCACCACAATAGACCAGATTGCCGAAGTGGCGGGAATGTCCAAACCCAATCTGCTCTATTATTTTCGCACCAAGGAAGCGATGCATCGCGGCCTGATCGAAAGGGTGCTCGACACATGGCTGGATCCGCTGCGGGCGTTTAATGCGGACGGTAATCCTGAAACGGAAATCCGGTCTTATATTCGTCGCAAGCTGGAAATGGCACGGGACTTTCCGCGTGAAAGCCGACTGTTCGCCAATGAAATCCTGCAAGGCGCACCGCATATTGAAGATGAATTGAAGGGCCCGCTGAAAGAACTGGTCGATGAAAAGGCCGAAGTCATTCGCGTGTGGATCAAGGCGGGGCTGATGACCAAGTGCGATCCTTACCACCTGATTTTCTCGATCTGGTCGACAACCCAGCATTATGCCGACTTTGATGTGCAGGTGCGTGCCGTGCTCGGCAAGGAAAATGACGGGGAGGGTCGCTTTGAAGATGCGGCGCGCTATCTCGAACAGTTGTTCGTCGGCGGCCTCAATATCAAGCCATTGAGCGCGTGATACGACATATATTTACGGTTGAAAAATACGCCGCATAAAAAATCATGACGTAAATCATCAACTTTATACTTTACTCTAAAACTCACCTTTATTATGGTGCCGGCAACCCCGACGATTCAGGGTGTGTTAAACAACATAAAGGTGAGGCATGGCGCGGAAAGACAAGAAGAAAGCTGAACGTGGTGGCAAGTCTGCTGCAAGTCAGTCTCAATCTGTAGTTTCCGCCAATGAACAGGTCGCTGCCGGCCCGAAAAGCTTTCTTTATGTTGGCGGCCGCGACTGCCAGGTTGCACATCTTCGCCAGATTGCCAGCAACTTCGATGCTGAACTGATCCATCACGATGGTGGGTTGCGTGAAGCCGTCTCGCGTATCGATACACTGCTTCCCTCTGTCGACTGCGTTTTCTGCCCCATCGACTGTATTAGTCATGATGCGTGTCTGCGGGTGAAGTCGGGCTGCAAGAAATTCGGCAAGACATTTATTCCGCTGCGCAACGGTAGCAAATCCAGTCTGGAGCGGGCGCTTCAGACGATGAATGAGCGGAATGCCAGCAATGAGCGAAGAGCACAGTGACAGTTCATTATCTTTAAACGACGACCTTGCCGATCTGCACAAGATCGCAGCCAGCAATGGCGAAGGGTTTGTACCTGATATGCATGAAATTATCGGCGAGCGTGAGAGACGCTCCCGCGCCGCACGGGAAAAGACCAACATACTGCTCTTTCCCCATTTGAGGGCACGCCATCCCGGCGATGACATTCCGATCGATCTCGGCGCGGATGCAGAAAATGGCGGTGAGGTTTCGCTGGTAAAAGCGGTAGAACGTTACTCTTGCAATATCGGAGTGCTTTCCTGGCTCAGGTTCTGACCTTGAAGAAAGCACCCGCAGCGAGAACCAGCCATCCACCGATCATGCCAAGGCCCCCTGATGGCGCCGCCATCGGGAAAAGGCTGCTTCCTGAGAAGTGGCGTGATACAAGATCGCCAACGAAGATCAGCGTTCCCAGGCCCAATAAAAGGCTGGCGGGCATTGCTGTTCTGACAGTATTCCATCCGATGAACAGTGCAACGAGGACAGGCGCATGAGCAAGGCTCATCGCTGACGCATTGCCCAGCATATAGGTTTCGCCGGTATGGGTGGCCGCTGCCGCCAAGGCGACACCGGCAGCACCAAGAATACCACCGAGGAAAAGTGCCACGGGGCGCAATCGGTCATGTGCGGTCATGATGGATTTTCTTCCTGATTTTGCATATGCAGAGCGAGCTGTTCGACCGGCCGCCAGATGATGTCGCGCAATTTGGGGTTGGCGATGGTTTCTTCCATAGCAAGCCGGAAGCACAGCAGCCACTCATCCCGTTCGGCAGGACCGATCGGTGCCACGAAATGGCGACGGCGCAGCATCGGGTGACCATATTTTTCTACATAGACCGGTGGTCCGCCAAGATAACCGGTCAGGTAGTCGTAAAACTTGCTTTCACTTTTGGACAAATCCGGCGGATGGATGGCACGGCAGCGGGCCGCTTCCGGCATGGTATCCATCAATTCGTAAAACCGTTTCGTCAGCGCGCGGACGGTCTCGTCGCCGCCAATCGCCTGATACAGCGTGATGGTTTCATCGCTCAAGACCGTCATCCCTTGTTGGTTGCCGCACTTATTGCGCTAACAAAACGCAAGCGCAACAGTGAAACAGGGGATGCGGCAATTTCGCAGGGTGACCTCAGCCGAAATTACGGATGAGGTTCAAGCCCTTTTTCAACAGCGTTTCAGCGTCCTGCTCGTTGGCGGCTTCCACGTAGCAGCGCATCTCTGGCGCGTTTCCGGATGGGCGGAAGTGAATGGTGCTTCCGTCGGTCAGGGCAACACGAAGTCCATCTATGTCACTGGTGGACTGTACCTTGCCGACTGATGCAAGAAAACCAGCCAGATTGTCCCCGGAGGCACGCAAATGCGCCATTAGGGCAGCACTTTTTTCCTGGGCAAAATTCTCCAGCCTATCTGCTGCTGCAACGGGCAGATTATATGTTTCTGCCAGTGCCGACAGTGTTTGTTTGCGCTCAGCGGCAAGCGACAGAACGGCGAGAATCGGCAGGAAACTGTCACGGGTTGGCAGCGGTGAAAGGCTGTATCCGTTGATGGTGAAGGTCGAGGCCGTCAGCAGGCCGCCATTGGCTTCAAAGCCCATCACTGCATCCTTGCCCGCCGCTAGTGCGTCGTTCATGCCTGCAATGACGAAGGGCGAGCCCACCTTGGTGCGGACAACATCGAAGTCACCGCTCGCTTCGATACCGGAGTTGGACGTGACCGGGGTGACGACAGCTTTGGCACCGAGGAAACCAGCAGTGATGAGGCCAATCAGGTCGCCACGCAAAGGCGTGCCGTTTTCATCGGCGAGCAGAGGGCGGTCGCCATCACCGTCGGCGGAAACAATGGCATCGAGCGTTTGCTGGTAGGCCCATTTTTTCAGGAGTTTTAACGTCTCGTCAGAAACTGCTTCCGTGTCGACGGGAATGAATGTCTCAGAGCGTCCGAGA
The DNA here is from genome assembly GCF_029193765.2 of Agrobacterium sp. Azo12. Lineage (NCBI taxonomy): Bacteria > Pseudomonadati > Pseudomonadota > Alphaproteobacteria > Hyphomicrobiales > Rhizobiaceae > Agrobacterium > Agrobacterium sp. Azo12. The sequence continues at coordinate 3,055,094 of NZ_JARFYO020000001.1, read as the reverse complement.
GCTACTACGTCGGCACCATAATGGCTGAGAACGTCGACAAACAAATCCCGAGCGACCGTGCTATGCTGATAGACGCCGATCTTCAGACCAGCGAGTGCTTTTTCAGGCAGCAGGGCGATGTTGCGGTCATAGAACAGCTTTGCCGTCTTGGCCGATTGGTCTTCTGCCGTTCCGGGCGTCAGATCGCGGAGTTCCTGCTCCACCTTTTCGGCTTGCGCAGCAATAGCGGTCTCATCCTGCTTGTCAATCTCGCCATCCGGGCGATAAAATTTGATGCCGTTACGGTCAGCCGGAATATGGGAGCCTGTGATCATCAAGGCTGGCGCATCAAGCGACATGGCGTGAAGCGCCAAAGCCGGGGTCGGCACTGTGCCGCAGTCAATCGGCTTGAAACCCGCGCGCGTCAACGCGCCAATGCAGGTTTGTGCGATGGAAGGGCTGGACGCACGAAAGTCGCGCCCGATCAATATGGGTGACCCTGTCTTGGCAAGACCAGCAGCAATCAGGTGTTTTGCAAAGGCAGTTGCGTAAACGGCAGAAGCGCTGCCTTCGAGGTCGACTGAGAGGCCGCGAAGACCACTCGTTCCGAATTTCAGGCTCATAATCCCTCGTTCCACATTTGCGCTGCGACGCAGCTAAATTGAATTTTGTCCAGATTTTTAAATGAATTAAACCCGGTTAGGTTCCAGCATCCATGTTGGCGCACATTACCACATTTTCTGGCCCATCTGCTTTGCAAGAGCAACAAAATGTTTGGCCGTTGCTAAAAGCCAGCCTTTCAAGTTTTAACTAAAGTAACTCAATATTCATGATGATGACCTAGAAATGACGTGTGCGGTTTTGCGCAATTTTGCCAAATCGTTGGTGCGTAAGCTTTGCCTGTCCATTTGTGGGACGGCTGAGTGTTGATCATGGAGTGTGTTGGAAGAGCGGATGTACAAGCTTGGAAAAGCGAAAGACAAACAGGCTCACTCGCCCATGGAAGAAGCTCCGCGGCCGCAGGGATCGCTGCTTGACGCCTATCTGAACGCCGAATCCGATAAACCGTCATACACGGAATCTGAACGGCCCGCACTAAGGCCGGAGCCGCAACAAGCTTACGTTATCCGTCCGCAACAATCCGCATTTGCCGGTTATTTCCCCGGCATCAACTTCATCGATCGCATTGGTATCGGTGATATTCTGTCGTGGCTGCGGGACGGCATCATATGGATCATTCTGGCGATCATCGCTTGTGTTGGCGCAGCGCTTGCCTATTCGGCAATGACACCACAGCGTTACACCGCCTACACCGATATCATAGTTAACCCATCCAACCTCAACGTGATCAATGATGGTGTGTTTTCGGTCAGCCCGCAGCGCGATACACAAATCCTTGAAGTCGAAAGCAAGCTGCGAACCCTGACATCCCGAAACGTGCTGTCGCAGGTGGTGAGCGAACTCAAGCTGGACAAAGACCCGGAATTTATCAACCCTACCCCGATTGAACGCTTCAAGATGTTGCTGTCCCGTCCGCCGGAAGAAGGCGACAACAGCATTGGAGCATTGCGTGCATTGGGCGACCGGGTGGTCGCCGAACGCGACCCACGTTCGTTTGTCGTGACGGTGGCTGTCTGGTCAGCAAACCCCGAAAAGTCGGTGACGCTTTCCAACGCCATCATCAATGCTTTTGAGAATGAACTGTTTCAGACAACGTCTGAAGGCAGTCGTCGTGTTGCCGATGACCTGAATACCCGCCTTGAGGAATTGCGGGTCAATGTGACGGAAGCGGAAAAGAAGGTCGAGGAGTTCAAGCGACAGAACGGCTTGCAGGTCAATAATGGTGAGCTGGTCAGTAACCAGTTGTCTGGTGAACTGAATGCGCAGGTACTCTCTGCGCAACAGCGTCTTATTCAGGAAGAATCGCGACTGAAGCAGATGGAGCAGGCTATTTCGCAACAGCGTGTGGCAAGTTCCGCCATTTTTGACAGCGAGACGATGAACACGATCCGCGAGCAATACAGCATCTTGCAGCAGCAGATCGGCGCGATGACCATGACCTATGGCAGCCGCCATCCACGCCTTGCGACCGCCAATGCAGAAAAGGCGATGCTGGAACAGGGGTTTGCGCAGGAAGCGCAGCGTATTCTCGAAACAGTTAAAACCAGCGTTGCTGAATCACGGTCTTCGCTGGATGCGTTGCGCCAGAAGGCGGTTGCCGAACGTGCCAATGTGTTTACCGACAATGATGCGCAGGTAAAGCTGCGTGATCTTGAGCGTGACGCAAGAACCGTTGCGGCAATTTATGAAACCTATCTGACCCGATCGCGACAGATTGCCGAACAGCAGGCCATCAACTCCACCAACGTGCGGGTTATTTCCCGTGCGGTTGCGCCAAACTTCCGCAGCTGGCCTCCCGGCAAAATGACGCTGATGACCTTGGGTGGTTTTGCCGGACTGTTCCTCGGAATTGGCCTGGCATTGACGTTTGGTGCGTGGCGTTACCTGCGCGGCAGTTACGGATTTGCCCCAGCGGCTGCCACACGCGCCTGATTATTTTCGCGAAAACCGTTCCATATTGGCAGAGATCAGGTGCTTGAGTGCCTTGAGATAGCGTTTGGAACGGATTTTGGCAGCAATCGCCGAACTCCAGTCGACCATCGATGAATTGATGTCGAAATCGCCGCGCTGGCTTTCCGGGATATTGCCCGCTTCAATGCGTTTGATCAGTGATGGCAAGGCCGCATAAAACTGCGGCGAGCGATAGGGAGGGTGTAGTGAGTACATGCCCTGGCCGGTTCCCATATAGTCCAGTCGATAAAGATCCCTGGCAATCATATTGGTGCTCAGGGCTTCTTCTGCCGGCATGGAAATCGGCTTCTGATTAAAGGCGTAGGAGCGTATGCGACGCTTGAGGTCGGGGCGCAGCAGCTCGAGCGAACCGATGCGGTCAGTGAACCGTTGCATGTCGATCATGAAAATGCGCGTGCTGACAGTCGGGAAACGCCAGGCGGGGCTGTCCAGCTGCAGTTTTTCTGCGCGAAGAATGTGCTTTACCCCGGGCATTCCAACATGCAGTGAAAGGCTCATGTCGCCACCATCTTTCGGTGGGCCGGAGAAGGGGCACACGACCAGTGCGTTTGGTTGTGTTTCAAGCTGGGCAATGGCTTCGCTTATCCATGTCGGGCTGGCGCCACCAAACAGCATGTCGCTGTCCATGTGCAGCACGTAACGGGCGTTGGCGCGCATCAGCCCATAAAAATACACATAAAAAGGGCCGCCATCGAATGCCTTGTCGGGGTAATGCGGAGCCCTGGAGAAGAACAGTTGCCCGAGTTTTTGGTGCGCTTCTGCGCCATAGTCGACAGTATCGATATGCAGTTTGGGATGCTTGATCCTCAGGCTTTCCAGAAAGGCAAATAATCGTGCCTTGGCCGCGTCAAAGCCCTGGCCCTTGTAGCGGCCAGCATTGACCTGTCCGGTATCAACCGTCAGCAAAATGCGATCAACCTGATTTTCCCATACCCGGATCTGATGCGGCAATGTGTGGATGACATGCGGCGCATCAAAAGGATGCATATTGATTTGAAGGGCAGTTTGGACGGGCGCCAGATCAGCATTCATGGACTATGCACCGCGATTACGGAATTCATTGATAACGGACAACATGGATTTCGGCTGGAAACTCCAGTCCAGCGGCAATGGTCGATTGACCGTGCCATCCTTGCGCGGATAGGCCCAACGTATCCAGCTGTACTGGTCGGAAATGCCCCAGGTGGTGATGGAATCGAGAGGACCGCCTTCCGATGCCGCCTCAAGGAAGTCCTTGACCTGTGCTGAAATAATTGCGTCGCGTTCCTCTGCTGGCTCCGGCAGTTCATGGTCCATCACATCAAGCTCTGTTACCAGAACTTTCAATCCATGCCCACGCATCTCGCTGACAAGCGCGGCCAGTTCCTGTTTGGCAATTGGCCAACCGCCGCGCAAATGGCCCTGTAGACCGATGGCATGGATCGGCACGTCCTGGTCCAACAGTTCCAGTACGAGATCGCGGAAGGCCGCGCGCTTATTGGGTGAGTTGCGGATCGAAAATTCAATGTCGTATTCGTTGAGGACAAGTTGTGCTGTTGGGTCTGCCGCATGGGCATAACGAAACGCCTTGGCGATATGGTCGTTGCCGAGGTTCTCGAACCAGAAGCCATCGCGCCGGGCCTTGGGGCCGTCTGCGGCATCGGGGATTGGTTCGTTCACAACATCCCAGCTTCGTGTCACGTCCTTATAACGAGCCACAGTGGTGTTGATGTGATCTTCCATCAGCTTTTCAACGGCGGCTGCACCACTGACTGACGATATCCAGCTTGGCAGCGCTGCATACCACACCAGCGGATGTCCATGCATGGTCAGCTTGTTCTGGCGGGCGAAATCGGCAATCGCATCCACCGCGGTAAAATCATACGCGTCAGGGGAGGGACGCATGGCGTCCCACTTCATTTCATTGACGGGCGTGATGCGTGAGCAATATTGCAGGACGGCTTCGCCAACCCGTGAATCCGCCTGCATGTCCGGCAGATAGACGGCAGCCCCATAGGGGATAAGTTTACTGTCGGTCTTGCTCGATTTGGCGAAGGATGAACCAGCCGCTGTCAGTGACAGACCTGCCGCTGTTGCTGTGCGCAAAAAATCTCTTCTGCCAAACATTCTCGGCACCTGCTCCGCTTTGTCTTTTGATGGGACGGATAATAACAGACTATTGTTTACCGGAGGGTTTTCTTGTGAAATGAAGTTAACGCCCTGTTTGGCATGATATATCGGCAGTTTTTCATTTAATGCCGTAGTAACTTCCCTCTGCGCATGCTGCCGCCAGTTTTATTATTTGGCCAGAAATCACCCATGTCCGTGTCCGTCGTCATTCCTGTTCGCAATGGTGAAGCCTTTATCGGCGAAGCCATCAACAGCGTGCTGGCGCAAGGTCCGCTGGCCGGGGAAGTGATCGTAGTCGATGATGGTTCGACGGATGGAACGGCTGCAGTTGTTCAGGCAATTACAGACCCGCGCGTCACGTTGCTGACCAGACCTTGCGGGCGAAAGGGTGTGTCAGCGGTTCGCAATTTCGGTCTTTCAAAAGCCTCGGGTGAATGGACACTGTTTCTCGATGCCGATGACCGGCTGCGTGAGGGGGCTTTTGCGACCTTGCTTGCAGGTGCATACGGCGCTGACGAGGTTGCCATCTATGGCGACTATGAGCGGATAAATGAGCAGGGCGAAAAAATCGGCAGGCGCAATCTGATCCGCAAACGCAGCAAGCCTTCAGGTCACATTCTGGAAAATCTGGTCGGCGGCAATTTTATTGTCAATGGCGGCATCATGCTGGTCAAAACAGCAGTGTTTCGTATGGTTGGCGGTTTTGACGAAACCTTGCGCTACGGCGAAGATTGGCATGGCTGGTGCCTGCTGGCGGCCAAAGGCTTGTTCCGCTATGTCGAAGGTGCGCATGTGCTCGATTACCGTGTCCACACCTCAAGCGTGATGATGTCCAAGACGCTGGAGTTTGCCGATTGTATTCCTGTCATTGACGCGATTTTTAATGACCCGTCCATTCTGGCAGGTCTGCCGTCCGAGCGGGTAAAAGCCCTGCGGCAGAAGGCGGAAGGGCATATGAATGCTTATACGATTGCCCAAGACATACGTGCGCACCGATATGGGACAGCATTCATGGCATTAAGCGATACTTTAATTCACCGGCCAAGACAGGCCAAGCGCGCATTGCTGTTTTCGGCTGCTGCGCTCGCTGGACTGTAGGAGTTAGATTTTATGACCACTCAGGCTCCTCACGCCGTTGTCTGTATTCCAAGTTTTCGCCGGCCGGACGGTTTGAAAAAGACGCTGGCGTCGCTCGCCACACAACAGGTCGATTTTGCGTTTGCCATCGTGGTCATTGACAATGATGGCGTCGGTCAAGAGGCTCTGGCGGTCACGCAAAGCTTTTTTACTGATACAGGCATGTTGGGGCAGGCATTTGTTGAACCGCAGCAGGGCAATTGTTACGCCATCAACTCGGCCTTTGCCAAAGCGCGCAACCTTTATCCCTCTGCATCTTACTTTTTGATGATCGATGATGACGAGATCGCATCGCCCATTTGGCTCGCCAATATGGTGCGCACGGCTGAAACGCTTGGTGTCGACATTGTCGGCGGTCCGGTCATACGCGCCTTTGACAAGCCCGCTTCCAAGGGGGTGGAGCTACATCCGCTATTTGGTTCGATCGAGGCAAAAACCGGCCCTGTCGATATGATCCACGGCTCTGGAAATTGCCTGCTGTCCAAACGGGTTTTCGAGAGACTGGAAAAGCCGCAATTTGACGTACAGTTCAACTTTCTCGGTGGCGGCGACATGGATTTCTTCACACGCAGCAAACGCTCCGGTTTGCGTTTTGGCTGGAGTGCGGAAGCCATCATCACCGAGTTCGTGCCGGTTGAGCGTATGGAACCCAAATGGATCATGACACGCTCATTGCGTACCGGCATCATCAACTATTCGATTGATCGTGCCCGCAGGCCCGGCCTGCAGGGAGCGGTGATGCTGCAGGCCAAAAACATCATAAGCCTTGGACTGTCGCTCGTGCGTTCCGTCTCGGTGTTTGCAAAAACCGGTCAGCCGCTGGTTGCCACACACCCGGTTTTGCTTTCGGTCGGCCGTGTGCTTGCCAGCATCGGTATTACGCTGTCGCCCTATAAGGCAAAACCGCAATCATAAGCCGGTTCAGGCGCTCACCTGTGCAGGCGAAGGAGAATTGCGCAGGCTGAGAAGAGCCATCCATACGGCCAAGGCAATGCCGATTTCGACAATGAAATAGCTGCCAAGCGTTCCATAAATACCGAAGGCCCAGGTGGTCAGCGCCACCAGCAGCGAACCGATGAGGTTGCCGCTGTTCCAGATTTTTGCGCGGATATTCTGGTGTCCAGAAGCCCCCAATGCCTCGAGCGCCGTAGCTGCAACCGCCATAGGCAGCACTGCCCAGCAGAGGATACGGGTGAGGCTTGGCAGGGACACGTATTCCTGGCCGAACAACAGCGGCAGCAGTGGCGCAAAAATGGTGATGACACCGGCGCTGCCGATAGCGATAACAAGTGCTGCTTTCAAAATACCCTTGGCACGTTCAATGGTCTTGCCCATGCCCTGCATGGCAAGCGACGCGGAGCCCGGATAGATCAGGCGATTGAGCGCTTCTACAGATAGGTAGGAGCTGTCCAGAATACGACGTGCAATCGAATAGCTGCCGAGAATTTCTGCACTGGCCAATGCGCCGAGTATCAGGATGTCGGCATTACCGCGCACAGCCTTGAAGAAAAACTGGGTCGAGAACAGGATGCCGATACGGATTTCTTCACGCACGATCGTAAACAGCGGTGCGCCCAGCCTTTTGGTGGTCTTGAGGCAGATGACGGCTGTGATGGCGTGAGCCGCAAAGTTCCACAGTGCCCAGCCTTCCACGGTCGTGACATTGAAAACCAGACATGCGCCAACCGCAGCAATGGTCCGGGTTATCGCAAACAGCACTTCCAGCTTGTTTGCCGAGGCAAATTCCGAATGGGCAATAAAGCTTTGCGTCGATAACGACACCACCTTCAACAGAATGAGGTTGGTGAACAGGATCAATGCGGCGGTGATCAGCGTGTCGACCAGCAGCGGTGACGTCGGGAAAAACACCGGTATGGTGATCATGCCAATCAGAAACAACAGGCCGCCGGATGCAGCACTGAGAATGTAGGCATGACCGAGCATCATCGGATAGGACGAGCGATCCTGCGCCACACGGCGGATCAGTGTTTCGTTGGAACCGATGCCGCAGATTTGTACGCCAAGATTGGTGACGGCGGTAATCGAGGCAAACAGCGCAAACTGTTCTACGCCGAGATGGCGGGCGAGCAGGGCGAATGTCAAAAGCTGGGCAGCGCTCGACATTAGTAGTGCGCCACCGGACGCCGAGTAAGACAGGGCCATTTGCAGCAAACGTCGGAAATTATAGTTTGACGTATTCACGTCCTGCTCCTGTTTTCCGGCTTGCGTGCCGCACATCCGGATATATGGCTTCAGTCACGCGACAACGCCCTGCCAGACCCGAATTGAGTTTTGACTTCTGACCTTAACTGCCTGACGGTAAGAGAGAGTTAAAGAGCTTCATGTTTTTATGGTTACTGGGGCTTATGTATCGTATCTCTGAGAAAATGATTCTGTATTTCAGGTCGATAGCCCAGTAGTTGGCAAGATCAGGCAAATTGAAAACGGCTTTATGAACATTAACGTCACCAAAGCAGGACCTTATGGCACGTTTAACTGACATGGATGATGTTTCTATGTCGGATGACGTCTCCGAGCGACCGCGGTGGCTTGTCGGATTTTTGTTCGTGGCCGTGTTTCTGTACTTGTGGATCTCCGTTCGACCATTTGAAAATCTTGCGACTGCTTCTGGTGGTTCCAATGCGCTGAACCAGCTTGTTGGCCTTGCTATTACCGGCGTGCTTTTGCTGTTTGCAGTGCGCTACCAGCTTCTTGGCCTTTTGCTGAAACCGCGCTTGCCGATATTTCTGTTGTTTGGCTGGATGTTGATTGCGTCCGTGCTGGGCAGCCAGCCCGGCACGGCCATCCAACGCCTGGTTTTTACCGGCCTGTTGTGTCTCATCACCAGCATCATTGCGGTACTTCCGTCTGATCGACAGCAGTTTGCGCGTTTGCTGGCCATAGCGTCCAGTGTGTTGCTGCTGGTGTGTTATGCAGGTGTCATCTTTCTGCCGGCACGGTCCATTCATCAGGCCTATGACCTGTCAGAACCGGCGCTAGCCGGGGACTGGCGTGGCGTGTTCAACCACAAAAATGCCGCTGCACCAGCCATGATCATGCTGGTGTTTTTTGGGCTTTACCTGCGCGGTTCTTGGTCCAAATGGAAGGGAACGATCATCACGTTGCTGGCCTTCGTTTTTCTGATGAAGACGAATGGTAAAACAGCCGCCATGCTTTTGCCTGTTACCCTGATGTTGTCCTGGTGGCTGGAACGGCACCCGCGCCAGGTTCTCTTGGTTGTGGGTGGCCTGATCGGTCTTTTGAACCTGTTTGCGGTGGGCTCTACCTTCTCCAGCTCGATCCGCGATGTGGTTGAGAGCCTGGGTGTCGACGCGACATTCACCGGACGTACGGATATCTGGGAACTGTCATTCGTCACCTTTTTCCATTCACCGATTTTCGGGCAGGGGTTCCAGTCCTTCTGGAACACAACCGCCTTGCTCGACCAATTTGCAGTTCATGAGACATGGGCGGTTGGCGCAGCGCACGCCCATAACGGTTACATTGAAAGCCTGCTGAATGGCGGTCTGCCTGCTTTCGTTCTCACCTGCATCTGGTTGGTTATCCTGCCGGCACGCGATCTTACCAAGTCTATCCAGAACGGTGCAGCGCCGGATTTGAACCGGCTGTTTGCCCGTATGTGGATCTTCGCTCTGCTTTCTGCTTGCCTTGAAAGCAATTTTTTCACTGGGACTGGTCCCATCTGGTCGTCAATGTTGATTGCAATCTATTGTATGCATCATCAGGCACATGACCAACTCTGTGAGGCAAATGTTGCTTCAGGTTCTTCGAAACAACGTTATCCGGAAAGGCACATAACCCATGTCTAGCAAGGGAACGCTGTTTGAGAGAATTTCCAACCGTCTTGTCCGGCATATTCCAACGAAGCGTGTGAATGTGCAGACCCGCACACCAATCGTGTCCTTTACGTTTGACGACATTCCGCAGACGGCAAGCAGCGCTGGTGCGCAGATCCTGGAAGATGCCGGCGGGAAGGGTACGTTTTATATCTCGGCCAGTTTTATCGATACGGTCGACAATGGGGAGCAGATGGCAACCACTGCCGACTGCAGAGAACTTGCCGCGCGCGGGCATGAGCTTGCCTGCCACACATATTCTCACCGCAAACTGATTAGCTTTTCGAAGCAGGAGTTGGATAACGATCTGACACGCAATGGCGAAGTGCTTTCAAGCTTCGACCATGGTCAAACGCCACGCAATTTTTCAGTGCCGTTTGGAAAGGCTTATTTGCCATCGCAACCGACGCTGAAGCGACGCTTCCGTTCATCACGCGGCATTTTGCCTGGCGTCAATCGCGAGAACACCGATCTCTACCATCTGCTGGCGGTCGAACTTCGTCCTGATCCGCATTTTTTGGAAACTGCAGATTATTGGCTGAATTCGGCGATTGAAAATCCCGGCTGGCTGATTTTCTTCACGCATGACGTCTCGGACAATCCATCATTTTACGGATGCCCTAGGGAGCGTCTGCAATCGCTTGTGCAAAGGTCGGTTGCTGCTGGTTGCCGCATCCTGACTGTCGATGCGGCGCTGGAGGAGCTTGGCCTCGTAGAGGCGAAGCGGGCTGCCAAGGTATAGTTGGTTTTGGTTAGTGCCTTGCCAGCTTCATTTTGAGGCCTGAGGCGCTAATAACCACAAGCATGACGACAATCAGGGCTGGCCAGATAAAGCAGAGTGCCAGACCCATGACGCGCATGACATCCCATCCGCGGCCCTTTTTCACACCTTCCAGATACGTCATGGTCAGCGAAATTGCGGTGCCGATCACATAAATAACAAGCGAAATGGTCGTGAGCATTGTCGTTTCCCACTGTGGACGTTAGAAAATTCATTTACCGAGTTATTGATTAAAATTATATCAATCATGGAAATGCGGCAACATTGAAGAACGCCCGGAACGCGTGCAAACCGGTCTAATTGTCACCCTTCAAATCTTAGGGTCACAGACATTTGCCAGAAATGAAAAGAGCCAGACCTTATTTGGGCTGGCTCATCTGGTAGGGTTTTGGGTTTGGCCGGGTCTTTGTTCGCGGCAGTTTTTTGGCAGCTGCTGCGCGCTTGGGAAAAAAACGGTGCTGTAGCAGGGCATAGATCGCCAGCGGATTGGTCAGTAGATAGCGTTTGCCCAAACGACGGGGTTCCTGCAGCATGCGGTGAAGCCATTCCAGCCCCATATCCTGCATCCATTGCGGCGCACGTTTGTTGCGTCCGGCAAGGAAGTCGAATAGGCCGCCACAGGTCTTGATGACCGCGACGCCTTTCAGCTTGTCGATATTGCGGCTGACAAATTGCTGCTCAAGCGGAATGCCAAAGCCGACCCACAATATGTCGGTGCCTGATTTGATGACTTCTTCAATGACGGCGTCTTCCTGATCGGCAGTAAAATAGCCATTGCGGGCACCCGCAAAGATCAGATCAGGATAAAGCTCTTTCATTTTGGCAACTGCGGCGTCATTGACCTGTGGCGTCGCACCAAGGAAATAAAACCGTGTTCCCGTCTTCTCTGCGCGTTTGGCAACGGCATGGACAAGATCCGTTGTGGCGACACGTTCCGGCAATTGCTGTTTGCAGAACCAGCGGGTGAACAGCACGAGCGACATGCCGTCAGCATGGATTTCATCGGCCTCGACAATGGTCTGCTCAAAGGCAGGATTACCGTGACATTCGGCAATGACTTGGCCGTTTGCAGATGTGGAGTAATAGGGCCGCGCAGTGCGGTCACGCGTGGGGGCGGCACGTTCGATGAAGTCATCGGCCGATTCTTCCATGCCTGCTTTAACGACTTGCAATCTCGCGAGTGCAATCGTCGGCCAGTTTCTCCCTTGGCCTTTTGCATGCATGGTGTTCATCCCCACAAAATCATTTTGGATTTAAACGGTTATTGGCCCGTTTCGAACTATATTACTGCCTCTTTAAATACAAAACTGCAACGCGAAAGGGTTGGCCTAGTTAACTGCAAGTTACGCCAATTCGTATAATCGAGCGTTTTTACCGTTATTTAGCCAAGAAAATGCGTCTTTTCCTGTCCTTAAGTTGGTCAAATGTTCCCAAACGGGCAGGTGAAACAGCATAAGGGGATTTTGTATTCATCTTTTGCTAACCATACCGCACAAGGGCTGTGCATGAAGGCATGTAATGAGGTTAGCGGGGAAGGGCCTCACAGGAAGGTGGGGCTGAGGTCCGCTCTTAACGGAAACGACACGGCTACGGTAGTCGTGTCGTTTGTAATGTGACTTTAGGGCAGATGCCTTAGTCTTTTATGCGTCGTAGAAGATTGATCAGTTGATTGCGCGCCTTTTCTCCTCCAAGGCGGCTGATGAGCTTTTCCTCATTATGTTTCCAGATCTCGGAGAGATTGCTGAGCATTTCGCGGCCATCGGGTGTCATATCCAGAAAATGTACCCGGCGATCCGTGTCTGATTTTCTGCGGGCCAGCAGCCCCTTGGCTTCCAAATTGTCAATGATTGCAACGAAGTTTGCTCTTTGTATGCCGAGTGCCTCGGCCACGTCGCTTTGCTTGAGATCAGTGTTGTTGGCCACGACGATAAGGACCGAGAAATCTGCGGGCCGCAGCCCGATCGATGCCAGGCTGTCATTAAAGTCCTGAACCACAGCGAGCTGTGCGCGACGCAAACGGTATAATACTGCCTCCGACAGTATGGAATAATCGACATCACTCCCCCCATAGGACGGCTTGTCGGGGGACGCTGCATACTTGCTTTTACTCTTTGAAGTTACATATGCGAGATTCCCATCCATCATCGACTCCTCTGATTCGATAGTGATATTAATTAATTACAGAATTATCTTTATTAGAACAAGTTTAATAACGAATGAAAAATAAACGATATTGCTCTATTTCTGATAGTAATGTCCTGATGATTTTGTGATTTTGGTAACGATGCGCTTCGTAGCGCAGTCGGCGGTTTTGTTGGCGAAGTCACGGGCTTAGCCAGTTTCATGCGCCAACCTGCCCGATGACGGCCAGATACATGCTGAAGGGTGGAGTGATGCAAGTTGCTGCATTTTCCGCATTGATGCGAAGCCCAACCTAGTCTAAGAACCAACATAGTTCAGGGCGATTCAGCGCCCTTACGGATGCACCCGTAGCTCAGCTGGATAGAGTGTTGGATTCCGATTCCAAAGGTCACAGGTTCGAATCCTGTCGGGTGCGCCAATAAAATCCTTTAAGTGTCTGTTTTATAAGTGAGTTTTTGACGGTCGTGCCATTTGTGCATAACTTTATTCATAACCGTTTCTCTTAATTTTTTTCTTTTTCTTTCAATTGTCTGTTTCTTAGTGCCGGTTGGATGTTGGCGAATCTCTTTCTGTGCAGATAATCCAGACGTGAGCGAAAATCGCTCACGCTACTGAGGTGGGGCATGGAAGAGTTTTACGAGAACGCCCGCTACTTTGCAGATAAGGTAGCGGACTGGCGAGCACTGCAGGATTTACAGGCACAGTTGGACATGGCGAGCTGGGCCGGCTGGATGTTTTGGGCCACACTGTTCAGCGTGGCCGCAAGTGCTTTAGCCGTACTCTTAGCTGCGAAGTCTCTCAGCGCGACTCGACAGATCGGTGAAAGCCAGACCCAAGCATACATTTTGGCTTCGGAGGCTAATTTCGGTTCAAAAGGCAATATTTTAATAACAGTCAGAAACACGGGTCTTACGCCAGCGACCCACTTTGCAGTGAATGCCACAGCCAAAATTGTTCAGCCAGGAAAAGTCACCGAGTCAATCTCCTTCGTCAACCATGGCTTCAAAGTTTGGTCGGCGCTTGGCTCGGGAATGGAATACAAGGTCAGCGTTCTTGAGGGCGACGAAACAATCAAGAGTTTCCATAACAATTCGCTGAGCGGTGATCTCCTGCTAGTTAGCGGCCAGGTGACTTATTGCACTGTGTTCAACCATGATCACCTGACCCAGTTTGCTTTTTTTGTCCAAAAAGGCACGACGCGTTTCCGGCGTCCCACGTCAAACTTGATTACATTTCATCGGTTGAGAAAAAACAAAGCTGCGTCATCTCGGATCGTGGAAGTTCGGCTGGACGAAAATGACTTCTAACTTTCGGATGCCGTTTACCCGATCGACCGTGTGGCTTGTAGGTTTGTCCAGGCGGTTGAGCGCGGGTATCTCCATCTGTTGAAAAGAATATGCCCGGAGGTTTCCGGCCTCCGGGCTTGCCTCCGTCCATGAAGGACATGGGTAGGCTTGCGGGGTGATTGTTTCTGAACCGCCAAGATTACCGGCTCGACGTCCCACCAGCTTTGATGCTGGTGAGAAAGCGCGAAGCGTTTCCACCCCGCATTTGATTATTAGTTGACCCCCGGGTTGCGATACGTACCGCGGAAGTCAACGGCACCACCACCAAAGTGCAGGACTGCACGGAACTCTGTACCAAGGCGTTCAAAGCCATCGCGGCTATCGATCTGCGGTCCTTCGTATCCGCTCAGGTAGCTCCATTCGAGGACTGGCGCGGCTGCGGGATCACCGAATAGGTACCAGCTTTTACCGTCCAAGTTTGGTTCAACTACCGGGACGAGGTTCTTGATAGCGTCTGGAACCGCGTCATGCGTCGTGGCAGGCGAGATGCTCGCAACCAACTTCTGTGCTGTCAGCTCGAGCTCTGGACCGGTCAGGATATAGCGCGGCGCGAGGTTCGTTCGCTGGCCGCCGAGGGATGTCTGTTTGCGGAAAGCCAAGATTCCGTTGCCCAAATTATTCTCATCCAGGGCGGTGCCTACTTCAGCCAGGTTTTTGTGAACTTCATGGAACAGATGCTCGTTGTCCTCCGACATAAGGGGGCCCGCACCTTCTCCATCAAGCAGAAGATCCAGCAAGACTTTGTTCTCGGTGAGCGCTGCCATGCGGCCTGCCTGCACGCTCCAGTCGGTGAATGCTCCAAGATCATCGTTGACGATTGCCTGGAAGCTCAGCGCGAAAATCCGGCCGTAGGTTTCGACCTTGTACGACTCCGCAGTTTCAGCGCGGGTCATACTTTTGATTTCGCCAGACTCGTTCACCTTTGTGAGGAGGCCGCCATCAGAGATTTTCAGGCTACTCTTGGCGCGAAAATCGTTTGCTGTGCTACGACGGCTGAGGACGGTTTTGAGAGGGCTTTGCGCAAGTTCGTAGGCTTGCATAAGGACGCGGTGGCCGGCGCCTTGCAGCAATAGCGGGAAGTCCGAAGTGGTGTGCATACCGCCCATTGAGCGGCCACGATAGCCAAGGATTTGCTCACGGCTCAGGGTACGAGTGTCAACGCCCTGTGCTTCGAGAAGGCCGCGGGCGTGATCCATAAGAGAGGCGCTCATGAAATGGCGAGCGTTGCCCTGAGGCACGGTGCCGGTCATACGAGCCGCAATGGCTTCCTCACGGAGAATGACCTGCTCCTGATAGTTCGTTCGGCTATCACGCAATTCCGAGTGGGGGAAGGTCGGGCTCTGCTCTTCTCGTTGCACCATCGCCTCCAAAGCTCGGGCGCGGAATGCATCAGTGGTCGAGCCGTCGTCGATCGCGCGCACCAGCTCAGCATCGGCAATGCCGGCTAGCTTCGCGATTTCACGCAGCTCCTTCTGGCGGGTGCGTTCGCGGATGGTGTCGTTGCGAGGCTGGCGCTCGTCCTGGCGTTCAAGCTGTTCAGTCTGCGGCATTGTGTGGTCCTCTTCAGTCTGTAAGGCGCGCGTCGTTGCAGCCGGGTCTGCCGGAATGCTGACGATGCTCAATTCGAGCGGTGTCCAACGGGTAGCGCGGATGGTGGGAAGGCCGCCCGATGAGGGCGCCTCTGTCTTTTCAAAGGTGTCGATGCGGTAACCGACACTGGCACCCAGCACATGGCCGTCTTCGAGATCGCGAAACAGAGCTTCGCCTCCGGCATTGCGTGAGATTTTGGCCGTGACGATCGCTTTGCCACTTTCGACGCGAAGGCTTCCAGCCAGGACGGAACCCAAACGGGACGCAAGGCCAGAATACGCGTCATGCTGATCGAGCAGCGGTAGCGCGTCCAGCCGACTTGTGTCGATCGCAGTCTTGTTGATGGCGAGAACTTCAATGTAGGAGCCATCCTCCCACGAGCGACGTTTCACCTCGCTCTCGGTGGCGAGCACGACGTCAATGGTGCGTGCGTCTGCATTGAACGAGGACAGAGTGAGCTCTGCTCGGTTCTGAATATCTTCGATCGTCTGCGGCATTTACGCGGCCTCTCGGCGATTGAGGTGCTTCGTCATCGACGCGTATCGTTGGCGTGCCCGCTGCAGTAGCGCATGCAGCGGCAAGACTTGCGCCCGAGGAAATGCGCTTACGAGGCTGTCGAGGTGCGCTTGCGTCATCGCCGCAGCGGTGAAGTTGGCATCTTTGCTTGAACCAAGAACGAGCCAAACCTTGCGTGACGATCCTGCGGTCAACCATCGAAGCTCGGAGGAAAACTCCGAAAGTATTTTTGCCGCTTCATGGCCATGCAACCCAGCTGTTTCCGCTTCATGCGAGACGAGAACAGAAAGGATATCGATCTCAGCAAGAGGTTTGCCAACACTGTCCAGTGCGCGAAGCCGACGGCTAATCGTCATTTCGGAAAGGCCGGTTTCTCGAGCGAGGTCTGCTTGTCGGATCATGTTCGTCCCTCCTTAGAAAGTAACACGAACATACCATTGGATCGTGATGTGTGATAGGTTTTATTTATGGGTTGCACAAAACCTATAACTTTTATTGATGTATCTGGAGAACGTCATGACCACCCGTACCGCTACCCTGCGACTTCAAATGATCGACTCGGTCAGCGGCCCATCGAAGGGCATGACTGCTTCGTTAAAAGGAGTGGACGGCGCTCTCGCTCGGTTCGGTCGAGGCGGGACACCAGAGATTAAGAAGCTCGTTAGACAGCTGGAGCACCTACAGAAGAGGGCAGGCTCGATCGAGGATTTCACGGCGAACCGCCGGGGTTTCAAGGATCTGGCAACACAGATGGCCGCAGCACGGTCGAATGTGTCCCGTCTGGCACAGGCGCTGAAGAGCGCAACGAAGCCGACGGCAAGGATGAAGGCGGACCTCGAGTCCGCCAAGGTGCAGCTGAAGGCCACCAGTCAGGCCTTTCGGGAACAGGGTGTTGCCGTCAGGGGTGCAGAGAAAGCGCTGCACTCCTATGGCATAGTCGGCCGTCGTGGCATCACCAGCTCACAACAGGCGATCCGCAATGAGATCGCTAAGACTATTCGTGAAATGCGTCGCCTTGATGCGGAGGCACGCAAGCCTAAGCCACCACGCCAACCTCCGCCGCCAAGCCAGAGGCCACCAGGTGGTGGTTCTGGTGCATACGGTGCAGCCGCCGACGTCATGGGTGGTGGTTACGTCGCCTATCAGGGTCGCAACCTTGCGCAGAAATCGTTCTTCACTGGCGTGGATTTCAACCAAGCGGCCGAGTACCAGGCCGCGCTCGGTGATTTCAAAGGCGACGATCGGTTGGCGCTGAACCGTCAGGCCGAAAAGATCGGTGGTGACACCCGTTTCTCGAACGTGGACGTCGTCCGCGCACAGACAACCATCCTGCAGCGAGGCATTCGTGACTCCAAGCAGATCATGGATCTGACGCAGAAGGTGACGGACTACGCTCTCGCCATGGGCGTGACGCTGGAAGAGGGCGCCGACGCTGTAACAGGTGCCGCGCTGACCAAGCGTGTGGATCTGCAAGACACCAAGGCCATCGGCAACTTCGTCGATTTCATGGTCTGGATGGCGAAGAACGGCGGTATGACCAACGAGGACGTCAGCCAGTTCATCAAGTATGCCGGCGGCCCGACCACGGGCGCAAAGCTGCCGGACGAATACATGGCTGCCATGGGCATGATCCTGCGCCGCTCTGGCGTGCGTGGTGACGAAGCCGGTGTCTTTGGTCGTTCTGCTGCCTCGAAGCTCGTAGCGCCCACTCAGAAGGGCCGTGACGCCCTTGCTGCAATGGGTATCGACTTCAATAAGTTCACCGCCACCGACGCCATGAACCCCGAAGGCATCGGGATCGTCATGAAAAATAAGTTCGGCCAGCGCATGACGGCCGAGATGAAGACGGCTGTTGAGCAGCTGATGTCCAGTGGCGAGTTCTCCGACCCTGAAACCGGCGAAAGCCGATCGGTGATTTCTGACAGTGGCGAGTTCGTCTCGCAGATGAGCCAGATCCTATCTCCGCTGTTCGCCGACAAGAAGGGCAAGGTGTCCGCCATGGACGCCAAGGCGCTGGCAAAGGCGCTGTCGGATTACCACAAGTATTCGATCGATAGTGTCGATGCTGTGGGCCTCATGAATGCCATCGCGGCATCGGACCCGACACTCGGTAACCTCAATGCATTCTTCACGGACAAGCAGGGTGGCCGCGCCAACATGATCTTCCAGCAGTGGCCGCTCTTCCAGGAGCTGCTCGAGAAGATGCGGAACGTTCCCGGCGGCGTCGCCCACAAGATCGGTGAAGAAGCCAACCAAGGCGTCTACGGCGATTGGACAAAGCTGACCGGTACCGTCGAAACAGCCATGCTGCGTATCTCTCAGGATTGGGAGTTCGCAACCCGGCCGATCATCCGCACCACGGACAGGATCATCGACGGCTTCACCAACCTGTCTGACTCCACACGTCGTCTCATCGAAGTCTTCGGCGCTGCCGTGGTAACACTCGCAGGCTATGCCGCGGTAAAGGGCGGTGCTGCGCTGGTAGGCGGTGCGCTTGGTGGTGGTGGCATCGCAGCGGGTGGCGCGGGTGCTGCTATGCTCGGCACCATGGGCAAGGGGCTTCGGTTCCTTGGTCCGATCGGCGCTGGCATCCTTGGCTGGCAGATCGGAAGCACCGTAGGCGAGGGCGCGGCAGAGGTCGGCGCCATCGCTGCCGGTAAGCACTGGATGCCGAAGGACGCGGCCGACGCTGACGACCTTCGCACACAGGCCGCAGAGAAGCGCAGAAAGATCGCAGAGATCCGCGCCAACTCCAGAGTGCCGGCGATGGCGGAGACACTGATCCAGCCACTCCAGACAGATCTCGATTTGTTGGAGGGTCGCATCCGCGCCTTCGATCAGATGACGGTTAAGCCGCAGATCGATTCCAGCAGCATCGACGCGGCGCAAGCCAAAGCGAACCTGCTGAAGGACACCTTGGCACGCTGGAACGTCAGCGGCACGGACAGCGGCGGTTCGTCAGGACCAACGCCCGGTGTGGCCGGAGCTCGTAGGAGGGGCGGACCCGTCAAGGCAGGCAGGACGTACCGAGTCGGTGAGGCAGGCGAGGAACGTTTCACGCCCGAAGCCGACGGCTTCATCACTCCGAACCATGGACTCAGTGGTAGCATTGCGGGTGTTCACGTGCAGGTTTCACTGGTGCAGCATATAAACGGGGCAAGTGAAACTGATCTTCAAAGGATGGCGAGCCGCGCCGCCGAAGCAGTGGTTGGAGCAGTGACATTAGGACTTGATCAAAAACTTAACCGGGAAGCGCAGACTGCGTTTTCTAATGTGAATTATGGCGAAGCATAGTTCATGGACATCTATCAATTACTCCTATTTCGGTTGTAGGTTTCAGGACAGGAACTCGACCGAGATAGGACGTAAGCGTTGATGATCCAAGATATCATTCGCAGCCTTAGTGAAACGAAAGATCCCGTCAGCGATATTCTCCGGAAAACCCTCGTGCTGACATACCGCATGAAAAATGAGCAACTCCGTACGTGGGTCGAGAAAGAGCTCAACGGGTACTCAACAACGGATGAGCTGCCGTCTTATCGCCAAGCGGTCGGAACTGCGAAGGGTGTATTTTTGGGTGGGTTTGGTCAGCAAATAAACAATCAACCGTTGGCGAGCGGAGTGCTCAAACCTGAGCACAGGCACTGGGCTAGAGAAATCAGGTTGCGGCAACCGATAATCGCGTACGAAGGCAAAGATCCCTCAATGTCAGCCGCTCTAGAGTGGCCAGCAGATCTGGTGGTGCTCTACCAAGAGAAATTCTACGATGATTTCGCCCTGAACCGCGCGTGGTTGGAGATTCCCGGAACAATCATCCAAGGGGCCGTGGACACTGTTAGGACAAGACTTCTGATGTTTATGCTGGAAATCGAATCCGAATCTCCGGGTAATGAGGATGTCTCCGTTGCTCAAATCCCCCCTACTACAGTAGACCGCATTCTTCACGTGACGATAATGGGTGGAAACAACGTCATCGGTCCGGTGAATGAGTTTAACTCCACCACTGTGGTTGCTGGCGACTTCGGGAGCCTCCAAGGGGCTCTGCATACCTTGGGAGTTGACGCAGACCAACTTGCCTCGCTCGAAGCGGCGCTATCAGAAGACAAGCTTCTTTATGTCGATCAGGGAAAGCCTAAAACCGTAGGCAAAAAGACCTTGGAATGGATTGGTCACGCCGCAAAAGCAACGGGCAAAAAGGGGTTGGAGGTTGGTGGCGCGGTGATGGAGGAGGCCATCAAGCGCGCTGTGTTTGGTTATCTTGGATATTCTTAATCATCGCCGTGAGGTGATAGCCTCGAGTTCTATGTGCGTCAGATAATATCGAGTGGTGCGGCCGATGTCCCAGCGGTCGTGCCCAATTTTCCCTGAGATCCAGTTGTCTCGCTCGAGCTTTTGTAGCGTGCGGATGTGAATTCCGAGGATCTTCGCCATTTCCGTAGTGGTGGCTTCTCTGAGGGTTGCCTGATTTTGCATTTTTTCTTTCCTTAAAACGAATACGAATCCCTGAATTTTTTGCACCAAAATCGCTCAAAGCGTGCGCTGCCGCCGACCCGCGGTGCCTGCCCCTCTGGCCGGAAGAACCTACCCGTGGGGGAGGTGGCGTCACACCCCTGTCTCATCGAGCGTCATGTCGATGCACTCGCAGCCGCGCTCGCGTGCCTCGGTTTCGGCGACGAGCATAGCGTGTTCGAAGCAATCGAAGTCACCGAGCGGGATAGCGCCGTTTCGCCAATCACCATCAATGACAACGAAACGGAGCGCATCCGCTGGCGCCGTGATCGTAAACGCATCTGCGCGCAGAATACGCTGCACCAGCACCGCAAGATGAACGGTAATCATTGCAGCCGCTCCCCGCGCTCGCTCTTCAGCTCCTGCATTTCAGCCGCGATCCTGTCCAGCGCCTCTTTTTCTGTTACATGGAGCGATTTCACCCGTACGTCGTCACCGTCTTTCACTACGACAACGTGCACTCGAGCGGGTCGTTCAAGCTGAATGGATATTTGCGTCCCGTTCTCAAAGACCAGGTCTTGTCCCGCGATGATGGCCGGCATGCAGGCAAATTGTCGTTCTGTCATGGGTTCTGTGCCTTTCTTCGGATCGGCTTGTGTGGCGGCGAGCATGTGCATCGCGCCGTCAATGAAATTCCAAATGGAGTTCACACCGCACCTCCCGATGCAAAACTTATGACTTGTCCGTGATGCCCGCTCGGCATGCCAGCGAGCTCGTTCAAGCGTGCTCGTACCGCTGCTTTGAAATCGTCCTCGAGCTTCACTGCTTGCCAACGTTGTGCACCTGCGGATCGGGCTTGCTCTGCAATGCGACCAGCTCGTGTTGCAATTTCACGCGTCTGGACCGTGCCTTTACGATGCTGAATTTCAGCTGCCAGTAACCGCACGCATGTATGAAAGTCTTGATTTAGATAAAACAGCTCAAGCATGTTTTCCTCCATCAAGGCCTATTACTAAGCTATCGACATACTGAGAGGTTAGAGATGAATCTCCCACGTGTGTGGAAACATCCGGCGTAGCCGGTTGAGGTTGAGTCTTATGATTAAGGTGGAACAGTTCGTTCCTATTGTTGATGGAACACTCTGTGCGGGGATCGATCCTTAGCCACTGCGATGGCGGGACACGTTTATAAGCGACAGAACGGACATCGCGGCCACTGCCTCCGGCGTCTTTTCGACCAAGAGCTAGTCGGGCTATCTCAACCGGAAGGTCGCGGCAAACTATCCGATGGATGGCACCAAGTTCCGATAGTTGGGCCAAGCCGTAGGTGACGGCTCGAACACTTTTCCAACCTGCTCGGTTGGCGATAGTCTGCTGCGAGGGCCAGCAATACGGCGAGCTATCGTTGAAGGCACCGAAGAGAACGTTCGCGACGAGAAGTCCTTTCTGGGAGATACGGCCGTGACCGCAAGCCAACGTGATCGCCTCAAGCCATTGAAACCGACTTCTGTCGGGCGCGGGCCTTGTGCTGCGAACGATGTCGGAGGCCTCCTGTGTCGAGAGACTGAAGCGGTCCGCAAAACTCTGCAGATCCCAAGATGTGAAGGCCGTTTCATCGAACCCTGGCTGTCCACGAAGTACCGCCAGCTCCTTGGTGGCAAGGTCGAAGCGTGTCGCGCTCATGCCTGCGCCACCTTCCGTTCGGCAATGATCCGGTCGAGGTGCGCTTCGGCCTCAAATTCAAACAATCCGTCGAGTGTCAAGTTATCAGGTGCGACGAGCCGAATGCCGTGCGGCGCTGACCTGAGCCGCCGGAAGGTTACGCCTGCTGCAACCGCCTTGCGGCGTAGGCGCCTGTCTTCAGCCACGAGGACACGCAGGCCCTTTCGAGTGAAATTTAGGATCCATGATTTTGAGAGGTGTCGTCGCGTCATTGCTTGCGCTCCTGGACCGAAACAGGCTCTGTCATCTCGTACGCAAGGCTTGCGACCAGCTGGGAGATTTGTCTCGAGATCGTTGCAGCCTGGCGAACGTTCGCCTTCGAATCGGTCTCCGTAGGCGGCCGTTCGGATAGCGCGACTATTGCTTTTGCGAGATCGTCTATCGACCGAAGGACTGCAAGTTGCTGATCTGTGACGAGGGGCGCGCGCGTCATCATGCGGTCCTCCCGGCGCGAGCGGAGATGCGCCGCTCAATCCATTCAACAACTTCGGATCGAACGAACGCGACCCTTTTTTCACCAAGTGCCACCGCCGTCGGAAACTCGCCAGCAGCACGCATTTTGTTAATGAACGTCCTCGAAAGACTCGTCATGACACAAGCATCGTTCAAGGAAATCAGTACGGATTGAGATGTTTTGTTGGTTTTCATTTTTGTCGCCTCGTTTTTATTGTCTGAGGCGACATTCTCGAATTATTTGTGTTTATACAACCCTGTTGTAAGAAGTTTACCTTTTTATATCAATACGTTACGTATTGAATTGTTCGATTTGATATTACGGTTTGTTGAATTCATTGTTGAATTTTTTTTGTAATTTTTCTGTCTTTTTTGCCCCTTTTGGCCGTTCTCACGCTCGATGAGGCAGCTTCAGCACATCTGCCGCAGCGCCAGTAACGAAGTTCGCCCACGCATCCATGAGCAAACGGCGCTTATCCAGCGCGTCGCCACGTCGATAGGCTCGCTCTACGCTGTCACCGACAGCGTGGGCGAGCGCGGCCTCGGCAACCTCGCGCTGAAAATTTGTCTGCTCGCTGACCCAATCGCGAAAGGTCGAACGAAATCCGTGAACCGTGTAAGCTGCTCCTCCAGCGGCTTTTAACGCCTTGGACAGCGTCATGTCTGATAACGGGCTTGATTGCTTGGCTCCTGGGAAGATCAGGTCATCGACAGCGCGTTCTCGCATTGCCTCAAGTATCTCAAGAGCGCGATCGCAGAGCGGTACGCGGTGTTCCCGATTCGACTTCATACGGGTGGCAGGGACAATCCAGACTTTGGCGACAACATCGATCTCAGCCCAAGTTGCGCCTCGCACCTCACCAGGCCTCGCCGCAGTGAGGATCGTGAACTCGAGCGCGCGCGCACCAATGCCACCTATGATCCCAAGGCTCTTGAAGAAGTCCGTAATGCCTGCGAACGGCATAGCTGCGTGGTGCCCTCGAACCAGTTTCTTAGGTGGCGGGAGGATCTGATCGAGGTGTCCGGCCCACTGTGCTGGATTGTCGCCCGACCGCAAGCCTCTGGCCTTGGCATGGTCCAAAACGAGTTTGACACACTCACGGATATTGCCAGCCGTCTCTGGCCGCTCCGCCCACAACGGCCGGACAATTTTCAACACGTCTTCAGTTGCAACCGCCTCAACTGGAACCTTGCGGATAGCCAACGCATGTGTCGTGGCAAATCGTTGCCATTTGAGGAGCGTCTTTTGAGACCTCCATTTTGTTCGCATCGCTGCAATGTATTCATCAGCAACCTGACCGAACGAGGCGACTTTCACTGCGGCCTTCCTCTCAGTCAGATCCGTTTTAGGATCTCCGCCAGCACCGATAATCTCGCGACACTCCTGGGCCTTCACCCGTGCCGCAGCCAGGGAGACATGGCCAGACCCAGATCCGTAAGGACCAAGACCGAGCTCCCGTCGATTTCCATACCGGCGCCAAACAAAGATCCATGATCGACTGCCGGATTGTTGGACGCGAAGATACAGTCCATCGCCGTCACCGTGCACTCCAACTTTGGTCAGGGTCTTGATCTTGGAATCTGTGAGTTTGTGCCGTGCCACCGTTCATAACCCTTTTCATAACCGAAGGTGTTGCCACCATGTTCAACCACGTTGACCATTTCGGCAAACTGTTATGAAAAATCAAGGGTATGTTTCCAGCAAAGTCAGCAAAATCAATGTGTTGTCGCCTGTCGGGTGCGCCATAATCTTCAAAAATAATGATTTATGTTTTCACGTGCAAACGTGACGATCGCCGTTGCCTGCCATGTAGAATGCAGATGTCAGAGAGGGGTTGAGCCCAGCGTGCCGCTCTGCTCGCCTGTGAGATAATAATAGAAAAAGGCAGCGGCGAAAAAGGCCACAACAGCCAAAATGACGAGCAGACGTTTTTGCCACGGCGGGGTTTGCCGCGGTGGTTTTGGTTGAGGGCGACGCTCGAATTTTAAAACGTTTTCTGACATGGCATTTGCATAGAACAAATCTGTGCTGTTGCCAATCATCGCAACTGCAAACCAATGCGTGTGGGTTAATTTCCACAAACTGCGATGCGCGTGACCATAGGCACGGTTTGCCCTGCTGGGTTCTGTGATGTGTTTTTGGAAGGCTGGGGCAGGCCGCTCTAAACTGTGCGTTACCTGTCAAAAGGCTCATTTATGGGAGCCAAATGGTGCCGGCTTTTGAGCGTCCGCCACCATTAATGTGCAGTAGTTTCAATGTGCGTATTGGCGCACACTGCCAAGGGATCAACGACCCCAAACAGCATGGCTGATCTGCTCACGACGCAGGCCGATATCGTTCAACGAACGTTCGTCCATCTGGTTCAGTTCGCGAACTGCGCGACGCTTTGCTGTGTAACTTCTTACGATCTCACCGAATTTCATGTCCATCTCCTTTGTTTGGTATGACTAAATAATAGGACATTTCTCGCCTAAAAATAATGCATAAGTATAATTGGCAGGCATGCGTTTTTTGCATCCCATGCCGCTTTACGATGCTGGGTTGCAAGACTGCCTGTATTTTGATCGAAATTGCCGCTGAAACTGGGTGGCCTGAAACCTGTAGGTGGCTTTGGCTTACGTCTTGAGGAATTCTAGCATGCCTTTGGCTGCCGCTTTGCCTGTCGCAAGGCATGCGGTCAGCAGATAGCCGCCTGTTGGCGCTTCCCAGTCCAGCATTTCACCAGCTGCAAAAATGCCCTGCAACGGGCGCAGCATGTAATTTTCATCCAGTTGCGACCATTCAATGCCGCCAGCGACCGATATTGCCTCGGCAATTGGTCTGGTCGTGGCTACCGGAAGTGCAAGCCCTTTGATCTTTGCTGCGACAGCGGCAGGGTCCAGCTGGGTGATCTCAGGTGTGAGTTCACGCAACAGGGCAATCTTGACGTCGCTAAGACCAGTCTTTTTGCGCAGTCTGTTGGTAAGGCTGTCTTTCGAGTTGGCTTTGGCGAGGTCGCTGGCCAGCTTTTCTTCCGTCTTGCCCGGCGCAAGATCGAGAAACAGGGTTGCCTTGCCTGTGTCCAGCAGCGCGTCACGCAACACGGCGGAGTGGGCGTAGATCAGGCTGCCTTCGACGCCATGTTTGCTGATGACAAATTCACCCTGAAAGCTGCCAGCCGCTGAACTTGTCACCACGGATTTGATTGCGGCACCGGCAAAACGGCTGCGGAAGACATCGCTCCACGGAAGATCAAAACCACAATTGGCTGGTTTGAAGTCGGCAATGCCA
Source organism: Agrobacterium sp. Azo12 (assembly GCF_029193765.2). Taxonomy (NCBI): domain Bacteria; kingdom Pseudomonadati; phylum Pseudomonadota; class Alphaproteobacteria; order Hyphomicrobiales; family Rhizobiaceae; genus Agrobacterium; species Agrobacterium sp. Azo12. Next base: position 3,029,151 of record NZ_JARFYO020000001.1, on the reverse strand, counting down.
ATGCCTTTGTCTCTCAAGGTCGGCAGCCAGGCGGCGTCGGATCCAAGCCGGGGCCAACTTGCGCCGCCAAGTGAAAGCAATGTGGCGTCTGAGCGGACGTCGATTGTTCCAGTTGGGTTCTCAAAGGTCAGCAGGTCGCCGTTAAAACCGGTCCAGCGGTGGCGGGTATGAAGTTTGACGCCCTGTTGTTCGAGGCGATGCAGCCATGCGCGCAACAGAGGCGAGGCTTTCATGACCTCGGGAAACACCCGGCCGGAGGTTCCCACAAAGGTTTGCTGGCCGAGTTCTGCCATCCAGTCACGCACATCGGATGGTCCGAAGTCATCAAGTGCCGGTTGCAGATGTTGTTTGGCTGCGCCGAAACGCTCATTGAATGCGGAATAGGACTCGGAATGGGTGATATTCAAACCGGACTTTCCGGCCATCAACAGCTTGCGTGCCACGGTGGGCATGGCTTCATAGACGCTGACATCATGACCCGCGGCAGACAAAATATCAGCGGCCATCAGGCCGGATGGTCCTCCACCAATGATTGCCACGCGTTTTGTCGCCATTCGGAATGCCATCCTGCTTTTTCCACTGCTCAAGTTAGAGCGTTGTTATCGCAAGTCGGCCGGGTTTTGCACGGCCGCAGCACTTATTTTTTGGAAATTGATAGCGGCGCGTCGATTCGACGTTCTGACGGGGAACTTATGGCGGTGCAAACCGCCATAAGAGCGTTCTGGTACGTAAGGCAGGGATTTGCAGTTAAAGTTTGCCAGCCCCGGCATTCGCCCTGACATAATCAGGTACGTCTTTCGCGGGAATGGGACGCTTGCCATAGAGAGCCGGTTTCCAGCCCACATCTGGTGAAATCGGCTTTTTCGGATCAGCATTCAGTACTGTCGCAAAGTCTGCCGCCTCACCATTCACCAGCGAACCGGAGTCAAAGAACCTCGTTCCGCCTTGAATGTTGCCCGCATTGCCAATGTTGCCGTTCCTGATCTCAAAGAAGTTGTTTTCCGAATAAATGGCGGAGCCTTTGCCGATACCAAAAGCGCTGCGGAAAATAGGGATGTCCTTTGACTGGCTGATGCCGCGTTCATGATTTTCAAGGACGCTCAAATTTGCGTCAGGCGCACCGGATGCATCGCCGGAGAAGTAGTTGTTGTAGCTATGCACCTTGCCAAAGCGCACGCGCGGCATGCGCTGTCCTGCGTTTTCAAACCAGTTGCCCCTAAACGTAACGTTCAGTTTGCCCTCGTCTGAGGTCAGGCTGTCGCTACCGCCGATCAGTGATGTCTTGTCGTGATTTTGAAAGTGATTATAGCTCAGAGTTACGAGGTCGGCGCCGTTGGTAATGTCCACTTGGCCATCGTGGTGCTGCACTTTTTGCTCGACCTGATTGTGTGGGAAGGGGAATACTGGCGGGAACAGCTTGTCCGGCCGCTCACCATCGGTGAAGGTGTTGTGATCCAGCCAGACCCTTTTGCCGCCATTGATTGAGATGCTGTCATATTCGGAGTTCCAGCGGCCGCCGGGGCATTTTTGCGGGCCGGTATCAGCATCGACATAAATCTCGTCGCAACCGGGGTAATTCTTGTTCAGCGACCAGGAATCACCCGGATCCCAGGCCGGGAAATAATCGAAGGCATCTTCAAATGTGATGTTGCGGATAATGACGTTTTCGGTGCCGTTGCCGATAAACAGATTACCCTTGATGATTTTGGCATCATTTCCAAGGCCGATGATCGTGGTGTTGGAGGTGATCTGAATAACGATGCGCTTTTTCTGATTGTCGGCAGACCGTTGCCGTGCTTCTTCCTGTGGGCCAGTCAAGTCACGTTCCGGGCGTTTTTTGTCCGTCAATCTCACGTTCCAGACTGCGGGCGCGTAAGCCTTTTTATAGGCCTCAAAGTCATAGGCGGGATCGGCGTAGTCTTTCTGGGTCAACTCCTTATTGTCATCGTCGACCGACAGATTGATAGTGCCTTCTACCTTGATGATCTTGGGCAAATCAGGTTTTCCGCCTGCCTGGAGTGCGTCCAGCAATTCGTTGCGGTTTGACACGGTGTAGATGTTGGACGGGTCGGCCTTCGAGCCACCATCCGTGCCTGCAGCCCAGCCATCATTCGCGCCAATTGCCTGCCGGGCAATTTCTTCGTGTGCCTGTGCGGCGAGAATTGGCACGATCATGCAGGACAGGACTGTCCCTGCCACGAGAAACGCGGCTTTGCGGAATGTGGTTGTCATCACTGTCTCCTCCTCGAAACGTAGAATCAACTCCCCCCGCTAGAATGGTAGACATTACTGCGAATTTAGCACAATCAATAATTGAATATATAATTTTTGGTTGCATATAATATTGGCTGAATCTGTTTTCCAGCTCTATGCATTAAAGAGCTGCTCTCCAGCAGCCGATGCTAAACAGCGATGTAAAGGGTATTGTGTAGAGCGACTTATGCCGAAGTTGATTTACGGGCTTTTAGAATAGCAACCTGATGCAGCGTATTGCGTCTGCTCATTTCCAGATGTGTCTTGAGCGCCTGCACGATCTTATCCCTGTCCCCGGTTTTGATGGCATCAAGGATGGACTGATGTTCGGCGACCGACCGGCTGTAATCTCCCGGCAGTGAAACGAACACCGTGTGGGTTTGCGCAACAATGCGGGCATGGGTTTCCGAGATGATCGGCATCTGCGCGGCGTCCACCAACAAGCTGTGAAAGGCCCGGTCGTGCTGCAGGGCTTTCGACAGGTCGTCGAGGGAATGGCGGGTTGCGAAGTATTTATGCTGCGCAAGTGTTTCTGCGAGTTTCTTCTGTAAGGTCAGATCGAAACGACCTGCGTCAAATGCTGCCTCCACCGCGCCCTTTTCGATGAGGATACGCGCGGCATAAAGCGCTTCGACATCGGTTTCACCGAAACTGCGGACAACCATTCCCCGCCGGCTTGAGGTGGTGACAAGGCCGTCTGCTTCCAGACGAAGACATGCCTCCTTGATGGGGGTGGGGCTGATGCCGAGATCGACAGCAAGTTCGTTGGGCAAAAGGCGGAAACCTTCCGGCAATCGCCCCTGAATGATGCGGTTGCGCAGCTCCTGATAGGCCTGTTCGGCCAGCGTGGTCTTAATCATCGTCATGGCGTTATTTTCTGTCAGATTCATAACGAGTGCAATTAAAAACAAAAAATAAAAAATTTTTTATTTTCTAACGTATGGTTCTGCGTTAGATGTTGATCAAAGAAGGAGAGGAGGCCTTCGTTTTAGCCAGATTTTTCCTGCAGCCCCAGTTTGCCTGCACCCTTGCGACGGCAGCACAGTTGCCCCACCCATGACATTCCAGTTCACGATCCCCCCCGTTTTCCAGCGTTCACGGATCGACCAGGAGCAAAACAGATGAAAATTGCCTCAGTTCACCCCTTTATTGTCCACCTGCCACTGACTTCGGATTCCATTTCAGATTCAACGCACAACATCACCCATTGGGGTGTGGTTGGTACCAAGATCGTCACCGATGATGGTCTGGAAGGCTATGGTTTTACCGGTACGCACTCACATCTTGCATCAGACCGGTTGATCACTTCATGCATTCAAAATTGTTACGCACCGCTGCTGATCGGTGAAGATGCGTCGGATCACTCGCGCCTTTGGACGAAACTGGCGCGCAATCCGGCACTGCAATGGGTCGGCCGCGCCGGCATCACCCATCTGGCGCTTGCGGCTGTTGATGTCGCTCTGTGGGATTTGAAGGCCAAGAAGGCAGGCGTACCGCTGTGGAGTTATCTCGGTGGTGCCCGCACCAAGGGTGTCGAGGCTTACAACACTGATATTGGTTGGCTTTCCTTTAGCAAGGACCAATTGCTTGCCGGATCGGCAAAGGCTGTGGAAGAGGATGGTTTCACACGCATCAAGCTCAAGGTTGGGCATGATGACCCCAATGTCGATATTGAGCGCCTGACTGCAGTGCGTAAACGCCTGGGTAGTTCCATTCGCATCGCCATTGATGGTAATGGCAAATGGGATTTGCCCACCTGCCAGCGGTTTTGCGCCTCAGCGCAGGGACTGGATATCTTCTGGTTTGAAGAACCACTCTGGTACGATGATGTCGGCAGCCATGCGACGCTGGCGCGCAACACCACTATCCCTGTCGCACTGGGTGAGCAGCTTTATACGGTTGATGCCTTCCGTTCCTTCATCGAGGCCGGTGCCGTTCAATATGTCCAGCCGGATGTGACGCGCCTAGGTGGCATTACCGAATATATTCAGGTGGCCGACCTTGCTCTGGCGCATCGTTTGCCGGTCGTGCCGCATGCCGGCGAAATGAGCCAAGTGCATGTGCACCTCAGCTATTGGCATCCGGCCTCGACCATTCTGGAGTATATTCCATGGATCAAGGACCATTTCGAAGAGCCGATTGCTGTCAAGGATGGTGTCTACGCGCGTCCTGAACGTCCGGGTGCCAGCACCACCATTCTGGCGGAAAGTTTTGCCCGCTATGGCAAAAGACTGAGCTAAGACCGGCCCTCGATCTCAATTTTGATGTGCCCGATCTCAGCCGATCGGACACATCACATAAAGGTAATCAATGGAAAGTAGAATTTCATGAGTTTTTCATTCATGTAATTCTGGATCGGAGTTGTTCCGGCTGATATACGAGCTTGGAATGGTTCGGGGTCATCCGATATTGATTAGCTGTTTGGTATAAAATGGGCATTCGGGAAGACGACAAGCGTTATGCCGTTTATGTCGCGCATCGCCTTGATCTTATTAAATATGCCACACCCATTCTTGGCTCCCGAGAGGAGGCAGAGGATGTTGTGCAGGAAGCCTTTATCAAATTTGTACCGCAGCAGGCCGAAGCGCCGAGTGCCCTCAAGGCCTATCTCTTCCGTGTTGTTCGCAACCTTGCACTCGACGTCCGCAAACGTCGTCGCTACGACCTTCGGGAAAGACCGGATGACACGCCGTTCTGGGGCCTGCCGCAGGACCATGGATCACCCGAAGACCATGCTTTGTTCTGCGATCAAGTTCGTCAGGTCAGCGAAATCCTCAACGAGATGCCGGCGGACACGCGCCTCGCGTTGGAAATGCACCGTTTTGGCGGCTATCGCATGGAGGATATTGCGGTGCATTTGGGTGTCTCGGTTGCCACCGCACACCGTCTGGTCAAGACCGGGCTTGCGGAGTTTGTCAGGAAAATGAAATGAACGTCCAAAAACATGACGTTTCCATGAAAAAAATAATGCGTTCAATCGTCTCTTTAGAAGGAGAGCATGAAACCGTTATTTTTACTCATGAGAGACCACAGGCAGCACGTCGATGAACGATCCCGCGAAAACAGACGCAGGCGAATTGGATGTTTTTGACGAAGCCGCTGACTGGTTCTTACGTCTCGAGGAAAATTCGGATGATGCAGATCTGCTGAAGGAATTCAGCAACTGGCTGGAACTGAGCCCGAACCACCGTCAGGCATGGGAAAAGACCTGTCGTGGCTGGAGTGTTTTCGGAGCGGTTGAACCGGCTATGCGCTCCCAGTGGGAGAATGCGGGTCAGGCCGCACCACAACGTCGTGCAACGCGGCGGTTCTTCATGCCGAGACGAACCTTTTCCCGGTTCGCGCTGGGTGGGGCAACGCTTGCAGTGCTCTGTCTTGCCGTCATGTCCATTCCGGACATGGCCGTTCGTCTGGAAGCTGATTATCGCACGAGCAATGGTGAAAGTCTCACCGTGACATTGGCCGATGGCAGTACCGCTGTGCTTGCACCCAAAAGTGCGCTTGCGGTTAATTATCATCAAGGCCAGCGTGATGTCGCCGTGCTTGCCGGTGAGGTATTCTTTGATGTGATCAAGGATGAGGCGCGACCGTTCGTGGTCGACGTACGCGATGTCAAAGTGGAGGTTCTGGGAACCGCTTTTGATGTTGGCATGTCTGACAAGGCGACCATTGTTGCCCTCGCGCGTGGCTCGGTGAAGGCCAGTCTCCGTGACGATTCATCCGCAACACAAATATTGGTGCCGGGTGAACGGGTGACTGTTGACGGTGCAACAAAACGCATGAGCAAACAGGCGGTTTCTATCGATGAGATTGGTGCCTGGCGTCGCGGCGAACTTTATGTCGTGGAAGAGACAATCGCCGAAGTTGTCGAAAAGATTGGCCGTTATCACTCCGCCTGGATCAGCGTGCCGGACAGGTCGCTGGCCAACAGCAAGGTGACCGGTTTTTACAATCTCAACGAGCCGGATCAGGCGCTTGAGGCTTTGGTCACGCCTTATGGCGGAAAAATCCGCTCGATATCGGGATCAGTCAGGATCGTGTCGCGCTTTTAAGTCTCACGTGGCGTAAAAATTTCCATTACTTTCCAGTTGGTTACAGACAAAATTCGTTTTGGTTGAAAAAAATTCCGAGAGCAATCGTCTTTTTGTTGAATGTGAAATTCAACATTTGCCACTGTAGGCAAAGAAGACGGGCAGGGTAATGAGTTCTTCCAATAAACAAAGTGCAAAGCAGTCTGGCGTGGGGCAGACGGGCAAGCGCGCACTTCTTATGGCCAGCACGGCCATGGCAATTTTTTACGGGGTATCAGCGGCGCATGCGCAGTCATCCGGTGGGGCAACACCGGCAACGAATGCAGCTCAGGCTGAACGTCGTGCTTTCAATATCCCAGCGCAATCGCTGTCGGCTGCGGTTGGCGCATTTGGTCGCCAGTCCGGCCTGCAGGTGACGCTTGCCTCTCCGGCCTCCGGAAGCGTGCGTACCAACGCGGTTACCGGCAGCCTGACCGTTCAGGAAGCTTTGACGCAACTGCTCGGTGGCACGGGTATTACATTCAGGTTTGCGGGCAATGGCCGGTCGGTGGTTATCGGTGCAGATCAGGCCGCTGCCGATGTGCCGTCAGTGGATGGTTCCACAATGCTTGAAACCATTACGATCACCGGTAAATCGGGCAGAAACGCTGCATCAGGAGCCGGGTATCAGGGAACACCCGACTGGGTGTACGAAACACCGGCCAGTGTCAGTGTTGTCAGCCGCGAGGCCATTCAGTCTGACCTGGGTGCACGTGATGTGCGCGATCTCTTCGACAATGTCGCGGGGACCTACGTCAACAACTCCGTTGCCAACTCTCCGGCAGTGTCGCCCAATGTTCGTGGTGTGCAGGACATGGGTCGAGTGGTGCTTTCCGTTGATGGTGCGCGCCAGAACGCTAATCGTACGATTTCAGCAGGTGGCGACAGCTACATTGGCAGTTCTGGTAAGGGCTATGTTGAAACGTCCTTCATTCGTGTCGTTGAGGTTGAACGGTTAACGGGCGCCAAATCGGGCCTTGCAGGTTCACTGGCGGGCGCGGTGACATTCCGCACGGTTGGCGCAGACGATATCATCTCGGATGGAAAAGACTGGGGTGTCGAGATCGATACGACTGTTGGCACCAACAATCAGCATTTCAACGGTTCCATACTGGCGTCGAAGCGTATGGGAGATTCCCCATTCTCGATCACCGGCGGCTTCGCGCGCCAGAAGCTTGGCAATTACAAGATTGGCAGCCACGGGGATATTGAGTGGGATGGGGATGAAGACGGTGAAGTTACCTTCATGCAACGAGACAATATGTCGTCGCTGTTGAAACTGGAAGGTGATTTCGGAGACGTGACGACCGGCGTAGCATGGACCCATCAGAAGAAGGATTTTGCATGGTTCATGGGTGGGCTCAGCGATGAAGAGGCCACAGTTAATACTGTAACCGCCAATCTTGACTGGAACCCCATCGATAATGACCTGATCGATTTCCGTTCAACATTTTGGCTGAACGACACGATGGAAGAGACGCTTCGCCACACCCGGGGCGGTGCTGCAGGTTATCCCGACACACTGATCAGTGCTGATTTCATGAGCTTTGGTATCAATATCGACAATACCAGCCGTTTTGAAACTGCTATCGGTCCGGCAACACTGAATTATGGCGTCGAAGCCTTCCGTGATCACGGAAATTCCAGTGCTTCCAGCACATCAATTGATGTGTGGCCGGAATTGGCATCGAACTTTACATCGTTCAGTCCGGCGGGTCGTCGCGATATGGCAAGTCTCTTTGTCAACGGAGACATTGAGCCAACCGATTGGGTCAAACTATCGGCAGGCTTACGATATGACTGGTATCGGCTCAAGGGTTCGCCGAAATACTACGACTACAGAGATCGTGTGAATTACATCGCATCCGCCGTCACAACTGAGTATGATTATGTCGCGACATATGATCCGGCACGATTTGCCAGCGCTAACGCCGTTCTGAGAAATATCTGGTCGACCCGTCAGGGTGAAATCTATAACGGCCAGTTTTACAGAGCCGGCACAACCATTGCTGCATTAAGCACGCCGGCCGGTTATCCCGAAAACACCGTGAATATCGATCGTTCCGGCGGCGCATTGTTGCCGTCCTTCACTGTCGAGTTTACGCCGGTTGAGTGGTTGCGACCATGTGTTAGCTATTCGAAGAGCTACCGGCCACCGACTGTAACGGAGGCGTTCTTTGCTGGAGACTTGCCGAAAGACGTATCTCCGCTGTCTGTTTATGCACCGAACGAAAGTCTCCGGCCTGAAACAGCAGAAACCTGGGAAATTGGTGCCAACATCAACTTTGACGGTGTCTTTACAGAGGATGACACGCTCCGTCTGAAGGTGTCCGCTTTCAATCGCAAAATCGATGATCTTATTGTGATTGGTTATTTCTATCCATATGCAGGATCTCGACAACTCCAGAGTTATGTCAATACAACTGATGCCACCCGGATGCGCGGAGTCGAGCTTGAGGGCAACTATGACACCGGTCGCTTTTGGGTCGGTGGCTCTGCGACCTGGTTGGACGCAGAATGGGCGCAAAAGGTGCCAAGCACCTGGTACGGTCAAACCGTCTCCTCAGACAATGTTCAGATGTACTCGAGCGTGGGTGTGCCGCCAAAACTCAAGGCTACTCTTGATGCCGGTGTGCGTTTCCTCGATAACAAGCTGGCAATTGGTGGTCGCGTAACCCATTCGACGCCGACATTATCGCAGGTGAAAACCTTTAATCCGGATGGCGGTTACACATCCAACAAATACACAAAACTCGATCTCTACGGTTCCTACCAGTTCAACGATCGCACCACGTTGCGACTGAGCATCGATAACGTAACCGATATCAACCACGTTCCTGCCGGAAGCCGTTACCCCTCTCCGGGGCGGACCTTCTTCGCCAGTCTGAATGTGAGATTGTGACGAATTTTTGAGCCGGTGGCAGGCTCAAATGCAAGTTCCCATGACCGGGCGGCAACCCGGCCAAGGGAGTAACCGTCCTGATTGTTGGATCAGGATAAACCTTAGCAACCAAGCAAAGGAAATCTATTATGGCTACCACTATTTCACTAACGTCTACATCTTCGGATTTCAAATCATATCTGGAGAATTGGAGCAACACGACTTACAGCTCCACTTACGGTGCGTTCTACGGTAGCGGCCCCGGCCTGCAGACAGATCCTGCAGTTATCGGTGCAAATCCGTCCTGGGATTACACGCAGTGGGGCAACGGCAACACAAGCGGCGGTAATGGTGTGCTCGTCGGTGGTGCTTTCGAGTACTCCTTCGGTAACCTGACCGGTACTGTCAGCTCGCTGGATTTCGGCACCGGCTACGGTGAATCCTCTTCTGGCATCACTCTGTCGAATGTCGCGCTCTCGATCGATCTCGATCCGTCCTTTAACTACAACGGCACGGGCCTTGATGCGTTTGACTACGCAATCTACGGCATCACCCGTGGTAACACGCTGAGCTACCTCTACTCCTACCTGGGTGCCACCGGCACGGTAATTGAAGACACCGCAAGTGACGACATTCTCGTCGGCTTCAGCGGCGCGGACACCTTTGTGTTCTCCGGCGGCAACGATGTTGTCACCAATGATGGCCCTGCTGGTACATCCGGTTACCAGGACGGCGTTGACAAGCTCGACATCTCTGCTTGGGGCGCTGTCAACTTCGGCGATCTGACGATCTTCGATGACGCTGGAGATGCTTACGTTGCCTACGGCTCCGACTCCATCCAGCTCGTTGGCGTGAACTCCGGTGTTCTCGACGCATCTGACTTCGTCTTCGCAAGCGCAACGGCTTTGGCCGCCTAAGGGAAGACAACGCTGTGGGCTTTCAAAACCAGCAGCAAACGCCGCCGCAGTCTCTGACTGCGGCGGTCGTTTCGCCCCTCAAGCGCGCCTTCAGCGGTGTTGCGCTCGTCAGTGGCGTGGTCAACATTCTGGCTTTGACCTCACCGATCTTCATGCTTCAGGTCTATGACCGGGTGCTGGCCAGCGGTAGCGTGCCAACCCTTGTTGGGCTGGCCCTGCTTGCCGTCGGGCTTTATGCGTTCCAGTGCATGCTTGATATCATCCGGTCGCGCGTGCTGATCCGCGTCGGTGAACATTTCGACATGCAATATTCCGGTCAGGTGCACGATGCCGTGGTGCGTTTGCCGCTTGTCGCCCGGACCTCTGGTGATGGTTTGCAGCCGCTACGTGATCTCGACAATGTCAGGACTTTCGTGTCCGGCACAGGACCGACGGCGTTTTTTGATCTGCCGTGGATGCCGCTTTATCTCGGCATATGTTTTCTTTTCCATTTCTGGATCGGCGTGACGGCGTTGAGCGGCGCTATCGTGCTGGTGGCATTGACCGTTCTCACCAATATCTATTCGCAAAAGCCCATTCGCGACACCATCACCGAAAACATGGCGCGTAATCGATTGCTGGAGGCTTCGCGCCGTAATGCCGAAGTTGTGCAGGCCATGGGGCTGGTTGGGCGGCTTGGCAGGCGCTGGCAGGTGTCTAACGAGGGGTATCTTGCTGCCAATCGCAAGGCTGGTGATGTCGCCGGTAGCCTTGGCAATATCGCCAAATCGCTGCGCATGGTGTTGCAGTCTGCCATTCTGGCGGTCGGTGCCTGGCTGGTGATTGAGCAGGAAGCCTCTGGTGGTATCATGATCGCCAGCTCAATCATGATGGGCCGCGCTTTGGCACCTGTTGATCTCGCAATTTCCAACTGGAAATCATTCGTGGCAGCACGGCAAAGCTGGGCGCGTCTGCACACACTTTTCACCCAGGTGCCATCGACCGATACATCAATGGCTTTGCCGCGTCCGGTCAAGGATTTGCGCGTCGAGAATGTCACCATTGTACCGCCCGGCGAAAAACGACCAACGGTAGCCGGGGTTGGTTTTGCTGTCGCTGCTGGTCAGGCGCTTGGCATTATTGGACCGTCCGGTTCCGGAAAATCCACACTGTCGCGTCTTCTGACCGGTGCCTGGACTCCGGCTGGCGGTAAGGTGCGGATCGATGGTGCCAGCTTTGATCAGTGGGATCGTGAGGCGCTCGGTCGTCACATCGGTTATCTGCCGCAGGGCGTTGAGCTTTTTGACGGCACGATCGCCGAAAACATCGCCCGCTTCGAGGACAATGCTGATCCGGACGCCATTATTGCGGCGGCCAAGGCCGCTGGTGCGCATGAACTGATCCTGCGGTTTGAAAAGGGTTACGACAGCAATATTGGGGAGGCCGGTTCGTCGCTGTCCGCCGGTCAGCGTCAGCGGATCGGTCTGGCACGTGCGCTTTACGGCGAGCCTTTCCTTGTCGTTCTGGATGAACCGAATGCCAATCTCGATGCCGAAGGTGAGGCTGCTGTGGTGCGTGCCATGGCGTCGGTGCGGGATCGCAAAGGCATTGTTGTTGTTATTGCTCACCGCCCCAGTGCCATCGGTATCGTCGATTTTGTGCTGATGATGGAAGATGGGCGAATGAAGGCTTTTGGACCGCGTGACGAGGTTCTGTCGAAAGTGCTGCGTACACCGCCTACACCACAACAGCCGGCCGGTGGCTACACCGCTTCTGCCCATGCGGTAACACCACTGCGGGTGGTTGCCAATGCACAGGCCGCACGGCTTGAAAATGCAAGTGAACGGGATGACCGAAAGGAAGACCCTGATGTCAAACATTGACCAGCGCACTTACGTTTCCGGTTCCATTCGCAGACATCTGGTCATGGCGCTGGTGGTCAGTGTCGCTCTGCTGGGCGGTGTCGGTGGCTGGGCAGCAACGATAAATCTGTCAGGCGCCATTGTTGCATCAGGCCATCTGGTGGTGGATTCCTATGTGAAGAAAGTCCAGCATCCAACCGGCGGTGTGGTGGGTGAAATTCTGGTCAGCGAAGGTGATGAGGTCAAGGCCGGTGATATCGTCATGCGGCTGGATGCGACCCAGACAAAGGCTAATCTTGCCATTGTGACCAAGCGGCTGGATGAGTTGACGGCGCGGTTTGTGCGGCTGGAAGCGGAGCGAGATGGTTTGCCAGCGCTGGTTTTTCCGGTTGCGCTTCAATCGCGGCAGGACGATGCCGATGTTGCTGCCGCCATGCGCAGCGAAACCAAGCTGTTTGAATTCCGCAAATCCTTCCGGGAAGGCCGAAAAGCGCAATTGGCCGAACGCATCACCCAGTTCGAACATGAAATCGAGGGGTTGAAGGCGCAGGAGATGGCCTACGAGAAGGGCCTCTCGGTGCTGGAAGCGGAAATCGTTTCGCAGACATCACTGCGTGAGCAGGGCATCGTGTCCGTCCAGCGCCTGAATAGTTTGCAGACGCAGGCCGCCACATTTGGTGGCGAGCGCGGCGAAAAGATTGCCTATCAGGCACAGACTGCAGGCCGTATCACCGAAACCAAGTTACAGATTTTGCAGATCGATCAGGAACTACGCACCGAAGTTGGGCGTGAGTTGCGCGAAATTCAGGCCCAGATGGGGGAATATGTCGAACGCAAAGTTGCCGCTGAAGATGAGTTGAAGCGCATCGATATCATTGCGCCACAATCCGGTGTCGTGCACCAAATGGCGGTTCATACGGTGGGCGGTGTGGTCACGCCTGCAGATCCGATCATGCTTGTTGTACCGGAAGGGGATGATCTTGCGCTGGAGGTGCAAATTGCGCCGAAGGACATCGATCAACTGCAACTGGGGCAAAAAGCCGTTTTGAGGATGTCTGCCTTCAACCAGCGTGTAACACCGGAGCTTGAAGGGCATATCAGCCGTATCGCAGCTGACCTCACCACAGACCAGCGGACCGGATTTTCCCATTATGTGGCCCGTATTGCGGTATCCTCAGGGGAGCGCAGTAAACTCGAAAACGCCACCCTGGTGCCCGGCATGCCAGCGGAAGCCTTCATCAAGACCAGCGAACGCACGGCACTTTCCTATTTGATGAAACCTTTGTCCGATCAGGTAAACCGCGCATTCCGTGAGGAGTGAGACGTATTGATGATATACAGACGGCCTGCAGACCATTGCAGGTCGTTTTCTGCTTTTATGTTGTTGTTTCAAATGGTTGTCATTTTTCGGGAATTTACATGAAAAACCCTCTTGTACCTCTAGTTGCTATAGGTCTTAAAAAAGGAGCGACTGGAAAATGAGGGTTCATTATGGGCACGTCGCACAACACACGTTTCAAGATTGACGGCATGGATTGCGCTTCCTGCGCATCCAAGATCGATACGGCAGTTCGCCGTATGCCGGGCGTGGAGGATGTTTCCGTTTCTGTGACCGGTGGCACGATGACGGTGACGCATGATGACGTGAGCGATCTGCTTGCGATCGGCAAAAAGGTCTCAGGCCTTGGTTATCCGGCAACGCGTCTAGCAGACCGTGATGTGAAGCCGGCGCCCGAGCCGCATGTGCATGGTCCTTCATGCTCTCACAATCATGATCATGGCGACCACGATCATGGGCATGATCAGAAACATAACCACGGGCATGAGCGTGCTGCGAGTGCAGCGGCCGATGATGGACTTGAAGGGTTGCATGGTCATGACCACGGCGTCAGTGATAGGCCATGGTGGCGCAGCCGCAAGGGCCGTTTGACGATCATGGCCGGACTGGCACTTGTGCTGGCTTACGGCATCGGCCACCTGTTCCCGGCAATCCAGCTCTACGCCTTTACGGCAGCGATGCTGGTTGGCCTGTTTCCCATTGCGCGCCGCGCCATCATGGCGGCCTTGGCGGGAACGCCATTTTCCATTGAAATGCTGATGACCATTGCCGCAGTCGGCGCGCTGATCATCAACGCTACGGAAGAGGCGGCTGCCGTTGTTTTCCTGTTTCTGGTTGGCGAACTGCTGGAAGGTGTGGCGGCTGGAAAGGCGCGTGCCAGCATCAAGTCGCTTTCTGCTTTGGTGCCCAAAACCGCCTTGTTGGAAGAAAGCGGCAAAACCCGCGAAGTGCCGGCCGCAAGCCTGGCTGTAGGTTCGGTAATTCTGGTTCGTCCCGGTGACCGCATTTCGGCAGATGGCACTGTTGTTTCGGGTGAAAGCGCCATTGATGAAGCACCGGTAACAGGGGAAAGTGTTCCCGTTCGCAAGTCTGTCGATGACGCAGTCTTTGCAGGTACGGTCAATGGTGACGCAGCTTTGCGGGTGCGAGTGACGGCGGCTGCACAGGATAATACCATTGCCCGTGTGGTCCGGCTGGTGGAGGAGGCACAGGAAAGCAAGGCGCCGACCGAACGTTTCATCGACCGTTTTTCCAAATATTACACCCCCGGTGTCGTGGTCGTTGCGGCGCTGGTTGCCGTTCTGCCGCCGCTGCTGCTCGGGGCGGGCTGGAGCGAATGGATCTACAAGGGTCTTGCCATTCTGCTAATCGGTTGCCCCTGTGCGCTGGTCATTTCAACACCTGCTGCCATTGCCGCCTCGCTATCGTCAGGTGCGCGACGTGGCCTGTTGTTGAAGGGTGGTGCAGTGCTTGAAGGGCTTGGCAAGCTGACGGCGGTTGCATTGGACAAGACGGGCACGCTGACCGAAGGCAAGCCGAAGGTCACCGATGTGCTGGCCTTTGAGAAAACGGCGGTGGAAACGCTGCGTCTCGCCGCTGCCCTTGAAACCGGATCAAGCCATCCGCTGGCGCTTGCCATTCTGGCCAAGGCGGAAGAAGACGGCATTGAAATTCCGCCTGTTGACGATGCAAAGGCACTGGGTGGTAAGGGAGTTGCTGCGAGGGTTGAAGGGACCGACGTCTTCCTTGGATCGCCCAATGCTGCGGCTGAGCGTGTTGCGATCTCGCAGGAACGGCTGGATGCGATTGCCGCGCTGAACGATCAGGGCAAGACGGTGTCGCTGTTGATTGCCGGTGACGTGTTGTGTGGCGCCATTGCCATGCGTGATGAACCCCGTGCCGATGCGGTCGCTGGTTTGAAGGCTTTGACGGACAGAGGCATCAAGGTTGTGATGCTGACAGGCGATAACAAACGTACTGCGACTGCCATCGGCGCGCAGCTTGGCATTGATGTGCGTGCCGAACTGTTGCCGCAGGACAAGCAGCGTATTGTCGGTGAGCTGCAGAAAGAAGGTTACATCGTTGGCAAAGTCGGTGATGGCATCAATGATGCACCGGCTCTGGCGGCTGCCAATGTCGGCATTGCCATGGGTGGCGGAACGGATGTTGCGCTGGAAACGGCCGATGCGGCAATTCTTCACAGCCGGGTTGGGGATGTTGCCCAAATGGTGTCGTTGTCTCAGCGTACCATGCGCAACATCTTCCAGAATATCGCCATGTCTCTTGGTTTGAAGGCGGTGTTTCTGGTCACGACAATTGCTGGAATTACTGGCCTTTGGCCTGCAATTCTGGCTGATACGGGGGCAACGGTGCTGGTTACGCTCAATGCGCTGCGATTGCTGAAAATCCCGAAGTAATGCCCTGGCGGGTCTGACAGACTGCTTCCGGTGATCAACACATTGTGTCCGTATGTTTAACGAATGGGTAATGTGTCCATCGGAAGCTGTGATAAAAGCGGCACTCGAATACGGACTATTATTGCGGAATGTTTTTACCAGAACAAAACCACTGTCTTTCGCTTAAGCGCTCTCTGTTGCCATCTGTTTACAAGCTGGCGGCGGCTGCGCTGGTGGGCATTTCTCTGGCCAGCTGTACGTCTATGGACCTCAGCGCAACGGCCGAGGCACCAAAGCTGTCCAGTAAGGTGAAGGCCGAGATGGCCAGCAGGGGCATGAAACAGGAAAGCCCTGTTCTTGTTCGCATTTTCAAGCAGGAAAGCGAACTGGAAGTCTGGAAGGTTGATAAGTCTGGTGCCTATGCGCTGTTTAAAACCTACCCGATGTGCCGCTGGTCCGGCAAACTTGGACCGAAGATGAAATCTGGCGACCGTCAAGCGCCTGAAGGTTTTTATCATGTCTCGGCCGGGATGCTGAACCCGAACTCGCAATATTACGTATCGTTCAACCTTGGTTATCCCAACCGTCTTGAATCTGCCCTCGGTTACACCGGAGAGGCATTGATGGTGCATGGCGCGTGCTCATCGTCGGGATGTTACGCCATGACTGACCAGCAGGTTGGTGAAATTTACGCTGTCGTTCAAAAGGCGCTGGAAAGTGGTCAGAGCCGCTTCCAGGTGCAGGCCTATCCTTTCCGGATGACGGCGAAAAATATGGCCATGCACAAGGACGACGAGAACATGCCGTTCTGGCGCACCTTGAAGGAAGGATATGATTCCTTCGAGCTGACAAAACGCCAGCCGAAGGTGTCGGTCTGCGGTCGCCGTTATGTGTTCAATACAGAATTTTCCGGTGGGGAACCTTCTGATCCCTTGGCCGTTTGTCCTCCTGCCGTAAACCAGCCGGATTCGGCACTCATGGCAAAACTGGATTTGGAAAAGCAGAAAGTGGATCTGGCCATCGCGCAGGCGACGTCGGTTCCGGTGATGGCATATTCCGACGGTGGCATGCATCCGAGCTTCCGCGCAATTCTCGAGAAGAATGGCGCGAAGAAGATGGCGGCCAGCGTATCTAAAACCAAATACCCCGTCAGCCGTCCCGAAGCGGCGCTGGCTGATCCCTTTGCGGGCATAAGAAAATAAACTGAGGACGTCGATTGAAGACCGAGATTATCACAAGACGCATGTTCCTGCTAGGAACGGCCGGAATGGCAACCACCGTATTGGCTGGCTGCACCACGACCTCCAACCAGACCGTTGCGGCACCGGTTGAACCGTCTGTGGATAATTCCATGCTGGCCAGCATGTATGGCCCGATGCCGGAGGAGCAGTTCCCGCTGCCGGCCATTCCGTATCAAAAAATTCCATCGCGTTTTCATCGCCAGATGGTTGCAAATCCTACCAGTGAACGTCCTGGCACAATCATTGTCGATACGAGCAACCACTTCCTTTATCTGACGATGGAAGGTGGTCAGGCCATGCGTTACGGCGTTGGCCTTGGTCGCGCCGGTTTTGAATGGGCGGGCAGGGGTGTTATCCAGTACAAACGCCAATGGCCACGCTGGACACCGCCGGATGAAATGGTGGCGCGCCAGCCTGAGTTGCAGCCTTACAGCATTGCCAATGGCGGCATGGAACCTGGTCTGAACAACCCGCTTGGTGCTCGCGCGCTTTACATTTTCCAGAACAACCAGGATACGCTTTACCGTATTCACGGTTCGCCGGAATGGTGGACGATTGGCAAATCGGTATCGTCTGGCTGCGTTCGCATGCTCAATCAGGATATCATCGATCTCTATAACCGGGTACCGGGCAAGACACCGATCCTGGTTATGAACCTTTCGGCGCCGATGGTTGCCGTTGCTCCGGGTCTCCCGCAGCCGGTTTGATCGTTTTGGTCTGAATTTTCAAAAGCCCACGCTTTGGTGAAACGCGTGGGCTTTTTGTTACTCAGACATCCGGTTTGGTTGCCAGAATGGCGTAACGGTGTTGCAGGCCACGGGCAGTTGCCTTGAAAAATCCGAGGTCTTTGGCCTGCGCCTTATGGATTTTCTTAAGGTTGGCATCGACAGTAAGTGATTGGAAACCCGTGTCTTTCAACAGTGTGGCGACGGCATCTGCGCGTGCCCCATTCGAGAAATAGACGCGGGACAGGATGCTGTTGTGGGTGCTGGCACTGTGGCCCGGCGCATGTGGTGTTCCGGGGTTGCTGATGCCGGCTTTTTCCAGAAGCGCGGCAAGCTTCTTGAGCAGCTTTTCGCCTAGGCTGATGTTTACGAAATCCCCATCCACGATCAGCAGTTTTCCACCGGGTTTCAGCACGCGAAACCACTCGGCAAAGCTGGCCTTCGGGTCTACCAGCGTCCACACCAGATGGCGGGTTATGATGACATCATAGGTGCCATCCGGCTCCATGGTGTTTTCCGCGTCTGCCATGCTGAAATGGATTGAGCGGCCTCTGGAGATTGCCTTTGAGCGGGCCAGTGACAGCATGGTTTCGGACCAGTCTAGACCGGTGACGGCAAAACCGAGATCATCCATCAGATGGGAGATTACGCCGGTGCCGCAGGCAAGATCCAGTGCAACCCGACCGTTACCCGGACCCAGATGCTTGAGGATCAAAGCGTGCCAGGCGGCGCGCTCCTCATCGGAGAAAATCTCATGACCCGGGGAAAGATCGAAGGTTGCAGCGCGGGATGACCAATAGGCCTTGATTTCATCACGCAGCGCGAAATTATTCCCGTGTCCGTCTATGCTCGACATCGTATCCAACCCTGGCGTTTGTCACTTTGGAAACCGTCTAAAAGATAAAACTTGACGGTATCAGTCATAAAATAATAAAGCCCCGGCAGTTTTTACCGGAGAGCAATTTCAATGCGCATTACAGGCAAATCAACTGTACTTGCAATGGGTCTTCTCGTGTCGAGCGTATGGCCGGCATTTGCAGACAAGGTCACCCTCAAGGACGTCACGGGCCGTGACGTTGAGGTGAATGTGCCTGTCAAAAATGTCATTCTTGGCGAAGGCCGTCAGATCTACTTCCTTGCTGCTCTAGACAAGAACAACCCGTTTGAACACGTGGTTGGCTGGCGCGATGACCTGCCAAAGGCTGACCCTGAAACCTATGAGGCCTATCTGGCCAAATATCCTGACATCGCCAAGCTGCCGACTTTTGGTGGTATGAAGGATGGTACATTTGACATTGAGCAGGCAGTGGCGCTGAAGCCCGACGTCATCTTGATGAACATCGATGCCAAGACGGCGACGGAAGAAGCCGGTTACATCGAGAAGCTCGGCAAGGTTGGCATTCCGCTTGTATATGTCGACTTCCGTGAAAAGCCGATGGAAAACACCGAGCCAAGCATGCGCGTCATGGGCAAGCTGATGGGCAAGGAGCAACTGGCTGAAGATTTCATCAAGTTCCGCGCCGACAGCATCAAGAGTGTCACGGACGTTCTGGAAAGGAACAATCCTAAGAAGCCTGTTGTTTTCATCGAACGCGCAGGTGGTTATTCCGATGATTGCTGCATGTCTTTCGGCAACGAGAACTTCGGAAAGATGGTTGAGATTGCCGGTGGCATCAACATGGCCAAGGACATCATTCCCGGCACTTTCGGTACCGTTAATCCTGAACAGGTCATTGCTTCGAACCCTGACCAGATCATCGTGACGGGTGGTAAGTGGGACGCTTATGTTCCCGGTGGTAACTGGGTTGGTGTCGGTTATGGCGCTGATTTGAAAGAAGCCCGCCGCAAACTGGAAAACCTGACCAAGCGTCCGGCCTTTACCGGTGTGCAGGCGGTCAAGGATGGCAATGTTTACGCCATCTGGCACCAGTTCTACAACAATCCCTACCAGTTCGTTGCAATTCAGGAAATTGCCAAGTGGCTGCACCCTGATCTGTTCAAAGACCTGGACCCTGAAGCAACCTTCAAGGAGTTGCACGCACGTTTCCTGCCGTTGGATTACAAGCCCGGCTACTTCGTGTCCTTGAAGGACGCAGAGTAAAAAGTGACGAATGACGGTGCATGGGGGTGTGCCGGTTGATCGACAGGCGAGGCTGCAAAATTGCGGCCTCGCTATTTCTGATTAAAGAGAGAGGGACACCCATGCGGTTCAAGATGTTTCGCCATGTAACGGTGCTCGCCGTTTCACTTCTGGCAATGCCGGCATTTGCTGCTGAAATTACCGATGTCACGGGACATACGGTCGAGATCGAGTTGCCCGCCAAGCGCGTGATAGTTGGTGAAGCCCGGCAGCTCCACGTTATCGCTGCGCTGAAAGGTGATCAGACATTCGACAGCATTGTCGGGTGGCGCGATGACCTGATCAAAAAAGATCCTGATAGTTATACGGCCTATGTCGAAAAGTTTCCGGCATTGGCGGATTTGCCGCGTTTCGGTTACATCCCGCAAGGCGATTTCAGCCTCGAGACCGCAATTTCGCTGACACCTGACGTCATCACATTGAACCTTGAGGCCGAAAAGGGTGCCAAGGAAAGCGGCTTTGAAGAAAAGGCTGCGGCTGCCGGCATCAAGGTCATCTATCTTGATTTCCGAATTGACCCGGACAAGAACAGCGAAAAATCAATCCGTATTCTTGGCCAGCTTTTTGGTGCGGAACAGCGGGCAGAAGAATTCATTGCCTATCGCCGTGCAGAAATTGCCCGCGTCACCGACAGGCTGGCTGGCATCAAGGATCTGAAACGCCCTAATGTGTTCATCGAACGCTCGCCAGGTATCTCGGGTGAGAACACCTGCTGCCGCACATTTGGCCCCGCCAATTTCGGCGCGATGGTTGATCTGGCTGGCGGGCACAATGTAGCTGAGGGGATTATCAAGACCACCTTTGGCGATCTCAACCCGGAACAGCTTGTGATTTCGGATCCTGCCCATGTCATCGTGACCGGCTCCAATTGGGCCGCTGAATCCGATATCAACCAGTTTGTGCCGCTCGGTCGTGGGGCCGACATGGTGGTGGCGCGCGAACGTCTTGCCAATCTCATGACACGCACGCCATTTCCCAACCTGTCTGCCGTCAAGAATGGTCAGGTTCATGGAGTCTGGCACCAGTTTTATGGCGCGCCATATGAGTTCTTCCCAATCCAGCAATTTGCGAAGTGGTTCCACCCCGACATTTTTGCCGATTTGGACCCTGAGAAGAACTTTGAGGAATTCCATAGGAAATTCCTGCCGGTGACGTATAAGCCGGGATATTTCGTCTCTCTCGAAAAAGGTTCGAACTGATGGCTTCCTTGAGTGAAATCGAGGTCAAAGTAACAGGGCGCGATCAATATCGCGCTCTTGCCACACGCAGGATTATGATTCTGGCGGGGCTGGTTTTTGCCCTGTGTGTTAGTCTCGCGGCAGACATGGCTCTTGGCCCGGCGCGTTATACCCTGTCGCAGGTTGTTGGTGCGATCCTTGATCCGGCTTCGGTCACTGACCAACTTCGTGTGGTTATCTGGGATATTCGTATGCCGATTGCCTTGATGGCCGTGACAGTCGGGGCATCGCTTTCGGTTGCCGGTGCGCAGATGCAGACCATACTGTCCAACCCGCTTGCCAGCCCGTTTACGCTTGGTATCTCGGCTGCGGCCAGCTTTGGCGCTGCTTTGGCACTGGTGGGTGGGGTCGCGATTTTTCCTGGTGCCGTACACTACATGGTGCCGATCAACGCGTTTCTGATGGCGATGCTGGCTGCAATGTTCATTCATTTTGCATCCACCATGCGTGGTGTCAGCGTGGAAACCATTGTTCTGCTCGGCATTGCCTTGGTGTTCACCTTCAACGCTGCGCTGTCGCTGCTCGAATATCTGGCATCGGAACAGGCACTGGCCGCAGTTGTGTTCTGGACCATGGGTAGCCTGACCAAGGCAACATGGATGAAGGTCTATGTGACCGGTGGCATCATTGTGCTGACGGTGCCCTTGTTCATGAAAAACGCCTGGGCGCTGACCGCACTTCGTCTTGGTGACGACAAGGCTGCCAGCATGGGCGTCAATGTTCGTCGCCTGCGTTTGCAGACCATGCTGACCGTCAGCCTGCTGGCCGCCATTCCGGTGTCCTTCGTCGGAACCATCGGTTTTGTCGGTCTGGTTGGCCCGCACATTGCCAGAATGGTGGTGGGTGAGGACCAGCGCTTCTTCCTGCCGGGTTCAGTCATCTGCGGTGCACTGCTGTTGTCCGTGACCTCGGTTGTCAGCAAGATGCTTATTCCCGGCGCTATCCTGCCGATCGGTGTCATCACCGCGCTGGTTGGCGTTCCCTTCTTCTTCGTTCTGATCTTTTCCAACAGGAGGCGCGCATGGTAGCCCTTGCTCTCAAGGATGTCGGCGCGTCCTACGGTCGCGTTACCGTTCTTTCAAAGGTCGGCATCGACCTTTTGCAAAGTGGTAGTGTAACTGCGGTTATTGGACCAAACGCGGCTGGCAAATCGACACTGTTCAAACGCATCGCGGGGCTCATTTCCGGCCCCGGCCTGGTGCAGCTTTCCGATACGGAACGGGGTGATCGCACCATATGTTACATGCCGCAGGATACCGGTGCGAACGCGGTTTTGACCGTGTACGAATCCATCCTGCTATCTGCCAAACAGGGTGGAGGCTGGCGTGTTCAGGACAGTGAGCTCAATGAGATCGATGCCATCTTGAAGGCATTGCGTATTGAAGATTTGGCGTTTCGTGGTCTCGGTGAACTCTCGGGTGGTCAGCGCCAGCTGGTCTCTCTGGCGCAGGCGCTGGTGCGCAGGCCGGAAGTGCTGCTGATGGATGAGCCAACCTCGGCGCTTGACCTGCATCGCCAGATCGAGGTGCTGGGTTTCGTGGCCGATCTGGCCAAAAAGAATGGCATGATCGTGCTGATTGCACTGCACGACCTCAACCATGCGCTTCGTTACTGCGAGAGCACTATCGTTATTGCAAAAGGTGAGATGATCGTCAGCGGCAACACATCCGATGTGATCAATGCCGATATGCTGCGCGATATCTACAAGATTGAGGCGCGTATCGAAAACTGCTCGCTGGGTCGCCCGCTGGTCATCGTGGACGGCGCGCTCTGAGACTTGGGGAACGCTTCCGGTTTCCTAGCGAAGCCGGAAGCGTTGTTTTTTACAGCTTTACCCAGGCGGCATTTTTCCGCGATGAAGCAACGCAAGCCTCAATGAAGGCTACGCCATTCACACCATCATCAACGGTTGGATAGACCACTGATTTGTCGACGGTCTTGCCGTTGCGCCTTGCCTCGATGGCATGGGCCGCTTCGGTGTAGATGGTGGCAAAGGCTTCCAGATATCCCTCGGGATGGCCGCCGGGAATGCGGGTGACGCGGGCTGCTGCCGCACCTGCACCGGCACCACCACGGGTAATCAACCGCTTTTCCTGACCAAAGGGTGTGAACCACAGACGGTTGGGATCTTCCTGGGCCCATTCCAGCCCGCCCTTGGTGCCGAAAACCCGCAGTTTCAGAGAGTTTTCATTGCCGGGAGCCACCTGGCTGCACCACAACATGCCTTTGGCACCGCCGGCAAAACGCAACATCACGTGGGCGTTGTCATCAACACGACGGCCTTCAACGAAGCTGTCGAGATCTGCGGCCAGACTATCCAGTGTCAGTCCGGTGACGAAGGAGGCCAGATTGAAGGCATGGGTGCCGATATCGCCCGTGGAGCCGCCAACGCCTGATTGTTTGGGGTCGGTACGCCATACCGCACCCTTGGCGCCGGTTGTTTCAAGCGCTTCGGTCAACCAGTCCTGCGCATATTCGACCTGAACGACACGCAGGTCGCCAAGCTCGCCGGCCGCTATCATTTCGCGGGCTTGCCGCACCATGGGGTAGCCCGTGTAATTGTGGGTGAGGATGAACAGCGCACCGCTTTCGTCAGCTGCCTTTTTCAGTTTTTTGGCGTCAGCGAGTGAAGAGGTCAGCGGTTTGTCGCAGATGACGTGAATGCCACGTTTGAGAAATTCGCGTGCCGCCTCGTAATGCACATTGTTCGGCGTGACGATCGCGACCGCCTCAATGCCGTTTTTCAGCCGGGCTTCGCGGATCGCCATATCATTGTAACTGGAATAGACGCGGTCCGGGCTCAGGCCTAGTTCATGACCCGAGGCCACGGCCTTGTCAGGTGAGGAGGAGAGGGCGCCGGCCACCAGTTCAAAGCGGTTGTCCAGACGCGCTGCCATGCGGTGCACGCCGCCAATAAATGCGCCGATACCGCCGCCGACCATGCCCAGACGAATGCGGCTGGTGGCTGTTTCGGTCGTTTTTGCTTCAATAGTCATCGTGTTCCTCTTGGAGCTTTTTTACAGGCCCAACATGCGGCGGTTTGCGGCGTCATCGGTGCCACTGGAGGCAAAGTCGTCAAATGCCTTTTCAGTGACGCGGATGATATGGGCTTTGACGAATTCTGCGCCTTCGCGTGCACCATCTTCGGGATGTTTGAGTGCGCATTCCCACTCGACCACGGCCCAGCCATCAAAATCATTAGCAGCCATTTTGGAAAACACTGCGCCGAAGTCCACCTGTCCGTCGCCCAGCGAACGAAAACGTCCGGCACGATTTACCCAGCCCTGATAGCCGCCATAAACGCCCTGTCGGCCGGTCGGGTTGAACTCCGCATCCTTGACGTGGAACATCTTGATGCGGTCCTTGTAGATATCGATGTTGTCGAGATAATCGAGGCACTGCAGCACATAGTGCGATGGATCGTAGAGCATGTTGGCGCGAGGGTGGTTTTTCACCCGCTCCAGGAACATTTCAAATGTTACACCGTCATGCAGGTCTTCGCCGGGGTGGATCTCATAGGCGATATCGACACCCTGTTCATCGGCGTAGTTGAGAATTGGTGTCCAGCGTTTTGCCAGCTCGTCAAAGGCGGCTTCGACTAGGCCGGTTGGCCGTTGTGGCCATGGGTAGACAAAAGGCCAGGCTAGCGCCCCTGAAAATGTTGCATGGGCCTTGATACCCATATTGCGGGAGGCTTTCAGGGCCATCTTGACCTGTTCTACCGCCCATTGCTGGCGCGCCTTTGGATTGCCGCGCACTTCCGGCACTGCAAAACCGTCAAACGCTTCATCATAGGCCGGGTGAACGGCGACCAACTGTCCCTGCAAGTGGGTGGAAAGCTCTGTTACTTCGATGCCGTTCTGGCGGGCGACACCGGCAAATTCATCGCAATAGTCTTTCGATTCCGAGGCTTTTTTCAGATCGATCAACTGGCTTGCCCATGTGGGTACCTGCACGCCGATGTACCCTTTTTCGGATGCCCATTTTGTAATGCCGTCCCAGGTGTTGAATGGGGCTGCATCGCCCGCGAACTGGCCGAGAAACAAGGCAGGTCCTTTGATCGTCTTCATAAATACCCTCCATTATCGAACATACAAAAACATAGGAATGGGGTGAATGCGCCCGCAGGCGGGCGCATTGCATTTGGCGATATCAGAACGGGGAATCCGGGAAGTAGAACTGCTCGGCATTGTCCTTGGTGATCAGGGTTGCGTCGAGAATGTATTCGCCGCTAACCGGAACCTGATCATAGAAATGCGCGGCGGTCAGCTGCATGGCTGTTGCGACCATTGCAGGTGGGTAAAGCACGTCAACCGGTACGAGCTTGTCGCCATCCATGACGCGCTTGATCATGTCCTTGGAGCCCGCACCTGCGACCACGTATTGAATGTCGGTGCGTTTTGCCTGCTGGATGGCTTCGAGCACACCGACCGCCATGTCGTCATCCTGACACCAGACCACGTCGATCTTCTTGTACTTGGTCAGGTAGTCCTGCATGACGCGGAAGGCATCGTCGCGGTTCCAGTTGCCGTACTGACGGTCGAGAACCTTGACGTTGGAACCGGCAATACCCTTGTCAAAACCGTCCTGACGCTGCTGGTCGATAGGGATTGGCATGCCTCTGATAACCACAACTTCGGCGTCAGGGGTTGTTGCCTTGATGTATTCACCGGCCACCTGGCCAAGTGCAGGGTTGTTACCGGCCACGTAGAGATCGCGGATGGTGTTGTCGTTGACACTTGGTGCACGGTCAACCAGGGCAACAAAGGTTTTCTTGTCCTTGATTTCCTTGATGGCGTTTGTCAGTGGATCCGGGTCGGTTGGCAGAACAACCAGCGCATCCAGTCCCTGTACGGAAAGGTCCTGCAGGGCATTGGCCTGGCTGGCCGGGTCAGCGGACGTTTTTACGATGACGTTGAGACCAGGGTGTTCCTGCATCAGCAGTTTGGCGACACGTTCTGCATGATACACCACGCCCGCTGTCCAGCCGTGGTCGGCTGCCGGAATGGAAACGCCGATGGTGACTTTTTTGTCCTGAGCATGCACGGATCCGGCAAATGATGCCGCCAGTGCTGCAAACGCGATGCCTAATATTTTCGTTCGCATGATCTTTCTCCCAAAAGATTGCGGGGCACGTCTCCTCCTCAACCAGGCTCGCCCCAACGGCCCGGCCAATCCTGCTATTTGCGGGTCAAGGATCGCTGGACCAGCATGGCAATGATGATGATGGCGCCCTGAATAGCCCCAATCAGATATTCGCTGACGAAGTTGGACAGCAGCATGATGTTGCCGACGATCTCAAGAATGAAAGCGCCACAAACGGTACCCCATATGCGGCCGACACCGCCACGCAGCGCCGTACCACCCACGACCACGGCGGTAATGGCCTGCAATTCCCACAACATGCCTGTTGTTGCAGAGGTCGAGCCAAGGCGCGGCACGTAAAGAAGTACCGCAACTGCGACGCACAAACCCTGCACGACATAAGCAATGGTGCGAACCCGGTTGACGGAAATGCCGGAGTAACGGGCGACGTCTTCACTGGAGCCAACAGCAATTACATGGCGGCCATAACGGGTGCGGTAGAGCACGAATGCGGCGATGGCAGCGGTGATGAAAATGACCAGAACGGGAACCGGAACGCCAAACACCGTGCCGAAATAGACCGGGCGGTACATGGCCTGAATTTCCGAGTTGCGCAGGGTGATTGCGCCACCTTGCGACAGCCATGTCGTCAAACCGCGATAGATGCCCATCGTACCAAGTGTTGCGATGAACGGCTCAATGCGCCCGATCGTTGTGATGAGACCATTAGCAAGGCCACACATCGCGCCAATGACCAGCGCCAGCAACATGGCTGTCAGCAACATCCATGTCGGATCGGCTATCGTGCCGCTATTGATGAACAGGATCATCAGGCTGGCGACAAAAGCCACCATGGAACCGACGGAAAGATCAAGCCCACCAGCCGAAATCACATAGGTTGCGCCAAGTGCGATAATCGCGATGAAGGCGCTGCGGGTGATGACGTTGAGCAGGTTGTCGATGCCGATGAAGTTGGGGTTGGCAATGGTGCCGAGCACCAGCAAAAGCGCCAGCGCGACAAAGGGCGCGACAGCGCGTAAATCCCAGTCTTTCGAGGTTTTGGGTGCCTTGGTTTTTTCGGCAGCGGCGTCTGTCATTCAATCCCCCTTAAGCAACTTTTTCAGAGCTGACGCCTGTTGCCAGCACAACGATTTCATGTTCCGTCATTGCATCGCCTGTCACTTCACCGGCGATGTGGCCGGAGCGCATGACAACGATGCGGTCGCAGATGCCGATCAGCTCCGGCATTTCCGATGAAACGACGATCACCGATTTTCCCTGTTCGGCCAGCCCGACGATGAAGCGGTAGATCTGTTCCTTTGTTCCGATGTCGATGCCGCGTGTCGGCTCATCGATGATGACGATGGATGGATTGAGCATCATCATTTTTGCCAGCAACAGTTTTTGCTGGTTGCCGCCGGATAGCTGACCTGCCAGCAAATCCTTGCGGCCTGTGCGGATATCGAAATCGCGGATAGCGTCGTCCAATGCCTGCCGTTCCTTGCGCGCATCAATCTGCAGGCCGCTGACGAAATGTCTGAGTGAGGCGAGGGTAAGGTTGATGCGCAGATCCTTGCCGAGCAGCAAGCCTTTGCCCTTGCGATCTTCACTCAGGTAAACAATGCCTGCTTTCAGGCTTTCCTGTGCGTCACGAAAGCGTGCCGGGTTGCCATTGTGCAGGATAGTGCCGCTTGCAGGCCGCAGACCAACAACACCCTCCATCAGTTCTGTGCGGCCCGCGCCCACCAGCCCGGCAAAGCCGAGAATTTCACCCTTTTGCAGTTTGAAACTGGCGTCGGTGACGTAGCCTGGTACGGTGAAGTTATCGACTTCCAGCACGGGTTCCCTTGCGGCCGCTGCTTTGCGGTCCGGATAGAGCTTGGAAACATCACGCCCCACCATCAGTCGAGCCATATCTGCCGGGTTGAGTGACGCGGCGTCATGGGTGCCGATCAGGCGACCGTCACGCAGGACGGTGACGCGATCGGCAATCTCCTTCACCTCCGGCAAACGGTGCGAAATATAGAGAACGGCGACACCCTTGGCCTTGATGTCACGGATAACAGCCAGCAGTGCATCGGTTTCGACAGGGGAGAGCGATGCGGTTGGCTCATCGAAAATAACCAGACGGTGCGGCACCAGCAGAACCCGGGCGATCTGCACCAACTGCCTTTGGGCAATCGATAGACGACCAACGATGGCATCCGGATCGATAACTGCGCCAAGATCACGGATTGCCTTGGCAGCACCTTCGCGCATGGCGGTATCATCAACGATCGGGCCACGGGTCAACTCGCGGCCAAGGTAGATATTCTGTGCAACGGTCAAATCCGGTGCCAGCAGGATTTCCTGATGGACCAGCACGACGCCATGGTTTTCAGCATCCACAGGGCCGGCGAATGTAACCGGTTTCTTGTCAATGCGAAGTTCGCCGTTTGTAGGGCGTTCATTTCCGGCGAATAACTTCATCAATGTCGATTTGCCAGCGCCATTCTCGCCAATGATGGCGTGCACTTCCCCGGCATAAACCTGAAGATTGATGTCGTGCAGAACCTGTACGGGGCCGAAAGACTTGTTGAGTGAGGCGGCTTCGAGAATCAAAGACGCGGAATCTTTGCCCTGCGCCGTCATAGGGCGCTTCCCGCAGGCTGCATGTCTGCAAAGGCCGCCAGCAACAAACTGTGCGTCCACCGGTTTTCTGGCTGCACGTGAACTCCTCCCAAAGCTCCGGCTCGGTGGCATTTTTCATGCTCACCATGACCTTATGTAAGGCTAGCCTTCATTGTGAGGTACGTAAAGCAAATTCGTTCGAATAACGCTTTTCGTGAACATCAAAAGAGCGAAGTCCTGTCAAACTTCGCTCTTTGAGTGTTTTAGTAATCCGCGCCGGAGGCCGCAGCTCTGGCGCTGCGGGCGTTGGCAAGACCCAATACGGCATCGCGGTTGCCGGTTGCAGCGACGCTTTCGAATATCTGGATCGCGTCGGCGTAACGTTTCATGTTGAGGTAGGAATACCCCCTGATGACCATAAGGTCGGTACGTTCCGTGGCAAAACGCGACCGTTGATCCAGCATGATTAGCGCTTCAGGGTAACGGCCGTTGCGATAGGCCGCCAGCGCGCGATCAGTCAGGATTGCGACTTGCAATTCCGTCGCCTTGCCCTTGTCCATGCCGCCCTTGGCAGCCGAGACAGCGGCATTGTCGGTTAGGCCCATGCGCAGGTAAGCAAGGCTTTGGCCGTAAGCGGCGTCACTACGAATATTGGACTGGTCGCTGCGCAAGGCCGATTCAAAGGCTTTGAGAGCTTCTGCCGGCCGATTGGCCTCCATCAGGCACCAACCCTGTTGCAAAGCAGTTTGCGATGACAGATTTTGCGGGCGACTGTTGAGATTGCAGCCACGTTGCTGTCTTGAGGTGGCTCTATCTGCGGCGACGGCGCGGGGCTGTCTGGTGGCGATTGCAGTTGCGGACTGCTGGTCAACAGGCGATTGCGCGGTTGATACCTGTGAAGGTGCCTGGGTATAGACCGTTCGAGGTGCGGTATTGACCGCCTGAACCTGGCCAACCTGGGCAATGCGCTCTGAGCGACCTGCCCATTCCTGTTGAATGCGGCGGGTTTCCGGCAAATTGGCAAGTTCGTAGTTGGTCAACGCCAGACCATAGGCAGATGGTTCGTCATCAGCCTTCCAACCGAGGGCCGTTGTAAACCACTGAATGGCGAGTTGTGGTTGCTGGAAAGCGCGGGCATACCAACCAAATTCCTGGGCGGTTACCGGGTCTTTCGCCTTGACGGTTTCCTCGCCAATGCGTTTCAGAACCTCGGCATCCAGGGGAACAGGCGGTTCGAGCGCCAGCAGGTTGGCGGTTGCTGCCAGATAGGTCTTGTGAGCATCGTCAGATGCATCACGCCACTCATACATGATCTCCTCGGCTTCCTGCGGTTTGTCACGTGCAAGAAGAGCAAGTGCCAGACCCTGAGAGGCTGATGCCGAATTTTCCTTGTCGTGTGCTTTGCGGAACCATTTTTCTGCGTCGGTGACGTTTTCCCGCATAATGTAGTACCAGCCAAGCAACAGATCATCGCTGGCCAGCCCATCGGTTTCCGCAAGACGTTCCAAGCGACTTACATAGGTCGGAGCGACGGTGAGTTTTGCGTCCGTGCCGCCATTGGCGACAAACTGGCGGGCAAGATCATTCTTGACCGGTTCGAATTCAAGTGTTCCGTCTGCCTTGGTTTTTTCCTGCGCCAGCAGCTCCTCGGTCATGGCGGGCGGCAGCAAAGCGGCGGCCTTCTGCACGGTTGCCAGGCGTTCATTTTCCTGCGTGCAATTGGTCAACACATACATGTAGGCATCGCGGGCGCGACTATCGCGATTGGTTTGAGCGAAGGCTTCGGCAACGCGCCACAACGTATCGACCTCGCTGCATGTCAAAAGGCCGGAGTTGGCAGCCGCCACCTCAATTACCGTCGCATATTGTTTGAGGTTGGATGCATTGACGAGTTTGATGCGGGCCTCTGCCATGTCGAGCATTTCGAGCAGGTTGGCCGGAGGCTGCCAACCGGCCTCAGCCTGCTGACGATCGACAATGGCCTTGCGTACTTCCGCGTAACGCGACTCGGAATACAGCTTCCACATGTTTTCAAGCTGCGGATCGCCAACCGGCGGTACAGCAAGTGGATTTTCCGGTGGAACCCAGTTGGGATAAAGCGACTTCAGTCGGGCAATTTCGGCGTTCAGGCGGGCCGTGTCCCCCTGCGTTGCAAAATAACGCAATGCGCTTTCGTCCACCTGCGGCACAGTAGTGGCTGCTGGCTGTTCGGCGGTGTTGGTCTGCGGGGTACGCACTTGTGCGGTTTGCTGCGCTGGCAGATCATTTGACAGCTGTGCCACTTCAATGGGTCTTTGGCTGTTGTCAGGCACGCTGTAGGGCGCAGGTGCTGCAGACGGTGTTGGCTGCAACGCCAGCAGCCCGCTTTGCGCGGGCTTGCCATGTACGCCTGTCACTTGGCCCATGATTTCGCTTCGCCATTCGACGGCGACAAAACCGACTGCGGCCAGAAGAGCGGTGGATACGAAAAGCGGTGTGGTTTTCATAGGCACTCCCGATGTGTCTGCGTCGCTGCGGACAGGGCCAGCAGGTGCAGGGTCGAGGGGTAATAGAGGGTTGGACTGAAGCTGCGCAGATCTTCGGGGATCTTGGTGCCATTGGCTGCACAGGCAGCAATGGCTGCAACGATACGGTAACCGGGGTCGGACAACGTGTCCTTCACCGCATTCTGCCTGAGATCAATCGTTGCAATATTGCCATTGTCTGCACTCATGCCGGTCAGCAGCCGGTTATAAAGGGCGGCAGTACCTGCCTTTGCCTGCGCGAGATAAAGCGGAATACGAACGGCATTGTAACCGAACTCAGGGGCAAAACCTTCGGCCGGTTGTGGCCTACGCTTCATAGACACCCAGTCGGCAGGCAATTTGCGATCACCGAAAGAGAAGCTGTCGAGCAGCGCAACGCCATCATTTGTCAATGCCTGCCACACTGGCGAGGGCGAGAGGGCATCAAACACCGGAAAAGCTTCGAAAATCAGATAGGACGGATTGATAACCGGTCCATCAGCGCGCTCGCTGGATGAGAACCCCTCGACGGCCGGCAGAAGCAATGTGCGCCCCGCGTTTTGGATCACAGCCTTTTGTGCGATCGTATCGATGATGGTGCGTGCGGTCTGCTGGTAGTCCGAGCGGTTCCACTGTTGTGCCGCCAGAGCCAGCGCGTAGGCAATCAGGATATCGCCGTCAGTCGCATTGTTTATGTCGGTAATATGCGGGTTTGCCTGAGGGTCCCATTTCCAGGCGGCCAAACCATCATTGCGTACCAGCAGCTCGGTTTTGGTGAAGGACCAGATCAGTTCAAAATCCGCTGGATTATCAGCCAATACAGACAACCACATGCCATAACCCTGGCCCTCACTGTGACTGATGTTGCCATTGCCGGTATCAATGATCCGACCGCTGTTGTCCAGAAACGCAGCCTTGTAGGCGCTCCATGCCGGTGCATCGATTGTTGCGGCAAAGGATTTGGCGGGAAGGGCGGCCATCAGGGCAAATCCGGCGATACGTAATGCGCGCAAGATAGAGGGCGTCATTTGCGTCTCCCCATCATGCGCAGCATGGCCGTGGTGATCACACCCAAAAGGCAGAGAAAACCAACAAAGGCCAGCGAATAGGAAAGGACATTGGTGGAAAGCCAGTTGGCAGCAATCAAACGCCAGTTTGATAACGAGAATTCGCGTGTCACATAAAAACGTGGCTGCTGCACCGGAATGCTCTGTACCGTGTCGGTTGCGGCATCATAGGTGGTGACGCGGCCTGCTACCTTGCGCCAGCGGGTTTCCTCGGAAATGGCGGCCATGCCGGTGCGCAAATCACTGGAGTTTGGTGCTGTCGCCATGGTCCACACACCGTCACCGGAGGGGCTCAAGCCTTGAGCCAGCATGAAGGAGACATTGGCTGGCGGAGAATAGGATTCTTCCGCAGATGGCAGGAAGCGCAGTGTATCCGGACTGATGTCAAAGTTGCGCTTCATCCATTCCTCGAAGGAGGAGATCTGACCTTGCCATTTGCCGTTGTTAACCTTGCGACGCCAGTCATCAAACATCACTTCGGTATTGTCGACATTCTGGTTGGCGCCTTGGCCTCCTAGCCAGGAAACTTGGCTTGACGGTGTAATGTTGAATTGTGCAAGCAATGCCTGCTGCATTTGGGAGACGGTGCCAACGAAAATTGCATCTCGGTCGCCAACTGCCGAGGCCGAGGCCACAGTTTCAACCGGAATAGGGTGCCCGGCGGACATGGCGAGGCGGCTGACCAGCGTTGCTGCGGTCGACAGACTTTCGCTATCGGCGCGGTCCAGAGAAATTGCTACCGGGCTATTGTCTGCGCGGTAAGGCTGGCCGACGCCACTGGTAGCAGCGAGATCAGGTTTTTTGCCAAGAAGGGCGAAGTTCGGCATGTAAAATTCGGACGTATCGAACAACGCAAATCTCGGCGTTTCGCTGGCCGTAGCGCCGGGCAGGCAGGCCTTGTCCGCCTCGGTCAACAACACTGCTTCCATAGAAATGGCGTTGGCGCCGGGGACAAAATGACGAAGCGTCAGATTGATAGGTAAATGACGGAATATACCGCCGCCATTGTTTGAGATCGGTACCGTGGACGCAATATTGCCGTTAACGTAGATGTTGATCTGGCTGCCCGGCAGTACTTCATCCGAATAGGCGGCGTCGAGCAGCAAGGTTGCTTCGCCATAGGCATCTGCAAAAAAGTCTGAGGGAACGCCGATCATGAAGTCGGTTTGGAAACGTCGCCCGGAAAATTCGCTGCTTTGAATGCCAAGTTCTGAAAAGGCAATGCGCCGATCACTCATTACCAATGGCGTATCGGGCCCGTGCCATGCCTTGGTGTAAAGCGTGCTTCTGACCGATCCGGCAGGGCGTTCCATGGCCGTGAACAGCGTGTCGATTGCCGATTGGACTGCCTGTGGTGTCGGCCCGGTGACAAGCAGAGGCGCATAGGCGCGGTTGGCATCCATTTCGAAACCGGAATACGCCGCAGCCAGGGCTTCTGGCGGCAGTTCGCCAGCCAATGGTGCAATTTCGCGTGCGGTGCCCACAACTACGGTCAAGGTGCCGGGAGGCTGTGTCGCCGGCATTTCTGTTGTCACAACAACATTCTGGTTCGGCATCTGGGTGCGCAATGCAAGTGCCTGTGACAGGCGCAGCAACTGGTCGGAAAATGCCGGGTTGGACAGTGTCGGCGCCACGATGATGATTGTGGTTACGCCGGAAGCATCGAGGCCCGTTGCGCTGATGTCATCGATACTTTGTATGCGATTGGCGACATCGGCTCCGAAGTTGATGTAGGTCTCAGCGGGGTTGATGTCTGTCCACAGATCATAGGTCGATTGTGCGGTGCAGTCAGTGCGGTGCCGCTGCTGTGCCGCGAAGGCGATGACATTGGCTCCCGCCTGCAAGGTGCCGGGAGGAATTGGCATCGAGGCGCTGCCTTCCCCATCCGGCGAAGAAATTGGGCTGGGTGGCAGCATGGTGTTGTTGATGCGGACGCTCAGGTTAGAGCTTTCAGGCGCCACCACGATCGAGTTCTGGTAACCGATCCGCAGGGATGTCGCCGTCTGTGCCTGTTCCGGCGTCAGATAGATTGTCCATTGCTTGCGTTCGGTCTCGCCGGAAAGGCTAAGACTTTTAAACGGCAACAGAAAACGTTTGCGGTCATCAACAGCTGCTGCAGTTGAAGGTCTCGCCGGTGCCTGCGGCGTTGCCTGATTGCTGGCCGGTTGTTGTACCGGAGTTGGCGCGGCGGGTGCGGGCTGCTGATATGTGGGCTGCGGTGCAACCGGTGGCCGGACAGGCGGTGTTGATACCTGTGGTGTTGCAGGTGGAGCGACAGGTGGCACAGCCGGAGTAGGAGCGCGTGGCGGAGTAACCGCTGGTGGTGCGGCAGCTGGCGGGTTGGTTGGACGCTCGCCGGTCATGTCAAACGGGTTTGACTGCGCATAGGCAAATGTCGAAACGGATGCCAGCAGAAGTGCGGAAACAAGACGTTGTTTCATTGTTTGCCACCCTTCGCACCGGCTGCCGGTGCTTGTGGTTCACCCCGCATGCCGCGGAACAGGTAATAGAGCCCGCGGTTGGTCTGATAGAGAGCAATGGTCATGAACGACAAGGTGCCGCGGATCAGGCCTGGATTGGACCGCCTTGCACGCTGGAAAGCCGTCCACTGTTCGGAGTTGGCGAAAATCAGATCAGCGATCAGGCGGTGGTCCTGTGCCTGCTGAGGCGCAAAGGTGGCGCCGATCGATGTGTAACCGTCGTTTTTGGTGGTGCGCACAACATTGATGGTCATGGTCGTTGGCACGCCATCGGCATAGGGCTTGATACGGATGGTGGCCGTTGAGTTCTTTTCGACCGTTGGCGGGTTGCGATCAAAGATGTTGATCAGCAGACCATGAACCGAAACGTTGTCGATGATAGCCGGGTGCCATACATCGCTGTCGCCAATTTGCAGGTCACACCGACGTTTGACTGTGATGCGACGCGAAGCCGAACGTTCACCGCGCTCGGAGACAACGCCAAGTGCGCAGCCGGCAAAAATGAGGTTGAGCAGGTTCCAGCCACCCACCACCAGCGTGACGTCGGCCTTGTAGGGCTCGGCATAGATACGATAGATCGCAAAGGCCATGGCCACCAGCAGTACGCCAAAGATGACGAAGAACGGTCGACTGATTTCCGACAGGCGGCTTTGTTTGATGGACTCGTCCTTGGCCGTCACCTTGAAGGTAGGTTTGCTCGGATTGAAGATCACCGAAACCACGGCTGGCAGCAGATGGACGGTCTGCACATATTCATAGAGTTCGGAAATCCACGGCCATCTGAAATTGCCGTAGAGATAGTTCTGCATCATCAGGTTCACCAGCATGTAGGCTGCGGTGTAGGCGAGGAACTCGCCACCCGATGCGACAAAGATCTGCAGGTCGAAAAACAGGTAGAACAGCGGCGCGAACAGGAAGATCGTGCGCGGGAATGGGAACAGCCAGAACAGCGTTGACGACATATAGCACAGGCGCTGGGTGAGGCTGAGGCCGCGGCGGAACAGTGGTTGACGGAAGATCAGGATCTGCATCATGCCCTGTGCCCAGCGGCTGCGCTGGCCAATGAAGCTGGCAAAGGTAGCTGGCTGCAAGCCGGCAATCAGCGGCTTGTCGACATAGATACTGTTCCAGCCGCGCGAATGCAGGGCAAGAGCGGTTTCGCAGTCTTCGGTAATGCTGACACCGCTGAAGCCATCGGTATCGGCAAGGGCGGTGCGGCGAAGGACAGCTGCCGATCCACAGAAGAATGCGCCGTTCCATTTATCCAGACCACGCTGGATAATGCCGTAAAACATCTCGTTTTCACTTGGCATTGTCTCGAACGTATTGAGGTTACGTTCAATCGGGTCCGGATTGATGAAGAAGTGTGGTGTCTGCACCAGAAACAGCTTCGGGTCACTTTCGAAATAACCAACGGTTTCGCGCAGGAAGTCACGGGCAGGCGCGTGGTCGGCGTCGAACACCGTCACCAGTTCGCCGGTCGAATGAGCAAGGCCGTTGTTGAGGTTACCTGCCTTGGCGTGTTCGTTGCGGGCACGGGTCAGGTAACGCACATCGAGATCGGCGCATAATTTCTGCAATTCCTCGTGACGGCGCAAGGCTGCCTGTGCATCTGGAATGTTGTTGGAGTTACGCTTCTGTTCGGTACCGCCGTCATCCAGCAGCCAGACGGTAAACTTGTCGGCCGGGTAGTCCATGTTGCGGGCTGCGGCCAGCGTATTGGCCAGCAACTCGGAATCCTCATTGTAGGTTGGAACGAACACATCTACCGTTGGGAGATAGTCTTCCGAACCGGGTCTCGATGTGCGCGACGGCAATGGCATCGAAACGATGACAAGGCTGAGGCCGAGCATCAGCACGCTGTACATTTCTGCGAGATAAAGCAGGAAGCCTGGAATGAAGTTTTCAAGTTGATTGACCGGAGGCAATGTGCTGGTGGTGCGCCAGTAGACATAACGCAGCACGATGGCCGTGCCGAAGGCAAGACCAATCAGCCGCCAACGGCCGGTCCCATCGAGCGTCTTGATCGTGCCAAGCAGTACGATGGAGATTGCCGTGGCAATAAGATGCGTTTGAAGGCTCACCGGCAAGGTAATGATGGTCAGTACGCAGACCGATGTCAGCAACCAGACTAGGATGGCAATGGCCTTACTCATCGGCGACCTTCTGTTTCGCATGCTCTTTTGAGCTTTTGTAATTATCGCCCACGCGGGCATTTCTTTACAAAACCTAAACGAAAAAGGTTAACGACATCCTTGCGTGCTGCCATTTGCTGACAGGCATCCTGGAGAAGGAATGACGACCGATTTCTCAGGCTTTACAGCCGTTTCCTGCGTTGTCGCCTGTGGCGATTGAGGCAGCGGTGACGGTATGGCGACATTTACTTTTGGCTGCGTTGCGACGGCCTGAGGTGCGGTAGTTACCACTGTCTGAGGCTGGTATGATATGTTGGCGGGTGCGGACACGCGACGAGGCGTTGGCGGCGGCAATGGCGCTTGCGAGCCCGGCTGCATCGGGAAGGATGTTCCAACGACAGGATAAATCGGGTTGCTGGAACGACCAATGCCGGCATCAGGTGCCTGCGGCGTGCCGTATGGGTTCCATGTCGGATTGGTGTAGTTGCCAGTGATCGTGAAATTATACATCAGTGACAGCAGTTCCTGCACGGTTGCCGATGGCTGGCAAAGGCGTGCACGAACGTTGATTTTGCCAAGGTTACGCAATCCCTGGCGCATGTCCTGCTTGGAGCGAATTTCCTGCCAACCATAAAGACATAGATCGCTGCCCTGTCCGTTGCCCACGGCATAGGAAAATGCGCCGTAGCTGTTTTGCAGATATTCTTGCGACATCGAAATGCGCTTGCCGGGAAACTCGCGACGGATTTCACGTGCAATCTGGCTAGCCCGTGTCCCTTCAAAGCCAAGACCGTCTGTTACGGTGGTGCCCTGCCTTTGCGGTCCGAACAGCTCGATCTTCAGATAATTCTGGCCCGGTGTGGTGCCTTCGGAGCGCAGCAGGACATCCTGCTTCATGGCATTGGAATAATTGTAGTTAATCACGGCCATGATTTCAGGTCCGCCAGGCGGAGGGAAAATCATTGCCTGTTCGGCTGCCACCATTTGCGGTGCGCCAGATGTCTGGATGCCGCCCTTATCCGTGCAGCCTGAGAGGATGCCAAGAAATAGCGGAATCGACCCGAAAACAAGGGTTTTCGAGAGAGTAACTGTCGCCGAATCTTGCGTTCTGGAGAGGCCGCGAGGGACCCGAATCAGTTGTGACCAGACCATGCCTATGGAATAGGGGAGGAGCCTGATTTAGCAATCTGAAAATTAACCCGTGAGCGATGTTTTTCATCTTTTGTTCATACATTTTTTAAGATCTGGCGAATTTTGTTAAGCGATTGTTAACCCTTCCCATTTTCAGCCATGTGAACAACCCCCGAAATTAAGAAGTCTGAAACAATTGGATGTGAATTTCCTCACATCCGCAGCAGGTTTGGCTTGGTCGTTCATTAAGAGCAATCAGCTGAGTGGCATGATGCCGAACTGCTGTGCTCCGGTAGGATATTATCAGTCCGGTATGTCCCCATAACCAGTATTTCGTAAAAACAGGGACAAAAAAATTATGGCTAGCATTCTGACCAACGTTTCCGCGATGTCCGCTTTGCAGACGCTGCGCTCGATCAACAGCAACCTCGAGAAGACCCAGAACAACATTTCTACGGGTCAGCGCGTTTCACAAGCGTCCGACAACGCCGCTTACTGGTCAATCGCAACTACCATGCGTTCTGACAACGGTGCGCTTTCGGCTGTTCAGGACGCTATCGGTCTTGGCGCCGCCAAGGTTGATACCGCCTACTCCGGTATGGAATCCGCAATTGAAGTTGTGAAAGAAATCAAGAAGAAGCTCGTTACGGCCCAGGAAGGTTCCGTAGACAGCAAGAAGGTTCAGGAAGAAATCACGCAGCTGCAGGAACAGCTGAAGTCGATTGCTGAATCTGCTTCCTTCTCTGGCGAAAACATGATCGCTGGTTCGGGCACGCAGTCTGTTATCTCGGGTTTTGTTCGTGACAGCAGCGGCGGCGTTTCCGTGAAGAAGACCGACTATGTCATGAAGTCCACCGGCACCGATGCCAACGTTCTGTTCGGCACCAACACTGCCGGCGCTCTTGTCACGACAGCTGGTATTCTCGGTGCAACCAGCGGTGCGCTCGGGATTTCGGTCAATAACCTCGACGTTACAAACACTTCGACAGGTTATCTCGATCAGGCGTTGACAGCTATCGAAAGCGCGCTGACCAAGATGACAAGTGCTGGCGCTGAGCTCGGTTCCGTTTCTACCCGTATCGACATGCAGGAAGACTTCATCGCCAAGCTGAACGCTTCGCTTGAGCGTGGTATCGGCCGTCTGGTTGACGCGGACATGAACGAAGAGTCCACTCGTCTGAAGGCTCTGCAGACGCAGCAGCAGCTGGCCATCCAGTCGCTGTCGATTGCAAACTCGGACTCGCAGAACATCCTGTCGCTGTTCCGTTAATCGGACCACTCACTCTCTTATATATAAAGAGAAAAGCCGCGCTCTTCGGAGCGCGGCTTTTTCTTGTGTTGGTGTTCATGCAACCGATAAGGTACTTCAGTTTTTCATGGCGCCCGGGCCTGGCGTTGCACCCGCAGGTACTTTGCCCATGATGATCATGCCAAGCACCTCATCCTTGGTGACGTCCTGTGTGCGGGCATGGCCAACCACCTTGCCGTTCTTCATCACGAATACCCTGTCTGCCAGATCAAACACGTCATGAATGTCGTGGCTGATGAGGAAGATGCCGATACCCTGTTTTTTCAGTTCCTTGATGAGGTCGCCGACCTGAGCGGTTTCCTGAGGCCCAAGGGCTGCAGTTGGCTCATCCATAATGAGGATGCGTGCATCGAACAGAATGGCGCGGGCAATGGCGACAGACTGGCGCTGACCGCCCGAAAGCGCTTTCACAGGTTCCTTGAAACGGCGGAAGTTAGGGTTGAGGCGTCCCATGACTTCACGGGCAGATGCTTCCATCGCCACATCGTCCAGCGTGCCCCATTTGGTCTTCAACTCGCGGCCAAGATAAAGATTGGCGGCCGCATCGACGTTATCGGCGACAGCAAGTGTCTGGTAGATGGTTTCAATGCCGTATTTCTTGGCATCACGCGGATTGCGGATGTCTGCCGCTTCACCGTTGATGAGAATATCGCCCTGGTCGCGGCGGTAGGCGCCGGATAATATCTTGATAAGTGTCGATTTGCCCGCACCGTTGTGCCCAAGCAGGGCCACGACTTCACCGGGAAAAAGATCGACCGAGGCGTTTTCGACTGCGTGAATGCCGCCGAAGGATATGGAGATGTTTTTCATTTCCACGAGGGGAGAGGTTTGTTCCGTCATGTCGGAAGCTCCTAAATCTCTTACTTGGCGCGGGCGCGGTAAATGGTGTCGAGCCAGACGGCCACCACCAGAACGAAACCGACGACGATACGCTGGAACGGGGTGTCGATGCCGACCAGAACCATGCCGGATTGCAGCGACTGCATGACGAGCGCGCCGAGCATGGCTCCTGCGATCGTGCCCACACCACCAGCCAGCGAGGTCCCCCCGATAACGGCTGCTGCGATGGTGTAAAGCTCATCCAGCTCACCCTGGGCATTGGTGGCTGCATTGAGGCGTGCCGTGGAAATGGCGGCAGCAATGGCGCAAAGTGCTCCCATCAGCGCAAAAATCTTTACGGTGACCCAGCGCGTCTTGATGCCGGCGAGTTCAGCGGCTTCCGGGTTGCCACCGATGGCAAACACGTAACGGCCAAAACGAAGGCGCGTGGCGATGAAGGTCATGACTGCGCCCACGCACAGAGCCATCAGCACCGGAATGGCAATGCCATGGGCGATGAACAGCCCGCCGTCTGGCCACGCAATGCCATTGGCATCGGCATAGTTACGGGCAATGGCAACCGGCCATGGGTAGCTGTTGGCAACGGCAACCGCACCAATCACGATGGCGCAACCGAGTGCACCGAGGAAATATTCCGCCCAGACCGGGCGCAAGGGGAAACCGAAACGGCGTCGCTGGTGGCGTGAGTTGAGAATGGCGACAATGATTGCCACGCAGGCAAATGCCGCGACGATCCAGCTCCATGTCGCGCCGATCGACCCGTTTGTGCCGCCGCCCATCAGGCGGAATGTGCTGTCCATAGGAGCGACAGTGCGACCGCTGGTGATGAACCATGTGCCGCCGCGCCAGACCAGCAGGCCGCCAAGTGTGACGATGAAGGACGGTACATTCATGAAGGCGATGATGAGGCCATGCAGTGCGCCGATCGCAGCGCCGACAAGCAGGCCAATGCCGAGTGTGATGATCCAGGTCGCCGGATGTTCAAAGCCGAGAACCTTTGGCAGCAGTTCAGCCTGCATTACACCCATGATCATACCGGAGAAGCCGAGAATGGAGCCGACAGACAGGTCGATGTTGCGGGTAACGATAACGAGCACCATGCCCGTCGCCATCACGGCAACCGATGCCGTCTGAACCGAGAGGTTCCACAGGTTGCGCGGCGTCAGAAATAATCCGCCGGACAGGAAATGAAACCCGAGCCATATAAGAAGAAGAGCACCCACCATGCCGAGAAGACGGGTGTCGAGTTCCGTTGCCGCGATAAAGCGCGAAATTGAACTGCGACCTGCATCATTGGCGGGATGGGACGATTTTGATTGCGTGATGTCGGCCATTGGCTGCCGTTCCTCCTCACATCATGCTGATGTCTAAGCATTACCGGCTGAAACCGCTGCTCACTACGACCTGATAAAGGTCATTTCACTCCGAAGGCGCCGCGGAGCACATTGCTTCGCGGCGCTTTGGAAAGGATGGTGCCTATGCGATTATTCGCAGGCCTTGACCGAACCGGCCTTTACGCCCTGGCAAGCGGTTTCCTTCGGAATCCAGCCTGCTTCGATAACCAAATTCAGATTGTCCTTGGTGATGGCAATCGGCTTGAGGAACACGGACTGCATGGCAACTTTCTTAGGTCCGCCTTCAAAGCTTGTTACGCCCTTGATTTCGGACATCTTCTTGCCACCGGCCAGTTCCAGCGCGATGTTGGCTGCTTCCTTGCCCAGTTCGCGGCTGTCCTTCCAGACAGACACGGTCTGTGTACCAAGAGCCACGCGGTTCAGGGCTGCAAAGTCGGCGTCCTGACCGGAGACCGGAACAGAACCTGCCATGCCCTGCGCTGCGAGCGCGGCAATCGCGCCACCAGCCGTACCGTCGTTGGATGCAACCACGGCGTCGACCTTGTTGTTGTTGGCGGTCAGGAACTGCTCCATGTTCTTCTGGGCATTTTCCGGCTTCCAGCCATCTGTATAGGCTTCACCGACATTCTTGATCTTGCCGCCGTCAATCGCTGCCTTCAGCACTTCCTGCTGGCCGGCAAACAGGAAGTCTGCGTTCGGGTCAGAAGACGAGCCCTTGATGAACACGTAATTGCCTTCCGGCTTGACCTTGAACACTTCCTGCGCCTGGAGACGACCAACTTCCTTGTTGTCGAAGGTGATGTAGAAGGCGTCCTTGTTTTCGATCAGACGGTCGTAACCAACAACCGGAATACCTTCAGCGACCGCTTTTTCAACGGCAGGACCAATGGCATCGCTGTCCTGGGCCAGAACGATCAGGGCGTTGGCGCCTTGCGAGATCAGGGCTTCAACGTCGGTCAGCTGCTTGGCAGCGGAAGACTGGGCGTCAGCGGAAATGTACTTGGCGCCAGCGGCTTCAAGGGCTTTCTTGATGGCGGCTTCGTCAGTCTTCCAACGTTCTTCCTGGAAGTTGGACCAAGACACGCCAACCACGAGGTCCGCTGCCATGGCAGCGCCGTGCAGTGAAACGAGTAAAGCCGTTCCGGCCAATAACTTGGCAAATGATTTCATGATGTCCTCCCGGATGTGACAGGTAGCGTCCGCACCTCCATGCGTTTTCTACTGTCTGAATTTGCTGTCCGAGTATGCCCTATGCATTTTTTCTCGACAGTCGAGAAATTAAATGGCAGAGATTCCGAAAGCTGTCAACCAGACGTAGTGCTTCGCAACCACGTCGGATCAGCCAAGGTTTCGGGAGGAGCCGGATAACACTTGTACTGTGAGGGCGCCGGGCTTATCTGGCGCTGGCGGCAGCGTTGTGTTGTTCGTAATGAGGGACATATTTTGCCGCTTTCGGCCATATCCAGCACTGAACTGGTTCGTCAGAAGAACAGTCTTCTGGTGATGTCGGCGCTGCGCCATCACGGCAATCTTTCGCATACCGAGATTTCATCCTTTACCGGCCTTGCCTCGGGCACCGTGTCGGCGATTACGGCCGAGTTAGAGAAAAGCAGGTTGATCCTGCGCACCGAGCAGCAGTCGGCGCAGGGGCGAGGACGTCCTCGTGTTCTATTCACACCCAATGCCGCCTGCGCCTATCTGGCGGTGGTCATCATATCATCAGACGCCATCCAGTATTCACTCGCCGACTACAACGGCAAACTGATCGACCGTTTTTCCGAACGACGGCAGGAAACGCGGCGCGGCGATTTCGTGGCGGCAATCAATACGGGGCTTGCACGCCTTGCCAGCCGTTCGCGGATTACCCATGAGGCGATCCGCCATTTGTCGATCAGCAGCAAGGGTCTGGTGGATCCGGCCGGTGGGCGGCTTGTCTGGTCGCCGGTGCTCGGGGACGAACAGGTCGATTTTCATGACGATCTCGCCGAGGTCTGGCAAAATCGCGTTGCGGTCAACAATGAGACGCTTCTGGTGGCCGAAGCCTTGTGGATGCGTCAGCAAACCAAACCGGATAGTTTGTTGACCGGGGGCAAGGGCATGCTTGCGGCACTGTCGCTTGGTCACAGTATCGGGCTTGGTATCGCTCGTTCAACGGCAAGCGGTTTTGAAGTGGTTGCACCGAATTTCGGGCACATGTTGCACATGCCGGGCGCTGCGCTTTGTCGATGTGGTTCGCGTGGCTGTATCGAAGCCTATTGCGGATTCTACGCCATCTTGCGAACGGCCTTTGAAGTGCCGCCGGACACGATACCAGCGAAATTCGTGCCGTTGGCTGAACTGGACAAGATTGCCAGCAATGCCCGCCATGGTAATCGCATGGCCGCCGTTGCATTCCGGCAGGCCGGACTTGCGCTCGGCAATGGTCTTGCGCGCCTGTTCAGTCTTCATGATCATATGCCGGTCTTCGTCACCGGGCCGGGCACACGGTATTATGATCTGCTGCAGGGCGGCATTCTGGAAGGGCTTTTACAGTCACAAGCCGTGCGTTTTGGCGGTTTACCTACCATTCACGTCGAACTTAATGAACCAGAACTGGTTTTTGAGGGGCATATGGGGCTTGCATTGTCGCGCATGGATGAAGATATGGTCTCGGCGGGAATGACAACACCCCCCAGCGCACAGGCGGGGTGATCCAAACGGGAGAGATTTATGCAGCTCATTGATACCAATCATCCGATTTACCGTCCGCTATGG
This sequence comes from Agrobacterium sp. Azo12, assembly GCF_029193765.2. NCBI lineage: Bacteria > Pseudomonadati > Pseudomonadota > Alphaproteobacteria > Hyphomicrobiales > Rhizobiaceae > Agrobacterium > Agrobacterium sp. Azo12. The sequence goes on along the minus strand of NZ_JARFYO020000001.1, from coordinate 2,984,840 downwards.
GTGCGGCTTTTGATTGTTATCTCCTGTACTGTATGGTCTCTGATTGAGTTCTTTATCACCCAGGAAGCATTCTGGGGCACGATCGTCGGCGGCGTTGCTGCCTATTCCGCCTACATGCTGCTGTTTACATTCAAGCCAGCTCCACCGGTAGAACAAAGGCCTGATGTGGCCAAAGACGACGAGGCTAACGACTGATCAGCTTGATGGCCTGATCGATCAGCAGATTGGCCGCTGTCATGCGGGCATGGGCGTTGGCACGAAATTCGGGTGACAGACGGTCGGGATGATTGAGCTTGGCAAAGGCGCGGCGTTTTTCCGACAAGCTTTCAACCGTGTCTTTGCCATCGATTGCCAGTTCATCGGAAACGTCAGCTAGTGACGTCCGTTCCAGATAGGCGGGCATTGGCTCCGGTTCGGGCTCCGGCTCAGGCTCTGGTGGATCGGGCAGAAAGTCGAGATAGGCATCGAAGGCTGCGCCAAACCGTTCAGGATCCGGTCGTTCTGTCTCCAGCACAAAACTTGTCGTGAAACCGGTAACCGTCTTGTGCGGTGTAACTGCTTCTTCTTGTGCCTGTTCTTCCGCTTCTTGGTTCAGCCGTTCAACAACGGACTGAAAGACGGATTGTCCAAAAAGCATGTCTTCCTCCTTCGTTGAGGTGAGCGTTGCCGTTTCAGACCTTATGCATTGGAAAGATGGCGCAGGGCTTGCAGCGGTGAATAGGTGGTGGACGCGACGTTGCGGCTTTCTTCGAGAACAAGGTCGTACAGCAGCTGGGCGCTGGGCGGCAGGGCCCGGTCCTTTGCGGTGATCAGGCTGTAGGGTTTCAGGTTCAGCTCAAAGTCGGTTGGCAGAATGCGAATTTCCCCGACCTGCGAGCTTTGCCCGGCCACAAACTCCGCCATGTCATAGGCGAGCGGTGCAATGGCGTTGGTTTTGCAGACGATCGCCAGCGTCAGCACCACGGATGGTGTATTGATGATGTTGCGTGGCATCGGTGCGCCATTCGCCACAAAAATCTCTTCCATGGTGCGACGAAGCAGGGCGCCCGGTGGCTGGAAAACCCAGTCAAAGTTTGACAGATCCTGCAGGCGGGCAGGGCCATTGTCGAGCAGCGGATGGCCCTTTCGCACCAGAAGACAGGCGCGCTCGACGCCAATTTCATGGGCGTTGAACGGAGCCGGGTTCAGATCTTCGGGTATACGACCGATGATAAAATCCTGACGAGCGGCCAAGAGATCGCGTGCCAGTACGTTACTGGTCTCTACCTGTACGTTGATTTCGATGCCCGGATAAGTCTCTACGGCGCGGCTGATGGCGGGCACCACCATGCTGATGGCGGGTGCCGTGACCGAGCCGATAAACACCGATCCGCCGCTGCCGGATTTCATCTGGGCAAGTTCGCGCCCGGCCTCGCGCAGTTCCAAAAGTATCTTGCGGGCACGAAGGGCCAGAGCCTCACCGAATTGTGTCAAGACGACGCCACGGGAGGCGCGCTGACAGAGTGGACTTTTGACGATTGATTCCATTTCGGACAACATGCGTGATGCGGCCGGCTGCGTCATGTTGAGGGCTGCCGCCGCAGCGCTGACTTGTCCATGGTCTTTTATCATGACCAGCATACGAAGATGGGCCATCTTCAAGCCTGCACGCAAAAGTGGATTATCCTCGACTGCTGAGAAAAAATCATCCCTATCAAGTGCGTTTTGCTCTCTGGAGTTGCTCATAATGTCACATCTCGCCAATTTCGGGTGTTATATCGATTTAATATATCAGAATTGATATGACAAACGCCAGATATTCTATTTGACAGTTATATGGATTCAGAACAGTTTGCACCTGTGCCGTGGAGGAGCGGCGGGCAGGCGTACTGATAAGTAAAAAACCGTCCTGTCCAAATCTGCCTCCTTACAATTCTGGCATGGATTTGAAGGCGGCGCCTGGGGCGCGCCTGACAAGGGTTCAAAGGGAGAGATTTATGAAATCCATCGTCTCGTTAATGGCAGCCTGTGCCATCGGCGTTGCAAGCTTTGCTGCGCCTGTATTCGCTCAGGACAAGGGCACTGTCGGCATCGCAATGCCAACGAAGTCCTCTGCACGCTGGATCGACGACGGCAACAACATCGTCAAGCAGCTTCAGGACGCTGGCTATGCCACAGACCTGCAGTATGCTGACGACGACATTCCGAACCAGCTTTCGCAGATCGAAAACATGGTAACGAAGGGCGTCAAGGTTCTGGTTATCGCTTCGATCGACGGCACGACACTGTCTGACGTTCTGCAGCAGGCTGCTGACAAGGGCGTTAAGGTCATCGCTTACGACCGTCTGATCCGTAACAGCGGCAACGTTGACTACTACGCAACCTTCGACAACTTCCAGGTTGGCGTTCTGCAGGCAACTTCGATCACGGACAAGCTCGGCCTCAAGGATGGCAAGGGCCCGTTCAACATCGAACTGTTCGGTGGTTCTCCAGACGATAACAACGCATTCTTCTTCTACGATGGTGCGATGTCTGTTCTTCAGCCTTACATCGACAGCGGCAAGCTTGTTGTAAAGTCTGGCCAGACCGGCATGGACAAGGTTGGTACACTGCGTTGGGACCCAGCAACGGCCCAGGCCCGTATGGATAACCTGCTCTCCGCATTCTACACAGATGCAAAGGTTGATGCAGTTCTGTCGCCTTACGATGGTCTGTCCATCGGTATCTTGTCTTCGCTGAAGGGCGTTGGCTACGGTTCTGGCGATCTGCCGCTGCCGGTTGTGTCCGGTCAGGACGCTGAAGTTCCGTCCGTCAAGTCGATCATCGCTGGCGAACAGTACTCCACGATCTTCAAGGACACACGCGAGCTGGCCAAGGTTACCGTTGGCATGGTCAATGCCGTTATGCAGGGCAAAGAACCTGAAGTTAACGACACCAAGACCTACGAAAACGGCGTGAAGGTTGTTCCTTCCTACCTGTTGAAGCCAGTTGCTGTAACCAAGGACAACTACAAGGAAGTTCTGGTTGACGGCGGTTACTACACAGAAGACCAGCTGAAGTAATCTGTTTCTGAATGCCGGGGGTGGAGCATCGTCTTCTCCCCCGGATTTTGTTTGAAAAAATCGCCGGATTAAACCGGCGCTGGATTTTGATATGGACGATACCATTCTCGAAATGCGGAATATCACCAAGACGTTCCCCGGCGTTAAAGCGCTGGAGAATGTGAACCTCAAGGTTCGCAAGGGTGAAATTCATGCACTCGTCGGTGAGAACGGCGCAGGAAAATCGACCTTGATGAAGGTTCTTTCCGGTGTATATCCCGCGGGCTCATACGACGGCGAAATTCATTACGAAGGTCAGGTGCGTAATTTCCGCGCCATCAATGACAGTGAAGATATTGGCATCATTATCATTCACCAGGAGCTGGCGCTCGTGCCGCTGCTGTCGATTGCCGAGAACATTTTTCTGGGCAATGAAATCGCCACCAATGGCGTGATCAGCTGGCAGCAGACGTTCAATCGCACGCGTGAGCTTCTGAAGAAGGTCGGGCTGAAAGAATCGCCTGAAACTCTGGTTACCGACATTGGCGTGGGCAAGCAGCAGCTTGTTGAAATCGCCAAGGCGCTGTCCAAGAGCGTGAAGCTGCTCATTCTCGATGAGCCGACAGCTTCGCTCAACGAAAGCGATTCCGATGCTCTTCTCAACCTGCTGATTGAATTCCGCAATCAGGGTTTGACCTCGATCATCATCACGCACAAGCTAAACGAAGTGCGCAAGGTGGCCGACCAGATCACGGTTCTGCGCGACGGCATGACCGTCAAGACGCTGGACTGTCACAAGGAAGAGATCAGCGAAGACGTCATCATCCGCAACATGGTGGGCCGCGATCTCGAAGATCGTTATCCGCCACGCAACGTGCCGATTGGCGAGACCATTCTTGAGGTCAAGAACTGGAACGCCTTCCACCAGCAGCACCGTGACCGTCAGGTCTTGCATGATATCAATGTTACCGTCCGTAAGGGCGAGGTGGTCGGTATCGCAGGCTTGATGGGTGCAGGACGTACCGAATTCGCCATGAGCGTGTTCGGCAAGTCCTATGGCCACAAGATCAGCGGAGACGTGCTGATCGATGGCAAGCCGGTGGATGTCAGCACGGTTCGCAAGGCGATTGATGCCGGGCTTGCCTATGTGACGGAAGACCGCAAACATCTTGGTCTGGTGTTGAATGACAACATTCTGCACAATACCACGCTTGCCAATCTTGCCGGTGTTTCCAAGGCATCCGTCATCGACGATATCAAGGAAATGAAGGTCGCAACGGATTTCCGTTCGCGCCTGCGCATCCGTTCACACGGCATTTTCCAGGAAACGGTCAATCTCTCCGGCGGCAACCAGCAAAAGGTTGTGCTGTCCAAGTGGCTGTTCTCCAACCCCGAGGTTCTTATCCTCGACGAACCGACGCGCGGTATCGACGTCGGTGCGAAATACGAAATCTACACTATCATCAACCAGCTTGCCGCCGATGGAAAAGGCGTTCTGATGATCTCATCAGAAATGCCTGAACTGCTCGGTAACTGCGACCGCATCTACGTTATGAACGAAGGACGCATCGTCGCTGAACTGCCGAAGGGAGAGGCGAGCCAGGAAAGCATCATGCGCGCTATCATGCGCTCAGGGGAGAAGAACTCATGAGTTCGGCCAATACCAATACCGAAGAAAGCAACGTCGTTTCCATCTCGTCCTATCTGCGGAGTAATATCCGGGAATACGGGATGCTGCTTGCGCTCGTCGCGATCATGCTGTTCTTCCAGGTCTATACCGGTGGCATTCTGTTTGCTCCGACCAACCTCACCAACCTCGTGCTGCAGAACTCGTTCATCGTCATCATGGCGCTGGGCATGTTGCTGGTCATTGTGGCAGGGCATATCGACCTTTCGGTCGGTTCAATCGTTGCCTTCGTCGGGGCGATTGCGGCTATCTTGACCGTTCAATGGGGCTGGCACCCGCTCTTGGCAGCTATTGTCTGTCTGGCTGTCGGTGGCGTTATCGGTGCGGCACAGGGTTACTGGATTGCCTATCACCGCATTCCATCGTTCATTGTGACGCTGGCGGGCATGTTGGTGTTCCGTGGCCTGACGCTGTTCGTGCTGGGTGGCAAGAACATCGGTCCGTTCCCACGTGACTTCCAGATCATCAGCACCGGCTTCCTGCCGGATATCGGTGGCATCGAAGGTCTCAACACCACATCGATGATCATTACCATCCTGATCCCGCTGGTTATGTTCTTCCTCAGCTGGCGTCGCCGTGTGGTCAACCAGAGCCATGGTATCGATGTTGAGCCGCTCAGCTTCTTCGTTATCCAGAACGTGCTGGTAACGGCTGCGATCCTGTTCCTTGGTTATAAACTGTCGGCCAACCGTGGTCTGCCGAACGTTCTGATCGTCATGCTGGTGCTGATTGCTTTCTACAGCTTCATTACCCGTCGCACGACCATCGGCCGCCGTATCTACGCGCTGGGTGGCAACGAAAAGGCAACTAAGCTTTCCGGTATCAACACCGAGCGCTTGAGCTTCCTGACCTTCGTCAACATGGGTGTTCTGGCTGGCCTTGCTGGCATGATCATCGCAACTCGCCTCAACTCGGCAACGCCGAAGGCCGGCGTGGGCTTCGAGCTTGACGTGATCGCGGCTTGCTTCATCGGTGGTGCCTCGGCATCCGGCGGCGTGGGCAAGATCACCGGTGCGGTAATCGGCGCGTTCATCATGGGTGTGATGAACAACGGCATGTCGATTGTCGGTCTTGGCATCGACTTCCAGCAGATGGTCAAGGGCCTCGTGCTGCTGGCTGCGGTGTTCTTCGACGTCTACAACAAGAACAAGGGCTGATCTTCGGATCAGCCTTCCATCCTCACTACAGAGGTTTTTCACGGCCGTTCAGCGGCCGTGTTCATGTCTAAAGCTTTTAATGCCGGGAAAGGAAATACCGTGCTGATTTCACAGGTCAAGGATGCCAGTGGCAAGCTGGTGGTCGCTGTTCGCGAAGACGCTGGCGAGGCGCGTGCCGTAAACAACGCTGATTCCGTTTATGCATTGGCAATCGAAGCCGCAAACAGCGGCAAGAGCCTTGCTGATGTTGTTAAGGCCCATGGTCTTGGCGATGTTGTCGATCTCGAGAAGGCCTATGCTGAAGGTCGTTTCCTGCCGCCGATCACCCATCCGGATCCTGCACACCTGCACCTGACCGGCACCGGCCTGACCCACCTCGGTTCCGCTGCAACGCGTGACAGCATGCACAAGAAGGCCAACGATACGGCCGAAGAAACGCTGACCGACTCCATGAAGATGTTCAAGATGGGTCTTGAGAACGGCAAGCCGAAGGCTGGCGAAAAGGGCGTTCAGCCGGAGTGGTTCTACAAGGGTAACGGTTACGTTGCCACCGCACCGGGTGCTGCACTTCTGTCGCCTTCGTTCGCTTTGGACGGTGGTGAAGAGCCTGAAATGGCTGGCATCTACGTTATCTCGGACAAGGGTGAGCCCTTCCGTATCGGTTTTGCCGTTTCCAACGAGTTTTCCGACCACGTGACGGAGCGGGTCAACTACCTGTATCTGGCACACTCCAAGCTGCGTCCTGCAAGCTTCGGCCCGGAAATCCGCGTTGGTGCGCCACCTGCCGACATTCGCGGTACATCGCGTATTCTTCGCAAAGGCAAGGCAATCTTCGAAAAGCCGTTCCTGTCGGGTGAGGACAACATGTCCCATACGTTCGAGAACCTTGAATACCATCATTTCAAATACGGCCTGTTCCGCGCACCGGGCGATGTGCATGTTCACATGTTCGGTACGGCAACCCTGTCCTTCGCGGATGGCGTAAAGCCTGAGGCTGGCGACGTGTTCGAGATTGAAGCTGCCGGTTTCGGCCTGCCGCTCAAGAACCCGCTGAAGGTTGAAGCTGAAGAAACCATTGCGGTAAAGCAGCTCTGATTTCCCGAGCGCGCATGCCGCGCTCTTTGACTAAGATCGAAAGCCCTGAACCTCACGGTTCGGGGCTTTTCCTTTTGGAGGCGTTATTGCGGGTTCCAGAGCCCGGCCTCACCAACCTCCACAGAGTTGCCTGATGGGTCTCTGATGTAGACGGAATAAGAACCGTTATTCCAGCGTTGATAGTGCTCGACCTCAATGCCCAGGGACAGAAAATGGTCTCTCCATCTGTCGACCTCGGATTTGCTGTCGACGCGGAAGCAGAAATGGCCGCTGCCAGTGGTGCCGTGACGCGGGATGGGATTGGAGGGATCGGCGATGCGAGATTTCTCAGGGTCGAAGATCAGCAGCATCTGTTGGCCGCAGCGGAAGAATACAAATTGTCCGGCCAGTTTTCGCACAATCTCAAGCCCGAATACGTCGTGATAGAAGCGCTCTGCTGCATCGAGATCATCGGCGTAAATCACCGTTTCGAAAATGGCTTTTGGTGGTTGCATGGTTTCCTCCGTTGTCCAAGTAAAGTAGCGAGCACGTCTATGTGTTCGCTCTCTTCAAATTAGCGCTTGAACCTCTAGTCGCTGTAGCTTGTAGGTTTTTACCATGAAGTTGAAGGATGGCGTCATGATGGAAGACGAAGCAAGGAAATATCTCGCAGAAACCGCTCTGCTGAATTTCGGATCGGGTAGTATTCAAGCGCTGGTGAAAGCGCGAGGCTGGGATGAGCTGTCTGCTTATGCCCGCATTGGCGCGGTCTATGACTATGTCAGAAACGAAATCAGGTTTGGCTACAACAGTGCCGACGATATTCCGGCCAGTGATGTGTTGGCTGATGGTTACGGCCAGTGCAACACCAAGGCGACGCTGCTGATGGCATTGTTACGCGCTGTCAACATCCCGTGCCGCTTGCATGGTTTTACAATCCATAAGGGTTTGCAGCGTGGCATCGTACCGGAACTGGTCTATGGACTTGCGCCTGACAATATACTGCATAGCTGGGTGGAGGTGTATCATGAGGGCACTTGGGTGGAACTTGAGGGTTTCATTCTGGACGCGGCATTTCTGAAAATTTTGCAGGGTCGGTTTGCGGGGCAGGGTACATCACTGTGTGGTTACGGTGCAGGCACCGATTGTCTTGAGGCGCCGGCCGTCGAATGGAATGGTCGCGGCACCTACATTCAGAAAACCGGTATCAATGCCGATCTCGGCCTGTTTGACAGTCCGGATGTCTTTTATCGCCAGCATAGACAGGCGATCACCGGGTTGAAGGGCCTGTTATATCGCAGCGTCATCCGGCATTGGATGAATGCTCGCGTTGCCAAAATTCGTGGTGGCCAGATACCAATTATTCCGGGAGGGCCAGCAGCACATGCGCATCAACCGGGTGGCGTTCTTGCGAAACGGAACGGTTAGGGTTTAACCGCAGTGACTTGAAGCCATTTTGTGGGTTGCCTGTCATAGCCACTGCCGTTCGCTGTCACCACTGACAGGCTGGCCCAGGGATATTGGTCATAGACCTCGCGTAGCCAGGCTTCCGAGGGGTAGTTGAAATAGCGATCAAACTGATCGCGCCCCTCTTTTTCCCCTGCCTTGAAACTGGCGTAGAAAATGCCGCCGTCCTTCAAGGCAGCGTGAACGCGACGGATGATGCCACCAAGTGCGGCACGGGGTACGTGCAGAAGGCAGGCATTGGCCCATATGCCATGATAGGTCTGCTCGGCATCGATATCGTGAAACAGCAGAGTTTTGACGGGGATGCCAAGCCTCAGCGCTGCGGCTTGTGCAATTTCCGCCGTGCCGTCAGTGGGATGCACGTCAAACCCTTGGGCAATCATCACTTCGCTGTCTTGTCCGGCCCCGCACCCCAGTTCAAGAATGCTGGCGCCCGGCTGAAGCTGAGACAGGAACTGTGTCAACTGTACATGCAATGGTTTTTCGCCGCGCGAGGTATAGGCATCTGCCTCCCGGGTGTAAAAGTCCAGCGTGGTAATGTCGTGTTTGCCCTCTGCCATTCCGGCGTCCGCCTTAGCTCTGTGACTGGCTTTGGGCCTGCTCCACAGTCACCGAGACGTTCAGATCCTCCGCCGAGTTCCCAATCCGCATGCCGGAAACAGGCGCACAATCACGGTAACATAGGCCGGATGCGATTGTGACGTAATGGTCGTTCGGGCAGAGGTTGTTGGCGGCATCAAAACCAACCCAGCCAAGCCCGGTAATATGGGCTTGCGCCCATGCGTGGGTTGCGGCTTGTTCTTTCACGCCATCCATCAGCAGATAACCGGATACGTAACGCGCTGGAATGTTGAGCATTCGAGCAGCGGAAATGAAAATGTGAGTGTGATCCTGACAGACGCCTTTTTGCGCCTCCAGCGCCTGTTCGGCAGTTGTTTCACTGTCGGTTGAACCAGGCAAATATTCAACAGTCTGGTGAATGGTCTCCATCAGGCCATGCAGTTTCGCAAGTTCGTTTTCACCGCTCGCATTGCGGGCCAATTCTCGGATCAGTTTGCCAGGTTTTGTCAGTAGCGTTTCGCGCATGAACAACCAGAGCGGCGCATAGGTGTTGTGCGGACCGTAGACACCGGCGCGGTCTTCCGTCTCGATCTCGCCCGATGCCGTCACGGTCACGGTCTGACCTTGTCCTTCAAGTTCGACAAGTTCCACACGGTTGCCGAAATGGTCGTCGTAGTTGGCTTCAACTGTTGCCCCCTCAACGGTGACCGCCCAGTGTCTTACTGTCTGGCCCGGTCCCGTTGTCGGGGTCAGGCGCACACGCTGCAAGGCGTAGGGTACAGGGGCATCATATGTGTAGCGGGTAACGTGGTTTATCTTCAGACGCATTGTTCCATCCGTTTCCCGCTCATTGATAGAAGCGGTACCCTTCCGTTATTTCCTGGCCGAGCTGGCTGTTCCGGTTAACAAACTCCTCAAGGAATTCGTGCAGGCCGCCATCCATGATGCGGGTTACCGTCGTGCTTTTAAGACTTGCTCGAATAGCATCGGCGGTTTCATGTGCCTTGTGCTTTTCAACATAGTCCGAAGCAAGATATCCGAGATTGCTGACGATTTTTTCGTAGCAATAGGCGAGCGAGCGCGGCATGCGACCGTTGAGAATCAGGAAGTCGGCAATGTTTGCGGGTTTGTATTCAGCGTCATAAACCCAGCCATAGGACCGATGCGCCGAAACGGAGCGCAGAATGGATTCCCACTGAGCATTGTCCAGTGAAGAACCGACATGGCTGGCCGCCGGCAACAGCACATAATATTTGACATCCAGAATTCGGGCGGTGTTGTCAGCACGTTCAATGAAGGTGCCGATGCGCGAGAAATTGTAGAGATCGTTGCGCAACATGGAGCCATGGAATGCACCACGCACCAGTCCGGCGCGTTGCTTGATGGCGTCGATGCATTGTGGAAGTTCGGCTGCCTTGACCTTTCGGGAAAGCATGGCTTTCACCTCAATCCAGAATTCGTTGGTTGCTTCCCATGTTTCCCGTGTTAGTGCGGTGCGCACCATGCGGGCATTGTTACGACCCGCTTCAATGCACGACATCACGCTGGAGGGGTTGCTGCTGTCTCGTAACAGATAATCGATGGCGTCACTTGAGGTGACGCGCTCGTGTATCTCGGCAAAACTTTCGCGCACACCAGCGCTTTGCAACACGCCGTCCCAGTCTTCATCACCGGTGCCACTGCGTGTCAGAGAAACGCGCAATCCCGCATCGATGAGGCGTGCGATGTTTTCGGCACGCTCGATATACCGGAACATCCAATAAAGTCCGTTTGCAGTCCGTCCCAGCATGCTTCAGTCCTCCAGTACCCATGTATCCTTGGTGCCGCCGCCCTGACTGGAATTTACAACCAGCGAGCCGGCCTTCAGCGCAACGCGCGTCAAGCCACCGGGGATAATGCGAACCTTGTCGGAAACCAGAACATAGGGGCGCAGATCGACATGGCGCGGGGCAATGCCGTTCTTTACCATGATGGGAACTGTTGAAAGCGAAAGTGTTGGCTGGGCAATGTAGTTTGCGGGTCGAGCACGCAGCTTTTCAGCAAACAGAGTGCGTTCTTTCTTGCTGGCTGTCGGACCAACAAGCATGCCGTAACCACCGGAACCATGGACTTCCTTGACCACTAGTTCGGCAAGGTTATCCAGCACATATCTCAGACTGTCCGGTTCAGAACAGCGCCAGGTTGGCACGTTTTCAAGAAGTGGTTTGCGGCCGGTGTAGAACTCGACGATTTCAGGCATGTAGGAATAGATCGCCTTGTCGTCGGAAATGCCGGTGCCGGGCGCGTTTGCAATGGTGATGTTGCCTGCGCGGTAGACATCCATGATGCCGGGAATGCCCAGTGCCGAATCCGGACGGAAGGTCAGCGGGTCAAGGAAGTCGTCGTCAACACGACGGTAGAGCACATCGATGGCCTCGTACCCACGTGTGGTCCGCATCTTGACCTTACCATCCATCACCCGAAGGTCAGAGCCTTCCACCAATTCCACGCCCATCATGTCGGCTAGGAAGGAATGTTCATAATAGGCGGAGTTGTAGATACCGGGTGTCAGCACTGCGACGCGCGGTTTGCCGGTGCAACCGGGTGGTGCCAGAGACGAAAGAGACTGGCGCAGCAGATAAGGATAGTCCTCAACCCGCTGTACCTTGTTCTCGTGGAAAAGTTCCGGAAACATCTGCATCATGGTTTCGCGGTTTTCCAGCATGTAGCTGACACCTGAAGGTGTACGCGCATTGTCTTCCAGCACGTAAAACTGGTCTTCGCCAGTGCGGACAATGTCCGTGCCGACAATGTGGGTGTAAACGCCGCCCGGTGGCGTGAAGCCGATCATTTCCGGAAGAAAGGCTTCGTTTTTCTCGATCAATTCCCGCGGAATACGTCCGGCGCGAATGATTTCTTGCTTGTGATAGATATCATCAAGGAAAGAGTTAAGCGCGAGAACGCGCTGCTCGATACCCTGTGCCAGCTTTCTCCACTCACGGCCTGAAATTATGCGGGGAATAATGTCGAAGGGGATAAGCTTTTCGGCGCTGTCGGCATGTCCGTAGACCGCGAAGGTAATGCCGGTTTTTCGGAAGATCTTTTCTGCGTCTTCTGACTTGCGGATCAGGTGCGCCCTGTCCTGGCGGTCGTACCACTCGTTATAGTTTTGATATGGGCTTCGCGGAGCGTTGTCCGCACTTATCATTTCGTCAAATGCCAACGGTATGTTCCCCATTTTTTACCATTTGAATACAACGACAGAAGCAATGCAAGAACCATGCGCAGTTCAGCAAAAAGATTTTTTATTCGTTGGTTCAAGAAAAAGCCCACGCAACTCAGGAATTTGCATTGCCCGATCTGTGTAAAAATTCGGCATTTGCGCAAAGGTTCCGGTGCGGCAAATATTATCTTTGCGAACTGTCTGCGTGATAAAAATGCGATTGCTTATTTTTTACTCTGAATTGCATTTTTTGAGTTTTGGCGACGAAGAAACACCAGTCAAAGCGCACAAAATCGAGGCGTGGGCGCGTGGCGTCAAAAATACGGAACAGGGGAAATGCATCAAAGGGGAAAAGATTAACCCTTCGCGTAAGGGTTTAGTACATTGTTAACCATAAAATTATACCTCTTGTTCATATTCGATTGGATGACGGGGGTTATATGTCCATCTCACGCCGTGCGGTACTGTTCGGATTGCCGCTTTTCGTTGCTGGTTGCGCGAGCACCGGTGTTCCAATGACGCAGAAGTATGCCGCGAAGCCTGCTGAAAAGTTCCCGCTTCCAGCCATGCCGCTTGACAAGATCAAGCCGGAATTGCGCCGCCAGGAAGTGGCATATGAAACAGCACATCCGGCTGGTACCGTCGTCGTCGATACGCCGGCCCGCCGCCTCTATTACGTGATGGGCGAAGGTCGTGCGATGCGTTACGGCGTTGGCGTTGGTCGTCAGGGGCTGGCGTTGAAGGGTGATGCCTATATCGGCCGCAAGTCGGAATGGCCAAGCTGGACACCCACTGCGAACATGATGCGCCGTGACCCCAAGAACCTGAAATATGCTGGCGGCATGCCGGGTGGTCCCAACAACCCGCTCGGCGCACGTGCGCTGTATCTCTACCGCGGTGGCAACGACACGATGTTCCGTCTGCATGGCACCAACCAGCCGCAGTCGATCGGCCACGCCATGTCGAGCGGCTGTATCCGCATGTTGAACCACGATGTGATTGATCTTTTCGAGCGCGTGCCGGTTGGCGCACGCGTGGTGGTTCTTCAGGCCTGATCAAGGTCGAGATCGCTGACAACACGACCATATCACAACAGCCCGGAGCTTCAGTGTTCCGGGCTGTTGTGCTTATCGCAGGGCTTCAATCGGTGAGGCGTCGCTGCGCAGGGCAAGTTCTGCCAATATTAGCGAGATAATACCGGCGACAAAAAAGCCAGCAGCCAGATTGGTTGCTGTTCCATTGTAAAAACTGCCCATCACTACTGCAAAAACCGTGGCAACAAGGCTGGATCCGGAAGCGATGAGGGATGCGCCGAGGCCAGCAACCTGTCCAAGCGATCGCATAGCCATGGCATTGAGATTGCCAAACAGGATGCCGATTGCGAAGAATGCCGCAAAACCGAATGCCATCAAGGCGGTGAGCGGCAGATGACCCGTCCACAAGAGGGTGGTGAGCAGCATCAGGAAGCCGGTGATTGCCAAAGCCACGAAAGCGGCGCGAGCCATCACCTCCATGCCAAGACGCTGGACGAGTTTTGCGTTGAGGAATGACGCCAGCCCGATGCCGGTCGCCAATGCGGCAAAATAAAACGGAAAGGTTTCCTTGATGCCGTAAGCATCAAAGAACAGATCTGCCGCAGTGCTGAGGTAGAGAAGCTGCGCGCCAAATACGACGCCCGTGGTGATGATCAGCAGCAACACTCGGCGGTTGGCGAGGATGCGCGCGGCATTGCTGAAAAGCAGTTTTGGCCGGAAGGGGATACGTTTTTCAACGGGCAAAGTTTCCGGTTGTCGGATCAGCATCCACAGGCCCAGTACCATTGCCATGACAAGATAAATGGCAAAAACCGTGCGCCATCCCGACAGGGTAATGATGCCCTGCGCCAGCGCAGGGGCCAGCATCGGCACCAGGATAAACAGGGTGAACATGAAAGACATGACGCGTGCCATGTCATTGCCCTCAAACTGGTCACGGATCATGGCGCGGGTTGCGATCTTCGGCCCGGATACGCCAACACCTTGAAGAAATCGGCCGAGAATGACCATCTCGAGTGATCCGGCCAGCATGGCTACGACCGTTCCCGCTGCGTAGACGCAAAGGCCAAGAACCAGCGCTTTCTTGCGTCCCAATGCATCCGATATTGGTCCCAGAAACAATTCGCCAAAGGCCATGCCAAAAATGAACAGCGAGATGATGTGCTGGGTCGATAGCGGCGGTGCAGTACCGACCTCATCGGCGATCTGGCGCAGGCCCGGCAACAGCGCGTCGATGCTGAGCGAGGTCAACGAGGTCAGCAGGGCATAGAGGGCGATACGCTCACGAAAACTAATCGAGGATGGGGCTGCGGTCATTGAAATTCTGCGCTGATAAAGAAGATGGTTCGGCTCTATCAGCTTTCAGAAGAAATGCAGAGGTGCGTGGCGTTTTTTACAGCGGGAAATCACTGGTTGTATCGCGCAAGGTGTCGTCGCAGTGATCGCGCTTTGTTTCAAAAATTGTCTGTGTTTGAGTTGCGCAGTCGCTTTTTCTAATCATTAATCAATTCGCGCCATATTTTTCTATAATGTGGCTGCTTGTTAGCAAAAACACGAGAAACCAAAGTTATGTGCCGTTTTCTTGCATATTCAGGTTCACCCGTCTGGCTCGACACGTTGTTGATCGAGCCTGAGAGCTCACTCATCAGCCAGTCAATGGCGGCGCGCGAGGCCAAAACCGTTGTTAACGGCGATGGGTGCGGCATTGGCTGGTACGGGGACCGCAAGGAACCTGGCATGTATAAGGGCATTCTGCCCGCTTGGTCTGACCGCAACTTGACCTCGCTCTGTCACCAAATCCAGGCACAGATGTTTCTGGCACATGTGCGTTCGGCCACCACCGGAGGCGTGTCGATGGCGAATTGCCATCCCTTCGGGCTTGATCGGCACCTCTTCATGCATAATGGCCAGATTGGTGGCTACGAACATGTCAAACGCAAGGTCGAGGCGCTCATTCCTGATGATGTCTATGCTGCACGCAGCGGCAGCAGCGATAGTGAGGCAATGTTCCTGATCGCTGCGGGATTTGGTCTGGCGGCTGATCCGATCTCGGCGTTCTCACGCACCTTGCTGACCTGCCTCGATATCCTGCGCTCTTCCAATGTTGACCAACCCATCCGTTTTAGTGCGGTTCTGGCCAATGGCGATACGATGCATGCGTTTCGCTGGTCGAGCGATGAACGGCCGCCGTCGCTCTATTGGCGGCGCATGCCGGATGGTGTGGCGGTTGCATCGGAGCCCTTCGGCGATCGGGACGAGACGTGGGAGCTGATCCCGGCCGATACGGTTGCAACGGTGAAGGGCGCAAAGATTTCCTTTGCACCGTTCGATCCATGCCTGGCGGATGCCAACGAAGAGCTTCTCTGCAAATCCGCTTGATACTGGTCAGCGCAACAGTTTGAGAGCGCCGGTCAGCGACTTCACCAGTTTGGTTGGTCCGGCCAGTCCCAGTCCGTCTATCGTTTCCTGCGACAGGTCACGGTCAGGGAACGTTTGCTGATAATCTTGATAGTTGTGCAGGGCCCTGGCGAATGCCGGGAACGGCACTGTCACGATTTCCTCCGTACCTGATGCAATGATCTTCAGCATGATATTGCGGATGGTTTCTGCATCTGCCTGCAAAATAGGGACAGGCTTGTTGGAGCTTATGTCGATTGTCCGCTGATGCCTATCTGTCAGTCGGTCGCCGCCCAATTGCGGGCGTTTGGCGCCAATGCCGATGCCGATGGCGCCGACGGTATTGGCAATCAGGCCAGCCGGCAGGGCAGGGTTGACGATGATGGCGGTGTGAAGCTCGGTTGTCATGGTTTTCCTCATTGTGCTGCGAGGAAAATAGGCGGTTTTACCAGGTAGATCATACCTATTATTGCCAAGATCAAGCCTAATTTGGTAGGCTCTACCCAATGAGCGGATTTATGAGGTGGTTTATGTCGATTAAGCGACTTGAGGCGGAGGATGTGCACATCCTCAATCATTTGCAGCAGGATGGTCGCATGACCAATCAGGCGCTGTCGGACGCCGTAGGACTGTCGACCTCACCCTGTTGGAGGCGGGTTCGTAATCTCGAAGAAACCGGCGTTATCCAGGGGTATGGCGCAAGACTGGACCGCAAGCAGGTCGGGCTTGGTGTTCTGGCGTTCATTCGTGTGAAGATCGACAGTCACAGTGAAGCAGAGGCGGAGGATTTTTCGCAACAAGTGTCTGCCCTGAAGGAAGTGGTTGCCTGCTACAGTATCGCGGGTGATGCGGATTTCCTGTTGCAGGTTGTAGCGCCCGATCTGGATAGCTATGCAGATTTTGCCATGTCTGTTGTTCGCCGCCTTCCGCGAATCAAGGAAATGCAGACGACATTTGTGCTGAAAGAGATAAAGGCATTTAATGGTTTTCCACTGGATTGCGTATAAAATCATCAAAAATGCGTTGGTAAACAATCCGGCTTTGCTAATATTGCTTCACGTGTCGAGGTTGTAATTTCGCGATTCGGCCACCAAACACGGCTCGCTTTCAACTACTTGTGGAATAAGGGCTTTTTGGCCCTTGGACTGACTTTGGAAATGCCGAAAATGTGAATTCCGGTGTTCGAGATGTGTCTTCGCGACGGGTTTACGAAGAGCTATCGAGCGGAAATAAATCCAACAGGGGCATCCTTCATGGCAATCTTCGACAATCTCTCCAAATACCGGCCTTATGGCCTTGCTGCTCTTCGCATTATCGTTGCGCTGCTGTTCATTCAGCATGGTACACAGAAACTATTCGGCTTTCCCGCCTCCCAGATGGAAGGTTCGCTACCTCCGCTTTTGATGGTTGCAGCACTTCTTGAACTGGTTGGCGGTATTCTGATTTTGGTCGGGCTTTTCACACGTCCCGTTGCTTTCATTCTGTCCGGTCAGATGGCTGTCGCCTACTTCATGGCCCATGCTCCATCGAGCTTTTTCCCGGCGTTGAATGGTGGCGATGCGGCAATCCTTTTCTGCTTTGTGTTTCTTTACATGGCCCTGTCGGGTCCCGGTGCCTTCTCCCTGGATGAACGGCGCGGCTGACCTGCCTTAAACGGCATCGCTTGCAGCGGTTTGACAACAGGCCCGCATGGTTTTCCATGCGGGTTTTTCGTATCCGGATTTTTTTCGAAACTTCGGTGAGCGCCGAAACATCACGTCTGCGCTTGGCCCTAGAAGGATGGCATTCATTCAGACAGGGAATCGGTTGTGATCAATAAAAACAGTCTTCTTCGAGAGCTCGCACTTCTGGCCTTGTTGTCCACATTCTGGGGCGCTTCCTATACGTTTATCAAGATCGGGGTGGAGACAATACCGCCGGTTACTCTGATCGCCGCCAGAACTTTGATTGCCGGCATGGTTCTTCTTGCTGTCCTTTATCTGCGTGGTGTGCGTCTACCAAAGGACAGGGCCGTTTGGCGAAGGTTCATTATTCAGGCCTGCCTTAACAGCGCCATTCCCTTTACGCTGATTGCCTGGGCTGAACAGACCATTGATGCGGGCCTCGCCGTTATCCTCAATTCGACAACGCCAATCTTCACGCTGCTGTTGACGGCTTTCGTCACGCGACACGAAATTGTCACCGGACGCAAACTGTTCGGTATCATTGTCGGTATGACGGGAACCTGCCTGATCATCGGCGTGCAGGCGCTTTCCGGGCTGGGGGACGCGTTGTGGGCGCAGCTGGCGGTGATTGTTGCGACCATGTGTTATGGCGCTGCAGCCATTTTCGGCAAGGGGTTCAAAGGTTTTGATCCGATGATACCAGCCGCAGGTTCTCTTATCTGTGGCGCGGTGATACTGGTGCCGCTCAGTATTGCCGTTGATCACCCATGGACCTTGCATCCCTCATTGCATTCCATTCTGGCATTGCTGGGGCTGTCGGTGTTTTCCACTGCTCTCGCCTTTATCATCTATTTTCGGCTGATGCAGACGCTTGGCTCCGTTGGTGCAACGTCTCAGGCTTATTTGCGTGTGCCAGTTGGTGTTGTGGTTGGCATGATCTTTCTGGGAGAAATGCCAACGGCTGAGGCATGGATTGGTATGGTGTGCGTACTAGTCGGGGTGATTGCGATGACATTGCCCAAACGCCAGCCTCGTCCCGCTCAAGAGGCTTGAAAACAAGAAAAGCCCGGCAGGTGAGGCACCTGCCGGGCTATTAAACTACTCAAATCCAATGGCAGGGTCTGTCACGAAAGACGCCCCACGATGGGATTAATTAGCGAGTGCGACCGCGGTTGCCACCATTGCCGGAGGCGCGCTTTTCACCAGCGTTGCCGCCGGCTGGAGAATGACGATTTGCGCCTGGCTTGCGGGCCGGACGGTTGACGCGCTTCTTGGAAGGACCACCGGGTCTGCCGGTTTCACCTTCTACCTGCTTTACGCGCTTGAAATCGGACGTGACTTCCAGATCGTTGTCGCGCTCTGCAGGAGTGAATTCTCCAGCGCGCTGTCCGCGGAAATCGCCGTTACGACGTCCGCCGTTGCGCTGAGCACCGCCTTCGCGATGACCACGATCATTACGCTCGCCATGGCCGCGTTCTGCGCCACCCTGACGGCGCGGACCGCCATTATTGCGGTTGCGATTGTCGCCACGAGTCGGGCTCGCAAGAACCTGAGGCCGTTCGCCAGATGCAACAGTGATATCAATGTTCATCAGGCGTTCGATGTCCCGCAGCAAACGGGTTTCGTCCGGTGCGCAGAAGGCGATTGCAATACCGTCGCGACCAGCACGAGCCGTACGGCCAATACGGTGAACGTATGCATCCGGTACTTCAGGCAGGTCGTAGTTGAAGACGTGGGTAACGGCTGGAATGTCGATGCCGCGAGCGGCAACGTCGGTTGCGACGAGAACCTTGACTTCGCCGTCCTTGAAGCCCTTCAACGCACGTTCACGCTGGCCTTGGCTCTTGTTGCCGTGAATGGAGGCAACCTTGAATCCAATATGCTCCAGATGCTTGGACAGCTTTTCAGCGCCATGCTTGGTGCGAAGGAACACGATAGCGCGGCCATCGGGGTTTTCGTTGAGCGACTTCTTGAGAAGTTCGGTCTTGTCGTTCTTGCCGGCAACGAAGTGAACATACTGTTCCACCTTGTCGGCAGCCTTGCCGGGAGGTGTGACTTCAACGGTGACCGGGTTGGTCAGATAGGCGCCAGCCAGATCGGCAATTGCCTTTGGCATGGTTGCCGAAAACAGCAGTGTGTGCCGCTTCGACGGAACCATACGCGAAATCTTGCGCAGGTCGTGAATGAAGCCAAGGTCCAGCATCTGGTCAGCTTCATCGAGAACGAGGTGGGTTACCTTGGACAGGCTGATTGCGTTGCGTGCAATGAGATCGAGCAGGCGGCCCGGTGTTGCCACCAGAATGTCAGTGCCCTTTTCGAGCTGCAGCTGCTGTTTGTTGATCGATGCACCGCCAACAACTTGGTTGATGCGCAGCGGGGTCTTACGCACGAAGGAGCGCAGGCTTTCACCGATCTGGTTTACCAGTTCGCGGGTTGGCGCGAGGATGAGGGTGCGGGTTGTACGATTTGCCGGACGATCCGCATGCTTCTGCAGCATTTCGATGATTGGCAGACCAAAAGCTGCCGTTTTTCCGGTGCCGGTCTGTGCAAGACCGATCATGTCGCGACCTTCCAGCAGCAGTGGTATTGCTTTTGCCTGAATTGGGGTCGGAGTGGTGTAGCCGAGCTGGGTAACAGCAGCCACGAGCTTTTCGGATAGGCCGAGTTCGTTAAAACTGGTCAATAAGATAACCTTTCGGGGCGCCAAAACGCTGTCGCCGGAACAGCCCATGCTGTCCGGTTGTCTTGGCGTCAAGAACCCCGCGTGAATTGGGAACTTGTGGGTTGGAATGACTTTCTGCGCGTTAAGTGCGGTCACGAAGACCATCTGCTTGCTATCTGCGCTTTTCCTTCCTGCGCTTAAATCGTATGCGTCATGCAGCTCACGCGGCTGCCGGAAGGTGAAAGCAGTGTGCATTTGGGCTCTTCAAGACCAAAAGTCAAGCAATTGTTTCTGGATACGCTATCCGAGACCTATTCTCAGGGACTACTTTACCCTTTGAACATATTTTCAGTTATATACATTTTTATTAAATTTAATCTGTTTATCCAGCTGCTGGTTCTGGCCATCCTGCATATCAATCCATAGATTCAATGGAATTGCGCGATCCGTGTGGGATTGATTCGATGGAATAAGGCTGGTTGTGATTGTAGTGACCGAACGAGGGCCTATTGGTGAGCACTAACGGCGAATTGCTGGCGATGGCGTGTGAAGGGATCCGC
Source organism: Agrobacterium sp. Azo12 (assembly GCF_029193765.2). Taxonomy (NCBI): domain Bacteria; kingdom Pseudomonadati; phylum Pseudomonadota; class Alphaproteobacteria; order Hyphomicrobiales; family Rhizobiaceae; genus Agrobacterium; species Agrobacterium sp. Azo12. The sequence goes on along the minus strand of NZ_JARFYO020000001.1, from coordinate 2,964,355 downwards.
GACCTGGATCTTCCTGCGTGCATCAAAGACAGCGAATTGCGCTACGTTGCCGTCAATGAGTCTTACGCCCGTTTTATCGGCAGACCTCCTCAGGACTTTCCCGGAAAGGGAACATACGAACTGTCGGGTAATCCAAGCGATATCGATCGCGAGGATAAGGAACGTCGTTCTCTGGTTTTCGCGACAGAAGAAATAGCGGCCTGCCAAGGTGCAGTTTCGCTCGGCCGTCACGCCATTCGTTGTGAACGTTTCATCGCCGATGACGGTGCCATGTTCCTCTACGAAGTGTTTGAGAACATGCCTGCTTTCGAGTTGGAAACGCTTGGGCGGCATGAAGCTGAAATTCTGGTCGGCAGCGGTGTTCTTGACCTGATCGATGTCGGCATTTGCATTTACAGCCGAGAAAACCGTCTGCTGTATCACAATGCTCGGCTGTCTGATTTCTATCGGATGATCGATCTGGAATTGAAACCAGGCATGCGCCTCTCGGAAGTGCAGGGCGCTATCTATGACCATGCCGCCAATAACGGTGAAGAGGGTGTCAGCCGAGATCCGGCTGCCCGGCGTGCCTGGCTGAACGATCGGCTCGAAAAATACAATCTGCCTTATTTCGAATCCACTGAGCAGTTGTGTGATGGCAGTTGGTTGCGTCAGGTCAACAAACGGCTCGAAAGCGGTTTGCTGGTGTGTCTGCGCGTCGATGTGACTGAGTTCAAGGCGCATGAGGTTTTGCTCAGCCGCCACATCCGCGAAACTTGGCTCTATCGCGAAGCTCTGGAAGAATTGCCGGTTCCGGTATTCCTTCGCGACAGTGACCGTCGCTTGACCTTCATCAATGCTGCCTATGAGCGTCTGCTGGGCGGTGACCGCCGCAGGTTCATCGGTCAGACTGCGGAAGACATGTTCCCGGAAATGCGTGAGGCATTTCGCAAGGAGGATGAAGAGGTTCTGTTAAGCGGAACCGCCTTGCAGAAGGAAGAAAGTATTTCCTTCCATAGCGAAGGTCATGCCGTACCGGTCATCACCCGTCTTGGCCGGATTGTGACGCCCGATGACGAACGTTATCTGGTTGGCTCCATCACTGATGTTTCTGTGCTGAAAGACCGAGAAACGCGGGTCGTGCAGGCGCAAAAAGAGACCGAAGCCCTGCATGCAGAACTGGAAGGCATTCTTGCCTCTCTGCCTGTTGGTGTTCTGTTGCTTGGCCCGGAACTGGTCATTGAATACGCCAACAAGTCCTTTTACCAGACACTGGATACCCGTGCCACAGTCGATCTGGTTGGTATGAGCTACCGTGATTTTCTGCAGATGACCTTCAGGGAAGAGATTTACGATTACGGCAGTAAGTCCTTTGATGAGGTCTACTCCAACCGTATCGCACGTTTGCAAGTACCGGATCAGTTTGAGCCGCTGGAAATGCGCAGCGTGTCTGGCAAGGTCACGGTTATCTCGGCTGCCCGTATTGCCGGCGGTAAGGTTTTGATCACTTATACCGACGTGACGAGCGTGCGTGAGCGCGACAATGAAATCAGCCTGGCGAGGGCCGAGCTGGCACGTGTCGGTGAATATATGCAGGAAGCCACCCGCGCCATGGCGCAGGGTCTTTTGCTGATCGAGAATGGCGTTATCATAACCTCCAATGATGCGTTGCCTCGCATGCTCGATGTACCGACCAGCTATTTCGAGCCGGGTCAGGACTGGGCGGACATGTTTGCCTTCTGTGCGCAACGGGGCGATTTCGGCGGTCCGGAGGAGGCGTCCGCAACGCTTGCCACCTGGCGGGACAATGTTACCAATGCAAAGCCGTTTACATGGCTGTTCCAACGTGCCAACAACAGTTGGTTTAATCTCGAAGCGACGATCAGTTCCACCGGTTACTGGGTCATCACCGTAACCGATGTGACGGAGATGAAGCGCCGTGAGGCCGAGCTAGAGCGGTTGGTGCAGAGAGCGGAAGCCGCTGACCGCGCCAAGTCCGAGTTCCTGGCCAATATGAGCCATGAGATCCGTACGCCGATGAACGGTGTGCTTGGCATGGCGGAGTTGCTTGCCAAATCCGATCTCGATTCCCGCCAGAAAACCTTTACCGATGTCATCGTCAAATCCGGCAATGCGCTGCTGACAATCATCAACGACATCCTCGATTTCTCCAAGATCGATGCCGGTCAGATGAAGTTACGCAAGGTGCTTTTCGATCCAGTTGAAGCGGTTGAGGATGTTGCCTCGCTGTTGTCATCCACGGCGTCGGAAAAAGACATCGAGCTTGCCATCCGCATTGATCCTTCCGTGCAGCACATGGTGGTAAGTGATGCCGGCCGTTTTCGGCAGATCATTACCAATCTGGTTGGCAATGCCGTCAAATTCACCGAAACTGGTTACGTGTTGATCGAGCTTGCCGAACAGACGCTGGAGGCGGGTGAGGTTCTGCTGACCATTAAGGTTCAGGACACCGGCATCGGTATTCCCGCCGACAAGCTGGCGTCGATTTTCGACAAGTTCAGCCAGGTGGATTCTTCGTCCACCAGAAGACACGAAGGCACCGGACTTGGTCTTGCTATTACCGTTGGTCTGGTCGGTATTTTCGCAGGATCGATCAACGTCGAAAGTGCTGTCGGGCAGGGGACGCTGTTTACCATCAAGTTGCCGCTTGAGGCGGCAGCACTGCGCGGCAACAAAACCATAACGCTTCCGGCCGGTGATCTTGGCGGTGCACGCGTGTTGGTGATCGACGACAATGAAATCAACCGCCAGATCCTCAGCGAACAGTTGTCGCAATGGGGGTACGACAGCTATGCCGCTGAAAGTGGTGCAGCTGGTCTGGCAATCATTCAGCAGGCCGCCGAACTTGGCTTCATCATCGATACTGTCATCCTTGACTATCACATGCCCGTTATGAACGGCATCGATGTCGCTCGGCAAATCCGTTCGGACGACCGTTTGCAGGATATGGGCATCGTTTTCCTGACCTCTATGGATATGGTGGTTGGTGATGACAGTCTGCTGAACGATATGAATGTTCAGGCACATCTGATGAAGCCGGCCCGCGCCAAGCTGCTGCGCTCCACCCTTGGCGAAATCGTGCGTGCATCGCGCCTGCAACGGCGTGGACGCATGCTGACGAGACGCCAGGAAGCAGTCACAGATGCACCTGCGGCGCCTGTCTTGTCGAAGCCGGAGACACGTAAGCCGGTGACGAAGGTTGTTCGGCCGGTCGTTGCCTCCACTCTCGATGTGCTTGTGGCTGAAGACAATGATGTCAACCAGATTGTGTTTTCACAAATCCTGCAGGGGACCGGTTTGCGGTTCCAGATTGTCAATAATGGCAAAAAGGCCGTGGCGGCGTGGGAGGAGCATAATCCGGCTGTGATCCTGATGGACGTCTCCATGCCCGTTATGAACGGCCATCAGGCCACGCAGCTTATTCGTGAGCGCGAAGAAGAGGCTGGTGATGGGCGGCATGTGCCGATTGTTGGGGTGACGGCGCATGCACAGGAAAGCGATCGAGAACGCTGCCTTGAGGTTGGCATGGATGATTATGTTTCCAAACCAATCAGTCCTGAGTTGCTAGAAGCCAAACTAAAGCAGTGGCTGGGTGAAAATGCTATCCCGCGGGCTGGAGCGATCTAAAACCTCAGCCACGGTGTCTACTTTGGCGTACCTAAACCAAGTGCGTCTACAGCCTCGGTGATAGCGTCATCGTTGGAACCCATTGTGGTCGCGATAGACCAGTACGCCGCATTGTCTTGAACTGGTTTGAAACGACGACCGCTTGAGATCTGTGCTTGCGTATTCTGCATTTGGGAATTGATGGTCCGCAAGATTGGAAAATCCGACCGCGCCGCGATATCGATCAATATCGACGTTCATAGCTCATTCTAAGATTAAAAAACTTAAGCCGGTTGTGGACCGGCATAAGTTTCTGAGTGATTATCTGAACAGCTGCGTGACACTGTCCGGCTGGGTATTGGCAATCGATAGAGCCTGAATACCGAGCTGCTGCTGAGTTTGCAGTGCCTTTAAGCGAGTGGACTCTTCGTTCATGTCTGCATCCACCAGGCGACCAATGCCGCTGTCGATTGCATCGGATAATTTCGCGGCAAAGTCTGATTGCAGTTCGATCCGTTTCGACAGAGATCCCAGAGACGAAGCCACATTGGCCATTTTGGCCAACTGTCTGTCTGCGTAGGAAATGAAGACGTCCAGAACCAGGTTTGGATCAGCGTCAGCGCCGAACATGTCGTCGCGGTAATCTTCCAACTTGGTGATGTCAAAGGTGGTAATGCTACCGTTCCCACTGTGCATGATCGAGATCGTAGTGCTACCTTTGTCGATAACACCACCGCCATCGACAGCTTTTACGAACAGGCCATCATAACGGGTATAGAAATTCGTACCGTCTGTATGCAGGCCGTTGTCGGTGACAGTCCAGTTTGGATCGTAATGGAATGTCTTGAGAATCCAGCCCTGGTTGCCTTCTTCGTATATGAGCCCGTCATATGCCAGGTCTCGATCAAGCAAACCCCATGCCGGGCCTGTTGTGTGGTTACCAAACAGAATGTCTTCGGATGTCTGCACAACGTCCGCTGATTTAACGGATACGTTGCTGTTGGAGTCACGCACGAAACTTGTGACGATGGTCTTGGTATCTTTCACCGAAAAGGCGCCAAAGTAATAGTTCGATCCAAGCGTTACCCCAAGCGATCCTACGAAAGTGGCTTTCAACAGGTTTTCACCGGAGAAGGATGCCGCGTCAGCAATTGCCTTTAGCTGGTCCTGAAGCTGGGAGATTTCGTCCTGGACTTTTGCTTTGTCGACTGATGCTTCCGTTGCGGTCACCAGCTTTTTCTTGATTTCCTTCACCACATCGATGGCCGCTTCAACGCCGGAATAGGCCGTGTCGATTTTTGCGGCACCCAGACCGAGGGCATCTTCAACTGCGCTCATGGCACCATTGTCTGAGCGCATGGTTGTGGCGATTGACCAATAGGCGGCATTGTCTTTTGCTTCACCGACCCGAAGGCCGCTCGAAACCGCTTCTTGCGTATTCTGCATTTGCGAATTGATCGTGCGTAATGTCGCAAGGGCTGATTGTGCAGCGATGTTGGTCAATATCGACGTCATAACAATTTCCGAGAGAAATAGCGGAAGAAATTATGCTTAAAATTATGCGGATATTATAAACAATACGTTAACCAACGGCTTTGTTCTTGACGTTTTGCAAATCGAGATACTATAAATGAGATTTTCTTAAGTAATTGAAATAAAATAAATTTATATGTTTCTTGTATAGAAAGTTCTACCGTATAGCCGTTAACGCCTGTATTTATTTGTCATGGCTGGCGGCTTGAACAACAGAGATCAAATGCAATCAGGCGGCGATCAGCACCATTATACAGATCGCGACCGATATCAGCTCAAAAGTAAACCTGGACGTGTTGTGGTTATGGCTTGGTTCCGCACAGCATTTCACGTTTTCCAGCAAAACCTTTACGCCGTTCCAGATCAAAGCCAGCGGCAATGAGATTGCGGCGTACGAAACCGGCTGCGGCGTAGGTGGCGAAACTGCCGCCTTCCGCCGTTTTGTCGAATAATGCGGTCATGATTTCAATCGACCACATGTCCGGATTGCGGGCGGGTGCAAAACCATCCAGGTACCAGGCGTTGAACATGTGTGGGCTGGCCTGAATGCCGTCAAAAGCCACACCACAGACCACGGTCAGGCGAGTTTGTTCATCCAGTTGCAGATCGACATGACCTTGCGGTTCCTCCGGCCACAACTTGACCAGAGCGTTCCGTTCTTCATCGACTTCCGGCCAACGGGAAAGGGCGCGGTCAATTTCCTCTGCCTTCATTGGATAAAGCTCGAAGGACACGAAATGTAGTTGGCCGCCTGTCGGGCGCGTCTGTTTCCACTGTCGCCAGGTCTCGCAAAGATTAAGCGCTGTGCCGAAACCAAGCTCGCCGATGCGGAAGGTATCGGTTGCTGTTTGCCAGCGCTCCGGTAGTCCGTTACCAGACAGAAACACATGCCCGCATTCGAGGCGGCCATCGGTCTGGCAATAAAAGTGGTCGCCAAAGGCAAGCGAATAGGGCATATCGCCCTCGCGCCAATCGAGCGTGGTTGGTGTGTTATCCTGCGGTTGGCTCTGGTTGGCCGGTGTGCTTTCGTCTGGATGTGTCATGAATAAAGCCGATAATCTGGCCAGTGCTGCGGGTCAATCTCATTCCTCTCCTTCCTCTGTCGACCTTTTGATCGTCGGTGGCGGCGTTATGGGGCTGTGGGCTGCGGTAAAAGCAGAGCGACTTGGTCTCAAGACATTACTGGTTGAGCAGAATCTTTTGGGGCAGGGCGCCAGCGGTGGCCTTATTGGCGCTCTCATGGCTCATATGCCGGACAGATGGTCAGAGAAAAAGCAATTCCAGTTTGATGCGCTGGTAGCGTTGGAAGCCGAGATCGCCGAGCTGGAGGCTGCGACCGGGTTTTCGGCCGGGTATCGCCGTTGCGGACGCATCATTCCTCTGCCCAAACCGCATTTGCGCGACATCGCGCTGCGTCATGAGCAGGATGCCAAAACGAATTGGATGCGGGATGGGCGTCAGTTCCACTGGCATGTTCTGGATGCGCCACCGGTTGCGGGTTATCTGGCAGATGCGTCAATGGCGGGTGGATTTGTTCATGACACGCTTGCTGCACGCATGTCGCCGCGGTCCATGGGACGGGCGCTCTCTGCATTTCTCAAAACCGCACAAAACGTGACTGTGGTTGAAGGGGTTGGCGTCAGTTCTCTCGATCCTGATCGGGCACAAGCCACATTATCAACTGGTGAAACCGTATCATTCGGCCATGTCATCGTCTCTGCCGGTTGTCAATCATTCCCGCTGCTTCAGCAAAGCCTGAATTTGGTGGGTGCAGCGCCACTTGGTCAGCCGGTCAAAGGGCAATCTGCACTGATGAAGGCCGATATTGACCCCGCAATGCCGGTGCTGTTTCTTGGGGGCCTTTATGTCGTGCCGCATGATGATGGCATGGTAGCGGTTGGCAGCACCAGCGAGGAGAGTTTTTCAGAACCATTCACAACCGATGCCCAACTCGACGTGTTCATAGAGAAAGCCCGGAACCTTGTTCCTGCTTTGGGGAATGCTGAGGTGGTGGAGCGGTGGGCCGGGCTGCGGCCCAAGGCGATTGACCGTGATCCAATGGTCGGTAGCCTGCCAGAGCACCCGCGTCTTGTCGCCTTGACCGGCGGCTTCAAAGTCAGTTTTGGACTGGCACACCGGTTGGCGGATGCTGCTCTTTCGGTCGTGCAAGGCATTGAGCCAAAGCTACCGCAAAGCTTCTTGCTTGAAAGTCACATTGCCGTGGCCACAAAGTCTTCATGATTTTCAGGCGTTTCGCGTCGTTAATCTGTCATGCAAATCACCTATCGCTAAATCATCGGCCTGAAAGTCGAGCCACGATTTTCAGAGAGTACGATGCTTCGGTTCAATGCATGTAGCGGCATTTGGCATTCAATGGATATTGAATGCGGCGGCGTGTTGAAGCGAGGTCTGAGCAAATCGCCAGTGGAGCGAGGTGACGACGCATGCGATACGCCATTCATTTCACTCCGACCCCCAACGATCCGTTGACGGCGGTTGCTGCGGCCTGGCTTGGCCGTGATGTCTATTCCGGTGAGAGTGTCGATCCGCCGCCTGCGACCGGTCTTGGTATGCAGGAAATTTCTTATCACACGGCTTTGCCGCGACGTTATGGTTTTCATGGTCTGGTCAAGGCGCCGTTCCGGCTAAACGATGATGTTACTGAAGCTATGTTGCTGCGCGAGTTGATGTGCTTTGCCGGTTTGCAGCAGCCATTCGAACTGCCACCGCTTGAAATTGCCCGCATCGGTTCGGTGTTCAGCCTTATTCCATCATGGCCATGCGACAAGCTGGGTTTCCTGGCAGCAAGTGTCGTGCAGGCATTTGACCGTTACCGCGCCCCGCTGAGCGATGCGGAAGTTGATCGTGCCGACCCTGACCAGTTGTCGGCAGCGCAGCTGACCAATCTGCATCGCTGGGGTCATCCCTATGTGATGGAGGATTTCCGCTTTCAGATGCCGTTGACCGGAAGTGTGTCGCAATCTGATTTCGTGCGGGTTGAACATGCCGTACGCGTGGTGTTTGAGCCGCATTTGTCACGCAAGCTGAGCTTCAACAATCTTGCGCTGTTTGTGGAGGATGAACCGGGTGCGCCGTTCCGCGTGCATTCGCTTCATCCCATGGGCCGGGTTTCTGCCAGGCGTGTGGCACGCAAAGAACCTGCTTCTGACGTGATGCAGCCTGCCTGATGAGCCCCGCCGTTTTCATTGATCCCCACGCGTCCTGATCTCATGCAAAAAGAGATCGGGATGAGGACATTATTCATCTCGACTTTCCCAATGTGAATGTTACCGTTCTGCGAGATTTGCGGAAGGTGAGTGAATGATATCCGATAATTACCCGCGTGATTTGATTGGTTACGGTCGTAACGGTTTCGATCCGAAATGGCCCGGTGGGGCCAAAATAGCAGTTCAGTTCGTCATCAATTACGAAGAAGGCGGGGAAAGCTGCATTCTCGATAATGACAAGGCATCTGAGTCGCTGCTGTCGGAAATCGTTGGTGCGCAGCCATGGGCTGGTCAGCGCAATCTAAATATGGAATCGATCTATGAATACGGCTCGCGTGCCGGTTTCTGGCGCCTGTGGCGCATGTTTACCAGTCTTGGAGTAACGACCACAGTTTATGGCGTAACCTCTGCCATGGCCCGCAATCGGGACGCTGTTGCCGCGATGAAAGAGGCCGGTTGGGAGATTGCCAGCCATGGCTACCGCTGGCTTGAGTACAAGGATTTTTCAGAAGAAGAAGAGCGCCAGCACATTGTCGAGGCGGTGCGTGTTCACACTGAACTGACCGGTGAGCGTCCCTATGGCATGTACCAGGGCAAACCGTCCGACAACACCTTGAAGCTGGTGATGGAAGAGGGCGGTTTCCTTTATTCCTCGGACTCTTACGCCGATGATCTGCCCTATTGGGTGAGGGGCGCGAAGGACGATCCGTTCCTGATTATTCCCTACACACTTGAAACCAATGACATGCGCTTTGCTACGCCCCAGGGTTTCAACTCGGGCGACCAGTTCTTCACCTATCTGAAAGACGCATTCGACGTGCTTTATCAGGAAGGGCAGGAAGGTGCGCCGAAGATGCTGAGCGTTGGCCTGCATTGTCGCCTTGTCGGTCGTCCGGGCCGTGCGGCTGCGTTGCGCCGTTTCATCGAATATGTGCTCGGACACGAAAAGGTATGGATACCGCAGCGTATCGACATTGCCCGTCACTGGCATGAACACCATAAGCCCGGGGCGGTTTGAGATGGTATCACGTGAGGATATCGTCAGCCGCTTTGGCGGTGTATTTGAGCATTCCCCTTTCATTGCCGAACGGGCCTATGATGCCGGATCTATTGTCGAGCCGTTGACTGCGCCGGGTGTGCACGGCGCGCTCGTCGCCATGTTCCGAACTGCTTCACAGGAAGAGCGGCTTGGAGTTCTGCGCGCCCATCCCGATCTTGCCGGCAAGCTGGCCATCGCGGGCAAGCTGACGGATGACAGTCGTAATGAGCAGGCCGGTGCCGGGCTCGACCGTTTGACGCCGGAGGAGCATGCCCGTTTTACCGAGTTGAATGCGGCCTATGTAAGCAGTCATGGGTTTCCCTTCATTATCGCGGTGAAGGGTCTGAACCGACACGACATTCTCGCGGCATTCGAGACGCGCATCAGCAATGATCATGACACGGAGTTTGCGACTGCAACCGCACAGGTTGAGAAAATTGCCTTGCTTCGTTTGACATCCATGCTGCCGGAGACCTGAATGACCACGCAGATCAAAGGTGAACGTCTCGACATCGAGCCCTTGAGCAGCGCGGCATTTGCGCCGTTTGGTGAGGTGATCGAGGCCACCCCATCATCCGTCAGGATAATCAATGGCGGCACCACAGAACGCCACCATGCTCTGTTCGTGCCAGAGGCCGCAGGTGAGGGCGCGCGGGTTGTCATCAACCTGTTTCGTGGCCAGCCACGCGCCTTTCCATACGGCATTGATATGATGGAACGGCACCCGCTTGGTAGCCAGAGTTTCTCGCCCCTTTCCGGGCGTCCCTTTCTGGTCGTGGTCTCGGAAGATGAGGACGGCAAGCCGGGCAGGCCCAGGGTTTTTCTCGCCCGGGCTGATCAGGGCGTGAATTATCGACGCAATGTCTGGCATCATCCGTTAATGGCACTGGATGTCGTCAGTGATTTTCTGGTTGCCGACCGGGAAGGTCCGGGCAACAATCTGGAAGAGTATTTTTTCGAGTCGCCCTATATCATTGCGGAGCCAACGTTATGACCGGTCTTACGACCCATGTTCTTGATGCTGCCCATGGCACTCCGGCAGAAGGTTTGAAAATCGACCTCTACCGGCTGGACGGGGAAGGCCGAACCAAGCTTAAAAGCGTGCTCACCAATAATGACGGCCGCGTCGATGGCGGACCTTTGCTGATTGGCGACAGTTTTCAAGTCGGACAATATGAACTGGTGTTTCATGCCGGGGATTATCTACGTGGCAAGGGCATTACATTGCCGGAACCCGCGTTTCTCGACATTATTCCGATCCGTTTTGGCATTGCTGATACAGAGGGACATTATCATGTTCCTCTGTTGCTCTCACCCTTCAGCTATTCGACTTATCGGGGAAGTTGACCACTCATGATCTTCGCTGCGATCGCCGATATTCATGGAAACTGCGCCGCGCTGGAAGCGGTGCTGGCGGATATAGAAAAGCTCGGCATTGAGGATGTCGTTAATCTCGGGGATTGTTTCAGCGGGCCGCTGGAGGCTGGCTGGACAGCCGATCTCCTGCTCAAGAACTGGGTACCGACCGTGCGCGGCAATCACGACCGTGCACTGATTGACCGTGCCTATGAAGACATGGGCGACTGGGAAAGACCGGCGTATCAGCAGTTGTCACCGGAACATTTCGACTGGTTGCAGACGCTACAATTCAGCATGGTCTACAAGGACGAGGTGTTCTGCTGCCACGGCTCGCCGAAAGATGACAATCAGTACTGGCTGGAAACGGTCAGTGCAGAGGGCATCATGCATCTGCGTCCGCTTGCCGAAATCGAGGCTCTGGCAGAAGGGATCGAGCAACCTTTGATCCTGTGTGGCCACACTCATATTCCACGCTCTGTGCAGCTTTCCGACGGGCGTTTGATCGTTAACCCCGGTAGTGTTGGTTGCCCCGGTTACACGGACGACAAACCAGTTTTTCACACGGTGGAAACGGCGACACCGTTTGCAAGCTACGCGGTTCTCGAAAAGACCTCACGCGGCTGGCAGCCCACCTTCCGTCAGGTGCGCTATGACAACCTTGCCATGGCCGAACTCGCCCGCAACAAGGGAATGGACAGCTTTGCCAATGCCCTGACCGGCGGTTGGGTGAAGTAATTTATCCTTTCAGACCCGCATTAAATACTGCGAGTTGCGCCGCTAAGGCGCGCTGGTAGGCGGGGCGTTTTTCTCCCCGCTCGACATAGGCCAGAAGATTGGGAAATTCGGCCAATATGCCTGACGAGCGAGTTCGCAGCAGCACCGATATCATCAGAAGATCACCGGCCGTAAATGTGTCTTCGAGCCATTGCGATTGGCCGAATCTGACGGAAAGCTCGCTTAGTCGTTTGCGGATCCGGTTGTCGATCAGCGGCATACGTTCATCATGCCAACTTTTCTCTCCCTCGAGAAACCGGGCGACTTCGCGCTCCAGCATCGGCGGTTCCATGGTGCTGACTGCCGTAAACATCCAAGTAATGGCACGGGCCTTAGCATTGTCATCTTTCGGTAGCAGCCCGGGGTGGTGGTCGGCGATATGAAAAACGATTGCGCCTGAATCAAACAGGGTGAGGTCATCTTCCTGATAGGTCGGGATTTGTCCGAAGGGCTGCAGCTCAAGATGCGCCGGCTCTTTCAGGGCCTTGAACGACAAAAGCCGAACGTCATAGGGTTGCTCAACCTCTTCAAGGGCCCAGCGCACCCGCATGTCTCGCGCCATGCCCTTGCCGCCATCGGGAGAGTTTTCAAAAGCGGTAATGGTGATAGTCATGACGGTCCCCCATCAGCTGCCTCTAAGGCTGGATGATCAGCTACACGAGTTTTGATGCCAATTGGTTCGAGTCTGTTTTGTGAGGTCGACTGCGTGTTATGCCCTGGATGGTCCGCCGAAGACGGGCTGCAGGTTGTTGCTGCCCGTATTGGTTATTCTGCGCTCAAGCCAAGATATCGGGGCCGACGTCGACGATACGGCGTTTGCCGCACAGCGCCATGGTGATATCCATTTCCTTGGCAATGATCTCAAGTGCGGTGGTAACGCCCTGTTTGCCACCGGCGCCGAGGCCGTAAAGGAACGGGCGGCCGATATAGGTGCCCTTTGCACCGAGTGCGAGGGCTTTCAGCACATCCTGTCCAGAGCGAACGCCACCATCCATATGCACTTCGATTTTGTCACCGACAGCTTCGACGATTTTGGGCAGCATGGCGATGGATGAATGTGCGCCGTCAAGCTGGCGACCGCCATGGTTGGAAACGATGATCGCATCTGCGCCGGAACCGGCAGCGGCGCGTGCATCTTCCTCATCGAGGATGCCCTTGAGAATGAGCTTACCACCCCAACGTTCCTTGATCCATTCGACGTCCTTCCAAGACAGGCGCGGATCGAACTGTTCCGTGGTCCAGGCTGAAAGAGATTTCAGATCGGTCACGCTTTTGGCATGGCCAACGATGTTGCCGAAGGTACGACGCTGGGTGCCAAGCATGCCAAGGCACCATGCCGGGCGCGTGGCCATCTGCCAGATATGTTTGGGTGTGAATTTCGGTGGAGCAGACAGACCGTTGCGAATGTCTTTGTGACGCTGACCGAGGATTTGCAGGTCAAGCGTCAGCACCAGAGCCGAGCACTTGGCGGCCTTGGCCCGGTCAATCAGATTATGAACGAAGTCACTATCATTCATCACATAGAGCTGAAACCAGAAAGGTTTCTTGGTGACGGATGCGACATCCTCGATCGAGCAGATGCTCATGGTGGACAAGGTGAACGGAACGCCGAATTCTTCGGCCGCCTGTGCTGCCAGCATTTCACCATCGGCATGCTGCATGCCGGTGAGGCCGGTGGGGGATAGTGCAACGGGCATGGCCACTTTCTGACCGATCATTTCGCTTTCCAGCGACCGATCGCTCATGTCCACCAGAACGCGCTGACGCAGCTTGATCTTGGCAAAGTCATCTTCGTTGGCGCGGTAGGTGCTTTCCGTCCATGCGCCGCTATCGGCATAGTCGAAAAACATTTTTGGCACGCGCTTTTTCGCCAGCTTTTTCAGGTCCGCGATTTCGAGTGGTTTGCTCATGGATGATGCCTTCACAGTTCAAATTCAGCGTCCATGACTAGCATGCTTTGCCGAAACTGCCACGGTAAAGCAGAGTCGATTCAACGGATTGTGCGGCACTTTAAAAGTACCGCTCGATGGTGCCTGTTCAACCCATTAATGGCCGCAGGGCAAGCTGCAAACCAAGCAGCAATAGGCAGATCAGGAACCATCGTTTGAAGGTGGCAGGACTGACTGCGCGGCGCACGATCTGGCCTGCCCACATGCCAAGAAGAGCGGGCGCAACAGCCACTGTCGAGGTTGCCAGTTCCTGCAGCTGGAAAACGCTCTGGGAGCCGAGGCCGATGGCCAGCGCAATGGTGGAGACGGTGAAAGAGAGGCCAAGGGCCTGAACCAGATTTTCCCGGTCAAAACCGAGTGCCTGAATATAGGGAACGGCCGGAATAACGAAAACGCCGGTTGCACCTGTCATCAGACCGGTCAACAGACCGATGATCGGTGACAACCAGGCCTCGATTTTTTCAGGCACGGAAAATGGTGGGGCCAACAGCGTGTAGGCTGCATAAGAAGCGAGCGCGACGCCGAGAGCCGCCGTTGCCCAGACGCCTGAATTGCCTGCCATGAAAGAAGCGCCCAGCAATGTGCCGATAATGATGGCCAGCATCATGGTCCACAGCCGTTTCAACAAGGCGATGAAGGACGGTCCGGCCAGCAGCTGCCAGATGTTGGTGACGAAGGAAGGCAGGATGAGCAGGCTTGCCGCCGCAACCGGTGGCATGAACAGCCCAAGCACACCCATGGCAACGGTTGGCAGACCCATGCCGGTCACGCCCTTGACGATGCCGGCCAGAAAGAAGGTGAGCGTGATGAAGGCGATTGCGGCGAAAGATAAGTCAGCTGTCATTTCAGGCATGAGCATCCGGTGCGGTGAGTGGCGGTTTATGGCTTTTTATAACCGGGTATCCCACCTGATGTTACGGTGACGGCCGATGTATCCTCTTCCACATTAACGTCATGTGTCTGGTCTAAAGCCCGGCAACGATGCGCTGGATATAGGGCTCCTTGCCCCGCAGATATTCTGCGATCCCTTTGGTGTTTTCCTGTTCAAGCTGCAGTTTCAGGCGACCATAGGCATCACGCGCCTCGCTGTCTTGCCGCAAATGATCGCGGAATTTGAGCATCTCAATAGCCTTTTCGTGTCCAGCAAGGCAGAGATGCAGCTTATGAGTTCTGACACCATCCACATCCCGCTTGAAAAAGCTGTGACCAGCGGACAGATCTCCGCCACGCCGGTAACCGAGATCAACAAGTGCTGTCGTCATGTTCTCAGCCACATCGTTGGTATGGACGAGAATGAGGATGTCGATTTCCGGTTTTGCGGCAAGGCCAGTAACGGCGGTGCTGCCGATGTGGTGAATTTCCAGAAGGGCGGGACCAAATGCCTGTCGCAGGCGTAGTGCCTCTGATTGGTACAGGCAGGGCCAATTCGGGTCATAGGCTGTGATTTTGCTGGTCAGTGCCATGACGGCCGTTCCTCATGCAGACTGTATCGCATGCATGAGGTTACAGCGTGATGGTCTTCAGGCCAATGTCGATTTCATCGCCTTGCCAGCAACATAGGTTTCGCTGACGGTGCGGTCATCGCCCATGGTCAACATCAGGAACAGTTCTTCGGTCAGGCTGTTGACTACTTCCATTTTCAACGCCATGGCAGGCGTCGAGGATGCGTTGAGCACCGTGATGTCGGCGTCGGTGCCAACATCCAGTGTACCGATGCGATCTACCATCGACAGTGCCTGCGCATTGCCAAGCGTCATCAGGAACCAGCTTTCCAGCGGGTTCAGACGTTCACCCAGCAGCTGCTGGATTTTATAGGCCTCATCCATGGTGCGCAGCATGGAGTAGCTGGATCCGCCGCCAATATCTGTGGCAACGGCAATACGAACAGGCTTTTCACGACGCTGCAGCTTCTTCATCGGGAACAGGCCGGAACCGATAAACAGGTTTGAGGTCGGGCAATGAACGGCAACTGCGCCGGTTTCCGACAATACATCCGCTTCCCGTTCCGACAGGTGGATGGCGTGACCCAAAAGGGTGGTATCGCGCATCAGGCCATAGCGCACGTAGATGTCGGTATAGTCGGTCGCCTCTGGATAAAGTTCGCAGGTGTATTTGATCTCTTCCAGGTTTTCCGACAGGTGGGTCTGGATGAACAGATCAGGAAATTCCTGCGCCAGCGCCTGTGCCGCCTGCATTTGCTGGGGGGTGGAGGTGATGGCGAAACGTGGGGTGATGGCGACGTGGTTGCGGCCCTTGCCGTGCCAGTCTGCGATAACCGCTCTGGTTTCATCGTAGGACACTTCAGGTGTGTCGAGCAGACCCTGCGGTGCGTTGCGGTCCATCATCACCTTGCCGCCAACCATCAGCATGTTGCGCTTCATGGCTTCTGCGAAATAGGCGTCAGCTGAGGTCTTGTGTACCGAACAATAGGCGGCAGCCGTGGTGGTGCCGTGGCGCAGCAGCTCATCGTAGAAATGCGTGGCAATACGCTGCGCATGTGCGCTTTCCACGAAACGGCATTCCTCCGGGAAGGTGTAGCTATTCAGCCATTCCAGCAGATTGGCGGCGTAGGAGCCGATGACCTGCATTTGCGGGAAATGCAGGTGCAGGTCGATAAGGCCGGGCACGATAAGGTACGGACGATGGTCTTTTTCTGCCACATCTTCGGGCGCGGATTTCTTGATGTCGCTATAGTCGCCAATCGCGACAATCTTGCCATCATCAATCAGCAGGCCGCCGTCTTCGATGTAAAGATAACTTGCCGTGTCATCGATGGAGTGTGGTGCGCGGCGAAAACTCAAAAGACGACCGCGCAGCAGAAGCATGCTCATTCTGTTTTTCCTTGTGACAAGGCGCTCTCATACCAGGCGGTCAGCACCTTGCGTTCTTCGGGCGTTATATCCGTGATGTTGCCGGGCGGCATAGCATGGCTGCGGCCTGCCTGAATATAGATCTCTCGGGCATGGGCGGCGATATCCGCATCCGATTCCAGCTTGACGTTCTTTGGTGTGAAACTGATGCCTTCCCAAACCGGCTCGGCGGCATGGCACATGGAACAGCGTCCCTGCACGATATCGCGCGCCGACGCAAAATGGACGTCACTCGCAAACATCTGTTGCACGGGTGTCAGCGAGGATGTGGTTTCTTCCTCGCCGGTCAGAACCTTCGGCACGGTTGAAAGCCACATGATGATGATGAAGATCACCGCTGTTGCCAGCCATGTCCATGTCGGTTTGCCTTTGCGAGCATGGGTGGTGTTGAACCAGTGGCGAATGGTGACGCCCATCAGGAACACCAGCGCCGCGATAATCCAGTTATAGGTCGTGGCAAAGGCTAGCGGATAGTGGTTGGACAACATGAAGAAGATGACGGGCAGGGTCAGGTAGTTGTTGTGCAAAGACCGCTGCTTGGCAATGCGCCCGTATTTCGGGTCTGGCGTGCGTCCGCCAATCAGGTCCGCAACCACGATCTTCTGGTTGGGAATGATGATCATGAACACATTGGCCGACATGATGGTGGCGGTAAACGCACCCAGATGCAGAAAGGCGGCACGGCCGGTAAAGACCTGCGTGTAACCCCAGGCCATGGCGACCAGTGCAATGTAAAGCACGATCATCAGGCCCCAGGTGTTGTTTCCAATCGGGGATTTGCACAGAAGATCATAAAACATCCAGCCAATGGCCAGGGATGCGATGGAAAGACAGATGGCCTGAACGGGCGAAAGGTCCATGACTGTGCGGTCAATCAGGAACAGGTCTGCGCCACCATAATAAACCACGCACAGCATGGCAAAACCGGTGACCCAGGTGGCGTAGCTTTCCCACTTGAACCAGGTCAGGTGCTCGGGCATCTGGGCCGGTGCGACCAGATATTTCTGGATGTGGTAGAAACCGCCGCCATGCACCTGCCATTCCTCGCCATAGGCACCCGGTGGCAGATGGGCGCGTTGTACCAGGCCCAGATCCAGCGCGATGAAATAAAATGATGAGCCGATCCAGGCAATGGCGGTGATGACGTGCACCCAACGGACGGCGAAGGCCATCCATTCCCAGGCAATGGCGTATTCGTACATGCAGTTCCCCTTATGCTTATTGCATTGCACATTGCGAAAAAAAACAGTCTCTGAAAAGAGAAAAGCCGGTGCGAACGACGGATTGTTCTCATTCTCCACGCAAGCTTTATCTGCTCTTGCAAATTTGCATGGCGGCGGATTTTGTTTTGCGCAAATGCCGTTAGCCGACTACCCACGACTCAGCTAAAATCTGTTGCACGCAACACGCCGCGCGGCGCCGATTTCCGTGAGAGCATGATGCGTTGTGCAGAAAGTCAGAGTGTCTTGTGCGATCCAAAGGACGCACGGCGCTCTCACGGTTCGCGTGGCGGTTTTCCGAAATCGCAATGCTGCATATCCTTGGGTCGGGGGTGGGGCAAGGGGAGGGATTTGCAGATATGCCAGTGCATGCATTGCGTCCCGGTTTTGTTAAATTCATGTCTTAAGTCGTAACTACAGGACGCAATGCGTTTCGGGTGACTGCCGTTATCTTCAACGGAGACAATGCCCATGCGCCATACTGTGACTGTGATTGAGCGTTTGCATGCGAAGTTGAATCAGGCAAATGCGTTAGCTTCTTGTTTTTACAAATTTTCCGGATTTCGGCCGGTTTGGTTCTATGCCGTCTTTACCCTTGTTTTTGCTCTCGTGCCGAGTGTGTCTGCCCATGAATCCCACAAGGGATTCAAATATGAGAGCTATTGCTGCAATGGCAATTCCGAGACCGGTGATTGCCAGATGATCCCGACAAAAAGCGTGCGGGTCGTGCAGGGTGGGTATGAGGTGTCACTGGCGCCCGGTGACCACCGGCTGGTCACGAGGCGGCATGTGTTTAACTGGACGCAACGGGAAACCCGACGTTCCGATGACGGTGAGTACCACCTGTGTCTTTATCCGGATGAAAATACGCCGCGCTGTTTTTACGCGCCGGATATGGGTTTCTGACCCTGTTGATCGACTGATGGCATCAGCTTGAAAATCCACTCGCGAAAGGCTTTGATCTTTGGCGCGTTCTTGCGGTTTTCGGGATAGACCAGCCAGTAATGCGCGCCGTCGTGGCTGGTAATGTCAAAGGGTTGCATGAGGCGCCCAAGCGCCACCTCATCAGTATAAAACTCGGGTGTCAGAATGGCAACGCCCTGACCGGCGATGGCGGCAGCAGCCTCGAATGTTTGCGCGCCAAGACGACTGCCTGTGCGGTTTTGCAAGGGCGGGTCGCTCACTCCAGCCTGATGAAACCATTGTTGCCACCATGGATCCCCTGCATCGATAAGGCGCAGCTTCAAAAGGTCGGCCGGTGTCTTCACGCCGCCAATGGTCTCTGCCAGTGCCGGGCTTAACATCGGTGAAAACCCACCGCGCATCAGAAGATGCGAGTCCAGGCCCGGCCAGACACCGGCGCCAGCGCGGATTGCCAGATCCACATCCGTCTGGCTGAAATTGACAAATTCCTGCGATGTTTCCAGCCGAACTGCAATGCCGGGATTTTCAAGCTGGAAGGCGCCGATGTGGCGTGACAGCCAACGGGCTGCGAAGGTTGGGGTGGTGTGGATAAAGAGCGTGTCGCTTTTGATATGCTTCGCATCGGCCACCGCATTGCGCAACGCGCCAAAAGCCTCGGCCACTCTTGGCGCCAGCTTCTGCCCGCTTTCCGTCAAGCTAACCTGTCGAGGTTTGCGCACAAACAGCGCCATGCCAATGAAGTCTTCGAGCAGTTTTATCTGATAGCTGACAGCGGTCTGCGTCATGCCAAGCTCGTCACCCGCCTTGGTGAAACTCATATGGCGGGCGGTGGCCTCAAAAACCCGCAAGGCATTCAACGGCAACTGGCGTGACAGTTTCATGGATAAGTTCTCTTTATTTACTACCTGCGATATTTCATTGGTTTTTGAAAGAAAACAACGGCATTCTCATCTCATACAACAATTCAGTTTATGAGGAAACGAAGATGCGTGGAGCAACCTTGCGCGTGCGAAGCCCTATGCTTGCGGTTTCGCGGCTGTTGGACCTTGTCAGGTCCATGCGGATTAAAAGCGCGACAACACGACCCCAGAACCTTGTCGATGACAGCCTAAGTGACGACATCAAACGTGATCTCGGTCTTATGGATGGAAGGCGAGGGCTTGGCTCTCCACGGGAGCGGCAGAGCGATGAAATGCGTGAAGCACTTCTGCGGCAACCAAGGCCGCTATGATCGCCGGGCGTTTGTCTTTGACGGTTGATCCGCCGATTGGCAGGGTCAGCCTTTCAAGATTGACGGACGCCTCGGCGTCGCTTTCCCGCTCGATCCAGTGGGCGAAGGTGGCGCGTTTGGTCTTTGAGCCAATCATGCCGACATAGGCGAGGTCTGCGCGTGCCAAGGCCTGTTTCGCAATCAGGAAATCCAGTGCGTGGTCATGAGTGACGATGATAACAGCGCTGCCAGCAGGAATGGAGGGAATTTTCGCCTCTGGCATGGCACTCAGATGTGTTGCCACGCCAGTTGGCAGATCGTGTAACTCGTCTTGCCGCGTCTCGATGATGCTGGTTGACACAGGTAAAAGCGAAAACGCCTGGGCAAGTGCCTTTCCGACATGGCCAGCCCCGAAGATGAACACCGATGGCTGCGCGCGGTTTTCCTGCTCCAACTTTGTTTTCAATCCCGCCGCGACCGTGTCATTGACCTCGGTGAAACGCAAAAGTGTGCGCCCACCACAGCACTGGCCAATTTCCGGCCCCAACGGAATGTCCATGGTGCCGGATACCGTCTTGCCGCTCAACATCGCACGGGCGTGGTCAATGGCCATATATTCGAACTGGCCCCCACCAATGGTTTGCCAGATGCGGTCCTTCGAGACGAGCATGAAGGTACCCGCCTCGCGCGGCGACGAGCCTTTTACGGATTCAATTTCGATCAGGATGACTGGTTCTGCGCCATCCAGAAAGGCTGCAAGGGAGGTGTCGCGCATCAAGGCTCCCCCTTATACCTTCTTCAAGCGTTCGACGGCCATCAACACCCGTTCCGGTGTGGCCGGTGCATCAAGTCGTGGGCAGACCTTGTAATCGGCCACGCTGGCAACTGCCATGGACAATGCTTCCAGCACGGATATGGCCAGCATAAATGGTGGCTCACCTACGGCCTTGGAACGACCAATGGTTGGCTCGGCATTTTCAGCCCATTCCGCCAGCTTGACGTTGAAGGTCTTGGGACGGTCAGATGCCAGCGGTATCTTGTAGGTGGACGGTGCATGGGTGCGCAGACGCCCCTTGTTGTCCCACCACAGTTCTTCCGTGGTCAGCCAGCCCATGCCCTGTACGAAGGCACCCTCAATCTGGCCAATGTCGATGGCAGGGTTGAGGGATTTGCCGACGTCATGCAGCACATCGGCCCGCTCTACCATATATTCGCCGGTCAGCGTATCGATGGAAACTTCCGAGACTGCCGCACCATAGGCGAAATAATAAAACGGTTTGCCTCGACCGGCGGCACGGTCCCAGTGGATTTTCGGGGTCTTGTAGAAGCCGGCGGCAGAGAGCTGCACGCGACCGAAATAAGCCTGTTTTATGAAGTCGTTAAAGGCAACTTCTTCCAAACCGATTCTAATGCGGTTTGGCAGGAAGGTTACCTCTTCCGGTCCGACATTCCACTTTTCGCAGGCGAACTGGACAAGGCGTTCTTTGATCTGACGGGCAGCATCATAGGCGGCCATGCCGTTGAGATCGGTGCCGGATGAAGCGGCGGTGGCCGAGGTGTTGGGCACTTTTCCTGTCGTTGTCGCGGTAATCTTCACCCGACTGATATCGACCTGGAATGCATCGGCAATGACCTGGGCAACCTTGGTGTAAAGGCCCTGGCCCATTTCCGTGCCACCATGGTTCAGGTGAATGGAGCCATCATTGTAGATGTGCACCAATGCCCCGGCCTGATTGAAGGCTGTCAGCGTAAAGGAAATGCCGAATTTGACCGGTGTCAGCGCAATGCCCTTGCGAATGATCGGGCTGGTCTTGTTGAACTCGATGATCGCCTGTCGCCGTGCCTGATAGTCACTGGACTGTTCAAGTTCTTCAACGATGCGGGCGATGATGTTGTCCTCGACCTCCTGATGATAGGGGGTGAGTGTGCGCCCCGATTCCGGCTGGCCGTAAAAGTTCAGCTTGCGGACCTCGAGCGGGTCCTTGCCGACTGCATAGGCGATTTCTTCAATAAAACGTTCCGCACCCAGCATGCCCTGCGGGCCACCGAACCCACGAAAGGCGGTGTTGGAAACGGTGTGGGTTTTCAACGGTTTCGAGGTCAGTCTTACATGCGGATAGAAATAGCTGGAATCAGCATGAAACAGGGCACGGTCGGTGACCGGGCCTGAAAGATCCGAGGAGAAACCGCAGCGTGCCGCATAGGTGGCATCGACAGCATGGATGCGGCCTTCATCATCAAAGCCCAGTTCGTAATCGACCCGGAAATCATGACGTTTGCCTGTGGTGCTCATGTCTTCGTCGCGATCAGGGCGGATCTTGATGGCGCGGTTGAGCTTCTTGGCGGCAATGGCACACAGGGCGGCAAACTGGTTGCCCTGCGTTTCCTTGCCACCAAAACCGCCGCCCATGCGGCGTACCTGCACGGTGACGGCATTGGACGGCACCTGCATGATGTGGCTGACGATATGCTGGATTTCGCTGGGGTGCTGGGTCGAGCTCCACACCGTGACTTCGTCATCTTCGCCCGGAATGGCCATGGCGATATGGCTTTCGAGGTAAAAATGCTCCTGTCCGCCAATCCGCATCGTGCCGGTCAGGCGACGCGGCGCAACATCCATCTCGAGTGCCGCTTCGCCACGCTTCAGCGTCATGGGGTCAACAACCAGCGGGGCATTGTTTTCCAGCGCGCTGTCGATATCGCTCCAGTGCGGCAGGTCTTCATAGGTGATCTTGGCTTTGCGGGCGGCACGACGTGCCTGATCCCGGGTCTCGGCAAAGACCGCAAAAATCAACTGTCCATGAAACTCGACCTTGGTTTCTGCCAGCAGGGGTTCATCGTGACGGCCACCGGAGGACACATCGTTTTCACCGGGAATATCCTTTGCCGTCATGACCCAGACCACACCTGGCGCGCTTTCCACCTCGGAAAGATCGATGGATGTGATGGTGGCATGGGCGCGATCGGACATGCCCAACCCGCCGTGCAACAAGCCTGCGGGTTCGGGAATATCATCGATATATTCGGCACTTCCCGTCACATGCTTATGTGCTGAATCATGTCGCAGCGAGCCGTGCATCTGGCCCTCGACCGTGGTTTTTGCGGTGTCGAATGTTGTGGTGTCCATGGGGTCAGGCCTCCTGCAATTCGAAACGCTTGATCTCCTGCGGGGTGCCGGAGGTTTCCAGGAAGAAGCGGGTCAGCAGGTTCTTGGCAGTCAATTGGCGATAGGCGGCCGTGGCGCGCCAGTCGGTCAGCGGGGTGAAATCTTCGTCCAGCGTGTCACGGACCTCGTCGATGGTGGCTTGTGTCCATGGTTTGCCGGAAAGTGCAGCTTCCAGATTGGCTGCCCGTTTAGGGGTGCCGGCCATGCCACCAAAAGCAAGGCGGAGATCGCTGACGGTATTGTCCTCGCCAAGCGTCAGATGGAATGCGGCACAAAGTGCGGAGATGTCTTCATCACGCCGTTTGGAGATTTTATAGACCGCATAGTGACTGCCCTGTTTGGGCAGAGGAATGGTCACCTTCTCCACGAATTCACCGGGCAGGCGATCCTGCTTGCCGTAGTCGATGAAATATTTTTCGAGCGACAGGGTGCGCGGACCATTGGCTGCACGCAGTGTCAGTGTCGCGCCAAGTGCAATCAGGGCCGGCGGTGTGTCGCCGATTGGCGAACCATTGGCGATGTTGCCACCGATCGTGCCCATGTTGCGGACCTGCTGCCCACCAATACGGTCGATCAAACGGGCGAAGGCCGGAATACGGGCCGCGATGGTTTCAAATGCCTGACTGTAGGTTACGCCGGCACCAATGGTGATGGTATTTTCATCCGCTGCGATGGTTTGCAGTTCCGCGAGATTGTTGATGAAGACGACAGGGTTGAGGGCACGCATCTGTTTGGTGACCCACAGGCCCACATCCGTGCTGCCGGCAACGATGGTGGCTTTCGGTTCCTGCTTCAGGATTTCGGCAAGTTCTGTGACCGAGCCCGGAATGATGCTGCGCTCATTTCCCTTCGCCACGGTGATCGTGCCGTTCTGTGCAATGGCCCAAAGGCGGCTGACAATCTCCGAGCGGTCACGCTGCAGCGGGTCGAACAGGGCGCTTGGACGGGCAGAGGAGACGTGCTCAGCGGCGCGCACGATTGGCTCATAGCCGGTGCATCGACAGAGATTGCCTTGCAGTGCTTTTTCAATCGCTGCGCGCGAAGGCTTTTCATCGGAAAGCCACAGGCCGTAAAGCGACATGATGAAACCGGGCGTGCAGAAACCGCACTGCGAACCGTGATAATCCACCATCGCCTGCTGTACCGGATGAAGAGTGCCGTCCTTTGATGCCAGATGTTCCACTGTCACGACATGGGTGCCGTGCAGCGAGCCTATAAAGCGGATGCACGCATTGACGCTCTCATAGCGCAGCGATCCGTCGATCAGTCGGCCTACCAACACCGTACAGGCGCCGCAATCGCCCTCTGCACAGCCTTCCTTGGTGCCGGTCAGTTTGCGGTTCAGCCGTAGATAGTCAAGGAGAGTGTCCGTTGGCCCGAAGTCATCAAGGGAAACGGTCTGACTATTAAGAATGAAGCTTATCGCGTCGTTCATGCATTGCCTTCTTTATCAGGTTTATTGGGCGGTCCAGCCGCCATCCACCGAGATATGTGTTCCGGTGATCTGTGATGCTGCGTCGCTGGCAAGAAATATTGCCGTTGCTGCGATGTCTTCAATGCTGACAAATTCTTTGGTGGCCTGCAGCCGTAACAGCACCTCATTTTTAACTGCTTCCTCGCTGATGCCGCTGGTTTTTGCCATGTCCGGTATCTGCTGTTCTACCAAAGGCGTCAGCACGTAACCGGGGCAAATGGCATTAACGGTGATGCCGGTTTCCGCCAGCTCCAATGCCGCGGATTTGGTCAAGCCCATGATACCGTGTTTTGCCGCCACATAGGCTGACTTGTACGGTGAGGCAACCAGACCGTGGGCCGACGAAATGTTGATGATGCGGCCTTTCCCGGCCTTCTTCATCACCGGAATAGTGCGGTGCATGGTATGGAAAGAACTCGTCAGATTGATGGCGATGATCTGGTCCCATTTTTCCGGCGGAAATTCGTCGACCGGGGCCACATGCTGCACACCGGCATTGTTGACCAGTACGTCGATGCGTCCGAACTTTTGTTCGGCTTGCGCCACCATGTCGGCAATCTCTTCCGGCTTGGTCATATTGGCGGCGTGGTGGATGACATGCACCCCATTTTCCGCCTCCATCATCAGGCGGGTGTTTTCAATTTCACCAGGATCGCCAAGTCCGTTCATGACAATGTTTGCACCGTCCCTTGCAAAAGCTTGCGCGATTCCAAGGCCGATACCACTCGTTGAGCCGGTTACGATGACTGTTCTCGTCATATATGTTCCCCTGCGTACTTGATGACGCATTGCGAGCATCGAAGGTATGCTCAAACAGGGGCGGCTGGCAATCGGGTTTTCACAGCTTCCTAATATGGCTGCGGGTTGACAATGACGGCGAGGCGCATTTCCCTGCGACGGGACATGTGAGGAGCAAAATTATGGGTGAATACATTCTTGCAATCGACCAGGGCACGACGTCGAGCCGCGCCATCGTGTTCGATGCAAAGATGCAGGTTGCCGGGGTAGGGCAGAAGGAATTTCGCCAGATATTTCCGAAGTCCGGCTGGGTAGAGCATGATCCCGAAGAAATATGGGAAAGCGTGCTGTGGTCGATCAGGGAGGCGATTAAAAAGGCCGGTATCAAGGCGGGCGACATTGCTGCCATCGGCATAACCAACCAGCGCGAAACAACCGTGGTGTGGGAGCGGGAAAGTGGCAAGCCCATACACAATGCCATTGTCTGGCAGGACCGCCGCACCGCAAAGGATTGTGAAAAGCTCAAACGGGCCGGGCATGAAAAGACCTTTACAGCCAAGACCGGCTTGCTACTCGATCCTTATTTTTCCGGCACCAAATTGTCCTGGCTGTTGTCCAACATCAAGGGCGCACGCAAGCGCGCACAAAAGGGCGAACTGTGCTTTGGCACCATTGATACGTTTCTGATCTGGCGATTGACCGGGGCGAAGTCTTTCGTGACAGATGCCACAAATGCCTCGCGCACCCTGATGTTCAACATCGAAAAAAATCGCTGGGACGAAAAGCTGCTCGGCATTCTGGATATACCGCAGGCCATGCTGCCCGAGGTAAAGGATTGTGCTGCCGATTTCGGAACAACGGAAAAAGATCTGTTCGGTGCTGAAATACCCATTTTGGGGGTTGCGGGAGACCAGCATGCGGCCACCATTGGGCAGGCGTGTTTTGCGCCGGGCATGTTGAAGTCAACTTACGGCACCGGATGTTTTGCGTTGCTGAATACCGGCGCGGACATTGTGCGGTCCAAGAACCGCCTGTTGACGACGATTGCCTACCGGCTGGACGGCAAGACGACCTATGCACTGGAGGGGTCGATTTTTGTGGCTGGTGCGGCCGTGCAATGGCTGCGCGATGGCCTGAAGATTATAGAGAAAGCGTCGCAGACCGGCGAGTTGGCTGACAAGGCTGATCCTTCGCAGGAGGTTTATCTGGTGCCAGCGTTTGTCGGGCTCGGTGCACCCTGGTGGGATGCGGAAGCTCGTGGTGCGATCTTTGGTCTGACGCGCGGCACTGGCCCCGCGGAGTTTGCGCGCGCCGCATTGGAAGCCGTTTGTTTCCAGACCGGTGACCTGCTGGATGCCATGCACAAGGACTGGAAAAATAACGGCGACGGTGAGACTGTATTGCGGGTGGATGGCGGTATGGTCGCCAGTGACTGGACGATGCAGCGACTGTCAGACATTATCGATGCGCCGGTGGATCGTCCCGTTATTCTGGAAACGACCGCACTTGGTGCCGCGTGGCTTGCGGGCAGCCGGGCTGGTGTGTGGCCAGACATGGATGCATTTGCAAAGGCGTGGTCGCGAGATAAGCGGTTTGAACCCAAAATGGAAACCAGTATCCGGAAAACAAAAGTGAAGGGGTGGAGGAACGCCGTTCGCAGGACGCTCGTTAAGGTCTGACGGCGCTTGTATCGGTTGGCCGACATCACACAGAGGAGGAAGCAGCATGCCAAAACTGGGAGAACATGAACTGTCCTTAACCCGTATATTTGATGCGCCACCTAATAAGGTTTATCGGGCGTGGACCGATCCTGATCTTTTGAAAGAATGGTTCACACCGCGGCCCTATACCGTTTCCGACGTGGAAATGGATTTGCGGTCCGGTGGCGTTTTTAACGTAACCATGCGCGGTCCGGATGGTGAGGTTTATCCCAATAACGGAATTTTTCTTGAGGTTGTCCCCAACCGGCTTCTCGTGTTTACCGATGCCTATCAGGATGGATGGGTGCCCAGCGAGAAGCCATTCATGACCGGTTATGTGAGTTTTGAGGGGGCTGGAAACGGCCAGACACGCTACACCGCCAAGGCGCTGCACTGGACGGCTGAGGACAAGAAGACTCATGAAGAAATGGGTTTCGACGAAGGCTGGGGCAAAGCCGCCGACCAACTGGAGGCTCTGTTGGAGCAAATCTGAAGAGACTTCAAATTCTGATTCAACTGCTTGGCAGAGTGATTCAAGTTACGCTGCCAAGTGTTTGAAAACAGAATCGCATCTCTGATCTTACGGCCCGCTTCGGGGCAAAGTTTTCCTATCCATTTCATCGAACGGATCGTTCCATATTTTGAAATTGCCATAGTCTTTTGCGATGCCTATCTCTGCGTGAAGAAACAGGAGCATCGATCATGGAACTCGGTCTTTACACATTTGCGGATGTCGATCCGAACGCACCGGATGGCAAGGGACCGGAAGGTGCACGACGTCTTAAAAATCTTATCGAGGAAATCGAGCTTGCCGATCAGGTCGGGCTGGATGTGTTCGGTCTTGGCGAACACCACCGCCCGGACTATGCGGTGTCTTCGCCATCCACCGTGCTGGCCGCTGCCGCCGTCAAGACAAACAATATCCGACTGTCGAGCGCAGTTTCGGTTTTGAGCTCCGATGATCCGATCCGCGTCTTCCAGCAGTTCGCAACTGTTGACCTGCTGTCGAATGGACGCGCAGAGATCATGGCCGGTCGCGGCTCCTTCATCGAATCCTATCCGCTGTTCGGCTATAATCTGGAAGACTATGACGAGTTGTTTGCTGAAAAACTCGACCTGCTACTGACCCTGCGTGAAAACGAGATTGTCACATGGTCTGGCAACAAACACACGCCGATCAATGGCCGTGGTGTTTATCCGCGCCCCTTGCAGGAAAGGTTGCCGGTGTGGATTGCCGTTGGCGGCACTCCGCAATCCGTCGCAAGAGCAGGAGCAATGGGCCTGCCGGTGGCGCTTGCGATTATCGGCGGCGAATACCGTCGGTTTGCACCGCTGTTTGATCTTTACCGCGAAGCGGCCCGCCGCGCTGGCCAGCCGGAGACCAAACAGAAAACCAGCATTAACGTGCATGGCTTTATTGCCGACACCACCGATCTTGCCGCTGACCAGTTCTATGGTCCGCAGGCAGAGGTTATGAACCGGCTGGGTCGTGAACGCGGATGGGGGCCGACCAGCCGTGCCCATTTCGACATGGCGCGTGGGCCGGAAGGCAATCTCTTCTTAGGTGAGCCAGAACTGGTTGCGGAAAAAATCATCAAAGCACATGACGTGTTCAAGAATGATCGTTTCCTGCTGCAGATGGCCATCGGCCTGATGCCGCACGATCAGATCATGCGCGGTATCGAGTTGTACGGTACGAAAGTCGCGCCGATTGTCAGAAAAGAATTGACTGGCAGCGCTGATAGGGTGAAAGCCACCGCATGATGTAAGTATAGGGTTGCGGCGCCAAACTGCCGCAATCCGCATGTCCGGGTAGTTTTATGATCGTCTCGTCCGAAGAAGAATTGGTGAAGCTGAAGGAAATCGGCCGCCTGTGTGCCGTTGCCCTGAATACCATGGCTGATGCGCTGGAGCCGGGTATCACCACGGCCGAGTTGGACGATATCGGTCGTAAAATACTGGAAGACAATGGTGCGCAATCGGCACCGGAGTTCTGTTATCAGTTTCCCGGCGCGACATGTATCAGCGTCAATGAAGAAGTGGCGCATGGTATTCCCGGCGTGCGCATCATCAAGCCAGGTGACCTCGTCAACATCGACGTTTCGGCTGTGAAGGATGGCTTCTTTGGTGACACAGGCGCGTCCTTCGCCGTGCCGCCCGTGAAAAAGGAAATCGAGCGTCTGTGCCGGGATGGTAAACGCGCCATGTGGACCGGTCTGCAGCAGGTAAAGACCGGCAAGCCGATGGCTGATATCGGAAATGCCATTGGCGCCTTCGCCCGCAAGAACCGCTACACCCTCATCACCAACCTTGCCAGCCACGGCATTGGCCGCTCATTGCATGAAGAGCCGCGCGAACTTGCGACATGGCCGGACAAGGATGAAACCCGGATCATGGAAGAGGGCATGGTTTTTACCGTAGAGCCCTTCCTGTCTACCGGTGCCTATTGGGCGGAAGACGGCGACAATGATCCCTGGACGCTTTACAGCGATCCCAGTTCTCCGACCGTCCAGTTCGAGCACACGATTGTGGTGACCAAAAATGGTCCGCTCGTTTTGACGCTTGCTGACTGATTTTGCAGTGATTGCATTTGAGATCGAGACGGTGCTGAACGCACCGACTCAAGTCTCGACTTGTGCTTTTCTTTATCGATTTTTGGCCCGTCTTTAAGCGCCATCTTCCCTTACGTGATTTCAGGATGTTCAGTCGTCGGCGTAATAAATTCTATTTTACGCGCTGGATAACCACATCCAGAAGGCGAATATTTCCATTTGCTAACTTTCAACCGCTCTCCAAATATGCAAGCCTTAACGCAATCAGTGGTTGGGTCAGGTTAAATCAATTTGAACCTGATGGAGGACAGCCACCAAGCGTTGTGTATTGTCTATTCCGGGGGGAGCATGAGGTTCTACCGAAGCAGGTTGCTGGGATCAGCAGCTATTTTTGTCGTCGCTGTTAGCAGCGGTTTTCCAGCTTATGCAAGTGATTGGACTGGCGGCACGTCAAGCGATTGGCACGATCCTGCAAACTGGATTGGGGGTGTCATCCCGGTAGCGGGAAGCACTGTCAACATCAAGGTACCCGGCGTCGACGGGCGAACGAGCATCACCGATGCCGCGAGCTATAACAATCTTTACGTTGGTTCGGTGAGCGAAATTTACTTAGATATTTCGGGTAACGGCAGTCTGACGGGCACCAGTCTGAGTGTAGGTGAAGCCGTCGGTGAAATCGGCACTCTGACGATCTCGGGCGCAGATGCATCCTTGGCCACTGGATGGCTTACAGCAGGATTTTACGGCGATGGTACGATCCTTATTGAAGATGGCGGATCTGCAAGTACCGTCAATGCACTGCATCTCGGCCAATTTGCCGGCTCGTCGGGTACGTTTACCGTTGATGGTGAGGGTAGTTCCTGGACTGCCAGCGGTGGAGCCACAATTATCGGCCATATAGGTGAGGGCAAGTTTACGGTCAGCGGTGGCGCGACAGCGACAGATTACGCTGTAACGGTTGGTTATGGTGATGGGGGCGTTGGTGCCGCACTGATCGACGGCGACGATTCCACATGGTCTATCACAGGCGGCGCATTGGTTGTTGGTTACGAGGGCGAGGGTGGCCTGACTGTGAGTGGCGGCGCTACGACCAATACTTTCAAGCGAGTAATCGTCGGTGACAAATCGACTGCTGAGGGGACAATCACAGTCACCGGAGCCGACAGCAGCTTTACAATAAACGGTACGACCTCCGACATTTATCTTGCCGTCGGTAGTTCTGGTGTTGGCACGGTCAAACTGGCTGATGGAGCATCGTTCAATAGCAATACGGCTGTTTTGGGCTTCTTGGCATCCGGTAACGGCACTCTCGATTTGACTGGAGCCGATACCAGATTTGTAAACACCAATTACATAGCTGTTGGTTATTATGGCATCGGTGAAGCAACTGTGCGGGATGGGGCCACCATTGCGGTAACCGGTGCTGCTGGTGTTCGAATTGGATATTTGGCAGGCTCAACCGGTACGCTGAATATCGGCGCTGCGGCAGGCGATGCGGCTGGTGTTGCTGGACATATCGAGTCTCCGAAGGTTGTATTCGGTCCCGGTTCAGGCACGCTCGTTTTCAATCACACAAATACCAGCTATGATTTTTCGTCCGCTATCTCGGGCACCGGCTTCATCAATCATGTCTCGGGCGTGACGACGTTTTCCGGCACCAGCTCCACGCTTGGCGGTATCACCAGTATCTCCGGCGGAACGGCGCTGGTTACCGGTTCGCTCGGCGGAATGATAGACGTTTTGAGCAACGGCACACTGGGCGGCACTGGCACTGTTGGCAAGCCAGGGTCCACGCTTTCGATCGGCAACTGTGGCACACTATCGCCCGGTCTTGTGGGGTCCAGAGGCACATTGTCGGTTGTGGGTGATCTCGCCTTTTCGACCGGCTCAACCTATGTCGTGCAGGTGTCAGGTCTGAGCAGCGATGCGGTGGTGTTGACTGGCGGGGCCGTGACCATCAACTCCGGGACGTCGCTGCAAATTTCGCTTTCCGGGGCTGCGAATGCCAGCCGATACACCATCCTGAAGGCAACGAGTGTGACCGGCACATTTTCCACGATTGATTGGGGTGGCTTGTCCAATTACGAAATCTCCTATGACAATGGTATTGTTTCGCTTCTCTCAACCGTCAGTGTTGGCAATGGCGGGTCTGATTTGACGCCAAACCAGTCTTCGGTGCTGTCTGTTCTGCAATCCGGTAGCGCGCCTGGTGGTCTGTGGTCTTCGCTCGGTTCCGTGCCTGACAGTGAGCAGGAAGAGGCGCTGCGGCAATTGTCGGGCGAAACTCATACCGCACCGCGTGCCGCCTTTTTTCAGACGGCCCAATCCGTCAACAATACGGTGAACGGCCGTATCCGTTCCATGACCGATGGGGTTGCTGCACCTTCCGTTCCAGCCCTCGGTTATGCCGAGGAAACAAAACCGGCCAAAAGTGGCCAGTTTGCATCCTTCGAGAAGAAAACGGATGTTTTTGATCAGGATCGGTTCTCCGTCTGGACAAACGGTTTTGGTTCCTGGGGCAAGGTTGATGGTCTGACTGGCAGTCCCGATACCGATATATCAAATGCGGGTGTGTTGATCGGTGGTGACGCTAGCATCTCCGACAATTGGCGGGTCGGTGTGTTTGGTGGCTACAGCCGGTCATCATTTGACACGTCAGACAGTGACGGCGACAGCAACAACTATCATCTCGGTGTCTATGCCGGTAGCCGGTGGGATGCCATCTCGTTTCGTACTGGCATCAACTACACTTGGCACAGGGTCGACACGGTGCGCCAGGTTGATTTTCTCGGTGAGACGCTGAGAGCTGACTATGATGCCAGCACCCTCAACATGTTTGGCGAGATGAGCTACCGTATCGATGTCGCACCTGCATCATTCGAACCCTTCGTTAGCCTGAGCCATATGCGGGTAAAGACCGATGGCTTTACCGAAACCGGTGGCCTTTCCGCCCTGACCATGGGTAACACCGATTTGAACACCACCTACACGACACTTGGGGTCCGCGCGTCGACCGATCTTGATGTCGGGTCTGTTCCGGCCACACTGCGTGGCTCCCTTGGCTGGATCCACGCGTTTGGTGATGTGGAGCCGGAAACCACGGCCCGGTTCTCCTCCGGTGACAGCTTCAGAGTGGTTGGCACGCCACTGGACCGAAATACGGCGATTGTGCAAACGGGAATGGATTTTGCCCTTTCGTCGGTCTCGACCTTAAGCATATCCTATACAGGGCAGTTCAGTGCCAAAGCCTATGACCATGGCGTCAACGCCAAGTTACAGGTTCGTTTTTGATTTCAATGCAATTCTGAACGTCCAGTCGCTTGTAGGTGGCGCTGGACGTTCAGAATAATGACAGGTGTCTGCATGTTCGGAAAAAACATAAAGGCGGCTGCCGCAGTCGCTCTGGTGTCGTTCGTGACACAGCCATCCAACGTGGCAGCGCAGACAGAGGCACCAGCGGCGGCAGGTAACAATGTCTTCTCCGTCAACGAAACCCATGGCGACTGGATCGTGCTATGTTCACAGGCTGAGG
This sequence comes from Agrobacterium sp. Azo12, assembly GCF_029193765.2. NCBI lineage: Bacteria > Pseudomonadati > Pseudomonadota > Alphaproteobacteria > Hyphomicrobiales > Rhizobiaceae > Agrobacterium > Agrobacterium sp. Azo12. The sequence continues at coordinate 2,931,482 of NZ_JARFYO020000001.1, read as the reverse complement.
CAAAGCAAATTTGTTTGATGACGCAACAACAACGCAAGAACGATACCAAGCAGCTGGTCATTGCAGCCGAAATCAGCACTGACAAGAATGACCAAATACGTGGAACGATTATTCTGCCATTCGGACTGCAGCTGGCGGCGGGTGTGACGGTTCAGGTCGATGATGGCGTGGTGTCGAACCCGTCACCTTTTGCAACCTGCTTGCCAACGGGCTGTATCGTGCAAGTGCTTCTTGATGCGCCAACTCTGCAAACCTTGCGGGGTGGCAGTAATGTCAAGCTTGTCGCCAAAGCCTATGACAGCGGGCAGAATGTGCTGTTGGGCCTGTCATTGAAGGGGTTTTCCACCGCGCTTGACCGGTTGGTGGCACTTTCGAAATAGGCAGGCTGCTTATCAGCGCCAAATTATCGGGTTCAATAGCATTGGCAGGTGCCATCAAAATAAATGGTTTGCCTGACCCATGTTGCACTGCCATAGACGCGACATGACTGACGCTGCCGCACAATCCCATTCGCGTGTCCTGCTGATCGGCTTTGCCGGGGCGTTGGCCATGGCCTGTTCGCAAGGTTTCGGGCGTTTTTTGTATACGCCAGTCCTGCCCGGCATGATCAGCGACCTGTCGCTCAAGGCTTCTGATGCAGGGTTGATTGCTGCAGGTAACTTTGCTGGTTATCTGCTGGGCGCCATTCTCGCCGCTTACGGTTGGGCGAACGGACGTGAAAAACTGGTGGCGCTTGGCGGAATGCTGGCTACCGGTCTGCTGCTGTTGGCCATGGCTATGACGCGTGCAGTCGAAGTCTTTATTCTCATTCGTTTTCTGGCCGGTATGGCCAGCGCCCTGGCAATGATCTTCACGTCGCAGATCGTTATCGGCTACGCCACTGCAGCCGGGCGGGAAGATGTGCAGTCTTTGCATTTTGCTGGCGTTGGCGTCGGCATTGCCGTTTCGTCACTTCTCGTTTTTGTTATCGGTTCGCTGCTGCACGGGGAGGGCGCGTCCTGGCAAGCGGAATGGATTGTCGGGGCGGTGTTCGTTTTTATTGCCTTCATCTTCGTGGCGCGTGTTTTACCCTCTGGTCCACCTCGCACCGCAGTGGCAACTGTTGAGCCGCCAATACGCTGGCGTATGCCGCTGGTGTTGCTAACCATTGCCTATGGTCTGTTCGGTTTTGGTTATGTGATTACCGCCACCTTTCTGATTACCATTGTGCGAATGGCCGATGCGGGCGCACTGGTGGAATGTCTGGCATGGTTTATCACGGGTAGCGCCAGTGCAATTTCTCTTTACATCTGGCGACCGGTTGCGAAACTCACCGGGCATCGCTGGACCTTCGTCATGGCCTTGGCAATTGAAGTTGTCGGTGTTCTTGCATCCGTACTGCTGCCACCTGTGGTGGGTGCGCTTTTCGGCGGGCTATTGTTTGGCCTGACATTCATGGTTGTGACAGCGTATGGTCTGCAATTGGGGCGACAGTTTTCGCCGCACAGCCCGAGGCGCGTTTTTTCATTCATGACGGCTGCATTTGGAATTGGCCAGATTACCGGGCCTTTGGTTGGCGGATGGGTGGCACAGTTCACCGGCAATTTCACCCTGCCAACCATACTGGCTGCCACTGCGCTCGGCATTGCCATGCTGTTGATGGTGCCGGTTGCCCGCATGCGGGATTGATGCGGTAAGCGTCAAACATAAGGTTTTGGTGGTTTTTCAGTTACAAGTTGGTAAGGATGCGGATGGTTGATTGCTGTACGCTGATTTCTGCCGTATTTTCCGCATCTTGACTGCTTCGCCAATTCCGGCCGCTCCCTAACGTCCGCGTGAGTTTCAAACGTGTTCCATTCATTTTTCCCAAATCCGAAACTGTTCTTCACGTCTGCCATCTTGTGGACTGCTGTGTGTATTGCCATGTGGTATGCAGGCGCAAACGGCTGGGGTGCAGCTATCGGCTTACCTCCGCTTGCCGATGGCGAAAGCCCTGTAATTGGAGTGTCCCTTTTCTGGTCCACACCGTTTTTGTGGTTTTATATTTATTACACCGCCGTGGTTCTATTGTTTACTGGTTTTTGGTTTCTTTACCGTCCGCATCGTTGGCAGATGTGGTCAGTACTGGGATCAGCGGTGATCATTTTCGCTACCTATTTTTCTGTACAGGTTAGTGTTGCCATCAACGCGTGGTACGGTCCGTTTTATGACCTCATTCAACAGGCTCTTTCACGCAGTGCGCCTGTGACGGCGGAACAGCTGTATCTGGGCATGTTGGGGTTCGCTGGGATCGCGTTCGTCGCGATCACTGTGGGAGTTCTGAATTTGTTCTTTGTTAGCCATTATATTTTCAGATGGCGGACAGCGATGAACGAATTCTATATGGCTAACTGGGATAGGTTGCGACATATCGAAGGCGCATCTCAACGTGTTCAGGAAGATACGATGCGTTTCTCTACGACAGTAGAGAGCCTTGGTGTCGGGTTGGTTAGAGCATTGATGACCTTGATCGCCTTCCTGCCCGTTCTTTTTACGTTGGGAAAAAATATTACAGAGCTGCCTATCATTGGCGAACTGCCTCATGCTCTGGTCTGGGCTGCTATTTTCTGGTCATTATTCGGAACTTTTTTCCTTGCATTGGTTGGTATCAAACTTCCCGGGCTCGAGTTCCGAAACCAGCGTGTTGAGGCAGCCTACCGCAAAGAACTTGTGTACGGGGAAGACCATGAAGACCGCGCTCAGCCTGCGACTGTCAGCGAACTCTTTGCTAACGTACGCAGGAATTACTTCCGTCTTTATTTTCACTACATGTACTTCAACGTGGCTAGAATTTTCTATCTGCAGGCGGACAATCTGTTCAGCTTGATCGTGCTAGTGCCGTCGATTGCGGCAGGCAAGCTGACGCTTGGATTGCTGACGCAGATAAATAATGTGTTCGACCAAGTTCGTGGCTCATTCCAATATGTCGTTAATTCTTGGTCGACCATTGTCGAATTGATGTCGATCTATAAGCGTTTGAAAGCTTTCGAAGCAGTGATTGAGGGTGAAGCCCTGCCGGACATTGATCAGCGCTATCTGGAGCGTGAAGCTGCAGACGGTGAAATGGCTGCCAACCGGCCGTAAACCCCTCAAGAAAAAAGAAAACCCGCCAGACTGGCGGGTTTTTTATGTCCTGGTGTTGGCGTATTGAACTGCCGACGTATCGTGTCCAAGTCAGAAGGAAGAACCCGCGGTCGATTTTTCAACGGGTGCGGCAGCCTTCAAGGTTTCCATGTAGCTGGCGTAATTAACGCAGGACACATCCTGCATTTTGCAGACTTCCCGCAATACACGCTCATAGGCATTCCAATAGGCGCCACCATTCATTTTCACGAAGTGGAAGCCCATTTGCAGGGGAATGCGCTCGCCATTGTATTGTTTGTCGAAAGCGGCGCGAAACGCCTTATAGGCGCGCTCCTCGAATTCCGCAGCCTTGGACGGTGTTTCCACGCCGACGGAATGGCGCACAAACAGATTATAATCCATGGAAATGATCGGGCGGCTGTTCGGTCCTTCGGGGATCAATGGCAGACCAAAGCGGGTCATGCCATCCTTGGCCGTAACAGGATATTGCGGGCCTTTGGTCACAAGGCTCGCATCATAAATGAAACCGTGTTTCTTTTCGGCTGCAGTCAGGCCATCGCTTTGCGAGAGGTAAGGGGCACGGAAACCCTTGATGTCGGTTTTGGCAAATTCCCGCCAACCTTGCGGCTCGGCATCTTTTTTGCCAATCATCTCCCACGCGTTTTCAAGCGTTTTGCTGAACGTCTCGAATTCAGCTTCCCAGTCGGCTGCCGTCCAGTCCTTGCCATCAAAGTGGCCGCAGGCGTGGCTGGCTATTTCATGGCCTTCCTGATGGGCCTGCCAGATGTTGTTGAGGCGGGTTTCCACCTCCTGAACAGTCTGGCCGAAACCGACATTCGAGCGGCCGAGTTTTTTGCCCGGTCCCTTGTAGGTCGCCTTGCCGGTTTTGTAGTCCATGATGAGGGTACATGACAGGAAGTAGGTAAATTTTGCACCAGTCTCGGCTGATGTCGCGCGGCTGCGGTCCCACAGCGAGTTATCGCCTGCGCCATCGAACGACACGATGACAAATTGCTGGCGCGGCTGTTCCTCAGCGAGTGCCGCAGATGAGAAAACCGAACAGAGAAGCGAAGCAGCAAGGATTTTACGCAACATTTCAGGACCAATCGACATGCATGTTCTAAAGGCGCGGGCGAAGTCGCCCATGTTTTGAAGCAGGAGAAAAACTGCCGTGATATGGCCTTGTGCCGCCGGAATAAGGCGAACCTTTGAATTGTCTGGCATTTTTGTGATTTTCTTATAGCAAGGTCGTGGTAACGATCTCAATTATCCGGCTGAAACGCCGCTTGTTTTCGAGGATTTTCCCATGCTGCTGCTCGTACTCTGTCTTTGCTTGTTCTTCGCCACCCACCTGGTGCGCATCGTTGCACCGGGCTTTCGGGATGCCGCAATTGCCGGATTGGGCGCTGGTGCTTGGAAGGGACTTTATTCCGCTGCCAGCGTCATAACGCTTGTGCTGGTGATCTATGCTTTCGGTCAGGCCCGGCAGGTCACAGGCATGCTGTATTATCCACCGGTCTGGATGAGCCATATTGCGCTGACGCTGATGTTGATCGCGATGATCTGTCTTGTGGCAAGCCTTCTTCCGCCGGGGCACATTGCAACCAAGACTAAACACCCGCTGGTTCTTTCGGTCAAAATCTGGGCGCTAGCGCACCTGCTTGCCAATGGCGAAACATCGTCGGTCATTCTGTTTGCAGCGTTTCTGGCTTGGGGTGTGGTGATGCGTATTGCGCTGAAACGGCGGGAGCGGGCAGGTCTGCTGGTGCGCCCGGCCTTCGTTTCTGCTCGCTATGACCTGATTGCCGTGGTCGGTGGAGTTGCACTTTGGGCGGCATTTATATTCAAGTTGCACGAATGGCTGATTGGCGTTCAGCCGCTTGCGCTTTAAAATCTATGTACTGATGAGGCGTCACTGACAGGAAAGTGACGCTTTCCCCCTTACATAAAAGGCAAAATGCGCTAGAAGGCCGAACAAATGCCTGCGGTTCAGTGCCCGACAGGCAAGTTTCAGCGTGAAGTCATAACCGTTCATCCTTCTCGATGGATATCGATGCGGATATGCGGCTACGGAGAATTCGATGGCAAATGAAAATGACACCTTCATCCGCGAAGTGAACGAGCAGCTTCGTTCGGAGAAGATGACGAATTTCTGGAGCAGATACGGCATCGTTGTTATTGGCGGCGCGGTATTGATTGTGCTGGGAACTGCGGGCGCTGGTATTTACGAATATTGGAACAGCAACCGTGCCTCCAACTCCGGTGACCAATTTATCGCTGCTATGAAGCTGGCTTCTGAAAACAAGCCAGATGATGCACTGGCAGCACTGGCTGCACTTGAGACGGCTGGCCACGGTTCCTACCCGGTTCTGGCCAAGTTCCGCTCGGCAACCCTGCAGGCCCAGAAGGGCGACGCAACGGCTGCTACCGAAGCGTTCACCGCCATCGGCAATGACACATCTGCTCCGCAGGTGTTCCGTGACGCTGCCAAGATCCGCGCCGCATGGCTGCTGGTCGACAATGGCAGCTATGATCAGGTGTCTGCTCAGGTTGAGGTTCTCTCTGGCGAAAGCCAGGCGTTCCGCAGCTCGGCACGCGAGGCTCTTGGTCTTGCCGCCTATAAGGCGGGTGATTTCGTGAAGGCCAGAGACTGGTTCCAGCAGATCACCACCGACGCACAGGCACCGCGCAATGTTGCCAACCGTGCCCAGATCATGCTCGATAACATTGCTGCTTCCGGCAAGGCGCCGTAAGAAACATATACCCCAAGGAAGAACGCACCATGAGCTTCACCGTCGCCATCGTAGGGCGCCCCAATGTCGGAAAGTCGACGCTTTTCAACCGTCTGGTTGGCAAGAAGCTGGCGCTTGTGGACGACACGCCCGGCGTGACCCGCGACCGCAGGCCGGGTGCAGCACGGCTTGATGATCTGCGCTTCACGATCATTGATACCGCAGGTCTTGAACAGTCCGGCCCCGAGACACTGCAGGGTCGCATGTGGGCACAAACCGAGGCTGCGATCGAAGAGGCGGACCTGACGCTGTTCGTGGTCGATGCCAAGTATGGTTTGACACCGGCAGACGAAACCCTGGCAACCATGCTGCGTCGTCGTGGTAAACCAGTTGTGCTGGTGGCCAACAAGTCTGAAGCGCGCGGTTCTGATGGTGGCTATTATGATGCCTTCACTCTGGGCCTTGGCGAACCGACCCCTATTTCCGCTGAGCACGGCCAAGGCATGCATGATTTGCGCGACGCGATCATCGAAGCCATAGGCGAAGACATGGCCTTTCCGTCTGAAGACGATGAGGCGGAAACCGACGTTGTCATTCCTCGCTCCGAACGCGGTGAAGACGAGGACGAAGACGAAGAAGAGCCGGTTTACGATGAAACCAAGCCGCTTCGCGTTGCGATCATCGGCCGCCCAAATGCCGGTAAATCGACACTTATCAACCGCTTCCTCGGTGAAGACCGCCTGTTGACTGGTCCGGAAGCCGGCATTACCCGCGACAGCATCTCTGTCGAGTGGGACTGGCGCGGACGCAGCATCAAGATGTTTGATACGGCTGGCATGCGCCGCAAGGCCAAGGTTACGGAAAAGCTGGAAAAGCTGTCGGTTGCCGATTCCCTGCGTTCCATCCGTTTTGCCGAAACTGTGGTGATCGTATTCGATTCCACCATCCCATTTGAAAAGCAGGATTTGCAGCTTGTGGACCTCGTTATTCGCGAGGGTCGTGCAGCGGTGCTGGCATTCAACAAGTGGGATTTGGTTGAAGACCCCCAGGCCTATCTTGCCGACTTGCGTGAAAAGACCGAACGGTTGCTGCCACAGGCACGCGGTATTCGCGCTGTTCCAATGTCCGGCCAGACTGGCTACGGGCTTGACCGGTTGATGCAGAATATTGTCGATACGGACAAGGTATGGAACCGCCGTATCTCGACAGCAAAGCTCAACCGTTGGCTGGAATCGCAGACCACGCATCACCCACCGCCAGCCGTTTCTGGCCGTCGTCTGAAGCTGAAATACATGACGCAGGTAAAGGCCCGTCCACCTGCTTTCATGATTTCCTGCACACGACCAGAGTCGATCCCAGAATCCTACACGCGTTATCTGGTCAACAACCTGCGCAATGACTTCGACATGCCAGGCGTGCCGATCCGTGTGCATTACCGTGGTTCGGACAACCCGTTCGAGAACAAGGCCAAAAAGAAGCGGTAATCTGCCGCTTCATTTAGCTTCAGACATGCCAGACAATTAGTGCCATCTGCGGGTTAGACCCGCAGATCAGTGGTGGTTTGATCCATGGCAATGACGAAACCCCGGCAAAGGGCCGGGGATGATGGTCGTTCAGACTGACCGTCCCACTCTAACGGAAGACAAGACATGCTGATCAAGCAGAGCGACTATCACCGGATTTACCGTGTCATCAACAGCCTGCTGATTAACGAAAATGCCAATCCGGCATCCGCATCAATGTATTTCAGCACCTTTGGTGCGTTTATTCTTGAGCAGCAATTCAAGGTCAAGGCCAAACCCAAAGGCGGCCTTGCTGCCTTTAATCTTGGTGGGACGATGCTGTTGTTTGCCGACCATCGTGAAGATGGTTACGTGACTGGCGCTGGCGAAAACTTTCACTGCTGGGTTGAGGCCGATGGCTGGGTGATCGACTTCATGTCTCCGGCATTTAGCCAGGCCGCGCCAGAACTGTCTTTGCCTTCCAAGATGTTTCAGCGGCCGCTGTCCGCCATGGCGCAGTCGATCAACGATCTCGGCCAATCCGGGGACTTCTTCTTTCAGTCGGAACCGGATGCAACGACCAAGCGCTTCGCTGACTGGCATAAACATGCGATGATCGGTGATCTCGCCAGCATCGCCGCAACATGGTTCAGAAAATCGCCCAAGCAGATGCAGACGTCGATTTCTACCAAAAATCATAATGGTGAAACAAACACCATTCCGCTGTCTGGGAATGCGCTGACCGGTGCCTGGTGATGCCTGTAATTGGAGCGCCGTGGATTTGTTCACACGGCGCGATCGTCTCGATCTCTGGCTTAAGCGGGAAACAGACCGCCATCATCCGTATCAATCGTGATGTTCAGCGTCACATGACGTGGTCTCGTCACGGCAAAGAGCACCGCTTCCACTACATCACGGCTGGTTCCGCGCTCACCCTTTTGGCGCTCTGCCGCCTGCTGCCAATCGTCCTGATCAGGGCGTGCATCATCGAGGTATGGCGGGTGAACGGCGATCGAGCGAATGCTTGTGCCAGCAAAACTCTGCCGGAAACCATCAGCCAACGCGGTCTGTCCGCGCTTGGCTGCATAAAACGGTACCGACACACTCTGCAGTGCGGCATTGGGCAGGCCGCTAATTGACCCTATCGTGACGACATCTGGTCTGTCTGAGCTTTCCAGGCGTGGCAACAAGCCTTGTGTGAACAGAAATGTGCCTGATATTGCCGCGTTGATCGTGGTCAGTACGGCATCTGCGGCGTAAGGCGTATCGCTGCTTTCCAGCCACATGGCACCGTTGTTGATCAGAATATCGACCTTGGATGTGCGTTCAGTGATCTCTGTGACCGCGCGGCTTACACTGTCAGAATTGGCAAGATCAAGCACGACAACTAAAGGGGGCGTGCCGCCACGCTTTGTGATGATGTCGGCCATGTCTTCAAGGTCGGCAAGACGCCGGCCACAAAGCACCAGATCACAACCGGCATCAGCAAACGCAAGTGCAAAGGCCGCCCCCAATCCTCGTGCTGCGCCGGTGACAACAACGGTTTTTCCTTGGAGGTCTTTCATATGCATGGCCCTGTTTTTATTACGCAATCAGCTACGGTTCTCTATATAGGGCCGAGCACATGAATTGCTACATGCTGCACACATAACAAGGGCGTTTAGAAAACGGAGCTTCAAAGGGAGTAAATTAAGTTGGACGGCCATCGTGATCTCGTGGCAGCCGCCTGACGTCAATCAGCAGCCCGACCCCGTTCTCAATAACGGCAGTCGCGTCCAGCCCGTCTTGTGACAGCCCGCAAGCGTTTCGTCCAGCACTTCATTTCGCAATCTGCTGACAGGCGATCCTAGACCGCCGGCGTTGCTCGAAAATCTGGAAGGCAATTGTTGGCGGCAGCCGTGACGTTGTCCAGAAACTGCCTGGATGCCTTTTCCCAGGAATAGGTTCTGGCAAGTGCTATGGCGTCCTTTGACGAGCAATCCAGCGCATCCAGGCAGGCCTGCCGCAGATCGCGGTTCAGGGCACCAGCCTTGGAATTGGGGCCGATAATATCGATTGGGCCGGTGACCGGATAGGCTGCAACCGGCACGCCGCTGGCCAGTGCTTCGAGAATGGTATTGCCAAAGGTATCTGTTCTGGATGGGAACACGAACACATCAGCCTGCGCATAGGCGTCGGCCAGGTCTTCACCTGTCTTGGTGCCGGTGAAGTGAACGTTTGGGAATTGTGCCTGAAGATCAGCGCGGGCTGGGCCATCACCCACCACCACCTTGGAACCGGGCAGGTCGAGCTTCAAAAAGTCCGGCAGGTTTTTTTCAACGGCGACACGACCAACGGTCATGAAGATCGGGCGCGGCAGATCAAACGGCGCGTCGCGTCGCTGGCGTGGGTGAAATTGCGCCAGATCGATGCCGCGGCTCCAGCGCTTGAGATTGCGAACGCCGCGATCTTTCAATTCGTTTTCAAGGCTTTGTGTGGCCACCATGCAGGCATTGCCACCATTGTGGAACCAGCGCACGAAGGCATAAAGCCAGCTTTCCGGCACGGGAAAACGGGCTGCCACATATTCCGGAAAACGGGTATGGTAGCTGGTGGAGAAGCGCATATGGTTCTTGATACACCAGCGGCGCGCCAGAAAACCAAGCGGGCCTTCTGTTGCGATATGCACATAGGATGGCTGGCTTTTTTCGATTTCCTGCGCAACGTGGCGGTAGCTTGTGACCGACAGACGAATTTCCGGATAGGTCGGGCAGGGCACGTTGTGAAAGCTCTGCGGTGTGACCATGCACACCTCAACACCCATGCGCTGTAACTCCGCATTGGTGTTTTCAATCGAGCGGACCACACCGTTGACCTGCGGGTGCCAGGCATCCGTGACAATGGTAATTCTCGTCATTGCTGCGCCGATCCTGTTTTTACCCGCGCTTGCGAATCCGCCTGCGGGATTTAATCCCTCTATGGCGTGCGCGTGTTACAGGATCATGTCAGGGCAACGGCAGGCTTGTTAGCCCATGAGAGGCAGCAGATCAGGGCTTATGAGGGCGCCGTGATGGCCAATAACGGTTGCTGCTGCCTTGGCGGCAAATGCCGCCGCATTCTGAGGTGTCGCGCCGGACAGGAGACGTGCCAAAAAGGCGCCGTTGAAGCTGTCGCCAGCGCTGGTCGTGTCAACGACATCGCTGACCTCATGGGCGGGCGCGAAGCTGCGTACGCCCTCGAAGTCCAGCGTCGCACCTGCTGCGCCATCCTTGACCACGATGTTTGCAACGCCGAGGCTGCGATAGCGCTCAATCGTTGCTTCAACCGATGCGTCACCAAAATTGGTGGCTTCGTCATCAAAGCTTGGCATGACCATGGAGGCGGCGCGTGCGCCATCGGTGATTGTCTGCAACATCACATCTTTGTTGGCCCACAGGCGCTGACGGATGTTGGGATCGAAGGCGACGATCTTGCCCGCCGCACGGGCGCGGCGCAGTTCGGACAGGAATGTTTCGACATGAGCAGGGGTTGCCAGAACCGCCAGCGTAATGCCTGAGAAGTATATGAGGTCGGCGGCGTCCATCGTGCGGCGCAGGTGGTCTGCATCTGCGGCAAGCTGCCGGGCTGCGGACATGCCGCGCCAGTAGCTGAAGGTGCGCTCGCCATTCTTGAGGTTGATCAGGTAAAGGCCGGGTGTGCCGCCGGGAATGCGGGTTACCGCGTCAGTGCCGATATCGGCCTGCTTGATGAAGGCCAGCATCTCTTCGGAGAGTGGGTCGTCACCCAGTGCTGTGAAATAATCGACCGACCAATCACGGGACAGACAGGCGCGGGCATACCATGCGGTGTTGAACGTATCTCCGGCAAAACCTTTGCGCAGCAGATTGTCGCCAGCTTGCGAGAGTTCCACCATGCATTCGCCGATTGAAAGAAAACGTCCGCCCAAAACCATGTCCTCCCGCATATGTTGAACGTGTGGCCATTACGATGCCTTGGCCCGGCTGACAAGGGCAAAGGCATTTTCTTGCGGCCTCTGCGTTGTTCAATCTTAAGTGTGGTTTACGGATCGGAGGCGCGCCTATATCGTTACCCTCACTATTTCAGGGAGCCTTTTCATGACGCAACCGAATACCTCCGCTATCAAGCCCGTTATCAATGCAGACTGGTGGAGGGGAGCGGTTATCTACCAGGTCTATCCACGGTCTTTTCAGGACACGACCGGCGACGGTTACGGTGATCTTCCCGGCGTGACGAAGCGGTTGCCCTATATTGCATCTCTTGGTGTCGACGGTATCTGGCTATCGCCATTCTTTACCTCGCCCATGGCGGACATGGGATATGACGTTTCCGATTACCGCAACGTCGACAAGCTTTTCGGCACGCTGGATGACTTTGATATTTTGGTGGCCGAGGCACACCGTCTTGGACTGAAAGTGATCATCGATCAGGTGATATCCCACACGTCCGACCAGCATCCGTGGTTTGTGGACAGCAGAGCCAGCCGGACGAACTCCAAGGCGGACTGGTACGTATGGGCCAATCCGAAGCCGGATGGCACTGCACCCAACAACTGGCTGTCAGTGTTTGGCGGACCAGCATGGGAGTGGGACGGCGTTCGCAAGCAATATTACATGCACAACTTCCTAACCTCGCAACCTGACCTCAATTTCCATAACAAGGAAGTGCAGGATGCCTTGTTGGACACTGTCCGGTTTTGGCTGGATCGCGGCGTTGATGGCTTCCGTCTGGACACGGTGAATTATTATTTTCACGACAAGGCGCTGCGCAACAACCCGCCGCTGGATGAAGAAGGCGCTTTTGGTCTGGATGCGCCTGATGTCAATCCATACGGCATGCAGAACCATCTCTATGACAAGACCCAGAGCGAGAATATCGAGTTTCTCAAGCGGTTCCGCACGCTGCTGGACCGCTATGACGGCCGCATGACGGTGGGTGAAGTTGGCGACGGTGCGCGGTCACTCAAAACTGTGGCGGCCTACACATCCGGCAATGACAAGCTGAACATGTGTTACACCTTCGACCTTCTAGGCCCGGATTTTACCGCTGAGCACATTCGCAACTCGGTCGATGGTTTCCACAAGGCTGTGACGGATGGTTGGGTGTGCTGGGCCTTTTCCAATCATGATGTCGTCAGGCATGTCAGCCGTTTCACCGAAAGCGGTGCGGAGCGCGAGCATATTGCCAAACTGGCATTTTCGGTGCTGGCCAGCCTTCGCGGTTCTATCTGCCTTTATCAGGGCGAGGAACTCGGTTTGACGGAAGCCGAACTTGCCTTTGAGGATTTGCGTGACCCCTATGGCATTCGCTTCTGGCCGGCATTTAAGGGCCGGGATGGATGCCGCACACCAATGGTCTGGGAAACAGGCAGCCCCAATGCCGGGTTCTCCACGGCGGAAAAGCCGTGGTTGCCGGTGCCCTATGATCATGGTCTGCTGGCGGTGGACGGGCAGGAGCGCAAGCCGGACACGGTGCTGCATCATTACCGGGAAACGCTGGCGTTCCGCAAAAGCCATGGTCCGCTGATTGATGGTGACATGACATTCCTTGATAGCAATCAGGATGTTCTAGCATTCACCCGCAGCAAGGCCGGCGAGAGCCTGCTTTTCGTATTCAACCTGACGCGAGAGCCGATCGATTTCCTGCTGCCGAAAGGCGTCGTGGTGAAAGATATCCTGCCAATGCCCGGTTTCTCCGCAACGCTGAACCAGCAGGTCGTCAAGCTGGATGGGCTGGACGGTTTTTCTGCGCTGATCGCTTGACGGAGGTGAGCGAAGGCAACTTCGCTCGACCCTTTAAAGCAGCCCATTCATATGAGGGCGAATTTATCCACGTCGACCATGCCCTTGTCTGAAATCTTCAGGTGAGGGATGACCGGCAGAGGTAGGAATGCCACCTGCAAGAACGGCTCTTCGAGCGTGGTGCCAAGTGCGTAAGCCGCCTGGCGCAATGTGTGCAACGTGTCGCGCACGCTTTCATACGGTTCGAGGCTCATCAGACCAGCGATAGGCAAGGCAATTTCGCCGGTGACCTTGCCGTCCGCGACCACAACAAAACCGCCCTTGATCTCACCCAGTCGGTTGGCGGCAAGCGCCATGTCGTCTTCATTGACGCCAACCACGCAGATATTGTGGCTGTCATGACCGACCGTAGAAGCGATCGCACCGCTCTTCAGACCAAATCCCTGCACGAAACCATTGGCATGGTTACCGTTCTTGCCGTGGCGCTCGATAACAGCGACCTTGATAATATCCCGGTCAAGATCAACGGCCGTCTGATTGCCGCTGGAGGGCAGGCGGAAACGGCGATGTTCGGTGATGATCTTGCCCGGCATAACGCCGATGACGGGTGTTTCACCTTCGCTGACCGGCACGCCAAAATGTGAAGCCAGAACATGCCTTGCCTTCACGCTATCCAGACCGACGGGTTCAATTGGTTTACGGGCATCAAACAACGCGTCGGATACCCGCCTGCCGGCAGCAAAGACCATTTCCGCCTTGCAGTTTTCAAGGCTGTCCAGGACCACCAGATCGGCGCGCCACCCGGGTGCGACGAGGCCGCGGTCGCGCAGGCCGAAGGCGCGCGCTGCGGAGATAGAAGCCGCACGGTAGATCGCCAGAGGCTCAATGCCATGGGCAATTGCCGTGCGGATCATATAGTCCAGATGGCCCTGCTCGGCGATGTCTAGCGGATTTCGGTCGTCGGTGCAGAGCGCCAGATAGGGCGACAGGCGTTCGGTGATGATGGGCATCAAGGCGTGCAGGTCCTTGGAGACGGAACCCTCGCGCACAAGAATGTGCATGCCTTTGCGGATCTTTTCCAAAGCCTCAGGTGCATTGGTGCATTCATGTTCGGTTCGAATGCCAGCCGATAGGTAACCATTCAGCGCGGTGCCAGACAGAAGCGGGGCATGGCCATCAATATGCTGGCCTTGAAAGGCTTCGAGCTTTGCCATGCAAACCGGGTCTTTGTGGATGACGCCGGGGAAATTCATGAATTCGGCGAGGCCGATGACCTTGGGATGGCTGCGGAACGGCAAAAGCCGTTCGATCGGCAAATCCGCACCTGCGGTTTCCAAATGGGTAGCCGGCACGCAGGATGATAACTGCACGCGGATATCCATGACCGTCTGCAGCGCTGAATCCAGAAAGAACTGAATGCCTTCCGTGCCCAGCACATTGGCGATTTCATGCGGATCACAGATCGCTGTTGTCACGCCATAGGGCAGCACGCAGCGGTCGAATTCATGCGGTGTGACCAGTGAGGATTCGATATGCAGATGTGTATCGATGAAGCCTGGGACGACGATCTTGCCGGTGATGTCGATTTCCTGTTTTCCGACATAGTCGTCGCAGGTGCCGACGATGGTATTGCCGCAGATCGCGATGTCTGAGGCCACCAGCTCACCGGTGACCAGATCGAAAAAGCGGCCGCCTTTCAGAACGATATCTGCCGGTTGGCGGCCTGTGCCCTGATCGATCCTGTTTTCAAGAGTAGCAGTCACGGCAGCCTCATCTGTTCAAAAAATATGGATTCTCAAACTAGAACAATTCCTTAAAAAACAAAACCGGGCGCTTTGCAACGCCCGGCTTTTCTGTGTCGTAAGTGACGAAAGTTGCAGCTTATTCAGCTGGAACGATCTTGCCACCTTCCCACTTGTAGAGCGAGAATGCCTGCGAGGTCAGGTCACCAGCTTCACCGTAGGTCACGGCGCCGATTGCTGTTGCAACAGGTTCACCCGACTTCAGGGCTGCGGTAACTGCTTCGGAATCTTCCGCGCTACCAGCCTTTTCGATGCCTGCCTTCAGAACTTCTACTGCAGCATAGGCGTTCAGGGTGAATGCTTCCGCAGGAATGTTTGCAGCAGCAAGCGCATCAGCTGCAGTCTTGGAGTCTGCATTCTTCAGGGCATCAGCAGCGTTGGTGAAAACGGTGCCAGCAGCTGCTTCAGAGCCGATGTTCCAGAACTCGGAGTTGGAGAGGCCGTCGCCACCGATTACGGTGATCTTGGCGCCAGCGTCGTTGATCTGACGAACCAGCAGGCCAGCTTCAGGGTGATAACCACCGAAGTAAACCACATCAACCTTTTCAGACTTCAGACGGGAAACGAGCGCGCTCAAATCCTTTTCGCCTGGTGTCAGGGCGTCATCGAACACTTCCGTTACGCCACCGGCGTTCAGGGTCTTCTTGAAGGAGTCTGCCAGGCCCTTGCCGTAAGCGCCCTTGTCGTTCAGCACGGCAACGCGCTTGTCCTTGAGGTTCTTGATGACATAAGCAGCTGCAACTTCAGCCTGCTGATCGTCGCGACCGCAGGTGCGCAAAATGTTGGTGAGACCACGATTGGTCAGGTCTGGAGCCGTTGCAGTCGGCGTCACCATCAGGATGCCGTTTTCAGCAAAGACGTCAGATGCTGGAATGGCAACGCCCGACGTTACAGGACCAACGACAAAACGAATGCCTTCAGCAACCAGCTGGTTGGCGGCAGAAACGCCCTGCTTTGGTTCGCCGGCATCGTCCGCCAGCTTGAGCACGACTTGCTCACCGAGAATGCCGCCCTTCTTGTTGATCTCGTTCACGGCAACCTGTGCGCCGTTCTTGACCTGCTCGCCATAAGCGGCAACCGGGCCGGTTAACGGGGCGATGAGGCCGATTACGATTTCTGCATGCGCCAGAGGCGCGAAGGCGAACGAGGCGGCGAGAGCGACGCTTGCCAGTAGCTTAGTTTTCATGTGCTGTCTCCTTGGGGTGGGCTTTTCGCCCGTTTGTGGTCTGGACGGTTTTTACGCCACCAGACGTCGGTCGCTCCGTTCATTTTTGCGTTCGGCAGCATCCGGTTCGCAGTCTAGGAAATTAGACCACGATTCCACAAGGCATTTCGTGCCGATTATTGTTTTGTTTGTGGTATCTTGGACAGCTTCTTTCGTCGGCTCGACACGATAAATATTCCCATGCAGCCTCTGGTGTTTGAACTGAAATGGACCGATATTTCAGTGATGAGCCAAACCACAGACGATTTCCTTGAAAAGCTGCCTGTTATTCTCGATTTCGAGGATGTGGCAGACGCGTCCCTCTACTTGCCATTGCCAGATGGCTGGGCGCTTGCGGTTGCTGATATTATCGACTCTACCGGGGCAATTGAAAGCGGGCGCTACAAGGCCGTCAACATGGCGGGTGCAGGCGTCATCTCGGCCATCGCCAACGTGCTTGGCAAGGCCGACCTTCCATTCGTGTTTGGTGGCGATGGCGCCGTGGTTGCAATCCCGCCCGACGGTCTTGATCAAGCGCGGGAAGCGCTATCTCGTGCCCAAAGCTGGGTGCGTGACGATATGGATCTGGGATTACGTGCAGCACTGGTGCCGGTGTCAGAAATCAGGGCGAATGGTCTTGACGTACGGGTCGCCCGTTACCGGGCCAGCGAACATGCGACATATGCTATGTTTTCGGGCGGCGGTAATAGCTGGGCAGAAGCCCGCATGAAGGAAGGGCTTTATACGATTGAAGCTGCCGCCTCTGGTTCGCGGCCGGATTTGACCGGGCTTTCCTGTCGCTGGAACCCGATCAAATCCAACCACGGTCAGATTGTTTCTATCATTGCCATTCCACACCCCAAAGCTGACCCAACCGCCTTTCGCAAGCTGGTGGCGCGGGTGGTGATGCTTGCCAATGAAGATGGCAGAGGAGGGCATCCTGTGCCCGTGGATGGGCCGGAGCTCGGTTTTGTGCGCGAGGGGCTCGGCATGGAGGCGCGGGCGCAATCCGCTCAAGGCGATCTGACCGCGCGGCTGCGGCACTCCCTGTCTATTCTGGGCCAAGTTTTTCTGGTGCGTGTGCTTTATGCCTTCGGGGCATCGCTGGGACGCTTTAATGCGGAAAACTATAAGCGAGAAGTGGCCAGCAATACCGATTTCCGTAAGTTCGATGACGGGTTGAAAATGACTGTGGATGTCTCGGTATCCAGTCTCGCTCGTATAAAGGATACGCTAAAGCAGGCGGCGGACGACGGCGTTTGTTATTACGGTATGCACGAACAGGACGCAGCGTTGATGACTTGTATCGTGCCAACTGCGCTTAGTCACGATCACATGCATTTTGTCGATGGTGCTTCAGGCGGTTACGCCACGGCGGCAAGCCGCCTCAAGGCGCAAATGGCTTAAATGGCGTAAATCCACTGGCGTTGAGGCAAGGCAGCCGTCAACCGTGACTATGACCTCACGTAACGTGAAGTAAAAAATGTGATTTATATCGATTGAAATGAATATTTATTCTGCGTTAGGCTATAAATGACAAAAGCGGCCATTAAAAATGACCGCTTTCATCGAAATACACTTATTTGGCGCAATTATTTTGCAGACTTCTTTCACAAGAAAGCTGCAATGTTCGCGCTATCATTCAGGCGGCAGACTTGCTGCTCTGCGGCTGACAATAAATCTCTTCAAGCGAAGCCAGGATTTTCTTCACAGCTTCAGACGAGCTGGAATAGTAGATCGTCTGTGCGTCGCGACGGGTTTTAACCAGCCTCTGTGCACGCAGCTTGGAAAGGTGCTGGGACAGAGCGGACTGGCTAAGGCCAACCTGTGTTGCCAAAACACCAACGGGGACTTCACCTTCGACAAGGCTGCAAAGGATCATCAGCCGCTTTGGGTTTGCCATTGCCGACAAAAGCCCCGCAGCCGCGTTGGATTGCTCTGAAAGAGATTGGGTATTCATATGCGAGGCTCTCCTGCGAACGCGTCACGTTGGCTTATTAAATTTGATGTGCCCAATTTAGCAAGATGGACACAATGTTGTATATACCTAAATCTAAGGTATAGGACCACTTTATTAGTTTCGTTTTATATTATCATGTAAAAATAGTTTATCAGCAAATTTTGTTAAGAAAACGTACTCTATTTGCCGGTTTCGGGCTTGAAAATGCCATTTTTTGCTGGGTTTGCCGGTTTCATCCGGTGCGGTGTACAAATTATGTGATTTTTCCAGCTAGGTCATTTCATCTACTGAAACGTTACAACTGCGAATTTTTGCGTATATTCTTTTTATTGATGATAAAAAAGACATGTCACATATTCCACAGAGCGCCGCGTCCTGATGTGGAATCACCTGCGAATCAGTGTCACGCCGTTAGCGATTACGGTGCCGTGTCAGTCCGCTCACCACATCATCTGCTGATATCGTGCCAATGATGGCGCCGTTTTCAACCACGCCAATCATGCCCGGATGTTTGCTCAAAGCGTCGAGAATGTCGATGAGCGGAACGGAGGCGCGCGCCGTGCCGGAAATCGAACGTTTGCCTGTCTGCTCCGATATGCCCGGCTTCATGATGTCACCTGCGGTGAGCATCGAGATCGGGTTCATGTTCTGCACGAAGTCGGCGACATAGGAGGTGGCCGGATTTTTGACGATTTCCTGCGGTGTGCCGCACTGGATGATGTGGCCACCTTCCATCATGGCAATACGGTTGCCGATACGAAATGCTTCGTCGAGATCGTGACTGACAAACAGGATGGTCTTTTTCAAGCGGCTCTGGAATTCGAGCAGTTCATCTTGCAGGCGGCTGCGGATCAGTGGATCGAGAGCGGAAAACGGTTCGTCCATCAACAGAATTGGTGCGCCTGTTGCAAAGGCGCGGGCAAGGCCAACACGCTGCTGCATTCCACCGGAAAGCTCGCCAACCTTGCGGTTTGCCCATTGTTCAAGCTTGACCAACTCAAGCTGCTCGGCGACGCGCTGTTTGCGTTCTGCTTCCGGCACATTGGCCAGTTCCAGACCAAAGCCGATATTATCTGCAACATTGCGCCAGGGCAGCAGGCTGAACTGCTGGAACACCATCGACACCGTGTGCGTGCGTAACGCGCGCAGTACGCGAGGCGATGCCTTGTAAGGATCGACATAACCATCGTCGGTGCGAACGCTGACATTGCCGCGCACGACCGGTGCCAGGCCGTTTACGGCGCGCACCAAGGTGGATTTCCCCGAACCAGACAAACCCATCAGGACGAGAATTTCACCTTCCTTGACGCTCAGCGAGGCATTGGCGACGCCCAGCACAAGACCTGTTTCGCGGTTGATCTGGTCACGACTTTTGCCGCGGTCGATCAGGGGAAGGGCCTTTTCCGGTTTGTCACCAAAGATGATATCGACATTGCCGAAGATGATTGCGTCACTCATGCCTCGTCCTCCGAGCCTGGAAGGCGAAACAGACGGTCGAGAATGATCGCAAGGATCACGATGCAGAGACCGGCCTCAAAGCCCATGGCAATATTAACGGTGTTCAATGCGCGGACGACGGGAACGCCAAGGCCGTTGGCGCCCACCAGTGCTGATATGACCACCATGGACAATGACAGCATGATGGTTTGCGTCAGGCCGGCCATGATCTGCGGCATGGCAAAAGGCAGTTCGACCTTGCGCAGCACCTGCGCCGGTGTCGCGCCGAAGGCGACGGCCGCTTCAACCAGGGCAGGCGGCGTCGAGATAATGCCGAGCCGGGTCAGACGAATGGGGGCCGGAATGGCAAAAATGACTGTAGCGATCAAGCCGGGCACCATGCCAAGCCCGAACAGGATCAGCGCCGGAATAAGATAGACGAAGGTCGGGATGGTCTGCATGAGGTCCAATGCCGGACGCAGAATGACGTAGAACCATTTGCGACGGGCGGCGAGAATACCGAGCGGCACACCGATGCTCATGCAGACAACGCTTGCGGCCAGAACCAGTGCAAGCGTCTCTGTGGTGGCTTTCCAGTAGCCGAGATTGACGATCAGCAGCAGTCCGAGCGCCGTAAACAGCGGTACGCCAATCGAACGGCGCACCCAACAGGACAGCGCGGTGATGATGGCAATGATCAGCAACGGATGCGGCGCCTGTAAAACAAACAGCAACGCGTCAACGACGCTCTTCAGGATGAAGGACAGCCAGTCAAAAAAGAAAGCCAGATTTGTCGTCAGCCAGTCGATCGCGTCTTTTGCATAACGTCCGACAGGAAGACGGTTTTCAGATGCGCTGATCCATTCCACAGAAAGACAGCCTTTCGTGATAAAATATCTTATAAAAACCCGGCCATACCGCGATGGCCGGTTATAGTTTCAACAGGATTTCCATCCAGCGTTTTTTAGAGGCCGAGAGCAGTTTTTACAGCAGGCAGGCCTTCTTCACCCTTGAAGGTGGTGACGCCGGAAAGCCATGGTTCGATTGCTGTCGGATTGGCTTTCATCCATGCGGTTGCGGCAGCTTCCGGGTCCTGTCCGTCGTTCAGAATCTTGCCCATGATCTCGTTCTCCATCGGCAAAGAGAACTGCAGGTTCTTAAGGAACGTGCCGACATTGGCGCATTCTTGCGTATAACCGGCGCGAACATTGGTGTGCACGGTAGCGCCACCGAAGTTCGGGCCAAATACATCATCGCCTCCCGAGAGGTAGGTCAGCTTGAAGTTGGCATTCATCGGGTGCGGTTCCCAGCCGAGGAAGACGATGGGCTGGCCGGATTTGTCGGCGCGTGCCACCTGGGACAGCATGCCCTGCTCGGAAGATTCCACCACTTCGAAGCTTTTCAGGCCGAATGTGTCCTTCTCGACCATGCCGAGGATCAGGCGGTTGCCGTCATTGCCTGGCTCGATGCCGTAAATCTTGCCTTCAAGCGCGTCCTTGTGGGTGACGATGTCTTTGAAGTCCTTGATGCCGAGTTCGGCGCCCTTGGCATTGGTGGCGAGCGTGTATTTCGCGCCTGCCAGGTTTTCGCGCACTGTTTCCACGGACTTGTCGTCACGGAAAGGCGCGATATCGGCTTCCATTGTCGGCATCCAGTTGCCGAGGAAAACGTCGATGTCCTTGTTTTTCAAAGACGTATAGGTGACTGGAACAGAGAGGATCTTCACGTCGGTCTGGTAGCCAAGGCCTTTCAGAAGAACGGAAGCTGTTGCGGTTGTTGCGGTGATGTCAGTCCAGCCGACATCGGAGAAACGAACTGTTGCACAGCTTTCAGGCTCTGCCGCCTGGGCTCCTGCACCGCCAAAAGCCAAGATTGAAACTGCTGCGGCGAGGGCAAGACAGCGCCTTTTGTTGACAAGCATTGTGTACTTCCTGTTTTTTGTTCCCGTGCCATTATCAATATATGCCCGACACAATCAACTCATGCGCATTTGCGTGCGGGCTCACTTTATTTGCGACATGATTTGCCGTGCATAACATTTTGCTGGCAAAACTGGCCGATAAATCCTGTGGTTTTTGATGCTTTGCGCTTCCCATTCCGGTTGTGGGACGCCAAAAGCCTTACGCAGACGAATATCTGGCGTGTTGGCGCCTTGTTACATTTCAGCCGGAGACGACATGGCCAAGCTTTATTTTAATTATGCCGCGATGAATGCCGGCAAATCGACCATGCTGCTACAGGCCTCATACAATTATCATGAGCGCGGCATGCGCACATTGATTTTTACCGCCTCTTTTGACGACCGCGCAGGCGTCGGCCGGGTCGCATCGCGAATCGGACTTTGCTCTGATGCGCTGTTGTTTTACCCGGAAACCAACATTTTCGAAGAAGTGAAAAAACTCCATGCAGATGAGGCTGTGGCATGTGTCTTTGTCGATGAAGCCAATTTTCTGTCGGAACATCACGTCTGGCAGTTGGCCGATATTGCCGACAAGTTGAACATTCCTGTGATGGCCTACGGCCTGCGCACCGATTTTCAGGGCAAGCTCTTTCCATCTTCGAAGGAATTGCTGGCCATTGCCGATGAGTTGCGTGAAATCCGCACCATCTGCCATTGCGGCCGCAAGGCGACAATGGTTGCCCGTTATGATGCATCTGGCCAGGTCATCAAGGAAGGTGCGCAGATCGATGTCGGTGGCAATGAGAAATATGTTTCATTCTGCCGTCGCCACTGGGTGGAGGCTGTCAAGGAAAGCTGAGCGCCGCATATAGTTTTCTGTGTTTGATTTTGGTCAAAGAGTGCACAGCATCTTCGCGGTATCACGCACTCAACGCCGCAGGGTGCGGCTTCGCTCAGGAGTGCAAAAGATGCAAAATAAATTCCTTCGTCTTGTCAGCGCCGTTGCCGTTGCCGGCTTGTTCGCCTTTCCGGCTCTTGCCGCCGAAATTGAAGTCAAGATGCTGAACAAGGGCGCTAATGGCGACGCCATGGTGTTCGAGCCGCAGGCCGTTAAGGCCAATGTCGGCGACGTCATCGTGTTCGTGCCGGTCGACAAAGGACATGACGCCGCTGCGGTCA
The DNA here is from genome assembly GCF_029193765.2 of Agrobacterium sp. Azo12. Taxonomy (NCBI): domain Bacteria; kingdom Pseudomonadati; phylum Pseudomonadota; class Alphaproteobacteria; order Hyphomicrobiales; family Rhizobiaceae; genus Agrobacterium; species Agrobacterium sp. Azo12. Next base: position 2,908,926 of record NZ_JARFYO020000001.1, on the reverse strand, counting down.
AGGGCATGATCCCTGAAGGTGTAACCGAGTTCAAAGGCAAGATGAACGAAACGCTGAAAGTGACCATCGACAAGGAAGGCGCTTTCGTCGTGAAATGCACCCCGCACCTTGGCATGGGCATGGTTGCACTCATAGTTGCCGGTGATGCGCCAGCAAACCTCGACGCCATCAAGACCGGTAAACTGCCAAAGAAGGCACGTGAACGTCTTGATGCAGAGATTGCCAATCTCGGCCTCTAAGTTTGTGATTTAACTGCAATCTCTTGAATTTGCAGTTTCCAAAGCTGATATTTTCTATAAGGTCGCCTTCAATCTGAAAGGCGGCCTTTTTGCTGTTCATCGTTTGGGGAGAGAAACTCATATGGCTACGTTGCAATCCTTCGATACCGAAATCGAAAAGACCAAAGTTGCGGTCAACGACATGCGTGCGAAACTTGAGCAGTCGGGCGTGGTGCTCGATCAGTTCTCCAAGGCAGACACCAAGCTTGGCGATGTGAATTTCGATATTGAAAATGCGCGTATTCAGGACGTTCTGACCCAGCAGAAGGTGATGGAAGCAAACATTGCCGACCTCATCATCGGGCTTGAGGATGCGACCAACGTGTTTGGCAGCGAATTCGAAAGCATGAAGAACTACACCGGTTATGAAAAATTTATCGGCGTTTTCTCAAAGCAGAAGGCCCAGCGCATGCGCACTGAGCGTGTTCGCAACATGTCGCTGGCCGGTAATCTTCAGGAACTCTTGTCCAAGTCCGACAGCATTGTTGGCATTTTGAAGGAGCAAAAGAGCGTTCTCGACCAGCGTTATTCTTCGTCTGAGGCAAGCCTTGTGCAGGTGATCGAGCGCCGCAAGGGCACGATCGCATTGCTGGAAGCGACCCAGAAGCAAATTGAACAGTTGAACCCGGCGCTGCTTGATATTGAAAACAAGATTGCGGCCTCCACCGAGCAGTCGCAGCGCACAGAACTTGAGGGTCAGCGCTCCAAGCTTGCCACGGAATATAATCTTGCGCAGGCAAAAGAGCAGGAACTTCTGGCCGAAAGCCAGACGCTGGAGCGTTACACCTCGATGTTCCAGACCTTTGTGGATTCGCTCAACAACCAGATTGCCGCGCAAAATACGCTGATCAACAAGCTGACCATCGATACCGAGCAGCGTATCGTTCTCTACAAGGCGCTTGAGGACAGCTTGAAGACCGCCGCCCAGCAGGACGTTGCGCACAAGATCAACACGCTCGGGACGCAGGTGGATGCGGCCGCTGCGGAAACAATGGCGGGTATCGGCTCTGCCGCACAGCGTCATATTGGCGATCTCTTGGAAATGCATGAGAAGAACATGCTTTCGACCCAGGATATCCAGCGACGCAAGAAGCTGGCAGACGAGGCGTTCTCGCGCCGTTTCCAGGCGGTACTCGACAAGCACAATTCGGCTAACTACGTGAAGCAGTAAGATAAACTGGGGTTTTCCGTTGCTACCTTCCGCCAACAATGCCGCAGTGACGCAGTATTTCAATACCATGGCCGCGGCGCTGAACGGCATGGATGTTTATTTTTCGCAACCCAACCTGATGCTTCCGGGCAGCGGGTTGGCGGGGCGTTTGTTGCTGCCTTACATCGAACGGCTGCGAAACTCCTTCACCTGCTGGCAGAACCGCGTCGGGTTCATGGAGCAGTTTCGTATTTCGCGAGCTGAAAGCGGCTTCCCGGTTTTCCAAAGCGTTCTGGAACTGGAAAACGATCGCAATGGTGCCGAAAAGCGGCTGGCTTCCATTCCGGAACCCGACGTTCTGCGCAGCGAAATGGCCGATTTCATTTTGCGCCACAGGGAATTCCCGGCAACGCTGCAAACGCAGATGGCTGAACGGCTTTACCTGCAGCAAATCCGTAAAGGTGAGATCTTCTCACCCTTCGTGTTGCCCGAAACCATTCATGTGTCCGTCAATCCTCAAAATTCTCGTCCGGTTTATGTGGTGACATGGGGCGTGTTCGACGGACCGCAGACACTGCCGATGATCTATATCGCCACCATTGAGGATTCGTCTGAAAATGTTGACCGGTTGCTGGTGGGACCGGATGGCAAGTTGCGAGAAGATGTCGATATTCCTTTGCCAATCGGTGGTTTGCTGAACCCGGAACTGGCAACGCGGTTTGACGATTTTATTGTCCGCAACGGAGCCTATGGCTTAACGCCCGCAACCATTGCGTCCAATCTCGACAAGGATTTCGAGACGCTGCATCCCAAGCTGTTGCGCCGTATCGTGCTTGGCCCGTTTTACTCATCCGGCATTACCGAAAATAATGCCCGGATCAACGATATTCTCTCCAAGGTTCGCAGAGATGAAAATGCCTGGCTGATGAGCTGGACGATGCAGGAGATATTCTCGAAAAACGAACGTCCCGCATCGCGTGGCTTTTTCTCTTCCACGCCGGCCGTTCAGGAATTCCATATCGAAACCAATGATCTGGAAGCGGCGCGCATGGGTGTGAGCGCTTACGAAAAACACGCGCTGGTGCCGCATGAAGCCTATCAAGCGCTCTATGCCGCAGGTGAGGCAACCGCAATCTTCGGCAATTACAAGGTTCACGTAATTTCCGGTCGTCAGGTGGTAAGCGAGGTTTGATCCGATGAACAGTTTGAATGCCGGACTGACGACTATCCATGAAAATGAGATTGCCAGCCATCTGACCCTTGCACAAAGTCTGGTGACAAAATTCATCGTGCTGGACAGTGGCAACGGACAGGGCAGTGGTACTGCTTTGGCCGGAACCGGCAGGCGGTTTGTTTCAACCGTGTCGACAACTTCGGTGCGCAGTACCCGTGAAGTGGAACTGGCGCGGACTATTCAGGCGGTAAAGTCATCTGATCCGATGCTTTCTCCGCTGCAGCACACGGTGCTTTACCGTGCGCGGCGTGGTGTGCAGATTGCCTTGGCGGTGGCGGATATATTTGCGCGACAGACGGCGCTGGAACAGTTGCAGGCCCGCAATCGTGCTGCGCCATTGTCCGGCGCCGATGCCGAGCATTTCAAGGCGCTGCTTTCCGCTTCGTCCTACGTTGCCGCCTTTACGCTGGGTGCCTATCTGCATTCGACCTTGCCGGGCGACGGTGAGCCGGTTGATGATACGAGAGAACCGGACTTCCTGTTCGATACACCGCAGGATGCGATGAAGAGCATGCTGTCCGGGCTGGACGCAGGTTTGTCAGGGGCCGCAGACGAGGCCGCCCTTGTGGCGCGCAGCCGGGCCTTTGCGCGGGATGCGATTCAGGGGCTTTTGACACGTAAGGCACGTTTCACGGCGCTTTCGGTGTTTGAAAACAACCATATCCGCGTGGATCAGGATGATTTCACGTTGGATGGTTTTGATGTGACGCCGGGTGAGAAGCGCAAGCCGCTTTCGATGAGCTTCAAAAAACCGGAAGAGATCATTGGCAACCACATTGCCAAATATCAGGCGCTGAAACTGGCCAAGATGATGATGGCCTATGACTTTGACCGACAGATGAACCCGTTTGTCGAGTTGGGTGGGTTTCTGTTCACCTTCATTGGTGATGGCATGCCGGGGACGGGCAAGACCATTCTGATTCAGATGCTAGCTGGCATGTTGAACGATTATTGTGAAGTTGCCGGTTACACCTTTCATTACGAAAACTTCGGCGTGGACCAGATTTCGTCCTATCAGGGCAAGTCGGGGCAGAACGCCAAGGCGTTCATCAACAATGTGATGAACCCACGTGCAATCGGTTTCGGTACCATTGATGATGTCGACCAGGTTGCAGCAAAACGTTCTGATGACCGTGCCTCTGCCGGTCAGCATGAAGTGACAGCAGTACTGATGGAGAGTTTTGCCGGTGCCTCGACTGTCGTTCGCGGCAATTGCTCTTTCGGCATGTTCTCCAACTATCCGGAAAATGTCGATGACGCGCTGCGCCAGCGGGCAGGGGCGCGCTGGTTGGTGGATGGCCCACAGACCGAGCACGATTACATTGATATCTTCTCTCTGTTGGTTGGTAAGAACCACTCCATTCCGCTGGGCGAGCACGCGCTGTTTGCCGATCAGGAAATCAAGAAGGCCGTTTCCGGCTCTTATGAAAAACACAGCCAGCCGCAAGAAGACGGTCTGGTTGCCGTCTGGGAACGTTATGAGCGCGAACATGGCCGCATTCAGACGCTGGCCGATATCGGTGCCTATCTGCATATGATCAAGCTGGCCGAGCCGCGCTTTACCGGTCGTGCCATCAAGAACATTACTGATGCCATCAAGATGCGTGCGATGGATGTGGAACTGCCGGACGCGTGGTTTGAAACGCCTGACGCTTTCATGCACAAGTCCTATGATGACAAGAAGGCGATGATTGCCGAACTGCGTGGCCCGGTGACGATGGATATGATCCTTCAGGAGATCAATCGTTACGCAGACAGCGAATTCCGCTACACCGATAAGTCCGATGATGCGGCGGTGACGGATATCATCCGCCGTGAACGTCAGCGTGAGAAGGCGATTGCTGAAATCGAGGCGATGAAACGTGACGGACGGTGGTCACAATGAACCGTCTGCTCGAAACAGAACTGATTTACGGGCGGTTGCTGGAAATTGCCGAGCCACATCTGGTCGAGCGCTACAACAAGGCGCTGGAAGGGTTTGGTCTGCGTAAAACCACGCTCGACAGCTTTGAAATCGACATGACCGGCTTTTCTCCGCAAATTGCCGATGAGCTTGGCGACAAGGACTATCTGGACCCCAACCGGGTCAATCGCCGTTTCATCATCATGACGCCGGAGCAGGAAAACCTGCCGGTTGTACATACCAGCTTTTCCAATACCGCCGGTTTGATGCATGAGTTTTTTGCGGCAAACACCCGCTCAATCAATGCCATAACCATCAAGGATGCATTGTTTGGCGAGATTGAAGACAGCGTCTCTATTGTTGAAAGCCTTGAGGATCTGCTGTCGATAAACGAAGTCAGTTTCCGCATGTTTTCGACTGAAAACGTGCTGGCCAAGGCGGCGGAACTGAGGCAACTGGTGGACCGGCTGCAAAGCGACGAAAATGCCTGGCGTGATGACGACATGCTTAACCGCATGGTGGAGCTCGCCAAGTTGACCGGCGATATCCGCCAGAACCGGCTGGTGCCGGATCAGCTGGTTTTCCGCCACGATGCGTTCTGGGCCAATCATTTTGGCGGCGTGTTCATCTTCCTCGATGGTCGCAACACCACGGTTATTTGTGACGCAAAGGCGCCGGGTTTCCGTCGTTCGCGCCCGTGGCAGGTTAGTTATATTGCCATTGATGACCACCAACGAGTTTATGACTTCCTGGCAAAAACCGGGCGGGTAGAACTGCCACGGGCCAGTTGGGTTGAAACCTCTGGACTGCTCAGGCACCGCTCGGACATGATCCTGAAGCAGCTTGTCAATGATGCAGCACCTGATGCTGGCACGCTGATGGCGGACCCGATCTGGATGCAGACCTGGTTGCACATGAATGGTGCGACTGTGACCCGTAACGGTGCCTATCCGTTTTTGCAGGATGCGATGCGCAAGATTTCCAGCACCGGCAGCATCCGCATGGAGGATGTGAAACCCGAATGGCGGTTCATGCTGGTGCGCGCTCGCGTCGAGCATGCCGACCAATGGCTGGTCAACCGGTTGATCGCCCAGATGGTGCCTGCGGACTTTGTTTCGCGGTTTATCTTCGACAAGCAGGGTTTTTATGCTTCTTATGAGCGATATTCTGAAAAGTTTCGTGAGTATGTTGTATCGACACTGACCGGAACATATTTGAAAGACAAAAGAGAGTTTCGCCAGCGACTTTATGGCATAGGAGAAGATAACCATGCTTGATCCGATCATCACATTCTTCCAACGGCTTTTCAGTGCCATAGGTCGAGGGGTCGGCATCGCAGTTGCCTGGGTGCTGTGGCCTTTTATGGCCGCGCATGGCTGGTATAATCAACGCACATGGACAGTGAAGGGCATCGTCCTTGCGGGTCTGGCTGTGCTGGTCGTGTCCTACGGCTATTTCATCATTCAGACACAGCGTTGGACTAATTTTGATCCGGACTACATCGCGGCCTATAAGTTCGCTGAAAGAACTGTTCCGGCAGGGCAGGAGTTGCCAGCCACTGATGGTGCGGCCCGCACGTGCCAGCGTTCGGCAATCGTCGATGTCGCTGCTGATCTGACAGACTTTAACGTCAATCAGAATGCATGGATTTCCTCAATGCTGCTGTACCGTTTTGGCCTGTTCGGCATGGATTGGGACAATACGCCATTTCTCGACAATAAGGCATCCTTCCAGCGTGGTGTGAACCAGGCCGTTCGCCGTACGTCGGTTGAGCTCGTTGATACGTTGGGCCGCGTTCGCGGCACTTCGGGCATCAATGCCAATCTTCAGGAAGCGCGTGGCAACATGCAGTTTAGTGAATATTCCTGGTATTTCGGTCTTGATCCATTCGGTCCCAAAACGCCAACACCAAGCTATTACCGTTCTGCTATCCGCAGCTTCCAGGCATTCAACACCGAACTGGTGGCGTGCAATGCGGTATTTGATGGACGTGCCGACAACCTGATTCAGTTTATCGATCGTATCGCCGGTGACATTGGCTCGACCTCTGCCATTTTGCGTGAAAGATCGGAAAACTATAATGGCGGCTGGTTTGACACTCGTGCGGATGACCGCTTCTGGTTCGCTTATGGCCAGCTTTACGGTTATTACGGCGTTCTGTCTGCTGCTGGTGCCGATTTCTCGCAGGTTATCCGTGAACGCAACCTGACAACCCTGTGGAATGACACGCTGGTGCAGACCCGTGCGGCACTGCGCATTCAGCCGGCGATCATTTCCAACGGCGAGGAAAGCGGCTGGCTTATGCCATCGCACTTGGCGACAATGGGCTTTTACGTGTTGCGTGTTCGCTCCAACCTTGTCGAACTGCGCTCCGTTTTGGATCGTTAAAAACCATAATCCTGCCATGGGGAAGCCTGTGGCAGGATCATTATTTCCGGTAGGCTTTTTTGATTGGCGACTTAGCTGATCAGCTTGGAACGGATGGCCTTTGCCACCAGTTGCGTACGATTGACGCAGTCCAGCTTCTTGATCGCATTATTCATATAGGCATTGATGGTATGGTCTGACAGCGAGAGGATCTGGCCGATCTCGGCTGATGTTTTTCCCTGTGCTGTCCAGCGGATCACCTCAAGCTCCCGCTTGGTCAGGGTGCGGACCGGTGCCATTTCATTGCGCTTCATGCTGTCATAGACATCATAAGCGTGCAGCCCGATCATCCCCAGTGCATTCATCACGCTTTGGCAGGGCTGCGTCGTGTCACCATCGAACCGTATGATATACCGTTCGCCGGATGGGGCGTTTATCGGGATCATCACACCGCAGGCAATGCCGTAGTCTGTCATGATGCGCCGCATCTCGTCCGGAAATGGTGGAACGGAGTCATGAACCGACCAGAATTGCGGCAGCAGGGAACGGTTGAGACGCGGAATAACGGGGCAAAGCGGCAGAAAATGATGGGCGTCGATCTCGCGGACGAACCGCGCCGAAATTGTGCTTTCGACAACCAGCGGCGCCAAAAGCAGATCATTGACGGTCGGCGATATGATCAGCGAGACGTGGGCAAACCCGAATTGTTTGGCAACCTTATGAACGGCAAGCAGCCAAGCCGGACGACTGTCGGCTGCTGATATCTCTTCGCTCAATTGCGATTGCCGTTCGATAACTGCCATTAAAAGGGTTTCTTTGGTGGGCCAATTTGCCTGTATGTTAACGGTAACAAATATATGAAATACGCTGAAACGCTACTGATAAATTGGTAGTTTGAAACGCTGATTTAAACGGGATTTATTTATTGTGGTATATCAGAGCGTTATCAGACGTCAATTGGTCTGACAGATTTTCCACTGCTGGCGGTCAAATGTGACCCGACCGAAAATGTGCCTGCCGGTGCCAAAAAATGAAGAATCATTTCCGGGGAACCAGTTTTGAAGAAATCAAACTCCATTATGGTTTTGGAGTTTGATCCTTTGGTTTTGCCATCAGCTTCTCGAGGAAGCCGAGCATGACGGCCGAGACCACAAAAGCCAGATGAATGATGGTGAACCACATCAGCTTGTTGTCGGTGTACTGGTTGGCATTCAGGAAGATTTGCAGCAGGTGAATGGACGAGATTGCCACAATGGAGGAGGCGACCTTGATCTTCAGGCTGCCGGAATCCAGCTTGCCAAGGAAGGACACTTCCGCATCTGCCTCATCAAAACGGCTGACGAAGTTTTCGTAACCGGAAATCATCACCATGACGATCAGACTTGCAACAAGCGCTGCGTCAATCAAACCCAACATGGCAAGGATCATATCGGCTTCATCATAGGTGAAGACGTTTTTGGCAACCTTCAGGAATTTCAGCACGAAAGAAAACGCGTAAACACCCAAAGCTGCGACTAGCCCCAGATAAAAGACGACCAGAATCCAACGGCTCGAGAGGATTATGCGTTCTACGAGGAGTTCCAGCGATTTCATTGACGGGCTTCCGATAATGGCTTGGTGATCAAGTATAGGGGTTTTCAATATTAGCGGGCATTTAGGGGCCACCCGGCAAATCCGCAAGTATGAGCGGATAAAAATATGAGAACGGCAAGAGTATCTAAGGAGTTATATTTTTGATTGTTTTAATATTCTAACTATCGTGTCGGTTGATTTTCGGCTTGCCGCTTGCAGCTTCTACGTAATTCTACCTGTAATTGACGATTGCTTTTCCGTTATTTTGCGTTCTGGTGCACTGTCGTTGTTGTGTTTTGGCAACATTTCATTCCAGATTTAATCATGAAGCTTTCAATCATGTTTTCTATATTGACTATAATAGTCATGTTTTTTAATCGTCCGTAACAGCGGTTTCACCGCCAATTTTTGCATATTCCGACAGGGGTGGGAGAGCGTTGCGCCATCGCAGCGACTGTTTCCGTGCGCCTGCATAAAAGGGGGAAGTAAATGGTAATTGGGCATTCCAGATCAGCACTACTTGTCTGCACAGCAATGGTTCTGCTCTCCGCCTCCGGTGCATCCTACGCGCAGGACGCTGCTCAGGCACAGTCCGCCGATAGCACTCTTCTCAACAGGATCGTGGTCAAGGGCAAGCGCGCAACTGCGGCCAATGCTGCATCCGACACGCCACTTGCCAGCCAGACAACGGCTGATCAGATCCGCAAGAAGGAAATCAGCAACGTCCGCGATCTCGGTAATACGACGGAACCAGGTGTTGATTTCGTGGAGTCGAAGCCTGGTAAAACAGGTGGCCTGTTTATTCGCGGTCTCGGTGGCGCACGCGTTACAACATTGATCGATGGTATCCCAGTTCCATTCTTTGAGAACTATGCACGCAGCACCGTTGCGACGACTGGCATGAGTGACACCAATAACAGCTACGACTTCTCGTCGCTGTCCCGCGTCGATGTTTTGCGTGGTTCGGATTCCAGTCGCATTGGCCCTGGTGCTCTTGGTGGTGCTTTGGTGTTGCGGACGCTTGAGCCTGAAGACCTGATTGAAGAGGGTCGCGATTGGGGCGGCGTTGCCAAGCTTACCTATGACAGCGAAGACAGAAGCTTCGGTGGTAATGTCGCCGTCGCCAAAAAAGTACAGAATACGTCTGTCCTTTTCCAAGGTGGCTACAAGAAGGGCCATGAGCGCAGAAATCAGGGTACGGCCGACATTATCGGCGTGAACCGAACCGAGGCAAATCCTGCCGACTACGATCAGTACAACTTGCTTTTCAAGGTTCGTCAGGACTTGGAAGGTGGCCATCGCATAGGTCTGACGGCGGAACGGTTCAATCTCGACACAAAAACCGATCTTAAAACCTTGCAGACCTCTACGTTTACCGCTGGCACTGCCGGGTCAACCAACAGAGTTGGCGACTATTGGGGCTATGACGATACGCGTCGTGATCGCGTCTCGCTGGATTATGAATATGAAGCGCCATCCGCCGATGCGCTGATCGACAGTGCAAATCTGACGCTCTATTGGCAGCAGCTTGCCAAAGACGCTGGCTCCTATGGCCGCCGCAACAACGGCACGAATTATGGTCGTTACAACCAGATGGAAGAAAGCTCCATCGGTTTGACCGGCGGCGCGTTGTCCGAATTCAGCACCGGTAATCTGAACCACGAAGTTCGGTTTGGTGGAAACCTCCAGTTCTTCCAAACGGAACAGTTTATTCGTGTTGTGCCGGTAACGACAGTTGTTTCGCAGTCCGACATCCCAGACGTCGATGGTCGTCGTCTCGGTCTGTATCTTGATGACCGTATCTCCTTCGGAGATTCAGGTTTTGCGCTGACACCCGGCGCTCGCCTGGATTGGTATGACTACGATCCAAAAGCATCCGCAGGCTTTAGCAACAATACTGGCTTCCCTGTCTTCGGTTTGCCGGATGGACAGGATGGCATTCGTATTTCGCCTAAGCTGCTCGCAACGTATCAGCTGACGCCTGAAGTCGAACTGTTTGGCCAGTGGTCTATGGCGTTCCGTCCCCCGACGGTCAATGAACTGTACATTGATTTCCGGAATGGAAGCTTCTACGCGAACGTTGGTAATCCGGACCTCAAGCCTGAAACCTCTCAAGGTTTTGAAATGGGTGCGAGCTATCAGAGTGATGATCTGACGGGTAAGCTCACCCTGTATCACAACATCTATTCGAATTTCATCGATGTGTTTGGGACGCCAGGTGGCGTTGGGCAGCCAACGACCCTCTATACGTGGCGCAACCGAAACAAAGTTGAGATTTCAGGTGTTGAAGTCAGTGCTCGCAAAGACTTCGCAAACGGAATCTTCCTGCATGGTTCGCTTGCCTATTCTTACGGCAAGGACAAGGATACAGGCGAATTCATCCGCACTGTTGCACCGGTCAAATCGGTTCTCGGTATCGGTTATGAACAGGAAACCTGGGGCGCGGATCTCTCGACCATCTTGTCAGGTGGCATGAGAGAAGATGGACGGGTGATACCGATTACTGGTCCAGCATTTGCGTATGACACGTTCGATGCTCCCGGATATGGCATCGTTAATCTGACGGGTTGGTGGGAACCCGAGCAGACCAAGGGCCTGCGCATTCAGGCTGGTGTCTACAACATCTTTGATAAGACCTACTACAATGCTGTAGGTGTCCGTGATGTCAGCACTAGCGGAGCTGCGTCGACGTCCAATCAGCCTGTTGCGTTCTATTCAGAACCAGGTCGTTCATTCAAAATTTCTCTCACCCAGAAATTCTGATCGCAAAAACGGGCGGGGGCCAGGGAAAGAAAGGGCGGTGCGAAAGCGCCGCCCTTTTGTTTGATTGGTTGTGGCAGTCTTTTGCCTTACCGGCAGTAGAGATAATCGCCTTTGCGCTCCAGTACATCGAGATGGAGGTGATCCTGATGGGTCGCGTCGCTGCCGGGCGATAGCACGGTCTTGAAAAACAGGCAGGCGGCCGTGGTGATGGTGCGTTGAAATGCACCTTCAACAGTGCCGTCTTTATCGCGTGGTTTCATGATCAGCGGCTCACCCTTGTCAAAAGCAATGGATGAGACATCGACGGCATTGCCTTTGGCATGTTCGGATATCTTGCCATTTTCAGCGCTGTTGCGGTTTCTGCACACATAGGTGGATGCATTGGCAATTGCGGTGATCTTGCGCTCCGGCATCGACAGTTTTGCCGCTGGCACAAGCATATCCTTTGCCCAGCGGCTGAGAGCAAGCGCGGTTTCGCAGCGCATGGGGCCTGGCGGATCAAGCTTGATGCCCTGTCCTATGGAGGACAACTCAATAGGAGATGCTATGCCACAGCCATTTTCTTCATCCTTGATGGCATCCAGCGTCTTGAACTCAGCACCCAGTGTTTTGAGTTCTGCAAGACAGGCCTGCAATTCCTCAGGGTTTTCCTGCTCTACCGGAATAACGGCTTCCGGTTTTTCCTCAGGTTCTGCTTTTTTGTCTTCAGCTTTGCTTTCGGGTTCAGTGGCAGGTGAGGGCGCTTCCTTGTCCTCCGGCTTGGGTTGAGGTTTTGGCGTTTCTGCCTCAGCTGTGGTTTCCACGGGTTTGGTATCTTCGCTCTGTTCCTGTGCAGGTTTCTGTTGTGGAACGGGAACGGTTTCAGGTGGCTTAGAGGCTGAGATCAGCAGCAGGCTCGCTGCCAGAATAACAAAACGATGAGGCATTTTGCCGGGCACTCCTTCGTATCGGTGAAGGGTCAACGCCTTTGCCGGCATTCCGGTTCACTGCATGCTTGGAAAGCACTTGCCATATGATTTTCTGCACGCTAACAATTGCCGCCATGAACACAACGTCTAAGAACATCGGTAACTGGTGGTGGGGCAGCTAACGCGGCCTTGACCAGTCATGTCTTCAGACGACGACCAAGCCGCCCGAATTCTCAGGCGGCTTTTTTGTTATCTTGCCGCCTGCCATCGGGTCTGAACAAACGGGGAAGTAAGAAATGGTAACGATCATTCAGGATGATGGCAGTGAAATCTACGAGACGAAAGGCGGCGTGAAAGTGACACGCCAGCGTCGTGCCACCGACTATGCTGGTGCAATCGACTCTTATATCGAACGGCTGGACGAACGTCGCGGCGCGGTATTTTCCTCCAACTATGAATATCCCGGTCGTTACACCCGTTGGGACACTGCAATCATCGATCCGCCACTTGGTATTTCCTGCCTCGGGCGCACAATGTGGATCGAAGCCTATAATGGGCGCGGTGAAGTTCTGCTGTCCTTTATTCGTGAAAAACTGGCGGGGACACCGGATCTGACACTCGGTGTATCGTCGGAACGTCGTCTCGATCTGGTGGTCAATGAGCCAGACCGTGTCTTCACTGAAGAAGAGCGCTCAAAAATCCCGACGGTATTTACGGCACTGCGGGCGGTCGTTGACCTGTTCTATTCCAGTGCCGATTCAGCCATCGGCCTGTTTGGCGCCTTCGGTTACGACCTCGCATTCCAGTTTGATGCCATCAAATTGTCGCTGCTGCGATCTGAGGACCAGCGCGACATGGTCTTGTTCCTGCCGGATGAAATTCTGGTCGTTGACCACTATTCCGCCAAGGCATGGATTGACCGGTATGACTTTGAAAAAGCTGGCGTCACAACGACTGGCAAGGCTGAAGACATCGCCCCTGAGCCTTTCAAGCCAACCGACGTTATTCCGCCAAAGGGCGATCATCGCCCGGGTGAATATTCCGAACTGGTGGTCAAGGCCAAGGAAAGCTTCCGTCGTGGTGACCTGTTTGAAGTGGTGCCGGGCCAGAAGTTCATGGAACGTTGCGACAGCAAGCCGTCCGACCTGTCGCGTCGTCTGAAAGCCATCAACCCGTCGCCTTATTCCTTCTTCATCAATCTCGGCCATCAGGAATATCTGATCGGCGCGTCGCCGGAAATGTTCGTTCGCGTATCCGGTCGTCGCATTGAAACCTGCCCGATTTCCGGAACCATCAAGCGTGGTGATGATCCGATTGCTGACTCGGAGCAGATCCTCAAACTGCTCAACTCCAAGAAAGACGAATCCGAGTTGACCATGTGCTCGGACGTTGACCGCAACGACAAGAGCCGCGTTTGTGAACCCGGCTCAGTCAAGGTTATCGGTCGCCGTCAGATTGAGATGTATTCGCGGCTTATTCATACGGTTGACCATATCGAAGGTCGCCTGCGTGACGGCATGGATGCGTTTGACGGCTTCCTCAGCCACGCATGGGCTGTCACGGTTACCGGTGCGCCGAAGTTGTGGGCCATGCGCTTTATCGAAAGCCATGAAAAGAGCCCGCGCGCCTGGTATGGCGGTGCCATCGGCATGGTTGGCTTTAATGGCGACATGAATACCGGTCTTACCCTGCGCACCATTCGTGTGAAGGATGGCATTGCTGAGGTGCGGGCAGGGGCAACACTGCTCAACGATTCCAACCCGCAGGAAGAAGAAGCTGAAACCGAACTGAAGGCGTCGGCAATGATCGCGGCGATCCGTGATGCCAAGGCTGCCAATTCTTCTGCTTCCAAGCGCGATGCTGCCAAGGTCGGCGCCGGTGTAAAAATCCTGCTGGTCGACCACGAAGACAGCTTCGTGCATACGCTGGCCAACTATTTCCGCCAGACAGGAGCCACGGTGTCCACTGTGCGCACGCCAGTGCCAGCAGAAGTTTTTGATCGCTTCGATCCTGATCTGGTTGTGCTGTCGCCCGGCCCGGGCAATCCGAGCGACTTCGATTGCAAGGCAACCATCAAGGCGGCGCGAGCCCGCGACCTGCCAATCTTCGGTGTGTGCCTGGGCTTGCAGGCATTGGCGGAAGCCTATGGCGGCGAGTTGCGGCAACTGGCTGTACCGATGCACGGCAAACCGTCGCGCATTCGCGTCCTTGAGCCAGGCCTGGTGTTCTCAGGTCTTGGCAAGGAAGTCACCGTTGGCCGTTACCATTCGATCTTTGCCGATCCAGCAACCCTGCACCGTGATTTCATCATCACCGCAGAAAGCGAAGATGGCACGATCATGGGTATCGAACATGCCAAGGAGCCGGTTGCTGCCGTCCAGTTCCATCCGGAATCGATCATGACGCTTGGGCAGGATGCTGGCATGCGGATGATCGAGAACGTGGTTGCACATCTGGCGCGCCGGTCGAAAACCAAGGCTGCTTAAGCCAGTTACAGACGGCGGCGTTGACAAAACGCCGCCGTTTTCATTTGCAAACCAGCCGGGTGATACGCAGCCGTGAAATTTCTCAGATATCTCTGTGTTGGTCTGGTTTTGATTGCATTTGCGGTTGCGGCCGGAACAGTGCTGCCACGAGGTCACGCTGATGATATCGCGGCAAATTCACGCCCCATTCTGGTGCTGAAAAATCCCATCCACACGGATATCGCGCTTCCCGTAGATGCTGAGTTGCTGGCGCGTTTTGGTTTCCTGCGCGAGGGTGGTCTCGATATCGATCATCCCGGCCTTCGTTATCTGATTATCGGTTGGGGCGGGCGGTCGTTTTACACGGAAACGCCAACCTGGGCGGATTTGAAGCCTATGCCGGTGTTGAAAAGTTTCACACTCGATCAGTCGGTCATGCATGTCGCGCTTGCCGGCGAAATTCCTCTTACGGACGCGAGTGTTACGGCGCTCAACATTTCCGATAACGGATATCGATCGCTGCTGGGCTTTATCGAGGCCAGTTTTGCCAGGTCACAAGGTAATCCCGTTCCACTCTTGGGAAAATCCTACGGCTCCGACGATGCGTTTTTCGAAGCCAATGGTTATTTCAACGCCTTGCTGGGCTGTAACACCTGGACGGCAGCTGCCTTGCGTGCTGCGGGTATCAAAACCGGATGGTGGACGCCATTGCCGCCCTTGCTGATGACATCATTGCATTTGCATAATGATGTCGCAGCCGCGCCGCCACAGTGATTGGAAAGAGGAAGACCGATGAGCGACATTCGTGATGCCGACCAGCTTGTCATCTCTTTTCAGCGCACTTGCCCGATCATCCGTATTTTTGATGAAGACAAGGCACGAGAATTCTACGTGGACTTCCTCGGTTTTCAGCTTGATTGGGAACACCGCTTTGGCGACAAGTTCCCGCTCTACATGCAGGTATCCCGTGCAGGCCTCGTCCTGCACTTGAGTGGCCATCATGGTGATGCCTCACCCGGCTCCAATACTTTCGTGGTGATGAAAGGTGTTCAGGCCTACCAGAAAGAGCTGATCGCGAAAGATTACACCTATATGAAACCGGGCGTTGAGACCTTGCCTTGGGGATTGCAGATGGAGGTCACTGATCCTTTCAGCAACCGAATACGGTTCTGTGAGCAGGATGTTGGTGGCGAGGCGTCTGTCTAGCGAGACTTGACGTTTTCATACGATTGAACGATAGAACATGAAAATCAGACCGCGTGCACGCTACCCCGTGCGCGCGGTTTGGCGTTTCAGGGGCGAATTTTCTGCAATTCGCTCGCATCTGCACGAGGTTATGATCATGAGTGACGGCAAGGGGCTGGTTCGAACATTGGCGTTTTGGGGCATTCCGCTTTCAATCGGGGTGCTTGGGCTAAAGCTTCTTGCATGGTGGGTAACCGGCTCGGTTGCGCTGTTGTCTGACGGTCTGGAATCGACCGTCAATGTGGTCGCGGCCTTCATTGCCTATTTCGTCATTCGTTATGCGCAAAAGCCGGCCGATGAAGACCACCAGTTCGGCCATCACAAGGCGGAGTATCTTTCCGCGGTGGTGGAGGGCGTGCTGATCGTTCTGGCCGCGCTGCTGATCGTGAAGGAAGCCTGGGCCGGGCTGTTTGAACCACGCCTTCCGGAGGCGCCGGTGCTTGGTCTTGCTATCAACGCTGCTGCCGGTGTCATCAATGCCGTCTGGGCAACCATCCTTATGCGTGTCGGCAAACAGTATCGGTCACCGGCACTGGAAGCAGACGCTCATCACATCATGTCGGATGTGGTGACATCGATCGGCGTTCTCATTGGTCTGGTGCTGGCTATCCTCACCGGTTACGCGATCCTCGATCCTATCCTCGCTATCGTGGTGGCCATCAACATCCTGTTTCAGGGCTGGAAGGTCATTTCAAATTCCATTGGTGGTTTGATGGACCGCGCTGTGACACCGGAAGAGGAAGAGCAGATCAAGGAGGCGATTAGTGCCAATGCCAACGGGTCGGTTGGCGCACATGATTTGCGGACTCGCCGGGCAGGCGCTGCCGCTTTCATCGATTTCCATCTGGTGGTTCCTACCGAGATGAGCGTGGGAAAAGCACATGAAATTTGCGACCGCCTTGAAGATGCCATACGCGCGGTGATACCGGGTGCCAGCCTTGCCATCCACGTAGAACCGGAAGGCGAGAAGGCACACGGCGTCATGGTAAAAGTTCGCAAAGGAGAAAAAATATGACCGATGTTTCAGGTCTGTCTCAGCTCGGCACCAAGGTCGACACTCCGGAAAGCCCAGAAAAGGCCGTGCTGGAAAAGGTGCCAAACGGCAATGCCGGAACCGATTATGTGGTGCGCTTTACGGCGCCTGAGTTCACATCGCTGTGCCCGATGACTGGCCAGCCGGATTTTGCGCATATCGTTATTGATTACATTCCCGGCGATTTTCTGGTGGAATCGAAATCACTGAAGCTGTTTCTGCATTCCTTCCGCAATCATGGTGCATTCCATGAGGATTGCTCGGTCTATATTGCCAAGCGACTTGTCGATCTGCTGCAACCAAAATGGCTGCGCATCGGTGCTTATTGGTATCCGCGTGGTGGCATTCCTATCGATGTGTTCTGGCAGACGGGTGCTGTACCGGAAGGTGTCTGGCTTCCGGATCAGGGCGTGCCGACCTACCGTGGTCGTGGCTGACAATCGAGCAAAATGGGTTCAGGCGAATGAACTGTCGTCGCCTGAATCAAAATCCATGTCTGCACTGTCGTCATCATTGTCGCTGTCGTCATTGGTTTGCTGGATGTCATTACCACTGTTGTCAGCGCCTGCGGTCTGATCTGGCGTGTCGTTGCCGTAGTAATTGTTGACGACGGTTTCTTCGACCGGTGCGTTGCCGGACACGGGCGATCCTAGGCCCAGAGACGACATGTGATTGCCGAAAATCCCGCTCAAGGAGTTGGCGAGCAGCATGCCGCCCGCAACACCTGCTGCCGTGCCTAACGCACCCTGCAGGAAACTGCCACTCGCAGAACGGGCTACGGGTTGCTGGCTCCATGGGCCAGTTGGTTGTTGTGCTTGTGGTTGCTGGCTTTGCGCGCGACCCCACGGACCGGCAGTTGGTGCGGCTGTGTCATTGCGATAGTTTGTCGTCGGTGGTGCGGCGGCTGGGGCAGGGGCTGTTGCCTGTGGTTGACTGGAACCGAATATTGAACTCAGGAAGCCACCTTGCTGGGTGTGGTGCGGACCAGCGTTGCCGGATTCCAGTTGATGAATACGCTCTTCAAGTCGCGCAATATGAGCAGCGGCGGCTTCAAGCCCCTTTTCCTGCACGATGACCGCTTGCGCCAGATAATAGGGAGCGGTTGGCTGATCGCGCACGGCGCGTTCAATCAAGATCTCCGCATCGCTGTCTCGCGGTGTGGATGATGCGGTTCTGACCCTGTCGAACAGGGCGGTCAGCAGTTTGGTTTCTTCCGGCGACATGTATGCCTCCTTACCGAACAAAGAAACGTATCGATAAGGAGGTAGGCGCTAAATCCGACTTTTCAAAGCTGCCGGAGGTTTAAATTTTTGTAATGCTTCAGCCGCCGAAGGCCAGTGTCAAGCCACCAAGTGCCGTGAGCGCGCCGATGATACGGCTGGCGACTGTGCCAAGGCGGCTGACACCGAGACCGGCAGCAATACCAGCCACATGCAGCAGCGCTGTGGCGATAACAAAGCCGACGCCGAATTGAAGTGCGCCGGCACTGCCCAGTTCGCCGCCATGGGCGTGGCCATGGAACAGCGCAAAAATGCCAACCACGGCGGCTGCGGCCGAGACGGGGAAGCGGGCTGCCATGGCAACCAGAAGGCCAAGTGCAATCACGGAGGCGAGAATGGCCGGCTCCACAAATGGCAGATCAATGCCACCAAGTGCCATCATGAAGCCGATTGCCATGGTGCCAACGAAGGCGGATGGAACGACCCAAAGCGCGCGTCCACCAATCTGTGCGGCCCAGATTCCGACGGCAACCATCGCAAGAATGTGGTCGGCACCAAAAAGCGGATGGGAAAAACCGGCCATGAACGAGCCGTGTTCTTCGGGGTTCAGGTGGGCGAAGGCTGGCAGGGTGGTTGCGGCGAGTGCTGCGGCGGCAATTGAAATACGTTTGAACATTGTTCCCTCTCAGTATTTTACGGCATCAAGCCGCTGCGGACGCTCCTCCCAAATCGGCGCAGCGGTATGATTTTAACGATATCGTAAGCGTGAACTTGCTGTCCATGCGCCATTTGCCGGTGTGCTGTTTATTATACAGTTCTGCGCCTTGTCTTTTTCGCTCATTGTTTTACGACACAAATCACACTATGTCCGAAGGACAGACGAATTACGTTGGAGATCCGTGTATGAACGAAGAAGACGACGACAAGAGCAAGGAACTGCCGATCGGTAAGGAAACGGAAGCGAATCTTTTCAAGTCGCGTTCTATCTTCATTTATGGTGGCATTACCCAGGAATTGGCGCAGAAGGTCTGCACGCAGCTCGTGGCACTTGCCGCAGCCAGCGACGAAGACATTCGTGTTTACGTCAATTCTCCTGGCGGTCACGTGGAGTCTGGCGACAGCATCCACGACATGATCAAGTTCATCAAGCCGAAGGTCTGGATCATCGGTACCGGCTGGGTCGCATCGGCTGGCGCACTGATCTATGTTTCTGTGCCGAAAGAACGCCGCCTTTGCCTGCCAAATACCCGTTTCCTGCTTCACCAACCATCTGGTGGCACACGCGGCATGGCATCGGACATCGAAATCCAGGCACGCGAAATCATCAAGATGAACCAGCGCCTGATCAAGATCTTCTCCAAGGCCACCGGCCAGACGGAAGAAAAGATCGCCAAGGACATCGACCGCGATTACTGGCTGTCGGCTGAAGAAGCCAAGGACTACGGTCTGACCAGCCGCATCGTGGAAAACCAGTCCGAACTGTAATCTGTTGGACTGTTGACGTTTTAAAAGCCCGTACTGGTGAAAACCTGTGCGGGCTTTTGTTTTTCTGCGACCCGTAGCTTAGCTTTTGTTTCCGTTTCAGCTGTCGGGCAGGGCTCCCTTGCTTCTCATGCGTTTTTTTGATCTGTGATAGGTACAATCACACGCTGTCCTGAGTCCCTGCCATGTTGAAAGATTTTTCCGTTCAAAGCCTGTTCATGGGCTGCCTTACGGCATTTGTTGGCTTTGCCAGTTCCTTTGCCGTTGTGTTGCAGGGGCTAAAAGGCGTTGGCGCCACGGATTTTGAGGCAGCCTCCGGATTGATGGCGCTTTCCGTGTCGATGGGGTTTTGCGCGATTGCCTTGTCGGTCGCCACCCGATTGCCGGTCAGTATTGCATGGTCGACGCCCGGTGCCGCACTGCTGGCGACGACAGGCGTGGTAGAGGGCGGTTTTTCTGCTGCTGTTGGTGCCTTCATCATCTGTGCCGTGCTGATCATCATTGCGGGTCTTTTCAAGCCGCTCGGCCGCGCTGTGGCATCCATTCCAGCGCCTTTGGCCAATGCCATGTTATCCGGCGTCATCATCGGCCTGTGTTTTGCACCGATCAAGGCCATCGGCTTTAATCCGGCGCTTGGTCTGCCGATCATATTGGCATGGATCGTGGTTGGTGCGTTCAAGCGCCTGTTTGCCGTGCCTGCTGCCCTTCTGGCCTTTGTGCTGGTGATGGTTTTTGGTGTCGATATTCCCGCAGGCGCACTGGACAGCATTTCACAGTCACTGAAACCGCCAATGGAATTTGTAACGCCATCGTTTAATCTGCAGGCCCTGATCTCGATTGCATTGCCGTTGTTCATCGTGACCATGGCATCGCAGAACATTCCGGGGATCGCGGTGTTGAAGGTCAATCATTATGACGCGCAGCCCGGCCCGTTGTTTGCCACGACTGGCTTCTTCTCGCTGCTGTCCGCACCATTTGGCGGCCACGCCGTTAATCTTGCGGCGATTACTGCTGCGATGTGTGCGGGTGAAGATGCCCATGCCGATCCGAAGCGCCGTTACTGGGCGGCGATCATTGGCGGGGTTGGTTATATCATTCTCGGTCTGCTGGCCGGTGTGGTAACCGCCTTTGTGGCGCTCGCTCCACCGATTCTCATTGAGGCGGTGGCCGGACTGGCCCTGGTCGGTGCATTCTCCGGTTCTGCGGTTGCGGCCTTTAGGGAACCTGACACGCGGGAAGCGGCAGCGATCACCTTTCTGATCACTGCCTCAGGCTTGTCGTTCGGCGGCATTTCCGGTGCTTTCTGGGGGCTGATGGCTGGTGGCCTGATGATGGTTTTGACGCGTTTCGTGAAACGAATGAAAAATTAAAGATGCGCTTGCATCAGAATCTTTCGGCAATTATAAGCGAACGCATGATTACTTGCTCCGCGACCTTTTCCGGCATGAATGCGCAGATTTCTGCGAATGCTTGCCCATGCGGTGCACTCTCGCTTCTTAGCCTCGACCTTACACGCGGTTGCCGGGTCCAGTGAGGAGCGCCCGGCGGCCGAAAGCCCGCTGGCGCAAACGCTCCTCATACGAAATTTCTGTACATACTGGATTTTTTGCCCGCTTGAGGGCGCGCATCTAACGTTGGTTCCCAAGCCACGGATGCGCAAGGAGGAAGTAACATGGACTCGAAGATCATCACCAGCGCAAATGGCATGTCTGACGCAGCTGCGAAGTATCGTCCCTATCCAACCATCAATATTCCTGACCGCACGTGGCCATCCAAGACCATTACCAAGGCACCGATCTGGTGTTCGGTTGACCTGCGCGATGGCAATCAGTCGCTGATCAACCCGATGGGACATGATCGCAAGGCGCGCATGTTCAAGCTGTTGCTGGAAATGGGTTTCAAGGAAATCGAAATCGGTTTTCCCTCGGCGTCTCAGACCGACTTCGATTTTGCACGCTGGTGCGTGGAAGAAGCCGGCGTGCCTGACGACGTGTCCTTGCAGGTGCTGGTGCAATGCCGCCCGGAACTGATCACCCGCACGTTTGAATCTTTGGTTGGTGCCAAGAAACCGATCATCCATTTCTACAACTCGACATCGGAATTGCAGCGCCGCGTGGTGTTCGGCAAGGATGTGCATGGCATCAAGCAGATTGCGGTTGATGCCGCCAAGATGATTACTGACATGGCCGAGAAGGCCGGTGGCGGTTACCGTTTTGAATATTCTCCGGAAAGCTTTACCGGCACCGAGCTGGAAGTGGCGCTGGAAATCTGCAACGCGGTGATCGAGGTGGTAAAACCCACCGCTGACAACAAGCTGATTCTGAACCTGCCTTCGACGGTCGAAATGGCAACGCCAAATATTTATGCCGACCAGATCGAATGGATGTGCCGCAACATTGATAACCGCGAAAACGTCATCATTTCCCTGCACCCGCACAATGACCGTGGCACGGGCATCGCGGCAACTGAACTGGGCCTGATGGCTGGCGCTGACCGCGTGGAAGGCACGTTGTTCGGCAATGGCGAGCGCACCGGCAATGTCGACGTGGTGACGCTGGCATTGAACATGTACACCCAGGGCATTGACCCTGAACTGGATTGCCGCGACATCGAACGCATCAAGTCGGTCTATGAGTATTCCAACGAAATGGCGATCCCTGAGCGTCACCCCTATGTTGGTGAACTGGTCTATACTGCGTTCTCCGGCTCGCACCAGGATGCGATCAACAAGGGCATGAAGGCAATCAAGCAGTCCAATACCGGCGTTTGGGAAGTACCTTACCTGCCAATCGATCCGAAGGACGTTGGCCGTTCCTACGAGGCGATCATTCGCATCAACTCACAGTCGGGCAAGGGTGGTATCGCCTACATTCTGCAGCAGGATTACGGCATCAACCTGCCGCGCAATCTGCAGGTGGAGTTCCGCGAGGATATTCAGCGCATTACCGATGAAGAAGGTGTGGAGCTGCCAGCCAAGCGGATCTATGAGCGTTTCATCGAGCGTTACGTGACCCAGCCTGACGCACGTTTGAAATTCGTTGATCATCACACCTATCCTGCCGGCGATTTCAAAGGCGTGCGTGTGGTCGCTGCCGAAATCATGGACCGCGGTGAGGTCAAGCGGATTGAAGGCAAGGGTACCGGTCCGATCGATGGCTTCATCAACGCTTTGTCTGTCTATCTGGGCGTTGACCTGTCGGTAAACGACTATTCCGAACACTCGCTGCAGCATGGTTCCAATGCATCGGCCATCGCCTATGTCGAAGCTGAGTATGATGGCGGCAAGCTCTACGGTGCTGGCGTCAACACCAACATCGTGGCGGCCTCGCTCGAAGCAATTGTTTCGGCTGCCAACCGCGTTCTGCAAGAGCGCGCCAAAAACGCATAAGGCTTTTACGCCTCACATTGCCATGCCCGGTCTTGTCCCGGGTATGGCAAATTGGACTTTGATTTAAGGCGTTGAATCGGCAGCTTAAAGTCAGACATAAAGTTACAGCGCTACGGTCGCTGATCTAAAAATAAACGTTTCGCTGTTTAGAACTTACGCGTCCGGCGGGGGGAAACCTATCACCCGGCCATTTTCATAGAACACCCTGACATCCTCAAATTCGATGGCCGTTGCTGCCTCGTTGAGCGAATGGCGTTCGCAGGTTACGTTCCATGCGCCCTGTTCGCCTGATATGTTGAACAGGTTATAACTGGCGCGTGGTTTTTTCCCGCCGGGACCTTGGGAAGCCGAGGCGATGCCAACCACCGGAATATGGTCCTGCCCATGGTGGGTATTGAGCCAATAGACCGTGTTCAGATGTGTGTGGCCATGCAGCACCAGCTCTGCGCCACCCGTTGAAACGGCGCCGGCGAAACGGCGAATGCCGATCATGCGCTTGTGGGTGGCCGCTGCGCCACGGATTGGCGGATGATGGATCATCAACACACGAAACAGGCCCATCGAGCCCGCCTTTTTCAGCAGTTCAGCTGTCGCACGCGCTTGCCTGCGGCCGAAATAACCGGTCGCTGAAAAGGGCGGGGTGGCAATGGATGTCGAGCAGCCAATCAGGGCGACCGGGCCGCGAACGCGCATATAGGGGAAAATCTTGCGGTCTTCATCCCAGTCTTCGGGGTCGCCATCCCCGCGCACATAGGGGTACCATGCGTTCATGGCCTTGTCGTGCGCACCGGGGACATAGGCATCATGGTTGCCAGGGACGACGGAAACAGACGATGGTTCGCCCACTTCTTCCAGCCAATCGGCGGCTGCGCGAATTTCAATACCGGTCGCAAGGTTGACGAGGTCACCGGTTATCGCCAGATGGTCGGGCTGCTTCGCCTCCAGATCATCGAGCAGTTTTTCCAGCGTATCTGTGAAAAGGTGCTTGCGACGATTGCGATGCCAGTTCACAAATCCTGTAATGCGTTTAGACGCCAGTTCACGGAATGTAAGTTTGGGCAGGGGTCCAAGATGGACATCTGAGATATGCGCGAGTTTGAACATGGTGGCAGACATAACGCATAAGATCATGAAACGGAATTGTTTTTGGCCATGATCGGAAAGGTAGAATGAGCGGAAAAGGTTCCCCCGAAAAACAGAGTTTGTTGACGTGGATTGTGACACGCATCCTGCATGCGGTGTTCCTGGTCACGCGTGGCATGACAATGGGGGTGCGAGCGGCCTGTTTTGACGCACAAGGTCGGGTGTTTCTTGTACGCCATTCCTATTTGCCGGGCTGGTATCTGCCCGGTGGCGGCGTTGAGCGCGGCGAAACAGTGATCGAAGCGCTGCACAAGGAAATTCGCGAGGAGGGCAATCTGACGGCGACCAGCACGCCGGAGATTTTCCATGTCTATTTCAACAACAAGGCCAGCAGGCGCGACCATGTTGTGCTCTACAGGTTGAATGTCGAGCAAACGGCACCACGGCTGGCGGATTGGGAAATCAAGGAAAGCGGTTTTTTTGATCCGGACAATTTGCCCGAGGATGCAACGGCGGCAACGCGCCGCCGTTTGCAGGAATTGAAGGGTGAGATCACTGTCTCGGATTACTGGTAGGCGCGGGGATTAAACCAATTCCTGCCGGTTATGTGCCATTTCAAGATTGATGGCTGGCCCTACAGGTACAATGCCAGTTGGGTTGATCATCGTGTGGCTACGATAATAATGCTCCTTGATATGGCGCATATCGACCGTCTCGGCGACACCCGGTGTCTGATAGAGATCGCGCAGATAACCGCTCACATTGGGATAGTCGGCAATGCGGCGAATGTTGCACTTGAAGTGGCCGACATAAACAGCATCAAACCGCACCAGGGTGGTGAATAACCGCCAGTCAGCCTCGGTCTGGTTTGCGCCAAACAGGAAGCGTTGCTGTTTCAACCGTGCTTCCAGAATATCCAGCGTTTCAAACACCTTGATGGCGTTTTCCTGATAGGCTTCCTGCGTCGTTGCAAAACCGGCCTTGTAAACACCGTTGTTCACGGTGTCGTAGATGAGGGTATTGAGCTCATCGATCTGCTGCTGCAACGCTTGGGGATAAAAGTCTTCTTCCGAACCTGTCAGGCCGTTGAAGGCGCTGTTGAACATGCGGATGATTTCCGCCGATTCATTTGAAACGATGGTGTTATTCTTTTTGTCCCAGAGCACTGGCACGGTGACGCGACCGGAATAGTTTGGATCGGCTTTGACATAGACCTGCCAGAGTGTGGACGAGCCGAACAGATGGTCCTGTGTGGCGCCCGGTGTGCGGTCAGACTCAGGTTTGAACTCCCAACCGTTTTCCAGCATCAGCGGATCGACGACTGAAACGGAAATCAGATCCTCCAGCTTTTTGAGCTTGCGGAAGATCAGCGTGCGATGTGCCCAAGGACAGGCCAGCGATACGTAGAGATGATAGCGGTCTTTTTCCGCCTTGAAGCCACCCTTACCAGATGGGCCGGGCTCGCCGTCTGCGGTAATCCAGTTACGAAACTGTGATGCGCTGCGCTTGAAATGGCCACGGGTTTCCTTTGTGTCATACCATACGTCTTTCCAGACACCTTCCACCAGCATACCCATGGTGCAACCTCCTGTTTCAATTTTTGACTGAGTAAAGAATAGGCTATTTTCTGATGTATTCGATACCCTAATCGTGAACACTGCGTTCTGTGCCGTTCACAATTATGATGGATGCAGGTGTTCAATAAAGGCTGGACGCTCCCCATGAATCCTGATATCAGGCAAAACAAACTTTTAGGGATTGATCGAATTCAATGACTGAACCACGGATGCTCCGACGACGCTGACGCTCTTAAACGCCTCTTGAGGCGTAGCTGTCGCTATTGTCATGTCCGCTTTTTGGTTCGGGTCTTTTAATGTCCAAGCACGATCTGGTCTACCTTACCGAGCACGCATCTCACGATGCTGCCATCGAAATCATCAACGAAGAAGCATTTGGTCCGGGCCGTCACACCCGTGCGGCAGCGCGCATTCGCGAGCAGGGACCTCATGACCGGACCTTGTCATTCATTTGTGCTGACGACGGTGAAACCATTGCCTCCGTGCGGATGACGCCGGTGCTGGCCGGTGGTGTCAAAGGACATATGTTGGGACCACTTGCCGTGCGGCCATCCCACAAGAGCATGGGCATTGGCCGGGAACTGGTGCGGATTGCCATCGAGGCGGCAAAACGCAAGGGTTCGGAAGCTGTTATCCTGATCGGAGACCCACCTTATTACATGCCGCTCGGCTTTGAGAAGGTCAGCTATAAGGCGCTGGATTTTCCGGGGCCTGTTGATCCGAACCGGGTGCTGGTTGTACCCCTTGGCCAAGATATTCATGCGCGGCTGAAGGGCGTGATTGGCTGGCGGCAATGTGAAGCCGTGATGGCAATGCCGGATGCCGAAGAGGATACCTATGAGGAACCTCAAAGGGTTTTTGCCTGAACTTACGTTCTTAACTTGAATGATCCAACAAAAAGACCTGGCAGAGCAATCTGTCAGGTTTTTTTGGGTCGATATTGCTGAAAAAGGTATCAGCGACCTTCACGCCACCACACGGCGGCAAATGCAAACAGCAGCACGCCCAATCCCGCAAAACCGGCAAACAGCGGCAGTGTGTTGACGCCGGTCAGCACAGTTTCATTGGTCATGCTGATCAGCATGCGGTTGTTGTCGGGGACACGCACTTCACCGCGCACAGGCAAAATGTCCGGCAGGGTGAGACGGCCGTCATTGTCGGCAACGCGGTGCACGCTGCCTTTTGTTTCCGCAGCCAGCGGCGCGAGTGTTTCGGTGGTTGAAATCATCGCCTTGAATTCCGGGGCATCAACGGCACCGACATGCACCAAAGTGGTGAATTCGCCATTGGTGATTTCAAACAAGCCGGTTTCGTCCATGCGCTGTTCCAGCTTGTAAAGGCCGGGACCAGCTTCGTTAAACGCCATGGTTTCGGTTTTGCCGGATGGGAACTTGACGGTTGCCTGACCGGGATCATCGCCAATCGTCTGGCGGGTGACCTCGAGTGTGCGGCCATTGGCCCGGCCGGTGAGAGCCTCTTCTTCCAGTTCCGGCTCTTTCATCAGCCAGTGGGCAATGCGCCGGTAAAGCGACACGTGCGGACCGCCACCTTCAAAACCACGCGCCCACAGCCAGCCCTGATCGGACAACAGCATCGCCACACGGCCTTCGCCCTGGCGGTTCAGCACCAGCAGTGGGTCTTGTCCATCGCCCAGCATCACTGTCTGGCCAGCCGGAGGATCAACGCTGACGGTGCGGAACCAGCGACCCCAGGCCGGTGGTTCATCACCAGAGCCTTCAAGGCCGCGCGTGACCGGATGTTTCTTGCCCGCTTCAGACAGGCGAGGGTAGAAGGCGGAATTATGCATCTGGCCGGTCGGATTGGCTGGCAAAACGCTGGCAAGCGGCGTCAGGGCAATGGAGTCCTGTCCGGCATGTTCTGGTCCCGCCGCAATCAGAAGGGCGCCGCCCTTTTCGACATATTGGGCAATATAATCATAATACAGGATCGGCAGCACGCCGCGATGCTGGTAACGGTCGAAAATGATCAGGTCGAAATCCTCGATCTTTTCAACAAAAAGCTCACGGGTCGGGAAGGCAATCAGGGACAACTCGTTGATCGGTGTCCCATCCTGCTTTTCCGGAGGGCGCAGAATGGTAAAATGAACGAGGTCAACCGAAGCGTCGGATTTCAGCAGATTGCGCCATGCGCGTTCCCCGGCATGGGGCTCACCCGAAACCAGGAGCACACGCAGATTCTGGCGAATGCCTTCAATCAGATGCACAGCGCGGTTGTTGGCTGTGGTGACTTCTCCGGGCAGTTCGGCGACCGAGAATTCCATGACGTTGTTGCCACCACGCGGCACCTTGAAATCGAACGGTGTCGGCTGGCCGGGTGTTGCCTGTACCTTTGCCAGTTCCTCGCCATTCATGCGAATGGTAACTTCTGCCGGGCCGCCCTGGCTGCGGCCGTCATCAAACACCCGGAAGGTCAGTTGCTGGTTTTCGTTGACGATGCCGAAGCGCGGTGCACGAACCACCTCGATACGCCGGTCAAATTCGTCCGCCTTGCCGGTGATCAAGCCATGGATCGGTGCTTTGAAACCAAGGTCCTGACCGGGGTTTGGAATGTCATGGATCTGGCCGTCGCTGAGGAAAATGGCACCGCCAACCCGAGATGGTGATACATCTGATATTGCGGAATTGAGCGAGGAAAACAGGCGTGTCGATGGCGTATCGCTGGTGCCATCATCCTGCACCTCGACAATGCGCGGCTCGATGCGCGGGAACCGCGACAGACGATCCTGCAACTGCGCCAGCGCATCATCTGTCATCTTTGTACGCTCCGCCGTATCCTGGCTTTGCGAACGGTCAACGATGACAGGCACAATGGTGGAAAGCTGCTCACGCTCCTCCTGTGTCAGAAGCGGGTTGAGAATGGCAAGCAGCAGGGCGGCAAGCGCAATACCGCGCAGCCATGCGCCGCGCACACCACGCCACAGTCCGAGGACGAATAGCAACAGGGCTGCAACGGCGAGTATGATAATGGCAAACCACGGGAGGAAGGGAGCAAAAGTCAGTGTCATATCATTGCCCCAGTCTTTCCAGCAGGGCAGGCACATGCACCTGATCTGCCTTGTAGTTGCCGGTCAACATATACATCATGATATTCACGCCAGAGCGGAACGCATGTTCACGCTGCACTTCATCCGGAGGCACGGTTGGCAGCGAAGGCGCACCATTGTCGTCGATCGCCCATGCGCCCGCAAAATCATTGCCGGTGATCAGAATAGGTGTCACGCCATCGCCTGACGAAGACAGGCCGGACGTGGTCTTGCCGGAATCCTGGCGGGATTCGACCCATAGCGGGCTGCCGTTGTATCGGCCGGGAAAGTTGGTCAGCAGATAGAACGAACGGGTCAGTACGTGATCTTCCGGTGTTGGTTCCAGCGGTGGGATGTCTATATTGGCGAGAATGGCCTGAAGGCGTTCGCCATTGGCACTGGTACCACCACCATTGCCGAGTGAGGTGAATTGGTCGCGTGTGTCAAACAGCACAGTACCCCCGGCGCGCATATAGGCATCGATTCGGGAAATCGCAGCACTGGATGGCATTGGTGCGGTGGCAGAAATCGGCCAATAGATGATCGGATAGAAGGACAATTCATCCTTTGAAATATCAAGACCAACCGGTGCGCCGGGTTCCAGCGTCGTGCGCCAGGTTAGGAACTCGCTCAAGCCCTGCAGCCCACGTTTTGAGATATCGTCGACATCACTTTCACCCGTGATGACGTAAGCGAGGTGCGTGGTGTCGAGCCGTTCAAAAATCGCTTCATCGCCGGGTTTGGGATCATCTGCACGTGCCGTGTCTGGTGCCAGCAATGATAGTGTTGCCATGAAGGCAAGCATCACGGCGGCAGCCGAGCCTCTAGTACGGGGAAGACGGGCAAAGGCACCATTCATGAATAGCATGATGAGGCTGTCGGCGATCAGCAGCAGGAATGCCGCTATGAACAGAGCGGGGCGCAGGGAGTGGGCTGTTTCGCCGATCAACCCTTCACGCAGCACAGGCAGATTAGCAAGCGAGGCATCCAGCGGCGCAAGTTTTGCACCTGCTGGTAAAAGGTTGAGGGCCACGAAGCCATCCTCTGTGCCGTACAGGCCGGGTGGGGTTTCGAAATTTGCGATCGGCGTCTGGCCGGGCCGGTTTTCCAGCGGTCGTGCCGTCCCGGTTTCCGTGGTCAGTGTGCCATCTGCCATCAGCAGGCGATAAGGGGCAAGGCTGCCAACGGCGCTGCCTTCGGCGGTCGCGCCGGCGGCTTTCGATAGCTGTACAAGGCGACGCAGCATTTCAACGAAATGTCCTGAAATCGGCAGGTCCGACCATGTGGCTTCCGCACTAATGTGGAACAGCACGATGCGGCCAGCGCCGTTTTCACGCATGGTCACCAACGGCGTTCCATCGGCAAGGCTTGCCCATGTCCGTTCGGCGAGATCAGGCGTTGGCTCTGCCAGCACCTGACGTTTGACCAATACGCCGTCGGCTTTCGGCATGCCTGCAAAAGCGCCGAAATTCGGGAAATCAGCAAGCGGCTGTGGTTCTGCCCATGACAGCGCGCCACCCAGCGTGCGCTCGCCCTGGCGAAGGGTTACCGGTACCAGCGGGTCATCGGCTGGGGCTGCCGCAAGGCGCGGACCGGCAAACCGGATCAAGGTACCGCCACGCTGTAACCAGCGTTGCAAAGGTTCATAGGTTTCGGCTGGCAGGCGGCCAATGTCAGCCATGACGATGACGGATGGGTTAGCCTGCAGGATTTCAGGTATGGCAACCGAAAGGTCAGGCTGTCGCTGCTCGATCAGGTCGGCGTAAGGTTGCAGGGCGCGACTGATGTAAAACAATGGCAGCAGCAGCGGCTGGAAGTCGCTGCCGGTATCGCCGGCAAGCAGTGCGACACGGCGACGGCGAAAACCATCATCTAGCAAATGCACGGAACCTGCTGTGGTCAGTCCTTCAATCGAAAGACGGGCAAAGTCGTTACGCAATTCGAAGGGCGCTTCGATGGTGCCGGTGGCCTCATCAGCACCAGCGGCGAAAGCTGCTGTTCCAGTGCCAAGTGTGCGGCCCTGACTATCCTGCGCATTCACCGTCAGATTTTCTGCATCTGTTGTGTTCAGGCGGGCAATGGAAAGCGACATGGAATCGGCGCCGTTGGAAGCGGAGGTAATGGCGGAGATCTGTTTGCCGTCACCTTCGATCAACCGTAGCTCCGAAGGTGAGAGGCTGGCAAGATCAGCCAGTGCGTCCTGATCCGTTGGCGTTGCAATACCATCGGCGACAAAAACTAATGTGCCGGGCGAGGTGCCGTTCAATGCCTCGGTCACGGATTCTGCGGTCTTGAACCGGTCTGGAACCAGGGGCCGCGGTTTTGCAGCGGCCAGTTTTTCGCGAGCCACGGCCGCGGTTGTCGGCACGGCGTCGTTGTTGGTTTCGGCGGTAAAGCTGATCGAAACCGGCACATCGGCACGCTCGGCATCGTCAATGATCGCCGATACGGTCTGCACGCGGCGTTCCCAGTCAATCGATGTTGCCCAGCCATTATCGACCACCAACACCAGGGGACCACCACTGGCCACGGACGTGTTGCGCGGGTTAAGGACGGGATCGGCCAGTGCCAGAATGACCAAGGCCGCCAGAACCATGCGCAGCAAGGTTAGCCACCAGGGACTTTGCGACGGCGTTTCCTCACGTTTCAAAACCGTTGCAAGGATTTTGAGTGGTGGAAAGACCTCGGCCTTTGGGCGTGGCGGTGTCAACCGCAACAGCCACCAGATGGCGGGCAGGGCGGCGAGACCAATGAGAATATAGGGATTGGTGAACAGGAAAGGCAGGGCGCTCATGTACGACCTCCACCTACAGCACCGGCCGGAGAACCGGACAGATACATGTGCATCGTCACCAGCGCTTCGGATGCCAGATGGTCGGTGCGGTGAAACACGAAATTCCAGCCCATGCGACGAAGGGCTGATCCCAACGCATCACGACGGGCAAAATAGGCGCGGGTATAATCCTGCTTGATGGTTTCGGCGCGACCTGACACCAGCTTTTCACCGGTTTCGGGATCGGAAAATTCGGTTCTGCCGCTGTAAGGAAAGGTCTCTTCTGCGGGGTCTGCAATTTCCACCACATGCCCGCGCAAACCGCGGCGTGCTAAGGGCGAAATACGCTCCATCACGTTTGCCGCATCATCCAGGAAGTCGCCGATCAGCACGATATCGCTTGCACCCTTAATCATGTTGGTTTCCGGCAAGCCGCCGGTCATTGGTGCATGCATGAGGGCAGCGGCCAGTCGTTCGGCGGCGTTGCGCGCCGAGACCGGTTCCATGATGCCGGGACAACCGATCCGTTCACCGGAGCGAGCCAGAATTTCCGCCAATGCCAGCATCAGCACCAATGCCCGGCTTTCTTTCGATACCGGCGACAGTGTCGACTTGAACATCATTGATGGTGACAGGTCGGCCCACAACCAGATTGTATGGGCTGCTTCCCATTCCCGGTCGCGGACATAGGTATGATCGTCACGGGCCGAGCGGCGCCAGTCGATGCGCGACAGGCTTTCACCCTCGGCATAGGGGCGGAACTGCCAGAAGTTTTCGCCGATGCCGCGTTTGCGGCGGCCATGCCAGCCGGCAATCACGGTGTTGGCGATGCGTTTGGCTTCCACCATACAATCCGGCACCAGACTTGCGCGCTGGCGCGCGCGCGCCAGAACCTCTGGGCCCGGGGTCTTCTCGACGATCTGACCAATGGATGCCACTTGCGCTCCTTTTCTGCCCTTAAGGGTCAGCCTTTGGCCTGCGCCACAAGTCCTGCAATTACATCACGAACCGACATGCCCTCGGCTCTCGCAGCGAAGGTCAATGCCATGCGGTGTTCCAGTACAGGTTCCGCAAGGGCATAAACATCGTCCAGCGAGGGCGCTAGACGGCCTTCATAGAGCGCACGCGCACGCGCCGTCAGCATCAGCGACTGGCCAGCACGTGGGCCTGGACCCCAGGCAACATTCTTGTCGGTCAGTGCATTGCCGTGACCGGGACGTGCCGAACGCACCAGCGACAGGATGCCATCAACAACCTTGTCGCTGACCGGCATCTGGCGAATGAGGGTCTGGATTTCGATCAGGCGTTCCGCGTCAATCACGCGGCGTGCTTCACCTGATGTGGTGCCGGTGGTGTCAAGCAGGATCTGGCGCTCGGCGGCAAGGTCCGGATAGTCAACATCGACCTGCAGAAGGAAGCGGTCGAGCTGGGCTTCTGGAAGAGGGTAGGTGCCTTCCTGCTCCAGTGGGTTCTGGGTCGCCAGAACGTGGAATGGTTTTGGTAGATCATAACGCTGGCCAGCGACTGTAATGTGGTATTCCTGCATGGATTGCAGCAAAGCGGACTGGGTACGCGGGCTGGCGCGGTTGATTTCGTCGGCCATCAGCAGCTGGGCAAAGACCGGTCCCTTGATGAAACGGAAAGAGCGGCGCCCGCTCTCATCCTGGTCCATCACTTCCGAACCGACAATATCTGACGGCATGAGGTCGGGTGTAAACTGGATACGATTGGCATCAAGGCCAAGTGTCGTGCCGAGCGTCGTCACCAGCTTTGTCTTGGCAAGGCCGGGAACACCGACCAGCAACGCGTGACCGCCGGACAAAATGGCGAGCAGGGTGTTCTGGACGACTTTTTCCTGACCGAAAATGACCTTGGAAACATCTGCCCGGATGGCTGCAATATCTGCCAGCGCCTTTTCGGCTGCCGCAATAATCGCCTTTTCATCGAGGGCTTCGCTGGTGTTCATCATGCCCATGTCGCTCTCCTCAACATTTTCATCGAACCGTTCGGCTCATCCTGCGGTTCCGGCGAATCGTGGCTTTAAATCACGTTTCGGTTCATCATATCCAAGTAACGTGCTGTAAGTCATTGTTTTATCGTATACCGTGACCGCAAAACCGCCGCACGCTGTTACGCGGCATAGTTTAAGACGTTTTCTGCACTGCATATAGCTTATTGCCATCCTGACGGCTGACAAGCATGTTTCAAATGACTATCTCGTTACTCATGTTCCATTACGTGTAAAGCGGGACTCGAATATGGCAAGCGAAACGATAAATTCGGCGAAAGATGCGGCAGGTCTTGCTGCCCTGATTTCTCGCGCAGCTGAGCAAACCGGTGATAAACCGCGTGGGCCGGCCCCAGTCGAGCGCTGGAATCCACCATTTTGTGGTGATCTCGACATGGAAATCAGGGCGGATGGCACCTGGTTTTATATGGGCACGCCCATTGGCCGGGCGCCGCTGGTACGGCTGTTTTCCACTGTTTTGCGAAAAGACGAAGATGGTAAAACATATCTTGTGACGCCTGTGGAAAAAGTCGGCATCAAGGTGGTGGATGCACCATTTCTTGCTGTCGAGATGATGGTGACGAAAGAGGGGGGCAAACAGCAACTGACATTTCGGACCAATGTGGGGGATGTGGTGGCTGTTGGAAAAGATAATCCGCTCCGTTTTGACATACACGGTGAAAATCACGAATTGAAACCCTATCTGCTGGTGCGAGGCCGGCTTGAAGCCCTGGTTTCAAGAGCGGTTATGTATGATCTGGCAGCACTAGGAGAGTCGATGGACATCAACGGTACCGAGATGTTCTGCGTTCGATCAGGTGACGATGTTTTTCCAGTCATGCCGATGAATGAACTGGATATGTTGTCGAAATGAGTGATGTGATGCAGTTTTCCGCGGGCGAATTTCGCCGTCGCGTGATCTCAATGAATGAAGACGCTTTCGAGACGGCGGGTGTGAATGGCGACCACCGTTTGAACCCTGCCGTGCGCTTTTCCATTGATGGCGTCAAACTGAAGGATGCGGCAGTGCTGGTGCCTGTCGTCGACGATGGCAATGAGGCGCGGGTGATTTTTACACAGCGCACGTCGACGCTGCGCAAACATTCCGGGCAGATAGCCTTTCCCGGTGGCGGTATCGATGAAGAAGATGAAAATGCCGAAATTGCTGCGCTGCGGGAGGCTGAAGAAGAAATAGGGCTGCCACGTTCATTTGTCGAGCCGTTGGCCGTTTTACCGGATTACGTGTCCGGCACGGGTTTCCGCATCAAACCTGTTCTGTCTGTTGTAAAACCCGGATTTGATCTGATCCTCAATCCTGCAGAGGTTGATGAGGTCTTTGAAGTACCGCTGTCTTTTCTGATGAATCCCGACAATCACGTGCTTGCCAGCCGTATGTTTCAGGGCCATGAAAGGCACTTCTACGAGATGCCCTATGGCGAACGTTATATTTGGGGCATTACGGCGGGTATCGTCCGCATGATTTATGAAAGGCTATACGCATGAACAGCATTGCCGGGCAGGACTGGTTTTCCAAACCGGCCCTTCAGCGCATTCTTGGTCTGCTGAACGCTGATGGCGGCGAGGCAAGGATTGTCGGGGGCGCAATCCGCAATGCTCTTATGGATATGCCGGTTGGCGATATCGATATTGCCACGACATTGCTGCCGCAGGATGTGGTGGAACGGGCGAAGGATGCGGGAATCAAATCCGTCCCGACAGGCATTGAGCATGGCACCGTCACGCTGGTTCTGGAGGGGGAAGGTTACGAGGTAACCACCCTGCGTCGCGACGTGGCGACTGACGGCCGACGTGCTGATGTTGCCTTCGGCACCGACTGGCAGGTTGATGCCGAGCGCCGAGACCTGACAATCAACGGCCTGTATGCCGATGTCGAAGGCAACATTATCGACCTGATCAATGGTCTGCCAGACATTGAGACTCGAACCGTGCGCTTTATTGGCGATGCGGCAACCCGGGTGGCAGAAGACTATCTGCGTGTACTGCGCTTCTTCCGGTTTTTTGCCTGGTACGGGTCCGGTCGTCCAGACGCGGACGGGCTCCGGGCAAGCGCACGTGCTAAAGATAAGCTGTCGACCCTGTCGGCCGAGCGTGTTTGGAGCGAGTTGAAGAAACTGTTGTCAGCACCCGATCCGTCGCGTTCCCTTTTGTGGATGAGGCAGTCTGGCGTCCTGGCGCAGGTGCTGCCGGAGACGGAAAAGTGGGGCATCGATTCTATCCATGGCCTCGTTGCTGCCGAGCAGTCTTTGAATTGGTCGGTCGACCCGTTGATACGCCTTGCGGCGATTATCCCGCCTGACGTGGCAAGAGTTGAAGCCATGGCCAGCAGGCTGCGGATGTCGAAAAACGAAACCAACCGGCTGTCGTTGTGGGCGGGTGCCCAGACACCGGACGCTACCATGGCAGAAACGGCACTTGATCGTCTACTTTATCGGCAGGGTAAGGATGGGGTAGTGATGCGGCTGAAACTTGCGCTGGCTGCGGCCCGTGCTGATGTGTCGGCGGGTGAAGAGGCGATGCGCAAAGTCGCCCGACTATCGACGCTCAACAATCGAGCAAACGCGTTTGTCAAACCGGCCTTTCCGTTGACCGGTGCCGATGTGCTGGCAGAAGGCGTTGCTGCAGGACCGCGTGTGGGCGAGGTGCTTTCTGCGCTGGAAGACAAGTGGGTTGAGGTCAACTTCTCACTTGACCGGGCGGCACTGACCGCCCGATTGAAAACCATGCTGCAGGATTAAAAAGTCAGGCCGCGTTCGCTTCGCTGCGAATACGCGCCTTGATGTTCTCAACCATGTTTTCACGAATAATCGTTTCACCATGAGCGGTGCGCATGTGCTCAACTGTACGGCGCACCACTTCGGCGTCGTCGTCGGCACGTGTGTGCCATGCGCAACCGGGCACCAGTGTGCCACATTCAAATAGTCGCATTTTGAAACTCCCTGTTCAGAAGGCAGGGAAGAAAGCCAGATTTTTAGCCCTGCCTTTTATGTAACGAGCTGTTACCGGTTATGTTCCGGCTTACTCAGGCATCGCCCAGCATTGGAAAACCGATGGGCTGCACATGGATGATACGCGAGTAAGTCCCTCGTCATCATTTGCCGCCACCAGTGCTTCCGGATTGATGTCGCCGGAAAGGGTGCGTTTAACCTGCTCCACATAGAACGCATGTGGCAGATCACGATCACCGCTTGCGCGGAGTTCCGTCGCAAGACGATCAATCAATTCAGGTGTTTCGATTGAATGTGGTTGGGCTTTGGGGGACGCGGACAACTGCATGCTGTTTGAAGTAATCATGACGATAGCTCCTCCAGTACGTCTGGCTGGAGACTAACACCACTCATGCATTTCATTAACCCCTAATTATAGGGGTTTCGGTGAAATATTCGTGAAGATTAATATTATGACGGCCGCCAAACCAGCGTGCGTCATTTTGGTGCTCCATACAGCTCTGGAGCACTCATAAAGGGTCGATGGACGAGCCTGTTTTTGCTACCCGTTTCAGGTCATTGTTATCGTGGTTTTTTCGCCGACACGCCGGTCGTTTCAGCGAAGATTTTATGGCCAGCGGACGACCGGTGGCAGGGACGACAGGATGGATTCCACATTGCCACCGGTTTTTAGTCCAAAAAGTGTGCCGCGGTCGTAGAGCAGATTGAACTCCACATAACGGCCACGCTGGATCAGCTGCTCGTCACGATCATTTTCCGTCCATGGCGTATTGAAATTGCTGCGTACAATCTTCGGGTAAACCAGATTGAAGGCGCGACCGACATCCTGAACGAAGGCAAAATTAGCATTCCAGTCGCCCTTTTCTTCATCGGGGTGCAGCCAGTCGAAAAAAATGCCGCCGATACCGCGCGCTTCATTGCGATGTTTGACGAAGAAATAGTCTTCGCACCACTTCTTATAATGTGGGTAATCTGCAACCGGATGGCGGCGACAGGTGATTTCCATGGCTTTGTGGAAAAGCTGGCTATCGCCATCTTCCTGCGTGCGGCGGCGTGCCAGCATAGGCGTCAAGTCTGCACCACCACCGAACCAGTGACTGGATGTGACCACCATGCGTGTGTTCATATGGACAGTCGGTACGTTGGGATTGACCGGGTGGGCGATCAGCGAAATGCCGGAGGCCCAGAAGGTTGGATCTTCCTCGGCGCCTGGGATCTGCGAGCGGAAATCTGGCGAAAATTCGCCGTGCACCGTTGAGGTGTGTACGCCGACCTTTTCAAACACGCGGCCTTCCATCATCGACATGCGGCCACCGCCGCCAGCACCGCCTTCGCGCTGCCAGTCCTTGGCGACGAAGTAACCCGGTTCCTGGTCAGAAAGCGGTCCCTGAAGTTCGCGTTCCAGGTTTTCAAAGGATGCGCAGATGGTGTCGCGCAGGCTTTCAAACCAGGCGCGTGCCGCTTCCTTCTTGTCCTCAATGTCTTCTGGCAAGCCCTTGGGCATTTGCGGCCGGTCCATGTCCGCTCTCCTGCATGTTTTGCGCGCGAACGCCTGACGTTGATTCGCCTTTATTGTCGCCGCTTTATCAGGCGCGAGGCTTGCGCACAATTTCGACTCGCCAATCGCCCTTCGCCAGAATATCCTATTGGCAGAGGTGAATGTCATGACGAAATTTACCGGACCACCACCGCTGGACGGCCTAAAACGGCGTATTAACGCCCATCGCAGGGAACAAGCCCTTGTCGGGGAGGGCGCAAAAAAACACGGCATGTTCGTGCGCCAGACATTTTGTCTCACCCGCGAGGACGCTCGCGCCAAGGCGCGTGAATGGTTCGACGCCTTTCCCAAGGCCGCCTACTGGACAGAGGTGGAAAGCTGGCGCCAGCTGGAAGGGGATCGCATCGAATTTACCATGCGCCGCCTGCCGTCTGCCGACTGACCGTCAAAATCAGAATTAAAACCCGACCTGACGCAACACTTCGCCAGTTATCATGGCGGCCGACATGGCAACGTTGATGGAACGTTGACCTTCGATCATCGGAATGATGATGCGTTCATCGGCCTTGTCATGCACATGATCAGGCACCCCGGCACTTTCGCGGCCAAACAACAGAATATCGTCTGGCTTGTATTGGATGTCTGTATAGGGAAGGGCAGCCTTGGTGGAGGCGAGAACCAGACGGCGTCCAGTTGTTGCCCGCCACTCTTCAAAATGTGTCCAGCTGATATGGCGCGTCAAAGCAGCAACGGCCAGATAGTCCATGCCGGCACGTTTGAGATTGCGGTCGGAAATATCAAAACCGGCTGGTTCAATGATGTCAACAGCAATGCCAAGACAGGCGGAAAGTCTCAGGATCGTTCCTGTGTTGCCGGGAATATCGGGTTGATAAAGGGCGATCCTGATGTCGGGCATGTGTTTTCCAATTGCAAGAATTGCGAGGCGGTTACCACGAGAGATTGTGCCTGAAAAGCCACAACCATTCAGTGGGGCAGTGTCATATTGAAGGAGCGTGTCTCGTGGCCCCTAGGCAGACAACGTTTTTTGATCTAAAAGGCGGCATCTTCAACGCCAAAAAGGGAGGTTCACCATGAATATATCTGTTCGCCGTCACCTTCCGTTTCCCGTGGGCTTTCTTCGAGCCTAGGCGTTAACGCGGAACTTACGCGGTTTCTCACTCTTTTCAGTATCGTCATGTGGCTGTCGTGGCCGCATTCCATGATTTTCCCGTTCGCGGTCCCGGTTTTCTCCGTGAGTTCGCATTTCGGGTGCATTTTCTTCGGAGCTTGGCCATGTTCGGCTGGTTTGAAAAACGTCTTGATCCATTTCCCTCTTCGACGCCGGTGGCTCCGGCTCCGAAGTTGCTGCCCTTTCTGTGGCATTATACAAAACCGGCTGCACCCTGGCTGCTGTTGCTTGGCTTGATGTCGATGGGCATCGCCATTGCCGAGGTCATGCTCTACCAGTTTTTGGGTAACATTGTTGACTGGCTAGCAACGGCGAACCGCGAAACATTCCTGCAGGATGAAGGCTGGCATCTGATCGGTATG
This sequence comes from Agrobacterium sp. Azo12, assembly GCF_029193765.2. Lineage (NCBI taxonomy): Bacteria > Pseudomonadati > Pseudomonadota > Alphaproteobacteria > Hyphomicrobiales > Rhizobiaceae > Agrobacterium > Agrobacterium sp. Azo12. The sequence goes on along the minus strand of NZ_JARFYO020000001.1, from coordinate 2,869,419 downwards.
GCCGCACTTGTGTTGATTGCCCTGCCGCTTATGGGTGCCTTGCACACCATGACCATGCACCAGACCTTGGCTGGTAACTTTGGCATGATCGCCCGCTGGCAGATGCATCGGTTCCTGCTGCGCCACTCCATGACCTTCTTTGCAAACGAGTTTGCAGGACGTGTGTCGACCAAGGTCATGCAGACGGCGCTTGCGATCCGTGAAGTGGCACTCAAGGTCATCGATGTGTTCGTGTATGCGATCAGCTTTGTTGTTTCGATGCTGTTTCTAGTTGCCGCGGCAGACATTCGTCTGGTGCTGCCGCTGCTTGCATGGCTTTGTTTCTACATTCTTATTCTGGTGTATTTCGTTCCAAAACTGGGGCGTTTGGCCAAGGAACAGGCTGATGCGCGTTCGTTGATGACCGGCCGTATCGTCGACAGCTACACCAATATTTCGACGATCAAGCTGTTTTCACATGCTGGACGCGAAGAGGTTTATGCACGTGATGGCATGAACATGTTTCTGGAAACCGTGCATCGCCAGATGCGCAAGATTTCCGGCTTCAACATTCTCATCGATCTCAACAATGCCTTTGTGTTGTTTTCGACCGCCAGTCTCGGCCTTTATTTCTGGCTGAACGGTTCGGTGACGACAGGTGCTGTTGCCGTGGCGATCGGTCTTTCCATGCGCGTCAATGGCATGTCGCAATGGATCATGTGGGAAGTGACATCGCTGTTTGAAAACATCGGTACTGTGTATGACGGCATGGGCATGATGACCAAGGCGCATGATATCGTTGACAAGGCAGATGCGCCTGCATTGGCAGCACCAAAAGGTGCCATCAGCTACGAGCATGTGCAGTTCCATTACGGAAAGGCACGGGCTGAAGGGACAAAGGGCGTTATCGACAACCTGACGCTGGATATTCGTGCCGGTGAAAAGGTTGGTCTTGTCGGTCGTTCCGGCGCCGGTAAAACCACGTTGATGAACCTGCTTCTGCGCTTCTATGATCTTGAAGACGGACGTATAACCATTGACGGACAGGATATCTCCACCGTCTCGCAGGACAGTCTGCGTTCGTTAATCGGTGTGGTGACGCAGGATACCTCGCTTCTTCACCGTTCGATCCGTGACAACATTGCTTACGGTCATCCGGGGGCAACGGATGCGCAGATCATCGAGGCGGCGAAACGCGCCAATGCGTGGGACTTCATCGAAACGCTGGAGGACATGCATGGTCGCACCGGTCTCGATGCGCAGGTGGGTGAGCGTGGTGTCAAGCTTTCGGGCGGTCAGCGGCAGCGTATCGCTATTGCCCGTGTGTTCCTGAAGGATGCTCCGATCCTCATTCTGGACGAGGCGACATCGGCACTCGATTCCGAGGTGGAAGCTGCCATTCAGGAAAACCTGTTTGCCTTGATGCAGGGCAAGACGGTTATTGCGATTGCTCACCGGCTTTCGACACTGACAGAAATGGACCGGCTGATCATTCTGGATCGCGGCCATATCGTTGAGGCTGGATCGCATGGCGAATTGGTTGAAAAAGGCGGCATTTATGCCGACCTTTGGCAACGCCAGTCCGGCGGCTTCATCCAGGACAACGATGACGACGTTGCTGCGGAATAACGGACAAAAGGGCGGGGCATTCCCCCGCCCTTTTGTATTTGATCATTACCAAAATATAAGGTGGCAGGCTGCTTTGCGTCTTCGTGGAAAAGGCCTATATCCGTGACATGGTGATTTCGAAGCTTTTCAACTTTTTCGAGAACTGGATCCAACCTTTCGCCCGAAAGGATGATCTGAGGCCACCTGAAACCACATCCGGTTTTATCTGGTTTTATATTTCGCAGGCCAAGGCACCCTTCATTGCCATGCTGATTCTCGGCGGAATGACCGCGGCCATTGAGGCTGCGTTATTCTGGTTCGTCGGGCGGCTGGTGGATGTGCTTGCCAGTGTCAAACCCGGCGACGGCTGGGCGGGATTATTAAGCCAGCATGGCCCCGAACTTGTCGGCATGCTGGTGTTGATCGCCGTGGTGCGGTTTGTTGTTGCTTTGCTGACTGCGCTGACCGACCAGCAGATTATCACGCCAGGTTTCTACAATCTGGTGCGTTGGCAATCCTACATGCATGTCGCACGGCAATCGCTGAGCTTTTTCCAGAATGACTTTTCCGGACGAATCGTCACCAAGGTCTGGTCGGGCGGGCAGGCGACGGGTGACCTAGTGACGTCGCTGATGGAAAGCGTGTGGTTCGTTGGCATTTATTCCGTTTCGACCCTCGTCCTTATTGGTGGGCTGGATTGGCGTCTGGCGGCGGTAATCTTTGTCTGGGTTGGGGTGTTTTCGCTGCTGGCGCGTTATTTCGTGCCGCGCATCCGCTATCATTCCAAGGAAACGGCCGAAGCGGCCTCGATGCTGAGTGGCCGCATGGTTGACGCCTACAGCAACATTCAGACGCTGCGCCTGTTTGGCCGCGACGATGCCAATGACCGTTACATGCGGCAGGGTTTTGATATTTTTCAGCAGACAACGCTGATGTTCACACGCTTCATCACGGGTGTCAGAGCGTCGATGGCGCTGCTTTCCGGTGTTATGATCACCTCCATGGCGGCTCTGTGTATCGATCTATGGCTGGATGGACGGATCAGCTCTGGTGCGGTTGCGTTCACGCTGGCGCTGGTGCTGCGCCTTAACTTCCTGCTTGGTCGTTTGATGACGCAGTTTAACGGTATCATGCGTAACTTTGGCACCGTGCAGAATGCTGCGGAACTGATTTCCAAACCGATCGATCTTGTCGATGCGCCAAATGCAACCGAGCTTGTGGTGCGTCGTCCTGAAATCCGTTTTGACAACGTCTCCTTCCATTATGGAAACGGAAAGTCAGTGATCGACAAGCTCAACCTTTCGGTTGCAGCGGGTGAGAAGGTTGGCATTGTTGGTCGCTCCGGTGCCGGTAAATCGACACTCGTCAATCTTCTCTTGCGTTTCTACGACATCGAAAGTGGCCGCATCCTTATTGATGGGCAGGACATTTCAGAGGTGACGCAGGAAAGCCTGCGTGCCCATATCGGCATGGTGACGCAGGACACGTCACTGCTGCACCGTTCGATCAGGGAAAACATCATGTTTGGCCGCACCGACGCGACCGAGGCGCAATTGGTGGAGGCTGTACGGCGCGCAAAATCTGATGATTTTGTTGCACGGTTGGAAGATCAGCGTGGACGGCGCGGGTTTGATGCGCATGTCGGTGAACGTGGCGTGAAATTGTCAGGTGGTCAGCGTCAGCGTATCGCCATTGCGCGGGTGATGCTGAAGGATGCACCGATCCTTGTGCTGGATGAAGCGACCTCTGCCCTGGATTCCGAGGTGGAAGCGGCAATCCAGAGCAATCTCGATGATCTGATGCAGGGCAAGACCGTTCTTGCGATTGCCCATCGTCTCTCGACAATTGCGGCGCTCGACCGGCTGATTGTTATGGACAATGGCCGCATCGTGGAGCAGGGCACGCATAACCAGCTTATCGGCCAGGGTGGGCTTTACGCGACACTCTGGCAGCGGCAGTCCGGTGGCTTTCTTGCCGCCGATGTCGGTTGACGACACCTAGTGCCGATTATTATTTTTGAATGATGAATTCTGCCTCGAGGCCAAAATGGTTAGATCCCATGGCATCTGACAGGCGCTTCAGACTGGTCATTGTCGCCGGAGCGCGGGCATAAATATGGTCGATCGGAATGCCGAATTTACCCGCCTCGATCGGCCAAGTCGCCGGTTCGAAGTTCGCGACATGCAGTTTGTTGACCCGCTGAAAACGCAGCATATCCGGCGCGATGCTGGATGAGTTGAAGTCTCCTCCAACAATCAAAGGACCCTTTAAGGCCCTTATGATTCTTGAGGCGGCAAACAGTTCTTCCTCGTGATAATCGTCATAATATGGCTTCGTGACGTGCAAGGCGACCAGATTGATGGTTGTGTCTTGGACCGTAACCCTTGCGACCGCCATGCGATCGCGGCGTAAATCGCTCAAGGTAATGAATTTTGCGCCTTCCAGCGGATATTTTGAAAACACCAGAAGATCGCATGTTTCCGTGTCGACCCTGCACCCCATTCGATAGGGATAGGTTTTCGCAATTCGAGACAGATAAGGTGCAAGTGGTCTGCCTTCCATGACGTATATGACATCGGCGCCGGAATTGGAGAGAAATTCCGCGATGCTTTTGCCATTGCGGTAATTTTCGCCCAAAACATTGAAAGAAATCAGCTTGAAGGGTTGGCCAGCTACGTTTTCGCTGGCCGGCGCAACGAATTCATACCGTAGAACCGCGGCATGCGCGGTGATGGCGATGGCCCAGACAAAAAGAAACAACAGGTAACGGCTTCTCAAAGCGGCAAATAGCACAATGGCTGCGAGTGCGCCGACGATGCCGATGTGAAGCTGGAAGCTGTAGGTGAATGAAAAAAGCCAGTGATCCCTGACGTAACGAAGACTTCCGGCGAAAAGAAATAGGGTCAGTAAAACGGAAAAAATGCAGGTAAGCCGTGTTTTCATCAATCATTCCGAGCCGCAGCGACAAGCGACTGTTGTTAACATGGGGTATGCATGGGCACAATCACAGGCGGAGGAAGTGAAGCGTCTGATTCGCCAGCTGAACACCCGATGTCATGGCATGAGAACGACAGTGGCCTAAATAATGCTCTGTGAGGGTGGAATTACGGCCGTATTGTGGTGTTCCCTCTTGCCAAAGGTTGGGATATTTTGCGATCAAACAATTATGCGTGAATTCGATTGGCGCATATTGGCCAGGACTTTTTGGGATGGAGTTGTCTTGGATCAAATAGCAGTGGGAGGAATCATGCGATTTTCGGCACATTTAGCGCAGAGGATGGTGTAGCGGTGAGCGAACACGTAACAAATAATCATGCGTCGGGTGAACCCACTCGTCGCGATTTTCTTTATCTAGCAACTGGAATGGCGGGTGTTGTCGGGGCTGCGGCTGTTGCATGGCCGTTCATCGACCAGATGCGTCCAGATGCATCGACGTTGGCTCTTGCTTCTATTGATGTTGATGTTTCCAGCCTCGAACCCGGCATGTCGCTCACTGTGAAGTGGCGTGGCAAGCCTGTGTTCATCCGTAACCGTACAGAAAAGGAAATCGAAGAGGCAAAGGCCGTTGCGCTTGCTGACCTCAAGGATCCCGTTGCGCGTAATGCCAACGTTGCTGCCGACGCGCAGGCAACGGATGTTGACCGCTCTGCTGGTGAAGGCAAGGAAAACTGGATCGTGATGATCGGTTCCTGTACCCATCTTGGTTGCGTTCCGCTCGGTCAGGCCGGCGATTTCGGCGGGTGGTTCTGTCCCTGCCATGGTTCTCATTACGATACGGCGGGCCGTATTCGTAAAGGCCCAGCGCCTGAGAACCTGCATATTCCGACGTTTGCTTTTGCATCCGATACCGTCATCAAGATCGGATAAAGGGACAGAATATTATGAGTGGTCATTCCAGTTATCAGCCGTCCACCGGCTTAGAAAGATGGATCGATTCCCGGCTGCCGCTGCCGCGCTTGATCTATGACAGCTTTGTCGCCTATCCGGTTCCGCGCAACCTGAACTATGCCTACACTTTCGGTGCTATGCTTTCGGTTATGCTGATCGTGCAGATCCTGACCGGCGTTGTGCTGGCCATGCATTATGCCGCCGAAACAACGGTTGCCTTTAACTCCGTCGAGAAGATCATGCGTGACGTCAACCACGGTTGGCTTTTGCGTTACATGCACGCCAACGGCGCGTCGTTCTTCTTCATTGCCGTTTATCTCCATATTGCCCGTGGTCTCTATTACGGTTCCTACAAGGCCCCACGCGAAATCCTCTGGATCCTCGGCTGTGTCATCTACCTCCTGATGATGGCAACCGGCTTCATGGGTTACGTTCTGCCTTGGGGTCAGATGTCCTTCTGGGGCGCTACCGTTATCACCGGCTTCTTCACAGCCTTCCCGCTGATCGGTGAATGGTTGCAGCAGTTCCTGCTTGGCGGCTTTGCCGTTGACCAGCCAACGCTGAACCGCTTCTTTGCGCTGCACTATCTGCTGCCGTTCATGATTGCAGGTGTTGTCATACTGCACGTATGGGCACTGCACGTCACCGGCCAGACCAACCCGACCGGTGTTGAAGTCAAGAGCAAGACCGATACGGTTCCGTTTACACCTTATGCAACGCTCAAGGATGCATTCGGCGTTTCCGTCTTCCTGATCGTCTATGCCTGGTTCATCTTCTACATGCCGAACTATCTCGGCCATCCGGACAACTACATTCCCGCTGATGCCCTGAAGACACCGGCACACATCGTTCCAGAATGGTACTACCTACCGTTCTACGCCATGCTGCGTGCGATCACCTTCAATGTCGGCCCGATCGATTCCAAGCTCGGTGGCGTTCTGGTGATGTTCGGTGCGATCATCGTTCTGTTCTTCCTGCCTTGGCTGGATACATCGAAGGTTCGTTCGGCTGTGTACCGTCCCTGGTACAAGATGCTGTTCTGGGTCTTCGTCGTAAACGCCATCTTCCTTGGCTGGCTCGGTTCGCAGCCTGCTGAAGGCAGCGGCTTGATCGGTCTGATCTTCGGTGGCGATCTGAAGGGCAACTATGTTGGCTTCTCTCAGCTGGGTACCCTTTATTATTTCGGTTTCTTCCTGGTGATCATGCCGGTTCTGGGCCTCGTGGAAAAACCACGGCGTATTCCGAATTCGATTACGGAAGCAGTGTTGGAAAAGAGTGGTAAAACCGCTTCCGCTCCAGCGTCTGCCCAGGCGTAACGGTGGCGACAGAGAGGAATTGAAATTATGAAAAAGCTTGTATCAAGCGTTCTGTCGTTGACCTTGACTATCGGACTTGGTGTCGGTGCAGCATTTGCTGCAGAAGAAGGCCATGAAGAGGGGGGGACACCGCATTACCCGATCCATAAGCCGAAGAATCTCGAATGGAGCTTTGCCGGTCCATTCGGCAAATACGATAAGGGACAGCTTCAGCGGGGCCTGAAGGTTTACAAGGAAGTCTGTTCGGCCTGTCATTCGATGAGCCTCGTTTCCTTCCGCACACTGGAAGATCTGGGCTACTCGGATGATCAGATAAAGGCATTTGCTGCCGAGTATGAAGTGCAGGACGGGCCGAACGGTGACGGTGAAATGTTCACCCGCAAGGCTGTTCCATCCGACCACTTCCCATCGCCATACCCGAACCACGAAGCTGCGGCTGCATCGAACAATGGTGCCGCACCGCCTGATATGTCGCTGCTTGCCAAGGCACGCGGTATAACTCGTGGCTTCCCGCTGTTCGTGTTCGACATTTTCACGCAGTATCAGGAAGGTGGCCCGGATTACATCTACTCGCTGCTGACTGGATATGTTGACCCGCCGGAAGGCGTGGAAGTGGCTGAAGGCACCCACTACAACCCATACTTTGCCAATGCTGCTGCCCTTGCCATGGCGCCACCGATCTCTGACGATCAGGTGACCTATGATGATGGTTCGCCTCAGACGCTCGACCAGTATTCCAAGGATGTTTCGGCATTCCTGATGTGGGCTGCAGAGCCGCATCTGGAAGAACGAAAGCGCACCGGTTTCATGGTCATGGTGTTCCTGGCGATCTTTACCGCGCTGATTTACCTGACGAAGAAGTCGGTCTACGCACGCAAAGAACACTAAGCTGAAATAGCTCAGGTTTGGAAATCAAAGCCCCCACGGTCACGCAGACTGAGGGGGCTTTTTGTATTCACCGTTAGTTCATCGGATTTTCATCCGGAATCGGGCAGGGCTTTGCCAAGATTTTTGAGGAGGCTCAACATGACAATAACGTTTCTTGGCGGTTGTCTTTGTGGTGCGGTTCGGTTTGAAGCGCAAGGAGAACCACAAAACCCGCACACGTGCTCCTGCGAGTGGTGCCAGCGTCAATCCGGTGCACCCAGCCTGACATGGGTGGAGTTTGCCAAACGCGACATTCGCTGGACAGGTGAGGCGGGCGAACCGAGACTTTACCGTTCTTCGGATTATTCTTCCCGTACATTTTGCGGTCAATGCGGCAGCACCTTAGGTGCCATTGATGATGCCCCGACCGTGGCGCTGGTGTTCGGCGTCTTCGATGACAAGAGCGATCCTGCCTTGCAGCCGACTGCACATTCCTTCGAAGATCTTTGTCCTGCTTGCGCCAAGGTGCAGGGCATGGCTGCTGAATGAACCGTCTGCAGGGTACCGCTGCTGTTGCAACCCTTTTTAGTTGGTTCAGCCGTTCTGACTTGATAATGTACGAAAAGCTTTTCGATCAATCTCCCATTCAATTGGACATATCATGACTGCTATCGCTTCGGAGCTTTCCGCTGCCATTCGTTCCATTCCCGACTATCCGAAGCCGGGCATCATTTTCCGCGACATTACCACGCTCTTGGGCAATCCGCGGGCTTTCCGTCGTGCTGTAGACGAACTGGTTCAGCCCTATGCCGGCACAAAGATCGACAAGATTGCCGGCATGGAAGCACGCGGTTTTATTCTGGGTGGTGCCGTTGCCCACCAACTGTCTGCCGGGTTCGTGCCGATCCGTAAAAAGGGTAAGCTGCCGCACACGACTGTGCGTGTGGCCTACAGCCTGGAATACGGCGTCGATGAAATGGAAATGCACGTGGATGCAGTGCAGCCCGGCGAAAAGGTCATTCTGGTGGATGATCTGATTGCCACCGGCGGTACGGCTGAAGGCGCGGTCAAGCTGCTGCGCCAGATGGGTGCTGAAATTGTCTCAGCCTGCTTCGTGATCGACCTGCCGGATCTCGGTGGTCGCAAGAAACTTGAAGACCTCGGCGTTGATGTGCGCACACTGGTCGAGTTTTCCGGACACTGATACTTGGCTGCGACTGACCTGTTATATCGATGGGTCAGTCATTTGAAAGGCGAGCCATGTCCAGTTTACGCCGAGCGCCCTGTTTCCGGCCTGAATCGACCCCGTCTCAACACGCCTCAACAGGCTGAACCCGTACTGCTTGGCTCGCGCAATCGTTTCATCCGGGCAGATAGAAAACACCGGCCGATCTACAGACGCTGGTCCATGGCGGAGTGACATGACCATCTTGCCACCTGAGGCGGCCATGCTGCCAAGGCTTTGCATGGCAAGCTGACGATCACGGTGTTCAATATGCTGCCAGACACCACACAGTGTTATCAGGTCAAAACGCCCATAGTTCTGCGCCTTGCTCAGCGTTGGCAGTTTATCGTCAAGCCACTCTATGTTGGGTGAAATGTGTTGGCACATACCGGGCTCGCGCAGTTCTTTCACGGGCTCGACAGCAAGCACTCTATGTCCTGCCGCCGCAAACCATGCGGCGTCTCGTCCTGTGCCTGCACCAATATCTGCAATACGGACAGGCGTTTGCGGCAGAAGGTCAAGCACAGGTGCATAGACCTCCGCACAATCCAGCTCATTGTAACGTGCGATGAACTCCGGCGTCGCGGACTTTGCATAACCTTCCAAAATGTCGCTCATCTGTCCATGTCGCTGATGTTGCCCGGTGCGGTGGTTCTTCTGTCCAATAAACCTGCCGCTATTCGAACTCCAGTACATTGCTCTCAAACGATATGACTGTTTCGCCCTTCTGGTTCACGCCTTCGTTGAAGGTGGTGTTGAGCAAAAGTCCGGGTCGCGAGGCGAGGGGGCGGGTTTCCAGCAACGTGACATAATAGGTTATGTCGTCGCCAGCATAGACCGGGCGTATCCATTTCAGCTTTCGGAAGCCCGGTGAGGGGCCGAGTTTTGGGGGCTCTATTCCCTCTGACTTAAGGCGAATTGTTTCCTTCATCCAGAATGACAGGAATGACTTCATCCAGCTTGAGCCGGTGTGCCAACCCGATGCACAAAGACCTCCAAGCACGGAGTGGCGTGCGGCTTCCGCATCCAGATGAAACGGCTGCGGATCGAATTTCGATGCAAAGCGAATAATATCGTCGGCGGAAAAGTGTAACGTTTCAAGGGTGATACGCGTGCCGATGGGGGAAAGTTCAGCCAGCCTCATGCCACAATGCTCCCTTGATCGCGCATGGCAAACATCACGACATGTTCACCCTGACAGACGATTTCGCCACGCTGGTTGGTCAGCTCATTGCGGAATTTGACAAGACCAATGCCCGGGCGAGATGCCAGCGGTCGGTTTTCAACCACCTTGGAATGTCCAGACAGGATATCTCCCGCCAGAACCGGACGCTTCCAGTCCAGAAACTCGATGCCGGGTGAACCCTGTGATGTGGAGTTGGAAATATAGCTGTCGCACATCATGCGCATCGACAAGGCGCATGTATGCCATCCGGAGGCGGCAAGCCCACCAAGAATGCTGGCACGCCCGGCTTCTTCCGATAGATGCATGGGTTGTGGATCAAATTCTGACGCGAATTCGATAATGTCCTCGGCAGTCACCGTAACCGGGGCAAAGGGGAAAACGCGCTCCGGTGTAAAATCTTCGTAAGTGTAGATCACCTTTAAAACCTCCCATTCTCGCGACGATCATAAAGATATTTTTCCGTTTACGTAAAGGTGAATTTGTCGCCTTTGGAGATGGGGCGGGATGCTCTGGATTGTCACAGGCGAATGCAATAGAGCTTGCAACACTGGGGGAGGGTAAAATGGGGAGCAGCCTAGAAGGCTGATGCTCATTGTTCGATCCCATTCGATATACAAACATTCAGGGTGTACAGTGAACGAGCAAGTTCTCTCAGGTCTCAAGCAGGCCGCAAGCGATGGCATTATCTCTGATGCACAGGCCGATAAGCTTTTGCCATATCTCGTGGCAAAACCGGATGTCAGCACGGTCTTCCGTGATGGCGGCGAGGCTGATAGTCCAGCACATTCGGATACCGAAACACCACGGTTCGTGCGCGGCTTCCACGATATCCTGATTACAATCGGTGTTGTGGTGGTTCTGGCTGGTCTGTGGGGCGTGGCAACGGTCTTTGCGGTGTTGCCTGCGATCATTGTGCTTGCCGAAATTCTCGTGCGTCGCCAGCGGCTTGCCCTGCCGGCCGTGACTCTGACCATAGCGACAGCGATCGCCATGGGTGGCGTGAATGAGTATATCTACAATGCCTTTGTAGCCAATATTCCCGGAGAGGCTGTGCAAGTCTTTCTAATGGTGTTTCTGCTGCCACCGGTCATGGCGATATTCTACTGGCGATACAGGGTGCCGCTGGCATTGGCTGGTCTGTTTGTTGCTGCGGCACTGCTTGCTTTGACGGGCATCTTTGTGGTGATGGAGCAGATTACAGGCTCGGCAGATGTGTTGGTTGAATATCGCCTGCTGTCGCTGATGATTTTCCTGATCGCGGCGCTCAGCCTGTTTGCGCTTGCGATGCGCTATGATCTTTCTGATCGCTATCGTGTCACGCTGCGTTCCGATATTGCGTTCTGGCTGCACCTAGCGACGGCGCCTGCCTTGCTCTATGCGCTGTTGGCATTTGTGTTCATCGGCGCCGGCGGCAGTCTATTCAGTGCAGAGGAAAGCGGGCTCTACGGCAGTGCCGTTCTGGTCGTCTGCGTTGTGGTGATGCTGATGTTGATCGGCATCATTATTGATCGCAGAGCCTTCGTTACCTCGGGTCTTGTGTCGTTGATTGCCACTGTGGTGGCTGTGTTGCGGCAGGGTGAGATCAGTGGCGGTAATGCTGTGTTTGTCGCATTGTTGGCCGTTGGTGTCTTTGTCCTGATCATCGGTATTGGCTGGTCTTCGTTGCGACGTGTCGTCGTCGCGCAATTGCCAGTGGGCCTGCAGGAAAAATTGCCGCCGGTCATCTGATCCAATATCAGCGACATGAAAAAAGCCCGGACCTGTGAGGTACCGGGCTTTCTATTTATGGGACCGAATTCTGTGTTGCCTCAGGTGTTGAAGCGGAAGTGAATCACGTCGCCGTCGTTGACGACATATTCCTTGCCTTCGTCACGGCCCTTGCCAGCTTCCTTGGCGCCGACTTCGCCCTTGAATGCGACATAGTCGTCATAAGCAATGGTGAAGGCGCGGATGAAGCCGCGTTCGAAGTCCGTATGGATGACACCCGCTGCCTGTGGAGCCTTGGTGCCACGAACGATTGTCCAGGCGCGGCATTCCTTCGGACCAACGGTGAAGTAGGTGATCAGGTCGAGCAGGTGGTAACCGGCGCGGATCAGGCGGTCGAGGCCGGCTTCTTCAAGACCAAGTGCCGAGAGGAATTCGTTGGCTTCTTCTTCTGGAAGCTGCGCAACTTCGGATTCGATTGCGGCGGAAATGATGACGCATTCTGCACCCTGTGCCTTTGCCATTTCGGCAACGGCCTTGGTGTGCTCGTTGCCGTCAACCGCGTCGGATTCAGCGACGTTGCAGACGTAGAGAACCGGATGCGAGGTCAGAAGATTGAGGCTCTTCAATACTTCGATTTCATCAGCGGCAAGTGTCTTGAGCAGCAGACGGGCAGGCTTGCCGTCGGTCAAAAGCTTGATGACAGCTTCCATGACCGGCAGCTGCGCCAGCGAATCCTTGTCCTTCAGCGTGGCGCGTTTGCGTGTCTGCTCAACGCGGCGCTCAAGGCTTTCAAGGTCAGCCAGCATGAGTTCGGTTTCAATCGTGTCGGCATCGCCAACCGGATTGATACGGCCTTCAACGTGGGTGATGTCGTCGTCTTCGAAACAACGCAGAACATGCACCACAGCATCCACTTCGCGGATGTTGGCCAGGAACTTGTTGCCAAGGCCTTCGCCCTTCGAGGCGCCACGCACCAGACCGGCAATGTCTACGAAGGAGATACGGGTGGGGATGATTTCCTTGGAGCCGGCAATATCAGCCAGCACCTTCATGCGTGCATCCGGTACAGCAACTTCACCGGTGTTCGGCTCGATGGTGCAGAAAGGATAGTTGGCTGCCTGAGCGGCGGCTGTTTTTGTCAGAGCATTGAAGAGGGTGGACTTACCGACATTTGGCAATCCAACAATACCGCATTTAAAGCCCATGGCTTGAACCTGTCTCTTTAAGAATTCCGTTGTCAGCCTTTTGCTGAAACGGCGGCGCAAGGTCAAGCCTTGTTGCCGCAAACAGGTGAAAGGGCGCTGAATTAGGTTGCGTTAGCAGAGGTTGAGCATCACTGCCGCACCATATGTCGGCAAGTTAGTCTTTCTTGCCGCCGAACATCTTTTTCAGCATTTCCGCCATGGGGCCGGTTTCCGGCAGCTTCATCGGTTGGGCGTGGTTGCGCGCCTGATGAATGTGCGATTTGGCGGCAGGCTTTGCCGGTTTAACTTGTTTCTCTGGTTCTGCCTTGGCTCCGGTTGCCAAGGCCAGCTTGTTCATCAACTGCGAATCTTCGCCTTTGACCAGCATGCTGGCATTGTCGGCAATGGCGTCGATGAGGGGCTCGAGCCAAACCTTGTCAGTCTTGGCAAAATCCCCCAGCACGTGACCATGCACACGGTCCTTGTCGCCGGGATGACCAATGCCAAGCCGCAGGCGTCGGTAATCCTTGCCGCAATGGGCATCAAGTGACTTCAGGCCGTTGTGGCCGCCATGGCCGCCCGCAGTTTTGATGCGCACGCGACCAGCAGGCAGATCGAGTTCATCATGAATGGCGATGATGTTGGATGGGCCAAGCTTGTAAAAGCGCATGGCTTCGCCAACTGCTTCGCCCGACAGGTTCATATAGGTCAGCGGCTTCATCAGCAGGACTTTTTCGCCAGCAATTTCACCTTCGGAAATTTCCGATTTGAATTTTCTGGACCAGGGCGAAAAGGAGGGCAGGCGCTGTAATGCGTCGACAGCCATGAAGCCGATATTGTGCCGGTTTCCAGCATATTGGCTGCCGGGGTTACCAAGGCCAGCGATGATAATCATTGTCGTCTCATATTCCGATGATCACAGGCGACATTTGTGGCCTGAGAAATTAACGCGCTGCGCAACGTCTTAGGGCGTATGCGCAGGAAGATGAAGATCGTTATGAATAATCAGGCCATATTTTTCAAATATCTTGCGCTGCGTCCCATCGGCGATCAGATCATCCAGCCGTTTTTGCATGCGGGCGATGATACTATCAGGTACGGATTTGTTGCAGGCTACGCCGAGGATCTGGTCAGACAGCGTGAAGACTTTTTCGAAATTTGTCGTGCCCTTGGCGATTTTGATGAATGTGCTTTCCGACATGGGCATCATGTCGATGCGTCCGGCAAACAGCTTGTTGAGCGTTAGATTGAAATCGGCGCTCAGTTCGATATTGGGAAAACCGATCTGGCGAAGAACGGTTTCGGTGTAATCGTTGCGTTGAGTACCGATGGTGTATCCGAAACTGTCAGTGATTTTTCCGATACGGATTTTTTTGGCTTTTAGGGCAATCAACACATTACGGTCGGTGTGTAGAGGCACGACCCATTTAAACTTGTGCTCACGTTCTGCGGTTCTGGCCGTGGCGAACACGCAGTGCATGGACTGGGTTTCCGCAAGGGCCAAGGCCCGCGCCCATGGCATGACCGTAACCTTGTAATCCAGTTTTTCCTTTTCCATCATGATTTCCAGCTGTTCCATATATACGCCTCTGGCGTTGCCACTGGCGTCGGTAAAGCTGTAAGGCGGATAGTCTTCGGTGGAAAAGGTGAGGGTATGTGCGTGGGCGTACGTGGAAGAGACGATTAAAAACAAACTGACAAGGATATGTTTCACACCGTTTCCCCCATGCTGATTTTCAGGCCTAAGCACCAATTGCTGGCTTCATAAACGCGTTCTGCGCTGCGAACATCGGCATCAACTGGGCAATTGGCTGCGGTTTGGCAAACAGGTAACCCTGTCCGCAATCCACGCCGATTTCCATCAATAACTCCTGCTGTTCCAGTGTCTCAATGCCCTCGGCGATGACAGAACAGCTCATCTTATGTGAGATTGCACTGATGCCCTCGATCAGCATGTGGCTCTTCTGGCTGATGTCGGACACCGGATCCATGATCGACTTGGTAAACGACTGGTCGATCTTGACGATGTCTACCGGGAAGCGGTTCAGGTAGCTTAGCGACGAATAACCGGTTCCAAAGTCGTCGAGCGCAATACGGCAGCCGAAGTCGTGGATGGTGTTGAGAATGGTTCTGATCTGCGGGTCGTCATTCATTAACACGGCCTCGGTGATTTCAATCACCAGACGGCTGGCCTGAATATTGTAACGGTAGAGAAGGCCGGCAATCCGCGTCGGCAAGCCGGGCTCAAACTGCTGGGCCGAGAAGTTCACCGCGACATAACAATTCGACAGATGCGGAAGCGCGGAAATCTCTGCCAGATTGGCAAGCGAGTGCTCCAGGATCAGGTTGCCAATACGATTTATGGTGCCGGTTTCCTCTGCCACATTGATGATATTGGCGGGAGGAAGAATGCCCTTTGTCGGGTGGTTGAGGCGCATCAACGCTTCAAAGCCGATGGTCTCGCCGCTTTCCAGCCGGACGATTGGCTGCAGATAGGCATCGAACCAGTCATTGGCGATTGCCTGTTCGATATCACTTTCCGTCTCGGCGCGTTCGCGTGCCTTGTCGGTGATGGAAGGGTCAAACATCTGTGCGCCGTTTTTGCCGCCACGCTTGCGCGTATACATCGCCATGTCCGAGTTTTGCAGCAGCTCTGCCGCATTCGAGGCATGGGTTGGATATAGCGCAAGGCCGATGCTGGCGCTGAGGCGCACGATATTGCCGTGGGTGACAAATGGCTGATTGAAGATGTCACTGATCTTTTCACAGAACACTGTCGCACGGTGTTCGGTGTTGTCGCCGGCCAGCAGGATGGCAAACTCGTCGCCGCCAAGACGCGAAGCACTGTCGCTGCCTTCCAGCAGCGGCTTGATGCGGTCCACAAACTCCTGCAGCACCTCGTCGCCAGCGGCGTGGCCCAGACTGTCATTAATGGTCTTGAAGCGATCAAGGTCGATGAACAGGCAGGCGAGTTCCGTCCGATTTTCATCGGCTTCGCGGATTTTTTCATCGAGCATGGCTTCAAAGCCTTGGCGATTGAGAAGGCCGGTAAGGTGGTCGGAAATAGCCTGATGTTTGTTGCGCTTTTCTGATTGGCGCAGTTCGGTCACATCGGTCATAACGCTGAGCGATGCCGTGTGACGGCCAGCCTCAATGGAGCTGAGTGCCTTTTCCTGAATGAGCACGTCCATCGTTTTTCCATCCGCACATTTGAAGCGGATGGTAATGTCGGAGGCGCTCTCAGTGCTTGAACCAGAGAATTTGCGCAGGATGAAGGTCTTGCGGTCCTCATCGGCAACAAGATCGGAAAAATGCGTGCCGATGATGTTTTCACGGTCGTAACCGGTTCTCTGGCTCCAGTAGTCACTGACTGCCGAGATACGGTCTGCCTTGTCGAGTGAAAATAGCATGGCGGGCGTCAGATTGTAGATTTCCGTCGTCCGTTTATGCGCCTTCTTGATCTCGCGCTCTTCCCGCTCAAGCTGGATCTGCATTTCGTTGAAGCTTTTTGCAAGCCGGCCCATTTCATCGCTGGACCGCCAGTCGACGTGGTGACGGGAGCCAAGCTGGCGTGTTGCCTCAATGGCCGCTGTCAGTCGCAACAACGGTTTTATGATCATCAAACGGTTGCCAACGACTGCCGTGACAAAGACCGTCAGGATGGCAAGAATGAAGATCGAGATGAAGGCGACTTCGATGCGGCTGAGCGACGAGAAGATGTTGATCGATGCATAATAGATCGTGACGCTGCCAACCGTCTCAATGCCGTTCAGCGTTTTATAGCTGATGGTGCGGGTAACGGTCTGTGGCTCTTCGGGAACCCCGGTGCCTGCTGTCTGCACCAGATCAAGTTGTCCCGACGTGTCCTTGACGCGTACCATGCGGATAACGGGATCGGAGACCAGTGTTCCGGTGATCTGGTTGATGGTGTCGTCATCCATGTCCCATAATGGACGGCTGAGCGCCTGGGAATTGGCGGCCAGCAGGATTTCAATATGATCACGCTGGTTTTTGATCGCTTCCTGATAGGAAAGGGCGAGCAGTAAAGTAAAAAGCGGCGCGACGACAGCGAGCAACGCTCCCGATACGATCGCGATAAAACGACTTTCTACCGAATGGGTCATGTCAATATATCCAGCCCCCGCAACCCCTTGTAAAACCGGCGTCCCCCACGCCGATCGTTCGCAAGATATAAATATTCACCAAGCATATGCTTAAAAAAGTCTTTCCATCCTCAAGCAATCGCTATGGTGGTCAATTAGTATCTCCAAATATTCAATCATAATTCCACATAATCATTAAATGATGCTGAAATAACTATATTAAAGGTTGATTGAACGCGCTCTGATTGTTTGTTTTTTATGAGCAATATTGGCGTGTATTAGTATTGGGCGCATACGAAAACACCCTGCCTTCGAGTGAAAGCAGGGTGTTCAATCTGTCAGAAACAGATGCGGCCGATTATTCTTCGGATGCAGCTTCTTCTTCAGCAATGCCAGCAGCAGGAGCAACGATCGTTGCAATCGTGAAGTCACGATCAGCAATAACCGTAGTTGCGCCCTTTGGAAGCTTCACAGCAGAGATGTGCAGGCTGTCGCCAACCTTGGCGCCAGCGAGGTCAACCGTGAGGAATTCCGGAATGTCGTTGGCAGGAACGTGCAGTTCAACTTCGTGACGAACGATGTTGAGAACAGCGCCGGTCTTGATCGCGGACTTGTCTTCGTTGATGAAGTGAACCGGAACCTGAACGTTGACGGCAGTGTTGCCAGAAACGCGCAGGAAGTCGACATGCATGGTGAAGTCGCGGACCGGATCAAGCTGGTAAACCTTAGGGAGAACCTTGATCTTCTTGCCATCGACGTCGATGGTTGCAATCGTCGTCATGAAGCCGCCAGCGTGAATACGCTTGGTTACTTCGTTGGTCGAGAGCGCGATAGAAATTGGGGCCTGCTTGTCACCATAGATGACAGCTGGGATCAAACCGTTGCGGCGAAGTTCACGGGAGGACCCCTTACCGACCCGTTCGCGCGCCTCGGCCTTGAGCTCGTAAGTTTCCTTGCTCATGGCTATTCCTTTCGAGGTTGTATGGAGAGTTTCAGTCCACCATTGCAGTCTGAAACTGGAAACATCATAAATGTTTCATCCGCGTTGCCTCCAAGGGTGTCTACACGGACAGCGCGCCTATAGTACAAAGCATGGGGAAACGCAAGCGAAGTGCGGGTTTATTGCGGATTGCCACATATGTTCGCACAGTACAGATGACGTTTGTGTTATAAGATGTATTTTAGCGTTGAAACATAGTTTCCCTGCATGCACCATTCAAAAAAGCTTTGGGAGGAGCGGACAATGCAAAATGCCACAGCTCACGCAGACAGGGTTTATGAAAGTGCGCGCCAGCGTTCTGCGGCGGCAAGTTCACCCATCGTCGCCTCCTGGCGCCGGTGCATGACCATGCACCGGTTAGCGCCGGAAGAAGCCCATAAACCACTGTTCCTTATGGATTCGGAATTTCAGCAAGCGCGTCTGACCTCTGCCGATCTGTTGGTGGAAAGCGCTGACGAGCTCGATCGGATATTTCAGGCGGTCGGCAAGGCGGGCTGCTGCCTGATGTTGACAGATGCTAAGGGCGTTGCCCTAGAGCGGCGCGGTGCAGCCGGTGACGACAAGGAGTTTCGTGAACTGGGCCTGTGGTCCGGTGCGATCTGGAGCGAAGCCAGTGTTGGCACCAACGGTATAGGTACTGCGCTGGCCGATGAGCGTGCGGTTGTCGTTTACCGCGACCAGCATTTCTTCACGTCAAATATCGGCCTTTCCTGCACAACGGCGCCCATTCGCGACCATATGGGGCATATTGCCGGTGCCCTTGATATCTCGACCTGCCGGGATGACGTCAATGAACTGACGGTGTCCATTCTGACGCAAACTGTTCGCGACGCCGCGCAGCGTATCGAGGGTAATCTTTTTCGCCGTGCATTCCCGGAAGCGAGAATCATCATGGTGCCAAATGCCGGTTCGGCGGCGCTTTCACTGATTGCCGTCGATCATGACGACATCATTCTCGGTGCCACTCGTGCGGCACGGCAAATCTTGCGGCTTGATGATGCGCTGATTGCGCAGGGTGTTCCAGCTGTTGATGCTTTGCAGGAGCAACGGGGCGATATGCGGTCAGATTTGCTGGAGGCGGAGAGGGCGGCTGTGCGCCGTGTTCTGTCGCGCGCCAATGGTAATGTGTCTCATGCAGCCAATCTGCTTGGTATCAGCCGCGCCACCTTGCATCGCAAGCTGAAGAAGCTTGAAATTCACTGAGGCATTCGTCTTGCACAGGCGCTAGTTTTTGGTTGTCTGGTGTTGGGCGGGAGGTCGCTGTTTGTATCTTTCTAAGGCTCCTGTGTTTGTGAGCCTTTGAATAACTTTGGCCAGCACCGGCTTTGTTTGCCGGGTTCAAACCGGTTTGAATGGCATGAATGCCGTCGCTGCCAACCATTCGATTTCCGAACACATTTGGTACAATCCAGCATCTGCTATTGTAGCAGATATGAAACAGTGTGCGGTGCCATACGCCGCCTGCACCCTATCGTGCTATGATTTTCAGGCCCATTCTCTCCACATCGGTTTGTGAGAACCGCTTTCATCAGGGAGGATGAACTCAATGAATATTCAGATTCAAAAGATCGCCGACAGCCCGTTTAAAGCAAAATACGGCAACTACGTCGGTGGAAAATGGGTTGAACCCCAATCCGGAAAATACATGGACAATCTCTCGCCCGTCACAGGGCAGAAGATTTGCGAGGTTGCCCGCTCGAATGCTGCGGATATTGAAGTGGCACTTGATGCGGCCCATAAGGCCCGTGCCGCCTGGGGCCGGACAAGTGTTGCCGAGCGTTCCAACATTCTGCTGAAAATTGCACAGCGCATTGAAGACAATCTCGACAAGATTGCTCGCGCTGAAACTTGGGACAACGGCAAGCCGCTTCGTGAAACGATGAATGCCGATATTCCACTGACCATCGACCATTTCCGCTATTTTGCGGGCTGCATTCGGGCGCAGGAAGGCTCAATCGGCCAGATCGACAATGACACGGTTGCCTATCATTTCCATGAGCCACTTGGCGTGGTTGGCCAGATCATTCCATGGAACTTCCCTATCCTGATGGCGGCATGGAAACTTGCTCCGGCATTGGCCGCAGGTAACTGCGTGGTGCTCAAGCCAGCAGAGCAGACACCAGCCTCTATTCTGGTGGTGATGGAACTGATCGAAGATCTGCTGCCACCGGGTGTGATCAACATCGTCAATGGCCTGGGTACGGAAGCTGGCAAGCCGCTGGCCCAAAGCAATCGCATCGCCAAAATCGCATTTACCGGTTCCACCTCGGTGGGCAAGGAAATCATGCGTTATGCGGCTGACAACGTCACCAACATCACACTCGAACTGGGTGGCAAGTCACCAAATATCTTCTTCGCCGATGTGATGAATGAAGACGATGCGTTCCTCGACAAGGCGCTGGAAGGGTTTGCATTCTTTGCGCTTAATCAGGGCGAAGTCTGCACTTGCCCATCCCGCGCTCTGGTGCACGAATCGATCTATGACCGCTTCATGGAAAAAGCCGTCAAACGTGTTGAGGCCATCAGCCAGAACGACCCGCTTGACCCATCGACGAT
This sequence comes from Agrobacterium sp. Azo12, assembly GCF_029193765.2. NCBI lineage: Bacteria > Pseudomonadati > Pseudomonadota > Alphaproteobacteria > Hyphomicrobiales > Rhizobiaceae > Agrobacterium > Agrobacterium sp. Azo12. Next base: position 2,848,800 of record NZ_JARFYO020000001.1, on the reverse strand, counting down.
GATCGGTGCGCAGGCGTCTCAGGAGCAGTTCGATAAGATCATGAGTTATCTCGAGATCGGCCGTAAGGAAGGCGCCAAGGTGCTGACCGGTGGTGACAAGAAGTCTCTGCCTGGCAACCTCAAGGATGGCTATTACATTCAGCCAACGATCTTTGAAGGCAACAACAAGATGCGGGTGTTCCAGGAAGAAATCTTCGGACCGGTCGTATCGGTGACCACCTTCAAGACTGTGGAAGAGGCAATCGAGATTGCCAATGACACAGTCTATGGTCTGGGTGCCGGTGTGTGGAGCCGTGATACCAATCTCGCATACCGCGCTGGCCGTGGCATCGAGGCTGGCCGCGTCTGGACCAATTGCTACCATGCCTATCCGGCAGGCGCGGCATTTGGTGGCTACAAGCAATCCGGTATCGGTCGTGAAACCCACAAGATGATGCTCGACCACTATCAGCAGACCAAGAACCTTCTGGTCTCCTACAGCCCGAACAAGCTTGGGTTCTTCTAAGGCCCGAAGACCAGAAGCACGTTGCGTCGCCTTAAGGTTACGCAACCTGCAGAATATCCTCCCCGGAAGCCGGTGGTGTCCCTGCCGGCGTGCTGCCGGAGATTGCGGTCTCCGGCAGCCCGGTCCAGAAGACGTTTCGCCCTTTGCAAGGCGCGATCTGGAATGAGGGCAAAAATGACGCCTGAAACAAAAAGGCCGGAGTGGAAGCTCCGGCCTTTCTCATTCTTGATCTTTGTTATGGCTTATGCCGCGTAGCGGTTTTCCGCCTGTATCTGGCGACGCACCGAGAACTGGCTGATCTGCGCATTGAGGCTGTCTGCCTCACTGGCCAGAGCAAAGGCGGAGGCGGTGGTTTCCTCGACCATTGCCGCGTTCTGCTGGGTGACCTGATCCAGCGAGTTGACCGATGCATTGATCTCACCAAGACGCAGCGACTGGTCACGCGATGCGGTGGCAATGGCCCCAATATGATCATTGACCGAGCGAATGCGGCCCTGAATGTGCTCCAGGCTTTCACCGGTTTTCAGAACCAGCGCTACACCACCTTCAACGTCCTGCGCGGAGGCTGCAATTAATTGCGAGATATCGCGTGCTGCAGCCGCTGATTTCTGCGCCAGTTCACGCACTTCTTGGGCAACGACCGCAAAGCCCTTGCCCGCTTCACCGGCGCGCGCGGCCTCCACACCGGCATTGAGGGCCAGAAGGTTGGTCTGGAAAGCGATCTGGTCGATCACATCAATGATCTGACGGATCTTAGACGACGAGGATTCGATGCGTTCCATCGCGACGATGGCTTCACGGACCACCTCGGTCGACTTCTGCGCGCCATCCATCGTTTCTGCGGTTGCCTGAACGGCAATGTTGCAACGGCTCAGCGCGTCATTGACGGTCTGGGTCATATCACCCAGTGCAGCAGCGGCTTCTTCCAGGGCTGCTGCCTGACGTTCTGTTCTGTGCGACAAGTCCTGTGAAGCGCTTTTCAACTCGCCGGAACCTGCGTGAATGGTGTTTGCGCTGCTGCCGATATTGGCAATGGTCGCTTCCAGCCCTGCAACCGAGTTGTTGAAGTCAACACGCAGGTGGTCGAGAGACGGAACGAACGGGCGGTCGATACGCAGATCGAGTTTGCCGTTGGAGAGGTTTGCAAGACCGGTGGCCAGAGCCGACACCGCGTCTTCCAATTCCTTGGCGCTGCGTGCCTTTTCCGTTTCGCGCTGCTGGCGCTCTTCATCCAGCTCTTCGCTCTTGCGGGCGGAATCTTCTTCCATGCGTTCTTTTTCGATCAGGCCCTGGCGGAAAGATTCCAGTGCTTTGGCCATGACGCCGATTTCATCGCCACGGGAAACCGCTTTGATGTCAATGGACTTGTCGCCTTCGTTCAGGCGGTTCATCAGCTTTGCCAGTTCCGTTAGCGGCTTGGTCAGGCCCGAGGACACTAGAATGCCGATCAGGGTCATGATGCCGAGCACGGCAAGCGTGGCAATGAACGCTGAGAAGGCGAGGTTGTTGGCAGATGCCAGTACCTTGCTTTCAGCCTGGCCGGTGGCAAGCAGATGCTTCTCACCAAAAATCGTAACCGGAGCGTATGCAAAGAAGGTGCGGTTGCTGCCGCTGTCGGCAAAAACTGAACCGGTCTGGCCACTTGCGGCGGCGGCGATCAGTTCCTGTGGCACCGGCGCGTTTGCACCACCGGAGACAACGCCGGAGCGGAAGGCGCCCTTTTCATTCAGCAGGAATGCATCGTCAATCGATGTGCCGATGCCCTCTGGCGTGACGACAGAGGCAACGCGGTCTGCCGATACGCGGATGATGATGACGCCTTTGCGCAGCACCTGGCCCCAGGACGAAATGGCAAGTGGCATCCCGATGTAAGTGGAGGCCTCTGCACCTGTGCCGTTGAATGTGCCTCTGTGGACAACACCGTCCTGTCCGGCAGCGATACGGTCATGCAATTCCTTAATCGCTTCATTCCCTGGTTCGGAAATATTGGTCAGGAAGTTGCTTTCCTTGGCGACGGAGTAGATGATGAGGCCATTCTTGTCGACGACGTAGATGTCGCTGACACGCGCATTGCGCCAGTTGCTGGCAATTGTTCCGTTGATGGTGGCGTGCTGAATGCCGTAGAGCAGCTTCAGCTTTTCACCATCGAATGCGACGCGCTGTTCAACAGGAATATCGGTGCGGCGGAAGGATTTGATGACTTCATCACGCTCGGTTGCGATGATGTTGGTCATTGTTTCTGTTGCCTGGGCAAGGGCACTGTTCTGTGCAATCTCGGCCAGGGTCTGCTCCACGCGGTCTGTGTAGGCCGAAAGCTGCTTTGCCTGATTTTGCTCAACGGTTTCAAGGCGCAATTTGCTTGCGTCAATCAGACCGGCCTTGCCTGTTTGATAGGACAACAGGCCGACAGAAAGGCATGAAACCAGCGTTGCTCCCGTTACCAAAGCCGCAAATTTTGTCTTGATAGACAAGGAACTGCGCTTGGCAACCTCCCGCGATGTGCCAACAGGCATGAACTTACCCCCTCCAGTGAGAACACGATTGGGGAAAGTCTTCGCAGCAATTGCTTTCGAGGGCGTTAAATATCGCTATATTGTATGATAATTATTCGCTTTTTACGGGAAGGTGCGCGTATTACGCGCACCTTCCTGAGGTCGGATAGACCAACCGCTTTTGCGAATATCAGTCAAACAGACCGGATACGGACTGTTCCTGTGCGGTTCTGTTGATAGCTTCACCCAACAGGTTGGCCGTCGACACAACACGAATGTTGTGAGCGGACTGCACGGACGTGGTTGGCTGAATGCTATCAGTTATGACGAGCTCACGCAGTTTGGAAGAGGCGATACGCGCCACTGCGCCGCCTGATAGAACGCCGTGCGTGATGTAAGCTGTAACGCTTGTTGCACCGTTCTTGAGCAGAGCTTCAGCGGCGTTGCACAGCGTGCCGCCGGAATCAACGATGTCGTCTATGAGGATGCAATCCTTGCCATTGACGTCACCAATAACGTTCATGACTTCGGATTCACCTGGACGGTCACGGCGCTTGTCAACGATTGCTAGCAGACAGTCGAGACGCTTGGCCAGCGAGCGGGCACGAACAACGCCGCCAACGTCTGGAGATACGACCATGACGTTTTTCAGGTCATAGTGTTCTTTCACATCGCGAGCGAGGATTGGAACAGCAAACAGATTGTCCGTCGGTATATCGAAGAAGCCCTGAATCTGACCAGCGTGCAGGTCCAGCGTCAAAACGCGGTCGGCGCCAGCCTCGGTGATGAGGTTTGCCACCAGCTTTGCCGAGATCGGTGTGCGGGGCCCCGCTTTACGATCCTGACGCGCATAGCCGAAGTAGGGGAGAACGGCAGTGATGCGCTTTGCGGAGGACCGGCGCATCGCGTCGATCATGATCAGCAGTTCCATCAGGTGATCGTTCGCCGGGAACGATGTCGACTGAACGATGAACACGTCTTCACCGCGAACATTCTCGCTGATTTCGACGAAAATTTCCTGGTCAGCAAACCGCCTTACAGTGGCATTTCCGAGAGGAACATTAAGATACTTGCAGATCGCTTCGGCGAGATGCCGGTTCGAATTGCCTGCGAAAACCTTCATTGCGGCCCGCCTGTTACCATGCCATCGCGTGAGAGATCATAAGGATATACCTCGTGACCGGTGCGTTATTCAAGGGAAGGGACACCCGGCTCTAAAACGCCGCCGGACATGCCTTATTGCCATGCGCGCCTTAATAGCGCCGTTGGTCGTGAATGCAAGGGGTGAAGCGGATTTGCTCACGTTTTTCATGAATTCTTTTTGACAAAACTCACCCAGCGTTCGCATTGCGCCATGCCATGTACTCGTTAAGCGTTCTATTGGCGATGGATTCCATCGCGGCTGGTGTTACCGCCGCCCAAGGATCACTGCCTCTGCCAGACACACTTTCCTGTCCCTGCAGACGGTGCAGACGCGCGCCATTGTTATCCAGCACATCCCACACAAAGACGATCGTCACTTTGCCGCCATCCGGGAAGGCGGAGAAGTAACCTTTGAGAATATGGTCGCTTGCCGTGTCGTTGGAACTACGGATCGTCAAGCCTTTGGCGCGGGCTTCTGCACCGAGTTGCCGTGACAGCGGTGTGACGGCCTGAACCGGCGCGCCGATGATGGGCAAAAAACGAATGCTGCCGGACGATGACGCGGGTGCCAGCGACGCGCTCTGCTGCTGGCGCTCCTGTTGTTGCAGTGTTGGTTGCAACTGCTGTTGTTGCTGAGCAGGCGGCTGTGACGCTACCGGCTGCTGATAGTCCTGATATTGCCCGGCACCGTTAGACAGGGCGTGCGCCTGCGCATCCAGCGTGTTTTGTGGACGGTAGGTCTGCCGTTGCGGCGGCTGGTAAGCCGTCTGGGTGTCTGCGGCAGCAGAGGCGCGATCGAGATCGTTTTGCGTCAAGGGAGTGGACGATGGCTGCAGGCCTTCTCCAATGCCGACCTGTGGCGTGAGTGCATCGGACGTGTTGCAGGCTGCAAGAGCGAATGTAAGGCCGGGAATGGCCAACATGGTCGTCAGCCGCCTCATACGCGGTTTTTCCTCATCGTCAGTCTCCGTCATCTTTGCCTTGCCGGATATCGGTGAGGATATCGCAACGAAGCACATCTGCCCGGCGGCAATGTATGGGCGTCAAGCCGGTTATGTCAAATCAACGGTTCTCTCAGACTGCAATCAAAGCCAGCGTATGGCGCGACAGCGAGACGGGGGCATCCGTTGTCGTCAGATAGGTCTGGCCGAGGGTCATGGCGATGCCGCTATCGGAATCCATGATGATCATATGCACGAACAGGGTCATGTCAGGCAGGATTTCCTGGGTGTTGCCGGCATGGAACATCTGGTGTTCCATCCACGAGGGCGAAAAACGTGCGCCGAGCGAATAACCGCAAGCGTTGAGGCGGTGCCGTGTCAGTCCACGCTCATCCATGATCCGGGCATGAGTATCGAACACATCGCCAAATGTCTTGCCCGGCCTCAGGACCTCTTCGATGGCAATGATATTCTCGTGGGAGGCGTTGTAGAGCTCCTTCTGACGGAAGTCTGGCGTGCCGATGACGACGGTGCGCATCATCGCAGCGTGGTAATGTGCGCTTACTCCGGCCCATTCCAGTGTCAGCTGGTCTTTTTCCTCCAGAGTACGGCGGCCGGCCTTGTAACGGCAAAGAAGGGCGTCCTGTCCGGACCCGATAATGAATTCGTTGGCGGGGTAATCGCCGCCGCCGGCAAAGACGGCACCCTGCATGGCAGCCAGAATATCGGCCTCGCTACCACCGGCGCGGATCAGCGGAAGGGCAGCATCCAGCGCATCATCCGCCAGTTCGCCAGCGCGTTTGGCGTACACAATTTCCTCGGCGCTTTTGACAAGACGCAGTGCGCTGACCAGATAGGACGCGTCGCTGATCTGGCAGAAGGTGGCCAGCTGGTTATCAAGCAGCTTTGCGACGCGGCCGGTCATGCCATGGGTGTCATATTCAATGCCAACCTTGGCGCCGAGCAGATCCATTTCGCTCAGCAGGTTTTTCAGGTCCAGCGTCGGATCGGCGTTCAGCCTGTCCACCCATATGGTAATGTTCTCAATATTGGAGGTTTGACGGGCCTGCCGCAGATCCGCTGAGCGCGTCAACAGCGTCATGGTTCCATCGGACTTCACAATCAGTGTCTGGAAAAAGCAGTAGCCGAATGTGTCATAGCCGGTCAGCCAATACATGCTTTCCTGCGCAAACAACAAAAGCGCATCGAGATTTTCCGCCTTCATCCGCTCGATCAGGCGGGTGCGGCGGCTTTCGAATTCTCCTGTCGTGAAGTGCAGTGCCATGATTAGCTCTCCGTGATTGCAATTGCGGAAATCTGCCGACCGTAATCCGGCTCGGCGGCATGTGTCGTGCGGCGATAGGAGAAGAACAGCTCCTTATCGGGGTAGGTGCAGATGTCGAGGGAGTGCGCCTTTACGCCAGCGTTCAACAACCGGTCTACCGTCAGTCGCTGCAGGTCGAACATCGCGTGGCCGGGTTTGTCGGAGGCGTTGAAATAGGTCTGGTAGGCGGGATCGTAGCTCAGGAACCGATCAATGAATTCTGGCCCGACCTCATAGTTTTTCTGGCTGATCGACGGGCCAAGGCAGGCGATGATGTGTTCACGCCGTGCACCAAGGTCGACCATGGCTTCGATGGTGTTTTCCAGCACGCCGCCAAGTGCACCTTTCCAGCCAGCATGAGCCGCCCCGATAACGCCAGCTTCGGGATCGGAAAACAGGATAGGGCCACAATCGGCGCTCAATACACCAAGCACGATACCAGGTGTTCTGGTGACCAGCGCGTCGCATTGCGGACGTTCGCCATCGAAATGGCTGTCGACGGTTGTCACATCTGGGGAGTGAACCTGATGGACGGTTGCAAGCCGTTCCAGTGGCAGGCCAAACCAGTTTGCGACACGAGTACGGTTTTCAATCACGGCTTCCTGATCGTCCTGCGAGCCGAGTCCGACATTCAATCCCCGATAGATACCATGTGAAACCCCGCCTTGCCGGGTGAAAAAACCATGGCGTATGGCGCCATTTGAACCTGATGAGAGCAGGGTGCTTTCTATCGGCAGAGGCATGTGCTCATCCTGCATGATATCGGGTTTCCTTGATTGAATGCGATTGAAACGGGACGGGATGACCCCGTGATGACAAAACTCCCTGAATTCACCCTGGCAGGTGCCCGTGCAGTTTTACTGCTTCGTTTTGACGATGTTGAACAGCGTGAGCGTTCCCTGTCAATCCACCGCGCGGAATGGAAGCAGATGAAGGTTCGGACTTGAAATGGCAAGTACCTTGAACAGTTCCCCCATTCGTCCTGCACCTTCACCGGCCAGACGCGATACGGATTCCGTGATTGCCTGAGCCTGTTCTGGTGTTGCATTGCGGGCCAGGGCCGAGGCGCGTTCCGCCAATCCAAGCCCGTACAGAAAGTCACCCTGGTGCAGGCAGCCATTGATATGTACGCCGAGATCGCGCGCCGTTTGTGCAAGATGCTGGAAATCGACATGGCTTGTCAGGTCGGCTTCGCCGGGGTGATCAAGCGGCGGATCGAACTCATGCATGCGCAGCGCCTGCAATGTGTCGCCAAAACCGGTCACAAGGTGGCCGTAGTCGATGATCAGTGCCGTACCGTTTTCGCTTTTCAATCGATCGCAGATGGTAATCATCACGCTTTCGCGTGCAGGCGAGTATTCGAAAATAGTGCCGACAGGCTCTTTCTCTGGTGCAGGCGGTAGCAGGTCCGGATCAATGCCAGCTGCACCTGTGGTGAATGCCAGATTGTCGTCAGCATCCAGCCCGACAAGTCTTTCGCGGAAGCCGTGGCCTGTCTTAATGAACTGTCGGATCGGAATGGCGTCGAACAATTCATTAGCTGCAATCAACGTGAAGCCCGCCGGTACTTCATCAAAACTGCTGTGCCAGCTGACCTTGCCACCATGGGCCTGCAACGTCTGTTGCTGGATTTCGGTCAGCCTCGGGCTGGTTTCCACCAGGTGCACGGTGCAGGTTTCGTAAAGCGGCGGGGCGATGCGGGAGATCACGCGCAACATATCTGCCATCATGGTGCCGCGTCCGGGACCGATTTCAATCAGCCGCGTATTGGCAGGTGTTCCATGCCGCTGCCAGGCATGCACCATAAAGACGCCGAGCATTTCTCCAAAAAGCTGGCTGATCTCCGGGGCGGTGACGAAGTCGCCGGTCGGACCAAACGGCTCACGGGTCTTGTAATAGCCGTATTGCGGGTCGGCCAGGCACAGCGAAAAATAATCCGTTACACTCAACGGACCGCTTATGCGGATCATGGACTTCAGGCGCTCTGCGAGTTGCGTCATCAGTTATGCCTTTCCGCTTCACACGTTGGCCGGTGCCAGACGTGCGCGCAAGATGGCCCAGATGCCGAGTGCCACCATGGGTGTGGAAAGAACCATGCCCATGGTCAACCAGTTCCCTGCGAGATAACCGAGTTGTGCATCTGGCTCGCGGAAGAACTCCACGAGGATACGCGACAGGCCGTAACCGGTGACAAAGATGCCTGTGACAATGCCAGGTCGTTTCAGGGCTTTGAAAACGTGGATGGCAACCACCAGCACGATAAACAGCACCAGACCCTCCAGAGCCGCTTCATAAAGCTGGCTTGGATGGCGCGCAAAGGGTCCGCCGGTCGGAAAAACGACGGCCCAGGGAGCGTCGCTCAACCGACCCCACAATTCGCCATTGATAAAGTTCGCTATGCGTCCGAAGAACAGTCCGATTGGTGCTGCGGCAGCAATGATGTCAAACATGCTCCAGACCGGGATTTTGTTGCGGCGTGCAAACAGGAACATGGCAATGGTTGTGCCGGTCAGGCCGCCATGGAAGGACATGCCGCCATTCCATATCTCGAAAGCGCGCAAGGGATTGGCTGCAACTGACGGAAAATCATAGACCAATATGTATCCGACGCGTCCGCCAAGCACGATGCCCGCCGTTGCCCAGACTATGAAGTCATCAAGGTGGGCGACGGTGATGGGCGAGGTGTCGCCGGGCCACAAAGTGTTTTTCCGGGTGAGGTGACGCGCATAAAGCCAGCCAAGCATTATGCCAACGACATAAGCCAGTCCATACCAGTGAATGGCCAAAGGCCCGATGGAGATGGCGATCGGGTCGATTTGCGGAAAAGGCATGATCGAAAGTGATGTCGCGGCTGGATACAAACTCATGTCCCATCAATTTGTTATTGTGCGGCAGATTTCCTGCATGGAAGTGCATTTATCTGCCGGGAGCCGGAAGATGGCGATTGAATAGGAACGGGTCAAGGCGATTTTTGGGCACAGGTTTTCCCTGATATGCAACCGTGCCGCTGCTTTCGATTTTACTTGCATAGAGGCATGGGAGTGCCTACCTGAAATTCATGGTTTTTGCTGGCCGTTACGGCCCGGAAGGAAGGATGTTTCGTCATGAGTAAAGGACCGAATCGTATTGTGGATGAATTCGCTAAGCTGGTGACGGATGCGGCAGGTGCCGCACAGAGCGTGCGCAAGGAAGTCGAGACCGCGTTTCACGCACAGGCAGACCGCTGGTTGAGTGGTCTTGATCTGGTCAAGCGCGAAGAGTTTGAGGTCGTGCGCGAGATGGCGATCAAGGCGCGCGACGAAAATGACGCTTTGCAGGCGCGCATCGAGGCGCTTGAGGCGAAAATCGCAGAGCTGTCCAAATAATCCTGTCGGGTCATTACCCGTTGATTCTGTTGAATGCCGGGCCGGTTTGGTCCGGCATTTTTGATTCCTGGGCCTCGTGCGGAGATGTCCACAGGCCGGTTTGGGCGTTCGAATCTGTTATTTGGCGTCAATAGATAAAAAAATCTGAAAATTTTCCGGTCTGTGGACATTGGCGAAAAGTTCAATCGCCAGAGTCGGTTATGACTCTGAACTGATATCGCGTCACAACTTCTATCCACTGCCTATTCCGCAAATTAGCAAAGGAGGGGGTGGCAGCCGGACTCGGTCGTTATACACTGATTTTAAATGATGATTCGAAACGAACCTGGTAAGCTCCAGACAGGGTGACTGCGTTATTCTGGCGGCTCGGGCAATCGTCCCAAATGTTGTGTCGGGTGTATGTGTGAGTTTTGTTCCTTGTGTACGAAACTGCGCAATCCATTCCGGTTGAGAAGGTGCCGTATGAGCCTAGTGGAAATTGAAGCTGAACGTCAGACGAACCCGGTTGATATGATCGAGTTCGTCGCCTCCTTGAACGACTGGTCGTTCGAGCGATCCGGTGAAGACGAGATTGCCATGACGGTGGAAGGACGCTGGACTGATTATCACGTCTCGTTCTCGTGGATGGAACAGTTTGAAGCGCTGCATCTTGCCTGCGCTTTCGACATCAAGGTGCCAGAGAGACGGATCAACGAAGTCATTCGTTTGCTGTCGCTCGTCAACGGACAAACGTTGATGGGGCACTTTGATCTGTGGCGTCAGGAAGATGTCGTGATCTTCCGTCAGTCACTGTTGCTTGCCGGCGGTGCAGAGCCAACCAACCAGCAGGTTGAAGTGCTGCTTTCCAGCGCGCTTGACGCTTGCGAAGCCTACTTCCAGGCATTCCAGTTTGTTGTGTGGTCCGGCATGGACGCAAAACAGGCCATGGATGTGGCCCTGTTCGAGACGGTTGGAGAAGCCTGATATGGTCACGACGGCAGGCAGGCCTCTCGTTCTTGTTGGAGCTGGCAATATGGGTGGCGCTATGCTGTCCGGCTGGCTCAAGAAGGGTGTTGCTGGCGCGTCCGTCGTTGTTCTCGATCCCAACCCATCCGATGCCATGAAACGGATGATTGCCGAGGCGGGGGCGACCCACTCGGTTACCCCACCTGATGGCATGACGGCTGGCATCGTGTTTCTTGCGGTCAAGCCGCAACTGATGGATACGGTTCTGCCATCGATCAAGAAGTTGGTTGGCAGCGATACGGTTATCGTGTCGATCGCGGCTGGTAAAACACTGAGCTATCTTGAGACGCAGCTGGGTGCCGCCGCCATGGTGCGTGCCATGCCCAATACACCGGCCATGGTTGGTCGCGGCGTCACAGGCGCTTATGCCAATGCTGCCGTCAGCGAAGAGCAGCGCACTCAGGTTCACAATCTTCTCAAAGTCAGTGGCCCTGTTGAATGGGTTGCTGGCGAGGGCGATATCGATGCCGTCACCGCCGTTTCCGGCAGTGGTCCGGCTTATGTCTTTTATCTCGTGGAATGCATGGCGGAGGCTGGTCGAAAACTTGGCCTGCCTGCGGACCTCGCTATGCGACTTGCGCGAGAGACTGTCGCGGGGGCTGGTGAACTGCTTCATCAGTCCCCCGAACACGCGTCTCGCCTAAGACAGAATGTGACATCGCCCGGCGGTACGACCGCCGCCGCCTTGTCGGTGCTGATGGCGCCGGAGGGCATGCAGCCGCTTTTTGACGAAGCTATCGCTGCGGCCCGTAAACGGGCAGAAGAACTGGCCAACTGAAGCGGGGCCCTTGCCCTGTCATTTTCGGGTTGGGGTTGCTTCATTTCACTGCGCAGAATTGTGGGTAGGATTTCATGTCTCAAGAGATAAACTACGCTGACTTTGAAAAGGTCGATATCCGCGTTGGAACGATCATTGAGGCAGAGCCTTTTCCTGAAGCACGCAAACCAGCTTTCAAACTCAAGATAGATTTTGGTGCCGAGATCGGCGTCAAGAAATCATCGGCACAGATCACCGTGCATTATACTCTTGAGAACCTTGTCGGCCAACAGGTGTTGGCGGTTGTGAATTTCCCGCCGCGTCAGATCGGTCCTGTGCGTTCCGAAGTTCTAACGCTCGGCTTTGCTGATGCCAATGGGGACATCGTTCTGGCGGCGGTTGAGCAGCCGGTGCCGAATGGCCAGAAGATGTGCTGAGACGCACGTCTCTGCACACAAACCTCTTATTCGTCCCGTGTCCAAGATTGCATACTGCTGTGTGTGTTAAGCTGGGATTCTGACGACAACACGAAGTCCGCCGAGCGGGCTGTTATCCAGCGCCACCTCACCACCATGGCTGATGGCAATATCCTTGACGATTGACAGACCAAGGCCGGTTCCTGATGAATTGAGGTTGCGGGCCTCATCCAGCCGGAAGAAGGGCTTGAACACGTCTTCGCGCAGTTCTTCCGGAATACCGGGACCATCATCATCAAATGTCAGAATAACGGATTTGGGTGCGTGGCGCACATCGACATGTAGCGTATTGGCATAACGCTGGGCATTGCCGGCAATGTTGCCGATAAGCCTTGCAAAGGCGTTGGGCCGGGCTGCGATCACATCACTTCCGTAGATATTGTAGGTCATGACCTTGTCGTGCAAATCGAAATCAATACGCAGTTTTTCCAGAACCTGTGAGATGGCCAGTTTGCCTATATCTTCTTCTGCGCCATCCCGGGCGAAGGTGAGGTAGGCTTCCAGCATCGACTGCATGTCATCGACATCACGGTCCAGTTCTTCGAGCCCGGCACTTTCGCCTGCCAGCGCCAACTGCAGCTTAAAGCGCGTCAGAATGGTGCGAAGGTCATGACTGACGCCATTCAGCATCGCCGTTCGTTGCTCAAGCTGTCTTTCAATACGTTCCCGCATCAGAATGAAGGCCAGACCGGCGCGGCGTACCTCATCGGCACCGCGTGGTGTGTACTGCATGATCTTCTGACCCTTGCCGAAGCTTTCTGCAGCCTGCGCCAGCGACAGGATCGGCCGAATTTGACCACGCAGGAACAGGACGGAAATGCCGACCAGAACCAGCGAGGCGCCAACCATCCAGACAATGAAGATATGCGTGTTGGAGGCGTAGGCCTGGTTGCGGCGGGTGAAGACACGCAAGGTGTGGTCTTCAAGCTGGATACGGATTTCGACCAGTGATCCGTTGCCATAGGTGTCGATCCAGAACGGCTTGCCGATCTGCAATGTGATCTGGTCTTCCAGAATATTGTCGAGAATGGAGAAGTATTGCCGGGGAAGCGGGGCGGGCAGTTCCTGTTTCGGTTCGATGTAGATGCTGAGATCCAGCTTCTCACGGGCAATCCGCACAATGCGTGCCTCATCGGCCTCGTCTTCTTCCGTCTCCAGAATTTCGATAATGGCGGCGATATCGCGCGTGACCCCGGCAGACAAGCGCTCGGTTACCATTTGCCAGTGACGTTCCATCACAAGGGTGACGACAACAGCCTGCAGCAATATCATCGGCAAGATGATGATCAGCAGAGAACGGGTGTAAAGCCCTGTGGGTAGCCAGTGCCGCAGCCAGCGGGCTGCAAAACGCCACCACGACCAGATGTTGCTGTTCTGAATCTTGTTCATGAAATCAAGGCTCGCCATGGTCGTCATAACCTTTCCGGCGTTCAGATAGTGCCTGCGTTTTGGGCTGGCTGGTTATATCAATCGATGCTCAAACGGTAACCGATGCCTCGTACCGTCTGCAAATAGACGGGGTTTGCCGGGTCATCCTCGATCTTGCGGCGCAGACGGTTGATCTGCACGTCGATGGTGCGTTCTCCAACATCGGCATCGGTGTCTACCAACTCGTGGCGTGGAATGGTTTCACCAGACCGCAGGGCGAACAGCAGCATGATGTCCTGCTCACGATCGGTAAGCCTTATCGTCTCCGGTCCCTTGCGCAGTTCCTTTCGCGGAATGGAGAAGCTGTAAGGACCAAACATCACCTGTTCGATTTTGGGTGTGTCCGGCGATGCATTGCGGCGCAGGATGTTGTTGATACGCAGCACCAGTTCGCGCGGGTCAAAAGGCTTTGCAAGGTAATCGTCCGCACCGGCCTCAAGTCCGGCAATACGAGCGTCCGCCTCAGACCGTGCGGTCAGCAGGATGACCGGCACGGATTTGTTTTCGTTGAGCGAGCGGGTGAGGGACAGGCCGTTTTCACCCGGCATCATCACGTCGAGGATCAACAGGTCGAAACGAATGCCTTCCATCTTGCGACGGGCTTCGGCCGCATCCGCTGCAACGGTGACGCGGTATCCCTTTTCGCCAAGGAAACGCTGGAGCAGTTCACGAATGCGGGCGTCATCATCGACAATCAGCAAATGTGCTGCATCGTCTGCTGCTGGTTGCTGCTTCTGCTCAGCCTTCGGCATGTCATTCCTCCGCTGCTGTCGGCGCTGGTGTCCGCATGCGTTTCAGAAACTCACGTATGAAGGTGCGTGCTTCCGGTTTCATACCATCAAGCGCATGGTCAATGCGACGGGATTGTGGTTCGCTGAGTGCCAGGGCTAGTTCGCGCCCGGTCAGTGTCGGATAAAGCCTGCGCTGGCGACGATCTTCCGGGCCCGTCATCTGACGAATATAACCGTCGTCGATCAATTGCTTGAGAACGCGCGCCAGGCTCTGTTTGGTGATCTGCAACGTGTCGAGAAGATCTGCCACGGTCATTCCCGGATGGCGGCTGACGAAATATACGACACGGTGATGGGCGCGTCCGTAATCCAGCTTTTCCAGAATAGCGTCAGGGTCAGACACGAAGTCCCTGTAGGCAAAAAACAAAGCCTCGATTGTTTCAAAATCGATTTTGCCTTCATCCACACTTGGAAGTTTATGAAGTTCCTTGGCGGCTTTTTTCAGCGACTGCGGTGGCACCGTATTTCCTTACATGTCCGGTCTTTCGAATCCCGGCAGATACTAACTGAAATTCGATGTTTGCGGGAGGATGCAATCAATCATTTTGTGTTGCCGTGCATAATATGCGGTTGCAACCACATCAATCTGTAAAGACAACTTTCAGTGACGGTTTCTGTGAGATGCCAGCCTTCTAGGTCCTATGGTTAAATGAAAAAAGAGCGCGATCTCTCGCGCTCCATTTCCAGCCAGAAATGCCGTGGCGTTTATTGATAAATATACACGATGCGGCGGCTTTCAGGCTCTACCAGTACGGGTACATTGTTTACGCGCACATAACGGTACTGGTAATCCGGGATGGCGATCAGCGGTGCTTCGGCCGGAACCGCGCTGCCGATGACAACGTCACCTTGGACCTCAACTTCCTGCGCAGGGTTCTGGTCGATGTAGGTGATGATGTTTTCTGGTGGTGTTATCGCATCGATATCCTCGACGCGACCCAGCTTCTCGTCACCTGGACCTGGCTGTGGCACGTTAATGCTGCCAGTTTTCTCAAAAGCGACAACTGGAACATCTAGTTCGGACATATGCTGCTCCAGCACGACTGGTGAACCTTCGTACATTACGTTGAGCTGTTCAGCGTATACCCAGCCGCGCATGCCGTTAATGTCCATGCGGCACCAGCTACTGCCTTCGAGGCATCCGTCGAGAACGCCGCTGCTGCCACGGGTGGCAAGGCCAACTTCTTCATATTCTTCGCCGGGGCCGGAACGCACCGAAATATCATCGGCGGTGGTGGCAACCATTGCGGCACTGGCTCCACCTGCCATCAGCGCCAAAAAGCTGCCGGCGATGAGTAGTTTGAGCTTATGCGTCATCATTATCACTCCGTTTATGACTGGGAATAGAACGCCTTTCCGCTGGGCCTGTTCCTGAAACTCGCGCATTTTTTCAGTAAGTTTCTGTTTTAGCGGCATTCTTTTTGTCTACTCAAAAGAGCTTGATGGTGGTTGTTGCAGCTACTGGATTGTGTGCTGGAGCGACCCTCCGTATACAAAGGCACCACCTGACCCAGAACCTTTGGAGATGATCATGGGAAAACTTCAGGCCGGGATTATTCCGGTGACGCCGTTTCAGCAAAACTGCACCATTCTGTTTGATGCGGACACCAAAGAGGGCGTGATTGTCGATCCGGGTGGTGATGTTGACGTTATTGTTCAGACCATCGAAGAAAACGGCATCAAGCTCAAGGAAATCTGGCTGACACATGGTCATCTCGATCATGCTGGTGGTGCCAAGGAGCTGAAAGAAAAACTGTCGCTCGATATTGTCGGTCCCCACAAGGACGATCTTCCGCTGCTCGAGCGCATTGAAACGCAGGCCGAGAAATACGGCATTGAAGGCCTGCAGAATGTCATCCCTGATCGCTGGCTGGAAGAGGGGCAGACTGTTTCGTTCGGCGAGCATGTATTTGAGGTCTACCACACGCCGGGCCACGCGCCGGGGCATGTGATTTATTACAACCGTGCGCAGGGCTTTGCCCATGTGGGTGATGTGCTGTTTGCCGGTTCTGTCGGACGCACCGATTTGCCCGGTGGCAACCATGATCAGTTGATGGCATCCATTCGTGACAAGCTGTTTCCGCTGGGCGATGAGGTCGGCTTTATCTGTGGCCACGGACCAGGTGGCCGTATCGGTGAAGAGCGCCGTACAAACCCTTACCTGCGCGGTCTTTGAAACACCCCATCACGCTTTCCGAAAACCGGTTGCGGTTTTCGGAAAGCGGCTGCTGAACAGGGGCGTTATAGGACACTGATGTCTGCGTAGATGTTAAAGCGCAGGTCGCCAAATGCTCGCATAAAAAAACCCGGCATTCCTGCCGGGCTTCAACTGGACGGGAAAGTCGTCCTTTGGCTCAGCCAGCAATCTGAAGATTGACTGCTTTTGGGCCTTTGCCGCGACGATCAGGTTCCGTGTCGAAGCTCACTTTCTGGTTTTCTGAAAGACCGGACAGGCCGGAAGCCTGTACAGCAGAGATGTGTACAAAGATATCAGCGCCACCATTGTCTGGCTTGATGAAGCCGAAGCCTTTGTCTGTGTTGAAGAATTTTACGGTGCCAGTCTCGGCCATGCATCAGGTCCTTTTCGCTCTGCCTGTGTTCAGCGTCAGGCAGCATTTCAGTTTTGCCCAAAGGGCGTACGGCAGGCAGTTCTTGAATGGTGAGAAAAGGGACCTCCTTACTCACGAGAAATATATTTGAAGGTTTTCGTCCTTTAATTATTCCCCGTCCGGAGTTTTGACGCCTCCGGTTCGCATATTATTTAGGTCTTCCCATGCTCGCAAATTGCCCGAACCGCAACAGAGTGCTGTGTTTATAGAAAATTGGCAAGCAAAAGTTTTTATCCGTTGTTTATTCGGATAGCTGTCATCTTATGGCTATGAATCACCGTGTGAGGCTTTTTTTCTATGTTTACGCTAACATCGGAAAAAGCATCGCGCCGTTCGGGATTTTTTATTATTTTACGCGCAAAAAGCGTAGTTTTTGGCGAAAAATCGAAAAAAATTAAAAATACACTTTTATTGCGTGTATACCGCCGACCTTTGTCGGGTGAACTCCGGTACAAGCTCCACAAGCAGTATGGTTACGAAGATCAGCGCGCATCCAATGTAACCAATGCCGCTCAAGGTTTCACCCAAAAACGCTGCTGCAAACATGGCGGCAAACAGTGCTTCTGATGACAGGAAGATCGCGGCCTGCGGAGCCGTCGTATAACGCTGTCCGATAACCTGCAGCACAAAGGCAAGGCCTGACGATACCAGGCCGACATAGAGGATTTCACGCCATGCGTTGGAAATGGCGTTGAGCGAGAAGGGCTCCATAACGGTTGCCATCAAGCAGCATAATATGGAGCACACGGCAAACTGGACGCAGGAGAGGGCAAGCGGTCGATTGCTCGTAGTGACGAACCGTCCTGCCAGCGTGATCTGGATTGCCCAGAAGAAGGCGCAGATAATCGAGAAGATATCGCCGCCATTCAACTTGCTGAAGGTGCCGCCGGATAACAGGAAAATCCCGCCCAACATCATCAGCGCGCCGGGCCAGACAATCCAGTGCGGAAAACGGCGATAGACAACAACAGCGATCACCGGAACGAAGATCACGTAAAGGCCGGTCAGAAAGCCACTATTGGTAACCGTTGTTGTCACAAGGCCAATCTGCTGTGTAATGGCGCCACCGAGCAATGCGAGACCGACCAGGCCGAAGCCGGAAAGCTCCTTGCCGGTTGGCAGGCTTTTCATCTTGCGAGCTTCCATCAACGCAAACGGCAGCACAGCCAGCGCCGCAATGCCAAACCGCAGGCCGACGAACCAGAAAGGTCCGATATTCTGCATGGCAGTTGATTGTGCAACAAAACCGCCACCCCAAATGGCAGCCGCAAGAAGCAGAATAAGATTGGCCTGAACGCGCGTCATGATTGCCCAAACGATCCATAAGTGCGGGGAACCTGATAACGGTATTCAGCACATATATATTGCAGATCTGTGATTGTGATGGCTTGGCTCTATCAGGTCACAGAACGTCCGGCAAGCTGCCCTGATCGCTTTGATGTGGGGGCTTTCAACACGTTGCGTTTAATTGTGACACGCAACGTGCTGATTGTCTCAAAGCTCAGGAGGCGTTGGCGCGTGATACTCTTAAAAGAGAACCGTTGCTGTCATCGGTTAAGATGAGAAGCGCGCCATCGGGGGCAACGACAACGTCACGCATACGGCCGTAATCGCCTTTCAGCATACGTTCTTCCGAGGCTATCTTGCCGCTTTCATCTCGCTCCAGCCGCACAAGCAACTGATATTTCAATGCGGTGACAAACAGGCTGCCATCCCATTCCGGGAACATGGCGCCGTGATAAACGGCAATGGCGCCGGGTGCGATCGAGGGATCCCAATAATAGTCAGGCTGTATCATACCTTCCTGTGCGGTCCCTCCAGGGAAGTCCTGACCGGAATAATGTTTGCCATAGGAAATGACAGGCCAACCGAAATTGCCACCGGGTTGCGGGATGTTGATTTCATCGCCGCCGCGGGCACCATGTTCTACCGTGAACAGGGTGCCGTCTTTGGTGTCGAAAGCCAATCCTTGCGGGTTACGATGGCCAATGGACCAGACTTCTGGCGCACCTTCACCATTTACAGCGTAAGGGTTGTCTGCGGGGATCTTACCATCTTTCTCGATACGCAAGATCTTGCCAGCATGGTCCTTGGGATCCTGAGCGCGATCACCATCACCCCGGTCGCCAATGCCGAAGAACAATTTGCCATCGCTGGAGATTGCGATCCGTGAACCAAAATGCTGGCCGGTGCCGGTAAAGCGGTTCATTGCAAATAGACGTTCAGCGCCCTCAAGGCGTGAATTGTCTGGCGCCAGTTTTGCACGAAACACAGCCGTGCCGCGTCCGCCATCACCATTGATGGAGGCTGTGAAATAAAGCGTTCTGTTTTCAGCAAATTTCGGATCAAGCGCGATGTCGAGCAATCCACCTTGGCCGCCAGCCGATATCGCCGGCAGGCCAGCAAGTGGTGCAGACGGTTTGCCGTCCTTGATGATCCTCATGCGACCGGCACGTTCAGTGACGATATAAGAGCCATCCGGCAACACTTCGACCGACCAGGGATTTTCCAGACCGGATGCCACAATCTGTACCGCAATGTCGGCTTTTTCGGTTTTTTCCTGTCTTACATCGTCAGCCGCATAAGAAAAGTTGGGCAGCAGCAGGGAGGCGCTCGCAATCAGAGCAGCCAGAGGGAGGTGGTGCGCTGTGAATTTACCCAGTGTCGCGGAGGGGCGATGGCGGCTTTCCGTCATGGATTATCTCCGTTCAGAGCGTAACCCGTGGCAGGAATATAAGGACCGGCCAAGATTATGCATCAAAGTAAAATCTGGAGCGCCGGTCTTTCGTTCGATAATTCGAATTGCGCCCTGTGGTGTGGTGCCGGGCTAAATGTGCATTGCTTGTTAAAGGTTTCAACCTTTTGGTGTTCACGACTTGCTGATCGACAGAGTTTTTAGATCAGGTGCGGCCATTGACATGGTCTTTGGCAACGTCCTTCAGGCTTCTGCGTGCCAAGGCTGCCGTTCCGCTCATCATCAGCAGGAAAGAAGCAACAAGACATGCCATCAGCACAACACGGTCATTGAGGCCCTCAGACAGCGCCACTGCGCTTGATGGAACGGACTTTATGACCATCGATATTTCGGAGGCGTAGGCAGAGGTGGCAAGGCCAGCTGCCATGGTGACGATAACCGTCAGGGCTGCAATTGCCATCCACAACGAAAACAATGTTCTGCGTGTTCTTACGCGCTGTGCTGTCTCTTGATCTTCAATGAACATGTTTCGATTCCCTCTGTCTTATGAAGGGAATAAAGGCTGTGATGTGGACTGCTTGGCGACCGAATTTGGACTTTAACCCGCAATTATCATGGTCATATTGTGGCAAGCGGATTTTGCCCGCAAAATGCGGTCAATTCTTGCGTTTTCCAAAGGCCCTGGTAGGTCGCAGAATGCGACTTTCCACAGGTGTAACGTCCCGGTAGAGGTGCTGCTGAACCTGGTCGACACCGGAGTAGATGATCCGGCCGTGTTCATCGAGTTCGGGGAAACGCTCGTCAAAGGTGGTTGGTGCAAGCTCGGGGCGGGCCAGTGCATATCCCTGCATTAAGTTTACGCCGAGATCACCACAGAGTTCGACTTGCCAGTTTTCTTCCAATGCTTCGAAAACCGGCTCTATGCCGTCGTCCATGAACTGTCTGACGATGACCCGCAGCAGTGCGGCACCCGCCGAGTTGCTCATGAAGTCGCGCACCCAACTGGCTTCAAACTTCACATAGTCCGGCTTGACCAGTTTCACGCGCTCAATATCGGAATCGCCAGCGCCATAATCATCAATGGCAACGCGAAAACCAATAGCATGCATATGACTGGCGAAATCGGCGATCAGCTGGGTGTCCTCAGCCTTCTTGTCGGAGAACTCGCACACGATGCGATCAGGCGTCATGCCAGCCTCATGGGCGGCAAGGCGCATGCGTTCTACTTCCTGACGCATCTTTCCCGGTGTGCGGAAAAGGCCGGGATGAAAGTTGACGAAGATACGCGCCTTGCTGCGATCAAGATATCCTGTGTTGAGGATGTGCAGGGTCCGCAGCAGACTGTCGATCGCTTCGATATCAACCGGGTTCACCGAGGGGAAAAACTCGGCAGGCGATACCGCTTCGTCAGCCTTGTAGGGACGCACAAGACCCTCAAAGGAATCGATGTTCAATCGCCCGTTCCCCAACCGCCGGAAAATTGGCTGGAGCGCGGATTTCAGCACGAAGGGACCGTAGACTGTTGTCCAGGTGCCATCCGGTTCTTTGGCAAGATTCGAGAAAATGCTCTTTGGGGTCATCGGCCGCTACAATATCAGTTAATATTCGCTTCCGCGCTGGATCGTATATACGATATCGCTAAAGCGTTACCTTGCCGTTAAGCATCCAAAAAACAGCGATGCCATTATGGGCCAAGGGACCGAAAAATGACGTCAACCTGTCATATTGCGGTGCTTTTGCGCTTGAAAGCAGGGCAGTCTTTCGACATAGAACATGCCGCAGACGGTGACTTGAAGAGCCTCTGCCGATGTCAACTTCAATAGGACCGATAAAAATGGCCTTCCTTGCCGACATTCTCTCCCGTGTAAAGCCATCCGCAACCATCGCAGTTTCTCAGAAAGCTCGTGAGCTTAAAGCTCAGGGTCGCGACGTTATTGGTCTTGGCGCAGGCGAGCCGGATTTCGATACGCCCGACAATATCAAGGAAGCTGCCATCGACGCGATTAAACGCGGCGAAACCAAATACACGCCAGTTTCGGGTATTCCTGAACTGCGCAAGGCAATTGCCGAAAAGTTCAAGCGCGAAAACGGTCTTGACTACAAGCCAGAGCAGACAATCGTTGGTACCGGTGGAAAGCAGATTCTTTTCAACGCATTCATGGCGACGCTTAACGCTGGTGATGAAGTTGTTATCCCTGCACCTTACTGGGTCAGCTACCCGGAAATGGTTTCCATTTGCGGCGGTACACCGGTTTTCGTCAGCACCACGCTGGAAGACAATTTCAAGCTGAAGCCTGAAGCACTGGAAAAGGCGATCACGCCAAAGACCAAGTGGTTCATTTTCAACTCACCATCCAACCCTTCGGGCGCTGCTTACAGCCAGGCTGAGCTGAAGGCTCTGACCGACGTGCTGGTCAAGCATCCGCATGTCTGGGTTCTGACCGACGACATGTATGAGCACTTGACCTATGGTGACTTCAAGTTCGTCACACCGGTTGAAGTTGAGCCTTCGCTCTACGACCGCACTCTGACCATGAACGGCGTTTCCAAGGCCTATGCCATGACCGGCTGGCGCATTGGTTACGCTGCAGGTCCACTGCAGCTGATCAAGGCCATGGACATGATCCAGGGCCAGCAGACCTCCGGTGCGACATCCATTGCACAGTGGGCGGCTGTTGAGGCGCTCAACGGTACGCAGGATTTCATTCCGGCCAACAAGAAGATCTTCGAAGGCCGTCGTGATCTCGTGGTTTCGATGCTCAACCAAGCCAAGGGCATCAATTGCCCGTCGCCTGAGGGTGCATTCTACGTTTACCCGTCCTGTGCTGGCCTGATTGGCAAGACCGCACCGTCGGGCAAGGTTCTCGAGACCGATGAGGATTTCGTGTCCGAACTTCTGGAAACGGAAGGCGTTGCCGTGGTTCACGGTTCGGCCTTTGGTCTTGGCCCGAACTTTCGCATTTCCTACGCAACGTCGGAAGCGCTTCTCGAAGAAGCGTGCAAGCGCATTCAACGTTTCTGCGCAGCCTGCAAGTAATTCTGTCTGATATCAAGGAAAAGCCCGGCCTTCGTGCCGGGCTTTTTCGTTTGTTATGTGATGTACATCAAGCGATGTTTGCACTTTTTGCTTTTTAATAGGATAGTATCGTCCCAAGGACACATGCCGCCATGCCGCGACGCCATGTCCTTTGTATCATCCTCGCGGCCAGCGACATGTCCTTCAAAAAACAGGAGGAAATGCGCATGACAAAAGTGGTGTACGAGATTGTGCCGCATGATGGCGGTTGGGCTTACAGGATGAATGGTGCCTGGTCTGAAGCCTTTCCAAGCCATGCCGATGCGTTGGCTGCCGTCAACATCGTGGTGCAGGAGCAGCAGGTTGGTGGCGAAGATGAAGAAATCAGCTACCAGGATGAGCGCGGACGCTGGCATGAGGAATACAGCAATGGCGGCGACCGGCCAGAGGCTGTCATTGTGGACGAAACCGTACCCACTATGCCCAATTCGTGATGCTGCCTGCCTGTAATGAGCAGGGTGGTGTTGGTTTGCGGTATTGTTCAGGGCTTATGTGTCAGTGCCTCTGGGTCCATTTGTTTCAGATGGCCCTTCAACCCGTCGACAAGAGCGCTGAAAACGGCGCGACACTTGGGTGATGTTCTTAGGTTCTCGTGCATCGCAACCCAGGTGTACAGCGGAATTTCGATGGCAGGCAAAATGCGCACCAGATTGTCCTCCCTGTTGGCAATGCCGATCTGACAGACGCCAATGCCTGCACCTGCACGGATCATCGACAGCTGCGCCAGATTGCTGTCCGCCCTTATTGAAAAGCCGATTGCCTCCGCATCGGGAATACTGGGATTGTCCTTGCGCATCTTTTGCAGCAAGCCGCGGATGAAAGGCGTTTTCCGGTCAAAACCAATCAGATGATGACTGTTGAGATCCTGTTTTTCCTGCGGTGTACCCGCCTTGGCAAGATAGGATTTGTGGGCGTGAAAACCCAGCCGCATATTGCCGACATAACGGATGACAAGTGCTTCCTGCAGCGGTTCAGTCATGCGAACGGCAATATCCGCCTCGCGACGCAGCAGGTCTTCTATTGTGTCGGAAAGCGATAGTTCGATTTCCAGCTTCGGATATTTTTCCTGAAGGCCCGCGATGATATCGGGCAAAATTTCAACGCCGATAATATCGGCGGCGCTGATACGGACTGAACCCTCAACCTTGCCGACCTCACCTGATGCTGCGCGCAACAGTGCCGATGCGGTCGCCGCAAGGTTTTCGGCGTAAGGTCGAAGGGCCAGCGCTGCTTCCGTCGGCATCAGGCCGTGGGGAGAGCGGATAAAAAGCTGGTAGCCGAGCGTTTCTTCGAGCGCGCCAATATGGCGACCGGCGGTTGGTTGGGTGATGCCCAGTTCACGGGCGGCAGCGGACAAAGAACCGTCACGCAAGACACTCAGGAATGTGCGGTAAAAATCCCAACTTGGCTCGATGCTGTTCATAAAAATCCGTATGGAGATGCAAGGAAATTAGTCAATTTCGTATAGCTGGATTTCTACAATCATTCCAGTTTCGAAACGGAATTGTGATCACTTGGTGCTTTGGCTGGGACGGCGTAATTCGGAGATTGATTCAAAGACACTGCGCAATCGGTTGATTGCGCAGTGGCATTTATGTACCGCTCAGGCGAGGGCAGGGTAGTCGGTGTAACCTTCAGCGCCACCGCCGTAAAGTTTTTCTGGCTGCAAGGCGTTGAGCTCAGCATTCTCCTTGAGGCGACGCACCAGGTCCGGGTTGGCGATGAACGGACGGCCAAAGGCGATGGCATCTGCCTTGCCGTTGGCAACCGCGTCAATTGCGGTTTCGCGGGTGTAACCGTTGTTGGCTATCCAAAGACCCTTGCCACCAGCGTTGACGTAGGCGGCTCTCAGCGCGTCATAGTCAAATGGGTTGCCGCTATCGGACAGATCGCGTGGACCGCCTGTAGCGCCTTCCACGACGTGAATAAAGGACAGGCCGCGGCCGCCAAGCTGCTTTACGACATATTCATAGAGCGGTTGTGGGGCAGGTTCGGCGATGTCGTTTGCCGGGGTGACTGGTGACAGGCGAATGCCAGTGCGTCCAGCACCGATTTCCCTGGCAGCCGTATCAACTACCTCGAGGAGGAAGCGGCTGCGGTTCTCAATCGATCCGCCGTACTCGTCGGTGCGCTGATTGGTACTGGATTTCAGGAACTGTTCGATGAGGTAGCCGTTGGCTGCATGGATTTCGACGCCGTCAAAACCTGCGTCAATAGCAAAGCGGGCAGCCTTGCGGTAATCCTCGAGGATGGCTGTT
The DNA here is from genome assembly GCF_029193765.2 of Agrobacterium sp. Azo12. Taxonomy (NCBI): domain Bacteria; kingdom Pseudomonadati; phylum Pseudomonadota; class Alphaproteobacteria; order Hyphomicrobiales; family Rhizobiaceae; genus Agrobacterium; species Agrobacterium sp. Azo12. Next base: position 2,823,935 of record NZ_JARFYO020000001.1, on the reverse strand, counting down.
ATGTCGGATTTGTCCAACTCCCGGGGGGCGGACGTCTCGGCAAAGGCGCCGGTGCCATCTTCATTGATGATGTAAGTTTTGGACTTGGCGATAATGGCGGAAGGGGCGACCGGCTGGCCTTCCTGCGGCTGCAGCGAGGTGTGCGAGATGCGGCCGACATGCCAGATCTGGGCAACAATCTTGCCGCCTTCTTCATGCACGGCATCCGTTACCTTTTTCCAGCCTGCCAAGGCTTCCGGCTTGTAGAGGCCTGGAACGTGGGCATAACCCTGACCCTGCTGGGTAATTGCGGTACCTTCGCTGACAATCAGGCCGGCTGTAGCGCGCTGGCGATAATAGGTGACATTGAGATCATTCGGGAATTCACCCGGCGAACGGTTGCGTGTCAGTGGTGCCATCACGACACGGTTTGCGAGGGTAATATCTCCGGCCTGTGCTGGATCAAACAGATTGCTCATGTTGCTCAACTTTCTACAAATTTTCATTCAGATATTGTTGAAATGCCGCAATGGTCTCTTCATTGCGCTCGTAAAAAATCCACTGCCCAACCTTGCGGGATTTGATGAGTTCTGCCGCCTGCAGGGTGGCAAGGTGGGTTGATACAGTTGATTGCGACAGGCCGCTGACTTCGAACTGTCTGGCGCAAACGCCCATGCTAAAGGGATGCTCCTGGCCACAAAAATGGTTTTCCGGGTCTTTAAGCCAGATCAGAAACTTCAACCGCACAGGATGCGATAGAGCTTTCAGCACATCCTCATGGTTCATGGGTCTATCCTCATATTTGCGTTGATCGATATGTGTATCGACGTTTATCGATATTCAAGATCGACGCCGTAAAAAAATTCACGCGGAAAAACGCGCAAAAAAATAGGCCGCCAGATTTCTCCGCGGCCGTAAGTTTGAAGGTTAAAAACCTCCAGAGGGGAACAGCTAGTGCACTGGAAAATTCATCAGCGCATCAGCTAATCCACATATGGGAGTTGTGTTGCTCAATCACAAGGGATGATTTTCTAATAAAACGCGATTTTTTCGAAAATGGGTAAAAAAAGAGGGCCGCCGGATTGCTCCAGGGCCCTTATAAGTGTGAAGGTTAAAAAACCTCCAGAGGGGAACAGCTAATGCGGTGGAACTGGGAGGAAAGCCACCGTGTGCACTAGCTGTGAGCGATATGGTGCTTTTTTGTGCATACAGCAACTCTTTTTTGTGCAGGTCAGGCATGCGTCTAGCGCATCGCTCAAGAACTTTGTCTTATTTCTGTGCAAATCTCGCCTGTCAAACGACAGGCGATTCTCTTGATTTGCGATATAACTAGTTGTTTTTGTTGAGTTTAGGTTAGGCGGTGCGGATTTTGGGCAGAATCAGAAATTCCAGTTGCGCGCCTTGGCGACAATGAAATCACGGAAAGCCTTAAGCTTTGCGGCATTCTTCATTTCGTCCGGATAGCAGAAGTAGGTATCGAAAGATGGAATATCTGCGCTGATCGGTAGCTGGATCAGACCGGGGTCACGGCCAACAATGTAGTCGGGCAAGCAGGCAATGCCGATGCCGAGTAGGCATGCACGTTTGATCGACGTCTGGCTGTTGATCTGCAGGTGCGGTGTGCGGGCATTGTCCGACGAGCGTCCGGCATATTCCAGCCAGTTGACGTCCAGCAGGTAGTTTGGCGCCGGTTCACCGAACGAAATGATGTGGTGGTTGTCCAGATCCTCGATCGACTGTGGCTCGCCATAGCGGTTGATATAGGACGGGGCTGCGTACACATGCATGTGCACGGTGAACAGCTTGCGTTGGATAAGGTCAGACTGCTGTGGTTGGCGAAGGCGAATTGCGCAGTCAGCATGGCGCATGTTCACGTCCAGCTCCTCGTTGTCGAGGATAAGCTGGATGGACATTTCAGGGTAGAGTTGCAGAAATTCCTGAATTTTGTCGGTCAACCAACCCTGGCCAAGGCCCACTGTCGTTGTGACACGCAGTTTGCCGCTTGGCTTCTCGGTTGTCTCCGTCAGCTGCATCTTGACGGTTTCAAGCTTCAGCAGAACATCATGGGCGGTGCGGTAGAGCAATTCGCCTTGCTCTGTCAGGATGAGACCGCGCGCATGGCGGTGGAACAGCTTGACGCCGACATCCTGCTCCAGCGCGCTGACTTGCCGGCTAATGGCCGACTGGGACAGGTGAAGTTTATCGGCCGCGTGTGTGAACGAGCCAGCTTCCGCTGCCGCATGGAAAATGCGCAGTTTATCCCAGTCTAATGGCATGCCCATGCTGTTCCCTTATCGTTGTTATCTTATTCGGCCGCTATTGCTGCGGGTTGGTGTCCTGCCAGGAAACGTTCGGCCTCCAGTGCTGCCATGCATCCCATGCCAGCTGCGGTGATTGCCTGTCTGTAGGTATCGTCGGTGACGTCGCCTGCAGCAAAAATGCCGTCAACATTGGTCGCTGTGGAATCCGGTGCAGTCCACATGTAGCCATTTGGCTTAAGACGCAGCTTGTCCTTGAACAGTTCAACCGCTGGCGCATGGCCAATCGCCACGAAGACGCCGTGCGTTTCGACTTCGGTGATCGCGCCGGTGCGTGTGTCCTTGAGCTTTGCGCCTGTCACAGATGGTGGCATTGGCGGCTTTGCTGGTGTGCCAACGATTTCCTCAACGGCAGTGTTCCAGAGAACCTTGACGTTTTCCTTGGCGAACAAGCGCTCCTGCAGAATCTTTTCAGACCGGAAGGAATCGCGGCGGTGAACGACCGTGACGGTCTTGGCAATGTTGGACAGATAAAGCGCTTCTTCAACGGCAGAGTTGCCGCCGCCGACCACGATCACGTCCTTGTTGCGGTAGAAGAAACCATCGCAGGTCGCACATGCAGAAACGCCGAAGCCCTGGAAGTGCTGTTCGCTTTCCAAACCAAGCCATTTTGCCTTGGCGCCGGTTGCAATGATCAGCGTGTCAGCGGTCCACACGGTGCCGGAATCTGTCTTCACGACAAATGGGCGGGTGGTGGTTTCTACTTCAGTCACCAGATCGTTGACGATTTCTGCGCCGACATGGGTTGCCTGCTTCAGCATCTGGTCCATCAGCCATGGACCCTGGATCGGATCGGCGTAACCAGGATAGTTTTCCACATCGGTGGTGATCATCAGCTGGCCACCCTGTTCCATACCGGCAATAAGGACAGGCTCGAGCATGGCACGCGCTGCATAAATGGCAGCTGTGTAACCTGCTGGGCCGGAACCGATGATAAGAACTTTGCTGTGGCGCGCGGACATTATTTGACTTCCTTTCGATGCGGTTCGGGATGAAGCAGGTGCAATGGACGCAAATGCTAAAACGCCGCCGCCTGTTTTGCCCCGTATTTAAGGGCGTACAGTACCGATATTCAAGGGCAGCCGTGCTTTACCAACAGGGCAGTTATGCAGTTATGTAATTTTATGACTTGTTTGCCTCACATTCTTGCGAATCTTGGCGTCAGGAGTAGAAGGAATGAAAACCATTACCACGGGAGATAGCCGGTGACTCGCGTAGAACTCGATGCCATCGATCTTAAAATTCTGCGAGAGTTGCAGCGAGACGGTCGTATGACCAATGTCGATCTGGCCGAGAAGGTCGGGATCTCCGCGCCGCCATGCCTGCGTCGCGTCAGAAAGCTGGAGGAGTGCGGCGTGATCGAAGGGTATCACGCCATGCTCAATGCCCCCAAGCTTGGCTTTGATCTTGTTGCTTTCTGCATGGTTGGCCTGAAGCGCCAGTCGGAAGCCAACCTCAAGGCGTTTGCTGCGGCGACAGATCGCTGGCAGCTTGTACGTCAGGCCTGGATGGTCTCTGGCGAAAGTGATTTTTTGCTACACTGTGTGGCGGAGAACCTGACACAGTTTCAAGACTTCGTAATCGAAGTGCTGACGGCTGACGAAAATGTCGACACGGTCAGAACCATGCTGACCATTCGTCAGGTCAAGCGTATCGGTCTGGTCGAAGTCTAAGACAGGTTAAACTCTCCCGATAGCGGTTGTCGTTGTCGGGAGATGTTTTTTCAGAGCGTGCTAAGGCTGGATTGTTGCAGGCCGTTATATTCGGCCAGCAGACGCGAATGTGTGTCTTCGCCACGGCCCCGTTTTCTGATTCTCTCGATCAGATCAGCGTCTACAGCCTTGAAGCTGCCAGGCAGCAGGAAAATATTATAGACATAACGCAGGAACAATTGTCTGAGCGTCTCATTGGGCTGCCATTCATTGAGCGCAGTTATAGCCTGCTGCAAACGTTCAAGCGAACGCGCCGAGATGACCAGTTCCGCCATCTCATAGGGCGCGTCACCCAGCACGATGACCTTTTTGCCGATAGCCAGACCTTCAAGCCCGACGGTCGAATTGATGGTGATGACGGCTGATGAACCCTCAATCAACTTGCGGGTTTCGTTGTGGTTGGCAAAAATAATACGCGGATGCGGCTCGATGTGCTTCTGGATGGAAAGCGGGAAGCTTGGGTGTTCCTTGATGACGAAATGTCTGTCGGGCATTCTTTCCGCCAGTTGATACAGCACCTCATAGAAGTGCTTCATGTCCCTTATCCACGGCGAATAAGCCAGGATCTGCATGTCGCTTGGGACTTGGAAGGGCACGAATATATAATCAGCCGGCAGGTTGGTCAGTTCTTCACCCTTTTGTTTGCTGCTGCGTTTCACTAGCGTCTGCGGCAAATCCCCGGTGTTATGGCTTGCAGCCCAGTAATAAAAGGCAGGATCTCTTGGCAATGTGCTGCCGAAATTGATACCTTTGGTGTCGCACTGGATGGTATCGGGGAAAAAGCCGTTTTCCATCATCACCATTGGACGTGACCGCTGGATGGCTGCTTCCATCAATAGGGACGCCGGCATCATGAAACCGTTGAAAATCAGAGCACTTGCGTCGGGGTAAGCGTTCAGCCGGTCTTCAATCAAAATGGCCGACAGGCGTGATCTGATGGCAGTGGTTGCCCGGTAAAAGGCAACGGACAGCGGGTTTGAATACAGCAAGGGCAGCCGGATTTGGCGTCGTAACAGATTATGCTCGATGCTGGGGCGGATATCGATCGAACATCCCTTGTCGCTGAACAGGCGGCCCAGTTCACCAACGCCATGGCTGCGGATAAACTCCTTCAAACCGTCTGTCAGTTTGAAGGGGGCGCAGTCCATGCCCGAGCCGAGGACGGCCTTGAGGGGTTCGTAATTGTTTCGCTGAGAATATATGAACTCAACGTCTGTCATTGGGATGTCCGCCTTGTTGGGCTACGCGCTCGTAAATCTTTTGCAGCGCACGTGCCTCACCCTGAAGTTCGAAAGTGTTAAGCATGTGGCTACGTCCTGTCTCTCCCCATTCCAAGGTTTCGGCAGGGTTCTCAAGACGATTTTTTATAGCGTTGCGAAGGGCATCGCCATCACCGGCGGCAACAACAGTGCCTGTTTCACCCGCCAGCACCATTTCAGCATAGGCACCGGCATCGCTGGTGACCACAGCTGTTTGTGATGACATCGCTTCAAGTGGCGTCAGGCCAAAACCTTCATTGCGGGAAGGGGCGACATACAGTGTCAACCGACGGTACCACGGCTTGATGTCATCGACCTCGCCGAGAAAGACGATGCGTTTTGAAAGTCCGGCAGCATCGATATCTGCTTTCAGCTTGTCGGCAAAGGACTTGTGTTCCGGGGTGACACGGCCGCTAATGACCGCAGTCCAATCTGGATAGGACGGAAGCAGCGCAATCATCGCCTGCACGAAAAGATCGGTGCCTTTTTGATGGCGTACGCGGCCAAAACAGCCCACGAGATATTTTCCAGGCAGGCCGGTTGCTTCTATCGTGTCGTCTTTGCTTTTCGGCGGATGGAAAAGTTCGGTATCCACGCCATGCATGATGACAGTATGCGGTACTTCAAGGAACGAGCCGGACTTGGCGCTCGTTGCAACAACCTCATCCATCTGGGCAATGAGCTTTCGAGTATAGGCTGAATGCTTGCGTTGTGCAGCAGAGGTGAAAACCAGTTTCACCTTCATACGCAGGACATCACGCATGAAAATGCCCGGCAGCATTTCCAGATTGCGCCGAGCATGCCAGACGCGCGGGCCACCACCGGGAGCCTGTTGCCACAGGCGCCACAAATCCCGAAACCGGATATGTGGCAGGTTGTCTGGCAGACCGGGGCCTAAGGTTGCCACCTTTTGCCCCAGCCTGTTTTGAACCGGTACCAGTTGAATGATCGTCGACGTGACGCCGGATAAACGTTTTTTGAAATTCGGGGCAATGACCCGAATGTCCTTTAATTCGACTTGTGTCACGTCTTGCTCCGAAAAAAATGAATGTAGTTATTACATCCAGTTTACGGAGAGGATTTCATAACCCTTGGCGCCGCCGGGTGCGTTGACTTCGATGCTGTCGCCAACTTCCTTGCCGATCAGCGCGCGCGCAATCGGGGAGGAGATGGAGATACGGCCGGCCTTGACGTCCGCTTCCTGGTCGCCAACGATCTGGTATGTTCTTTCTTCGTCGGTGTCCTCGTCAATCAGCTTGACGGTCGCGCCGAACTTGATCTTGGAACCTGACATTTTGGACAGATCGATGATCTCAGCACGAGCTGTCAGGTCTTCCAGTTCGGAAATGCGACCTTCATTGTGGCTCTGTGCTTCCTTGGCAGCATGGTACTCGGCGTTTTCGGACAAATCGCCATGGGCACGTGCTTCCGAGATAGCCTCGATGATGCGTGGGCGTTCTTCCTGTTGACGCCAGCGCAGCTCCTCCTGCAACTTGGTGTAACCGCCTTGAGTCATCGGTACTTTCTCTACCATTTCTTATTCCTTCGCATTCCATCTGCTTCACGCAGACACAAAAAGAAACAGGTTCCGAAGTAAAACTTCGGAACCATGCCCAAAAACAACAATTCCGACCACTATATCAGAAGACCACCTCAAATTGCCAGAAGATTTGACGCTTACATATTTTGTGAGGATTTCGAGCAGTTTCCGATGTGGAAATTGACAAATTCAAAAAGAACATATAGTGAACATTGTATGGGAAAGTCAATTAAAGAGCGACTCGCGGTTCTCTCTGATGCTGCGAAATATGACGCGTCGTGTGCTTCCAGCGGAACCACAAAACGAAACTCGGCAGCGAGTGGCGGGCTGGGTTCGACTGAGGGATCCGGCATTTGTCATGCCTATGCGCCGGACGGTCGCTGCATATCGCTGCTAAAAATCCTGCTGACCAATTTCTGCATCTATGACTGCGCCTATTGCATCAACCGTTCGTCGAGCAATGTCGAGCGCGCCCGCTTTACTGTGGAGGAAGTGGTATGGCTGACGCTGGAATTTTACCGGCGTAATTACATAGAAGGTCTTTTTCTATCCTCAGGCATTATCCGGTCTTCCGATCACACGATGGAGGAACTGGTTCGGGTCGCGCGGGAACTGCGTGTAACGCACGGTTTTCGGGGTTACATTCATCTCAAATCCATTCCCGAAGCGTCAGCCCATCTGGTGGAGGAGGCGGGACTTTATGCCGATCGCCTGTCGATCAATATTGAATTGCCAACCGACAGCGGTATCGGCCGTTTTGCGCCAGAAAAACAGCCCGGCAATATCAGGAAATCGATGGCCGATATCCGACTGAAAATCGAGGAAGCGGGCGAGCCGACCTTGAAGACGAAGCGCGTCAAAAAATTCGCGCCCGCTGGTCAAAGCACGCAGATGATAGTCGGTGCAGACGGCGCAAATGACAGCACGATCCTGTCCACCAGCGCACGGCTCTACGGCAGCTACGGTTTGAGGCGTGTCTATTATTCCGCCTTCAGCCCGATACCGGATTCGTCAAAAAATCTGCCGTTGATCAAACCGCCGTTGATGCGGGAGCATCGGCTTTATCAGGCTGACTGGCTTTATCGCTTTTATGGTTTTGATCTCGGCGAGATAACCTCCACACAAAAGGACGGCATGCTGGATCTCGATATCGATCCGAAGCTCGCCTGGGCACTGGCCAACCGGCAGAGCTTTCCTGTGAATGTGAATACAGCAGACAGGGAAATGCTGCTGCGTGTTCCGGGTTTTGGAACCAAGACGGTCAATTCCGTGCTGTCATCGCGCCGTTTCCGGCGGCTGCGTCTGGAGGATCTTGCCCGGTTTGGCGTGTCGATTAAAAAGGTCAAAGCCTTTGTAGTGACCGAGGGTTGGACGCCGGGCAAATTGACGGAACGGCCGGATTTACGCGCCATGTTTGCACCGCAGCCAGAACAGCTGACGTTGCTGTAATGTACCGGATTTCGCTGGAGGGCCGGGGAGATTTTGGCGAGTGGCGAGATGCGGCACGGGCCTACCTTGCGGCAAAAATTCCTCCGCATGACATAGACTGGCGCTTACGCGACGAGAGCGCTGGCCTGTTTGGTTTTGAGGACGACTCTGCACTGCCAGCAGCAAAAGGTGATGCCCCTGTCAGTGTTCCCGCAGCCTTCATGCCATTGGCGCAAGCGATAATCTGTCACAGTGACCCGTCTCGTTTTGCGTTGCTTTATCGGCTGTTGTGGCGGCTGTCCGATGACCGAACATTGTTGCAACTCAAGGCCGACCCGGATGTGACCCGCGCCCGCAACATGGAAAAATCGGTGCGCCGCGACAGCCACAAGATGACGGCCTTTGTTCGGTTCAAGGAAGTACCTTTGCCGGAGGGCATTGCGGGACGGCGGCGGTTTATTGCCTGGTTCGAGCCAGATCATTTCATTGTCGAGCGCAAGGCGGATTTTTTTCAGCGGCGATTTACAGATATGGATTGGGTGATTGCTACACCGAAAGGTTCTGCGCGTTGGGATGGAGAGAAGCTCGAGACGTCGCGAATTGCAGCGGAAAAGCCGGATCTAACCGATGAAACCGATGAGCTTTGGCGAACCTATTATGCCAATATTTTCAATCCGGCACGGTTGAAGATAAAGGCGATGACGGCGGAAATGCCGAAAAAATACTGGAAGAACCTGCCGGAAGCCGACCTTATTCCGGAGCTTATTTTGGGTGCAGAGGCGCGTGTACTGGAAATGGCGGCAAAGGCCGCAACCGAACCGCAGCTGTTTCATCATCGCATTCAGGCCATGGCGGAAAACCGACCGGCACCTGCTTTGCCTGATGCCGATACGCTCGAGGGTTTGAAACATGAAGCGCGCAGTTGCACGCTCTGTCCGTTGCACTGCACTGCCACGCAGACGGTGTTTGGTGAGGGGCCATCCCGTGCGGATGTGATGATCGTTGGTGAACAGCCGGGTGATCATGAAGATCTGGCTGGTCGGCCGTTTGTCGGTCCGGCTGGCAAGGTGTTTAATGAGGTCGTGTCGCAGAGCGGAATGGATCGCTCTAAATTTTACGTCACCAACGCCGTCAAACATTTCAAATATGAACCGCGTGGCAAGCTCCGTATTCATAAAAGGCCAGATGTTATGGAGATTGAACATTGCCGATGGTGGCTGACCCGCGAGATCGATCTGGTTCAGCCGAAACTGATCGTTGCCATGGGGGCGACAGCGGTTTTTGCGCTGACAGGTATCAAAGGTAAATTGTCTGAGCTACGCGGCAAACCTATGCCAATGCAGGGCGACAGGCTGTTATTCGTCACGGTGCATCCATCCTACCTGCTGCGTATTCCCGATGAAGGCAAAAAGGCCGAGGAAATGCGCCTGTTTCTTGAGGATATGGCGACGGTCAGGAAAATGGCCGAGGAAATCTGTGTCAATTGAGGTTCGCTCAATGCGAACCGACAGCACTTTCATCGATATGGGCCTTGGCATAGACCTTTCGCGCAATAACGGCCAGCAGGAGCAGGATTACGGACGCGAGAAGACAGCAGGCGGCAAAGCCGGTTGAGAAACCCTGCTTGGCGGGTTCGAGCCAAGACGGATCGGCTGTGCCGCCGAGAGCCTTTGCCGTTTCCACGGCTCCTGCCAGTGTTGCCGACACGGCTGTCGCCTGTGTTTGGTCAAGTCCGGTCAGATCAACGCCTGACATTGTCATGCGGTAAAACACGGTGCCGAGACTGCCAAGCAATGCAACGCCTAAAGCACCACCAAATTCAGAGCTGGTTTCGGAAATGGCCGATGCTGACCCGGCACGCTCCGGCGGCGCTGTGCCAACGATCAACCCGGTGGTGGTGAGAATGACAGGCACGAAACCGAGGCCGATCAACATGCTGGCAAACAGGATGCCGAGCAGACTTTCATAATAGGCGGCAATAGCCATGACTGTGGTGCCGACAACATTGACCATTAGACCCATCAACACGGTTTTGACCGGGCCGAAATGGTTGGTGAAGCGATACGCCTGAAACGACATGATGGTGAAAACTGATGCCGAAGGAATAGACCACAGGGCTGCCTGCAACGGTGTGAGGCCGATGACCAGCTGCAGGAACAAATTTTGATAAAGGAACGTGCCGAATACAAAGAAGACGCCAGCCAGATTGACCATTAATGATGCTGTAAACGCCGGAATGCGGAACAGTTTGAGATCAATCAGCGGGTGGCTAAGGCGTTGTTGACGGCGCATAAAAAACACGCCAACCAACAGGCCAATTGCGACGGGCAACAACTGGATGAGTGCAAAACCATCTGCCGCCATGTGTTTGAAACCGTAGATGATTGGCAGCACGGTTGCGAGTGATAAAAGAACGCTAGGAAGATCAATGCCTTCCGCCTCATCGTTCTTGTATTCCGGTAAAATGAACGGTGCGATGATCAGTAGAAACAACATCACCGGGATGTTGATCAGAAATACTGATCCCCAATGAAAATACTCCAACAACAAACCGCCGATTAGCGGGCCTATCAGGCCGCCAAGTGCAAATGCAGATCCCCAGATGCTGATGGCGCGGTTTCGCTCGGCCTCGTTCTTGAAGATATTGACGATGAGCGACAGGGTGGATGGCGCAACGGTGGCACCGGCAATGCCCTGCAGCGCCCGCGATATGATCAACTGTTGGGCTGTGTCGGAAAAGGCGGCCAGCGCTGAGGCCACACCAAATGCAAATGCGCCGATCAGCAGCAGTTTGCGACGACCGATCCGGTCGCCCAATGTGCCCATGGTCACCAGAAAACCAGCGACCATGAAGCCATAGATATCGTTGATCCACAGCAGCTCAGTGGCATTCGGATCAAGGTCTGCGACGATTGCCGGCATTGCCAGAAACAGCACCGACAGATCCATGGAATAGATCAGGCAGGCAATCGACAGGACACAGAGGCCGATCCATTCACGCTTGCTGGCGTGATCCTGCACTGATGGTGTGTCCGTCATGTCGTTCCTCCCGCATTGGCGAGAGATTTTCCTGAAATTGCAAAATTGGCAAGTATCAAACTCGGGCTAGTACCTTCGCCCGTTCAGTCCGACTACAATGCTGTGACGATATCATGGAGATTATCGATCTTGCGAAATCTGCAGCAAAAGATCTTCCAGCCGGTCGAAATTCTGTTCATTGGCAGCGGCAATGAACTTCTTCAGCTCGAGGTTTTCTTCTGTCGCATCGAACAACATACGCCAGTTGAGCTGGGTGCCGCCAACCTGCTCTGTGAAGTCTATTTCCATGGTGTAGACGTGGATCGGTTCGTGATGTTCAAAGACAATACGCTCCGGCACGATGACTTCCCGAAAGGTAGAGACATTGTGAAAATCGGTGCCGTTGGAGGCTGTCATGGTAATCTGCCATGTGCCGCCGGGTCTGAAATCGAATGTACCGATGCGGTTGGTAAAACCATCTGGTCCCCACCACTGTGATAGCATTTCGGCGTTGGAGAAAGTGCGAAACAGTGTGTCGCGATCCACGCTGAACAAGCGTTCGTTCAGAACTTCCATCTTGTCGGTCATGTCGATCCTCGCACTCATCGGTTTTCAAATTGCGGGCAAAAGAAAACCGGCCAACATTGATGTTGGCCGGTTGATGGTATCACAAAGGATCAGAAGTAGCTTTGCAGCGGTCTGACTTCCAGGTTGCCGGCCTTCAGCGCCTTTATGGCGAGGGCTGCGGCCTCTGCACCAGCCATAGTGGTGTAGTAAGGCACTTTCTGCATCAGCGTTGCGCGACGCAACGATTTGCTGTCGGAGATCGCCTTGTTGCTGTCGGTGGTGTTGATGACCAGCTGGACCTGACGGTTACGGATGGCGTCTTCGATGTGCGGACGACCTTCCTGAACCTTGTTGATCTTTTCGGCTTCAATACCCTGTTCTGCGAGGAAACGCTGGGTGCCGCCGGTTGCGAGAACCTTGAAACCGATTTCCACGAGAATGCGGATGGCTGGCAGAACACGTTCCTTGTCTTCGTCACGAACCGATACGAACACGGCGCCTGAGCGAGGCAGATCCACACCAGCACCAAGCTGCGCCTTGGCAAAGGCCAGTGCGAAGTCGGTGTCGAGGCCGATGACTTCACCGGTCGAGCGCATTTCAGGTCCGAGCAGGATGTCGACGCCAGGGAAACGAGCAAACGGGAAGACGGCTTCCTTAACGGCAATGTGCTTCAGGTTGCGTGGATCTGGCTTTTCGCCGTAGGCCGCAATCGCTGCATCAAGCTTTTCGCCGGTCATGACGCGGGCCGCGATCTTGGCAATCGGTGCGCCGATGGTCTTGGCAACGAATGGCACGGTACGCGATGCGCGTGGGTTGACTTCGAGAACGTAGATCGTGCCGTCCTTGATGGCGTATTGCACGTTCATCAGGCCGCCAACATTCAATGCCTTGGCAAGAGCCGTGGTCTGACGTTCCAGCTCGTCAACGATTTCGTTCGACAGCGAACGAACTGGCAGCGAGCAGGCGGAGTCACCGGAGTGGATGCCGGCTTCTTCGATATGCTCCATGATGCCCGATACGAAGACGTTTTCGCCATCGCACAGTGCATCCACGTCCACTTCAACCGCGTTGGTCAGGTAGCTATCGAACAATAGCGGGTTCTTGCCGAGCAGCGTGTTGATCTGGCCGGTCTTATCGTTCGGGTAACGCTGCTTGATGTCTTCAGGTACGAGGCCTGGAACCGTGTCGAGCAGGTAAGCCTGCAACTGGCTTTCCGAATGAATGATCTGCATGGCGCGGCCACCCAGAACGTAGGATGGACGAACAACCAGCGGGAAGCCGATTTCAGAGGCAACCAGACGCGCCTGCTCAACCGAGTAAGCGATACCGTTGTTTGGCTGGGCGAGGTCCAGCTTCATCAACAGCTTTTGGAAGCGGTCACGGTCTTCTGCAAGGTCGATCATGTCAGGCGCCGTGCCGAGGATCGGGATACCGTTCTTTTCAAGCGCTTCAGCCAGCTTCAGCGGCGTCTGGCCGCCGAACTGCACGATAACGCCAACCAACTCACCCTTTTCCTGCTCGGCGCGCATGATTTCGATCACGTCTTCCGCAGTCAGCGGCTCGAAATACAGGCGGTCGGAGGTGTCGTAGTCGGTCGACACGGTTTCCGGGTTGCAGTTGATCATGATGGCTTCGAAGCCTGCATCCTTCAGTGCGAAGGCGGCATGGCAGCAGCAATAGTCGAATTCGATGCCCTGGCCGATACGGTTAGGACCGCCGCCGAGGATGACGACCTTCTTGCGGTCGGACACTTCTGCTTCCGAGCGCAGCGCACCAACGAATGGCGCTTCATAGGTCGAATACATGTATGCGGTTGGCGAAGCGAATTCAGCAGCGCAGGTGTCGATGCGCTTGAAGACCGGGCGTACGTTGAGGCTGTTGCGAAGCTCGGCAACTTCCTTTGGACGTTTGTTGGTCAGGCTGGCAAGACGGGCGTCGGAGAAGCCCATGGCCTTCACCGCGCGCAGGTTTTCAGCGTCGGTCGGCAGACCATGTTCGCGGATGCGGGCCTCGGTGTCGACGATCGCCTTGAACTGCGCGATGAACCATGGGTCGATCTTGCTGTTTTCGTGCACTTCTTCTTCGGACATGCCCATACGCAGAGCCTGGGCAACCATGCGGAGACGATCTGGTGTCGGTGTGCCAATAGCGGCGCGAATGGCGTTCTTGGAGCCTTCGCCTTCTTCGTAGCCTGGGATTTCGATTTCATCGAGACCCGTCAGGCCGGTTTCCATGCCGCGCAGCGCCTTCTGCAGCGATTCTGCAAATGTACGGCCAATCGCCATGACTTCACCAACCGACTTCATGGCCGTGGTGAGGATTGGCGACGCGCCTGGGAACTTTTCAAAGGCAAAACGCGGAATCTTGGTGACGACGTAGTCGATCGATGGTTCGAACGAGGCCGGGGTTGCACCACCGGTGATGTCGTTGTCCAGTTCGTCCAGCGTGTAACCGATGGCGAGCTTTGCAGCGACCTTGGCGATCGGGAAGCCGGTAGCCTTGGAGGCCAGCGCAGACGAACGCGACACGCGTGGGTTCATTTCGATGACGACCAGGCGGCCGTCCTTCGGGTTAACCGCGAACTGAACGTTCGAGCCGCCTGTTTCCACACCGATTTCGCGCAATACCGCGATCGATGCATTGCGCATCATCTGGTATTCCTTGTCCGTCAGCGTCAGGGCCGGAGCCACGGTGATGCTATCGCCGGTGTGAACGCCCATCGGGTCGATGTTTTCAATCGAGCAGATGATGATGCAGTTGTCCGCCTTGTCGCGGACCACTTCCATTTCATATTCTTTCCAACCAAGTACGGATTCTTCGATCAGTACTTCGGTGGTTGGCGATGCATCGAGACCGCCGCCGATGATTTCAAAGAATTCCGAGCGGTTGTAAGCAATACCGCCGCCGGTGCCACCCATGGTGAAGGATGGGCGAATGATGGCGGGCAGGCCAACAACATCAATTGCCTGTGCGGCAATGGCCATTGCGTGGCTGATGTAGCGCTGCTTGCGATCTGTTTCTCCCAGGTTCCACTGGTTTTCCAGATCGTCGAGTGCCTTGTCCAGATCAGAACCGGAAAGCTTGGCCTTCAGTTCTGCACGGGCAGCTTCGTGTTTCTTGCGGTCGGCGTCCTTGATCTCGGTGGCATTGGCCAGCATCGAGCGCGGTGTTTCAAGGCCGATCTTTGCCATGGCTTCGCGGAACAGGGCGCGGTCTTCAGCCTTGTCGATTGCCTCAGGCTTTGCGCCGATCATTTCGACATTGTAGCGGTCCAGAACACCCATGCGCTTGAGAGAGAGCGCGGTGTTGAGAGCCGTTTGACCACCCATGGTCGGCAGAAGCGCGTCTGGGCGCTCCTTGGCGATGATCTTGGCCACGACTTCGGGAGTGATTGGCTCAACGTAAGTGGCGTCTGCAAGACCCGGATCCGTCATGATCGTGGCCGGGTTGGAGTTGACGAGGATGACGCGGTAGCCTTCCTCTTTCAGCGCCTTACACGCCTGCGTGCCGGAATAGTCAAATTCGCAAGCCTGACCGATAACAATCGGTCCCGCGCCGATAATTAGGATGGACTTGATATCTTGGCGCTTCGGCATGGCTCTCGTTCCGCTTCTCGTGTTGCGCAAAAAACGGCCATGGTGAAGGTTCACCGGCCGGGGCGCGCAATTTCAAATATTTTCAGGCTAGAAGCGGCTTATAGGCAAATGTTTTAACGAACGGAACCCCGAAAGTTTAAAAATCGACAGGAAATATGCATTCGCATATCTGACATGCATTTCATGGAGCAACTTCATTTCCATGATCTCAATTCGCTGATACAACACAAGACATATATTAGCGTTATTTTCTGTCGGGAGATAAACGACCATGGAATGGAAAGGGCGCCGTCAGTCTGACAACGTCGAAGACAAACGTGATATGTCAGCAGGTCGGGGCGGTTTGGGCAATGATCCTTTCAGCCGCACCGGGTTTCGAATTCCTTCGGGCGGCAGGCGCACTGGTGGTGGAATCGGTATAGGCGGCCTTCTGGTCATCCTTCTCGTCAGCTGGTTTCTCGGCATCAACCCGCTTACCCTGCTGTCTGGCGGTGACGGCATGATGGGGGATAGCTCATCGCAGCAGACCGGCACCCGTCCGCAGGGCAATTCCACCGACGACACAACGGCTTTTGTCCGCGTGGTGCTGGCTGAAACCGAAAATACCTGGAGCGGCATTTTCAAGTCTGCGGGTCAGACCTATCAGGAACCGACACTGGTGCTGTTTTCCGGTCAGGTGTCTTCGGCTTGCGGATATGCGTCTGCGGCAACTGGCCCGTTCTATTGCCCGGGGGATCGCCAGGTTTATCTCGACACCACGTTCTTCCGTGAACTGGACCAGCGTTTTGGCGCTGCCGGCGACTTTGCGCAGGCCTATGTGATTGCACATGAGGTCGGCCATCACGTGCAGAACCTTACCGGTGTGTTGCCGGAGTTCAACCGTCGTCGCCAGTCGATGAGCCAGGTGGACGCCAATCGCATGTCGGTGCGGGTTGAGTTGCAGGCCGATTGCTACGCCGGTATCTGGGCAAAATTCACCGAGCAGGAAGGTATTCTCGATACCGGAGACCTCGAAGAAGCGCTCAATGCTGCCCATCAGATCGGTGACGATACACTGCAAAAGCAGTCGCAAGGTTATGTTGTGCCCGACAGTTTCAACCACGGCACATCGCAACAGCGCATGACATGGTTCAAGCGTGGTTACGACACTGGTCGCGTTGCTGACTGTGATACGTTCAACACCAATATCTGACGGTCATTTATACATGCCTTCGCGCAGATTGATGCCGTATTCCAGATAGGCTTTCAGGGCGCACAGCATTTGTGACCACCCCTGACAATTGCCATAGGATGCTTTCAACCCGGCTGGCGTTTCGCGCCAGCCGTTTTCGGTAATGCTGACAAGCGTTCGGTCATCACCGATCGGTTCAAAGCTGATGGTCACCGTGGTTTTGTAACTGCCTGCCTCGTAGGTGCCCTCTTCATTGGCCTGCCATTGCAGGATGATTTGCCTGTCCTGCTCGGCTTTGATGACCTCAACGGGAAATGCGCCGGGAAAATCGTGAAAATCCCACCTGACGGTGGTGCCGGTTTCAAGCCTGCCCTTGGCGCCACCGGTTGTGAAATAACCGGACAATTTCTTTGGATCGGCAACTGCCTCGAAAACCTCATGAAGCGGTTTTGATATTCTTGCGGACACTGTGAATGTCAGTTCCATTCTATCCTCCCGGGTAGACAGGCATTTTGCTGCAAACTCGTGAGGTGTCACTGGAGTTGCACTGAAGGCATAGGTGTCGACGGGATGATCGCGTAAAATAACTGAACCGGCACATCCAGTTCAGTTTGACGGGCCAGAGGTGTGATTACGCGGCAAGCAGCAGGGCTGACAAAAACATGCCGAGCGCAAAAATAGTATGGGCGACGAGATTCAACACGCGCACTTTGGTCGGGTTTGGAGTTTTGGAGGCGGCCCATCCGAGGCCGAGGCCCGGTTGAAGCAGAAACCAGCCAGCACCAACGGTAACAATGCCGACGATCCACGGCTGGATGAAGTGCGGCTCAGCGAACCATAGTGGTGTCACCACCAACGCCAGAATGATGCCATAGAGAACGCCAATGGCGTAATGCATGAACCAGCCAAGCGCCACTTCGTTTTTGTAAGGTGTCGCATTGGCGATGCTGTCGTGAAAAACCTTGCCCTTGGGCAGGTGCCAGAACCAGCGACCGGGAGGTCCCCAATTCGGAGCGGGCTGCTTGAAGACGAAATGGAGAATATAGGCCCAGATATCCATGAGGATGGTTCCGCCTATGCCCATGACCACGCCGCGCCAAATAATCTCCGACATTCCCGCTCTCCCGACTCTCTATGTCGTCTGGCAAGGTGTCGGCTTTTTTAGGGTTCGGCAAGTGCAGTTTGGAGGCTTTGCAGCTCCCGGTCATGATCTTTGAGACGAGGGTAGGAGAGCGCATAAAAAGAAGGACGTGGCCGCTTTGGGCGGCCACGTTTTGTCTGATCAGGCTGCGCGGCTGTAAGACTTGTGTTGTGTCTGCTGCATGCCCAGTCTGAACTGCGCCAACAGCTCATTGAGCGATGCCGCTTCCGAGGCAAGGCCGTGGCTGGCGGCGGTCTGTTCTTCGACCATGGCGGCATTCTGCTGTGTGCCCTGGTCGATGGTGTTGATGGCGGTGTTGATTTCCGACAGGCCGGTCGATTGTTCGCGGGTGGCAATGACAATCGCATTGATATGGAGGTTGATTTCCTGCACCTGCGTAACGATGGCTTCCAGTGCCTTGCCGGCATTATCAACCAGCGTCACACCTTCCTGTACCTGAGCGGTCGAGGTGCTGATCAGCGCCTTGATTTCCTTCGCGGCCGTCGCAGAGCGCTGCGCCAGCTCACGCACTTCCTGCGCAACTACCGCAAAACCCTTGCCGGCTTCACCAGCACGGGCTGCTTCCACGCCGGCGTTCAGTGCCAGCAGGTTGGTCTGGAAGGCAATCTCGTCGATGACGCCGATGATCTTGGAAATCTCGGTCGAAGAATGTTCGATGCCTTCCATGGCGCGCACGGCGTCATTAACGACGTGGCCGGACTGTTCAGCATTGTTGCGGGTGCGGTCAACCAGTTTGCCAACTTCTTCGGCGCGCTGGGCAGCATCCTTGACGGTGGTTGTGATTTCCTCAAGGGCTGCTGCGGTTTGTTCAACAGACGCTGCCTGCTGTTCGGTGCGGCGGGCAAGGTCATCAGCCGAGTGGCGGATTTCCGTTGCACCGGCATCGATGGCGCGGGCATTCTGGCCAACATTGGTCAGAGCATCGTTGAGCTTGGTGATGGAGTTGTTGAAGTCTTCACGCAGACGGTCAACACGCGCAACGAATGGTGTCGAAATGCGGTATTGCAGATCGCCATTGGAGAGATGTTCAAGGCCCTTTGCCAGTGCATCAACGGCAAACTGAATGTCGGCACTGTCCTTGGCTGCAGTTCTTTCGCGCAGGTCGCGTTCTTGTTCGGACAGTGAACGGGATTCAGAGGCTTCGGTTTCCAGGCGCTGTCTTTCCAGTGCGTTGGTCCGGAACACGGCAACGGCTGCGGCCATCGAACCGATCTGGTCGGTGCGGTCCTGACCGGGAATGGTGATGGAAAGGTGGCCGGAGGCCAGGTTCTGCATGGCAGCGGTCATCTGTGTCACCGGCGTGATCACCAGTCGGCCAAGCAGGAAGGCGAGGAAACCGATCATGCTGATAACTGCAAGGGTGGTGGCAATGATTGCGGCGACACGGAACTGTGAAATCGAGGCGTAAGCAACGCCGCTATCCACAACAAAGCCGACATACCATTCAACAGACGGCAGGCCGGTGACTGGAATGAAGCTGGTGAGCTTGGCTTTGCCGTCGATTGCCGTTTCAGTGATTGTTGAGGCAATACTTGGCGTTGCTGTCGGGAACAGGTCGGTCAGCGTCTTGTTGACGAAGTTCGCGTCCGGGTGAATGAGTATCTTGCCATCCTTGCTGACCAGGAAGGCGTAACCGTCGGTGCCGACTTCAACCGACTTGATCATCGTCACCAGCGAGTTAAGCGAGAAGTCGCTGCCGGTCACACCAGCCAATTGGCCGTTGATCATGACAGGCGAGGCGGCAGTGATAATCAGGCCGCCTGTTGAGGCGTCGGAATATGGCTCTGTCAGCACGGTCTTCTGCGCTTTCACGGCATCCTGGTACCATGGGCGGGTCCGTGGATCATATCCTTCTGGCAAAGGCAGTCTCGGCCATGTTGTGAACACGCCGGTCGCGCTGTCGCCAAAATAGGTCGACATGAACTGGCCGGTCAGGACATCATTTTGCAGCACGTTCAGCTTGGCATCTTCGTCCGGTGCTTTGGCCATGGCTTTGGTGACGACATCGGTCAACATCACGCGGCCGTTCAGCCAGTTAGCGATGCTTTGCGCCGCCTGTTTGCCGGCGGCGTCAATGTTGCGGGCAACGGAAGTCGTCGTGGCTTCCCGTTGCAGCGCGTCGATATAGACGGAAAAACCGGCAAAAGCCGTCACGACAACGAGCGACGCAGCGATAATAATGCGCGTCATAAGGCTAGATTTAATAGACAAGCGCAGCTTCCCTTATAGGTATTCGCGACTTTTGGCCGGATGAACGGACCGAATTCGGAGGGGGAGACAATCATGCCGGGTAACGGCGTTGTATACACGCATCATGCGGGCCAGTTATATGTGGCTGTTTTAGCTTTTGCGTTATTTCAAAACTGTAAATGTAGTTTGACTGTAGCGTGAAATTATTTGCGAACACTCAAGACTGCTTGTCGTTTTGATTTTTGCCAGTTTTTTGTGCATTTGCATTGCTTGGTTGCATCGGTACGCCGAATATTTTATGGATTAGGCCAACGCCGTTTCCCGTTTCCGTGGAAGCGGCTTTTGTTTTGAGAAGGTGCCGCATGTCCTCGTCCGTTGTTTCAGGCAGTGTTCAAACCGGCGCGCAATCCTGGTCATCCCATCTGAGAGCCACGCTTGCGCTGGGTATCCCATTGATTGGCGCGCAGCTCGCGCAGTTGGGCATTCACACGACGGATATGGTGATTGTCGGTCAGCTTGGCGCTGAAAAACTGGCAGCCATGGTTCTGGCCGGACAGTTCTTCTTTGTGCTGTTTATCTTCGGTTCCGGTTTCTCGATTGCCGTTGTGCCAATGATTGCGCAGGCTTTCGGTCGTGGTGACGTACGTTCAACGCGCCGCTCGCTGCGCATGGGCATGTGGGTTGCCATCGTCTACTGGCTTTTGGTGCTGCCATTCTTCATGAATGCAGAGCGTATCCTGCTTGGTTTCGGTCAGAATGCCGAAGTGGCAAGGCTGGCGGGGGATTATCTCGGCATCACCAAGTACGGCCTTCTGCCGGGTCTTTTATTTTACGTGATGCGCGGTCTGGTCAGCGCCGTCGGCAAGGCCAGCGTCGTTCTTTACATCACCATCCTGACGCTCGTGGTGAATGGTATCCTCGCTTACGGTCTGGTGCTCGGGCATTTCGGCTTTCCTGCGCTTGGCATGAACGGTGCCGCAATCGTCGCCGTCATCGTGCAGACCCTCAGCTTCGTCTGCTTGGCTGCGTTTGTGCAAAGCCGCGAGGAAATGCGTCAATACGAGGTCTTTGTTCGTTTCTGGCGGCCGGACTGGCAGGCGCTGCTTGAAGTGCTGCGTCTTGGTTTGCCAATCAGCGTCACCATTCTGGCCGAGGTGTCGCTGTTCAGTGCCGCGTCCATTTTGATGGGGCAGATCGGAACAACAGAGCTTGCTGCCCACGGTATCGCGCTGCAACTGGCCTCGATTGCCTTCATGATCCCGCTTGGTCTGTCGCAGGCAGCAACGGTGCGGGTCGGTATTGCTTACGGGCAGGGGGACTATCCCAATCTGGTTCGAGCAGCGATCATGGTCAGTGCACTGGCCTGCATCATTGCCATTGCTGGCGGCGTTCTGTTTGCCGCATCACCGCAATATCTCAGCCGCTGGTTCCTCAATGAACACCTGCCGAATGTGCCTGCGGTTCTCGACTATGCAGCGAAGCTGGTGATCATTGCCGGTATTTTCCAGCTGATGGATGGGTTGCAGGCAATTGCCAGCGGCCTTCTGCGCGGCCTGAAAGATGCACGCGTGCCGATGATCATGGCGCTGATTTCCTATTGGCCGGTCGGCTTCCTGCTGGCCTGGGTTCTCGGTTTCCCGCTGGGGCTTGGCGGCGAGGGCGTTTGGTACGGCATTCTTGTTGGCCTGACCGTAGCTTCCATTACCCTGTCATGGCGTTTCATCGCGCTGGTGCAGCGGCAGAAACAGGCCATTGCCGTCTGAGACATCTTGAAATGTTACATAAAGAAAGGCCCGCGTGACGCGGGCCTTTTTTATATCTGTTGATTTTTAGAGAGTCGTATCAACGCTCTGCCAGAGCGGCTTCACCCTTTTTCTCGCGAACGAGATTGACGAAGCGGCGGAACAGGTAGTGGCTGTCCTGCGGGCCAGGGGAGGCTTCCGGGTGGTGCTGTACCGAGAACACCGGCTTGCCGACAACGCGCAGGCCGCAGTTCGTGCCGTCGAACAGCGAAATATGAGTCTCTTCAACGCCTTCCGGCAGCGACTTCGTGTCGACTGCAAAGCCGTGGTTCATGGACACGATTTCCACCTTGCCGGTGGTGAAGTCCTTGACCGGGTGGTTGGCGCCGTGGTGGCCCTGATGCATCTTTTCAGTCTTTGCACCAAGCGCCAGACCAAGCATCTGGTGGCCGAGGCAGATGCCGAAAAGCGGCAGCTCGGACTTGATCAAATCCTGAATGACAGGAACGGCATATTCTCCGGTCGCAGCCGGGTCGCCAGGACCGTTGGACAGGAACACACCGTCGGGCTTCAGAGCCAGAATGTCTTCGGCAGAGGTCTTGGCAGGAACGACAGTGACCTTGCAGTCAAGGCCGGCAAACAGGCGCAGGATGTTACGCTTTACGCCGAAGTCAACGCAGACGACGTGGTACTTGGCATCAGCTTCGCCGAGCGTCCCGTAACCTTCGTTCCATACCCAAGGTGTCTCGGTCCAGACGGAAGACTGACCGGAAGTAGCTTCAATGGCGAGGTCGAGACCAACCAGACCGCTCCATGCCTTGGCTTCGGCCTTCAGCGCGTCGATATCGAAAATGCCGTTCGGGTCGTGGGCGATGACGGCGTTTGGTGCACCGTTCTCACGGATCCATGCAGTCAGTGCGCGTGTGTCGATGCCGCACAGGCCGATGATGCCACGGGCCTTCAGCCACGCATCGAGATGCTTGGCGGCGCGGTAGTTGGACGGGTCGGTGATGTCGGCCTTGAAGATAACGCCAACCGCACCGCGGCGTGCCGCCGGTGTCAGGTCTTCGATGTCTTCATCATTGGTGCCGACGTTGCCGATATGCGGGAAGGTGAACGTAACAATCTGGCCAAGGTAGGACGGATCTGTGAGGATTTCCTCGTAACCGGTCAGTGCCGTGTTGAAGCAGACTTCGGCCTGAACCTTGCCAGTTGCGCCGATGCCAAAGCCTTCAATGACTGTGCCGTCGGCAAGAACGAGCATGGCAGTTGGTTTGCGGGTGGTCCATGGAGTTGTTGCGGTCATATCGTTCCGTTTCCGCCCTCGCGCAACCGCTCACCTCTTGAAAGGTGACGGATCAAGGGCCATCTCTGGTCGCAGGCAAGGGCGCGCGAAATCCTCGCGACAGTACCCTTGATTAAAATCTCGTGCAGGTGCCGGAAAATAGACAAAGCGACGCTGGCGGTCAACCATAGCCTTGTGGATTACGTGGAATTAAAGCCCATGAAATTCAACGGGTTGTGTAATTGATTTGCGGGGTGTTGTTCGCTCGTCTAAGAGAACGCCAAAAATAACACGGAAAAGCGGCCTGACGAGACAGGCAAAACAACGCTTTTCGAAGGAGAATTGAGACCATGATGCGCGATATTTTCGCAAATGAGCTGAAAGAATCGCTGAAGGCAAGGGATGCGCGCCGCACTGGCACCATTCGGCTTATCCAGACGGCGATCAAGGACCGTGATATCGCCAACCGTGGCGTCGGCAAAGACCCGGTCTCGGATGACGAAATCATGCAGATACTCACCAAGATGATCAAGCAGCGTGACGAGTCTGCCACCATTTATGATGGCGCCAACCGTCCCGAGCTTGCTACGCAGGAGCGTGAGGAAATTGAGGTTATTCGCGGTTTCATGCCGGAGCAGATTCCGGAAGAAAAAGTGCGTGAGCTTTGCCAATCTGTGATCAGCGAAACCGGTGCAGCCGGTCTGCGTGACATGGGCAAGTGCATGAACGTTCTGAAGGAAAAATATCCGGGCCAGATCGATTTTGCCAAGGCATCCGGCATGGTCAAGGATTTGCTGAAGTAATTTCAGCCAAAAATGTTATTGTGAAAGGCAGGGTATGTGCCCTGCCTTTTTTATTTCCTTCCAGCAGCGTCTCTACCCAAGGAAATCTGCACCGTTATTTCCCTTGGTCCGAAGGAAATGTATCCCCTGTGAATAGTGGGCATTACCTTTCGCCATTGTTGGTATAATTTCCTTAACGCGCTTATATGGAAGGCTTGCCGAGGTTTCAGATGCGCTTTTCGAATTCCTTTCTCGATGAAATACGCGACCGCGTTAACATCTCTGATGTTATCGGGCGGCGCGTGACGTGGGACAGGAAGAAGAGCAATCCGTCGCGCGGTGACTTCTGGGCCTGCTGCCCGTTCCATGGTGAAAAAAGCCCAAGCTTCCATTGCGAGGATCGCAAGGGCCGCTACCACTGCTTTGGCTGTGGCGTGTCCGGTGACCATTTCCGTTTTCTGACCGATCTGGATGGTCTCAATTTCCCCGAGGCCGTGCAACAGATTGCCGATATGGCAGGTGTTGCCATGCCGCAGCCGGATGTGCAGGCTGAGCGGCGCGAACGTGAGCGAGCCTCACTGCAAGACGTCATGGAAATGGCGACCGTGTTCTTTCAGGACCAGTTGCAGACCGCAGCTGGCGCCAAGGCGAGAGCCTATCTGCGCGACCGTGGACTGACAGGCCGTACCATTGAAACTTTTCGGCTGGGTTTTGCCCCGGAAGGGCGCAATACACTGAAGGAATATCTGGCTGGCAAAGGTGTCGGCAAGGATCAGATGGAGGCCTGCGGCCTCGTGGTGCATGAAAACGTGCCGGTGTCCTATGACCGGTTTCGCGATCGCATCATGTTCCCGATCCTGTCATCACGCGAGAAGGTGATTGCCTTTGGTGGTCGTGCCATGTCGCAGGATGCCTTGGCCAAATACCTGAACTCCAATGAGACCGAGCTCTTTCACAAGGGCAATGTGCTTTACAATTTCGCCAGAGCCAGACGCGCCAGCCAGACACCGGGACAACAGTCCGGTGGAACTGTGATTGCCGTTGAAGGGTATATGGACGTTATCGCGTTGCATCAGGCCGGTATTGAAAATGCCGTTGCACCGCTTGGCACCGCGTTGACTGAAAATCAGCTTGAACTTCTCTGGAAAATGTCGCCGCAGCCGGTGTTGTGCTTCGATGGTGATGGCGCCGGTATCCGTGCTGCCAACCGCGCTGCAGATTTGGCGTTGCCGCATATCAAGCCGGGACGTTCGGTCAGTTTCGCACTGTTGCCCGATGGCAAGGACCCGGATGATCTGGTGCGTCACGAGGGGCGGGCACCTTTCGACCGCGTCATGGCAGAGGCCAAGCCGCTGGCAGCGATGATCTGGAGCCGTGAGACGGCAGCCATGAGCTTCGATACGCCGGAAAAGCGGGCCGAACTTGAAAATCGCCTGAAACAGATCGTGACTGTCATTGCCGACGAAAGCGTGCGTCGCCACTATCAGCAGGACATGCGCGACCGGTTGAACGGCTTTTTCCAGCCGCAGTTCCAGCGTGGCCCATCGCAGGGTGGGCAGATGCGCCGTAATGGCGCACAGTCACGTACAGGTGCTGGCGGGCGTGCTGCTGGGGCTGGTGGTGCAGGACGTGGCGGTGCGGCGTCTTCCAGCTTCTCCGATCGCCTTGTGCAGTCAGGCCTGGTCAAGGGATATCAGGCAACGCCTGCGCTGCGCGAAAGCGTGCTGGCCATTACAATCGTCAATCATCCGGTGCTGCTGCTGGAGGAATATGACGAGATTGCCGCCATTGATTATGAAAACCGTGATTTGCAGCGGCTTTGGTCGCAGGTTTTGACCTACGCGGCTGAAAGTGCAGAGCGCCTGTCACGCGAAGGCATGATGGAGCGGCTTGAGGGCCAAGGCTTCGGTGTGTTGCTGAAGGCGATGGAACAACAGGTCCGCAATGCGCGTCTCTGGACGGCGACCGTCGATGCTGCACCTGAAGATGCGCGCGAAGGTTATAATCAGGCGCTGGCCTTGCATAAACGCACCAAAGTGCTGCGTTGGCAGAAAATAGAACAACAGCGTGAGATTGCCGAAGCAACCGAAGCCGGCGATGGTGATCGCGTTGTTCAATTGATGCGGGCGCTTAACGAGGTTCAGCTCGAAATCACCCGAATGGAGAACCAGGAAGCGATTATTGATGGTTTCGGTGTGATGTCCGGACGGGTGAAGGGACCGGCATTTGGACGCAGTTGATAAGAGACAGGCCTTGAGTTCTTCTCTGGGGCTTGTTTTAACCCTTCTGTTTCCTAAATAGTGGATAAGTCGGTGACTGCCCGTAAAATGCCTTGTTATTATCGGCTTTTTTGACTTTTCGTGGTCTGTTGTGCCGGAAAGGCTTGACTGGATGAGAAATAGCGGGAATCACCAATTCAGGTAAATAAGGTGGAATGGCCCTTGGTGGATCAGAACGGCATTAGCGAGCACTTCTGCATGCGAACGCATTGTTTGGTGCTGACGGCCGTCGTGGTTAATCGGCAATTAAATATCATTCCGTTAGGTGTGTGACAGTGATTCGCTTCACACCTGATGCCTAGCAAGGCAACAGGTATGGAGCGAACGGCATGTTAGCGTCAGGGAAAGCGACGAGATAGATGGCAACCAAAGTCAAAGAAAACGAAGAAGCAGAAAACGAACGCGACGGTGCGACGGACGGTCCGCTTCTCGATCTTTCCGATGACGCGGTCAAAAAAATGATCAAGGCCGCGAAGAAGCGCGGCTATGTCACGATGGATGAGCTGAACTCTGTTCTGCCTTCCGAAGAGGTGACGTCGGAGCAGATCGAAGACACGATGGCAATGTTGTCCGATATGGGCATCAATGTTGTCGAGGATGAAGAAGCCGAAGAAGCCAGCAACAATGATGAGGACGGCGATACCGAAGCGGAGGAATCCGAAGGCGGTGAGCTGAGCACGTCCAGCGGCACGGCACTGGCCACGGCGAAGAAGAAAGAACCGACCGATCGTACAGACGATCCGGTGCGCATGTATCTGCGCGAAATGGGTTCGGTAGAGCTTCTGTCTCGCGAAGGCGAAATTGCCATTGCCAAGCGCATTGAAGCTGGCCGCGAAACAATGATCTCCGGTCTCTGTGAGAGCCCGTTGACGTTCCAGGCGCTGATTATCTGGCGCGATGAACTCAACGAAGGCACAACACTGCTGCGCGAAATCATCGACCTCGAAACGACCTATTCCGGTCCTGAGGCGAAGGCTGCCCCGCAGTTCCAGAGCCCTGAAAAGATCGAGGCTGACCGCAAGGCTGCCGAAGAAAAAGAAAAGACCCGTCGTGCACGCGTCAGCGATGATGATGTGACCAATGTTGGCGGTGAAGGCCTGCCACTCGAGGAAGAAGAAGAGGACGATGACGAATCGAACCTTTCTCTTGCTGCGATGGAAGCTGAACTGCGTCCGCAGGTCATGGAAACGCTCGATACGATTGCTGACACCTACAAGAAGCTGCGCAAGCTTCAGGACCAGCAGGTTGAGGCACGCCTGGCCTGTACGGGCACCCTGTCCAGCGGGCAGGAACGTCGTTACAAGGAACTGAAGGATCAGTTGATCACGGCCGTTAAGTCGCTGTCTCTGAACCAGAACCGCGTCGACAGCCTCGTTGAGCAGCTTTACGACATTTCCAAGCGTCTGATGCAGAACGAGGGTCGTCTGCTGCGTCTGGCTGAATCCTACGGCGTGAAGCGTGACAGCTTCCTTGAGCAGTATCACGGTGCCGAACTTGATCCGAACTGGATGAAGTCGATTGCCAACCTTGTTGCAAAGGGCTGGAAGGACTTCGCACGCGAAGAGAACCAGACAATCCGTGATATCCGTCTGGAAATCCAGAATCTGGCCACCGAAACCGGCATTTCCATTGCCGAGTTCCGCCGCATTGTGTCGATGGTGCAGAAGGGTGAGCGCGAAGCGCGTATCGCCAAGAAGGAAATGGTTGAGGCCAACCTGCGTCTCGTTATTTCCATCGCCAAGAAGTACACAAACCGTGGTCTGCAGTTCCTCGACCTTATTCAGGAAGGCAACATCGGCCTGATGAAGGCGGTGGACAAGTTCGAATATCGCCGTGGTTACAAGTTCTCGACCTATGCGACATGGTGGATTCGTCAGGCGATTACCCGCTCGATTGCCGACCAGGCGCGTACCATCCGTATTCCGGTGCACATGATCGAAACGATCAACAAGATCGTTCGTACATCGCGCCAGATGCTGCATGAAATTGGTCGCGAGCCGACACCGGAAGAATTGGCTGAAAAGCTGGCCATGCCGCTTGAAAAGGTGCGCAAGGTTCTGAAAATCGCCAAGGAGCCGATTTCGCTCGAAACGCCAGTGGGTGACGAAGAAGATTCGCATCTGGGTGACTTCATCGAAGATAAGAACGCGCTTCTGCCTATCGATGCTGCCATTCAGGCCAACCTGCGTGAAACAACCACGCGCGTTCTGGCGTCCCTGACACCCCGTGAAGAGCGCGTTCTGCGTATGCGTTTTGGCATCGGCATGAACACAGACCACACTCTGGAAGAGGTTGGTCAGCAGTTCTCGGTGACACGCGAACGTATTCGTCAGATTGAAGCCAAGGCGCTTCGCAAGCTCAAGCACCCAAGCCGTTCGCGCAAGCTGCGTTCGTTCCTGGATAGCTAAAAGCAAAATATCGCACTTTGAAAAACCGGCCCTTGTGGCCGGTTTTTTGTTGCGCGCTTTCACGCTTATGTGAGGCAAAGTGCGAATGGGTGGAACGCACGGTATATTGTACGAGATGCCGTCGCACTTTGGCTTTGTTTGCATTATTGATGTTGTGCGATGCAGAAGATTCCGGACAAACAATGGTGGCAAAAAGGATGGACGATCCCGGTATCGGTCGTACTGCACCTTGCTATTGTTGGTGCGTTCTTTTTGCAGTTTCCGGATTTCCCGACCGAGATGGCGGAGCCTGAAAGCATTAGTGTCGATCTGGTGCCGCCAGAGCCAGAACCACCACCGCCGCCACCTGAGCCTGAAAAGGAACCGGAAAAGCCGGAACAACCCGCTGCACCACCACCTCCGCCTCCGCCGCCTGCCGAAGAGGCTACGCAAAAAATGCCAGCGGCCACAATGCCAGCAATCGCAATCCGCCCTGAACCTCAGAAGGACGATGGCGTGGATAATCCCGGCACTAGTCCCGAAGACGACGCTTCCGTCGCTGAAGACCCTACGGAGCTGGAGGAAAAGCCAACCGAGACGGTAACCAAGCCAAGCGAGAAGCCGGTAGAGAATGCCGAAGTGGAAACGGCCTCGGCTGCTGCCGAGGACAACCCGCCGCCAACCGCTGCCGATGGTGAGTTGGCACCGCCTGATCCTGTCAAAACCGAACCTGCTGAAAAGCCGTTAGAGGCCAAACCGGAGGAAAAACCTGTCGAGGAAAAGCCGGTAGAGGAAAAGGCAGCACAGGCACCGAAGACCGATGCGCCAAAGAAATTAAAGAGCGCCAAAAAGCTTTTATCAAATCGGGTGATTGATAATCCCGGCATGCGTTCCATGCTGGGCGATTTGCCACCCAAACGCCGCATCGTGCAAATGTGCAGCATTGAGGCGTTGGCGCAGATACGTCAGGTGCGCTCTGGCTCCAGTGGACCGGATGGCATTGTGCCATTTTCGGATAAGGGTGGCCTGATTTCCGGCAATGTGCTTGATGCGAGTGGTGGTGCCTTTAACGTTGGCAACCGCTGGTACGATGTCACATTCCGTTGCGAGGTAGACCTCGATAACTTCAACGTCACATCGTTCCAGTATGAGATTGGCAAGGCGGCAGTGCCGCAGGCCGATGTCGTGAAACGTGGTTTCCCAGTGCCTTAAAACCGGTACAATCAGGCAGTTTCCGCTTTTTGCGACAGTCTGCCAATTTCTGACATGAGGGCATCTTCATCATAAGGTTTTCGGATAACTGGCACATTGGTCAGTTCTGCCGGTACGGCCAGGCTATCAGAATAACCGGTCGCAAACATGAATGGAATCTTGCGTCTCAAGAGTTCCTGGGCGACCGGAATGGATGTGTCCGAGCCAAGATTGATATCCAAAATGGCGACATCCGGTGAGAAGCTTTTCAGCTTTTCCAGTGCCATGCCGGAGGATGTCGCTGTTTCAACGCCGAAGATACCATTGTCTTCCAGCATATTTTCAACATCCATAGCAATCAGCATCTGGTCTTCAACGAGGAGCACTTTCAACGGTTCACCCTTTTTATGATGGTGTGATGGGGCAGTGTTTTTGGTTTCGCTCGCAACCGGAGCGACGATCTTGGACGATGATATATGGCGGGCAGGCAGCAGCATCTGCACCTGCAAACCATCCAGCAAATAGGTTGTCGTACTTTTACCGCCGAGGTCGTAGGGAATGCTGCGATTGATCAGTGCCGTGCCAAACCCCGTGCGTGACGGCGCAATCATCGGCGTACGCAGCACTTCGCGCCATTCCAAAGCGCAGTCGCCCACCTCGTTCAGCTTCCAGCTGACGGACAATTGTCCGCCGCTGTGGGCGAGGGCGCCATATTTCGCAGCATTGGTGGCCAGTTCGTGGAGGACCAGCGCCATGACGGAGAAGGCGCGCGAATCGAGAATGATATGCGGGCCGTCCAGGCTGATTGTGCCTTCACCAGCGCTATGGGGTGTCAGCTCGGCGTCCAGAAGGTCTTTGAGGGCACCACCGCCATCACCACGAATGATCTGGTCATGGGCGAATGACAGTGCCTGTATACGACCTTTCAGCGAGGTGATGTAGTCCTCCAGTGTGCGACCTTGCTGTTTCGGATTGCCCACCAGTGACTTGATGATCGCCAGCACGTTTTTGACGCGGTGGTTCAGCTCCTCGTTCAGCATGCGCTGACGCACCTCGGCGCGTTTGCGCTCGCCTGCCATCAGTTCGCTGTGGTGAAAGGCGATTTCCATCAGTGCAACACGTGCGGCTTCGGCAATCTGCCGGTCGGCTTCAGTCCACGGTTGCGCCTGCATCTCCACGGTTTCTTTCCAGATGGCGAAGCTCTTGCGCGGGGTCAGGCGGTCGCCCAAAGGACCTGTTTCATAGGATTTTTCCGGATTTCCTCCCCAGTTCAAAGTCTGGATCAGTTCCTTGCGGAAAAACAGCAAATATTTTTCTTCGACCTGCGAAAGAGGAATGGCAAGCATTCCGGCTGCAACATTGCTGTAAGCTGCCGCTTCCGGATGCTGTTGCGACAGGCAATGACCTGCCCAGATTTTGGCGCCTTCGACCATTGAGGTCGTGAACATGATGAGCCCCGGGATAGCATCTTCTGGCGGTGTAGAGCCCTGGCTGTACCACTTGCCCTTCAACCAAAGCCCAACGCCATCACATGGCATCAACCGGGTGAAGTCATGGAAACTCTCGACGAGAAGTTGCTCAATATCTGTGTGGTGGGCTGCAACACGCAAAAACGTATCGAGTGCAGCATGTGCCTGATTAGCAGTGTCCAGTTTGCGCTTCTGTTTCAGGGCCTGGAGATGCAGGGAGAAAAACTCACCAAACATTTCTGCAGCGATACGACCTGGCAGCGACAGCATGCGAGGCGAGTAGTGGTGGCAGGCAATAAGGCCCCAGAGCACACCATCAACAATGATGGAGATCGACATGGAGGCCGACACACCCATGTTACGCAGGTATTCCAGGTGAATGGGCGAAACGCTGCGCAAATGGGCAAATGAGAGATCGAGCGGTTCTCCGGAAGCATCAAGAACGGGGATTATCGCAACCCGATCGCCGTTGGCATTGGAGATGATGCGCAAGGTGTTTTTCAGGTAAAGCGCGCGAGCCTGCTGGGGAATGTCGCTGGCGGGGAAATATTGCCCAAGAAAACTTTCCAGCTCGCGTTCTTTCGCCTCGGAGATGACTTTGCCCGCGCCGTCGTCTTCAAAACGGTAGATCATTACGCGGTCATAACCGAGCGTGGCTTTTACCAGCTTGGCGGCCCGCTCTACAAATATTTCGATGTTATTGAGCGACTTGATCCGCTCGATCATCCGCTGTGCCAAGTGCAAGGGATGGACTTCATCGCTGGCCGGCTCCAGTTCGATGATTGTAGTAGATTTGTGCCGATGCACGGAAATGTCGAAAATCAGGCCATCTTTGATTTTGACGCCCGGCAGTACTGCCGGTCTTTCGCTGCGGTTCATAATGGTCAGCGCGTTGCGTAGATCATGCACCGCCTGATCGCCCAGAATGCTTTCAATCGGTTTGCCGTTCAGGTTCTCAGTTTCACGCAGCATTTCACCACAGTTTTCCGAGTGGCGAATGATGGTGTGCATGGTTTTGTCACAGGCGATCAGACAACCATGGGGCTGTACGAAGCCAGGTATATGGATTGGTTCCTTGTCGCAATTGGTCAGATTGACCTGTTTATCAGGGATATTCATATGCCATACTTTCAAAACGAACCGGAACTGAAGCAATCACGCTGCCGTACGGATATACAGTCGCAATTGATGACTTTTGATGAATTATCAGCGGGAAACGATTGAAGATGGCGTCGGTGCCAAGCGACATAGAAGACTGCCTTCGGTCAAGATTCGATTGTGTTGGGGCAAAAATTCGGTCCAAGATTTCAGTCGTCACGCGTTTGTCCCGTTATTGAAATTGCCCCTTATGGCCATCAACATTTCCGAAGCATTTAAGTTCCATTTTAGAACAGGAAAAATACATGCCGCAGAAAACCATAGTGATCTCAACCAAAGGGCAGGGGCTTTACGAATTTACTCGTGAGGCGGCGTCTTTTATACGGGACTGTGGCGGTGAGGACGGGCTGTTGACGCTGTTCGTTCGCCATACATCCTGTTCTCTGCTGATTCAAGAAAATGCCGATCCGGATGTGCAGCGAGATTTGCGGGAGTTTTTTGCCCGCCTTGTTCCCCCATCAAACGACCCTTCCATGCGTTGGGTTGTTCATACGATGGAGGGGCCTGATGATATGCCTGCCCACATCAAATCAGCACTGACACAGGTGTCCATCGGTATCCCCGTGTCAGCAGGTCGAATGGCGTTGGGAACATGGCAGGGCATCCATCTTTTCGAGCATCGAGACCAGTCTCACCGGCGTGAAATCGTACTTCACCTATCGCCGTGACTTTTTATTTTTATATGAAAATCAATCCTTTATTTCGAATTTTCGTCCGAGTTAATCATAATGAACTATAGCTGAACGGACGGTTCTGAATCCGTTCAGCCTGATCTTTCTATGTTCTCTTCAACCGCTTGGGAAATGCGGGATCGTTATTGGTCCAACCCTCAAGGAAATTGGAGAAAACACAATGTTGAATAGTTTTGCAAAAGCCGGTCTGGCAGCACTCATCGCTCTTGGTGGTTTCTCTGCGACCGCGTCGACAGCTTCTGCCGGTGGTCCGGAAATTCGTTTCGGTATCTACAACGGCGGTGGCCACGGTGGTGGTCATGGCTGGCAGCGTGAGCGCGATCGTCGACGCGACAATTGCTCCCCTTGGTTTGCAGAAGAAAAGGCAAGCCGCATGGGCTTGCGCCGCGCCCGCGTTGTTGACGTTTCGCCGCGTCGCGTTGTTGTCGCCGGTTTTGACCGCCACGGCCGTGACCGCGTTATCTTCGCCAATCAGCGTGGTTGCCCGGTTATCCGCCGCTAATCATTTCACAGCATCAGCCGTCTGGTCCACCCGCCCTTGACGGCCTGAAAGGAACGCCTCTTGCTTTGCTCTCACGGGCAGGCACGGGGCGTTTCAACAAATCAGCCCGCAACTTTCCGCACCCCCGTTTCGAGAATACGTGATATTGAAGTGTTCTGGAGAAAGTTGGTGGGCCTGGAGAGACTCGAACTCCCAACCAAGCGGTTATGAGCCGCCGGCTCTAACCATTGAGCTACAGGCCCACTGAGCAACAAGTGCTCATGTACGCCGGATGCAATGGATCATGTCGGCGCAAAAATGGCTCTAAACCAATTTGCGGGAACCTACAAGCCATTGCCGTAAAGGCTTCACAATCTATTGCCACAGGATAATGATGCGCTCAAACTTGCAACGATTTGGTGCATCCAATAATGAGGAGACATTCCATGATTGCTAAAAATGCCCGTACTGCTTTGATTCTGGCGGCATTCACGACCTTTTCGACACTGCCCATGGGTGCAAGTGTTGCCTTTGCGCAGGCCTCCACACCACGCGAGGCAGTTATCAATGTTTCGGGCGAAGGCCAGGCGGCAATTGTGCCTGACATGGCGATTCTCTCCTTCAGCGTTGTTAAGCAGGCTGACACTGCCGCGGCAGCTCTTGATGCCAACAGCAAGGCACTGGCCGAAGTCTTGAAAGCGCTGAAGGCCGACAAGATTGACGACAAGGATCTGCAGACCAGCAACTTCTCCATTCAGCCGCTCTACAAGCAGGTTGAGCCAAAGGATGGCGTTTATGTTGCGCCTGAGATCATCGGTTATCAGGTTAGCAACGGCCTGACGGTGCGGGTGCGCGATTTGGCGAAGCTTGGCGGCATCATGGATACCTCTGTCAAGCTTGGTATCAATCAGGGTGGCGATATCAGCTTCACCAATGACAAGCCGGATGCGACGGTTGAGGAGGCACGCAAGGCAGCCGTTGCCAATGCGGTTGAAAAAGCCAAGACCCTTGCTGCAGCCGCTGGCGTAAAGCTTGGCCGTATCATTGAAATCAATGAAAACATGCCACGCCCGATGGCGCAGCCAATGGTGCGCGCAGCCATGATGAAAGAAATGGATGCGGGCGTACCGATCGCGGCTGGTGAAAACACCTATACCGTGACTGTAAACCTGACATTTGCGCTGGAACAGTAATCTTTTTGCGGCGAGGGGCAGCGGTTTGCCGTTGCCCTTTGTCTGTTCGTGGCGCTGTTTGTCCCGCGCTTGTCTCAGACCCTTCGCAAAAGAAAAGCAGTTGCATTTACGACATCATGTCCTATTTAGGGCACAAGAGAGGACGGCCTCCCCCATAACGGGAACATTGATCGGGACGACCCGGTACCACCCGCAGGGGGAATATCATGCGCTCCGTTCGCGATAGAATCCGTCACGCTATCAGTTTTGAAATCATTGGTCTTTTGCTGGTTACGCCTTTGGGCGCGGTGGTGTTCAACAAACCGATTGAAGACATTGGCGTTATTGCAGTTGTCGGTGCAACGCTCGCCACCCTGTGGAATTACGTTTACAATCTGTCCTTTGACATATTGATGACGCGCCGGCGCGGCACCACCGAAAAGACCATTCCTATCCGTGTACTGCATACGGTGCTGTTTGAGGCCGGTCTGCTTGTGGTGCTGTTGCCGTTCATTGCGACATATCTCGGCATCACCCTCTGGGCAGCGTTTGTCATGGATGCGGCTTTCGCACTGTTTTATATGGTCTATGCCTTTGTTTTCAACTGGGGTTATGACCGCGTTTTCCCACTGCCCGAGTGGAGCCAAGGTGAAAACATCACGCAATCGTGACGCCTCTACGCCTGTGAATGCAACCATGGCTTACTTGTTTTATCGCCTGTGCGCTGACAAGTAAGTGCCATTGTTGCGTGCGTATATGAGTGTATGTTTGTGCGAATTTTGAAAATAGCAAAGATTGCGGCTGTTTGCCTGGTCGCATTGCCTGTTTTGACCGGCGCCCATATGGGCATCAATCAGTTGATCGGGAATTTCCATGAAGTGCTGCCGGGTGAGCTTTACCGCTCGGCGCAGCCAAGCGGTAAGGACATAACGTCCTATGCTGAAACCTACGGCATCAAGACCATCATCAATCTGAGGGATGAGAAACGTGAGGCCTGGTACAACGCCGAAAGCGAAGCGGCCAAGGCACACGGTATTCGTCTGGTCGATTTTCCGCTCAGTTCCAAGGAAAAGCTGACGCAGGATGATTCTGAGCTTCTGGTCGAGATCATGAAAAATGCCGAAAAGCCCATTCTCATCCATTGTGAGCATGGCGCCAACCGCACCGGGCTGGTGTCTGCCATGTATGTTGGCGCTGTGGCCAAAAAAAGCGAGATGTTTTCCGAATTCCAGCTGTCACCTTATTACGGCCATGTGCCGATCCCTGGCATTGGTCGTTATGCGATGTACGAATCCTGGGATGAATTTGAAGAAAGCATCGGGTTTTAAATCTTACTCATAAAAAAGTGCCGCGTTTCTAAGGAACGCGGCACTTTTGTCATCCGGAATCAATTCAGAACCGGGCACCTTTCTCGGTGATAACCTTGGTCAGGCTGCCATCGGCTGGGAACAGCGGAATGAGGCAGGCCTGCAGCGCGTGGTAAATGTCGCCTTTGCCGGGGAACAGTGTATTGGCAGGAAGGAGGTTTTCGGTCAGTTCCTCATGCCAGCCGCCATTTTTGTGGTCGATGAAGCGATTGGAAATGGTGCTCCAGATCTTGCGATAGCTGTCCTCGTAAAACGCGTCAGCCGGCAGATTTTCATTGAGGAAGTGGGCAGCACCGGCTGCCTCACACATTGGCCACCAGAGCTTTTCCGTCTTGGCGGGAACATTGTCCCAGTCCAGCGTATAGAAGAAGCCACCTTGTTGTCTGTCCCAGCCAAGAGCCATGGACTGCACGAACAGGGATTGGGCTGCAAGCGGCATCCAGTCGTGTTTGCGGTCCCCCAGCACCCATAATTGCAGGATGAGGCGTGCCCATTCCAGCCAGTGGCCGGGTGTGGAGCCAGAAGGACGGAACATTTCGTTGCCGCGATAATCCTTGTTCAGCGTCCAGTTATCATCGAAATGCTCAGGCACGCGGAAATCCAACGCGCGCGCGCAGCGGTTGATGATGAGGTCGGCAATGCGCTCGGCCTTGTCGAGATAGCTGCGTTCGCCGGTCACCTCATAGGCCGCCATCAGCGCTTCGGTCAGGTGCATGTTGGAGTTCTGGCCGCGATAGGCTTCGATAGGTGACCAGTCGCGATTGAATTCCTCATTGATAGCGCCGTGGTTTTCTTCCCAGAAGCGGTTCTGCAAAACCTCGGTCACATCGGCGAGCATGGCATCTGCCAGCGGGTGGCCGACCACCTTGGCGGAGGAAGCGGCCAGCAGTACGAATGCGTGGCCGTAACCCTGCTTGCTCGAATCGACCGGACCGTTGTCATCGACCTGCCAGAAATAACCGCCATGTTGGGTGTCGCGGTGGTTCTGCCAGAGATAGGTCATGCCATGGTCGATGATATCGCCGCAGCCGGGGCGACCGAGCAAATGGCCAATGGCGAAACAATGCACCATGCGGGCAGAGGCGTGAATGCCGCGAACCGGGTTTTCCGGCTGCAAAGGCGCACCACTGGCGTTCAGATCGAAGAAACCACCCTTGGGATTGACGGCGCGATATTGAAAGAAATCATACAATCCATCCGCCTGTTTCAACAGCCATTGCCTGTGCAGGGGCAGGGTGCTCCAGTTCGCAGAGAGTGTTTCGGCCTTCGGCATTGTCTTCCTCCATGTTGGGGAAAGCTATATCTGCTCATCTATTGGCTGTCACGCAGAAGAGCATTCTCTTATGATGCGACATCATGTGAAACCATAGCTATGCCTTGAAGATATATTGACATAAACATATCTTTATGTGAGTTGATGCTTGCGATACCGCAAGCTGGAATGAGGAGAGTGCCCGTGTTTGACGAAGTGTTCGGCGCAGAAGGTGGTCGCCAGGATGGCGCAGAAATTCTGAAAGCCCTTCAACAGGCAGCGCGTGAGCGTATCCTCATCCTTGATGGTGCCATGGGCACGCAGATCCAGGGGCTGGGATTTGAGGAAGACGACTTCCGTGGCCACCGGTTCATTGGTTGCGCCTGCCATCAGAAGGGAAATAACGACCTTCTTATTCTGACCCAGCCAAGTGCGATTGAAGACATTCATTATCGCTACGCGATTGCCGGTGCCGATATTCTGGAAACCAATACCTTCTCGTCAACCAGCATCGCGCAGGCTGACTACGAGATGGAAGGTGCTGTTTATGACCTGAACCGTGAAGGTGCAGCCATCGTGCGCCGTGCGGCGCAGCGCGCCGAACGCGAAGATGGCAAGCGTCGTTTCGTGGCTGGTGCCATCGGCCCGACCAACCGTACCGCATCCATTTCCCCTGATGTGAACAATCCCGGTTATCGTGCCGTGACCTTCGATGATCTGCGTCTTGCCTATGGCGAGCAGATCGATGGTCTGATCGATGGTGGTTCTGACATCATCCTGATTGAAACGATCTTCGACACGCTGAACGCGAAGGCGGCGATCTTTGCCTGCCAGGAGCGTTTTGCTGCCAAGGGCATTTATCTGCCGGTGATGATATCAGGTACGATCACCGACCTTTCGGGCCGCACGCTGTCAGGGCAGACGCCATCGGCGTTCTGGAACTCGGTGCGTCACGCAAATCCCTTCACCATCGGCCTGAACTGCGCGCTTGGTGCCAACGCCATGCGCCCGCATTTGCAGGAACTGTCTGACGTTGCTGATACCTTCATCTGCGCCTATCCGAATGCTGGCCTGCCAAACGAATTTGGCCAATATGACGAAACGCCTGAGATGATGGCAAAGCAGGTTGAAGGTTTTGCACGCGACGGTCTGGTCAATATTGTCGGCGGTTGCTGTGGTTCGACGCCTGACCATATCCGCGCCATTGCCGAGGCCGTAAAGGGCCACAAGCCGCGCCAGGTGCCTGAGCACAGGTCCTTCATGTCGCTGTCTGGCCTTGAGCCTTTCGTGCTGACCAAGGACATTCCCTTCGTCAACGTCGGTGAACGTACCAACGTGACCGGCTCTGCCCGTTTCCGCAAACTGATTACCGCTGGTGATTATACGGCTGCACTTGCCGTTGCCCGCGATCAAGTGGAGAACGGTGCGCAGGTCATCGACATCAACATGGATGAAGGCCTGATCGACAGCCAGAAGGCCATGGTCGAGTTCCTGAACCTGATTGCTGCCGAACCGGATATTGCCCGCGTTCCTGTCATGATCGATTCGTCGAAATTCGAGATCATCGAAGCTGGTCTGAAGTGCGTTCAGGGCAAGTCCATCGTCAACTCCATCTCGCTGAAGGAAGGCGAGGAGAAGTTTCTCGAGCAGGCACGGTTGGTGCGCAATTACGGTGCTGCCGTAGTTGTTATGGCGTTTGACGAAGTTGGCCAGGCCGATACCTATCAGCGCAAGGTCGAGATTTGCAGCCGTGCTTACAAGTTGCTGACCGAAAAGGCTGGTCTGCTGCCGGAAGACATCATCTTCGATCCGAACGTGTTTGCGGTGGCAACCGGTATTGAAGAGCACAATAATTACGGTGTCGACTTCATTCAGGCGACAGAGACCATCCGCAAGACCATGCCGCTGACACATATCTCCGGCGGTGTTTCCAACCTGTCCTTCTCGTTCCGTGGCAATGAGCCGGTGCGCGAAGCCATGCATGCGGTGTTCCTGTATCACGCCATTCAGGTTGGCATGGACATGGGTATCGTCAATGCCGGCCAGTTGGCTGTCTACGACAATATCGATGCTGAGCTGCGTGACGCCTGTGAAGACGTGGTGCTGAACCGTCGTGACGATGCCACTGAGCGACTGCTGGAAATTGCAGAACGTTTCCGTGGCTCTGGTGCCAAGGAAGCCAAGGTGCAGGACTTGTCCTGGCGTGAGCTGCCGGTTGAAAAGCGTCTGTCGCATGCGCTGGTCAATGGCATTACCGACTATATTGACGCCGATACTGAAGAAGCACGCCAGAACGCTGAACGTCCGCTGCACGTTATCGAAGGCCCGCTGATGGCGGGCATGAATGTGGTGGGTGACCTGTTTGGTGCCGGCAAGATGTTCCTGCCGCAGGTGGTGAAATCCGCCCGCGTCATGAAACAGGCCGTGGCCGTGTTGCTGCCTTACATGGAAGAAGAGAAGCGTCTGAATGGCGGTTCTGAACGCAGTGCTGCCGGCAAGGTGCTGATGGCGACCGTGAAAGGCGACGTACACGATATCGGCAAGAACATTGTCGGCGTCGTGCTGGCCTGTAACAACTACGAGATCATCGATCTTGGCGTGATGGTGCCGACCTCGAAAATTCTGGAAACGGCGATTGCCGAGAAGGTTGATGTCATCGGCCTTTCCGGTCTGATCACGCCGTCACTGGACGAGATGGTGCATGTCGCTGCCGAAATGGAGCGGCAGGGTTTTGACATCCCACTGCTGATCGGTGGCGCAACCACCAGCCGTGTGCACACGGCCGTGAAGATCCACCCGCGTTATGAGAAGGGGCAGGCGATTTACGTCACCGATGCTTCGCGTGCCGTTGGTGTGGTGTCGGCGCTGCTGTCCAACGAGCAGAAGCCTGCCTATATCGATGGTATTCGCGGTGAATACGCCAAAGTTGCCGAAGCCCATGCCCGTAACGAGCGTGAGAAGCTGCGTCTACCGTTGCAGCGTGCCCGTGATAATGCCCACAAGGTTGACTGGAGCGATTACAAGCCGGTCAAACCGCAGTTCTATGGCACCAAGGTGTTCGAGAGCTACGACCTTGAGGAATTGTCGCGTTACATCGACTGGACTCCATTCTTCCAGACGTGGGAACTGAAAGGCCGCTACCCGGCGATCCTCAACGATGAAAAGCAGGGTGAAGCCGCACGCCAGCTTTATGCTGACGCACAAGCTATGCTCAAGAAGATCATTGATGAGAAGTGGTTCCGTCCGCGGGCTGTTATCGGTTTCTGGCCTGCCAATACTGTTGGTGACGATATCCGCTTGTTTACCGATGAAAGCCGCGCGGAGGAATTGGCGACGTTCTTCACTCTGCGTCAGCAGTTGTCCAAGCGCGACGGTCGTCCGAATGTGGCGCTATCTGACTTCGTGGCACCAAAGGACAGCGGCGTTGAGGACTATGTCGGCGGTTTCGTTGTCACGGCTGGTATCGAGGAAGTGGCGATTGCCGAACGGTTTGAGCGCGCCAATGACGACTATTCGTCCATTCTCGTAAAGGCGCTGGCGGACCGTTTTGCCGAAGCCTTTGCCGAGTGCATGCATGAACGTGTGCGCAAGGAGTTCTGGGGATATGCCAAGGACGAGAGCCTCAGCAATGAAGATCTGGTCGGTGAAGCTTATGCCGGTATTCGCCCGGCACCCGGTTATCCTGCCCAGCCTGATCACACCGAAAAGAAGACGCTGTTCGAACTTTTGGACGCGACAAATGCCGCCGGTGTCGAGTTGACCGAGAGCTACGCCATGTGGCCGGGTTCTTCCGTGTCTGGCATTTATATCGGCCATCCTGAAAGCTACTATTTCGGCGTTGCCAAGGTAGAGCGCGATCAGGTTCACGACTATGCGGCGCGCAAGGGCATGCCGGTTGTCGAGGTTGAGCGTTGGCTTGGACCGGTGCTGAACTATGTGCCGACCAATGGCGACGACGACGTGGAAAATGCGGCCTGAGAGTTTGCGTCAGGCCGTTGATGATCTGAGTCCGGTTTTATCGACAAGGCATTGAACCAAAAGAAAAAGGCGCGAAAAACTTCGCGCCTTTTTTGTTGTCTAAAAGACTGTGTTCGCCCGCCCTTTGGGACGGCGAGGCGGCGGCCTTGTCAGGCGCGCAATGTTTCCAGTTCCTCGATGCCGACATGGCTTTCCACTTCGTCACCACGCAGATGCAGGTAGACACCAATGGCAAAGGCCAGAACGGCGATGAACACCAGATACCAGGCGTGAGCCATCGGGGTGTAAGCCAGCGCGGTCGTGACGGCGACTGGTGTCAGGCCGCCAAAGATCGCGTAGGAGACATTGTAGGCGAAGGACATGCCGGAGAAACGCACCGATGCCGGGAAGGCACGGACCATCACGTATGGCACTGCGCCGACGATACCGACCGAGAAACCCATAACCGCGTAAAGGCCGAAAAGGGCGGTGAGCGAGGTACCGGCAAAGCTGTAGAACGTGAAAGTGGCAATACCGAAAAACACGCTGGCGCCCATGAAGAAACGGCCACTGCCGATCTTGTCGACCAGTGCTCCGGCCAGAATGACGCCGATGATCAGGAACAGCGTTCCAAAGCTGGTGGCAGCCAGTGATTCAAGCGCCGAGTAGCCATAAAGCTTCTGCAGGAAGGTAGCGGTCATCAGTGTCGTGACGACGATTGCTGCAGACAGAACCCAGGTCAGCAGGGCAGAAATGATGACGCCGCGTCTGTGGTTCTTCAAAACGGTGCCGAGTGGCAGGTCACGCGACAGCGACTTCGACTTCTTCATCTCGTTGAAGATCGGGGTCTCCTCGAGCCAACGGCGCAGGTAAACCGCAACGAGACCGAAGATGCCACCGATGAAGAACGGAATGCGCCAGGCGTAAGCGGCAACTTCCTCAGGCGTGAAAATGCTGTTGATGGCGGTCGCGATGAGCGAGCCGAGCATGATGCCGAGCGACAGGCCGGAGGTCAGGAAACCGCAGGCGAGGCCAACACGGCGGAATGGCACGTGTTCAGACACGAATGTCCAGGCGCCCGGCACTTCGCCACCAATGGCAGCGCCCTGCAACATGCGCAGGATAACCAGCATGATCGGGGCAGCAATGCCAATTGATGCATAGGTTGGCATCAGCGCCATGCCGAGCGTCGAAAGCGCCATCAGCAGAATGGAGAAAGCAAACACACGCTTGCGGCCATAACGGTCACCGAAATGGGCAAGTACGATGCCACCGATCGGGCGGATCAGATAACCGGCAGCAAAAATGCCGAAGGTCTGGATCATGATCACCGAGTCCGACATGTCGGCCGGGAAAAACAGGTGGCCGATGACGGTGGCGAAAAAGACGAAAATGATGAAGTCGTAAAACTCAAGCGCGCCGCCAAGTGCGGACAGGCCGAGTGTACGGTAATCCTGTGAATTCAGGGGGCGGGCAGCCGCCGGTGTCGTGGTGGGAGACATGATGATGCCGTTCTCTTCGTAGGTGACCCCACGCAACCCGCCGCTCGTTTGAATTATGTCATGGCAATGGATTGCGCATACAACATTGAGGAGACTGTCCGGCGCATGGTGGCATGTTCGGAATGTCTGAAACTCACTGTCCGGGCGGTTGAATGCGGTATCGTCAGGGGGATTACAAGCGGTTTCTGGCCGCTTTTGCCCGATGGTGAACAAAAGCGGCGCAAAGCCTGTTTAAATCGATTGTATTTCCTACTCGCGGATAACGAGAAGGTCGCGCGCGTCGAAATACAGGGTCACGACAGAATCATGTTCTGGTGGCTGCATGCCGGGATTATTGAACATGTCGAACGAGATCTTGTGACCGGCGACATCCAGACGCGTACGGATGACCGAGCCGAGGAAGTTGCTGCTTAGCACCTTTCCGGAAATCGACGAGTCCTTGTTTTCCGATGCAGACAGCGTTCCGGCTTCCGGGCGAAGCGCCAGCGAAAACTTGTCGCCCTGTTTGTGAGTGGCAATCGGTTCTGCCAACTTCAGTGTCGTTTCGCCGATCTTGACCGTGGCGCTAGCCGGATCAACCACCGTTGCCTCAAGAATGTTGAGCGTGCCAACGAAGGATGCCACGAAGCGGGTTTCTGGCTTGTTGTAAACCTCAAACGGCGTGCCGATCTGGTCTGCACGGCCGGCATTCATCACCACGATGCGGTCGGAAATGGACAAGGCCTCTTCCTGATCGTGGGTCACGAAAATGGTGGTGATGCCTAGCTGACGCTGGATCTGGCGAATTTCTTCACGTAGCGACACGCGGATCTTGGCGTCGAGAGCCGAGAGCGGCTCGTCGAGCAGCAGCACTTCCGGCTTTGGCGCAAGAGCACGGGCCAAGGCAACACGCTGCTGCTGACCACCGGACATCTGATAGGGGTAACGGTCTGCCAGATGTTCGAGGTGAATGAGCGCCAGCATTTCCTTGACGCGTGCGTCGATCTCACTCTTTGGCTTGCCAGCGACCTTGAGGCCGAATGCGACGTTTTCAAACACGTTCATGTTTGGAAACAGGGCGTAGGCCTGAAACACCATGCCAATGTTGCGCTGGTTTGGCCGCAATGTCGTCTGGTTGCGACCGTTGATAACAATGTCGCCGTCGCTCGGTGTCTCGAAACCGGCGATCATGCGCAGGATAGTGGTCTTGCCGCATCCCGATGGGCCGAGGAACGAGATGAACTCACCTTTTTCAATCGCCATGTTAAAGTCATGGACGACCTGCACCGGGCCAAAAGATTTTTTAATGTTCTGAAGTGTCAAAAAGCTCATAAAATCTTCCTCAGGCCTTTGGAGGCGCGCCCTTCTGGTAGCGTGAGACGAGTTGGATCAGACCAAGGCAACCCCATGTAATGCCGAAGGAAATCACGGCAAGGGCGGCAGGCTCATAAGCGCGGTTGGCGCCGAGCAACTGCATGTAAGGTCCGAA
This sequence comes from Agrobacterium sp. Azo12, assembly GCF_029193765.2. Lineage (NCBI taxonomy): Bacteria > Pseudomonadati > Pseudomonadota > Alphaproteobacteria > Hyphomicrobiales > Rhizobiaceae > Agrobacterium > Agrobacterium sp. Azo12. Next base: position 2,779,811 of record NZ_JARFYO020000001.1, on the reverse strand, counting down.
GGCGGGGCGGTTCAAAAGCGCTGCCATGGTGAATTCACCAATGACGATGGCGAATGTCAGGAATGCGCCTGACAGTACGGCAACCAGCACATTTGGCAGGATGATGCGCGACAGGATGGTAAACCATCCAGCGCCCAGGCTCTGGGCGGCTTCAGTCAGTGTACCGATGTCGATGGTACGCAGACCCGTATCGACGGCGCGATACATGTAGGGCAAAGCAAGTATTGCATATCCGAACATCAACAACAGGTCGGTGCCGAAGGCTGAGCCGGTCAGCGGTAGCCAGCTCGAGGTGTTGTAAAGGCGGATGTAACCGAACACGATAACGATGGCTGGAATAACCAGTGGCAGCAGCGTGACGAATTCGACGTAAGGGCGAAGCGCTGGCAGTTTAAGACGCACCCAATAGGCAGTCGGAACCACGAGCAACACGCCGAACACGATCGTGAAAAGCGCCATCATGACAGAATAGCTGAAGGTTTCCTGAAAACGCGGATCGCCAAGCACCTTGGCGTAAGCGTCGAAGGAATATTCGCCGCGTCGCATTTTCATGGAGAAGTTTGTCATGCCGATCAACGGCAGGGCAAAATATAGAATGCCGAAAACCAGTGCACCCCAGGCAAAAATACGCTTCATTTCAGCCACCTTTCGCTGCGGGCGCGCAGCCAGATATAAAGCGCGTTGGCAATGCCGGTCAGTACGATCATGCCGAATGCAAGTGCGTAACCCAGATGCGGGTTGCCGAGAACGTCGCCACGGATCTGAGCAAACAGCAGAATAGGTACGATGCTCAGCGATGAGCCGGTCAATGCGATCGCCGTTGCAACGGCGCCAAAGGCGTTGGCAAACAGCAGCGACATGGTGCCGAGAATGGACGGAAGCAGGATGGGGAATGCCACCATGCGCCAGTATTGGAAACCGCTGGCGCCAAGGATTTCGGCGGCTTCGCGCCATTCGCGCTTCAAACCATCCAGGGCAGGGGTGATTATGAGGATCATCAGCGGGATCTGGAAGAACAGATAGGTGATGGTCAGGCCCCAGAACGACAGCAGGTTGAAGCCCATCAGGCGTAGGTCAAGACCGAGCTGTGTTTTCAGGAAAACCGTGACGAGACCAACAGGGCCGAGTGTGGCGATGAAGGCGAAGGCCAGTGGCACACCGGCGAACTGCGAAGCAACACCGGAAAATGTCAGCAGCGGGCTACGGATCCAGTTGGGCAGGCCACCCAGCACAACGGCTGCGGCCACACCAAAACCGATCAGGCAGCCGAGAAGGGCCGAGGCGATGCTGATTTTGATGGAAATCCAGTAAGCGGCGATAATCGAGGGCGTGTAGAGCCCCTTGATATTATCCAGCGTAAAACTGCCATCAGGATTTTGAAAAGCGCCAATGACGATTTTCATCGTCGGCAAAAACAGGAAAAGAAGAACGAATATAAGAAAAGGTACAACGCCCAGCCAATCAAGCGGAAGACGAGGTCGCTTGCTTGTCTGCCGGGTCGCGCCAGTGTTGGCTGATGACATGCCGTGTGCCCCAAACGCCGCAGTTGATGCGGTCTCTTGCTTCAATTTTATAAAAACCGCCCCAGCACGCAATGGCCGGGGCGGCTTGTATCAATGCTTACTGAACGTTCGCGCCGACAACGCTGTCCCAGCCAGCTGTTACAGCGGCCTTGTTGTCGTCAACTTCCTGAAGGGTCGGGAAGTATGCCTTTTCGTAAGCAGCTGCTGGTGGCAGGGCATCAAGCAGATCCTGAGGGATCTTGTTGGCCTTTGCCATCGCGTTGAAGCGGATCGGGTGGCAGAAGCCCTTCAACCAGCCAAGCTGACCTTCGTCAGAATACAGGTGTTCCATCCAAAGCTTGGCAGCGTTCGGGTGTGGCGCGTAAGCCGAGATACCCTGTACGTAAACGCCAGCCAGAACGCCCTTGGCAGGAACGACAACTTCTGTCGGAGGGTTGCCATTCAGTGTCTTTGCCCAGGACAGAGCATTGTAGTCCCACGCGATGACGATCGGAGTTGCGCCCTGTGCCAGCGTACCGGCCTTGCCGATAACTGGTACGAAGTTGCCAGCCTTGTTCAGTTCAGCAAAGTACTTCAGGCCAGCTTCGCCGGCGTCCTTGCCAGACTTGGCATCGGAAGCAAGACCAGCAGCCAGAACGCTGAGGATAGCCTGGTTGGAAGCACGTGGGTCACCAGCAAGAGCAACCTGGCCAGCATATTCCGGCTTCAGCAGATCAGCCCAGTCGGTTGGAACGTTGGATACGAGATCCTTGTTCACCATGATGGACATAACGCCGTAGTAGTCGCCGTACCAGTAACCTTCGGCATCCTTAACTTCGTTTGGAATTTCGTCCCAGGTGGAAACCTTGTAAGGCTGCAACAGCCCTTCAGCCTTTGCCTGAGGACCGAAAGCCAGACCGACGTCGATAACGTCAGGAGCCTGCGGACCCTTGTTGTCCTTGTTTGCCTTGATGGCTTCGATTTCGTCAGCGGAACCGGCGTCTGGGTTCAGTTCGTTGACGGTGATCTCTGGATACTTGGCTTTGAAGGCTGCGATGACATCGCCATAACCACACCAGTCGTGTGGCAGGGCGACAGTAGTAAGCATGCCTTCCTTCTTGGCTGCTTCGATGAGTTCTGCACTTGGCTGAGCAGATGCGACGGCCGTGGAGGCGATCACAATGGCTGTAGACAGTGCTAGCAGGCGGCGGCTGTTAGAGATCACTTTTTTCTCCTCTTCGTGTTTCTCAGGCGTCGGCGGACGCTGATACTTCCGTTACGTGAACTTAATGTGACGATCAGATTGCGTTGCCCTTATCCGGATTCCGCCGCTTTTCGCCTTTTTTCCGCCATCTTTGCGTTTTGTTGCAACCCATGGAGCGGAAAAATATTTTTTTGTTCAGTGAAAAATTTCAAGGCGTCTATTCCGGCTTATGTTCTCCCCATCACGCGCCGGAAGCGTTGTAAGGTTATCCAAGCAGCAGATGCAATTTTCGTCAAGGAATATGCATTCTGACTGATGTTCATGTTCTGTCGGGTCTGCGGAACAGACGTGTCTGCTCGAAAAGTCCTTCCAGCGCGTTCATGCGTTCCTTTGTTTCGTCCCATGAACGGCTCTGAACGGCTTCGATCAGGGCTTCAACAACGAACAGGGTAACAACGGACGAATCCCACGCGGACGGCGCTTCGATCCGCACCCTAAACGTATGCAGTGCATGTTTTGCGACAGGGGAGGTCCATTGGTCGGTAAACAGCAGAATGCTGACGCCATTGGCATGGGCAACCTCTGCAAGGGTCGCCATGTCATGTTCGTAACGCCTGATGTCGAAGATCACCAGCACGTCACCGGCGCTCATGTTCAGCATATATTGCGGCCATGAGCTGGAGTTGGACGACATCAGCGTCGTTTTCGGGCGGATGACCTGCATATGGGTGAAGAAATATTCCGCGATCGATCCTGTGATACGGCCACCCACGAAATAGAGGCTGCGCTTGCGGTCTGCCAGCAGCGCAGCGGCATTGTCGAAAGAGGCGGTGTCGAGATCGCTCAACGTGTCGCGCAGGTTGCTGGTAATGGCATCAGCGAAGCGGTTGAGAATGTGCAGGCCGGGAGCATTGGATGCCCAACGGTCATGTTTGGCGATCGGCCCGGAAATCGTCGCTTCCAGCTCCTGATGCAACCTTGCCTGAAATTCCGGATATCCCTTGAAGCCAAGCTTCTGCACCATACGCACAACGGTCGGCGTCGAGACGCCAGCGTTTTCCGCGACCGTGGTTATGCTGCCCAGTCCTGAGACGGGGTAGTTGGCAAGCAGGCTTTCCGCGAGCTGTTTTTCAGCTCTCGTCAGGTTTTCATAATGGCTATGGATGACATCCGATACGGTTGCCGCTGCACTTTGCAAATTGTTCCCCCTCCGGTCTTTTTGCCGGTCTGGATTTGCAGATTAACAATGGGGATGTTGGGGGAGTCAATCGAAAACTTGAAAAGATTTTTTCAGAATTTCATTGACAGAATGTGAATGGTGAAGAATTCTTTTCTTGCTGCGTGGGGACGTGGCATGATCTGGCGGGGTTCTTTGCATGACTTTGCGTTCACGGTTTTTCACTGATGCTGAGGGTGACACTGTCGCCGTGGAAAACGCGGATGCTGTCGGTGATGTGCTATTGATCTGCGAACATGCGTCACGGGAAATTCCGGAGTATTTTGGCACGCTAGGCTTGGATGCCAATGTGCTGTCCAGCCACATTGCCTGGGACCCAGGCGCACTGGCGGTCTCCAGACTGCTGGTGGGCAAGCTTGATGCAACCCTTGTTTATCAACGATATTCCCGGCTGATTTACGACTGCAACCGCCCGCCGGAATCCGTGGCAGCAATGCCGTCTTCCAGCGAGATTTATGAAATACCGGGTAATCGGCAGATTTCCGATGCCGAGCGTTTTGCCCGCACATCGGCGGTTTACATGCCGTTCCACGAGCAGGTGGATGACATTATTGCCGCCCGCCTGTCGCAGGGGCGTCAGCCTGTCATCGTGACCATTCACAGCTTCACGCCTGTTTATTACGGCCAGCTCCGTGAGGTTCAGGTCGGCATTCTTCATGACGTCGACAGCCGTCTGGCCGATGGAATGCTGGCGGCGGCAAAGAGTGATTCTCCTGAAGGGGGTAAATCCTATCAGGTGGAAAGAAACCAGCCTTACGGACCGGAAGATGGCGTGACGCACACATTGCGCCTGCACGCACTGCCGGAAGGTTTGCTCAACGTGATGATCGAAATTCGCAACGATCTCATCAGGGATGAAAAGGAGCAGGAAGCTGCCGCGGATTTTGTGGCGAGACTTGTGAAACAGGCACTGTCATCGTTGGCACGGTGAAACAATCTGGGGAGATGGCGGGCAAAGATCCGCACTCGCAATAAGAACACTGGAAATACTGCCGCACGTTCAGACAGCCGAAAAGGCGCGAAGTGCTGCAGGGGAACAGTAAATGCGCATGGGCGCTAGCGGATCAATCGTTCCGAACGCACCCGATCAACTGGGGCAAAATCGGCCATTCCGGCTGACTGCCTGTTTTTTCTTTTTCAGGAGAGAAGAGCATGGACAGTTCATCAGCAGGCGTCAGCTATAAAAAAGCAGACGCTTCCTATTTCGAAAAACGAGGACTTTCACGCTACGCCGGTGTGTGGTCACTTTGGTCACTTGGGGTTGGCGCGGTTATTTCAGGTCATTTTTCCGGCTGGAACTTCGGGTTCTCCACCGGCGGATGGGGTGGCATGCTCGTCGCGGGCATAATTATCGCCGTCATGTATCTCGGCCTTACTCTTTCCATTGCTGAAATGAGCCCAGCATTGCCGCATACCGGTGCGGCCTATTCCTTTGCCCGCACGGCCATGGGTCCGTGGGGCGGTTTTATCACCGGCCTTTGCGAGAACGTCGAATATGTTCTCACCCCCGCCGTTATCGTGACTTTCATCACGGCCTATGTGAACTCAATCCTTGGGCTCGATCCCGTCTATTCACCCTTCTTATGGGTGTTGTTCTACGTCATCTTCCTTGCTCTCAACATTTTCGGGCTTGAGCTTTCCTTCAAGGTAACGCTGGTCATCACGCTGATTTCGCTCGGTGTTCTGGTGTTCTTCTGGATTAGCGCCATTCCGAACATGGACTTTTCGCGTTGGGCATTGAACATCGGCGTCGGGCCCGATGGCGCTGCGGTTGAACTGCCAGAGGGCAATGGATCATTCTTCCCATTCGGTTTTTCCGGTGTTCTGGCCACGCTGCCGTTTGCCGTTTGGTTGTTCCTTGCCATCGAACAGTTGCCGCTGGCGGCCGAGGAATCTGTCGATCCGAAGCGTGATATGCCGAAGGGCATCATTCTCGGCATTATCACTCTGATGATTTCGGCATTCATGATCGTGCTGCTCAACCCATCGCTGCCAGGCGTGGGTGCCTTCCATCTCGGTTCGTCGCTTGAGCCGCTGCTAGATGGTTTCAAGGCCGTCTATGGTGACGGTGGCGTGGTTCTGCTCGGTCTCGTTGCCTTGACCGGTCTGATCGCCAGCTTCCACACGATCCTTTATGCGCAGGGACGCCAGATCTATTCGCTGTCGCGTGCCGGATACTTCCCGACAGCACTTTCTGTCACTCATCCAAAGTTCAAGACACCGCATGTTGCAATGCTGACCGGTGCTCTCGTCGGTCTCAGCGTAATGCTGGTAATCTGGTTCTCGCTGGGCGCAGACCAGGGTGGCAGCATCATCGGCAGTGTGCTGCTGAACATGGCGGTGTTTGGTGCGATGTTCTCCTACATCATGCAGGCGATCTCGTTCATCATGCTTCGCCGCAATCTGCCGCACATTGAACGGCCATTCCGTTCTCCCGTCGGTATTCCAGGAGCCGTGCTGACCATCATCATTGCTGTCGTAACCCTGCTGTATCAGGTTCAGGACCCTAACTTTTCAAAGGGTGTTGTCTGGGTGGCCGTATGGTTTGCCATTGCCATTGCGTATTTCGCACTGGTTGGCCGGCATCGCCTGATCCTGTCTCCGGAAGAAGAGTTTGCTCTGGAGCACAAGCAGGCCGCTACGCGTGCTTGACGCACGCCAATAAAAAGAAACGGACGGCCCATAATTCGGGCCGTCTCCTTTCGATTGAGGGATCAGATAAAAAATGACCGCCACCTATACATTCGATGAACTGAAAAAAGACGTGACCGAAGGGCGTATCGATACTGTGCTGGCATGTCTGGTTGATATGCAGGGTCGCCTGATGGGCAAGCGTTTTCAGGCGGAATTTTTCGTGGAAAGTGCCCATGAAGAAACGCACAGCTGCAACTACCTGTTGGCGACCGACATGGAGATGGAGACTGTTGCCGGCTACAAGGCGACAAGCTGGGAAAAGGGTTATGGCGATTATACCATGAAGCCTGACCTCTCGACGCTGCGGCGCGTGCCATGGCTGGAAGGCACGGCTCTGGTGCTGTGCGACGTACTGGATCATCACACTCATGCAGAGGTGCCGCATTCACCGCGTGCCATCCTCAAAAAGCAGGTGGCGCGACTGGCCGAGATGGGGTTGAAGCCCTTCATGGCAACGGAGCTTGAGTTTTTCCTGTTCGACCAGACCTATGATGCGGCCCGTGAAAGTGGATATCGCAATCTGCACCTCGCCAGCGGTTACAACGAGGATTACCACATCTTCCAGACCACCAAGGAGGAGGATGTGATGCGGGCCCTGCGCAAGGGGCTGCAGGGAGCAGGCATTCCGGTGGAAAATTCCAAGGGTGAGGCATCGCCCGGTCAGGAAGAAATCAACGTGCGGTATGCCGATGCGCTGACCATGGCCGACCGCCATTCGATCATCAAAAATGCTGCCAAGGAAATTGCCTGGTCCAAGGGCAAGGCCATCACCTTCCTTGCCAAGTGGAATTATAATTCCGCCGGCAGTTCGTCACATATTCATCAGTCACTGTGGAGCCTTGATGGCAAGACGCCAGCCTTCTTCGACAAGGGGGCAGAGCATGGCATGTCTGACACAATGAAGCATTACATGGCGGGTCTGTTGGCGCATGCCAGCGAGATTACCTATTTCCTTGCGCCCTATATCAACTCCTACAAGCGGTTCATGGCTGGTACGTTTGCACCAACCAAGGCTATCTGGAGCAAGGACAACCGCACGGCAGGGTATCGCCTGTGCGGTGAAGGCAGCAAGGCGATCCGTGTCGAGTGCCGGGTGGGTGGTTCCGATCTCAATCCGTATCTTGCCATGGCGGCGCTGATTGCAGCAGGCATTGATGGCATTGAGAAGAAACTTGAATTGGAGCCTGCTTTCGTAGGAGATGCTTACGGTGCGAAAGAGGTGCGGGAAATTCCACACACCCTTCGCGCAGCAACTGCGGAATTGAAATCATCTGCCATGTTGCGGTCTGCTTTTGGCGATGAAGTGATTGACCACTATGTGCGCGCTGCCGAGTGGGAACAGGAAGAATACGACCGTCGCGTGACTGACTGGGAGGTCGCACGCGGTTTCGAGCGAGCATAAGCAACACTGGGTCGAGCCGTCAGATGCGGTTTCGGTCCAGTGTTAAAAGACAAGAATATGGAGCGACGAAAACAGCGGTTTGCGTCATTCCGTTAACACAGGAAAACGATCATGGTTATGATCCAGAATATCTCACCCATTGATGGTTCGGTGTATGCCGAACGCGAGGCGCTGTCGTTGGACGCGGCACGGGCTGCTGTTGCCAAAGCACGCAAGGCACAGAAGGATTGGGCGCGGCGTCCCCTTGAGGACCGTGTGCAACTGGTGCTGAAGGGCGTGGCACGCCTCAATGAAATGGTCGGTGAGGTGGTGCCGGAACTGGCGCATATGATGGGCCGCCCCGTGCGTTATGGTGGTGAGTTCAAGGGTTTCAACGAGCGCTCCAATTACGTCGCCTCGATTGCGGCTGATGCTTTGGCACCGCTGGTGATCGAAGAAAGTGGCAATTTCGAACGCCGTATCGAACGCGAACCACATGGTGTCGTGTTTGTCATCGCACCATGGAACTACCCTTACATGACTGCGATCAACACGGTTGCGCCGGCTCTGATGGCAGGCAATACAATCGTTATCAAACATGCCGCCCAGACCCTTCTGGTGGGTGAGCGCATGGTACGTGCCTTTGTCGAGGCGGGCGTACCCGAAGACGTGTTTATCAATGTGTTTCTGGACCATGGCACCACGTCTGCCCTGATCTCCGAAGGCCTGTTCAACTTCGTCAACTTTACCGGTTCGGTTGAAGGCGGTCGTTCCATCGAGCGGGCTGCAGCTGGTACCTTTACCGGCCTTGGTCTGGAGCTTGGCGGCAAGGACCCCGGTTATGTCATGGAAGATGCCGATCTTGATGCAGCGGTCGATACGCTGATGGATGGCGCGACCTATAATTCCGGCCAATGCTGCTGCGGCATCGAACGTATCTATGTCAATGAAGCGCTTTACGATGCGTTTGTCGAAAAGTCGGTTGCCTGGGTTTCCAATTACAAACTCGGCAATCCGCTGGAGCAGGAAACGACACTGGGCCCGATGGCCAACAAGCGTTTTGCCAAGGTAGTGCGTCAGCAGATTGCCGATGCGGTTGCCAAGGGTGCAAAGCCGCTGGTCGATGCAAAGCTGTTTGCTGCCGATGATGGTGAAAGCGCCTATGTCGCGCCGCAGATCCTGGTCAATGTCGATCACTCCATGGAGTTCATGACTGAGGAGACCTTTGGTCCTGCCGTCGGCATCATGAAGGTCAAGAATGACGACGAAGCCATCGCACTGATGAATGACAGCAAATACGGACTGACCGCATCCCTGTGGACGCAAGACCCGGCACGGGCAGGGCGGATTGGTCGCGAGATTGAAACCGGCACCGTGTTCATGAACCGGGCCGACTACCTCGATCCTGCTCTGTGCTGGACCGGCGTGAAGGAAACCGGCCGTGGCGGTTCACTGTCGGTCATCGGTTTCCAGAACCTGACCCGTCCGAAATCCTACCATCTGAAGAAAGTCACGAAATGAATATTGTCGCGAACTGGAGCTATCCGACCGCTGTCAAGCTGGGCCGCGGACGGATCAAGGAACTTGCGGATGCCTGCAAGACACTTGGCATCAAGAAGCCACTGCTGGTAACCGACCGTGGTCTGGCAAGCATGGCAATTACCGGCCATGCACTGGATATTCTGGAGCAGGCAGGTCTTGGTCGTGCGATCTTTGCCGAAGTTGACCCGAACCCGAATGAAATCAACCTTGAAGCCGGTGTAAAGGCGTTTAAGGACGGTGGTCATGACGGCGTTGTTGCCTTTGGTGGCGGCTCCGGCCTTGATCTTGGCAAGGCGGTCGCCTTCATGGCTGGCCAGACCCGGCCGGTATGGGACTTCGAAGATGTTGACGACTGGTGGACACGTGCCAATGTAGACGGCATCGCCCCGATCGTTGCCGTGCCGACCACCGCAGGTACCGGTTCAGAAGTCGGGCGCGCCAGCGTTATCACCAACTCCAAGACCCATGTGAAGAAGATCATCTTCCATCCCAAGTTCTTGCCCGGCGTTGTTATCTGCGATCCGGAACTGACGGTTGGTATGCCGAAGATGATTACCGCCGGTACCGGCATGGATGCCTTTGCCCATTGCCTTGAGGCCTATTCGTCACCGTTCTTCCATCCAATGAGCCAGGGCATTGCGCTGGAAGGTCTGCGTCTGGTGAAGGAATATCTGCCACGCGCTTACAGGGATGGCAGCGATATCGAAGCCCGCACCAATATGATGGCTGCTGCTGCCATGGGCGCTGTTGCCTTCCAGAAGGGTCTCGGTGCCATCCATTCGCTTTCGCACCCGATCGGCGCTGTCTACAACACCCACCACGGCATGACCAATGCGGTGGTGATGCCGGCGGTTCTGCGCTTCAATCGCTCCGCCATTGAAGACAAGATTGCTCGCGCGGCAGCCTATCTCGGCATTGAGGGTGGCTTTGACGGTTTCTACAATTACGTTCTTGAGCTTCGCAAAGAGCTGGGTGTGCCAGAAAATCTGACGGCAATGGGCATCAAGCCAGACCGGATTGATGAGCTGACAGCCGAAGCCATCAAGGACCCAAGCTGCGGCGGTAATCCGGTGCCGATGACACTGGAAAACACCAAAAAACTGTTCGAAGACTGCTTCTGAAAGCCAGATCGATAATGTTCAAACACTCTACTTTTGCGCCACTCTTTGCAGTGGCGCTTTTTTGTCTGCCAGTCGGTGCGCAAGCAGAGAGCTTCAAAAGCCTGACAGGGCAGGGTTACGCGGTCGGACCACTTGCCAAAAACAAGGCAGGTATCTGGGGCTGGACCTTGATGAAAAGCGGGACACGCTACTTTTGCGAAATGAAGGTTGGCGTGGCCTATTCAGGCAAAAAGGGCATGATCGGCTTTACCAGCAGCGGCCGCACAATCAGCATTGACCGTGCGACCTATGAGGCCAGTATCGGAGGTCCGGATGCCAGCCTGCCGCAATATGAAGACCTGAAAGCCGGACGTTTACGCGCCTCAGATGTCGGGTCTTGCCGCAAGCAGGCATAAAACAGGCGAGCGCATTCTGAACCTTTAAGGAATCGATACTGCATTTCGCGGTTGGAATATGAGGGCCGTATGGGGAAGCACCTATACGGCCCTTTGTCGTTTTTGTGTCAAAAAGCCTTTATGCAACAATGCCTTGTGCGTGAATGCCCCAGCAGTTTTTTCGCGGTGGTTTTGCGTTTTGGCAAATTTACAATCTTTCCAAAATTTCCGGTTCATTAACCATAATCGTTAAGAATATGGGCTGGCACCATGAGCGTGAGGTGCCTTCAGGAGCGATGAAATTAGGCTCTGCATCACTTCGAGGGCTCCATGCCAGTCATTACATTCGCAAATACCAAAGGTGGCGCCGGTAAAACCACCGCCGTGCTCCTGCTCTCAACCGAACTTGCCCGTATGGGCCATCGCGTCACCATCCTTGATGCCGATCCGCAGCACTGGATCTCTCGCTGGCACGAACTTTCCGGGCATATTCCGAACCTCTCGGTTATCTCGCACGTCACGAGTTCGTCGCTTGAGGCCCATATCCGAGAAAACAAAGCCAATACGGACTGTTTTATCATTGATATGCCTGGCACCCGCAGCCCGTTGCTGACGATGGCGCTTGGCATATCCGACCATGTCGTCATTCCCATTCAGGGCTGTGCGATGGATGCGCGCGGTGGCGCGCAGGTTCTGGAACTGATTGAATTCCTCACCGAAAAGACCGGCAGAAAGATTGATCATTCGGTTGTGCTGACGCGCGTCAATGCGATGATCACCACCCGTTCGTTGCTACTGGTCAAAGGCCTTCTGGCGACCAAAAACGTGCGCGTGCTCGACACAGCGATTGCCGAGCGTGCGGCGTATCGAGACATTTTTGACTATGGCGGTACGCTCTCGGGTCTCGATCCACTCAAGGTCAGCAATCTCGACAAGGCAAAAGAAAACGCCCAGTCGCTTGCCAAGGAAATTCTGCGGCTTTTGCCGGTCAGGGTTGTGCGTAGCGTACCTCACGTTCCCAGCATTCTGAGACGCAAGGTTGCCTGATACGGCTCCCTGTTCAGGCACAGATATTCGCCCGCTGCATCACCAGCGGGCGTTTTTGTTTTCAGTGATTGCTGTGCGAGGTGAGGTAGGAGCGGGGAGAGGTACCGAGCATACGTTTGAACATGGTGGTGAAGGCTGGAATGCTGCCATAACCGAGATCGAGCGCCACAGTGGTTACGGCTTCACCGGCCGCAAGGCGCGGTAATGCTGCAAACAGACAGGCCTGCTGGCGCCACACGGACAGTGACAGGCCGGTTTGCCGGCGAAAAGCGCGGGTAAAGGCGCGCCTGCTCATCGACAGTTCTCTCGCCCAGACATCGATTATGAGATCCGGCGTCGGGTTGACTATGAACCGACGGCACAAGGCAGCAAGGCGGGGATCCTCTGGGAATGGCAGGCCGAGCGAAATGTCCGGCAGTTTGGCCACGACATTCAACAGCAGCGGCAGGATCAGCTCGGCGCGTTCGCGGCTGTTGTCGTCCGATGGCGGTTGCACGGCTTCGATGATCAGCTCTCGTGCTAGACCGGTTATGCTAACCACGCGCACGAAGGCGGGGAGGTCAGGCACGGCACTGGCATCAAGATAAAGCGACAGCATGGTTACGGCACCTAACATCTCCACGGAATGTTCGACACCCGGCGGTATCCACAAGGCGTGTTCAGGTGGCACCATCCAGCGACCCTGATCGGTGGTGACAAGCACCACGCCGGAGCGCGCATAAAGCAATTGTGTTCTCTTGTGGCTGTGGCGTTCAACCAGATCACCAGCACTGTAATGGTTGGGTGAGGTGTGAACCGGACCCGCCGCAGTCTCTATCGCCCACAGCCTGTCATAGTGCTTGCTGCGGGGTCCCATTATTTCTTGTGGCTTCTTTTGCTGCATTTGGCCCACTCGCGTAATAAATGGACCAAAACACGAAAGCGGGGGTGCCACAATCCTCTTATTGGATTATGTCAAATAATGGAGACGAAAGTGGCCAATAACTCAGTAGGTCTGGAAACACACAAAGCGGAAGAAACGGTCTTCGGCATCATCATGGCTGTCAGCTTCTGTCATTTGCTGAATGACACGATGCAGTCGCTTATCCCGGCGCTTTATCCCATGCTCAAGGACGGATATGCGCTCGACTTCACGCAGATCGGTCTACTTGGACTGGTGTTTCAGGTCACTGCGTCGCTGCTTCAGCCGTTGATCGGTATTTACACCGATAAACGTCCGCTGCCGTATTCACTGTCGGTCGGCATGGGCTTTTCGCTCATCGGCCTGTTGTTGATGGCCTATGCGCATTCCTATGCGGTCCTGCTGCTGGGAGCCGGTGTGTTGGGTCTGGGATCTGCGGTATTCCATCCGGAATCCTCGCGTGTTGCACGTCTTGCCTCAGGTGGCCGCCATGGTTTGGCGCAGTCACTGTTTCAGGTGGGCGGCAATTTTGGCTCGGCACTTGGACCGTTGCTTGCTGCATTCATCGTGCTGCCGCGTGGACAGGAAAGCGTTGCGTGGTTCTCTGCTGCGGCATTGGCTGGCATGATCATTCTGTTCCAGGTGGGCAGATGGTATTCGCAGCACCGTGTTGCCACCGCAAAGCGTATGGCTGCTGCACCAGCTATCGTGTTGCCCCGCGCAAAGGTCATGAAGGCCATTGCCGTTCTGGCACTGCTGGTATTGTCGAAGTACCTCTACATGACCAGCCTTTCGAGCTATTACACCTTCTACATGATCGAGCGTTTCGATGTGTCGGTGCAATATGCACAGATCCTGCTCTTCGTGTTCCTCGGCGCCGTCGCCATCGGTACGGTTGCTGGTGGACCAGTTGTTGACTGGTTCGGCACGAAGTTCGTGATCTGGTTCTCGATCCTTGGTGCGCTGCCGTTTACGCTGGTGCTCCCTTACGTCGGCTACAACACTACGATTGTCCTGACATTCATCATCGGTGTGATCATGGCATCGGCCTTCTCGGCAATCGTGGTGTTTGCACAGGAATTGGTGCCGGGCCGGGTTGGCATGATTGCCGGACTGTTCTTCGGTTTCGCTTTCGGTATTGGCGGTATCGGTGCCGCGGCACTTGGCGTGGTGGCTGACCACAAGGGCATCGTCTACGTCTACCAGGTGTGCTCGTTCCTGCCTCTGCTTGGATTGCTGACAGTGCTGCTGCCGGATATCGGCAAGGGTCGCAGACACAAGATCAAGGTCTGACGGCCTCCACGAAGACAAACGAAAAGGCGCGACACCTAATAAGTGTCGCGCCTTTTTTATGTCGTGAGAATGGTTGGAGGCCTTATTCGGCAAACTCCACAACCACGCCGGGCTTGACCATCTTGGCCAATTCGGTGGCATCCCAGTTGGTCAGGCGAATACAGCCGTGGCTGTTGGTCTTGCCGATCTTGGATGGCTCCGGTGTGCCATGAATGCCGTAGGTCGGTTTCGACAGGGCAATCCAGACGGTGCCAACCGGACCGTTCGGGCCTGGCGGGATCTGCAGGATCTGAGTGTTCTGACCCTGCTGGAAGTTGATTTTCGGGTTGTAGGTATAACCGGGGTTCAGCGCGATACGTTCAACGGTGTGAATGCCGCTTGGCGACGGTGTGTCAGAAGAACCGATGGTGGCCGGATAGGCAGCGACCAGCGTGCCGGTTTCGTCATAGGCGAATACCTGTTTGATGCCCTTGTGGGCGACGATGCGCGCAACCGAGCCGGCCTTCGGTTTGCCGGGATCGATGACCTTGATGATCGAGCCGGGCACCGTGAAGTCAATGCCGGGGTTCAGCTCTTTCAGATAGGTTTCATCCATGTGGAAACGTTCGGCCAGCGATTCCGTGACCGAGGTAAACGACATGGCAGGAAGCTGCGCCTTCTGGCTGTAGTCGTCAGGAATGGCTGCAACATATGGACCGGCAGCGTCGGCTGCGGTGATCGTGTAGTTGACAATGGCCATGCCACCGGACATGCGCAGGCGCTCCAGAATATCTTCCGAGTTGTTCGGGTCCAGTGTTTCTCCAGTCATGTCCTGCCAGGCCGAAATGGCCTTGGTGACGTTGGAACCCATCTTGCCGTCGATGACGCCGGGCGAGATGCCTTCACGGTCGAGGAATGTCTGAAGTGCGACAATTTCCTGGCGCGAACGATTGGTCGGTGCGGTAACCGGGGCGTGGCGCTCGATCAGGCGATCCGGCTGCGGAACGGCGGCTGTCGTGCTTTCGCCGGGCATTGGCTGCTCCAGCGGTGCGCTTTCAATGGCGCCAGGTGCGGGCACAGAACCAGTGTAGACGTCACGGTCTGTCCCATCATTACGATATTCGCGGTAATCACGAACGCTACCATTGTCGTAATAGCCGATATCGCGCTGTGAGTGGCCAGGTGCTGGCGGATAATATGTTTCGCGGGAAGGCTGCTGCCCGCGCAGAGCCTCCGGCGGCATTTCCGTGGCCAGCAGGTTGCCATAGCTATCATAGAAAACGGTGCGGCCCATTCGGTCGCGGCTGATGACGATGTCACTGCGTTGCGGAATGAAATCAAGCACGCGTCCATCCGGAGTCACCAGCAGTGGCTGTTCCTGAGTGGCATAGCGATAGCGGTCCTGCGCGTCAGCAAAACTGAACGGCAAGACGGACAAAGTGGTAACAGCCACGAAAAAAGTTGTTTTAAGAAACTGTTTCACGATTCCGCTTTTCCTCACTCTTTTCATCCACCTACACATCACAATATTGACCCTATTGTGAAAAAGATGAATTCGAAGTGAACGTTACGTTAATTTCATCATGTCTCAGTGCACGTTCACGGTAAAATATAGTTCAACTGCCAGTGAGAGGCCGCATGCGAGACATTCAACTAGGTAAATCGCCAGTTATTCATCTGGATGAAACGTCGGTTTTGGACATCGGTTCCTGCATTGTCGAGGGAATCAATATCGCACCGGGCAGGGCTATTCCTGATGATGGCGACCCGCGCATCGATCACTCTCTGGAAGGTTTCCTGTTCACCTGTGGCCCTGACCACATTCGCCATCCGCAGCCGATTGAAGGGGATGCCACAGGGCGCAAATATCCGCTGCATGGCTCGTTCTCGTCCCACCCGGCTGAGATAACCGCCTGGGACGTCGGCGAGAAAAGGGCAAGGATCGCAGCGGATATTCCGGTGCGGCTTGCCACTGGTGGCACGGCCTTGTTGCAGCGTGTCTGGACGATTGACGGGACAACCGGTGAAGTGGCGCTGGACGACACGATCACCAACACCAGTGATACTGTGCAACCGGTATTTCTGATGTACCACATGAATGTCGGGGCACGGCTGTTCGATGACAATGTGCGGCTCGAAGGCGACATGCTGGAGGATGGTGGCTTCAACTGGCGGTTTGGCGAGGAGCCGGGCAGCGTATTCTGTGTGCCAGCTACCGGCAATGCGGCATGGGCAACGCTTCGTCTGGGGCCGATTGCCTCGCTTGGCGGCAAGAGCCTGACAGTGCAGTTCCGCACCGATACTCTGCCTTATCTACAAATGTGGCGTAACCAGAAGGCGCCTGCCCATGTCCTTGGCATCGAGCCGGTTTCGCACCGCTGGGTCAGCCGTGAGGAGCTTGCCGCCAGTTGTGAGTTTAACATGTTGCAGCCGGGCGAAACGCGGTCATACGGTTTGCGTTTCCACATTGCCTGATGCGGTTTTAAACCCGGTGCTGGCATTTGCTTGTCGATTGACGCACCGGCCAATTCGCCTTACACCCTTGGCACTTCAATTTTAGAGGCGAAGGGCCGAAAGGCTTGCCGAGCCAAGGCATTTCAGGAGGATTTGAAGATGGATATCCGACGTATTGACGATGAATATTCAGTGACCGGGCAGATCAGCGTTGCCGATCTGGATCAGATCAAGGCGCTCGGCTTTAAATCCATCGTTTGCCACCGCCCAGACGGTGAAGAAGAGGGCCAGCCTCTGTTTGCCGATATTGCCGAGCGGGCGGAAGAACTGGGTCTGACCATTGCACATGTGCCGGTTGGTCGTAACGGTGTCGATGGTGAAGCTGTTGCCGGAATGGTGGATGCGCTTGACGAGTTGCAGCGTCCGATGCTGGGCTACTGCCGCTCTGGCGCGCGCTCGACTGCCATCTACGACAAGACCCACCATCTGCGCGGCTAAGTCGTTTTTGCACGTTGCCCGAAATGGGGCAGGAAATTTCATAAGCTTATAACAGGAGCATTTTCATGAGCATCAAGCGTATCGAACCCGGCAAGCGTATGAGCGGTGCAGTCGTTCACGGCAACACTGTTTATCTGGCTGGTCAGGTTGGTGAAGGTTCGTCGGTTGCCGAGCAGAGCAAGTCTGCACTGGCTGAAGTTGATCGTCTGCTGGCTGCTGCCGGTTCTGACAAATCCAAGATCCTTCAGACCATCATCTACCTCTCCGACATGTCGACCTTCGGTGAAATGAATGCTGTCTGGGAAGGCTGGATTGACCCGGCAAACCCGCCAGCACGCGCCACCAGCGAAGCTGCTCTGGCAACGCCTGACTACAAGGTTGAGTTCATCGTGACGGCAGCGCTCTAAGTCGCTGATCGCAACGAACAAACAGAAAAGGCCGGTCAGTGTCATGCTGACCGGCCTTTTTTTATGAGGTTGTCGAGGGCGCGCTCAGGGATTGTCATTGTTTGTGAATCCCTTGTCGCTGTTACTTCGAATCCTGATTCAACGCCTTTGCAAGTTGATTCAATGTTTCGACACGGTCCGCAAACCACAGCCGCGCCAGATCGGACGAGGCCGCAAGGCTGATACCTTCAGGATCAATCGAAGTGATTTTCCAGGTGCCGGCTTTTTTGCCGGCGAGCGACGCCAGCCGAGTGGCCTCACCCTTGATGGCGTTGAGGCGTTTGATCTCGTCGGCAGCGCCAGCCATCAGCGCGTCGGTCCCGGAGAGGTCGGTCCGCAGGTCTACAGGTGTAATGTTACTGGCATTGCGTGCTGGCCCGCCATTGATCTGTACGCCCTCAACCTGCAGCCGGAACAGCAACGTGTCGGGAAGTGACAGATAGAGCTTGGATTTCGGGTAACGGGCGAGATAGGCGGCTTTTGCCGTTTCAAATTCATCTGCCTGGATCAAGACGGCACGACCGACCAGTGTCAGGCGAGGTTCCGTCAGCGCATCACCTTTGCCAAACGGGGCAAGCGTCAGGGAAATGCGGTTATCGGCTTCGATGTTGCGGGCGTGAAGTGTCAGACGGGCTGCAAAAAAGAATGGCGTGCCGTCATGCTCAATCGCGATATTGGTGACGGTGGTGTAGGGATAACCGCTGACGGGATCGATGGTCGCCAGCGCCGCAAACCGGCAGGTATGAAGAACGGTTTTAGAAACTCGCACCGCTTCAAATGGAGCGCCGGCGCTGGGCTCGATCTTCATTCCTCTTGGGGTAATCACTGGGGACTGTGCTTCCGGCATGGCGCTTCCTGTTGGTTTATTTGACCGCAGGAATTGCACCATTCCGGAAACCTGTCCATGCCAAGTATCAGGTTTTTTCGCGAATTTGCGTCAGTGTGCGGGTCGGCGTGATGGCTTCCGCATCCAGCTTGATTTCGATGATTGCCGGTTTGCCGCTGGCGCGTGCGCGCTCGAACGCCGGTGCAAACTGATCGGTGGTTTCGACAAGTTCACCGTGACCGCCATAGGCCTTGGCAAAAGCCACGAAATCGGGATTGACGAGATCCGTGCCGCTGACGCGCCCGGGATATTCCCGCTCCTGATGCATGCGGATGGTGCCATAGGTGCCATTGTTGACCAGCAGCGTGATGATGGGCAGGCCGTAACGCACGGCCGTGATGAATTCCTGGCCATGCATCATGAAACAACCATCACCGGCAAAGCAGATGACCTCGCGCCCCGGGAAAAGATGTTTGGCGGCAACGGCAGCCGGCAGACCGTAACCCATCGAGCCGGATGTTGGCGCAGACTGGGTGTTGAAGCGCTGGAAGCGATGGAAACGGTGAAGCCATGTGGCGTAGTTGCCAGCGCCATTGGTGAAAATGGCATCCTTCGGGGTGTTTTCCTCAATCCATTCCATGATGGGTCCCATGTGGACCGAACCGGGGCCTGTCTTAGGTGGGGTCGACCACTTGAGATAGGTCGCATGCATGGCAACGGTGCGCTGTTCCCAGACGGGATGAGCAGGTGCCTCAAGCGTTGCAAGGGCTGCTACAAAGTCCTTCGGGCTGGCGCAGATGGCCAGATCCGGGCGGTAGACGCGACCGAGTTCATCCGGGTCCGGATAGACATGCACCAGCTTCTGCGCAGGATACGGGATATCAAGCAGCGTGTAGCCGGAGGACGGCATTTCGGAGAAACGTCCACCGAGCAGCACGATGAGGTCGGCTTCCTTGACCTCCTTGCCGAGTGCTGGATTAACGCCAATGCCGATGTCGCCGGCGTAAGATGGGTGCAGATGATCAAACAGCATCTGGCGGCGGAAAGAGCAGCCGACCGGCAGTTTGAACTTGTCAGCAAAAGCCTGGAACTGTGCCACGCTTTCTTCCGTCCAACGGGTGCCACCAAGAATGACCAGAGGACGTTTGGCTGCCTTCAGCATCGCGGCAAAGTCAGCAATCTGTGCTGCACCCGGATGGGCCTCGACCGAGGTCGATGGCTTCGCCTGCGGTGCGTCGAATTCCTCAACCAGCACATCCTCGGGCAGTGTTAGCACAACAGGGCCGGGACGGCCGGAGGTGGCAATGGCAAAGGCGCGGCTTACAAATTCGGGAATGCGCCTGACATCATCGATCTCGCCCACCCATTTGGCGAATTCGGTAAAAGCGCGACGATATTCGACTTCCTGAAAGGCTTCACGTTCACGCGCATCGCGCTGCACCTGGCCGATGAACAGGATCATCGGAATGGAATCCTGAATGGCGATATGCAGGCCGGCTGACGCGTTGGTGGCACCGGGGCCACGGGTTACCATGCAGATGCCGGGTTGGCCCGTCAGACGACCCCAGGTGTCGGCCATCATTGCTGCGCCACCTTCCTGACGGCAGACAATGGTCTCAATGCCGCTTTCATAGAGCGCATCGAGAACAGCGAGATAGCTTTCGCCGGGAACGCAGGAAACGCGTGTTACGCCATTGGCCTTCAGTGCCTCGACAATCAATTGTCCGCCGGTTCTTTTCATGGCGTCATGTTCCTTTCGATCTCTTCCAGTTCAGCCAGCACATCAGACTGATGTTCGCCGAGACGCGGGCTGGGGCGTTCGTATTGCAATGGTGTTTCGGACAGCACGATGGGGGTGCGGACACCGGGAATAGTGGTGCCGTCTGCAGCCTGCAGATCAACCCGCAAGCCGCGCGCCTCTACCTGCGGGTCGGCAAACATTTCCTCGATCGAGTTGATCGGGCCGGCTGGCACGGCATTGCTCTCGCAGGCAGTCAGCAGATCGCGCTTTTGCCACTTCAAGGTTTCGGTGGAGATGATGCGGCGGACATCTGCCTTGTGGGCGACGCGCGCCTTGTTGGTGGCGTAACGCTCGTCTGTGGCGATGTCGGCAAGCCCAAGAATTTTGCACAGGCGGCTGAACTGGCCATCATTGCCGACGGCCAGAATAAGGAAACCATCGGCTGTTGGTACCACCTCGTAAGGGGATATGTTGGGATGGGCATTACCAAGACGCACCGGAGGCTTGCCAGAAATGAGATAGTTCATGTTCTGGTTGGCCAGCACGGCCGACTGCACATCCAGCAGGGCCATGTCGATATGCTGGCCCTGTCCGGTGCGCATCGCGTGGATGAGGGCTGCCTGAATGGCGGTCACCGAATAGATGCCGGTGAAGATGTCGGCAACGGCAACGCCCGCCTTCATAGGCTGGCCATCCGGTTCACCGGTGATTGACATGAAACCTGACATGCCCTGCACGATGTAATCGTAACCGGCGAAATCCGCATAGGGGCCAGTTTGGCCGAAACCGGTAATTGAGCAATAGATCAGCTTCGGATTAAGCGCTTTCAGGCTTTGATAGTCCAGCCCATATTTGACAAGCCCGCCACGCTTGAAATTTTCGATGACCACATCTGCGGTTGCGATCAGACGGCGAACGAGATCGCAGCCTTCGACGGTACGCAGATCAGCGGTTATCGACCGTTTGCCGCGGTTGGTGGCATGATAATAGGCGGCCGAGAGATTGTCGCCATCAACACTTTCCACGAAGGGTGGTCCCCATGCGCGGGTATCATCACCACCATCGGGGTTTTCGATCTTGATGACATCGGCGCCCATATCCGCCAGCATCTGTCCCGCCCATGGCCCCGCCAGAACGCGGGCCAGTTCGATAACGCGGATGCCTTTAAGCGGCGGCTGTCTGTCATGTGTCTGCTGGGTCATGTCTAGGGTCATTATCTCATGGGGTCAGCGGTGTGGTCTCGACATTGGAGACTGGCTTTGAGGCAAAGCGGCGTTCCCGCCAGATGATGTAGAGGCCCGACGCTACGATGATGGCGATGCCAAGCCATTTAATGGCATCCGGGAAGTGGTTGAACACCAGCCAGCCGAAGATCGTCGCAGAAACGATTTCCAGATATTGCAGCGGCGCCAGCATCGAGGCCGGAGCTGCGCGATAGGCGTAAACGCCGAGAATGCCTGATAGAGTGGCTGAAACACCAACACCCAAGAGATAAAGCAGGATTGTGGTGTCGGCCGAGGTAAAGGCAATCCCGGGCATGCCAAGCATGTCACTGAACAACATTGGAAGGGCGCAGAACAGGAAACCCCACATGCCGGATTGAAGCTGCATGCTCCACGGATCTTCCTTCTGCGAACCGATGCGGGTCAGAATGGCGAAAATGGCAATGCAGAATGCCGAAAGAACCGGCAGAAGCGCAACGTAACCGACTTCGGCAAAACTGGGCTGAATGACCAGCAGCGCGCCGAAAAAGCCGACGGCGCAGGCGGTGTAACGCCGCCAGCCAATGGCTTCCTTCAGGATGATGCTGCTGAGAATGGTCAGAATGATTGGCTCAACGAAAAAGATGGCAATTGCATCTGCCACTTCCATGAATTCCAGCGTCGCAACGAAACTGATCATCGACAGGGCGAGGATGCCACCACGAACGATGTGAAAGCCGGTTGAGCGCCAGGACATCGAAAACAGATGCGGTCGCATGATGAGAAACGGCACGGCTGCAAGCGATTGGATCAGGAAACGCGCCGCGCTGATTTCAATCGCTGGAACGGTGGTGATGGCCAGCTTGGCGAAAATGTCGATGATCGGGGAAATCATCACGGCGGCAAACATCATGAACAGCCCGGTGGATACACTGCCGGATGCCAGAGCTGTCGCTTGAGTTGCTGTTTTTCCGCGGGCCATTTTCGATGTCATTTGTGTTTCTTTCAACGTGCGAATGCGCAACGGTGTCCTGACTATAGAACACCCTTTTTGAGGGAACGCATTCGATATTATCTCATGATGATATTCCGTTTCGGCACAGGAGCGGTCAGTCCTCGTCGACCTTTGTGCACCATGCCGCGAAATCGGCTGCGGGCACTTCCCAGCCTTTTTCATTCAATGTTTCGTGGCGCATGCCCTTGTAAATAATGTCCTTGATGTCAGTGAAGCCGGCATTTCGGAACTGACCGGCAAGCCAGACAATTTCCTTGCCGTCATTGGTGGCGGCATCCTCGTCTCCGCTGACCAGCAGGATAGGCATGTCTTTTGGTAATCGGCTGATCAGTTTTGGGCCACGATACGACATTTCAAACACGTCCTGCCAGAGAGAGACACTTGCCTCGAAACTGCAGAGCGGATCTTCGACATAGGCGTCGACAGCAGCCTTGTCGTGGCTCAGCCAGTCGGCTGTGGTGCGCTTTTCCGGCATACGGGCATTCCATGTCCGAAACGTTGCCTTAGGCAGAATACCGCTCGGCACATCCGAACCCTTCAGCCATTTCTCGATGCGAAGCACCACCTGGGCGGCACGGCCCGAAAGACCGGGGTTAAAGTTGGAGTTCCATATGGACAGGGCAGCAAAGGATTGCGGATGGCTGACGGCGGTGTTCAGTGCGACAAGTCCACCCATTGAATGTCCAAACAGGACAACCGGCAGGCCGGGATGACGCTCGCCAACCAGATTGCGCACAGCCATCACATCCTTGATCGCCTTGTCGACGCCATCTTTCCACGCAAAACGGCCAAGCGGCGCGTCATCGGCTTTTGTCCGCCCGTGGCCTCGGTGGTCATGGGCGTAAACTTCAAAACCCTGTTTTGCCATTACATCGGCAAAGCGGGCATAACGACCGGCATGTTCAACAAGGCCGTGGCAGATCATCAGCACGCCGCGCGCCTCGTTTTCAGCGGGCATGTGGCGATAGGCAACAGAGGCGCCAGACGGACTCTCAAGGCGGTTGATCTGTGAGAACATGGTTTGCCCTTTCGTTCAGAGCATCTTAGTGCTTTTGCAACTTTAGGTATTGCAAAATCAATGCTTCATCCTTTACGGATGTGAGGTTGATCTTGCAGGGTTTGGTTATGATATCCATTTCAGCCAATACAATGAAACCGTTACAGAAAAGCGGTCAATTACCCATCTTCCACGTATCCTTGCTGATTTATACCGTCGCCATGATCCTGATCTTCCTGAGCATGACCGAAGGTGTTGCTCAGGTGAGTGATGTTGACGACCGGATGCGAGAACTGCAAATCCGTCATTTGCTGTCGCCCAAAGGGCAATGGTTTGATTTTCAGTTGCCGTTCATCGCCATGCCGGAACCGTATTTCTCGCCGTGGTCGCGGCTGGTTGACTTGCCATATGTCATTGTAACTGCAAGTGCGGAAATGCTTTTCGCACCTGAAGTGGCCTTGAATATTGCGCTCTTCATCGTTCCACTTCTTCTGCTTGTGCCCTTCAGTTTTCTGGCGGCGTTGCTTTTGACGCGCATGGTGCCGCTCGAAACATTTTCTACGCGCATGCAGATCATTCTGATTGTTTGCATGGTGTGCTTTCTGGCAAGCGTAGTGCAGGAATTTTCGCCAGGTCGCATCGATCATCATAATGTGCAGATCCTGGCAATGATGATGCTTGCTTGCGGGTTGATGTTGTGGAGCTTCAATGGTGGTGTGCTGATCGGTTCCGGCGCCGCCATATCTCTGGTAACAGGCCTTGAAGTCTTGCCGCTTGTCGTGGTCGTCTGGGCGGGTCTTATACTTTCCTATCTTGTCGGTACTAAAGAGAGCAGGCGGGTGCTGCTTGGTGCCTGTATGGCAATGTTTATTGCCACCATTGTTTGTGCATTTGCGTTTCTTGGACCTGCCTCGATACGGTCGGTTCAGTGCGATGCGTTTTCGGCACCTTATATATTGCCGATGATTTTGGTGCCGCTGAGTATATGTGGCAGCCTCTATTTTACGCCGCGTGCTGCGCAGCAGTCTATCAAGGCGGCGGCTTTCATTGTCCCGCTGCTGATTATCGTTGCTGTTACGGCCTGTTTGTTTCCGCAATGCCTGCAAGGTCCATATGGGATGTTGGGGCCGCTGGAGCACGCGCTTTGGTTTGATCGCCTTTTGCAGGAGAAGAACTTCCTGCAGCTTTATAGTGTCGATACGAGTGGTGTCGTGCCTCTTCTTGGCGCGGTAACCGGACTTGTGTTTTTTGCACTTATTCCTGTCATCAGGAAAGGCTTTCAGCAGAATACCAAATATCTGATCCTCTACGCGGTCATGGCGTGTGCGCTTATTCTGGCGTTGTTGATGGCTCGTTATTTGAAATTCGCGCTGTTATTTATCCCGTTTTTCCTTTTCTTCTCCGTCCACTGGTGGCGGCAGGCGAGAGCAGACAGCGCCTCCATCCTGCCAGCGGTGTTTAGTTCTGCTGCAAGCGTGCTTGTTTTTGCAGGATCGCTTCTGATGTTCTCCAAAGGCGAATTTGCCTTTCATCCCACTGATTTAATGCAATATGACCAGTGCCAAGGGCAGGATATGTCAGTCTTGGCAACGCTTTCGCCGGGCCGTATCATCTCGCCGCAAGGATTGGCGATGCCACTCGCAGCAAGCATGCCGGATGGTTTTTCGATTGCATCGGCGCCGTTTCATCGCACAGCACCCGGTATGCGTCGGGTCTTTACGGCATTTCTCTCCAATGACGTGGAAGCCAGAAAACAGGCGCTTGCACCTTTTGACTATGTTGTCGTATGCCGCCTGGGATTTGAGCTGAGCGACAAGGACGCTGTGCTTTACACGGCGCTGGCAACAGGCCAAGACTGGCCAGGGCTGGAAAGAATTATCACAGACAACGCGTCCGACTTGCAGGTTTTCCGCATCGATCACAGCCGCTTACGATAGGATTTTGACGGGGCGTTGTATGTCGTTTGCATTTGCGACGTAGGATAATTCCCGTTTCGACATTGCCCCACACGGTCATTTCGCCTACATAGCGGCAAACCTCATTTCATGGCGCGGAGCATTCCTTTAATGGCACGTCAGTTCATTTATCATATGTCTGGTCTTAACAAGTCCTACGGGGCGAAGAAGATCCTCGAAAACGTTAACCTGTCGTTCTACCCGGATGCCAAGATTGGTATTCTCGGTCCAAACGGTGCCGGTAAATCTACCGTGCTGCGCATCATTGCCGGTCAGGACAAGGAATTTACCGGTGAAGCCTGGCTCGCCGAAGGCGCGACCGTTGGTTACCTGGAGCAGGAACCAAAGCTTGATCCTGCCAAGACCGCTTTTGAAAACGTCATGGAAGGCGTTGCCGATAAGAAGGCCGTTATCGATCGTTACAACGAATTGATGATGAATTACTCCGACGAAACTGCGGATGAGGGTGCCAAGCTTCAGGACATCATCGACAGCCAGAACCTGTGGGATCTGGAACAGCAGGTCGAAATGGCGATGGAAGCACTGCGCTGCCCGCCAAAGGACGCCAATGTTGAAACGCTGTCGGGTGGTGAGCGCCGTCGTATCGCGCTGTGCCGTCTGCTGCTGTCGCAGCCTGACCTGCTGTTGCTCGACGAACCGACCAACCATCTTGACGCCGAAACCATTGCATGGCTCGAAAAGCACCTGCGTGACTATCCGGGCGCCGTTATGATGATCACCCACGATCGCTACTTCCTTGACAACGTCACCGGCTGGATTCTCGAACTCGACCGTGGTCGTGGCATTCCTTACGAAGGCAACTACTCTGCCTACCTGCAGGCCAAA
The DNA here is from genome assembly GCF_029193765.2 of Agrobacterium sp. Azo12. Lineage (NCBI taxonomy): Bacteria > Pseudomonadati > Pseudomonadota > Alphaproteobacteria > Hyphomicrobiales > Rhizobiaceae > Agrobacterium > Agrobacterium sp. Azo12. The sequence goes on along the minus strand of NZ_JARFYO020000001.1, from coordinate 2,753,556 downwards.
GCAAAGCGCATGCAGCAAGAATCCCGCGAAGAAGCTGGCCGCCAGAAGGCACTGTCGCGCGAACAGGAGTGGATTGCATCCAGCCCGAAAGCCCGTCAGGCCAAGTCGAAGGCCCGTATCAAGGCTTACGAACAGCTGGTGGATGCCGCTGAAAACATCCGTCCAGGCGACGCGCAGATCATCATTCCTGTCTCCGAGCGTCTTGGCCAGGTCGTTATCGAGCTGGAAGGCATCAACAAGGGCTTTGAAGGCCGCACGCTGATCAACGACCTGTCGATCAAGCTGCCACCGGGTGGTATCGTTGGTATCATCGGCCCGAACGGTGCCGGTAAGTCGACGCTGTTCAAGATGATCACCGGCCAGGAAAAGCCGGATGCCGGTTCGATCCGCGTCGGTGAAACGGTTCACCTTGGTTATGTTGACCAGAGCCGCGATGCGCTGGATGGCAACAAGACCGTTTGGGAAGAAATTTCCGGCGGTGCCGAAGTGATCAAGCTTGGCAAGTTCGACATGAACTCCAGAGCCTATTGCGGCGCGTTCAACTTCAAGGGCGGCGATCAGCAGCAGAAGGTTGGCAATCTCTCGGGTGGTCAGCGTAACCGCGTTCACCTTGCAAAGATGCTGAAGGCTGGCGGCAACGTGCTGTTGCTCGACGAACCGACCAACGACCTTGATACGGAAACACTCGGTGCGCTGGAAAGCGCGCTCGAAGCCTTCGCAGGCTGCGCCATCATCATCAGCCACGATCGCATGTTCCTTGACCGTCTGGCGACACACATCCTCGCTTTCGAGGGTGACGGTCATGTCGAATGGTTCGAAGGCAACTTCGAAGACTACGAAGAAGACAAGGTTCGTCGCCTTGGTCCTGACGCCCTCAATCCGGGCAGCCAGGCCTACAAGCGCCTGACACGCTAGGACCTGTCCAGATAACGGACGATTTCATGAAGCCTCTGCACGCTATGTGTGCAGAGGCTTTTATTTTGTGCGGCAAACCTTGCCGAATTATAAAGAAAATCTGACCTGCGACATTTGTGTGCAGCTTGATGATCGTCATTTTAAGCCATTGTTTTGACTTTTACTTTCAGTTTTTCTTAAGGTGGTTTCCGTAGATTTTTCTAGTGCATGATCGGCACAATTTTAGATGGCATGAGGCCATGCTTCAGGAGTGTCTCATGAGATTGGTCGATATTTCAATCAGCAAGCGGCTGTGGACCGCAGTCACCTTGCCCATGCTTGCTGCCGGTTATCTTGCCTATGCCCAGATATCAGATCGCTTGGTCATATATAATGACATGCAGCAGATCACGGTCGCCAGTGAACAGCTGAAAAAGCTGAGCGATATGGTGCACGCCCTACAAGTGGAGCGTGGCCTGACAGCGGGTTTTATCGGTTCAAAGGGCAATCAGAATGCGTCCCAGCTTGCTAGCGCCCGTTCGCAGACCGATGCAGCGGTCGGAGAGTTCCAGACGGTGTCGCAGGAACTGGCGAAAGCGGTTGATTTTGATCTGGCCGGTCCCAAGCAATCAATCAGCAGCAGCATTGGAGAAATTGCCACGCTGCGCCGGTCGGTCGACAGCCTGTCTGCAACCGGTGCCCAATCGTTCAGCTTCTATACCGGGGCCGTGGGCAAGATTGTCGGTCTTTCCGGCAATATCGCCGCTACTGCGCAAGACGCTGGCATTGCCCAGCAGATGTCTGGTTACGTGCAACTGATGGAGGCCAAGGAAATTGCCGGTCAGGAACGTGCAATTGGCAATGGTTTTATTACAGCAAAACGAGTGGACCCAAGCCGCTTCGCAGAGTTTGCAGCCATGGCCGGCGGTCAGACCGCGCTCCTCAATTCTTCGCTGTCGGTTCTGGATGAAAACCAGCGCAGCAAATATCAGGCGATGATTGCCGACGTTTCCCAAGACGTTGTCGCGATCCGCACGCTTATTCTTGCCAATGGCGAAAATGCCGAGCTGGGCAATCTCGACAGCGGCAAATGGTTCACTGTTTCCACCAAACGTATTGAAACGCTCAAACAGATCGAAAATGAGGATTTGCAGCGCATCGCGGCATTGGCGCAGGCGCATGCCGAGGGTGCTTTCAGCAATCTTGTTGTGATTGCCGTGCTTTGCCTTATCGGCGGCCTCATCATGGTGGTGTTTTCCGGCCTGATGGCGATGACGGTTGTGCGGCCCATTGCACGCATGGTTCAGATCATGGGGCGCTTGGCGCATGGCGATATCGACAACAATGATGTCGCCACCGGCCGCAAGGACGAAATCGGCGACATGGAACAGGCCGTTGAGGTGTTCCGTCAGGCCGCTATTCGTAATCGTGAACTGGAAGCGGCAGAGGAAGAGGCAAGAGGCCGCGCAGCGCGCGAGCGGCTGGAAATGCAACGGGTTGCGGAGGCAGAAGCAGAGGCGCGGCTGGTTGAGGCCACAAGCACCTTTGCCAGCAGCATGAAACGTCTGGCCGCTGGTGATCTGCTGTGCGAGTTGCACGAACCACTGTCCTCGCAGTTTGAAGCATTGCGGCAGGACTTCAACAGTTCGGTTCGTCAGTTGCGTGAGACGCTTGCAAGTGTTGGTCATTCCGTATCCACGGTGACTGGTGGATCGAAGGAGGTTTCGTCTGCGTCTGATGATCTCTCACGTCGTACCGAGCAGCAGGCCGCGTCACTTGAGGAAACCGCTGCAGCGCTGGAACAGATCACCGCCAATGTGACTTCAACATCCAGACGGGCAGGCGAGGCGCGTGATGTGGTGCGTAACGCCCGTAATCGTGCCGATAACTCCGGCAATGTCGTGCGCAACGCCGTTTCTGCCATGGAGAAGATTGAAAACTCCTCCAAGCAGATCAGCCAGATCATCGGTGTTATCGATGAGATCGCCTTCCAGACCAATCTGCTGGCCCTGAATGCCGGTGTCGAGGCCGCCCGTGCGGGTGAGGCAGGCAAAGGCTTTGCTGTCGTTGCACAGGAGGTGCGTGAACTGGCGCAGCGTTCTGCCAACGCCGCCAAGGAAATCAAATCACTGATCGGTAATTCTGAAATTGCCGTTAGCGAAGGTGTGCGCCTCGTCAACGATACCGGTACAGGTCTGGCTGAAATTGCCGGTCTGGTTCAGTCGATCAATGTCCATATGGAAGCCATTGCGACCGCAGCACATGAACAGTCCGCTGGACTGGCGCAGGTCAATACGGCCGTCAATCACATGGATCAGTCGACGCAGCAGAATGCGGCGATGGTGGAGGAGATGAATGCGGCTGGTGCAGCGCTTGCGCAAGAAAGCGTCAATCTGAACTCACTGCTGTCGCAGTTCCAGCTTGGCCAGCAGGTTGGGCAGTTGCAGGCGGCGGCGGATGTCATGCGTCGTGTGGCAGCACCTGTGCCGACGGCTTCACGACAGGCGCCGGTTCGCCGTTCTGCTGCGGGTGCGCATGGCAATGCGGCCGTTGCCGAGGATTGGACCGAGTTCTGATCTCATAGGCCAATGGCAGAGGGCTGACCTTCAGCCTGACTTCGATACAAGCGGCCGCATAAGGGGAAGCCTTTTGCGGCCGCGATCAAATTGCACTCTGTTTTATCGTTTAGTTACGGCCTTGGTCTTGAGTGCCGCACACCGGGTTTCCTCCAGACGGGAAACAGGCTAAAAGCATCCTATGAAATCTGCACCGTGTACCATCTGCATAGTGCTCCCGCGCATCTGACGTGAGGGGCTGTGGCGACAAGACCTCTGGTCTTTCGCAAGGATGCCGTGTGCCTGCAAGTGCGCCGCGGCGAAACACATGCAGAGAGAACTTCAATGCAGAACTATTTTGAAAGCCCTTTCAGGGGCATTACGCTCGACAAGCAGATAACCAACCCCAACATCGTTGTTGGTCGCTACAGCTATTATTCCGGTTATTATCACGGTCACAGTTTCGATGATTGTGCCCGGTATCTTCTGCCGGATGAAGGTGCCGACAGGCTGATCATTGGTAACTTCTGCTCAATTGGATCAGGTGCTTCCTTTATCATGGCTGGTAATCAGGGTCACAGAAACGACTGGATCAGCACCTTTCCATTCTACTGGATGTCGGAGGTGCCGGCATTCGTAGGCGCGCAGAACGGTTACAAACCGGCCGGTGATACCGTCATCGGCAATGATGTGTGGATCGGTTCCGAGGCCGTTATCATGCCGGGTGTCAAAGTCGGGGATGGTGCGGTGATCGGTACACGCGCGCTGGTAACCCGTGATGTCGAGCCTTACGCAATCGTCGGCGGTAATCCAGCCCGTAACATTCGTCTGCGTTTCGATGAGCGTCTGATTGCTATGTTGCTGGAAATGCAGTGGTGGAACTGGCCCGATGAACAATTGCATCAGGTGATGCCTTTGCTGACCAGTGGCGACATCGAAACGCTTTATGAGCATTGGCAGGCGGGAATCAACGTCGTTTGACCTTGATTGCTCACCTCAGGGCGGCCGGAGCGTCGCGCAAACGGCCGCCTTGGGACCTGTCGTGACCTGACAAAATGCGTTAACAGTTTTGGGATTATCGCTTGCAACCGCTTATCAAATCACATAAAGATATCTTTATGTCTTGATTGGGTCTTGGCGAGGCGTGTTGTGCAGTTTGAATTGAACAATCTTGTGGATTTGTTGAAGGCGGCAGGTGAGCCGACGCGGTTGCGTCTGCTGGCTTTGTTGTCGGCTGGCGATCTGACTGTAACCGATCTTACCGAAATTCTCGGTCAATCCCAACCACGTGTGTCCCGACATCTGAAGCTTTTGACGGAAGAAGATCTAATCGACCGTTATCAGGAAGGTGCATGGGCTTATTTCCGTCTGAAACAGGATGGAAACGCCGCTTCGCTGGTTCGTCAGTTGCTGGACGCAACTGCCAAGGATGATGCCGTTTTACTGCGTGATAGCGAGCGTCTAGCCGATGTGAAGCGGGTCCGCTCTGAGCGCGCGCAGGATTATTTCAGCCGCAACGCGGCCGCCTGGGACGAATTGCGCAAGCTGCATGTCAGCGACGAATTGATCGAAGAGCAACTTCTTGGCCTGATTGGTACGACGCCGATCGACTCGATGCTGGATCTTGGCACGGGCACCGGCCGTATCCTGCAGTTGCTCAGCGGTGTCTACCGCCGTGCGATTGGCGTGGATGCCAGCCGTGACATGCTTGCCGTGGCGCGGTCCAATCTCGACAAGTCGGGCATTAGCAATGCGTCCGTCCGGCACGGCGATATTTTCAACCTGCCGCTTGAAGGTCAGGATTTCGATCTGATCGTTATCCATCAGGTTTTGCATTTCCTGGATGAGCCTGACCGGGCCATTGCCGAAGCTGCGCGTTTGTTGCGTCCCGGTGGCCGTCTGGTCATCATCGATCTGGCACCGCATTCATTTGATTATCTGCGGGAAGACCATGCCCATGTGCGGCTCGGATTTTCTCACCAAACGCTTGAGGACTGGCTGAAGAAGTCTGAACTCGAGCTTCTTAAGGCGGTTGATCTGCGCTCCGGCAAAGCCGGCAGCCAGTCACTGGATGTTACAATCTGGATTGCAAAGGACCAACGTTTGCTGATTGCAAACGAGGCAGCAGCATCCACTCCGTTTGTTGCCTCGGGGAGGGCATGACAATGGCCACGACAGAACAAAATCGCGCCAATGGCCATATTCATCTGTCCTTTGAGTTCTTTCCGCCGAAATCGCCGGAAATGGACAAACAATTGTGGGAAACCGTGGCCGAGCTTTCGCGCTGGAACCCGGACTTCGTGTCGGTGACCTATGGCGCTGGTGGCACGACCAAGGCACCGACGCTTGAGGCTGTGCGACGGATGATCGGCGATGCCAAGCTGCATACGGCAGCGCATCTGACCTGCGTTGATGCCAGCCGGGAGGACGTGCATAAGGTTGTGGACGAATTTCGTGCTGCCGGTGTACGCCATTTCGTGGCGCTGCGTGGTGATCCGTCAACCGGTATCGGCACGGCATATAAGCCGCACCCGGACGGTTATGCCAATGCATCGGAACTGGTGAAGGGGCTGCGCGAGATCAGCGATTTCGAAATCTCTGTGTCCGCCTATCCGGAAAAACACCCTGAGAGCACCGACGAAGCGGCTGACATCGACATGCTGAAGCGCAAGTTCGACAATGGCGCAACGCGTGCCCTGACGCAGTTCTTTTTCGATAACGACGTCTATGAGCGTTACATGGAGCGTGTAACGGCTGCTGGCATCACCATTCCCGTAGTGCCGGGCATCATGCCGATCCAGAACCTGACGCAGCTTAAGCGTTTTGCTGGCCGTTGCGGCACAAGCGTACCTTCATTCCTGGATACTCGCTTTGAAGGTCTGGATGACAACCCGACAGACCGTGCCAAGGTGGCCGCCGACGTGGCCGCTGAGCAGATCGAGGATTTGCAGCGACGCGGCTTCAGCGAATTTCACCTTTACACCATGAACCGTGCGCCACTGGTCAATGCTGTTTTGGAAAATCTTGGCCTGTCGCGTGAAAGACGCTCGGCAGCCTGAACCGACTTAAATTCTTACAAATATGGAAAAAGCGCAGATCCTCCCGAATCTGCGCTTTTAAATTTTTTTAAGTCATCAACTGTTTTGGATGCTTGATCGAGCCTTGAAGTCCTCGTCAGATAAAAAGCATTGCTCCGACGAACACAAACGCCATACCGACTACCAAGGCATTAAGAGAGTTCGTGAGTCCCATGGTCTGCCTCCTTCTGTTGACTGGAGGATAATATGACCGTTTTGTGTCGCTTGAAAAGCGTATTTTATGCCGCAGCGCAGTGCATTTGTTCAGTTTTTAGGAATGAATTTCCTCAATCCATTGAAAATCAAATAATATTTCAATATTAGAAATTAATTGTTTTGTTGAGAAAAAGTAAATCCAGGCCGCTTATCCCCAGTCGTTTTGTCGAGATTAGGACATAATCCTTAAGCGGGATGGTAAATGCGGCCCCAGATTCGAACAGGGGCCGCTTGGTTCAATCGGTGCCAAATGCGTCAGTTTCGCCTTAAAGCGCGTCGAGAAGCTCGCGGGTAGGCCAACCATCGGCTGCCATACCAAGACGCTTCTGCTCGCGCTGGACGGCAACACGGGTCCCTGAACCGAGAATGCCGTCGATCTTGCCAACGTCATGGGTCATGTTATCGAGCTTGGTTTGCAGCTCGCGCATCGCCGCGTCATCCAGGCCCTGATCGGGGTTACCCTTGTTGTAAACAGGAGCGCCCATCAGACGTGTGGCGAAATAGGCCGCAGACGTCGTGTAGATGAAGGACTGGTTCCACTCCAGATAGACATTGAAGTTGGGGTAGGTGATGAAGGTTGGGCCTTTGCGACCCTGTGGCAGCACCAGTGCGGCCGGCAGGTTTGCGAAATTCTTGTTGCCATCACGCGGGGTCACGCCGAGCGCAAACCACTCGCCAGCCGTCAACGGACCACCGAGACCGGATTTCTCCCAAGGCAGGTTTTCTGGAACACTGACTTCCTGAATCCATGGCTGGCCCTTGCGGAAGCCAAGGCTCTGGATGAACTTCGCGGCAGTCAGGATGGCGTCGGCAGCGCTGGTCTTGACGTTGATGTGGTTGTCGCCGTCACCATCGACACCAAAGGCGATAATGTCCTTAGGTAGCATCTGGACCTGGCCGATTTCGCCAGCCCATGCACCGGTGTTGGTGGCAGGGTCGAGATCGCCATGCTGCACCATCTCAATTAGGGCAAGCAGCTGCGGACGGAACAGTTCCGGACGGCGGCAGTCATGCGACAGGGTCACAAGTGCGTTGCGGGTGTTGAAATCACCTTGAACGGCACCAAAATCGGTTTCCATGGCCCAGAAGGCAGCGATGACGCCAGCTGGAACACCAAATTCCTGCTCGGCGCGCTGGAAGGTGCTGGACAGCTGCTGGATCTTCTTGCGGCCAATATCAAGGCGAGCCTGGCTGACGGTGCGCTGCGAGAACTCAAGGAAGGTCTGTTTGAAAACGCCCTGGGCGCGGTCTCTCGACAGAACCTTCGGGTCAATCTCCGCGCCTGCCAGAGCCTTGTCGATGGCGTCAGCCGGGATGCCCTTTGCCAATGCGTCTGTTTTTACACCCTGCAGGAAGGCTGAAAGATCACCGCCGCAAGCTGCGGCCTGTGCGGGTGCCTGTGTTGTTGTCTGCGCCTGCGCAAAAACAGTACCGGAATTCAGAAGGCAGGTGGCAGCGACGAGAACCGCGCTGCGGACGGATGGCATGAACATCGTGTGGTTCCTTGGTAATGAAGTTTTCCTGCTTTCGACAAGCTTTGTGACGAAAGCATGAGGCCTGGTATAAAAACACCCCAAAACCGGGCTGAACACCCGGTTTGATGGCTGCTTCGTTAACGAAGGCCTTTCAGCATTACTTGCTAGCGGTTGTAACCCAGCTTTTCCAGTTCTTTTCGCTGCCCGAGAACACGTTGATATCCGTCGGTCCGGTCACGCCGGGCACAACGCCGGTTGCGGTATATTGCCAGAACGCCCAGCGGCGATCCTCATAGATCTTGGCTGGATGAGCAGCCACCGAGCGAACCCAGAAATGGTAGTCCTTGAACTGGCCAACCAGATTGTCACGATGGAAGTCCACCGAGGTGTAGATGATCGGACGTTTGCCGTAGTGTTTCTCGAGACGGTCGAGGAAACGCTGCATCTCGGCGCGCACGACCATCGGGGCAGGGCGCGTCTTGCAGGTCGGGGAAGACGGGTTCCACTCGACATCAAGAACCGGCGGCAGGGTTACGGCTTCCTTCGGCACGTTCTGGATGAACCAGTCGGCCTGCGCATCCGCCGTCGAGCAGAAATAGTAGAAATGGTAGGGTGCATGCAGAATGTCCGCTTTCGCGGCGAGGCGCCAGTGGTCATTGAATTTCGGGTCGATGCGGTCGGAACCTTCGGTGGCCTTGATAAAGACGAAGGAGACGCCTGACTTGCGCACTTGCTGCCAATCGACATCGCCGTTCCACTTGGACACATCGATGCCATGGATATCATGGCGGTGCGGATTGTTGACGCCGAAGTCCTGCGGATCGGTGTCCTGAAAACGTGGTTTGGCAACGGATGCCGTTTCCAGCAGGTCATAGCTGGCGGAAGTGCAGCCACTGACCAGCATCAATGTGGTAAGAACCACCGGTAAAAGCCGTCGCCCCATGTCTGTCTCGTCTAAAAAAGGAATATTACCCCACACCACCTCGGTTTCGAAGCAGTTCGGATATTCTTAATTCAGCATATCGTGGTAAACAACCGGTTATGACAAGGGGCAAAACACTGTTTTGCTTGGTATTTAAGCAAGGCTTGCAGCGAGATGTCATCATCCCCGGTTTTTAACCGAGGATGATGCTGGATGTGAGGGGGCGTTTATGCCGTTTATCCCTGCTGGACTTTGGTAATCACCGCCCGCCAGGCGTAGCCACCGCCAATGGTTTCAAAGCGCAAGGTGGCGTTATGCTGTGCAAGGCGCTGCTCGAGAACGTGTCGCAGATCAGCTCTCGGCGTGACATGGAAGCGGGTAAGCCACCCCCGCAACAGGCGCCTGAACAGCAATGGCAGTTTTTCCTGCTGGCCGAAATCGATGATGTGCAGGCTGCCGTCCGGTGCCAGTGCAGACAATGACGCATCGATTGCGCCGTGCCAGTCGGGGATCATCGACAGCGCATAGGAAATCATGATCCGGTCGAAACCGCCGTCCTGTTCGAAATCTGCAGCGTCAAAGGCCGTGGCATCGGCCACTTTGAAAACCGGTTTTGTCGATTCCGATCTGAAGTTTGCGGCAGCTGTTTCAAGCATTTGTGCAGAAATATCCAGACCGAACAAACGGGCGGCAGGAAACGTCTTGCGGGTCAGCAGCAGATTGCGACCTGTGCCGCAACCGACTTCCAGCATGGTGCCGTCGGCTGGGATATTCAGCCCCGCAATGGTGCCATCGCGTCCCAGCAGGTAATATTTGCGGGTCAGGTCGTAAATGTACCGCTGGTAGCGGTACATATCATCCATCAGGCCGGCATGGTCATTGCTATCAAGGGACTGAAAGCCTTTGCTTTGACCACTCATGCCGTGGTCTTTTCGTAGATGTGGAAGCCGCCGTAAATTGCCGAACGATCCTTGCGGTTCAGTTCGTGCGACCGTTCTTCCAGATAGACCCAATTGTTGCGGACTTCCGGTGACAGGCGGCCTTCGATGACGCTTTTTTCCGCAGCGGTACGGAAGATGACGCGTGCGCCCTGGGCAGCGGTGCGGGTCATCTGGCTCCACAGATCGTTGAGCTGTGTGTCGTTCATCCAGTCCTGCGCATCCAAGAGCACGTAGCGGTCAAGGCTGGCGGCCTGTTTGCCAGCCAAAAGCTCCGTGAAGGTTGCGTGGTGTACTGAAACCTTGAGCGCGTTGTTACGAATGGCTTCGTAATATTCCGGCTTCAGGTAGGCTGGCAGATCGCCTTCATGCGGCTCTGGATACCGGCGAGCAAATGCCTGCCAGGCGAAGTAATTATCCTTCAAGGGGAAGTCGCAGGCCAGCTTTTCAAGGCGAGCACGCAGAACCGGGGTAATGGTGTTGCCATCCGAGAGGCTTGCCAGTTCGTCATACTGACGTGGCGGAATGCCAAGGCCAAACAGCGAGCTTTTGCGTTTGGTGAGCCATCGGATCATTGGCTTGTCAAACAGCGGTGCTACCTTCTCATCAAAGAAGCGGCGCTGCTCATCCATGGTGCGGGCGTGGGTCATCTCGGTCAATTTGACGCCGTGCAGGCGGGCAATGACGTGACCTGCGCCGATGAAGCGGCCGAGCAAGCCGGTGCGGTAGATATTGCGATTGAACACCGAAATGCGGCGACGGCCGGTCATCGTGCGCTTCGACCAATAAGCGCGGGTCTGATGGTCGAGGTGAGGGGCGATGAAGCGGTCATAGCCTTCACTGTTGCTGCGGATGTTGGACTGGCCGAACTGGCGAACAACATCTCCGTGGCCGGGCAGGTGATGGAAAGCGGTCAGCTTAAGCTTGTTGAGGGCGATGTGATGCGGATTGAGATCGACGACATCAATGCTTTCAGGATTACGCGAGAGATATGCCAGTACATTGCAGCCACCGGAACCGATGGTGACAATGCGGTGCCCGTCCCGCAATTCCATGGCTTCCATGTCGACTTCCGGATCTTCCCATATTTGCGGGTAAACCAGACCGGAAAACAGCACGCCGAACAGACGCTCGGAAAAGCCATCCGTAGAAAGTGTCTTGTGCTGGAGAAGGGCATTCTTCAGCTTTCCATTGTTACGAAAGCTGGTTTTGTGTGTGGCGCTCGTCATATGATTCCACCTCTACATTGGGTTAGAGGCGTTTATCTCTGATACGCTACAGTTTGATGACGTGCTGTGGATAGCGCCTATTTGCGCAGGACGTGCAACATGCCCTTACGCTTGGCATCGTAGTAGTAACCACGTGCATAAAGACGTACGGCATTGTCACGGTCGTTGTCAGCCACCAGCCATGCGCCGCGCAGATATTTGACGGCATATTTCAGGTTGGTCTCTGCATCGAACAGACCGGACGCAGGGCCATCAAAGCCCATGGAACGGGCGGTGGCGTGTTTGATCTGCATGAGGCCGTAATGTCCACGGTTGAAGGCAGACGGAACGTAACGGCTTTCGCGTTGTACGACACGGTGCACCAGATCTTCCGGCACATCATACATCTGCGAGTATTTGGAAATCAGCGTGCTGAGCTTTTCGCGTCCGACAGGAGAAGTTTCCATGCCTTCGCGGGTGTTGATGGCAGCGATGGCCGAGTTCTGCGGGGCGGAGGCATACGCCATCATCACGCCCTGCGGTTTTTGAGAGGGAACAGCTGTCTGCGCGGAAATGGCGGCCTGAGCGGCCTTGCCATCGTCAAACGGCTGCATGGCCATTGAAATGCGCATTGCTGCAGATTCGGATTGTTTGCTTGGGAACGAACCCTTTACGGCGGCGACCTGTGTGAAAGTGGCCGTATTGCCTGCTGTGGCAACGGTGTTTGCGGCTGCAGCAGGTGTGGCCTGTGCGGTTGTTGCCTGCTGTGCTGCCGGAGTGTTTGCCTGCGCCACCATTTGTGCTTCTACCTGGCCATCGGTCGGCGCTTGGGCGGCAGCTGCGGCAATTGCTGCGGCTGGTGGAAGAACGAGTTTGCCGGCAGCATCAACGGCGACGCTTGCTGTCGCGGGTGGCGCTGCGGCCTGTGCAGCAACTTCTGTGCCTGCAACTACAGTTGCGGCGGCCGGTGCCGTGCCATCTGCAGCAGGCGCTGTCGTTGCCTGCGCCTGCAAGGTCGGCTGGGTGGTTTCAAGCTGCGGCTTGGAAGCAATTTCGACGCTGGTGCAACCTGCCAAAGTGGCTGCGATACCAAAAGTGGTCGATATCAGGAGCGCCGTTCTCCGGCTTGCACTCAGGCGTTTTGTCATGTTGCCGCTCTCGTTTTGCCTGTCTTTCGACGCCCTCGTCGCGAACGAAGCAGGCCACTACATGTGACGTCCATTAACCTATTGTGAACCGGGCGGCAAGCAGGCCTGCAACGTCAGGCGGCAATGCGGCGGTATCCTGCTGTTACGGCGCGACCGCTGATGAAGTAGCTACGACGTTGATAAGGCTTGCGTTTCTGGTTGCTCATCTGCCGCGCAAGTGACAGGCTCTTTTCGGCAAAAACAGCGTGTCCGAGGGCCAGAACAAGCGACATCAGAAGGGCCAGCGCCTGCATTTCTGCCAGCAAGGTAATGTTGTCTGCACCTGCTGTCACGAACTGCGGCAACAAGGCCAGAAAGACAGCGATGAAACGTGGTGTCAGCGCCAGGCAATAACAGTCGGTGAAAACGCCGCTGGCTGTCTTGAAAGGAAGGTTGTCATTGTCGGCCTTGGCAAGCCGCACAGCCGGGCTGGCAAACACCCACAGCATGAACAGCAACAGCCAGCCGATGCCTGCCCATTGCACGATTTCCAGCAGGGATGCGGAGAGATAGGCAAAACCGAGCGTCGGCACCGCGGCGGCCGTCATGGCGGTTACAATGCCAATCGATGCGCCTGTAATGGCCGGGAAAATGGTTTTTTTGCCTCTGATGGCACGATAGGATGCTACCCGGTGTGAAAGCGGCGAGGGAAGTGAAAACAAAATGGCGCAAGCTGCGGCAAATGTGATCCATAGCTCGGCGTTCATCATTTCGGCTCCCTTTCCTCCCAAAGCGCAACGGATCAGCAGATAGGCCGGGCGCGCCTTAAGTCTTTCTTATCGCATGTTCTTATCTCAAAACCGCTACACAGTTTTGTGTGCCATGCTTTAATTTAGCAAGATCAGAAGCATGATGCCATGCTCCTGACGTCTTGCAAGGGAATTTACCCTGAAAAAGCATCGGGTCGTCAATCAAAAAGAAATTTTCCTGACAAGCCGATGCATAAATTCAAATGGTTAGGGCACCTGCAGGTTGCACTGCGTCCTTATGCGTCATGCTGACACAGCCTTCTGGCCGATGTGATCCATCACATCGGTGAACCATTTTGCCGAGATATCGAAGTGCTTTCCACCCTTGATGCGTGGGAATTCGATGGTGCGCAGCTTGCCACCCTGTTCCTCGTCATGGCCGGTAACACCGGACACCTTGTTGAGCGCGCTTTCGACAGCAAGATCGACCATGCTCTGGATCAGGCGCAGGTCATCCTGATTGGCCGGGGCCGAGCGGGCGTAATAACCAGACTTCTGAACCATCGAGCGTTCCGCGCCGATCAGCGATGCAAACTGCTTCTGGAACCAGCCGCCGACATTGATGGTGTCGATCTTGACGTGGCCAAAGGCGTCGCGCTTGACGCTTTCGCCAGCGGCTTCGCGTTCGGCAACGATGGCGTCGAGGCCGGCACCTTCCGACACGAACAGCGTGACATAACCTGATTTGTCCATGATGGCGCGCAGACGCTCAGATTCTGCCTCCAGGTCGAACGCCATTTCCGGCAGGAAAAGGCCGTCGATGTTCTTCATCGCGGCATTCATCATGAAACCGTCGACATATTCATTGGCGCTGGTTTTCTGAATGTAGGAACGGGCGGTTGCGGCCGTCAGCCAACCGCAGTGGCGGCCCATGACTTCATGGATCACCAGCGTGCGAGGTGCGGCACTCTGTTCGTTGCTGACATTGTCAAAGAAGTTTGCGCCGACTTCGGCGGCTGTCCATGCGCCAAGCGACTGCTTGATTGGAACGACGTCATTGTCGACCGTCTTTGGAAGGCCAACCACAGTAAGGTTGTAACCGTTGGCGCCAAGATAGGCTGCGAGATCGGCAGCGGTGGTGTTGGTGTCATCTCCACCAATGGTGTGGAGGATGGTGACGCCGTCATTGGCCAGGCGCTCAGCCGCAACGCGCAACGGGTTTTCGCCTTCCTTGACGAGGCCGCGCTTCACACAGTCGGCAGCATTGGTCAGCTTGACGCGGCTGTTGCCGATTGGCGAGCCGCCATAACGGTGCAGCAGGTGTGCCTTTTCGCGCATGTCCTTGTTGATTTCGATACGGTCACCCAGAAGAACGCCCTGATAACCGGAACGGTAGGCCACGATGTCGAGCTCCGGTGCGATGTCCGTGTATCTGCCAATCAGGCCGCCAACAGCGGAAGAGAGGCAGGGAGCAAGTCCACCGGCGGTCAGCATTGCGACTTTCTGTTTGGCCATAACGGCACTCCTTTTAGGTCATGAAAATCTGGTCTGTGGGCAAATGGATGCGACAGCAGGCAGCGGCTGTAAAGTGAATTTATCAAGAAAAACGGGTGTTTCGCCCGGTTTTTGGAGGCGATTGCGGCCAAGGGTAAATATAATCGTTTCAATTGATGACGGTGATGTGGCGCCATTTGGCGGGCTGTGGATAACCTTGTCTGTGCTGCGTCCCGTGGCAGGTTGTGCGTGTGTGCCAGTTTCGATCATCAGTTTCATCGCGACCAAAGATGAATAAAACTTAATACTGGCAGAGTGCCGTACACCTTGATTTTTCGGGCATTATCTGGTGAATCTGGATTATGATTATAGATTTCGCCTGTCTGCAACTTTCATCTCTGTGGGAACGGCTGCTCGGTGCAATCGGCGACGTGGCGGGAAATACGCTCGGTCGCGTGGTGGAAGCCATCCGCACGCTGTTCGAGGGCGACCCGGAAACCCGTCGTAAAGTATCATTTTCTGTGGCGATCATCGCGCTCTCTGCCAAGATGGCCAAGGCTGATGGTGTCGTCAACGATGCCGAGGTGAACGCCTTCAGGCAGATTTTCGATTTTCCGGAAGAAGAAGCGCAAAACGTTGCCCGTCTTTATAATCTCGCCCGTCAGGACGTGGCCGGTTATGAAGCATATGCCGAGCGTCTGGCTGGCCTTTGTGGGTCGGGGCAGGACAATTGCCAGATGCTGGAAAGCGTCATCGACGGTCTTTTCCATATCGCCAAGGCGGATGGTCTGATCCATGAGCGCGAACTGGCATTCCTTGGCCGTATCGCGGAAATCTTCCACATTACCGAAGACCATTTCGAAACGATCATGGCCCGCCACGTTCATCTCGATGGTCGTGACCCTTACCGGGTACTTGGTGTTTCGCGCTCTGACGCATTTACTGAGATCCGCAAGCGTTACCGCAGTCTGGTGGCAGAACACCATCCGGACCGTTTGATTGCCCGTGGCGTGCCGATGGAGTTGCATGCCGCTGCCAATGAACGTATGGCTGCACTCAATGCCGCTTATGCGGCGATTGAGAAAGAACGCCGCGCTGCATGACTGCTTTTACACCGGATTACATGGGTGCATCCGTCGCACCTTCGCCTAACCATGGCGAGCGGGTAGATAACTGTCCGCCTGATATGATCATTCTTCATTACACGGGTATGCCAAGCGCAGATGGTGCTCTGTCATGGCTGTGCAATCCGGAAAGCGAAGTCTCCAGCCACTACTTTGTCCACGAAGACGGGCGTGTGGTGCAGCTTGTGCCAGAGGCGCGCCGTGCATGGCATGCCGGCAAAAGTTTCTGGGCTGGTGCCACCGATATCAATTCACGCTCCATCGGCATTGAAATTGCCAATCCTGGCCACACCGGCGGCTTGCCCGCATTTCCTGCCGAACAGATCAAAGCGGTTTTCGAATTGTGCAGAGATTGTGGCGAGCGCTGGTCTATCGCGCCTGAAAGGGTGTTGGCGCACTCTGATATCGCGCCGGTTCGCAAGGTTGACCCAGGCGAAAACTTCCCCTGGAAAGTCCTGCATGAAAACGGGGTCGGGCACTGGGTGGAGCCGGGTGCGGTAACTGGCGGACGCTTTTTCCAGCGCGGTGATGCTGGCCAACCGGTCGAGGCCCTGCAATCCATGCTGTCCTTCTACGGATACAATGTTGAAATTACAGGGTCTTTCTGTGAAAAAACAGAAGGTGTCGTTGCTGCATTCCAGCGCCATTTTCGTCCGCTGCGGGTGGATGGTATCGCCGATTTCTCGACAATCGACACGCTGCACAGGCTTTTAACAGAACTTCCAAAATACCGCTCTGTTTAAGTTTTTTTCAGTTGTTTTGTTCCTGAATTGGCGGCTTTGAAGATCAGTTTTTCCGAGTTGCCACAGTATATCCTTAATAGGCTGTTTAAACGTCACCATTGAACTGCGGTGGGACGCTCATTTAAGCAACTGTCGTGAATATCAACAAGTAAGACTTTTTTAGCCGGAGTATCCGTGATGGACTCCGCAAGGTGAGTTGTTGCGCTGTGGCGCCATTCCCGTCTTACGTCTGGAGAATTTTTCTAAATATGAAAAGAGTTGTTGTTGCCGGTGCAGCATGTATTGCCATGCTCGTTGCACAGGGTGGATCTGCGTTTGCCCGTGATGAGAAGGTGAAAACCAAAACCGTTACACTTGAAACCATGATCCGTAAGCCCGGTTATCCAATGCCGGAAAAGGCGGTTCCTTCGGCTCTTACCAATTCTTACTCTCCGATCATCGTCAAATACGCCAAGAAATATGGTGTGCCTGTTGGTCTTGCTCATGCTGTTGTCAGCGTCGAGAGCAAGTTCAATCCAAAGGCCCGCGGCAGTGCCGGTGAAGTTGGACTGATGCAGATTAAGCCGGCAACAGCGCGTATGCTTGGTTATCGCGGTACGGCAAAGGGCCTTTATGACCCTGAGACCAATATCCGCTGGGGTATGGAATATCTTGCGCGGGCACATCAGCTTGGCGGCGGCCAGACCTGCGGCACCATTTTGCGTTACAATGCAGGCCATGGCGCAAAACGCATGAACCCGGTTTCCAAGCGTTACTGTGGTAAGGTGCAGGCACTTCTGGAAGGCTGATTGTCCTTTCACGTTCGTGTCAATCAAACGGTTGTGTTCTTGCCGTTTGAGTTCACCTGTCTTGTACACATCATGTGTTGACAGGCGGACTGCCGGTCATGGTAGCTCTGTTTCCGGAATATGGAGCAGAATGCAGTGACGGACTTTAAATACATAATCATAGGTGCGGGCATGATGGGCGCAGCCGCAGCCCGCCACCTTTCTCAAGTGACCGATGGCATTGCGCTGATTGGTCCTGAAGAACCGGCAAACCGTAAAAACCATTCCGGTGTGTTTGCCAGCCATTATGATGAAGCCCGTATCACGCGCGGTTTCGATGGCGACCCGATTTGGGGAACGCTCGCGGTCCGATCTCTTGCCCGGTATTCCGAAATCGAAGTGGCCAGCGGTATTTCCTTCTACAGTGAAGTCGGCTGCCTGTTCTCGGGCGAAGAACCAATCTCCGATACCGATTATGTGCGTCGTGCATTTGCCACAGCTTCGATGCTTGATCTTGATATTGAGACGGTCAAGCCGGACGCTATGCCGGCGCGTTTTCCGATGTTTACGCTGCCGCCAGCTCAAAACGGATATTTCGAAGCGCAGAATGCCGGTTATGTGAACCCGCGCGCCTTGGTGAAGGCGCAGGTGACTGTCGCGCAAAAGCAGGGTGTTTCGGTGCTGCGGGACACGGCAATCCGCGTCAATGACATGTCTTCGCATGTGCTGGTCGAAACGGCCGATGGCAACAGCTATACGGCAGAAAAGGTGCTAGTGGCGGCCGGTGGTTTTACCAATATGGCCGATATCTTGCCGCGCCCGGTCGACATGGCGGCGACTGGCCGAACCATCGTGTTCTTTGAGCTTGATGAGGCAAAACAGGCGCTGTTCAAGAATATGCCGTCCACCATCGTGCTGGCCGATAATGACGACGATATCGTCTATATCCTGCCGCCGGTGCGCTACCCGGATGGCAAGGTCTATCTGAAGATCGGCGGCGAGGGGGAAAAGAGCGCGATTTCTTCGCTCAGTGATGCAGTCTCCTGGTTTCAGTCGGACGGAAATCTTGCAGAGGTCGACTATCTGACCAAACGTGCGCTTTCGTTGATGCCTAATCTTGCTGGTGCGCCGGTCACATCCGGCTCCTGCGTCGCATCGATTACCAAAACCGGATATCCCTATATCGGTTACACGGAGGCACCCAATATCGCGGCGCTGACGGGTGGCAATTTTGTTGCGGCAAAATCCTCAGATGAAATTGGCAGGCTCGGTGCGCAGTTGTTATTTGACGGAGCGCTGCAGGAGCGTGAATTCGCCGCGGCAATGGCGCCGGTTTTCGTCTGACTTTGATTCAGCGGATCGCTAGAACGTATTGATCCTGAATCCAAAAAGCGCGACGCATATTTAAAATAATTAGGGAACAGCATGTCAGCACATTTCAAGCATATCGTCATTGGTCGCGGCATGATGGGGTCTGCCGCTGCCAAATATCTGGCACGGCAGACCGACGGCGTTGCGGTGATTGGTCCCGATGAGCCTCAGGACGCCAAGACCCATCAGGGCGTGTTTGCCAGTCACTATGATGAAGCGCGCATAACCCGTACCATTGATCCCGATGCCGATTGGGCGTTGATGGCAAATCGCTCCATCGCCCGTTACGGTGACATTGCACGGGAAAGCGGTGTTGAATTTTACGCCCCTGTTGGATGCCTCGTCGTTGGTCCGAAGCGTGGCGGCAGCAATCCATTTATCCAGAATATCTGCAATGCCGCTGCCAAATTGAATGTCGAAACGCAGCTGTTGAGCAATGATGTCCTCGCAAAGGACTTTTCCTATTTCGCCTTTGAAGCGGGTTGCGAGGGGGTGTTTGAGGCCCAAAATGCCGGATACGTCAATCCTCGCGCGCTGGTGAAGGCGCAGAGCGCTCTGGCGGAAAAGGCTGGCGCTACCGTTTTGCGCGAAGTGGCTGTTTCTGTTCGTGACGAAGGCGGTGTTGCGGTGGTGACAACGGCCGAAGGCAATGAATACCGCGCTGATAATGTGCTGGTGGCGGCCGGTGGGTTCTCGATCATGGAAGGTCTGCTGCCACAGCCTGTTAAGCTCAACGTCTACAAAAGAACGGTGACGTTTTTTGAAATTCCCGAAGACGAACTGGATGCTTATTCCGGCATGCCATCGCTGATTTATGAGCCGAGCGATCCGTCAAAGCACATCTATATGTTACCGCCGGTGCGTTATCCCGACGGCAAGGTTTACCTCAAAATAGGCGGTGACCCTGACGATAAGCTGGTTTCCGGTGATGCCGACATGCGTGAGTGGTTCCGTTCTGGCGGGCGACAGGTTGCGCAGGATCATCTGACGGCAATTGTTGCGAGCCTTGTGCCATCGGTTGATTTGTCACGTGTTTCAACAGGTGCCTGCGTGGTGTCGAAAACGCCGGGTGGGTATCCGGCAATCGGCTTTACGTCGTCCCCCCGAATTGCCGTGCTGACGGGTGGGTGTGGAACAGCCGCCAAGAGCTCGGACGAGATCGGGCGGCTGGGTGCGACCTTGGTCCGTGAGGGGCAGATTGATGATGCTGCCTATGTCACGGACTTTAAACCCGCCTTTGCAACGATGTGATGCTAACCGGCGATCTCAAGTGATTGCCGGTTTTACCGTCTTTCCTGTTTTTCACTGTGGCTTTCCTGCTGAAAGCCGTTTAAGGAGCCGATGCCAGTTGGCCGGGCAGCCGCGCTTTACCAATGTCGAAAGACGGTAAGGTGAGGAAAGTCCGGGCTCCACGGAAACACGGTGCCGGATAACGTCCGGCGGGGGCGACCCCAGGGAAAGTGCCACAGAGAGCAAACCGCCACGCATGCGTGGTAAGGGTGAAAGGGTGGGGTAAGAGCCCACCGCGCGACTGGTAACAGAAGCGGCAAGGTAAACCCCACCGGGAGCAAGACCGAATAGGGATGACGCGGGGCGCGCAAGCGCCTACAGCCGGTTTTCGGGCCAGTCATCCGGGTGGGTTGCGAGAGGCGGTGTGCAAACATCGTCCCAGATGAATGGCTGCCACGTTCCGGGTCAAACCGGGGCCATACAAAACCCGGCTTATAGGCCAACTGGCGATTTTCCTCCTGATGAGGGCCGTTGCGGATTTGATTCCGCTTTTCCTGTTATTGCGCTGAAATGTATGAATAAATCGTGGTTTATGGCTCGATTTTGTGCGCCGTTTCGGTTGTGCTTTCGTAAGCCGCATAAACCATTCATTAAACTTAACGGTCTATGAATATACGATGCGGAAGACGGTATTGTGCTGGCTTCTCCCATTGACGCCCATAGTGTCCCATGGTATCCCAAATGCACATCGCAAAGGGTCGTGTTTCTGGCCCACAATCGCTGAAATCTTCGGAAGGCCTCCTTGGGGCTGCTGTGGAACATGCTGTTCTAACGGCTGGCGTGTTGTCGTGTGTATCGGTGTGGCCTGCGGGGCGGTTGGTCCGTCTTTCGGGTGGTGTTTTAAACGAGACGGGCAATGAACCGCTTTCTGTCGAACGTCACGAACAAGATCGATACAAAGGGACGGGTCTCCGTTCCCTCGGCATTTCGTTCCGTTCTGGCCGTGCGCGGTGTTCAAGAATTGTATTGTCTGCAGGATTTCGCGTTTCCGGCGATCAGTGTCGGTGGGCCGGATTTGTTGGATCGTTACGAACGGCAAATCTCGGTGATGGATGCTTTTTCGCCAGAGGCCAACATGATGTCGTTGCTGGTTCACGGCGGCGGCGTTTTTATGAAGCTCGATTCCGAAGGGCGGCTTATGGTGACGGATTTCATCCGGGAGTTTACCGGGATTTCCTCCGAAGTCACATTTGTCGGTCGAGCAGACCATTTTCAGCTTTGGCAACCGGATGCTTTTCAGGAAGCGCAGGTGGCCGCAAGATCCGGGCGCAGTTTTGCGGTAACGCGTCCGGTTTGATACGGGGAAACAAGATGACAGTGAATTCCGACGAAGGCATTGATGATGCCGGTGGCGAAACCGTTCGTCATATTCCTGTTTTGTTGAAGGAAGTGCTGGTCGCTCTCGATCCGCAACCCGGCAAGATTATTCTCGATGGTACATTCGGGGCAGGCGGCTACACCCAAGCGATTATCGACCAAGGGGCAGAGGTGATCGCACTGGATCGCGATCCGAATGCCATTGCTGCCGGTCAGGCGAAGGTTGCTGCCAATGGCGGACGCCTCACTCTTATTCAGTCACGGTTTTCCGACCTTGCTCACCATGCTCCGGAAGGTGGTCTTGACGGCGTGGTTCTGGATATCGGCGTGTCTTCCATGCAGATCGATGAGGCCGACCGTGGTTTCTCCTTTCAGAAAAACGGCCCACTCGACATGCGTATGTCATCGTCAGGCGTATCAGCTGCCGACGTGGTCAATCGCTGCAAGCCAGGTGATCTGGCGCGTATCTTCGGTTTTCTCGGAGAGGAAAAGCAGGCGGGTCGCATTGCGCGCGCCATTGAAAAGAAGCGTGCGGAAGAACCTTTCCGCACCACGCGCGATCTGGCCGGGCTGATTGAAATCGTCACGCCGCGCAAGGCCAAGGACAAGATCCATCCTGCCACGCGGGTGTTTCAGGCGCTGCGTGTATTCGTCAATGATGAGTTGGGCGAACTGGCCTCGGCGCTGTTTGCTGCCGAACGGGCGTTGAAACCCGGTGGTCGACTGGTGGTGGTGACGTTCCATTCGCTGGAAGACCGTATCGTCAAGAAGTTCTTTGCCGATCGTTCCGGTCGTGCTTCCGGCTCCCGTCACATGCCGATGGTTGAAGAGAAGTCTCCAATATTTGATGCGCTGGGCAAGCCGATGGTTGCAGCCACCGAAGAAGAAGCCGCATTGAACCCACGTGCCCGTTCCGCAAAGCTGCGAGCCGGTGTGCGCACCGCAGCCAAGGCGCCAAAGGCGGATGTCTCGATATTCGAGTTGCCCGATCTGGCCAGCCTCGAAAAACTGGGAGGCTGACATGCTGCGTACTTTTGATCTCGTTCTGGTCGGCGTCATGATTTCCGCAGCGGTCGTTACCTATACGATCAAACATCGTGCGGATGAAAAACTGGCCGAGGTTCGCAAGCTCGAAACCGAAATCAAGCTGGAGAAGGACACGATTGACCTTCTGCGCGCTGACTGGGCCTTGCTGACGCAGCCAAATCGTCTGCACCGCCTCGTGACGGTTTATGGTGACGAGTTGAAGCTGGTTCCGACATTGTCGACCCAGCTTGCACAGCCGAGTGAACTGCCGATGTTGCGCTCGCAGTTGCCGCAGCCGCCAGAGCCGGAAGGCATGAGTGTCGAGGATGCGATTGCCTCGGCGACTGCCGGCTCCAACGATACCAAACTTGCTTCGCGTGGCGCGACAACCGGCGGGCTGGCCTCGAAGGGCATTCCCGTTCCGCAGCCGCGTGCTTCCGTACTTGGTGTAGATACAACGACAACAGGATCGGTGAACCGCTGATGTCATTTCTTTCCCGTATCATGGTTCACAAAAGCCGGGCACATTACTCCGTATCAACTGGAGGTGTGACCGATCATGCAGCCTTTGAAGGCGCACGCAAAAAACGGGCAGGGCAGGCCAAAAGCCGCGTTGGTATCATCGCGCTGAGCTTTACGGCCTTTTATTGTGTTATCGGTGGACGTCTGGTGCAGTACGGCATGGAAAAGCCGGAAATCGTCTCCAGCATTGCACCAGCCGACCGGCTGATGGCATCGCGTCCTGACCTTTTGGACCGTAACGGCGAAGTGCTAGCAACCGACATCAGGACCGTTTCGCTGTTTGCCGAACCGCACCGTATTGTTGATGTCGATGAAGCCATTGAAAAGCTGAGAACGGTTCTGCCTGATCTCGATGCGCGCGGCACCTATCAGAAGCTATCTTCTAATTCGCGCTTCCAGTGGCTGCGCCGTCAGCTGACCCCAAAGCAGCAGAGCCAGATTTTGGCACTCGGTATTCCCGGCATCGGTTTCCGTCCTGAAAAGCGCCGCTTCTATCCGGGTGGAGCAACGGCCTCGCACATTGTCGGACACGTCAATATCGACAACCGTGGTGTTGCCGGCATGGAGCGTTACGTCGACAGCCTGGGTCTGGCTGATCTGACAGCGCTTGGCATGACGACCGACCAGCCGCTTGAGCCGGTCAAACTGTCCATCGATTTGCGCGTCCAGGCAATCCTGCGCGAAGTCATTTACAGCTGGATCGCAAAAACCGAAGCAATTGGTGCCGGTGCCGTGGTGCTGGATGTCCATACCGGCGAAGTTCTCGGCATGGCATCCGCCCCGGATTATGATCCGAACAATCCGGCTGAAGGCGCCAAGGAAGGTTGGCTGAACCGCATGTCGAACGGTACGTTCGAAATGGGTTCGACATTTAAATCCTTCACTACAGCCATGGCGCTGGACACCGGCAAGGTGCGGATTACCGACAGCTTTGATGCGTCGGCGCCGATCCGTATCGGTGGCTTCACCATCAAGGACTTCCACGGCAAGGGACGTGTTCTCTCGGTACCTGAGATTTTCCAGTATTCGTCCAACATCGGCACGGCCAAGATGGCTGACGTTGTGGGTATTCAGGGCCATAAGGACTTCCTGACCAAGCTTGGTCTGTTGACGCGTATGAAGACGGAATTGCCTGAGGTGGCGATGCCAACCCAGCCGCGTGAATGGAAGAAGATCAATTCGATCACGATTTCCTTTGGTCACGGTGTGTCGACAACGCCGTTGCAGACGGCGGTTGCCGGTGCAGCACTGGTCAATGGTGGCAAGCTGATCGAGCCGACATTCCTGCCAAGAAGCCGCGCCGATGCCGATGCTGTGGCAACACAGGTCATTCAGCCATCGACCAGCAAGGACATGCGCTTCCTGTTTGACTGGAATGGCACGAAGGGTTCCGGCCGCAATGCGCGTGTCGACGGTTTTGACGTGGGCGGTAAGACCGGCACGGCCGACAAGGTCGTCAACGGCCGTTACGCGCATGACAAGAACTTCAACGCGTTCCTTGCGGCATTCCCGATCAGCGATCCGCAATATGTGGTGCTGACATTTATTGATGAACCAAGGACAGACAAGGGCAACGGGGCGGCGCTTGCCGGTAACACTGCGGCACCAATGGTCAAAGAGATTATCAGCCGTTCTGCAGCCATACTCGGTGTGAAACCAAAGTTCGGTGAGGATGGCTCGGCCTTGCTCGTGTCTTATTGATTGTTAGAGCTTACTATAAACCGACGATTCGAGTCGGGGGACAAGACGGAAAACAGTCGATGAAATTGCGAGATCTGTCCGGAACAGAGTTTCCGGAACTGAACGAAGTTATGCGCTCCACTCTCGGAGAGCTTGAAATCAAATCCCTCACGGCCGACAGCCGTAAGATGGAGCCGGGCGGTTTATTTGTCGCTCTTGCTGGCTCCAAGGCAGATGGCGCAGCCTTTATCAATGATGCTGTTGCCAAGGGTGCATCCCTTATTCTGTCCGGTCATCCGGCTGATGCGCCCGTGCCGGTTCTGGCTGTTTCCAATCCTCGCCGTTATCTATCGCTGGCAGCCTCCCGTTTTTACGGTGCACAGCCACAGACCATGGTGGCTGTTACCGGTACTGCTGGCAAAACCTCGGTTGCGTCCTTTACACGTCAGATCTGGGCTGCAGCCGGTTATGCGGCAGCGCAGATCGGCACGACTGGCGTTATTTCGCCTAGCCGTTCCGATTATGGTTCGCTGACAACGCCGGATCCCGTGTCGCTGCATGCGCTGCTGGCTGAACTGGCTGGCGAAGGTGTAACCCACGCTGCAATGGAAGCATCCAGCCATGGTCTCGACCAGCACCGTCTCGACGGCGTGAAGCTGGTTGCCGGTGCCTTCACCAATCTCGGCCGTGATCATATGGATTACCATCCGACGATGGAAAACTATATGGCTGCCAAGATGCGGCTGTTTAGCGAGTTGCTCGAAAAGGGCCAGCCTGCGGTTATTTTCTCTGACGATCCGTGGTCGCAACATGCCATCAAGGCTGCTGAAAGTGCGGGTCTTGATGTGCGCACCGTTGGCCGCAAGGGTAACTTCCTGACGTTGAAGCGCGTTGAACATTTCCGCCACAAGCAGATGATCGAAATTCATCATCAGGGCGAAATTTTCGAAGTCGATATTCCGCTGGCCGGTGATTTTCAGGTCGCCAATGCGCTGGTGTCGGCTGGTCTGGCGATCTCGACCGGCGTTCCGGTTGCTGTTGCGCTGCGCGCACTGGAAAAGCTGGTGGGCGCGGCTGGTCGCCTTGAACTCGTCGGTCATGCAAAAAATGGCGCGCTTGCCTATGTGGATTATGCCCATAAACCCGACGCGCTTGAAAACGTGCTGACCTCGGTGCGGCCGTTCACCTCTGGCCGCATTGTCGTAGTGTTTGGTTGCGGTGGTGACCGCGACAAGGGCAAGCGCCCGATCATGGGTGAGGTTGCCTCACGCCTTTCGGATGTGGTGATCGTGACCGACGATAACCCGCGCTCGGAAGTGCCCGAAACAATTCGTTCCGAAATCATGGCAGCGGCTCCCGGCGCGCTGGAAATTGCTGACCGCGCTCAGGCCATTCGCCACGCCGTGGCGATGCTGGAAAGTGGCGACACGTTGATCGTTGCTGGCAAGGGTCATGAAGAGGGACAGATCGTCGGAACGACGGTGCTGCCATTCTCGGACCATCAACAGGTGCGCAGTGCATTGGAGGAGACGTCGCTTTGAACTGGTTATGGACAGTGCAGGAATTGATTTCGGTTATGTCGGGACGGCCGGTCGGCAATTTGCCACTGGGCATAACCGGCATTTCCATCGACAGCCGCACGGTCAAACCCGGCGAAGCCTTCTTTGCGATCAAGGGCGACCGGGTAGACGGGCATGATTATGCCAGCTTTGCGGTTGCCAATGGCGCCGGATTGCTTGTTATCAGCGAGGCGAAGCTGCCGGCGCTCGGCCGTCTGACTGTGCCAATGATCGTGGTGGAAGACGTGCTGGCTGCTCTGGTCAAGCTCGGCATTGCGGCGCGTGCCAGAAGCCAGGCCAAGATCATTGCTGTGACGGGTTCGGTCGGCAAGACCACAACCAAGGAAATCCTGCGCCAGATACTTGAGCCATCGGGTAAGGTACATGCCGCCGTTGCCTCGTTCAACAATCACTGGG
Source organism: Agrobacterium sp. Azo12 (assembly GCF_029193765.2). NCBI lineage: Bacteria > Pseudomonadati > Pseudomonadota > Alphaproteobacteria > Hyphomicrobiales > Rhizobiaceae > Agrobacterium > Agrobacterium sp. Azo12. The sequence goes on along the minus strand of NZ_JARFYO020000001.1, from coordinate 2,727,085 downwards.
GCGTGCCTTTGACCCTGGCGCGCATGCCTGCCGATTGTGATTTCGGCGTATTTGAAGTCGGCATGAATCATCCTGGCGAAATTCGTCCGCTGGTGAAGTTAGTGCGTCCGCATGTGGCAACCATCACCACCATTGCTGCGGCCCATTTGGGCAACTTCCGTGACCTAGAAGAAATTGCGGCCGCCAAGGCCGAAATTTTTGAGGGCGTTGAGCCCGGTGGTGCGGTTGTTCTCAACCGTGACAACTCGCAGTTCGATTTTCTTGAGGAAGCCGCCCAGAGGGCTGGTGTCGAACACATCTACACATTCGGTCAGCACGCCAAGGCGGATTTCCGTCTGGCCGATTATGAAAACACCCCTAGCGGTTCGACACTATGGGCGATCATCAATGGCGAAACCCGCGAATTGCGTATCGGTGCGCCGGGTCGCCATATTGCCGACAACGCCATGGCGGCACTGGGTGTGGCGCTGTTGTGTGGCGCTGATCTCGAAAATGCCGTTTCTGCGCTTCGTCGCCTAGAAGCCGTCAAGGGTCGTGGACAGCGCCACCGCCTGACGGTTGGTGATGGTTCCTTCGTGTTGATTGACGAGAGCTACAATGCTAACCCCGCTTCGATGAGGGCAGCCATTGCGGTTCTTGCAACCGTCGACGCCAAGGCGCAGGGCAGACGTGTTGCCGTGTTGGGCGACATGCTGGAAATGGGCGAGTTTTCTGCGCAGGTGCATGAAGATCTTGCTGGTCCCTTGCTTGCGGCAGGCATTGAAAATGTCTGGCTGGCTGGCGAAGCCATGGCGCATCTGCGCGACGCACTGCCTGACAGTGTCAACGTCTTCTGGTTTGAGACCACGCAGGAATTGAATGAATTCGTCGCCAGTGCGGTGCAGCCGGGCGACATTCTGATGCTAAAATCGTCTCTTGGTATTGGTTTCGGCAAGATCGTCGCAGCTTTGCTTGACAAGCATTCGCCATTCCCCGACACGGAACCCCAAAACTAAAACTGCCTTGCTGAAAGGGCAATTATGCTGATCTGGCTTGTCGAACTGGCTGACCATATTCAAATTTTCAACCTGTTCAGGTACATCACCTTCCGTGCCGGTGCGGCCATGTTTACCTCCGCACTGATCGTCTTCATTTTCGGACCTTCGATCATCGCCTCGTTGCGTGTCAGGCAGGGCAAGGGTCAGCCGATCCGCGCCGATGGTCCGCAGACCCATTTCAAGAAGGCGGGAACGCCGACCATGGGCGGCCTGATGATCCTGGCCGGTATTCTCGGCGGCTCTCTGCTGTGGGGTGACCTGTCCAACGTTTACGTGGTCAGTGTGTTGATGGTGACGCTTGGATTTGGCGCCATAGGTTTCTACGACGATTACCTGAAGGTGACCAAGCAAAGCGACAAGGGTTTTTCCGGCAAGGCGCGTCTGGGCATTGAATTTGTCATCGCAGCGATTGCCGTGTTCTTCATGATGAAAATGTCGCTGGCATCCAGCCCGCACAACCCGACACTCGGTACCTCGATCGCGTTTCCGTTCTTCAAGGAATTCGTGCTCAACATCGGCTACTTCTTTGTGCTGTTTGGTGCATTCGTGATTGTTGGCGCCGGTAACGCGGTCAACCTGACCGATGGTCTCGATGGTCTCGCCATCGTGCCGGTAATGATTGCTGCTGCAACCTTCGGCGTGATTGCCTATCTGGTTGGTAATGCCGTTTTTGCAAACTACCTGCAGATCAATTTCGTGCCGGGCACGGGTGAGCTTGGCGTTATCGTTGGTGCGGTTATTGGTGCCGGTCTCGGCTTCCTGTGGTTCAATGCACCACCTGCCGCTATCTTCATGGGTGACACCGGTTCGCTGGCACTGGGTGGCTTGATCGGTTCTGTGGCTGTTGCCACCAAACACGAGATTGTCATGGTCATCGTTGGTGGCCTGTTTGTTATGGAAACCCTGTCGGTCATCATCCAGGTATTCTGGTTCAAGCAGACCGGCCGTCGTGTGTTCCTGATGGCACCAATCCACCACCACTTCGAAAAAAAGGGCTGGACCGAAAGTCAGGTCGTTATTCGCTTCTGGATCATTGCCGTTGGCCTTGCCATGCTCGGCCTTGCCACACTGAAATTGAGGTGATGGCATGATCCCTGTTACGGTTTTTAAAGGTCGCAAGGTCGCCCTGTTCGGTCTGGGCGGTTCCGGCCTTGCCACCGCAAAGGCGCTGGTTGCTGGCGGGGCTGATGTCGTTGCCTATGACGACAATCCCGACAGCACAGCCAAGGCGGCGGCCGAAGGCATAACCGTTGCGGATCTCAGAACTGTTCATTGGCCGTCTTTGGCGGCCTTTGTTCTTGCTCCCGGCGTGCCGTTGACACACCCCAAACCGCACTGGACGGTTGAGCTGGCGCGCGCTGCCGGTGTCGAAATCATTGGCGATGTGGAACTGTTCGTGCGTGAGCGCCGGGCGCATTCGCCCGATTGCCCATTCATTGCCATCACCGGTACCAATGGCAAATCGACCACCACGGCATTGATCGCCCATATTCTGCGTGCGAGCGGCCGTGACACGCAGCTTGGCGGCAATATCGGGACCGCCGTGCTGACGCTCGATCCGCCAAAGGCTGAACGTTACTACGTCGTGGAGTGCTCTTCCTACCAGATCGATCTTACTCCGACGCTAAACCCGACGGCCGGTCTTCTCCTCAACCTGACACCCGATCACCTCGACCGTCATGGCACCATGCAGCATTATGGTGAAGTAAAAGAGCGGCTGGTTGCTGGCAGCAATACCGCCGTTATCGGGGTTGATGACAGTTACTGCGCATTGATAGCCGACCGGGTTGAACGGGCTGGTGTCAAGGTGCAGCGCATTTCCAAACGCAATGTGGTGGCCGAAGGGCTTTATGCGCAGGACAGCCAGATCATGCTGGCGCAGGGTGGAACGTCGTCGCTGTTTGTCGATCTTGATGGCATTCAGACATTGCGCGGCAGTCACAATGCGCAGAATGCGGCAGCTGCAATTGCGGCCTGCCTTGCCGTCGGCGTAAGTGCCGATGACATTCGTGCAGGCTTGAAGACATTCCCCGGCCTCAAGCATCGCATGCAGCCCGTGGCGCGCCGCGGGTCCGTTTCCTTTATCAATGACAGCAAGGCAACCAATGCCGATGCGGCAGCACCGGCACTGTCGAGCTATGATCGCATCTATTGGATTGCCGGTGGCCTGCCGAAATCCGGTGGCATCTCCAGCCTGTCCAGCCTGTTTCCGCGCATCGCAAAAGCCTACCTGATTGGTGAGGCGGCGGCCGAATTTGCCGCGACGCTGGGCGATACGGTTCCTTATGAAATTTCAGGCACTCTGGATAAAGCTGTCGAACACGCTGCTTCAGATGCGCAAAAAGACGAAAATACCGGCAATGTCGTGATGTTATCACCGGCTTGCGCAAGCTTCGACCAGTATAAGAACTTTGAAGTACGTGGTGATGCGTTCGTTGCACATGTCGCTGCTCTTGACGGCGTGACAATGCTGATTGGTTCTGGAAAGGGAAACTGACGCTATGGTAAGCCGTATTGACCGAGGTCCGGTTGCCGAATGGTTCTGGACCATTGACCGATTTTTCCTGGCCGCGTTCATTGCGCTGATGGGTATCGGCCTGATGCTTTCCTTCGCCGCATCTCCGGCGGTGGCTGAGCGTATTGGTCTCACCAGCTTCTTTTTCGTTGAACGACACGCGGTATTCATCCTGCCGTCGATTGCAATCATGGTCGGCCTGTCCTTCCTGTCGCCGCGTCAAATCCGCCGCGTCGCGATCATCATGTTGATTGCGTCGCTGCTGATGATGATTTTTGCGCTGTTCTTTGGCATGGAAGTGAAGGGTGCGCGCCGCTGGATTTCCGTAGGCACATTTTCGATCCAGCCGTCCGAATTCATGAAGCCGGCCTTTGTGGTGGTCTGCGCATGGCTGTTTGCTGAACGGGCACGCCATCCGGAAATTCCAGGTAACCTGTTTGCCATCATCACCTTCGGTGTTGTTGCAGCTCTTCTGATTGCCCAGCCTGACTTTGGTCAGACGATCCTGACCAGCGCGGTGTGGGGCGGCATGTTCTTCATGGCCGGCGTTCCATGGCTGTGGATCATCCTGCTTGGCGGTCTGGGTGTTGCTGGTTTCATATCGGCCTATTTCGTTTTCCCGCACGTGGCCGGTCGTATCGACCGCTTTTTGACCGGTGAGGGTGACACGTTCCAGGTGGATACCGCCCGTGAGGCGATCATTCGCGGGAACTGGTTCGGTCAGGGCCCGGGTGAAGGCGTGGTTAAGCGCATCATCCCGGACAGCCATACCGACTTTATCTTTTCCGTTGCAGCGGAAGAATTCGGTATTCTGTTCTGCATGGTTCTGGTGGTAATTTTTGCCTTCATCGTGCTGCGCGGTCTGTCGCATGCCTTTAAGGAAAAAGACGATTTCGCCCGCTTTGCGGTGGCTGGTCTTGTCTTGCAGATCGGCATTCAGTCGATGATCAACATCGGCGTTAATCTTGAACTCATGCCTGCAAAGGGTATGACATTGCCGCTGATCTCCTATGGTGGTTCATCGATGATGGCAATCAGCGTCACCGCCGGTTTCCTTCTGGCATTGACGCGCCACAGGCCGGAAAAGCGTGCGCAGGAGCGCAGCTTTTTCCGCGTAGGGGCAGTGCCCGCGGAGTAATATGAATGAACAAAGGTATTGTGCTGCTTGCCGCCGGGGGAACCGGCGGTCATGTGTTTCCGGCAGAGGCTCTGGCTTATGAGCTGAAAGCGCGTGGCTATCAGGTGCATCTGGTCACCGACAGCCGCGCTGAACGCTATGCCGGCAAGTTTCCAGCCGATGAAATCCATGTCGTGCCATCTGCGACGATCGGTTCGAAAAATCCGATTGCGGTGGCACGTTCACTGTTGAAGCTGTGGACCGGTCTTCGCGCGGCACGCCGCCTCATCACGAAACTGAAGCCTGTGGCCGTGGTTGGCTTTGGTGGTTACCCCACCGTTCCGCCACTGCTCGCCTCTACCGGCCTTGGCGTTCCATCGATGCTGCATGAGCAGAATGCCGTGATGGGCCGCGCCAACAAGGCGCTGGCAAAACGCGTTAAGGCAATTGCCGGTGGTTTCCTGCCGTCGGATCGTGGGGAATATGCCAACAAGACCGTAGCAACCGGTAATCCGGTTCGTCCGGCGGTGCTTGAGGCTGCCAATGTTGCCTATGACCCTTCAGAAAACACCGAGCAGTTCAAGCTTGTTGTGTTTGGCGGAAGCCAGGGTGCGCAGTTTTTCTCTGCCGCCATTCCGGCTGCCATTTGCCTATTGGGGGATGAGAAGCGTTCACGCCTTTCAGTGACCCAGCAGGCACGCCCGGAAGACAAGGACAACGTCATTGCCGCCTATGCCAAGCTTGGCGTGCAGGCGGATGTCTCGCCATTTTTCGGCGACATGGCCGAAAGGATCGGCGCTGCCCATCTGGTGATCAGCCGGTCAGGTGCTTCAACCGTATCGGAACTGTCGGTGATTGGCCGGCCTTCGGTGCTGGTGCCTTATCCGCATGCGCTTGATCATGATCAGGCCGCCAATGCTGCCGCACTTGCTGGTGCCGGTGGTGCAAGTGTCATCAAGCAATCCGAACTTTCTCCGCAGAAGCTGTCGACCATTTTGGCAGACGCGCTGATACAACCGGAGCGGCTGGCTACGACGGCCGCTGCTGCCAAGGCAACCGGCAAACCGCATGCGGCCTCGGTTCTCGCCGATATGGTGGAAACGCTTGCGCAGGGTGGTTCCATTGCCGAATTTAAAAAGAAAATTGAAGGAGAGCATCCATGAAGATGCCAAAAGCCATAGGTCTTGTTCATTTCATCGGTATCGGTGGCATTGGCATGAGCGGCATTGCCGAGGTGCTGCATAATCTCGGCCACAAGGTTCAGGGTTCTGACCAGTCAGACAGCGCCAATGTGCAGCGTCTGCGCGAAAAGGGCATCGATGTTTTTGTCGGTCACACCGCTGAAAACCTTGGCGAAGCCGAAGTGGTCGTGGTTTCCACTGCGATCAAGAAGAACAATCCGGAATTGATTGCTGCCCGCGAAAAACATCTGCCGATCGTGCGTCGTGCAGAAATGCTGGCCGAGCTGATGCGCTTCCGTAATGCAATCGCCATTGGCGGTACGCATGGCAAGACCACGACCACATCGATGGTTGCGACGCTGCTGGAAGCCGGTGAGCTGGACCCGACCGTGATCAATGGCGGCATCATCAATGCTTACGGCACCAATGCCCGTATGGGGGAAGGTGAGTGGATGGTTGTCGAGGCTGACGAGTCTGACGGCACATTCCTGAAACTGCCGGCCGATGTGGCCGTGGTGACCAATATCGATCCGGAGCATCTCGATCACTATGGTGATTTTGATGCGGTACGTGCGGCTTTCCGCCAGTTCGTGGAAAATGTGCCGTTTTACGGTTTTGGCGTCATGTGCCTAGACCATCCTGAAGTGCAGGCGCTGGTGGGCAGGATCGAAGACCGCAAGGTTGTCACCTATGGTGAAAACCCGCAGGCCGACGTGCGTTTCTCCAATGTTCGCATTGATGGCACGCGTTCGATTTTCGACGTTGAAATCCGCCGTCGCCGCACCGGCAAGATCTTTACCTTCAAGGATCTCGTTCTGCCAATGCCAGGCCGTCACAATGTGTCGAATGCCTGCGCGGCTATTGCCGTTGCCAATCGTCTTGGTATTTCGGAAGAAAACATCAAGAAGGGTCTTGCGTCGTTTGGCGGTGTCAAGCGTCGCTTCACGCTGACAGGCACCTGGAACGACGTTCAGGTGTTCGATGACTACGGTCATCACCCGGTGGAAATCAAGGCAGTGCTCAGAGCTGCGCGTGAAGCCTGCAAGGGCCGTATCATTGCCGTGCACCAACCGCACCGCTACAGCCGTCTTTCCAGCCTGTTTGATGACTTTGCGCATTGCTTCAATGATGCAGACACGATTATCCTTGCACCGGTTTATGCGGCGGGCGAAGATCCAATCGAAGGCGCAAACTCCGAAGCTCTGATTTCGGCCATCAAGGCGGCAGGACATCGTGATGCGCGGTTTTTGCCTTCCAAGGACGAACTTGCCAAATTGATCGCAGGCATTGCGAATCCCGGTGATTTCGTGGTTCTGTTGGGTGCTGGTAATATTACGCAATGGGCGGCGTCGCTGCCTTCTGAACTGGAAAGCATATCAGGAAAGTCTGCATGAAACAGGTGGATGGGGTTAAGCTGCTGGGAAGGCTCGGCGAGGGAGTGAATGAACTGCGTGGACGCCTGACGCCGGATGCGCCGATGGACCGCGTTACGTGGTTCCGGGCAGGTGGTCTTGCGGAGCTTATGTTCCAGCCTCACGATGTGGATGATCTCGTTACCTTCCTGAAACTGCTGCCGGAAGATGTGCCGCTGACGGTTGTTGGCGTTGGCTCCAACCTGTTGGTGCGTGACGGTGGCATTCCTGGTGTTGTCGTGCGTCTTTCCGCCAAGGGTTTTGGTGATCTTGAACTGGCCGGCGAAAACCGCATTCGCGCTGGTGCTATTTGCCCGGACAAGCATATTGCCGCGATGGCCATGGACAATGGTATCGGTGGTTTCCACTTCTATTACGGCATTCCCGGTTCAATCGGTGGTGCGCTGCGCATGAATGCCGGTGCCAATGGCGGCGAAACCCGCGAGCGCGTTGTGGAAGTGCGTGCCGTCGACCGTCAGGGCAATATCCACACGCTGTCGAATGAGGAGATGGGTTACACCTATCGCCACTCCAGCGCCTCGGAAGGCCTGATCTTTGTGGATGCGCTTTTCGAAGGCTATCCTGAAGACAGAGCAAAAATTCGTGCAGACATGGATGCCGTGCGTCTTCATCGTGAGACTGTTCAGCCGATCCGCGAAAAGACTGGTGGTTCGACCTTCAAAAACCCAGAAGGCCATTCGGCATGGGAGTTGATTGACGAGGCTGGTGGCCGTGGCCTGGTAATCGGTGGCGCGCAGATGTCGTCGCTGCACTGCAACTTCATGATCAATACCGGCAACGCGACCGGCTATGATCTGGAATATCTCGGCGAGACCATTCGCCGCCGCGTGCGGGAGCACTCCGGCATTCAGCTGGAATGGGAAATCAAGCGCCTTGGCCTGTTCATGCCGGGCCGTGAAGTTGAGCCCTTCCTCGGTGGCTGATGCGGCCTGACGCAAAAGCTTTCAATATTTTAAGAACGGCCGGGTTTATCACCCGGCCGTTTTGTTTGTGGGGAGAGGGGGTGTCTTGCCGGTGCCGTGTATTGATGTTGTCGTGACATCGCTCTGGCTCATGCGATGAATAAGCAAAGAAAAAGCCCGCGGAGTCAGCGACTTCGCGGGCTTTGTTGTCAGTTTGATTCAGGATCAGACTTCGTTCTTGCGTGACAGCAAAATGCAGGCCAGCGTGATGACCGCTGCGGCGCAGAGGTAATAACCGACATAGGCCATGCCGTAGTTCACCTGCAGCCATGTGGCGATGTATGGTGCAAGCGAGGCACCGAAGATACCGGCCATGTTGAAGGTGATCGACGAGCCTGTATAGCGCACGGTTGTCGGGAACGGTGCTGCAAGTGCAGTGCCGATCAGACCGTAGGTCATGCCCATCAGTGCCATGGCGAGAGCTGCAAAGAGGAAGATCGAGCCTTCGCCACCGCTCATCAGGCCGGGCAGCAGGAACGAGAATGCGCCAATCAGCACGGTCGTCAGGATCAGGATTTCACGACGGCCGAAACGCTCTGCGAGCTTTCCAGCGAACGGAATGAAGATACCAAACACGATAGAGCCGAGGATCTGCACTTCCAGAGCGTCAAGGAACGGGATTTTCAGTACCTTGACGTTGTAGGACAGCAAGTAGGCGGTACCGATGTAGAACAGCACGAATGTTGCCAGAGCAACGAATGTGCCGAGCGCCAGGCTGCGCTTGTGGTGGCGGAACAGTTCAGCAACCGGAACGGCAACGCGCTCTTCCTGATCGATCGCCTTCTGGAAGGCCGGTGTTTCGGTGATCGACAGGCGAACCCACAGACCAACGGCAATCAGAATGATCGATGCAACGAACGGAATGCGCCAACCCCAGCTCAGCAGGGCTTCCTGCGACATGAAGTGCAGCAGAATCCAGAACACGCCAGAAGAGAGCAGCAGGCCGATTGGCGCGCCAAGCTGCGGGAACATGCCGTACCAGCTACGCTTGCCTGGAGGTGCATTTTCCGTTGCCAGAAGCACGGCACCACCCCATTCACCGCCAAGACCAAAGCCCTGACCGAAACGGCACAGCGCCAGAAGCAACGGCGCAATGATGCCAGCAGTCTCATAGGACGGCAGCAAGCCGATAATGACGGTGGAGATACCCATGGTCAGAAGTGCGGCAACAAGCGTTGTCTTGCGGCCGACACGGTCGCCGTAGTGACCGAATACAACGGCGCCCAGTGGACGTGCGAAAAACGCGATGGAGAACGTGGCAAAAGAAGCCAGCAGTGCCGTCATCGGGTCATTGTTCGGGAAGAATAGCGTTGGAAACACGAGAACTGCGGCTGTCGCATAGACGTAAAAGTCGAAGAACTCGATGGTCGTGCCGACCACGCTGGCAGTAAGAACTCGTGCAGGCGAATTTGTCTTTACATCGTTCGGAGTGTCAGCGGTCGGCGATACACGGGATATCGCGTCGGTCATTGTGTTGGTTCCATTGTATCAAAGCGCCGTGCGGCCTTGCGGGCACAGACACATACGCTTCAAGTGTTGAGATCGCCTTGAACGGCGAGATTGCGTTAACGCAATTTTTGCAAATATGGAATGCTGCAAGCGCAATAAAATTTAAAATAGCATTGTTTTTTGATCATATAAGCGTTTTTGCAAGGCTTTTATGGTGTTCCTGGAGGTGTTTTGTGGTCGGAAAAGCTCGTTTGAAAGGCGAAAATAACGCCTCAATGTTGCGCTGCAAAATTTGCGGATGCTGTCGGGTTCATCCATGAGTTGTGGATAAGCCTGAATCTTAACGGTTTGAGGCTTGCCTGTTAACGATTGTCCTGAAGCGAAACACGGTCTCATTTTTGCTTTTTTTGACCCAGACATATTGCATTTAGTGCAACTCTCTGATTCTAAGGCATTAATCCGAACATTGAATGATTCATGTTTAAAAAACCGCATGGAAGGTGCGCTGGTTAACGAAAGTAAACGCTTCATTAACCTTAATGGCTCTTAAGTGGTTCAGTGGATGGTACTGAGAGAATCAGTGCCGGAATTTGGGCGTAAGGCGGTCGTTAGTGGCGTCAGAGAAACGTTTGATGTCGGGGATTTAAATGAGCGGCAAACATATCGCTGTCCTTATGGGTGGTTTTTCATCGGAGCGGCCGGTCAGCCTTTCTTCAGGTGAGGCCTGTGCGCTTGCTCTTGAAGCCGAAGGCTATGAGGTCACTCGCGTCGACGTCGATCGCGACGTTTCGGCCGTGCTGTCACGCCTTAATCCTGATGTTGTCTTTAATGCTCTTCACGGCCCGTTCGGCGAAGACGGCACCATTCAGGGCATTCTTGAGTATCTGCAAATTCCTTACACCGGTTCCGGTGTGCTTGCGTCTGCGCTTGCCATGGATAAGGGGCAGGCCAAGAAAGTTGCTGCCGCTGCTGGCGTGCCGGTTGCCCAAGCTCGCCTGATGAACCGTTTTGATTTCACAAATGAACACCCGCTGGCGCCGCCTTATGTCGTCAAGCCTGTTCGTGAAGGCTCCAGTTTCGGAGTTGTGATCGTCAAAGAGGATCAATCCCATCCTCCGCAGGTCCTGACGTCATCTGAATGGCGTTACAGTGATGCGGTGATGGTTGAACGTTATATTCCCGGTCGTGAGCTGACCTGTGGTGTCATGGGCGATCGTGCGCTTGGTGTCACTGAGGTGGTGCCGGTTGGACACAGCTTCTACGATTATGATGCGAAGTATGCTGCAGGTGGCTCGAAACATGTCATCCCTGCAGAAATTTCACCGAAAATTTACCAAAAAATACAATCATTGGCTCTTATGGCGCACCGGGCAATCGGGTGCCGTGGAGTGAGCCGGTCAGACTTTCGTTACGATGACCGTCTGTCTGAGGATGGTGAGATTATCTGGCTTGAGGTCAATACTCAGCCTGGCATGACGCCAACCTCTCTCGTGCCGGAAATGGCAGCTCATGATGGTTTAACGTTTGGTCAATTCGTCCGCTGGATGGTGGAGGACGCTTCGTGTTCGCGATGATCGGTGGCAAAAAAGCAAACAGACGCCGGGTGGAGCAGTTCGCTCCTGCCGCTGACGAGCGCATCGTGCTGCCTCGTCCGCTGCGTCGCGTCGTGCGCTTTTGTGTCAGCCTCGCAACGGGCCGCGTCAATATTCCCGCGCACACAGGCACGATTTCCGCAGTCGCATTTTTTGCTGCCACCGGTCTCTACGGCATGTCGCTTGGTGGCCACACCCAGACCGTTGCGCAGGCAACCACATCTGCTGCCGGTTTTGCCATCGAAGACGTCAAGGTTTCCGGCAACGCGCAGACCTCCGAAATCGATATCCTGCAGCTGCTCGGCCTCGACGGTACGACCTCGCTTGTTGCTATGGATGTCAACACAGCGCGCCGCCGCCTGGCTGATCTGCCGTGGGTGGAAGATGTTGATGTGCGCAAGATCTATCCGCGCACCATCGAGATCCGTCTCAAGGAGCGCGATGCATTCGGTATCTGGCAGCACGGTTCCGAGTTGTCGCTTATCGAAAAGAACGGCAGCGTGATTGCGCCGCTGCGTGATAACAAATTTGCAGCCCTGCCGCTGTTCGTTGGTCGTGACGCTGAAACCGGCGCTGCGAGCTTCATGGAGCAGCTGGACGCTTGGCCGGAAATTCGCAGCAAGGTCAAGGCCTACGTTCGCATCTCCGGTCGTCGCTGGGACCTGCACCTGAACAACGGCATCATCATCAAGCTGCCGGAAGTCAATGTCGCCAAGGCCTTGCATTTGCTGTCGCGTCTCGATGCTGAACAGCAGGTTATGTCACGCGACATCGCAGCAATCGATTTGCGGCTTTCCGACCGCACCACCATTCAGTTGACACAAGCCGCAACCGAGCGCCGTGAGGCCGCCGTTACGGCACGTGAAAAGGCGCTCAAGAAAGCGGGGAACATATGAGCTTTTTCGGTTCTTCCCATTTTGGACTGCCGCGCCTTAAACCGCTTTCTTCCAAGCGGTCACATGTCGTTTCCGTGCTGGATATCGGCTCGACCAAGATCGTCTGCATGATCGGTCGTCTGACGCCACGTCAGGAAACCGAAGTGTTGCCTGGTCGTACCCACAAGGTTGAGATCATCGGCATTGGCCACCAGCGTTCGCGCGGTGTGAAGTCCGGTGTCATCGCCGATCTGGATGCCGTTGAAGGCGTCGTTCGTCTGGCTGTCGATGCAGCCGAGCGTATGGCAGGCCTGACAGTCGACAGCCTGATCGTCAACGTATCGGCCGGCCGTCTGGCCAGCGACATCTATACCGCAAGCATTGATCTGGGTGGCCAGGAAGTTGAAGCAGGCGATCTGCGCAAGGTTCTCATTGCCGCCAGCCAGCAGTCGCTGCGTCAGGATCGTGCAATCCTGCACTCCCTGCCAACGGGTTACTCGCTGGATGGCGAGCGTGGCATCCGTGACCCGCTGTCGATGTATGGTGATCTTCTCGGCGTCGACATGCATGTTGTCACCGCAGAACGTTCGGCGCTGAAAAATCTCGAATTGTGCGTCAACCGCGCTCACCTGTCGGTCGAGGGCATGGTTGCGACCCCTTACGCAAGTGGTCTTGCTGCACTGGTTGACGATGAAGTCGAACTGGGTTGCGCAGCCATCGATATGGGCGGCGGCACCACGACGATTTCGGTATTCGCTGAAGGCCGCCTCATTCACACCGACGCAATCGGTCTTGGTGGCCACCACGTCACCACCGATCTGGCACGCGGCCTGTCGACCCGCATCGAGGACGCCGAGCGTCTGAAGGTGGTTCACGGTTCTGCCCTGGCCAATGGTGCAGACGAACGTGACATGATTTCGATCCCGCCAATCGGCGAGGATGACCGCGATCAACCGTCACAGGTTTCCCGCGCTCTGGTCACGCGCATCGTGCGTGCCCGTATCGAAGAAACCCTGGAACTGATTCGTGACCGGATCCAGAAGTCCGGTTTCAGCCCGATTGTCGGCAAGCGCGTTGTTCTGACCGGTGGCGCAAGCCAGCTAACCGGTCTGCCGGAAACGGCGCGCCGCATTCTGGCCCGTAACGTGCGTATTGGTCGTCCGCTTGGTGTTTCCGGTCTGCCGGTTGCAGCCAAGGGTCCGGCATTTTCGACGGCGGTTGGCCTGATGATTTATCCGCAGATCGCGGACGCGGAAGTACATGCCGCACAAGGCGGGCTGTTTTCTCCGTTCGGCACAAGTGGCGGACGGATTGCCCGGGTAGGGCAGTGGTTGAAAGAAAGTTTTTGACCTGAACCGGCGTGGTGCCGGAGCAGGTGTGTAACGAGTTGTAATGAATCGGCCAGCGTGGCGATGCGGCCTAGACAAAGAAGGAATGTGACAATGACGATACAGCTGCATAAGCCTGATATCACCGAGTTGAAGCCTCGCATCACCGTATTCGGTGTTGGTGGCGGTGGTGGCAACGCCGTAAACAACATGATCTCGGCTGGTCTTCAGGGCGTTGATTTTGTTGTGGCTAACACGGACGCACAGGCCCTGACGATGACCAAGGCCGAACGCATCATTCAGATGGGCGTTCAGGTTACTGAAGGTCTCGGCGCTGGTTCGCAGCCGGAAGTCGGTCGCGCTGCTGCTGAAGAGTGCATCGATGAAATCGTCGATCACCTCAACGGAACACACATGTGCTTTGTTACTGCCGGTATGGGCGGTGGCACCGGTACGGGTGCAGCTCCTGTCGTCGCACAGGCTGCTCGCAACAAGGGCATTCTGACGGTTGGCGTTGTGACCAAGCCGTTCCACTTTGAAGGCCAGCGCCGTATGCGCCTTGCCGAACAGGGCATTCAGGAGCTTCAGAAGTCGGTCGACACGCTGATCGTCATTCCAAACCAGAACCTGTTCCGCATCGCCAACGACAAGACCACCTTTGCGGATGCCTTCGCAATGGCCGACCAGGTTCTCTATTCGGGCGTTGCCTGCATCACCGACCTGATGGTGAAGGAAGGTCTTATCAACCTCGACTTCGCTGACGTTCGTTCTGTCATGCGCGAAATGGGCCGTGCGATGATGGGTACGGGTGAAGCTTCCGGCGAAGGCCGCGCAATGCAGGCTGCTGAAGCTGCTATTGCCAACCCGCTGCTGGACGAAACCTCCATGAAGGGTGCACAGGGCCTGCTGATCTCCATCACCGGTGGTCGCGACATGACCCTGTTCGAAGTGGACGAAGCTGCGACCCGTATTCGCGAAGAAGTCGACCCGGATGCAAACATCATCCTCGGCGCGACCTTCGACGAAGCGCTCGAAGGCCTCATCCGCGTGTCTGTTGTTGCGACCGGTATCGACCGCGTTGCAGGCCAGAACGACCAGTACCTGGCGCAGGCCGCTGCTGCAAAGCCCCTTATCCGTCCTTCGGCGGCCGTTGCTTCGGCTCCGGCCGCAGTTCAGCCTGCCCCCGTCATGCAGGCCCCTAAGGCGATTGACCCAATCGCACAGACCATCCGTACGGCTGAAGTCGAAATGGAACGCGAATTGGCTCTGGCAGCTGCTGAACAACAGCTGCGCCAGGCACAGGCAGAAGCTGAATTCCGCCCGCAGAGCAAGCTGTTTGCTTCTGCTCCGGTTGAAGCTCCAGCACCTGCACCTGTTCGTCAGGCTCCAGTTCAGGCCGCACCTGCACCACAGGCCCACTACGCACCTGAGCCAGTTGCCGCACCACGCATGCAGCAGCCACAGGCACCTGTGCACCATGAACCAGTTGCAGCGGCACCTCGCCATGTAGAGCCGGTTCGCATGCCAAAGATCGAGGACTTTCCTCCGGTCGTGAAGGCTGAAATGGACCACCGCACTGCGCATCCGGCATCGACGGTTCCGGAAGAGCGTGGCCCGATGGGTCTGTTGAAGCGCATCACCAACTCGCTGGGACGTCGTGAAGAAGACGACAACGTTCCTTCCGAGTTGATGGACGCACCATCGCTTGCTCCACAGCAGCGCCGTCAGCTTTCCGCTGAGGCAAGCCTGTACGCACCGCGTCGTGGCCAGCTCGATAATCAGGGTCGTGTCACACCGCAGGCTGCAAGCTCGCACGAAGACGACCAGTTGGAAATTCCGGCGTTCCTGCGCCGTCAGTCGAACTGATCAGATGCGATTCTTCTAAACATCAAACCCGGACCGAAAGGCCCGGGTTTTTTGTTACAAACTGTTTCCAAATGTGAAGAAAGATGTTGATTTATCAATTTCTTAAACTTGTAACAATGCGAAAGAAACAGTGATTTGTTATGTGGCCTGACCATACGTATGTATGACTGCAAGTTGTGAGGAAAACCGTATGTTTCCTCAATTTGGAATTGGGGAGCGGAACCCCTGACGTTTTCGGTTCCCGTTAGACAAGGCACATGTGAATGAGTATCGAATTGCTTGGTTTTCAAACGACTATCGCCGCTGCTGCGCAGATTTCCGGTATTGGCGTTCATTCGGGCAATCCGGTTTCCATGACCTTCCATCCGGCTGAAGCCGGTACCGGCATTGTTTTCCAGCGTCATCACGACAACGGCAATATCACCGAGATCAAGGCTGTTTCCGCCAATGTCGGCAACACCGATCTCTGCACGGTGCTTGGCCGCTCGCAGACACAGTCCATTGCCACCATCGAACACGTCATGGCCGCGATCTATGCGCTTGGCCTCGACAATCTGATCGTTGAAGTTGATGGTCCCGAAGCGCCGATCATGGATGGCAGCTCGTTCCCGTTCATCGAAGCTATCGAGCAGGTTGGCATCGTCAATCTCGGCGTAAAGCGCCGTTATATCCGCGTTTTGAAGCCGGTTCGTATCGACGCCGGTTCATCCTGGGCTGAGTTCCGTCCATACAACGGCACGCGGTTCGAAGTTGAGATCGACTTTGATACGCCGCTGATCGGCCGTCAGACTTGGGCTGGCGATCTGACTGCAGAAACCTTTACCAAGGAACTGTCTCGCGCCCGTACTTTCGGTTTCATGCGTGATGTGGAGCGTCTGTGGGCGGCCGGTTATGCACTCGGTTCGTCGCTTGAGAACTCCGTAGTGATTTCCGATGACCACACTGTCATCAATATGGAAGGCCTGCGTTACGAGAAGGACGAGTTCGTTCGTCACAAGACGCTGGACGCTGTTGGGGATCTGGCACTGGCCGGTGCGCAGTTCATTGGCTGCTACCGTTCCTACCGTGGTGGCCACAAGGTCAACGCCAATGCGCTCAAGGCGCTGCTCAGCGATCCGACCGCCTATGAAATTGTCGAGGCTCCGGTTTCCCGCAGCCAGCGCGTGCGCGCCGCCGAGTTTGTCCGCGTCAATGTTGCTGACGTGTCGCCTTGGTCTGCCTGATTTCGTGATTGAAAATTTTGAAAGCCGCGTCCTCTGGATGCGGCTTTTTTCTATGAAAATGCATAGCACTGTTCACATTTTATCCGCTTGGTGGAACCAGTCGCGACTCAGAAGCGACGACAAGAAAATGTGCAGGTGAGAGAATAAAACGCGGCGTCTTTTGACCTGAAAAACAGGAAATATTCGTCCTCGTCAAAGTGGTACGCCATAAAAATGCGTTAATGCGTCATCATTGCGTTGCTCTACCGACGCTTTTATGGCTAGAAACGCCAGTGCAAAGCTGATGTTGATGTATTTGCGCGAAATGGGATCTGTATAATGAAGCATGTAGGGTCTGGTGCAATGAATAGAACGGTTCGGGTCGCGCTTGTATCGATGTTGCTGGCCGGGGCTGCAACGCTTGTGACCGCATGCCAGTCGGACCCAGATATCGACATCACCAAACTTGGTTTCGAAAGCGAATCGGCTGAGACGCTCTACAAGCAGGGTCTCGCCAACATGAACTCCGGCAACATGACCGAAGCATCGCGCAAGTTCGAAGCGATTGACAAACAACATCCGTTTACGGAATGGGGCCGCAAGGCACTGGTGATGCAGACATTCGTCAGCACCCGTATGAACCGTAACGAGCAAGCCATTGCAGCAGGCAACCGTTACCTCAAGCAATATCCGCGTTCTGAAGATTCTGCTTACGTTCAGTATCTGGTCGGCCTGGCTTATTCCAAGCAGATCGTTGACGTGACGCAGGACCAGCGCGCTGCTGCACGCACCATCGAAGCGATGTCCAAGGTGGTCAACGATTATCCGAATTCGGAATATGTCAGCGATGCGCAGGCGAAGATCCGCTTTGCACGCGACCAGCTGGCTGGCAAGGAAATGCAGGTCGGCCGTTATTACCTTGAGCGCAAGGAATATCTGGCCGCCATCAAGCGCTTCCGCGTTGTGGTCGAGACATATCCAAACACCAACCAGATCGAAGAAGCCTTGGCGCGTCTGACCGAATCCTATTATGCAATGGGTCTGACGGACGAAGCACAGACCGCCGCTGCGGTTCTGGGCAACAACTATCCAGACAGCCAATGGTATGCCGATTCGTTCAAGCTGTTGCAGTCCGGGGGACTTCAGCCACGCGAGAACAAGGGATCGTGGATTTCCAAGGCTGGCCTCAAGCTTCTTGGCGTTTGATCTGAGGGTGTAACCCATGCTCACGCAGTTATCGATCCGGGATATCGTCCTGATTGAACGGCTCGATCTTGCGTTCGAGGCGGGCCTGTCGGTGCTGACTGGTGAAACGGGCGCCGGTAAATCTATTCTTCTTGACAGTCTGTCTCTTGCCCTTGGTGGCCGAGGGGACGGTGGCCTCGTGCGTCATGGTGAGGATAAGGGGCAGGTGACTGCCACCTTCGAACTGGCAAACGACCATCCGGCACGCCTTCTGTTGCGTGAAAACGGCCTTGACGATGACGGCGATCTGATTTTCCGCCGCGTACAATCCGCTGATGGCCGCACCAAAGCCTATGTCAATGATCAGGCAGTCAGCGTGCAGATGATGCGCCAGCTGGGCGTGCTGCTGGTCGAGATACACGGCCAACATGATGACCGCGCGCTAGTCGACACAGATGCGCACCGCGCGCTTCTCGATGCCTTTGCAGGCTTGAGTGACGAGGCCTTGTCGCTACAGGGACTTTACCGCAAATGGAAAGATGCCGAACGCGGTTTGAAAGTGCACCGCGCCAAGGTGGAAGCGGCGGCCCGTGAGGCTGAATTTTTGCGATCGTCTGTCGAAGAGCTTGAAAAGCTCTCGCCGCAGGACGGCGAGGAAGACGATCTGGCTGAACGCCGCGCCGTCATGCAGAAGTCTGAGCGCATTGCCGGTGACATTGCCGAAGCCAGCGAATTTTTGAATGGCAACGCGTCGCCTGTGCCGATGATCGCATCGATGATGCGTCGTCTGGAGCGCAAGAGCCACGAAGCACCGGGTCTTTTGGAAGATACGGTGCAGTTGCTGGATGCAGCGCTGGACAACCTTTCCAATGCGCAGACTGAAGTGGAGGCCGCGCTGCGCCGCACGGAGTTTGATCCGCGTGAGCTGGAGCGTGTTGAAGAGCGGTTGTTTTCGCTGCGTGCAGCGGGTCGCAAATATTCCGTGCCGGTGATCGAGCTGCCTGCCTTGGCCGAAAAGATGGTGGCTGACCTTGCAGAGCTTGATGCCGGTGAGGAAACGCTGGCAAGGCTCGAAGCAAATCTGCATCTGGTAAAGGCCGATTTCGATCAGGCTGCCGTTGCGCTGTCGCACAAGCGGCACACTGCAGCCAGCGCGCTGTCGGACGCTGTCATGGCAGAACTGCCGGCCCTCAAGCTGGAACGCGCCCGTTTTAGCGTTGAAGTCACGACCGATGCCGAGGCGGCGACGGCCGAGGGTATCGACGTGGTTGAATTCCACGTGCAGACCAACCCCGGCACACGGCCAGGGCCGATCATGAAGGTCGCGTCGGGCGGTGAGCTTTCGCGCTTCCTGCTGGCTCTCAAGGTTGCTCTCGCAGATCGTGGTTCTGCTCCAACACTGGTATTCGATGAAATCGATACCGGCGTGGGCGGTGCAGTTGCTGATGCGATTGGCCAGCGTCTTCGCAGATTGTCAAAGACCGTTCAGGTTCTGTCGGTTACCCATGCCCCGCAGGTGGCGGCACGTGCGGCGACGCATCTGCTGATCTCCAAGGGGCCGACCGGTGATGGCACCGAGCGGATTGCCACCAAGGTGGCAACGATGGAACCGCAGCACCGCACCGAGGAAATCGCCCGTATGCTGGCGGGTGCCTCTGTTACGGATGAGGCGAGGGCAGCTGCAGCCCGTCTTCTGGCTGCCAAGGACTAAGAGCGACCAGCGTCATCAAACAGGCCCTACAGGGCCCGTATCTTCCTGAGCGCATCGATATTGTGACGGTGAACATCTTCGTAATCGGCGTGATAGACAATTGCACCCTCAGCAAGTTCTAGGCCCACAAATTCTTTCAGCGTTTGTTTGTCGGCCAGTGCCAGGCCATGCGGGCCAGTCAGGCGTTCCAGATAGGCTCGGTTGGCGTCAATCAGCTCCGGTGCATAACCGCCTTTGGCGATACGCTGCTCAAGGCCATGATTGGGAAGAATTCTGGCGATTGGCCATTGGCGCAGACGCTTCAGTTCTTCGATATGGGTGGCGATATGTTCCGGCTCCGAGACATAGGTCACGGTGTCTTCCAGCGTGTCGCCCGCAAACAGGATTTTTTCGTCGGACAGCCACAGCACATTGCCATCGGCGCTGTGAATATCGAAGTGGTGCATCTCCACGAGCCGTTTGCCGATCTGAAGGCTGAGCGTGGTCTCAAAGGTGCGTGTCGGCATGATCACAGGAGAAATCGACGGATTGCGCTTGGCAAGCGCCTCACGGTTTTTCGCCATGGTGTCTGCGGTAAAGGCCAGCGCAATGATCTCGCAATCGGCAAACACCTCGTTTCCGGCAATATGGTCGGTGTGCCAGTGGCTGAGCACGACCGTGATTTTGCTGACATCAAGGCTTTGCAGATGGTTGCGGATGAAACGGGCGTGATCAAGCGACATATGCGTATCATAAACCAGCGCATGGCCTTCTGAGACGATGGCATAGGAGGCGGTGCCCAGCGTGTAGGCGCCGTCATCCAGCCAGTTCGGCTCCGGCGAATAAAGGCGCTTGTTCATTCGGCCATCGTAATAGGCATAGATGTCTGGATAGGGTTGCAGGATGCGCATCGTGTCCGTGCTGATGGTCATCGTCTTGCTCATGCTGAAATTACCCTTGTTAACGTGCTGTCGCGACGACGATGCCTGAGCCGATCATGACGCCGCCAGCGGTGCGATTGACCCGCCGTACGATGTGAGGTTGGCGTAACAGGCTGCGAGCCCGCACGGCAAGTGCCACATGGCCACTGATCACGACAATCTCTACCGCAATGACGATGGCTGCAAGTGCCGCAAGGTGATCCAGCGTCAGGGATGCGCCAACCACGTTGGGAAGCAGAGCCACATAAAACAGCGGCATTTTCGGGTTGCCGAGGTTTAGGGCAATACCGGCCATGAAAACCGGCAGCAGGCCACGCTGGCTGGCTGTTGGCTGCAACTGTGGAACGACAGGCTCTGCTGTCCACAGTCTGATGCCCATCCACACCAGATAGGCGGCACCAGCATAACGCAGAACGGTCATCACCATGCTCATTTCACTGGCAATGATGGAAAGGCCAAAGGCGGCCAAAGTCAAAAACATCAGAATGCCGACAACGGTGCCTGCACCATAGGCGAAACCGGATGCCGCGCCATGGGTGATGGTGCGAGCGATGATGGTCATATTGTCGGGGCCGGGACTGGCTGCAAACCCAAAAAATGCGGCGGCGAAGGCGAGAAGCGTGGTAAATTCCATTGGTGTCTCCGGTTCTGTATCGATCCGGATTTTCAGGATAATCTATTCCTGTGTTTTGCAAAGCGATGGTTTTGCATGCCGAAATAATTCGCTAAAAGCGTTGCAGATTCATGCGCGAGGCATCCATGGCAAACGAACTGACCCCGGTTGATAAATTGACCGAACTTGAGGCTTCTTCCGAGCTTGCCTATCTCGCTGCAGAGGTCGCGCGGCATGATGCGCTTTATCATGGCAAGGATGCGCCGGAGATTTCCGATGCGGACTATGATGCGCTCAAGCGCCGTAACGATGCGATAGAGGTAGCGTTTCCGACACTGGTGCGGGCTGACAGCCCATCGAGAAAGGTCGGTTTTGCGCCACTGCCGACATTTGCGCCGATTGTGCATGCGCGGCCGATGCTGTCGCTCGACAACGTGTTTTCCGACGAAGATGTGCAGGACTTTATTGCTTCGGTTTATCGTTTTCTCGGCAGGCTGCCGGATAACTCGATTGCTTTTACCGCTGAGCCAAAGATCGACGGGCTGTCCATGTCGATCCGCTATGAAAACGGCAGGCTGAAATCGGCGGCCACCCGTGGTGACGGCACAACCGGTGAAAATGTCACAGCCAACATTCTGACCATTTCTGAAATTCCCAACACGCTTCCTGCTGGTGCACCTGATGTGATTGAGGTGCGTGGCGAAGTCTATATGGCCAAGAGCGACTTTCTGGCGCTCAACGCCCAGATGGAGGCCGAAGGCAAACAAACCTATGTGAACCCGCGCAACACGGCGTCCGGATCACTGCGCCAGCTTGATGCGAAGGTAACGGCGGCACGCAAGTTGCGGTTCTTTGCCTACGCGCTGGGTGAGGTTTCCAATGGCGGGCAGGCGACGCGTTTATCCGACACACAATATGGCATCGTCGAGAAATTCAGGGAGTGGAAATTCCCCGTCAATCCGCTGATGCGTCGAATCAATTCCATTGAGCAACTGCTTGAGCATTATCGTGAAATCGGCGTCGAACGTCCCAATCTCGATTATGATATCGATGGCGTGGTCTACAAGGTAGACAGTCTGGATCTGCAGGAGCGTCTGGGCTTTCGCTCACGTAGTCCACGCTGGGCAACCGCCCATAAATTCCCGGCAGAACAGGCTTTCACCATTGTCGAGGGCATCGATATTCAGGTTGGTCGCACGGGCGCGTTGACGCCGGTGGCGCGCCTGACCCCGGTGACGGTGGGTGGTGTGGTTGTGACCAACGCCACGCTGCACAACGCGGATTACATCGAAGGTATCGGCAATAGCGGCGAACGTATCCGCCCGGTCGGGCATGATATCCGTGTCGGCGACACCGTTATCGTGCAGCGCGCCGGCGATGTCATTCCGCAGGTGCTGGACATCATCCCTGAGAAACGGGCTGCGGATGCGGCGCCTTACGAGTTTCCGCAGACCTGCCCGGTGTGCAAAAGCCACGCGGTGCGGGAACGCAATGAAAAGACTGGCAAGCTCGATTCGGTGACCCGTTGTACCGGCGGTTTCGTTTGCCGCGCGCAGGCGGTGGAGCATCTGAAACATTTCGTGTCACGCAACGCCTTCGACATTGAAGGGCTTGGCACCAAGCAGATCGATTTCTTCTTTGAAAGCGAAGACCCGACGCTGTGGATCAAAACGGCGCCTGACATTTTCACACTGAAAAAACGTCAGGAAGGGTCTCACCTGACCAAGCTAGAGAATATCGACGGTTTCGGCAAGGTCAGCGTCAAGAAGCTGTTCGATGCCATTGATGCGCGTCGTGAAATCGACCTGCACCGCCTGATCTTTGCGCTTGGCATTCGCCATGTCGGTGAAACCACGGCAAAGCTGCTAGCGCGGTCTTATGGCACTTACCAACATTTCGAGGAGGCGATGAAGGCCGCGGCTCCCTTGACGGGTGAGGCATGGGCCGAGCTCAACAGCATTGATGGTATTGGCGAGGTTGTCGCCCGTTCGATTGTCGAGTTCTATAAGGAACCGCGCAATCTGAAGGTGATCGACGAGCTGATTGCCGAGCTGCAGCCCAAGGAGGCCGAAAAGCCATCGACCGAGGGCAGTCCCGTGGCCGGCAAGACGGTGGTGTTTACCGGCTCGCTGGAAAAGTTTACCCGCGATGAGGCCAAAGCCCGCGCAGAAGGCCTTGGTGCGAAGGTGGCAGGTTCGGTATCGAAAAAGACCGATATTCTGGTGGCTGGCCCCGGTGCCGGTTCCAAGCTCGCAAAGGCTGTCGAGCTTGGTATCCAGACCATGGATGAGGATGAGTGGCTGGCGCTGATTGGTGGCTGAGCGGCGAGCGCCGCTGCGACCATGTCAGTCAGGGCAGCGGCATTGTCTTCAACTGCGCAGGCGCGCCATCATATAGGCATCGACATATTCGCCGTTGCGAAAGGCGTATTGCCTAAGGATGCCCTCGTGCTGAAAGCCGAATTTTTCGTAGAGATGAATTCCGGCCGTATTGTCAGTGAAGACGCTGAGTTCAATACGGCGGATATCATGCCAGTTGTCGGCAGCGTCAATCAGGGCTGATAACAGGACCGAGCCGACGCCCTTGCCAGCGAAATCATCGTGAATGCCAATGCCAAGCGAAGCTGCGTGCAGCTGCCGGCCCACCTTGCGGTGAAGGCCGGCATTGCCAATGATCCTGCCGCGCCATTCTGCCAGAACCGTGATGTCGTTAGGGGAGGCGCTTTCAATGAATTTGCGGGTTTTCTCAACGCTTTGAAATGGTTGCCGCAAGGTGCCATGGCGAACGCCGGGCAGGTTCATGATTTCGGTGATCGCAGCCGCATCATCCAGACGGGTTGCCCGTACCGTGATGTCGGAACGGTCGAAATCAGCATAGTCAAGGTTTTGGTTTTGGGCTGGCGGCATGCCTGTTCTCCTATTTTGGGACCGGAGAGCAGGTGTTTCATCAACCCTGCTCTTTTTGGCAGGGCTGGATGGATGATCGGTTTAACGCGTCAACAATCCTTTGCCCGCCGGGGTACCGGTGGTCACGATGTTGAGCATCGCGATGGTTGCGTTTTTGATCATGGCGTGAAAATGCGTGGCATATGCCTTGATGTCAATGCTGTTTCCCGGAGTGGTTTCATCCGCTCCGGGAAAATCAGGGCTGAGAGGGGCCTAGCGTTACAGGGTAATCATGCCACCATCGATAATCAGTTCAGCGCCAACCGTAAAACTTGCCTCATCGGATGCCAGGAAAACAACGGCCTTGGCAATTTCTGCAACATGGCCAAATCGTCCCAGAGGGATTTGCGCGACAATCGCGTCGGCCATGGCTTTTTTACCGGCATCATCCAGTCCGAATTTTTCATGCAACGGGGTTTCAACCGGACCGGGGCTAACGGCATTGACGCGGATGCCACGGCCAAGCAGTTCACCCGACAATGTCTTGGACAGCGACAGCAGGGCTGCTTTGGTCAGCGCATAGAGGCTGGAATTTGGCATGCCGATATGGGCGTTGACCGAGGTGTTGAGCACGATGGAGGCCTTGTTGCTGAAAACAGGCAGCAGCGCCTGCACCAGGAAGAACGGGCCTTTGACATTGACCGAAACCGAGCGGTCAAAGGCAGCTTCATCCCATTGATCCATGGTGCGGAATTCAGCGACACCTGCGTTGACGAAGAGGATGTCGAGTTTGCCGAACTTTGCGGCGATCTGGTCAGCAATTTCTTTCTGTGATGCAACGTTTCCGGCATCGGCACGGATGTAAAGCACATCATCACCCAACACAGCTTTCGCCTTTTCGATGGTGGCAGGGTTGGTGCCGGTGACGGCGACGCGTGCGCCTTCGCTAATAAATTGGCGGGCCGTTTCAAGGCCGATGCCGCTGGTGCCGCCAGTGATGAGTGCTGTCTTGTTCTGCAAGCGTGTCATGATCATTTTCCTTTGTTTGGAGTGGCGTGTTTGCCTGCAGCGAATATGGCTTTTCTCAATCGTTCTGATTAGTCTGCAAGTATTGGCTCAGCTTTCCGGAAAAACCGAACAATGATGAAACTTGAAGGAATAACCGCATTTGTGGCCGTTGCAGAATCCGGGTCGATCAGCGAGGCATCGCGCCGCCTCAATCTTTCGAAATCTGTGGTGAGCGACCGGTTGTCGGAACTCGAGCGTGTTTTGGGCACGACCCTGCTGCACAGAACCACCCGCAGCCTCAGCCTGACGGAAGACGGCAGTGCCTTTTTGGAAAGGGCAGTGCGCATCGTCAATGAAGTGCGGGATGCCACGGATGACATGGCCGAGCGGCGTGGTGATCTGAAAGGCGCGCTCAGCCTGTCTGCGCCTGTGACCTTTGGTCGGCTGCATCTTGGCCCTGCGCTTTATCCATTTCTGTTGCAGAACCCGGCGCTCGAGGTCAGTCTGGATATGGATGACCGGCGTGTCGATGTGTCGTCGGCCGGATTTGATGCGGTGGTGCGGCATGGGCCGATTGTTGATTCACGATTGATGGCATGGAAGCTGGCGCCCAGCCGACGTCTGCTGGTGGCATCAACTGACTATCTGAAACAGCATGGAACACCCCATAATGCCGCTGAACTGGAGGGACATCGCGGAATTTTTTACACCAATCGTGGTGTCGCGGACTGGCGGTTTGTCGGCCCAAACGGTGCCGTCATCGTCAGGGCAAAAGTCGCACTGCGGGTCAATCATGGCGATATGATCCGCGACGCAGCGGTGGCAGGTCTTGGCATCGCGCTGTTGCCAACCTTTATTGCCGGCCCTGCCATCAGGGATGGCAGCTTGACCGTGATCGATGTCGGCATACAGGCGGAAGATGAATTTATCTACATTGCCCATCCGGAGGGACGGCGTCCGTCTGCCAAGCTGAGAGCGCTTGCTGATCATTTGCGTAAGGCGTTTGGTTCACCGCCCTATTGGGAGCCGTGATAGAGTGCGTCGGGTCTGGATCAGCCCGCCGCTTTCACGCGGCGCAACAAGCGGCCATCAATGGCGACAAGACCGGCGGCAATCATCGCCATGCCAACAAAATGTTTCATTTCCAGCTGTTCACCGAGAACCAGCGAGCCGAGCAAAATGGCGCTGACTGGAATGAGGAAGGTGACAAGCGCAAGATTGGTGGCACCGGCGCTGGAGAGAATGCGGAAGAACAGCAGATAAGCAAGCGCGGTGGAGAGCAGGGCGATGCCAAGCAAGGCGCCCCAGGTGGCAGTGCTTGGCATGGCCAGTGTCCACGGCTGATCAATCAGTAGAGCAACCGGAATCAACATCAGGGTCGACGATGAAATCTGGCCGGTTGCTGTCATCAGCGGTGCAACACCCATGGTCTTGAAACGGCGTCCGAAGATACCGGCAAAGGCGTAGGACGTGGCTGCACCCAAAATGGCAAGCTGGCCCCAAAGATTTGATCCGCTGCCGCCAAGGGCAGATGGGCCGATCATGGTGGCGACGCCAACAAAACCAATCAGCACGCCAGCCAGTTTGTTGGGCGACAGCTTTTCATCAACCGTCAGAAAATGCGCAACAATGACCGTAAACAACGGCGTTGTGGCGTTGAGAATGGAAGCAACGCCACTGGCAATATGGGTCTGGCCCCAGACGATCAGGCAAAAGGGGATGATGTTGTTGAGAATGCCCATGGCAAAAAAGGCGCGCCAGATGCGGCCTTCTCTTGGCAGCTTCAACCCCATGACACGGCAGACGATAAGCAGCGCAATGGCCGCCAATCCGACACGGAGTGTGACGATGGTCAACGGTGGCAGTTCCTTCACCGCAACGCCGATGAAGAAAAAGGAACCGCCCCACAGGACCGACAGGGCAATGAGCATGGCCCATTCGCTGGCGTTCATTTGCCGTTGTATCGCTGCCATTGCCGTGCCCCGACGAAATATGTGTGATGGATACTGGTGTATCGAGATTTGTGAGTCGTGCCACCCGAAACTTGCTTTTAAACAAGGCGTTTGTTGTTCTGGCCGACGGGCGGGCGTCAAGCGGTTCTATTTCAGGTGAAATTGTATTATGCCGTGCCCAAGAACCAATCGGGAATCGCCCTTTGAAGACCATCGCCATCGACTTTGAAACTGCCAATGAAGAGCGCGGCAGCGCCTGTTCTGTCGGTCTGGCATGGGTGGAAAATGGTCAGGTGGTGCGGGTCGAGGAAAGATTGATCCGTCCGCGTGAGATGCGCTTTTCATCGTTTAATATTTCCATTCACGGTATTCGGCCGGAAACGGTTGAAGATGCGCCGGAGTTTCCGGAAGTGATGGACGAGTTTCTGGATGATTTTCAGGGCGCAACGATGATTGCCCATAATGCGGCCTTCGACTTCAGCGTGCTGCGCGCCTGCTTCGACAAGTATCGGCAGAGCTATCCGACGTTTTCCTATCTGTGCAGCGTGAAAATGTCCCAGAAGGTCTGGCCGCAATTGCCCTCGCACAAGCTCAACATCATTGCCGGGCATCTGGGTTTGCGCTTCGTGCACCACAATGCCGCTGAAGACGCTCTGGTGTGTGCCTCTGCGGCCATCCAAATGGCCAAATCGATCGAAGTGCCAGAGATCAGGGATATTCCTGGCAAGATCGGCATGGTGGCCGGTAAGGTCCATTCCAGCGGTTATGAGCCCTGCACCATGCGGCGGCGTTAAAACACGCAGCTTTCAACTTGCCTTCCGCCGCTCCAATCCTATCTTGGGGATATCAAATGGAGGCTGGAATGGCATTATCCCTGTTACGAAAACTGATGGTCGGCCTGCTCGTTGCGGTTCCGGTCACCGCTGCGCATGCGCAGGTGGTTGGCGAAGTCGGCGTCGACTGGATTGGTAACGACATTATCGTTGAGGCGGTAGCCGATCCGGAAGTGAAGGGCGTGACCTGCCACGTCACCTATTTTGAGCGTGGTGTCATTGACCGGTTGAAGAATGGCAACTGGTTTGAAGACCCGTCCAACAATGCCATTTCCTGCAACCAGACCGGACCGGTCGAGATCGGTGATATCGATCTTTCCAAGGATGGGGAGGAAGTGTTCCGGCAGGGTATGTCGCTGGTGTGGAAGAAGCTTTTGGTGACCCGCATTTACGACAAGCAGAATGATACGTTGATCTATCTGGTGCACACTCGCGAATTGACCGATGGCTCGGCCAAGATGGCAATTTCAACCGTGCCGCTCTACGGGCAGAACCCGACATGGAAAAACGGCAAGCCGTAAGGCCTGCCGTTTCAAAAATCTCAGTAATGTAAAGTCTTAAGCGGCTTCGCGGGACAGTTCTTCCGCGATGACCGTATCGAGGTTGAGGAAGCAGACCATGCTCTTCTCAAGCGCGACGATGCCGTGCGAGAAGCTGCGCTGGGTCTCAGGAATGATTTCCGGTGTCGGCTGCAGGTCTTCCGAACGGATGGTCATCATGTCGGAAACCTGTTCCACCAGCAGACCAACCAGCTTGCCGCCGATATCGGTGACGATGATGGCAGAGCGTTCCGAAGGTTCGGTCATTTTCATACCGAGGCGGCAGGCCATGTCGATGACAGGAATAACGGCGCCACGCAGGTTGATAAGACCGAGAACGTAAGGAGGCGTGTGCGGCATAGGCGTAACCGGTGCCCAGCCACGAATTTCACGGATTGCCATAATGTCGATGCAGAATTCCTGATCGCCAAGATGGAAGGAAACGATTTCGAGATGAGAACCCGATTGCTTGATTGCATTCGTCATGGTCTGAATTCTTCCTGGCGGTTCTGGACGCGCTAAAGTCCGGATGTTCATAATGGCAGGTAATGCGGAAGACCGGCTTGTTGGAAAACCCGGCAGACGTCATGTCGCTATCTTGGAAGACCGCATGACGATCATGCACTGTAACCGTTTAACCTTTTACTAACGGCGTCTTTTCTCAGGCTTTCAGTTTTTGGTCCTGTTGTTGGTGAGGGGCATCGATGTTATCATCAGGGCATGTCGACGTTCGTGCGAAACACAAATCACATGCTGTTGATGGCTGTGGCCGTCTTGAGCTTTCTGGGTGTCAGCCTGCTGGCCTTCCAGGGCTGGATGACGCATGGCGTCGATATTTTCCTCACCCTGTCGCAGACAGGTCTTTCCTGGTGCCTTTGACCTGATGGCGTAGGCGAGGGCGGCAAATCCGCGCAGTGCCTTTAATCAACTGGTTGTTGATTTGCGGTCAGGGGCAAGTTTGATTATCTGCTTTCGAGACTGAGATGTCTGCCGCATCGGTGGCCATCAGATTTGGTGTGAAGGCTGATTTGACATGAAAAAAGTTCGTATCGTTCTCTGGTGTCTTGTTGCCGTTTTGGGCGGTATTGTTACCTGGCTGGCATTTGCGTTGTCTGAGTCAAAGCAGCATATGACGGAAGGCCCTTATGGCGCGCCGTTTCAGCTTGTTGCCCAAAACGGCCTGCCGATTACCGAAAAGGCCTTCCAGGGCAAACCGACGGCGCTGTTTTTCGGATTTACCCATTGCCCTGAAGTCTGCCCGACAACCCTTTTCGAGCTGAATGGCTGGATGGAGAAGGTCGATCCGGCAGGTGACAAGATGCAGGGGTATTTCGTCACGGTTGATCCCGAGCGTGATACACCGGAAATCCTTGGTCAGTATATCTCCAACGTAACCAGCCGTATCACCGGTATTGCCGGCGAGCCGGACAAGATTGCCGAAATGATCAAGAGCTTCCGCGTTTACGCCAAGCGGGTGCCGGTGGATGAAAAAGATCCGAACGGTGAATACACCATGGATCATACTGCGTCGGTTTTCCTGCTGGATGCGCAGGGACGTTTCGTCAGCACCATTGCCTACGGTGAAAACCCTGATGTTGCGGTACAGAAACTGCAAAATCTCCTGAAGGGTTAATGCCGGTTTCTTCTCTGGTGGTATTGGACTGCGCCTGCTTTTGTGGCAAAGGCAGGCAAGTTCGATATTTTCCGAAAGAGATGCTGCCGTGAGCGAGATCCGCCTCTATGTGACGACCACTGAAATCGAGGCCGGTCAGGTACTGGATGTCATGACCGAGGTGTTCGAGGAAGATGGCATTGCCATCGCCACTACCGAGGTCGATGAAAAGAAGGACATCTGGGAAGCCTCCGTCTATCTGCTTCTTGAAGAAGAAGACGAAGTCCGCGAGCGTCTCGACACACTTCTGAAAAGCGCTTTCCCGCATCTTGCCGTCCAGCGTGAGGTCATTCCTGACATCGACTGGATTGCCAAGTCGCTGGAAGGTTTGAAGCCGGTCAGGGCAGGGCGTTTTCTGGTTCACGGCTCCCATGACCGCGACAAGGTTCGCGTCAACGATATCTCGATTGAAATCGAAGCCGGGCAGGCCTTCGGAACCGGTCATCACGGCACGACAGCCGGCTGCCTTGAAATGATTGAAGCGGTTGTGCGGGCCCGTACCGTGCGCAATGCGCTTGATCTGGGCACCGGCAGTGGCGTTCTGGCAATTGCCGTTGCCAAGATGCGCCGCATTCCGGTTCTTGCCACCGATATCGATCCGATTGCTGTGCGCGTCGCCAAGGAAAATGTGCGCCTCAACGGTATTGTCCAGGGTGTGTCTCTGGAAACAGCCCCCGGTTTCCATTCGGATGCCTTTGCCAAACATGGCCCGTTTGATCTGATCATCGCCAATATTCTGGCGCGGCCACTGATCAAGATGGCGCCGCAGCTAGTTGCACATCTCGCTCCGGGTGGTTCGGTAATCCTCTCAGGTATTCTGTCATCGCAGCGCTGGAAGGTTCTGGCTGCCTATAATGGCGAACATCTGAGCCATGTTCGCACCATCTGGCGCAATGGCTGGGTGACTATTCACCTGCGTAAGTAATGGTCACCTGTGCAAGTAAGCGCGCTTTTGCTTGATATCTGAGGTCTTTGAGCGAGTGGGTGTATCCGCCGTCGATATGCCATTGGATTTTTTTAAGCAATGCAGCAAATGCAGATATTTTTTCCGCCATTTTGGCATCAGGCCAATAAAAAAGGCGACGCTTTCGCGTCGCCTTTCGATCAGTCATGCTGATCGCCCGCGAGCTGGGAGGGTGCTCGAGCGGGAAACGTATTCCGATGCCAGGCCACTTCGGGAGGAGGAGAAAGCAAGCCGGGCGTAACAGTCAGAATACGTAGCTGGTGCCCTTGCGGCGAAGTTCTTCGCGGCTGGTGCCAAGAGCCTTGAGAGACTGGTCGTCAAGGTTCAGGAGCGCGCCGTTTACGTAACGGCCGACCTGACGCTCGCGAGCTTCAATAACGCGATCGAAAGCTGTGCGGAAGAAAGATTTTGCCATTGCCGTGTTCCTTACATACGGAAGGAAACCTCGTGTTCCCTTCGATGATTAGAACATAAGTTATACTTTTCAGTTCAGGTAGGTGTCTGACTACAATGGTGTTATGCGTTTGATGCATGGCTAGGGGTGGTTCGTATGCAGATTGCGGCTTTTTTGCGCAAAACATATGCAAATGCCGCGGTTTCCTGATGGTTTTTTAGGTGCTGCCAGTTTCACGCCGTTCTTTCGGCTGGACCCATCAGCAGCGCGGCTATAAATTCGCGGCCGCAATGGAATCTTTTGGAAAGCAGTTCATGTTTCAGTCGTTCGAAACCACTTCCGCCCCGCAATTTGGCCGTGAGCGGGTTGAGGCCTTGAGGGCTTCGTTTGATGCTCTTGGTATCGACGGTTTTCTGGTGCCGCGCGCGGATGACTATCAAGGCGAATATGTACCGGCCTCGGCCGAGCGCATGTCGTGGCTCAGCGGTTTCACCGGTTCGGCAGGCGTCATTCTGGTAACCCGCACCCAAGCCATCGTGTTTGTGGACGGACGCTACACCACGCAGCTGGTTGAGCAAGTGGATGGTGATGTCTTCACCGGTGGAGATCTGGTTAATGCACCCCCGCCAATCTGGCTGAAGAAAAATGCCCCGAAGGGTTTCCGGTTGGGGCTTGACCCATGGCTGCACACCGGTGCTGAACTGCGCCGACTTGAGGCTTCGCTGAAAGATGCTAGCGGTGAGATCGTTCTCCTGCAGCACAATCCGCTCGATGTCGTGTGGAAAGACCGCCCGTCCGAACCTCTCGGTGCTGTTACCATCCAGACGGAAATGCATGCCGGCGTTCTGGCGCGTGAAAAGATTGCCACCATTGCTCAGGATCTGACCGCTGCAAACCTGCAGGCTGTGCTGATCGGTGAGCCGTCTTCCGTGGCGTGGATTTTCAACATCCGCGGCAATGACGTGCCGCACACGCCGCATCCTTTGGCACGCGCATTGGTTTTTGCCGATGGCACGGCCGAAATCTTCCTCGACAAGCGCAAGACCGGCATCGAAGTAGAGGCCTATCTGGCGCAGCTGGCCGTGCAGCTGCCGCCATCCGAAATTGAGACACGTCTGCGCCGGCACGCCAAGGACGGTGCACGGATTGCCGTTGACGCCGATCTTGCGCCGGTTGCCCTGCGCAATGCCATTACGCTTGCCGGTGGTGAGTTGGTTGAGGTTGTTGATCCTGCCAAGCTGCCACGTGCCTGCAAAAATACAGCAGAGCTGAATGGCAGTGTTGCCGCCCATCTACAGGATGGCGCAGCCATGGTGGAGTTTCTCTATTGGCTGGACAATGCCAAGCCGGGCAGTGTCAGCGAAATCGAAGCGGTCAAAATGCTGGAGCGTACTCGGTCTCATGTCGGGTCGCGCATGCAGAACCCGCTCAAGGATATTTCCTTCGACACTATTTCCGGTGCCGGTGAGCATGCGGCGATCATTCACTACCGCGTTACGACGCCAACTGACCGCATGTTGAATGCTGGCGAAATGTTCCTTGTCGATTCCGGCGCTCAATATGTGAATGGTACAACAGACATTACGCGCACGGTTGCAATTGGTGATGTGCCCTTTGAGCAGAAGAAGTTCTTCACGCTTGTTCTGAAAGGCATGATTGGCATCAGCGCGGCGCGCTTCCCCAAGGGAACCCGTGGCTGCGATCTCGATCCGTTGGCGCGTATTGCCCTTTGGAAAGCCGGTGTCGATTACGGACATGGTACAGGCCACGGCGTGGGCTCTTATCTCTCTGTGCATGAGGGGCCGCAGCGCATTGCCCGTCTTGCCACACAAGAGTTTCTGCCAGGCATGATCCTGTCCAATGAACCCGGCTATTATCGTCCTGGTCAGTTTGGCATTCGTATCGAGAACCTGATCTATGTGACGGAGCCGGAACAGATTGAGGGCGGTGATCTGCCGATGTTTGCTTTTGAGACGCTGACATGGTGCCCGATTGATCGCCGTCTGGTGGTGGCAGAGCTGCTGACGGCGGAGGAGCGTGACTGGCTGAATGCCTACCACGCCAATGTCCGGGAAAAAATCTCGCCGCTATTGAGCGACGAGGCAGTTCTGGCATGGCTTGATAAGGCCACTGCCGCAGTTTGAGGCATTAGGCCTTAACCGACAAAATGCCGGGTGGTAACGACAAGTAACCATCCGGCAAACAGCATGGTAAGACCGGGAAAGCGCAAACCAACGATCATGGCGACGATCATGCCGGCCTTGACCTCGTAACCACCGTCAAAAAAGGTGGGCGTGACCAGAGTGGTCAAAACCGCGACCGGTACCGCATTCAATCCGGCCTCGACACGTGGCGGAATGGATTTCATGCGGGTCATCAGAAGATAACCGCCAATGCGCGTCATATAGGTGGCGATTGCACCAGCGATGATAAGCCAGAGCGTATAGGTGTTGAAAAGATCGCTCACAGGCTCTGCTCCCCGGCTTCTTCAATATTGTTTATGTGGCTCGGTGCCGGAGGCAGCAGCACAGCCACCAGAATGCCGGCAAAGGCACCGAGGCTGACGTGCCAGGGTGAGCCGACCACATGGAAAGCGACGATGGCGCCGATGCCACTTGCGAGCATGACGGGATAGAAATTCTGTCTTTTGCGGAAGCCGAGCACCATGCCCATAAAATAGATCGGTAACAGCACATCAAATCCGAGTGCGCGTGGATCACCGATCAGCTTTCCGAACATCACGCCGAGAACGGTGGTGATCAGCCATGGGAAATAGATGGCAAGGGCAAAACCCATATACCAGGAGAATGAAATCTTTTCACCGTTTTCATTGCGACGCACAGATTCGGCAAATTGTGGATCGACCAGGAAAAAGAAGGCGATCAGCTTGCGACCGAGCGACCAGTGGGCGAGGGGACGCACCATGGCAGCGGAATAAAGAATGTGCCGAAAGTTGACGGCAAAGATCGACAGGATGACCAGCCAGGCCTCGATCTTTTGTCCAAACAGTTCAATCCCCACCAGCTGGCTGGCGCCGGCATAGAGAGTTGCGCTCATCAGCACCGCTTCGAACATGGTCAGGCCGTTGTCCACCGCCACGGCGCCAAACAGCAAGCCGAAGGGTGCCGCCGACAATGCGATGAGAAAACCGCCCTTGAGGCCAGTTTTGAAGTCTGCGTGTGCCATTGATGGGTATTCTCCTTGCGCGCTGCGGGCGCGTTTCCTGACTAAACGGATATGTGTCGGATGGTTCGGTGCAAATGACCGGAGCAGATCAATTTAGTCTGGCAACGCTCTAGAGCGGTGATCCTGCGGATGCAATGCAATTGCTTTGATCGATAAATTGAATTTTGTGAAGCATTGCCTGCGGTGCGCCATTTTTGGTATCGAAACCGCTGAAGTCGAGAGTCGGGAAGGACGCTACATTGAGTATTATCGAGTTTAGCAGACAGGAGAAAACCGATCTCGTCAGCCGTATCCGCAAACATCTGAATGAAGAGCTGGATTGTGAGATCAGCGGGCTTCAGGGGGAAATGTTGCTGGACTTTCTGTCTGCGGAGCTGGGCCCACGTTTTTACAATCGCGGGCTGAATGATGCGCTGACCGCCGTGACGCGGCGTATGGAAGACGCTGCGTCCGATATCGATATTCTGGAAAAGACCGTTCCTAAGTAATAGGATAAAGCGTCGCCTCAGGCGGCCAGAATATCCTTGCTGGTGATGATGTCAGCACCCTTGGCGCGCATGGCGGTAATGGCTGCCTTGACGCCTTCTGGATCAATGCCGCGGCTGGCGTCCTCAATGAAACGCACCTTGACGCCAGGCAGCATATCCACCGCATCCTGTACGGAAAAGTTGACGCAATAATCGGTGGCCAACCCGCAAATGTCGAGGCATGTCACACCTTGTCGGGTCAGATAATCGGCAAGGCCGGTGACGGCTGCCTGATCGTTGTCCCGAAAGGCAGAATAGCTGTCGACAGCCGGGTTCTCACCCTTTTGTTGCACATAGTCGAAACTGTCGGTGTTCAAATCTGGATGGAATTGTGCGTCGAACGTACCCTGTACACAATGGTCCGGCCACATGACCTGTGGTTTGCCGGACAGCTCACCCATGTCGAAGGGTTCTTTTCCGGCGTGCTGGGAAGCAAAGCTGCCGTGATTTTCCGGGTGCCAGTCCTGTGACGCGACGATCAGGTCATAACCGCCATTTTCAATGAGTGCATTGGCGATGGGGACAATCCTGTCACCTTCTGCAACCGGCAGATTACCGCCTGGGCAAAACCCGTTCTGGATGTCGATCAGCAACAACGCTTTCATGGTAGGCTCCTCCTGCGGGACGATAGCGTTTGGGTACGCTGCTTCCGGTGCGCAATCAAGATGCAACCGACTTGCCCGTCGGTATTTGGCCTCTGCGCATTTGGGATCTGCGAAAAATCACATATTAGAAAGAATAAATTAAAGCATCCACTGTATTAACTATGGCTAATTTAAATATCGCGTACATACAGCATGTTAGGAAGGCCGCATGAAATCTGTCAGAATTGTTTTGGTGTTATCGCTGGCGTCCAGCGTATCGACACTTGCCTGTGCGAGGATTGCGTCGGCGCAGGCTGTACCATTGGTCAATGTCTGCTCGGGGCTGAGCGTCGATCTGCCAGCGCTTGAGCCAATCGCCACCAATGTGGTCGATCCGCTGCTGTCGTTGCTGGCCGACATCATAGACACGGATATTGTCGGTGTGCTGAATGGCCAGACCATTGGTGTGTCCATTCTAGATAAGGATGGGAACGTCGTCAGCACGACCGATTGCGGCCTCAGCGCCAGTAATGTCACTATCGATACCAATGCCGGCGTGTCGATCGGCGGCGGCCAGATTACCGGTCTTGGCAGCACGGCCAATGCTGCAGCGTCAGCTGCCGAAGCCAATTCGCTTGCCATCGGCAATGGCGCCACCACAACTGCGGCGGCCGCCAATGCGCTGGCATTTGGTCTGCGCAGCACGGTGACAGCAACGGATGGCATTGCGATTGGTCGTGATGCGGTTGTTGGCGGTCAGGCGGGTATCGCGCTTGGCGCCGGTTCGAGTGCTGGTTTCAGCAACAGTGTGGCTATCGGGGCAGGTGCCAAGGCGCTGCGGCAAGGGCAGGTGGTGCTGGGCACCGCATCCAACACCTATACCATGACGGGCATAGGGTCGGCCGCCAGCCGTGCGGCGCAGGTCGGTCCGGTCAAACTGGTGACGGCGGATGCCAACGGCAATCTCGCCACCACGGATTTTGATATTACTGGCCTTAATAGTGACATATCCAGGCTTAAGACGACGGTCGATCGCAACCGTAAGGATGCGAATAAGGGGATTGCTGCGGCCATGGCGATGACGGGCGCACCAACACCATCAGCACCTGGAAAAACTTCATGGGCAACCAATGTTGCGACCTATAGCGGTGAGTTTGCCACCAGCTTTGCCGTGGCGCATATGCTGGATGTTGATTATCCGCTGGTGGTGAATGGATCGCTCGGTTATGCGCCCGGTGGCTCTGTCGGCGTGCAGGTTGGAATGAATGGCGAGTTCTAATCCAAAAATAATCGAAGAATGAATCTTCGACGTAAAGGGTTTGGTTACCATAATTTGCCATTGTTTTATGTGATCGGCGCTTCCTGTTTGGCAGGCCGGTGCAGAGTGCCCGGTTTTTATCTGCGTGTCCGGGAGCAGAGTAACGTGTTAGGTAATGAGTACCATGGCGACTAAGGTGCACACCTTTGGCGAACCCGTATCGTCGGGCCGTAAAGTTCGTTCTTCCAGAAAAAACAAGATGATAAGTCCGGTTACCATTGTGTCCGGTGTTGTCATTACTGTTGCCGTCTGGATGGGATTTACTGTCTCCACGATGCAGAGTGTGCACGCTTCTCTGACGCCTTCACACGCTAACAAACCGCAGATTGCCATTGCCGCACATGTGCCCGTTTCGCTGCCTTCGGGAAGTCATGATGTGCGCATCAACAAATTTTCCCGCCTTGGAAAACCGTCGGAAGACCAGATCCGCATGGCGAGTTTGACCTCTGAAGGCATCAAGGCTGCACATAAACGCACCGAGCTTCGGCTGGCGAAGGTGAAAATGGACAAGGCGTTGCGTGAGGCAACGCTTCTGGCCAGTGCCGCACCGATGAAACCAAGCTCAAGCTCCCTCTCGGCGCTTGTCGAGGTGAAGCCGGATGCCAATGCGTCTGCCAGCCGCCGTTTCGATCTTATTTTGAATGGATCAGCGCCGGAAGCGGCACCTGAGACGGCGCAGGATATGCCTGACAGCATTCCGCTGCCGTCGTTCCGTCCACAGATTGCGAAAATCTCACCTGCTGCCCAGCCGAAAACCGGCACGGAAGCAGTGGAAAAAGAAGTTGCAATGCTGCGCCCGGAAAAACCAACCCTTCCAAGCGTAGCGTCCCGCCCGTCTGCCATGGGTGCCAGAACTGCTGTCTATGAAATCGAGACCGCGACGGTGCACATGCCCAATGGCGACAAGCTGGAGGCTCATTCGGGCCTTGGTTCGATGCGCGACAATCCGAAATATGTGCATGTGAAGATGAAGGGATCTACCCCGCCATCGTCCTACAAGCTGACCATGCGCGAAGCGCTGTTCCACGGTGTGGAAGCGCTTCGTCTGACACCGGAAAGCGGCGTCAACCCGCACGGCCGCAACGGCCTGTTGGCGCATACCTACATGCTGGCCAGACGCGGCGAATCCAACGGTTGCGTGGTGTTCAAGGAATATCCGAAGTTCCTGGCGGCCTTCAAACGTGGTGACGTGAACCGCATTGTTGTGGTTTCTCGCCTGGAATCGAAACCGGTGTTTGCCGACAAGGACAACAAGGGAACCACAAAGACACTGGCCAGCCTGTTTTCCAGAAAAGGCTGACCGGCCGTT
Source organism: Agrobacterium sp. Azo12 (assembly GCF_029193765.2). Lineage (NCBI taxonomy): Bacteria > Pseudomonadati > Pseudomonadota > Alphaproteobacteria > Hyphomicrobiales > Rhizobiaceae > Agrobacterium > Agrobacterium sp. Azo12. Next base: position 2,688,928 of record NZ_JARFYO020000001.1, on the reverse strand, counting down.
TTAAGAAGCTTATTTGGAACGGCGCTGGGTGAGCGCCATTCCTGCGAGAATAAGCAGTACGCCAAGGGCACTGGCCCAGATCTTTGGCGGCTGATTGCTGAAAAGGTCCAGCACCACACCCGATACCATCTGACCGCTGATGACCAGAAGTGCGGTGTTGACCGCACCAATGCGCGGAATGAGCCAGCTTCCCGAGGCAATGAACACCACACCGATCGGTCCGCCGATAAAGGCGTACCAAGGCGCGTCAGCCGCACCTTCAGGCAGCAGGCCGCCAATTGCGAGGCCAAGCAGCGTCAGCACGACAAAACCGACAATATGGTTCCAGAAGGACGCAATTAGCGGCGAGTTTGACAGGCTGAGACGGCCATTGATCTGGCGGCTGAGAGCGACGAAGACGCCGCCTGCGAAGGCCATGGAAATCCACAGGATCATGCCGCTCTCCCAACCAGAATGATAAGGGCGCTGCCGCCGAGGATCAGGGCAACGGCGCAGAGGTCGCGCGCATCCGGCCGGCGACGTGGCAGGCCAAAGAAACCCCAGAGGTCGGCTGCGAGGCTGAAGATGACCTGTCCACCCAGTCCAAGTGCGATGGTGCCCGACAGTGCGAGCGGTGAGTTGACGGCGCTTGAGGTTAGCATGACGATGGCGGCACCCACGACGCCACCGAGATAGGCCCAGAGCGGCGCCTTGGGTTTGGCAATCTCACTTGGCTTGGGTTTCTTATAGAGAATGGCAAGATAGATCAGGGCGGCGACTGTGCCGGTGCCATGGGCGGTCCATGAGGAGAACATGGCGTTGCCGTAATGGGCCAACATGCCGTTGAAATGCACCATCAGGGTCAAGAGGCAGCCGCTGCCGAAGGCGGCCGCCAGATGCAACGGGTTGAGGCGAGGAGAGCTTGTCGTTTGTGTCATGGGAGGCCAAATGCTGAAAATCTGATTCAGCTTTAGCCCATATCTCTTTGATACGGAATCAAATTACGTGAATGGGTGGTGGGCGACGACTGCACCCGATTTTGTTGGGAACGGAATTTGCGGCTGGGCCGTTTCCTGTCCATGAAACAGACAACACGCAAACCACTCCACCGAATGATTACCTTTGTGGCTTTCATTTTTGCAATCGCAGTCGTTATCGCTGCCATCTACATCTTTGGTTTTACACCGGGTGAGGTGAGCTAGGGCTGGCGCCAGAGACGTCAATTTGCGACACCTCAGACCTTCTCAACAAATCCATCCAGCACCCGTTTCTGGCCGGCGCGATCAAAGTCGATGGTCAACTTGTTGCCTTCAATGGTGGTAATGTTGCCGTTTCCGAACTTCATGTGGAACACGCGATCGCCCACATTAAAACGCGACGGTGTGTCGGATACGGATTTGGCAACCAGCTCGCCATCGATGGTGCGGGCTTTCGGGCCGCTTTCGCCATAACCAATACGCTCCACGGCGTGGCCTGAGCGGCTGCCCCAGTTGTCGCGCGTCGCGTCAGACCGATTGGCCTGCGCACGTTTCCAGCCGGGGGTCGAATAATCATTGGCGAATGGATCGGCCTTGTCGAAACGGGACTGGCCGTAACCGCCGCGTCCACCATATCCGCCGTAATTATTGTCGGAGGCGGCCACATCGACATGGTTTGCCGGTAGTTCCTCAAGGAAGCGTGACGGCATGGTCGATTGCCAGAGGCCATGAATACGGCGGTTGGACACAAACCAGATATGGCAGCGGCGCTTGGCGCGGGTGAGACCGACATAGGCAAGGCGACGCTCTTCCTCGAGACCGGAACGTCCGCCTTCATCCAGCGCGCGCTGATGCGGAAACAGCCCTTCTTCCCAGCCGGGCAGGAACACGGTGTCGAATTCCAGACCCTTGGCGGAGTGCAGTGTCATGATCGAGACGGCATCGAGGTTTTCGTTCTGCTCGGCGTCCATGACAAGTGCCACGTGCTCAAGGAAACCGCGCATGCTCTCGAAGGCTTCCATCGAGCGCATCAGTTCCTTCAGGTTGTCGAGGCGGCCCGGTGCTTCGGCCGACTTGTCGGCCTTCCACATGTCGGTATAGCCGGACTCTTCGAGAATCTGCTCAGCCAGTTCGATATGTGACGTGGTTTCAAGCCGTTGCTGCCAGTTTCTGAAAGATTGAATCACATCGAACAGCGCCTTGCGGGCCTTCGGTTTCAATTCATCCGTTTCGATAATATCGGCGGCAGCCGCCAACATCGGAATATCGCGGGCACGTGCATAGTCGTGCAGGTTGCGAATGGTGGTGTCACCAAGTCCACGCTTCGGTGTGTTGACGATGCGCTCAAAGGCCAGATCGTCAGCCGGTTGGCAGACGAGGCGGAAATAGGCCATGGCATCGCGAATTTCGAGACGTTCATAGAAGCGTGGGCCGCCGATAACGCGGTAGTTCAGCCCCAGCGTCACGAAGCGATCTTCAAACTCACGCATTTGAAACGAGGCGCGCACGAGGATCGCCATATCGTTGAGATTATGGCTCTGGCGCTGCAACTGTTCGATTTCTTCGCCTACTGCGCGGGCTTCTTCTTCGGAATCCCAGGCGGCGTGCACAATGACCTTTTCGTCATCGGGATCAACGCGGTCGGTAAACAGCGTTTTGCCAAGCCGGCCTTCATTGTGTGAAATCAGATGACCGGCAGCGCCGAGAATGTGTTCGGTGGAACGGTAGTTGCGCTCCAGCTTGATGACCTTTGCACCGGGAAAATCCTTGTCGAAACGCAGGATGTTATCGACCTCGGCACCGCGCCAGCCATAAATGGACTGGTCGTCATCACCCACGCAGCAGACGTTTTGCACTTCACCCTTGGGGCGCTGCGCCAAAAGCCGCAGCCACATATATTGTGCGGTGTTGGTGTCCTGATACTCATCGACCAAGATGTAACGGAACTTCTGGTGATATTCCTTGAGGATATCCGGGTTGCGACGGAACATGCTGATCGGATGCAGCAGCAGGTCACCGAAATCGCAGGCATTGAGCGTCTTCAACCGGGCCTGATAGGCGGTGTAGAGCTCACGACCCTTGCCATTTGCAAAGGCGCGCGCGTCACCCTCCGGAATGTCTTTCGGAGTTAGCCCCTTGTTTTTCCAGTTGTCGATCATGCCGGCAAACTGCTTGGCGGGCCAGCGCTTGTCATCCAGACCTTCGGCCTGAATGAGCTGCTTGATCAGCCGCACAACGTCGTCCGTATCGAGAATGGTGAAATCCGACCGCAGGTCGACCAGTTCAGCGTGACGGCGTAAGAGCTTCACACCGATGGAGTGGAACGTGCCGAGCCACGGCATGCCTTCAACGGCGCCGCCAACCAGAACGCCAATACGTTCCTTCATTTCGCGGGCGGCCTTGTTGGTAAAGGTCACCGCCAGGATCTGGCTTGGAAAGGCGCGCTTGGTTTCCAGAATATGAGCAATACGTGTGGTCAGCACGCGAGTTTTGCCGGTGCCTGCACCGGCGAGCACCAGAACCGGGCCTTCCAGTGTTTCTACTGCTTCGCGCTGTTCTGCGTTCAGGCCAGAGAGATAATCGGGGGCGGGACGCGCCTGATCACGCGCTGCCATGGCGCGGGCTGCAATGCCAAGACCGCTGCCCTGTTGTGGCGCTGGTGCTGGCTTGCGTGGCTCTGCCGGTTCTTCATCGAAGAACGGGATATCATCAAAATTGTTGCTCATGCGGCCCAATGTAGTGATTCGGGGCTGAAAGGCCAGAAGCATGTTCTGCTTTTATTCCCGTTTCAGCCGTCAAAGCACCTGTATCGGTGCATTTTGAGGGTCAGCTTTTCTGATCGGCGTCAAAAACCGTGTCGACTGGAACTTGCAGCGCGGTTGCCAGCTGGTTGGTTTTGGCCGCAAGCGAGATCACCCTGACAAGATCGGCATGTTGTTCATCCGTCATACCCTTCGACTTGGCGGCAGCGGTGTGGGAATGGGCACAATAGGAGCAGCCATTGGTGACGGACACGGCAATATAAAGCAGCTCCTTGGTCAAGGGATCAAGCGCTGAAGGCGTTGCCATGACAGCCTTTACCTCGCCCCATGTCTTTTCCAACAGGTCGGCATCAAAGGCGAGGTAAAGCCACATATTGTTGATGAAGTCGGACTTTCGCGTCGCACGGATATCGTCGAACACCGCCTTCACACGCGGATTGGTTTCCGGATCTTGTGTTTTGGAGACGGTGCTCATCGATGTTTCCTCCGTGTTCGGTCAGCAGGTTGCCGAATTATGCGAGTGTGAAAACGCGGGCGGGCCCACCGGTACCACCCCGGTGTTTCGGTGCGCCGACGACAAGTGTTGCGCCCTTGACTGGAACCTTGTCCAGATTTGCAATGCCTTCCAGACCCCAGCGGTTTTCCGGAAGCCAGGCGTAATGGGTGGCAAAATCCGGCGATTTGCCGAAGTCGAGCGACAGCGTGTCGACGGCGATGCCTGCGGCCTTGCTTTCTTCCAGCAGGTATTTGGCCGCCTCTACGTGGAAGCCGGGGAAGTGCATCTTGCCTTCGCCATCGGCATTGCGAAACTTGTCCGTGCCCAGATGCTGCTGCCAGCCGGACAACATGGCGACGCAGGCATTTTCCGGCAGGTCGCCATTTTTGGAAATCCACGCCTTGATGTCATCGGGCGTGACTTCCGCATCTGGATTGGATGCTGCCTTTTCACGGATGTCGATAACAGCGAGCGGCACCACCAGATTGCCAACCGGAATTTCGGCAACCGATGTGCCGTTTTCGGAGAAGTGAAGGGGTGCGTCGACATGGGTGCCGGTGTGTTCGTTGACCCGCAGCTCAAACAGATTGAACTTGTGTTCGGCGTAATTGAATTTCTGGTCCTTGAAAAACTGCTGCTCGCCGAAGAAAGTCGGGAAATCCTCATGCAGTTCATGGGTCATGTCGGTCACGCTGCTGGCGGCTTGCGCCATGGCGACCGGTGCGCTGCCGAATGTGGCGGCTGCGGCGGTTACCGTTCCCGCTGCTGCGGCCTTGAACAGGCTGCGCCTAGACAGCATACGGTCTTTAATATCGTTTATTACGCAGGCATTGCACATGTTGTACGTCTCCCGTGCAGGTTTTGAAATGAATGCGGAAATCAAAAAAGGCATGTTTTACAACAGTCACAATAGTGAACATGACACTATTGTAAATTGAACTTATTTGATGGGTTCAATTCAAAAAATGACGCAAATTACAATTACGTAACAAACGGTTTTGTGCATTGCGTTGTTCAAATCCAGCAAAGATACTGGAGCAAATCACAGAGGGGTGTGTGCAGCGTTATCATGCTGGCCCCCGAAGCATATCATTCGGAGAATTGCATGAAGGCTTGGAAGCAGGTTGGTGTCAGTCTGGCTGTCGTGGGCGCAGGTGTCTGTCTGTGGGCACTCAATACGTCTGACGGGCGCAATATCCTGGCCAAGGCCGGGATTTTGTCGGCCGAAAAGCCAGCTGCGGAAACGGCAGCCAGTGCGACGGGCAATGGTGGTTCACAAGGCCAAGGCGGTGCGCAAGGTCAGGGCGGTGGAAACGGCCAGGGTCGTCAGGGCGGCAATGCAACGCTGGTATCCATCGCACCGGTCAAGACCGGCACCATCAATGACCGCATGAATGCCATTGGTAATGGTGAGGCCATCCAGTCGGTTGTGGTCACACCACAGGCATCCGGGCTTATTTCCGAAATTCTCGTGGCATCCGGCCAGAAGGTCAAAAAGGGCGACGTGCTGGCACGGCTTGATGATGATGAGCAAATCATCGAGCGCGAAAAGGCGCAGGTTTCTCTCAAAAGTGCGGTTGAAAAATCCACCTCCTACAGCAATCTGAAATCCGTTTCCCGTCTGGATGTGCTGGATGCGCAGATTGCCGAGGAAGCCGCCAAGCTGGCGCTCAGCACTGCCGAACTCAATTTCAAACGCCGTAATATCGTAGCGCCGATTGAAGGTATCGCCGGTATCGTCGCTATCAATATTGGTGACAACGCCACGACGCAAACCAGCATTGTCGGCCTTGATGACCGTTCGAAAATTCTGGTGAATTTCTGGGCGCCAGAACGGTTCGCCACCGCGATAAAATTGGGCATGCCTGTGGAGGCAACTTCGATCTCCCGTCCGGGTGAGGTTTTCAAAGGTGAAGTTGAAGCCATTGATAACCGCGTGGATGAAGCTAGCAGAACCATTCGGGTTCGCGCCGTCTTCAACAATGCCAATGACGATCTGAGAGCAGGCATGTCCTTCTCGGTGACCATGCGCTTCTCTGGTGAAAACTATCCATCCGTCGATCCGTTGGCTGTGCAGTGGGATGCGGAAGGCTCTTATGTCTGGCGTGTGGTGGATAACAAATCCAGCAAGGTTCGCGTCCAGATCGTCCAACGCAACCCGGATTCCGTTCTGGTGAAGGCGGAACTTAGCGAAGGCGATCCGCTTGTTACAGAAGGATTGCAGCGCGTTCGCGAGGGCGGAGCAGTGCGTACAAATAATCAGCCGAGAGCACCGGAGGTAGCAAGTCAGTGAGCGGATCAATGACCACCCAGACGCCTCCAGGCGGCCAGGATTCCAAACTCGCCTTCACCGCGCTTTTCGTTCGGCGCCCCATTCTTGCAGCCGTTATCAATACACTTCTGGTCGTTGCCGGTCTGGCGGCACTGGTGGGGGTTGATGTGCGCGAATTGCCTGACGTGGACCGCCCGGTTATCACTGTGCGCACCACTTACGACGGTGCGTCGCCGCAGACCATCGATCAGGAAGTGACACAGACCATTGAAGGTGCCGTGGCTCGTGTCAGCGGTGTGAAGACTATTTCTTCCCAGTCGCAGTTCGGCAGCAGCCGTGTGACGCTTGAATTCGGCGACAAGGTTGATCTCGCCGTTGCTTCCAATGATGTGCGCGATGCCATCGGCCGCGTCACCAACCAGATGCCTGACGATGCGGACGAACCGCAGATCATCAAGGCGGATTCCGACAGCCAGCCAATCATGCGACTGGCGGTCACTTCGTCGACGCTTGGCATGGAAGATCTGACCAAGCTGGTGAATGACGAGATCATTGACCGTCTGGCCGCCGTTGAAGGTGTGGCCGACGTGGAACTGTCGGGTGATCAGGATAAGGTTTTCCGTATTGATCTCGATCAGGCGGCCCTTGCCAGCCGTGGTCTGACGGTGACCGATGTCTCGACAGCCCTTGGAACGGCTGCACTTGATGTGCCTGCCGGGTCGCTTAAAAGCGCCACGCAGGATATTGTCGTGCGTGCTACTGCAAACCTCACGACACCAGCCGAATTTGAAAACCTGATGGTCAAGGACAAGGTGCGGCTGCGCGATGTTGCCAGCGTCATGCTGGGTGCGGACGATGAAAGCACATCGCTGCGTTCCAACGGTGTTCAAGGCGTTGGTCTTGGTATCGTGCGTCAGGCACAGTCCAACACGCTGAATATTTCCACCGGTGTCAAAGCCGCCGTAGATGCAATGTCGGCCAACTTGCCCGAGGGCACACGTATCGTCATCACCAGTGATGACGCGGTATTCATTGAAGGCGCGCTGCACGAAGTGCAACTGGCGCTTGGCCTCTCCGCTCTTATCGTTGTGGTGGTGCTTTACCTGTTCCTTCGGGACTGGCGGGCAACGCTTATTCCGGCCATCACCATGCCGGTTGCCTTGATCGGAACGATTGTCGCGATCTACATGATCGGTTTTTCGATCAACATTCTCACACTGCTTGCCATCGTTCTGGCGACCGGTCTTGTGGTGGATGATGCGATCGTGGTGCTTGAAAACATCGTGCGTCGTCGCGCCGAAGGCATGGGGCCACGTGCCGCTGCCGTTCTTGGCACGCAGGAAGTTTTCTTTGCGGTTATCGCCACAACAGCAACGCTTGCCGCGGTGTTCATTCCACTGTCCTTCCTGCCCGGCCAGCTTGGTGGCCTGTTCCGCGAGTTTGGTTTCGTGCTGGCCTTTGCTGTTGGCCTATCCTCCATAGTGGCCTTGACACTGTGCCCGATGCTTGCTTCGCGCATGTTGAAACAGGGCGAGCAGGTTCAAACGGGGCCGCTGGCGTGGTTTGGGAAGGTTTTTGCTTCCACCTATAAAAGGACGCTGTCTTCCTGCCTCAACAATCCACTGATTGTCGTTATCGTGGCTGTCGCTTTTGCGGGTGCCTCGTGGGTTGCGTTCGGCTTGGTTCAGAGCGAGTTGACGCCGCGCGAAGACCGCTCGTCGCTTTTCATGCGCGTAACCGCACCACAGGGTGCCGGCCTTGAATATACCCGTGACCAATTGCAGCGTGTGGAGGAGGGGCTGAAGCCGCTGCGCGACAGCGGCGAGATCCGCAACATCTATTCGATCACCGGCATGAATGGTTCGTCCAACACCGGCTTTATCGTGATGACCCTTGCACCTTGGTCAGAACGTGAACGCACGCAAAACCAGATTGCGCAGGATGTGAATGCTGTTGCACAGAAGGTACCGGGTTTGCGCGCCACCGCCCAACAGCCCAACAGTCTGCGTATTCGCGGTGCAGGCAATGGTCTCAGCATGGCGATGGTTGGCAGCAACTATCAGTCCCTGACACAGGCGACACAAAAGCTGCTGTTGGCCATGGATGAAACCGGCATGTTCGACACGCCGCGTTTCGACAATGAACCAAACCAGGCGCAGCTTTCCGTGTCGATCGACCGTGAACGCGCATCCGATCTTGGCATCGACATCACCGGTCTGGCGCGTGCCATGCAGTCGCTGCTGGAAGGTCGCTCAATCGTGGATGTGTTCGTGGATGGCGACGCCATTCCCGTGCGTCTGTTGTCTTCGACCCGACCGATCAATGACCCGACGGACCTTGAAAACATCTTCCTCAAGGCCAAGGACGGCCGGATGGTGCCGATGTCGGTTATTGCGACTTTGAAGGAGACAGCCGTCGCACCGCAGCTTAACCGTGAACAGCAGTTGCCTTCGGTCGGTTTTACGGCCAGCTTGAAGGAGGGTGTGGCGCTGGGTGATGCCGTCGCCAAGGTCAATGAATTGGCGCAATCGATCATGCCGCAGGGTGCACGCCTGTTGCCAATGGGTGAGGCCGCAACGCTCCAGGAAAACTCCAGTGGCATGTTGCTGACCTTCGGTTTTGCCATTGCCATTATTTTCCTGGTGTTGGCCGCACAGTTTGAAAGTGTGCTGAGTTCCGTCATCATCATGTCGACAGTGCCACTTGGTCTTGCCTGCGCCGTGATTGCGCTGCTGGTGACCGGCTCCAGCCTCAATGTTTACAGTCAGATCGGACTTGTGTTGCTGGTTGGTGTCATGGCGAAAAACGGCATTCTGATTGTGGAGTTTGCCAACCACCTGCGTGACCAGGGCGCAACGGTGCGGGAGGCGATTGAAAAGGCCTGCACCATTCGTCTGCGTCCGGTCATGATGACCATGATTGCCACCATTCTCGGCGGTGTTCCGCTGGTTATGGCGCAGGGCGCTGGCGCGGAAGCCCGTATTGCACTCGGCTGGGTTATCGTGGGTGGCCTTGGTTTTGCAACGCTAGTGACACTCTACATAACGCCGGTGTCCTATGTGTTGCTGGCCCGCTTTGCCAAGCCGCAGGCCGATGAGGAAATCCGTCTGCACCGTGAATTGGAAACAGCCATTCGTCGCCGGGCGTTGGAAGAGGACAAGCAACTTCTTGCGGCGGAGTAACCTGCGGTAAACAAAGTGCTGGCGGGAATGCCAGTGCTGGACAAACATTGTATCGTGTCTCATACCAAGCCGGGCTCGCGTGATAACGTTGAGTCCGGCTTGTGCATTTTGGAGCACTTCGCGTCGTTGCTGATGCTTTAAGGAGATTGTTCCAGCCTATTGAAATAAGCATCGGACCTTTTGAAAATCGGTTGCGATTTTTCTGAAAACCGATGCCGCCGTGGAGATCGCCGATGGCTTTGAAGGATGTAATTTCGGGAACCAGAAACGAGGCGGGCATTGCCAATGTCTTGAAAGTTCTTGCGCAGCAGCTTGGTGACAAGCTCCAGACCGGCCAGTCCTTCCGCGAACAGCACGCCCACACCACGACATACCTGACCACGCAGCTGCCTGACGGCGTGGTGTTTGTTGAAAATGCCGATGATGTAAAGACTGTTGTCAAAGCATGCGCGGAGCATAAGGTGCCGGTCATTCCTTTCGGAACCGGTTCGTCGCTGGAAGGGCAGGTCAATGCGCCATCCGGTGGCATCTCGATTGATTTTACCCGCATGAACCGCATCATCAAGGTCAATGCTGAAGATCTCGACGTGACCGTTGAACCGGGTGTGACGCGCGAGCAGCTCAATACATATCTGCGTGACACTGGCCTGTTTTTCCCGATTGATCCCGGTGCCAGTGCCTCGATTGGCGGCATGGCCTCAACCCGTGCCTCTGGTACCAATGCCGTTCGCTACGGTACCATGAAGGACAATGTGTTGTCGGTAACGGCCGTGACAGCGAATGGTGAGGAAATCCGCACCGCAAGACGGGCGCGCAAATCCTCTGCCGGTTACGATTTGACCCGGCTGTTTGTGGGGGCAGAAGGCACGCTTGGCGTTTTGACCTCCGTGACCCTGAGATTGCAGGGTATTCCCGAAAAGATTTCCGGTGGCGTCTGCTCCTTCGATAGCATCAAGGCTGCCTGTGACGCCGTGATCATGACCATCCAGATGGGCATTCCGGTGGCGCGTATCGAGCTTCTGGACGAGGTGCAGATCCGCGCCTGCAATGCCTATTCCGGCCTCTCCTACGAAGAAAAGCCGACACTGTTTCTGGAGTTTCACGGCACGGAAGAAACAACCGCATTGCAGTCTCAGCAATTTGCCGAGATTGCCGCAGAGTTCGGCAGTGCCGATTTCAAGTGGACCGGCGACGCGCAGGAACGTGCCAAGCTGTGGAAGGCTCGCCATGACGCCTATTGGGCTTGCCGGGCGCTGGCACCGCAGCTCGATGCCTTGTCCACCGATGTCTGCGTGCCGATTTCGCGTCTTGCCGATTGCGTGGTGGAAACACAAAAGGACATTGCTGAAAACGGCTTCCTTGCACCGATCGTCGGTCATGCCGGAGACGGCAATTTCCACGTGCTGGTGTTGTTTGACGGCAAGGATGCTGACAGCATAACCAAGACAGAGGCGTTTGTTGCACGACTGAATCGCCGGGCGCTGTCGATGGATGGCACCTGCACGGGTGAACACGGCATAGGGCAGGGCAAACTCAGCTTCCTGCAGGAAGAATTGGGAGATGCAGTGGATTTGATGCGCGCCATCAAGTCGTCACTTGATCCCGATAACATATTTAACCCGGGTAAGTTGTTCCGGATGAGTTAAGTTCAACAAACCAATCAAAACGGGCAATCAAAGGGACAATCAAAAACGTGTCTTGCCCTTGGTTCAAAAAGAACTAACTTCCTTTCTGTTTTTATGGAGATATCGGGCAGTGCTCGGACGCATTCTTGTTTTTCTGGGCGGACTGCTCGTAGTGGCGCTGTTTGCGGCGCTGCTTGTTCCGTATTTTATCGACTGGACCAGTTTCCGCAGGGACTTCGAGGATCAGGCAAGCCGTATTCTGGGCAAGAAGGTTGTGGTGTACGGTGCTGTGGAAGCGCGTCTTCTGCCGTTCCCTTCCGTTACGCTGCATGATGTGCGCGCTGGTATGGACGCGGATGGATCTCCGCTCATTCAGGTCGCGCGTTTTTCCATGGATGCTGAACTCGCGCCGTTCATGTCTGGCGAAGCGCGTATCTTTGATATGCGCATTGAAGAGCCGAAGGCAAAAATCCGTCTGTTAAAGGATGGTACGCTCGACTGGATGCGCGGCAGCCGCGCCGATATTCCGGCCAAAACCGTTGTGCTGGAAAAGGTCAGCATCGAAGGTGGCCAGATTGAATTTATCGATGAACAGTCCGGACGCAATCGCACGGTTACCGGCCTGACGGCGGATATGTCCGCCCGCTCGCTGGCTGGTCCCTGGCGCGTGGAGGGACGAGGTGCCATTGATGGACATGCTGGCACATTTTCCCTGTCGAGCGGTGAGCCCGACGCCAAACTCGCGCGTATCGGTTTGCGCCTACGCCTGCTGCCGGATGAGCATCCCGTTGCGGTTGATCTCGATGGTGGTCTTGCGGTTACCGATGGTAAGCCTGTTTATAGCGGTAATTTTACCTTCCAGATCCGTCAGGACGAGAAGGATAAAAAACAGCCGCAGCAGGCGTCAATTTTTTCTGCGCCCCGCACGCAGGGCAAGTTTGAGCTGACCAACGAAAGTGTGCGTGTTCCCGAATACCGCATGGAATTGGGGGATGCCGGAAATCCTTACATTATCACCGGCGAAGCCACGCTTGATACCGGAACTCAGCCAGAATTTCTGCTGACGGCCGATGGCCAGCAAATAGATGTCAACAGCTTCGCCGTGCCGGTACAGACGGGCAAGACGGCGCGTGTCCCGGTCGTCTCGGTTCGCCAGCGCATTGAAGCTTTTGCGGCCCTGATTGCCCGCATTCCAGTGCCGCAGGTACCGGGCAAGGCCACCATTCGCCTGCCGGCACTTGTTGCCGATGACACGACCATTCGCGATATCAAGCTGGATGTGCGCCCGGCCGGTGCCGGGTGGCAAATTGTCAATGCGGTTGCCCTCATGCCCGGGCGCACGCAGCTTGAGGCAAGCGGTGCGCTTACGCTAACCGGTGGCCCGGCCTTTAATGGTGATCTGCTGGTTGCCTCCAACCAGCCGTCGGGCCTGGCCAATTGGCTATCTGGTACGGTTGATCCGGCGATCAGACAGCTGAACTCTGCGGGCTTTTCCGCATCCGTATCGCTGACCACGCAGTTGCAGCGACTGGAAAATCTTGAGCTGGTGATTGGCAATGCCTCGTTGAAGGGCCGTCTGGAACGGGAATCGGCCGAAGGTCAGGCGCCAAGTCTGTCGATTGATCTGGCAGGTAACGAGATTGATCTTGATGCGCTGAAAGCCATTGGCGGCCTTGTCATGGGCGAGCAGGGCGACAGCTCCATTTCCCAGCACCGGATGGCTGCCAGGTTCAAGGCTGACCGCTTCAACGTATCCGGCGTGACCGCCAATGAGGTGGAAACCGCCTTTAGCGTCGATAATGGCGTGCTGAATGTTGAAAAACTGACCGCTGGTGATGTGGCCGGCGCACAACTTGACGCCAATGCACGGCTGGAAGGCTCACTGCTGAATTACGCAGGGAAAGGAACCGTCAGCCTGCGGGCTGCGGATCCGCAGCCATTCCTTGCGATGCTGCAAAAGCATCTGCCCGGCCATCCTATCTTGCAAAGGATGCTCGATAGCGCCAGCTGGTACGTCAATTCCGATCTCAAAGCCGATCTTTCCATCGGTTCCGAAAATGAGGGCATGAGCGTCGCATTATCCGGCACGGTCAATGGCAGCCGGATTTCGGCAGTGGGCAAGGTACCTGATGTTCTGGCGATTACCGATGATACGGCATTTTCGCTGGAATCGGTGTTAAAGAACCAGTCGACCGCCATTCTGTTCGGGCAGGTCGGTTTCGATCCGCTGCCGTTTGATGCGGATGGCGAAGGCCTGGTGTCGCTCAAGATCAATGGCACGCTTGGCAATGCCGCCAATACGGACATTCGTTTCTCGACAGAAAAAACCCATGCAACCATGGTTGGTGCTTTCAACCTTGGTACTGAAAAATTCGGGCAGGGCGCCGGTGACTTTTCACTGGAGAGCGCGGATATCGAACCTTATCTCATCATGAATGGTGTTTCATTGCCGCAGATTGGCAGCGGCATGGCCACGAAAATGAAGTCCAGAGTTGAGGTTCTGCCAGATGCCATCAAGGTGTCCGGCATCAACGGGCAGACGGCCGGCAATCCGGTTTCCGGTAATTTGACGATGCAACTGGCATCGCCGCACAAGATCGAAGGCGATCTGTCGCTTGGTACGGTTGATCTGGCCTGGCTTGGTGACACCACCTATGGCCCTGTGTTTGACAGCACCCATGGTGGCTTGAATGCCGAGGCTGTTTCCCTGCCAGCTTTCCCGGGCCTCGAGGCATCGGTAATGCTGAAGGCGGGCAATCTGCAGACCGGTATTCTGGAATCCGTGTCGGGATTTTCGACCCGCCTGAACCAGAGCAATGGTCGCCTGTCGCTAGAAGAAATAAACGGCGACTGGATGGGCGGCAAGGTCGCCGGTTCGCTGGTTATGGCAACGGGTGAAAAAGCCGGCATATTCCGTTCGAATATCAAAGTGACCGGCGTCGATCCGCAGGCGCATATGTGGCAGTTTGCCGGTGCACCGGTCGCGACCGGGCGTTTCGATGCCAGCTTCAATGCGGAGGCAACCGGTGCCAGTGTGCATGACATGCTGGTTTCTGCCGGTGGTTCGGGCGACATCCGCGCCAATGGCCTGACGATACGTGGTATCAATGTCGCGGCGTTTGCCCCGCTGCTGGCTGAGGCCGACAAGATTGAAGGCGAGATCGATGCCTCCAAAACCAAGCCGCTGGTCGATGCGCTGATCTATAATGGTGAAGTCAAGGCGGACAGCCTTGTAATGCCGTTCACGATCAACAATGGCATCCTGCGTCTGCAGAATGTCGGCCTGCCGGCTGGCGAAGCCAATCTGACCGGTACGCTGAACCTCGATCTGCGTGAGCAGACAGTGGATGGCAATGTCACGGTTGCTTTCAATCCGGGACAGGAAGTACAGGCGGGCGGCGAGCCATCTGTCGGTCTTGTCTATTCCGGCCCGGTTGCTACGCCTTCGGTCAGCACGGATGTGGCGGCAATGAGCGGTTACCTTTCGCTGCGGGCCTTTGAAAAAGAACGCCGCCGGGTGGAAACCTTGCAGGCCAATATTCTGGAAAAACAGCGCCTGCGCCGCGAGGCAGCCCTTTACGTGACACGCGCCGCCGAGCGACAAGCTGCGCGTGAAAAGGCGGAAGCTGAAGAAAAAGCACGTCTTGCAGAACAAGCGAGAAAAAAAGCTGAGCAGGAAAAGGCGCAGCAGTTGCAGTTCGATATGCAAAACACCATGCCGGTTTCACCGGAAGAGGGTGTAATCCGTCAGGAGCTCGCACCGCCACCTGCAACCGCAACACCTTGAGCCACACAGACAAGAGAAACGGCGCGATGGGCGCCGTTATTCTCCTCGCGGATAACGTTTTGAACTTTCGAGAATATTCAGGTCCATGTGGTTGCGCATGTAGCGTTCCGACGCCTTCTTCAACGGCTGGAAATCCCATGGATAATAGGCGCCGCTTCTGAGCGCATCATAGACCACATGCCGACGTGCCTGGCTGGTTCGGATATCGGCATCAAAACGCGCGATGTCCCAACGCTGTAATGCCAGCGCTTCCAGCTTCGCAAAAACCTCAGCATAGGCAGGATCAGTCGCAAAGTTGGTGGTTTCCTGTGGGTCTGCCTCAAGATCAAAAAGTTGCGGTGGGTCGACCGGGCAAAGCACCAGCTTGTATTGACCATCACGCACACCAACCAGCGGGGCGATGGAGGCCTCGGCAGCATATTCCATGAAGACAGGATCGCGGTCTGCATTGCCATTGGCGACATCGACGAGGCTCTGGCCATCGATCCAGGATGCAAACGGGCTGATGTCGATACAAGCAAGCGCGGCAAGGGTTGGCAGAATATCCAGCGTCGAGACCGGTTGTACAACAAGGCCTGATGTCAGGCCGGGAGCGGCTATCATCAAGGGTACACGCGCCGAGCCTTCATAAAAACTCATCTTGAACCACATGCCCCGCTCGCCAAGCATATCGCCATGGTCGGACAGGAAAACGATTATCGTATCCTTGTCCATGCGACCGGCCTCGAGCGCATCGAGAATTTCGCCGATCTTCTCATCGATATAGCTGATATTGGCAAAGTAGGCGCGGCGGGAGCGCCGCACATCCTCGGCAGAAATATCGAGCGCCAAGTGGTCGCAGGCATCGAGAATGCGCCGGGAATGCGGGCATTGCTGCTCATAAGGAATTGGCCCGGTCACCGGATCAAGAAAGGCGCAGTCTTCATAGAGATCCCAATATTTCTGCCGTGTCACATAGGGATCGTGCGGATGGGTGAAGCTGACCGTCAGACTCCACGGCCGGTCATCCAGACGTCGCGATAGATCCCTGATCTTAGCGACGGCGTGGTAGGCGACCTCATCGTCATATTCGAGCTGGTTGGTGATTTCAGCAATGCCCGCATCCTTGACCGAGCCCATATTGTGGTACCACCAGTCGATGCGTTCTCCCGGCTTGTTATAATCCGGTGTCCAGCCAAAATCGGCAGGGTAGATATCGGTGGTCAGTCGTTCCTCAAACCCGTGGAGCTGGTCTGGACCGACAAAATGCATCTTGCCGGAAAGGCTGGTGTGATAACCGCCACGACGAAGGTGATGGGCAAAGGTTGGAATGTCGGAGGCAAACTCGGCGGCATTATCATAAACACGAGTACGGCTCGGCAATTGTCCCGACATGAACGAGGCGCGGCCCGGTGCGCAAAGCGGACTGCCGGTATAGGCTGTCGCAAAGCGTGTTGATCTCGATGCCAACCGTCGCAGATTAGGGGCGTGCAGAAAGTCGGCGGGGCCATCCGGAAAGAACAGGCCGTTAAGTTGGTCGGCCATCAGGATCAGGATGTTGGGCTTGCTCATGGTCATTCCAGTCATGCATGTCATGCTTGCTATATCGCAGTTTCAGGCGAGCGGAGCAGGGTGCGCCGCCCCCTTGTTTGGTCAGGCCTTGCCCTTCCACGGCACCAGCACACGTTCCAGCAAGCGGACCAATGCGGTGAAACCGAAGGCGCAGACGGAGATAATGGCGATGCCGACAAACACCACGTCGGTTGCCAGAAATTGTGCTGCCGACATGATGAGAAAACCGATGCCCTGTGTTGAGGCGATCAGTTCTGCCGCCACCAACGTTCCCCAGCCAATGCCGAACGCAATGCGCACGCCAGTCAGGATTTCCGGCAAAGCACTTGGCAGTACAATATGGGAGAACAACTGCCAGCGCGTGGCACCTAGTGCACGGGCCGCCTGCGCCCTCTCAATCGAAACCGAGCGAACGCCCGCTTGGGCCGAGAGACAAATCGGTGCAAACATTGCCAGAAACAGCAGGGCAATTTTCGAGGTTTCACCAATACCCAGCCAGATGATCATCAATGGCAGATAGGAGAGAGGCGGGAGCGGCCAGTAAAATTCGATTGGCGTATCAAGGATGCCTTTTGCCCAGCGGTTCAGTCCCATCAACAGACCGATCGGAATTGCCGTTGCCAGCGCCAGTATTGCGGCAAGGCCAATGCGAAACAGGCTTGCGCCGACATGTTCGCCAAGCGATGCACCGGCATAACCATCATTCCAGATGACGAAAAACTGGCGCAGCACCTCACCGGGTTTGGGCAGAAACAGGCTTGGTGTCAGTTTCAATGCGGTTGCAGCCCACCACAGCAAAATGATGATTGCGCCGGTAACCAGGCTGATGGCCAGCGACGGTTTTCCATCGATGCCGAAACCTGCCATGCGAACGGTTTTTTTGCGGGCTGGCGCGGTGGTCTCGGAGGTGTGTGGCCGGGTGTTATCTAGCTCTATCGTTGTCATGCGCTTAACCGCCCCTTATTGTCGTCGCCATGGAGAATTTCGCGAATTTCTTCGCGCAACAGACCAAATTCCGGTGACAGGTGTATGGATCTGACATCGCCGGTTTCGACAAAACGTTTGACGAAATCCAGTTCGTAACGGGCAACAATCCGTCCGGGACGCGGCGACATGACGATGACATGGGTGCCGAGGAACAGGGCTTCCTCGATCGAATGGGTGATGAAAAAGATGCGTTTTCCCGTGCGGTGCCAGACGGAAATCAGCAGTTCCTGCATCTGTTCTCTGGTCAGGCTGTCCAATGCGCCGAAGGGTTCGTCCATCAACAGAATGTCGGGCTCTGTCGCAAGTGCGCGCGCAATGCCAACGCGCTGCCGCATGCCGCCCGAAAGCTCATAGGGAAAGCTTTTGGCGAAGTCCTTCAAGCCAACGAGCGCTAGCAATTCCTGCGCTTTTTCGTGGCGTTGCCGTTTGGAGGTGCCTGCAAATTTCAAGCCTAGCGCCACATTGTCGAGAACATTGGACCAGGGAAGAAGCGTATCTTTCTGGAAAACCACACCGCGATCAGCGCCGGGGCCGGTAATGGCCCGTCCATTCAGCGTGATTTCGCCTTCCGACAGCGGCAGAAAACCGGCGATAGCATTGAGCAAAGTCGACTTGCCGCAGCCTGATGCGCCAAGCGCCACCACAAAGGCGCCGTCTGGAATATCGATGTTGACCCGGTCAAGTGCGTGGATGTCACGGCCATCGCGCCCGTCGAAATAGACACTGGCATTTTGAATGCTCAACATTTTTGTTCCCCGATATTGTTGCTCTGTCAACAGAGTGTCCCGCCGGTCGTTGCGACCGGCGGGACAGGGTTTGCTTCGTATTATCGCGTTACTTCAAAGCATCCGGCGTCACGAAGGCGGCGTAGCTTGGCAGCACTTCGGAAATCTTGCCCTGGCTTTTCAAGAACTCCGAAGTTTCCTTGAGAATATTGGCAGCACCCGACTTTTCACCGCCGCCAAGCCAGTCGGCAGAAGCCTGCTTTTCCGGTGTCAGAAGATTGAGATTGGTCAGTGCAGAAGCCTGCTGCTCGGCAGTGCCGCCGAGGAATTTCGCCAATGTCTTGGCATTGTCGCTGTCTGGTCCCCATGCGGCCTTGTCGGTGAGGAAGGAGCCGTAATATTTGTTGATCACGCCGGAAAACGTCTTCAGGAAGTTCGGATTGTCTTTGGCGAATTCACCTGTCGCGACCCAGGCGGAGAAGGTGGGAGCACCCTTTTCGGCGACGTCCTTGGAGGTGATCAGCACCTTGCCGTTTTTCTTCAGTTCAGTCAGCGCCGGGTCCCAGACGAAGCCGCCGTCAATGTCACCACGGGTATAGGCGGCAACAATTTCAGGCTGGGGGATGGCGAGAACCTGAACATCCTTTTCGCTGAGGCCCAGCGACTTGATCAGTGCCAGAAGCTGATAGTGGTCGGTCGACACGGGAGCGGCGGCCAGCTTCTTGCCCTTGAGGTCATCGAGAGATGAGATCTTGGAGGCATTGCTGACAACCAGCGCTTCGTCAGTGCCGGAAATCGATGACAGGTAGAATGCCTTCACATCCAGACCGCGGGATGTTGCCGATGCGAACGGGCTGGAGCCGACGTAACCGATCTGCACGTCTCCCGACGCAATGGCGGCGAAGATTTCAGCGCCGGAATTGAACTTGCGGAAATCGATCTCGTAACCCGGCTGTTTAAACTCGCCATTGGCAATGGCCACGGAGGAGGGCAGCGCGTCGGTCTGGTAGGCAACAACAACCTTCTTGTCAGCGGCTTCCGCCGTCATGCCTGCAAAGACCACACCCATCGTGGCTGCTGTAATCGTGAGAAACTTTTTGATCGTCATGTAAGCACCTTGTTCGCAGGGGTTCCGGTTTCGGATTTGTTGTCCTGGATTAAGAGCATAGTGACGGGTTTTAGGGATAAACAGCAAAATACATCTTTTTAGTGGAGTATTGGCGGTATGTGTTTTGCGTAATTTTTGAATAAACCGCACCGATAGTTCCGGTGCAGCGAGGATATGCAGTAGAACTGTGTGTTTTACACCTCGCAGTCAGGTACATATCGCGGAAGGTCGTGATATGACCTTTGAGGCAAGCGCCTTGATGTCTCAGGCCATGTTTCTGGCTGTGTCAGGAGACGGTGTCGTTGCTCTCGGATTTGACAGATGCTTTGATCCACTCCAGCACGTAGACCCGAAGCGAGGAGGAAAGGTTGCTTTCTGGCGGGCGATTGTCATCGATCTCGGCCAGCAATGCGGCAAAACTCATGCTGCGATGGCGGGCAATATCCTGCAATTCGCTCCAGAAGGCGTCTTCCAGGGAAATGCTGGTACGGTGACCGTGAAGAGTGGCTGAGTGTTTGCGGATCACTGTTTCGGCTTTCGAAACTGATTCAAGCAGTTGTCAGATTGAGTCCGAAACCTGCTGCAAGTGTTTGAAAAGTAGCGTTTGTTTCCGCTCACTTGTCATCCTGCGGTTTTTCGATGCGCCCCTGATCCAGCGTTTTTTCCGCTTTGTCATTCAGGGCGCTGGTCAGGTTCTTTTCCGCCTTGGTGCGCCCGAAGGTAATGCGGTTCTGGTCCGCCTGCTTCTCTTTTTCAGAGCGCGCCTTCTGTTTGCGGAACTGGCGAAGATTGACAACGTCAGCGGACATCTCGGTTTCCTGACCAATAAGTGTCAACATAAAACGAAAGTGGCGGGAACACCCGCCACGACCTGGAACCAAAACCAATGGCTTCGTTCATTCTGTAAGCGCACCAGTCATAAAGCGAATGGTGCCGCCGGATTAATGTTTCTTGCGGAATGCGTCGAGCGAAACGACCGAGCCGGCCTTTTTCTCTTCGCCTGCTTCACCTTCGACCGCAGGTGCCTTTTCAGCCGTCACTTCCGGATAAGCGGTGATTTCTGCGCCTTCGGTTTCTTCCTCCTCGTCAGACAGCGGAACGTCGAATTCCAGCTCAAAGTTGACGGAAGGATCGTAGAAGCCACGGATGGCGTTAAACGGAATAACCAACTTCTCTGGTGTGTCGGAGAAGGAAAGGCCGATTTCGAACTGTGTTTCGGTGATCTTCAGATCCCAGAACTGGTGCTGGATGACGATGGTCATCTGCTCGGCATATTTAGCCTTGAGGTGCTGGGAGATACGCACTCCCGGCGCGCCGGTCAGGAAGGTGATGAAGAAGTGGTGATCACCGGGAAGGCGGCCAGTTGCGGCAACTTCGCTCAGCACCTTGCGGATAACGCCGCGAAGAGCATCCTGTGCGAGAATATCGTAACGGATATGGTCCTGCCCCATGCGATCCTATCTTTCTTTATACATGCAATTGTCTTTGCAGACACTATATTCAATGACGCATGGGACGGCAACGCCAAACCCTGCGTACGAGTCACGTCATTATATAGGAATTTGTTGAAAGAAAGAAGGTGGAGGTTTCTGTTGCCAGGTACCTCCGAACCCCGCCTTACGGGGCTAACCGTAAGGACTTAGAGCGGAATTCCCGCACCGCCATTAGGCAGCGAGAGCGTATTCCTTAGCGTTGTTGTCATTTGCAACTACACTTGTGACCCGATAACGGCGGTATCATGCCGAGCAAAAGTACGATCTTTACGCCCTTGTCGATCCTATTTCGCCCCCATCAAAAGCCGGCCAGAAGGCCACCGGTTTTTGGTGGAGGCGCCGGGTACCGCCCCCGGGTCCAATAGGTTTATTACACCGACCATTTATCGCCATATCTTCTTGCGAAGCACCCTCTAGATAAGCCGGAGACGTGAACAAAACAAGTGTCTGATTGGTTTTATCCGTTAAATTCAATTGGAAGCCTGAATGGACGATTGCGCCATTGTGTTTTTGCAAACGGGCCGGAAAACCCCTTTAAAGTCAGGCTATGTGACAAGTTGGCAAAACATCATGGCCGTTCTTGACGCAATCATTGCTCTGATAGATTGTACTTAACAAGCGCCTCCTGAAGTTTGTGGAGATGACGCTTGAGGACACATGAAGGAGAGGACATGACGGACTATCTTGCAGATGTGAAAAAATACGACGCGGGTGCAGACGAGGCAGTCGTCAGCAAAATCGTCAAGCACCTGGGTATTGCGCTTCGCAATCGCGATTCCTCGCTGGTGTCGGCGTCCGATCCTGAAGAGCTGGCGCGCGTGAAAGAAAAGTGGTGCGGCAAAAAACTTGGCGTCACGGGCGCTGCGGCCGATAATGCCGTTGATGCCGTGTGCAAAACCCTGGCGGCTGACCGCTCCAAATCGCGCGTGACGTTCTATTATCTGGTCGCCAAAGAGCTAGGCAAATTGGATAGTTTGTAAAAATAATCCGGGACTCCGTCCCCGAGACGTTGGTTCCGCCGCAGTTCAATATTATACTCAGAACAAATTTGGAATTTGCGGCGGACCCTAAATGAAGCAATATCTCGATCTTCTCCGACATGTGATGGACACTGGAAGTGACCGTGGCGATCGCACCGGCACTGGGACACGCTCCGTGTTCGGTTATCAGATGCGATTTGATCTGTCGGAAGGGTTTCCGGTTCTCACCACCAAGAAGCTTCATCTGCGCTCGATCATTCATGAACTGCTGTGGTTCCTGAAGGGTGATACCAATATCGCCTATCTCAAGGAAAACGGCGTTTCGATCTGGGACGAGTGGGCGGATGAAAATGGTGATCTCGGTCCGGTCTACGGTGCGCAGTGGCGTTCCTGGCCAGCCCCTGACGGTCGCCATATCGATCAGATTGCCCTGTTGATTGAAAGCCTGAAGACCAATCCCAATTCGCGCCGTCATATCGTGTCGGCATGGAACCCGGCGCTGGTGGATGACATGGCGCTGCCGCCGTGCCACTGCCTGTTCCAGTTCTATGTCTCCGATGGCAAATTGTCCTGCCAGCTATACCAGCGTTCGGCTGACATCTTCCTCGGTGTGCCATTCAACATCGCATCCTATGCTCTGTTGACACTGATGGTCGCGCAGGTGGTTGGTCTGAAGCCGGGTGACTTCGTGCACACGCTGGGTGACGCGCATATCTATTCCAACCATTTCGAGCAGGCGCAGTTGCAGATGACGCGTACGCCGAAAGCCTTGCCGACACTGCGCATCAATCCTGACGTGAAAAGCCTTTTTGACTTTAAGTTCGAAGACTTTACGCTGGAGAACTACGAAGCTGATTCAAGCATCAAGGCACCGATTGCGGTATGAGCACGCCCAACATTTCCCTGATTGCCGCAGTGACAGAAAACGGTGTTATCGGCCGCGAGCTTGACATGCCTTGGAAGCTGTCCACCGATCTCAAGCGTTTCAAGGCGCTGACCATGGGTAAACCGATGATCATGGGTCGTAAGACATTCATCTCGGTCGGCGAGCGTCCCTTGCCGGGGCGTCCGCATATTATCATCAGCCGCAATGTCGATTATCGCCCAGATGGTGTTGATGTCGTGTCGTCGCTGGAGGCCGCACTTGATCTGGCAAAGACCAAGGCGAAAGAGCTTGGTGTAGACGAGGTTTTTGTGGCCGGTGGCGGTGAAATCTACGCCCAGTCGATGCCATTTGCCGACCGCCTTTATATGACGCATATTGATGCACGGATTGATGGGGATACGTATTTCCCGGACATTGATCCTGAGCGGTTTGAAAAGGTGGACGAAACGGCCGCACCAGCCGGTGAGAAAGACAACTATGCTGTGACCTTTGCTACCTACAGGCGAAGAGGCGCGGCAAAGTGAACAATTTACCCTGATTGTCGAATAAGTTACCGCCTCTGCGTTGAAACCGCAGGTTTGCGTCCCTATAACGGGGTCGATATACCCGTTCAGCGCGAGCAATCGGCAGGGTGGGGGCGGGAGAATTCATAACACAAGAGGTATTGATGCCCTGGAGCAATCAAAATGGCGGCGGCGGCCCTTGGGGCGGCGGCGGTGGTAATAACCAAGGAGGCCCGTGGGGGCAGGGACCGAACCGTCCGCGTGGCGGCGGTGGTGGTGGTGGAAATGGTGGCCCACCGGATCTGGAAGACATTATCCGACGCGGACAGGATCGTTTTCGCAACATATTGCCGGGCGGTTTTAATGGCGGTGTTGTTGCCATACTTGCGCTGGTGCTGATTGCTTTCGTTGCCATGCAGTCCATTTACACGGTGCAGCCAGATGAGCGCGGCGTTGAACTGCGTTTCGGCAAGCCGAAGGATGAAGTGTCCATGCCGGGCCTTCACTTCCATTTCTGGCCGATTGAAACGGTCGAGATCGTCAAGGTTACAGAGCAGCAGCAGAATATTGGTTCGCGTGCGACATCGTCGACCGGTACAGGTGTCATGCTTTCCGGCGACCAGAACATCGTGAACGTACAGTTCTCCGTGCTGTTTACCGTAACGGATCCAAAGTCTTATCTCTTCAACGTCGACACGCCTGCTGAAACCTTGCAACAGGTTTCCGAAAGCGCGATGCGTGAAGTTGTTGGTCGCCGTCCGGCGCAGGACATTTTCCGTGATAACCGCCAACAGATCGCTGCTGATGTTCGTAACATCATTCAGGCTACGATGGACGGTTACGGAGCTGGCCTTTCGATTAATGCTGTTGCTATCGAAGATGCAGCACCGCCGCGCGAAGTGGCAGATGCGTTTGACGAAGTGCAGCGCGCCGAGCAGGACGAAGACCGTTTTGTTGAAGAAGCCAACCAGTATGCCAACCAGAAGCTTGGTGCGGCACGCGGTCAGGCAGCTCAGATCCGCGAAGAAGCAAACGCTTACAAGAGCCGTGTTGTAAACGAAGCTCAGGGTGAAGCGCAGCGTTTCGTGTCCATCTATGATGAATACACCAAGGCACCCGATGTTACCCGTCAGCGTCTGTTCATCGAAACGATGGAACAGGTCATGAAGAGTACCAGCAAGATCATTATTGACGAGAAGCAGGGAGTTGTTCCTTACCTGCCGCTCAACGAGATTACACGCGGTGCCGCAGCGGCTGCCGCGACGCAGGGAGGCAACTAATATGAGCAATCGTCTCTCTGCACTCCTCGTTTTTATCGGCCTGGTGCTGTTCTTCGGTTATTCGTCGATTTTCGTGGTTACTGAACGTCAGCAGGCCATCGTGGTACGCTTCGGTCAGATCAAGGATGTGAAGACCGAACCAGGTCTGTACTTCAAGCTGCCATTCGCGTTCATGGACGCGGATCGAGTGCAGTACATTGAAAATCGTGCTCTGCGTTTCGATCATGACGACATCCGCGTGCAGGTTTCCGGCGGCAAGTTCTATGAGGTAGACGCATTCGTTGTTTACCGCATTACCGATGCCCGTCGTTTCCGTGAAACGGTTTCGGGTGACCAGATGTCTGCTGAAGCACGTCTTCGCACACGCCTCGATGCCTCGCTTCGCCGGGTTTACGGTCTACGCGGTTTCGAATCGGCCTTGTCTGATGCCCGTGCATCGATGATGCAGGAAGTACGTGACGATCTGCGTCCTGACGCGGAATCGCTCGGTATCAGCATCGTGGATGTTCGCATTCGCCGTACTGACCTGACGCAGGAAGTCTCGCAGCAGACCTTCGAGCGTATGAAGGCTGAACGTCTGGCGGAAGCCGAACTGATCCGCGCTCGCGGTAATGAACAAGGTCAGCGCCGTCGCGCTATCGCCGACCGTCAGGTCGTCGAGCTGGAATCGGAAGCCCAGCGCGATTCTGAAGTCATGCGCGGTGAGGGCGACGCTGAAAGAAACCGTATTTTCGCGGATGCTTTCACGCGTGATCCGTCCTTCTTCGAGTTCTACCGTTCAATGGCTGCTTATGCTGCCTCGATGAACGGCAAGGACACGACGCTGGTTCTTTCACCAGATTCGCAGTTCTTCCGTTATTTCAACAACCTTTCAGGCACACTGCCGCAGCCACAGACACCGGCTGCACCGGCTCCTGCCAACTGATCGATGTTGAAAGTCTGATAGGAAAAAGGCCGGTTTGATACCGGCCTTTTTTTATTGCGAGTGATTTTTCAGGATTTGGATTGATGACAAAACAGACTGACGATGCGGTTCTGCTGCCAGTGCAAAAGCAACTGGAGGCCTACAATGCCCGCGATATTGAGTCATTCATGCCTTGGTGGGCAGAGGATTGCCAATATTACGCATTTCCCTCAACGCTTCTGGCGAACAGCGCCGCAGAAATTCGCGCTCGCCACGTTGAACGTTTCAAAGAACCTGATCTTCAGGGAAAGTTGTTGAGCCGCATATCCGTCGGCAATGTGGTGATCGACCATGAGACGGTGATCCGCAACTTCCCCGAGGGTAAAGGTGAAGTCGATGTGATTTGCATCTACGAAGTTGAAGATGGCAAGATCGCCAAAGCATGGTTCAAGCTTGGCGAACCTGTGATCTATGACGGCAATACTCGGCAAATATAGAGGAAAATGCTGTTGATCACGAAAAGGTATTTTTACACTTCATCATTCCGCCTTATGGTTGATGAATAGGATTGAGAGAAAGCTTGCATTCCCCGAATAAATCATGCGTTAAGCGGGAAGAATAAGTTTTTTAGAATTCGATTTGCGGTTCACGACACGAGGATACCATGGCCCTGATACTGCGCTCGCCTTTCCGCTCCACCGTTTCCGTGGCAGCAGGAATTGCAATGTTGATGAACGGTCTGGTTTTGACGGTGCCAGCATATGCGCAAAGCCAGGGACCAGCCTCGGTTGCTGATCTTGCCGAGCCGTTGCTGGACGCGGTGGTGAACATTTCCACCTCGCAGAAGGTCAAAGAAACTGGCAAGGGTCCTGTGCCGCAGGTGCCTGAGGGTTCGCCGTTCCAGGAATTTTTCAAGGATTTCTTTGATGGCGAGCGTGAGCAGCAAGGTGGCCAGAAGGTCAACTCGCTCGGTTCCGGTTTCGTTATCGATCCCAAGGGGTTTGTTGTTACCAACAACCACGTCATCGAAGGTGCTGACGATATCGAGGTGGTGTTTCCAAACGGCTCGAAGCTGAAGGCAACGCTTGTCGGTACCGATACCAAAACCGACCTTTCCGTTTTGAAGGTAGAGCCGAAGGCGCCGCTCAAGGCTGTGAAATTCGGTGATTCCCGCGCCATGCGCATTGGTGACTGGGTGATGGCAATCGGGAACCCGTTTGGCCTCGGTGGTTCGCTGTCCGTCGGCATCATTTCGGCGCGTGGCCGTAACATCAATGCTGGTCCTTACGACAACTTCATCCAGACGGATGCGGCGATCAACAAGGGTAACTCCGGTGGTCCGCTGTTTAACCTCAAGGGTGAGGTTATCGGCATCAACACGGCGATCATTTCGCCAAGTGGCGGTTCCATCGGTATCGGTTTTGCAGTGCCGACCGAACTTGCCCAGAACATCGTCAATCAGTTGATCGAATTTGGTGAGACGCGCCGTGGCTGGCTTGGTGTACGCGTGCAGCCTGTGACTGATGATGTGTCGGCAAGTCTTGGTCTTGATAGCACCAAGGGCGCGCTGATTTCCGGTGTCGTGAAGGGTGGTCCGGTTGAAAACGGTCCTATCCAGGCTGGCGACATCATTCTGAATTTTGACGGCAAACCGGTCAATGAAATGCGTGATCTGCCGCGTGTTGTCGCTGAAAGCCCGGTTGGCAAGGAAGTAGACGTTATCATCGTGCGGGACGGCAAGCAGCAGACTGTAAAAGTCACGCTGGGCCGTCTGGACGATGCTGCTTCGGCCACGGAAGACACAACATCGGAAGATCCAACCGATGGTGACACCGGCAACGACATGACCCAGCAGGATGATGGTTCGCCGATGGTCGACGATCAGATGACTGATGGCAATGACGCGCCACAAAACGTGCTCGGAATGCAACTGGTGAAGTTGACCGACGAGTTGCGTACCGCACGTGGCATCGCGTCAAGCGTTGAAGGTGTGTTGGTCGAAAGCGTGACCGACGGTTCGGTTGCTGGCGAAAAGGGTGTGAAGTCGGGTGACATCATCGTCGAAGTTGGGCAGGACTTTATGGAAGTTCCCGGTGATGTAATGGTTCGTGTCAACGGTCTGAAATCCGAAGGTCGCAAGAACGCCCATATGATGATTGCCGATGCGCAGGGCAATCTTCGGTTCGTGGCTCTGCCGCTCGAATAGGCTGTCCCAAACTGAAACCGAGAATCAAAAACCCCATGCAGATGATGATCTGCACGGGGTTTTGTTTTGAAGTCCGCTGTGTGGCGTGACGGGGGTGTCAGGTCAGAAACTGTCGTTCGATCTCGATCAGTTTTTGTTTGCGCCACAGGCCTCCGCCATAACCGGTCAAGGATCCGTCTGCACCAATGACGCGGTGGCACGGAATGATCAGGGCGATCTGGTTGGCGCCATTGGCGCGGGCAACGGCGCGCGTGGCGGTTGGTCTGCCAATCTGTTCGGCAATCTGGCTGTAACTGCGCACCGCGCCTGCCGGTATCTCACGCAAGGCATCCCAGACGGTGCGGGTGAATTCGCTGCCGTGGCAGGCGAGCGGTATCTTGAAGTCTGCGGACTTGCCGGTGAAGTAAGCATCCAGCTCCTTCTCAAGCACGTCATGCGGTGGAAGACGACCAACACCGACACTGCCCTTTGACAGGTCCACTAGTTTTTTCAGTTCAGCCGGAAGGGCTTTACGGTCGGCGAACTCCAACACGTGCAAGGATTTGTTGTCGGTGACGGCGATCATCGTGCCTAGCGGCGTGGTCAGCCAGTCTGCCTGCAGCAGTGCATTGTCTGCCAACCGTCCGGGGACTTGCCCGAGCAGGCGCGAGAAGGCGACGCGAAACGCGGTGGGGGATTCAAAACCGGCATCCTGCTGGGCATCGATAACGCGGCCACCATCACCCAGCGTTTCGAAACCCTGCCGGAGACGTTCCAGTCGTGCCATTTCCAGAAAGGTCATGCCGAAATGGCGTTTGAAGCTGCGGCGAACTGTGGAGGGGTCGAGTTTCAATCTCTCGACATCCTGTTCGCTCCAGCGATAACCGGGCTTGTCCTTCAAGGCATTCAGCAAGGTGGCGATGGCGGGATCGGCCTCGGCGGCTGGACCGAGCGGGTGACATTTGAGACAGGCTCGAAAGCCAGCCGACATACATTCAGGCACGCTTGCAAAGAAGCGGCAATTCTCCGGCTTCGGCTTGCGGGCCGGGCAGGTGAGACGGCAGAATATTCCGGTCGAGGTTACCCCGACATAGGCGCGGCCGTCATAGGACTGGTCGCGCTCCAGAAGAGCCTTGTAGAGTGTTTGGGTGTCAGGAAGAGCAAATAACATGGCTCTTATTAATAAATCACATTTGACACGGCTGTAGCCTGAAATCGGGCGTGCATTTTTAAAAAGCTCAAACTGACCGATCAAACCATTGTTGGCGCGTCATCGCATAGGTCACATGCCGTTTCAGGTGCGGATGGGTGTCGGGCACGCGCGGATGGTCAAAGTCGCGCTCGGGGCTGCGAAACAGGCCAAGCCGTTTCATGACGGCGGTCGAGCGGTTGTTGGCTTCAACCGCAAAGGACACCACTTCCGGCATGGCTTTGTCTTCAAACGCATTGGCCAGCAGGGCATTGGCAGCTTCTGTTGCGTAACCATTGCCCCAGAAACGGGTGGCGAAACGCCAGCCGATTTCCATGGTGCCAAAGGGGAATATGCCCTTCATGTCGACGGGGGCAATGCCACAGAACCCCATCGGCTCCTGGCTTTCGCGCAGCTCCACCGCGTAAAAACCAAAACCGGTTGCGCGGATCATGTCGTTGACACGCTCAAGGGCAGCATCGGCTGCCTCATAGCTGTGGCGAAACGGAAAAAACTCCATGACCTTTTCATCCGCGTTGATCTCACGGAAAAGATTGCGATCGCTCTCTTTCCATTCGCGCAGGATCAGACGTGGCGTTTCAAGCATCATCAAGCGGTAACGAAATCCGATTTGCGATAGCCCTGAATATAAAGAAGGGCGGTCAGGTCGCCGTGGTCGATACGAATTTTTGCTTCAGCGGCAACGGCAGGCTTGGCGTGAATGGCAACGCCAGAACCGGCAAGGCCGAGCATACCGAGATCGTTTGCGCCGTCACCGACGGCAATGGCATCATCGGTTGAGATGCCAAGTTGGCCAGCGATGTCGATCAGCGAATCGACCTTTGCCTGTTTTCCAAGAATTGGTTCTGCGACCGTGCCATCCAGAGCGCCGTTTTCTTCGCCCAGCAGATTGGCGCGATTTTCGTCAAAGCCCAACATGTCGGCCACGCGGCTGGTAAAGACGGTGAAGCCGCCGGACACCAGTGCGGTGTAATGGCCCTTTGCCTTCATGGTGGCGATCAGCTCCTTGCCGCCCGGTGTCAGGGTGATGCGCTTTTCAATGACGTCATCAACAACGGAAACTGGCAGACCTTTGAGCAGGGCAACACGTTCGCGCAGCGCCGGTTCAAAGGCGATCTCGCCATTCATGGCACGGGCGGTAATGGCGGAAACCTTGTCTTTCAGGCCAACTTCGGCTGCCAGCTCGTCAATGCATTCCTGGCCGATCATGGTCGAATCCATATCGGCGATCAGCAGTTTCTTGCGGCGGGTGTCCTGGTCCTGAATGACGACGTCGACGGGCGCGCCATCAAGGGCTGCTTCAACCGTCTGGCGGGCTGTCGTTGCATCGGTGCCGTCAGCAAGTACGATATCGCACGCTATGCCATCTGCCAGCCAATAAAGACCGGAAGCATTGAGTGCCTTTGCCACCTTTTCTCCAAGGGCCGAAGTAACGACAGGATTTGACGGATTGGCAATAAGCGTGGCAACGAGAGCCATGATGAAAAACCTTGATGACGATATCGATGCGATCCTGATAACCGGACCGACGGCCAGCGGCAAGTCCGCGCTTGCACTTCATCTGGCGCGGGAACGCAATGGTGTGGTGATAAATGCCGACAGCATGCAGGTTTACGATACGCTGCAGGTGTTGTCGGCCCGCCCGTCCGAGGCGGAGATGGAAGGCGTTCCGCACTTTCTCTATGGCCATGTGCCGGCAAACCAGCTTTATTCCACCGGCGAGTGGTTGCGGGATGTGACCGCACGTCTCGAACAGTTGAAAAGCCAAGGACGTTTTCCGGTTTTTGTCGGTGGTACCGGGCTTTATTTCAAGGCGCTGACCGGCGGGCTTTCCAACATGCCGGCCGTTCCCGATGATATTCGCGATCTGTATCGCACGCGCCTTATCAATGAAGGTTCGGCCGCATTGCATGCCGAGCTGGCGCAGCAGGACCCTGAAGTTGCCGCAGTGCTGAATGTGCAGGACGGTCAACGTATCGTGCGGGCGCTGGAGATATTCAAGGCGACCGGCCAATCGATCTCGCATTTTCAGGGAACCAGCGGCCCCGTCATCGTCGATCCGGCGCGGGCGCAGAAATATGTCGTGCTACCCGATCGGGCGGTGCTGCATGACCGCATCAACCGGCGGTTTGAACTGATGATGGAGAAGGGGGCTGTGGAAGAGGTCCAGGCTATTCTGGCACTTCATCTGGCACCGGATGCAACGGCGATGAAGGCCATTGGTGTATCGCAGATTGCCGAGATGCTGGCCGGACGTTTGACACGCGAAGAGGCGATTGAGCGGGCGTCTGCTGCAACCCGCCAATATGCCAAACGGCAGATGACATGGTTCCGCAACCAGATGGGCGATGATTGGGAGCGGATCGCGCCCTGATCAATCCTTGCGATACAGGCTTCCGAGTGGCTTTTTCAACAAGCTTTCTCTCAGCGAACCGGCTTTTGGGAGGCCGGACGAGGTGCCCGGCTGCTGATTGGTGGTAGCGCTTTTGAAGGCGCTGGTACCTGGTAGCATTTCCGGCCGGTAGGGCTCATAGGACTGGTCGGATTCCGTTGAGCGGATTTCCTTGTTCCAGCTTTCCAGTTCCGCTTCGCTGGCCATCTCGTCGTAACTGTCCTGCGCCAGTTCCGCGAAATGGTCCTGTTCTGACACACCATAGGTCGCTTCAAAACTTTGCTGGAAGTTGGAAATATCCGGGCCCGACTTGGAGCGCATACGGCTGACGATGGTGCTGAGGTCCATGGTGCCGGGCGTGGGATCTTCAATCCTGCTGGAGGCGATTGCGGCCTTCGGCAGGTTACCCGCTGCAAGGCGGGTAAACTTCATGCGCATCGGAACGGCAATCGCTTCACCAAAGGCAATCGCTTCGCCGTTGCCGATGGAAGACAAGAAACTCATGGTCGAAAGCGACGAATTGGGCATGGCCGAGCGGATGATATCCTGGTCTCGCTCATTGGAAAGGCGCATGGCAAACAGTGTCGAGCACTGTGACAGAATGGTCTGGTCGAGCTCACCCGGACGCTGGGTAATCACACCAAGCGACACACCATATTTACGGCCTTCCTTGGCAATACGGGCAATAGCCTGGCGGGTTGGCACGAAGCCAAGCTCCTGATCTGCGGGTACGTAACGGTGTGCTTCTTCACAGACCACCAGCATGTGAATGGCGCCGTTGCTCCACAGGGCAAGTTCGAATGCCATGCGGCACAGCACCGACACCACAGAGTTGACGACCTCTGATGGAATGCCGGCAAGTTGGAAGGTGGAGATTGGTTTGCCATTGCCGGGAATACGGAATATGTGGGCAATGGTCTCCATGATCGTGTCGCTGATCGTGCTGTTGGAGAACATGAAGTGGTAGCGTGGATCATTGATTGCGGAAATGATCCGCATTTTCAATGAACGCAGGAACGGTTTGTCGCTGCGCCCTTCTAGGCGACCGATACGTTCGTCGATCAAGGCCAAGAGGTCGGCAATACGGTAAGGGACTGGCGTATCAGCGGTGATGGAGCTTTTGTCGGACGGGCGGCGCATAGGCGCGCTTTCGGAACCGCGAAACGCCCGTTTGGCGTCAGGAATAATGTCACGCAGTACATCGAGTTCTTCCGGTATAGGCTTACGGCCGCGGAACAGCACCTCGGCAAATTCCTCAAGCCGCATTAGCCAGAAGGGCAGGTCGAGCGTGTCGGTGTCGATCACAACAGAATGTTTGGGGAAGGCGGCAGCAAATTCATTATGCGGATCGAGAATCAGCACACGTAGTTTCGGGTCGGCCTCGATTGCCTTTTGCAGCAGCAGGGAGACCGCACTTGATTTGCCGACACCGGTCGAGCCGACAACCGCAAAGTGCTTCGACAACATCGAGGGAATATGAATGGCGGCATCAATGGCCTCGTCCTGCGAGAGGCGACCGACGATGCAGGTGCTGTCCTGTCCACTGTCATAGATGCGGATCAGGTCTGCGGAACGGATACGGTGAACGATGGCGCCCAGATGCGGATATTGCGAAATGCCTGTGGTGAAGGTTTCGCTGCCGTCGGGCTGTCGCTGGATTTCACCGAGAATTTCAGCTTCGACATTGAAGTTGTTGTTTTCGTCTTCCCGCCACTGA
This sequence comes from Agrobacterium sp. Azo12, assembly GCF_029193765.2. Classification (NCBI taxonomy): domain Bacteria; kingdom Pseudomonadati; phylum Pseudomonadota; class Alphaproteobacteria; order Hyphomicrobiales; family Rhizobiaceae; genus Agrobacterium; species Agrobacterium sp. Azo12. The sequence goes on along the minus strand of NZ_JARFYO020000001.1, from coordinate 2,655,927 downwards.
TGGTGTTGGGTGTTCATGGCGTAGGTCAGGGCAATCACGCGGTTCTGGCCGACCGCAATGGTAATCAGTCGCCCAACGGACCACAGTTCCGTCAGGTCGGTTTTCCCGTCGGCAGCGACGCTCGACAGGGTGGCGCGGGAACCGGTGCAGGACACGACACGGCCCAGCATACGGTTGGCTGCGCTATGTTCATCGCGTCTGTCTTGCTCTCCGGCCGTTGCCGATTTGCGAAGGTCGTCGTTGAACATGTTTTTCCCTGAACTTGTCTTGCTATTTTTTGTTGGGAAAAAGCTACCGGTTCGACTTTAATAACTCGTAAGGATTTTGCGAAACTTTCTTACGGAAAATGCCGTTTTCTGGAACGAAATGAAATAGAAGCTGATTTTTTTAGCAACATACGTTGACGGATAATGCTTTTCTGGCTAACACTCCGACCCATGAAAAATCTTAACGTACTTATCGTGGTGGGACGGCGCATGGGCAGGATGGTGTAACCATCCGGCGAAAGCTCCCATGCGCTAAAACAGGCTCCTCAAGGGGCCTTTTTTTATGTCTCGAAACGGGCCAACTGGTCCAACGATATTCCAAAGCCAGAAGCGGGATGGAAAAGGCAATGACGGATAAGGAAACCACAGACAACAGCAACCGTATGACAGGAGCGGAAATCGTTCTCCAGGCGTTGAAGGACAACGGCGTGGAACACATTTTCGGTTATCCTGGCGGTGCTGTGCTTCCAATCTATGACGAGATTTTCCAGCAGGACGACATTCAGCACATTCTCGTCCGTCATGAGCAGGGTGCAGGCCACGCGGCAGAGGGTTACGCCCGCTCCACTGGCAAGGTTGGCGTCATGCTTGTCACCTCCGGTCCAGGTGCCACCAACGCAGTCACACCGTTGCAGGACGCGTTGATGGACAGCATTCCGCTGGTTTGCATTTCCGGCCAGGTCCCTACATCTCTCATCGGTTCTGACGCGTTTCAGGAGTGTGACACCGTCGGTATTACGCGCCCTTGCACCAAGCACAACTGGCTGGTCAAGGATGTAAACGAGCTGGCTGGCATCATCCACGAAGCGTTCCGCATCGCACAGTCTGGCCGTCCGGGCCCTGTTGTTGTCGATGTTCCAAAGGATATCCAGTTTGCCACCGGTACCTACACGCCACCGTCGGCTGCCGTTTCCAAGAACAATTACAAGCCGAAGCTTCAGGGCGACGTTCATGCGGCCCAGGCTGCGGTTGAACTGATGGCGCAGGCCAAGCGTCCGGTTTTCTACACCGGCGGCGGCGTTATCAACTCCGGTCCGGAAGCAACCCGTTTGCTGCGTGAACTGGTTGAACTGACTGGTTTCCCAATCACTTCGACGCTGATGGGTCTGGGTGCCTATCCGGCGTCTGGCGACAAGTGGTTGGGCATGCTGGGCATGCACGGTTCATACGAGGCCAACATGGCCATGCATGATTGCGACGTCATGATCTGCGTTGGCGCTCGCTTCGATGACCGTATTACCGGCCGTCTCAACGCGTTTTCGCCAAATTCCAAGAAGATCCACATCGATATCGATCCGTCGTCGATCAACAAGAACGTCCGCGTTGATTTGCCGATCATTGGCGATGTTGCCCATGTTCTGGAAGACATGGTTCGCCTGTGGCGCGCCATGGCGAAAAGGCCGGAAAAGGCACAGACAAGTGAGTGGAACGAGCAGATTGATCGCTGGCGTGCCCGCAATTCCTTTGCCTACAAGAACTCCAAAGACGTCATCATGCCGCAATATGCGCTTCAGCGCCTGTATGAGGCATCCAAGGGTCGTGACACCTTCATCACCACGGAAGTCGGCCAGCACCAGATGTGGGCGGCTCAGTTCTTCGGTTTTGAAAAGCCAAACCACTGGATGACGTCGGGCGGTCTCGGCACCATGGGTTACGGCCTGCCTGCCGCTATCGGTGTTCAGGTTGCGCATCCGGAAGCTCTGGTTATCGATATTGCCGGTGATGCCTCCATTCAGATGTGCATTCAGGAAATGTCCTGCGCCATCCAGTATAACCTGCCGGTCAAGATCTTCATTCTGAACAACCAGTATATGGGCATGGTCCGCCAGTGGCAGCAGCTGTTGCACGGCAACCGCCTGTCCAACTCCTACACCGAAGCAATGCCTGACTTTGTCAAGCTGGCGGAAGCCTACGGTGCCGTTGGCATGTATTGCGACGATCCGAAGGAACTGGACGACAAGATCGCCGAGATGATTGCGGTCAACAAGCCGGTTATCTTCGATTGCCGCGTTGCCAACCTTGCCAACTGCTTCCCGATGATCCCATCGGGCAAGGCCCACAATGAAATGCTTCTGCCGGACGAAGCGACCGATGAAGCCGTTGCCAACGCTATCGATGCCAAGGGCCGTCAGCTCGTTTAAGGATCGGGAGGAACATAGATATGAACGCACACCTACAACCCACCGGCTCCGCGTACTTCATTTCGAAGGAAACCGCTGCCATTGAAAACCACACGCTTTCGGTTCTCGTCAGCAACGAGCCGGGTGTTCTGGCTCGCGTGATCGGCCTGTTCTCCGGCCGTGGCTACAACATCGAAAGCCTGACGGTTTCCGAAACCGAACATGAGGCGCATCTGTCGCGCATCACCATCGTCACGCGTGGTACGCCGCTGGTTCTCGAGCAGATCAAGGCGCAGCTTGAACGTATCGTTCCGGTCTACCGCGTTGTTGACCTGACGGTGCGTGCCCGTGAACTGGGGCAGGAGCGTCCGATTGAACGTGAAGTGGCGCTTCTCAAGGTTGTCGGCGGCGGTGAAGACCGTGCCGAAGCCCTGCGTCTGGCCGATGCTTTCCACGCCAAGGTGGTTGATGCAACGGTTGAGCACTTCATTTTCGAGATCACCGGCAAGTCCTCGAAGATCGACCAGTTCGTCGCCATCATCAAGCCGCTTGGCCTGATCGAAGTGTGCCGTACCGGTATCGCTGCCATGAACCGTGGTTCGCAGGGCATGTAATCCTGCCGGAACAAAATGACCTCAAGGCCGTTCGCAACACATCGTTGCGGGCGGCTTTTTTGTTTGAAAGAATGCCTTGGATAAGTGGTGCGTGATACTCAGATCAAGGGGCGTAGTTTTCATTGATGATAAAACCGGAAGCCCTGCTTTATCCGACGCCGGATGGTCTTTATTGCCCCGAGGGTGATTTCCACATCGACCCAGTGCGTCCGGTGCGTCGGGCGCTGATTACCCACGGCCATTCGGACCATGCCCGCGCAGGTCATCAGCATGTTCTCGCGACCCGCCAGACGCTCGATATCATGCGCATTCGCTACGGTGAGGATTTCTGCGGAAGCGAGCAGGCGATTGCGCACGGTGAAACGGTCGATATCAACGGTGTTGCCATCCGTTATTATCCGGCAGGCCATGTGCTGGGGTCGGCGCAGATCACTGTCGAAAAATCTGGAACACGCATCGTGGCATCCGGTGACTACAAGCGCAGCCCCGACCCAACCTGCGAAGACTTCGTGCCTGTTACCTGTGATGTGTTCATTACCGAGGCAACCTTTGGTCTGCCGGTTTTTCACCATCCGAACCCGAGAGATGAAATGGCGAAACTGCTGCAGTCGCTGAAGCAGTTTCCAGAGCGCACCCACATTATAGGCGCCTATGCGCTGGGCAAGGCGCAGCGGGTCATCATGCTGCTGCGCAATGCCGGATATGATGCGCCGATCTATATCCACGGTGCGCTTGCCAGGCTGTGCGACTATTACCTGTCGCAGGGCATCCCGCTTGGGGATTTGAGACCAGCAACCGTGGAAAAGCAGGACGCAGGCATATTCAAGGGCGCTGTTGTAATCGGACCGCCCTCGGCCTTTGCCGATCGCTGGGCGCGACGTTTTTCTGATCCGGTGCCGGCTTTTGCATCCGGCTGGATGATGGTACGCCAGCGTGCGCGGCAACGCGGTGTCGAGCTGCCGCTGGTGATTTCCGACCATTGCGATTGGCCTGAACTGACGCAAACGATCCGTGATACCGGCGCCGGTAATATTTGGGTGACGCATGGTCGTGAGGAGGCACTGGTGCGCTGGTGTGAGCTGCACGGCATTGCCGCGAAACCACTGCATCTTGTTGGTTATGAAGACGAGGGGGATTGAGAGACATATGTATGCTTTCGCCCAGCTCCTCGACCGTCTGGTTCTCACACCATCCCGCAATGCCAAGCTCACATTGCTGACCGACTATTTCCGCGCCACACCTGATCCTGACCGTGGTATTGCACTGGCTGCCTTGGCAGGCACGCTTGACCTCAAGGGTGTCAAACCGGCCATGATCCGCGAACTTGTACTTGAGCGCATGGACGAGGTGCTGTTTCGCTACTCCTATGACTATGTTGGTGACCTTGCCGAGACCGTTGCGCTGGTCTGGGATCAGGGTGAGATAAAACCGGAAAAGTCGGGTCAAGACCTGTCGTTGGGCGAAGTCGTGCAGCAGATGCAGACGCTTGGCAAAATGGAAATCCGCACTGCGGTGCGTGGTTTGCTGGACAGGCTGGATACATCAGGACGGTTTGCCTTTCTCAAGCTTGTCACCGGTGGTTTGCGTATCGGGGTGTCTGCCCGTTTGGCAAAACAGGCGCTGGCGGAACTCGGCTCGAAAGACATCACCGAGATCGAGACGCTGTGGCACGGTTTGAAGCCGCCCTATGAACCGCTGTTTGCGTGGCTTGAGGGTAAAAGTGACCGGCCAGTTCTGGCAACGCCTGCGATTTTCCATTCCGTCATGTTGTCCACGCCGGTCGGCGACAATGATCTCGATGCGCTTGATCCGGTGGATTACGCAGCCGAATGGAAGTGGGATGGCATTCGTGTGCAGTTGTCGCGCTCGTCCGGCACATGCCGCCTTTATTCGCGTTCCGGAGATGATATCTCAAATGCATTCCCTGACATTGTCGACGCGGCGGATTTTACCGGTGTGATCGATGGGGAGTTGCTGGTGGGAGGTACATTCACCTCGAACCGGCCAACTGCCAGCTTTTCCGATTTGCAACAGCGGCTAAATCGCAAAACGGTTTCCGGTCGCATGTTGCAGGATTATCCGGCCTTCATTCGCGCTTACGATCTTTTGTTTGAGGATGATGTCGATATTCGCGGCCAGAGCTTTGTCGAGCGACGTCAGAAGCTGGAAAGGTTGATTGCTGGGGCAAAACCGGACCGTTTCGACCTGTCGCCACTTGTCCCATTTTCCTCATGGGCTGAACTGGAGCGGCTGCGTGCCGATCCACCGGATGCGGTGATCGAAGGCATCATGCTCAAGCGACTGGATAGCACCTATCAGGCCGGGCGGGCAAAGGGACCGTGGTTCAAGTGGAAACGTGACCCTTATAATGTCGATGCGGTGTTGATGTATGCGCAGCGCGGCCATGGCAAACGCTCCAGCTACTATTCCGATTTTACCTTTGGTGTGTGGATGGCAGGCGAGGGTGGCGATCAGCTGGTGCCGGTCGGTAAGGCCTATTTCGGTTTTACCGATGCCGAGCTGGATGTGTTGGACAAGTTTGTACGCGACAATACGGTGGAGCGGTTTGGACCGGTGCGTTCCATTCGCGCCGAACCGGATTTCGGATTTGTCGTCGAAGTGGCTTTTGAGGGCATCAACCGGTCCGGACGTCACAAGTCAGGGGTCGCGATGCGCTTTCCTCGTATCTCGCGTTTGCGAACCGACAAACTGCCACGGGAGGCTGACAGGCTGGAAACGCTGGTCGCCATGATTGGCGGCGGAGCCAACTTGCCAATCTGATTCATGTTTGTGGCATTTTGATTCAGGAAACAGGCTCAACATACTGAAAAGCCTCCCGCAATGTCTGTTGCGGGAGGCTTTGTTATTTGTGTCAGATGACTGAATCAGCCGAATTTACGACCAAAGGACGAGGCCAGTTTCTGTCCCAATACGCGGGCCGGAGACTGTACTGGTGTGGAATATTCATTGGCTGTGGCAATGCCATACGAGTTGCCATTATCCAGTTTGAACTGCGACAGCAGCGATGTCAGCGCAGCAGCCTGTGTGGCAAGGCTGTTGCTGGCTGCCGTCGATTGCTCTACCATTGCAGCGTTCTGCTGGGTGCCCTGATCCATCTGGTTGACGGAGGTATTGATCTCCGAAAGGCCGGTCGACTGTTCCTTGGCAGAGGTGACAATCGAAAGGACGTGTCGGTTGATTTCCTGAACTTCTGCGACGATGGATTCCAGCGTGCGACCGGTTTCACCGACCAGTTCGACACCCTGGCGAACCTGCTCGCTGGACGTGGTGATCAGCGCCTTGATCTCTTTTGCGGCTTTGGCAGAGCGCTGTGCCAGTTCGCGTACTTCCTGGGCAACGACGGCAAAGCCCTTGCCTGCTTCACCGGCACGTGCTGCTTCCACGCCGGCATTCAGCGCCAGGAGGTTGGTCTGGAACGCAATGTCATCAATTACACCGATGATGTTGCTGATCTCGTTGGAGGAGCTTTCAATGCCCTGCATGGCGACGACCGCTTTGCGGACAACCTGACCTGACTGTTCAGCGCCGACACGGGTCTGCGATACCAGTTCACCGGCTTCGCTGGCGCGAACGGCGGAATCCCTGACGGCGGTGGTTACCTGCTCAAGGGCTGCTGCAGTTTCTTCAACTGAGGCGGCCTGCTGTTCGGTACGCTTGGACAGGTCTTCGGCAGCAGAGCGGATTTCATTGGCGCCCGCATCGATCATGCGGGCGTTGTCGCCAATCGAGCTGAGAACGCCATGCAACTTGGCAATGGAGGTATTGAAGCTGGTACGCAGCTGATCCAGCTGACCGGCAAACTTTTCCTCGATGCGGTAGACCATGTCACCCGCTGCCAGACGGTCGAGCGCCGTGCCGAGATTATCGACGGCAAACAGAACTTCGGCAGCTTCACGGGCCTTCTGCTCTTCGCGGGAAAGGCGCTCTTTTTCGCTGAGGCTGCGGTTGGCTTCGGTTTCGTGCTCCAGACGTTCACGCTCAATGGCGTTCTGGCGGAACACCGTAACAGCGGCAGACATATCGCCAATTTCATCCTTGCGGCCACTATGCGGAATGGCGCTGGCGTTATCGCCTGCAGCCAGTTTGTTCATGGCATCGGTGATCTCGGTGATCGGACGGGAAATTCGAATATGGCTCAGCACTGCTGCGGCGATCGCGATCAGCGTTGAAACGATGATCGACAAAATGGTGACAGTGTTGGCAAAGCTCGCCGTCTTTTGTGCGCCAGCTGCTGCTTCCCGACCGAGGCTGCTATTCAGGTCGAGGATATCATTCATCTTGGCAACGGCTTCCTGTCCCTTTGGGGTCAGGGTTTGCTGAATGTAGCCCTTGGCTTCGTAGAGCTGGCCATTGTTGATATATTCGATGAATGCCGCGCCAGCGGCTTCATATTCTGTCACGGACTTTTCAGCGATAGCGAATTTTTCCACCAAGGCTGGCGAGGTGATCGTCGCGCCAAATTCATCTGCAGCCTTTTTGCGGTCTGCCTGTGCCTTGTGAATGGCCGCAATAGCTGCATCGACTTCTTCAATCGTGCCGGCACTCATGCCCTGCACATAGGCGCGTCTTACGTCGCCGAACAGCATGTTGATTTGCGACAACACTTCGGAACGGGCCAGACGGTAATTGACGCCTTCCGTCGCATCTTTCAGGTTTGAAATTGAATTGAGGGCAATTGCTCCTTGCGCGACGCCAAGCACAACGAGAAGGCCAAATAGGCTGGGGAGGAGTGTCTTGATTTTCATGTTTGTCAGCTTTGTTTCACCATGGCGCACGTTGTCGGTGAATTACCTACAATCCTGTGCTTGTTTTTGTTTTAGCGCGATGGTTGTGTAAAGAATGGTTAAAGCCGGCGGCACAATTTTGAATGGGTACTTTAGTGTCGTTTATTGTAATAATTTCTAATGTTTTTTCATTTGGTTAAACGCGCTATTCCTGTGGTTGAAGGCCGCAAAAAATACCCTGTATTTTGATAAGTCTGATTGAAAATACACAACCAAAAATAGATTTTTATGTTTCTGAATTTTGGCGAAAAGCCACGAGAAACGTGCGCGACCTTTGCGCGCATTTTTCGCAAACGGTGAAATGCGAACGGAATTTAAGCGGGCAAATAGCGGCGTGAGGTTTGTGCGCGGCTAAAGCATTTCCAGCGGCATTTTTTTCGCCGGTGGCGGGAAGGCGGCATCCAGTGCATCCCAATCCTCATCGCTGATATCAAGACCAGCGGCGCCCCGGTTTTCCTCGACGCGCTGCGGATGGGTGCTTTTGGGAATAGCAATCACGCCGTCGCGCTCCAGCAGAAAGGCGAGGGCAATCTGTGCAGGAGTTGCCTGATAGGCCTTTGCGATACGGATCAGTTCGGCATTGCGCAAAATACGGCCTTGTTCAATCGGCGAATAGGCCATCAGCGGTACGCGGTTTCGCTGACACCACGGCAATAGATCGTATTCCGGCCCGCGGCGGGACAGATTGTAGAGCACCTGATTGACGGCGCAGTTACCACCACCTTGAACGGCAAACAGCTCTTCCATATCAGAGGCGTCAAAGTTGGAGACGCCCCATTCGCCAATCTTGCCCTGTTGTTTCAGGGTCTCGAAAGCGGCGACGGTTTCGCGCAGTGCATGTGGCCCACGCCAGTGAAGGAGATAGAGGTCGATGTAATCGGTTCCCAGCCGTTCAAGACTTCGGTCGCAGGCGTCGATTGTGCCCTTACTGTCGGCATTCCATGGGTACACCTTGCTGACCAGAAACACCTGATCGCGTCGCCCTGCAATCGCCTTGCCGACCACCTCTTCGGATTTGCCATCGGCATACATTTCTGCCGTGTCGATCAATGTCATGCCGACATCTATTGCCTTTTGAATGCTGGCGATCTCATCCGGTTCGCTGCGCGGTTCTTCGCCCATCATCCATGTGCCAAGACCCAAGGCAGGAACATTCACGCCGGAGGGCAGGCTGACTGTTGGAATGTCTTCTTGCATGGGAACTCCTTCATCACTGGCGGGCAGGCCCGCAGACAATACAAAAAAAACCGGTCCTGTGTGGCAACGTCTTTGGCGCAATCTATCAAAAAAAGTGACTGTTGTTATGACGGTTTACGACTGGTTCTAATGGCACGCGGTGGGTAATCTGGCGCACCTCTGGAGGCCGCATGACTATCGAAACATTTCTGGCACTTGTCCTTTTTGCCTTTACCACGTCCATCACACCCGGACCCAACAACATGATGTTGTTCTCTTCTGGGGTGAACTTCGGCTTCCGTCGAACGGTTCCACATATGCTGGGCATCGGTGCCGGATTTCTGTCGCTGCTGATTGGCGTTGGTTTTGGGCTGGGTGCCTTGTTGCATTCTGTGCCGATGCTCTACACGGCGTTGAAATTCGCAGGTGGTCTTTATCTTGTGTGGATTGCCTGGAAGATAGGGATGTCGCGCAGCCTCTCCGAGGGCAAGACCGGGGCCGCACCGATGACCTTTTTGGGGGCTGCCGCGTTTCAATGGGTCAACCCGAAAGCCTGGGTAATGGCGGTGACAGCCATGGCGACCTATACGGATGAGAGCCAGTATTTCACCACCGTCCTGCTGGTCGGGGTGGCCTTTGCTGCCGTTAACCTGCCAAGTGTTTCCACCTGGGCAGGTTTTGGCTCCGCGTTGCGGGAATGGCTTTCGGTGCCGGTGCGGTTAAAGTGGTTCAACATCACCATGGCGGTGCTTCTGGTTCTGAGCCTCTGGCCAATGCTGAAATAGCGTTGGTCAGGTCGGAAACTGGCGGTAACATTCCTCGGCAATACGGCGCAGATCGGTGTGCGAGATTTCGCCCGATACGGCATAGCCGAGTTCATTGTCGATCCAGTAGAAGGTCGAGACACCATCGGCATCCGCGAGGCGGAAGCTGGTGGTGCGGTTTTGCGGATTACGGCCGACCAGCACGGTGACACGTTCACCGCTGCCGTTCTGGTACATCAGCATGGCACCGGGTTTGCCACTGACCGGCACCAGTCTGCCGCCAACCAGCTCATAACCCACTGAGGTCAGATCCGGCACGGTGAAAGGATACCCCAAACGTTTGCCAAGCCAGGTTGCCAGATGCGCCTGCTGGTCTGCACCGACTTCGACGGGGTGGCGGACTTCGCTGGCATAGATGAGATAGGCAGATTCTGCCTGTGTCGATATATCGGCCACGACCTGTGTTGGCCGCTGTGGGTCTGCTTTTTGCGGTAGCAAGGGTAAAAATTGCCCGGCAACGGCGCCAGCGCCAAAAATCAGGCAGGCGGCAGCAGCACGCATCAGGACGGGCATAAGGCGACGGCCACTGTCTTGCAGGGTGTGCAGCAGTTTGTGGTCGTCATATTTTGCCGTGTGGTAGGGGGCGAATGCCTGTCGCAGGGCCTTTGCGTGGTCGTGCCAGTCCTTAACCTTGGCGCGGTCCTGCGGGTTCGACTCGAGCCACTGCTCCACGCGGGCGTGGTCTTCGGCACCCAGCAGTCCGTCTGCATAGGCGTGAAGATCGCTTTCCGTTATGGCATTGTCTCTCGTCATTTCGGTCTCCGCAGTGGTATGATATTGTCCTCGCTCAGATGAATTCGCACAGTTTCTCGCGCTCTCGAAAGGCGCGACATCACCGTGCCGAGCGGTATATTCATGAGGTTTGCGACCTCCTGATAGCTGTAACCTTCTACCGTCACCAACATCAAAACAGCACGCAGGTCAGGGTTTAACTGGGCAAGGGCATCATGCAGGCGCTTGTTTTCCAGCGTATCGCTTGCCGGTTCGCTCACTATCTCGTTTTCGCAGGCGTCGATATTCTCAGACGGATGGCGTTTCTCCGCCCGGTAACGGTTGCGGGAAATATTGGTCATGATGGCATAGGCCCAGGCTTTCATCTGCGATCCGCGCCACTGCTGCTTTTTGGACAAAGCGTGTTCCACGCAATCCTGCAGCAGGTCTTCGCCGTCACTGTCAGAGCGGGAAAGACTGCGGGAATACCGACGTAACAAGGGCATCAGGGCCAGCATCTGGCCCTCGAACGAACTGTCGGCGGGAGCTTTGGGCTCCCGCCTTTCGTTATTGTTCATGCCATCATGGCTTTGCGACATGCCAAACTCCACCGACGCCATCTCCCGTGGCGTCACCTTCCTTCATGTCCTTGACCCAATAATACAACGGTTTGCCATCCTTGGCCCACTGTTTTGTTCCGTCCTTGCGATCAATCACGGTGTAACCGTTGCCAGCCTTGTCGTCCGCCTTTGCCATCAGTGGCGGCCAGTTGGTCGCGCATTTGTCGTAGCAATTAGACACGTCTTTTTTGTCGTTCTGGAACGTGTAAAGCGTCATGCCCTTGTCGCCGGCAAGAACTTCGCCCTTGTCGGTTTTAACGGTCTTCAGCATGGGGGCAGCATAGGCCGTGCCGGCAACTGCCAGCATGACAACAGGAATGAGTGCGAGCGTTTTCATGGAGATCCTCCTCGTTTGGTGCGGCGAAACAGCCGGTCACATGGAGTAAGACACCAGAGGAGGCGGATTTATTCCGTGGTTTGGAAAAAATCTTTCGATGCAGTTTCTACGCTTAGTTCCAAAACGGAATGTCGGGTTTCATCAACATCAGCCAGAATATGCCGATGACGGCAAAGAAGGCTGGAAAACCGCAGGCAAACCAGATGCGGTAAAGTCGGAACCACTGTGGCGGCAATGGCGTGTCATCCCTTGCGGCAAGGCGGGCAATGTCACGCAGCCTGATCTGTATCCACACCACCGGCAACCAGAACAGGCCGGTAAAGACATACAGCATGAGCGACAGGAAGACCCAGCCTTCTGTCAGCGGCCAGCCGATGCTTTTAGCCAACAGGTATCCGGTGATCGGTTGGAAAATGGCGGCCGTTGCCGTGAACAGCGTATCGGCAATCACTACCGTGCTGCTGACATGGGCAATCAATACAGGGTTTTCGGTCTGGCGTGCCACGACCATAAAAAATGCAATGCCGGCACCGGTGCCCAGAAGTACGGTTGCGCCAATGACATGGGCAAGGCGGATAAATTCTTCCAGCATGGTGGCCTATCGTTCGTCTAATGTCGCGAGCGCGACCAGCGTGAGCAGGATGGAGGGCAGGACTTTGACAAGCGGCCCCAGCGGGTCAAGCCACAGTCCCGGTTCCAGCACCGTGCCGCCAGCCAGGTAGGTGGCGGTGACCATCAACATACCGAGCATGGCCCTGCGTGCAAAAGGCCGCACCAGAACGGCGAGGCCCAGCGCCATGTCCAGCACACAGGTGGCGACGGTAATAGCAACTGCTGCCGTGGATGGCATGAAGGGCAGGAAGTGACCGGATGCCCGCGGCAGGTCGAAAAGCGGGATCAGGCCAGACAGCAGCCAGAACAGCGACAGGCACAGAATGATTGCCGGTTTCAGCAGATACAATCGTGCAAACCACAGGTCCTGCACACCTGAAGGGCTTGCCTGCAATGTCTGCTGTGCGGTTTTCAGCAGCACACCGTAATGCCTGGCATCTGTTCTGGCGGAGGTAATGACGCCCTCCGACATGACTTGCATCGCGGTGGAACGCAGGGGCGAGCGCCAACCGAGACGTCCGGCCAAATCTGCCAACCAGCTGACCGGTCGGGCGATGGCGGGTGGCAGCGAAATGATCCGCGCAGTCGGTAGGCCCAGCCATTGGCGGTGCAGAAGAACAAGCGAGCCGAGCGTATGCTTTTCATCGGCAGCGAGGTCGACGTCGCTTTTGGGAGGGATCGATCCGGTGAGTGCCAAAAGAACCATTTGCGCAACAGCGCCGATGGCAACGGTTTGAACAGGGCTGTCTGCGTGGGTGAGCGGCAATATGCGCGGCATGCTGGCAAGTGCGCGCAGCAGTGATGTTCCGCCATGAGAATTGCGACCAATGACCAACGCCGGGCGCAGAATGACGTAAGGCAGGCCACTTTCGACAAGGGCTTCATCAGCGCGCCGTTTGGTGGCGAGGAAGGGCAGGGATGACGCTGCACCTGCGGTTCTGGCAGAGATCTGGATGATCAGCCGGCCACCTGCAGCCTGTGCCGCCTGATAGAGCGCCAGCATGGATTTTTCCTGCGTGGCGGCGAGATTGTCGGCCAGACCGTCCTGCAGGGCGCCAGCACAATTGACGATGGCGTCGTGACTTTCCACAAGTGCCTGCCATGCCGATGGTTCGCCTATGCGTGCCAGATCGGTGCTGACCCATTGCATGTCTGGTAGCTTGTATTTTGTCCGCTGAGGGTCGCGTCCAAGACCGGTAACCTGATGGCCTTGCAGGGCAAGTTTCCTTGCAATCTCTGAGCCGATGAAACCTGTTGCGCCGAGAATCAGTATCTTCATGGGAGCATTTTAGGCGCTATTGCCCTCGCTGGCACGCATGGAAGGAAAACTTCCACGGAGAGTTTGCGGTTGCGCAGCTGCCCCGAATCCTGCGAAGAGAGCGCATGCAATTTTCACCGCAACAAGACGAGGCTCTTAAAGCCGTTTCGCGTTGGCTCAAGGAAGGCCGTTCGCAGGTTTTCAGGCTTTTCGGTTATGCCGGAACGGGCAAGACGACGCTTGCCAAACATTTCGCTGAGAATGTGGATGGCGACGTGTTGTTTGCGGCCTTTACCGGCAAGGCGGCACAGGTGCTGCGTTCCCGCGGCGCGTCCAATGCCCGCACCATACATTCACTGATTTATCGACCACGTGGTGAAGAAGCCATCGAAAACGAGGAAACCGGCAAGACGTCCATCGCGCCGATGTTTTCCATCAACCGGCAAAGCCCGCTTGCCAAAGCTGCGCTGATCATCATCGACGAATGCTCAATGGTGGACGAGCAACTGGGCAAGGACCTGATGAGCTTCGGCACGCCGATCCTCGTTCTGGGAGATCCCGGCCAGTTGCCGCCGGTAACCGGTGGCGGTTATTTCACCGAGCAGGAACCGGATTATCTACTGAGCGAAATTCATCGTCAGGCCAAGGATAACCCGATCATCCAGCTGGCCATGGATGTGCGCGAAGGTCGCGAGATCATGCGCGGCGATTATGGTTCGGCGCAAGTGATATCCAAATCGGAAGTGACGCAGTCATTGGTGCTGGACGCCGATCAGGTTCTGGTTGGTACCAACCGCACCCGTCGTCGTTACAACCAGCGTCTTCGCGAGTTGAAGGGCTTTTCGGCCGATTACCCGCAATCGGGTGACAAGCTGGTATGCCTGCGCAATGACCCTGCAAAGGGCCTGCTCAACGGCTCGCTTTGGCAGGTGATGAGTTCATCGCGCGAGACGGTAAAACCCGGCATCAACCTGATGATCCGTCCTGAAGACGACGATATGGATCGCGGTGCGGCAAAGATCAAACTGCTGAAAGCGGCGTTTGAGGAAAGCGAAACCGAAATTCCCTGGACGACGCGCAAGCGTTACGACGAGTTTGATTTCGGTTATGCGCTGACTGTGCACAAGGCGCAGGGTTCGCAGTGGAACAATGTTGTGTTGTTCGACGAGAGTTTCGCATTTCGCGACAGCCGCGAGCGCTGGCTTTATACAGCCATTACCCGCGCTGCAGAAACACTGACGATCGTTCGATAGGGCGACTATTCCCGTTCTTTCAAGCGGGGATGATGCCAAGCAATACGGCCTTGGCAACCGCTTGAAAGCGGTTGTTGGCGCTAAATTTCTGGATAATGCCCAATTCGATTTTCTGCAGTTCTTCCGTGCGCAGGCCAACGGCACGCGCCAGACGAACGGAGGCATAACCTTCTGCCATCAGTTCCAGGCATTTGCGTTCGATATCGGTCAGTATGATCGTATCTTCGGGTAATGGGCCGGTTTGAACCGTGTCATCATCATCATCCGGGGCCAGCAGATTGCTGATCTGTTGCATTTGCCGGCGCATGGTTGAAAGATCGGCTGTCAGTTCGCGTTTGCGGTTATTGAGCAAATCTTCGAACAGCGCTGTCGCTTCCCCTTGAGAATCCGCATCAGCCAGCTTTTCCATGAATTCCTGAATGACCGCAACGGGAATGCCCACTTCGCGGCAGGTGTTGACCAGCGCCATGACATTTACGTCGCGATGCGAATAGATGCGCATCAGGCCAGAACGGCGGGAGGATAGCAGTCCTTTTTCCTCGTAGAAATGCAACGTTCTATGGGTGACGCCAAAAAGATTAGCCATCTCTGCTATTCCAACCGGCTCTGGCGGCAAGCGTAGGGATAGTTTGAGGTCTGGCAAGAAAATATGTTCGTCATAGAGCGACGACTTAGATTTCGCACGTATTTGACTGTCGGGCGTATTTTCATTCTGCATAAGGTCTCCCCCCTCCATGCGTGAATATCTTTACAGCATTCCTTCTTGATCAGTCGCTACATTCCATGAATGAACAGCGCGAGATTGGCCCTCTCGCGTGTCTGGTCTTTCATTTTTGATGTCTGGAGTGAAATGTTTGCCTGGCGCAATCACGAGGTGTGCCACTCACAAGGCGAGCGTCGTTTGTGTGATTGGTCCTATGGTCGGCAACATCTCTCACAGGCGGCATTCCTTTCAGCGGATTGCGCGAATTTAGCATAATGAACCCATTTCTGATTCTGTTCCATGCCGAATACTTTTTTTCTGGTTGTTGCGTTTGTGTTACTGCATCCTTGATAAAAGAGAGTACTCACTCCTGATTTGCATTTCCAAGGGCTTTCGCCATGCCAACCACTTTATCCGTTAATCTCAATGCCATAGCTATGCTGCGCAACAGGCGCGATCTGCCCTGGCCGGATGTCGAACATTTTGGTCGACTGGCGCTTCAGGCCGGTGCCAGCGGTCTGACAGTACATCCGCGGCCAGACCAACGCCACATTCGGTTTTCTGATTTGCCTGTGTTACGCGCCCTGATTGATGACGAGTTCCCGCAGGCGGAGTTCAACATTGAAGGATATCCAACGGAAGAATTTCTGTTGCTGTGCGAACAGGCGCAGCCTGAACAGGTGACATTGGTGCCCGATGATCCGTCGCAGGCGACATCCGACCATGGCTGGGATTTCCGCAAGGACGCAACTTTCCTCAAGGAAACCGTTGCCCGTCTGAAAGCCGGAGGCATGCGCGTGTCGCTGTTTGCCGATGGTGACGGAGACCGTTCGGCCGTGGAACTGGCTGCTGAGACCGGTGCCGCACGTATCGAACTTTACACTGGCCCGTTTGGCGGGTGTTACGACGATCCGGCAAAAGAGGCAGTACTGCTTGAGGCTTTGGGCCAGACGGCCGATCACGCCAAGGCGCTAGGGCTTGCGGTCAATGCCGGTCATGACCTGACGGTTGCCAACCTCCCGGCACTGGTCAAGCGCATTCCTTATTTGGCCGAGGTCTCCATCGGTCACGGACTGACTGCGGATGCTCTGGAATATGGCATGGTCGAGACGGTGCGGCGTTTTTGCCGCGCCTGCGGTCAGGATATTTCATAACTATCGTCAAGTTTTGGCTTTATAAATTGTGCCTGCGCATTCCCATGCGCGGGCTTTATTTATTATGACCAAGGGGCAGTTTTATGCAGGAACATCATGTCGTTGTTGTCGGAGGCGGGTTTGGCGGGCTTCAGCTTGTACATGGTCTGAAAGGCGCACCTGTTCGCATAACGCTGATTGACCGACGCAATCACCACCTGTTCCAGCCACTGCTCTACCAAGTCGCATCCACCGTTCTCGCCACATCCGAAATCGCCTGGCCTATTCGCCTGCTGTACAAGGACCGCAAAGAGGTCACCACCCTGTTGACTGAGGTGACCGGCGTCGACCGTGCCGCAAAAACCGTGCAGTTGAAGACCGGTGAAAACATTGGTTACGACACGCTGGTTCTGGCAACCGGTGCACGCCATGCCTATTTTGGCAATGACCAGTGGGAAAGCGTGGCACCGGGTCTGAAGACCCTGGAGGATGCCACGACGTTACGCCGTCGTTTGCTGCTGGCCTTTGAAAAGGCCGAGCTCAGCAATGACCCGGCGGAGCGCGAAGCGCTTTTGACCTTCGTCACCATCGGCGCTGGCCCGACCGGTGTGGAAATGGCCGGCATGATTGCCGAGTTGGCGCATAAAATTCTTCCACCGGAATTCCGCCGTGTTGATACCACCAAAGCCAAGGTCATTCTGGTGGAGGCTGGTCCACGTGTATTGCCGGTGTTTACCGAAAAACTTTCCGCTTACGCCAAAGATGCTTTGGAAAAGCTTGGCGTACAGGTTTCGCTTGGCACACCGGTTACAGCCTGCACGGATGAAGGTGTGACAATTGGAGATCGTTTCGTGGCTTGCCGCACCGTGGTGTGGGCGGCAGGTGTGCAGGCATCTCCCGCCGCGCAATGGCTTGGCATCGCGGCCGACCGGGCAGGGCGCGCCATCGTCGGGCCAGACCTGACCATTGAGGGTGATCCTGACGTGTTCGTGATTGGTGATACGGCTGCCGTAACACAGCAAAGCGGCAAGCCGGTGCCGGGTATAGCGCCAGCGGCAAAACAGCAGGGTAGTTATGTTGCGAGACTCATTGTTGCCCGTCTGGCTGGCATGCCATTCACAGCACCGTTTCGTTACAGGCATCAGGGCAATCTGGCGACGATCGGTAAACGTGCCGCCGTTATCGACTTCGGCAAGTTCAGCCTCAAGGGCGGGCTTGCCTGGTGGATCTGGGGCCTTGCCCACATCTACTTCCTGATCGGCACGCGTTCGCGCCTTGCGGTGGCATGGAGCTGGTTGTGGATCTATCTCAGTGGTCAGCACAGTGCCCGCCTGATTACCCAGAAAGAAACTCTCAAAGACGAGGCGTGACACAACGCTTCTTGCGCAAACAGAAAAGGGGCAGGATGCATATCGCATCCTGCCCCTCGTTTATTCAGGCCATTGGTCAGCAATCAGGCTGGCAGTGTCGCCATGTCGATGACGAAGCGGTAACGGACGTCGCTCTTCAGCACGCGTTCATAGGCTTCGTTGACGTCCTTGATGTCGATTTTTTCAATTTCCGAGACAATGTTGTGCTTGCCGCAGAAATCGAGCATTTCCTGGGTTTCCTTGATCGAACCGATCATCGAACCGGACAGGCTTCTTGCGCCGACGATAAGCGAGAAGGCGTGAACCGGAATGGCATGCTCAGGCGCGCCAACCACAACCATGCTGCCCTTTGGCTTCAACAGGCCGAGATAAGCGTTCCAGTCGATCGCCACACCTGCTGTGCAGATGATGAGGTCAAATGTGCCAGCCAGCTTTTCGAAGGTCGATGCGTCGCTGGTGGCATAATATTCCTTTGCACCCAGCTTCAGGCCATCTTCACGCTTGGAAAGCGTTTGCGACAGCACGGTCACGTCTGCGCCTAGTGCAGCACCGAGCTTTACGCCCATGTGGCCAAGACCGCCCATGCCGACAATGGCAACCTTCTTGCCCGGAGCGGCTTCCCAACGACGAAGCGGCGAGTAAAGCGTGATACCGGCGCACAGCAGTGGTGCGGACGCGTCGAGCGGCAGGTTGTCCGGGATGGACAGGACATAACCTTCCTTGACAACGATATGGTCGGAGTAACCGCCCTGCGTTCTGGTTTTTCCATCGGCATCGTTGTCGTTATAGGTCTGGACGAGACCTGGCATGTAGTGTTCGTTGTCGAGATCGCGGGTGGCGCAGCCGACGCAGCTGTCCACGAAGCAGCCAACGCCGACGTGATCACCGACCTTGAAGCGTGTGACCTTGGAACCGACAGCCTTGACGACGCCGGCAATCTCGTGGCCAGGAACGATTGGGAAAACGGCGTTTTTCCATTCGTTGCGGACAGTGTGAATGTCGGAGTGGCAGATGCCCGCATATTTGATGTCGATGACAACGTCATCGTCATTCGGCTCGCGACGTTCAAAGGTAAAAGGAGTGAGTGGCTTCGACGCATCCGTCGCAGCATAACCTCTTGCAATAGCCATCTGAAGTTTCCTTTCAGGTTTGGGAAAGCGATGGCGGATACTGCAATGAAAATGCGCTGTGCCGTTAGAGCGATCCTCCAGCCTTTTTGCACGATCCTGCAAATTGAATCGGTGTGGCCTTTGCGAAAGGGCCGCCATATTCTAGATGTAACCTACCGGATCCGTTCTTTCTCGAAGAGACTTGACCAATGACGCTGCCTTTTAGCCCCTATCATGAAATCGCTTCGATCGCTGCGCGTTACGCGCCTGTTGACGGGGAGGTGCAGACGGCCGTTGACGGTCTGGGTATCAGCAAACGTTCGTCACCCAGTGCGCCGTGCCATGGTAGCTACCGTCCTTGCCTTGCGATGGTGATTCAAGGCGCTAAAAGCCTGCAACTGGGCACAGACACAATCAATTACGCCGCGGGTGACTATCTGCTGAGTTCGCTGGACCTGCCTGTCGCATGGCGTGTGGTTGAGGCCAGCGAACAGGTTCCGCATTTCTGCATCACGCTTGCTATCAGCGGCGAAAAAGTGCTGGATCTTATGGCTCGCGCCCATATCCGGCGGCGTGCGGAGACTGCAACCGGCCAGCGTGGCATTGTCGTCAATGCGGCAACACCGGAACTTCTCGATGCAACCACAAGGTTGCTCCGTTTGCTTGATCGTCCATCCGACATTCCAGCCATGGCGCCGCTGATAGAGGAGGAAATCCTCTACCGCGTGTTGACTGGGCCAGCTGGTGAGCAGTTGATGGGCATCGTTGCCGCCGACACACATGGCAACCGCATTGCCCGTGCCATTGCCTGGCTGCGCGAGAACTTTGCCCGCCAGTTACGGATTGAAGACCTTGCCGATTATGTCGGCATGAGCGTGTCGTCCTTTCATCACCACTTCAAGGCAATCACCGCAATGACACCGGTCCAGTACCAGAAACAGCTTCGCCTGCAGGAAGCACGGCGGTTGATGTTGCTGGAGCGGCTGGACGCCGGTACTGCCGGCCACCGTGTTGGCTACCAAAGCCCCTCGCAGTTCAGCCGGGAGTACAGCCGTGTTTACGGCCTGTCGCCAGCCCGCGATGTCGAGGCGTCACGCGAAAGTATGGTTGCGGAATAACGAGACTGGATGCCGCAAGGTTAATACGTGGCGATTCCGGCATGTTTAGAATCTGTTGGCGCGGTTTCTTCGAGTAAATCACGACAGCAAAACCGAAATGCAAAAAGGAAGCAGGTATTGGCCTGCCTCCTTTTTTGTGCGTACAGAAACCTTGATGCAATCAGCCGATCAGGGCTGCTTTGTTGGCTTTGAAATAATCGGCCGGCGACTGCGGCTTTTCACCGGTCAGCGTTTCGTAGTCATTGGTGACGCCATCGAAGTTGCCAGCGCGAATGTTGGCATCAGCCGATACCAGCATGTCAGCGACGAAGCCGGGAAGACCTGCGCCTTCGATGCCCTGCTTCAACTGCTCGTCATTGATCTGCACGACGGCCAGCGGTTTGCCGGTAGCGGCGGTGATCAGGGCGGCAACCTCATCGGCATTCAGCGACTGCGGACCAGTGATGGTGTAGGTCTTGTTTTCTGCCTTGCCCTTGGCGAGGGCAGCGGCTGCTGCACGGGCGCAATCGTCACGCGAGATGTTGGGAACCTTGCCTGTGCCGCTGGAGGTGAACCACTGTCCGGTCTGTAGGTTGTGCGGCATGGCATGCAGGTAGTTGTCGTTATACCAGGCATTGCGGATGATGGTGTAGGGCAGGCCGCTCGCCTTCACGGCCTGTTCTGTGCCGAGATGGTCAGGTGCAAAGGTAACCAGCGATTTGTCCGGGTTTGGCATGGACGTGTAAAGCACATGTTTTACGCCTGCCTTGGCGGCCGCATTGACGGCTGATGTATGCTGCTTGAGGCGCTGGCCGGGCACGGCAAGAGCGTCGGTGGAGATGATCAGCAGCTTGTCGATGCCAGAAAAGGCTGTTGTCAGAGACGCTTCATCATCAAAATCGGCCTTGCGGGTTTCAACGCCCTTGGCCGCGAGCTCGGCGAGCTTGGACGTGTCGCGGCTGGCGGCCACGATATCGGATGCAGGCACCTTGTAAGTCTCCAGAAGATGCTGAATGACAGCCTTACCAAGCTGGCCTGCTGCTCCGGTGACGAGAATTTTGCTCATGGCGTGTTTCCTTGTTTGGTTTCGTGTGGCGCTGGTTTTGCGTGTCATGAGTAGCGGCTTGTTTTGCTGCTCTCAAAAAGAGACCAAGGCTAAAATAGGAATTGACCGTGTGCTGTAAAGAAGGCACTTTCGCGGTAGATCGTTACCAAAAGGGAACCACCATGGATGCGCCAACCTCTGGCTTCAAACCCAAAAACAGTGGCACTATAGATTATTCGGCGCTGGATTTCGACAATTGCCCGGTGCGTGATCTTCTCAGCCAGATTGGTGGCAAGTGGGCAACGCTGCTTTTGGAGGCCTTGGCCGAAAAACCCTATCGTTTCGGCCAGTTGCGACGCATGGTGCCTGATATTTCGCAGCGGATGCTGACGCAGACTTTGCGTGATCTGCAGCGCGACGGTTATGTCGAACGCGAGGTTTTTCCGACTAAACCGCCAAGCGTTGAATATCGCATGACGCCGCTCGGGCATTCGCTTTATGAACCTGTGTCGAAAGTCATCCTTTGGGCGCTGGAAAACCAGCAAGCCGTGCGGACTGCGCGTGCTGAATTCGACAAGGCTGCCTGACTTCCGCGAAAGCGAGATTGTTTGCGTCGCAGCTTTTATGCTGCGCTGCGCCAAATCGTAACGTTCCCTTAAAAAATATCTTGACCCGGAGAAGGCATTCTCTTATCCATCGCCAGAACCGTACTGTACGGTACTAATCCGTACTTCTGGAGTGAATGCCGTGACCACCGATCCAATCACAACACAGGAATTTTCGCCGCGTCAGAACGCTGTTCTGGAGCAGGCTTTGAAATTGCTTGTCGAGGGTGGGGATAAAGCGCTGACCACATCCGGTCTGGCACGCGCGGCCAACTGTTCCAAGGAAAGCCTCTATAAGTGGTTTGGCGACCGTGATGGTCTGCTGGCTGCAATGATCACCTTTCAGCAGAGCAAGGTCCGCACCATCGAGCGTACCGGCGAACGCCTCAGCGTCGAGCAGTTGAAAGAACATCTTGACGTTTTTGCCCATGATTTGCTGGACGTTCTGGCAGGCGATGTTTCGCTGGCGCTGAACCGTCTGGCGGTCGGGCAGAGCAGCCGTGACGGCTCCAAGCTTGGCACGTTGCTTCTGGAGCGCGGCCGTCGCCAGATCGACCGTCGCGCCAAGGCTCTGCTGGAGACGGGGCGTCGCTCCGGCCTGCTTCGCATCGATGACGTCGAAGAGGCTTATCGCATGTTTTACGGTCTTATCGTCTCGGATCTGCATGTTCGCATGCTGCTGGGCGAGGCACCGGAAAAGGATTTCGCACCACGGGCAAGAAAGGCCGTTACGGCATTTCTGACGCTCTATGGTGTGCAGAAATAATCACGCGGCTGCGGGGCAGGGCTGCCTTCCCGCACCGTCTCAACCTGATTAGCATAGAGAAGGAACTGATATGCGCGTTTATTACGATCGTGATGCCGATCTCAACCTCATCAAGGCGAAGAATGTCGCCATCGTCGGTTACGGCTCGCAGGGCCGCGCCCATGCGCTCAACCTCAAGGATAGCGGCCAGAAGAATATCGTTATCGCGCTGAAGGCCGGTTCGCCGACCATCAAGAAGGCAGAAGCTGACGGCTTCAAGGTCATGACCGTTGCAGAGGCTGCAAAGTGGGCAGACCTGTTGATGATGGCAACGCCGGACGAACTGCAGGCCGACATCTACAAGGCAGAAATTGCTGGCAACATCCGTGACGGCGCAGCGATTGCTTTTGCACACGGCCTCAACGTTCACTTCGGCCTCATCGAGCCAAAGGACACGCTTGACGTTGTCATGATCGCACCAAAGGGCCCAGGCCACACGGTTCGCGGCGAATACCAGAAGGGCGGCGGCGTGCCTTGCCTCGTTGCTGTTCACCAGAATGCTTCCGGCAACGCTCTTGAAGTTGCTCTGTCCTACGCTTGTGGCGTTGGCGGCGGCCGTTCGGGCATCATAGAAACCAACTTCCGTGAAGAGTGCGAAACCGACCTGTTCGGCGAGCAGGTTGTTCTGTGCGGCGGTCTGGTTGAACTGATCCGCGCTGGTTTCGAAACGCTGACCGAAGCCGGTTACGCACCTGAAATGGCTTACTTCGAGTGCTTGCACGAAGTGAAGCTCATCGTAGACCTGATCTACGAAGGTGGCATTGCCAACATGAACTACTCCATCTCCAACACTGCGGAGTGGGGCGAATACGTGACCGGTCCTCGCATCATCACTGCTGAAACAAAGGCTGAAATGAAGCGCGTCCTCAAGGACATCCAGACCGGCAAGTTCACGTCTGACTGGATGCAGGAATACAAGGCTGGTGGCGCACGCTTTAAGGGCATCCGCCGCATGAACGATGTTCACCAGATCGAAGAAGTTGGCGCAAAGCTGCGCGGCATGATGCCATGGATCGGCAAGAACAAGCTGGTCGACAAGGCAGTTAACTAAGCCTTTTGCCGATCCCTGTTTGTTGTTTGCGTGCCTGCGGCATCGCGGGTATCGGCAAGAACAGGTGGTTGACAAGGCTGTCAACTAAGCCATTTGCTTAGGTTGAACTAATAGGGTCAGCGCGAAAGCGCTGGCCCTTTTTGTTGTTTGCGTGTCTGCGGCAGCAGAGGGGTCGGTGACAACAGGGCGTTGACGAGGCTGTTCACTAAGCAATTTGCTTAGATTAAATTGATAAAGGCCGGGGCGAAAGCTCCGGCCTTTTTCGTTGTGTGGCTTACGTCTTGCGTCAACGTTCACCACTCTTCAATCCTGTACTTGTTACAGGAAACCGGCGTCGCGCGTCTGCGCGACGGAAGAGTCTTTTCATCCCAAAGACTTGGGATGACTGGACCCCTGTGACGAGCACAGGGGTGAGGGAGGTAGTGGCTAGTCGCTGCTTCCTTTATTGTGAACCCCGGTAAAAACTGGTCTGATAAACCCCGATAAAGCAGACAGGGCAGTTTTATGCACGACGCAGATGTGTCTCTAACGAAAGAAGATTTGGATGCCATCCGCAGGCTGGAAGAGTGTCTGTGGATCGGTGGGAGCCGTTTTGACAACGCGTTGATGGACAAGGTGTTTGCTGCCGATTTTTTTGAATTCGGCCGCTCAGGCAAGACCTATGCGCGTGCGGAGATGTTTTTTGATACGCATTCTGCGGAAGTGATTGATGCGACCATTCCGCTACCAGAATTCCATGCGCGTCATCTGTCTGCGGATGTCGTGCAGGTGACTTACGTCAGCGAAGTCAGATATGGTGAGAACATCGAGCGCGCCAACCGATCCTCAATCTGGAGCCGGGAGGGCGCAGGTTGGCAGTTGCGATTTCATCAGGGCACGCCAATCCCGGTTTGAAGAAATGAGCGGGCAGGCGGCCGCTCATTCAGTTTTTCATCTGGTGCAGAGGACCGCACTCAGGCTGTTGGTGGGATCACACCCTTTGTCAGGATGAAGCAGCCGTAAAAACGGGTTTCACCCGTGGTGATCACGCAATATGCATCCCTGGCTTCTTCGTAGAATTTGAAGCGCTCAATGCCATACATCGGGGCGGATTTGCCTTCGGCGGCATCAACTTCTTTCTGCACTTCGGCCTGCACAGGCT
This sequence comes from Agrobacterium sp. Azo12, assembly GCF_029193765.2. Lineage (NCBI taxonomy): Bacteria > Pseudomonadati > Pseudomonadota > Alphaproteobacteria > Hyphomicrobiales > Rhizobiaceae > Agrobacterium > Agrobacterium sp. Azo12. The sequence goes on along the minus strand of NZ_JARFYO020000001.1, from coordinate 2,631,272 downwards.
CCAACTGGTCCGGTGCGCCCATCACTTCCATGCGGCCGACGGATGGCTGCAAGGGGGTGTCCAGCGGCAGAACCGAAAGGATTGCCTTCATGGCGCGGGCAGCGGAAATGTTTTCCATGCGCAAGACCTGACCGACTACGGTGTGTTGTGCCACGCTGTCGGACGGGAAGTTGGTGTCGGAAATGACCAGTGTGTCACCGTGCCCCATGGCGCGCAGCGCGTGCAGCACATCGGCATTGAGTGCCGGGTCGATATTCTTGAGCATTCTATCCTCCTCGAAAAATGCAAATCAGTTGCCGTGCAATCGACCCGTAAATTACCGTTTCGTCAATGCGTGATTGGCCATTGTTTGGCTGATGGAGACAGGCGAGTGCACCGTTCAACTGCTGACAGTTGGGAATTGTTAAGTCTTGAAGGGAGTTGTAATGGAGTGTGCGGCTGCATTTGGGAGTGCGTCGTAGAGTCGAAAAATAGTACCAAAATTCGATAAGTCAGCATTGCTGACCTTTCGAGTTTTCTATAAAGATAAAAGCACAAAAAACGAAACAAGAGGAAACGTACCCATGCTTGATTGGGAACATATTTTCGCCACGCGCTCTTCGCGCATGAAGGCGTCGGAAATCCGTGAGCTGCTGAAACTGCTGGAGCAGCCGGATATCATCTCGTTTGCAGGCGGCATTCCCGATCCTGCATTGTTCCCAGATCAGGAATTCAAGCAGGCCTATTCCGATATTTTTTCCGGTGCACAGGTAAATTCTGCCCTGCAATATTCCGTCAGCGAAGGCTACAAGCCGCTGCGCGAATGGATCGTTGCCGACATGGCGAAGATCGGCATTGAATGCTCCGTGGACAATGTTTTCATCACCTCCGGTTCGCAGCAGGCGCTCGATTATCTCGGCAAGCTGTTCCTGTCGCCGAAGGATACCGCGCTGGTGACATGGCCAACCTATCTTGGCGCGCTCTCGGCCTTCAATGCCTATGAGCCGACCTATGATCAGTTGAACCCCGGCGGCAACCGCACGCCGGAAACCTACCGTGAAAACGCCACCAAGGCTGGTGGTTCGGTGAAGTTTGCCTATCTGTCTGCCGACTTCTCCAACCCGACCGGTGAAACCGTCAGCCTTGCAGACCGCAAGAAGCTGCTGGAACTGGCCGATGAGCTGGATATTGCCGTTCTCGAAGATGCTGCCTATCAGAACCTGCGATTTGATGGCGAAGGAATTGCACCGATCCTGGCACTCGACATTGAGCGCAGCGGCGGCATTGAAAACACCCGTACCATCTACAGCGGCAGCTTCTCCAAGACGCTGGCACCTGGTCTGCGCGTTGGTTTCGTTGTTGCCTCCATGCCGGTCATCCGCAAGCTGGTTTTGATGAAACAGGCCGCTGACCTGCATTCCTCGACCATCAACCAGATGGCCATCGAACATGTTGCTTCGCGCGGTTTCGACAAGCAGGTCGCCAAGATCAAGGCAACCTATAGCGCCCGTCGTGACGCCATGTTGGCAGCCCTTGAAAAATACATGCCGAAGACCGCTCGCTGGACAAAACCCGAAGGTGGCATGTTCATCTGGGTGACGCTGCCAGAAGGCATCGATGGTGCTGAATTGCTGGCCAAGTCGCTGTCGAGCGAGCGCGTTGCCTTCGTTCCGGGTAAGGCATTTTTTGCCGATGGTTCGGGCAGCAACACGCTGCGCATCAGCTTCTCCTGCGCCAACGAGCAGATGATCGACGAGGGCATCAAGCGCCTTGGTCGTCTGGTTTCCGGTGCAGAAGCGACAACCAGCGCGACGATGCCAATCATCTGATTGGTTGTTGATGCGTGAGGGTAGCGGGAGCAGTATCCCGCTGCCTTTCATCTGCGGTTTCAAGCCGCATTTTGCCGGATGTCCGCGTTTGCCGGCAATTGTTTTTCTTCGTTATTGTCAGTTTTACGGCAGCACCTGCCTGTGCCTGCATGAATGAATGAATGAATGAATGAATGACAGACCGTCTGACGCCCGTTTCCCAAGGGAATTCTCCGTGACCCAAACACATGCCTTTCATCAGGTCGATGTCTTTTCCTCACAGCTATTCAAGGGAAATCCGCTGGCGGTGGTCTGCGATGCCGATGATCTCTCGGACGCGCAAATGGCGGCCTTTGCCAACTGGACCAACCTCAGCGAAACGACGTTCCTGCTGAAGCCGACAGTTGATGGGGCTGATTACCGCGTGCGGATTTTTACTCCGGTTGGTGAGTTGCCCTTTGCCGGTCATCCAACACTTGGCTCCTGCCATGTCTGGCTTGCCCATCATGGCAAAACCGGAATGGAGGACGTTGTGCAGGAGTGTGGGGCAGGGCTGGTGCGTATCCGCATCAGTGACGGCAGGCCGGCATTTGCCGCACCGCCTTTGCGCAAATCCGGGACTGTCGATGCCGCAACACTTGCGACGGTAGCAGCGGCCCTTGGCGTGGCATCCAGCGCCATTGTCGACGCAAACTGGACGGACAATGGTCCGGGCTGGCTGTCATTGCTGTTGAAAACCAGAGCGGATGTTTTGAATATTCGGCCGGATTACGCGGCACTTGGACATTTTCAAGTCGGTGTGGTCGCGCCATGCACCCATGAGGACGGTGTCGAAACCGATTTTGAGCTGCGGGCATTTTGCGACAACTGCGAAGACCCTGTCACCGGCAGTCTCAATGCCGGTGTTGCCCAGTGGCTGATGGACAAAGGTGTTGCGCCACAACGCTATGTCGCAAGTCAGGGCACGGTGCTTGGTCGTGCCGGGCGCGTCTATGTCGAGAAGCTGGATGACGACATCTGGATCGCTGGTGAGGTGACCGGCGTTATCGAAGGTAGTGTTGTCATATGAGGTATATTGACAGGCCTGAAAAATGGACTGTCACATACATGTTATAGATATGTGTTTTAGCGGGGCCACCTCATAACAGGAATGGACCCATGAAAACCCTTCTTTCCGCTTTCACTGCTCTCGTTTCGTTTGGCATGATTGTTGGCAGCGCCAACGCTGCTGATCTGGTGCTCTACACCAGCCAGCCAAATGAGGATGCGCAGGCTACCGTCGATGGCTTCAAGGCTGCCAATCCCGGCCTCGACGTCGAGTGGGTTCGCGACGGAACGCCAAAGATCATGGCAAAGCTGATGGCGGAAATCGAAGCCGGCAATCCGGTTGCCGACGTTCTGCTGATTGCCGACACGGTAACCCTGGAGCGCATGAAGCAGGCTGGCCAGTTGATGGCCTACAAGTCGCCGGAAGCCGCCAATCTCGACGCTTCGCTGTATGACGCCGATGGTTATTACTACTCCACCAAGCTGATCACCACCGGCATCATGTACAACACTGCCGCTGCGATGAAGCCAACCAGCTGGAAGGATCTCGAAAAGCCGGAAGCCAAGGGCATGGTGACTATGCCAAGCCCGCTGACCTCGGGTGCTGCTCTCATTCACGCGCAGACGCTGGCTGGCGTCGACAGCCTTGGCTGGGACTACTACAAGGCGCTCAAGGAAAATGGTGCGGTTGCCGCTGGTGGTAACGGTGGTGTGCTGAAGTCTGTGGCCTCTGGTGAAAAGGCTTATGGCGTTGTGGTTGACTACATGCCAATCCGTGAAAAGGCCAAGGGCGCACCGATTGAATTCATCTTCCCTGAAGAAGGTGTTTCGGCCGTGACCGAGCCGGTTGGCATTCTGTCCACAACAAAGCATGCTGACGCTGCCAAGAAGTTCGTTGATTACGTTCTGTCCAAGGACGGACAGGAAGGCTTCCTGAAGCTTGGTTACATTCCAGCACGCAACGACGTTGCTCTGCCAGAAGGTTTCCCGGCCCGCGACAAGATCAAGGTTCTGCCAATCAATGCTCCGGAAGCTCTCAAGAACTCCGAGAAAGACCTGAAGACCTTCTCCGACATCTTCGGTTCGAACGGCTAAATCACATTATGTCCGTTTTGAATGCATCAGAAAACAGCCAGCCGCGCTGGCTGTTTCCCTTTGTGATGTGGGTGGTTTTCGTCCTCAGCGCCCTGCCGCTGGGGCGTCTTGCCTATACCGGAATTCTATCGTCACTGAATGGTGACTTATGGCCATTGCTGACTGATCCTGCCCTGTGGCGCGCGGTGTTGAACAGTCTGGTCACCTCATTTCTTGGCATGATCATTTCCGTTGTCATTGGCGGCGGTTTCGCCTTGGCACTGACGCTATGCGACGTGCGCGGCAAGGCTGCCATGAGCTTCCTGTTCATGTTGCCAATGATGATCCCACCACAGGTAACGGCCCTGTCGTGGATTGGCATGACGGGCCCATCGAGCACGTTGTTGAAGGCCATTGGCCTCGCGCCAGCTCTGGGTTCACCACAACCGCTTTATTCGATTGGCGGCATTGCATTGCTGCTTGGCGTACAACACGCCCCACTGGTCTATCTGTCCCTCAGGGCCGGCCTGCTGGCACTGCCACAGGATGGTATCGAGGCTGCCCGCCTGTCGGGCGCCACCTCATGGCGCGTGCTGAAAGACGTTATTCTTCCTTTGTCGACACCGGGGCTGATTGCCGGTGCGGCCATCGCTTTTGTCTCTGGCGTTGGCAATTTCGGCATTCCGGCCATTCTCGGCATCCCGGCCTCGATTTTCACGCTGCCGACGCTGATCTACAGCCGCTTTGCCAGCTTCGGCACCAGCACATTTGGCGACATCGCCATGTTGTCGGGCATGATTGCCATTATTTCGGTGGCCGGTCTTGCGGTGCAGGAAAGAGCCATGAAGGGCCGCGATTACCGTATCATCGGTCTGTCGGGCAAGGTCGCGACCTTCCGGCTACACTCCTGGCGTTTGCCGCTCGAAGTGTTGTTGTGGCTTGCCATCTTCTTCATTCTGGTTGCGCCGCTGGCAGCCCTTGTCGCAAGCTCGCTTGCACCGGCCTATGGTGTGCCACTCAGCTTCAAGACAGCAACCTTGCATGCCTATGAGGAAATCCTGTTCCGGCAGGCCTCGACGCGTACTGCCTTCCTGAATTCGATGTTCCTCGCCAGTGTTACGGCAGCAGGTCTCCTATTGGTGACATTGCTGACCGCATACTTTCTGGTACGGGCAAAAAGCCGCTTCATGTTCATCCTGTCGGCGCTGGTGGATATTCCCTATGCCTTGCCGGGCATCGTTATTGCCGTGGCCTTCATCCTGCTTCTGGCCGCACCGTTGCCCTTTGTTGGCGTGACGCTTTACGGAACGATCTGGATTATTCTGCTGGCCTATTTCTCGTCGTTCTTTGCCGTCAGCCTTAAACCCATGGTCGGTGCCTTCTCGCAATTCGATCCTGCGTTGGAAGAGGCAGCCCGGTTGGCTGGGGCGGGGTTCTGGCGCCGGTTGAAGGATATCATCCTGCCGCTGGTGGCCCCGGCGGCTGGGGCGTCGATTATTCTGGTTTTTCTCATCGCCTGCAATGAGTTGACGGTGTCTGCGCTGCTGTGGTCCGCCGGCACCCAGACGCTTGGGGTGGTTATCTACAATCTTGATGATAGCGGCAGTTTCGATCTTGCCTCTGCACTGTCCGTTCTTGTTGTGGCCATGGTGATCATTCTCATGCTGCTTCTGGAACTGCTTGGGCGCAAATTGCCGAAGGGAGTTGTACCGTGGCAAAACTGATCCTCAACCGTTTGTCCAAGGACTTCGGCACTGGCAAACCTGCGGTGGACGATGTCTCGCTGACCATTCGTGATGGCGGTTTTCTGGCGCTGCTGGGGCCTTCCGGTTGCGGCAAGACAACGGTGCTGCGCATGATTGCCGGTTTCGAGCAGCCAAGCGATGGTTCCATTCTGCTGGGCGAGCGTGTGTTGGCCGACGCCGGTAGCATGGTGCCACCAGAACGCCGCAACATGGCGATGGTGTTTCAGTCCTACGCGCTGTGGCCGCATATGACGGTGGCTGACAATGCTGGTTATCCGCTAAAGGTGCGCGGCATCTCCGGTGAGCGGTATCGCAGCAAGGTGGCTGCCGCACTGGCGGCGGTGCGACTGGAAAATTACGCCAATCGTCGCCCGTCAGAACTCTCCGGTGGCCAGCGCCAGCGTGTGGCACTGGCACGGTGCCTGGTGACCGAGCCGGATGTGGTGTTGCTGGATGAGCCCTTGGCCAATCTCGACCGGCATCTGCGTCAGGAGATGGAAGAGACCTTCCGTGAGTTCCATATCAGTTCCGGTGCCACGATGATCTACGTCACCCATGACCAGTCCGAGGCCATGGCGCTGGCAACCGATGTGGCGGTGATGTCTCAAGGCAAGCTGTTGCAGGTGGCACCACCAGCGGAGCTTTATGCCCGTCCGGAAGGGCGGTTGGTCGGTTCACTGGTCGGGCAGGGAGCGATCGTCTCACTGGCTTTGCCGGAGCAGGACAGTCGCGAACTGGACTGGGGCGTTCTGGCACCGGCTTTCGCCAGGGAAAAAGGCTCGTCTCCAACCGGTGACATCTTAGTTCGCCCGCAGGATGTGGTGCAGGACGCAGACGGTATCCGTTGCCGTGTTACGTCATCTCTTTATGAAGGGGAGCGTTATGCGCTGCGCCTGAAACTGCCAGATGGCCAGAGCCTGCGTGCTTATAGTCGCGATGCTGCAAATGTTGGTGATTTTATTCCGGTTGCCATCAGAGCCGCCTGGCGGCTGTAGCAGAAAAAAGCCTGACGGCAACAGTCTGTCAGGCTTTAGCTGACCGCCAGATTACGACCCTGACGTTTGGCGCTGTACATGTTGGCATCGGCCACCTGCAACATGCGAGATGGGTCAAAACCGGTTTCGCAATAGGCGACACCGAAGCTGGCGCTCAGCCCGATATCGTGGCCATCTGTGGTCGTGACCTTCAGGTTGGCGATGGCGACGCGGATTTTTTCCGCCGCCTCGGTAATGTCTTGCCGTTTGAGGAAGGGCAGGAACATTGCAAATTCCTCGCCACCGATACGGCCAGCAATGTCGTCATCTGCACTCATGCGCGACACCAACTGGCCTACACGGCGTAGCGCTGCATCGCCAGTGGCATGACCATAGGTATCGTTGAGTGTCTTGAAGTAATCGAGATCGAAAAACAGCAGGCCGCCGCTTTTTTGTCCCAGGCTTGCCTTTTCCAGTTCGCCCATGAAGGTGGCGCGGTTGAGAAGGCCGGTCAGCGGATCAAGACGCGATGACATCCGCAATTGCTCATAGGCAACGGCCAACTCGTCGCGCGCTTCTGCCGCTTCCTTGCGGGCCAGACGCAGTCTTGCAGTATTCCAGTAGTGAAGGGCCGACATGGGGATTGCGCTTGCAAGCGGGCAGATGATCGTCATGATCAGTCCAGCGCCCGCAAGCTTGCCTCCCATCATGGGAACGAATGTCACAGATATCAGCAGGGTCACGCCTAATGCGAATATTCCCGTGGCCAGAGCCTTGAGTGTGATAATCCGAAAATCAATCATTGATCTTTTGGTTCCATTCGATCCGGGACTAACCATGCCGCAGTTTTAAATTGTCTGAACGGAACCGTTAAATTGCGACGTTTTCGTATTTAATTGGTGCATTATCCACTAGCATGGTTTTTGACCCCTCTTGTGACGGCTCAAATCCTCATCGCCAATGGAATGCATGTTCTCTTGCCCGCCGAACAGCTAAGGTTCTAAGTTGCTGTTGTTGCATAAACGGGAATGATTCATGTCGCTCAGGCTTGCCACTTTCAACATCGAAAACCTGCTCACCCGCTTTGATTTTACAGGCTTTCGCAACCAGACCCGCCGCGACAGGGCGATGCAGCTTTTCGAAATCCGTGACGAGGCGACCTATCAGGCCTTGGAAAGCGCGCGTCTGGTATCTTCCACCGACGATACCCGCCAGCTTTCGGCGCTGGCGATAGCTGATGCGGATGCTGACATCCTCTGCCTGCAGGAAGTGGACAACATGGCGGCCTTGCAGGCCTTCGAATATGGCTATCTGTTTCGTATGGTCGGTAACGGCTATCGCCAGAAATATCTGGTGGAGGGCAATGACAGCCGCGGCATCGATGTCGCCGTCATCATGCGCGAAGAAACCCGCGACGGGCAACGCATCGAACTGGTGGATATCAAAAGCCATGCGGCACTGACGTACCGCGACCTGCATCTCTTTAACGCCGATATCGCTGTCACCAACCAGCCAGATGACAAGATCTTCAAACGCGACTGCCTGGAGCTCGACCTGCGTATCGGCGGCAAACCCTTCACGCTTTACGTAGTGCATCTGAAATCGATGACAAATTCGCGCGAATCGACGGATGCGCGACTTGGCACCATGGCCATCCGGCATGCCGAACTGAAAGCCGTGCGCCATATTATTGAAAGCCGCTTCGGCGCAGGCAAGGCGCGCGACATGAATTTCGCCATTTGTGGCGACATGAACGACTATCAGGAAAAGGTGCTAATCGACGGTGACCGGCGCAAGGGCTACACCTTTACGCCCGTCAACGAGGATGAAAGCGCATTGAATGTGCTGAGTGCCGATGGTTTTGCCATCAACCCTATGCTGCGCCGAGATGTGATGGACCGGTGGACGCTGTATCATTCGCGTGGACCACAGGAACAGCATCTGTGCCAGCTTGATTACATCTGGCTATCACCGCGCCTTGCCAGCCTCAACCCAAACCAGGTGCCGGACATTATTCGCAATGGCCAGCCGTATCGCACCATTTTTCCGCCAGGGCAGGCGGTGGACCGTTATCCGCGCACTGGCTGGGACAGGCCCAAGGCTTCTGACCACTGCCCTGTCGTGATGACCCTGGATCTGGAGTGATGAACCAGCGCGGCGCTGTCCTGCATAGATTAGGGCTGTGGGGTGGACCGGCGACAATTGGGGGTTCTGGCGAGTAAGTTGTTTCAGGTGTATGTTGTCTTTCAGTTCAAGTTGACTGACTAAAACATGCGAATGGAAGAAACATAAACGCGAGGCCAAAACGATGCCCGGTTCCATTTCTGAGACTGTCGTTGATTATGTACACGCCATGACCTTTGCCGATGAGGACAGGTTACGGGAACTTTTCGATCCGCGAGCCGCCATCGTCGGTAACTATCAAGGCGGTATCGAGTGGCTGTCTCTCAGTGATTTCATCGATCAGATCAAGTCTGTCGATTCTCCGTCACTGGACCATGAGCTCGATTATGAGATTCTTGGCATTGATACCGCTGGCGAGACCGCGTCCGTCAAACTGCGCGATAGTTTTGCAGGGGCGAACTTCACCAATTACCTCTCACTGCTACAAATCGATGGTAAGTGGTTGATCGTTCACAAGCTTTATTATCTGCACGATGAGTAAGGTTTAGCCTCGACAAATCCCCATTTCCGGTTTGCGAACAAAAAAATGCATGTTCAGCATGCTTATTTTCAATTTTCGCTTTACACAGAAAAAGAATCTGGTAATTCCACACGCACTGGATTGCCCTTGTAGCTCAGTTGGTAGAGCACCTGATTTGTAATCAGGGGGTCACGAGTTCGAACCTTGTCGGGGGCACCAGTTTTTCCCTTTAAATCAATGCATTGCAGTTGACGATAGATTGTCGTCAATGTCTCGCACTCATTTTGCCGAGACACGATTGCCTGAAGTTGCAGACGTGTCTGATGGCCGCCCGAGTTTGGGCGAGGCGAGAAATTGAACCTTCTGATTCCCGACTTCCCGCTTTCCACAGTTTTGTCGGCATTGTTGGCAAGATGGACATGCGCCTGACAAAATTGCGGTTAAAGCGTGTTTTCCGCTTTGAAATGTCATGGCTGATGGTGGGCTTATCACCACGGGCATGGCAGGTTTGTCGTGAAAACTGACATCAAGGACTGCCGTCGGGCGTGAAAATTGCGTATGGTCTGCTTCATGCGGGTGGATCGTCGCCCTTGGTGTGAATGCGTAAAACAGGTGCTGTGTTGATCGATCCCTATGTTTTGCTTGGTGTGGCGCGTGATGCGGATGAGGCAGCGATCAAGGCTGCCTATCGCAAGCTGGCAAAAAACGCGCATCCGGATAGTGGCGGCGATACAGAGCAATTCTCCAGCCTGCAAAAAGCCTATGATCTTTTGAAGGACCCGGTGCGCCGCAAGGTGTTCGATGACACCGGTTATGATCCGCAGTTGGCAGACCCCAAGGATCTCAAGGGTTTGCTGATGCTGGAAACACTGGTCAACGAGTTCATTCTGGATGAGCGCGAGCCGGGCAGTTTCGATCCTGTTGCGGCCATGCGCCGCAAGTTGACGGATGATATTCTCAAAAGCCGTTTCCACATTCTCGAGCTTGAGCGTCATCGCACCCGCGTGCGCAAACATATGGACCGGCTGGGCAAAAAGCCGGAAACCGATGTGCTCGGCTCTATGCTGCGTTCTCGCAGCCAATCCATCGCAGAGGCCATTCGTAATGCTGAAGCGCAGATCGAGGCCATCGAGCAGGCCTATACCATGCTGGAAGGCTATTCCTACGAGATCGAGATGATGGAACGCGTCGTGACGCTGAAGGCTGAGGCGGCGGAATAAACCGCCAGCCGCTTGTCTGTCATTGGATTACGGTCCATTGACCAGCGCCAGAATGAGTTGGTGCACCCGGCCACCGGGTGACATTTCCTCCCGGTCGAAATCACTGCTGCGACGGCGCTGTTCGTTGGACAGTTCACCGAGCCGCTTTTGCAGTACTTCGCGAACCTTCTGGCATTTCGGGTCGTTTTCGGCTCTCAGGCCTACACTGTAAGCCTCGATTTTCTGGACCATGTCGAGAATGTGCTCGCCATGAACGCGTTCATGCGTCTCGACGCCCCGGATAAAGGTCTGCCAGCTGTCTGCCATTGCCCCAGACAGTTTTGTAGCGGGTTTGGGCCAGCTGTAGATGATGGTCAGATTGGGCCGGGCGGAGGCCAGCACACAAGCGCCATCCGGCAGTGGCCGGTAATCCCGGCGCCAGGTCAGTTTGAAGGTGGTGTAGGCGATGGCCTGGCCGGAGCCGGCCTCGGGTCCGCGAGCGCCGATCGACTGGTACAGCTCCATGCCGGTTGAACCGCGCACCGTATAGGGTTTGATCTGTTCTGCCGGGCGCCAGTTGTTGGCATGAGCGGCAGCGGGCAAAGCCAGCAATGTCAGAAGGGCAGGGATGGCGGCTTTTTTCATGTCGCGGGTCTCGATCACTCGGGGTTCCATATCAGCAACCCACGCACCGACCGCAGGTTTCGTCGAAAGATGTATCGCCAGCCTATCGTAAGGCCGATGTTTGCAAGGCGCGCAGAATATCCATGGCCTCGTTTGCCCTGTCGTGCGGCACGAACACATGGTCATGATGTAAGGCGGCCACCATATTGCAGGCAATGCCTTTGTCAGCCAGTGCAGTGGATACCGCGGCGGTCAGACCGACACCTTCGAGAGACGAATATACCTCAAGAGTAATTCGAGACATTGGCGGCTGGGTCATTGTCAGGTCCAGCGATATAGCTTTGTCGAGCGGCAAGATGAGGCTGATGCTCTCGGCTTCGCGGAACGTGGCCAAGGCGTTGAGGATAATATGTTGATCTGCGCCGGACGGCGGCAGTGCGCAGAAAATATAGGTCTCTATATCAAGCGTCGGCGTCATGCCCGCAATCATCCCGGCACGATCCTGAACGACTGCTCCTGTCGATATATCCGGCGGCAAATTTGTGATCTCCAGCAAATCAAGAAGAACGACGATGGCCTGTCTGGTGTCGATTATCAAGCAACATCAAATCTGCGTCGAATAGCGGGGTGGCATTCAAAACGAAAAAAGCCCCTGCTTTTCAGCAGAGGCTTTTCGCTGGAGCTGACAAGGGGGATCAGTCGTCCAGCTTGTCGTAATCCAGTTTAGGAGCGGCTTCGAGCGCTTCCTTTGTTGTGTCGACATAGGCCTTCCATGTGCCATTGTCGTTTTGGACAGCAACCGAGGCCGGATCGAGCACCACATAGCTCTTGTCGATGCCAAGGAAGCCACCAACGCTGGCAACAAGGCCAATCACCGACTTGCCGTCACCAATCACTACATCTTCAATTTCACCAATGTCGTCACCGGCTGCGTTGTAGATATCCAGGCCTTCCAACTGGGAGGCGGTCAGATCGGTCTTCTGCACGTTAACGAATTTCAGCGGACCATTTGGCGTCATGCCCATTGTAATGCCCGGGCCGGCCAGAGTGGCGTCAGCGCCAGCAGCTGCAGGGGCGGCAGCGGACGGTGCAGCCGGGGTTGTCGCTGTCTGTGCAAAGGCAACAGAGGAGGTGAGGACTGCAGCAGCAGCCAGTGCGAAAACCTTGTTTTTCATGATGTTTCTTCCCTTTCAGTATCGAACGCTATGTTCGGGGAAGTAACGGATAGGCATAGTTTTGGTTCCAGCAAAAAATGTAGATTAGAACGTCAGCATGATCTGAAATACGCTATAAGAGGATTGAGATCATGACGCGGTTCCCGAGGGTACAGGTGACAACCATGCCGGATAAAAAACAGGACCATGTGCAGGACAAGGGTGATCCATCTGCTTTGATCGACGAGAGGATCGAACAGTTGGGTGACTGGCGTGGTGCTACGCTTGCGAAAATTCGCGCATTGATAAAACAGGCGATGCCAGAGGTGATCGAGGAATGGAAATGGCGCGGCGTGCCTGTTTGGGAACATGCCGGCATTATCTGCACCGGCGAGACCTACAAAAATGTGGTCAAGATGACCTTTGCCCATGGTGCGTCAGTCGCGGACCCCGCCAGGCTGTTTAATTCCAGCCTTGAGGGCAATACGCGCCGCGCAATCGATTTTCATGAGGATGATGCGATCGATGAAGAGGCTTTGAGGGCGCTCATTCGTGCGGCCGCAGAGAGAAATGTCTCTCATAAATCAAAATCATCCCGCTCTACAAAAAAAGCGGGATCATCATAAGGCGTCCAGAAAAACTTATGTGCGCGACGGGAACGTGCCGGAGAGTTTCTGCTGCACCAGATCAACACTGCCACGGACATGCAGCATCAGAGGTTTGCCGCCGGAGATTGCCAGCGCCATGGCGATAATAGACACGTCCTCTTCGAATGCACCGACGTAAAGCACCTGTGCCGGATTGACGTAGACGGTTTGATTGTGGGTGTTTTTAAAACCGATCATCATATGAGGCATGTCTCCTTTTTGCTTTGGGTGGAGATATGCCAGCAAGGGGTTGATGCAGGTTTAACGCATAATAGCAAAATACGACTTATGCGACTGCTGGGCACGTAGGCGCCAAATGCTCGGCAAAATTGGCAAATAGAAGGTGAATATCTGCGGCTAATTCTCGGCAACAGCCTTGTCGCTATCCCATTTGCTGTCGATGAATTTCAGCACAGCGATGATTGAGGTCTTCCAGACGGTCCAGACGTGATCGCCGTCAGTGATGCGCAATTCCGATGTGCGATTGTCAGCCTGTAATGTTTCATGCAGGGCAACGGCGCCGCGCCAGAGATAAAAGCCGTCATCGTCGCCAACCGTGAGATAGGTGGCCGGCAAGTCCTCTCCTTCCACGACATGTTGCGCGACCAGCGTGAATAGGTTCTTTTCATTGAACAACCGCGCGTCGAATGGCGTACCAAAAGCGCCGGAGAAATGATCGCCGGTTGATGGCAGGACGATACCGCTGGTGATCGTCGGGCGGTCGACCCGATGGAAAAAGGCGCTGTCCTGAATGAGCTTCAGTTCGGCGGGCGTTTTATCGAAATCTTCGGCTGGCACGTTTTGCCAGATGGCGCCGGACATGCTGGCGACAGCTGTGAAAAGATCCTCGTGGTCATAGGCAAGACGCAGTGCGCCAAACCCACCCATTGAGAGGCCAGCTATGGCGCGACCCTGCTTGTCCTTACGAACAGGAAGCGTTTTTTCCACATGCGAGCGAAGGTCGCCCGTTATGGCTGTCTCGTAATCACCCGGTCCGCCAACTGATGATGAATCGACATACCAGCTGTTCTTTGCGCCTGGCATGACCACGACCAGCGGACGGATGGTGCCTGAGGCAATCATGCCATCCAGTGTTTTCTGGATGTTGCCGAGATCGCGCCAGCTGTTCTGGTCTCCATCATGGCCGTGCAACAGATAAAGCACCGGCCAGCCGTTTTCCGGTGGTTCGCCATCCGGTTGGTAGATGTTGACTGAAAGATCGGCGTCGAGTGCCTTGCTGCTGAAGGTGGCGTCTTCGATCTGCCCGGCAAAGGCAGATCCGCAGGACAGCAAAAGGCAAAGGGTTGCCAGATTTTTCCGCGTCATGCCGTCTCTCCCTTGCGGGTTCGCGGGTTCCCAATAAAGTTCAGCAACGTTTACGGGTAGGTTGGGTTCCTACGCTGCATGTTTGTGGTTAACGCCCCGGTTTGCCGGTCTTGCCTTTTGTGCGGCCCTTGCGCTGTTTTTCGTCCACGGCATCTTCATAGGAACCGACGCCGGGTTTGGCACGAGTGATTGGGCGAGGGTCGTCAGTGCGTTTTTCCGGCTGGCCTTCGAGAAGGGGTGAGAAACGCTTGCCGCCCTCACTTGCCGGTTTTTCGGGAACGTCACCACGCACTGGCTTTTCAGTTCGGCCAACAGTCATTTCGTCGAGCGTGTTCTTGCGGAACAACGGCTTGGCGGTGTCCGTGCCCGGTCCCATGTCATCCAGCGATGGTTTCTGGAACAGGGATTCACGGGTGGCCTGCGCGGCGCGTCTGATGCCTTCCTGCGCCTTGGATTCTTCCTTGGCGATAGGGTCGTCCATTGCCGCCAGTTCGACAGCCTTGAGGCGCTTGATTTCGTCGCGCAGACGGGCGGCCTTTTCGAAGTCGAGATCGGCTGCTGCGTCGCGCATCTGTTTTTCCAGCGCGTTGAGGTGTGCCTGCAAGTTGGCGCCAACCAGATGGCCGCCATCGGCAAAGCCTTTGCCAGAAACGCCAGAAATATCAGCCCTTACGTGATCTTTCTCATAAACTGAATCAAGGATATCCGAGATGCGCGCCTTGACCGATTCCGGCGTAATGCCGTGTTCGGTATTGTAGGCCATCTGCTTTTCACGGCGGCGGCTGGTTTCTTCCATGGCGCGTTTCATCGAACCGGTGATGTTATCCGCGTAGAGGATAACTTTGCCGTCGACGTTACGTGCAGCACGGCCGATCGTCTGAATGAGCGATGTTTCCGAACGCAGGAAACCTTCCTTGTCGGCGTCGAGAATGGCGACAAAACCGCATTCTGGAATGTCGAGACCTTCGCGCAGCAGGTTGATACCAACCAGCACGTCAAAGGCGCCAAGACGCAGGTCACGGATGATTTCGATACGCTCCAGCGTATCGATGTCCGAGTGCATGTAGCGTACGCGTACGCCTTGCTCGTGCAGATATTCGGTCAGGTCCTCAGCCATGCGTTTGGTCAGAACGGTCACCAGCGTGCGGTATCCGGCCTGCGCGGTTTCGCGGATTTCACCCAAGACATCGTCAACCTGCGTGCGGGCAGAACGAACCTCGACTGGCGGATCGATAAGGCCGGTGGGGCGAATGACCTGTTCGGCAAAGACGCCGCCGGACTCTTCCATTTCCCAGGAGCCAGGTGTTGCCGACACGGCGATGGTTGGTGGGCGCATGGCGTCCCATTCCTCGAACCGCAGCGGACGGTTGTCCATGCAGGAGGGCAGGCGGAAGCCATATTCCGCCAGCGTTGCCTTGCGACGGAAGTCGCCTCGGTACATGCCGCCAATCTGGCTGACGGAGACGTGGCTTTCGTCGATGAATAGCAGCGCGTTGTCAGGGATATATTCAAACAGCGTCGGTGGTGGCTCACCGGGATTACGGCCGGTGAGGTAACGGGAATAGTTTTCGATACCGGCGCAGGAGCCGGTGGCCTCCAGCATTTCGATATCGTAACGGGTGCGCTGTTCCAGACGCTGCGCTTCGAGCAGACGGCCAGCCTTTTCCAGTTCGGCAAGGCGGCCCTTCAGCTCTTCCTTGATCGACTTGATGGCGCCATTCAGCGTCGGGCGCGGTGTGACATAGTGCGAATTGGCGTAAATCTTCACCGATTGCAGATCGCCGGTTTTCTGACCGGTCAATGGGTCGAATTCGGTAATGGTTTCGATTTCATCGCCCCACATGGAAATGCGCCAGGCAGCATCTTCCAAGTGGGCCGGGAAGATTTCAATCGTGTCACCGCGTACTCTGAATGAACCGCGCACGAAGTTGATGTCCTGCCGTTTATATTGCTGTGCCACGAGGTCGGCCAGAAGCTGACGCTGGTCCAGCTTGTCGCCCACCTGCATCTGGAAGGTCATGGCAGTGTAGGTTTCCACCGAGCCAATACCGTAAATGCAGGACACCGAAGCGACGATGATACAGTCATCGCGCTCCAGAATGGCTCGGGTGGCGGAGTGGCGCATACGGTCGATCTGTTCGTTGATCGACGATTCCTTTTCGATGAAAGTATCCGAGCGCGGCACATAGGCTTCCGGCTGGTAATAATCGTAATAGGAAACGAAATATTCCACCGCATTGTCGGGGAAGAAGTTCTTGAATTCGGAATAAAGCTGTGCGGCCAGCGTCTTGTTCGGGGCAAGAATAACCGCAGGGCGCTGGGTTGCCTCAATCACCTTGGCCATGGTGAAGGTCTTGCCCGAACCGGTCACGCCGAGAAGAACCTGCGAGCGTTCTCCCGAATTGATGCCTTCGACCAGATCGGCAATGGCGGTTGGCTGATCACCGGCAGGTTCGAAATCCGATTGCATGCGGATCGTAATGCCGCCTTCGGATTTGGCCGGGCGAGCGGGACGATGCGGCGTCCACAATTTGCCATCCTTGAACAGCGGATTACCGCTTTCAATCAGCTTCGACAGCGCATCCACCGTGGCCGTGACCGCACCGGTGGCGAGGTTTTCTGCTTCTTCAAGGCTGACATCTAGACCGGCAACCGGGTTCAGACCGGCAGCTGCACGGGTCTTTGGGTCGTTGGATGCGCCAATCGACACACCACGCGATGTCTTTTGCGATGTGGCCTTGTTGCCTTTTGCAGTCTTAGCCGCTTCATCGATTGCAGCCTTGCGCGCTTCGATCTCGATCTTCTTACGGTGCTTGCCCGCCTTGGAGGCAATCTCACGTTGGGTTTCAACCGAGGATGCTTCGGCTTCGGCTTCAAGCTGCTTTACCCAATCGGCCACGCTGCCGGAAAGCGGTGCACCTTCAAAAGGTGCCTGCGGCATTTCAGCAAAGCCATCGGAGCGCGAGGTCTGGTCGGTGGGTTTTTTCGGAGATTTGGCCATGCCCGGAATATGGAGAGAGTCCGCCCAAAAAGGAAGGGGCGGCAATGAAAAAATGAGTACAAAAAGGAAACGTCGCCCCGCATGGAACCGAACGAATGCTGGCGTGTTTTATCCTCCGTTTTCATTGCCGGGCGGCGGGTGAAAGAATGGAGCCGATACCTTCTACATCAGGGCATCTGCTTCGCAAAAAAGCCCAGTACACTTTTTGGCCAGATGCTGTAAGCAAGTGGCCAAATTCCGAAGATGTTCTGTTTTTCGGTTCCGGTTTCCCTCACAATCTCCAAAGGTCGATCATGCCTTTCTCTATCAGCCCTGCCCACATCTGGCCCGTCCTGATGCTCATTGCCTCAAACGTCTTCATGACCTTTGCCTGGTACGGGCATCTCAAGCACAAGGGCAGCGCCCTGTTTCTGGCGATTATGGCCAGCTGGGGCATCGCGTTTTTTGAATATTGTCTGGCGGTCCCTGCCAATCGTATTGGCTCTGAGGTCTATTCGACAGCGCAGCTTAAGACGATGCAGGAAGTCATCACGCTGATCGTATTTGCCGGCTTCTCGATCTTCTGGCTGAAGGAAAGCCTGACCATCAACCACGTTATCGGTTTTGCACTGATTGCGCTGGGTGCGTCATTTATCTTCAGAACCTGACATCGTGCATTTACGGATCTGGGCTGGCTTAATATCTGGCCCAGATTTTTCGAAGCGGCGCGCCGAGGCGTTCGGCAAGCTGCTGATCCTGCTCGTGCGTTGTGTCATCCATATTGGGATTGAGCGCCTCGAGCGCAAAACGCCCAAAGCCAGCGGGCCAGACATAGTCCAACCCATTCAAATTCACGGTCGTGCTACAGCAGGGAGCTTCGGCGGAAAGATTTTTGAATTCGCTGGCAAAGGCCGTGTCCATGGCTTCGCCCCACCAGCCCTCGACATCCGCCTTGCAGTTGGGGCATTTTACACCCGACCAGTTCTCGCCGGGATCATAAAAGCGCACATCGTCCTCAAAATGGCCCGAGACATTTTCGGCCAGCGGCGCCATGGCTTTCAACAATGACACCGCTTGCCCTGACTGTTCGTCCGATGGCTGCCAGTTGGGATCAAGCGGCGCGTAGCGTAAAATTGTTTCGGACATTTTCCTCCTCCGGTCAGGCGGCGTCGGCCTTCGCGGCAATGGCTAGTCTTCGTGGGAATCGATCCAGGAAAGTCTCATTCGTATTCCTATATTGAATCCGCTGAACCAAATATCACGTTGATAGATAGAGGTAATTTGCCGCGGTAAATCAATGTGACTGGCCTTTCCTCTCGATTGCTGCTCATATTCTGGCATCCAGTTATGAAGGCGGTATGATGAAAACCAGACCTGCAATGTCAGATGATGCCGAGGGCATGGCAGCCGTGCAAAACGAAATTTTCGCAGCCGGTTTGCGCAAGATGCCCACCGACAAGACGACTATTCTGGCCGCCTATATCGATCCGGAAGACCGCATCCAGTGCATAGTGGCGGAAGACGACGATGGGCGTATTCTCGGGTTTCAATCGCTGCGTCTTGCGAAGGTGGGGAACCCTTGGGATGTGGCTGAAGGTTGGGGCATAATCGGCACCCATGTCAGCCCGCTTGCCGCGCGCAGAGGTGTCGGATCTGCCTTGTTCAGGGATACGCTGCGTGCCGCGAGAGAATTTGGCTTGCGCAGCATCGATGCCAGCATTGGCGCGGACAATATGTTGGGGCAGGCCTATTATGAGGCCATGGGTTTTCAGACGTACCGCACGCCGGATGGTCTTGTCTGTAAAGCATTTTATCTCTAGGGGCAGAAGAGGCCGGGATGGCTCCCGGCCGCTGTTTTCGTGTTCTTCTGTTCAGGCAGCTTTGGTTTTGCCGATTTTCTGAACTGCAAAATCCAGCACCAGCATGACCAGCAGGCTTAACCCCACCAGCGGGTAGAAAATTCCGCCAATCGCCAGCATCGCAATCAGGCCACGCATGACTCGCTTTTCCTGCGGCATTGGCGGAATGCCAAGCGAGCCCTTGGGGCGACGTTTCCACCACATGACACCACCGGAGACTGCCAATAGCACGGTGGCGAGGCAGGCCAGGGTCAGCACGATCTGGTTTGCCAGACCAAATTGCTGGCCCATATGGGTGTTGATGCTCCATTCGAGAGCCTTGCCCATCGGACCGTAATCCGCATAGCTCATGTCGATCAGTGCTTCGCCGCTATATTGATCGAGGTGGATGACCCGCTGTTTGGACAGGTCGTCGGGATAGATCGAGCCACTATAGACACCGGATGGATTCGTCGGCAGGGCCACGGCGTAACCCGGTGTCAGGCCAAGCTGCTCGAAACGGGCAATGGCTCCGTTTATGCCAATCGTATCGCTCATTGTTGGCGTCTGTTGCGTGGCAGGCATGGTGGCGTGGCCAGCATGACCTTCATGGCCGCTATCACCCTGTCCATGATCATGGCCCTGTGACAGCGGTATCTGTGCTTGCTCCAGCGACCATGAGGTTTTCGAGATGTCATCAAGCTTCTGTCTCGACATAGGCACATCAACGCGCACACCGGATGGATAACCGAAATTGCTGCCATTGGCCCATTCATTGACCTTACCGCCCCACACACCCGACCATGGCATGCCCGTGGCCGCCAGAAAAACGATGAAGAAGCCGACAAAAATTCCGGTGACAGCATGGGTGTCGCGCCAGAATACCCGTTTTTTCGGTGTGCCGCGGACAGTGAGTACGCCGCCGGTCTGGTTGCGTGGCCACCACAGATATATGCCGGTTGCCACCAGCAGCATGGACCAGCCTGCGGCGATTTCAATGAAATAACGGGCGTAGGTGCCGAAGTATTTCAGGCTGTGCAGATACCGCACGGTCCACATGACGGTGCCGCGATCAGGCAGCGAACCCAACACCTCGCCTGTATAAGTGTTGACGTAAACGGCACGTTTTCCCTGTGACGTGCTGACGGTGATTTCGGTCGATGCAGCGGGGTTGTCAGGTGTGGTGTATTTGACCGCCGTGCCAGGAACCGCAGCCAGAGCGGCCGCGACAATCTCGGATGGATTGGCATTGTGCGCATTCTGCGAGATGTCGATGCGCTTGAGATCGGAATGAATGACATTGTCGATCTCGTCCTTGAACAGATAGAGCGCGCCAGTGATGGCAAGCGTGATCATGAAAGGCAGGATGAACAGACCTGCATAAAAATGCCAGCGCCAGACGGCGCGATAGAGATTGATCGAAGAGGATTGCGCAGGCGCGCGCGGCCCCTCGAAAGAGGTGGTAACGGACATGGATGTCTCCGCAAAATGAAAGGATGACCGGCAGGGCCGGTGTGTTGTTCTTTCAGACTTGCTTGGAAACGGGTGGTCCGCGAGGCTGCGATTCCCGATTGGGTGGCGTGGCCGGCTGGTCAGCCTGCGGCTGCACATAGGTAATATCCACCTTTGGCAGAAGGGCTGTTGCCAGTTCGTTTGGCGTGACCAGAAGCGCGGCAGCGGAAACCGATGCCAGGCGACAGAGCGTGCCACAGCAATTATTGGCAAGTTTGCCAGCCGGGTCCTGTTTTTCTGTCGCGCCAGCAGGGGAATGGCTGGAGCAGATAATCTCATCTGCAGCCAGCGCCATGGTGGCCATGTTGCCATGGGCAACGCCATTGGCCAGCCCCTGCAGCAAAAACAGCAGCAGCGCCAGCATGGCGACAGCGCCAGCCGAACTGCGATCCTGCATGATTTTGCGAATGAGCTTCATCGCACCTGACTGGCACAGTTTTTTTGACTTGTCACTGTGACGCTCTGTCCCGTGATCTGCCTTTTTAATCAGTTCTGCTAGGGTGCGGCGGCGCAACTGATGCGCCGCCGGTTGCTTGGTCATTATCTGTTCATACGGATCGTGGGAAAGGGCAGACCCTCGTCATCGACTGGACTGCAGGAAATTTCCCGAAACCCGTTCCTCAGATAGAACTGCCGTGCATTTCGATTGGCGGCGTAAACATCCAGAGAAAGTCCGCCTTTCAATGTGAGCGCATGTGAGAGCAATGCCTTGCCTATGCCATTGCCCTGGTAGGACGTAGACACGAACAGACCGCCAATAAAGTTATCAATAAGCCCGATGAACCCGATAGGTTCATCCTTCATACAAGCTACCCATGTATCGGCTTGCGGCAGATAAAGTTCCTCGATCAACTGACGCTGCTGTCGCAGCCGTTGTTCTCCCAGAAATGCATGGGCAGTTATCGATGCTTCAAACCAGATGGACGAAAGCAACTGTTGATCCGAAGGCCCGTAAGCTCGGATGGTAATGTCTGTGTTCGACATGATTTTTCCGTAGTGAGTATGCGTAAAAACAGGCCGGCTCAAATTTGAACCAGCTGTGAAACCGCCTGAAGCGGTGCTCATCTAGCTTCTGCGCATAAAACTCCTTCTACAGATTGCCCCCAAAAACTACCTTGTCGGGATTTCGATGGCAAGCCCATGGTGATAAGGACGCTTTGGATTACAAATTATCCATGTCTGAAAAAGGCCGCAGTTTCGCTCGATTGCCGCCCGCTTTGCTTGAGAGCCTGTCACTTCCCGAATGTTGGCAGGAGTGGCAGATATGGTTTCCTACTCTCCGACTATGGCTGCGATCCGCTTTGGTTACGGCCTGTCACCTCACGAAAAACACGGCGAGCGGCTGGATGATCTGCTGGGCCAACTGGCCGATGGCAGTCGGTCAGAACCGATGTTTCCCAGAGGTGGCATAGATGAAGCGCGGCAACGCGCCGATGACCTTGCCGAAGGGTTGAAGGAAATCCGTGCCATTAACAACGGTGGTGAGCGGGATCGTGAAGGGCGAAAGCTTTTGCAACAAAAGGCCAATCAGGCCTTCCAGCGCGATGCCGTGGCACGGGTGACACAGGCGGTGTTTTCGCCCTACGGTTTTTACGAGCGCCTGTCCGGCTTCTGGTTCGACCATTTTTCTGTCAATGCCTATAAAGCCCTGCCAATGCGGTTGCTGACGCCGCTTTATGAAAGCGAAGCTATTCGCCCGCATCTGGCCGGCTCCTTCCGTGATCTGTTGCAGGCGGCAATCCTCCACCCAGCCATGTTGATCTACCTCGATCAAGACCGGTCAGCTGGCCCGGATTCAGCCGCGGCGCAGAACCGCAGACGCGGGCTCAATGAAAATCTCGGTCGAGAATTGCTGGAACTGCACACGATGGGTGCGGGCAGCGGCTACACCCAGACGGATGTTAGATCCGCCGCACTGGTGCTGACCGGTATGACTGTCAATGACCAGTATGAGATGCTGTTTCGCCCGCGTCTGGCAGAGCCGGGGCAGATCGATGTGCTCGGCGTTTCCTATGGGGGCCGCAAACGGTCGGTCGATGATTGCCTGTCGATGCTGGATGATCTCGCCGCGCGACATGAAACTGCTGAACATATCTGTCGCAAGCTGGTAGTGCATTTCATCGCCGATGAGCCTCCAACTGACATGATCAAGGCCATGATCGATGCCTGGCGGGCGAGCGATGGCAATCTGGCCAAGGTTTATGAGGTGATGGTGTCGCAGCCACGGGCGTGGAGCGACCCCGGCCGCAAGATGAAGCTGCCGTTCGATTATGTGGTGTCCGGTTTACGCGCGCTTGGCATAGACCGCAAAAGTTGGCGTGATATAATGTCTCCCGACGGTGACACTGCCGATATGGCTGACAATACCACTGCTCCGGCGATGTCGAATGCTGCGCAAAATCCGGGATCTGCATCTGGGATGGATAGCGGACCGGATATGTCTGGCGACATGGCAAAACCTGCGCCTTTGGCAAAAGGTCAGGCGGTGCCGGGCGCCACCGGCAATGTCCGTAAACCCGGACTTGCCCGTAGCATGACGATTGCTGCCCTGAAGCGTATGGGCCAGCCGGTGTGGCAGCCGCCAAGCCCGGCCGGATTTGAAGAGGGGGTAACGACATGGCTTTCCCCCAGCCAGATCAGCGAACGCATTTTATGGGCGCGAAAAGCCGCCAACAGTCTTGGCCGCAACATCGAGCCGAAAACTCTTTTGCAAACCGCGCTGGCAGATATGGCGCGAGACGACACGATTAAAGTTGTGCAGCAGGCCCCAAACCGGGCCAGCGGCATAACGCTTGTTCTTTCATCACCGGAATTCAACAGGAGATAGATTATGACTTTCTCTGAAGACATGCTTTTGAGCCGCCGCAGTTTTCTGGCAACGGCCTGCTGTGCCGCTGCCGTGCCGGCTTTTTCGCCGGTCAGTTTTGCAGCCATGCCGGGCGACAACCGTTTCGTGACCATTGTATTGCGTGGTGCGATGGACGGGCTGGACATGGTGCAGCCATTTGGTGATCCGCTGTTTGCCGCCATGCGGCCGAGTTTGGCGATGACGCCCGACAACGGACTGCTCGATCTCGATGGATTTTTTGGCCTGAACCCGGCCGCCGAAGCTCTGATGCCGCTGTGGCAGGGCAAGGAACTTGCCTTCGTGCATGCGGTTTCGACGCCATATCGTGATGCTCGCAGCCATTTTGACGGACAGGACATGCTGGAAAGCGGTGGCCAGGCCGTGCATGACGAACGATCCGGCTGGCTGAACCGCGCGCTGTCGACCATTCCGCGCTCTGCCGACCGCAAGGCCATCGACATCAACACTTCAATGGAGCTGATCCTGTCCGGACCCAATGAGGTCGATGTCTGGTCATCGGTGTCCGACATTACCATGCCGGAAGACGAGATCGGTTTTCTGAAGCGGCTTTATGCCAATGATCCCGATTTTTCGCGTGTTCTCGGCGAAGCACTGAAAACCGACATGTCGGCCGACATCCTGTTTGAAGATGAAAAACGCGGGCAGGGTATTCGGGATGTCGCCAATCTGACGGCAGGTCTGCTGCGTGAGGATTATCGCATTGCCAGTTTCTCGATTGATGGCTGGGACACCCATGCGGGACAGAAGGCCCAATTTGCTCGCACGGTGAAAGACCTGATGATTGCCATCAACACGCTGAAAGACCAGTTGGGTGATGATGTCTGGAAAAAGACGGTTGTCCTTGCCGTGACCGAGTTTGGCCGTACAGTGCGTGAAAATGGGACTGGCGGCACCGACCATGGCACTGGCAGTGTGGCGCTGGTGGCTGGCGGCGACATTGCCGGCGGGCAGGTGCTAGGAAAATGGCCGGGTCTTGATGAAAGCAATCTGCTTGATGACCGTGATCTGATGCCAACCGGTGATGTGCGCGAGGTGGCGGCGGCAATGTTGCAGCGACAATTCGGTGTCAACGTGAATGATCTGACCGCGGGCATTTTTCCTGGCCTGAGCTTCGACAGGGCCTCACCGTATCTGCGAATGTGATCGGTCTCCTGTCGACCTATGAAGCAAGGGGCTTTCGCTAGTCGAAGGCCACTTTCGGAACATGCCTTAATCCACTCTGGCGCAAGTTTGGCTGCGTAAAGCACTTGTATTTGCTGGTGTCCAGATGGAGCGTTGATAGGCATGAATATACAGGTGCATGATAGCCTTGCGAATAATCCGGTAGCACCGGCCAAAGGCCGTCTTTTATCTGTTGTGCGCCCTTCGCGGTCGACAAACCTGATCGTCTGTTTCAACGGTTACGGCAACAAGGCCTACTCCAATCCGGGTGTGCCGTTCGACACCAATCTCGATGGGTACACGGTCATTCCGCAGTACCATGCGCATGTCATCTGGTTTGTCGAAGAAAAGACCTCCTGGTATCTCGAGCATGAAGACGAGATCCTTGATCGGCTGATCAAATATGTTGTCGAGAACGGCATTACCCACGTCAAGTTCGTCGGGTGCAGTGCTGGTGCCTATGCTTCGCTTCGATTCGGTATTCTGCTGGACAAGCGACTGGCGATGATCGGCAACAATGCGATGCTGGTCTCTTTCGCGGTAAACCCGCAGACTGGTTTCCGCCCAGAACTTCTGGCCAAGGTCAAGCAGTCCATCGCGACGCATAATTGGAACCCGAATTCCTACGGCACCGATCCGATCCTGTTGCCGCAGGCCTATTACGACGCCTATGCCCATCGCAAGATCGATATTTCGCAGCTGTTGGCATTGCACAGGCCACGCAACCTTGCGGCCGTTGTCATGCATGATGCGCGCAACCCGATCGAAATGGTGTTCAGTGGCGATATCTTCACCGCCAATTACGTTTTGAACTTCCCGCAGAGCTTTGGTCTTGACCATGGCTCCGGTTGCGCCCGCCTGTGGCGCGAGTTCCTCTGGGAACCGTTTGACAAGGTCGCGCCATTTGGCAAGGCGATGTCAGGCGAAGCAATGCGATTGCTCTGAAAAACAAAACCCTTCCGGTCTGGCTTAGACGGAAGGGTTTTCTCATGTCTGCAACATTCCCTTGGGGGGGGAATGCGATTATGCTTCGGCAGGGACCGGTGTCGGCTGGCCGTCATCATCAAGCGCAACCATGATGAAGGTTGCCGCAGTGACCTTTTCCAGCTTGTTATAGCGCGAACGGTGTGCCCAGGCCTCAATGCTGAGCGTAATGGATGTCCGGCCGACGCGAACGATATCGGTATAGATGCTCAGCGTGTCACCGATCTTGACCGGCAGCTCAAAGGCCATTTCCTTCACCGATGCGGTGACGACGCGACAGCGAGCACGTTCTGCAGCGCGAATGCCGCTTGCCAAGTCCATTTGTGACATAACCCAGCCACCGAAAATATCTCCGGCCGGATTGGCATCGGCTGGCATGGCGAGAGTGCGAAGTGTCAACTCTCCGGTTGGCTTGGGGGTGTCGGTCATTGCTGCGCTGTCTCCATTCGGCTGGTTATTTTTGCGATTCCGCAAGTCGGTGAAGTTTATGGGATATGTTGGCGACCTGCAATCAATGCCGCACTGGACAATCCGTATTTGCAACCGTTAAGCCGTGCGTCTGGACAAAGCAATTTACGCGATTGGAATGATCATGGATGTGAGAGATTCGAACGGCGCGATCCTGCAGGATGGCGACAATGTTACGCTGATCAAGGACCTGAAGGTCAAGGGTACCTCGGAAACGCTGAAGCGTGGCACAATGATCAAGGGTATCCAGCTAACCGACAATCCGGACGAGGTAAATTGCCGCCACGCCAAGATCAAGGGGCTGGTGCTGCGCACCGAGTTTCTGAAAAAGGCCTGATACTTTTTTCGGACGAGGGGTTTGAAAACAAAAGTCGCGCATCGGGTTCCGCTGCGCGACTTTTTTATAGGCGATGTTTTGATGGCGTAGACGTCAAATCCAGATGTCGTTGACAGCGGTGCGTTCTCCACCGCTTTCACCGGTGTTGAGAACATCACGCGGCTCGATGAGCAGCAGTTTCACTTCATTTTCCGCGAAAGGTTTATGTTCGACGCCCTTTGGCACGACAAACATCTCGCCAGCCTTCAAAGTGACGGCGCCGTCACGGAAGTCGATGCGCAGCTCTCCATCCATCACGATAAAGGTTTCGTCGGTCTGTGCGTGCTCATGCCAGATGAAGTCACCGAGAATACGCACGATCTTAAACTGGTAATCGTTCATCTCCGCGACAACGCGTGGCTGCCAGTGCTCGGTCAGCAGCGGGAATTTTTCGTCAAAACGCACGGGTGTATAGGTTTTCTGCATGTCAGGCATCCTGTTGGAAAGCCCTGAGCATTAGGCGTGATGACAACCGGCGTCTTGAACGATCGTGCAGCGTTTCAGCTGGTTATCTTGTTGTCACCTGTCGGTGATGTAACAGCCCTAGCCAGCGAGCCGGGCTGATGCCAAAGGCTTTTGAGAACTGCCGTGTCATGTGGCTCTGGTCGGCAAAACCTGAGGAAAAGGCGGTTTCTGCCAATGTTTGCCCGGTGCGTAGTGCAGTTTTGACCGCATCGAGGCGGCGCATCGTCAGGTAACGATAGGGACTTGTGCCAAAGAGGGTGCGGAAATCGCGCGACAGGCTCCAGCGGTCTCGCCCGCACAGTTGCTCCAGATATTCCATCGTCGCTGTTTGCGGTAGCTCATGCAAATATTGCCGTGCCATTTCAGCGGAATGGTAATCGATCAGTTTTTTGCCGCTGGCCGGCGCCGTGCCCGCTGCAGCCTCCAGGGCGTGCGCCAGATCATAAAGGGCATCATCATATTCGAAGGTCTCGATACGGTCCTCTACGCTGCGCAGAATACGGTCGGTGGCCGCAAACAGTCGTGGGTCGTCGGAAATGCCACCATGCACATAGGGCAGGGGGCGGCCGCGCAACACAGCCTGGATCGCGGCCGGTTCGATATAGGCAATACGGTAATGGAAACCATCTTCGGCACCTGCCTGTCCGTCATGTTTTTCGTCCGGATGCAGGACCATGGTACCGCCGGGACGACTGTTACGCAGAGCGCCACGGTAATTGAAGCTTTGGATGCCGGAGAGGGTTCGCCCTATGGCGTAGGTATCGTGGCGGTGCATTTCATAACCGCGCGCCGCAAAGAAGGCTTCGATGCGTTCCATGCCGACGGGATCGTTGGCGTGGCTGATCCAGCCGTTTTTCCTCTTTTCACCCTGCGCAAGCACAGAGCCGTGGCCGACATCCTTCATGGCCAGAGGACCTTTCCCGAATGTGTTTTCGTATATTCGGGAAAGGAAGATGTCATGTCGGCGATCTCGAAAATCGTGGGTTACTTACGAGATGTCGCGCCAGCCAGGAACTGCTGCGTTGCGTAAAGTGCAATGGCGGCTGCGTTGGAAACGTTGAGCGACTTGATTTCGCCCGGCATATCCAGTCGTGCCAGTGCGCTGACGGTTTCGCGGGTCTTCTGGCGAAGGCCTTTGCCTTCCGCGCCCAGAACAAGGGCGACCTTTTCGCCGCTGAATGTCTGTTCGATCGGGGCTGGACCTTCCGAATCAAGACCAACCGAGAAAAAGCCGAGCTTGTGCAGTTCACCCAGCGCATCGGCCAGATTGGTGATCTGGATATAAGGGATCATTTCCAGCGCGCCGGAGGCAGATTTCGCCATGACGCCCGATTCTGTGGGGCTGTGACGCATGGTGGTGATGATGGCGCCAGCCTTGAAGGCCACGGCAGAGCGCATGATGGCACCGACATTGTGCGGGTCTGTGACCTGATCCAGCACCAGAATAAGCGGGCTGTCCTTCAGGGCAGACAATTTACGCACTGGCAGCGGCCGGGTTTCCAGCATCACGCCCTGATGGATGGCTTCTGGTCCCAGAACCTTGTCGATATCCTGCGGCGATACCATTTCCACCGGGAACTTCTGTTCTTCGGCGGTGCCGATTTCCAGACGTGCCAGCGCATTTTGCGTGACCGACAGCTTGATAATCTGCCGCTCCGGGTTGGAAAGTGCCGCGCGGACTGTGTGCAGGCCATACAGATAGACCTGATCGGCATTCAGTTGCGGTGGCTTCCAATCATCAGCGCCCTGGCGCTTGCGTTTCTGGAAGGCGGGGGTGGGAATCTCACCCCGTTCGCGTTTTGCATCGCGTACGGCACGACGCAGGTTAGCGTAGTGCGTGTCACGGGTGGATTTGTCATTTTGATCGTCGTTGCTCATAGCGCCTTATATCTCCGGCGATCTCATCACACCAGCCCCCGCGCTATCCACAGCCTGTGTAAGGCAATTGAATTTTTTTCGAAAAATTCGTGACAGGGCGTGTTGACAGATGAAGATCGGGCAGTCATATACCCGGCCACAGACGACGAACGGCGACGCGCCGGACACGGAAATCTGGACTAAAGCTTGGTAGCTTGATCCTCGCAGAATACTGGAGGAATGCCCGAGTGGTTAAAGGGGACGGACTGTAAATCCGTTGGCTCAGCCTACGTTGGTTCAAATCCAACTTCCTCCACCATTCTGCACGGATCGAAATCACCGCCGCGGGTATAGCTCAATGGTAGAGCAGCAGCCTTCCAAGCTGAATACGCGGGTTCGATTCCCGCTACCCGCTCCAATCAATTCAATCACTTACATCTTTTATTTCTTGGCTCGTGTCACTTCGTGTCAGTCAACGCGCTTCAATTGTGGTTGCGTGTTTTTTTCGATTCGACAGCGGAAAAATGCACCAGGCTTCGCAAGCTCCGTAAAAAAGCAGAGCGATTCAGACCGTTTTTTCAACATGAAAATCGCAGTTTTTTAGCGACTAGCGTGTGCCAAAGAAGGTCGCCAATCAGTCGCCGTCCAGATCGGCAATTTCGCCGTGAGACGCGATCAGGATGGGTGACGCCATGTCGCCGCTTTCATCGTCAACCATCACCTTGTAAGCCGCCACGCCAACGTGACGCGGAGCCATCGCGGCAGCGATTTTTTCCGCTGCTACTGGGTTGGACGCTGTCCGCATTTCACCGGGCACGATGCCGCCGCGGTTCTTCTTGAACGTCATTACAATGATTTTTTCAGCCTGAGCCATGATGTCCCTCAAATCTGTTCTATAAATGTTCTCATTTGGAGCAAGAGTCAATCTGGCGTTTCGATCGACCGAAACAAAAGAGGCTGGAACCACAGGCGCAGTTGTTTTCGCGTTCAAGAGATCAGGACGCTAGCCGCCGTCACCTATTCCTGAGGCGCGAGGGGTCGTGCTCCAGGGTGGGGAGCGGCAGGACAGGAGCTACGGCTGTCGCACCCATGTTTGCAGGCCGTTTGTCTCGATGTGTATGGTCACAGATGATGTGAGGTCGGCTTGCGCTGCATTCAGTTCTGGCTGAGGCGCATTCTGCCTACAAAGACAGAAATGAGTGCCATGACAACCAGTGCCGGCCAGAGGGTGCACAGGCTAATTCCAATCCAGTGAGCGAAGCGCGGCTTTGTATTGTCGCGCAGGATTTCAATGCCGGTATAGGCAATGAAAATGCCTGTAATCAGCACATAGGCGGTGATCAGGACTGGTGTGTGCATGAACTCTTTCATGGTTTTTGCAGCCGCGCCTGCACGATACGGGCGCGGAAGCAGGTAGCTTATGGTGAACGAGATGTTAATTCAACACCAGAATGGGCTGTTGTAATGCCCCATTTGGGTGATGTGCATCGCATTTCTACGGTACGGAACCGTAAGAGCAAAAGCGGATCACAAGCTATGAAAGAGAATTTGAAAGCCGGGAGGGGCGGAGCGGTTTATCGCCGCGTGCTGTCGGTGCTGCTGTCTTTATCGAAAGGAAGCAGATCCGTTTGATGTGGGCTTGTCTTGTCTTTCCGAATCCGCCTGAACCCAGCGGAAGAAAAGATAGAGAGGCGCAATAATCAAAGTAAGGGTAACGATAGCGTCGATAAACATATGGTACATCCCATGCAAGACACCTCATCATGAGGCGTTCCGGGCTCATATTGTCGAAGATCTGTTGAGGCTTGCTGAACAAGTTCAGTTAACGACTTATTCTTTTGTCGTTAAAATGCGGAACAAAAATTGACGAAATGCACGTCGCGTCCCGTTTTGTTTCGAAACCACAGCCATAAATGACTGAGACATGTCTCCGGCAAACCAGTTGTTTACTGTTTGGTTTGCCGGAAACGAGGCATTTATTGCTGATTACTGGCCAAGATATGGCTGGACGTAAGGCCAGACTTCGATGCCGCCATGATAGAGCATGTTGAGGGCAACATAGATGATGACCATCAGGCCGAGATAGGAAATCCAGCGGTAGCGGTGCAAAAGCTTCGCAACGAAGTTTGCGGCCAGACCCATCAGGGCGATGGAAACGACGAGGCCGATCACCAGAACCGTCAGGTGTTCCTGTGCCGCACCAGCCACAGCCAGCACATTGTCCAACGACATGGAAACGTCGGCAATGACGATCTGCATGGCTGCCTGGAAGAACGTCTTGTGTCCCTTGGTCAGGTCGGCTTCATCGTCCGTGACCTCGTCTTCCATTGAACCGTTCTGCTCGCGCAGTTCGACCCACATCTTCCAACATACCCAAGCCAGCAACAGACCGCCGACGAGACGAAGGCCAACAATGTCGAGGAGTTGTACGGTTACGGCGGCAAAACCGATACGCAGCACGGTTGCGGCGATAATGCCGATCAGAATGGCTTTACGGCGCAGATGTGCGGGAAGGCCGGCTGCAGCAAGGCCGATAACGATAGCGTTGTCGCCGGCGAGCACGAGATCGATGGCGATAACCTGAATGAATGCCGTAAATCCGGCGGCGGTGAAAATTTCCATGGATATATCCTGAAGCGGATGATGGGGCGGCGCAGGAGAAAGCGTCTAACAATGTCAGTGAAGGCAGGAAATGTGATTTCGGGCTTGGCCCGTCGCCTTTCTCCCCAAGGCGATTAACAGGCGTCATATGACATCGGAAACTTGCCGTAAACCATATCTTGCATAGCAAATCACAATAAAGTCATTTTGTGGCAGGGAATCATCTGGCCGGTCGGGGGGCACTAAAGTCGCCGCTCCCTTGTGCTTGCACCGCGCACTCTTCTTCTTATATAGGGCCCTTAACGGCACGTAAGCACGCTTATATCGCGCATTGAGGGTCGAACGGTATTTCTGTTTGACAATTAAGTCTTGCGCATTCGCTTACAAAGCCTTAAACGGCGACACCAAACCGGTTCGCCGGGGAAACTACTTCACGTTCACAGGAAGCAATTCACATGGCAAAGAGCAAGTTTGAGCGGAACAAGCCACACGTTAACATTGGCACGATCGGTCACGTTGACCACGGCAAGACATCGTTGACGGCCGCAATCACCAAGTACTTCGGCGAGTTCAAGGCGTATGACCAAATCGACGCTGCTCCTGAAGAAAAGGCTCGTGGTATCACCATTTCGACAGCCCACGTTGAGTATGAGACGCCTAACCGTCACTACGCACACGTTGACTGCCCCGGCCACGCCGACTACGTGAAGAACATGATCACCGGTGCTGCCCAGATGGACGGCGCGATCCTGGTTTGCTCGGCTGCTGACGGCCCAATGCCACAGACCCGCGAGCACATCCTGCTTGCTCGTCAGGTTGGCGTTCCTGCTCTGGTCGTGTTCCTCAACAAGGTTGACCAGGTCGACGACGAAGAACTGCTCGAGCTCGTAGAAATGGAAGTTCGTGAACTTCTTTCTTCCTACGACTTCCCAGGCGACGACGTTCCTGTTGTTAAGGGTTCGGCTCTTGCTGCTCTTAACGATTCTGACAAGAAGATCGGTGAAGACGCTATTCGTGAGCTGATGGCTCAGGTTGACGCCTACATCCCAACACCAGAGCGTCCAATCGACCAGCCGTTCCTGATGCCAATCGAAGACGTGTTCTCGATCTCTGGCCGTGGTACTGTTGTTACCGGTCGCGTTGA
The DNA here is from genome assembly GCF_029193765.2 of Agrobacterium sp. Azo12. Taxonomy (NCBI): domain Bacteria; kingdom Pseudomonadati; phylum Pseudomonadota; class Alphaproteobacteria; order Hyphomicrobiales; family Rhizobiaceae; genus Agrobacterium; species Agrobacterium sp. Azo12. Next base: position 2,598,796 of record NZ_JARFYO020000001.1, on the reverse strand, counting down.
GCGCGGTATCGTCAAGGTTGGTGAAGAAGTTGAAATCGTCGGCATCAAGGCGACGTCTAAGACGACTGTTACCGGCGTTGAAATGTTCCGCAAGCTGCTCGATCAGGGCCAGGCTGGCGACAACATCGGTGCACTGGTTCGCGGCGTTACCCGTGACGGCGTTGAGCGTGGTCAGATCCTTTGCAAGCCAGGTTCTGTTAAGCCTCACAAGAAGTTCATGGCAGAAGCCTACATCCTGACGAAGGAAGAAGGCGGCCGTCATACACCGTTCTTCACGAACTACCGTCCTCAGTTCTACTTCCGTACAACTGACGTTACCGGTATCGTTTCGCTGCCAGAAGGCACGGAAATGGTTATGCCAGGCGACAACGTTACCGTTGAAGTCGAACTGATCGTTCCAATCGCGATGGAAGAAAAGCTGCGCTTCGCTATCCGCGAAGGCGGCCGTACCGTCGGCGCTGGCATCGTTGCCTCGATCATCGAATAATTCTTTCCGGTAAGGGATGGATTGAGAGCCCCGCTGGAAACAGCGGGGCTTTTCTGTTTTGGGCATAACAGGGGAGCTGCACGATGCAATTTGTCGAAATCAGCGCATTTGCACCAACGGAGCGTGATGCGGTAACGGCGCTTATCGTCAAGATCCAGCAAGACGAGTTTGGTATTGCGATCACGGCGCAAGACCAGCCTGATCTCAGTGATATCCCTGGCTTCTATCAGTCCGGTGCGGGCGGTTTCTGGGTGGCGAAGCTCGACGGCGACATCGTCGGTACGGTTGCACTCAAGGATATTGGTGAGGGGCAGGGCGCCCTGCGCAAGATGTTCGTGGCGGAGCAGGCGCGCGGCAGGGAATTGGGTGTTGCGGCGAAGCTGCTCGGTCGCCTGCTTGAGGAGGCAAGGCGCAGCGGCATTACACAAATCTACCTCGGCACGACGGACAAGTTTCTGGCCGCGCATCGATTCTATGAAAAGAATGGCTTTGCCGAAGTGGAAAAAGAGACGCTGCCAAAGCGCTTCCCTGTGATGGCTGTTGATACAAAGTTCTATTGCATCTCCTTGAAATGATGTGTCTATCCGTGGTGACACGGGGTTTTGGGGTGCGAATCATTTGCTGGGAATGCTGAAGACTGTGATTCTGGCCGGGTTTCTGGTGGGGCCGGCCTTTGCGTCGCCAGTTGGTGCGCAAAGTTGCCCGGATCGACCAGCCTGCAAGGGCTGTGGTTGTAAAGGTGGTCCGGGTTATCGCGGGGCCGGGCGGCAGATGCGCTTGTTTCAAGGTGCTTCACAAGGTGTGCGGCACTCCACCGAAGACGCGCTGCACATTTGAAAATGCGCCGGGCACTGGAGAGAACCGGGAATGCGCCCCGAAATCGGAACGAAAAAATAAGGGCTAGAGAGTTTTCCCGTTACTCTTTGCAGGAAAAAGAAAAAACACCCTTGCCATTCGTTTCAGGGCGTCTTAAAGAGCCGCATACCGATTACGGAGATGGAAACATCCACGGTTGATCGGACTGAAGGGGTATAGCTCAGTTGGTAGAGCGGCGGTCTCCAAAACCGCAGGTCATCGGTTCAAGCCCGGTTGCCCCTGCCATTTTTCAGCAATGACAAGCGCGTTTAATTTGCGGCATGTTGGCTGGAAGGGCCGGATGGGATTTCCGGTGGAGTTCATTGAATGTCGATTTCCTCTTGTTAAATTGAGAATCGGCGTTTATGTAGGGTAAAACAGACACGCGGTGCGTGGGGCTGATTTATCGGCTTTACGTGCCGTAATTGCGTGGGCAGTCAATGGCATCCAAAACCAATCCATTTGCGTTTCTTCAGCAGGTTCGCTCGGAAGCGTCAAAAATTACCTGGCCATCGCGCCGCGAGACCATGATTTCGACGGCCATGGTGCTCGTCATGGTTATTGTGGCTGCGCTTTTCTTTTTCGCAGCTGACCAACTCATCGGCTGGTTGCTTCGCCTTGTGCTGAGCGTCGGTCAGTAACGGATTTCCGGAGATAAAGATGGCAGCGCGCTGGTATATAGTTCACGCATATTCAAATTTTGAAAAGAAGGTCGCTGAGTCGATCGAGGAGAAGGCTCGCCAGAAGGGGCTTGAGCATCTCTTTGAAAAGATTCTCGTTCCGACTGAAAAGGTTGTTGAGGTTCGTCGCGGTCGCAAGGTCGATAGCGAACGCAAGTTCTTCCCAGGTTACGTGATGGTTCGCGCAAACCTGACGGATGAAGCTTACCACCTCATCAAGAATACCCCGAAGGTTACGGGTTTCCTGGGTTCGGACAACAAGCCTGTTCCTATCCCTGATTCTGAAGCTGATCGTATTCTCGGCCAGGTTCAGGAGGGTGTGGAGCGTCCGAAGTCCTCGATCTCTTACGAGATTGGTGAGCAGGTTCGCGTCTCCGACGGTCCGTTCGCATCGTTTAACGGTGTTGTTCAGGATGTCGACGAAGAGCGTTCGCGCCTCAAGGTGGAAGTTTCGATTTTCGGCCGCGCTACGCCGGTCGAGCTGGAATACAGTCAGGTCGAGAAGGTCTGATTGGAAGAGCGAAAGCTCTAATCGCGTGGAAGACCTGCTGGCTCTAGCCGGGTCAGCATCGTACCACGCAACCGCAGCCGCCGGAGTTTCCGGCATATGAGCCGGGCAACCGGTTCGATTTGAAAGGCAGAGAGATATGGCTAAGAAAGTTGCAGGCCAGCTCAAGCTTCAGGTCAAGGCAGGATCGGCTAACCCGTCCCCGCCAATTGGTCCTGCGCTTGGTCAGCGTGGCATTAACATTATGGAATTCTGCAAGGCGTTCAACGCTGCTACGCAGGAAATGGAAAAGGGTATGCCGATTCCGGTCGTCATCACCTACTACCAGGACAAGTCCTTCACATTCGTGATGAAGCAGCCTCCTGTAACTTACTTCCTCAAGAAGGAAGCTAAGATTCAGTCCGGTTCCAAGACTCCGGGTAAGGGCGCAAAGGCTGGTTCCATCACCAAGGCTCAGGTCAAGACGATCGCAGAAGCCAAGATGAAGGATCTCAATGCTGCCGATATCGAAGGCGCAATGGCAATGGTTGAGGGCTCTGCCCGCGCCATGGGCCTGGAAGTGGTAGGTTGATCATGGCAAAGCTTGCAAAGCGCGTACAGAAGACACGCGAAGGCGTTGATGCTAACAAGCTCTACGTCCTCACCGACGCCATCTCGATGGTTAAGGAACGGGCTGTAGCCAAGTTCGACGAGACCGTTGAAGTTGCGATGAACCTCGGCGTTGACCCACGTCACGCTGACCAGATGGTTCGTGGCGTTGTCAACTTGCCAAACGGCACAGGCCGTGACGTTCGCGTTGCTGTTTTTGCTCGTGGTGCCAAGGCTGATGAAGCCAAGGCTGCTGGCGCTGACATCGTTGGTGCAGAAGACCTGCTCGAAATCGTTCAGGGCGGCAAGATCGACTTCGATCGTTGCATTGCCACTCCGGACATGATGCCGCTGGTCGGTCGCCTCGGTAAGGTTCTCGGCCCACGTGGCATGATGCCTAACCCGAAGGTTGGTACGGTTACGATGGATGTTGCTGGTGCCGTTAAGGCTTCCAAGGGCGGCGCTGTCGAGTTCCGTGTTGAGAAGGCTGGTATCGTCCATGCTGGTATCGGCAAGGCCTCCTTCGACGCCAAGGCTCTTGAAGAAAACATCAAGGCATTTGCTGACGCCGTCATCAAGGCCAAGCCTGCTGGTGCAAAGGGTAACTACGTCAAGCGCGTAGCGATCTCCTCGACCATGGGTCCTGGCGTTCGCATCGACCCGTCGTCGGTTACTGCATAATTTCGACAATCCCCGCATGGGGTTGTTATACAAGAATTTCCGGCCTCACCGGCCGGAAGTTTCCGGAGAAATCCGGAATTCCTGTCCGAGATTGTAGGTGGCCTTTTTCCTTTTCAGGAATTTGGCCTTAATCACGTTAACCTACATGAGACGGGTACGAGCCCGATTTTCGCATCCCTGTGGTGCTTAATAATCTGGTTTGAACCTGGTGTGCCTTGTGCCTTCAGCCTTCGGGTGAGAGAGCAGGGGGACAGGATCCTCGAGCGTCACTCGGGACTTTGATTTATCAAGGTTTCTTGGGGCAAAGGCAAACCCGATGGGGCCTGCATGATTGCGGTCCTGTCAACTGGAGACAGACAGTGGAAAGAGCGGAAAAACGCGAATTCGTCACGGAGCTGAACGAAGTCTTTAAGGCTTCCGGTTCGGTTGTCGTGGCCCACTATGCTGGCGTCACCGTTGCGCAGATGAACGACTTCCGTTCAAAAATGCGTGCTGCGGGCGGCACAGTTAAAGTCGCGAAGAACCGTCTGGCCAAGATCGCTCTTCAGGGTACGGAGTCAGAAGAGATCACTGATCTTTTCAAAGGACAGACGCTGATTGCATACAGCACTGATCCAATGATCGCTCCGAAAGTCGTCATGGACTTCGCAAAGACTAACGACAAGCTCGTTATTCTCGGCGGCGCCATGGGTGCAACCGCGCTCAACGCGGACGCAGTAAAGTCGCTTGCGACCCTGCCTTCGCTGGACGAGCTGCGCGCAAAGCTGCTGGGCCTTCTCAATGCCCCGGCAACTCGCGTCGCTACGGTTGTTGCAGCACCGGCAAGCCAGCTTGCCCGCGTGTTCTCGGCTTACTCAAAGAAGGACGAAGCCGCTTAAGGCGGTTTTTCGCTGTAAATATTCAAACCGGTTCAAACCGAATTAAAGGAACTAAAAAATGGCTGATCTCGCAAAGATCGTTGACGACCTCTCCGCATTGACTGTTCTGGAAGCTGCAGAACTGTCTAAGCTTCTCGAAGAAAAGTGGGGCGTTTCTGCTGCTGCTCCTGTAGCAGTTGCTGCTGCTGGCGGCGGTGCTGCTGCTGCTGCTCCTGAAGAAGAAAAGACAGAATTCGACGTTATCCTGGTTGACGCTGGCGCCAACAAGATCAACGTCATCAAGGAAGTCCGCGCTATCACAGGTCTTGGCCTGAAGGAAGCTAAGGACCTCGTTGAAGGTGCTCCTAAGGCTGTTAAGGAAGCTGTTTCCAAGGCAGAAGCTGCTGACCTCAAGAAGAAACTTGAGGATGCTGGCGCCAAGGTTGACGTTAAGTAATATCGGTACTACTTACGGGAGATGGCAAAAGCCGTCTCCCGTTTGCTGTTCCGCTGAAACCAATTACCCAAAAGCCGCGTGAAAATGGCTTTTGGGTAATGGGTTCTTCAAGAGAATAGTTTCGAACCGCGCTGTACAGGCAATCCGGCCTTACCGTTCGGGACGTGAAACGAGATTGATTATACCCATTAATTGACGGGATCGACTGGCCAGCGAACCCCGTCCGTTGCAGGCCCGGATGCAATTATTAAAGGAGCGACGATGGCTCAGACCCTTTCGTTTAACGGTCGCAGGCGCGTACGCAAGTTTTTCGGCAAAATTCCAGAAGTAGCGGAAATGCCAAACCTCATTGAGGTTCAGAAGGCTTCGTATGACCAATTTCTCATGGTTGACGAGCCTAAGGGCGGTCGTCCCGACGAGGGATTGAATGCTGTTTTCAAGTCTGTATTCCCAATCACAGACTTCTCAGGCGCATCCATGCTTGAATTCGTATCCTACGAATTCGAACAGCCAAAATTCGACACTGAAGAGTGCCGTCAGCGCGACCTGACCTACGCAGCGCCACTGAAGGTGACGCTGCGCCTCATCGTGTTCGATATTGACGAGGATACAGGCGCGAAGTCCATCAAGGACATCAAGGAACAGTCGGTTTACATGGGCGACATGCCGCTCATGACCAACAACGGTACGTTTATCGTCAACGGTACCGAGCGCGTTATCGTGTCTCAGATGCACCGTTCGCCGGGCGTCTTCTTCGATCACGACAAGGGCAAGAGCCACTCTTCCGGCAAGCTGTTGTTCGCTGCTCGCGTTATTCCTTACCGCGGTTCCTGGCTCGACATCGAATTCGATGCCAAGGATGTCGTTTACGCGCGTATCGACCGTCGCCGCAAGCTGCCTGTCACCTCGCTGCTGATGGCGCTCGGTATGGACGGCGAAGAAATTCTGTCGACGTTCTACACAAGCTCTGATTACAAGCGTGCAGGCGATGGCTGGCGTATTCCGTTCCAGCCTGAAGTGCTGAAGAACGCCAAGGTCATCACCGAAATGGTTGATGCCGACACGGGCGAAGTTGTTGTTGAAGCCGGCAAGAAGCTGACCCCGCGTCTGCTGCGTCAGCTGTCCGAGAAGGGCCTCAAGGCTCTCAAGGCAACCGACGAAGACCTGTACGGTAACTTCCTGGCCGAAGACATCGTCAACTACGCAACGGGTGAAATCTACCTCGAAGCTGGTGATGAAATCGACGAGAAGACCCTCGGCGTTATTCTGAACGCTGGCCTGGAAGAAATTGCGGTTCTCAACATCGACCACGTCAATGTTGGCGCCTACATCCGCAACACGCTTTCTGCCGACAAGAACGAGAACCGTCAGGACGCTCTGTTCGATATCTACCGCGTCATGCGTCCGGGCGAGCCGCCGACCATGGATTCGGCTGAAGCGATGTTCAACTCGCTGTTCTTCGATGCTGAGCGTTATGATCTTTCCGCAGTTGGCCGCGTGAAGATGAACATGCGTCTCGACCTCGATGCAGAAGACACCGTGCGTACACTGCGCAAGGAAGACATCCTGGCCGTGGTCAAGATGCTGGTTGAACTGCGCGACGGCAAGGGCGAAATCGACGACATCGACAACCTCGGCAACCGCCGTGTTCGTTCGGTCGGTGAGTTGATGGAGAACCAGTACCGTCTGGGTCTGCTGCGCATGGAACGTGCGATCAAGGAACGTATGTCCTCGATCGAAATCGACACCGTGATGCCGCAGGATCTCATCAACGCAAAGCCAGCCGCTGCTGCCGTTCGCGAGTTCTTCGGTTCTTCGCAGCTGTCGCAGTTCATGGACCAGGTGAACCCGCTTTCGGAAATCACCCACAAGCGCCGCCTTTCGGCTCTTGGACCTGGTGGTCTGACCCGCGAGCGCGCAGGCTTTGAAGTCCGTGACGTTCACCCGACCCACTACGGTCGTATTTGCCCGATTGAAACGCCGGAAGGCCCGAACATCGGTCTGATCAACTCGCTGGCCACCTTTGCCCGCGTCAACAAGTACGGCTTCATCGAAAGCCCGTACCGCAAGATCGTTGACGGCAAGGTGACAACAGACGTGATCTACCTCTCCGCTATGGAAGAGGCCAAGTATTACGTTGCACAGGCTAACTCGTCGCTTGAAACTGATGGTTCGTTCTCGGAAGAGTTCGTTGTTTGCCGTCACTCGGGCGAAGTTATGCTCGCGCCACGCGACAACATCAACCTGATGGACGTTTCGCCGAAGCAGCTCGTTTCGGTCGCTGCGGCTCTTATCCCGTTCCTGGAAAACGACGACGCCAACCGCGCTCTGATGGGCTCGAACATGCAGCGTCAGGCCGTTCCGCTCGTCCGTGCCGAGGCTCCGTTCGTCGGAACCGGTATGGAGCCGATCGTTGCGCGTGACTCCGGCGCTGCTATCGCAGCCCGTCGTGGCGGTGTAGTCGATCAGGTCGACGCGACCCGTATCGTTATCCGTGCAACGGAAGATCTCGATGCTGGCAAGTCCGGCGTTGACATCTATCGTCTGCAGAAGTTCCAGCGTTCGAACCAGAATACCTGCATCAACCAGCGTCCGCTGGTGACTGTCGGTGACGTTCTGAACAAGGGTGACATCATCGCTGACGGTCCATCGACCGATCTCGGTGACCTGGCACTTGGCCGCAACGCGCTCGTCGCGTTCATGCCTTGGAACGGCTACAACTACGAAGACTCCATCCTGATGTCCGAACGCATCGTTTCCGACGACGTGTTCACCTCCATCCACATCGAAGAGTTCGAAGTGATGGCCCGCGACACCAAGCTTGGTCCTGAAGAAATCACGCGCGATATTCCGAACGTTTCGGAAGAAGCCCTGAAGAACCTCGACGAAGCCGGTATCGTATACATCGGTGCGGAAGTTCAGCCTGGCGATATCCTGGTTGGCAAGATCACGCCGAAGGGTGAAAGCCCGATGACGCCGGAAGAAAAGCTTCTGCGCGCCATCTTCGGTGAAAAGGCGTCCGACGTTCGCGACACCTCCATGCGCATGCCTCCTGGCACGTTTGGTACGGTCGTTGAAGTCCGCGTGTTCAACCGTCACGGCGTTGAAAAAGACGAACGTGCAATGGCTATCGAACGCGAAGAAATCGAACGTCTGGCCAAGGACCGTGACGACGAACAGGCTATCCTGGACCGTAACGTCTATGGCCGTCTGATCGACATGTTGCGTGGTCAGGTTTCGATCGCTGGACCGAAGGGCTTCAAGAAGGGCACCGAGCTTTCAAACCTCGTTGTTTCTGAATACCCGCGTTCGCAGTGGTGGATGTTTGCCGTTGAGGACGAGAAGGCCCAGGCCGAACTCGAAGCTCTGCGTGGCCAGTACGACGAATCCAAGTCGCGCCTTGAACAGCGCTTCATGGACAAGGTCGAAAAGGTTCAGCGTGGCGACGAAATGCCTCCAGGCGTCATGAAGATGGTCAAGGTCTTCGTTGCTGTTAAGCGCAAGATCCAGCCAGGCGACAAGATGGCCGGCCGTCACGGTAACAAGGGCGTTGTCTCGCGTATCGTGCCTGTTGAAGATATGCCGTTCCTGGAAGACGGTACGCATGTCGACATCTGCTTGAACCCGCTGGGCGTGCCATCGCGCATGAACGTCGGCCAGATTCTCGAAACGCACCTTGCATGGGCTTGCGCCGGTATGGGCAAGAAAATCGGCGAGATGCTGGATGAGTATCACAAGACGCTTGATATCACTGACCTGAAGCGCGAGCTGACGGAAGTGTATGCTTCTGATGCCAAGGATGAAGTCGCTTACTTCGACGACGAGTCCCTGCTCAGACTTGCCGAGCAGTCCAAGAAGGGCGTTTCGATTGCGACGCCGGTCTTCGACGGTGCGCATGAGCCTGACGTTGCTGAGATGCTGACCAGAGCTGGTCTGCACGACTCTGGCCAGTCGGTTCTCTATGATGGCCGTACAGGTGAGACGTTCGACCGTAAGGTGACCGTCGGCTACATGTACATGATCAAGCTGAACCACCTTGTCGACGACAAGATCCACGCTCGCTCGATCGGTCCATACTCGCTCGTCACCCAGCAGCCGCTCGGTGGTAAGGCGCAGTTCGGCGGACAGCGCTTCGGGGAAATGGAAGTCTGGGCACTGGAAGCTTACGGCGCAGCATACACCTTGCAGGAAATGCTCACCGTCAAGTCGGACGACGTGGCCGGCCGTACCAAGGTTTACGAAGCGATCGTCCGCGGCGACGACACCTTCGAAGCCGGTATTCCTGAGAGCTTCAACGTTCTCGTCAAGGAAATGCGGTCGCTCGGTCTTTCCGTTGAGCTGGAGAACTCCAAGCTCGAGGCCCAGGAAAGCTCCGAACTGCCTGACGCGGCGGAATAAAGATGACCAAGGCAGGCGCCGAAAGCGGCGCCTGCCGGTTTCTTCCAAAAGGGCATTGCCCTTAGGCGGATAGTTTCGCCGCATTTCGCGGTTAATCGTGTTTTAGGCACTGACCAGTTATCCCGGGAACGACTGGTCCAGATGCAAACAGAGGCGACAACAAGCCTCTCAAGGAGACAAGGCATGAACCAAGAGGTCATGAATCTGTTCAATCCTCAGGTGCCAGCGCAGCATTTCGATTCCATCCGGATTTCGATTGCGTCGCCTGAGAAGATCCTCTCCTGGTCCTATGGCGAAATCAAAAAGCCAGAGACCATCAACTATCGTACCTTCAAGCCGGAACGCGACGGTCTTTTCTGCGCGCGTATTTTCGGACCGATCAAGGACTACGAATGCTTGTGCGGCAAGTACAAGCGTATGAAGTACAAGGGCATCATCTGCGAAAAGTGCGGCGTTGAAGTTACGCTGTCGCGCGTTCGCCGTGAGCGCATGGGCCATATCGAACTGGCAGCACCTGTTGCCCACATCTGGTTCCTGAAGTCGCTTCCTTCGCGTATCTCGACATTGCTCGACATGACGCTGAAAGATGTTGAGCGCGTTCTGTACTTCGAAAACTACATCGTGACCGAGCCAGGCCTGACTTCTCTGAAGCAGAACCAGCTTCTGTCCGAAGAAGAGTACATGATTGCCGTCGACGAGTTCGGCGAAGATCAGTTCACCGCCATGATCGGCGCTGAAGCCATCTATGAAATGCTGGCTTCGATGAACCTCGAGAAGATCGCTGGCGATCTGCGCGTTGAGCTTGCCGAAACGACTTCGGACCTCAAGCAGAAGAAGCTGATGAAGCGTCTCAAGATCGTTGAGAACTTCATGGAGTCAGGCAATCGTCCCGAGTGGATGATCATGAAGGTTGTTCCAGTTATTCCTCCGGACCTGCGTCCGCTGGTTCCGCTGGATGGTGGCCGCTTTGCGACCTCCGACCTGAACGACCTGTATCGCCGCGTTATCAACCGTAACAACCGTCTGAAGCGCCTGATCGAGCTTCGTGCGCCGGGTATCATTATCCGTAACGAAAAGCGCATGTTGCAGGAATCCGTCGATGCGTTGTTCGACAACGGTCGTCGCGGTCGCGTCATCACCGGCGCCAACAAGCGTCCGCTGAAGTCGCTGTCCGACATGCTCAAGGGCAAGCAGGGCCGCTTCCGTCAGAACCTTCTCGGTAAGCGCGTCGACTATTCCGGTCGTTCGGTTATCGTGACCGGTCCTGAACTGAAGCTGCACCAGTGCGGCCTGCCGAAGAAGATGGCGCTCGAGCTGTTCAAGCCGTTCATCTACGCCCGTCTCGACGCAAAGGGTTACTCCTCGACCGTCAAGCAGGCCAAGAAGCTGGTTGAAAAGGAAAAGCCAGAAGTTTGGGATATCCTCGACGAGGTTATCCGCGAGCATCCGGTTCTCCTGAACCGCGCACCGACGCTGCACCGTCTGGGTATCCAGGCCTTCGAACCAATGCTGGTTGAAGGCAAGGCCATTCAGCTGCACCCGCTCGTCTGCACGGCCTTCAACGCCGACTTCGACGGTGACCAGATGGCTGTTCACGTTCCGCTTTCTCTGGAAGCGCAGCTTGAAGCCCGCGTTCTGATGATGTCGACCAACAACATTCTGCATCCGGCAAACGGTCACCCGATTATCGTTCCTTCGCAGGACATGGTTCTCGGCCTGTACTACCTGTCGATCATGAACCAGAACGAGCCGGGCGAAGGCATGGCCTTCTCCGACATCGGCGAACTGCATCACGCCCTTGAAAACAAGGTTGTGACGCTGCACTCGAAAATTCGCGGTCGCTTCAAGACCGTTGATGCCGATGGCAAGCCGGTTTCGAAGATCCATGAAACAACGCCTGGCCGTATGTTGATTGGTGAATTGCTGCCGAAGAATGTCAACGTGCCATTCGACACCTGCAACCAGGAAATGACCAAGAAGAACATCTCCAAGATGATCGACACGGTCTACCGTCATTGCGGTCAGAAAGACACAGTCATTTTCTGCGACCGCATCATGCAGCTCGGCTTCTCCCATGCTTGCCGCGCTGGCATTTCGTTCGGCAAGGACGACATGGTCATCCCGGACACCAAGGTGAAAATCGTTGGTGAAACGGAAGCCTTGGTGAAGGAATACGAACAGCAGTACAATGATGGTCTCATCACCCAGGGCGAAAAGTACAACAAGGTTGTTGACGCTTGGGGCAAGGCTACCGAAAAGGTTGCCGAAGAGATGATGGCTCGCATTAAGGCTGTGGAGTTCGATCCGGAAACTGGTCGCCAGAAGCCAATGAACTCCATCTATATGATGTCGCACTCCGGCGCCCGTGGTTCGCCAAGCCAGATGCGTCAGCTCGGTGGTATGCGCGGTCTGATGGCCAAGCCTTCGGGCGAAATCATCGAAACGCCGATCATTTCGAACTTTAAGGAAGGCCTGACCGTGAACGAGTACTTCAACTCGACACACGGTGCCCGTAAGGGTCTTGCAGATACGGCCTTGAAGACGGCTAACTCCGGTTACCTGACACGTCGTCTCGTTGACGTCGCGCAGGACTGCATCGTCAACTCCAACGATTGCGGCACCGACAAGGGCCTGACAATGACTGCCATCGTCGATGCCGGTCAGATTGTTGCCTCGCTCGGTGCACGTATTCTTGGTCGTACGGCTCTCGACGACATCGACAACCCGGTCACTGGCGAGAACATCGTCAAGGCTGGCAAGCTGATCGACGAAGCTGAAGTGGCAATCATCGAAAAGGCTGGCATCCAGTCCGTTCGTATCCGTTCGGCTCTGACCTGCGAAATCCAGGTTGGCGTTTGCGGCGTTTGCTACGGTCGTGACCTTGCACGCGGTACTCCTGTTAACATGGGTGAAGCAGTGGGTGTTATCGCTGCTCAGTCCATCGGTGAGCCGGGCACCCAGCTGACCATGCGTACGTTCCACCTTGGTGGTACTGCGAACGTGGTTGACCAGTCGTTCCTTGAAGCGTCGTACGAAGGTACGATCCAGATCAAGAACCGCAACATGCTGCGCAACTCTGAAGGCGTCCTCATCGCGATGGGCCGTAACATGGCCATCACCATTCTCGATGAGCGTGGCGTTGAGCGTTCTTCGCAGCGCGTTGCATACGGTTCGAAGATCTTCGTGGATGACGGTGACAAGGTTAAGCGCGGTCAGCGTTTCGCCGAGTGGGACCCGTACACACGCCCAATGATGACGGAAGTCGAAGGTACTGTTCAGTTCGAAGACCTGGTCGATGGTCTTTCGGTTCTGGAAGCAACCGACGAATCCACCGGTATCACCAAGCGTCAGGTTATTGACTGGCGTTCGACACCTCGCGGTTCGGACCTCAAGCCTGCCATCGTTATCAAGGATGCTTCCGGCAACATTGCCAAGCTTTCTCGTGGTGGTGAAGCCCGCTTCCTGCTGTCGGTTGACGCAATTCTGTCCGTAGAACCGGGCACGAAGGTTTCCCAGGGTGATGTGCTTGCACGTTCGCCAATGGAAAGCGCCAAGACCAAGGACATCACGGGTGGTCTGCCACGCGTTGCTGAACTGTTCGAAGCCCGTCGTCCAAAGGACCACGCTATCATCGCCGAAATCGATGGTACGATCCGTCTGGGCCGCGACTACAAGAACAAGCGTCGCGTCATCATCGAGCCTGCTGAAGATGGTGTTGAGCCAGTCGAATACCTGATCCCGAAGGGCAAGCCCTTCCACCTTCAGGAAGGCGACTATATCGAAAAGGGTGACTACATCCTCGACGGTAACCCAGCTCCGCACGACATTCTGGCGATCAAGGGTGTAGAGGCTCTGGCTTCCTACCTCGTGAACGAAATCCAGGAAGTCTATCGTCTGCAGGGCGTTGTCATCAACGACAAGCACATCGAAGTGATCGTTCGCCAGATGCTGCAGAAGGTTGAAATCACGGATGCTGGTGACAGCCAGTACATCGTGGGTGACAATGTCGACCGCATCGAAATGGACGACATGAATGATCGTCTGATCGAGGAAGGCAAGAAGCCTGCCTACGGCGAACCAGTTCTTCTGGGTATCACCAAGGCATCGCTGCAGACGCCGTCCTTCATCTCGGCTGCTTCGTTCCAGGAAACCACAAAGGTTCTCACGGAAGCTGCAATCGCAGGCAAGATGGACACGCTGCAGGGTCTGAAGGAAAACGTTATCGTCGGTCGCCTTATCCCGGCCGGTACGGGCGGTACCATGACCCAGATCCGCCGCATCGCGACGACACGCGACGAGCTGATCATCGAAGAGCGCAAGAAGTCCACTGGTTCGGACTCCGCAACGCAGATGTTGCGCGACATGACCAAGGACGAAACGGTTCCTGCCGGCGAGTAATTCGATCCGGTGTCGTGCATCATGTCGGTGCACGATACCTGCTTCGGATAGATGGTCTAATGGGTGCCAATTTGCCGCACCCTCCAGAATTGACAAACCTAAACGCCCGACGCAATTCGGGCGTTTTTGCGTTTGGTGGCCTGTCGCCGTTGATCCATCGCAAAGGACCAGTTTTTATTTATTCTAATTTTAATCCGTTCACAGGACGCAGATCTTCCCAATCAGGAGCCCGCAAGGGCAGGGGATTTGCCTCCCAACTGAAGGGCCGACCCTGTTGCTTAAAACCAGGAAGGCAGGGTCGGCGAACGGAGGCTGTTATGAGAAAATTTCTATACACATTGGCTGCCGGAGTTTTGGCAACCACGGCTGTTTATGCGGCGGACCCGGTTCCGGCCGAGTTGCGGCAAAGCGCACTTGCGATATTTAGGCCGCTGCCCTCAACCATTCCATCGGTCAAGGACAACCCGATCACAGCACAGAAGATAGCGCTCGGCAAGGCACTGTTCTTTGATCCGCGCATGTCGGCCTCGGGGGTGTTTTCATGCAACTCATGCCACAATGTCGGAACCGGTGGTGACGACAACCTCGAGACGTCGATCGGCCACGGATGGCAGAAGGGACCGCGCAATTCACCGACCGTGTTCAATGCGGTGTTCAACGTTGCACAGTTCTGGGATGGTCGTGCGGATGACCTGAAGGCACAGGCGAAAGGCCCGGTACAGGCCGGTGTGGAGATGGCCAATACGCCGGTGCAGGTGGTCGCGACGCTCAATTCGATGCCGCAATATGTCGAGTGGTTCAAGGCGGCTTTCCCCGGTGAAGACGACCCGGTTACCTTCGATAATTTCGCCAAGGCTATTGAAGCCTTTGAAGCCACGCTGATCACGCCGGCACCCTTCGATGCCTATCTGAATGGGGATGAGAACGCACTGGCGCTTGAGGCAAAACAGGGCCTGCAGCTGTTCATGGACAAGGGCTGTGCCTCGTGCCACGGCGGCATTAATGTCGGCGGGGAAGGGTACTATCCATTCGGTCTGGTGGAGAAGCCAGGTGCCGATGTTTTGCCTGAAAATGACAAGGGTCGCTTTGCGGTGACAAACACGGCTGACGACTCATATGTGTTCCGTGCTGCACCACTTCGCAATGTGGCGCTGACCGCGCCTTACTTCCATTCGGGCAAGGTCTGGGACCTGAAACAGGCGGTGGCGGTGATGGGCACTGCGCAGCTGGGCGAGGAGCTGAATGATCAGGATGTCGATCTGATCGTGGCGTTTCTGGGATCGCTGACCGGCAAGGCTCCCGACATCATCTATCCGATCTTGCCGGCTGAAACGGCCACTACACCGAAGCCAACGGCCAATATCAACAACTGATACGATCTGTTTACTGTTTAAAAAAGAAAACCGCCTGGTGACAGGCGGTTTGTCTGTTTTGGCTATAAGGGTTATGCGAAGCGGATAATGGCGACTTCGCCTTCCAGCGCGCCCTGATAGGCCGAGGCATGCGGCTCTTCGTCGGGGATCTCCGTCAGCATGCCGATCTGGTCGAGGTCGGCCTCGAGGAAACCTTCCTCCGAAAGTGCATTCAGCGTGTCGCGGACGGCTGTGTCATCATCGGGTGCACGCAGGATCACGTGGATGTCGATGCCTTCGTCGCCATCCCGTTCATAAGCCTTGCCTATGACGATGAATACCATGGGGTCAACCGATCCGTTGTCGTTATCATTATGGGGGAGGGTCATGGTGTTCTCCTTGCTCCTGAAGGCAGTTTTTTTGCTGTGTGCTGACGAACAGCCACGGTGATGGTGTCACCAAGCGTCGTTTGAAGAATCAATAGACGGCTTTGGTATAAAGCCCAATACGGAATACGTGTTTTGGCCGATATATTGATGAAACAGATTAACAGCAGCGGTAAATATGCTAAACGAAGGCCCGAGAAGGCCGGTGCTGCGGGACAAAATGTGGATTCACCCTTGACGAAGTAGGGGTAAAACAGTAGTACGCCGCCCATCGGAACCTGTATGAGGTTTGGCCGTTCGGAATGACTCGTTCCGGATATCTGCTCAAACTGGGTCCAACGCACGTTGAAGACACGAATGCTGCACGCACGACGTAGTGATACGTCCTCTGCCTTTGTGGTCCATCCGATCATTCGGATTGGGCCACGTTTTGCGCATGAAGTATAGCGTGTGCCACCGCCGGAAACGGCATAACGTCGGCCCGAGAGGGCGATAGATACTAAGGGATGGTTGTATGCCTACCGTAAACCAGCTTATCCGCAAGCCACGCCAGGCACAGGTAAAGCGTAATAAGGTTCCTGCTCTGCAGGAAAACCCACAGAAGCGCGGCGTTTGCACACGCGTTTACACGACGACCCCTAAGAAGCCTAACTCGGCTCTTCGTAAGGTTGCCAAGATCCGTCTGACGAATGGCTTCGAAGTCATCGGCTACATTCCTGGTGAAGGCCACAACCTTCAGGAACACTCTGTAGTCATGATCCGCGGCGGCCGCGTAAAGGACTTGCCAGGTGTTCGTTACCACATCATCCGCGGCGTTCTCGATACGCAGGGTGTAAAGAACCGTAAGCAGCGCCGCTCCAAGTATGGTGCGAAGCGTCCGAAGTAATTCGGCAATTAACAAATTCGGCGCTGCGCGAGGTTCTCCGCGTGGTTGAGCGTCAATAACATTTGAGAGACAAACAGTATGTCCCGTCGCCATAGTGCAGAAAAGCGTGAGATCAACCCGGATCCAAAGTTCGGCGATCTGATCGTCACCAAGTTCATGAATGCTATCATGCTTCATGGCAAGAAGTCCGTTGCTGAAAGCATCGTTTACGGCGCATTCGACGCCGTTCAGGGCAAGACGAAGCAGGAGCCGCTCGGCGTGTTCCATTCGGCCCTCGATAACGTTGCTCCGCACGTTGAAGTTCGTTCTCGCCGCGTTGGTGGTGCGACATACCAGGTTCCTGTTGATGTTCGTCCTGAGCGTCGCCAGGCCCTCGCAATCCGCTGGCTGATCGCTGCTGCTCGTAAGCGCAACGAAACAACCATGGTCGATCGCCTGTCCGGCGAACTCATGGATGCTGCGAACAACCGCGGTTCGGCTGTCAAGAAGCGTGAAGACACGCACAAGATGGCTGACGCTAACCGCGCATTCTCGCATTACCGTTGGTAATCTAACCGATCCGAAAGGCAGTCCGTTATGGCTCGCGAATATAAAATCGAAGACTACCGCAATTTCGGTATCATGGCGCACATCGACGCCGGCAAGACGACCACAACCGAGCGTATTCTTTACTACACCGGTAAGTCGCACAAGATCGGCGAAGTTCATGATGGCGCTGCCACGATGGACTGGATGGAACAGGAGCAGGAGCGTGGTATCACCATCACTTCTGCTGCTACCACGACCTTCTGGAAGGGTCGCGATGGCAAGATGCGTCGTTTCAACATCATCGACACCCCCGGCCACGTTGACTTCACGATTGAAGTTGAGCGTTCGCTGCGTGTACTCGACGGTGCTATTGCTCTGCTCGACGCCAACGCTGGTGTAGAGCCGCAGACTGAAACCGTATGGCGTCAGGCTGAGAAGTACAACGTTCCGCGTATGATCTTCTGCAACAAGATGGACAAGACCGGTGCTGACTTCTACCGCTCGGTAGAAATGATCAAGACCCGTCTCGGCGCGACAGCTGTTGTCATGCAGTTGCCAATCGGTGCAGAAACCGAATTCAAGGGCGTGATCGATCTCATCGAAATGAACGCTCTCGTATGGCGCGACGAATCGCTCGGCGCTCAGTGGGACGTTGTTGAGATCCCAGAAGATATGAAGGCTAAGGCTGAAGAATATCGCGAGAAGCTGATCGAGACTGTTGTCGAGATCGACGAAGAAGCAATGGAAGCTTACCTCGAAGGTAACTACCCAGACAACGACAAGATTCGTGCTCTCGTTCGTCGCGGCACCATCGACGTGAAGTTCCACCCGATGTTCTGCGGTACTGCGTTCAAGAACAAGGGCGTTCAGCCGCTTCTCGACGCTGTTGTTGAATACCTGCCTTCTCCGCTGGACATTCCTGCGATCAAGGGCATCGACTTCAAGACCGAAGCTGAAATCGAGCGTCACGCTGATGATTCCGAGCCGCTTTCCATGCTCGCGTTCAAGATCATGAACGACCCATTCGTTGGTTCGCTCACCTTCGCACGTATCTACTCGGGCAAGCTCGAAAAGGGCACATCTGTAATCAACACGGTCAAGGACAAGCGTGAGCGCGTCGGCCGTATGCTTCAGATGCACTCCAACAGCCGTGAAGACATCGAAGAAGCCTTTGCTGGCGACATCGTTGCTCTGGCTGGCCTCAAGGAAACCACAACGGGCGACACGCTTTGCGATCCGTTGAAGCCGGTTATCCTCGAGCGCATGGAATTCCCTGAGCCGGTTATCCAGATCGCGATCGAACCGAAGACCAAGGGCGACCAGGAAAAGATGGGCCTCGCGCTCAACCGCCTGGCTGCTGAAGATCCTTCGTTCCGCGTCAAGACTGACGAAGAATCCGGTCAGACAATCATCGCTGGCATGGGCGAACTTCACCTCGACATTCTCGTTGACCGTATGCGTCGCGAGTTCAAGGTTGAAGCGACCGTTGGTGCTCCGCAGGTTGCTTACCGTGAAACGATCACGAAGCTGCACGAAGAAGATTACACACACAAGAAGCAGTCCGGTGGTACCGGTCAGTTCGCTCGTGTGAAGATCATCTTCGAACCGAACCCAGAAGGCGAAGACTTCAAGTTCGAGTCCAAGATCGTTGGTGGTGCTGTTCCTAAGGAATACATCCCAGGCGTTCAGAAGGGTATCGAAAGCGTTCTGTCTTCCGGTCCTCTGGCTGGCTTCCCGATGCTGGGTGTCAAGGCAACTCTCATCGATGGTGCATACCACGATGTTGACTCGTCTGTTCTGGCGTTCGAAATCGCATCGCGTGCTTGCTTCCGTGAAGCAGCAAAGAAGGCTGGTGCACAGCTTCTCGAGCCGATGATGAAGGTCGAAGTTGTTACCCCAGAAGATTACGTCGGTGACGTTATCGGCGATCTGAACTCGCGTCGCGGTCAGATCCAGGGTCAGGAATCGCGTGGCATCACGATCGTGATCAGCGCGCATGTTCCTCTTGCGAACATGTTCAAGTACGTCGACAACCTTCGCTCCATGTCGCAGGGTCGCGCACAGTACTCGATGACGTTCGATCACTATTCGCCTGTTCCAAGCAACGTAGCTGCTGAAATCCAGGCAAAGTATTCCGGTCAGAAGTGACCGGAATACCCACACAAAAATTTTAAGGTTTATTCCCTTTCAGGGATAAGAATGGAGAGCCAATAATGGCAAAGAGCAAGTTTGAGCGCAATAAGCCTCACGTTAACATCGGCACGATCGGTCACGTTGACCACGGCAAGACATCGTTGACGGCCGCAATCACCAAGTACTTCGGCGAGTTCAAGGCGTATGACCAAATCGACGCTGCTCCTGAAGAAAAGGCTCGTGGTATCACCATTTCGACAGCCCACGTTGAGTATGAGACGCCTAACCGTCACTACGCACACGTTGACTGCCCCGGCCACGCCGACTACGTGAAGAACATGATCACCGGTGCTGCCCAGATGGACGGCGCGATCCTGGTTTGCTCGGCTGCTGACGGCCCAATGCCACAGACCCGCGAGCACATCCTGCTTGCTCGTCAGGTTGGCGTTCCTGCTCTGGTCGTGTTCCTCAACAAGGTTGACCAGGTCGACGACGAAGAACTGCTCGAGCTCGTAGAAATGGAAGTTCGTGAACTTCTTTCTTCCTACGACTTCCCAGGCGACGACGTTCCTGTTGTTAAGGGTTCGGCTCTTGCTGCTCTTAACGATTCTGACAAGAAGATCGGTGAAGACGCTATTCGTGAGCTGATGGCTCAGGTTGACGCCTACATCCCAACACCAGAGCGTCCAATCGACCAGCCGTTCCTGATGCCAATCGAAGACGTGTTCTCGATCTCTGGCCGTGGTACTGTTGTTACCGGTCGCGTTGAGCGCGGTATCGTCAAGGTTGGTGAAGAAGTTGAAATCGTCGGCATCAAGGCGACGTCTAAGACGACTGTTACCGGCGTTGAAATGTTCCGCAAGCTGCTCGATCAGGGCCAGGCTGGCGACAACATCGGTGCACTGGTTCGCGGCGTTACCCGTGACGGCGTTGAGCGTGGTCAGATCCTTTGCAAGCCAGGTTCTGTTAAGCCTCACAAGAAGTTCATGGCAGAAGCCTACATCCTGACGAAGGAAGAAGGCGGCCGTCATACACCGTTCTTCACGAACTACCGTCCTCAGTTCTACTTCCGTACAACTGACGTTACCGGTATCGTTTCGCTGCCAGAAGGCACGGAAATGGTTATGCCAGGCGACAACGTTACCGTTGAAGTCGAACTGATCGTTCCAATCGCGATGGAAGAAAAGCTGCGCTTCGCTATCCGCGAAGGCGGCCGTACCGTCGGCGCTGGCATCGTTGCCTCGATCATCGAATAATTAATGTGGGCTTCGGCCCTCATTGAAGACATTGAATTGGCGACCTCTCGGGGTCGCCAATTTGTCTATCGGTAAAAACCGTGACGACGAGGCATTTTTAATGCTTGATAATTACAGTGAAAGCGCGTAAACGCGCAGTCAGAGCTGTTATGAGATTCGCAGGTGTTTGCGAACCATGGCGTTCAAGTAATCCAGACTAACGAAATGATTGGGATGCGCCTTGCATTCCTCTCGATTTTTGAAAATCTGCGGCGCCACGATCAACATAGGTTCATGTATTTCCGCGTGCGGAAATTGAATAACTAAGAACAAGGACAAGTCGAATGAACGGCCAGAATATCCGTATCCGCCTCAAGGCGTTCGATCACCGGATCCTCGATGCCTCTACTCGCGAAATCGTGTCGACCGCCAAGCGCACCGGCGCCAGCGTTCGCGGCCCGGTTCCGCTCCCAACACGCATCGAAAAGTTTACCGTTAACCGCTCTCCTCACGTAGATAAGAAGAGCCGTGAGCAGTTCGAAATGCGTACGCACAAGCGTCTTCTCGATATCGTTGATCCTACTCCGCAGACTGTTGATGCTTTGATGAAGCTCGACCTTGCGGCTGGCGTTGACGTCGAAATCAAGCTCTAAGGCCCCGGCGAAAGCCGGATATAACAAGGAAGGTACGTGGAGTAATCCAACGACTTCTAAACCGGAGACCGGACGCGTCGTGAGACGTCTACGGGAACTCCCAAACAAAGGGCGGAGAGGGGTTTCCCTTCAAGGCTCGCAAGAGGATTGAACCAATGCGTTCAGGTGTGATTGCACAGAAAGTGGGAATGACCCGCGTCTATAATGACGCTGGTGAGCACATCCCAGTTACAGTGTTGCGGTTGGACAACGTTCAGGTTGTTTCGCAGCGCACTGAAGAAAAGAATGGCTATATCGCAGTTCAGCTCGGTGCTGGCCAGTCGAAGGTCAAGAATACATCGAAGGCTCTTCGTGGTCACTTTGCAACTGCAAGCGTTGAGCCTAAGGCTAAGCTTGTTGAGTTTCGTGTTTCCGAAGAAAACCTCATCGATGTTGGCGCGACTTTGACGCCAAGCCATTTTGCCGCTGGTCAGCTGGTTGACGTAACCGGCACCACGATCGGTAAGGGTTTTGCCGGTGCTATGAAGCGTCACAACTTCGGTGGTGGTCGCGCTTCGCACGGTAACTCGGTTTCGCACCGTGCGCATGGTTCGACTGGTTCGAACCAGGATCCTGGTAAGGTTTGGAAGGGCAAGCGCATGGCTGGTCATATGGGCCAGACACGCGTAACGACCCAGAATCTGGAAGTGGTTTCGACCGATGAGGATCGCGGTTTGATCCTCGTGAAGGGCGCCGTTCCTGGTTCCAAAGGTTCCTGGATCATCGTCCGTGATGCCGTCAAGTCGGCTGCGAAGTAAGGGAGCCTTATTATGGAATTGAACGTCACGACCCTCGAGGGAAAAGACGCCGGCAAGGTATCCCTGTCGGACGAAATTTTCGGCCTCGACCCACGCCAGGACATTCTGGCGCGTATGGTTCGCTACCAGCTTGCTAAGAAGCAGCAGGGTACGCACAAGACCAAGAACCGTTCGGAAGTTTCCCGCACCGGTGCGAAGATGTACAAGCAGAAGGGTACGGGCCGCGCTCGTCACCATTCGGCTCGCGCTCCGCAGTTCCGTGGTGGTGGTAAGGCTCATGGCCCGGTTGTTCGCAGCCACGCTCATGACCTGCCGAAGAAGGTTCGCGCTCTCGCTCTGCGTCACGCGCTTTCTGCAAAGCTGAAGGCTGAAGACCTGATCATCGTTGATCAGCTCGTTGCATCTGAAGCAAAGACAAAGGCTCTGCTGGGCAATTTCGCCTCGCTCGGCCTGACCAACGCTCTTGTTATCGGCGGCGCCGAGCTTGATGGCAACTTCAAGCTTGCTGCTCAGAACATTCCAAATGTGGACGTTCTGCCGGTTCAGGGCATCAATGTTTACGACATCCTGCGTCGTGGCAAGCTGGTGCTTTCCAAGGCTGCTGTAGAGGCTCTGGAGGAGCGGTTCAAATGACGGATCTTCGCCACTACGATGTGATCGTATCTCCTTCGATCACGGAAAAGTCGACGCTGGTATCCGAACAGAACCAGGTCGTATTCAACGTCGCCAAAGACGCTTCTAAGCCTGAAATCAAGGCTGCTATCGAAGCTCTCTTCGGCGTCAAAGTCACGGCTGTGAACACGCTTATCCGCAAGGGTAAGACCCGTCGTTTCCGTGGGTTCGCTGGTAAGCAGAAGGACGTCAAAAAAGCCGTCGTCACGCTCGCCGAAGGTCAATCCATCGACGTGTCCACCGGACTCTAAAGGTTAGGCCCACGCGGGCAAAGACCCAAAAGGGAACAATAAAATGGCATTGAAAAGTTTCAATCCAACCACTCCGAGCCAGCGCCAGCTGGTCATTGTCGACCGTTCTTCGCTCTACAAGGGCAAGCCGGTTAAGGCGCTGACCCAAGGTCTCAGCTCGAAGGGTGGCCGTAACAACCAGGGCCGGATCACTGTCCGTTTCCAGGGTGGCGGTCACAAGCGCACATACCGTCTCATTGACTTCAAGCGTCGCAAGTTTGACGTTGAGGGTACGGTTGAGCGTCTGGAATACGATCCAAACCGCACTGCATTCATCGCGCTCGTAACTTACGCTGACGGTGAACAGGCTTACATTCTCGCGCCACAGCGTCTTGCTGCTGGTGACAAGGTGATCGCCTCCGACAAGGCTGTTGACGTGAAGCCAGGCAACACAATGCCGCTTCAGTACATCCCAGTTGGTTCGATCATCCATAACGTCGAGATGAAGCCTGGTAAGGGTGGTCAGATCGCTCGCTCGGCAGGTACATATGTGCAGCTCGTCGGTCGTGACCAGGGTATGGCGATCCTTCGTCTGAACTCTGGTGAACAGCGTCTCGTGCACGGCTCTTGCCTTGCATCCATCGGTGCTGTTTCCAACGCCGACCACGGCAACACCAACGACGGTAAAGCCGGTCGTTCGCGTTGGCGCGGTAAGCGTCCACACGTTCGCGGTGTCGTTATGAACCCTGTCGATCACCCGCACGGCGGTGGTGAAGGTCGTACGTCTGGTGGTCGCCATCCGGTGACTCCGTGGGGCAAGCCTACAAAGGGCAAGCGTACACGCTCCAACAAGTCGACCGACAAGTTCATCATGCGTTCGCGCCATCAGCGTAAGAAGTAAGAGAGGTAGTCCAAGTGGCTCGTTCAGTATGGAAAGGTCCGTTTATTGACGGCTATCTTCTCAAAAAGGCTGAGAAGGTACGCGAAAGCGGACGTAATGAAGTAATCAAGATCTGGAGCCGTCGCTCCACGATCCTGCCGCAGTTCGTAGGCTTGACCTTCGGCGTTTACAACGGCAGCAAGCATGTGCCGGTCAATGTCAATGAAGACATGGTCGGTCACAAGTTCGGTGAATTCTCTCCGACCCGGACCTACTACGGTCATGGCGCGGACAAGAAGGCAAAGAGGAAGTAATCATGGCGAAGGCTAAGACCGAACGCCGGCTGAAGGACAACGAGGCTCAGGCTATTGCCCGTACGCTTCGCGTCAGCCCACAGAAACTGAACCTGGTTGCCGCTCTTATCCGTGGCAAGAAGGTTGATCGCGCTCTCGCCGAGCTCGAATTCTCCCGCAAGCGTATCGCTTCCACCGTCAAGAAGACGCTGGAATCGGCTATTGCGAACGCAGAAAACAACCATGACCTCGACGTCGACGCTCTCGTCGTCGCCGAGGCCTACGTTGGCAAGTCCATCACCATGAAGCGTTTCCACGCTCGTGGCCGTGGTCGCGCCTCGCGTATCGAAAAGCCGTTTGCACACTTGACTATCGTTGTTCGCGAAGTCGAGGAAAAAGGGGAGGCCGCATAATGGGTCAGAAGATTAATCCAATCGGCTTCCGCCTCGGTATCAACCGTACTTGGGATAGCCGCTGGTATGCAGACACTGCCGAATACGGCAAGCTGCTCCACGAAGATCTCAAGATCCGTGCTTACCTGATCAAGGAATTGAAGCAGGCAGGCATCGCCAAGGTTGTCATCGAACGTCCGCACAAGAAGTGCCGCGTGACCATCCACTCGGCTCGTCCGGGTCTGATCATCGGCAAGAAGGGTGCAGACATCGAGAAGCTTCGCAAGAAGATCTCGGAGATGACCGACAGCGAAACGCACCTCAACATCGTTGAAGTGCGCAAGCCGGAAGTCGACGCTACACTCGTAGCACAGTCGATTGCCCAGCAGCTCGAACGCCGCGTGGCTTTCCGCCGTGCGATGAAGCGTGCTGTTCAGTCCGCTATGCGTCTTGGCGCCGAAGGCATCAAGATCACCTGCGGCGGCCGCCTTGGCGGCGCGGAAATCGCTCGTACCGAATGGTACCGCGAAGGTCGCGTGCCACTTCACACCCTGCGTGCAGACATCGACTACGGTACAGCTGAAGCTGAAACCGCATTCGGTATTTGCGGCATCAAGGTCTGGATCTTCAAGGGCGAAATCCTTGAGCACGATCCGATGGCTTCCGAGCGTCGTGCGCTCGAAGGCGATGCCCAGGGTCCGGCAAGCCGTGAGCGCGGTGATCGTGGCGATCGTCGTCGCGAAAACGCTTGATTGACGCTGGCGAAAGATAAGCTCGGAGAAGTAAGAAAATGTTGCAGCCAAAGCGTACTAAGTACCGCAAGCAGTTCAAGGGTCGCATCAAAGGTGTGGCCAAGGGCGGCTTTGACCTTGCATTCGGTGAATACGGCTTGAAGTCGCAGGAACCGAACCGCGTTAATGCACGCGAGATCGAAGCGGCCCGCCGCGCGATCACGCGTTACATGAAGCGCGCAGGTCGTGTGTGGATCCGCGTATTCCCAGACACTCCGGTTACGGCCAAGCCGACCGAAGTTCGTATGGGTAAGGGTAAGGGTTCGGTCGAATACTGGGCTTGCAAGGTCAAGCCTGGTCGTATGATGTTCGAGATCGACGGTGTTTCCGAGGAGATCGCCCGTGAGGCGCTTCGTCTCGGCGCTGCCAAGCTCTCGGTTAAGACGCGCTTCGTACAGCGCATCGCAGAGTAAGGAGCAGGCACAATGAAAGCCGAAGATGTTCGCGGCCTCAGCGCCGATCAGCTCAAGGACAAGCTTGCCGACCTGAAGAAAGAGCAGTTCAACCTGCGCTTCCAGAAGGCTACCGGTCAGTTGGAAAAGTCCTCGCGCATCAACGAAGTCCGTAAGGACATCGCCCGCGTGAAAACCATTGCCCGCCAGAAGGCGGCAGAAGCCAAGGCCTAAAGGAAGAATAATATGCCGAAACGCATTCTGCAGGGCGTCGTAGTTTCCGACAAGAACGAGAAGACCGTTGTAGTCAAGGTCGAGCGTCGATTCGCTCACCCACTGCTTCAGAAGACCGTTCGTCGTTCGAAGAAGTACAAGGCCCACGACGAAAACAACCAGTACAAGGTTGGTGATGTGGTTTCCATTGAGGAATGCGCACCAATCTCCAAGGATAAGCGCTGGACGGTTGTTTCCGCACAGGCTTAATTCAAACAGTTTCGCGCCGGGCTCTTGCTATCGGCGCGAAAACCTGTATGAAGCAGCGCAAGGACGCTCGTCACCGGGCGTCTTTTGCTTTGATGCGCACGGAAGGTCCGTTATGGAAACCACCCTGGCAAGATTTCTTCCGCGCGAAAACAGAGACTTTTCATAAGCTGGAGCAGGGGGCTTTCTCTTTGAGGCTGCCCAACCGGTCCAGTAACAACAAGAAGGCGACCTGACATGATTCAGATGCAAACAAACCTCGACGTGGCGGATAATTCCGGCGCACGTCGTGTCATGTGCATCAAGGTGCTGGGCGGCTCGAAGCGTAAGTATGCTTCCGTTGGCGACATTATTGTCGTTTCGATCAAGGAAGCTATTCCGCGCGGCCGCGTCAAGAAGGGCGACGTGATGAAGGCGGTTGTAGTGCGTACCGCCAAGGACATTCGTCGCGCTGACGGCAGCGTCATCCGTTTCGATAACAACGCAGCTGTTCTTATCGATAACAAGAAAGAGCCTATCGGCACCCGTATCTTCGGACCGGTTCCACGCGAACTTCGCGCAAAGAACCATATGAAGATCATCTCGCTGGCTCCAGAAGTACTGTAAGGAGCGATAGCGATGCAGAAAATTCGCAAAGGCGACAAAGTTGTCGTATTGACCGGTAAGGACAAGGGCCGTACCGGCGAAGTAACTCAGGTCTTGCCAAAAGAAGATCGGGCTTTCGTGAGTGGCGTAAACATGGTGAAGCGTCACCAGCGCCAGACCCAGGGCCAAGAAGCTGGCATCATCAACAAGGAAGCATCCTTGCACATCTCTAACCTTGCTATCGTCGACAAGGACGGTAAGGCGACCCGCGTTGGGTTCAAGGTTGTAGACGGCAAGAAGGTCCGCGTGGCCAAGCGTTCGGGAGAAGTGATCGATGGCTGAGTCCAAGTACGAGCCGCGTCTCAAGGCTGAATACGTTTCCCGTATTCGCGGCGCTATGCAGGAGAAGTTCTCCTACTCTAACGTGATGATGATCCCGAAGCTCGACAAGATCGTTATCAACATGGGTGTTGGTGAAGCAACGGCTGATTCGAAGAAGCCAACAGTTGCTGCAGCCGATCTGGCCGCTATTGCTGGTCAGAAGCCGGTTGTTACCAAGGCTCGCAATTCCATTGCTGGCTTCAAGGTTCGTGAAGGCATGCCAATCGGTGCGAAGGTTACTCTTCGTGGCGCTCGCATGTATGAGTTCCTTGACCGTCTGATCAACATCGCGCTTCCGCGCGTTCGCGACTTCCGGGGCCTGAACCCGAAAAGCTTTGACGGCCGTGGCAACTTCGCCATGGGCATCAAGGAGCACATTGTGTTCCCAGAAATCAACTACGATAAGGTTGATCAGATGTGGGGCATGGACATCATCGTTTGCACGACGGCGACTTCGGACGACGAAGCTCGGGCTCTTTTGACAGAGTTCAACTTCCCTTTCCGTCAGTAACCGTAACGACGAGCGTAGAAAAGGAACTCTGATATGGCGAAAACAAGCGCAGTTGAAAAGAACAAGCGCCGCCGCAAGACAGTTGCACAGCATGCTTCCAAGCGTGCCGCGCTCAAAGCTGTCGTCATGAACCAGTCCCTTCCGATCGAAGAGCGGTTCCAGGCAACACTGAAGCTCGCTTCGCTGCCGCGTGACGGCTCGAAGACACGTATCCGCAACCGCTGCGAAGTAACGGGCCGTCCGCGCGCGTTCTATCGTAAACTCAAGATGTCGCGTATTGCGCTTCGCGAGTTGGGCAATTCCGGCAAGGTGCCGGGTATTGTCAAGTCGAGCTGGTAAGGAGACGGGCACATGACAATGACTGATCCGTTGGGTGATATGCTCACCCGCATCCGCAATGGTGCTGCTCGTCGCAAGTCGTCGGTTAGCACTCCTGCTTCCAGCCTCCGTGCGCGCGTTCTCGACGTGCTGCAGGCTGAAGGCTACATTCGCGGTTATTCCAAGTCCGATTTTGAAAACGGCAAGGCCGAGTTCACGATCGAACTGAAGTACTACGAAGGCGCGTCCGTGATCCGTGAGATCGGCCGCGTATCCAAGCCGGGCCGCCGGGTTTATGTCTCGGTAAAGTCCATTCCGCAGGTCGCGAACGGTCTCGGCATCACTATCCTTTCGACTCCGAAGGGTGTGATGGCTGATCACCAGGCTCGTGAACAGAACGTTGGTGGCGAGGTTCTTTGCTCGGTCTTCTAAGATCGGGCAGGGGTCTCCTGGCGAAACAGGCAGGATAAAAATATGTCTCGTATCGGTAAAAAGCCCGTTCAGGTACCAGCAGGGATCACGGCCACGGTTGATGGCCAGAAGATCACTGCAAAGGGTCCGAAGGGTGAACTGTTTTTCGTCGCTAATGACGACATTCAGTTGAAGCTGGAAGAAAACTCGGTTTCGGTTCAGCCGGCCAACAACACCAAGGAAGCTCGTTCGAAGTGGGGCATGTCCCGCACAATGATCGAGAACATCTTCAAGGGTGTTAAGGACGGTTACGAACGTAAGCTCGAAATCAACGGCGTTGGTTATCGTGCAGCCATGCAGGGCCAGAACCTGCAGCTGGCGCTCGGTTTCTCTCACGACGTTGTTTATGAGCCTCCGGTCGGTATCACCATTGCCGTTCCTAAGCCGACGGAAATCATCGTTTCCGGCATTAACAAGCAGCAGGTCGGTCAGGTTGCCGCGGAAATCCGCGAATACCGTGGTCCCGAGCCCTACAAGGGCAAAGGCGTCAAGTACGCTGAAGAACGGATCATCCGCAAAGAAGGCAAGAAGAAGTAAGGAACTCGCGAAATGGCTAGCAGGAAAGAAGCACTTTCACGCCGTGCGAACCGTGTACGCCGCCAGATCAAGGCGGTTGCTAACGGTCGCCCGCGCCTGTCGGTTCATCGCTCGTCGAAGAACATCTATGCACAGGTCATCGATGATGTTGCCGGCACGACGCTTGCGTCTGCCTCGACACTCGAAGCAGATCTGCGCAAGTCGCTGAAGACTGGTGCGGACGTTGCAGCAGCTGCCGTTGTTGGCAAGCTGGTTGCAGAGCGCGCCGGCAAGGCTGGCGTCAAGGATGTTGTATTCGATCGTGGCGCATTCATCTATCACGGCCGCGTTAAGGCCCTGGCAGATGCAGCACGCGAAAGCGGTCTGAACTTCTAAAAAGCTTCCGCCCGGATCCGTCCGGGCGGTTTTCACCGGACCATGCGGGTTCCAGAAATGGAACCGGTGGTCCTTCTCTCGTTTGCCGTTCTACCCGCAAAAGAAAAAGGAAAAGGACAATGGCACAGGATAAAAGAGGTTCTCGCGACGATCGCCAGAACCGCGAAGAGCGCGATAGCGAATTCGTTGACAAGCTGGTTGCAATCAACCGCGTTGCAAAGGTTGTTAAGGGTGGCCGTCGTTTCGGCTTCGCTGCTCTCGTTGTTGTTGGCGACCAGAAGGGTCGCGTTGGTTTCGGTCACGGCAAGGCTCGTGAAGTTCCAGAAGCTATCCGCAAGGCAACTGAAAGCGCAAAGCGCGATCTGATCTTCGTTCCGCTTCGCGATGGCCGCACGCTGCACCACGATGTTAACGGCCGTCACGGCGCTGGCAAGGTTCTGCTGCGCTCTGCAAAGGCTGGTACTGGTATCATCGCCGGTGGTCCAATGCGCGCTGTTTTCGAAACGCTCGGCGTTCACGACGTCGTCGCCAAGTCGACAGGTTCTTCGAACCCGTACAACATGGTTCGCGCAACTTTCGACGCTCTGAAGCACCAGGTTCATCCGAAGGACGTCGCTGCACAGCGTGGTCTCAAGTATGCAACTCTTCAGGCACGCCGCGCCGCTTCCGGCAACGCTGCTGAAGAATAAGGAGCTGGATCATGGCCAAGAATGCTACTGAATCCAAGAAGACTGTTACGGTCGAACAGATCGCCAGTGCCAATCGCCGCCCGGCAGTACAGCGTCAGACGCTGATCGGCCTGGGTCTCAACAAGATGCACCGTCAGCGTACCCTGGAAGATACTCCATCGGTTCGTGGCATGATCCGTGCTGTCCAGCATCTCGTTCGCGTCGTAGACGAGAAGTAAGACCGGGGAAGTCATCATGAAACTCAATGAAATTAAAGACAACGAAGGTTCTTCCAAGGATCGTATCCGCGTAGGTCGCGGTATCGGTTCCGGCAAGGGCAAGACCGGTGGTCGTGGTGTTAAGGGTCAGAAGGCTCGTTCGGGCGTTGCTATCAACGGCTTCGAAGGCGGTCAGATGCCTATCTACCGTCGCCTCCCAAAGCGCGGCTTCACCAACATCTTCGCTTCTGAATACGCAACCGTTTCGCTCGGCCGTATCCAGACTGCAATCGATGCTAAGAAGCTCGACCCTAAGGCAACGATCGATTCGGCTGCTCTGAAGGCTGCTGGCGTCATTCGTCGCGAAAAGGACGGCGTTCGCGTTCTGTCCGGTGGCGAACTGACCACCAAGGTAACGATTGAAGTAGCCGGCGCCTCCAAGGCTGCTGTTGAAAAGATCGAAAAAGCTGGCAGCTCTATCAAGCTTCTGGTTGTTGCAGCTGAAGCTGCTGAGTAATATATAGACTACGAACGCCCGGAGTGGTTCACTCCGGGCGTTCGCGCTCCCTTATGAGAGCCTCACAGTCCCGACGACGAACGTAATGTTTGTGACCGGGACACATGGAAACAGGGGTGAGGCAAGATTGCGGTTCGTCCGCGTCCGTCCGAAGCCCGGTTTTTGAACCAGTATCTTTTTGACCTTTTCCGGAACTGCCGGTTTCGGGCTGCTGGCAAGGGTCGCGCGGAGAATTTTATGGCTTCAGCAGCGGAACAACTGGCCTCAAACCTGAATTTTTCAACTTTCGCGAAAGCGGAAGATCTGAAAAAGAGATTGTGGTTCACCCTCGCAGCACTTCTCGTATACCGTCTTGGTACGCATATTCCGCTTCCGGGTCTTAACCCAGAGGCCTATGCACAGGCATTCCGCGGTCAAGCGGGCGGTATCCTGGGTCTTTTCAACATGTTTGCGGGCGGCGCTGTAGAGCGCATGGCGATTTTCGCGCTCGGCATCATGCCTTACATCTCTGCTTCGATCATCGTGCAGCTTATGACGTCCGTTGTGCCGTCGCTTGAAGCGCTGAAGAAAGAAGGGGAGGCTGGTCGCAAGATCATCAACCAGTACACCCGTTACGGCACTGTGCTGCTCGGCACCCTGCAGGCCTACGGCATTGCCGTTGGTCTGGAAAGCGGGAGCGGCCTTGTGATCGATCCGGGCTGGTTCTTCCGCATTTCTACCGTCATTACGCTGCTCGGCGGTACAATGTTCCTGATGTGGCTGGGTGAACAGATCACCTCGCGTGGTATTGGTAACGGTATTTCCCTGATCATTTTTGCCGGTATTGCTGCCGGTCTGCCGACAGCTCTTGCCGGTACGCTGGAACTGGGCCGTACAGGCGCTCTGTCCACACCGCTTATTCTGGCTGTGGTCGTGGTGGCTATTGGCGTTATTGCGCTGATCGTGTTCGTGGAACGTGCACAGCGTCGTCTTCTGATCCAGTATCCGAAGCGTCAGGTTGGCAACCGCATGTTCCAGGGTGATACATCGCACCTGCCACTGAAGCTGAACACTGCCGGTGTTATCCCTGCGATCTTCGCTTCTTCGCTGCTGCTTTTGCCAGCGACGGCTGCCGGTTTTGCCGGTAACGGCAATCTGCCGAACTGGGCGACAACGATCATTGCGTCGCTGCAGCACGGTCAGCCATTGTTCATGCTGTTTTATGGTCTGCTGATTGCCTTCTTCGCATTCTTCTACACCGCGATTGTTTTCAATCCGAAGGATACGGCTGACAATCTGAAAAAGCACGGCGGCTTCATTCCGGGCATTCGCCCAGGTGAACGCACAGCCGAGTATATTGACCATGTTCTGACACGCATCACCGTCATCGGCGCTGTTTATCTTGTGTTCGTGTGTATCCTTCCTGAGACACTTATTGCTCGGACAGGTATCCCATTAGCCCTTGGTGGTACTTCGCTTTTGATCGTTGTCAGTGTAACCCTAGATACTGTTGCCCAGATCCAGGGACACCTGATTGCCCAGCAGTATGAAGGGCTGATCAAGAAATCTAAATTGCGTGGAGGAAAGAGGGGACGATGAGACTGATATTTCTGGGACCACCAGGTGCTGGTAAAGGAACCCAAGCCAAGCGTTTGACGGACAAATACGGTATTCCGCAGCTTTCAACGGGGGACATGTTGAGAGCGGCTGTGAGCGCCGGTACTGAAGTCGGCATACGTGCAAAGGCTGTTATGGATGCCGGTGGTCTGGTGTCTGACGATATCGTCAACCAGATCGTGTCGGACCGTATCGTGGAGCCTGACTGTGCGAAGGGCTTCATCCTCGACGGATATCCGCGCACTGTTCCTCAAGCCAAGGCTTTGGCAGAGAACATGCAGGCGAAGAGCCTGAGACTTGATGCTGTCATCGAGTTGAAGGTGGATGAGGAAGCCCTGATTCGCCGAATCGAAAACCGCGTGGCTGAAACCATTGCTGCCGGTGGTAAGGTTCGTCCTGATGATAATCCGGAAACTTTCCGCAAGCGCATGGTTGAATACCATGAAAAGACGGCTCCCCTGTCGCAATATTACAGCGAACAGGGACAGTTGGTGACGCTTGACGGGATGGCAGGCGTCGATTCTGTGACTGCAGAGATCGAACACGTGCTTGAGAAAGCAACTGCTTGAGTTTTGCGTTCTTCTGGATCGCTAAAGAATCTTGGCGGAGCCGGTTGCTTTTTCGCGCTGATTCCGCTAAACACCGCGCCAACTCGCGACAATCCAGCGACTGGCGCGGATTTCCCAAGGGAGATCCGGGTGCAGTCGTTTCGGCTTGCGGCGGATATTAATTTGAACTGGCGGTCTTGTTACCGCTCTAATGGAAGCACCACTTGCCGGATGGCAACTGGAACGCAAGGAGAATAGACGTGGCACGTATCGCTGGCGTCAACATCCCGACTGCGAAGCGCGTTGTTATCGCGCTGACCTACATTCACGGGATTGGTCCAAAATTCGCGCAGGAAATCATGGACAAGGTCGGCTTGCCGGCTGAAAAGCGCGTTCATCAGCTGACGGATGCTGAAGTTCTTCAGATCCGCGAAACCATCGACCGTGATTATCAGGTAGAAGGCGATCTTCGCCGCGATACCTCGATGAACATCAAGCGTCTGATGGACCTCGGCTGCTACCGTGGTCTGCGTCACCGTCGTGGCCTTCCGGTCCGCGGTCAGCGCACCCACACCAACGCTCGTACCCGTAAGGGTCCAGCGAAGGCGATCGCAGGTAAGAAGAAGTAATTTCCGGGAAGCCGGGGTGGGGAGGCTGGTGCACGCGCCGGCCTCTTTGAATTTGGCGAAGGGCCTTGAACGGCTCGGTGCCGGTGTAGCCGCTGGTGTTACGGCGGTGAAGAGATCAATGAAAGGGATACTATGGCAAAGGAAGCCACACGCGTTCGGCGTCGCGAACGTAAAAACATCACCTCTGGTGTTGCTCACGTAAATTCCACGTTCAACAACACCATGATCACCATCACTGACGCACAGGGCAACGCAATTGCCTGGTCGTCTGCTGGTGCAAAGGGTTTCAAGGGTTCGCGTAAGTCTACGCCGTTTGCCGCCCAGATCGCTGCTGAAGACTGCGCCAAGAAGGCTCAGGAACACGGCATGAAGTCGCTTGAAGTCGAAGTTTGCGGTCCAGGTTCTGGTCGTGAATCCGCTCTTCGCGCTCTGCAGGCTGCTGGTTTCATGATTACCTCTATCCGCGATGTGACGCCGATCCCGCACAACGGTTGCCGTCCGCGCAAGAAGCGCCGCGTCTAACGCAGGCTGCTTCGTGGTTCCGCCTTTCCTCTGGTCAGGCGGAATTTTCGCGTTTTACCGCATAACTTCCGGTCTTCCGGCTTTTATGCGACAAACCCGCTGATGAACCCCGGTTCCTCTCAGTGTTCATGCTCGGACCGCCACGATTGGATGGTGGCGGCGAACGGAAGGTTTAAACATGATTCAGAAGAATTGGCAGGAACTCATCAAGCCGAACAAGGTCGAGTTCACGTCTTCGAGCCGCACGAAGGCAACGCTTGTTGCCGAGCCTCTGGAGCGTGGTTTCGGTCTTACGCTTGGTAACGCGCTTCGCCGCGTTTTGCTGTCTTCTCTGCGTGGTGCTGCTGTAACGGCCGTGCAGATTGACGGCGTTCTGCACGAGTTCTCCTCCATTCCCGGCGTTCGGGAAGACGTGACGGATATCGTGCTGAACATCAAGGAAATCGCCATCAAGATGGATGGTGACGACTCCAAGCGCATGGTTGTGCGTAAGCAGGGCCCAGGTGCCGTTACTGCTGGTGATATCCAGACAGTTGGCGACATCGAAATCCTGAACCCGGAACACGTTATCTGCACCCTCGACGAAGGCGCTGAAATCCGCATGGAATTCACCGTCAACAACGGCAAGGGTTATGTACCGGCAGAGCGTAACCGCGCGGAAGATGCCCCGATTGGCCTCATTCCCGTGGACAGCCTCTACTCCCCGGTGAAGAAAGTGTCCTACAAGGTGGAAAACACCCGTGAAGGTCAGGTTCTCGACTATGACAAGCTGATTATGTCCATCGAGACTAACGGCTCTGTTTCCGGTGAAGATGCAGTTGCTTTTGCTGCTCGTATTCTCCAGGACCAGCTCGGCGTATTCGTCAACTTCGACGAACCGCAGAAGGAAGCCGAAGAAGAATCCGTTGCAGAACTGGCGTTCAACCCGGCTCTTCTCAAGAAGGTCGACGAACTGGAGCTTTCCGTTCGTTCGGCAAACTGCCTGAAGAACGACAACATCGTCTACATTGGCGACCTGATCCAGAAGACCGAAGCCGAAATGCTTCGTACTCCGAACTTTGGTCGCAAGTCGCTGAACGAAATCAAGGAAGTTCTCGCTTCCATGGGTCTGCACCTCGGTATGGAAGTACCGGCATGGCCACCAGAGAACATCGAAGATCTCGCAAAGCGTTACGAAGACCAATACTAATACAGACAGAGGCAGGCCCTTTAAAGACTGCCTTTCCCCGTCAAACAGCAGACAGGTCGTCTGCATGTGCCAGGAAACGGCAGGCCTGAAGATCAGGAACCTGCATTAAAGGAGAATAGCAATGCGCCACGGAAATTCAGGCCGCAAGCTCAATAGAACTGCCAGCCACCGCAAGGCAATGTTTGCCAACATGGCTGCTTCGCTCATCACGCATGAGCAGATCGTAACCACTCTGCCAAAGGCGAAAGAAATTCGCCCGATCGTTGAGAAGCTGGTAACCCTCGGCAAGCGCGGCGACCTGCACGCTCGTCGTCAGGCTCTCTCGCAGATCAAGGATCAGGACGCTGTTCGCAAGCTGTTCGACGCAATCGCAGCTCGTTACGCAAACCGTAACGGCGGCTACCTGCGCATCATGAAGGCTGGCTTCCGTCAGGGCGACAATGCTGCTCTCGCAGTTATTGAATTCGTTGAACGCGATGTTAACGCCAAGGGCGCAGCCGACAAGGCTCGCGTAGCTGCTGAAGCAGAAGCTGCAGAAGCTGCATAAGTTCTGACGCGTTAAAACGTCAAACTGATAAAAGTCCGGGTGAGCAATCACCCGGACTTTTTCGTATTCGGTTGGTGTTTTTTCTGTCCGGGCGTTGTCTCTCTGGAAGAGTTTCCCGCGGGCGGAGCGGTATCCTGCAGGCCAGCGAATTCCCAGCGTCTCAAGACTCGATCCGTTTGTCCCGGTAGATATCGCCCTGTCGGGCCAGACGCCGCCAAGGTCTTGCCTTCTGCAAGGCTCCATCAAAGATCGGATCATTACGGTCCAGCGTTGCGAAGGCCAGCTGATTGCTGGTCTCTACACTGCAATGGGAGATGATCTTGCTATCAGGGCCGATAATGCCGGCTGGGCCTTCATGGGCGGTTTGCGCCGGCGTGGCGCCACTGATCCACAGGCAGTTGAAACCGGCATGGGCGCGCAGCGCAATCTGGAAGAAGCTTCTGATGCCGTAGGAAGAAAACAGGATCGCGTCGACGCCGAGGCGCTCGTACTCC
Source organism: Agrobacterium sp. Azo12 (assembly GCF_029193765.2). Lineage (NCBI taxonomy): Bacteria > Pseudomonadati > Pseudomonadota > Alphaproteobacteria > Hyphomicrobiales > Rhizobiaceae > Agrobacterium > Agrobacterium sp. Azo12. Next base: position 2,562,681 of record NZ_JARFYO020000001.1, on the reverse strand, counting down.
ATATATAATTCCGGGAACTGGACCTCGATGCAGGTCAAACAGCCGAAGCGGTAACCATCGACCTCGAGTGTCACAGGATGGATGCCCGGGGTGTACCAACCCTGCAATTCAGTATTGGAGAGAAAACGTTTGTCGTAGCGACCGATCAGGTCTCCAGTGTCGCTGAGAATATACTGGCTGTTATGTGGCGGCTGTGGTGCAGGCAGGGCATGGGTTGAGCCGATCACGGCAAAGATGTTGTGGCGTTTGCAGGTCTCGGCAATCGCCGCAAGCTCTGCGTCATGCGTGGTCCAATCAAGATCTAGCCAGCTCTCGGGTGAGCTGATTTGCGCCTTGGCGTAACCTGACAATGCTCCTTCACAGAAGTTGATGAGGCGGGCGCCTTGCGTCGCCGCCTGTACGATCAGCGCCCGGATGGTGCGGCCATTTTCGCGGATGTCAGAGGTTATGATGCTCTGAGCTGCGGCAATCTTCATGTGCGACATCCGTCTCGTTTTTGCTTTGGTCGTTCAAAACAAGAAGTCTCCTTGTGGAGGCATAAACTATTCCGGCACCGAAATGCGGCTCTTGATGTGCTTGAGATGCGAAACGATGGTGAAGGTCATGATGACAAGCAATGACCACGAACTCCATTTGCCAAGATGCACCATGGACCAAGCGCCAAGCTGGTTGGGGTAGGCCCAGATGCCGAAGAAGGTCGAGATGTTTTCCGCCAGCCAGACAAAAAAGCCGATCAGCACAAAGGCCAGAAGCAGTGGCATGCGCCGGTCGCGGTCATAGGGGCGGTAGACGACGGTGGCACGGGCATAAAGGCCGAGCGCACAGGCCGCGATATACCACCTGTAATCACCGATATAATGGTGGGTGAAGAAGTTGGCGTAGATCGCCAAACCGATGAGCGTTGCCATCCAGTAGCTGGGGTGGTGGCGGATGCGGATATCAAACAGGCGCCAGGCCTGAATAATATAGCTGCCGACAGCGGCATACATGAAGCCGGAAAACAGCGGTACGCCAAACAGCTTGCTATAGGCAAAATCCGGATAGGACCAAGACTGGATGCTGCCCGATGTCTTGAAAACTTCCAGAGCAAAACCGACAATGTGGAACAGGAAGATGGCCTTTGCTTCATCCAGCGTTTCCAACTTGCTCCAGATCATGAAAAACTGGATGGCAAGCGCGATGACCAGCAGCACGTCATAACGTGGCAGGCCAAACAGGCCGTCTCTCGGCACCAGAAAAATCGACAGGAAAAACAGGCCAGCAAACAGGCAGGCGCGTGCCTCCTTGATGCCGAAATACAAAAACTCGACGATAAAACGTTTTATGCCTTTAAGTTCGCCCCAAGGATGGGTATCGCAGAGATAACCATCAAAGGCGGAAAGCCGGCCACCGGTCCATGTTGTGTCTGTGCTCATAGGCTGTTTCCGTTTGCGGCCAATCTTTTCGTTCAGAAGCTATAGCAACCCTTGAGGGAATCGACATGGCCTTGCCGCCGTTTTCACGGTTTTATTCAGTGCGTGTGGGGCATTTTTCGGGCGCTTGTCTGGTGATCATTCTCGGACTGGCGTTGCGCAAATTCGGCTACACCGTCGGTCTGCCCTTTGTGGTGCTGAAATATGGCGGCTCGATCCTGTGGGGCTCCATGGTCTATCTGCTGATCGCCACATTGCTTGCCCATCATCCGCTGCGTCAGAGGGCGATGATCGCCATTGGTGTGGCCATCGCTGTGGAGTTGGTCCGCCTTGTTCACTTTCAGGCGCTTGATGCCTTCCGCGATACTGCGGTCGGCACATTGTTACTGGGGCGGGTATTCTCGCTGTGGAATATTGCCTGTTATATCACCGGCATAGTGGCTGCCGCAGTCATTGCCGCACGGCTTTCTGGCTTGTGGCAACGGTGCTGCGTTTCTTCCATGCCATGATCCTTGGTCGCATCAGCCGGTAGGCAACCAGCAGAACCGGCAGCGCCATGTGGATGAAAGGCCCAAGCGTGATGGACTTGACGGCCATCGAATAGTGCAGGGCGCCACCCAGAATGATCAGATAGACAAGCTTGTGCAGCCTGATCCAGTTTTTGCCGAGCTTTCGGATCGACAGGTTGTTGGATGTCACGGCCAGGGGAATTAGCAGCACAAGACAGGCCATGCCGATGGTGATGTAGGGCCTGCGCGCGATGTCGGCAAAAATCGACAGCATATCCAGCCGCTTGTCGAGCAGCATGTAAGTGGCAAAATGCATGACGACATAATAGAACGCCAGAAGGCCGAGGGCGCGTCGGTAACGTATCCAGTTGATGCCTGTAAAGTCACGCAACGGGGTGATGGCCAGCGTGGCAATCAGAAAGCGCAGCGCCCAGATGCCAAGCAGGTGTTCGAAATCCTTGACGGGGTTGGGGCCAAGTTGGCCGCTCGCACCAAGGTAGAAATACCAGGCGGCCGGACAGAGGCCGATGATGTAGAGCAACCAGATGCTGGCCGCATGGAAACGGCGTGGAAGTGCTGGAATGGGCAGCTTGGCAGCCATGTCAATAATTCGCCTTGAGGTCCATGCCGCTATAGAGGCTTGCGACCTCGTCATATCCGTTGAACATCAGTGTTGGGCGGTTCTGCGTGCCAAAGAAACCACCTTCACCAATGCGCTGTTCGCTCGCCTGGCTCCAGCGGGGGTGGTCAACGTTTGGATTGACGTTGGAATAGAAACCATATTCGCGGGCATTGGAATTTTTCCACGTGGTTTCCGGCTGAGTTTCAGTAAGTGATATGCGCACGATGGATTTGATGCCCTTGAAGCCGTATTTCCATGGCACGACCAGGCGAATGGGCGCACCATTCTGGTTTTGCAAGGTTTCACCGTAGAGGCCAACGGCAAGGATTGTCAGCGGATGGCGGGCCTCATCAAGGCGCAAGCCTTCGACATAGGGCCATTTCAGCGGTTGGAAAAGTCCGGTCTGGCCCGGCATTTCTTCTGGCCGCACGACCGTTTCGAAGGAGACATATTTGGCGCTGCCCAGCGGCTCGACCTGATCCAGCAAGGCGGAGAGTTGAAAACCGATCCACGGAATCACCATCGACCAGCCCTCGACACAGCGCATGCGGTAGGTGCGCTCTTCCAGCTGAAGTTTCATCAGTTCTTCAAGGCCGAATTCCTTGGGCTTGCCAACCAGACCATCGACTTTCACTGTCCAAGGTGTTGGTTTGAAATGCTGGGAATAGTCCTTCGGGTCGGATTTGCCGACGCCGAATTCGTAGAAATTGTTGTAGCTGGTGATGGCATCCAGCGGTGTTACTTGTTCATCGATCTTGTAGGGGCCGGGTTTTGCGGTGAGGGGAGCGGCAAAGGCACTGCCTGCGGCCCCTCCGGCGAAAGCAAGACCTGCGGCACCGCCCATAAACTTGCGGCGGTTCATGTAGGCGTCACGCGGAGTCACATCACGTGCAGCAATATGGGGTGGACGGTAAACAGCCATTTTAATCTCCTCCGCGCCGAGCCTGCCGGCACCATTTCATGTTATGATGCCTACTACGTTGCATAAACAAGATATGTTTCACGGCCGATGCAAAAAATAGGTCGAATGGGCGTACATCGCGTATTCGTGATTGAGGCGGAACGACCTGATCCAAAGAAATATGCGTACCGTACCGAACCGTACTGTATTTGACAAAGGTGACAGTGACACATCGGTGGAGATGCGCTAGAGAACTATCAAAAAGTCGGGCAGTTTTGCGCTTCCTTATGCGTTTTGCTTCCCGCAAGGCTTGAAGATCGAGGAAAACACCATGCCTGCTTACCGTTCCAGAACGACAACCCATGGCCGTAACATGGCCGGTGCTCGCGGCCTGTGGCGCGCGACCGGAATGAAGGACGGCGATTTCGGCAAGCCAATCATTGCCGTGGTCAACTCGTTTACGCAGTTCGTGCCGGGTCACGTACACCTGAAGGATCTCGGCCAGCTCGTGGCGCGCGAAATTGAAGCGGCTGGCGGTGTTGCCAAGGAATTCAACACCATTGCCGTGGATGACGGTATCGCCATGGGCCACGATGGTATGCTGTATTCGCTGCCATCGCGCGAAATCATTGCTGATTCCGTTGAATACATGGTCAATGCACACTGTGCCGACGCGATGGTGTGCATTTCCAACTGCGACAAGATCACCCCCGGCATGTTGAATGCCGCCATGCGCCTCAACATTCCTGTTGTGTTTGTGTCCGGCGGTCCGATGGAAGCGGGCAAGGTCGTTCTACACGGCAAGACCGTTGCGCTTGATCTGGTCGATGCCATGGTTGCTGCAGCGGATGACAAGATCTCGGATGAAGAAGTCAGCGCGATCGAACGTGCCGCCTGTCCGACATGCGGTTCGTGCTCCGGCATGTTCACGGCCAACTCCATGAACTGTCTGACCGAGGCACTTGGCCTGTCACTGCCTGGTAACGGCTCGACGCTTGCCACGCACTCCGACCGCAAGCGCCTGTTCGTTGAGGCTGGTCATCTGATCGTTGACATCACCCGCCGTTATTACGAGCAGGACGATACATCCGTTCTGCCGCGCACCATTGCCAGCAAGCAGGCGTTTGAAAACGCCATGTCCCTGGACATTGCCATGGGTGGTTCCACCAATACGGTTCTGCACATTCTGGCAGCTGCCTATGAAGGCGGCGTCGATTTCACCATGGAAGACATTGACCGTCTGTCGCGCAAGGTTCCTTGCCTGTCCAAGGTGGCGCCTGCCAAGCAGGACGTGCACATGGAAGACGTTCACCGCGCTGGCGGCATCATGCGTATTCTCGGTGAGCTGGACCGTGGTGGTCTGATCAACCGTGATTGCCCGACCGTCCATGAGGCAACGCTGGGCGACGCAATCGATCGTTGGGATATTACCCGAACCAACAGCGAAACCGTTCGACAGTTCTTCAAGGCGGCTCCCGGTGGCGTTCCGACACAGGTGGCTTTCAGCCAGTCCTCGCGCTGGGATGAGCTGGATACCGATGGCGAAACCGGCATCATCCGCAATGTCGAACATCCATTCTCCAAGGATGGCGGTCTGGCCGTTCTGTTCGGTAACATTGCGCTGAAAGGCTGCATCGTCAAAACCGCCGGTGTGGATGAATCCATCCTGAAATTCACCGGTCCGGCCGTTGTATTCGAAAGCCAGGATGCTGCGGTAAAGGGCATTCTCAACAATGAAGTCAAGGCTGGCGACGTTGTTGTCATCCGTTACGAAGGTCCAAAGGGCGGTCCTGGCATGCAGGAAATGCTCTATCCAACCAGCTACCTGAAGTCCAAGGGCCTCGGAAAGGCATGCGCGCTGATCACCGATGGTCGCTTCTCCGGTGGCACCTCTGGCCTGTCCATTGGCCATGCTTCGCCAGAAGCCGGCCAGGGTGGTGCAATCGGGTTGGTGCGTCAGGGCGACACCATTGCCATCGATATTCCGGGCCGCACCATCAATCTGGTGATCTCGGAGTCGGAACTGGCAGAACGTCGCGCCGAGCAGGACAAGCTGGGCTGGAAGCCGGCCGCACCGCGCAAGCGCAATGTCACCACGGCGCTGAAGGCCTATGCCGCCTTCGCATCCAGCGCCGACAAGGGTGCCGTGCGCATTCTGCCGGAATAAAATCTGGTTCCTTCGTCAAGTTTTAAACGCCGCTCTGGACACTCCGGAGCGGCGTTTTTCATTCGGTGCAGGGAGGTGGACACCATGAGATATTGCAGTGTGATGTGATAAAATATCCTGTCACGTTTCAGTGACATGCTGTGGTGCCTCTTTTACAGCGATTTTGGCGACATAGATAAAGACCATGAAAAGAAGAACCGCTCTTGCATTGATCGCATCGCTCCCATTGGCACACAGCGTGCGGGCACAGTCCTCTGGCGAGACGTCGTCTCCCTTGGCCACTCCTGCCACAGCGGCCCGTCTGGCCCCTGTCCTTCGCCAGGCACAGGAGCTTGCAACGTTAAAAACCGTTCTGGTCAGCGTTGATGGAAAACGGGTAGCCGAACGTGCCTATAACGGCAACGCCCTCAACGGTTCTGTTAACATCAAGTCGGCATCCAAATCTGTTGTCTCGGCGCTGGTCGGCATTGCGATTGATCGCAAGGTGCTGGAAAGTGCCGATCAGCCGATTGCCAGTGTGTTGCGCAGTGAGTTTCCGCAAAACCCCGATCCAAGGCTGGAGCAAGTGACGATTGGCAATCTGCTGTCCATGCAGTCCGGTCTGGCGCGTATGTCTGGCCCCAATTACGGCCGGTGGGTTGCCAGCCGCAACTGGGTAAGAACTGCGCTTGGGTCCGGGTTCGATGGTGAACCCGGCGGTGGCATGTTGTACTCCACCGGGTCCACGCATCTTCTGTCTGCAATTCTGACCAAGGCCTCGGGTAAGAACACGCTGGCGCTGGCGCGAGAGTGGTTCCGGCCGCTTGATGATTTCAGGATCGGCGCCTGGGACCGCGATCCGCAGGGCATCTATCTCGGTGGAAACCAGATGGCGATGACGGCGCGTTCGCTGCTGGCCTTTGGTGAGCTGTACCGTAATGGCGGTGTGACACCATCCGGTGACAGGCTGATTTCGCAGGGGTGGATCGATCAGTCCTGGACGCAGCGGACCAATTCCGTGTTCAATGGCGATGGCTACGGTTACTGCTGGTTCATGCGCGATATGGCGGGTGAAAAGACAATCTATGCCTGGGGTTTTGGTGGGCAGATGTTATATATCGTACCGTCACGAAAGCTCAGTGTCGTCATGACCTCTCGCGAGGATGCGCCATCTGCCCGAACCGGCTACCGCGACCAGTTGCACGGTCTTATGGAAAGTATCATCCAGGCCGTATAGCGTGTGAAAATCACGCTGTCTGCGCCTGCCTTATTTTCCATGTTTCCGCCTATTTTCGTTTTTAATTTCAGGCATTAAAACCACTTTGAAACAGCATCAAGGGAATCAAATGGACCGTATGTTCAAACGCGCCTGTCTGACGGCAACTGCGCTTATTATGCTGGCTCCCGCCACACTTCATGCGCAAGACACCAAGACGGTGCCCTCCAGTCATACGCAAATGCAGCTTTCCTTTGCGCCGCTGGTCAAGCAGACCGCAGGCGCGGTGGTCAATGTCTATGCCGAGCGCATGGTGCAGCGGCGGGCCTCGCCCTTTGCCGGCGACCCATTCTTTGAACAGTTTTTTGGCCAGCAATTGCCAAACCGCAGTGAAAAGCAGTCTTCGCTCGGTTCTGGCGTCATCCTTGCCGGAAATGGCCTTGTCGTGACCAACAACCACGTCATTGAAGGTGCTGACGAGATCAAGGTTGCGCTGGCCGATGGCCGCGAGTTTGCCTCTAAGATCCTCCTGAAAGACGACCGGCTTGATCTGGCAGTTTTGAAGATTGACTCGAAAGAACAGTTCCCGGCCTTGTCCCTTGGTAATTCGGATGCGGTTGAGGTGGGTGATCTGGTTCTGGCCATTGGTAACCCGTTTGGCGTCGGACAGACGGTGACCAGCGGTATCGTCTCGGCGCTGGCGCGCAATCAGGTCGTACAGGGCGATTTCGGTTTCTTCATCCAGACGGATGCCTCTATCAATCCGGGTAATTCCGGTGGTGCGCTGATGAACATGAATGGCGAACTGATCGGCATCAACACCGCGATCTTCTCGCGTGGTGGCGGCTCCAACGGTATCGGTTTTGCCATTCCGGCCAACCTCGTGCGGGTATTCCTGGCGTCCGCTGAAAAGGGCGACGAGAGCTTCCAGCGTCCTTATGTCGGCGCGACCTTTGATCCGGTAACATCAGATGTGGCTGAGGCGCTTGGTCTCGACCGTGCCCGTGGTGCGCTGGTGGTTGGCGTGGTGAAGGATGGTCCGGCAGAAAAGGCCGGCATTGAGCCGGGGCAGGTGGTGATTGCGGTCGATGGTATTGCTGTCGAACATCCTGACGCACTGGGGTATCGCCTGACGACAGCCGGCATTGGCAAGTCTGCCAAGCTGACCGTTATCGACAAGGGCAAGAGCCGCGACATTGAAATCGCGCTTGATACCGCACCGGAAACAAAGCCGCGCGATGAGCGTATCATTGAAGGCCGCAATCCGTTTGCTGGCGCAAAGATTGCCAATCTTTCGCCCAAGCTGGCGGATGAGCTGCGCATGCCAACCCAGACGACCGGTGTGGTCGTGACGGATGTGGCCCGCGGTTCGCCGGCGTCCCGCGTCGGTTTCCGTCCAAAGGATGTTGTGCTGGTCATCAACGGCAATGACATCACCTCCACCAAGACGCTTGCCGACGCGATGGATCAAAACCCCGGTTTCTGGCGCGTTGAGGTCATGCGTGATGGCCAGCGTATCCGGCAGTTCCTGCGGTAAAGAAATGCCTCTCCGCTTATCAAACGGTGACGAATTTATGGTCGTCACCACCCGGATACATTCGGCCAAGCGGAGAGGGGATTTTGCCCTGGTGGGGCTTAAGATGATAATTTGTTGTTGAGTAACTGGCGGCTTCGGCCGCCGTCCTTATGAATGCAGTCTCGGAGGTGCGGGTGTCGCTTTTTGATCGGGAAATGCCACGACCGCTTGCAGAAGCCTTGCGTCCGAACACGCTTTCAGAAGTTGTCGGGCAGGATCACCTGTTGGCAGATGACGGTCCGATAGGCCGCATGGCCAAGTCAGGTGTGCTGTCATCCTTCATTTTGTGGGGGCCTCCCGGCGTTGGTAAAACCACCATTGCCAGAATTGTTGCCGCCGATGCGCAGGCGCAATTCGTGCAGCTGTCTGCTGTCATGTCCGGCGTTGCGGATTTGCGCAAGGTGTTCGAGGAAGCCAAGAAAGAACGCACGCTCGGTCGGCAAACCATTCTGTTCATCGATGAGCTTCATCGCTTCAATCGCTCAACACAGGATGCGCTGTTGCCGCATGTTGAGAGCGGCCTGATCATTCTGGTGGGCGCCACCACAGAAAACCCAAGTTTTAGCCTGGTGGGCGCGTTGCTGTCGCGTGCCCGTGTCTTCACCCTCAATCCGCTCGGTAAGGAGGCGTTGTCGCGTCTGCTTGAGCGGGCCGAAGCGCATATCGGCAAACCGCTGCCGCTTGATGATGAGGCCAAGGAAAGCCTTTTCGATCTGGCTGATGGTGATGGTCGTTATTTTATCGGCATGGTCGAGGAGGTTCTGCGGGCTGGTGCGGGGCAACCACTGTCGCGCAGCGATCTGGCTTCCCTTCTGCAAAAGAGAATGCCGCTCTACGACAAGGCCAATGACGGTCACTACAATCTGTTGAGCTGCTTCCATAAAAGCCTGCGTGGCAGCGATGTGAATGCGGCGCTCTATTGGGCCGCACGCATGATCGAGGGTGGTGAAGACCCGAATGTATTGTTCCGGCGGCTGGCCTGTGCGGCGTCTGAAGATGTCGGTCTGGCGGATCCGCAAGCGTTGCAGCAGGTGATTACCGCATGGGAAGCCTTTGAGCGTATCGGCTGGCCCGAAGCACGGCTGTTCATGGCACAAGCTATCGTTTATGTCGCGACCGCTCCCAAATCCAATGCCGCGTACCGCGCCTTTGATGCGGCAACGGCGCTTGCCCGGCAGACCGGGTCTGTGCCTCCGCCCAAAAACATCCTCAATGCCCCGACAAAGCTGATGAAGGAGCTGGGGTATCATGAGGGGTATAAATACGACCATGACTACCCGGATGCTTTTAGCGGCCAGTCATTCTTTCCGGCAGAACTGAGCGATAAAAATCTTGAGTTCTATCAGCCCAATGAGCGCGGCTTTGAGCGAGAGCTTTCAAAGCGGGTGCAGTTCTGGAGCAGGCGCAAAAGTCAGAAGCCTGAATAATGCTCAAACCGGGCCTTTACCGATAATGTCACTCACGACGCATGTCGTTTGAATAGTGCTATCGCCCGGGTTTACTTATTTGGCCGGGACTGGGCAACTCATGTCGCCTTCTTCGCATGACAGATAGCCGTTGAGGTCTTTGATCCGATTTTGCGTCAGTCCGTCCAGACATGAATTCTGAACGAATGGATAGACAGTTCCCTGTGCGACCATGGAGCTTGAAAAGCTGCATTCGCCATCTCGAAAAGCAATCCAGGCACGCTGTGCTGTCACGAGCAGCTTTGTCGTGTCCGCATCATCTTTCAGCCTGGTTTGTATCTGCTTGTAGAGTTTGTTGAGCTCTCCATCTGACTTTTCGAAGGCTTTCTGTGCGCACACATTCATCGCCGTCTGATCCGTCAGGTCGCCACAATTTTGATCCGCGTAGGCAGGTGTGACGATCAAACCGATATATGCGGCTGCCAGAATAAATTTCATGCCGACCTCCCGATGTGTTAGCGTTTCACGTTGCAGAATAGAGGCTTTTGTACACGCCGCAATGCCTTGTGATGGTGATGGTTGTCATCTCGTGAAGCTTGCTCCCATCGACATCTGGCGAGTGGTGAGTGAGGTGGGACGTCGGGTAAACCGGCCTCCAAGATGCGCTTTATCCTACGTCCCACCCAGCGCCACCGGAGTGAGCAGCGTGATTAACGAACAATGGTGCGTTCGACGCGACATGTCTGGACAGGCTAAATTTATGAAGAGCGGCTCTTCCGGCAGCTTTTTGTGCTGGGCAGATCACTTAGCCGCAGGCAGATCATCAGGAAGCCTTGCGCTGTACCTGCTGGGGTATGGCAGGCAGCATTTTGACCGAGGATTCTGCCAGAGCGGCATGGCCTTCCATGTCGACGATCAGGTGCCAGTGCGCGCTTTCGGGAATGGCAATGCGAACAGGTGATTTCTTGGCGACACCGCCGAGATACTTGAAATCAAGCAGTTCGGTAAACCGCTGATAGTTCACAGCGGTCATCAGCCGGACATTGTTGACGCCGTTAAGGCTCACTTCAATTGTCGAACCCGCGCGGAGTTCTTTCAGGTCGTAATGGGTAAAGCGGAAGCTTGGCTTTGCCATTTTATTACTCGTGTCTGCTTGCAATCGTTACGTCCTGTCATCGTAAGCGCGGATCGTTAACGAGGTCTTTAGATGCCAGGACAGGTCAGGCTTTTGTGCCGGCCTGGCACAGAAACAAACCACTAATCGTGGGTTACTGGTCGCTTAGAGAACCAATTACCTGGTTTTGACGTCGGTAAAAATCACCTGTCATAATTTGCATTTTTGTGCGTTGCGGTATTAATATTTACAGTTGCTTGCATTCTGCAGTGTTTATTTTTGTGTTTGTTTGGCTGCAGCGCATTACTTATGTCTAATTTAAATTTATTCATAATAAATGTTTCCGGATGATCACTTATCTATCGAAATATATTCAAGTGGTCCGACATATGAAAAACACAACGATATCCATGCGCTTTTATATGCTTGTCGCTTTGTTTCTTACGCTGCTGGCGGCTGCTTTAACATTTAGCCTGTTTGAAAGTTACCGCGGAATGGAGCGGGAGCGGAAGGCAGGACTTGAATCCCTGAACCACACCGCTATCGCTATTCTTGAGCAATACTACAAAATGGAGCAGAGCGGCGCTCTGACCCGTGAAGCCGCTCAGGAACAGGCCAAGGCAACGATTGCCACAATGCGCTACGGCAAGGGCAGTGGTTACTTCTGGATCAATGACATGGTGCCGACCATGGTTATGCACCCTATCAAGCCTGAAATGAATGGCAAGAACCTGACCGGTGACAAGGACCCGAATGGCAAGTTCCTGTTCGTGGAATTCGTTAAAACCGTTCAGGCCAGCGGGCAGGGCTTTGTCGACTATTACTGGCCAAAGCCGGGTTCGCCTGATCCTGTCGAGAAGTTCTCACATGTGGCCGGCTTTACGCCATGGGGCTGGGTTATCGGCACCGGCGTTTACGTTGATGACCTTGCTGCGATCTTCTGGAAGGAAGCCCAGCTTTATATTGCCATCTGCGTCATCGGCTCAGCCGCCATCACTGCTGGCGCCTATTTCATCGTCCGCAGTGTGACTGGACCAATCGCGCGCGTTCGTGACGTGATGACAAGCATTGCCGATGGCAATGGCGCTGTCGACGTACCGTTCCTGGATCGCACCAATGAGATTGGCTCCATGGCCAAAACCTTGCTGGTGCTGCGCGATTCCGTCAATGAACGTAGCGCCTTGCAGCAACGAGAAGTGGCCCAGCAAAAGCAGATAGAAGAAGCACGGCAGGGCAATGAGTTGGCGCTGCGCTCGGTGTCGGAGAAACAGGCCTATGCCATGGACGCCCTCGGTACTGCGCTGGAGCGTCTTTCCAATGGTGATCTGACTGTGCATGTCGGCGATATCGGTGTCGAATATGCGAAGCTACGCGCTGATTTCAACAAGGCGTCCAGTGCACTGCATCAGGTCATTTCTTCGATTTCGCGCACCAGCCACGTGGTCAGTGACAGTGCAAGCGACATCAATGAGGCAACGGGCAACCTGTCGCGTCGTACCGAACAGCAGGCGGCCGCACTGGAAGAAACCGCTGCGGCGCTGGATGAAATCACCGCCACCGTTCGCACTGCATCGGACCGTGCCAATGAAGCGCGCACCATGGTGGGTGAGACCAAGCTGAGTGCTGGTCGCTCAGGTGATATTGTTCGCAATGCCGTTGATGCTATGGGCCGCATCGAGGACTCGTCGCGCCAGATCAACCAGATCATCAGCGTTATCGACGAGATTGCCTTCCAGACCAATCTGCTGGCGCTGAATGCCGGTGTCGAAGCCGCACGTGCCGGTGAGGCCGGTCGTGGTTTTGCGGTGGTGGCCCAGGAAGTGCGTGAACTTGCGCAGCGTTCCGCAAATGCTGCCAAGGAAATCAAGACGCTGATCAACAGCTCTGCCAATGAAGTTGAAAACGGCGTGTCGCTGGTGCGTTCCACCGGTGAGGCGTTGGTAGAGATCGTCAAACTGGTCAACCGGGTGGATGAACATGTCAACACCATTGCCACTGCTGCCCGCGAACAGGCAACCGGCCTGCATGAGATCAACACGTCCGTCAACCACATGGACCAGATGACCCAGCAGAATGCGGCAATGGTGGAGGAGACCACGGCTGCAAGCCAGACGTTGGCCAATGAAAGCCGTGAATTGCGCTCGCTGCTATCAGGTTTCGTGCTTGAGCAGGAGCGTTATGGCGCAACGTCGCGCGCCGCCTGACACTGGTTTCGACACAGCAAAAAGGCGGCTTTTGCCGCCTTTTTTGTTTGTCCTAAATTATGCCGGGTGGATTTACGGTCGGGGTCGAAAGGTTTCGTTTACCTCGTTTCGTTAATATTTTAGCGATTGCCGCATTGTGCGGCCGCAGAAGTGGTTATCGTATGGCGTTTATTTCCCTTCCGCGCCGCCCAGTGGCGTTGCTCATGATATCGACGGTATTGACGGCCTGCTCGGCAGAGGGTCTGGTGCCGCCTGCGTCGATTGACGGCACCACGCGTGTGGGTGCGATTCAGCCATCCCGTGAACCTGCGCGGCAGGCTTATCCCGCCAATGGTGTCGCCTCTGCCGGTTCGGCCATGCACATGAATGACGGCACGTATCGTGAGCCGCAGTTGATGTCGGCGCCAACGCAGCAGCCTTTGCCGCGCATCGATAGCGAAGAGGCCATGGGTGTCTCCTCGGCGTCGAATGGAAATCCCGCCAATGGATCGCTTGGCGTGCTGAGCGCGTCGCAGGATGGCGTTAACATGGATGCGATGCTCGGCGTAGAGCCGGTTACAGGTCTTGCCGAAGAACAGCAAAACCAGATTGGCGATAATCAGCTGGCCGAAGGCATGACCAACCAGCTGGTTGTGGACGGCATTGGCACCGACAATCCGGTGCAGACCAGCGGTTCTGTCCTGCCTGCCGGCTGGGGCATGCCATCGCGGGCAGCGGCGTCTCCACGTCCGCAATCATCTGGTCAGCCGGTGCAGGACGTGGCGATATTGATGCCGCAAAACCCGGCGCAGTCAAACCGTTCTTCCGCACCTCCCGCCATGATGCCGCAGTCGGAAGTGGCCTGCCGGTCGGAGCTTCGTCGTCTGGGTGTGTCCTTCCGCGATGTGGCACGTATTGCCGACGGCCCGACCTGTGGTATCGATTACCCGCTGGAGCTCAATGGTCTCGCCAGCGGTGTGGCGATCAAACCTGCTGTCAAGCTCAACTGCCAGGTGACACTTGCCTTTGCCAAATGGGTGAAGTTCGAACTCGTGCCGTCGTCGCGTTTCCGCTACATGTCCGGTGTCGGGCGCATTACGCCGATGGGCGGTTACTCCTGCCGCAAGATGAATTCGCGTGCCAGCAATCCGTGGTCTGAACATGCCAAGGGCAATGCCATCGATATCGGCACAATCACGCTGAAGAACGGCAAGGAAATCGATGTTCGCAAAAAGGGCTTCTTTGCCTTCCGCGAAAAGGGTCTGTTGAAAGCTGTCCGCAGCGACAGCTGCAAATATTTCTCGACGGTGCTTGGGCCTGGTAGTGACAAGGACCACTGGAACCATTTCCACTTTGATCTGCGCACCCGCAAATCCGGTTATCGCCACTGCGACTAACGTAATGCGGTACAGAAGTTTGCTGCGATCTTGCGATAACGACATGCTTTCGAGGTTATAAAAAAAATGCCGGCGCTGAGGCCGGCATCATGATGAGGCAGTGACGCGGGGTGTCGCTGCCGCTGAAATGATAAAACCAATAATCCGTGACGACATTCAAAACACATTCGCCACCGAATATATTTTCGTACTGAAACCTTGTAGTCGTACCGCAAGCCTGATCAGTGTGCTTGCGACGGGTGTTCTATACGGTAAGAGCATCACATATTGATGACAGTCCTTGCCCCGTTTCCTTGAAAACAAGTTTTTCAAAATTCCAGATATCAGGAGAGTACCGTGCCGCCTGTCACCGAGATTGCCATGTTTGCCGCAGCCCTCGCCACGGCAGGAGTTGTTGCCGGTTTGCTGGCCGGTTTGTTCGGCATTGGCGGCGGTGCGGTTCTGGTGCCGGTGTTTTACCATGTGTTTGGCCTGCTGGATGTGCCGGAGGCGGTGCGCATGCATCTGTCACTGGGAACGTCGCTGGCCATCATCGTTCCGACATCCATTCGCTCATTCATGACGCATAAGCAGAAAGGTGCCGTTGATACCGCGCTGCTGAAAGGCTGGATTATCGCGGTGCCGCTTGGCACGCTGATTGCCTCTGCCATCGCTGCCTATGCGTCCAGTGTCGCGCTTCGACTGATCTTTGCCTGTATCGCATTGGTGCTTGCCTTCCGCATGATTGCCAACCGTTCAAGCTGGCATCTGGGCAATGACCTGCCGCCAAACCCGGCAAAGTTTCTGGTTGGCACATCAATCGGCATTCTCTCAGGCCTGATGGGTGTTGGTGGCGGTGTGCTCAACAACACCTTCATGACGCTCTATGGTCGCTCCATCCATCAGGCCGTTGCCACATCTTCTGGTGTCGGTGTGCTGATTTCGCTGCCGGGTCTTGCCGGTTACATCTGGGCGGGGTGGGGTGCTGCCGGTCTGCCGCCTCTATCGACCGGTTACATCAACTGGATTGCGGTGGCATTGCTGATCCCGATCACGCTGATTGTTGCACCCTATGGTGCGCGGCTGGCACATGCGCTGAGCAAAAAGCAGCTGGAACGCGCGTTCGGCGTGTTTCTGGTCGTTGTCGCGGCACAGTTTTTCTACAGCGTGTATGGTTGAGATGATCGCTATGCGATGATTTCGTGTCAGGGTGGTTTTGCGCGATGCGAAGCCCTATATGGCAATCGACAATCTATTCTGCGAAAGAATCATCATGAATGCCATTGTTTCGATCCGGAACCTGACGAAAACCTATGCCAATGGGTTTCAGGCGCTGAAGGGCGTCAATCTCGACATCATTGAAGGTGAAATCCTGGCGCTGCTTGGGCCGAATGGTGCCGGCAAAACGACGCTGATTTCCATTATTTGCGGCCTTGTGAACCCCGGCGATGGCCAGGTTCTGGTGGCGGGCCATGACGTGGTGCGCGAGTTTCGCAAGACCCGCGAACTGATTGGGCTCGTGCCACAGGAACTGACAACCGACCAGTTTGAAACGGTCTGGAACACGGTTAGCTTCTCACGGGGTTTGCACGGCAAGAAAAGCAATCCGGAGCTGATTGAAAGCATCCTGAAATCGCTGTCGCTCTGGGAAAAACGCAACAACATGCTGCGTGAACTCTCCGGTGGCATGAAGCGTCGCGTGCTGATTGCCAAGGCGCTGGCGCATGAACCCAAGGTGCTGTTCCTGGATGAACCGACGGCAGGTGTCGACGTGGCGCTGCGCCGTGACATGTGGCGGGTGGTGGAAAAGCTGCGTGCCAATGGCGTCACCATCATTTTGACCACCCACTATATTGAAGAGGCCGAAGAAATTGCCGACCGGGTTGGTGTCATCAATGGCGGTGAGTTGTTGCTGGTGGAAGAAAAGACGGCACTTATGCGCAAGCTTGGCCGAAAGCAGCTATCGCTTGAACTGACGACGCCGATAACACTCATTCCCGACAGTCTTGGTTCGTTCAATCTGCTGCTGTCTGCCGATGGCTCCTGCCTGACCTATGAATATGACGGCAATGGCGAGCAGGGGCGTATTGCCGGCCTGCTGTCGATGCTGTCGGCCGAAAACATCCAGTTTCGCGATATCTCAACACGGCAAAGCTCTCTGGAAGATATATTCGTGGCACTTTTGGAGGACGCGAAATGAATTTTGAAGCGGTCAAATCCATCTATCTGTTTGAAATGGCGCGGACGCGCCGCACGCTTCTGCAAAGTGTCGTGTCTCCAGTCATTTCGACATCCCTTTATTTCATCGTTTTCGGAACGGCGATCGGTTCGCGGATTCAAGAGGTTGGTGGCGTTTCCTACGGTGCCTTCATCACGCCAGGCCTGATCATGCTGACGTTGTTGACCCAGTGTATTGGCAACGGTTCCTTTGGTATCTATTTCCCGAAATTCACCGGCACGGTCTATGAGATCCTCTCGGCTCCGGTGTCGATGGTGGAAATTCTGCTCGGTTATGTGGGGGCGGCGGCCACCAAGGGGTTGATGATCGGGACGATCATTCTGATCACCGCATCATTCTTTGTGGACATATCGATTGCCCATCCCGGCATGATGGTGCTGTTCTTTGTGCTGACGGCGGTCAGTTTCAGCCTGTTCGGTTTCATCATTGGCATATGGGCCACCAACTTCGAACAGCTGAACCTTATTCCGATGCTGGTGGTGCCGCCGCTGACATTCCTCGGTGGCAGTTTCTATTCCATCGATATGCTGCCGCCATTCTGGCAGACGGTCAGCCACTTCAATCCTGTGCTTTATCTCATCAGCGGTTTCCGCTGGAGTTTTTATGAGATTGCCGATGTGAACCCTGTCATCAGCCTTGTGATGATCACGCTGTTCCTGTCGGCCTGCCTTGCGGTTGTCGGCTGGATTTTCCACACCGGCTACAAGCTGCGTAACTGACAGCCCGGTTCTGCGGTTTACCAGTCTCTAAGCCGCAGCTCATCGGTCTGCATTTGCAGGGAGCCGAGGGTAGACAGGAAGCTCATGCCCAGCAGGCTTTGGTCAAGTTGACCATCGCCTGCCACAAGGGCCGGAATGTTGGAGCGGGAAATCGGACCGATCGACAGTTCAGAAAGCATGGCATGGGCGGCAGTGGTGCGCCCATTCGCCGTCATGACGGTGACGGTATAATTCAGATTTTCCGGGTGCAGGCCAATCTTGCGGGCATCACTGGCTGACAGCACGACCGAGCTTGCGCCGGTGTCCACCAGCATATGTACCGCGATGCCGTTGACCTGCGTATTGGCTTCAAAATGGCCATTCATCGATTTGTGCAGAATGATTTCCTGTCCGCCTTCGCTGGTGGTTACCACAACGGCGCGGCCCGGCATCAGGCCGGCCAGCAGGCGTTCGCCAAACCGGCGGAAATCATCGCGGTAAAGATAACCGGACACCAGTGCGAGAATGATGGCCAGCCAGATGGCGATCTGGCGCAGTACAAGCGGCAGGTTGCCGCGGCTGGCATTGAGAACGCCGACCGACAGAAGTCCGGCTATCGGCAGCAAATAGAGCAGGCGGCCGAACTGGTCGTTTTCAATTCCTAAGGTTTGGCCGGTGTCATTGTTGAGAATAAGCAGTGCAAGACCGATGCCCAGTACGACGAGAACAACCACCAAACGGCTCATGCAAATCGGCCTTTCACATATTCCATAAATGCTCACTCACAATATTTGTGTTTCAGTGTGTCAGGGCAAGGGTGCATAGCCAGACAATGACCGAGATTTGTTGTGTCGCGCCAATGGTGTCACCGGTATGGCCGTTGATCTTTTTCACCACGAAGCCATTAAAAATTGTGATGGCACCGGCCACGACAGCAAATGCCAGCAGAAGTGCAAATGCGGAGACGAAGGGCAACGAGAGAGCTGATGCAATCGCCACTCCCGATATCACAGCGGTGTTGCGGGCAGTGCTGTCCGGCTGACCGGCCGATGATGCAAGCCCTTGCTGCCGCGCAGAGGGTGTTGCCGTCCAATGCCAGACCATCAGGCCGCGGCTGAGTGCTGCAGCGCCCAGAAAGACCGCAGCGGCACCGACGGGTGTCAGCGTGTCACCAAGTGTCGTCAGTGAGGCCGCCCGCAATCCAAAGGAAAAGAACAGCGCAACGGAACCGTAGGTGCCAAGGCGGCTGTCTTTCATGATCTCGATGATACGGTCGCCGGTGCGGCCGCTGCCGAGACCATCGGCCGTATCGGCAAAACCATCCTCATGCAGAGCGCCTGTTGAAAAAACCATAACTGCCAGTGTTATCAGGCTGGCGAGAAGCGGTTTGGCGTCCAGCGACAGCAAGATCAAAAACACCAGAGCGGCGGGCAGGGCAATCAGCAGACCTGCAAAGGCAAAGGTGCGAGACAGGCGGACCATCTTGCCGTCATAACCGTCAAAGAAGTGCTGCGGCACCGGAAAGCGTCCGAGAAAACCAACGGCTCTTGCCAGATCGGTTATGAACGCGTTGATGTCCATGATGCAGTTCCTGTCTTGACGGAATTCAAAAGGGGCGATTTCCGGTTGTTCCTGAAACATTCCCCGACTATGAGAGGGGCAACAAAGACTGATTTGCCGGAAAATTACAAGTTTCCGGAATGAACGAGGAAGATTGATATCATGAGCATGAGCGGCCTGCCTTTCGACGATTTTCGTACGCTGCTGCGCGATCTGCCCGGTCCCTCGACCCATGCGCTGGTTGACGCCAAGGAGCGTAATGCCAAGCTGACCAAACCGGCGGGTTCTCTCGGTCGGCTGGAAGAAATTGCCATGTGGCTTGCCGCATGGACGGGACGGGCACCGTCCGTCACCCGTCCGCTGGTGGCAATCTTTGCCGGCAACCACGGCGTTACCAAACATGGTGTCACGCCTTATCCTTCTTCCGTGACCCAGCAGATGGTCGAGAATTTTGCAGCCGGTGGTGCGGCAATCAACCAAATCTGTGTCAGCAATGACCTGGGCTTGAAGATCTTTGATCTGGCGCTGGATTATCCTACCGGTGACATTACCTCTGAAGCGGCTCTTTCCGAGCGTGACTGCGCGGCCACCATGGCCTTTGGCATGGAAGCGATTGCCGGTGGCACCGACTTGCTGTGCATTGGTGAAATGGGCATTGGCAACACCACGATTGCGGCAGCTATCAACCTGGCGCTTTACGGCGGCACGGCTGAAGACTGGACCGGTCCCGGCACCGGGTCTGAAGGTGATGTCATGGCGCGCAAGATTGCTGCCGTCAAAGCCGCCGTCGAATTCCACAAGGACCATCTGTCTGACCCGCTTGAAATCATGCGCCGTCTTGGCGGTCGTGAAATTGCGGCGATGGCTGGTGCCATTCTGGCGGCACGCATGGAAAAGATCCCCGTGCTGATCGATGGTTATGTCGCGACAGCGTCTGCGGCCCTTCTCAAGGCCATGAACCCGTCCGCACTCGACCACTGCCTGATTGGCCATGTGTCGGGTGAACCCGGCCATCTGGCTGCCGTTGAAAAGCTGGGCAAGACACCGCTTCTGGCACTTGGCATGCGGCTGGGTGAGGGTACCGGCGCTGCACTTGCTGCCGGTATCGTCAAGGCCGCTGCAGCCTGCCACTCCGGCATGGCAACATTTGATGCCGCTGGCGTTTCCAACCGCAGCTGAAGTGAAGACCGCTGAATGACAAAAACACAATCAACCGACAAGCCGGCAGCTTTCGTGAAGGAAAAGGGTATCAGGCATTTGTTTGCTGCCCTGCGCTACTCCGTTCAGGGGCTTCAACGCCTGTGGCAGGAAGCTGCATTCCGCCACGAGGTTATTCTGCTGTTTGCAGGTCTGGTGCTGTTTGCAGTGATTGGTGCACCCTTCGTGCACTATCTGATTTTTGTCATACTGATGTTGCTGATGGTGGCTTTTGAGGCCATCAATACCGCGATCGAAGAACTGGTTGACCGTATTTCGCCGGAGATTTCATCGGTCGGTCGCCACGCAAAGGACCTCGGTTCACTTGCGGTCTTCTGCCTTATCCTGATCAATGCCGGATTTGTCATTTACGCGCTGGTCGTCAACCTGTTTCCGGGCTGACGATCTTAGGCGAATGAGCGTTTGCGCGGCTGGACTGCCTGCGTGTCTTCGACGGCTGGCAGGCTCTGCAGCACGCGTTTGGCCGGAAGAATGGCGATGACTTCAGTGCCTTCGCGCAGTTTCGATTTCAGAATGAACTGGCCATCATGTTTGGCCAGAATGGCCTGCACGATCGGCAAGCCAAGACCGGTGCCCTGTTCGGCACTTTTAATGGCAATCGATCCCTGACCGAATGCTGACAGCACGACCGGGATTTCTTCCTCGGGAATACCGGGGCCATTGTCCTTGATGGAAATGTATTGGCCGCCACCGGCGGTCCAGCCGACCTTCATCATGATTTCACCGCCCTGCGGGGTAAACTTCACGGCGTTGGACATCAGGTTCAGAACCACCTGACGGATAGCCTTTTCATCGGCCCAGACCAGCGGCAGGCTGCTTTCGAACTGCTGGGCAATGGAAATGTTCTTGGCGCGGGCCCGAAGCTGGATCATGCCGATGCAATCTTCTGCCAGATCCAGCAGCGACATGGTTTCTTCATGCAGGTCGTAACGACCGGCTTCGATGCGCGACAGGTCGAGTATTTCATTGATCAGGTCGAGCAGATGTTTGCCGGACCGATGAATGTCGCCCGAATATTCCTTGTAGAGCGGGTTGTTGAGTGGCCCCAGAACCTCCGTTGCCATCACTTCGGAGAAACCGAGAATGGCGTTGAGCGGTGTGCGCAGCTCATGCGACATGGAGGCCAGGAAGCGCGACTTGGCAAGGTTTGCCTCTTCAGCGCGGCGGCGGGCCTCGTCTGACATGGACTTTGCCACTTCAAGCTCGGCAATCAGATCGTCCTTTTCCGATTGGAACGACAAAAGCTTGATGTTGGACTTGGCAAGCCGGTCAGTGAGGTAATGGAAAAACAGCATGGCAACGATGAACATCGCAGCAACGCTGATGCCTGTGACCGAGCGCGATGTGGCCGCCACGATAATCAGTGCTGTCAAAACCGGCAGGAATGTCATCATTGCCGCACGCGGCAGCATGGCATTCGACATGGAGATGATTGCCAGCGCAATCAGCAGGGTCGCGCCCTTGAAGAACAGGAAATAGGCGGGTTGCACCGCAGGCGGTGCTTCATAGGCGGCGATGTAGGCCCAGACGCAGCCGGTAATAATCTGGATTGCCAAGAAGATATTGTGCCACCGGGTGGTGGAAATGGCCGTCAGTTCCTGCTTGTTGGCCCGTTTGGCCGCAATCAGCGACACGGCGTGAATGCCAAGCGCACAGATGGCCCAGGCCACAAGATTGGCTTCGCGTGTTAAATACACGCCCAAACCTGTGACCAACACAATGAAAAGCGGCATGATCGTTGCGCCGTGCAGTGCTGTGCTTATATGCATTTCCAGCATGTCACGGTCAAAGGTGTGGTTTCCGCCCTGACCATATTGCAAGCGTTCGCGTGTCAACTTCACTGCCTTCGCCACCGCCTTGTTACGGTGCGTTTTGGAGCGGTCGACAATGTTCTTGTCTGTTGATGTGCTGACGCTTTTACTCATTGATACAACAGGAATGACACGAATGGCTGAAACACTAACTGCGAAATCTTAAGAAGATGCTGCTGTGAAACTATTTGTTTGCCATTTGTGAAAAGGATTTGTTGGCATATGAGACAAAACAAGGGCAGGCGGTTGGCTTTTTTGCGCGACGGAATTGTGCTGATTGCCATTTTTCTGCTGGGAATTCTGATTGCTGCCAAGCTGGACAGCGACAACATGCAGCGGCATGCTGGAGCCTATTATGTCATTGACGGTGATACGCTGGCGCTGAACGGAAAACGTTTCCGTCTGCTGGGTATCGATGCGCCCGAGCTTGATCAGCAATGCCAGCGCAATGGTTCTGACTGGCCGTGCGGGCAGGCCGCCAAACAGGCGCTGGCCGGGCTTGTTTCTGTCGGACTGGAATGCCGTGGCAACGACATGGATCGATATCAGCGTTTGCTCGTCCGGTGTTTCCTGGATGGTCAGGATGTGGCGGCTGAAATGGTGCGCCAAGGACTGGCTGTGCGGACAGAATATTTCCTGTTTACGGACGAGGAGCGGGAAGCGAAGGCCAGTGGGCTTGGCCTGTGGGCAGGGGCGTTTGAAGCGCCGGCCAATTGGCGCAAGTTGCGCAAGACGGCGGAAATGGACGTACCATTGTCAGGTTTCCTTGCGGCGGTTCGCCATCTGCTTGGCTGGGAGTGAGTGTGAGTGCCTGACATCAGGGACAAGGATCTGGATATCTTAAGGGCCGAGATTGGCGCCTGTCGTATCTGTCGCGACACGCCGGCGCGCGGTGAGGCCTATCGCTTGCCGCATGAGCCGCGTCCGGTGGCGGTGATTTCCTCCAAGGCGCGTATCCTGATTGCCGGTCAGGCGCCGGGGCTTCGGGTTCATGAAAGCGGACTGCCATTCAATGACGCGTCGGGTGATCGGCTGCGCAACTGGCTGTCTGTCGACCGCGACCAGTTTTACAATCGTGACCTGTTCACCATCGTGCCTATGGGGTTCTGTTTTCCCGGTTACGATGCCAAGGGTAGCGACCTGCCACCGCGCAAGGAATGTGCACCGTTCTGGCGTCAGCGGGTGATGGATGCCATGCCACAGATAGAGCTGGTTCTGGCGATTGGCG
Organism: Agrobacterium sp. Azo12; assembly: GCF_029193765.2. NCBI lineage: Bacteria > Pseudomonadati > Pseudomonadota > Alphaproteobacteria > Hyphomicrobiales > Rhizobiaceae > Agrobacterium > Agrobacterium sp. Azo12. The sequence goes on along the minus strand of NZ_JARFYO020000001.1, from coordinate 2,539,466 downwards.
GTTATGCGCAGGCCTGGCACATGGGCAAAACGCGCAATGGCAATGTCACGGAAACGGTACGCGACTGGCGCACGACATTTTTCAGGAATGAGGGCATTCGTATGCTGCCAATGCCGCATCCAAGCTGGCGCAATACAGCCTGGATACGGAAAAATCCATGGTTTGAAGAGGACCTGTTGCCAGTTTTGCGACAGTCTGTTGAAATGCTAATTAAGTGAAAAATTTTTCTGTTTTTTTCTTTTGAATCGTGTATCTAAAGGAAAATAATTCAGGAGGAATGGAATTGGATCGATTAGACCGCAAAATCCTGCGCATACTTCAGGAGGATTCAACCCTGGCTGTTGCTGACCTTGCCAAGAAGGTCGGCCTTTCCACGACGCCCTGTTGGCGGCGTATCCAGAAGATGGAAGAAGATGGTGTCATTCGCCGTCGCGTCGCTCTTCTGGACCCGGCCAAAGTCAACACCAAGGTTACGGTTTTTGTCTCCATTCGCACGGCATCCCACTCCATTGAGTGGCTGAAGCGTTTCTCGGAAGTGGTTTCCGAATTCCCTGAGGTTGTCGAATTCTACCGCATGAGCGGTGACGTGGATTACCTGCTGCGCGTGGTGGTGCCTGACATCGGTGCTTACGATGCTTTCTACAAGCGCATGATTGCCAAGATCGAAATCCGCGACGTGTCGTCTGCCTTCGCCATGGAGCAGATCAAGTACACGACTGAACTGCCGCTGGATTACATGCTGCTCGACAACACCAAGTCGTCGGGTGAAGAATAAGACTACTTCAGACGGGCGAGCAGTTTTTCGCCCGTCAATTGTTTGACGGCATCCTTGCCAACCCATCTTTCCGTTTTGTTTTTGCTGTCTGCCAGAACCTGCGCCAATGCCAGTGCGGGGGTGTGGCAATTGGTGCTGCGTTTGCCGATATTGCGCAGCGCCCAGTTCACTGCCTTGCACACAAAATTCCTGTCGTCATTTGCGTATGTCTTGATGAGCGGCAAAAATCCGAGCATGGTTTCGTCCGGTTCTTTTTTTAGGGGAACCGTTGCGCCGGCAATCATCGCAAAGGCGGTGCGCCGGACAAATTCCCTGTCGTCGGCGCTGAATGTGTCGATCAGGTCTTTCCAGAATGACGTCTGCGTGAAGAGATCGGCAGCGGCATCGACAATTTCCCAGGAGTTGAAATCGCCCGCCCAGGCCAGACATTCGTTCTGTGTCAACAAGGTTGGGTCGGCGGTATAGATCGCCATCAACCGCGCTTCACGAATGTCACTATTCCATAATTGCAAGGCGCGCTGGTGGTTGTTGCCGACCTGCCGGGCCAGCTTTTGCAGGTCGGGATTGCTGATGCCGAGCGCGGTATCGGTGATAATGGCAAACCGGCGCATGCCATCAATGGCATCTTGCGATGTCATGGTTTGAAGGTGGTAAATGATGTCTTGTGCGGATGCGTTTTTGTCGAGCATTGCCGTTCATCCTGATGCCGCATATCGGCTGTTACAGCATCATGCCGTTTTTCAGGACATCATGCCATGCGACATGTCGTGACAGGCCCGCAAATCACGAAACATAGGCAAAGAAAAAGGCGCGATTTTCGCCGCGCCTTTTGGAAGTTTAAGCCTTGAGCTTTGCCACCACCAGATGGCCCGGTGTCGGGTTGCCATCCTGCATGCGCACATTGATGTCGGTGACTTCGAGAATTTCGAAACCAGTCGCCTCGAGACGTTCCTTCACGTAGCTTTCTGCATGGGCAAAACGCTGGTGCGGACCAACCATGTAGGTCCGTCCGGCCAGAACATCGTCTGGCAGCGTTTCAGACGAGAACACAAAGATACCGCCAGGAGCCAAGTTTTCGGCCGCACCGAAAAACAGCGGCTCAAGCGCACCAAGGTACGGCAGCACATCGGTGGCGGTTATCAGGTCGAAAGCGTCATCGTCATTGTCCTCAAGGAAATCCTCGACTTCCGCTACGTAAAGCGTTTCGTAGATTTCCTTTTCATGAGCGATTTCAACCATGTTCTCGGAAATGTCGATGCCGGTGCTGTCTTCCACCATGTCCCGCAGGGCGGCACCCGTCAGGCCGGTGCCACAGCCGAGATCAAGCAGGCGCTTGAATGGGCCAAGGTTGAGAGACTGCAGGCGCTGGCGCACAATCATCGGAACCGCATAACCCAACTGCTCGACCAGAATGTCTTCAAAGGCTTCGGCGTGCTGGTCAAACAGTGTTTCGACATAGGCATCGGGAGCCTTTGGCGGTGTCTCACCACGACCAAGTGAAGCAAGGCGAACAGCCGCACCACCATGATCTTCCGGATCAAGGCCCAGAACTTCCTGGTAGGCTGCTACGGCAGCATCGATCTCGCCAGCCTTCTCATGAGCCAATGCGCGGTTATAGGCTTCGGCAAGGGCCTCTTCGTCGATCTTCTGTTGTTTTCCGGTCATTGCAGTACCCTTGGCTGAATTTTTGGTGTTCAGCCTTGCTGTAAGCTGCCCGCCGGGCACGCGCAATGTTTATCTCGAAAAGCCGTTATTCAGTGGAGAATGAACTCGCCCTTCAGTGCGCGCCATTCGCTGGCCGAAATCAGCTGCCGATGCACATATTTTACCGAATGCAGGGGACCATCGAGCTTTTCCCGCCAGAACTTCAGAAAGCCGTTCATTTCCGGAAAGTCCGGTGCCAGATCGTAATGCTGCCAGACATAGGTCTGGAGCAAAGCGGGGTGATCGGGCATGCGGTAGAAGATCTGGGCAGTGGTGAGGCCGTAACCTTTTAGCATCATTTCCATGTCTGTGTTCATGATACCTGTTCCCGTTTTTTTGGCGGTGCTGAACTTGTGTTCAACATCACCATGGGAGCATGACATGGTTAACCGAATGTTGAAATTGTATTTATCTGGCTAAAAAGAAATTATTTTTCAGTGTGTTAGCAGCTGTCATCGTGGAGTGCTGCTAACAGCTTCAGCGCTTCAGGTGGCGCGTCAGGCGGGCTTCAAGCCATGCCCAGACGTGACGCAGTGTCTCGACGATCGTCAGGTAGAAAATCGCGGCCCACAGATAAGTCTGGTAATCGAAGGTGCGGGAAAAGGCGTAACGTGTCTGGCCCATCAGATCGAACACGGTCACGACGGAGACAACAGCCGAACCCTTGATCAGCAGAATGATTTCATTGCCATAGGGGCGCAGGGCAACAATGAGTGCCTGCGGCATGGTAATCTTGCGGAAGATGATGGATTTCGGCAGGCCAAGCGCAAAGGCGCCTTCGCGCTGGCCGATCGGCACGCTGGCAATGGCACCGCGCAGGATTTCAGCCTGATAGGCCGCTGTGTTGAGCGTCATGGAGAGCAGGCCGCAATACCAGGCTTCCCGGAAGAACCACCACAGGCCAATGCTTTCCAGTTCCGTGCGGAATGTGCCAAGGCCGTAATAGATCAGGAACAGCTGCGCCAGCAGCGGTGTGCCCCGAAACACGTAGACATAGGCATAGGCCGGTGCCGCCAAGAACGGGTTTTTTGACATGCGCGCAAAGGCAATCGGCAGCGACAGGATAGCGCCGAGAATGATCGAAACCGTGACGAGAATGATCGTTGTTCTCAGTCCGTCGAGATAACGCGGTCCGTAACGTTCAACCTTGGCCCAGTCCCAACCGTTGATGATGGTGTAGACGAGGCCAAGAGCCACAAGGCACCAGATGCCAATGATGACGTAACCGCTGGCGCGGGCCAGTGTCATCGGCTTTTTTTCGGCAGGCGGCGCAGGGCGGGCTGCAATCAGATGTTCGGCATGGCTCATCGTTTGGCCTCCGATTTGCGTGACCAGCGATCAATGTAACCGAGACCAATCGACGACAGCATGGCGAGAACCAGAAACAGCAGGCAGGCAAGCCCGTAGAAGAAGAAGGCTTCCTTGCTGACGCGGGCCGCAACGCCGGTCTGGCGCAGGATGTCGGTCAGGCCGATGATCGATACGTAGGAGGTGTCCTTCAACAGGATCATCCACAGGTTCGTCATGCCGGGCAGGGCAATTCTGACCAGTTGCGGCAGTACGATCAGCAGCATGGTGCGGCTGCGTCGGAGACCTAGGGAATCGCCCGCTTCATACTGGCCTTTGGGTATGGCCTTGAAAGCCGATAACAGCACTTCGGAGGAATAGGACGAAAACACCACGGCCAGTGCAATCATGCCCGCCACAAAGGCGTTGATTTCAATCGGTCCGCTGAAACCAAGCGAACCGGCCACCGATTGCAGCAGCATCTGTATGCCGTAATACACGATGAACAGCGTCAAAAGCTCAGGCAGGCCGCGGAAGATCGTGGTGTAGATACCGGCAGCGATCCGCAGCGACTTTTCGCTGGACTGGGCTGCAAGTGCGATCATGAAGCCGATGATCAAACCGACCGGCAAAGTTGCCAGTGCCAGTGTGATGGTGACCTTGACGCCAAAGGCAACTTCGTCACCCCAGCCTGTCGGGCCACAGGAAATGATGCTGGACTGATCCAGAAACGAGAAGACACCAACAGGGCCGCAGAATGGATCAAATAGATGCGTAATGTAGGCCCAAAAAGAGCCTACCGCGGAAAACAATCCGCTCATGCCAACTTCCCCTGCGGTCTTTGCCGCTTTTTTTGAATCTATCCATGTTTTTCAAACAAAAATGGCGGAAGGGCAAGCCATCCGCCATCAACTTTCAACAGATCAGCACTGATTATTCGCCGTAAACGTCGAAATCGAAGTACTTGTCGTTGATTTCCTTGTATTTGCCGTTCGCACGGATGGCGGCGATAGCGCCAGACAGCTTGTCAGCAAGCGCAGTGTCGCCCTTGCGCACAGCAATACCGGCACCATTACCATTGATTTCAGGATCGACCTTCAGTGGTGTCAGGATCTTGCAGCAAGCGCCAGCGTCAGACTTGACCCATTCCGACAGAACGACGATGTCGTCGATAACACCATCAATACGGCCGTTGGTGATGTCGAGCTTGTATTCGTCAGCGGTTGGGTAGAGCTTGAGGTCAGAATCAGCCAGATGCTTTTCGGCGTAGTTAGCATGGGTTGTGGAACCCTGCGCGCCGAGGCTCTTGCCCTTGAGGTCTTCAAGCGTCTTGATTGGCGAATCCTTCGGAACCGCAATGGCGGGCGGTGTGTTGTAGTACTTCTTGGAGAAGTCGACCTTTTCCAAACGCTCAGGTGTAATCGACATGGACGCGACGATTGCATCGAACTTCTTGGCCTGCAGGGCCGGAATAATGCCATCCCAGTCGTTCGTTACGAAGGTGCATTCGGTTTTCATCTCTTCGCAGAGCGCCTTGGCGATATCGATATCGAAACCGGTCAGCGTGCCGTCCGCTTCAAGGTTGTTGAAGGGAGGGTAAGCGCCTTCCGTGCCGATAACGAGCTTGTCTTGCGCAAGGGCTGCGCCGGAAAACAAAGATACTGCCGCGATGGAAGCGGCGGCAAGAAGACGTGTAGAAATACGCATTGCGATCCTCTCTTTTGGTTTTCACTGGCGGGCTGTTGTTTTTTTCCGTGCCAGTGTCTGTTGCGTGGGGTCATTGCACCTCGCTGGCCGGATACTCATACCGTTGCAAATAAAATGCAACCTCAATTCCACGATCTGTCAAACAGCTTCGGCATGGTTGTTGTTCGTTCATTCTGCGTACAGGCTTCTCCGTCCATGATTGGAACAATGTCATGGTTGGCGCGTTGCGCTGACCGGGCACAAAAAAGCCCTGAATGACGCAGATGACAACGAAGCATTCAGGCACATGAGGAAACACGATGCTGAATAAAACCATGTTGAGGGCCGGGGTTGTTCTTCCCCTTATGTCCATTGTCATGACGGCTCAACCAGCCGGCGCCATGACCTTGAGGCCCACCGTTTCTTTCCAAGCTGAGAGCCGGGATGTTATTCGCGTACAGGTCAGCGTTGAAAGCGCGCGCCAGCAATTGCAGGCAGCGCAGCAGGCACTGGCTGATGCCCAGGCAAGCGGTGGGGACACTTCTGGTGCACAGGCGGCCGTAGGGGCCGCGCAGGCTGAGCTTGATGCAGCGCTCGCCGCGCAGAATGCAGCGCCACCACCAGCACCGGAACCCGCACCACCTGCGCCGGAGCCAGCACCGCCGCCGCCACCAGCCGCTGAGGCACCACCTCCGCCACCGGCGCCAGAACCTGCGCCGCCTGCGGCTGAGCCAGCACCGGCACCAGAGGCTGCTCCTCCTGCCGCCGAACAGGCACCTGAGCCGAAGCGCCGACCAAAACGTGAGCCAGCCGCCGAAGCACCGGCACCTGAACCGAAGGAAGCTCCAGTACCGCAGGAATCACCAGCGCCTGAGAAAGCTCCGGTGCCGGAGCAGCAGGGAGACCCACAACCGGGCCGCCAGCCGGGTGATGATCAGTCCAAGCAGCGCCCACGCCCGAACCGTGAAAAACCTGCTCCACGTCCCGCCGCTGAAGAGCCAGCACCTGTGCCAACACCGGCACCTGCGCCAGATGCTGCGGCACCTGCACCGGACGCTGCTGCACCTGCACCCACCCCGGCACCCGCACCAGATGCGCCGCCAGCCCCTGACGCACCGCCACCACCACAGGACGGTGCTGCAAGTGGCCAGGCCCCAGCCGGTGAAGCCGTGCCGGATCAGGTCGCTGCTCCGCAGGAAGAAGCTCCTTCCATGACCAAGGAACAACTGGACCAGGCCAAGGCCATTGCTGCGGACCCGTCCAAGACCGATGAAACGGTTATTCTGCCGGTCGACAAGGGTGCTGCCGTTCTCGACAGCGACAAGGAAGCGGAACGTTCTGGCGACAGAAAGTCTCGTGACGAACGTCGCAAGGAGCGTGAGCAGGCCGGTGAAGTGAAGGTTCCGACCTCGGACGCCGAAGCACAGGCTATGCGGCCCGATGGCAAGGCACCACCGCCACCGGTCAAGATGGAAGCTGCAACGGCCCAGCAGGGTGAGCGCATTGCCCGTCCACCACGTTTTGAACGTCCGGAAGGCGTGCGTGAGTGGCAGCCACGCGATGGTGGCCGTCGTAACAACAATGATGATGGCGCCCGTATCATCCTGCAGCTAGGTGACCGCATCATCGTGCGTGGCGACGATACCAGCCGCTTCGTACGTGAAGGTGAAGAGCCGTATTACGAGCGTCTGCCAGGTGGCCGTATCCGCGAAACTGTGGAGCGTAACGACGGCACGCAGGTTGTGACGATCCGTAACCGTTACGGCGACATCATCCAGCGTTCGCGCATCGATAATCGTGGCCGTGAATATGTGCTGTTCTACGCACCGGAACTGATGGAGCGTCCTGACCGCGAATATGCTTATCGCGATCCGGGCCTTGATCTGCCACCGATGCGTCTGCGCATTCCGGTTCAGGACTACATCATCGACACGACAAGCGATCCGGACCGTGACTATTACGCGTTCCTCGAACAGCCGCCGGTCGAACCTGTAGAGCGCGTCTACTCGCTGGACGAGGTGAAGTACTCTGCGCGTATTCGTGACAAGGTACGTCGTATCGACCTCGATACGGTGACCTTTGCAACGGGCAGTGCCGATATTCCGATGAACCAGGCACGCACACTTCGCAAGGTGGCAGACGCGATCAACAAGACGCTGGACCAGAACCCGGCCGAAACCTTCCTCATTGAAGGTCATACGGATGCCGTCGGTTCTGACGAAAGCAACCTGATCCTGTCGGACCGTCGCGCTGAATCGGTCGCCAATATCCTGACCGACGTTTACGGCATTCCGCCGGAAAACCTGGCAACGCAGGGCTATGGCGAACGTTACCTGAAGGTACGCACACTTTCTGCAGAACAGCAGAACCGCCGTGTTACCATCCGCCGCGTCACGCCGCTGGTTCGTCCGGTCGCACAGAACTGATATGTTTCTGATGACAATAAAAAGCCCGGCTCCGAAAGGAACCGGGCTTTTTTCATGCCTGAAATGTCGAACAAATCAGCCGTTGAGGGCAACCGCGATTTCAGCGGCCAGGCGTGCATTGTTGCGCACCAGGGCAATGTTGGTCTTGAGGCTGCGGCCGCTGGTCAGACGGAAGATGTTGTCCAGCAGGTAAGGCGTTACGGCCTTGCCAGTAATTTCCTCACGCTCTGCATTGGCAATGGCGCGGCTGATGTAGATTTCCATCTCTTCGCGCGGAATTTCATCTTCTTCCGGAACCGGGTTGGCGATCAGCATACCGCCGCCGATGCCAAGCTGTTCGCGGGTCGTCTGGAAGTTGGCAATCGCGGCCGGGCTGTTCAGTGTCAGCGGGCTTTGCAGGCCGGACGAACGCGACCAGAAGGCCGGGAATTCTGTGGCTTCATAGGTCACGACGGGAACGCCGCCGGTTTCCAGAACTTCCAGCGTCTTTGGAATGTCGAGAATGGCCTTGGCGCCAGCGCAAATGACGATCACGCCGGTCTTGGCAAGCTCGGTCAGGTCAGCAGAGATGTCGAAGCTTTCTTCGGCGCCGCGGTGTACGCCACCAATGCCACCGGTTGCGAAGACCTTGATGCCAGCGCGTGCGGCGGCAATCATGGTGGCGGCAACGGTGGTCGCACCGGTGCGGCGCTCGGCAATCGCAAAGGCGATATCGGCGCGCGAAACTTTCATGGCACCAGTGGTCTGGGCGAGGGTTTCCAGCTGGTGCTTTTCAAGGCCGATATGCAAAACGCCATCGATAACAGCAATGGTGGCCGGTACGGCACCTTCCTGGCGGATCAGTTCTTCCACGCCCTGCGCCATTTCAATGTTGCCAGGGTAAGGCATGCCATGGGTGATGATGGTCGATTCAAGGGCAACGATTGGTGCGCCGCGCTGTTTGGCAGCAGCAACTTCTTCGGAATAGACAATCGGAAGGAGAGGGGAGATTGGCTTTGTCATCGGGTATTTCCAATTTCTGTTATCAATGTCTCATGACAGGGTTTGTGCTTCGGGCACAAGACGTAACATCAGGTCAATGTTGTCTTGTGACATTTCATGCGATGTGGCGAAGGGTGAAAGGACGGTAATGGCTGCCGCTGCCGTGCCCCAACGCAGGCTTTCGCCTATGTTCTGGCCCTGAAGATGGCCTGCCAGAAAACCGGATGCAAGGGCATCACCAGCCCCTGTGACATCACGTACCTCTTTCAGGACTGGTGGCTGCAGCGATGCAGTGTTTTCGCCGACAAAGGCAATCACTTCATTGGAGCCGCGCGTTACCACGCCACCCCTCACACCGGCTGCGCGCAGCTGGGCTGGCCAGTCGGCAGATTTTTCCGGGCTGTGGGCGGTAATGGTGCGGGCTTCGGCCTCGTTCATGAAGAGAATGTCGATATTCTCAAGCGCGCCTTGCAACTTGACGACCTTGGCTGGCGAAATCGCAATGGCAGCCAGAAGCTTGCCCTGTTCCTTCGCCGCTTTGCCGAGTGCCGCGAGTGTATCCTTCGGCAGATTGGCGTCGCACAGAATGGCGTCGGTTGCCTCAATTGCATCCCTGACAGCCCGCACGCGCAGGCGGCGGGGCGAAAACAGGTCATAGAGGTCCATGTCGGCCAGCGCGATGATCAGATTGCCGTCGCGCTCAAGGATCGCGGTGTAGCTGGGTGTCTTGCGGTCCAGAAAGACAAAAGGCGTGTCTTCGACATCAGCTTCAATGGCCGCTGCCGCGACCGCTTCGCCGGTGGAATCGCCGCCGCGCGGCGAGATGATGCGAACGTCAAAACCGAGGCGGGAAAGGTTGCGGGCAGCATTAAAACCGCCACCGCCTGCCTCTTCCATCCAGCGTCCGGGGTTGCTGGCAGCCGGTGAGGTTTCACCTGTAATCAGACCTCGGCGATCTATGTGGGCACCACCGAGTACGAGTATTTTTTTCATCGTCCGTTCCCGTATTCCACCGGTCTGATGCAGAGGTGCGATTCGACCCTTTTGCGGTTTGACCTGTGGTTTTTCATCTTTTTTGCAGTGGCTTCCACGAAGAAAAACAAAAATAGAACAAACCACTTATCCATTATTGTTTTCAATATGATGATCTGCTCTTGTCGAATGAGAACAAACAAGGTACAAAATCTTCACGGAACGCTTCATTGCCTGTGGGGCTTCAATAACCTAAAGGTGGATCAGATGGCACAAAATTCTTTGCGTCTTGTAGAGGATAAATCGGTGGATAAAAGCAAGGCACTGGAAGCGGCGCTCTCCCAGATCGAACGTTCGTTCGGCAAGGGATCGATCATGAAGCTCGGCTCCAATGAAAACGTCGTTGAAATTGAAACGGTTTCGACGGGATCTCTTAGTTTGGATATTGCCCTTGGGATTGGTGGACTTCCCAAAGGTCGTATCATTGAAATTTACGGCCCTGAAAGCTCGGGTAAGACCACGCTTGCGCTGCAGACAATTGCAGAAGCCCAGAAAAAGGGTGGCATTTGCGCCTTCGTGGATGCGGAACACGCGCTTGATCCGGTCTATGCCCGCAAGCTTGGCGTGGATCTGCAGAACCTGCTGATCTCTCAGCCTGATACAGGTGAGCAGGCACTTGAAATCACCGATACGCTGGTTCGCTCCGGCGCGGTGGATGTTCTGGTTATCGACTCCGTTGCGGCCCTGACGCCGCGTGCGGAAATTGAAGGTGAAATGGGCGACAGCCTGCCGGGTCTTCAGGCTCGTCTGATGAGCCAGGCGCTGCGCAAGCTAACCGCATCGATCTCCCGTTCGAACTGCATGGTTATCTTCATCAACCAGATCCGTATGAAGATCGGTGTGATGTTCGGTTCGCCGGAAACGACAACCGGCGGTAACGCGCTGAAGTTCTATGCCTCTGTTCGTCTCGACATTCGCCGTATCGGCGCCGTCAAGGAGCGTGAAGAAGTTGTTGGCAACCAGACACGCGTCAAGGTCGTCAAGAACAAGATGGCACCTCCGTTCAAGCAGGTCGAATTCGATATCATGTATGGCGAAGGCGTTTCCAAGACCGGTGAGCTGGTCGATCTGGGCGTCAAGGCTGGCATCGTTGAGAAGTCGGGTGCCTGGTTCTCCTATAACAGCCAGCGGCTGGGGCAGGGGCGTGAAAACGCAAAAACCTTCCTGCGTGAAAACCCGGCGCTTGCCAATGAAATTGAGCTGTCACTCCGCCAGAATGCTGGTCTGATTGCAGACCGCTTCCTGCAGAATGGCGGTCCGGAAGGCTCTGAAGACGGCGACGGCCCGGACGCCTGATCGAACGGGTCGCTGTCTCTCATTTGAAACGGCGCTGTATGAATGGAAACAAAAGGCCGCGTGACACCGTTCATGCGGCCTTTTTTGTGCCATGGTTGCGGCCCGAATGGCTGGACAGGGCCAGACGTGAACGATAAAAGCCAGTGGTTTTGATGGTTAGCCGTATTGCAAACGGCAATGAAGGACTCAGTATGAGCGGTGTGTGGGCATGAGCGGCGTAAATGAAATCCGGTCGACCTTTCTCGACTACTTCAAGAAAAATGGTCATGAAATCGTAGCCTCCAGCCCTCTGGTGCCGCGCAATGACCCGACCCTCATGTTTACCAATGCGGGCATGGTTCAGTTCAAGAACGTGTTCACCGGTCTGGAAAGCCGTCCATACTCCACGGCTGCATCGTCGCAGAAATGCGTACGCGCCGGCGGCAAGCACAACGATCTCGACAATGTCGGTTACACCGCCCGTCACCACACATTCTTCGAAATGCTGGGTAACTTCTCTTTTGGTGACTACTTCAAGGAAGAGGCGATCACTCACGCCTGGAACCTGATCACCAAGGAATACGGCATCGACAAGAACCGTCTTCTGGTAACTGTCTACCACACTGACGACGAAGCCTTTAACCTATGGAAGAAGATTGCTGGTTTCTCGGATGATCGCATCATCCGTATTCCAACCAGCGACAACTTCTGGGCCATGGGTGACACCGGTCCTTGCGGTCCATGTTCGGAAATTTTCTATGACCACGGCGATCATATCTGGGGTGGCCCTCCAGGCTCTGCCGATGAAGATGGCGACCGTTTCATCGAGATCTGGAACCTCGTTTTCATGCAGTATGAGCAGGTGACGAAGGAAGAGCGCATCAACCTGCCGCGTCCATCGATCGATACTGGCATGGGTCTTGAGCGTATTTCCGCGCTGCTGCAGGGCAAACATGACAACTACGACACGGACCTGTTCCGTGCACTGATCTCCGCTTCGGTTGAAGCAACCGGTGTTGCTGCTGAAGGCGAAAAGCGCGCCAGCCACCGTGTTATTGCTGACCACCTGCGTTCATCCGCCTTCCTGATTGCTGACGGTGTTCTGCCGTCCAATGAAGGTCGTGGTTACGTGCTGCGCCGTATCATGCGTCGCGCCATGCGCCATGCGGAACTGCTGGGTTCGAAAGAACCATTGATCTGGAAGCTGCTGCCAACGCTCGTTCAGCAGATGGGCCGTGCTTATCCGGAACTGGTACGTGCAGAACCGCTGATCTCTGAGACGCTGAAGCTGGAAGAAACCCGTTTCCGCAAGACGCTGGAGCGTGGCCTTTCGCTGCTGTCCGACGCAACGTCGACACTGCACAAGGGCGACATGCTGGACGGCGAAACAGCATTCAAGCTTTACGACACCTACGGATTCCCGCTCGACCTGACGCAGGACGCTTTGCGTGCGCGTGAAATCGGCGTCGATATTTCCGGCTTTACCGACGCCATGGAGCGCCAGAAGGCCGAGGCACGTTCGCACTGGGCCGGTTCCGGCGACAAGGCAACGGAAACCGTGTGGTTTGAACTGAAGGAAAAGCTCGGCGCGTCCGAATTCCTCGGTTACGACACCGAAACGGCAGAAGGCGTAGTTCAGGCCATCGTCAAGGACGGCAAGGCTGTTGATGCCGCTGCTGCAGGCGAAACCGTGCAGGTTGTCGTCAACCAGACCCCCTTCTACGGCGAGTCCGGTGGTCAGATGGGCGATACCGGTATCATCTCATCTGACAATGGCGCATTTGTTGTGTCCGATACCCAGAAGAAGGGCGAAGGCCTGTTCGTTCACATCGGTATGGTTGAAAAGGGTGGTCTCAAGGTCGGTGACGCTGTTCAGTTGACGGTTGATCATGACCGCCGCTCGCGTCTGCGCGCAAACCACTCGGCAACCCACCTGCTGCATGAGGCGCTGCGCGAAATCCTCGGTACGCATGTTGCCCAGAAGGGATCGCTGGTTGCGCCTGAGCGTCTGCGCTTCGACGTATCTCATCCTAAGCCAATGACGGCAGAGGAATTGAAGATCGTTGAGCAGATGGCCAACGAAATCATTCTGCAGAATGCGCCTGTTACCACGCGTCTGATGAGCGTTGACGATGCGATTGCCGAAGGTGCCATGGCGCTGTTCGGTGAAAAATATGGTGACGAAGTGCGCGTTGTGTCGATGGGCACTGGCATTCACGGCGCCAAGGCCAACCGTCCGTACTCGGTAGAACTTTGCGGCGGTACGCATGTGTCAGCAACCGGTGAAATCGGTCTGGTGCGCGTGTTGGGCGAAAGCGCGGTTGGTGCTGGCGTTCGTCGTGTTGAAGCTGTCACCGGCCAGGGCGCTCTGGCCTACCTCGCCGAGCAGGACGAACGTGTGAAGGCGTTGGCTTCTTCGCTGAAGGTTCAGCCGGGCGAAGTGTTGTCGCGCGTTGAAAGCCTGCTGGATGAGCGCAAGAAGCTTGAAAAGGAACTGACGGATGCCCGTCGCAAGCTGGCCATGGGCGGCGGTTCCGCTGACGGCGCTGCAAGCGATGTGCAGGAGATTGGCGGCGTAAAGCTGCTGGCCAAGTCGCTGTCCGGTATTGAAGCCAAGGACCTCAAGGGCCTTGCTGATGATGCCAAGGCAGGCATTGGTTCCGGCGTTGTGCTGCTGATTGCCGTCTCCGAAGATGGTAAGGCAAGTGCTGTGGTGTCTGTGACGGAAGACCTGACATCGCGCTTCAGCGCCGTTGATCTGGTGCGCGTTGCTTCTGCCGCTCTCGGTGGCAAGGGTGGCGGTGGCCGTCCTGACATGGCGCAGGCCGGTGGCCCTGATGGTGCCAAGGCATCTGAAGCCATTGAGGCTGTTGCGGCGGCACTCGCTGGCTGAGACTCGAACATCCAATAAAAAAGGCGGGTTTGACCCGCCTTTTTTATTTTCTGATCGCTGTCCGCTAAGCCATGTCAGCCGGTGGGCTGCAAATCTTTCGAGGCTTCCTCATCCAGTTGCAAGGCACGCTTGAATGCCGGGCGTTCGCTGATGTGGCTGAGATATTCCACAAAATGTGGACGTTTTTCGACCGTGCCGACCTGCATGCCCCAGCCGATATGGGAGGCGACATAAACGTCGGCGGCTGTAAACTGATCGCCAGCCACAAAGCGGTTTTCGCTGACAGCCAGTTCCAGTGTGTTCATGACATCTGCATAAGCGCCGCAGCCAACCATGCGGTATTTGTCTGGCGGCACTTCAACACCGAGCGCCTTGAAGCAACCTGCCATTTCCAGTGGACCTGCCGTGAAGAACAGCCAGCGGTAATAGAGGCCGCGCTGTTTGGTGGGTGGTGCAAGATTTGCGCCGGGAAAAGCATCGGCAAGATAGGCGCAGATCGCCGCGCATTCAGTGACGATGGTGTCACCGTGCTTGATGGCTGGCACCTTGCCCATCGGGTTTATCGCCTTGTAGGCGTGTGATTTCATGTCGGTACTGAAGGCCAGAATTTCGGTGCGGTAGGGCACGCCAACCTCTTCCAGCATCCAGCGGGCAATGCGACCGCGAGACATGGGGTTGGTATAAAATGTCAGGTCACTCATAACGTCTCCTCCATTTTGGCAAATTCTGCGCCTGACCTGTGATGTAATCAAGACATTGCGCGTGCTGCCAAAAGAAAACCCGGCGCGAAGGCCGGGTTTCCGAAGTTCTCTTCAGGTTTGGCTGTCTCAGGCAGCCATAGCCTTCTGAAGGTTTTCGTCGATCTTGTCGAGGAAGGCAGTGGTGGACAGCCATGGCTGATCAGGACCGATCAGCAGTGCCAGGTCCTTGGTCATGAAGCCGGCTTCAACGGTGTCAACGCAAACGGTTTCCAGCGTGGCAGCGAACTTTGCCAGATCGGCATTGTCGTCCAGCTTGGCACGGTGTGCGAGACCACGTGTCCATGCGAAGATCGAAGCGATCGAGTTCGTGGAGGTTTCCTGGCCCTTCTGGTGCTGGCGGTAGTGGCGGGTAACCGTACCGTGTGCAGCTTCAGCTTCAACCGTGCGGCCATCTGGCGACAGCAGAACGGAGGTCATCAGACCAAGCGAACCGAAGCCCTGTGCAACGGTGTCGGACTGTACGTCGCCGTCGTAGTTCTTGCATGCCCAGACGTAGCCGCCGGACCACTTGAGAGCGGAAGCAACCATGTCGTCGATCAGGCGGTGTTCGTAGATGATGCCGACTTCGTCGAACTTCGCCTTGAACTCGGCCTGGTAAACTTCTTCAAAGATGTCCTTGAAGCGACCGTCATAAGCCTTGAGAATGGTGTTCTTGGTGGACAGGTAAACTGGCCACTTGCGCATCAGGCCGTAGTTCATTGATGCGCGTGCGAACTCGCGGATCGACTCATCCAGGTTGTACATGGCCAGAGCAACGCCGGCGCCTGGTGCGTCGAACACGTCTTTTTCGATAACCTGGCCGTCTTCACCAACGAACTTGATCGTCAGCTTGCCCTTGCCAGGAAATTTGAAGTCAGTTGCCTTGTACTGGTCGCCGAATGCGTGACGGCCAACAACGATTGGCTTCGTCCAGCCTGGAACCAGACGTGGAACGTTTTTGCAGATGATTGGCTCGCGGAAGATAACGCCGCCGAGAATGTTACGGATCGTGCCGTTCGGGCTCTTCCACATCTGCTTGAGGCTAAATTCCTCAACGCGGGCTTCATCTGGAGTAATGGTTGCGCACTTGATGCCAACGCCGTGCTTCTTGATGGCGTGAGCCGCATCAACAGTCACCTGGTCATTGGTCGCGTCACGGTTTTCGACCGAAAGGTCATAATATTCGATGTCGAGATCGAGGTAAGGCAGGATCAACTTGTCCTTGATAAGCTGCCAGATGATACGGGTCATTTCGTCGCCGTCGAGATCGACAACCGGATTTGCAACCTTGATCTTTGCCATGAATTCCTCGCCATGAATGAGGCGGAACAAGTCCGCGGTATCGGAAAAATATCCGGTGCGGCTATAGCATCGCATGCGCCGTCCGCAAAGGCTTGGAGCATGTTTTTCTGCATGGCTGCCCAAATGAAGTTGGGTGGGTGACAAATGACAGGATGGGAATACAGTCTGGCGAATCATTCCTTCATCGTCGATTTGCGACCGGACACTTTTATGCGCACTTTTTTCATTGCCACCCTCGTTTTTCTAGCCTCAAGCTGCGCATTCGCCGCAGATGCGACGGCGCCCGTGCGTCAGGTGATGGATATCACCGTCAAGAACTGGTCCGGTGAGCAGGAGGAATGGAAATACATTTTTGACGAGGACATGCTGAACAGCCTGTTCAGCAAGAGATTCGTCGAAACCTACCATCAGGCGGCAAAGAAGCCGGCCTATGACACCGAAAACAACGAGCCGGGCGATCCCTTTGGCTACGACGTGGTGACCAGTTCACAGGATGGCTGTCCAATACAGGAACTGGCGATCGCACCCGCTCAGCCAAAGGATGGCGGCGTCAATGACGTCAAGGTCAGTTTCAAGCTGTGGTCCTGCATGGACGAAAACGACATGAAGAACATGGTCAACGAAGTGCATTTTGATGTCATCGAAGAAAACGGCAAACCTGTCATTGATGACATTCACCGGGTTGGCGACGACGGCACGGATTCCCTGGTTGTCGAGATGGATGGCATCATCAAGGGTGAATAGTGCCGGTCTTCAATTGGCCTTTTTCCGCTGCACACTTTGATTTGCGCTGCATTTTGTGCCAGTGAAGCGCCCGTGTAATCTGGAAGAAGAATATGGCTGGTACCAATAGCGAGCTGGAACTTGTGGCAGAAGGCCCGGCAATCATCCTCGTTGAACCGCAACTGGGCGAAAACATCGGCATGGTTGCCCGTGCCATGGCCAATTTCGGCTTGGCGGAACTGCGTCTGGTCAACCCGCGGGATGGCTGGCCAAGCGAGAAGGCCCGTGCTGCGGCCTCCAAGGCAGACCATGTGATTGACGGCACGCGGGTGTTTGCGACGCTGGAAGAAGCGATTGCCGACCTGAATTTCGTTTATGCCACCACTGCCCGTGAACGTTACGGCTTCAAGCCGGTGCGCGCACCTGTTGATGCCGTTGCGACGCTGCGCGGTAAATTCGTCGGCGGCGAAAAGACCGGCATTTTGTTTGGTCGTGAGCGCTGGGGCCTGACCAATGAAGAAGTGGCGCTTGCCGACGAGATCGTGACCTTCCCGGTCAATCCAGCCTTTGCATCGCTGAACATCGCGCAAGCGGTGCTGCTGATGTCCTATGAGTGGATGAAATCGGGCATGGAAGACGTGTCTTCGACGCTTTTCCAGCCGATCGAGCAGCGACCTGCGACAAAAGAAGAGCTGCATGGCCTTTATGAACAGGTGGAAGAAGCGCTGGATGCTCGCGGTTATTTCCGCCCCGAAGGCAAAAGGCAGCGCATGACTGAAAATCTTCGTGCCGTTTTGTCCAGACGGGCGCTGACCTCGCAGGAGATCAGTGTTCTGCGTGGCGTGTTCGGTACCTTTGACCGTTACACGCGCAACTCGCCGCGTGGAGCTTTTTATCAGCCTCCCAACAACAATGCCGGCGGCAAGGGCGTTTCGGAAGATGACAGCACAGACGCATGAGCTGAAACCAATTCTGGTTTTTGATTCCGGAATTGGTGGCCTGACGGTTTTGCGCGAAGTTCGCGTTCTGATACCGGAACGCGAATTCATCTATATTGCCGATGATGCCGGTTTTCCCTATGGCGGCTGGGAAGAAGAGGCTCTGAAAGAGCGCATTCTGGCGCTGTTTGCCCGGCTGCTGGTCGAACACGATCCCGAGGTCTGCGTCATTGCCTGCAACACCGCGTTTACGCTGGCCGGTGCGGCATTGCGTGAAGCATTTCCTGCCATGACCTTTGTCGGTACCGTACCGGCGATCAAGCCTGCAGCAGAGCGCACACGCTCCGGCCTCGTATCGGTTCTTGCCACGCCCGGCACGGTCAAACGTGCTTACACGCGTGACCTCATCCAGTCCTTCGCCACCCAGTGCCATGTGCGGCTGGTCGGTTCTGAAAATCTGGCCCGCATGGCGGAAAGCTGGATCCGGGGTGAACCGGTATCGGATGAGGCGGTGATGGCTGAGATCGCACCGTGTTTTGTCGAGCAGGAGGAGCGCAAGACCGATATCGTCGTGCTGGCCTGCACCCATTACCCGTTCATGTCCAATCTGTTTCGTCGCTTAGCACCTTGGCCAGTGGACTGGCTGGACCCGGCAGAAGCCATTGCACGACGGGCACGCCATCTGGTGCCGCTGGTTCAGGGTGCCGAACATCCCGATGGTTTTGATGTGGCGATTTTCACCTCGGGCAATCCGGATTTTGCCACCCGTCGCCTGATGCAGGGCTTTGGTCTGCGCGCCCAATAAACGGCGCTTGAACTTCGGTTAAAATGGTGGCTTGGTGGCGTTTCTCTGGAGCGAGGATTTGCCATGCCGTTTGAAAACTGGATTGCGTTTGCTGCTGCGTCAATTGTCATGCTGGCCATTCCCGGGCCAACCATTCTTCTCGTCATTTCCTATGCGCTTGGCCATGGCCGCAAGGCCGGTACGGCAACGGTTGCCGGTGTGGCGCTGGGTGATTTTACGGCGATGACCGCCTCCATGCTGGGGCTTGGTGCCTTGCTGGCGACGTCTGCTGCACTGTTTACGGTGCTGAAATGGATCGGGGCCGCGTATCTGATCTATCTCGGCATCAAGCTGTGGCGTGCGCCTGTTATTGGTGGCGATGCCTCACAGGGCGATGTGACGGGTCGGGAAAGGCCTAGGCGCATCTTCCTGCACACCTATATCGTCACGGCGCTCAACCCGAAAAGCATCGTGTTTTTTGTGGCGTTTCTGCCGCAGTTTCTGGTGCCGACGCTGCCATGGCTGCCGCAAATGGTGATCTTTGAAACGACGTTCCTGGTGCTCGCCATCATCAATGCGGCACTCTACGGGCTGTTGGCCTCTGCTGCGCGCAACACCATTCGCAAACCATCAGTGCAAAGGGTGGTCAATAGAACAGGCGGAAGCCTGCTGATTGGCGCCGGCTTGCTGACGCTGGGTTGGAAGCGGGCGGCAAATATCTGAAATTCAATTTAAATAAAAAAGAACAGGCGGTGTTATTGCCGCCTGTTCTTTTTGTTTCCTGTCGCGATCGATCAGAATACGGCGAGATATTTCAGAAGCGAAATAATACCGATAATGATGACGATAACCTGGACGATCTGCTTCGCGCTGCCAGCAATTGGCAAGCGAGCGACCAGCCATAGAATCAGCACGATAACAAGAAACGTGATCAAAATGCTGATGAGGGTGGATGTAACCATTGGTCCCAGCTCCTTTAATTTTCCAACGGTTCTTGACCGTTGCGTATCAAATGCGTTCATCACCACATTGGTTCCATTGCGGACAATACAATTGAAAAAAATCCTATCGGCCGGCGGAGACAACACATGACCCAGGTAAAAGTGAAAACAAGGCCCACGGGCGCAACGGCCGTTCTGGCAAGAATGGGCCAGCCGGACCTGACAACGCCAACCGGCGGCACGCTTGGCGTCACCACCAGCGCTTCCGATCCGGGCTTCAATCCGATTGATCTGCTTTATTCATCGCTGGCGGCCTGCATGGTGCTGAGCGCGCGCATCGCAGCCAGCAAGCTCGGCATCCTCGACAGGTTTGAGAACGTGACGGCTGAAGTAACCGGCGAGAAGGCAAAAACGGAACCGTCCCGCATCGAGACCTTCCATATCGCGCTTGATATCAAGGGTAATTTTAACGACGACGAGCGTCAGGCCATCGGCCATATGGCGGAAGATATCTGCACCGTCAGCAACACGCTGCGTGGTGCTGTGTCCTTTGACCTAACGGTTAAAGCGTAATCGTCTCTGCTTATGATTTTGGTGCGTGAGCGGCCTTTTGCCATTTGCGCACCAGACGGTCTCTCTTGAGGCGCGACAGTTTCTGCAGCCAGAAAATACCATCAAGCTGATCGATTTCATGCTGGATGCAGATGGCATGAAATCCCTCTGCCTCTTCTTCGTGAAATGCCCCGGTGATATCCTGATAACGTACGCGAACGGCCGCTGGGCGTTCCACTTCCTCCGTATAGCCGGGCATCGAAACGCTGCCCTCAGTGTGACGCATGGTGTGTGCGGACTGCGAGAGGATTTCCGGGTTGATGTAGTTTCGGACGCCGTCCTGTGGGGACAGTTCCAGCACAAACACCCGCTGAAATACACCAATATGGGCAGCCGTGATGCCGACGCCGGGTGCGGCGCGCATGGTATCCAGCAAGTCGGTGCACAGCGTTTTTACCGCATCGTCAAACACCGTCACCGGCTGGCAAGGTGTAGAAAGCCCGCTATGCGGGTAGGGCAGAATGGGCCTGATTGCCACTGTACGCTCCGGTTTTGCGCCTGATAAAACCCAGAAGGCGTCAGGCTTGCGGTGTCATGTTTTCGATGTCATGCGAGGTTCCAGAGGCGCATAGGCGACCTCGGTCAGTTCCTTACCAACAGCTGATAATTCCACAAAGGTTCTTTGTGTCCGGTCATCACGTTTTGTCACGGCAAGGAAGCGGCCAGACATGGCGGTGATTTCCCGTAACACCAGCGCATGGGCAATGCCGAGCTTTTTCGACAGGCTGCGGCTGTCGGAACCGATGCCGAGGTGAATAGCGCACAGAAGTGCGGCCCCGGTGGTGTCCAAACCATCCGGGGCCGTTTCCATGACCTTTTCCACCATCGCCATGAAGCGTTCGGCGGAAGTATCTTCAGACATTATGCAGCCTCGGTATCAGCCTCGATGCGCAGACGAACCGACACCAGAACCGACTTGGAGGTTGGGGTGAAGCTGCCTTCGCCGTAGCTGTGCAGTGGCACAAGCACGTTCAGTTCCGGGTAATAACCGGCAATGCTGCCTTCCGGAATATTGTAAGGTACAAGGCGGAAGTTTTCGGCAATTCGCTCAATGCCATCGCCATATTCTCCGACAACATCAACGCGCTGCTTGGCCTTCGCGCCCAGCTTTTCCATGTCCTTTGGGTTCATGAACACGACCTGGCGTTCACCGTAAACGCCACGGTAACGGTCATCCATGCCGTAGATCGTGGTGTTGTACTGGTCATGGCTGCGGAATGTCTGCAGCACGAAGATGCCTTCTTCGCCAAGCGCCTGCTGGTGCTCGGTTTTTGCCGGCAATTCGCCGGTAAAGAAGGTTGCCTTCTTGGCTGGTGTGTTCCACTCGCGCTCTGCGGCGGCGTTGCGCAGGTGGAACCCACGCGGCACGCGCACGCGCTCATTGTAGTTCTCAAAGCCCGGCAGGACACGCTCTATCATGTCACGGATCAGGTCGTAATCCTCGGCCATGGCGCGCCAGTTGACATGGGCGTTGCCAAGCGTTGCTTCGGCAATCCCGGCAACGATTGCAATTTCCGACTTCAGCTCGGGAGAGGCTGGTGTGTTGATGCCGCCGGAGCCGTGAACCATGCTCATGGAATCTTCTACGGTGATGATCTGCGAGACGCCCTTGGAGTTGCGGTCGATTTCTGTGCGGCCAAGGCATGGCAGAACGTAGGAGACCTGACCCGGTACAAGATGCGAATGGTTGAGTTTGGTGGCGATGTTGACCGTCAGCCGTTGCTTTTCAAACGCCTTGATGATCAGCGGGCTGTCCGGTGTGGCGCGCAGGAAGTTGCCGCCCAGCGCGATGAAGGTTTCAGCAGTCCCGTCCAGCATGGCGCTAATGGCTTCAACCGTGTTGTGACCGCGATTGCGCGGCATTGGCACGCCCAGTTCCTTTTCAAGCGCGTCGAGCAGGGCCGGTGGTGCCTTTTCGTCGATACCAACGGTGCGGTCGCCCTGCACGTTGGAGTGGCCACGTACCGGGCAAAGGCCCGCACCTGGACGACCGATATTGCCGCGCAGCAGCATAAAATTGGTGATTTCGCGGATGGTGATGACAGAATGTTTGTGCTGGGTAATGCCCATCGCCCAGGTGGCGATAACGGCATTCGACGTCATATAGATGTCTGCGGCTTCTTCGATCTGCTCGCGTGTCAGGCCAGACTGGTCGAGAATGGCATCCCAGCTGGTGGCATCCACGGCGGCACGGTAGGCGTCAAACTCGACGGCGTGTTCGTTGATGAAGTCGTAATCGATAATGGCAGGCTGGCCAGCGGCGCGTGCTGCGTCATCGGCGGCAAAAATCACCTTGCTCATGCCGCGAACGGCAGCCATGTCGCCTCCCTGGCGTGGCTGGTAATAGTTGGTCGCGATCTTGGCGCTGCCACCGGTGATCATCTCAACCTTGTCCTGCGGGTCGGTAAAGCGCTCAAGGCCCTTTTCGCGGATCGGGTTGAAGACAACGATGCGGGCACCGCGCAGGGCTGCGCGGCGCAGGTCACCCAGCATACGCGGGTGGTTGGTGCCGGGGTTCTGGCCAATGCAGAAAATCGCATCGGCATGTTCGAAGTCTTCCAGCAGAACTGTGCCCTTGCCAACGCCGACGGAAGCCTTCAGGCCAACGCCGCTGGCCTCATGGCACATGTTGGAACAGTCAGGGAAATTGTTGGTGCCGTAGAGACGGACCATCAGCTGATACAGGAACGCTGCTTCGTTGGAGGCGCGGCCGGATGTGTAGAATTCGGCGCGGTTGGCGTCCGGAAGGCTTTTCAGCACCGAGCCGATTTCGGCAAAGGCGTCGTCCCAGGATACGGCAACATATTTGTCGGTGGCGCGGTCATAACGCATCGGGTTGGTGAGGCGGCCTTGCAGCTCAAGATCGTAATCGCTCCAGCCACGCAGTTCAGTGACGGTGTGTTTGGCGAAGAAGTCTGGCGGTACGCGCTTTTCAGTTGCTTCCCACGCTACGGCCTTCACGCCGTTTTCGCAGAATTCGAAGGAGGAACCGTGCTCCGGGTCACCCCAGGCGCAGCCTGGACAGTCAAAGCCATCGGGCTGATTGGCTTTGAGAAGGGTACGGGCGCCGGATATTGGTGCGCCGGATTCCAGCAGTCTCTTGCCAACACTTTTCAACGCGCCCCAGCCGCCAGCTGCGGAGGATGCCTTGCCGATGAAATCCATCTTGCCCATGAACGTGGTCTTTCCCAAAAAATATTCTTTAGCTCTTTGTTTTTTTCGCATGTCGTTATCGCAAAACCGCTGAACACTTTTGCGCGACATGCTTCAGCGCAATTCCTGCGCCTTCTGGTCGCATTGCCTCATTAGCAATGTCTTGTTGTATTCGCCAGATTCCCCCATGTGTACCATATGTCAACTTGTATCTTAGTCTGAGTTTTTCAACTCTTGGTCATTGGCGTCGCGATTTCGTCGCAGGAATCTGTTTAAAGCGGTTGTTTATGACCGCATGATATTGTCTCTCCGATCAAAATTTTCCTTGGCATCCATCTTGCCTGATCGTTGACAATGCGGTTTTAAGAGCCATTCTCCAGCCAGCCCGTAATTCGGGACATTCACGTAAAACAGGGGGCGCCAATGACTGATGTTGACGACGATCGTCACGAGCCTCTGGATGTGACACCTTCCAATAAAGCCTCTGACATTTATTCGGATGACGGCTCTATCCGCTCCGACTTTTTGACCATGGTTGGTGCAGCAATCGCCGATCGGGACCTGCTGTTCCTGCGTAAAAATGTCGCAAGGCTGCACGAGTCCGAATTGGGCGATCTGCTCGAATCAATCCTGCCGGAACAGCGCCATGCGCTGGTGCGGTTGCTGGGTGATGACTTCGACATGACCGCCTTGACGGAGGTCGACGAGGCCATTCGTCTGGATATCGTCGAGCAGATGCCGAATGAGCAGATTGCTGCCGGTATCGGTGAACTGGATTCTGATGACGCGGTCTACATTCTGGAAGACCTTGACCACGCAGACCGGGAAGAAATTCTCGCCAAGCTGCCGTTCACCGAGCGTGTCAGGCTTCGCCGTGCGCTGGATTATCCGGAAAGCTCTGCCGGTCGTCGTATGCAGACCGAGTTCGTGGCCGTGCCGCCATTCTGGACGGTTGGCCAGACCATCGACTACATGCGCGAGGAAGAAGAACTTCCCGAAAGCTTCACCCAGATTTTCGTGATCGACCCGACTTTCAAGCTGGTTGGCGCGCTTGATCTCGACAAACTGCTGCGGTCCAAGCGGCAGGTGAAGGTCGAAACGATCATGCATGAAACCAACCACCCGATTGCGGCGGAGATGGACCAGGAAGAGGCCGCGCAGCTGTTTGAACAGTATGACCTTCTGTCCGCTGCCGTGGTGGATGAGAACGGCCGTCTGGTCGGTGTGCTGACCATCGATGACGTGGTTGACGTTATCCAGGAAGAGGCGGAAGAAGACTTGCTGCGCCTTGGTGGTGTCGGTGACGAAGAACTGTCGGACTCCGTTGCCAGCACGTCCCGCTCACGTATGCCGTGGCTTGCCGTCAACCTGTTTACCGCATCGATGGCGGCATCGGTCATCGGCCTGTTTGACGCGACCATTGAAGAGATCGTGGCGCTTGCCATTCTAATGCCGATCGTGGCGGGCATGGGCGGCAATGCCGGTTCGCAGACCATGACGGTCTCGGTGCGGGCGCTTGCCACCAAGAACCTCGATATTCACAATGCCAGACGTATTATCCGTCGTGAGGCGGGCGTTGGTATTCTCAATGGCCTGCTGTTTGGCTGTACCATCGGTACATTGGCAGCCCTTTGGTTCCACGATATCCAAATCGGTGGCATTCTGGCAGCGGCCATGATGATCAACATGTTTGCGGCGGCACTGGCCGGAATTCTCATTCCGATCGTGCTGGACCGATTTGGCGCCGACCCGGCGGTGTCTTCTGCGGTGTTTGTGACGGCAGTGACCGATACGGTGGGCTTCTTCTCGTTTCTCGGTCTTGCGACCTGGTGGTTCGGCATACATTAGCGACGATCACGTGCAGGAATTGTTTGCACAATTACGGGTTTCAAGTCATTGTTTTTGCACGGGCTGGTATTCTTGTGCTGAAGGCGAGACGTGGCGATTATGTTAGGTGAGGATCAATTGTAAAATTGACTTTTACGTGAAGGTCAATATACTCAATTGCCTGACATGAAGCGGATCGGCACGTGAATAAATATTATAGCATCACAGAGCTTACACGGGAATTTGGTGTTTCGACAAGAACGCTGCGTTTTTACGAAGACGAGGGGCTCATTCATCCTGAACGTCGTGGTCGCACCAGATTGTTCAGAATGGCCGACCGCAGGCTTATTCAGGAAATTCTCAGAGGCCGTCGTATCGGCTTCACCATCGCAGAAATTCGCGAGATCATTCAGGTCTACAAAGAGCCGCCGGGCGAGTCCGGCCAACTCGAGATGCTGATGAAAAAGGTCGATGAGAAGCGCAATGAACTGCGCCAGAAGCGCAAGGACATTGAAGAGACGCTGGCGGAACTCGACAATGTCGAAGAAGCCTGTCTGACCCGACTTGCGGAAATTGGTGTCGGCACCTGACCGTTTCGAAATTCGGATAGTGTGAAGCCGCTGTTTGTCACAGCGGCTTTTTTATTGCTGTACTTCCTGGGCGCACATAAATGAGATGTCGCCCATCTTTACCTGTTCCTGCTCGTTGACCTTGTTGGCCATCATATTGTCGAAGATACCTTCGGCCTGTAGCTTTTCCAGCTTGCAGCCACAGAAGCTTTCACAAATCTCAGTGCCGTTTTCGCTGTTGACGCATGAGCGCATGCAGAGGTTCTTGTATTGCTCTACCATGTCGACCGGTGGGGGCGGTGCAATCAGCGATGCGAGATAAACAATACCAACCAGAATGGGCTGGTGGATCAGGTAAAAGGCAAGGCTGTGTTTGCCGGCAAGGGCCAGCGGATTGCGCGGATGACTTGGGGTGCGAAAACGATCAAGCCAGCCACCGGGCAGGGCGATTTTTGCAGCGCTGAGGCCGAGCAGAAACGGCGCAAGCCACGGCAGCAGCGGCACATAGTCATTGGAGCGTGGCATGACCGGCGAAAGACCGACCCATAGCAGCCATGGCGTGCTGAAAATATCCGCCGTCAGATAAAACGGTGCGGCAAGTGCCGCCGCGGCAACGATCAGCGTGACGACGACAGGCAGTCGCAGGAACAACAGGCCAACAAGGCTTGCGGCGGCGATATTATGCAATATGCCGAAAAAGATCATGCCATCAGGCGTCGCAATGGCCGTTGCAACGGTGATTACCACGGCAGCAGCAGCGATCATGGCAAAGCGTTTGCGGAAAGACGGCCAGTTTATGCCCTTGGAATGGGCGAGATACAGGCTGAAACCGGCCAGAAACAGGAAGCTGCTGGCAATACCGCGCGCATAGATCTTCCAGAGGCCCTGGGTTGCGGTGCCCGGCTCGAGATAACCGAACAGCTCCAGATCCCAGGTGAAGTGGTAGGATGCCATGGCAATCAGGGCAATGCCGCGCAATGTATCGAGTGCGCCGATCCGGCCTTTCGGGGCGGGTGGCGTTGTCCCGGTGATCGCTTCGGTCATTCTCTCATCCCTGATTTTGTCGTTCTGCAAAGATTATCGCAACGCCTTCAAAGTGAGGCAATTTCAAGGCTGTTCATCTTCCATGATCGCCAGACGTGCTTCGGAGAAAAATTGACGGCGCGTCAGCACCACGATGATGAAGAGCGTGCCACCAATGAACACGTAAGGACCGATGAACCAGCCGAGGTAACCGATCGACAGGAAAATGGTGCGCAGGCCGTCATTGAAGTTCTTGGCGGCGATGATGTTCATGCGGATGACGTTTTCGGCTGCCTGTTCTGCTGCGCGCCGGTCACCCAGACTGTCCTCGACCATCGGAATGGCGCCAAACAGAATAGTGCAGTAGTTGAACAGGCGGTAGGACCAGCCAAATTTGAAAAAGGCATAACCGAAGATGGTCGTCAGTCCGATGACCTTCAGTTCAAAGGCCGTGCGTCCGGCATAATGCACAAAGGGCATGTCCTTGAACACGGATTCAACCTGATCTGTCGCGCCCAGAAGCGCAAAACAGCCACCAATCGCAAAGATCGAGGTCGAAGCAAAAAAGGCGGTGCCATTCTGCAGGCCTGCCATGATCTGCGTGTCGATCATTTTCAGGTCACGGCGCAGCGAATTGTAGATCCATTTGCGGCGGCGCTCGGCCATGGCCTGGTTGAGGCTGAGGCGCGCAAAACGCGGCTTGCCTGATGTCAGCCAGGCGTAACTGCTCCAGGAGAGGATAAAGATTACAAAAGCCGTATAGTCGATAATTGTCATGATGTTGTGAGACCGCCAATCGAATCCGTGCCGCTTCAGACCGGGCGATAATGGCCGCATGCGGTCCGTCAGGCAATGTGTTGACATCATCTATCTCAACGGTCTGAAAAAACGGTGTCTATTTTGTCGGTGAGATGGTTCGCGATAAAAATGCAAAAAACGACAAAGTTTTTTCGAATGTGAGTCGCTTGCTAACTCTCCGGTAAGAATGTCTGGTTAATTGTAGTCGTGCAGACGGCGAGACCGTCAGTCCGGCTCCGGAAAAGGTATTGCGTACCGGTCGCCGTTGCCTCTGTTCGAGGTGTTTTCAGGAGGCGTGCAAGCTTGATGGCTCGCGCGCTTTTTGATTTTTATCTACTCCCAGATGTCATTGACACGCGCCCGGCCTGATCCTAGATTCTGGTTGTCCGGACCTTTTGCTGCTGGCGTTGAGTTTCCTTGCGGTTTGTAATGGTGCAAACCGGGGAAATGACAGCAGGCAGACAAACCGGCGTGTTGAGCATGATTGACCGGGGGACGCCTCCTATCTACGAATCGTCCCTTTTCATGGCTTGATACAATGGCCCTGCGCCTACGCGCATTGGGGTCCGGACATAATTTCATACATGACAGAGCGGATTTTCATGTCGCACCAAAATCGAACGGTTCTTGTGCTGGGTGGTGCGCGTTCCGGCAAATCTTCCTTCTCCGAAAAACTGGTTCTAGCAAGCGGCCTCGACGCCCATTATGTGGCGACCGGGCGTGCCTGGGACGATGAAATGCGAGAGCGCATTCGTGAACACCAATCCCGGCGTGGCGCTGTCTGGACCAGCCATGAGGAGCCTGTTGATCTGGTGGGTCTGCTGCAAAAGATCGATGATCCCAAACGGATCATTCTCATTGATTGCCTGACATTGTGGGTCACAAACCTGATGATGGACAATAGGGATATGCCCGCCGAATTCGAGGCTCTTTGCCGTCATCTTTCCGTCGCCAAGGCGCAGCTGGTGTTTGTGTCCAATGAAGTCGGACTTGGCATCGTGCCTGACAATCGCATGGCGCGAGAGTTTCGTGACCATGCTGGCCGCCTGCATCAAAATGTGGCCGAAGTTGCCAACGAAGTTTATTTCATCGCGGCTGGATTACCCCTTAAAATGAAGGGGTAAGGTCGGGTTCCTCATATTTTGAATCGGGTACTTAAGTTTTTGATTCAATGCGTCTGTTCGTTTTCCAGTTCTTCGAGAAGACAGTCGCTTTCAAAGGCTATATGTCGACGCGTTGCTTCAAAAAAACCACGCAGCATGTAGCCGACCGCCTCCATGTTGACCGGATTGCCCGAGCCGACCTTCAGCAGGGCATCAGTCAGTTCTTCGGCAAAACATTCATCCTCGAAATGCTCAAAGCGCAGACGTTCCAGCGTTTCAGAACGAGCGCGCTGGCCGGTGCGGTGTTCGATCCAGGGAAACAGCACGGTTTCCTCATAATGGTGAGCGCCGCGGATGACGGGTCCAAGCGCCTTGGCGGCATAGATGCATTTTTGCCGGTTGACGTTGGAGGGCAGGGAATCTGCGATCTCTTCCAGTTCCCGGCACAGTGCCAGCTGTTCCGTATGCGCCCGGCGCAGCCAGTCCAGTTTGGGGAAATCCTTTTCCGACCGCGAAAGCGGGGTGATGGTTTCCTGTTCAGGTCGCCCTGAAAGATTACCTTTCTGTGCCATGGTCATGACCTCGTTCTTGCCCTTCAAGCGCAAGACTGGCTGCGCTGCCACGCCTGTCGTGCGGCATGATGTCCCGAAGGACGCATCCAGTTGCGAAAATGCCGCTATTTCCAGTTCGTTTCTATTTCTCCCACAGTCTGCCGCGTCTGCCTTGATTTGGATCAAGGTAAGTTTGGCCCGCGAATGGCACTTCTCCACACGACGCGACATGCCGCACGACTCTGCACAGGGCAGATGTCTGGCCGCGTCGGATCAGCCAGGACGTTGGGGGAAACCAACAATGAACTACACTTTGGAATTCGTGATAGTGGCTCTGGGAGCCTTTATTGCGTTGCTAGGGGCGGCATTCGCCCATGATAATCAGTTTGCATCCCACATGTGGGTGCTGTTTTTCGTGCTGCTCATCGGCGCGATCGTGTTGTTGCGACGCACATCCTTTGCGCCGATCGATGCTGCCGCCAAGCAGCGTCAGCAGTCGGAGTATTTCGATGAAGTCATCAAATACGGTGTCATTGCCACCGTGTTCTGGGGCGTTGTCGGTTTCCTCGTCGGTCTGATCGTTGCGCTTCAGCTGGCATTTCCCGACCTGAACATTGAGCCATGGTTCAATTTCGGTCGTGTACGCCCGCTGCACACCTCGGCGGTCATCTTTGCCTTTGGTGGTAACGCGCTTATCGCGACGTCTTTCCATGTGGTTCAGCGCACATCGCGTGCACGCCTGTTCGGCGGTAACCTCGGCTGGTTCGTTTTCTGGGGCTACAACCTGTTCATCGTCATGGCCGCGACCGGCTACCTTCTCGGCATTACGCAGGGCAAGGAATATGCCGAGCCGGAATGGTACGTCGATATCTGGCTGACAATTGTCTGGGTCTGTTATCTCATTGCGTTTCTGGGCACGATCCTGAAGCGCAAGGAACCCCACATTTACGTGGCCAACTGGTTCTACCTCGGCTTCATTGTCACCATTGCCATGTTGCATATCGTCAACAATCTGGCGGTGCCGGTGTCGTTCCTCGGCGTGAAGAGCTACTCGGCCTTCTCGGGCGTGCAGGATGCTTTGACACAGTGGTGGTACGGCCATAACGCCGTGGGCTTCTTCCTGACCGCCGGCTTCCTGGGCATGATGTATTATTACATTCCCAAACAGGTTAACCGTCCGGTCTATTCCTACCGCCTGTCGATCATCCACTTCTGGGCCCTGATCTTCATGTATATCTGGGCTGGCCCGCACCACCTGCACTATACGGCGCTGCCGGACTGGGCGCAGACACTGGGCATGGTGTTCTCGGTCATGCTGTGGATGCCTTCGTGGGGTGGCATGATCAACGGTCTGATGACGCTTTCGGGCGCATGGGACAAGATCCGTACCGACCCGGTCGTTCGCATGATGGTTATGGCGGTTGCCTTCTACGGCATGGCAACATTTGAAGGTCCGGTTATGTCGATCAAGGCCGTCAACTCGCTCAGCCACTATACCGACTGGACCATTGGTCACGTTCACTCCGGCGCGCTTGGCTGGAACGGCATGATCACCTTCGGCGCTCTCTACTACATGGTGCCAAAGCTGTGGAACCGCGATCGTCTGTATAGCCTGCAACTGGTCAACTGGCACTTCTGGCTGGCCACACTGGGTATCGTTGTCTACGCGGCTGCCATGTGGGTTGCCGGTATCCAGCAGGCTCTGATGTGGCGCGAATATGATGCGCAGGGCTTCCTGGTTTACTCGTTCGCAGAATCTGTGGCGGCCATGTTCCCATACTACGTGCTGCGTGCCGGTGGCGGTCTGCTGTTCCTCAGCGGTGCAATCATCATGGCCTACAACATTACCAGAACCATTCTCGGCCATCAGCGCCAAGAGGGTGTTCGCCAGGATGCCGCGCCTGCGCTGCAACCGGCTGAGTAAGGAGTTTGACGATGTCTATTCTTGATAAACACGGCGTCATCGAGCGTAATGCAACATTGCTTCTGGTGGGATCGCTCGTTGTGGTCTCCATCGGCGGTATCGTTGAAATCGCACCGCTTTTCTACCTCGAAAACACCATTGAAAAGGTGGAGGGCATGCGGCCTTACTCGCCGCTCGAGCTGGCCGGACGCAACATCTACATTCGTGAAGGGTGCTACACCTGCCACAGCCAGATGATCCGTCCGTTCCGTGACGAGGTCGAGCGTTACGGTCACTACAGCCTTGCCGCTGAATCGATGTACGACCATCCGTTCCAGTGGGGTTCCAAGCGCACAGGGCCAGATCTCGCCCGCGTCGGTGACCGTTATTCAAACGAATGGCATGTGCAGCATCTGGTCGAGCCACGCTCTGTGGTGCCGGAATCGGTGATGCCCAGCTATTCCTTCCTGAAGGAAACACCGCTCAAGATCACCGACGTTTCAATGGAGCTCAAGGCCAACCGTGCCGTGGGCGTTCCATACAGTGACGAGATGATCGAAAACGCCGCTGCCGATCTTGCCGCACAGGCAGATCCGAATGCGGATACTTCAGGTATCGAAGCGCGCTATCCCAAGGCAAAGCTCGGTGACTTCGACGGCGACCCGGCCAAGCTGACGGAAATGGATGCTCTGGTTGCCTATCTGCAAATGCTCGGCACGCTGGTCGATTTCTCGACCTACGACGATGCCGCTGGCTACCGCTAAGGAGAGATGACATGGAAACCTACACAGCCATGCGTCACTTCGCGGACAGTTGGGGCTTGCTGGCCATGACACTGTTCTTTCTTGCGGTCGTCCTCTTCACATTGCGTCCCGGCGGCGGAAAGCAGGCCAAAGACGCAGCCAATATTCCTCTCAAGGAGGACTAGGATATGTCGGAAAAACACATTGACGAAATAAGTGGCGTGGAAACCACCGGCCACGAATGGGATGGTATTCGTGAGTTGAACAACCCCATGCCACGCTGGTGGGTATGGTGCTTTTACCTGACGATCATCTGGGCAATCGGTTACACGATTGCCTATCCGGCATGGCCTTTGTTGACCGAAAACACCAAGGGCCTGCTTGGCTGGAGCAGCCGCGCTGACTTTGCCGGTGAAATGGTGGAAGCCAAGACGGCACAGAGCATCTATCTCGACAAGATTGCCGCATCGTCGCTGGCCGACATTCAGGCCGACAATGAGTTGCTGCAGTTTGCCGTTGCCGGTGGTTCTGCCGCGTTCAAGGTTAACTGCATCCAGTGCCATGGTTCGGGTGCTTCGGGTGGCGCAGGCTTCCCCAACCTCAACGATGACGACTGGCTTTGGGGCGGTAGCGCTGACGACATCTACACAACGATTACCCATGGTATTCGTTTTGCCGATGATGACGATACACGCCTGTCGGAAATGCCGGCCTATGCCGACATGCTGCAATCACAGGAAATCAAGCAGGTTGCAGCTTATGTCGTCAGCCTGACCGGCACACCGCGTGATGCCAGCATGGTTGAACCGGGCAAGCAGATCTTTGCCGATAACTGTGCTTCGTGTCACGGCGAAGATGCCAAGGGCAACCGCGAGTTTGGCGCGCCAAACCTTGCCGATGCCATCTGGCTGAAGGTTGAGGGTGAAGACGGCATCGCCGCACAGGTCCGCGCACCAAAGCATGGCGTTATGCCTGCCTGGGGCGAGCGCCTTGGCGATGCCACCGTCAAGCAGCTGGCACTTTTCGTGCACTCGTTGGGTGGTGGTGAATAACCACCCGACCTGACAATGACAAAAGGGCCGCTTTCGCGGCCCTTTTTTAGTTCGCGGTCCAGACGGCCAGTTCGTAACCGTCCAAATCCCTAAAATGGAAACGGCGACCGCCGGGAAATTCAAAAATATACTCGACAATGGTGCCGCCAGCTTTTTTGACAGCTTCCAGCGTTGGTTCCAGATTATCGGCGTAGAGAATGACCAGTGCGCCACCGTCCGCCTTGACCGGTGCCGTTGTGGTAAAACCGCCCGTCATGTTGCCATCGGAAAACTCGCAATATTGCGGGCCGTAATCCTTGAACTGCCAGCCGAATACCGTGCCATAAAAGGCCTTGGACGCTTCGATGTCACTGACGTTGAATTCGACGTAATTGATGGTGTTGTTTTTACCGGCCACGGCAGGTCTCCAATCAGGTTGTTTCCAGCATTTTTTTAAGCGTTATCAGGTCGTTGTAGACGAGTTTCGCATCGTTTTTAAAGTCGTCATCACTCATGCCCGGCAGCTGCAGGACGGTAAAGGCTATTTCGCAGCCGTCGCCGTTTGGCGTGACCCTGAGGGCATTATAGACTTCCAGGCCATCCGGCATGGTGACGACATGGTCGATAACGCCGAGGTCATTTGGTTTTGCGAATCGCACCGTGACATTGCCGAGCGGCCCCGAAGCGATCCAATCGTCACCCTGCGGCGTAAGGCCGCTGGCCAGGCCCGCGGCCCATAATGGCATTTTTGAATGATCGGACGCGAACGCATAAACGGCCGTCCATGGGCGATTAATCGTCAAATGCACGATCTTTGCGGTCATACTATCGGTCATTGCGGTCTCCGTACTGCGGGGCGACGTTCAAACCTGCCACATGCGCCACTTTGTCCATGCTTGACTTAAGTCAAGGATGAAACGGCTGCGAAATGAGAAAAGGCAAATACAGAAATCTGGATATTGCCCCATGAACCTCTACAACGCCGAGCAGGATAGCAGTCGGCCCTCGAATGTCGAACAGCTTGACGCTTTACCTGTCAATTCCGCCAAAATTCGTCAGCCACTGTATGAAGCCCGCAAGAAGATCTTTCCGAAGCGGGTTGAGGGGCAATTTCGCCGTTTCAAATGGATCGTGATGCTGATCACGCTCGGCATCTATTATCTGACGCCATGGATCCGCTGGGACCGTGGTGCCTATGCACCGGATCAGGCTGTTCTGATCGATATTGCCAACCGCCGGTTCTATTTCTTCTTTATCGAAATATGGCCGCAAGAATTCTTTTATGTTGCCGGCCTGCTGGTCATGGCCGGTTTCGGGCTGTTCCTCATCACGTCGGCCGTTGGCCGTGCATGGTGCGGTTATACCTGTCCCCAGACCGTCTGGGTCGACCTCTTTCTGGTGGTCGAGCGGGCGGTCGAAGGTGACAGAAATGCCCGCATGAAGCTGGATGCCGCGCCGTGGAGCTTCGACAAGATCCGCAAGCGCCTGCTCAAACATTCGATCTGGCTTGTCATCGGTGTTGCGACCGGTGGTGCCTGGATTTTCTATTTTGCCGATGCACCAACGCTTGCCATGGAGTTCATGACGGGCCAAGCCGCCATGGTAGCTTATTCGACCGTCGCTACGCTGACTGCCACCACCTATATTTTCGGTGGCCTGATGCGCGAGCAGGTCTGCACCTACATGTGCCCGTGGCCACGTATTCAGGCTGCAATGCTCGACGAACATTCGCTTGTGGTGACCTATAATGACTGGCGCGGCGAACCACGTTCACGCCATTCAAAAAAGCTGATTGCCGCCGGGGAACCGGTGGGAGATTGCGTGGACTGCAATGCCTGCGTTGCCGTCTGTCCCATGGGCATCGATATCAGGGACGGGCAGCAGCTGGAATGCATCACCTGCGCATTGTGCATAGATGCCTGTGACGGCGTCATGGACAAGATTGGCAAGCCTCGCGGGCTGATCGCCTATGCCACACTCAGCGAATATGAAGCCAATATGGAGCTGGCAACCGGCAACAGCACGCATCCGATCAAGCCATCGAATATTCGGGATCAGGATGGCAAGTTCGTGGATGCCATCAGGCACTTCAACTGGCGTATCATCTTCCGGCTGCGGACCCTTCTTTACATGGGCATCTGGTCGGCTGTCGGCCTGGCCATGCTGTTTGCGCTGGCGACCCGTGATCGCCTGTCGGTCAACGTGCTGCATGACAGAAACCCGCAATATGTGCTGGAATCGGATGGCTCGATCCGTAACGGCTACACGGTCCGTTTGTTGAACATGGTGCCGCAGCCACGCCAGATCACGCTATCGATCGAAGGCGTGCCGGAAGCGGTCATGAAGATCAACGGTGTGCAGGATGCGCCATCGCGCTCGTTTACAGTGATGGTCGAGCCGGACGAAGTCACGACGCTGAAAGTGTTTGTGACGCTGCCGGGCAAGGCAATCACCTCGACCTCAGAAGATTTCGATTTCATTGCGGTCGACAATGAAATTCACGAAACTGCCCATTACAAGGCCGTCTTTATTGCTCCGGGAGCTAAGAAATGAGTGCTGAACAACAAAAACAACAGGGTTTCGTTTTTACCGGCTGGCATATGCTTGCAATCATGGTTCTGTTTTTCGGAACCATCATCTCGGTCAACATCACCATGGCCTGGAATGCGGTGACCAGCTGGAGCGGCCTGGTGGTGCCCAATACCTATGTGGCGAGCCAGCAGTTCAACGGCAAGGCGGCGGCTGCCAAGGCGCGTGCTGCCTCCGGTATCATCGGCAAGCTTGAGGTCAAGAACGATATTGCCCGCTACGAGATTTCGCATCCCGAACGCGGCGCTATCGATACCGATAGCGTGACCTTGCATTTCCGCCGTCCGGTTGGTGAAAAACAGAATTTCGACATGGAACTGCAAAAGGCCGAAACCGGTGTATTCTCGGGCCAGCATGACATTCCCGGTGGTCACTGGATCGTTGAGGCGATTGCCATGAAAGACGGCAAGGTCATCGTACATGAGGGTACACGCATTGCTGTAACGGGAGACGTGCAATGAGCTGCTGTGCACCGGGTACAGAAAGCGCGCTGGAGCAGGCCGGTTTCAACCGCACCCTGCCTTCATCGGAAGAGTTGTTCCTGGCAAGCCGGGACCTGGGGCAGGGGCTGCGCCAGACCGATCTCGGCGTTCCCGGTGTTTATTGCGGTGCCTGTATCACGACCGTCGAAGGCGCTTTGAGAAAGCTGCCGCAGGTTGAGAAGGCACGCGTCAACCTGTCTTCAAAGCGTGTTTCCATCGTCTGGAAGGAAGAAATTGACGGCGTGAAGACCGATCCGGTCATTCTTGCGCAGGCGGTGGCCTCGACCGGATATGAAACGCATCTGTTCACATCGTTGCAGGACAGCTCTGATGAGTTGCGCAACCAGTTGATCCGTGCGGTTGGCCTTTGCGGTTTCGCCGCCGTCAACATCATGCTGTTGTCTATTTCTGTCTGGTCGGGCGCCGATGCCTCGACCCGTGACATGTTCCACTGGATTTCGGGTCTGATTGCGGCCCCGGCGCTGATCTATGGTGGCCGTTTTTTCTACCAGTCGGCCTTTAATGCCTTGAAACATGGCCGCACCAATATGGACGTGCCGATTGCTCTGGCCATCACGCTTTCCTATTCGGTGTCGGTCTGGGAAACCATTCACAGCGGCCCACACGCCTGGTTTGATGCCACCGTGTCGCTGCTGTTCTTCCTGCTGATTGGCCGCACGCTGGATCACGTCATGCGAGACCGTGCGCGTTCGGCCGTTGCCGGGCTTGCACGGCTATCACCGCGTGGTGCCACGGTGCTGATGGAAGACGGTTCGCGGGAATATCTTCCAGTGACCGATATCGTGCCCGGCCATCACATTGCCATTGCTGCTGGCGACCGGGTGCCGGTTGACGGCCGTATCCTCAGCGGTACCAGCGATCTCGATGTGTCTATCGTCAATGGCGAAAGCGCCCCTTTGACAGTCCGTCAGGGTGACGCGGTTCAGGCCGGTACACTTAATCTGACCGGTGCACTGGTAATCGAGGCAACCGCGCTGGCAAGGGATTCGTTCCTGTCGGAAATCATCGGCCTGATGGAAGCTGCCGAAGGTGGTCGGGCGCGTTATCGCCGTCTGGCTGACCGGGCTGCCCAATATTATTCGCCGGTGGTGCATTTGCTGGCGCTGACGGCCTTTATCGGCTGGGGTGTGTTCGGCGGGGACTGGAAACAGGCCATGCTGATTGCCATTGCCGTTCTGATCATCACATGCCCTTGTGCGCTTGGTCTTGCCGTACCTGTCGTGCAAGTGGTTGCGGCTGGTCGGCTGTTCAAGCACGGCATCATGGTCAAGGATGGTTCGGCGATGGAGCGCCTTGCCGAAGCGGATACGGTTTTGTTCGACAAGACCGGTACGCTGACACTTGGTCGGCCACAGCTGGTCAATGCCAGTGAGATTGCACCTTCGCTGATGAAGACCGCCGCCGGCATTGCCGTCAATTCGCGGCACCCGCTGTCGCAGGCTTTAGCCCGTTCGGTGGATGGCCCATTGCCGGTGTTTGCCGGCGGTCGTGAAATTCCCGGTGCCGGTGTTGAGGTGGAAACCCCTGATGGTCTTTATCGTCTCGGCAGCAGGCGTTTTGCGCTGCCTGACACGGCAGGTGATTCGAACAGTGACTTTGCCTCGTCTGAAGTGGTGCTGTCGCTTAATGGCCGTGAACTGGCGCAGTTCCGCTTTGAAGATACGGTTCGTCCTGGCGCGGCGGAAGCCGTTTCGAGACTGCTTGGCGACCACATGAAAAGCGAAATCGTCTCAGGCGATCGTCCGGCAGCGGTTGAGACACTGGCGCGGCGGATCGGCATCACGCAGTGGAATGCCGGACTTGCTCCAGCCGAGAAAGCCGCCCGCTGCACCGAGCTTGCCGAACAGGGCCGGAAGGTGCTGATGGTGGGCGATGGCATCAACGATGCCCCGGCACTTGCCGCAGCCCATGTGTCGATTGCGCCGGCAACGGCGGCGGATATTGGCCGTCAGGCCGCAGATTTCGTGTTCATGCAGGACAATCTGAGTGCGGTGCCGTTTGCGGTCGAGGCATCACGCAAGGCCGGACGGCTGATCCGCGAGAACTTTGCACTGGCCATCGGCTACAACATCATTGCCGTGCCAATTGCGCTTGCCGGTTACGCCACGCCGATGATTGCCGCCATTGCCATGTCGACGTCGTCGATTATCGTGGTAGCCAACGCATTACGTCTTAACAGCCTTGCAAATACTGCACAGGCCGATATTGCCAGCAGCAATCGCAATATCAAAACGGACGATGCTAACGGCGTGGAAAAAG
Organism: Agrobacterium sp. Azo12; assembly: GCF_029193765.2. Lineage (NCBI taxonomy): Bacteria > Pseudomonadati > Pseudomonadota > Alphaproteobacteria > Hyphomicrobiales > Rhizobiaceae > Agrobacterium > Agrobacterium sp. Azo12. Next base: position 2,501,315 of record NZ_JARFYO020000001.1, on the reverse strand, counting down.
GAGCGCGTTTCGCATGAACATGCTTTCGTTTCTTATTCCAGTTGCCTTGTTTCTCGGCGGTTTGGGACTTTTTGCTTTTCTCTGGTCGCTGAAAAGCGGCCAGTATGAAGACATGGATGGGGCCGGCTGGCGGGCGCTGGATGACGGAGACGACCACCCTGCGAAGTAAAATTTGCCTGCCTTATTTGAAGGCAAAGATGATTTTCGTCATCAAAATATAATCGTTTCGTTCATGTCCAGCCTTGCCGTTTTCCATTTACAGTGCCACAACATGCGCCATTGAACGAAAGATGGAGGCACATCCGTGGAACAGGCAGAAATCGGTTTGATCGGTCTCGGTGTCATGGGCTCTAACCTTGCCCTGAACATTGCAGAAAAGGGCAACAAGATTGCCGTATTCAACCGCACCCCGGAGGCAACACGAAAATTTTACGCTGAAGCCGGTGAATTGCAGGGCCAGATCATTCCTTGCGAAACAATCGAGGAATTCGTCGCTGCTATTCGTCCGCCGCGTCCGATCATCATCATGATCAAGGCCGGTGACCCGGTTGACCAGCAGATGGAAATCCTGAAGCCGCATCTGGCTAATGGCGACATCATGATCGATGCCGGTAACGCCAATTTCCGCGATACGATTCGCCGCTTCGACACCCTGAAAGACACTGACCTGACCTTTATCGGCATGGGCGTGTCCGGTGGTGAAGAAGGCGCACGTCATGGTCCTTCGATCATGGTTGGTGGCACGGAAGACAGCTGGAAGCGCGTTGAGAAGGTTCTGACCTCGATCTCCGCCAAGTACAATGATGATCCGTGCGTTGCATGGCTCGGCAATGATGGCGCAGGCCACTTCGTCAAGACCATACACAATGGCATTGAATATGCCGACATGCAGATGATTGCCGAAATCTACGGCATCCTGCGCGACGGCCTCAAGATGAGTGCAGCTGAAATCGCTGACGTGTTCGCGACCTGGAACAAGGGCCGCCTGAACTCCTACCTCATCGAAATCACTGAAAAAGTGCTGCGCGCAGCAGACCCGATCACCGGCACGCCGATGGTAGACCTTATCCTCGATAAGGCTGGCCAGAAGGGTACTGGCAAGTGGTCGGTTATCGAAGCGCAGAACATGGGTGTTGCTGCAACGGCTATCGAAGCTGCTGTTGCTGCGCGTATCCTGTCTTCGCAGAAGGACGAGCGCGTTGCAGCAGAGAAGATTTTCGGCCTGCCGGACGTTCTGCCAGCACCTGCTGACAAAAAGGCGTTTATTGCTGATCTGGAAAGCGCGCTTCTGGCCGCCAAGATCGGTGCTTACGCGCAGGGCTTTGCCATCATGTCTGCGGCGTCCAAGGAGTTCAACTGGAACCTGCCAATGCCAACCATCGCCCGTATCTGGCGCGCAGGTTGCATCATTCGTTCGCAGTTCCTTGATGAAATCACATCGGCTTTCACCAAGGATCCGGATGTTGCAAACCTCATCGTGACACCTGCCTTCGCGCAGATGGTCAAGGACACCGATAAGTCGCTGCGTTCGGTTGTTTCCTACGCCACCCTGTCGGGTCTGCCGGTTCCGGCACTGGCATCGGCGCTTGGTTACTTCGACGCTTATCGCCGCGGCCGTGGCAGCGCAAACCTCATCCAGGCACAGCGCGACTTCTTCGGCGCACATGGCTTTGAGCGTACCGACGGCGTGGATAAGCCACACGGCCCATGGGGCAGCGGTGCTGACATATTCTAATATGATTTCTCCTGGGGGCGATTATCGCTTCCGGGAGAATGACCTGTTGGAAAGTCGACTTTAGATACAAAAATGGCCCGCTTGTCGGGCCATTTTTATTGCGATTTTGGAGATGTTGAACTGTCGCGGTTTCAGTCTGGGAAAGCGCGCGACCAAACCGGTTTGCTGAGACTTTGCAGCTGGGCCGGTGGATTGCCGCCAATGCTGGCCAGAACCGCTTTGGCAAGCTCGCGGCCCGCCTCACGCACATCTTCATTGATGGTGTAGATTTCCGGGCGGATCCAGTTCAGGAACTCCGCGGATTGTTTTGAAATCATGTCGAAGTCGACACCGAGCTTTTTGCCGGCTGCTTCAAAGCCGGCAATCAGCGCAATGGTGGAGCTGCCGCTGATCGAGATGAAACCATCCGGCGGGGTGGCTGAGCGCATCAGCTGTTCGCCGTGATTGCGGGTTTCCTCAAGATTGGTTTCGATGGTCACATGATCCAGCGGTACTTCGCTGATGCCGAAGTCCTTGATTGCCCGGTCAAATCCAGCCCGCGCATGATCGTGGAAGGACAGTTTTTTCGGCGGCAACAGGATGGAGATGCGTTTGCGACCCTTTTCGACCAGCTTCTTGACGGCTTCGTAAGCGAACGCCTCGTTGTCGAAGTCGTGGTAGGGGTGGACGATATTCATGTCCGTTCTGCCGTGGGTGGAAAAGGGCATCTTGCGGTCGGTCAGCAAGCGCACGCGCTCATCCTTCGGCTCGATACGCGAAATGATCACGCCATCGGCAGAGCCGGTGTCGAGAATGTAGCGGATCGGTCCCATCGGGTCCTTGCTGTGGGAATGCGGCATGACCACAAGATGATATTGTGTTCCGGCCAGTACTTCGGAAATGCCGAACACCATCTGGCTGGTGAAGCCCATCAGCTCTTCTTCGATGCTCAGCACCAGAGCGATAACGTTGGTTTTGCCGGTTCTGAGGCGAACGCCGGCGCGGTTTGGCTGGTAGCCGATCTGATCGGCAATAAGACGGACACGTTCCTTGGTATCGGCGCCAATATCCGGCGCATCTTTCAGCGCTCGCGACACCGTGGTTATACCCAGCCCGGTCATCTGGGCGATGGTTTTGAGAGTGGGTCTCTCATTTGGCGCCAGTGTGATAGCTGCCGGTGGTGTCACGCTTTCGTTCATTTGGAATCAGTGGCCGTATAGGTATTGAATGAGAGTGAAAGCCATGAAGCCGGTTCCAGTAGAGAACGCGGAGCAAGGCGCGACGTATTTCCATGCCTGTCATCACGCACTGCCGAACCTCATTTCAGACGTATGGCATTCGGGCAAACCGAAAATCATCCGATTTTCCGGTCCGCGACGCTAAGTAAAACAGGTTAGTTTGTTCCCGAAAAATTCGGCTTTGCCGAAGCCGCCCATATTTCGCAGGGCCAGTTGCAAATACTGTATAATATTTTTTTCAATTTGAAAATATAAACAGCCGCCTAACCGATATGATCGTCCGCCGTTGCTGTTGATTTGCAACACATATTCGCTCGTGGACGCGGCGGCTGGCGGAACCCGTCCTTGCTGTTTGCATTTTTATCTGTAACGTTTCCGCCCGGTTGGCCAACGATGAGGAGGACGTCGTAGGATGGCTTTGATGTCCATAACTGTTGTTAGTCACCTGGCACCGGGCCATCCGTTGATGATTCTAGTACAGGACTTCCCATGACTTCGCACGAATCCGCAAACATGATCGATCTTTCCGGCGAGTGGTCTCTGACCTCCGCTGATGGCGCCCACAAGACGATCATGAGCTTGCCGGGAGACGTCCATTCTGCACTGCTTGCGGCCGATCTCATTCCTGACCCGTATCGTGGCCGCAATGAAAATGACGTGCAATGGGTGGCGCAGCAGGACTGGATTGTGGAGCGTCGTTTTACCATCAATGAGGTGGATGCATCCTGGTATCTGGATATCGATAATCTCGATACGGTGGCCGTGGTGTTTTTGAATGATGCGCCGGTGCTGAGTGCCGACAATTGTTTCCGCCGGTATCGACCGGATGTCTCAAAGGCACTGCAGCAGGGTGAAAATGTCATTCGTATTCATTTCCATTCCAGCATCCGGGCAGGTGAGGAACGGCAGGCCAAACAGCCGTTTTACGTGCCGTATCACACTGGCAATTCGCCGATTGCCAATGGCAACATGCTGCGCAAACCGCAATCGCATTTCGGCTGGGACTGGAACCTCGCCATTGCACCTTTGGGTTGCTACGGCACGATTGCGCTGAAAAAGCTGGACAGCGCGCGCGTCGAACATGTCGTGACGCACCAGTTGCATGTCGACAGCGGCGTTGAGGTGCATGTGGCGGTAACATTGTTTGCGGCAGAACCGGTCATCGTGCCGCTGCATCTGTCACTGGGTGATGACAGATTGCGTCTGGATATTGGCGTTTCAGCTGGCGAGACCGTGGTGCGGCATGTGTTCCATGTCGAAAACCCCAAGCTGTGGTGGCCAGCGGGCAGTGGAGAACAGGCGCTTTACGAGTTGAAGGTTGAACTGCCCGACGAGACTATTGTCAGGCAAATTGGTTTGCGCACAGTGGAATTGCTGACCGACAAGGATGACGCGGGCAGCCGGTTTGCCTTCCGCATCAATGGCCGTGAGATTTTCTGCCGAGGCGCCAACTGGATACCGGCCGACGCGTTGTTTTCGCTGACGTCGCAGGACAAGACAGAAGATTTGTTGTGCTCGGCCGTTGAGGCCAACATGAACATGATCCGTGTCTGGGGCGGCGGATTTTACGAGGCGGACTGGTTCTATGATCTGTGCGACCGGCTTGGACTTATGGTGTGGCAGGACTTCATGTTCTCCTGCAACCTTTACCCATGCACCGACGATTTCCTCGAAAATGTCGACAAGGAAGTCGATTATCAGGTGCGCCGCCTGTCATCACATCCCTCCATTGTTTTGTGGTGTGGCGACAATGAGCTGGTCGGCGCGCTGACATGGTTCAAGGAGCCGCTGGAAAACCGCGACCGGTATCTGGTGGCCTATGACCGTCTGAACCGCACTATCGAGACCGCCTTGAAGAAAGCTGCGCCAGAGGCAATCTGGTGGCCATCCAGCCCGGCATCGGGATATCTCGATTATGGCGATGCATGGCATGCCGATGGTTCGGGCGACATGCATTACTGGTCAGTATGGCACGAGAACAAATCCTTCGACAATTATCGGTCGATCCGTCCGCGCTTCTGCTCGGAATTCGGTTTCCAGTCCTATACGTCGATGAATGTCATCCGCAGTTACGCCGATGACAAGGACATGAATATCTCGTCGCCTGTCATTGAGCATCACCAGAAGAATGTCGGTGGCAATGAGCGGATTGCCGGCACCATGTTCCGTTATTTCCGCTTCCCAGGGAGTTTCGACAACTTCGTTTATCTCAGCCAGGTGCAGCAGGCGCTTGCCATCAAGACCGCCGTTGAATTCTGGCGTTCGCTGAAACCTCACTGCATGGGGACATTGTACTGGCAGCTGAATGACACATGGCCGGTCGCCTCATGGTCGAGCCTTGATTATGGTGGTAGCTGGAAGGCGCTGCACTATCTGGCCCGACGGTTTTTCCAGCCTGTATCGGTGGCTGCCATTCCTGGAGATGATGGCCAGACACTTGCGTTCTCGATGGTCAATGACACCACGGAGAATGTTGCTATCGACATGAATGTCTATGTTGTGGGACTGGATGGCGAACGCATTCCACTGCGCTCTGCCAATGGTGAATGCGGCACTAATGCTGCCGCGACACTGCTTGAGGTGAAACTGTCCGATATTCCGGCCGATGCCATTCTGGTCTGGGATTTCATTGCCTCCAACGGCATGACGGGCGAGGGACATCATGTGCCTGATACTTACAAGATGCTGGATTTCAGATCGGCCGGGCTGGAAATTGAAACGGCGACATTGGCCAGTGGTCAGGTGGAAATCAGCGTGAGGGCCAGTGGTCTTGCGTTGTTCGTGATGCTGGAAAGCGATGTACCGGGCCGTTATTCGGACAATGTGTTTGATCTCTCCGCCGGCGAAGTGCGAAAGATCATCTTCACACCAACCCGGAAAAGCGACGATAATTCTACCCCGCAATTCCGTATTTATGATCTCTATTCCAGCTACGGATGAAAGCATTTTTTCGCCACAGGTTGAAATGAAAACGGCCTGTCACTAGTCTGCACTTGGTGAACCGGTGCCCGTTTGTATCGGTTCATTTTCATGACGCCACCGACCATTTTCCGGACGGGGGCGATTACCGAACATTTGAGGAGGAGAGGCGCATGGCCTGGCAACCGGCTGAAAACCGTTATGCAACCATGAAATACAATCATTGCGGCAAGACCGGATTGAAATTACCGGCCATTTCGCTCGGCCTGTGGCATAATTTCGGTAACGATACCCCACATTCGACCAAGCAGGATATCTGCCGCACGGCGTTTGATCTGGGCATTACCCATTTCGACCTGGCCAACAATTACGGCCCGCCTCCCGGCAGCGCCGAAACGGCATTTGGTGAAATCCTAAAAACTGATTTTGCCGGTTACCGTGATGAACTGATCATCTCGTCCAAGGCCGGTTACAACATGTGGCCAGGCCCTTACGGCGAGTGGGGCAGCCGCAAATATCTGATTTCGTCCTGCGACCAGAGCCTGAAGCGCATGGGTCTCGACTATGTGGATATTTTCTATTCCCACCGTTTTGACCCGGATACACCGCTTGAGGAAACCTGTGGTGCGCTTGATCATATCGTGCGCTCCGGCCGCGCGCTTTATGTCGGCATCTCGTCCTACAATTCCAAGCGTACCCGCGAAGCGGCTGCGATCCTGAAGGATCTCGGCACGCCATGCATCATTCACCAGCCGAGCTATTCTATGCTCAACCGCTGGATTGAAGAGGATGGTCTGGTCGATACGCTGGAAGAGCTGGGCATTGGCTCCATCGTGTTCTCGCCGCTGGCGCAGGGCATGCTGACCACCAAATATCTCGGTGGCATTCCAGACAGCAGCCGTGCGGCGCAGGGCAAGTCGTTGAACCCAAAGTTCCTCAACGACAAGAATGTCGAGAATATCCGTGCGCTCAATTCGCTGGCTGAAAAGCGTGGCCAGACACTGGCGCAAATGGCCATTGCCTGGGTTCTGCGCAACGGCCGCATCACCTCGGCACTGATTGGCGCCAGCAAGCCGGAACAGGTTATCGATTGCGTCAAGGCGCTCGACAAACCGGATTTCACGGCGGAAGAACTGGCGTTCATCGATGCCCACGCCAAGGAAGCAGATATCAACCTTTGGGCCAAATCTGCTGAGTTGAAGAAATAAGTCATAGGCACGCCCGGGCCTTGAAATCCGGGCGTTTTCACATCAATCAGTGCTTGAGGAATGGTTCTCAAGTGTTAATAACCATTACTAAAATGTAATTTAAAATTCAGTTTTCATTCATCCTTGGGGTCTTAGGTTCGAACCATCGAAACGCTGAGGAAACCCCAATGAAAAAACTTTTTGCAACGCTTCTTGCTGCTACCGTTCTGGCCGCTCCTTTGGCCGCAGAGGCACAGAGCCGTTACGACAATGGCCCCCGTCATGACCGTGGCCGCAATGAGCGCGTTGTCATTGAACGGCACGTCGAAAAGAAGGTCATCGTCAAGAAGCGCAACTGGAAGCGTGGCGAGCGGCTCTCGTCTGCACAGCGCAACCATTACATCGACCAGCGCGAATACCGCCGTTACAAGTTGCGCGAGCCAAAGAGAAACGAGCGTTGGGTACGGGTTGATAACCAGTTCCTTCTGGTCAATGCATTGACCGGCCTGATCGTTGGTCTGTCGGCTGCGCGCTGATATTCGACAGAAATCTGACAGTTTTGGATCCCCGATGCGCCTGCGTCGGGGATTTTGTTATTCCTGCATTGCACAAATAATCGAAACGCGATGATATGCGCGCAGCACGTGTTCATACAAATGTCGCCAATGGGTATTCTATCTTGGCAGTTAATTGATCTCTCCCTTTTTAAATTTAGGAGATGCCGTGTTTTCTGCTGATTCTGCGATTACGCAGTCTGTCGACCATCTGGTGTTACCGGTTTCCGGCCTGGAGTCGACGCGCGACCGTTTGGTGTCGCTTGGTTTTACCGTTGCTGCGGATGCCCGACATCCGTTCGGCACCGAAAATGCCTGTGTGTTTTTCTCTGATGGTACCTATCTTGAGCCGCTGGCGATCGGCGACAAGGCGGTCTACAAATCCTCTATTGATGCGACCAACAGTTTTACCCGGCGCGACCAGCTGTTTCGCGCCGCCCGTGGTGCAGAAGGTTTCAGCGCCATTGTTGCCAAGACCTCCGATGCGGTGAGTGACCACGCCCGGTTTGAGGCGCGCCACATGTCGGCTGGCAGCATGCTGCAATTTTCACGACCGATGAAAAAGCCTGACGGCACGACGGGTGAGGGACGTTTCCTGCTGTCTTTTGCCGCCGAGGCGCGCATGCGGGCATTTTTCCTGTTTTCCTGCCAGCGGTTGGTGGCCTTGCCGGTCGATCGTTCCGCCCTTGAAAAACATGCCAATGGTGTGGCCGGCATTGGTACGATCATTTTGTCGGCCAAACGGCCAGCAGATTACGCTGACCTGATCACCGCGGTTTTTGGCAAACCTCCACAGCTGCTTGCTGACGGCGTGACGTTTGAAACGCGCAATGCTCGTATCACCATTCTTACCACCGAAGTGGCACAGGCGCTGCCGGGACTGCAAGATGTTGTCATTCCCCATGAATTATACGGTGCCGGTATCGTCTACACAGTTGCCGATCTTGCCGTGACAGAGGCGCTTCTTGCTGCTAATGGCGTGGCATCTACACGTACGGGCGGCCGCATAACGGTAGCGCCTGCTTCTGGACAAGGCGCATTTTTTGCGTTCGAGGAGTAATGTCTGTCATGAAAAATAATCTGGACGTGGTTGCTGGTGAAGGCGCGGGACAGGTGGCGTTTTGCAACACCAAACAGTTCTCGCTGATTGCCGGTCCGTGCCAAATGGAAAGCCGCGATCATGCCTTCATGATCGCTGGCACGCTGAAAGAACTGTGCGCCAAGCTCGGTCTCGGTCTTGTCTACAAGTCGTCCTTCGACAAGGCCAACCGGACATCGCTGTCTGGCAAGCGCGGCATTGGCCTTGATAAGGCACTCGACGTGTTTGCCGACCTGAAAAAGGAATTCGGGTTTCCTGTTTTGACCGATATCCACACCGAAGAACAATGCGCCATCGTGGCACCTGTTGTCGATGTGCTGCAGATACCTGCTTTCCTCAGCCGCCAGACGGACCTGCTGGTGGCGGCCGCCAAGACCGGCCGTGTCGTCAACGTCAAGAAGGGCCAGTTCCTGGCGCCTTGGGACATGAAGAATGTTCTGTCCAAGCTGAATGAAAGCGGCAACCCCAATGTGATGTTGTGTGAACGCGGTGCGTCGTTCGGTTACAACACGCTGGTGTCAGACATGCGCTCGCTGCCAATCATGGCATCGCTTGGCGCACCTGTTATCTTTGATGCGACTCACTCCGTGCAGCAGCCGGGCGGGCAGGGTGGCTCCACCGGTGGCCAGCGTGAATTCGTGGAAACACTGGCGCGTGCGGCGATTGCCGTTGGCGTTGCCGGCGTGTTCATCGAAACCCATGAAGACCCAGATAACGCGCCATCCGACGGCCCGAACATGGTGCATCTGAAGGATATGCCACGTCTGCTGGAAAAGCTTCTGGCCTTCGATGCTATCGCAAAGGCCTGATATGCCCAGCTTTTGCTGCACTTTAACTTAAAATTGAGCTTAATTGCGTGGCGGCGTCCCTCAACGGGATTGCCGTCATTGTAATTTCTTGCCCATCCGCTAAGACAGGCTCAGAACGACTGTTCCATTCCCAAGGGAGAGACCATGACCGCTATTACCGATATCATTGCACGTGAAATTCTCGACAGCCGTGGTAACCCGACCGTTGAGGTCGATGTTTACCTCGAAGACGGCTCCATGGGCCGCGCTGCTGTTCCGTCGGGCGCCTCGACAGGTGCACACGAAGCTGTAGAACTGCGTGATGGCGGCAAGCGTTACCTGGGCAAGGGTGTTGAAAAGGCTGTTGATGCAGTCAATGGCGAAATCTTTGATGCTATTGGTGGTTTCGACGCCGAAAACCAGATCCAGATCGACCAGATGATGATCGCTCTCGATGGCACGCCGAACAAGTCGCGCCTCGGCGCCAACGCCATTCTCGGCGTTTCGCTGGCGATTGCCAAGGCTGCTGCCGAATCGTCCGGCCTGCCGCTGTACCGTTATGTTGGTGGCCCGAACGCTCATGTTCTGCCGGTGCCAATGATGAACATCATCAATGGCGGCGCACATGCCGACAACCCGATCGACTTCCAGGAATTCATGATTCTGCCAGTTGGCGCCGACAACATTCGTGATTCTGTCCGTATGGGCGCAGAAATCTTCCACGTTCTGAAAAAGGAACTGGCAGCACAGGGCCACAACACCAACGTTGGTGACGAAGGCGGTTTCGCACCGGGCCTCAAGAGCGCGCCTGAAGCTCTCGATTTCATCATGAAGTCGGTTGAAAAGGCTGGCTATACGCCGGGCGACGACGTTTTCCTTGGTCTTGACTGCGCATCGACCGAATTCTTCAAGAACGGCAAATACGAGATGGAAGGCGAAGGCCGCACGCTCGAGCCGGAAGCCATGGCTGATTATCTCGCTGAACTGGCTGCCAAATATCCGATCATCTCGATCGAAGATGGCATGGCCGAAGACGACTGGGATGGCTGGAAATACCTCACCGACAAGATCGGCTCCAAGGTTCAGCTGGTTGGCGACGATCTGTTCGTGACCAACTCTGCGCGTCTGCGTGACGGTATCAAGATGGGCGTTGCCAACTCGATCCTCGTCAAGGTCAACCAGATCGGTTCGCTGTCCGAGACGCTCGACGCTGTCGAGACTGCACACAAGGCCGGTTACACGGCTGTGATGTCTCACCGCTCCGGTGAAACCGAAGATTCGACCATTGCCGATCTCGCAGTTGCCACCAACTGCGGTCAGATCAAGACCGGTTCGCTGTCGCGCTCCGACCGTCTTGCCAAGTACAACCAGTTGATCCGCATTGAAGAAATGCTCGGCCCACAGGCGTCCTACGCAGGTCGTTCGATCCTGCGCGGTTAATATCTGCGTCTGGTGACATGATTTTTAAAAAGCCTGTGCCTTCTGGTGCGGGCTTTTTTGTTCCCGTCTGGCTTGAAAATATCAGGCCAAACTCGGCTCTATGGTCAACGGATGGTTAAGCAATCCGCGTTACTGTTGCGAAAAGGTAATGCGTTTCAAGGCTTTTTCCGGAATGTGGACACGACATCACAAGAAAAGAAAATTCGGGCGTTTCGTCGTGCCCGCTATCACAGTCGCTTTTCTCTCTTATTTTGGCTACCACTGCATCCACGGTGAATATGGACTGATTGCGACCGAGCGTTTTGAACGCCAGCGCCTGGCCAGAAGCGGTGAGCTTTCACGCCTGACCGAAACCCGTGTTGCCCTTGAACGTCAGGTTGAAGCATTGAGCGATGGTTCGCTCGAGCGGGACATGATTGACGAAATTGCGCGCTACCAACTGAATGTGTCCCGCAGCGACGAAATTGTCATCCTGAATGGATATTTTTGATTAACTCAATTCAAGTTAATCAACTTTTTCTGTTGAAAATCAGCTATTTAATTTGAATACGAGCCATGCATTTATGGCATTGCTGTGGCGCGCTTTCTTGCATATTGTACGCGCCACATGAACAAGCAACCGGCAACTCAGGGAGGGATCAATGGCGCCACGTAAAACCGCGTCCGTATCCGGCCGTAAGACGACGGCGAAAGCCGCCGCAAAGGACTTCACCGGAAAAAATGCAGCCGAATTCGGCAAAGACGAAGAGCTTCATGCCTACAAGGAAATGTTGCTGATTCGCCGTTTCGAAGAAAAGGCTGGCCAGCTTTACGGTATGGGCTTCATCGGCGGCTTCTGTCACCTTTACATCGGTCAGGAAGCTGTCGTTGTCGGCATGCAGATGTCCCAGCAGGAAGGCGACCAGGTTATCACCGCTTACCGTGACCACGGCCACATGCTGGCAGCTGGCATGAGTGCCCGTGGTGTTATGGCCGAACTCACCGGCCGTCGTGGTGGTCTGTCCAAGGGTAAGGGCGGCTCCATGCACATGTTCTCCAAGGAAAAGCATTTCTACGGTGGTCATGGTATCGTTGGTGCGCAGGTTTCGCTCGGCACTGGCCTTGCATTTGCAAACCACTACCGCGGCAATGGCAATGTTTCCGTGACCTATTTCGGTGACGGCGCTGCCAACCAGGGTCAGGTTTACGAGAGCTTCAACATGGCAGCTCTGTGGAAACTCCCGATCGTCTACATCGTGGAAAACAACCGTTACGCCATGGGTACATCGACTGCCCGTGCAACGGCACAGTCCAACTACTCGCTGCGCGGTGAATCCTTCGGTATTCCTGGTATCCAGGTTGACGGCATGGATGTTCGCGCCGTGAAGGCTGCCGCTGACGAAGCGCTTGAACATTGCCGTTCCGGCAAGGGTCCGATCATTCTTGAAATGCTGACCTACCGTTATCGTGGTCACTCGATGTCTGACCCTGCAAAGTATCGCTCCAAGGAAGAAGTGCAGAAGATGCGCTCCGAGCAGGATCCGATCGAACAGGTCAAGGCACGCCTCCTTGAAAAGGGTTGGGCAAGCGAAGACGAACTCAAGGCTATCGACAAGGATGTCCGTGACGTCGTTGCCGACAGTGCCGACTTCGCCCAGAACGATCCGGAGCCGGATGTATCCGAGCTCTACACCGATATTCTGCTCTGATCCGGGGAGAAAGAATCCATGCCTATTGAAATTCTTATGCCTGCACTTTCCCCGACCATGGAGGAAGGCACGCTTTCCAAGTGGCTCAAGAAAGAAGGCGACAAGGTTACCTCCGGTGACGTGATCGCTGAAATCGAGACCGACAAGGCAACCATGGAAGTGGAAGCTGTTGACGAAGGTGTTATCGGCAAGATCCTGATCGATGCCGGCACTGAAAACGTCAAGGTCAACACGGCCATTGCAGTTCTGCTGCAGGATGGCGAAAGCGCTGACGCCATTTCTTCTTCAGCACCGAAGAAGGAAGAGCCGAAGGCTGAGGCTGCTGCCTCTGACGCTGCTGGCGGCAAGGCACGCGAAGCAAGCGAAGAGCCATCCGCTTCCAAGGAAGCTGCCAAGGTTCCTGCTGCTCCAAAGATCGAAGTTGCTGCTGATCCGGATATTCCGGCTGGTACAGAATTTGTGTCCACCACTGTTCGCGAAGCTCTTCGTGACGCGATGGCTGAAGAAATGCGCTCTGACGAAAAAGTCTTCGTCATGGGTGAAGAAGTTGCCGAATACCAGGGTGCCTACAAGATCACCCAGGGTCTTCTGCAGGAGTTTGGTGCAAAGCGCGTTATCGATACGCCAATCACCGAACACGGCTTTGCCGGTATCGGCGTCGGCGCTGCGATGACTGGCCTGAAGCCAATCGTCGAGTTCATGACCTTCAACTTCGCGATGCAGGCCATTGACCAGATCGTCAACTCTGCTGCCAAGACGCTCTATATGTCTGGTGGTCAGATGGGCGCGCCAATGGTGTTCCGTGGTCCGTCGGGCGCTGCTGCGCGCGTTGGTGCACAGCACTCGCAGTGCTATGCCGCCTGGTACAGCCACATTCCGGGCCTCAAGGTCGTCATGCCGTACACGGCTGCTGACGCCAAGGGTCTGCTCAAGGCTGCTATCCGCGATCCGAACCCGGTCATCTTCCTTGAAAACGAAATCCTGTACGGTCAGAGCTTTGATGTTCCGAAGCTGGATGATTTCGTGCTGCCAATCGGCAAGGCACGCATTCACCGCCAGGGCAAGGATGCGACCATCGTTTCCTTCGGTATCGGCATGACCTATGCGGTCAAGGCTGTTGCCGAACTCGAAAAGCTCGGCATCGACGTTGAACTGATCGACCTGCGCACCATCCGTCCGATGGACCTTCCTGCCGTTATCGAGTCCGTCAAGAAGACCGGTCGTCTGGTTACCGTTGAAGAAGGCTTCCCGCAGTCATCGGTTGGTGACTTCATTGCAAACCAGGTTCAGCGCGCTGCATTTGACTATCTGGATGCGCCGATCCTGTCGATTACCGGCAAGGATGTTCCAATGCCTTACGCGGCCAATCTCGAGAAGCTGGCTCTGCCGAACGTGGATGAAGTCGTACAGGCCGTCAAAACCGTCTGCTACAAATAAGGGGAGGGCGTTTCGATGCCTATCAACATTACAATGCCTGCCCTGTCTCCCACGATGGAAGAGGGTAATCTCGCCAAGTGGCTGGTCAAGGAAGGCGACAAGGTTGCTCCCGGCGACGTGATTGCCGAAATCGAAACCGACAAGGCAACCATGGAAGTGGAATCTGTCGATGAAGGCGTTGTTGCCAAGATCGTGGTTCCAGCTGGAACCGATGCGGTCAAGGTCAACGCACTGATCGCCATTCTTGCCGAAGAAGGTGAAGATGTAGCGGCTGCGGCCAAGGGTGGCGATGCTGCCCCGGCCAAGGCTGAGGCAAAGGCAGAAGCACCGAAGGAAGAAAAATCCGAGGCTGCACCTGCTACTGCCGCTAACGCTGCACCTGCTGCGGCACCGGCACCTGCTGCCAAGGCTGGACAGTCTGGCGAACGCGTTTTTGCGTCGCCACTGGCACGCCGTCTGGCCAAGGAAGCTGGTCTTGATCTGTCTGCGGTTTCCGGTTCCGGTCCACGTGGCCGTATCGTGAAGTCTGACATTGAAAAGACTGTTGCGTCCGGTGGTGCAAAGGCTGCTCCGGCAACCACTGCTGCTGCCGCTGCTGCTGCCGCTGCTTCGGCACCTACCGCTGCAAAGGGCATGAGCGAAGAGGCCGTTCTCAAGCTGTTCGAGCAGGGTTCTTACGAACTTGTGCCACATGACGGCATGCGCAAGACCATTGCTAAGCGCCTGCAGGAATCCAAGCAGACCATTCCGCATTTCTACGTTTCCGTGGATTGCGAACTGGATGCCCTGATGGCACTGCGCGCACAGCTCAACGCTGCTTCCCCTGAAAAGGATGGCAAGCCAGCCTACAAGCTGTCGGTCAATGACATGGTCATCAAGGCGCTTGCCCTTGCCCTGCGTGACGTTCCGGATGCCAACGTATCCTGGACCGAAACCAACATAGTCAAGCACAAGCATGCTGATGTTGGCGTTGCCGTGTCGATCCCCGGTGGTCTGATCACCCCGATCGTTCGTCAGGCTGAGCTTAAGTCGCTGTCTGCCATCTCCAACGAGATGAAGGATCTCGGCAAGCGCGCCAAGGAGCGCAAGCTGAAGCCTGAAGAATATCAGGGCGGTACGACTGCCGTGTCCAACATGGGCATGATGGGCGTGAAGAGCTTCTCGGCTGTTGTGAACCCACCACATGCCACCATTCTGGCTGTTGGTGCCGGTGAACAGCGTGCGGTTGTCAAGAATGGTGAGATCAAGATCGCCAATGTCATGACGGTCACATTGTCCACTGACCACCGTTGCGTTGATGGCGCGCTGGGTGCTGAACTTCTCGGCGCTTTCAAACGCTACATCGAAAACCCGATGGGCATGCTGGTTTAAGAAAAGAGCAGAGCCGAAAACCGCATATGGTTTTCGGCTCGCTGTATTCAGGAGCTGCACGTGACGAAGACTGTTCTTTGCTATGGCGATAGTCTGACATGGGGTTATGACGCGGCCAATATGGGGCGTCATGCGATTGATGATCGTTGGCCGACTGTCTTGCAAAAGGCATTGGGTAATGACGTTGTTGTCATCGCGGAAGGCCTGAACGGCCGTACCACTGTTTATGACGATAACCTGTCTGACTTTGATCGCAATGGTGCACGCACCTTGCCAACGCTGTTGCACAGCCATGGTCCGCTTGACCTCGTTATCATCATGCTTGGCACCAACGATTTGAAACGTGGCCTTGCCGGCGGCGGTTTTGCCGTTGCTGCGACAAGCGGCGTTAAAAGGCTTGTCAGCCTGGTGCGCCGTCACGAATGGCATTTCGGCTCGGATGAGCAACCGGAAATTCTAATCGTTGCACCGCCACTGATCTGCGAAACCGCAAATTCCTATTTTGCGGCAATGTATGCGGGTGCAGTTGAGGAATCCAAGATGCTGGCCTCGCTTTACCGCGATTTGGCGGACGAGAAGGAATGCGGCTTCTTTGACGCCGGTTCGGTCTCTGTTGCCACACCAATTGATGGCGTGCATCTGGACGCAGAAAATACCCGTGCGCTTGGTCGCGGCCTGGAGCCGGTCGTGCGCATGATGCTTGGATTGTAATGCAATTTGACAGGTTTTGATCAGGATCAAGGAGCGAATGCAGCGGGCGTCTAGCCTGACCGTATCAACCGCAAGACGGAGGTTACGGCATGTCGAACACACCGCACCAACTGCCCGAGGAATTTGCTGAATATGTCAGCCTCATTCGCCATCTGCGCGAGCGTGACGGACACTTTCACAGGATCAGCGCCGCTTACGAGGCGCTGAACCAGAAAATTCACCGGGCGGAGACAGATATCGAGCCATGCGATGATTTTCATATGGCCGATATGCGCAAGCGCAGAATGGTCCTGAAAGACGAAATATACGGGATGCTGACAGCGGCCGAGCCAATACCGGAAGATTTCGGACAATAGGCTTCAAGCCCAGGCTTTGCTCCCGACAAAAGGGTGGAATGCGAATGCCTCGCGCCACCTCAAAAATGAAACAAGGAGTGATAGCCTAAATGTCGAACGCCTATGACGTCATCATTATCGGTTCCGGTCCCGGCGGTTATGTCACTGCCATTCGTGCTGCCCAGCTTGGTTTGAAGACGGCCATTGTCGAGCGCGAGCATCTGGGGGGCATCTGCCTTAACTGGGGCTGCATTCCAACCAAGGCACTGCTGCGCTCTGCCGAAGTGCTTGATAATGCCAACCACGCCAAGAATTACGGTCTGAAGCTGGACGGCACCATCACCGCCGACGTGAAGGAAGTTGTTGCACGTTCGCGTGGCGTTTCCGCTCGTCTCAACGGCGGCGTTGCCTACCTGATGAAGAAGAACAAGATCGACGTGATCTGGGGCGAGGCAAAGCTGACCAAACCAAACGAGATCGTTGTCGGCAAGACGGCCAAGCCTGCCGTTCAGCCACAAAACCCTGTTCCAAAGGGCGTTCTGGGTGAGGGCACCTACACAGCCAAGCACATCATCGTTGCCACAGGTGCACGTCCGCGTGCGCTGCCAGGCATCGAGCCGGATGGCAAGCTGATCTGGACCTATTTCGAAGCGATGAAGCCTGACTTCATGCCGAAGTCGATTGTCGTGATGGGCTCCGGCGCCATCGGCATCGAATTTGCGTCCTTCTACCGCTCCATGGGCGTTGACGTGACCGTTGTCGAACTGATGGCCAATGTCATGCCTGTCGAAGATGCGGAAATCTCCGCCTTTGCCCGCAAGCAGCTTGAAAAGCGCGGCCTGAAGATCATCACCGAAGCCAAGGTTTCCAAGGTCGAAAAGGGTGCAAACTCGATTACGGCGCATGTTGAAACCAAGGATGGCAAGGTTCAGCAGATCACGGCTGATCGCCTGATCTCGGCTGTTGGCGTGCAGGGCAACATCGAAAATCTCGGTCTGGAAGCGCTTGGTGTCAAAACGGATCGCGGTTGCGTGGTCATTGACGGTTACGGCAAGACCAACGTGCCGGGTCTCTACGCGATTGGCGACGTTGCCGGTCCTCCAATGCTCGCCCACAAGGCCGAGCATGAAGGCGTGATCTGCATTGAAAAGATTGCCGGTCTGCCGAATGTTCACCCGATGGACAAGAGCAAGATTCCAGGCTGCACATACTGCAACCCGCAGGTCGCTTCGGTCGGTCTGACGGAAGCAAAGGCGAAAGAACAGGGCCGCGAAATCCGCGTGGGCCGTTACTCCTTCGCTGCCAACGGCAAGGCAATCGCGCTGGGTGAAGACCAGGGCATGATCAAGACCATCTTCGACAAGAAGACCGGTGAGCTGATCGGCGCGCACATGGTTGGTGCAGAAGTGACCGAACTGATCCAGGGCTTCGTGGTGGCGATGAACCTTGAAACCACAGAAGAAGAACTGATGCACACGATCTTCCCACATCCGACCCTGTCGGAAATGATGAAGGAAAGCGTTCTGGACGCCTATGGTCGCGTTCTGAATGCTTGATTGAAATCTGCCGCTCCCTATCTGGAGTAAACCCTTTTGGGGAGCGGAACTTTAACGGAGTAGATCATGGAAAGTGTTGGCTGGATTGGTGCAATTATCATTGGCGGTCTGGGCGGATGGCTCGCAGGCAAGCTGATGGATATTCGCTTCGGCGTTTTCATGAATATTATTCTGGGTATCGTCGGTTCTGTTGTGGCTGTTGCCGTGCTGCGCCAGTTCGATGTTTTCGTGCAGGATAGCCGTCTGGGCTATTTCATCACCGCGTTTCTTGGTGCCAGCCTGTTGCTGTTTGTTGCCAAAATCGTCCGGCGGTAAATCAAGACAGGACAGGTTGTTTCACGGCAACGTGTCCTGAGACCCATTATTTTAGGCCCTTCCAGAAAATCCCCTTACAGTTTTTCTGGAATTGTTCTAATGAGCCGTAAAACTCGGTGAAAGCAGGTTTTCATGGTCACCATTCTCGACAGGACTTCGCAGGAAGAAAAGCGTGTTCGCCACCCGGAAAAGGCTCACAAGCCCGATACCGAGGTTGCGCGCAAACCTGAGTGGATTCGCGTCAAGGCGCCGACCTCGAAAGGGTATCAGGAAACCCGCGAACTGGTTCGTTCCCACAAGCTGGTGACCGTGTGCGAAGAAGCAGGCTGTCCCAACATTGGCGAGTGCTGGAGCAAGAAACACGCGACATTCATGATCATGGGTGAAATCTGCACCCGTGCCTGTGCTTTCTGTAACGTGTCGACCGGCAAGCCGAATGCACTTGATCAGAACGAGCCTGAGAACATCGGCAAGGCCGTCAAGCAGATGGGTCTGTCTCACGTCGTTATCACCTCTGTGGACCGTGACGATCTGGCTGATGGTGGCGCTGAACACTTTGAAAAGGTGATCTGGGCCATTCGTGCGGCATCGCCTGGCACAACCATCGAAATCCTGACACCAGACTTCCTGAAGAAGCCAGGCGCGCTGGAGCGTGTTGTTGCGGCCAAGCCTGACGTGTTCAACCACAATATGGAAACCGTACCGGGCAATTACCTGACGGTTCGTCCGGGTGCGCGTTACTTCCATTCGGTACGTTTGTTGCAGCGGGTGAAGGAACTGGATCCGACCATGTTCACCAAGTCCGGCATCATGGTTGGCCTTGGCGAAGAGCGTAACGAAGTGCTGCAGCTTATGGACGACCTGCGCTCTGCTGATGTGGATTTCATTACCATTGGCCAGTATCTGCAGCCGACCCGCAAGCACCACAAGGTCGAAAAGTTCGTCACGCCGGAAGAGTTCAAGTCCTATGAGACTGTGGCGTACACCAAGGGGTTCCTGATGGTGTCGTCCAGCCCTCTGACCCGTTCTTCGCACCATGCCGGTGATGACTTTGCGCGTCTGCGCGCCGCACGTGAGAAGAAGCTTCTCGTTGCTGCCGAATGATCCGGACAACGGCCTGATCATGACAATAAAAAAGCGCCTCAAGGGCGCTTTTTTTATGGGGTGCATTTCCGCTTGTCAGTTGGCTGCCACATCACAGGCGGCAGCCTTTTGCGTCATGCTGTGGTTTCTTCTTTCGCGGTGGACTCGCCACGCTTGCGCTTGCGAAGTGTCGGCTTGTTCTCGCGCGCTTCACATTTGGCAACATCGATAAGATAGGCCAAAACAGGCATGCCATTCATCGATGCCAGTTGCTTTGCGGATTCAAGAAGGTTGATGATATTTGAAAAATCGTCCATCGGCTCACTCGGCAGGTCAAACCTGAATTGTTGTTACGGCAAGTATTCTTCGGATGTCCGATACAGAAACAAGTTGGGAAGGCTTGCCTCGTTTGCACCCAAAAGATGTACTCATTGTGGCAAATCAATAGCAATCCTGTAGGCAGGGTTGCAATAGTCAATTTCGGGAAGCTGCATTGAGGTCAGGGGTATGATGCAGAAAATTGATGAAGCGCAAAAGGCGGCAGGTCTCATTCGGCAGGCAGACCGCATCATGGTGGTTGGCTGCTCAGGTGGCGGAAAAACAACGCTTTCTCTCAAGCTGGCTGCGAAATTCTGTCTGGAATATCAGTCAATCGATCGTGACATCAGGTGGTTACCCGGTTGGCAGCAGCGGGACAGGGTTGAGCAGCACGCATTGCTCGAAGAGCTGATTGCGCGGGATCGCTGGGTGATGGATGGCAGCAATCCCTCGACCTTTGACATTCGTTTGCCACGCACCGACATCGTCATCTGGGTGCGCATGTCGCGCTTTGTATGCCTGACCGGCGTTGCCCGCCGCGTGGCACGTTATTATGGCACAGTCAGGCCTGCTATGGCGGAGGGCTGCCCGGAACCTTTGCCGGACCGGGAGTTCCTGGAATATATCTGGAACTTCGAGAAGAAATACGCGCCGGCTTTCTTGCGCAATTTTGAACGGTACGGCCCCGATGTGCCGATCTTTCAGGTGAAATCACGCCGCGACATGCAAAGGCTTCTTGATATTCTGATGCTCGCAGATTAACTGCGGACTATGCCGCAGTTTGAAACCAGTCGCCCCGTCAAGCATTCGCCAGAACGCATGTATGCTTTGGTTGCCGACGTTGAGCGATACCCCGAATTCCTGCCTTTGTGTGAAGGACTGACCGTGCGTTCCCGCAAGGAACGGGACGGCAAGGCGTTGCTGATTGCGGATATGACGGTTGGTTACAAGGCGATCCGCGAAACCTTCACCACACAGGTTCTGCTGAATGGCAATGATCTGGCCATCGATGTGAAGTATCTCGACGGACCGTTTAGATATCTCGACAATCGCTGGCGCTTCGAGCCAATGGACGATGGCGGTTGCTCGGTTCACTTCTTCATCGATTACGAATTCAAAAGCCGCATCTTGAGTGCCGTCATGGGCACGATGTTCGATCGGGCCTTCCGGATGTTTGCAGAAGCCTTCGAGGCGCGGGCCGACAAGATTTACGGCACCTGATTATTTTGCTCCGGACACGTCCAGCAGCATTTCCAGTGCCGTTTTGACGGTGGCGAGACGCACCTGATCACGACCAATGTCGCCGTAGCGCATTTCGCGGTGCAGGATCGCGCCGTTGCGGCTCATCGCCGCCAGATGCACAAGACCAACTGGCTTGGTGTCAGAACCACCGCCCGGACCGGCAATGCCGGTGACCGCCACGGCGTGGCTGCCCCTTGAGCGCAGCAGCGCACCCTGGACCATCTGCAATGCGGTCTCTTTCGAAACCGCACCGAATGTTTCAAGCGTTTTGACCTGTACGCCTAGCATGTCGGCCTTGGCCTCGTTGGTGTAGGTGACAAAACCCCGGTCGACCACAGCGGATGAACCGGCGATTTCGGTCAGTGCACCGGCAATCAGGCCGCCGGTGCAGCTTTCCGCGGTCGAGACCATCTCACCACGGGCCGTGCCTTGCGAGATCATCTTTTGCGCCAGTGCTGCGATATCGTCCGGGAAGATGCTCATGCCTGGCGGCCTTGGTAGACTACGGTCGCAGTGGCGATGGCGGCAATGCCTTCCTTGCGGCCGACAAAGCCGATCTTTTCATTGGTGGTGGCTTTGACCGAGCAACGGTCGAGTGTGATGCCGAGAATTTCCGACAACATTTCGCGCATGGCCTGACGGTGCGGGCCGATCTTTGGTTCTTCGGCAATCAGCGACACATCGGCATTCATGATGGTGCCGCCATTGCCGCGCACGACGTTTGCGGCATGTTCCAGAAAAATGCGCGATGCGGCACCCTTCCACTGCGGATCGGATGGCGGGAAGTGGTCGCCAATGTCACCGGCGCCGCAGGTTGCCAGCAGGGCATCGGTCAGCGCGTGCAGGGCAACGTCAGCATCCGAGTGTCCCATGAGCTTCTGGTCATGGGGAATGAACACGCCGCACAGGGTCACGCCATCACCTGGCTCAAGCTGATGAACATCATAGCCGTTACCTGTGCGTACATCCGGCAGTGCCTGGGTGAGTTTTTCATCGGCCATGGTGATATCCCGTTTCAAAGTCAGTTTTACATTGTCGACCAGCCCTTCGACGAGCTTAACCGGCAGCCCCGCCCATTCGGCAATCGAGGCATCGTCGGTAAAGTCATCCCGTCCGGAAGAGGCGGCCTGTTCGTGGGCGTGCGTAATTGCCTGATAGGCAAAAGCCTGCGGTGTCTGGGCGGCGTAAAGGCCAGCGCGCGGTACGGTCTCTTCGCTGTAACCGGCGGCCGAGCCACGCTTCAGCGTATCGGTGACAGCAAGCACGGGCAGGGCGCTTTGGGCACCTTGCGACAGCGTGTTGGCCACGCGGTCCAGAAGATCGTGATCGATGAAGGGCCGCACGGCGTCATGGATCATGACGTGGCTAAGGTCATCCGGCGCCATGGCTTTCAGGCCAGCGAGGACGGATTGCTGGCGGGTTGCGCCACCAAGCACGGTGCGAATGCGGTCGCCTGCATCGAGGCGTTGCAGCACGGGGGCAATCAGGTCCTTGTCGTCTGGATGAATGACCACGGTGATGGCAGGGGATTTTGCCCAGGCCAAGAAAACCTCAAGCGTGTGCTCAATGACGGGCTTTCCTCCAATCAACCGGTATTGTTTCGGTCCATCCTGCGGGGAGCCTGCCCGTTCGCCACGGCCAGCGGCAACAATAATGACGCCGGTTTTCATGCTGTCTGTCTCACTTCTCTCATCAATTGATCCAAGATGCTGTCTGCTCGTAAAGGAGTTGACTTGAGCGGTCCAGAGTCCCAAACAACAAAAGGCTTTTGCAGCCTTGGCGTTGCTTGGTCAAAGGCTTGAGAGTAAATCGATCATTTGCCCGGTTTTCAAGATCACGCGCGTCGTTATCACGCCTCTGCAATCCCTGATCTTTATAAAAGCAGCACATTGCCGTGTGAAAGTGCTTGGCAACTGCGCAATATATGTCTAAAAATAATGCAAAGCATAATTCTGCACGAAAGATCATCAATTGCCCATCCCGGAGTTGTCAGCGCCTTTTAATATCGGCTCCGTAACCGTTCGTAACCGGGCTGTCCTTGCGCCTATGTCGGGGGTAACTGATCTGCCGTTCCGGCAGATCGCCTGGCGTTTCGGTGCCGGGCTGGTGGTAACGGAAATGGTTGCAAGCCGCGAGCTGGTGGCCAACCGTGGTGAATCCTGGGCGCGGCTGAGAAACGCAGGCATGACGCCGCACATGGTGCAGCTGGCCGGACGTGAGGCGCACTGGATGGCCGAGGCTGCCAAGATCGTTGAAGCCAATGGCGCAGATATCGTCGATATCAATATGGGCTGTCCAGCCAAGAAGGTGACGGGCGGTTATTCCGGCTCTGCGCTGATGCGTGACCCTGACCATGCGCTGACGCTGATCGAGGCGACAGTCAATGCCGTCAAGGTTCCAGTAACATTGAAGATGCGTCTTGGCTGGGATGAGAACTCCCTCAATGCGCCAGAGATCGCACGGCGTGCACAGGATGCGGGCGTGCAGCTGATTACCATTCATGGCCGCACCCGCATGCAGTTTTACGAGGGACGGGCCGACTGGGATGCCATTCGCGCCGTTCGTGATGCCATTTCCGTACCGTTGATTGCCAATGGCGATGTTGAGACGGTTGAAGATGCCAAGGAAATTTTGCGCCGCTCGGGTGCCGATGCGGTGATGGCGGGACGTGGCGCACAGGGCCAGCCGTGGTTGCCAGCCGTGCTTGCCGGACATGACGGCCCTGCGCGACAGGATATCGCAGCCCTCGCCGTTGAACATTATGAAATGATGCTTGAGTTTTATGGGCTTGAGGCAGGCTTGCGCCACGCGCGCAAACACCTTGGCTGGTATCTGGAAAGGTTCGCGCCGCACATGGCGGGACAGGACAAGGCAACGATCATGACATCGAAAAATGCAGCGCAGGTCACGCAGATGGTGCGTGCTGCTCTGGAAGAAGGCGCAGCATTGTTTGCTGCAAGGAAGGCCGCATGACTGTTCCGACACATGATCCGGCAGCCAGCAATGCGCTTGCCATGGCTGTTCTCAACGCGGTGCAAAACCCGGTGGTTCTGGTTGATGCCGAAGGTTTCATCGCCTTTGCCAACTGGGAAGCGGAAGCGTTTTTTGGCGCCAGTGCCGCACATCTGGCACGTTACCGTATCTCGACCTTCATTCCGTTCGGCAGTCCGCTGCTGGCGCTGATCGAGCAGGTGCGCGAACGTCGCGCGCCGGTCAATGAATACCGTGTGGACCTGAGCTCGCCGCGGCTTGGTCAGGAAAAGCTGGTTGACCTTTACGTCGCACCGGTTGTCAGCGAACCCGGCTCGGTGGTTGTGGTGTTTCAGGAACGTTCGATGGCCGACAAGATCGACCGTCAGCTGACCCATCGCGCCGCTGCCCGTTCGGTGTCCGGCCTTGCCTCGATGCTGGCCCACGAAATCAAGAACCCGCTTTCGGGCATTCGTGGTGCAGCACAGCTTCTCGAGACGTCAGTGGCAGATGATGACCGTGCGCTGACACGACTGATCTGCGACGAGACCGATCGTATCGTGTCGCTGGTTGACCGTATGGAAGTGTTTTCCGACGAGCGTCCCGTAGACCGCGTTCCCGTCAACATCCACTCGGTGTTGGATCATGTGAAGGCGGTTGCCAAGGCCGGCTTTGCCCGCAACATCAAGATCAGCGAAAATTACGATCCGTCCTTGCCGCCGGTTTATGCCAACCGCGACCAGCTCGTGCAGATATTCCTCAATCTGGTCAAGAACGCCTCCGAGGCGATTGGCAACCAGCAGGATGGCGAAATTGTTCTGACCACCGCTTATCGCCCGGGCATCCGGCTTTCGGTTGCCGGAACGCGTGAGCGTATTTCGCTGCCGCTTGAGTTTTGTGTGGTGGATAATGGTCCCGGCGTTCCGTCGGACCTTCTGCCCTATCTTTTTGACCCGTTCATTACCACCAAGACCAATGGCTCCGGCCTTGGTCTGGCGCTGGTGGCCAAGCTGATTGGTGCCCATGGCGGCATTATCGAATGCGACAGCCAGAACCATCGCACGACATTCCGTGTTCTCATGCCCGTTTCACCGGAAATAGCGCAGGAAGAGCGTACAATTCCGAACCCGACAGGAAATACCCCATGACAGCGACGATCCTTGTGGCCGACGATGACGCGGCCATCCGCACTGTGCTTAATCAGGCTCTCAGCCGAGCCGGTTATGACGTGCGTATTACTTCCAATGCCGCCACATTGTGGCGCTGGATTTCTGCAGGTGAGGGGGACCTGGTTATCACCGACGTGATAATGCCTGACGAAAACGCATTTGACCTGCTGCCACGCATCAAGAAGGCTCGTCCCGAACTGCCCGTGCTCGTCATGAGTGCGCAGAACACCTTCATGACGGCCATCAAGGCGTCGGAAAAGGGTGCCTATGATTATCTGCCAAAGCCATTCGACCTGACTGAGCTGATTGCCATCATTGGTCGCGCCTTGGCTGAGCCGAAGCGCAAGCCTGCCAAGCTGGATGATGACATGCAGGACGGCATGCCGCTGGTCGGCCGCTCAGCTGCCATGCAGGAAATTTACCGCGTGCTGGCACGTCTGATGCAGACCGACCTGACGCTGATGATCACCGGCGAATCCGGTACCGGCAAGGAACTGGTGGCACGGGCGCTGCATGATTATGGCAAGCGTCGCAACGGTCCCTTCGTGGCAATCAACATGGCGGCCATTCCGCGTGACCTGATTGAATCCGAACTGTTCGGTCATGAAAAGGGTGCCTTTACCGGCGCACAGAACCGCTCCACCGGCCGTTTTGAACAGGCCGAAGGCGGTACACTGTTCCTCGATGAAATTGGCGATATGCCGATGGATGCACAGACCCGACTGTTGCGCGTGCTGCAGCAGGGCGAATACACCACCGTTGGCGGTCGTACACCGATCCGCACCGATGTCCGCATTGTTGCTGCCACCAACAAGGATCTGAAACAGTCCATCAATCAGGGCCTGTTCCGTGAAGACCTTTATTACCGCCTCAACGTGGTGCCTCTGCGCCTGCCGCCGCTGCGTGACCGTGCAGAAGACATTGCCGATCTGGTTCGCCACTTCATCCAGCAGGGTGAAAAGGAAGGACTTGAAGGCAAGCGATTCGAAACCGAAGCGCTGGAACTGATGAAGGCCTATGCCTGGCCTGGCAACGTGCGCGAGCTGGAAAACCTTATTCGTCGTTTGATGGCTCTTTATCCGCAGGAAGTCATCACCAAGGAGATCATCGATTCGGAATTGAATTCCGATGTGCCTGAACGTCCGATGGACAAGATGAATGTCCGCACCGGTACGCTGACAATCTCGCAGGCCGTGGAAGAAAATATGCGCGAGTATTTCTCCGGTTTTGGCGACGATTTGCCGCCTGCCGGCCTCTATGACCGTGTCCTGCGCGAGATGGAATATCCGCTTATTCTCGCGGCTTTAACGGCCACGCGGGGCAACCAGATCAAGGCAGCCGATCTTCTCGGTCTCAACCGCAACACGTTGCGCAAGAAAATCCGTGAGCTGGGTGTCTCGGTGTATCGTAGCTCGCGTACGACCTGAGATATTGACAGACGCGAAATTCTCGTTGCATTTTCGCCACATTGTGTTGCTTGAAAAACACGCGGGACAATTTCATGAGAGTGATTCCGCTGTCAGGCTGCCATTGGACAAGTGGCTGCAATCAGGAGAATTGAATGCGAACACCTGCCGCCGACTACGCTGCGGACAGTGACGTGAGTGATGCAAGTGTGAAAGACCGGCGCATATCTTTTGCGTTGCCCGGTCTTTTGCTGGCTGGCGCTGCGCTTTCGTGCGCCATCTTCTCCCTGTTTATTCTCGTTGGCCTGACCCCCATTTCGCCAACATCCAACGTTGTGATTGGCCTTGGTGTCATCAACGGGTTGTTCGTGCTTGGCCTGATGTATCTGATCGGCCGTGAAGTCAGCCGTCTGCTGAAAGCCCGCCGGGTGGGACGCGCTGCTGCGCGTCTTCATATCCGCATCGTTGTGCTGTTTTCGATTGTGGCGATTACACCGGCGGTTCTGGTGGCGATTTTCGCCAGTATCACGCTCAATGCCGGCCTTGATCGCTGGTTCTCTATCAGAACCCAGTCGATCGTGGAATCCTCCAGCAATGTGGCGCAGGCCTATATGATGGAAAATGCCTCCTATGTTCAGGGGCAGACGCTTTCCATGGCCAATGACCTCGAGCGCAACCGCGCTCTTTTCTATCTCGACCGTACCGGTTTTGTGGATCTGCTGACACGGCAGGCCAAGGGCCGTGGCCTGCTTGGTGCGTTTTTGGTGCGTGAAGATGGCGATGCCATCGTGCAGGCCAATATCGAAACGGAAAAACCACTGCCGGCCATTCCGCAGGACGCGCTGGAAAAGGCCGCTGCCGGTCAACCGACCCTTATTCCGCCTGGCATTACCAACCTGGTTGGCGCCATCATCAAGCTCGACAGCATCGGTGGCACGTTCCTTTATACCGTGCGTGCGGTTGACCCCAAGGTCATGGTCGCCATGCGGTTGATGGATGAAAACCGCGATGAATACAAAGCCATGGAGGCGGGCCGTGCCTCGTTGCAGGTGGCCTTTGCCATTCTCTATCTCGGTTTTGCGCTGATCGTCCTTCTGGCCGCCATCTGGACCGCTATTGCGGTGGCCGACCGTATCGTGCGGCCGATCCGCCTGTTGATTGGTGCGGCCGACAGTGTGGCAACCGGCAACATGAATGTGCTGGTGCCGGTGCGCGCCGTTGACGGTGACGTTGGCAGGTTGTCGCGCACCTTCAACAAGATGATTTCGGAAATCCGCACCCAGCAGCGCGAAATTCTCGAAGCCAAGGACGATATCGATGCGCGCCGGCGCTTTATCGAAGCCGTGCTGTCAGGTGTGACAGCCGCCGTTATCGGTGTGGATGAGGACCGGCAGATCACCATTGCCAATCCATCGGCCGAGGATTTCCTGGCCATGCCATCCGACAAGCTGATGGGTGTGAAGTTGGGTGATGCAGCGCCTGAGATCGATCAGGTGGTGACTGAGGCTGCCGTGTGGTCGCGTGGTGAGTTCCACAAGCAGATCAACATCATGCGGCGTGGCAAGGAACGGGCACTCAACGTAAAGGTAACGCGCGAAGCGGCCCGTGACGCCTATGTCATTACGCTTGATGACATTACCGATCTGGTGATTGCGCAGCGCTCTACCGCTTGGTCGGATGTGGCGCGCCGTATTGCCCATGAAATCAAAAACCCGCTGACGCCGATCCAGCTGTCTGCCGAGCGCATCAAGCGCCGCTTCGGCAAGCAGATTGCCGATGAGGATCGGCAGGTGTTTGACCAGTGTACCGACACGATCGTGCGCCAGGTGGGCGATATCGGCCGCATGGTCGACGAGTTCTCGGCGTTCGCACGCATGCCAAAGCCAACCAAGGAAAAGTCCGATCTACGCGATATTCTGAAGGATGCGGCATTCCTGCGGGAAATTGGCGCAAGCCACGTGAAGATCAGCACCGAACTGGGTGAAGATGCCCAGAACGGGTTGTTTGATGCACGTATGCTGGGGCAGGCTTTTGGCAATCTGATCAAGAATGCCGTTGAGGCAATCGACGCTATTGACGTTGATGGCGGCGAGCGTCGTGAAGGCCGAGTTCTGGTGCGCAGCCAGTTCGATACGGATCACTTCGTGGTTGACGTCATCGACAATGGCCGTGGCCTGCCGGCTGAAAATCGGCACCGCATTCTGGAGCCCTATATGACGATGCGGGACAAGGGCACCGGCCTTGGTCTGGCAATCGTCAAAAAGATTATTGAAGAGCATGGCGGGCAGATCGAACTGCATGATGCACCCGCCGATTTCGACCATGGCCATGGTGCCATGATTAGAGTGATTCTGCCGCATCTTGATGCGACCGAAGCAGCAAGTGACAAGGAAGTGGCCTATGGCGTCTGATATTCTGGTCGTGGATGACGAAGCTGACATTCGCGAGATTGTTGCGGGTATTCTGTCCGATGAAGGGCATGAAACACGTATGGCGCATGACGCCGACAGCGCGCTTGCAGCGATTTCGGAACGCGTGCCGCGGCTGGTGTTTCTGGATATTTGGATGCAGGGCAGCCGTCTTGACGGTCTGGCATTGCTGGATGAAATCAAAAGCCGCCACCCGGACCTGCCGGTGGTGATGATTTCCGGTCACGGTAATATCGAAACGGCCGTCAACGCAATCAAGCGCGGTGCGTTTGACTTCATTGAAAAGCCGTTCAAGACCGACCGCCTTATTCTGATTGCTGAACGTGCGCTGGAAAACTCCAAGCTGAAGCGTGAAGTGCAAGAACTGAAAAAGCGCACCGGTGATTCGGCGGAACTGATCGGTGCGTCGCTTGCCGTATCGCAACTGCGCCAGACCATTGATCGTACAGCACCGACCAATAGCCGTATCATGATCCTTGGGCCTTCCGGTTCCGGCAAGGAGCTTGTGGCGCGCATGATCCACAAGAAGTCCAGCCGTGCTTCCGGCCCGTTCGTGGCGCTGAATGCCGCGACGATTACGCCGGACCGCATGGAGATTGCGCTGTTTGGCACCGAAGGTCAGCCGGGACAGCCGCGCAAGATCGGTGCGATGGAAGAGGCGCATCGCGGTATTCTCTACCTTGATGAGGTCGGGGAAATGCCACGCGAAACACAGAACAAGATCCTGCGCGTGCTGATCGATCAGCAGTTTGAACGTGTGGGTGGCGGCAAGCGGGTGAAGGTGGATATCCGCATCATCTCGTCGACAGCCTATAATCTTGAAAGCCTGATTGCCGAAGGGCGTTTCCGCGAAGATCTCTATCACCGTCTGGCGGTGGTGCCGGTCAAGGTCCCTGCCTTGTCGGAACGCCGAGAGGATATTCCTTATCTGGTCGACATGTTCATTCGCCAGATTTCCGAGCAGGCCGGTATTCGCTCACGCAAGATTGGCGATGATGCGATGGCCGTGCTGCAGAGCCATGACTGGCCCGGCAATATTCGCCAGCTGCGTAACAATATCGAGCGGTTGATGATCCTGGCGCGTCCTGAAGGTGGTGATCCGACGATTACTGCCGACATGCTGCCGTCCGATATTGGCGACATGCTACCGAAGATTTCCGCGCAGGGTGATCAGCACATCATGACGCTGCCACTGCGTGAAGCGCGTGAAATGTTCGAGCGGGATTATCTGGTGGCGCAGATCAACCGGTTCGGTGGCAATATTTCCCGCACGGCAGAATTTGTCGGAATGGAGCGTTCCGCACTGCATCGCAAATTGAAATCACTCGGCGTATAAGCATCGGGAAGGCACGCGATCTGCGTGTCGATTCGGCGGGTGAAGAGGTATCATGAAGGTCATCATTTGTGGTGCGGGGCAGGTTGGCTACGGCATTGCCGAGCAGCTGTCGCGGGAAGACAATGAAGTCTCCGTCATTGATACATCCGCCGCGCTGATTACTGCCATTACCGAGACGCTCGACGTGCGTGGTTATGTCGGGCACGGCGCGCATCCTGACATGCTGGCCAAGGCCGGTGCCGATCAGGCCGACATGATCATTGCCGTGACGTTGCACGACGAAATCAACATCGTTGCCTGTGAGGTCGCACATGCACTGTTCAGCGTGCCGACCAAGATTGCCCGTATCCGTGACCAGAGCTATCTGCAGCCGGAATATGCCGACCTGTTCAGCCGCGAAAACATGTCGATCGACGTGACGATTTCGCCGGAGGTTGAGGTCGGTAAAATGGTGCTGCGGCGCATCGCCTTTCCCGGCGCCAATGACGTTGTGCGTTTTGCCGACGACAATATTTCCATGCTGGCAATCGAGTGCATGGAAGACTGCCCTGTCATCAACACGCCTCTGCACCAGCTGAGCAGCCTGTTTCCGGATCTGATTGCCACTGTGACCGGCATCTACCGTAAAGGCCTGCTGATCGTGCCACGCTCCTCCGATCAGTTGCGCACCGGTGACTTGGCCTATGTGATCTGTCAGCGCCAGCATGCGCGCCGCACGCTTGGTCTGTTTGGCCATGATGAGCAGGAGGCGCGGCGCATCATCATCGCCGGTGCCGGTAATATCGGCCATTACGTGGCCAGCAAGATCGAGGAATTGCAGCCCAATACCAGGGTCAAGATCATCGAATTTGATCGTGAGAAGGCAGTCACTGCGTCCGACCTGTTGTCCAAAACCATTGTTCTCAATGGTTCTGTGGTCGATCAGAAGATATTGCTGCAGGCCGATATTCAGGATGCAGACCTGATCGTAACGCTGACCAACAATGACCAAACGAATATTCTTGGTGCGGTCATGGCAAAGCAGCTTGGCTGCAAGTCAAACCTCGTTTTGTTGAACAGCACGTCTTTCCATGATGTGACGAAATCACTTGGCATTGATGCCTTCATCAATCCGCGTGCCGTGACCATTTCGCGTGTGTTGCAGCATGTGCGCAAGGGGCGCATTCGCTCGGTCTATTCGGTGCAGAAGGGCTCTGGCGAGGTCATTGAGGCCGAAGCACTGGAAACGTCACCATTGGTTGGGCAGATGTTGCGTGACCTCGATTTGCCTGACGGTATCCGTATTGGTGCCATCTATCGTGAAGGCAAGGTGCTGCGACCAGACGGCTCGATGAAAATCAAGGCCAGGGACCGGGTTGTGCTATTTGCCGCCGCAGATGCGGTGCGTGATGTGGAACAATTGTTCCGGGTGTCAATACAGTATTTTTAGGCTGGTTTTTCTTTGCGGAATTGGTGCATCATATGTTGCTGGCGAACCATTCCGTACGCTTTCGACATTGCGCAAAATTGCGCGATTTGGTACCAGAGTCGCGGACGAGGGTTATGAGGGGGTGAACCCACTCAACCAGCGGTTATTGATTGATTATTTTCCGGTGTTTTTGCCGGCAAGAAAGAAAGAAGCGGCGCCATGGCGGAACGTTCTCAGAATTTGCAAGATCTCTTCCTTAATACCGTTCGCAAACAAAAGATTTCGCTGACGATTTTCCTTATCAATGGTGTGAAGCTGACGGGTGTTGTCACGTCGTTTGACAATTTCTGCGTTCTTCTTCGTCGTGATGGCCATTCGCAGCTTGTTTACAAGCACGCGATTTCGACCATCATGCCCGGTCAGCCGATGCAGATGTTTGAAACCGAAGAGGGTGCTGCCTAAATATAGGCTGACCTCGCGGTTAGAGCGTTAAAAACATAGCGATCCAAAAGGGCAAGGGAACGTTTAGGCGTATTTCCCGTTTGCCCTTTAGGCGTTTTCTAGACAGGATATAAGACCATTTCGACACGCGACACATCAAGTGAATCCATTATTCCCGAACTGGAAAAGCATCGGGACGATATGCGCGCGGTGGTGCTGGTGCCGGTTCTCAAACCGGGACGTGAGTCAAAAGACCCTTCGATAATCGTGGCTCCAGTACGCTCCAGCGATGCGAAGCTGGAAGAGGCAAAGGGTCTGGCGCTCGCCATTGATCTTGAAGTTGTTGCCGGTCTGGTCGTCTCCGTGAACCAGCCGCGCCCGGCTACACTGTTTGGCACTGGCAAGATCGAAGAAATCAACCACCTGCTGAATGAGCATGATGCCGGCCTGGTCATCGTCGACCATCCTCTGACACCCGTGCAGCAGCGCAATCTTGAAAAACACTGGAATGCCAAGGTCATTGACCGCACCGGTCTCATTCTGGAAATCTTCGGACGTCGTGCATCCACCAAGGAAGGTACGCTACAGGTTGATCTTGCCCATCTGAACTACCAGAAGGGCCGTCTGGTCCGCAGCTGGACCCACTTGGAGCGTCAGCGCGGTGGTGCCGGTTTCATGGGTGGTCCAGGTGAAACCCAGATCGAAGCCGACCGTCGTCTGTTGCAGGATCGTATCGTCAAGCTGGAACGTGAGTTGGAGCAGGTTGTTCGCACACGCCAGCTGCACCGTTCAAAGCGCCGCAAGGTGCCGCATCCGATCGTCGCGCTGGTGGGTTACACCAATGCCGGCAAGTCGACGCTGTTTAACCGCATTACCGGTGCCGGCGTGCTGGCCGAGGACATGCTGTTTGCCACGCTTGACCCGACGCTGCGTCGAATGAAGCTGCCGCATGGCCGCACCGTCATTCTGTCCGATACGGTTGGGTTCATTTCCGACCTGCCAACCCACCTTGTCGCGGCGTTCCGCGCGACGCTGGAAGAGGTGCTGGAAGCCGATCTCATCCTGCATGTGCGGGACATGTCGGACCCCGACAATGCCGCGCAGTCGGCTGACGTGCTGCGTATTCTCGCCGATCTCGGGATCGATGAGAAGGAAATGTCCGAACGCGTTGTCGAGGTGTGGAACAAGGTCGACAGGCTAGAAACCGAGGCCCATGACGCCATCATGCAGCGCGTGCAAGGGCGTGACAACATCAAGGCCGTATCGGCTGTGACGGGTGAGGGCGTTAATGCCCTGATGGACGAGATTTCGGTGCGTCTGTCCGGCGTGTTGACCGAAACGACGGTCATCCTGCCGGTCGACAAGCTACATCTGCTGTCGTGGGTTTATGACAATGCAATTGTCGATGAGCGTGAGGACCGTGAAGATGGTTCCGTCGCGCTTGATGTGCGCATGTCGGAAGCGCAGACCGCGCAGCTGGAACGCAAGCTTGGCAAGATAGCGATAAGCGAGCCTGAGGACTGGGAGCGGTAATCACCGCTTCCAACACACATTCACATGATAAACTTGCAAACAGGCTTAATGAAGTGTCTGCGACCGGTGGCGTGCTCGCTATGGAAGTAGTTTTATCTTAAAACAAACAGTTAGCGCTCAATGTTGATATATCAGAACCGCTGTTGGGGTATATTTTCGCCTCCAGGGTGTGTGGCTGATATTGTCAAATCCCGGTTGTTTTTTCTATTTTTTTACTTTTTTGCGCAACGAGGTTTTATCGGTTGTGGTTTGGGAGGGCCTTTCTGATAATAGGCATACTGTACCGATGAGTTTTTGAATGACTGAACCTCTTGATACGCAAACCGTCCTGCTGCTGCACCAGATGTCGTTTTTTGTCGGTGCGCTGTGTTTCCTTTACGTGCGCTCACGCTCGTCTGGCAATATTGGTCTCGGTCTTCTGTCGATCGGTTTTTTCCTCAGCGCCCTTGCTTCAACCTTTGTGATCTTTGGCCGCAAGACGCCCGAGCAGATCTACTTGTGGTCGGTGGTGGCGTTTATGGCGGGTGCGATTGGTTATGCAGTCTTCGTCGTGGGCGTGTGCCGGGTCAGCAG
The DNA here is from genome assembly GCF_029193765.2 of Agrobacterium sp. Azo12. Lineage (NCBI taxonomy): Bacteria > Pseudomonadati > Pseudomonadota > Alphaproteobacteria > Hyphomicrobiales > Rhizobiaceae > Agrobacterium > Agrobacterium sp. Azo12. The sequence continues at coordinate 2,467,055 of NZ_JARFYO020000001.1, read as the reverse complement.
CCAACGCAAAAGCAACCGGCAGTGGCTGGTCATGCTGGTTCCCATCATAGGTACAGGTTTTCTGGTTGGTGCCGCTTGGTATATGGTCGCCGAATTGCGGGCGAGCCTTTTTAATGCACTGGCCGCGGTGTTGTTGTTGATTGCCGCATTTTGCGTGTACCGCGACCGCATGCTGGAGAAATTGCCAGTGCGGGTGGTGCTGAGCCTTGCGCTTGCCACCTCCGCCATGCTGCGGATCATGGCCATTGTCGGGTATCAGTTTCCAACGGTTGCGATCATTGCGCCGACCAACGCGTTTTTCCTGTCGATTGTCTGCCACTTCGCCATTGCGGTTTTTGTGATGGCGTTGGTCAAGGAACGGGCCGAGGCAGACTTGTTGCGCCTTGCCAACATTGATGCGCTGACCGGCATTTCCAACCGTCGTTCGTTTTTTGAAAGCCTGCCGGAAACGCTGCGGGTGGGTGATGCCATCGTCATGGCCGATATTGATCACTTCAAGAAGATCAACGACACGCATGGCCACTTGGCTGGCGACGAGGTATTGGCGCGGGTGGCGCAGGAACTGTCGGCCATGCTGCGCCCCAATGATGTGATTGCCCGGTTCGGCGGTGAGGAATTTGTCATTTTCCTGCGTGCTTCCGGCAAGGACAATCCGGCCATTCTGGCCGAGAAGATACGCACCTGCGTCAGCGCCATCATTCACACAGCTGAAGACAAGGAAATATCGGCCACTCTCAGCATGGGCGTTGCCGTGTGCGAGGAAAAGGTAAACTTTGCCAAGCTGCTGTTGAAAAAGGCCGATATCGCCCTTTATGCCGCCAAGGGTGCCGGGCGTAATCGCCTGACGGTGTTCCGTTCGCAAGACCTTGAGCCGGTTGAGGCTGGATCGGCTGACGCCGTACGCACAGCAATCTCCTGATATGGCACCTATGGTCCGTGACCGGGCCATAGCAATAGAAACACTCAATCAGTCCAGTTGCCGCTCAATAGCCTTGGCCGCCTGCCACAGCGCTTCCATGCGCTCAAGGCCCGCGTCTTCAAGGCGCTCATTATTTGATTCAAGGCTTTGCTCTATGTGATTGAAACGGCGACGGAACTTTGTGTTCGTTCCTCTCAGTGCCGTCTCAGGATCCGCGCTGACATGGCGTCCGATATTGACCAGTGCAAAAATCAGGTCGCCGAGTTCGTCAGCCACTTTTTCCGGTTTGCCAGATGCCAGCGCCTCGCGCAATTCTTCCACTTCCTCCTCGATCTTGTCGAGGATCGGTTCCGGCTTGGACCAGTCAAAACCGACCCGTGCGGCCTGTTCCTGCAGTTTCAGTGCTTCGGTCAATGCCGGCTGGCTGCGGTGGACATTGCCAAGGAAACCGGCCTTGAAATCCTCGGTGATGCCACGTTTGGCGCGGCGTTCCGCACGCTCGCGTTTTTCGGCAGCCTTGATGGTATCCCATTGCAGTTTTACCGTTTCAGGCGTGTCCGCATCGGACACGGCAAAGACATGCGGGTGCCGGCGGATCATTTTCGAGGTAACGGCATGAACCACGTCACCAAAGGAAAACTCACCCATTTCCTCGGCAATGCGGGAATGGAATACCACCTGTAGTAGAAGGTCACCGAGTTCTTCGCAAAGATCATCCGTGTCCTTGCGTTCTATTGCGTCTGCGACCTCATAGGCTTCTTCGATCGTGTAGGGTTTGATCGTTTCAAAGGTCTGCACGATATCCCACGGGCAACCGGTCTCCGGTTGGCGTAACGCCTCCATGATCTCGATGAGGCGGGAGATGTCCTTCGAGGCTTCCATGCTGCTGCTTTCGGCTATGTCCGTTACGGGGTCAGTTAAGGGGAATGTCGTTGTCTGACTTGGAGGATTGGTAGGTGTCGGAAAGGCTGTTGTAAATCGCCTTGATGCGATCTGTCTGCGCTTTCAGCGTCGTGCGGGCAGGTTCTTCCTCGCTGTCCACAAGGTCGGCAATGAAATAGGAATTCCAGAACGCATTGTTGCGGCGATATCCGCCCGGTTCGAGGCCAAAAACCTCCTTCAGGATTTTCAGGTCATGTGGAATGGCGAAGGCATCGCGTGAATCCTCATGGCTGAAGAAAGAGTAGAAATTATCAAATCCCGCCCAGGTGATGGCCGACATACACATGGTGCAGGGCTCATGGGTAGAGAGGAAAATCAGATCCTTGGTGTTGAGCTTTTCACCCATCTCGTAGAAGCGTTTCAAAGTATGAACCTCACCGTGCCACAGCGGGTTTTCAAGCTCGTTATTGGTCTCGGCAATCACCAGCGACAGGTCGGATTTTCGCAGGATGGCGGCGCCAAAAACCTTGTTTCCGGTCGCGACACCTTTTGTCGTCAGCGGTAATATGTCATGCTCGATAACATCGAGAAGGCGGGATGCAATCGTTGTGGTTTTCACGGTTTCATTCCTCGAAATTTGTATCCGACCATATTCGCGTTTTGCCAAAAATGTGAAGCAAAAACATCGGTTTTTCGATGGATTTAGGGCTTTTTAGGCGGATGTTTTGGTGAGGGTTGGTTAGTTATCCTCAAAAGCCACCAATCGCAGAAAAGAAAAATCCAGCTAATGGGTTAGGCGGAATTTCTGTTTCTTCAAGTATTTGGCCGGATCAGCGATACTTTGAAACATGTATCAGGACAGTGCCTCCCCATATGCCAGCGACCGGCTTTCAACCTTTCCCGCCTTCTTCAAGGTGGAGGGCAAGTGCGTTGCCGTGTTTGGCAATGGCGATGAGGCTTTTGCCAAGGTCCGCCTGCTGTTGAACACCAATGCCGGTATCATCGCCTATGCCGATCAGCCGGAAGCAGACTATGCCGGTTTTCTGCGGGAACATGAAGGCCGTGGTGTGCAGCATGTGGCGCAGGCATTTGTCCCTGATGTGCTTGCTGGCGCATCGCTGGTTTTTGCTGCCACCGGTGACGGTGCGCAGGACCGCGCCATCGTTGATGCTGCTCGCGCCGCCCGCATTCCGGCCAATGCTGTCGACCAGCCTGACTATTGCGATTTCTTCACGCCGGCACTGGTGTCGCGTGCACCGGTTGCCATTGCCATCGGTACGGAGGGTGCAGGCCCGGTTCTGGCGCAGATGATCCGTGCGCGCATTGACCAGATGCTGTCGCCATCGCTTGGTGCCTTGGCGCGTCTGGCCGTCGAATATCGTGATGCGGCTGAAAAGCTGGTGCCGAAGGGTGCCTTGCGTCGCAGCTTCTGGCGCCAGTTCTTTTCCGGTGCTGTTGCCGACGCGGTTGCTGTCAATGATGGCGCTTCGGCACGCTCCGAGGCCAACAGGCTGCTGAACACGGCTGGCAACACCAAGGGGTATGTCTGGCTGGTGGGTGCCGGTCCAGGTGCGGAAGACCTGTTGACGCTGCGGGCGCAGCGCGTGTTGATGGAAGCCGATGTGATCGTTTATGACGCGCTTGTTCCGCAGGCTGTTGTCGATATGGGCCGGCGTGATGCCGAGCGTTTGTCGGTTGGCAAGCGCAAGGGCTGCCACAGCAAGTCGCAGGACGAGATCAACAAGCTGCTGGTGCAGTTGGGACTGGAAGGCAAACGTGTCGTGCGCCTGAAATCCGGCGATCCCCTGGTTTACGGTCGTGCGGCCGAGGAAATGGCGGCCCTGCGTGAGGCCGGTATTTCCTACCAGATCGTTCCGGGTATCACCTCTGCCTTTGCTGCCGCGGCCGATTTCGAACTACCGTTGACCCTGCGTGGCGTTGCCTCCTCGCTAATCTTCACCACCGGCCATGATCTGACCGGCGATGTTCTGCCCGACTGGGCAAGCCTTGCTGTGTCAGGTGCGACGGTTGCCGTTTACATGGGGCGTACAGTTGCCGCCTCTGTGGCAACCCGTCTGATGAATGCGGGGCTGGCTGCGGAAACCACTGTGGCGGTTATTGAAAATGCAAGCCGAAGCGATAAACGCCTGTTGCACGGCACGTTGAACGATTTGCCCGACCTCGAATTCCGGGATGAACTGACAGGTCCTGTCATGGTTATCATCGGGGAAGCGGTTGCTGGCGCGAATTTTGAGAGATCCGAGGCTCTGGCCCTGTCTGGCCGGGTCGCGGATCGCAAGAAGGAGTATGAAAATGGCTGACAAGGTTCTGACTGCGAACCGGCTGGGCGATGGCATTGCCGTGTGGCTTGATGCCAATGGCACATGGACGGAAGACCTGCAGGCGGCCTTTGTTGCCCGCCACGCCGAAGCGGTTGCTTCGCTGGAAGAGGTTGGCAAACGCGACTTTTCCGCAAACCGTGTGGTCGATGTCAATCTGGTTGATGTCGCCGAACAGGATGGCCGTCTTTGGCCGACGCGTTTGAGAGAGCGCATTCGTGCCGCTGGCCCGACCATTCATTACGCAGCGGGCTTCAAGCCTGCCGATTCCGCCTTTATTGCAGTCTGAGGAATAACATGTACCGCTACGACGAATTCGATCACGCTTTCGTAAAGAGCCGTGTGGACCAGTTTCGTGATCAGGTAGAGCGCCGCCTTTCTGGCGAACTGGCTGAAGATGCGTTCAAGCCCCTCCGACTGATGAATGGTGTTTACCTTCAGCTGCATGCCTACATGCTGCGTGTTGCCATTCCCTATGGCACATTGAACGCGCGGCAGATGCGCATGCTGGCGCATATCGCCCGCAAATATGACCGTGGTTACGGCCATTTCACCACCCGCCAGAACATCCAGTATAACTGGCCAAAACTGTCGGATACGCCTGATATTCTGCACGAGCTTGCCAGCGTGGAAATGCACGCGCTGCAAACATCGGGCAACTGCATTCGCAACGTAACTGCCGACCATTTTGCCGGCGCTGCTGCCGATGAAGTGGCAGACCCACGCCCATACGCGGAAATCCTGCGCCAGTGGTCGTCCGTGCACCCGGAGTTTTCCTACCTGCCGCGCAAGTTCAAGATTGCCGTGACCGGTGCCGAGCGCGACCGCGCCGCCATTCAGGTTCATGACATTGGTCTGCACCTGAAGAAAAACGAAAAAGGCGAGATCGGTTTTGCCGTATACGTCGGTGGCGGGCAGGGCAGAACGCCGATGATTGCCAAGAAACTGCGCGACTTCCTGCCGGAAGAGGACCTGTTGTCCTACATCACGGCCATCATGCGCGTGTATAACCTGCACGGCCGCCGCGACAACAAATACAAGGCACGTATCAAAATCCTGGTCCATGAAACCGGCACGGAAGAGCTGGCCCGTCAGGTGGACGAAGAATTTGCGCACCTGCGCAATGGCGAGCTGAAGCTGCCGGAAGCCGATGTTCAGGCTATTACCGCCTATTTTGCTGCCCCTGACCTGCAGGCGCGTGCAGAGGGATGGGAAAGCCTTGCCCGTTGGAAAAAGGCTGATCCGGCCTTTGCCCGCTGGGTGGACCAGAACGTGCAGCCGCACCAGCACCCTGACTACGGCATGGTGACGATTTCCTTGAAGCCGATTGGCGGCATTCCGGGTGACGCGACCGATGCACAAATGGATATCGTGGCAGACATTGCCGAGGAATATGCGCTGGATGAGATCCGCATCAGCCATGAGCAGAATATCATTTTGCCGCATGTGGCGCTGGCCGATCTGGAGCCGGTTTACCGGGCTCTCGCCGAAGCGGGCCTGGCAACCGCCAATGCCGGTTTGATCACCGATATCATTGCCTGTCCCGGGCTGGATTATTGCGCGCTTGCCAATGCGCGTTCCATTCCCGTGTCGCAGGAAATCTCCACCCGTTTTGGTTCGCCAGAGCGTCAGGCGGAAATTGGTGAGCTGAAGATCAAGATTTCCGGCTGCATCAATGCCTGCGGCCACCACCATGTTGGCCATATCGGCCTGCTGGGCGTGGAAAAGAAGGGTGCGGAGCTTTACCAGATCACGCTGGGTGGTTCTGGTGATGAAAACACCTCGATCGGTGAAATCATCGGCCGTGGTTTCGAGCCTGAAAAGGTAACCGACGCCATCGAGACGATTGTTGATACCTATATTGGCCTGCGCCTGTCGAAAGAGGAGACTTTCCTTGAAGCCTACCGTCGTGTCGGGCAGCAACCTTTCAAGGATGCGCTTTATGGCACTGCGGCAGAAGCGGCATAAGGAAGGCTGGACATGACAAAAATCTGGAACGAAAGCGGCTTTGTTGAGAACGACCCCTGGGTTATCGAAACCGAGGACGTAAAGGCCACTGACAATCAACAGTCGATCCTTGATCTTGATAGCTTCCTTGTGAAGGTAGAGGAAAGCAATGACGTGAACCTTGGCGTGCTGATCAAGCCTGCCGATGATGTGTTGCGTTTGGCACCTTATCTAGACCGTATCGCGCTGGTCGCCATTTCATTTCCGGCCTATAATGACGGTCGCGGCTTTAGCCATGCCTCATTGCTGCGCTCGCGCCTGGGCTTTGCTGGCGAGGTGAGGGCGGTGGGCGATGTGCTGCTTGACCAGATTCCGCATATGTTGCGCACCGGTTTTTCCAGCCTTTCGGTGACCAATGAAACGGCGATCCGCAGACTGTCTGAACATCGTATTCCAGGCATTGATGTTCACTATCAGCCAGCGGTCAGGCAAGCCGTGACCACTGATTCATACAGCTGGCGTCGGCGTGCGGCAGTATGACATCTCGTATTTTGCAAGCCGAAGCTTAATTTTGGTGGGTGGTTTGCAACTGATCTCATGAAAACATGAGGTTTTGGTGCATATTTTTCAAACGTAGACCAGCTATGACATTCCATGCCTTTAAAAGCGGCATGGAATGGTATAATTGCCCTGCAATATCCATCGTAGACCTGAAATGGACGGACCAACGCATGAATGCTCCAGCCAAGAATGAAGAATTCGCAGCCAAGATTCCGGACGGCGTTTACGCCGAGACGGTGATTTCGGTTGAGCATTATACCGACCGTCTGTTCCGTTTCCGCATGACACGCCCGGCCGGTTTCCGTTTCCGCTCTGGCGAGTTCGCCATGATCGGCCTGATGGTCGGTGAAAAGCCTGTTTACCGTGCCTATTCGATTGCTAGCCCGGCCTGGGATGAAGAACTTGAGTTCTTCTCGATCAAGGTGCCAGATGGTCCTTTGACCTCGCACCTGCAGGCCATCAAGCCAGGCGACACGGTGCTGATGCGCAAGAAGCCGACAGGCACGCTGGTGCTGGACGCGCTGACACCCGGCAAACGTCTTTACATGTTCTCGACCGGTACCGGCATTGCGCCTTTCGCAAGCCTTATCCGTGACCCTGAAACCTACGAAAAGTTCGAGGAAGTCATTCTCACGCATACATGCCGTGACGTGGCTGAGCTGAAATATGGTTTTGATCTGGTCGAGGAAATCAAGAACCACGAGTTCCTGAGCGAACTGGTTGGCGACAAGTTGAAACATTACGCAACGGTGACCCGTGAAGATTATCCCTTCACCGGCCGCATCACCGACCTGATCGAAAACGGCAAGATGTTTGCCGATCTCGGCGTTCCGGCGTTCGATCCTGAAATCGATCGCGGCATGATCTGCGGTTCGTCCGCAATGCTGAAAGACACCAAGGAACTGCTGGAAAAGGCTGGCCTCAATGAAGGCGCCAACAACAAGCCAGCAGAATTCGTGATCGAACGCGCTTTCGTCGGTTGATCGACAGGACCTTGTGAATTGAAAAAGGAGACCTCGCGGTCTCCTTTTTGCATTCAGGCCGTTTCCGTATTCTTTGGCGGCACGATGTCGTGTCGGAACAGCAAGAATAAGGCGATGGCAATCGCCGCGATGCCACCGCCAACAAGATGCGAAAGCGCATAACCACCCTTGGTGGTCAACCAGCCTGCAACGCCGTTGCTCAAGGAGGCGCCGATGCCTTGCAACGTCATGACGCTGGCAAGGCCGACATTAAAGCGGCCTGTGCCTTTCAAAATACGTTCCACCGCAACCGGCGTGGCAATGCCCAGCAGGCCAGCACCAATGCCATCAAGCAATTGCACGGGGTAAATCACCCAGAACTGTTCGAAGGACGCGGCAAGCAGGCCGCGAATGGGCAAAGCGATCAGCGCAATCAGAAACACGGTCGACAGACCAAACCGGCGAATGAGCCACGGTGCTGCGGCTGCCACGAAGATCATGGCAAATTGCGCGACACCGGTAATGATGGCGGTGGTACGAAACGGCGAGTTGAGCTCAATGGCAAAATCCTGCGCGATCAAGCGGCCCATCGGTGCGTTGCCGAAGTGAAAGATCAGCAGGATGATTGCCAGAAAAATCAGGCCTTTTTCATTCAGCAGTATCTTTATTCCGGATGGTCCGGGCTCACCCTTGTCCTCAGCCAGGCCGCGGGCAACCTTGTGATCAATGCGTTTCGGGTCAATGGCGGCAATGGCAGCAAGAGCGCCGACAGCGGTGACGATCATCAACCCGATGACACCCGAAATGCCGAAGGCAGACACGGCCATATAGGTCGCAAATAACGAAACGAAATTGCCGCCATGGTTCCAGAACTCGTTGCGGGAAATCTGGCGTGGAAACAGTTTCTCGCCAACAAGACCAAGCGTCAGGCCAGCAAGGGCAGGTCCTATGACTGCGCCAACAACCGCCGTCATGATTTGACCGGTCCAGACAACTGCCTCGTTGGTAAAGATCAGCGTTATCAATGCACCAACGGTGACGATGATGACCGGCACGGCAATCAGCAGTCGTTTCCAGGTTGAACTATCGACCAGTGCCCCACACAGGGGCGTTGCTGCAAGACCGATCAGCCCGCCGACCGTTGCAATCAGGCCAAGCTGCATGGCCGACCAGCCATTGGTGGCGAGAAACGCATCCAGAAATGGCCCCAGCCCATCCCGCGCATCGGCCAGGAAAAAATTCAGCACAGCCAGTGCCAGTAGTGAACGGTCAGAGATGCCGGAATGCGGGGTTTTGCCTAGTGATTGGGCGTCTGAGTGGATGGGTGTTGTTAGCGTTGTCATCGACGGCTCTTTCTGATGCGAGGCGAAGCTGGCGTGAAACGCACGATTTTGAAATTGGTTGCTGTTACGGTTAACGCTTCTGTGTGAAGGAACTATCGGCACTGCTGGACGTTGGCTGTTCATGTGAAAAGGAACAGCGTCATGAGCTATAAGTTAGCATCGATCATTATGCTTGCCGCAGTTGTTGCTGCACCGCCCGCAATGGCGAATGAAAGCCAGTTTCTCGCCAGTCTTGGCGGCAGCTGGAAGGGCACCGGCACCGTGCGCATGCGAACCAATGCATCGCCGGTGAAGGTTACTTGCACATTCCAGTCAAATCCGGCGGGCCAATCGCTGCGCATGGAAGGCACGTGCCGTGGACTGGTGGTGGTCAAACGCGAGATATCTGCCGACTTGGCGGCCAGTGGCAACAGCTATAAAGGCAATTATGTTGGCCCGTCCGGCCGCCCGTCAGCGCTCAGCGGAAAACGTCAGGGTGATGCTATCAATCTGACCGTGCGCTGGAACCGTGAAATCAATGGCGACCGGGTGGCCAATATGACCATCAGCAAGGTGGGCAACAATGGCCTGCGCCTTCGTACCACTGACAAAGACGGTGCAAACGGAAAGAACGTTGTGACGAGCGATATTCAGCTGACGCGCTGATAAACTTAGGCATCGCCTCTGTAATTAGCAAAACAGTTTAAGCGGTCAGGCGGGAGGCACAGTCAACGGTTGCTGCCGTTTCAAGGGCAGCGTCCGTACATCGACACCGTTCCTTCGAGTGATGCTTCAATCACCGTGCTGGCGCTGGTCATCAAGACAATCCGCTCTAGGTTTAAGAACCGTAGGGAGCGTTGGGTTGCATTCTTATCGAAATCCGGAAAATCCTTCCTGAGTTTCTCGATGTCTTTCATTGCTTGCTGATAGTCGCGACGAACACTGTACGTCGTTCCCGCTTTGAGGATGTAGATGTCCGCGGTTTCGGCAGTGTGGTATTTTTTCGAGAATGAATATTCGTCTATCCGGGCGAACTCAAAATAATTCGCTTCGCATTTCTTATCTATATTGTCCTTGTTAACTTCGATGTCGGATATCTGAATCCATTTCCCAGGCAGTCTGGTGGACAGGTTTTTCTGCATTACTTCGTAATATACATCTGGATTTACAGGGCCCAGATCGTATCCATATACCCTGGATTTCGCGTCTTTCAGATCGTCTATAAGGGCATCGGCAGAGGCTTGATTATGGGCAGCTAAGAGTGTGGATGTAATGATAACGGCTTTCGCCAGAATGCTTTTCATAAGTAATTTCTTCTTACTCATATCTCTAATTGCAAAGTTCAGTAGCGCTTGATGGTCAGCAGCATGTCCCACATGTCGGCACCGGTTTCAAAGACGAGCGCATTGGCCTTGAAGCCGATTTCGGCATTGATGCTATCCAGCATTTCGCTGGCGAGGTCGACGCCGACGTTATCGCTGGATGGGCTGATAAAAGCGGAAACGCCACCAGAGGCGTTGCTTGAAAAGCTGGTTTCAAGGCGGGCGTAACCTGGCGTGCTGACATTGGCGATATTGTTGGCGGTTGCCGCAAGGCTTCGGCTATGGGCATGCATGCCTGATAAAGCGTTGCTGGTGATTGCTGAAATGCTCATGCGTTGCCCTGCCTGTTCTGGCCCCATTTACCTGTCGTGCACATTAAGCGGCACGGCTTATGGAAAGGTGAAGCGACGCGGTAAGCGAAATCTTCTCAGAGTTATCGTCACTGTCGCAAAACAGGACATGTCCTTGCTGTGCACTTAAAAGAAAAGCGCCGCTGGTAAGTGCGGCGCTTTCTGTTTGGGCAGGAAGTTCTGTCTTACGCTGCGTAACGGCTTTGCGCGTAACCTTGCGTCTGCTGCTGGCCGAGCTTGAACTGGCTCATCAGCTGTTTCATGCGCGACGCTTCAGAGGCAAGTGTAGCACTGGCTGCATTGGTCTCTTCGACCATCGCTGCGTTCTGCTGGGTAACCTGATCCATCTGGTTGACGGCAACATTAACCTCGGACATGCCGGTGGATTGTTCACGCGAAGATGTTGCGATGGATTCAACGTGGTGGTTGATCTCGTCAATCATCTCTTCGATGGATTTCAGTGCCGTGCCTGTTTCGGAAACGAGCTTCACGCCGTTTTCAACTTCGTTGCCGGAATTTCGGATCAGTTCCTTGATTTCCTTGGCGGCCTGCGCGGAACGTTGTGCCAGTTCGCGCACTTCCTGCGCGACAACTGCAAAGCCCTTGCCAGCCTCGCCAGCGCGGGCAGCTTCCACACCTGCATTCAGAGCCAGAAGGTTGGTCTGGAAGGCGATTTCATCGATCACGCCAATGATGCTGGAAATCTGCGTCGAGGACTGGACGATTTTTTGCATGGCGGCCACAGCATTGGCGACGACTTCGCCAGATTTCTTGGCGTTTTCATTGGCCTGTCCGGTCAACTTGCGGGCGTCATTGGTGCGCTGCGCGGAATTCGACACATTGGCGGTGATCTGGTCGAGCGCTGCTGCGGTTTCTTCCAGAGATGCCGCCTGTTGTTCGGTACGGCGTGACAGGTCGGTTGAGCTCTGGCTGATTTCGAATGTGCCACTCTCGATGCTGAATGCGGCCTGGGTGATTTCGATCATCGTGGTGTTCAACTGACCGACCGCGCTGTTGAGGTTGTGGCGCAGGGCTTCGAAATCTGCCGAGAAGGGCTCGTTGATCTGGAAGGCGAGATCACCGGCGGCCAGACGCTGCAGCCCTGTGGCGAGACCCGATGTTGCGGCCTCAAGGCGCGCCTGTGCGGCGGCTTCTGCCTCTGCGGTCAGGCTAGCACGTTCCTGTTCAGCGCGTGCACGGGCACCTGCGGCATCTGCTTCCAGTTGACGATTGGTGATGGCAGATTGTTGGAACACGGCAACGGCAGCGATCATCTTGCCGATTTCATCTTTACGGTCTTCGCCAAACAGCTTTACCTCAAGGTCGCCGGAGGCGATGCGGCGCATCAGGTTTTCAAGCCTCGAAAGCGGTTTGGAGACACCACTGATAACGACAACGACGGAAAAGCCGACGATGACAAGTGCGATGAGGCTGAGAGCGCTCATCCAGAAGAATATTGAATTCTTTTCCTTGAGCGTTGCCTGATAATCGGATTTTGCAGTTTCAATTTGCAAATTGATCAGATCGTTGATCGGGCCAGAAAGTGGGTCAATCGTGGGATAGAGCTTGGTGCGGCTGAACATGACCAAAGACTGCATGTCGCGCTTTGCAATGATTTGCGCCAGTTCGGTCAAGACAGGACCGGATTCGGCAAGATGCGCCTTGAATGTCGTCGCAAGATTTTTTTCCTCCGGCGTCATGTAGCTGCTCTCGTAAGCACTCCAAGCTTTGTCAATGTTTGACTGAGCGCTTGCCAGACTGCTGCTGCCGTCCCCCCAGCTCATTTCACCACCAGCGATTTTGTGCGTGGTGTCGACAATATTGACGGCATACATGTCCGCAACCATCTTGAGCTGGGCCATTGGCTGAATTCTGTCTTCCAGCAATGAATAAGTGCGCTCGGAAATGGTTGAAATACTGAAAAACGAAACGGCAACGATGGTGACAATAGCTGCCGACAGCATCGATATGCTCGAGACAAGCTTGAGGCGGATTGACATGTGCTTGGTATCCACAGGGAGGAGAGTAGGAAGGGGTATGCTGTGGATATAATTAGCTATATTTGTTTTATCGTTTGTTAATAAAACTAATTTTTGGGCGAGTTCTACTTCCCGAGCTACTTCTGCAGCCAAAGAAAAGGCCCGCCAGAGGCGGGCCATTCCATTTATTCTGCGGCTTCCTGATACTCGCTCATCGGCGGGCAGGTGCAGATGAGGTTACGGTCCCCATAAACGTTGTCGATGCGGTTGACCGGCGACCAGTATTTGTCGATGCGGAAGGCACCGGGTGGGAAGCAACCCTTTTCGCGGGAATAAGGACGATCCCATTCGCCAACCAGATCTTCCACCGTGTGCGGCGCATTCTTCAACGGGTTGTTGAGCTTGTCGCTGCGTCCTTCCTCGATGTCGCGGGCTTCCTCACGGATGGCCAACATGGCATCGCAGAAGCGGTCGAGTTCTGCCTTGGTTTCCGATTCTGTCGGCTCGATCATCAGCGTGCCGGCAACCGGCCAGCTCATGGTCGGCGCGTGGAAACCGCAGTCGATCAGACGTTTTGCCACGTCATCCACGGTCACGCCGCAGCTGTCGACCAGCGGGCGGGTGTCGATGATGCACTCATGCGCTACACGGCCGGTTTCGGACTTGTAGAGCACGTCGTAGGCGCCCTTGAGGCGGGCCGCGATGTAGTTGGCGTTGAGGATGGCAACCTTGGTTGCCTGCGTCAGGCCTTCACCGCCCATCATCAGGCAGTAGCTCCACGAGATCGGCAGGATCGATGGCGAACCGAACGGAGCAGCAGAGACCGCGCCTTCACGGCCATCGCTTGCCACGTGACCGGGCAGGAACGGTGCAAGATGTGCCTTGACGCCGATCGGACCCATGCCAGGACCACCACCACCATGCGGAATGCAGAAGGTCTTGTGCAGGTTAAGGTGCGATACGTCGGAGCCGATGTCACCCGGGCGGGCAAGGCCGACCATGGCGTTCATGTTGGCACCGTCCAGATAGACCTGACCGCCATGCTTGTGGGTGATATCGCAAATTTCGCGAACCGTTTCCTCAAACACGCCGTGGGTGGACGGGTAGGTGATCATGCAGCAGGAGAGGTTTGCCGCATATTGTTCTGCCTTTTCACGGAAATCATCGATATCGATGTCGCCGTTTTCGCGAACCTTGATCGGTACAACCTTCATGCCAACCATCTGGGCCGACGCCGGGTTGGTGCCGTGCGCGGAGGTTGGGATAAGGCATACGTCGCGGTGCGTATCACCATTGGCAAGGTGATAGTTGCGAATGGTCAGAAGGCCAGCATATTCGCCCTGCGCGCCGGAATTCGGCTGCATGGAGAAAGCGTCATAACCGGTGACCGAGCACAGCTTTTCGGAGAGATCATCAATCATTTCCTTGTAGCCCAGGGCCTGGTTGGCAGGGACAAAAGGATGAATGTCGGAGAATTCCGGCCAGGTGATCGGCAGCATTTCGGCTGTGGCGTTCAGCTTCATGGTGCAGGAGCCAAGCGGGATCATCGAGCGGTCCAGCGCCAGATCGCGGTCCGAAAGACGGCGGATGTAACGGGTCATCTCGCTTTCGGCGCGGTTCATGTGGAAGATCGGATGCGTCATGTACTGGCTGGAGCGCAGCAGATCCTTTGGCAGGCGGTAATCAGCCTCGAAATCGGCAATAACGAAGTTGCCACCAAATGCGCGCCAGACGGCTTCCAGCGTTGCCGGGCGGGTGCGCTCGTCAAGGCTCATGCCGATCTTGGTGGCACCGACCTTGCGCAGGTTCACACCCTCGGCAACGGCTGAGCGCATGATGACGCCCTGCATGTGGCCAACATCAACGGTGATGGTGTCGAAGAAGGTTTCCGGCTCGATGGTATAACCAAGCTTTTCCAGACCCTTGGCCATCAGCACGGCCTTCTTGTGGGTCTGCTGGGCAATGGCCTTGATGCCCTGTGGGCCGTGGAACACGCCATACATCGATGCCATGACGGCCAGAAGCACCTGCGCGGTGCAGATGTTGGACGTCGCCTTTTCACGGCGGATGTGCTGTTCGCGGGTCTGCAGCGACAGGCGGTAGGCGCGGTTGCCGCGTGCATCGACCGATACACCGACCAGACGGCCCGGCATGGAGCGCTTGATAGCGTCCTTGACCGACATGAAGGCGGCGTGCGGGCCGCCGTAACCGACAGGTACGCCGAAACGCTGCGAGGAACCGATGGCGATATCGGCGCCCATTTCACCCGGAGATTTCAGCAGCGTCAACGCCAGCAAGTCGGTGGCAACTGCCGCAATCGCGCCGGTCTGGTGCAGACGGGCAATCAGGCCGGAGAAGTCAGTGACGTGACCATGGGTGCCGGGATACTGGAAGATTGCGCCAAACACGTCGACCGGGTCCAGATCGGAGAACGGGTTGCCGACAATGACTTTCCAGCCGAGTGGAGCCGCACGGGTTTCGATCAGCGCAATGGTCTGCGGATGGCAGTTTGCGTCAACGAAGAATGATGTCGCCTTGGACTTTGCAACGCGCTGGCACATGGCCATGGCTTCTGCCGCTGCCGTTGCTTCATCGAGAAGCGAAGCGTTGGCAACATCAAGTCCGGTCAGGTCGCAGATCATCGTTTGGAAGTTCAGGAGCGCTTCAAGGCGACCCTGCGAGATTTCCGGCTGGTAGGGCGTATAGGCCGTGTACCAGGCCGGGTTTTCCAGAATGTTGCGCTGGATGACGGGCGGCGTGATGGTGCCGTAATAGCCCTGACCGATCAACGAGGTCAGAACCTGGTTCTTGTTGGCGGTTTCGCGCAGGCGGTCCAGCGCTTCACGCTCGGACAGTGCCGCACCCCAGGTAAGCGGGGTTTTCTGGCGAATGGAGGAGGGCACGGTGGCATCGATCAGCGCATCAAGGCTGCGATAACCGATAACTTTGAGCATTTCCTCCATTTCAGCTGGCGACGGGCCGATATGACGACGGTTTGCGAAGTCATAGGGCTGGTAGTCGGTGAACTGGAAATCAGCGGGCGTTGTCATTACGCAATCAGCTCCTTGTAGGCTGCTTCGTCGAGCAGCGCATCAGCATCTGACGGGTTGGCGAGTTTCAGCTTGAAGAACCAGCCGGCACCCTGCGGGTCGGAGTTAACGAGTGAAGGATCGTCAACGATTGCCTGGTTGATCTCGGTGATTTCGCCATCAAGTGGACAATAAACGTCGGATGCAGCCTTCACGGATTCAACGGTTGACGCTTCGCCATTCTTTGCGAATGTCGCGCCAACTTCCGGCAGTTCGACAAACACGAGGTCACCCAGCTGCTCGGCAGCGTGGCTGGTGATGCCAACAGTGGCAACGCCGTCTTCAAGTTTCAGCCATTCGTGTTCAGCGGTAAATTTCAACATGGTTCTCTCCGGGAGGTCTTGAAAGAGTTTATCGTTTGTAAGTCGGTGTGATGAAGGGCAGGGCCGCGACCGATACGGGCAGATACTTGCCACGAACTTCGGCGAAAATTGCGGTGCCAGCAGCAGCGTATTCTTTCGGCACGTAGCCCATGGCAACGGGACCTTCCACGGAAGGACCAAAGCCACCTGAGGTCACTTCACCGATTTCGGTGTTGCCTTCAGCGTCTGCAAACAGCTTGGCATGGCCACGCACCGGGGCCTTGCCTTCGGGTTTGAGGCCAACGCGACGGCGCGAAGTGCCATTTGCCTGTTCGGAAAGGATGCGCGATGCGCCGGGGTAACCGCCTTCGCGTTCGCCGCCCGCACGTCTGGCCTTTTGAATGGCCCATTCCAGTGCAGCCTCGATTGGCGAAGTCGTGGTGTCGATGTCGTTGCCGTAAAGGCAAAGACCGGCTTCCAGACGCAGGCTGTCGCGTGCACCAAGGCCAATCGGCTCACAGTCGGGATGCTCAAGCAGTGCCTTGGCAATAAATTCCGCCTTGTCGGCCGGTACGGAGATTTCGAAACCGTCTTCACCGGAATAACCGGAACGGGAAACGATGCAGGATACGTCAAGCAATGGCACTTCACGCACATCCATGAACTTCATGCCGGAAACACCGGCCCACAGTTCTGCCAGAACTGCTTCCGCTCGCGGGCCTTGCAGGGCAATCAGCGCGCGGTCATCAAGAAGAGTAATGTCGCAGCTGTCGGACAGATGCGCTTTCATATGCGCCAGATCGGCGTCCTTGCAAGAAGCGTTGACGACGACAAACAAATGGTCACCACGGTTGGTGATCATCAGGTCATCAAGAATACAGCCATTGTCATCGGTGAAGAAACCGTAACGCTGGCGGCCTTCTTTCAGTGCCAGGATATCAACAGGAACCAGCGTTTCCAGCGCAAGCGCTGCATCTTCAACCTTGCCGGATTTTGCCTTGATGATGACTTGACCCATGTGGGACACGTCAAACAGACCAGCCGAGGTGCGCGTCTGGATATGCTCCTTCATGACACCGGCTGGATATTGCACAGGCATGTCATAACCGGCAAATGGCACCATGCGGGCGCCAAGCGACAGATGCAGGGAATGAAGCGGGGTGATTTTAAGCTCGGCGGTATCGTCCAAAAGACGCCTCCAGGGTTGCGCGAAAACGCGCGGGCTCGTGTTTTGGCGCAAATGCGCCGGTTCAAGAGCCCCCTCTGTCCTTGTCGCCTGAGATTGTTATCCCTTCGGCGAGCCTATTCCTTCATGCAAAGGCGGCTTCTCTCCAGAGTCATGCATTCCCCGCTGGTCCTTTTGCCTGAGAGTTTCCGGGGCGGTTGCTCCTTCGGCACCGCACCTAAGCGGCTTCTCCCAGCGGTGAAGTTTGCTCATTATCTGCGAACCCCGTGGCTTGGCAAGGACCAAATGCCGCAGGCGAACAGATAATTGTCGTCGTGACGTTACCCAAGCATTTTTACGGGCATGTCACAAGGTGGGCTTTCCGTTCAGTCTTTTTTATCAACATGCTCCGGCAGCCCCTTGTGGTCGGTGGAGGCGAACTCCTCAAGTTGCTTTTTTGTCATGGACTTGGCCATTTCTTTTGAAGCGCCTTGTAAAGACGACTTCTTGATCTCACCGCGCTTGGCGGCGAGGGCAGCACCTGCTGCTTTTTGTTGTGCCTTTGATTTTGCGGGCATGATTTCATCTCCTGAAACTGCACATTGATGAAATGAAAAGCCGTGGGAAAACCAATTGTTCCTTTTGCAGGACACGTTATAAATCGTGCGTGTTTGATTTGCGGCAAAAAGCAGAGAGCGCTTTGCTGTAAACAGGTGGGCCATGAACAACAGATCAAAATCGATAGAGAGGTTTGTGCGCATTTTCTGCGCCATGCTGATGCTGTCGCTTGGATTTGCCCACAAGCCGGTTGAGGCGGCAACTGCCGCGCCCGTGCTGGATGAGAGCTATCGTCTGCCAGACGGTACTTTTGCCGAAATATGCTTTGGTCATGATGGCGAGGATGCCCCAGGCGCAACCGTTGGTCACGCCGGTGATCCCGCAGGCCATCTCGATATCAGCGGCAAGCTGTTCTGCGAGGCTTGCCTGCTTGCCTCATCCACTCTGCTGCCGCTGCCGGACAGTGAAGCATGGCTTGTCACCAGCTTTACCTGGCTGGACAACACGCCAGCCCCGCAGCGTTTCCTTGCCGATACCACTGTTCTGGAAAGATCCCGAGCCCGCGCACCTCCCTTTTTCATCTGATCCGTTGTTACGCATTGAATGAAAACGCCTGTTTTGGGCATAAGGCGGCAGATGGTCCGGGGGACCGGCCGCAGGGATAACAAGATGAAAAAGATTAGCGTTCTGGCCTATGCCACATTGCTCACATCGGTTGCTGCAACACAGGGCTTTGCCCATTCCACCTTCGTCAATGAAAATGCGACGGCGGAGAGCACATTTGTCGCTGCCCTTCAGGTACCGCATGGCTGCGATGGTGGTCTCGCCACCACAGAGGTTCAGGTACAGCTGCCGGAGGGTTTCATTTCCGCCAAGCCACAGCCAAAGGCTGGTTGGGAGTTGGAAATCATCAAGGGCGATTACCAGAAGGCCTACAGCAACCACGGCAAGGAAATCAAAAGCGGCCCGGTTGAGTTTCGCTGGAAGAACGGCAATCTGCCGGACGAGTTTTACGATACCTTCGTTTTTCAGGGCAAGATATCCGGCGTAGAGGCGGGCACCGACCTGCCGTTCAAGGTCAAGCAGCTGTGCGGCGACAAGGGCACCGTTGTCTGGGATCAGGTGGCTGAAAAGGGTGCGGACCCGCATTCGCTGGCCAATCCCGCTCCGGTTTTGAAGGTGGCCGCCAAGGCCGAGCATGGCGGTGGTCACGATCACGGTGCTGCGGCACCTGCCGGACATGGTGCTGATCACGCTGCGGCTGCCGTCAAGGTTGGTGATCTCGAAGTTGCCGGCGGGTTCTCCAAGGCCATGTTGCCAGGCCAGCCAGTTGGCGGTGGTTTTGTGACCATTACCAATTCCGGCAAAGCCGATGACAAGCTGGTATCGGCGGTATCAGATGTCGCTGGCCGTGTTGAGTTGCATGAGATGGCCATGCAGGGCGAAGTGATGAAAATGCGCAAGCTGGATGACGGCATTACTGTTCCAGCCGGCGAGACGGTTGAGTTAAAGCCCGGCGGCCTGCACTTCATGTTCTTTGAAGTCAAAAAGCCGTTTGCCGAAGGTGACACTGTGCCTGTTACCCTGACCTTCGAAAAGGCAGGCAAGGTTGACATTACCCTGTCGGTGCAGAGCGCCAAGCCAGGTGAGGCCAGCGAACACAAGCACAACTGAGGCATTACTCTGAGAAGTCAGAGTGTTGTTAAAAACAAAAAGCGCCGTAGGAATCTCTCCGGCGCTTTTCTCTTGGGGGGATTTAAAACGGGCAGTCCTTCACGTGGCCTATGCGGCCTCGTGTTTGCTTTCATTATCCTCATAGGCTTCTTGAACCTGTTCATAGGTCGCCTGGGGATTCTGATGATGGCTGCTGGTCAGGAAATAAAGCGCCAATGATGGTGGTTTGACTACGTTGATGAGCGCGCGCAGTTGTTGGTCGCTGCCTTGCTCGACCCGGCGGGCAAGCGCATGGATCGCCTCTTCCACGACCGTCTTTTTCGGTTCGCGTTGAGCCGGCTTTAACGCCTCCATAGCGTATGCGGCAGTATTTGCCGAAATGCTTAAGACCTGCGTCATGATCTCTTTCCACTATCTGACAATCTTGACCATAGTTCATCCTATGTCCTGCAAGTTGCATTCCTGCTAAATCTCGTGGTTGTATTTTAGTAAAATTGGATTTTGTTTGGCGTGGTGTATCGGGACGAAACGCATTGAATTATGCTGGAAGCATGATTCATGTTTTGCTTGTTGCCATTGGCGGCGCAGTCGGTTCGGTTGCCCGTTATTTCGTGAACCTCTGGGCGTTTCGTTTGTGGGGTGCACATTTTCCGTGGGGAACGCTGGCCGTGAATGTTGTTGGCGGCCTGGCAATCGGCTTTCTGTCGGAAGTGATTGCGCGCAAGTTCAATGCGTCTACGGAAATGCGGCTGCTGGTAGTGACCGGCGTGCTGGGAGGCTTCACGACCTTTTCTTCATTCTCTCTTGATGCTGTCGGCCTGTTTGAGCGCGGGGAAATGGCACTTTCGGCGGTTTATATTGTTGCCAGTGTCGTTATTTCAATTCTTGCGGTTTGCGTCGGGCTGGCCTTGGGCCGCGCTTTGTTTTAAAGGCTCGTTCTAAATAATAGAGCCTGCCGGATAATTGGTGCAGGCAGAACAAACGAGACTGGAATTTCCCATGGCAGGTATCGAGCATATCAAGGTTGAAGCCGATGAGGCTGGTATGCGGTTGGACCGCTGGTTCAAGGTGCATTATCCCGGCCTGGGTTTCGGTCAATTGCAGAAGCTGATGCGCTCCGGCCAGGTGCGCGTTGATGGCGGACGTGTAAAGACTGATGCCCGCGTGCAGCCAGGCCAGATGGTACGCGTGCCGCCAATCGATTCTGATGCCAAGGTCAAAGGCGGGCCGATTGGCTCCAAGGACCTCAAGCACGCCGAAGACGGTGAGTTGCTGCGCCGCATGCTGCTGCATGAAGACGACAAGGTGTTCGTGTTCAACAAGCCGGCCGGCATTGCCGTGCAGGGTGGTTCGGGTGTTACCCGCCATATCGATGGTCTGCTGGAAGCCTGGGTCAGCCCGAAGGGTGAAAAACCGCGCCTCGTGCACCGTCTCGACCGTGATACGTCAGGCGTTCTCGTTGTTGCCCGTACACGCGGTGCCGCGCAGAAGCTGACGGCGGCGTTTCGTGAGCGTGACACCAAGAAGACCTACTGGGCCCTGGTGCGGGGCGTGCCGCGCAAACATCAGGACAAGATTTCAAGCTGGCTGGTGAAAGAGCAAACGCCGGATGGCGACCGCATGCGCGTTGCCACGCATGGTGAAGAGGGCGCCGACCACGCCATTTCCTATTACCGTGTGATCGATACGGCCGCGCAGACCATGGCTTGGCTGGAGATGGAGCCTTATACGGGCCGTACGCACCAGCTTCGCGTTCACGCCTTGCAGATGGGCCATCCGATCATTGGCGACCCGAAATATTACATCGATGATCCCAACTGGGATTTCCCCGGTGGTGTTCAGAAGCGCCTGCATCTTCACGCCCGCCATATCGACATTCCGCATCCATCCGGTGGTCGTCTGCGCGTCTCTGCGCCTTTGTCACCACACATGGTGCAAACCTGGAACCTTCTCGGGTTCGACCAGGCTGATGGCGACAAGGACGACGAATGAAACTGGTACTTTTCGACTGTGACGGCACACTGGTTGACAGTGTGAAGCTCATTCACGAGGTCATGGCGCGCACGTTCGTACATTTTGGTTATGATCGCCCGACCATCGAGCAGACCAAGTCGATTATTGGCTTGACGCTGGATATTGCGATTGCCCGTATGCAGGGCAAACCGCATGTCGATGATGAAGCAACGGCAATGACGGCACATTACAAGGCGATCTTTTCGGAAACGCGCGCCGAAGAGGGGCTGCAAGAGCCTTTGTTCGACGGCATTTCCGAGATGATTGCCGCGCTTGCGACACGTGAAGAAATCCTGATGGGTGCGGTGACCGGCAAATCCCGCCGTGGCCTGAACCTGATCATGGACACGCATGGTTTTCGCAAACATTTCATCGTGTCGCGTACTGCTGACGACTGCCCGTCGAAACCGCATCCGGGCATGGTCACTGAATGCTGTGACGAAACCGGCATGGTGCCAGCCGATACGATCGTGATTGGCGATGCCATCTATGATATGCAGATGGCAAAGGCTGCAGGTGCCACGGCAATTGGCGTGGCGTGGGGATATGCCAGTGAGCCTGAGCTTTGGGCGGCCGGTGCCGATGCCGTTGTTGCTCACCCCAGAGAAATACCCGGCTATATCAAGGCGAATTGACGAGGCTTAATCATGCGTGATCTGTTGAACGATCTGACCGAAGGCTTGAGCCATCCGGACCCTATTTTGCGTGCGCAAATCCAGATGCAGAAACCGCTGCCGAAGCGCTTCTACAAGGAGGTCACGGTTGGCGAGGCCGAAGACGGCCAGTTCTCGGTGTTGCTGGATGGCAAACCAGTTCGCACGCCTGCCAAGAAGCCGCTGGTGGTGCCGACACAGGCACTTGCTGATCTGCTGCGTCTGGAATGGGATGCGCAGAAAGAGGTCGTCAATCCGGCGGTGATGCCAATCACCCGTACGGTCAACACCGCTATTGATGGTGTGGCCACTGATACGCAGGCGGTGTTTGAAGATATCTTACGTTTCTCATCGAGCGATCTCTTGTGCTACCGGGCCGGTGAACCGCAGGCGCTTGTGGAGCGTCAGGGCGATCTGTGGGATCCTGTCATCGACTGGGCCGCGAACAATCTCGGCGCACGCTTCATTCTGGTGGAAGGCATTATTCATCAGGAACAGCCGCGCGAGGCCGTTGCCGCCTTTGCGGTGACGCTGCGCAAATACGATACGGCCCTTGAGTTGGCAGCACTGCACACCATGACCACCATCACCGGTTCGGCCATTCTGGCGGTGGCCTTTGCCGAGGGCGCCTGGAGCCTGGAAGACATCTGGACCTTTGCCCATCTGGACGAAGACTGGACCGCCGAACATTGGGGCGAAGACGAAGAGGCCACGCAGCGGCGTGCTCACCGCTTTGTGGATATGCAGGCCGCAGCCGATGTTTTTGCATCGCTGCGAAGCGGTTCTTAACGCTTCCGTAACCCTAACGGGAAATCATAGCGGCATATTCCCAGGGACGGGGTTGTCGTTATTATGAGACGTCAGTGGCAGCGCATCACAGCGTTCTGGTCGGTTTTCGTGTTCGGAAACCGGGCGGGAATTGCACGCGCGCATACTTCTGGTTCAACAGACGTTTTCGGTTTTTCCGTGCTGCGTTCCGGCGCGTTTCTGGTGTGTTGTCTGGCGTTGATGTCGTTTCGGCTAATGCCTGACGATGCCGATAAAAACAGGCTGGTCTATGATGTGCGCGGCGCCTTTGTTGCCGCCCAGCCGGAAATTTCGCACCGACTGATGCAGATGGTGCATTCCTACGTTTCTGAATCGATTGATGTCACCAGCCGCGCCACCGTGCGGCCGCGTGTGGTGCTGACCATTCGTCTGGCATCGGTGAAAAAAGAACCGTTCCTGCTGGGGGCACGCTCATCGGCACGGGTCGTGGTGCGGGCAGCGTCGGTGACGACGGGGGAAGTGATTGCCGAGGCGAAGTTTACCGCCACGGTTTACGGCCTGGACAAGGATAGCCTTGAGGGTGATCTGGCGTATGGCGTTGCCTCGCGGGTCATTCAAGAATTTCAGCTGGCCAAGCCAGCGCCGGCAACGCTGGCGACCGCACTTTTTCCTTGACATAATGGCTGCTTATATCGGGTTCATCGCACTTACGTTTTTGCATAACGTAAGGTTAGCTGCCTGTGAGCGCATATCTATGTGACGCATGCTCGCGCCACTCTTCGTCTTGCCTGTCCTCGGGTATGACCCGAGGGATGTCACAGGGATCCAGTCGCCGCGCAGACGCGCGATGAAAAGAGTATATTTTCCTTCCCAAGTCCTTGGGATGACTAGATTCCCGCAACACGTGCGGGAATGAGGGGCCTGGGTGGCGCAACGTCATTCAGGCGGAGGTGAACCAATCAGCTATTCGCCAATCAGCCCAAACGTTCAGCGTGCCACTTCAGGTGATCGTCCATGAAAGTCGAGATGAAGTAATAGGAGTGGTCGTAACGCTCGTGCATGCGCAGCGTCAGGCCGATATCCGTTCCCTTAATCGCTTCTTCAAACAGCCATGGGCGCAGGCCGGTTTCCAGGAAGCTGTCTGCCTTGCCCTGATCGATCAGGAATTCAGGGAAACGGGCGCCGTCCTTGACCAGTTCGCAGGCATCGTATTTGCGCCATGCCGCCTTGTCCTCACCGAGATACTTTTCCAGTGCCGGTGCCGACCAGTCAGCGCTTGTTGGTGCAACGATGGGTGCAAAGGCCGAGCAGCTCTTGAAACGTTCCGGGTTTTTCAGGGCGATGGTCATCGCGCCATGGCCACCCATGGAATGGCCAAAAATGCCCTGACGGTTCATGTCGATGCGGAAATGCTGCGAGACGAGGGCAGGCAGTTCCTCGGTGATGTAGGTGTACATCTGGAAATGTTCGGCCCAGGGCTTTTCGGTGGCGTCAAGGTAGAAGCCAGCGCCTTTACCCATCTGCCAGTTGGTCAGTTCGTCCGGTACGTCATTGCCGCGCGGGCTGGTGTCCGGGCAGACGACGATCAGGCCCAGTTCCGATGCCATGCGGCGGTATTCGCCCTTTTCCATGACGTTGGCATGGGTGCAGGTGAGGCCGGAGAGATACCAGACAACAGGGCAAGGCTCCGAGATCGCCTTCGGTGGCACATAGACCGCAAAGGTCATTTCGGATTTGCAGCTTTCGGAATCATGGGCAAATACGCCCTGCATGCCGCCGAAGGATGTGTTCTGGGAGATGATTTTCATGCAATTTTCCTTGGAGTGTAGGGATCAACCGGCCAGTGACACCGCAGCGTTGACGAAGGCTGCGACAAGCACGGTGTTGAAGAAAAACGAAACGATGGAATGGGCAAGCGTTGCCTTGCGCATTACCGTGGTGGTGACACCAACGTCGGAGGTTTGCGCCGTCATGCCAATGACGAAGGCGAAATAGAGAAACTCATAAACGCCGGGATCTTCCGTGTCTGGAAAATCCATGCCGCCCTTATGTTCGGTATGGCCAGCGCGACCGGCCGGCCGCCAGAACAGGTGGGCGTAATGCATGGCGGCCATGGTGTGGATGGTCACCCAGCCAAGCAGCACGGAAGCAAATGCCATGGCAAGCGCCGGCAGTTTTTCACCATCGGTGTGATTCAGTGCAATAAACAGGGAGACAACCGACACGGCAACGGCAATCAGCGTCACGGCAATGATGGCAATGGCTGGTGCATCATCACTATCGGCATGGGCCTTGAAATGGGCTGCCGTCAACAAATGCAGGCGTCGCGCGATCTGCGCCAGATAACTTAAGAAAAAGATCAGCGCGGCAATTTCGATGGCCAGTTCGGGGATCAGGTAAAGGGAGGCGGGCAGGGAGAGCGCCGCCAGCAAAAGCGCGATCAGGAACGGGCGATGACGCCTGTCTATGCCGTGCCGTTTTCCGCCTTCACGCATGGCTTTCCCCTGTTTGCAGGTTTATTTTTTGACCCTGCGGCAAAGACGGTCAAGTGTCTCGAGAAAAGCTGAGCGGTCACGCGGGCTGAAAACCGGGTTGTAACCCTTGCTTTCGCCGGTTTCGCGCAGGTGCTGGCCAAGGTCACGCATGGCGGTTGCCATGCCGATATTGGCAACATCAAATATCCGTCCGGTCGGGCCTGTCACCAATGCGCCTGCAGATACGCAGCGTCCGGCCAGTGGCACATCGGCGGTGACCACAATGTCACCATCCTTGGCGCGTTCGGCAATCCAGTCATCGGCGGCGTCAAAGCCATTGGACACAATGACATTCTTGATCATCGGATCACGCGACGGGCGCAGTCCGGAATTGGCGACGAATGTCACTTCCAGACCGTGCCGTTCGGCAACTTTGAGGATTTCGGGTTTGACCGGGCAGGCATCGGCGTCAACATAGATCATGGTACAGACCGTATCATGTCGACGTGCGGAATGCCGTCCTCGACATATTCTTCCGATGTGACTGTAAAGCCGAGCGACCCGTAAAAGCGCTGCAAATGGCTTTGCGCCGATATCTCAATGGCCTCGCCGGGATATTCGCGTTCGCAGGCGATGATGGCTTCCCGCATCAGTGCTTCGCCGAGTTTCTTGCCGCGATGATCGGGCGACACGGCAACGCGGCCAATGCGCGGCAGCACCTCATTTGAGGGCCGCCACAGCCGCGCGCAGGCCAGCAATTCGTTACCAGCCATCAACCGCAAATGCAGGCAGTCGATGTCATTGCCATCCAGCTCCGGGTAGGGGCATTCCTGCTCGACAACGAACACATCCACGCGCAGTTTCAGCATGGCGTAAAGTTCGATGGCGGAGAACTCGTTGAGCCTCCGCACATCGACTGTATAGGTTTGCGAGGTAATCAATAAACCACCACGCCGCGAATGCTTTCGCCGGAATGCATCAGCTCGAAGCCCTTGTTGATGTCTTTCAATGGCATGGTGTGAGTGATCATCGGGTCGATCTGGATCTTGCCTTCCATGTACCAGTCCACGATCTTCGGAACGTCGGTACGGCCACGGGCGCCACCAAAGGCAGTGCCCATCCAGTTACGGCCGGTGACCAGCTGGAACGGACGAGTGTTGATTTCCTGGCCAGCACCGGCCACGCCGATGATGACAGACTTGCCCCAGCCGCGGTGCGAGGCTTCCAGCGCCTGACGCATGACCTTGGTGTTGCCGGTGCAGTCGAATGTGTAGTCCGCGCCGCCAATCAGGTCGCCGTTACGCTTGGTCATGTTGACGAGGTAAGGCACGATGTCGTCGCCGACTTCCTTCGGATTGACGAAGTGCGTCATGCCGAACTTTTCGCCCCATTCCTTGCGGTCATTGTTGATGTCAACGCCGATGATCATGTCCGCACCGGCAAGGCGCAGGCCCTGCAGCACGTTGAGGCCGATGCCGCCGAGACCGAAAACGATCGCCGTCGAGCCGATTTCGACCTTGGCCGTGTTGATGACGGCGCCGATGCCGGTGGTCACGCCGCAACCGATGTAGCAGATCTTGTCGAACGGCGCGTCGGGGTTGACCTTGGCCAGCGCGATTTCCGGCAGAACCGTGTAGTTCGCGAAGGTCGAGCAGCCCATGTAGTGGTGGATCTTGTCCTTGCCGATCGAGAAACGCGAGGTGCCGTCAGGCATCACGCCCTGGCCCTGCGTGGAGCGAATCGAGGTGCAGAGATTGGTCTTGCGCGACAGGCAGGAGTAGCACTCGCGGCATTCCGGCGTGTAGAGCGGAATGACGTGGTCGCCCTTCTTGACCGAGGTCACGCCGGGGCCAACGTCAACAACGATACCGGCACCTTCGTGGCCGAGGATGGCCGGGAACAGGCCTTCCGGATCAGCGCCCGACAGCGTGAAATCATCAGTGTGGCAGATACCCGTTGCCTTGACTTCGATGAGCACTTCACCGGCGCGTGGGCCGTCAAGCTGGACGGTCATGACTTCGAGCGGTTTGCCTGCCTGCACGGCGACTGCTGCGCGTACATCCATCGGGTATCTCCTTGAGCGAATTGTTATATGTCAGACTTTTGCCTGAGCTTGTTATTCTAAACAAGGCGAAAAATGCAAAAAACTAATTCGTTATAAGGCAATAGCGGGGTTTCATGCGCCCCGTGCGAAGCTGGACCAAAGGATGTCGCACGGGGGTGGGTTTCAGGCTTTGGCGGCGTCGCCAAACAGCATGTCGGAATTGAGTTGCAGCCAGCCATTGCTTTGCATGCGGGAGGACTTGCGGGCTGACAGGGTTTTGACGGTTTCCATCAGTTCCACCCAGTCGGGATGGTTGCCATCCTCTTTGACGGCGTTATCGATATGGCGCAGCACTGCAAGCTCGGCTGCCTGGAGGGATGTTCCAGTTGTTTGCAATGGCAGGTCGATCAGGCTGGCAATATAGTCCATGTCCTGCGCGGTAATGACCGCATCATCAGAACGGAAATCTGCATAGGCGCCCTTGCGGGCAATAATGGCCAGCCGCAATTGGTTGAGCGCCAGCACCCGCAGTGACACCGGCGTATAACGGGCCTTGCGGATGATGTTTTGTAACAGTGCCAGTTTCAGCTTGTTGTGAATAATGCCTTCCGGCGCAAAGGTCGCAACAAACCAGTCGGCATTGTAAGTATCCATCGACCCTTGCGGATAGCTGTGAAAGACAATGAAGTCAGTCAGGCTATCGACAAAAAATCTGGCCCAGCCGTCCGAGTCGGGAGAAATCGTCCGGTTCAACGCAATAAGTGCCGTAACGTCTGCTGTTGTCTTGATGCCGTCTGGAAATGCTCGTTTTCGTAAAAAAGTCGTATCATCAATGTAACGCTGCCCTGTTTCCTCGCCGGGCAGCGGGAAAGCAGCACCCATATTATTCATCTTTCGTCTCTCCGTTTCATCATGAAACTGGGCAAAGCGTAGATGCGAACGGTTTACGAGATGCCAATAAAGACGGCTAATGAAGCCTTCACATTTCAGATAAAATTTGAATGATCTGTTGTTCTTGTGCCAGTCCGAGACGCGGGCTTCTGTGGCCGTAAAAGACTGTTTCAATGCCTGTGACATTGAGAGATCTAGGGCAGAAATGCACAAAGATATTTGAGAGAAATAGTACCGCACCTTTCTGCTTAATAGTTTGGATCGCCAGCAAACCGGATGATTTTTTCCGGTTTTTTCCTTGTCGAATCTTGTCCGTTATCTTGTGCAACAGCTATCTTGCTGGTGTCGGGAAATGAATTTTCCTCCCATTCATATGCCGATTTATCCTTCAGGTGGCGCGAACACGCTCCCGCCAGATGATGAAAAGGCCCGATGCAACGATGATAAGGATGCCGAGCCACTTGGACGGGCTTGGGAAATCACTGAACAGAACGAATCCCAGCGCCGTTGCCGAGATGATTTCGAAATACTGGAAGGGCGCCAAAAGCGAGATTGGGGCGAGTCGAAACGCTTTGACGACCAGCAGGTGCATATAACCGGAGATCGCGCCGAGCAGAATCAGCAGCAGCCATGCCTGGCTGTTACCAGGCAGTGATATTTCAAAATCCACGTCGCCAAGCGAATGGCCAATGCCAAGCGCCACCGCCATGAACAATGTCCCACCAATGCCGGCCATGGTCTGCATGGTCAAAGGCGTGTCGCCATCACCCATGGCGCGGTTAAGGAACAGGTAGAGTGTAAAGAGGAATGCGCATGCCACCGGCAGCAGCGACTTCAGACCGAAGATTTCAAAACTTGGCTGAATGACGATCATCGCCCCGCCAAAACCGATGACGATGGCGAGCCACCGCCGCCAGCCAACCTTTTCACCCAGAAACAGCGCCGACATCATGGTCAGCATGAAGGGCTCAACAAAGTAGATGGCAAACACGTCTGCCAGCGGCATGTATTTGACCGCCACGAAAAACATCAGGCTTGCGGCAGCATGTAGCACGCCGCGTAACAGGTTGAGAAACGGCCGGCGGGTGGACAACAGCGCTTTTGGCGACACGGCCAGCAACAGCGGTAGCGTGCAAACCAGCTGGAAAAAGAAACGGTAGAAAGTAACCTGACCCGGTGACATGCCGCCATAGGTGGCCATGTATTTGGCAATGGCATCCATGGCCGGCAAGACCACCATGCACCCGGCCATGATCATCATGCCACGGAAGGAATTGCTGCTGGAATTATCCTGCGTCATTGCCATATCTGCTGCCACCACATTTGCTGTTTGTCATCACCGAACAGCAGCGGCAGAAAAAAGGGGCGCTGGTCGCGCCCCTTGTTGCTTAAGCAGCCTGTTTGGGCAAACTCTTCATATCAATGACGAAGCGATAACGCACATCGCTTTTTATCATGCGTTCATAAGCATCATTGATCTGATCGATGTTGATCATCTCGATTTCGGCGGCAATGCCCTTCTGGGCGCAGAAATCCAGCATCTCCTGGGTTTCAGGAATGCCACCTATCATCGAACCGGCAAAGGTCTTGCGGCCGGGAATAAGGCTGAAGGCATGAACCGACAGCGGCTTTTCCGGTGCGCCAACCTGCACCAGCGCGCCATCGCGCTTGAGAAGCGCCAGATAGGCATTGATGTCGTGGTCGGCGGCTACCGCATCGATAATCAGGTCGAGGCTGGAAGCAGCCTTTGCCATCTGGTCTGCATCACGCGACACGATCACCTCGTGGGCACCAAGTTTCTTGGCGTCATCGGCCTTGGAAGTCGAGGTGGTAATCATGACAACCGTTGCGCCCATGGCATTGGCGAGTTTCACGGCCATGTGGCCAAGGCCGCCGAGACCAACAACACCAACCCGCTTGCCGGGGCCAGCCTTCCAGTGGCGCAGGGGCGAATAGGTGGTGATGCCAGCGCACAAAAGCGGTGCAGCAGCTGCTGCATCCAAAGTTTCTGGAATGCGCAGCACGTAACGTCTGTCGACAACGATATGGCCAGAATAACCGCCAAGCGTATGGGCATTGCCACCCATCGCCTTGTCCGGCGCATTATAGGTGCCGGTCATACCGTTTTCGCAATATTGCTCCAGACCTTCACGGCAGCTGTCGCAGGCGCGGCAACTGTCAACGATGCAGCCAACGCCGACGCGGTCGCCCTGTTTGAGGTTGGTGACCTTGGCGCCGATGCGGCCAACACGACCGATGATTTCATGGCCGGGCACGCAAGGATAAAGGCTGCCCGCCCATTCGCCGCGTGCCGTGTGGATATCGGAGTGGCAGACGCCGCAGAATTCGATTTCAATTTCAACATCGTTCTCACCGGGATCGCGGCGTTTGATCGAGGCGAGTTTCAGAGGGGAAGAACCGTCGTCACAGGCATAGGCTGATGTTGTGAACATGATTGTCTCTTTCCTTTTGGGGTTGTTGTAAAATCGAAAGGAGCGGGCCGGGTCCTCCACCCGTTATCAATCAGTCTTCAGGCAGTCTCGTTGATCGTCTCGCCAAATACTTCTTCAAAGGACTGGCGCAACAGCGGGTCAACATCGCTCACCATCAGAAGAAGACCGAGATCCACCAAGCTGGTGACGCCGAATTCCGAAATGCCACATGGCACTATACCGGAAAAATGTGACAGGTCAGGATCGACGTTAATGGCAAGCCCATGGAAACTTACCCACTTTCTCAAGCGAATGCCAAGGGCAGCAATCTTGTCTTCGGCAATACGTCCATCCAGCAGGCGAGGGCGCTCCGGCCGCTGCACCCACACGCCAACACGGTCTTCCCGACGTTCGCCGCGCACATTCATCTTGTCCAGCGTGCGGATAATCACTTCCTCAAGACAGCTCACATAGGCGCGCACATCCTGACGGCGGCGTTTCAGGTCCAGCATCACATAGGCAACACGCTGGCCGGGGCCATGATAGGTATATTCGCCACCACGCCCGGTCTGGTAGACGGGAAAGCGGCTTGGCTCCAGCAAATCGGCTGATGTTGCGCTTGTGCCGGCCGTATAAAGAGGCGGATGCTCCAGAAGCCAGACCAGTTCGTTTGCCTTGCCCTCTGAAATGGCGCCGACACGAGCTTCCATCTCGGCCATGGCCTCTTCATAGGGCACGGGACAGTCCGAGATTCGCCACTCAACAGGCGCTGACTCGACCGTTGGCAGCATTGTTTTTTCAAAATCGGTGCGTGTGAGCATAATATGCGTCCTTTCCACAGCCTTTTCGCAGAATGATTATAGGGCTGCAAGGCCCGGTTTCCGGGCTTCTTGAATGTAGGAATTCAGCTTCCGATTTTTAATTTCAAAAAACTGTCACGACACACTTGTGTACCGGAAATGCTTTTGCTACATGCTCGTTCGTCGCCGCAAGGACGACACTCTACCACGATGCGGTCGTGGCGGAATTGGTAGACGCGCAGCGTTGAGGTCGCTGTGGGGCAACCCGTGGAAGTTCGAGTCTTCTCGACCGCACCAGTTAAATCAACGACTTGTTGGTTTAAAAATAAAAATGGCGGCTCTGCCGCCTTTTTTATTGCCTGAATTTCAGAGGCCTTTTTTCTCCCGGAAATGATCATTATGCACTGCCGAAGGGCAGGGCGAAACGCAGTTGCGAAATCTGCCGAGCTAGTTAATGCGTTGATCAAATTGAAGCCATGTAGAGGTTCAGAGGTCACCGGCATGTTTGGGCTGTAAGTAGTATACCGTAGCCGCACCAAATTTTCGCTGTTTAGTGAAGCCTAATAACTCAAACCACCGTTGAAGCTGCTCATGAGTTCCATAGCTGCAAGCGACAACAGGAATGTTTTTATTATCGATCTGAATATGTCTAATATGACGTCGACAAAACCTAACAAAACTTGGGTTGAAGAACTCAGGCCTACCAGCAAATGTAGTGGCGATTCCTTGGCTATTTAATTGCCAAGCGATCACTGCCAATGGCTCTCCTTTTTCTGTGAGAGTGTGTGCCTGTCCGACTTTTATCGAAGCGTTGAATAGTTCTTTGATTTTGCGTGGATTGAAGCCTGCGGCAACATATTCGGTAGTCATTCGCTCATCGTTGCGTCGAAAGACCTTCGCCAAATCGCTCGCCGTTGCGATTTTGTATTCCACCTCATACCTCCAGGGTTCGTTACGGCTTTTTCGTCTAGCTATTCATCTCATCCAGTTTTGCTAACCAACGTATGTGGCCGCTTGCCTCACTGAGCATATAAATAGCGAGTTCCAAGGGAGGTTGAACTGGCTCTTCAGAACCCGGTTCGTGGCGGTAAAAGTGCGCTCCATCTATCCAGTCTTTGAGTGATGCGACGAGTTTCTGCGCCAAATTAATTGCAGGTTTTTGACCGTCATATAGCCGGTTCACAAGTGGCTCCAGATGTTTCTGTACTTCACTAGCACTTAACTGATGGGCGTTGGAAAACATCAAGCGGAATAGACATTCTGTGGCGTTGAATGAAGATCGAAGGGCAGATTTTGCGTCTGGTGGGGACTTGTCTAAGTGTAAATACGCTTCTTCATAGAGAGTTCTAACTGCAGTGTATCGTTTGGACGAGATAGTTAATATTGTTGAGGTTCGATGAGCTTCAAACTCGACATCTACGGAGAAGCGTACCCCGCCGCGGTCATCAATCTTGTAGCGAACTTGTTCTTCCTCAAAAATTCTGCGACAAGAAAATATGAAGTTATTTCTCTTATGTTGTAGCCTCTCTCGATTTGTGTCCGAAATGAAATTGAACACCACAGTAATCAAATCCAACACATCCCGAAGCTCGAACTTCTGCACTATGTTAGGCCAATAATCTTTGTAGCGCGCATTGTGTACGGGAATGCCATGCTCCCTTTCAATATGCTGACCAAGTTGCTGAAGAAAATCGGGGCCGCCTAGACTAGTTATGGCGATACCTAAGCGGTGACGCATACGTTTGCTGTCGGGCAACAGTTCAGGTTGCAGAAGGTAGACGTGGGAAAAACGCATTCCTTCTGTAGTTGCACTCATGATCCGATGATTCCCTGGATTTAATTAAGTCCGTCAAAATAAAACCCAAGAGGGTTTGCGGGGCAAGTCAGAATGTTAAAAGTTGCAATTGTTTTATCTCGTTGAGACAATCGTACTGTTTTTACTTGTTTGACCACCGCTGAACTCTAAGACTACTACCCGTCAACTCTTGAATGCCATGCGAATCCCGTGTTTGAACCTGAACCACCGCCAATCTTTGATAATGAACCAAGCACCGTGCCGACCAAGCGCATGTTGTCTTGGGCCAAGAACTCGACGCTTTATCGTTTGCAGCGGCAGATCATGTCCGAGCAGCAGTTGGCCACTGCCATCAAACGCAAGGCGCAGAAGAAGTTCGAGGGCATAACGCCGGAGCAGGTGCAGGCTTTGGCGGATGCAGCGGTCAAGATCGGCTATGATCTCAAGGCGCTGGATGATGAGGTCTTTGCCGGCATTACCACCCGCAATGCGGTGAGGAACGGCAAATCACGGCGGATGATTGCCCAGAAACTGTCGATCAAGGGTGTGGCATCAGAGACGGCAGCCGTGGCGCTGGATGAGGCGGATGATCTCTACGCCGCTGTGGTGTTTGCGCGCAAACGGGCATTTGGGCCGTTCCGGCGTGTCGATCTCGATGAAAAACGCCATGGCAAGGAAATGTCGTCCTTTGCGCGCAGCGGCTTCAGCTTCGATATTGGCAAGAAGGTATTTGCCATGAGCTTTGAAGATGCCGAAGAGGTTCTGGCCAACGGGCCGTGATCTGGCTCTGCTTATGGTTTCGGTGCCTGTTGTTCGGCGGACTGTTCTTTCAGATAGGCGATGAGGTCATCGACCTTGTCCTCAGTCCAGAAGCCGAAAAACCGCATGGATGTGCCCGGCAGGAATTTCTTCGGGCTCGCCAGGAATTGCGACAGTTGATCTTCTGACCATACAAGGCCATTGGCGCCTGCATCTTTCATTGCCTGCGAATAGGCTTTGTAGTCTTCGATTGATCCGGCAGGCCTGTCCATGATGCCGACCAGATGCGGTCCCATGCGGTTGCTTGGCTGTTCAATGGCATGGCATGGCGCGCAGATGCTGAACACCTGTTTGCCGCGGGCCGCATCACCTTCGGCATGAACAGGTATAGAAACACAGAGCAGACAAGCTGTTGTCACCAGCAGGGTACGGCGTGTCACGTCACGGTCTCCATTTGCGTTTCATCCTTGTCATATGAGAATTCCGGCCGGGATGGGAAGACGCTTCGGGGGCGTGCGACGTTTTACCACGAGTGGTTTTTAAAGTCGTGATGCCGAGTTGTGCCCGATATTGAAGTTCAGAAAAAATAATAGTAAGGTCGCTTCGTTCAAATTATTTTGAAGGCGCGCCTCATGACCGTTCCGTTTCGCCAGCCCTTGCCGTTGCTGGACAATGATATCCTGAGAACGTTTGTGGCCATTGCCGAAACGGGAAATTTCTCCACGGCGGCTGAGGTGGTGTTTCGCACGCCATCGGCGGTTTCCATGCAGATCAAGAAACTTGAGGAGCAGTTGCGCACCACATTGTTCCTGCGCGACGCGCGGTCCGTAACACTGACGGCGCATGGCGAAATGCTGCTGACCTATGCGCGGCGGATGATTGCGCTGTCCAACGAGGCGGTGTCGCGTTTCATCATGCCGGAACTGTCTGGCGTCGTGCGGCTGGGCGCGCCCGAGGATATTGGCGAGCGCGGGCTGCTGCCGGGTATCCTCAAGAGCTTTGCCGAGGTTTTCCCGGGCATCATGGTGGATGTGACGATTGATTCCAGCTCCAGCCTTTACAAGCGTATGGATGAAAAACGTCTGGATCTGGCGCTGGTCAACT
This sequence comes from Agrobacterium sp. Azo12, assembly GCF_029193765.2. Lineage (NCBI taxonomy): Bacteria > Pseudomonadati > Pseudomonadota > Alphaproteobacteria > Hyphomicrobiales > Rhizobiaceae > Agrobacterium > Agrobacterium sp. Azo12. The sequence goes on along the minus strand of NZ_JARFYO020000001.1, from coordinate 2,431,951 downwards.
GTGCTTCACACCCGCTGCGCAACACTGGTGAGGTGATGATGCGTGAAAGGCTCGTCTGGGCCGGTGCGAAATGTGGAACGGCGCATCTGCGTGACCCGCTGCCGATTTCCATCTGGGAAGATGGCTGCATCTGGCGTTCCGACGCCATTACCGCGCTCGATAAACGCAATCGCTCCTACCGCGTTGCTTATCTGAGCGGCCACACCATGGCGCAGCATGCGGCGATTGCCGCGGATCTCGCCATTGCGCCCTTGCCGCGCTCCTATGTGCAAAATGACATGGTCATTCTGGGCGATAAGGAAGGACTGCCGGAACTTGGCTGGTTCGATATTCGTCTGCTGGTTTGCGACAAGCCATCCCGGCCGATTGAGACGGTGGCTGAAAGCATTCGCAACGCCTTTGCCGAACTGGTGAAATCGGTCTGAGTGATCAAGCATCGCTTATGACGGCGATGCGCGATCATTTTATAGAGTTGCGGCGCCCTGGGTGGGGGAGAGAGAAGGTGGCCATGTGCCGCGCTCCCGCAACCACTGCGCAGAATTGACCAGACCACCAAATGGGAAAACATGCATTTGGCGGATGGCGCTGTCAGGATTGTTGAGCCAAAAATCCTCAATCGGTTTCACCACGCCTTCAGGAGAATGACGGGTGGCAAGCGCGGTCAGCGACAGGGCGTTCTTGCGCAGATAGGCAATGGAATTGCCGACGCCACACAAGGCTGCATATTTAATGAGTGTGGTCACCTTCGCCGGACCTGCCACACCAATGTGGACGGGCAGGGTAATGCCCTGTTGTTTCAGCGTTTCAGACCAGGTGATGAATTTGTCTGGTGCAAAGCCGAACTGGGTCAACAGGCGCAGTTCGGTGCCGCTGGTGTCAGCATAAAGTTGTTTCTGCTGCAGGGCCTCCTGCGCAACCGCGTCATTAAAGTCCGGGCTTCCCTCGGGGTGGCCGGCAACGGCAATGCGGTTGATGCCGTATTTTTCAAACAGGCGGCTGTTGATCAAATCCATGGCGCTGGTGAATTCACCCAGGGGTTTTGGCACACCGCCCCCGATGATAAGCACATCCTTGACCCCGGCTTCACTGGCAGAGCGTTTGATGCGGGTTTCCAGCAGTTCGCGGGATGGCATGCGGCGCGCTGCAAAATGCGGCACAGGTTCATAGCCCAGATCGCGCAGCCGCTTTGCCGCATCGATCATGATGTCCAGCGGCTCGGTGCCGATATCCGTCAGATAGACCGACGTCCCCTCGGGAAACAGGCCGGGCAAGTCTTTCGATTCGACTGCCTGTTTGGGGGAAACTTCGATTGAGGCTGCGATTTGTTTCAAAGTGTGCACATTCCTTTTTGTGAAACATGCCTGTTTCTATTGGATGCTTCTTTAATTAACACGACACTTCTATTGTAGAAATGCGACTGGCGACTACCAGATATTCCTTTTTATGCCGTGCCACAGCCAAATCCACACCGGTGGAGGGAAACGCAGCACGGACTTCCCGGCTGGATGATACGGTTTCAGGGTGCCCGACAGAGCATCTTCGATCGCAGAAATGGCGATGCCCGTGGAAACCGCCGTCAATAAGAGCGGGTAGGTGGCCATGGTATCGGCCTTATCAGGTGTGGTGCGCTGCTCATACAAAGTGCCGCCGGTGTCCACGCCCTTGTCGACCAGATGCACCGTTGCGCCAAAATTGCCGGCATCATTTTCGACCAACGACCAGTAACCACCCATCTGGCCACGATACATCGGGTTGATGCCCGCATGAAAATTGATGACCGGGCAGGGTATGGCGGCCAGGGTTTTTTCCGAAAGAATACGGCAGGAAATGGTGAAGGCCACATCGGGTTTCAGTGCTACCACCGCCCTGCGACATTCGTCACTGTTAAGTGACAGGACGTTGATGACAGGAATATCAGGGGTTTCCTCAGCTTTCAGGCCGTGCTGCGCAATGATGTGTGCCGAGCGTTTGGCAGCGACATTCTTGTAAAGCCGCGACGCAATCATCGTTGCCAGTTGGCCAAAAGCGTTGATCCAGCCAAGACGTCTGGCGCGACGTTTTACAATCTCACTTTTTGATTCCGGCCGTTCCTGGATGATGTGAATATCGGCAAAGCGATCTGACAAGGCGTTGATCATCACCTGCGGGTTGAGACCGCCGGCGGTGAATATAACGATCCGGCCCTGCACGGCTGCGGGTTGCAGCTTTTGCACGTCATCTGTCTCATTATCCGGCATCCAAATGCTCCACTGTTTGGCCAGCAGATTGCGCATGTTGTTTCAAAAATGAATTAAGCGCGCAGAGGTTTTATTTTTTCTTGTTGCCGCGGGAACCAAATGCACATCGCGACGTTACGCTTCCGCAAGTTCCAACGTTCCTTTTGAACGTCCTACACGGGGAGACATCTTATGACATCACGTAAACTTACCGCCATCGTTACTGTTCTCGCTGCCGTCACCATGCTGAGCGCCTGCGGCAATACAATTCGCGGCGTTGGCAGAGACACAGCAAATGCTGTTGATGCAACTCAGGATGCCGGTCGCAGTGTAGACCGCGCAGCATCGCGCTAAAATCTCCAGGAGATGCGGCAAACAAAAGCACCGCCCGACGTCTTTCGAGGGAACGTCGGCGGCGTTTTTGAAGTCACGGTCAGGCCGTCTGAGAAATCAGGCGGCTTTTTTCGTTGTTCTGGAAACAGCAGGCACGGACTTTGCGGTGGCTTTTGGTACAAGGGCCAGGATTTCGCTGGCGAGTGCAAATGCGTTGTCCCTGGCTTTGTCCAGATTGCTGACGCGCTCCGGGTCCATGCTATCAAGCGAACCGCCGGATACAAAGATGTCGCGGTAGGCAGCACGTTCAATCAACGGAGTGTCGAGAACATGGACCTGGCGCTCGGCCAGCAGTCCTTTGACCGCCTGCATGGAACGGGTGGTGATGATGGGGCTGATGCGCGTCAACACAACCGAATGTGGAATGTGGATGTCGCATTTTTCGGACAGGTCTTTCATCAGTTCAAGAATTTGCGCGCCGCCAATGGCGTCCATGGCGCAACCCTGAACCGGCACCATCACGTGGTTGGCAAAACCGATTGCCTTGGCCAGCAGTGGCGAGCGGCCACCGGGCAGGTCGATCAGGATATAGCCGCCGCGTTTCTTGGCGCTCTTGATGCAGTCTTCAATATTGTCGTCGGTGATACCGGATACCACGGAAAGATTCTTGGGTGCTTTTGCAAGGGCATGCCAGCGCGATACCCACTGCTGAGGGTCCGCGTCCATTAGGGTTACACGGTGGCCAAGCCGTGCAAGTTCACTGGCCACAATAACGGCAACTGTTGTTTTTCCAGCGCCACCCTTTGTATTTGCAATAGTAATGATTGGCATAATATCTGAACCTCTAGATGTGTTCGAGCCTTCTCATCGCCCGTTAAAGGCACCTTGTTCATTCATGGTGCTGAAGCGGAGTAAGCATTAATCATGGTTAACGGCTGGTTAATTTTGGTGCCTCGAAACCCGCAGATTTTGCTTTTGTTAACCACTATTGACGCATTCTTACCGCCAACCCGCCAGATTTGGCGGGTATCACACAGATGAAATGGGAGGTTTGGCGCGTTGGTTTGGTCGAGACTGGCAGTTGTTGCAGGGTGTTTTTTACTGGCGGGTGGAGTGAGTACGGTGGCCGCATGTGAAGATATTGAACATACGGGCGCAAATTACACCGTCTGCACCTTTGACCCGCGCACTGATTCTATCCGCATTTTTGACCGCGACCCGATAACAGGCCAGTTTTTTGGCTCCTTTGCCAATCTGTCGTCCTCCCTTTGGGGACGTGGACTGTTCACCAGATTTGCCATGAATGGCGGCATGTACCACCGCAACCTGTCCCCGGTCGGTCTGTATGTGGAGTATGGGCGGGAGCTGAAACGCATCAGCACCGGTTTCGGCTGGGGCAATTTTCACCTGAAACCAAACGGCGTGTTTTACCTGCAAGGCGATAAGGCAGGGGTGCTGGAAACAGATGCCTATGTGAAGAGTGGCATAAAGCCTGATTTTGCCACCCAGTCCGGGCCGATGTTGCTGATAAACGGTAATGTGCATCCGCGCTTTCTGCCGGAAAGCGACAGCTTGAACCGTCGTAACGGTGTGGGTGTGTCAGACGACGGCAAGGTGCATTTTGTCATCGTTGATGCGCTGGTGCGGTTCTATGATTTTGCAACGCTGTTCCGTGACAAGCTGAATGTGAAAAACGCGCTGTATCTGGACGGTTCTATTTCCAGTGTCGAAATACCCGAGCGCAACCGGCGCGATGATCATTCGCCGCTGGGGCCGATCATCGCGGTGGTCGAAAAGATGCCCTGAGGTTTGGGATCAGAGTGCAGATTTCGGGTAGGCTTTTTCAAGTCCGCCCGATTTGCCAAGACCTTTCTTGAAGGCGGCAAAGGCCGGATGCTGGCTGGAGCGCGAAACTTCGTTCAGGCGGATCTGCAAACGGGCGGGTGCATTGGTGCCAAGCCACTCCCCACCGGTTTCTAGTTTCAACGAGTTCAGGAAGCGGGCCGCCGACTGCTGCTCAAGGTAAAGCTGCAAACCGCCAAGCAGGCTTTCGTCCTGCTGGGCATTCTCCATCAGCAGTTTCAGCCATGCCTGATCCTCGCCCGACAGGCTGGTCAATTTCGCTGCAACGGTGTCGCGGTCTGGAAAAGAAGGGGAAGCCTGCATGGGAATGCCTCTGATGTTTAAGCCAACGAATCCGAATTAGAAAATACCGGACGCTCTGGCAAGTGCGGGAATTGGCAACGACTACAGGTGTATCACAACGATGCGTTATAAAGTCTCTGGTTGTGCAAAACTGGTCGCCTGTCACAAAAAGTGGGTCGGTTGGTTACACTTTGGACCAAAATGAGACATTTTCACTCTCATAAGGCGAGCGCAAAAGCCCCTGTAACGGCTTGATTTTTCTTATACCCATGCGCCAAGGGCATGGCTGCTTTTCAAAATTGCCTCCATTTCGCCTTCTTTTGCAATTGCATCTGTCGTGAGATTTTAATAAATGCTTCACCAACGGCGACCGCAGTGAATGCGGGCCGGAGAGTAAACAAGCTGGAGTAATCATGGAAGAAACCGCTCAGAAATCCTGCTGGGGTGTAACTATTCGCGCACTCGCAGGTTTTGCCGCTTTTCTCGCATTGACGTACATTTTTGGCAGCCCGTAATAGTCTCTCGTATTTTAGTTCTTTTAAAAAACAGCATGGCCCCAAGCCGTGCTGTTTTTGTTTTCAGAGCCATGTTGTCTGCGGCCACGCCGCTTTGGCGCTGATATGTCGCCACGAACACAGCGTCTGACGCTAATCGATGGCGAATGTCTTCGCTTTGCGCTAAAATGATTGCCGTCAATGCAATTGAATAAGGCGTAGCAATGTTTCTTTCGGTCTTCGACGTCTTCAAGATCGGTATCGGTCCGTCCAGTTCTCACACCATGGGCCCGATGTCGGCGGCAAACCGTTTTCTGGCGCTGCTGCTGACGGATGACTGGCCCAAACCCGCCACCGCAGTTGTCAGCCACATCAAGGTCAGCCTGCACGGCTCACTGGCCTTTACCGGTATTGGCCATGGCTCCGGTCGTGCCGTCATTCTGGGACTGGCGGGTGAAAAGCCCGATACGGTGGATCCTGACGCCATGGACGGCATCATCGCCAAGGTCGAGGAAACCGCGCAGGTCTGTCCGCCCGGTCACCCGGCCTATGGCTTCAAGCCGGATGAAGACCTGGTGTTCGACAAAAAGAACCCGTTGCCCGGCCATGCCAATGGAATGACGTTTTCGGCGCTCGACAAGCAAGGTCGTGTGCTGTTGAAGCGGATCTATTATTCGATCGGCGGCGGTTTTGTCGTCACCGACACCGAACTTGAGGCGCTGCGTAACGGCGGCAGTGATTCTACTAAGACCGTGCGCGTGCCGTATCCTTTCTCTTCGGCGCGCGAAATGCTGGAGATGGCACGCAGTTCCGGCCGCACCATTGCCCAGATGAAACGTGCCAATGAAGAGATCATTGTGTCGCGTGATGAGCTGAATGCCCGTCTCGACCAGATCTGGGATGCAATGAATGGCTGTATCGACCGTGGCTTGCGCAATGAAGGCATCATGCCTGGCGGCCTGAAGGTAAAACGCCGTGCCCATGACATTCACGAAAAGCTGAATGTCGAATGGCGCAGCAACCGGCCCAATCCGCTGCTCGCCAATGACTGGCTGAGCGTTTATGCCATGGCCGTGAATGAAGAAAACGCTTCCGGTGGCCGGGTGGTGACAGCCCCCACCAATGGCGCCGCGGGTGTGGTGCCGGCGACCGTGCGTTATTTCCGTCATTTCCACGAGGATGCGTCGATTGATGACGTCAGGGACTTCCTGCTGACGGCAGCGGCGATTGGCGGCATCATCAAGCACAATGCCTCTATCTCCGGTGCCGAGGTTGGTTGCCAGGGTGAGGTTGGTTCGGCATCGGCAATGGCAGCTGCCGGTTTTGCTGCCGTGCTGGGTGGTTCGCCTGAACAGGTGGAAAATGCTGCTGAGATCGCGCTGGAACACCATCTGGGCATGACCTGCGACCCGATTGCCGGTCTGGTGCAGATACCGTGCATCGAGCGCAATGCGCTCGGTGCGGTGAAGGCGGTTACTGCCGCTTCGCTGGCGCTCAAGGGCAATGGCGAACATTTCGTGCCACTGGATGCCTGCATTGAAACCATGCGTCAGACCGGCAACGACATGAGCGAGAAATACAAGGAAACCTCGACCGGCGGTCTTGCCGTCAATGTGGTGGAGTGCTGAGTTTAAAGGGACGGCACTGCCGACCTTTCCTGTCGCACGCCATGGGGCGTGCGGCCAAAGGCTTTGTTAATAAGATGCCGACATGTCTTGACGACTGCGCCAAATAGGCATTGATGAAGACCATGGCACTTCATCTTCTCAAATTATGCGTTGGCGCAGATTCGCTTCAGGATTTGCGGGATTGGGTTTCTCAGCGGTCGCTGCTGGCCATTGCTGCCGGGCTTGAGCCGCACAGCATTCACACCACACGCATGATCCCCAAGCGCGTTGAAGAGCTGCTGGATGGCGGCTCTCTTTATTGGGTGATCAAGGGGCAGGTTCTGGCGCGCCAGCGTTTTCTCGATATCAAGACCTTCAAGGGCGATGACGGCATTTCCAGATGTGATCTGGTGCTGGGACCGGAGGTCATTGAAACATCGCCAGCACCAAAACGGCCGTTTCAGGGATGGCGCTATCTGACATCAGAAGATGCGCCGCGTGATCTCGGTGGTTCGGATGGCGGTGCGGATGATCTGCCCTCTGATCTGAAGCGCGAACTGGCCGAACTCGGCCTGCTTTAAAGCCTGTCACCAGAAGACGACACGCGGCTGAAACAGCCTGCGATCGTACCGTCGTGCCCAGATTACCCAGTGATTTCGGCAGTTGACTGAGCCAAAAAAGAGTGAGCCGGTTCCGGGGCAACGGAACCGGCTCATGGCTCGGTCAGGGGACGGGGTAGGGGGACGGACCGGGCCAATTCCTCTCAAGTATAGGTATCATCCCAAACCGGCCTGCGGTCCGGGATGACATTGTTTAGTTGATACCGCCAACGGCTGTTGCGCGGCCATCCTGGATCTTTTCCCAACGGGCCGGATTGCCGGCCGACTGGCGCTTCAGATAGGTGTATTCGGTTTCCGACCAGTCCATGACCCGGTTGCGCATGTTGTCGAGAATGAAGTCACCATGGTCTGTCCGCACGGTCAGCACGGCATGGCCTTCGCCATTCGGCTGCAGAACGACTGTGATCAGCAGGTTGGAGGCTTCGATGCCCTTGTTCATCAGCATCTTGCGCTTCAGAAGAACAAAGTCTTCGCAGTCGCCCACTGTCGTCGGGTAGGCCCAACGTTCTTCCACACCATAGACTTCCATATCGGTCATCGGGGTAATGGTGGTGTTAACGGTGTAGTTGACGTCCAGAATCATCTTCCAGAGGTCTTTGTTCAGTTTGAGCGGTCCGCGATCAGCCGATGTGGCGACGCATTCGCTTTTGTAGGTCTGGCAGAATTCGTAGTGGCCAATCGGCGGATTTGCTTTTCCGATAATACGCATTGCGGCGGCTGGCGAAGCATATGCCTGAGATGTGAAGGCCATCATAAAAAGTGTAGCGGCCAAGAAACCAAGTTGTTTTTTGTTGTTCATTACCTGTCTCCCGTGTTGAGGAGACAATCGCATGCAAATTTTTAGGTCACGCAAATATTGCCGCGTAAATTTGATGTTGTTTTTCTGAAATTCTTCGACTTATTTGAATTTATATTTAAGCGTATTTGAGCTTTATTTTATGCGTATTTGACTAAAATTTTAGCGAAATTCAAAGCCCGTATTGCAAATTTTCCTTTGTTTATCTATCTGAAAATGAATGATATTTGCCTTTTTATTGCCTTGGTGTCCGGGCGGTGATGCCTGACCAGAATGCGCCAAAATGGGTCAATGTGATGGTGTGCGTTTCTGTTTTTTGCGGAAATATACTTGCAAAAACACCCCGTGGCACAGGCAAGGTGAATTTTGACCGCAAAAAATATTTTGATGTTCTCGAAAAAAAACATCAAAGGCCGTTCATTGGATGTGTGGGGTAAAAACGGTCTGTTTTCTGCCAAAACTGCATCAGACTGGTACAGGCGGACACAGTTCGGCATCGCGCGTTAGGTTATCGGCAAAAGAAAAGGCCGCATTGCGGCGGCCTTGATGTGGTCAGATCTGGTGAGTTCGGGTCTCTTAAAGGAACTCCAGCAGCGCATCGCGCGACTGTACCCGATCGAATTCGATCGCGACACCTTCCATGAAGTGGCGCACGATGCGGCCCTTCATGGCGCCAAGTCTGACGATGGTGCCCATGGCCGGGCGATCGTCAACTTCGATGGCGGCACCGGACAGTGAAAGGTCGATGATGCGGCATAAAACGACGTTGCCATCTTCCAGAGTCAGTTCGGCGCGTGATTTGCGCGGCGCCAGACGATCGTGGCGACGATCTTCCGGCAGGCCGAGCTCCTGGCGCTTGGCAATCCATGCCAGCTGCGCAGAAAGTTTTTCCCGTTTGCGTTCGGTCGCGGTAATCGAAATCGTAAAACCGGACGCGTAAATCGCAGTAATCTTGCCTTCAAGTCTACCAATGTGCTGCAGGTAGGCGATAACGCGATCGCCCTGATGTCCCATCGCCACGCAGGTGAAGTGCGCGATTTCCGAGGTCATGTCCGTGATGGTGCAGTCATATTCCTCATAGTCCGGCAGCATGATGCGGCCCGACAGATTGACGGATACAGTCTGTACCTCGCGCACCGGGTGCGCGGGTTCTGCATGTGCAAAGCTGGTGGATTTAACTGAAAACATCAATATCGCACTATGGTGATTGAACAGTGCATCTCTACTGCTGTCGAGTTAACAGACCGTTCTACTTTTCGACATGAATGCAACTGTTATGCAATAAAACCAAAATTCTCGCCTCATGCGTGGTTTTTCAGGGCATTTTCCGTCGAAACGCTCTCCAAAATACGACAGGTTTCCGGGATTAGCGTCGCCACTGGCCTAATATAGACATGCTTGCGATTTTGCGGAAACAGGCCACCGATCAATCGTGGCTCGGACGGCTGGGATGATCTGAGCGGTAACAGCAGCATTTCATAACTGATGTCATCATCCGGTGACTGATTTTTGGATAGCTCGGTTGGGTCCTGCTGTTCCACGCCGCGTACCGTGAGGATGGCAGGTATTTCCCGGTGCATCACCGTCTTGGCAATTGTCACCATGGTTTGCGCATTTTGCGGCAACCAGAGTTTGGAAAATTCAGTCTTGTGCAGTTCCCGTCCGAAAATCGAATACAGACGTGTTCCGGTAAGCCGGAAAACGGGTGATGTCTCAGCCTCGTCCGACAGGATGAAAAGATCCGGCAACAGATGGCGGATTTTTTCAGGTTCAATGTTTTGACGTACCGGGGCGGGTGTGTCACCGCGCAGGTCATTCCAGTACGAATATAGCTCCATGCTTGCTACAATGTTCATGGATCGCCTCCATATGTCTCATTCCAGCACAGGGGACACTGGTTCTGGTGGTCTTAAGGATAGCGATGCCAGTTTCGTGCCACGGGGAAATTAAGGTTAATGAATGGTTTAGATTGAGTTCGGCTGTCCGACGTGGCATTGAGATCCTGTCATTTAAGGGGAAACTCTTTCAGCACAGATTTACGGGGCGGGTTAAAACCGGGGGCTCCGAAGCCGTCCTGCCAGTCAGGGCGGCTTTTTTTTCGTCCAATGGTCCTGTATGCCGTTGATGAACCGACAGTTTTGTTGCCGACGCACCGGTTTTTGACTGGGCGGTTCGGGTAAAAGGGTGAAGTGATGACAGATAATCGCGACGATGTTCCTTCCGCAGACCAGGCGCCCGCTGAAAGACCGTCAGAACCTGTCTTCAATCTGCCGGGCTTGCTGGTCATGACCCTTGCGCTTCTGGCCGTTGTTTATCTGGTTGGTGAGTACCTGCTGTCGGACGATGGTTATGCCTGGTACCTGTTCACCTTCGGTTTTATCCCCATGCGCTACGTCGTTCCGTTTTCACAACAGGGCATGGAGTGGCTGTGGACACCGATCACCTATTCGCTGATGCATGGCAGCACCATGCATATCGTGTTCAACGGTCTGTGGTTGGCCGCCTTCGGCACCCCGGTCATGCGCCGCATCGGTGCTGTTCGTTTCATTCTTTTGTGGTGCCTCAGTGCTGCGGCGTCGGCTTTCGGCCACGCGGCCCTCAACTGGCATGACATGACCGTACTGATTGGTGCATCGGGTGTGGTTTCTGCGCTGATGGGCGCTGCCTGCCGGTTTGCATTTCCACCGCATGGTGGCGGTTTTAATCCGGCGCTTGGCCATCTTTATCCACGCCAGAGCATCATCGCGGCCTTCAAAAACCGCACGGTGGTGATCTTCACGGTCATGTGGTTGCTGGGTAACGTGCTGGTGGCGGTTGGCGTGCCGATTTTCGGCGATGCTGCAGGCGCTATTGCCTGGGACGCGCATATTTTCGGTTTCGCGTTCGGCTTCCTGCTGTTTGACCTTTTCGATCCGCTGCCACGGCAAAAACACCGCCTCTGAGATCACAGACTGCATACGTATTGTTGGAAGTTGTGTCTTGCATTCCACCGCATGCAAGCGCAGCATTGCTGTGCCGTGGGTATGGAATAGGGGAGCTTCCATATCGGAACCGGTGGATTTTGAGGAGGAATATATGCCGATATTCGTGAAGGATTTGCTGGATGCGAAAGGTCGCGACGTTGTAACCGTATCGCCTGATGTGACGATTGCTGAAGCAGCCAAAACATTGAATCATCACAAGATCGGTGCTGTCGTGGTTGTGGATGCCAAAGGTGCCATCAAAGGCATTTTCACCGAGCGCGATATGGTGCGCGCCATTGCCGGCAAAGGTGCTGCGTCACTGGAAGAAAAGGTTTCCGGGGCGATGACCAAAAACGTGATTCGCTGTCAGGAGACATCGACCACCGACCAGCTGATGGAAATCATGACCGGTGGCCGCTTCCGCCATCTGCCGGTGGAAGACAATGGCAAGATTGCCGGAATTATCTCGATTGGTGACGTGGTCAAGGCGCGCATCGGCGAAGTCGAGGCTGAAGCTGAACAGATCAAGGCTTATATAGCCGGGTAAGTAGTGGCCCGAAACATACTCTTGTCGTCATCCTCGGGCTTGTCCCGAGGATCTAGTCACACCTGCGCAAGTGTAAGGTTTGTGGCAGATTGGGTTAGGTACTCGGGACAAGCCCGAGGATAACGGCTGACGCTGAACCCAATCACCGCATCAAAACCTGCTGCATGCGTTGCAGTTCTGGAATTCGGGCACGTGTTTCCTCGTAACCACGGGTTATGGCTTCGCCGGCCCGGTGGAATTCCGACAGGCCAATATCATTGATCCGTGGATGCAGTGTCAGGTCCGGCGGATCGCCTGCCAGACGAGAACGGGAAATACGGTCCTGAATGATGTTGAAAGCCTGCACCATTACGCCGGGAAGGCCGGGGCGCTGCGCGGAGGCCGGCACGGGCAGTGGCGTCGCACCGGGTGCGCCCGCACCATGTTTGACCACGGCCGAACGCCCGAAAATGTCGTAGTTGAGGTTGACGGCAATGACCAGCGGTTGCTCATGGGCGCGGCAGACTGACACTGGCACCGGGTTGACCAATGCGCCATCAATCAATGTGCGACCGTTACAATAGACCGGTTCGAAAATGCCGGGCAGTGCGTAGGATGAGCGCAATGCGGTGATCAGATCGCCTTGATGGATCCACACCTCGTGGCCGGTCGTCAATTCGGTGGCGACCGCCACGAAAGGACGGTCCAGGCCTTCAATCGTCAGTCCCTCAAGATGCTCCTGCATACGTTTGGTCAGGCGCATGCCACCAAACAGGCCGCCGCCGCCAATCGTCAGGTCCAATAGGCCGGCAATGCGGCGCATGGTCAGGGAGCGGGCAAAACTTTCCAGCTCATCCAGTTTGCCAGCCAGATAACAGCCGCCGACCAGCGCGCCGATCGACGTGCCGGCAATCATGCCAATCTTGATGCCTGCCTCATCAAGGGCGCGCAGAACGCCAATATGCGCCCAGCCGCGGGCAGCACCGCCGCCCAGCGCCAGTGCAATACGTGTATCGCCCCGCAGTTTGGCTTCGTTTTCGGGAAATGTCGGCTCATTACCATCAATTGTGGATAATGTGCCGGTGTTGCCGCGATTGATACCCCACCCCAACATCGCTACGACACTCCTCCTGCACATTGCGAACAAGCGTCATTAAACGCTTCTGCGGTTTCAAAACGGTTATCGCATCGAAACCGGGCAGCAGAATGGAAAAATAACGTCGGGTGTTATTTGTCGCTGTAAACGGTTGCCGGATCGAAATGCCGTTCATTATCGGTAATTTTTGTAACAGCCTCGCCATTTTCAAGGGAGACAGTACGATAAAAACACGATCGGCGGCCAGTATGGCAGGTTGCGTCATGACCAGCCACGGAAACCTTGAGCCAGATGGCGTCCTGATCGCAATCGGTGCGGATTTCGCGCACGGTCTGCAGGTTGCCGGAGGTTTCACCCTTTTTCCAGATCTTGCCACGTGAGCGGCTGAAATAGTGGGCGACACCGGTTTCCAGTGTCAGGGCAACGGCTTGCGCATTCATGTGGGCAACCATCAGCAATTCGCCATCGGTCGCATCGGTGACAACAGCGGTCACCAGGCCATGGGCATCAAACTTCGGGGTGAAGCTGCCTGCGCCTTCAAGAATGGTTTTGTCGCTTGCGGGCAGGGGGAATTGTGTGCCGGTCATGTTTATACCACTGTTCAGGAAGGTGGCGAAAAGCCGCGTTTAGCGGCTGCGCACCATTGTCATGAAACGAACCTGCTCGGCAGGGTCTGTCTTGAAAGTGCCGGTGAAGCTGGTGGTCAGGGTTGAAGAACCCTGCTTCTGCACACCGCGCATGGACATGCACATATGCTCTGCATCAATCATCACGGCCACGCCGCGCGGTTTAAGAATGCCATCAATCGCGCTGGTGATCTGTGCAGTCATGTTTTCCTGCGTCTGCAGGCGGCGACCAAAAATCTCGACCACGCGGGCAATCTTCGACAGACCAAGAACGCGACCGTCGGGCAGATAGGCAATATGGGCCTTGCCGACGATTGGCACCATGTGATGCTCACAGTGGGAGAAGAATGGAATGTCGCGCACCAGCACGATGTCGTCATAACCGCCGACTTCCTCGAAAGTCGTACCGAGAACCTCTTCCGGTTCCTGTGCGTAGCCCGAAAAGAGCTCGCCATAGGCTTTGGCGACACGGCGTGGGGTGTCCAGCAGGCCTTCGCGGTCCGGGTTGTCACCGGCCCAGCGCAGGAGAACCTTCACTGCTTCTTCGGCTTCTGCCTGTGTCGGACGCGTGATTTCAACGTCAGACGTTGCGCCGGCAGCAGGAAAATTCTTCACAATGGCATCCATCTTCTATCTCCCGATGCGGTTAAAGGCCGCACCTGAACTATGCAACGTGCGTGGCCATTTCCCGCGCACTGTCTGCTATCTGGTTGTTTTGCACCGTTTTGGCAAGCGCTAACCCTGTTTTTCGATCAATTCAGCGGAATTTCACGACGGCTTGATGATGACGGGGCAAAATAACATATAATGTATTTGGTTGGGCAGAAAAGCCGTGCCAAGGGTGACGCTGTGTTTGAAAAAGATAACCGGTTTGACCTTGGGGCGTGCTGATACAGGTTGGTTGATGGACGATATTTACAACAACAAGATACTGGCTTTTGCCGGAAACATTCCGCTGACCGGCCCGATGGCCGATGCGGATGCGAGTGCGCAGAAACATTCGAAACTGTGTGGCTCCCGGGTAAAAGTGTATCTGAAAGTGGAAGATGGTGCCGTCAGTGCCTTTTCGCACGAAGTGAAAGCCTGTGCGTTGGGGCAGGCATCTTCCTCCATCATGGCGCATCATGTGGTGGGTGCCAGCGTTGATGAACTGCGTCAGGCGCGGCTGGATATGCTGGCCATGCTGACCAATGGCGGTGACGGCCCGACCGGCCGATTTGAAGACATGCGGGTGCTAAAGCCTGTCAAGGATTACAAGGCCCGCCACGCATCCACCATGCTGACTTTTGATGCGGTGGTGGATTGCCTCGACCAGATCGCGGCTCATCAGCCCGAGGCTGTTTCAGCCGCCACTGTTGCGGGCTGAGCCATGTGTGGCGCGCCCGGCTGCAACCACGAACCGCAGCCAACTCCACGCAAGACTGCCTCGCGCAACTGGCAGGGACCGTTTCGCAAGACACCTGGACGCCTGCTCGGCATGGCGTTCATCCGCTTTTACCAGCTGACCTTTTCCGGTTTCATCGGCAATTCCTGCCGCCATATCCCCACCTGTTCGGAATATGGTTATGAGGCGATTGCCCGTCACGGCTTTTGGGCCGGGGGATGGCTGACGCTGTTTCGTGTGGCGCGCTGCGGGCCAGGTGGCACCAGCGGTCTTGATCCGGTGCGCGAAACGCTTGGGGCAAACCAGCACTGGTGGGCACCCTGGCGATATTGGTCGCGTCGCCACTGATCGCATCTTTACCCTTTGCATGAACGGCGCTAAAAGGCCTGCCAGATAAGTAAAGACTTGCTTATCACACGTAAAAACCACCCGCATTGGTTGGCGGGACTGGATCAAGGAGCATTGATATCATGTCAGCAGCTATTTCCCTTACATTTCCCGATGGATCGGCCCGCGAGTTTGCGCCTGGCACCACAGGCCGTGACGTCGCAGAATCCATCTCCAAATCCCTGGTCAAGAAAGCGGTTGCCATCACCATCGACGGTGAGTTGCGCGACCTGTCTGACGTTGTGACTGCTGGCAAAATCGAGATTGTGACCCGCACCGATCCGCGTGCGCTTGAGCTTATCCGCCACGACGCAGCCCACGTGATGGCTGAAGCTGTGCAGCAGCTGTGGCCCGGCACGCAGGTGACGATTGGCCCGGTTATTGAAAATGGCTTCTATTACGACTTTGCCAAGAACGAACCTTTTACGCCTGAAGATCTGCCGAAGATCGAAGCGAAGATGAAGGAAATCATTGCGCGCAATGCTGCCTTCACCAAGCAGGTCTGGTCGCGCGACAAGGCGAAGGAAGTGTTTGCTGCCAAGGGCGAAAGCTACAAGGTTGAGCTGATCGACGCGATCCCGGAAGATCAGGATCTCAAGATCTATTATCAGGGCGACTGGTTTGACCTTTGCCGCGGCCCGCACATGGCCTCCACCGGCCAGATCGGCACGGCTTTCAAGCTGATGAAGGTTGCCGGTGCTTACTGGCGTGGTGACAGCAACAATCCGATGCTGACACGTATCTACGGCACGGCCTGGGCAACACAGGAAGAGCTCGACCGTTACCTGCATATTCTGGCCGAGGCTGAAAAGCGCGACCACCGCCGTCTTGGCCGCGAAATGGACCTGTTCCATTTTCAGGAAGAAGGTCCGGGCGTGGTGTTCTGGCATGGCAAGGGCTGGCGCATGTTCCAGGCTCTGACAAGCTATATGCGCCGTAACCTTGAGGGCACCTATCAGGAAGTCAACGCACCGCAGGTGCTGGATGCGTCGCTTTGGGAAACCTCCGGTCACTGGGGCTGGTACCAGGAAAACATGTTTGCGGTGAAGTCGGCCTATGCCTTCACGCACCCGGAAGACAAGGAAGCGGACAACCGCGTCTTTGCGCTGAAGCCGATGAACTGCCCGGGTCACGTGCAGATCTTCAAACATGGCCTGAAGTCCTACCGCGAACTGCCGGTACGTCTGGCGGAGTTTGGTACCGTTCACCGTTACGAGGCCTCTGGCGCTCTGCACGGCCTGATGCGTGTACGCGGCTTTACGCAGGACGACGCGCACGTTTTCTGCACGGAAGAGCAGATGGCAGCCGAATGCCTGCGCATCAACGATCTCATCCTGTCGGTCTACAAGGACTTCGGTTTTGATGAAATCGTCGTGAAGCTGTCGACACGCCCTGAAAAGCGCGTTGGTTCCGACCATCTGTGGGATCGCGCCGAAAGCGTGATGACGGATGTGTTGAAGACCATCGAGGAACAGTCCGAAGGCCGCATCAAGACTGGCATTCTGCCGGGCGAGGGCGCGTTCTACGGTCCGAAGTTCGAATATACCCTGCGCGATGCGATTGGCCGTGAATGGCAGTGCGGCACGACACAGGTGGACTTCAACCTGCCGGAACGTTTTGGCGCGTTCTACATCGACCAGAACTCGGAAAAGACCCAGCCTGTGATGATCCACCGCGCGATCTGCGGTTCGATGGAACGCTTCCTTGGCATTCTGATCGAAAACTTCGCCGGTCACATGCCGCTGTGGTTTGCACCTTTGCAGGTTGTTGTTGCGACGATTACCTCCGAGGCTGACGATTACGGCCGCGAGGTTGCCGAAGCGCTGCGCGATGCGGGCATGACGGTTGAAACCGACTTCCGCAACGAGAAGATCAATTACAAGGTGCGCGAACATTCGGTCACGAAGGTTCCTGTCATCATCGTTTGTGGTCGAAAGGAAGCCGAGGAACGCTCGGTCAACATTCGCCGTCTTGGCAGCCAGGCGCAGACATCCATGTCGCTGGAAGAGGCAATCACCAGCCTCGTTGATGAGGCAACACCGCCAGACGTCAAGCGCAAGCGCGCAGCCAAGGCTGCCCGCGTAACCAGCGCAGCATAAAACAGAAACGGCGCCGAAAGGCGCCGTTTTCATATCTGCTGTTAGTGTCTGGATTTGATGGTGCTTTGGGCGGTGATGCCGCAGGAAACTTGACGTTACGTCAGGATCAGAAGTCGCCGCTGCCGTCGTCGGTGTTTTCAGGCTCCTTCATCAGCACTTCCACGTCGGTATCGTGGCTTGCCTCAACGGTGAAGTTGCTCTGGTAGACCTTGTCCTTGTTACGGGCGATGGCGGTATATTCGCCTTCAGCCAGCACCATGGTGGAAAAGGCGCTGACGCTTTCGCTGACGATATCACCGCCGCTGGTCAGAACCGACCATGCGGTATCGGCAATGGCTTCGCCGCCTTTTTCAGACACCAGTTTCAGCGTTGCCTGTGCTGCGTGGTGCTGCAAAGTTGCTTCGGTCAATTTGCCAGCTTCAACCTGAATATCGGCACGGACAACGGCGTTGATGCCGCCATATTCCGACACGACATGATAGGTGCCGGCATTCAGGCGGATGATGGTGTTTGGCTTGACGTCGTTCATGACCAGCTTGCGCTCGCCATCGTCGCTGACATCGGATGAGTAGACCGAAAATTTCAGCAGATTGCCGGGGATTTTGCGGTCTGTTCCAGCCGTTGCATTCAGCACGAAGCCGCCGGCATCCAGAATGAGAACCTGCTTGTCGACCTTGCCGGACATCGGGACAACCAGCTTCTTGGTGACGCCAGCGCGGCCGAAGGTAACATTAATGAAATAGTCGCCGGGCAACAGGTGGAAGGTGGCAGTGCCGCCTTCGGAACTGGCCAGCATCGGCAGCTTGCCATCTTCACCGGGAATAGGGCTAAACACGCGCCAGGCAAGGCCTTGCTGCATGGCCTCACCATCACCGGTCAGCTTGGCCTCGAGAATGACATCAGATGCGGTTTGTGCCGGTTCGCTGGCCGATGGCGGCGTGAAGGCATTGAGCTTTGGCATCTTGGCGGTGCCGCCAAGCTGCTTGAAACCCTGGAACGCATCATTGGCAAAAACGGCATGAGACGGCATAACAATTGCGCCGACCGCGATTGCCAGACTTGCCGCAAATTTGATGGCTTTCATGATTGTTACCAATTGACTTCTGTATTTCCGGGGACCACTTGAAACCGAAGGTCATGGCTATTTCAAGACCCATACCCTTACATGCCACAGCAATGGAAGACCGTTATCATGAAAAGTGACATCACGCTTCTGGATTATCTCAATGTCCGTCGCTCAATTCCCGCTTTCCAGCTTTCAGAACCTGGCCCGGAAAAGGCCGAGATTGAAGAAATCTTGCGCCTTTCGGTGCGTGTGCCTGACCATGGCAAGCTGGCCCCTTGGCGTTTTATCGTTTACCGCGGCGAGCAGCGTGAGAAACTGGGACGTGAGATGCTGGAGCTGGCGCTGGCTGACAAGCCGGAGATGACCGACGAACAGAAGCAGGTGGAACTGACACGCTTTACCCGCGCCCCGGTTGTTGTTGCTGTTATCAGCACCGCCGGTCCGCATGTGAAAATCCCTGAATGGGAGCAGATCATGTCGGCTGGTGCAGTGTGCCTTAACCTGATCATGGCGGCCAATGCCCATGGTTATGCGGCCAACTGGTTGACCGAATGGATGGCATTTGACGCCAAGGCATGGCCGGCACTCGGCATTGACGCCAGCGAAAAAGTCGCGGGCTTTATCCATATTGGTTCCACGACATTCCCGCCGGTTGAACGTCCGCGCCCCAACGTATCAGATGTAGTGACCTGGGTGGGCTAAGGGTATGTTCTACGAGACAGCAGCGAATGCTCACGGCCTGCGACATGATCCCTTCAAGGCGATTGTCGCACCACGGCCGATTGGCTGGATTGGTACCAAGGGTAATGACGGGTCTTTTAACCTGTCTCCCTATTCCTTTTTTAACGTTGTCTCGGACAATCCCAAAATCGTAATGTTCTCGTCCAGCGGTCGCAAGCACAGCCTGCGCAATGCCGAGGAAACAGGTGTGTTTACCGCAAGTCTCGTCAGCAGAGATCTGGTGGAAAAGACCAATCTTTCCTCACGTGCTGTCGACTACGGCGTCGATGAGTTCCAGCTTGCAGGCCTGACCTCTAAAATGGGCCGTGTGGTGGAGGCGCCTTTTGTCGCTGAAGCTCATGCGGCGCTGGAATGCCGTGTCACGCAAATCCTGCAGCCGGTTGGCCTTGATGGCGAGGCGGCGGACAGCTGGATGGTGTTCGGGCAGGTGGTTGCCATTCACATTGACGATTCGATCATCCGGGATGGGCGTCTCGATATGGGCCTTGCCCGGCCGATCGGCCGCATGGGTTACATGGATTATTGTGATGGCGGTTCGGATGTTTTCGAGCTGCAAAGACCATAGGATGTTCGCGATGCACTGAAACCCTTTGGGGGTCAGTCTGTTGCGCTCGATGCCTTCCATGAAATCAGGACGCCGGGATGCTTCACCGCATTGCCGGTGTTTTTGTTTTCTTGCGCAAATTCTTATGGTTTTGCAGCCGTTAACAAGCATGGTGAACCAAACGTAAACCATTTGCTCCTAGGGTGCATGAACGGGCAGAGATGAGGCGGGACCGTTTTTCGTACGCTTCTCCTGTTCGGCCTGAAATGTGGTGATGTATTCAAGAGGCTGCTGTGATCGTTAAGGCATTCCTTCGCTGGTCTGAGACGGCAAAAGTTGCAGATAGAGCTAGTGCAGCCAATGCTCTTGGTCGCGCCTATCTCGTCGAAGGCATGAACAAGGAACAGCATGAGGCCGCCTATATGGCGTTGACCTATCTGCTGGATGATCCGTCGCCACGCGTGCGTCTTTCGCTTGCGGAAGCCATTTGTGATTCTCCTGTTGCGCCACGCGCCATTGTTTTTGCGCTGGCCGAAGACCAGCCGGAGATTTCCGGCACTGTCATCATGCGCTCGCCGGTTCTGCGCGACATGGATCTGGTTGATCTTGTCGGCCGTGGTGATGTGGCAACCCGTTCCTTTATCGCAGCACGTCCTTATCTGACCCGTGGCGTGTGCGCCGCGCTGGCGGAAGTCGCCGATCTCGGCGAACTGTTCATTCTGCTGGAAAACGAGCTGATCGATATCTCGCGCATTTCACTGCGCCGTATTGTCGAGCGTTTTGGCGAACAGGCCGAAATCCGCAATCTGCTTCTGGAGCGTGATGACCTGCCAGCTGACGCCCGCCATGCGCTGTTGAACCATGTCGGCAGTGCGCTTGCCTGTTCTGATCTGGTCAATGCCTTTGTCGACCGCTCGCGCATTGATTACGTCATTCGTGACGCCGGTGACACTGCAACCGTTGAAATTCTTGCTTCGGTGCCACAGGCCGATATGCCCGCCTTTGTCGACCATCTGCGCAAAAGCGGTGAGTTGAACCCGGCATTGCTTATTTATGCGCTGTGTGCCGGTCGCCTGAGCTTCTTCAGTGAAGCCATGTCCAATCTGTCACAGTTGGATGAAAAGCGCGTACGCTCCATTCTGGCAACTGGTCGCGTGCCCGCGGTGCAGGTGCTGTTCCATTCTGCCGGGTTGTCGAAAGACATCTGTGCCGTGTTTGTGGATGCAACGCTGTTGTGGCGTGATGCGGCGCAGTCGATTTCCGGCGTGGCGCTGGAGGATATTTGCGGCAATCTGGTTGCCAAGTTCCGTGCCCGTCACGGATTGCCGGCCGTCGTCGATGAACTTCTCGATATGCTGGAAAAGCTGCAGATGAATGAGCAGCGCCAGAGAGCGCGCTCTTATGCCAGCGGCCTGATGATTGACGCTGCCTGATCCAGGCCTTCTGGGGAAACGCCTTACTTCGTAAAGCGTTTCGCCATCCAGGAATAACTGTCCTCGACAATTCGCACCGGTTTGACAAACAGGTTTTTGACGCCTTCCGTTGATGGAAGAATACGTCTGACGCGGGTAATGGCCTGTGCGGTCAGGGACTGTTCGTGTTCAGCCGTCATCGGTGCCTGTCCGTCAGCCTCGACATGCGCTTCTGCCGTCGTTGCGGCATCTGTGGCCTTTGGCTCGCTTGTCGGAGCGCTGGCTGTCTGGGCATCCGGTGTCTGGCACACGGCAACGACAACCGGGTAGGGCGCATTGGCGTAATTGCCCAGTTCCTTTTCGGAAGCGGCATCACACAGCTCGATACTGGTCCATTGCTGCTGCAAGGTCGCCACGTGATGGCAATCGACGGCGCTGTCGTCGCAGCCAAGAATGGTCATGAGGACAAAGGCTGTTTTCATATCTCTGGCTGCCTTGAATGATGAAATCGCACCGTAGAAACTGCATTTTGGAAATTGCACGCCAATTGCAGTTACAATAGGGCAGATGAATTCTCACAAAACAGACGTGGCATAATTTTATGACGATCTCAATTCAGCTGGAACAGGCCGATCAACCGGATATCATCACGCTGCTGGAAAAGTCGGACGCCTATATGGCGTCGCTCTATCCCGCGGAAAGCAATCACCTGCTTGATGTCACCACCCTGATGGAGCCGGAGGTTTCGTTTCTGGTGGCGCGCAAGGAGGGGCAGATAGTCGGCTGCTGTGCGCTGGTGTCGCATGGTGACGGTTTTGCAGAGATCAAACGGATGTTTGTCGACCCCAATGCACGTGGTCTGAAAATCGGGCAGAAGCTGATGGACGCTATTGAAACGCTCGGTCGTGATCTTGGCCTGCGGGCCATTCGTCTGGAAACCGGTATCAGCCAGCCAGAAGCGATTGGTCTTTACCGCAAGGCGGGTTTTGAGGATGTGCCGGCCTTTGCGCCTTACAAGCCTGATCCGCTCAGTCTTTTTATGCAAAAGACCCTCTGAATGACAAACCCCGCTAAATCAGGTTTAGCGGGTTTTCTTTTGGGTCGTTCAAGAGGCCGCTTTTCGAAGTGGCGGCGGTGGTGCCTGTGTGCCGTCAGTCGATGCGGATATGTCTACTGTCTCTGTCGGGGTGGATGACAGTTCCACCTCACGCACCCATTCACGCCAGATGGCAACCAGAAGCGCCATCAGCACCGGACCGATGAACAGGCCGAGGAAACCCATGGTTTTCACGCCGCCAACCAGACCGAAGAAGGTTGGCAGAAAGGGCAGCTTGATCGGGCCACCGACCAGACGCGGACGAATGGTCTTGTCAACGATGAACAGTTCCACCGAACCCCAGACGAACAGGCCAACACCGGCTGCGACCGAACCGCTGGCCACCAGATAGATCGACACCAGCGTAAAGGACAGCGGTGCGCCACCAGGAATAAGCGCCATGACGCCGGTCAGGACACCGAGCGTGACAGGCGAGGGTACACCGGCAATCCAGTAGGCGATGCCGAGAATGATACCTTCACCGATCGCGATCAGTGTCATGCCTGTGACAGTCGAACTGATAGTGGCCGGTACAACGCGCGAAATCCGCTCCCAGCGGGTTGGCAGAATGCGCTCGCCGAGCAGGTCGACCTGTTTGGAGAAGGAAGCGCCGTTGCGATAGACGAAGAACAGCGCAATCAGCAGAAACAGCAGCGTCAGGATAAGGTGGAAGGCGCCATTACCGGCGGCCAGAACGGCGCGGTAGATGTTGCCGATGTTTGCGCCACTGACCAGTTGAATGACCTCACCGATCGCACCTGGCGTGCCGATATATTTTGTCCATTGTTCTGTCAGCCATACGCCAACACCCGGCATGCCGGAAATCCATGCCGGTACCGGTGCGCCATAACGGTTTGCCTCAACCGCCCAGCCAAACCATTCGCGAATTTCACTGGCCGTATAGGACGCGGCAATGACGATTGGCACGATCAGGAAGGTGATGATGAGAATGATGGCAATGGTGGCGCCAACGGTTGTGTTGCCGCCGACATTCTTCAGCAGCTTTCTGTACAGCGGCCAGCTTGCAAAGCCGATGACCAGTGCGGCCAGCACCGGCACTAAAAAGCCGTGAAAGAAGTAGATACCGGCAGCGACGATCAGAATTAGAAGCCAGCGAGCAGCGGATATGGAAGGTATGAGCGCCATACGGGACGGCGTGACAGGGCCGAGCCATTTCTGCTCGCTCTGTGGTCTATGGGTGTCTGCGCTGCTCACAACGAATGTCTCTTTCGCATTTCGAAATGTTTCCCTTCAGTGTCACACGGCGACGTTGTTTTGTGCAAACCTTAAAGGGTCATTCCATCGTTTTTATTGTCCTCACTTAATATAGTGAAGGATTTTGGTAAAAATAACGCAACACCCTTGGCTCAAATATATAAATATGACAATTACCCATCACTTTTCGCATGCTGCGATGTGATTGCGGCGACTACCGGAAGTAGATGAGATGCTGAAGCGGTTCTTTTCCTATTATCGCCCTTACCGGGGTTTGTTCATAATCGACTTTTCCTGCGCCGTGTTATCCGGCGTGCTGGAACTCGGCTTTCCCATGGCCGTCAAAGCGTTCGTGGACATTCTTTTGCCGCAGGGTGACTGGCCGGTTATCTTGCTGGCGTCGATCGGATTGCTGGTGGTTTACGTGGTCAATACAGGCCTGATGGCCATTGTCACCTATTGGGGACATATGCTGGGCATCAATATCGAAACCGATATGCGCCGGCTGGCCTTTGACCATTTGCAGAAACTCTCCTTCCGCTTTTTCGACAATCAGAAGACCGGCCACCTTGTTGGCCGCCTGACCAAGGATCTGGAGGAGATTGGCGAAGTGGCCCATCACGGCCCTGAAGACCTGTTCATTGCCATCATGACCTTTATCGGCGCCTTGTTGCTGATGATGTCGGTCAATGTGCATCTGGCGCTGATTACTGCCGCTGTGGTGCCAGTGACCGCCTGGGTGACCAGCCGTTACGGTGGCCGCATGACGCAGAACTTCCGCGCACTTTACGGCCGGGTTGGCGACTTCAATGCGCGTATTGAAGAAAATGTCGGCGGCATGCGCGTTGTGCAGGCTTTTGCCAATGAGGACCACGAGCGCAAACTGTTTGAAACCGACAACCAGAACTACCGCACCACCAAGCTGAATGCCTACCGCATCATGGCGGCCAGCACGTCGCTGAGCTACATGAGCATGCGTCTGACGCAGATGATCGTCATGATTGCTGGCGCCTGGTTCGTGCTGAAGGGCGACCTGACCAATGGTGGTTTCGTTGGCTTCCTGCTGCTGGTGGGCGTGTTCTTCCGTCCGGTTGAAAAGATCAATTCGGTAATTGAGACCTATCCCAAGGGCATTGCCGGTTTCCGTCGTTTCCTGGAGTTGATGGAAACTGCGCCGGATATTGAAGATGCACCCGACGCCATTGATGCACCGGCGCTGCGTGGCAATATTTCCTACAGCAATGTCGGTTTCAGCTACAGCGACAAGCGCGACATTCTTCGTGGCATCAATCTTGACATCAAGGCCGGGGAAACCGTTGCTTTTGTTGGTCCCTCGGGTGCCGGTAAAACAACGCTTTGCTCGCTGCTACCGCGTTTTTATGACGTAACGTCAGGTTCGATCTCGATCGATGGCATCGACATCAGAAAGATGAAACTATCGTCTCTGCGCAGCCAGATCGGTATCGTGCAGCAGGATGTGTTCCTGTTTGGCGGTACGGTGCGTGAAAACATCGCTTACGGACGCCTTGGTGCGACCGAGGCCGAGATCAAGAGTGCGGCGGCGCGCGCCAAGCTCGACACGGTCATTGCCGCCATGCCGAACGGGCTGGATACGGTGATTGGTGAGCGCGGTGTGAAACTGTCCGGTGGCCAGAAGCAGCGTCTGGCGATTGCCCGCATGTTCCTGAAAAACCCGTCCATCCTTATTCTGGACGAAGCGACATCGGCGCTGGATACGGAAACCGAACGGGCCATCCAGCAATCGCTGGCCGAGCTTTCCAAGGGCCGCACCACCCTGGTTATCGCCCACCGCCTTGCAACCATCCGTGATGCCTCGCGCATCGTGGTGGTGGATGAAACCGGCATTGCCGAAACCGGTAACCACGAACAGCTGATCGAGGCAAAAGGCCCTTACAGCCGTTTGCATGCGGCACAGTTCGGTCTGGCTGGCGCGTAAAGTCGGGACGACGACACTACCTTAATGACAAAAGCCCGGTCGTTTTATCGGGCTTTTTTCTGATGTTTATCACAGTTGTGGGGTTCGGCTCCAACCTAGCGCGTGGAGTGTGAGGAGCATAAAAAGGGCTTTGACCACGGTGTTTCAGTCAAAGGTTTGCTCCGTCTGCGCGACGAAAGAGTCTCTTCAGCCCAAAGACTTGGGCTGGCCTGGATTCCTGTGACCGATCCTCGGGGCAAGCTCGAGGACTGGAAAGAGCGAACCTTGAAGCTAGCACTCGCGCAAGCGCAGCAATACGCACCCGAAAAAAAGGTGTGGCGGATGGTTTTTTACAGAAAAAACGAAGTAAGCCGCAGCGGCTGTTACCCCGAAGCGGTGGCGCTTCGGGGCATATGACTTAGATGTCGAGGTTTTCGGCGAAAGCGGCGCGTTCCTGAATGAAGCGGAAGCGGGCGTCAGCCTTGGTTCCCATCAGGTTATCAACGGCCTCCCTGGTGCCTTCGAAGTCGACGTCATCGATGACGACCCGCAGCAGGGTACGCTTGGACGGATCCATGGTGGTCTCCTTCAACTGCGCAGGCAGCATTTCACCAAGACCTTTAAAGCGGCTGATTTCCACTTTGCCACGGCCCTTGAACTCTGTTTCCATCAGTTCGGTACGGTGGGCATCATCACGCGCATAGGCCGATTTTGAGCCCTGCGTGATTTTGTAAAGTGGTGGCACGGCCAGATACAAGTGGTTGCCACGGATCAGTTCCGGCATTTCCTGATAGAAGAAGGTAATCAGCAGCGATGCGATATGCGCGCCGTCGACGTCAGCATCGGTCATGATGACGATACGTTCGTAACGCAGGTCTTCATCACGATATTTGGTGCGTGTGCCGCAGCCGAGTGCCTGAATGAGATCGGCAATCTGCTGGTTGGCGGACAGCTTTTCACGGCTGGCGCTACCGACGTTGAGGATTTTACCACGTAGCGGCAAAATAGCCTGATTGGCGCGGTTACGGGCCTGCTTGGCGGAACCGCCAGCCGAATCACCTTCCACGATAAACAGTTCAGCGCCTTCGGCGGTGTTTTGCGAGCAGTCTGCCAGCTTGCCCGGCAGGCGCAGCTTGCGCACGGCCGTCTTGCGGTTGACTTCCTTTTCCTTGCGGCGACGCAGGCGCTCTTCCGCACGCTCGATCACCCAGTCGAGCAGTTTTGCTGCTTCATTCGGGTTGCCAGCGAGATAATGGTCGAACGGGTCACGCAGGGCGTTTTCAACGATACGCTGCGCTTCGACGGTTGCCAGCTTGTCCTTGGTCTGGCCGACAAATTCCGGTTCGCGAATGAACACCGACAACATGCCGACGGCCGAGATCATCACGTCATCTGTGGTGATCTGCGCTGCACGCTTGTTCTGCGTCAGTTCGGCATAGGCTTTCAGACCCTTGGTCAGCGCAATACGAAGACCGGCTTCGTGTGTGCCGCCCTCAGGGGTCGGAATGGTGTTACAATAGGAATGGATCTGTGTATCGCCACCATACCAGGTGACCGCCCATTCCATGGCGCCATGGCCGCCGGTCTTTTCCGTCTTGCCGGAGAAGATTTCGCGCGTAACGGTGAAGTCCTTGCCAAGTGTTGCGGACAGATAATCCTTCAGACCGCCGGGGAAGTGGAAAACAGCCTTTTCCGGGATCTCGCCACCGGCCTGTACCACGCCGGGATCGCAGCTCCAGCGAATTTCCACGCCGCCAAACAGATAGGCTTTCGAGCGGGCCATGCGGAATATGCGGGCCGGATCAAACCTGGCGTGATCACCAAAGATCTGTGGGTCGGGGTGAAACTTGACGCGTGTGCCGCGACGGTTGTGCACATCGCCCAGCTCTTCCAGCGGGCCCTGTGGCACACCGCGAGAAAAACGCTGACGGTACAGTTTGCGGTTACGGGCAACTTCGACCTCAAGCAGGTCGGACAGTGCGTTGACAACGGAAACGCCCACGCCGTGCAGACCGCCCGATGTTTCGTAAGCCTTGCCGTCGAATTTACCACCGGCATGCAGCTTGGTCATGATGACTTCAAGCGTCGACTTGCCCGGCACCTGCGGGTGGTTTTCCACCGGGATACCACGGCCGTTATCGCTGACAGTCAAGTTGCCCTGCGTATCCAGATGCACTTCAATGAAGTTTGCATGTCCTGCAACCGCTTCGTCCATCGAGTTGTCGATGACTTCGGCAAAAAGGTGATGCAGCGCCTTTTCGTCGGTGCCGCCAATATACATGCCCGGACGCATACGGACCGGTTCAAGCCCTTCCAGAACACGGATCGACGATGCACCATAGTCATCGCCGGATGACGATGCCGGAGGTGCAACGGACACCGCTGACGGCTTGCTGTTGGTGTTAGCAGCAGGTGAAGGCGTTTCATTGACTGTAGTGCCGGTATCGGATGGCTCTGTCACCACCGGGATACTTGAGAATAGATCGTTACCGTTATCCATGTTGCCTAATCGTTGTCGTGCGCCATCTTATGGCCATCCGAATCAGCGCGATTTTGCCACAAATGCCAATCGAGCGCGATTCCGCGCAATTTATCAGGGTTTTTCCGGATGAGGATTGCGCTGCCTTACCGTCAATGGCAAGGGAGTGGCTGTCAATCAAAATGGTTTTCGCTGCATGTCCACAGTTCATTTCGCATTTTTCGTGTTTCTTGTCACGGTATTTGGGGCTTCAACCTCCTCGGCGCAAGGCTCTGATGGTCCGCTGAAACCCTATAAGGACAACCTGTTTTCGCGCCAAAGCGTGCTGGAACAGGCCGATGGCGGTCGTTACGAAACGATCGATTACCAGGAATTACGCGACATCAACGAGCGCGATGAAATCCCCGAACGACGCGTCAAGCGCAGCTATGTCACGCCGATTGCCAGAAAGGCGCAGGCGCTGGAAACGGTGCAGGCTGACGGCCGCACCATCGAGGTGGGGCGCACCGGGCAGGCGGCGGGACAGGCCTTTACGGTAATCTTCATTCACGGTCGTGGCGGTGACCGCAGGCTTGGCATGAATGATTACAGCTTTGGCGGCAACTTCAACCGGCTGAAGAACCTGGCGCTGGACAATGGCGGCACCTATTACGCACCCAGTGTCAAAAGCTTTGACGCGCAGGGCGTGGCCGATGTTGCGGCGCTGATTTCCCATGCGCGTCAGCAATCTGGTGGTCGTCCGGTTATTCTTTCCTGCGCCTCGATGGGCAGCTTCATTTGTTATGGCATCAGCCGTGACGCGCAGGCGGTGGCCAATCTGCAGGGCATGGCACTGTTGGGTGGGGCGCCTGACCCGGAACTGCCGACCAGCGCTGCGGCAAAGGCAAAATTGCCGATCTGGTTTACGCACGGCGCCAATGACAGTGTCTATAAATCCGGCGACCAGGTGTCGATCTACCGGCAATTGCTGAAAGCCGGACAACCGGTTCGTTTCACCATGTTCCAGACGGGTTCGCATGGAACACCA
The DNA here is from genome assembly GCF_029193765.2 of Agrobacterium sp. Azo12. Lineage (NCBI taxonomy): Bacteria > Pseudomonadati > Pseudomonadota > Alphaproteobacteria > Hyphomicrobiales > Rhizobiaceae > Agrobacterium > Agrobacterium sp. Azo12. The sequence continues at coordinate 2,403,143 of NZ_JARFYO020000001.1, read as the reverse complement.
GTGCGCATGAGCGACTGGCGGGCAATTCTAAACTGGATTTTGGTGCAATAAATCGCCGCAGGGCGTTTTTGACATTAATTTGAACGCGCCAGAGGCAATTTTAACCAATGTTTTGAACCAAATTTCTTATTTCCTGTACCAATTGTTTCCCGTTACAGCTAATGGGAGAGATGAGGGGGAGGCGGTACTGGATTTCATGCGCTTTACACCCCTGAATTGGTTCGTATGTGACGTTTGGTTGCCCTCGATTTTTGCTTGAGGGCGTACAAGAGCAGGAATGGAAATCTCATGACCCCTGATGTTCGCCCGCTTGTTGCGGGAAACTGGAAAATGAATGGAACTCGTTCTTCGCTGGATCAGATCAAAGCGATGGCGCAGGGCGTTAAAGGTCCGCTTTCTGAAAAAGTGGAAACACTGATTTGCCCTCCCTCTACGTTACTTTACGTTGCGACAGCTCTTTGCGACGACAGCCCGCTATTGATTGGCGCGCAGGATTGCCATGAAAAGGAATCGGGTGCCCATACCGGTGATATCTCTGCCGAGATGATTGCCGATTGCTTTGGCACGCATGTCATCGTTGGCCATTCCGAACGTCGCATCGACCACGCGGAAACCGACCATCTGGTCCGCGCCAAGGCACAAGCCGCCTATGCAGCCGAGCTGGTGGCCATTGTCTGCATCGGTGAAACCGCAGATGAGCGCAAGGGCGGCCAGACGCTCGATATCTTGAAGCGCCAGCTGTCCGGCTCTGTTCCTGACGATGCCAATGCACAAAACACGGTTATTGCCTATGAGCCTGTCTGGGCCATCGGTACCGGCCTGACGCCAACTGTGGATGATGTGCGTGACGCCCATGCCTTCATGCGTAACGAGCTTGTGGCGCGCTTTGGTGACGAAGGAAAACGTGTTCGTATTCTCTATGGCGGTTCGGTAAAACCCTCCAATGCATTGCAGCTGATGGGCGTTGAAAACGTCGATGGCGCATTGATTGGTGGTGCAAGCTTGAAAGCCGATGACTTCCTCTCCATCTACGCTGCTTATGAGCAATTGACCGCCTGATGTTCTTTAAGGTGTGTTGGGGGCTTGGAATACGCGCCTAGCTCATGTAAAGAGCGGCCAACATGTTTTTGACTGTGTCCGTTAAGGGCAAGACTGGATTACCATGCAGACCGTTTTGATTGTCATCCATCTCATGATCGTGCTGGCGCTTGTTGGCGTGGTGCTGATTCAGCGTTCAGAAGGCGGCGGCCTTGGTATTGGCGGCGGTTCCGGCTTTATGTCGGCCCGCGGTACGGCCAATGCCTTGACGCGCACAACCGGCATTCTTGCCGCTTTGTTCTTCCTGACGTCTCTGGGCCTTGGCCTGTTGACCCGTTATGAAGCGCGTCCGACCGACATTCTCGATCGTATTCCTGCAACGCAGGGTCAGGGCAACGGCATTCTCGATACGCTCGGCCCGGCAACGACACCTGCCGCACCTGCACCAGCTGGTAACGGCGTTCCTAACAGCTCTGAAGGGTCAGCAGCTCCGGCGCAATCGACACCAGCGCCTGCGGCACCAGCCGACCCGACAGCAGTTCCGACCGGTCAATAATCCCGGTCAGCGCATAACACTCCGGCAGGCCAAAACCTGCCGGTTTTCTTTTGTCCATATTCCGGCCGGTTGCCTCGTTTTCCACGTGTGATTTCGGGGTTCGAAAAATTTGGGCTGGCGGAATCAATAAAATGAAGGTATCCGGTGAATCCCATGGCGCGATATGTATTCATCACAGGCGGCGTGGTCTCTTCCCTTGGTAAGGGCATTGCAGCCGCAGCACTCGGAGCATTGTTGCAATCCCGTGGATATCGGGTGCGGCTTCGTAAACTCGACCCCTATCTCAATGTCGATCCCGGCACCATGAGCCCGACACAGCACGGTGAAGTGTTTGTGACGGACGATGGCGCAGAGACCGATCTTGATCTTGGTCACTATGAACGTTTTACCGGACGTTCGGCCACCAAGACCGACAACATCACCACGGGTCGCATTTATAAAAATATCATCGACAAGGAACGTCGTGGTGACTACCTCGGCGCGACAGTGCAGGTCATTCCGCACGTTACCAATGAAATCAAGAACTTCGTGATCGAAGGCAATGACGAATATGATTTCGTCATCTGTGAGATTGGCGGCACGGTGGGCGACATCGAAGCCATGCCGTTCATGGAAGCCATTCGTCAGCTTGGTAACGACTTGCCACGTGGCACTGCCATTTACGTTCACCTGACATTGATGCCGTATATTCCGGCAGCAGGCGAGTTGAAGACCAAGCCAACCCAGCACTCCGTCAAGGAGTTGCAGGCGCTCGGTATTCATCCTGACATTCTGCTGGTGCGTGCAGACCGCGAAATTCCGGAAGCGGAACGTCGCAAGCTTTCCCTGTTCTGCAATGTGCGCGAATCTGCCGTTATTCAGGCGCTGGATGTGGCAAACATCTATGACGTGCCGATGGCCTACCACAAGGAAGGTCTCGACAATGAAGTGCTGGCTGCCTTTGGCATCGAGCCTGCACCGAAGCCACGCCTTGAGCAGTGGGAAGAGGTTTGCAACCGTATCAAGACGCCGGAAGGCGAAGTTACGATTGCCATTGTCGGCAAATATACCGGCCTCAAGGATGCCTATAAGTCCCTGATCGAGGCCCTGCATCACGGTGGCATTGCCAACCGCGTCAAGGTCAAGCTGGAATGGATCGCATCCGAAGTCTTCGAAAAGGAAGACCCGGCACCATACCTGGAAAAGGTCAATGCGATCCTGGTTCCAGGCGGTTTTGGCGAGCGTGGTTCGGAAGGCAAGATCCGGGCGGCACAGTTTGCGCGTGAGCGTAAAGTTCCTTATTTCGGCATCTGCTTTGGTATGCAGATGGCGGTTGTGGAAGCTGCACGTCATCTGGCTGGCATCGAAAACGCATCCTCGACCGAGTTTGGCCCGACAAAGGAGCCGGTTGTTGGCCTGATGACCGAATGGGTCAAGGGCAACGAACTGGAGAAGCGTTCATCCAAGGGTGACCTTGGTGGCACGATGCGCCTTGGCGCATACAAGGCTGCGCTGAAAAAAGACACCAAGATTGCCGATATCTATGGTTCGACCGATATCTCCGAGCGTCACCGCCACCGTTACGAAGTGAATGTGGACTACAAGGAACGTCTGGAGAAATGCGGTCTGGTATTCTCGGGCATGTCGCCGGATGGCGTTCTGCCGGAAACGGTTGAATATCCTGACCATCCTTGGTTTATCGGCGTTCAGTACCATCCGGAACTGAAGAGCCGCCCGCTCGATCCACATCCGCTGTTTGCCAGCTTCGTTGAAGCGGCGCTGGAGCGTAGCCGTCTGGTCTGATTTTCACAGACAGATATGACATTTAAACGCCGCCCGACAGATATGCCGGGCGGCGTTTTTGTTTTTGATTTTTTGGGGGAGGGAGAGGTTGGGGCGTCGGTTTGGAGTTGCTGAGCTTACGCTGCGCCCACCCGCTATTTACCAACGCTCACGGTCTGGCTATGGACGCCGATCATTTGGCTCCAGCAGGCCCAACAAGTTTTCCTCATGCCTTGTGCTTGTCACAGGCATCCAGTCGACGCGCGTCTGCGCGGCGGGAAGGGTCTTTTCCATCCCCAAGACTGGGGATGACTGGATCCCTGTTACAGGCACAGGGAAGAGGGAGGTCGTAGTTGGCGTCGAAGTCAAACAATAACCGGTGAAACAACCCCTAACTTGCGATTTCTAACACTTAAGGGCTTTACGCCTTAAGATGTTGAAATCGCTTTCTCTCCCACAAGGGGAGAGATGGGTGGCGCCGCGCCTTTTCAGCAAGTCAGCGCCAATTGCAATACACCTCGAGCACTGCTGGTGAAATGGAAGAGCGTAACTTGGCGCCCCTAACCTCTACCCTTGTGGGAGAGGAAGAAAAATCATGGTCTTGGCTTTAGCCAAGTCATAGATTTTTCAGGTGAGGGGTTGGTGTACCTGCACACCGTCAATTGTTTGATGCGGACGCTTCTCACCAAATATCCCTCAACGCTGATTGTCTGGCTCCAACCGTTCCCACACGCGGCCCTCATGCCTCGTGCTTGTCGCGGGGATGCAGGTCAGTCCCAGTCCTGGAGCTGTCTTTTGACGCGCAGACGCGCGTCTGCTGGATCCCTGTGACGGGCACGGGAAGAGGGTGGTTGAGGTGACTGTCGCGGCAAATGACCCTGCCAAGCGATAAACGTCAATGCAGATGTACGACGGCCTGCAAGGCAATAAACCTCAACGCAAATGCGCGAAGGCCTGGGCGGCAAAGACCGACATGGGTTGCGGCGGGTTGTCGAGATCAAACCAGCCGATTTCAGACAGCTTGTCCGGTTCCGTCAGTATGGCGTCACCAGAGGCGTCATCGGTCACGTAGATAAACGCGACCCAGTGCTGTTTTTCGTCGGGAATGATCTGTTCGGTCACGCAGAGGAAGGAAACTTCGCCGATTTGCAGGCCGGTTTCTTCGTTGGCTTCACGCCGTGCCGCTTCAAAGGCCGGTTCGAGGTGATCCACCTTGCCACCGGGAATGCTCCAGTGGCCGGATTCCGGTGCTTTCATGCGACGGCAAAGTAAAACCTTGCCGTCACGTCTTATAACAAGCCCACAGCCGACGCCGGGAAAATTAATGCCGGGAAGACCGTTCATGCCATTCTCACTTACATGTTTTCCAATCAGCCCTGAGGCCGAAGGGATAATGCGACCAATCAGGCCTTGGCGTTGGCCACAATCAGCATGAAGGCGGGAATGTCGTCGCCGAAACCGACAGGTGTCGGGCCATCATCATTGTCACGATAGTGGCGGCGGCGGTCGCGGTTGTCATTATTGGCGTTGTCGCCATTATTCTGACGGTCAAAATGACGGGGTGCCCTGTCAGTTCTCTGTTCGGATTTCACCCTTGTCTCTCCCGTAGGTTCTGGTGTTGTAACAACGACTGCTGCCGGTTGTTCGGCTGGTGCTGCTTCGCTCGGACGGCGGGGTTTCTCGCGGCTCTTGCTGCGATCACGGTCCTTGCCACCACGGCCGCGCTTCTGGCGGTCGTTGTCGTAGCTTTCCATCGGCTCGGGCAAAGCGGTCAGGTCACCGCTCATCCATTCGAGTTTTTGACCGGTCATCTTCTCGATGGCATCGAGGAACTTGGTGTCTTTTGCTGTCACAAGGCTGAATGCCTTGCCGGAACGACCGGCGCGGCCGGTTCTGCCGATACGGTGTACATAATCTTCAGAATGGATCGGCAGGTCGAAATTGAAAACGTGGCTCACATCAGGAATGTCGAGACCGCGTGCAGCAACGTCGGATGCGACGAGCAGCTTGAGATTGCCTTCCTTGAAGCTGGCCAGCATATTGGTGCGCGAACGCTGGTCCATGTCGCCGTGCAGGGCACCCACGGAAAAACCATGACGGTCCAGCGAACGGAACAGATCTGCAACGTCTTTTTTGCGGTTGCAGAAAATGATCGCGTTCTTCAGGTCGTCTTCTTCGCTCTTGATCAGATCGCGCAGCACAGCGCGCTTCTCGTAATCCTTGGCGTTGGCCGCAACGATACGCTGCGTCACCGTCGTGGCGGTCGAAGAGGGCTTTGCCACTTCGATGCGGACTGGGTTCTGCAGGAAGCGATCGGCCAGCTTCTGGATTTCTGCCGGCATGGTGGCCGAGAAGAACAGTGTCTGGCGTGTGAACGGGATCATCTTGGCGATGCGTTCGATATCGGGGATAAAGCCCATGTCCAGCATGCGGTCGGCTTCGTCGATAACCAGAATTTCAACGCCGGTCATCAGCAGCTTGCCGCGCTCACAGTGGTCGAGCAGACGGCCGGGGGTGCAGATCAATACGTCTGCGCCGCGCTCCAGCTTACGGTCCTGCTCTTCAAAGGAAACGCCACCAATCAGAAGCGCAATGTTGAGCTTGTGATTCTTGCCGTATTTTTCGAAGTTCTCGGCAACCTGTGCTGCCAGTTCGCGTGTCGGCTCGAGAATGAGAGTGCGCGGCATTCTTGCACGGGCGCGGCCCTTTTCAAGCAGTGTCAACATAGGTAGCACGAAAGACGCTGTCTTTCCTGTTCCTGTCTGCGCAATGCCACAGATATCGCGGCGCTCAAGCGCCGGAGGAATTGCGCCAGCCTGAATCGGCGTCGGTATTGTATAACCGGCATCCGTAACGGCGGAGAGGACTTTCGGGCTCAGGCCCAGATCAGAAAATGTTGTCAAAGGAAAATTGTTTCCATTCGAATTGGCAGAACGCTGCGTCACATCGCCGGAACGTTAACGGCGATTGGGCGCGGCTTAGGCCGAAATTGGCTGAAAGTCAAGGAATTCGCCACAATTGGCGGGACTGAAGGTCACATATGTTAACGCTTCGCAACTGTATTTGTGAAAAACAATTTGCAAGCACCGCATTTGGCGCGTTGACGGCGTTTTTCAGCCTGTCACCATGCGGAGAGATTTTGCCGGGAAACCGCCAGCATAGCCGGCGGAATAGTTAGTTCAGGTAGGATTGCAACTTCACGCCCGCGCTCAGGAAACGCATCGGGTCGATCGGGCTGTCGTTGCGACGTACTTCGTAATGTACGTGCGGGCCGGTGGAGCGGCCAGTGCTGCCTGCGCGGCCAACAATGTCGCCGGCTTCAATAGTGTCGCCAACCTTGACGAGAATGGCTGACATATGTCCGTAGCGGGTGGTGATGCCCTGTCCGTGGTCGACCTCGACCATGTTGCCGTAACCGCCGGAATTGGCGGCAACCGTCACGGTGCCCGCGCCGGTCGACCGCACGTTTGCACCGGTCTCTGCCTGAAAATCAATGCCTGCATGCAGGGCCGGGCGACCAAGAAACGGGTCCATGCGGTTGCCAAAGCGGCTGGTGATGTTGCGGCCCGGGGCAGGGTTGCCAAACGGCAGCTCACCTGCAGTACTGCGCATGATCTCAAGCCGATTGAGGGCCACATCAAGATCATTCATCGAGTTTTCGAAGATGGTGCCATTGGCGTCCTGCGGTTCGACGAAGGGACCACCGATGCCGGATGGCTTGAGGTCATCGATCTTTATGCCGGTGCGGGTCATGATCGCCGCCATTTCCTCGGTCTTCTTGTCGGCGCCACGGGTCAGTTGGGTGATTCGGTGCAACTGGTCCTGTTCGATTGTCTTGAGCGATAGCGTGACCTTGGAAAATACCCGGTCGGCTCGGTCCGACGAGTTTTCGCCAACAGGGGCATAACCAAGGGCGGCGACTGCTGCAGGCGTTGCTGCCTTTTTCGATGTGCCGAGAAGGTTATCAATGGCGTTTACGCCGCCAGACAGGCTGGCCTGTTTGCCCGGTGTTGCTGTTGTAGATGGTTCTTCCGTGCTGAGGCCGGATTCTTCGGCGCGCTCCAGCAATCCGCCAAGGCGGCCGTGGCGCGAGGTGAGGGCGGCCTGCTGCTCGAAAAGCTTTTCCACTTTCTGTTCAACAACTTGCTGGTCCAGCAGCTGGCGTGATGTGACGCGGTCGATCTGGGCGCGCAGTGCAGAAATGCGGTCTTCATAGTCGTGTTGCATACGCGCCTGATGGGCAATGGTTGCGCCAATCAGGTCATCGCGGAAAATCAGATAAGCGGTGGCAGCAAGATAACCGATGCCGAGAACGCAGACGAAACACAGTGTCATTGCTGCCATCCACGGGCGGATGGTCAGGTGGCGCACATGGTCGCCACTGGCAAGGATCAGCACATGCTGCTTTTTTTGCTTGCCGAATGTACGGTGCTCTGCGGGATGAGCCAAAATCACGTCCTCAGCGGTTTCGTTATGCTGAAGGATGGTATTTTGTTATGGTTAATGAAGTTTTGATGCTGCCGGTATTTATGGGTTAAACACCGGCAGAAATGCTTATTTGAAGGACCTTTTAGGCGCTCAGGCCCTGTGCTGCTTCAAGCACTTGCTGGGCGTGGCCAGCCACTTTCACCTTGTTCCAGACGTGGGTGATCTTGCCGTCAGGCCCGATCAGGAACGTGGTTCTTTCCACGCCCATGTACTTTTTGCCGTACATGCTTTTTTCTTTCCACACGCCATAGGCTTCAAGCGTGGCTTTGTCCTCATCGGAGGCCAGCATCACGGTCAGCGCGTGTTTGGCGGCGAATTTGTCGTGGCTTTTGACCGAATCAGGCGAGATGCCGATAACCACGGTATTTGCGGCCTCAAACTGCGCCGCAAGGGCGCTGAAATCGATTGCTTCGACCGTGCAGCCGGATGTGTCGTCTTTGGGATAAAAGTACAGGGCCACATTTTTTCCCGAAAGAGCCGATAAAGTAACAGTTCCGGCCCCGTTTTTAGAAAGCGTGAAATCGGGTGCCTTGTCGCCGACAAGCAAATCTGCCATGAGCTTAACCTTATGTTTCGCCTTGGTGTTGAGGATTATTCCTATCAACCGTTATAGACTGCAACGAAAACCGTCCAGTGCCTGGACACGATGTTTCAGGAGACGAGCGCGGACGAATGGCTGAGATTCGCGGCGAAAAAGTAAAATTTCGCAAGCAGGATATTATTCCGCTGCACGATCTGCCTTCTGCGAAAGCGGAAGAACCCCTTATCGTGCATTGCCCGCCGCCACGGTCCGTCAGTCGCGTCTGCCTGAAATTTGTCACCGGCATTTTTGTTGTGGTGTTTCTGTTCTTGGGCGGCGTTGTCGCCGCCATTGAAACCGGCTCGGTCGACGGCATCTTGTCCTCGCAGGCTGAAATGGCGCTGAAGCGGGCGATTGACCCGCGTTACGAGGCGCGCATCGGCTCTACGGCCATTCGTTTTGTCAAAGGGTTCCGGTTGGCGCTTGAGGCGCGTGACGTCGATATTGTCGATACGCAAGGCCAGAAACACCTCAGCCGCGCTGCTGTCATTCGTATGGCGTTAAACCCGATGGCGTTGCTGACCGGCCAGATTTCGCTTGAGAGCATCGATGCCTCGTCGCTGTCGCTGGACGTCGCGTCACTACCGGCTGGCAAACCGATCGATATCTCGACTTGGCGGGTGGATGCCATTCCTGAGGTGCTGGAAACGGCATTTGGTTCGCTGGATGGCATGTTGTCCAATTTTGAGCGGGCAGGCACCGACCGCATCAGTATCGACGGAATCTCGATCACCATTCCAAAAAAGGACGGCGGAAAACCGCTGTTGTTTGACGTTCGACAGATGGCGATGACCCGCAATCCACAGGGCGGCTATAATCTGGACGGTGAATTGGCCTTCAATGGTGAACTTGCCGCCTTCTCTTTGTCGATTGAGAGTGCGGGTGGCAAGATTACCGCGTTTGAGGCCAATCTGGACGGACTTGATCTCAATCCGCTGACCATCCGGCGCGATCCTGAAGGTTTCATGCATGAGGGGGCCGACCTCAAGGCTGGTGTTCGCATTATCGCAAAACGCCAGAGCCCCGAGGTGGCGCCGCTTTTGAGCGTGATGTTGGGTGTCGGTAATGGCAGCCTTTATATTGGCGGTGAAGAACAGCTGGTTTCCACCGGCCGCATGACCGCACAGTATGATTTTGAGAAACGCGAAATCGAGATTGCGAAGTCGCGGCTGGAGCTGGAGCGTACCGTCGTTCCGTTTGAAGGCAGTATCAAGGATACGGCAGACGATCAGGCGCAGCAGGGTTTTGATCTGGCGCTTTCTGTTACCGACGGTATTGCGGCGGCCGCTATGTCTGGCGAAGCTCCGGTACCCTTCGGGCTGACTGCAAATGGCCAATATCTCAAGGCGACCAAAGAGCTGAATGTGCCGTCGCTTTATGTGGCGGGGCCGCTGGGTGATATGGCCGGATCGCTGAAAATCCGCTTTGCCGAGCAGGGATCGCCGGAAATCAGCTTTGGCGGACAGATTCCCAAGATGGAGGCAACCGCAGTCAAGCAGCTGTGGCCGTTCTGGATGGCGCGCAAGGTGCGCCCGTGGGTGGTTGGCAATATTTTTGGTGGCACCGTTACCAATGGTTCGATTGCGGTGTTTATCCCGCAGGGCAGAATGTGCGGCATCGGTTGCCCGCTGGAACTGCATGACGACGAAATCCAGATCCAGTTCGATATCGAAAATACCCGGCTCAACATAACAGGTGATATTCCGCCGCTGCGTGATGCGGTGGCGCATTTCAATCTCAAGGGCGAGAAGGTTGATGTAACGGTTGCCAAGGCAACGTCCTACTTCCCGTCCAACCGTTCGCTGGCGGTGGAAAGCGGCCGTTTCACCATACCGTCGACCTATGCCAAACCGCTGATGGCTGATCTTGACCTGTTCGTGTCCGGCAGTGCCGATACGATCGCGGAAATGGCCAATTTCAAACCGATCAATGCCTTGAAGGATACGACCTTTAAACCCGAGGATTTCAGGGGCAATGTGAAGGCGCAGGTCAACGCAACCTTCGGTCTGCTTAGCAGCCAGAATCCGCCGCATCCGGCATGGGCGGCCAGCCTGACGCTGGACAATGTCTCGTTGGCAAAACCCTTTGCCAACCGTCAGGTGGCCGATCTGAACGGTGCGCTGAACATCGACAACAATGTTCTGCGCCTGCAGGGCAACGGCAAGGTCGATGATGTGGCGATGGACATCAACCTGATCGAACCCCTGAGGGACAGCAGCAAGATTGCCCGTGAATTTTCGTTGAAGGCGGTGATTGGCAATGATCAGATTGCCAAATTTGCGCCGGGGCTTGGCAGTATCGTCAGCGGACCGATAACGATGCAATTGGATGGCAAGGGTGAAACCGACCAGACCATCCGGCTTGATCTGACCAAATCGTCGCTGACCGTTCCCGGTATTGGCTGGAGCAAGGGTCCGGGCGTCAAGGCGGACGCGACCTTCCATATGCTGTCGGATCAGGGGCGGGTGTCGATCCGCGACTTTGAGTTGAAGGGCGATGGTTTCGGTGCCAAGGGCGATCTGGAACTGGCGCAGGGCGGGCTGGTTTCCGCTGACTTCTCGCATATGAAACTGTCGGCGTCTGATGACTATGCCGTGCAGATCAAGGCCGCCAAACGTGATTATGTGGTGACGGCCTCGGGCAAGTCGGTTGATATCCGGCCGCTGATTGCGCGTATTCGCAGTTCAGAAAAATCCGGTTCTGACGACGGTGCTGGCGACATAAAGATCAATGCGCGGTTTGACCGGGTGATCGGGTTCAACAATGAGGCCCTGTCCAACGTCACATCCAACGTCTTCCTGCGCAACGGTAAACTCAACTCCCTGCAAATGGACGGTGTCACCGACAGCCGTCAGGCAATTGTCGCGCAAACCAGTGCCGGTGGCGGACGCCAGACCATCAACCTGACCAGCAGCGATGCCGGTGCCATTATCCGTTTCGCCAATATCTACACCCGCATCAATGGCGGCCTGCTGAACATCGTGTTCAACACCGTCAATGGTGATGACTGGTTCGGCTCTGTCGATATGCGCAACTTCTCTGTGTCGAACGAACAGAAGCTGCAGGACATTGTTGCGACGCCGGTTGGTCAGGACGGACGCAGCCTCAACAAGGCGGTGCGTCGGGACATCGACGTCAGCTCGGAAAAGTTCCAGCGTGGTTTTGCCCGCGTCATTTATGGCGGCGGCGCGCTGAATGTCGAAAATGGCGTTGTGCGTGGCGAGCAGGTGGGTGCGACCTTCCAGGGCACGCTGAAGGACGCCAATGGCAATATGGACATGACCGGCACGTTCATGCCTGCCTATGGCCTCAACCGGCTGTTTGGCGAACTGCCCTTCATCGGCGTCATTCTGGGCAATGGCCGCGACCGTGGTCTGCTGGGCATCACCTTCAAATTGTCTGGCCGTTCCGACACGCCACGGCTGACGGTCAATCCGCTTTCGCTGATTGCACCTGGCGTTTTCCGGCAGATTTTCGAGTTCCAGTAAACGAGAGTTTCAGGCCTCACCCGCATTTCCAGCAGTTGGGCTTTGCTTCAAGATGTTGAAATCGCTTCCTCTCCCACGAAGGGATGATGGGCGGTGCTGCGCCGTTTTATTATCCCGTTACGCTCTCTGTCTGGCCTCGGCGGCCCAGCCCCCCACTCCTCATTCCTGTACTCGTTACAGGAATCCAGTCGATGCGCGTCTGCGCGGCGGAAAGGGGCTTTTCATCCCAAGGACTTGGGATGGGCCTGGATTCCCGCAACAAGTGCGGGAATGAGGGAGGCTGGGGTGAGCGTCGGTTTTCAAACTGTGCGTCCCAAACAAAAAGGCCGCTTGCGCGGCCTTTGCATCCATCATTCATGGGTGCTAACCATCAGGCCGGGCGAACCAGAATGTGCTTTTTCTTGCCCAGCGACAGCTTGATGACATTGTCTGCCGTCACGTCGCCCGTGCCGATGATCTGACGTTCGTCGGACACGGCGTTGTCGTTGATGCGCACCGCACCACCTTGAATGTGGCGGCGGGCTTCACCATTCGATGTGGCAAGGCCAGCGCGAACGATCAGCGACAGCAGGCCAAGACCGGCTTCCAGCTCGGAAGCAGGAACCTCGATCGACGGCAGATTGTCGGCCAGCGCGCCTTCTTCGAAAGTCTTGCGCGCGGTTTCTGCCGCTTCTTCGGCTGCCGTGCGGCCATGCAGCATGGCAGTGATTTCGGTTGCGAGGATTTTCTTGACCTCGTTGATCTCGGAACCAGCCAGCGCCGAGAGGCGAGCAATCTCATCCATCGGCAGCGTGGTGTAGAGCTTGAGGAAGCGGGAAACATCCGCATCCTCGGTATTGCGCCAGTACTGCCAGAAATCATAGGCCGACAGCATGTCCGGGTTCAGCCAGACAGCACCGTTCAGCGACTTGCCCATCTTGGCACCGGAGGCGGTGGTCAGAAGCGGCGAGGTCAGCGCGTAAAGCTGCGGTGTACCCATGCGGTGGCCGAGGTCGATACCGTTGATGATATTGCCCCACTGGTCGGAACCGCCCATCTGCAAACGGCAACCGTAGCGCTTGTTCAGCTCCACGAAGTCATAGGCCTGCAGGATCATGTAGTTGAATTCGAGGAAGGACAACGACTGCTCGCGGTCAAGGCGTGTCTTGACGCTGTCAAACGACAACATGCGGTTGACCGAGAAGTGACGGCCGACATCGCGCAGGAATTCCAGATAGTTGATGTCACGCAGCCAGTCGCCGTTGTTGATCATCAGCGCAGGCTTGCCGGACTTATCGTAATCGAGATAGTTGGCAAACACGCGCTTTATGGAGGCGATGTTGCTCTCGATGGTGTCGATGGTCATCAGCTGGCGGGCATCATCCTTGAAGGACGGATCGCCAACCATGCCGGTGCCGCCACCCATCAGCGAGATCGGCTGGTGGCCGGTCTGCTGCATCCAGTGCAGCATCATGATCTGGATCAGGCCGCCGGCGTGCAGGCTAGGTGCGGTCGGGTCAAAGCCTATATAGGCGGTCACGGTTTCCTTGGCGAACAATTCGTCAAGACCTGCCTCGTCGGAGATCTGGTGAATGAAGCCGCGCTCATCGAGCGTGCGGAGGAAATCGGACTTAAACCTGGACATAACCTTTTGTTCTCTCTGGTGTCATGTTTTCAAGTGCTGGCAAGCAGCAAACGCCGGGGCTTTAGCATTGTTTTTTGAATTGTGCACCAGTTTCAGCCATGAATGTTAAAAACGAATCCTTGATCAGGCAGGAGTAGCGGTGTGGGCACTATAAAAACGGCAATTGGCCTGATGAGCGGCACGTCGATGGACGGCATCGACATTGCCATGCTGCGCACCGATGGCGACTCATTCGTCGAGCGTGGACCAAGTGGTTATTTCCCCTATGACGCCACCTTGCGGGCCAAATGGCAGCAGACACTGGTCACTGCGAAAAAGATCAATGAGCGTCGCGAACGGCCGGATGATTTGGCCGAGGCCGAGGCGGCGCTGACGCTGTGCCATGCCGCCGTCGTGCAATCCTTTCTCAAGCAGAATGGTCTGGTGCCCTCGGATGTCGATGTCATCGGTTTTCACGGGCAGACGGTTTTGCACCGGCCTGACGATGCGCTGACGGTGCAAATTGGCGACGGTCCGCTTCTGGCGCGTGAAACCGGTATCGATGTGGTCTATGACATGCGCGCCAATGACATGGTACATGGCGGGCAGGGCGCTCCGCTTATCCCGGCCTATCACGCTGCCCTTTCGGCCAATCTGCCGGAGGCTTTTGAAACACCTGCGGTCTTCGTCAATATTGGTGGCATTTCCAACCTGACCTTTATCGGCAATGGCGGCGCACTTGCGGCTTTTGACAGCGGTCCCGGCAACATGCTGATCGACCAGTGGATGGAGGCGCATACCGGCCAGACCTTTGATAAGGGCGGGCAGGTTGCGGCCAAGGGCAGTGTCAATGCGGCGCTGAGTGAGCGTTATATGGCAAGCCCGTTCTTTTCGGCTAACCAGCGGCGGTCGCTTGACCGCGGTGATTTTCTGCCGCCCCAAAAGGGTGAAATCTCGCTGGAAGATGGCGCGCGCACGTTGTCTCATGTTACGGCAGCCGCCATTCTCAAATCCGCGACCTATCTGCCGGACCACGCCAAGACCTATATTGTCTGCGGCGGCGGACGCCTGAACCCGGTGATCATGGCGGAGTTTGCCACGCTTGCTGCTGAAAAGGGTGCCAAGGTTGTTTCGGCAGAGGCGGCCGGTTTTGATGGCGGCGCGATGGAGGCTGAGGCCTGGGCCTACCTTGCCGTGCGCTCGCTGCGCGGTCTGCCGCTGACATACCCTGGCACAACCGGTGTCAAGGAACCGGTGAGTGGCGGGGTTCTGGCAAAGGCATGAGGTTCTGGCCGTTCCAAAGACGTGAGAAAGTCCCGATGCCCAAAGACCGTATCGATGATTTGCAGCTGCACATTGAGACCCTTTGGGCCAGTATCGGTATGACTGCGGCTGTGCCGATTATGCGACGCCCTCAGGATGATGGCAGCCCGCATGTGGAAATGCGTGGTGACCTCTATGATATCGTTATTACCGAACGTGGATCGGAAAATAAGCGTATTGCCGGTCTTACACTCAACGATGCAGCGCGCTGGTTTGTGTTCGTCATGGCGGTTGGCCACGGCCAGAAAGAAGAACTGGAAAACCGCCACGTACCTGACGATGCGCCTTTGCTGGCATCTGGGCTGAAGGATCACGGTTATTCCCGCTGGAACTGGATGGCACCAGCAATCGAGATCATGGCTAAAATTTCACCGGAGTTTGGCGTATGGGCTGAGGATTATTACGGCCAAGTGCTGAAGCTCGCTCCGCTTGAGGCGTATGAGAAACGCAATTCCCGCTACCCATTGCCTGTTGAATAGTGCTGTGCCTGTCGAATAATGCGGTCGAGGAGGGCGTTGCCACTCTCCTCGTAACCTGTTGCTCAAATTCATGATGTGGTCAAATCTGCGCCTGACCACCATCAACGAACAGTTCGATGCCGTTGACGAAGGAGGTTTCGTCGGAGGCCAGGAACAGCACCGCCTTGGCGATTTCTTCCGGCTGGCCGATGCGACCGGCGGGAATGAGGCTGGACAGGTAGTTCTTGGTGTTTTCGGCACTTTCGCCATTGCCGAACAGTTCATTGAGGCCGGCGGTGTCGGTCAGACCTGGGCTGACGGCGTTGACGCGGATGTGGCGGTCCTTCAGGTCCAGGATCCAGTTGCGGGCAAAATTGCGCACTGCCGCCTTGGTGGCAGAGTAGACGCTGAAGGCTGGCGTGCCGGAAATGCTTGTTGTCGATGATGTCAGGATGATCGAGGCACCGTCACGCAGCAACGGCAAAGACTTTTGTACCGTAAACAGTGTGCCCTTCACGTTGGTGTCGAAGGTTTTCTCGTAATGCTCTTCGGTGATGGCACCGAGGGCTGCCATCTCACCGCCGCCGGCATTGGCAAACACCACGTCGATCTGGGCATGTTTCTGCTGCACGGCATCATAGAGGCGGTCGATATCGACCAGCTTGCTCATGTCGGCCTGCACGCCAGTGACACGGCCACCAATTTCCTTGATGGCGGCATCCAGTGCATCCTTGCGGCGTCCGGTGATGAACACGAATGCACCCTGCCGCGAGAAGGCTTTTGCGGTGGCGAGGCCAATGCCGCTGGTGCCGCCGGTGACGATTACAACCTTGTTTTCAAATGTCTTGCTCATTGTCTTGTCTCCTTGTTGACGACCCGTTGTCGTTGGAATGAACATGACAGCAGAACGATGATGCAAATAGTCAGCAAAACTGTTACCCATCGTTCCGTATGGAGAACGATGATGCGATCTGATCTGAATGATCTCGTGTATTTTGCTGAAGTGGTCACCCATGGCGGGTTTGCAGCGGCGGGCCGGGCACTGCGGGAGCCGAAGTCAAAGCTGAGCCGCCGGGTTGCCGGGCTGGAGGCGCGTCTCGGTGTGCGGCTGATCGAAAGATCCAGCCGGCGCTTTCGGGTGACCGATGTCGGGCAAACTTTCTATGAGCGGTGCAAGGCGATGCTTGAGGAGGCGGAACGCGCCGAAGCGCTGGTCGCAGAGGCGCAGTCCGAACCCCATGGGCTAATTCGCATGAGTTGCCCGACCGGTCTGGTGGAACCGATCTCTGCGCTGATAACCCGGTTTCTCGGGCAATATCCCAAGGTGAGGCTGCAACTGGTGGCGATTGACCGCCCGGTCGATCTTATCGAGGAACGTATTGATATTGCGCTGCGTGTCCGCACGTCACTGGACGGTGATGCATCGCTGACCATGCGCTCGCTCGGCAATTCGGTGCGTATTCTGGTGGCAAGCCCGCAACTGGCCGGACGCATTGGCGAGATCGACCAGCTCGCTGCGCAGGCAACACTGTCGACCACCGACGATCATGGCGAGGTCAACTGGTTTCTGGAAACCGATGATGGGCGCAGCCACACGCTGCGGCATGAACCACGAATGGGTTGCGCTGATTTTACCGCTGTGAGAGCAGCGGCCATTGCCGGGTTGGGCGTGGCTTTGTTGCCGGACCATACCTGCCGTCAGGCGCTGGATGAGGGCAGGCTGGTGCGCGTGCTGCCAGCATGGCGTGGCGTGAAGGGGCTGGTGCATCTGGTGTTCACCACCCGGCGTGGCCTGCCGCCGGCGGTGCGCAAATTCATCGACAGTCTGGCGGCGGAATTTCCCAAGGACGCCTTGGCGCGCTGATGGGAAAATCCAGCCAGCCACCCCTCAAAAAAGAGAGTGGAGGCTGGCGGAATGGCTTACCGTGCAAAATGTTTGGCGCCGGCCACGCAAGCAATGACGGCAACCGTTACGGCAAGCATGCCCCAGGTTACCGGTTCGTTGAGCAGGGCTGCGGCCAGTGCAAGACCAAGGAACGGCTGCAGCAGTTGCAACTGGCCAACGGCGGCGATGCCACCCTGCGACAGGCCGCGATACCAGAATACAAAACCGATCAACATGCTGAACAATGAGACATAGGCAAGTCCGATGAAGGCGGGCATGTGAATGTCTGAAAATGTCGTGGGCATGTAAAGAAAGGCAGCGGGCAGCATCAAGGGCAGGGACAGAACCAGCGCCCAGCAGATCACCTGCCAGCCGCCCAGCGTGCGTGACAGTCTGCCGCCTTCGGCATAACCCAGACCGCAGACGATGACGGCGGCCACCATCATCAGGTCACCAAATGGCGACACACTCAGTCCCTGAAACAGTGCAAAACCGGCAACCAATGCGCTGCCAAGAATGGAAAAGGCCCAGAAGGCCGGCTTGGGTCGCTCGCCGCCACGGATTGCGCCAAAGACCGCAGTTGCCAGCGGCAGCAGGCCAATGAACACGATGGAATGTGCTGAGGTCACGTGTTGCAGCGCCAGCGCCGTCAGAAGCGGGAAGCCGACTACCACACCAGCGGCCACCACGGCCAATGACACCAGTTCGCGAGGTGACGGACGTTTCTGTTTCAGCGCCAGCAAAAAGGCGAGCGCCAGCAGTCCAGCGATTGCGCCACGTGCCACGGTCAGAAACACCGGGTCAAACTGCATGACGGCCACACGGGTGGCCGGAAGCGACCCGCTGAAAATGACCACGCCGATAAAGCCGTTGATCCAGCCCGCACTTGTCCGTTCCATAATTCACTCCATTCATTGTCTCCCTGTTATCCAGCAAAGCCTTGGCGACACCAGTTACAGTCTGGTACAGTCTGCCGAAACTGTTATGGCCACAAAGGCAGTACAGATGGCGGAAAATACCAAGGGCCAGACACGGGTAGCCACCGTCATGTCGACGATCCGTCAGCGGATTGCCGGGCGATCACTCACGCCGGGTGCAAAGCTGCCTTCAGTGCGGTGGCTGGCCTCAAGCCTCGATGTTTCGACGTCAACCGTGGTGGAAGCCTATGACCGGCTGGTGGCGGAAGGTGCCATCCTGTCGCGTCCTGGGTCCGGCTTTTATGTCGCCAGTCAGGTGGCGCCGTTCACGCTGACGCAGGCCGGCCCAAAGGTTGACCGGGCGGTTGACCCGTTCTGGGTGTCGCGCCAGTCGCTGGAAGCCAATGATGATAATCTCAAGCCCGGTTGCGGCTGGCTGCCGCCATCCTGGCTTCCCGAAGACAGTATCCGGCGGGCGTTGCGCACACTGTCGCGGGCTGACGGCGCAACACTTGCCGATTATGGTTCACCGCTTGGGCTTCCTGGGCTTCGTCAACTGGTGGCCCGGCGCATGGCCGAAAAGGGCATGGAGGCATCTCCCGACCAGATCATGCTGACGGAGTCGGGAACGCAGGCCATTGATCTCTTGTGCCGTTTCCTGCTGGAGCCGGGGGATACAGTGCTGGTGGATGATCCCTGTTATTTCAATTTCCATGCGCTGCTGCGCGCCCACCGTGCCAAGATTGTCAGTGTGCCCTATACGCCGAACGGGCCATCTATCGACGCCTTCGCCACTACGGTCAGCGAGCACCGTCCGCGCCTCTACATCACCAATTCCGGCATGCATAATCCCACCGGTGCGGCACTTTCGCCTGTCACCGCGCACCGGGTGCTGAAGATCGCCAATGAGTTCGATCTGACGATCATAGAGGATGACATCTTCTCAGATCTGGAGCAGGTGCCGGCACCACGACTTGCGGCCTTTGACGGTCTGGACCGGGTCATCCACATCGGCAGTTTTTCCAAGACGCTTTCGGCCTCGGCACGCTGCGGATTTGTTGCGGCAAAACCGGAATGGATCGAAGGGCTGACTGATCTGAAGATCGCCACGTCCTTTGGCGGTGGCCGCATGACGGCGGAACTGGTTTTGAATGCGCTGAGTGACGGCAGCTACCGCAAACATCTGGATGCGACGCGGCTGAGACTGAGCCAGGCAATGAATGACGTGTCGTCCCGGCTGGAAAAGCTTGGCGTGACGCCGTGGATCAGGCCGACGGCTGGCATGTTTTTGTGGTGCCAATTGCCTGACGGGGCGGATGCAACAGATGTTGCCCGGGCAGCGCTTGAGCGCAAGGTAGTAATGGCGCCCGGCAACGCCTTCAGCCTTAGCCAATCAGCCACCAGTTTCATGCGTTTTAATGTGTCGCAAAGTCTCGACCCACGGGTGTTTGAGGTGCTGGGCGATATTCTCCGGCGGCGGGTGTAACGGAAACGCATTGACGCGGTGCCAGGCGCCAGCACGCAAAAAACCGTAAAAAGCCTCTTGCACCGTACCCAACGTCATACCTTACATCAGGGACATGATTGAGCGGGAACGAGTGCATGCACATGGCAGCAAGCGATGAAAATTTCGAACTGACGGCGGCGCAATGTGCGCGGCGTGTCGGCATTTCGGTGCGCGCCTTGCGGCACTATGAACAGGCCGGAATTATCAAACCCCGCCGGACCGACAAGAACTGGCGTCTCTATGGCGCGAGGGAAGTCGCACGTCTCTATGAAATTCTGACGCTGAAACATCTTGGCCTCAGCCTGCAGGAAATTCGCGGCATTCTGGTTGGCAGGACCACCGATCTCGCTGGCTTGCTTGGCATGCAAAGCGAGACGCTGCAGGCGCAGCTGGAGCGCACACAAAACAGTCTGGCCACCATCAATACGCTGCGCGGCAAGATCGCGGCTGGTGGCGATCTGTCGATTGAAGATCTGTTGAAACTGACCAAGGAGGCAAATATGGCTGACATATCGCCCGATGCCGTGGCATGGCGCCGTTACGAACAGGCGCGGCCGCGCAGTGAAAAAAAGATCGATCCGTCGCTCTATGGCCAATATGCCGGAAATTACGTGCTGGACGGGTTGGGTTACGTCATCACGCAGAAAGACGGCAGGCTTTTTACCCGCATGACAGGGCAGCCGGAGCTGGAAATCTTTGCCGAAGATGTCGACCGGTTTTTCTACAAGGCGGTTCAGGCGCAATTGACCTTTACCCGCGATCACACCGGTGCCGTTATCGGGCTGGTGTTGCACCAGAACGGTTATGAGCAGGCAGCCCCACGGGTGCAGGAGGTCGTGGTCAGCGAGCTGGAAAAAGGCCTTTCCGAGCGGGTGAAAAACCGCCAGCCATTTGAAAACAGCGAAGCGCTGTTGCGCCAGCTGATTGAGCAGCACCAACGTGGTGAGCCGGATTACGAGCGGATGAGCCCGCTTCTGGCCCAGGCAGCCAGCGAGCAGATCGATGTCATAAAGGCTGATCTGGCACGGCTGGGGCCTCTTCGTGACATCAGCTTCAAGGGTGTCTCGGCGGAAGGCTGGGATGTCTACGATGTCAGATTTGAAGAGGGTGAGTTGGAATGGCGGTTCACACTGGCGGCGGATGGCAAATTTGCCGGTATCCTCATCCGTCCGCCACTGTGAGTGCCGTTATGAGTGTGGTTTCGATGTTTGTTTCGACACTGGTCTCTGTTGGGGTTGAGATTGCGCGCCTGTCGCAAACTCTTTTCTAGAACAAGCCGACGGCACCCTCGCGCAGGATTTTCTCCGTCTGCGGGCTGGCAACCAGCGGTGACGATGCACCATTATCCTCCAGCGTGGTGAAATATGTGGCCGGTGTGGTGCCCGGTTTGAACATTTCCTGCACGCCGTCTGGATCATCCGGCGTGGTTGCCATGCCGGTGGTGCGGCTGATGAGATAGGCGGTCATGCCAGTGGGAACGTGGAAGTTCGACACGGGAACCTTGTCCAGTGCCGCAGACATGAAGTCATTGAACACAGGTGCGGCCAGTCCGCCGCCGCTGCCGGCACGGCCAAGGCTGCTGGGTTCGTCAAAACCGATATAGATGCCGGTCACGAGTTCCGGCGTAAAGCCGACGAACCATGCATCATGGTTGGCATTTGTCGTGCCGGTCTTACCAGCGACCGGGCGACCAAGCTTGACGTGGCGCGAGGCTGTGCCACGTTCAACCACGCCCTGCATCATCGATACGGTCTGGTAAGCGGTCATGGGGTCAAGCACGCGCTCACGCGTATCGGTCAGTTCCGGTTCCGACTGTCCATCCCATTTTTCGACGTTGCAGTTGTCACACTGGCGCTGGTCCTGACGGAACACTGTCTTGCCGGTGCGATCCTGCGTGCGGTCAATCAGGCTTGGCGTAACCTGCAACCCGCCATTGGCAATCACCGAATAGGCGGCGACCATTTTCATCAACGTGGTTTCACCTGAGCCGAGCGACATCGACAGGACCGGTGTGCGGTGATCATAAATGCCCAGACGATCCGCGTATTCCATCACGGTGTCCATGCCGACGGCATTGGCAAGTTTTGCGGCCATGACATTGCGGGAATGTTCGATGCCGAAACGAAGCGTCTGCGGCCCGGCATAGCTGTCGCCGTCATTCTTTGGTGCCCACACCTGATCACCGAGGCGGAATTCGACCGGTTCGTCACGGATAACGGTGGCGGGAGAAAAACCATTGTCGAGGGCAGCTGCGTAAACGATTGGCTTGAACACCGAGCCCGGCTGGCGCAGTGCCTGTGTGGCACGGTTGAATTGCGACTGGGTGTAGGAAAAGCCACCGACCATTGCCACAACACGGCCCGTCTGCGGCTGCATGGAAACGAGGGCTCCCTGGACCTTCGGGAATTGCCGCAAACGATAGTCACCGGAGGACTGTTTTTCGACCAGAATGACGTCACCGGCTTTCAGCAAGTCGCGGGGTTTCTTTTTGCCCAGCGCCCATTTCATGCCGGCTGCAGCAAGGCGAACACGGCTGTTATCGGCGTCTTTCAGGGTCAGTTCAGCGTCGTCAGGGTCAATGGCATTGACGATTGCAACGGACCAGTCCGGTACATCAGTATCGGTCTTGATCTTGGCAAATGCCTCCTGCCAATTTTTGACGAGATCGATATGGTCAATCGGGCCGCGATAACCGCGCTGTTCATCATAGGCGAGCAGGGCGGTTTGCAGCGCCGAGCGGGCCTCACGCTGCAATCTCGGGTCAAGCGTGGTGCGGATGGAATATCCGCCCTGATAGAGCGCCTGTTCGCCCAGTTCGTCGACCATGGTCTTTCTGACGTCATCGATGAAATAACCAGCCTCGGCAAATCTGGTCGGCGCTGGTTGGCGGACCACGCCAAGCGGTTTCTGTTTTTCTGCCAAGGCAAGATCGGCGGCGACGTAACCGTTTTCCACCATGCGGTCGATCACCCAGTTGCGCCGTTCCACCGCCGCCTTCTCGTAAAGGAAGGGGTTGTAGTTGGACGGACCCTTGGGCAGGGCGGCGAGGTAGGCTGCCTCGGCAATGGAGATTTCGCTGACCGGTTTGCCGAAATAGGTCAAAGCCGCCTGGGCAATGCCATAGGAGCGCTGGCCAAAGAAAATCTGGTTCAGGTAAAGCTCGAGAATACGATCCTTGGAAAACGTGCCTTCCATACGGATCGATAACAGGGCTTCCTTGATCTTGCGGGTCATGGTCTGGTCGGAGGTCAGCAGCAGGTTCTTGGCCACCTGTTGGGTAATGGTGGACGCACCAACCATACGTTTGTCGCTGCCCATATTGGTCAGGTTGACGGTGATGGCGCGCGCCAGACCAATGAAGTCCAGACCGTTATGCTGGTAAAAGTTCTTGTCTTCTGCGGAAATGAAGGCCGCCTTGACGCGGTCCGGCACCGACTGGATGGGCAGGAACAGCCGTGGCTCAGAGGCAAACTCGGCGACCACATCACCATTTGATGCGTAAAGCCGCGACTTCAGCGGCGGGGTATAATCCTGCAAGCTGGTATAATCGGGCAGGTCCTGCTGAACGGTGGCAACCAGCACGGCAACGCCAGCGGCGCAAAGCAGCAGGCCCATGCAGGCAATGGAAAAGAAGTAACCGATAAGTCTGAACAACTGCATTCTCACTTGCGGGAATTTGCGGGCGTGCCGGCGGCCATTCAGCCGCTGGCTTGGTCACCGGTTAAACCGGTGATGTGTTGTTGCGATCATCATTGCGGCGGGGCTGAACGATCTGAGGCGTTGCGGCCGCACAGCATGTCTCACGTCGAGTTCACAAAGTGAACTTTCGCAGCAGCGCTGGTGGGGGCGCAGAAATCACGGACAAACGAAGACCGAAAACGCATCGTCATAGTGTCACTGTTCTTTCTCGGCATTGATGGTGTCATCGGTGGAGGCCAGATCGGTCAAGGTCTTGCAATGTCTGATGTCACCGGTTGGGTGGGGGCCGACACGATTGCCGCGTCGCGCCCGAGATGGCGGATCGTCATGGCGAAATCTGGGCAACCGAGATCAATAGGGTGTGACTTTATGCTGAATCCACAGGATAATCTGAGGCGGATGAGGTGATGCAAAACGCGCCATGCTTGACGGCGGATCCGGGGCGCAGTCAGTCCCTGTCACAAGGATTTTTCCAACGAAGCGATAAAGCCGCAATGCAGTTGCGGCCCTTGTTTTGTTGCCGACGGTTTACAAAAGAACCACGCGGTTACTCGCCCTTCGACCAGGCAAGGGCGTCTACGCCGGCTGGCAGGACAGTTGGGCAGGCCAGGTCAGTTGCAGCACGGAAAACCGCTTCTGCTACGTCCTGCGCCGTGGTCACGGCATTGGGGTCATGCGCTTGCATCTGCGCCAGCGTCTGCTGCGCAAAGTCCTGATAGGCAGGGGGAAACCAGCCGCGTTTTGCGATCATCTCCTGCGCATTCGTGGCGAAGCTGGTCGATGGAGCGAGACCGGGAACAACAACGCGGGCCTGAATGCCGAATTGGCTAAGTTCCGGCACCGCAGCCTCCGTCATGGCGGTCAGTGCGGCCTTGCTTGCGCGGTAGACGGACAGGAGCGGCACCGGTTTGTAGATGGTACTTGAGCTGACATTGACGATGACGCCGGAGCGGCGCTCACGCATGCCTGGCAATACTGCCTGCATCATTGCCATGGCGCCAAACAGATTGGCTTCGAAAATCTCGCGTGCCGTATCGAGCGGGGTGCCTTCAATGGCGTTCAGCCAGCCGATGCCGGCATTATTGACGAGGACGTCGACTTGGCCTGCCTTTGCGACGGCGTCAGTAATGCTGTGCGGATCGGTGACGTCGAGCGGCAGGACATGCAGCGCATCGGAGGCTGGAAGCGTGCTGGCCTCCGGGTTGCGCATGGTGGCAAAAACCTGCCAGCCCTTGTCGAGGAAGTGCAGTGCGGTTTCGCGGCCAAACCCGGTCGAGCAACCGGTTATGAGAACGGTGTTCATGAAATAATACCTTTGCTTTGGAAGGACCATTTCAATATATGAATGTTTCCTCAGGTTTGGTATTCGCATCATGAACAGGCTCGGTCCAACGCTGCTAAAGCCCAGAAAAGCGCCGAAACAGACGCGCTCTGCCGCCACGATAGAGGCCATTCACACCGCCACTATTCAGGTTTTATTGGCCGAGGGGGTGGCGCGTCTAACCACGACACGGGTGGCGGAACGGGCCGGTGTCTCAATCGGCACTATGTATCAATATTATCCGCACAAACAGGCGCTGTTGTTTGCGATTGTCGAACAGCAGCTAGAAACGGTGACAGCCTTCATGCTGGCGGCGGCCGACCGGCTGCATGGCAGGCATGTCGGGGACGTTGCTGAAGGTCTGGCCACCGCCTGGCTTGACGTCAAGACCTCCGACAGCCAGGCCTTCCGGGCTATCTACAGCATCGCTGCCGAGTTTGATCTGGCGGAAGGCATGGGGCGGGCACTCAAACATATGGCTGAGGTGATGTCTCAATTGCTGGCAGCCGCACCGGATGCCAATTTTGAAGATTGCGATGCTGTTGCCTTCATGCTGGCATCAATGATTGGCGGTTCGGTGCGCACGGTGATGGATGCGGCGGCGTCGGAAGAAAACCTGATGCGCCTGCGACGCGAACTGCCCTTGGCCTGCCGCGCCTATGTGACGGCAGTGCGATAATCTGTTCCGGATCGGACGCTGACCCGCAGTAAAGATAACAAAATTCAATTCTGGGAAGCTACGGTAAGATTATGACAACCGGAAATGGATAAATAGAGCAAGGTTGCGTTGATCCCGGTGTTTTCAAGGAAACAGACATGCGGCGAAACAGTGTTCTGGCAATTGCATTCGGTCTGGCGATTTGCGCCGGCGTTTTGCCGCTTCTCGCCGCCTATTACATTTCGCGTGAACGGGCATTCGTGCTGGAACGTCGCCACCTTGCCGATTATGCCGACTGGACGTTGCAGCGCGCCGATCTGAATATTTCCAGAGCCAGAACTGCGCTAGAGACTGTGATGTCAGAACATCGCGAGACCTGTTCGGCCGCCGATATTACCCGTCTTCAGGAGATCACCACAGCAACCCTGTCAGTTGAGGAAATTGCCATCACCAATGGTGGTCGCGTGATTTGCAATAGTTGGGGACCAGTGCGTGATGAGGAGCATGTTAGCGGTGAGCCGATGCCACTTTCAGACGGTTATATGTTGCGTCTGAACGGTGGTGGTCTTTCGGATCCCTCGCAGGGCATGCTGGTGGTCAGCCATGGAGAGTTTCATGCGCTGTTAAAACGTGAACGGCTGGTGGATGTGCTGCATGACACACCGATGCTGCTTGGCGTTGCCTCACTGTCTGGCCAGCCGATCATGGTGTCCGGTGACGCTGACCCCGCGCTTGTCTCGCGGTTGGTCAGCCAGCAGGTCAGCGGCTTCAACGAAAGTGAAGTGTTTTCATCGCGCCGTGGCAAGGACTTTGCCGCTTTTGCTATCTCCAGCCGCAGCGTTGTTGATTGGCGAACGGACGGACAACTCTGGAAGATGATTCCAATCGGCATTGGCGTGTCTTTGGCGCTGATTGCGCTGGTGGTCTGGATATCGCGGCAACGGCTGTCACTGGCCGGTGAGTTGATGACAGGCATTCGTCGCAAGGAGTTTGTCGCGCATTATCAGCCCATCATCGAATTATCGACTGGCCGTTGTGTCGGTGCCGAAGCGCTTATTCGCTGGCCACGACCCGATGGAACGACAGTCAGGCCAGACCATTTCATTCCATTTGCTGAAGATCATGGGATGATTGGCCGGATCACAGAACTTGTGATCGGCAATGTCATTGTCAGCATGAAGACTGCGCTGGTTGAGCATCGCGATATGCATATTGCCATCAATCTTTCCCCTGAAGACGTGGAAAGCGGTCATTTCCTGACACTGGTATCCGACGCATTGAAACAGACCGGCGTAGAGACCTCGCAAATCTGGCTGGAGGTAACGGAACGTGGTTTCATTCACGCCGATATTGCCCGCGCGACACTGACCAAGGCGCGCGACGCCGGTCATGTGATTGCGATTGATGACTTCGGTACCGGATATTCCAGCCTTTCTTTGCTGGAAAGCCTGCCGGTCTCGGTGCTGAAAATCGACAAGTCCTTTGTCGATGCTATTGGCCAGAATGCCGCCACCAGTCTGGTGACCCCACATATCATCGAAATGGCGCACAGCCTGAAACTGAAGATGGTGGCTGAAGGCATTGAGACCGTGGCGCAGGAGGCCATCCTTGTGCAGTCGGGCGTGCAATACGGGCAGGGCTGGCTATATTCCAAGGCGCTGCCTTTCGATGAATTCATGGCCTTTTACAAAAAGCGCAATGCCGGCCTTGAGGAGGGCGGCGCTGCTGTGCCGGTCGGTGCTGCGTCCGGAAATGTGTAAAAACTGAGAGCGGCAGCGGTTGGGGTGATCCGGCGTTCACCGCAACGCTCTTAAGGAAGGTGATCATGCAGACAGAAGCTTTTCCTGATAATACTGATGCCTTGCGGCGTTCCCTTGAAGAAACCAGCCTTTCGCCTGATGTCATTTCGCATCTGGTTTCGCAGGCGCGTGCTGCCATTCTGTTGAGCACGAGTGAAAGCGACGAGGATGACATTCCGCTTGGAGCATCGAAGATCGGCGGCCGGCCGGATCTGCCACGTGGCATGGCATGGCCAACACGGCCAGCCTATCCCGATGCGGTGACAAGGGCCGCGGGCCATCGCAGGGAAGCCGAGCGACTGTTGGCAGATTCCAAAAAACCACGCTCATGGATGACACCGGAGCAGGGCGAACGGTTCTGCGCTGAATACAAGGCCAAGGCCGATGCGATAGAGACAGAGTTTCCTTTGGCGTTTCTAGGCCAGATCGATCTAACCGAATTGTCTGTTGAAAGCGGGTTTGATCCGATGTTTCCGAACAAGGGTCGCTTGCTGCTGTTTTACGATTACTGGGAACAGCCGGAAGATTTTACGCCGGAAGCCTCTGTCGGCTGGCAGGTGCTGTTTGATGAAACGCCTGAGGATGCGCTGGTGAGAACAGACATACCATCAGCTTTGACTGGCATTTCCGATGATCAGTGGTCCTGTGTGTTCAAGGCAGCGCGCATTTCGACGCGTAGCATCCTCACGCCCAT
The DNA here is from genome assembly GCF_029193765.2 of Agrobacterium sp. Azo12. Classification (NCBI taxonomy): domain Bacteria; kingdom Pseudomonadati; phylum Pseudomonadota; class Alphaproteobacteria; order Hyphomicrobiales; family Rhizobiaceae; genus Agrobacterium; species Agrobacterium sp. Azo12. The sequence goes on along the minus strand of NZ_JARFYO020000001.1, from coordinate 2,375,368 downwards.
TCCACCGAATGATAAGGGTTGGGATGCCTTTTCCTTGGAAGATGACGAGGCACTCGATGAATATCAGGAGTGGTTATCACAGTTCGGAACGCCAGACATGGAAGGGCGCGACAACCATCAGTTCGGCGGCTTTCCGCAGACCTTGCAAAATGGTCTGCAGGCCACTGCCCAGTTGGTGACACATGGCCTGAACTGCGGCAGAAGCGAGGTGTGGAAGACCGATGAGGCAAAGGAGCTGATCAAATCGGCTGGCGAATGGCGGTTGGTTATGCAGCTTGGCGTGGACAAGCATGCTGGTATTCCATCACCCGGCGCCTATTACGTGATCATGCGCGATGAGGACATTGCCGCACGCCGTTTTGATAGGGCAAGGATTACGTATCAGTGTGATTGAGAGGGGGGCGTATCACGCTGCCCTCATTCCCGTGCTTGTCACGGGAATCTAGTCGACGCGCGTCGGCGCGGCGAGAGGATGTCTTTTCAGCCCGAAGACTCGGGCTGGCCTGAATCCCTGTAACAGGTACAGGGATGAGGGAGGTCGGGGCTACGTCATAGGCCAAACAATCACCCAAACAAAAAGGCCGCAACGACGTTACGGCCTTTCTGCATTTATCAGCTTCCGGTATCGCTTAGCGAATACGCTTGGCGGCCGGTTCCGGTACCAGTTCGCCATTCAGGCGGCGGTCGAGGTAATCCTCGCACTCGGCCATCAGTGTATCGACCTTGGCGTTGAAGAAGTGGTTGGCACCCGGCACCGTGCGGTGGGTGATGAGAATACCCTTCTGGGTCTTAAGCTTCTCAACCAGATTGTTCACGTCCTTTTCAGGCGCAACCTTGTCCGAATCGCCATTGATGATCAGACCCGAAGACGGGCAGGGCGCCAGGAACGAGAAGTCATAGGTGTTCGGCTGCGGGGCAATCGACATGAAACCTTCGATTTCTGGACGGCGCATCAGAAGCTGCATGCCAATCCAGGCACCGAAGGAATAACCGGCGACCCAACAGCTCTTGGAATCTGGATGCAGGCTCTGTACCCAGTCCAGTGCCGATGCGGCATCCGACAATTCGCCCGCGCCGTGGTCGAATTCGCCCTGGCTGCGGCCGATGGAACGGAAGTTGAACCGGAGCGTGGTAAAGCCGCGCTTCTGGAACATGTAGAACAACTGATAGACGATCTGGTTGTTCATGGTTCCGCCAAACTGCGGATGCGGGTGCAGGATAATGGCGATTGGGGCGCTTTTTTCTTTCGATGGCTGGTAACGGCCTTCGAGGCGGCCGGCTGGGCCGTTGAAGATGACTTCGGGCATTGATACTCCGGTCGTGTTTTCTGTTCCAAATGATTTTCAGGGCGCAACAAGACTTGACGTGGTGTGTCAGGTTTTCTAGAACCCAGTTTAGAACAATTCGAAACTATTGCGTGTTTTGAACACTTGAACGTGTCATAAGGCAATGGTGGCTGAAATTTCAAGGAAAATGCGCTGCGGCGTAAACGGGAAGTAGAGAAGCAGGTTCCTCAGATATGGCAAATACATCGCGCATATATCTGGATTGGAATGCAACGGCACCGCTTTTGCCGTGCGTTCGCGATGCCCTGCTGCATGCTTTCGATCTCTCGGGAAACCCGTCGTCGGTCCACAAGGAAGGGCGTGCAGCCCGTATGGCCGTCGAATCGGCACGCCGCAATGTGGCAAATCTGGTCGGTGCACAGGCGTCACATGTGGTGTTTACCAGCGGTGCCACGGAGGCTGCCAATCTGGTGCTGACGCCGGATTACAAGATGGGTCGCTCCGCTTTGCGGATTGGCAGGCTTTATGTTTCGGCAATCGAACATCCCGCTGTGCGCGAGGGTGGTCGGTTTAACAAGGATGACGTTACGGAAATTGCTGTTACGTCAGATGGTGTTCTGGACCTCGATGCGCTGAAAAAGCTGCTCGAGGACCATGACAAGACAACCGGCCTGCCCATGGTTGCGGTGATGCTGGTTAATAACGAGACCGGTATCGTGCAGCCGGTGGCAGAAGCGGCAAGACTGGTGCATGCCGCCGGTGGCCTGATGGTGGTCGACGCCGTACAGGCTGCGGGACGTGTGCCTATTGATATTCAGGCGCTGGATGCCGATTTCCTGTTTGTCTCCTCGCACAAGATTGGTGGCCCCAAAGGGGTTGGCGCTCTTGTTACGCGCGGTGAAGCCATGATGCCGAAGGCACTTATTCATGGTGGCGGGCAGGAAAAGGGTCATCGCTCTGGAACGGAAAACACAACGGCGATCATCGGCTTTGGTGCCGCTGCCGCTTTTGTGCTTGACGAACTTGTCGAACGCAATGCCGCAATTGCGACCTTGCGTGAGCGTCTTGAAACCGGCATGCGCAAGGCCGCGGTGGATGTCATCATCCATGGGGCCGAGGTTGAACGGGTGGCGAATACGACTTTCTTCACCCTGCCAAGTCTCAAGGCGGAGACAGGGCAGATTGCCTTTGATATTGAAGGCATCGCGCTGTCTGCAGGGTCGGCGTGTTCGTCTGGCAAGGTGGGCGAAAGCCATGTGCTGACGGCCATGGGTAAAGACCCGAAGCTGGGTGGCTTGCGCATCTCTCTCGGTGTTTCGACATCTGAGGCCGAGATTGACCTGGCGCTTGCCGCATTTGAAAAGATCGCCAGCCGCAGGAAACCTGCCGGGCAGGCGGCCTAAAGTGAATTGAATTTGCGGAAAGTCAAATTTTCGCTTGCCGGAACTGGTGAAAAACGCCATCCGGACAACTACATCAAGGCGGACTAATCCGTCTTAACGTTGACAAGCCACCGGACCTTGGATCCGGCGAGATTGGAGAACGCAATGGCTGCGGTGCAGGAAACAATCGATCAGGTACGCCAGATCGATGTCGACCAGTACAAATACGGGTTTGAAACCCATATCGAAGTAGACAAGGCCCCGAAGGGACTGTCTGAAGAGGTGATCCGTTTCATTTCTGCCAAGAAGCAGGAACCGGAATGGATGCTCGAGTGGCGTCTTGACGCCTATCGTCGCTGGTTGACGATGGAAGAGCCTACCTGGGCACGTGTGAGCTATCCAAAGATCGACTTCAACGATCTCTATTATTATGCTGCACCAAAGAACATGACCGGCCCGATGTCGATTGACGATGTCGACCCGGAACTGATCAAGACCTATGAAAAGCTTGGTATTCCGCTGCGTGAGCAGGAAATTCTGGCTGGCGTGCAGACCTCGAGAGTTGCCGTTGATGCGGTGTTCGACAGTGTGTCCGTTGTGACCACTTTCAAGGAAGAGCTGAAAAAGGCCGGCGTGATCTTCATGTCGATTTCTGAAGCCATCCGCGAACATCCTGACTTGATCAAGCAGTATCTCGGTTCGGTTGTTCCAACCACCGACAACTTCTATGCGACGCTGAATGCGGCCGTGTTTACCGACGGTTCCTTCGTGTTCGTGCCAAAGGGCGTTCGCTGCCCGATGGAGCTTTCGACCTATTTCCGTATCAATGAAAAGAACACGGGCCAGTTCGAACGCACGCTGATCATTGCCGAGGACGGCGCTTACGTGTCCTACCTCGAAGGCTGTACAGCCCCGCAGCGCGACGAAAACCAGCTTCATGCTGCCGTGGTCGAGCTTGTGGCGCTTGATGATGCCGAAATCAAATATTCTACCGTCCAGAACTGGTATCCGGGCGACAAGGACGGCAAGGGCGGTATCTACAACTTCGTGACCAAGCGTGGCGACTGCCGTGGCAACCGTTCGAAGATTTCCTGGACGCAGGTTGAAACCGGTTCGGCGATTACCTGGAAGTACCCATCGTGCATTCTGCGTGGCGATGACAGCCGTGGCGAGTTCTACTCGATTGCGGTGTCCAACGGTCACCAGCAGATCGACAGCGGCACCAAGATGATCCACCTCGGCAAGAACACGTCGAGCCGTATCATCGCCAAGGGTATTGCGGCCGGTTTTTCGGAAAACGTCTATCGTGGTCAGGTGTCTGCCCACCGCAAGGCAACCAACACCCGCAACTTCACCCAGTGTGACAGCTTGCTGATTGGCGACAAGTGCGGCGCGCATACCGTGCCTTACATCGAGGCAAAGAACTCGTCCGCTCACTTTGAGCACGAAGCGACAACCTCGAAGATTTCCGAAGACCAGCTCTTCTACTGCCTGCAGCGCGGTATTCCTGAGGAAGCGGCGATTGCGTTGATCGTCAATGGCTTCGTCAAGGAAGTCATTCAGGAGCTGCCGATGGAATTTGCCGTTGAAGCACAAAAGCTGATCGGCATCTCGCTCGAAGGTTCCGTGGGCTGAGCCTTTTACGAATACGACCCTGAGTGCGCGGCTTTCGCGCACCATCGATCACACTATTCTTAGGAAAACATCATGCTTGAAATCATCGACCTGCACGCAAAGATCGCAGACACCGAAACCGAAATCATCCGTGGCCTGAACCTGAAGGTTGCGGCCGGCGAGGTGGCTGCCATCATGGGCCCGAACGGTTCCGGCAAGTCCACGCTGTCCTACATCCTGTCGGGCCGCGAAGATTACGAAGTGACCTCTGGTGACATTCTTTATAACGGCGAAAGCATTCTGGAACTGGACGCTGCAGAGCGTGCGGCCAAGGGCGTTTTCCTGGCCTTCCAGTACCCGGTAGAAATTCCAGGTGTTGCTACCATGCAGTTCCTCAAGGTTGCGATGAACGAGCAGCGCAAGGCACGTGGTGAATCCGAACTGACAACGCCTGACTTCATCAAGCGCGTCAAGGAAGCTGCTGGCGATCTGAAGATCGACATGGACATGCTGAAGCGTCCGCTCAACGTCGGTTTCTCCGGCGGTGAAAAGAAGCGTGCGGAAATCCTGCAGATGGCACTGCTTGAGCCAAAGCTGTGCGTTCTCGACGAAACCGACAGCGGTCTCGACATCGATGCGCTGAAGATCGTGGCTGACGGCGTCAATGCGCTGCGGTCTCCTGACCGTGCGACTGTTGTCATCACCCACTACCAGCGTCTGCTGGACTACATCGTGCCGGACACCGTCCACGTTCTCTACAAGGGCCAGATCATCCGCAGCGGCGACAAGACGCTGGCGCACGAACTGGAAGCCAACGGTTACGCCGACATCATCGGTGAAGCAGCCTGATCGGGCGCGAAAGGGATGATGTGATGAATATTCAAAACACAAACAGGCAAACAGCCGCAGAGACTGCGCTTGTTGAAGCCTATACCGCGCAACTGGGCGATCTGCCGGGCAACGGTGCTGTGATTGCAGCCCGTGACAACCTGCTGGAAAACCTCAAGACGCTTGGTCTGCCGACCCGCCGTATCGAGGCATGGCACTATACGGACCTCAAGACGCTGCTGCGCGCCTTGCCGGACACCGTGCCGGTTCCGGTTCTGTCTGCTGCTGCTCCAATCGTTAGCGGTTCGCCTGTCATTGCGTCCTTGCAGGGCGTGGCGGCAAAGGGTGTGACAACGGAAGGTTTTTCCGTTTCCAGCTTTGGCGAAGCCCTGCTTGACGGTTCTGCCGCAGCCGGTCTCAGCGAACTGGACAAGGACGATGTCATTGGCCGTATCAACGGCAGCTTCGTGCGCGACGGTTTTGTGGTCGACATTCCGGCCAATGCCGAGATTGAAACACCGATCGAGATCCAGGCGATCCACGGCGGTGGCCAGGTTCACAACCGTTTCCCGGTCCGTTTTGGCGCTGGCGCCAAGGCAACCATCATTGAGCGGCACCTTGCGGCGACGGAAGACGGCGCGTTCGTGTCTTCGATCAGTGACATCACGCTCGAAGACGGCGCGGAAGTCACCTGGGTTCTGCTGCAACAGCAAGGCGCGGCTGATACCCATCTTGGCCAGTTGCGCATCCGCATGGGTGCGGATGTCAAGCTGCGTCTGTTCTTCATCAATGCCGGTGGCAAGCTGGTTCGCCAGGAACTGCGCATCGACGTTGAAGGTGAAGGCAGCGATCTGATCGTTCGCGGCGTCAACCTGCTCGGCGGCGAAACGCATACCGACGTGACCATGGTTCTTGGCCATAACGTGCCGAACACGACCTCGACGGAAATCTTCCGCAACGTGGTGTTTGACCGTGCCAAGGGCATCTTCCAGGGCATGATCCGGGTTGCTCCCGATGCCCAGAAGACCGACGCCAAGATGGCGTGCAACACGCTGCTGATGTCTGACGATGGCGAGTTTTCGGCAAAGCCGGAACTTGAAATCTTTGCTGACGACGTTCAGTGCGGTCACGGTGCGACGGTTGCCGATATCAGCGACACTCATCTCTATTATCTGATGGCGCGCGGTATCCCTCGGGCAAAGGCACGTGCCATGCTCGTCAACGCTTTCGTTGCTGAAATCGTTGAAGAACTGGAAGATGAACACCTGGTAGAGGCGTTGGAAACCATCATTTCCAATTGGCTGGAAAATCATGCCTGATAGCGAACGCGCCGCAGTGGTGGCCCCTTATGACGTTGAAGCCGTGCGCCGGGATTTTCCGATCCTGTCGCGCGAAGTCTATGGCAAACCGCTTGTCTATCTCGACAACGGCGCGTCCGCACAAAAACCACAGGTCGTGATCGACGCGGTGTCGCATGCCTATTCGAATGAATATGCCAATGTGCATCGCGGCCTTCATTTCCTGTCCAATGCCGCAACCGATGCGTATGAGGCGTCGCGCGAAAAAGTGCGCCGCTTTCTGAATGCCGGTTCGGTGGATGAAATCATCTTCACCAAGTCCTCCACTGAAGCGATCAACACGGTTGCCTACGGTTACGGTATGCCCAAGATCGGTGAAGGTGACGAGATCGTCATTTCGATCATGGAACACCACTCCAACATCGTTCCTTGGCACTTCATTCGTGAACGCCAGGGCGCCAAGCTGGTCTGGGTGCCCGTTGATGACGAGGGTGCCTTCCATATCGAGGCATTTGAAAAAAGCCTGACCGAGCGCACCAAGCTGGTTGCCATCACGCATATGTCCAATGCGTTGGGTACCGTGGTGCCGGTGAAGGAAATTTGCCGTATTGCGCATGAGCGCGGCATTCCGGTGCTGGTCGATGGCTCTCAGGGCGCTGTCCATATGCCCGTCGACGTGCGTGACATTGATTGCGACTGGTATGTGATGACCGGTCACAAGCTGTATGGGCCGTCGGGGATTGGCGTTCTCTACGGCAAGGCTGACCGTTTGAAAGAAATGCGCCCATTCATGGGTGGCGGTGAAATGATCCTTGATGTGTCGGAAGACATGGTCACCTACAATGATCCACCGCACCGCTTCGAGGCTGGTACACCACCTATCGTGCAGGCAATCGGCCTTGGTTATGCGCTGGATTATATGGATAATCTCGGCCGTGCTGCCATTGCCGCGCATGAGGCAGATCTGGCCGCTTACGCCAAGGAACGCCTGCAGGCGATCAATTCCTTGCGGATTATTGGCGATGCCCCCGGCAAGGGTGGTATATTCTCGTTCGAGCTTGCCGGTATTCACGCCCATGACGTTTCCATGGTCATTGACCGGCGCGGCGTTGCCGTGCGGGCCGGAACACATTGCGCCATGCCGCTCTTGAAAAGGTTCGGCGTGACGTCCACATGCAGGGCATCCTTCGGTCTTTACAATACACGGGCCGAGGTTGATGCACTGGCCGATGCGCTGGAATATGCGCGCAATTTCTTTGCCTGAGGATCAGGATTATGAGCGCCGAAACAAGCGAAAAGACTGTCGATATCGTAGAAACTTCATCCGCTTCGTCCATCTCGCCGGCCGAGCTGGCGCGTCTGAGCGATGACGTGATTGCTGCGCTCAAAACGGTTTACGACCCTGAGATTCCGGCAGATATTTTCGAGCTTGGCCTTGTCTACAAGATTGATATCGAAGACGACCGCATGGTCAAGATCGTCATGACGTTGACCGCGCCCGGTTGCCCGGTGGCTGGCGAAATGCCGGGCTGGGTGGAAAATGCCGTTGGCGCCGTTGAAGGTGTATCCGGCGTTGAAGTGTCAATGACGTTTGATCCGCCATGGACACCAGACCGCATGTCCGAAGAAGCCCAGGTTGCCGTTGGCTGGTACTAAGCCACGCTGGGTTCTGGCAGTTTAGATTGATGTCAGTCTTGCGAAATCAGGTTGCTGGTTTCGCGGGAATTGCGAGTAGCGATACAGTCTCACCCATTTTTGACGAATGCCATCTCTTGATATCAAGGGGGGCTAGGGCTAAATTCAGTGTATGAAAACATCGGGCCTTTACCCCGGTGGTATTTTAATAGCGTCGCTGCAAAACAAAACGCTTTGGTGTTTTTGAAGGTTCGATGCGACAGGAGAATGAGCCAATGGGCTTTGCCGTGATGACTATGACCGAGGCCGCCGCCAACCGCGTGAAGGCTATTGTCGCCAATTCCGGACCAGATGCGCTGGGTGTGCGCGTCGGTATCAAAAAAGGTGGCTGTGCCGGCATGGAATACACCATCGATCTGGTCAAGGAACCTGACGCCAAGGATGACCTGATCGAGTCCGCAGGTGCCAAGGTCTGGATCCAGCCATCTGCCGTGCTTTATCTTTTGGGCACGCAGATGGACTTCGAAGTCACAAAAATGCGCTCTGGCTTCATCTTCAGCAATCCCAACCAGACATCAGCATGCGGTTGCGGTGAATCCGTTGAGCTGCAGGCAGCAGACCTAGCCGAGCTCGCAAAGCAGCGCGAAGCGGCCACCGCCTGATTTTATTGTTGCCCGGGATTAAAACGGGTAGCGATTTTCATACCAGGGCCTGTCCCTGATATCGCCCGCACTTCCTCAAGCGTCGCTAATTTGGTTTGCGTGATTGGATCCTCGGGTCAGGCCCGAGGATGAAGCCGAGACAATGGTCGGTGCAGGGGTCTCCAAAAACTCTCCTCATACCTCTCCTTGGTTTACGTCCGAGGATGACGGTGGATAGGGTAGACATTTCAATTCCTGCGATTTTGGAATGCTCGCGTGTCACCAAAACCTCCCCTCATTCCCGTGCTTGTCACGGGAATCTAGGCCAGCCCAAGTCCTTGGGCTGAAAAGTCTCTTGTCGCGCGGACGCGCTCCACTGGATCTCTGTGACGAGCACAGAGATGAGGGCAGGTTGGGGCAAAGGTTTCCGCGTAAAGCCAAGGCATCGGGGTCACCCCTCACTTGCAATTTCTAACACTTAAGGGCTTTGCGCCTTAAGATGTTGAAATCGCTTTCTCTCCCACAGGGGGAGAGATGGGTGGGCGCCGCGCCATCCAGCAAGTCAGGACCAGTTGAGACTGATGTGATCGTCCGATGTAATGCCCCGTTGTCGAGATGGTGCACGAAGGAGCCGCTTGCGCCCTTACCTCTACCGTTGTGGGAGAGGAAGAAAAATCATGGTCTTAGCTTGCTAAGTCATAGATTTTTCAGGTGAGGGGTTATGTACTTGCACACTGCGCACTGCTTGGCATCGACACGACGCTAGCAGACGTCAACCACCTCAACCACTCAATCACGTTGTTGCGTGGTGAGACAGCAGCTTTGTATCTGCCTGTTCGGCCCGTTCTGGATTGCCATCCAACAAGGCGTTGATGATATCCAGATGCATTTGCACTGCGGTTTTAAGTGCCGCGGTATCGGCGGATGAAAACCAGATACGTCGGAAATGCGTTTGCAGCGGCCACAGCGACGAGGCTATAAAATTGTTGGGGCAGGCCTCGGCAACAATTTCATCGAGATGTTTGTCGGCCTCGTAAAAGGCGAGGATGTCGTCATTGTCAGAGGACTGCACCATTTTGCCAGAACAGTCTTCCAGTGCGCGGCGCAGCGGCTCACAGATGTTCTGTGCAGCAAGGGCAACCGCCATTGGTTCAAGCTGACAGCGCGCTTGAAGGATGTTGTTGCGGTCCATGGGGTTGATATGGGTAATCTGCAGGCCAACACGCGGCCGCACGCGAATGAGATTTTCCCACGCCAGCCTCTGGATGGCCTCCCGCACCGGCGTTCTGCCGTGACCGGTCAGTTCGATAAGCTGTCTTTCGTTTACGATAGCACCGGGTTCTACACCCAGTGTAACAATGAGCTTTTCAAGGGCCAGATAGGCAAGGTGGCTCTGCGAAGCCTGCGTCATGAAAGTCGATTCGTTATTGCACTCGCTCCAGTAGTGGCACGAAGGCCTGCGACATGCAATATTCCGAACTACGCATATAAGCTTGTGTCACACAGTCAGGATTAAGCCGACTTGCTCCGTTATTCGTGTCGCAGTGCCTCGATCGGACTAAGACTTGCGGCGCGGCGGGCTGGGAAATAACCGAAAACCACGCCGATAGCGGCTGAAAACGCAAAGGCCAGGAAAACGATCGACGGGCTTGCGACAAAGGGCACATTGAGGAAGCTGACAACCGCATAAGCGAGGCCGAGGCCTGTCAGAATGCCAACAATGCCGCCAAAGGCCGACAGCATGACGGCCTCCACCAGAAATTGTCGCAGCACCTGTGTTTCCAGAGCGCCGATCGCCAGACGAATGCCGATTTCACGGGTGCGTTCGGTGACCGATACCAGCATGATATTCATGATGCCGATACCGCCGACCAACAGGCTGACGGCGGCGACCGAGCCAAGAAGACCGGTCAGCAGTGTTGTTGTGCCAGTCATGGCCGAGGCAATCTGCGTCATGTCATTGACGGAAAAATCGTCTTCGCGACCAATGACGATGCGGCGTCTCTCCCGCAGCAGCGATTCAAGATCGGACTGAACTTTCGAGGTTTGCACACCATCCTGCGCCGATACCATGATGCTGGAGATGGTGCTGGTGCCGCCGATGCGGCGCTGATGAATTTTCAGCGGCATCAGGATGGTATCGTCCTGATCATCGCCCATGCCGGACTGGCCCTTGGTGGCGAGAACGCCCACCACCGGACAGGAGATGTTGCTGACGCGCACGCTCTGGCCAATCGGGTTGCTGTCGCCAAACAGTTCCTTGCGCACGGTCTCGCCAAGAATACAGGCAATCTGGCCGCCACGTTCCTCGGCCGGACTGAAGTCACGGCCCAGTGACAGTGGCCAGTCCTGCGCAATCAGGTAGTCGTTTGTGGTGCCAAGTGCACTGCTGGAATGGTTCTTGCCGCCAAAAATTGCGGTTGCCGTGCTGCGGTTGACCGGTGCCACGGCACGCAGGCCGCTGATCTGGTCACGCATGGCTTGCACGTCATTGTCGTTAAAGCGTTTCGCCTCTGTACTGGCGCGGCCAGGACCAAACTGGCCGGGGCGCACAAACAGCATGTTGGTACCCAGCCGTGAGAGTTCGGATTTTACCTGCGCCGTTGTGCCATTGCCAACCGTGACCATGGCGATAACCGCGGCCACGCCGATTACCACGCCAAGAACCGTGAGGAACGAGCGCAGCAGGTTGCGGCTGATGGCGCGCATTGCCAGTTTGATCGTTTCAGGAAACATGGGCGGGCTCTCCACGGGTGTTGATGCTGTCGGACGCCAAATGGCCATCAACGAAGCGCAGCAGACGCTTGGCGTAGGCGGCAATATCGTCTTCATGGGTGACCATGATGACGGTGATGCCCTGTTCACGGTTCAGTTCCGTGATCAGTTCCATGATTTCAACGCTGGTCTTGGTGTCGAGATTGCCGGTCGGCTCATCGGCCAGCAGAACGGCGGGATTGGTGACAATGGCACGGGCAATGGCAACGCGCTGTTGCTGGCCACCGGACAGCTCCTGCGTGGTGTGACCTTCGCGGCCCTTCAGGCCAACCCTTTCCAGGGCGCGCATGGCCATCTGGCGGCGCTCATGGGCCGGTGTGCCACGATAAACAAGCGGCAGTTCGACATTTTCCACAGCAGAGGTTCGGGGCAGAAGATTGAAACCCTGAAACACGAAGCCCAGCATGTGACGGCGCAGCAGCGTCAATTGACCACCGGAAAAACCTGACGTCGATATGCCCTGAAACAGGTAATCGCCCGATGTCGCCACGTCGAGACAGCCGATAATGTTCATGGCGGTGGATTTTCCTGAACCGGACGGACCCATGATGGCCACGAATTCATGTTCGTGAATGGCAAGGTCGACACCCGCCAAAGCACGGATGGTCGCTTCGCCCATGCCGTATTCCTTGACCACGTTGCGAAACTCTATGAGGGGAGCCGTCTGCATGTCTGGCACCTTCCGTTCAGTTCCTGCGGGCAATGGCGTCGGTAATCAGTTCATCATCCGGTTGGATGTTGCCGGATTTTACCACGGTGAACTGCCCATCGGTCGATCCGGTTTCCACACGCTCGGAAACCGGCGTGCCGTTTTTCAGCACCCACACGGTACGCTGGCCAGCCGCGGTACTGGCGCTGTCACCACCGCGGCCACCACCACGCCCCATGCGTGGCGGACGAAACAGGCTCATCAGACCGCCAGCGGAAGATGCGTTCTGTCGCGGCGGGCTGTAACGCAGCGCGGCGTTTGGAATGAGCAGCGCGTCCTTGATCGATTCCACCACAATATTGGCGGTCGCTGTCATGCCGGGGCGCAGTTTCAGGTTGCTGTTATCGACTGTCAGTATGGCCTTGTAGGTCACAACATTGGCCACGGTTTCAGACGCGTAACGCACGGTCTGGATTTCGGCCGGAAAGCTTTCTTCCGGGTAGGCGTCAACGCTGAATGTTGCCTGCTGACCGTTGCTGACCTTGCCGACATCCGCCTCATCGACGGCCACCTGCAATTCCATTTCCCGGAGGTCGCCGGCCATGGTGAACAGAACAGGGGCATTCAGTGACGAGGCAACGGTGGCACCGGGGTCAACGTCACGCGTCAGGATGACGCCGTTGATTGGCGCGACGATCTTGCCTTTGCCGAGGTTCAGCTCGGCCAGGCGCAGATCGGCTTCGGCAGACAGCACGGAGGCCTCGTTGACCTCAAGCGTCGCTGCGGCAGAATTGTAGTTATACTGGGCTGCATCCAGATCCTGCTGGGTAGAGACTCGGTTCTGCACCAGGTTTTTCAGACGGTTCAGCGATGTCTCGGCCGAGCCCAGTTCTGCCTTGGCTTTCAGCACACTGGCCTTGGCGGATGCCAGCTTGGCTCTGGCGCTTTGCACGTCGGCTTCCAATTTGTTGGTGTCGAGTTCCAGCAGTACGTCGCCGGCCTTGACTTCGCTGTTATAGGTCACGTTGACCTTGCGGACAGTTCCGGACAATTCGCTTGAGATATCGACTTGATCGGTCGGTTGTACCGAGCCGGTGGAGGTGACGATGACCGACAGGTCATCCTTCTTGGCCGCCGTGGTGGTGTAGGTGTAGGTGGAGCCGCTGGAGGCAGAGAAATAATAATAACCACCTGCGGCCGCTATGATAATGGCAGCACCAAACAGGTAGGTGTATTTGCGGCTTTTACGACGTTTCGAGCCCGTAGACGCAAGTATCTCCTGCAGGCTGGGCTGCGTAGAGGCGCTCTTGGTCTTGTCGTCGATATTTTCCCGCTTGTTCATCGCGTCCGCCTGTAAAAAGAATTCCTGACATCAATGCTCTTGAAGATTGACCGGAATTTGCTCGCTCTATCTTACATTGATGTAGGGATGGCAGTTACACAGGTCACGGGGTTGTAAAAGTGAAATCTTGGTAATGTTACATTTGCAGTTGTACCAGAGCCGTCGTGGCGCTGTTACTGAATGGATTTCGTTGCTTTCTGCCAATTGAAGACGGGAAAATTGCCGCTATCTAGATATCAGGGTGTTTTATCGATGCGGACACGCACCGACAGACGAGATGTCAGTAGCGCATGGAGATATGAGTGACGGAAGACAGCAGCCACATGCAACGCAATGAGACACCGCCGGTACGCCGCCGCAAGCCGCTGTGGCCGTGGGTGGTCTTGCTGGTGCTGACACTGTGCGCCATATACACCTACACTCAGGTCACCCACATCATCGAGACGATACGCCACGAAGTACCGCCGGAGTTCTGGGATATCATCGAATGGATGTTACGCGAAAGCGGCGTGATCCCTGACAATGGCAGGCAGGCACCGGACTTTGCCATGGGGCTTTTTCAGCCCGTACGTGCCGCGTAATTCAAAGCACCAAATTCGCTTGCTGCAATCGGGTTGAGGGAGGACCTGATGTCCACGATCTTACCGCTGGACTTGGCGTCATACATCAGCTTGTCGGCCTGATCGAGAAGGACGTCGAAGGTCATGCCGGCCTGGGCCTCGGCAATGCCGATGGCTGCACCCACCTGCACCATCTTGTCATCAATGGTGACGTGCTGGGCGATCTGGGTGCCGAGATCAAAAAACCGCAAGGCGGAAAACTCGAAAGCGGCCGGGATAACTGAAACGATTGCAAATTCGTCACCGCCGAGACGGGCGATAAAGTCGCCCTTGCTGGTCCAGCCACGCAGGCGATCGGCAATAACACGCAACAGCTTGTCACCAATCGAGTGGCCGTGCTGGTCATTGACCTGCTTGAAGCGATTGAGATCGATGTAGGCAAGCGTGATCCGGCAGCCCGGTTCAAGCGTTGCCAACGCCTGACGCAGGTAACTTTCAAACGAGGCGCGGTTCTGTAGCCCCGTCATTGAATCCACAAAAGCTGCTTCCATGATGGCGCGCTCATAAGCCTTGCGCTCGGAATTGTCGAGAATGATTTCAATGTCGAAACTCTCGCCATCAATGCGGCGGCGCTGTGCACTGATCAATCCGGGAATGACACGGCCGCTGGAATGCAGCATGTCCACTTCGGCAAGCTCGTAAAACCCTTGCGTGTCGAGCAGATGCAGTCTTTTCATACGGGCTGGATCGTCGAGCGGGTAGGGCAGGTCGTTGCCCAGTGACTGGCCGTTCAACTCTTCCCAACTGCGGCCAACCAGCCGCAGATAGGCCGGGTTCACCTTGATGTAACGGGAATCGTGATCAATTGTGGAAATGGAAAATGGTACTGGCGAAAGATCAAAAAGCTCTTTCAAGGCTGCGTCCAGAACGCTTTCTGAAATCATCTGCCACACCTGTATCCGCTGAAAATGACTGAGTGATCGTCCCGCTGTTTACGGCAGGTCGATTCGGTTGCGCACGTATAAGCATGCAATCTGCGCGCAAGACATTAATGATTGTTATATGACTGATACATAATTTTCAGAAAAACGGTGTCAGCACCATTACTCGGCACAATACGTAATTGTGATCGAAGAAATTTCATCGTGCTGTTGGAATAATTGATCGATAAAACAAATGGTTGCGGGCAATACAATAGGCCGCAGTTAGCCTTACCCCCAATATCACATAGACACAGGACACAATAAGCGTAAACTCCGCGCCATCGTTTCCAACCGATTTCGTAGGCGGTGACGACCGAGAGTTACTATGTGCTCCCGTCTGCAAAAGGAGGGCAGCCGCATGACATTTTCGTACAGCGACACGTTGAAGGACGTGCTTTACGACCGCGCTACCTTATACAGCGGCAACGAACGGATTCGTCTCGATCTCATAGATCGTACGGTACGTGCGGTGTCGCATATCGATCTTGGTGTCGATGCCAATATCGAGGAAGCACTGTTCCATCTGATGGACCAGATCGCCGGTTCTGACGCGTCTAAGCCAACCTTGTGAGGTCACAAGCTTTTTCCTTGTCCATGTTGTGTTGTTACCAGGCCAGGTTGTCCGTTGATGACCTGGTTTTTTGTTGTGCTGACTGTCACGTCGCGACCTTATTTTAACGATTTCATCCGCTCTCAAGCACCACCTTGTCGAAGGCTGGAAGTGCTGTCATGTTAATGACACTGTAACAGTAGCTGCGTGAGCCTTGCGACGATGCACCGAATGGGGGATGGAAGTCTGGCTGGGCAAGGAGAGGCAACGAATACCGTTCCTGTTGCCACCCTGCTGGACACTGTAGACTGGCGTTCGACACCGCTTGGTCCAAGGTCCGAATGGCCAGCCTGTCTGCACGCCGCCATAGACATCATGGTGCCCTCCCAGGCGCAGATCGTGATGTTCTGGGGGCCAGAATTCGTTGCCCTTTACAATGACGTTTATGCGCCGACCATCGGCGACAAACATCCGCATGCCTTTGGCCGGCCGGGTCGGGAATACTGGAGCGAGCTGTGGGACGACCTTGAGCCGTTGCTGAAGCGTGTGCTTGAGCATGGCGAAACGGTCGCTGCCAGGGATCGGGCGTTTTACATCGAACGGCATGGCTTTCCCGAAACCGTGTATTTCGACATTTCCTATTCACCGGTGCGGGATCTGGACAGAAATGTTGTTGGCGTTTTCTGCATCGTCAATGAAACCACGGAGCGGGTTAAGACCGATGCTGCGATGCGTGAAAGTGAAGAGCGCTTCCGGGCGATATTTTCACAATCAGCAGCTGGCATCGCGCTGAGCGATCTCACTGGAAAGCTGACCGACGTCAACCAGCGCTACTGCGAGATTGTCGGTCGAACGGCTGATGAGCTGATTGGTACGCAGATGCAGGACGTGACCTTTGCCGTGGACTTGCCAGCCAATGTCGCGCTGTTTCAAAGACTGATAGAAACCGGTGAAAGTTTCGATATTGAAAAACGTTACCTGCGTGCTGATGGCAGCCTGATCTGGGTTGCCAATTCCGTCTCTGCCATCCGGGATGAAAATGGCGAGATAGAGCAAACGGTGGCCATCGTCGTCGATATTACTGAACGCAAGCGTGCTCAGGAGATTGAAAAACATCTGGCCTCGATCATTGGTTCTTCCAATGACGCAATCCTTGGCATTGATCTCGACATGACAATAACCAGCTGGAACGCGGCTGCGCAGCGGCTGTATGGCTATTACGAGGACGAAGCCGTTGGACATTCCGTGTTGATGCTGGTGCCTGACGATCGCAAGGAAGAAGAACCGTCGATCCTGCGGCAGATCAAGGCGGGGCGGATTGTCGAACCCTATGAGACAAAACGACTTCGCAAGGATGGCACGCTGGTTGACGTGTTGTTGAGTGTTTCTCCCATTCTCGACCCCTTGGGACATGTGATTGGCGCGTCAAAGGTCACGCATGATATCTCGACCCGCAAGGAGGCGGAGCGGCTGCAGGCCATTCTGGTGGGAGAGTTGCACCACCGCGTCAAAAATGTGCTGGCGACCGTCACGGCGATTGCCCGCCAGACCATGGGGCGCGACACGGCAAACCGAGAGGATGTGGAGGCCTTTACCAACCGCCTGTCATCGCTCAGCCGCGCGCAGGACCTGCTGCTGCACGGCGACTGGCAATATGCCGATCTCAAATCCGTGGTGATGCAGGCAATGGCGCCTTATGCTGTGGAGACATTTACCGTCAGCGGGCCCGCCGTGCCATTGCCACCCAAGGCCGTCGTCTCGTTGTCGCTGGCCCTGCATGAGCTTGCCACCAATGCCGCCAAATATGGTGCGCTTTCGGTATCCACAGGTCATATTACCGTCAGTTGGGACTATGACCGTTCAAGCTCGCATCTGCGACTACAATGGCGGGAAGAGGGCGGCCCCGAGGTGGTAACACCAACCCGCAAAGGGTTTGGTTCGACACTGGTGGAGCGTTTGTTGACAGCCGAATTGAAGGGCTACGCGCAGATCTCCTACGAAGAAAGTGGTGTTATCTGCGTCGTGGAAGCGGACCTCTCACAAATCTGATCGCAATCAGCCAGTTTTCTGTCGGCGTCGGTTACTGCGTCAGTGGCAGACTGGGACGTTGAATGTGTCAGGGGTGGAAGCCTTCCAGCACGACCTTGCCGAACACGCCACCCTTTTCCATGTGTCGGTGTGCATCTGCCACCTGCGTGAAAGGATATACGGCGCCAATAACCGGATGCACGGACTTGCCAAGCAAAGGCAGGACCTTGTCCCTGAAACGAGCGACCATTTGCCGTTTTTCTGTCCGGGACCGTGACTTCATGACCGTGCCGATAAGTTGCAGGTGATTGTGCAAGACGACGTCCAGCGGGATGATGGCATTGTCTTCGCGGCCGAGCAACCCAACCTGAACAAGGCGGCCGCCCGGCGCAAGACTGCGGATGTTGCGGGCAAGGTAGGCACCGCCCACGAAATCGACTATCAGATCAACTCCATGCGACGCGGTTGCATCAATGACATCTGCCTCGAAATCGGAGCGTCGGTAGTCAAACACCGCGTCGGCACCGATAGACAGGACATTGTCTATGTTGGCAGAGGCGGCGGTTGCTAGAACATGTGCCCCTGACGCTTTTGCCAATTGAACGGTAGCGGAGCCGATGCCGCCTGCTGCGGCATGAATGAGCACGGTTTCGGCTGTGTCGACACGACCGAGGTGGCCAACAGCTTCCCAGCCGGTCACGAAACTTTCCATAATAGCGGCCGCCTGCTTAAACGACAGTCCTGCGGGGATTTTGGCGGCCATGCCGCTGTCGAGGCGCGCATATTGCGCATAGGCACCGCCACCAACAATGCCCATGACACGGTCGCCAACGGCAAAACCTCGCACGGCGCTGCCAATTGCCAAAACCTCGCCAGCGATCTCCAGACCCAACAGCGTGCTGTCGCCATAACACCGGGTGCCATACACGCCTTCGCGCTGGAGGATGTCGGCGCGATTGACGCCGGCTGCCATGACTTTGACCAAGAGATCGTCTGGGCGGATTTCAGGCCGTGGAGCATCACCGAGGCGCAGAACATCCGCACCTCCGAAGTCGTCAAACAGGATGGCTTTCATCATTCTGTCCCTCAGTTTGCCGCTGCTGCGCCTGCCAATGCCCGGCGGGCGATGCTGGCAGCGAAAAGTGGTGTCTCACGGCTGTTATGGTCGCCACCTGCGGCCTGGCGTGCAGCGGCGGCGTCTTCATAGCTGACGCCATGGCTTTCAATGAATGTCATGAAAGCGTCGGTCGGATGGGCGGTGACACGATTTGTGTACCGGGTGCGGTTTTCGCTGACCTTTTCGGCAATCAGTTCCCAGACCACATTAACCTGCGTGCGACCGCTGGCGGTGAACACATCCGAGATGGAATTCATGCGGCAATAGGCGGGCTCTGCGACCTCTGCCACATAGTGCTGCACAACCAGGCCGGTGCCGATCTGCTCGACATTGATCGACATGCGGCGTCCGTCGTCTGTCCATGTAAAACCGGCGGCGATGTGGTCTGGTGCGCAGCAGCGCAGATATTCCGCTTCCGGCAGCGTGAACAGCCAATCAGCAATGTCGATCTTTTCAAAGGGGACATCGATTTCTGCAGAATATGCCGATTGCGAGAGAATGGTATCGAGAACCTTGACCATGTTGTTATTCCTTCTGTTAAGTGGGCGTTGATTGCCCGTTGACGAGAAGGAATGTGCTCCGGATGTCCGCAAATGATAACGAACTGAATGCTCGAAACGGTTTTGCGCTGTAAGCAAAGATGACGGGCTCAAAAGGGTAACGGGGCAGACATGAAAGATCCAAGGTTCGCGGAACATCTTGCCGTCTATGTCGATGTGGTGCGCACAGGCAGTTTTTCTGCAGCGTCGCGGCGGCGTGCGGTAACGCCCTCTGCGGTGGTACGGCAGGTCGATGCGCTGGAGCAGGATCTTGGGGTGACCCTTCTGGTGCGATCCACCCGGGCGCTGGGGCTGACAGATGCCGGGCAGCATTTATTTGATCGTGCGCAACGGCTGCTTGAGGATTTGGCCGATACCCATGCCGAGGTCGCCGCCTTCGATAGTGAAGTGACGGGCACCCTGCGTGTTGCCTGTTTTCCGACATTCGGAAAACGGTATGTCATCCCTGTGATGGCGTCGCTGGCGCAACAACACCCAAACCTGCATGTGGAACTCGACCTTACCGAACGGCTTGCCGATCCCGTTGCCGAGCGGCTGGATCTGGTTATCAGGATGGGGGAGTTGCAGGACAGTTCGCTTATTGCCATGCGGCTTGCGCCGCTGACACGAATTCTGGTGGCAAGTGCGGACTATCTGGAAAAACACGGCGTACCGAGCACAGTCGCTGACCTGCGCACCCACCGCCTGCTCGACAAATTACATGGTAACGACCTGCTTGAATGGTCTCGTGTGCTGGGCTGTGCCGCAGGCGATGCGGCTGGCAAAGTGGTATTTCGCTGCGATGATTTTGAAGCCTTGAACGGCGCTGCCTTGACGGGAATGGGCATTGCGCTGTTGCCCAGTTGGGTGGCAGGGCCTTCTGTCAAATCGGGCGATCTCAAACGACTTCCGCTTTCGGCAGAAGCATTTTCAGGAGAACCCTGGAACGAAAATCCTTCCGGCATATATTTGTTGCGGGCACTTCAGGTGCCGTCGGCAAAAATCCGGGCTTTCACGGATGCGCTCAAATCCTTCATCGGCACGCCGCCCCGTTGGGATTGATGCCACCGTGCCTCGCTCCCGGAAGAGGTGTCTCTGCTCGGTGATGTGGGGCGAGGAAGGGCGGTTGTTGTCTCGCCGAAACAAAATGTGGCACGGTAGGGAACCGTAACGGCAGGTTTGCTGTTTACGCGCTGGTGAAAAACGGTTGTGTTCCGTTCGCAGCCGTTTTTGAAATCACAATTCCGGGGAGTCAAATTGTGAAAAGCCTTATCGTAGCCATTGCTCTTGCCGTTTCGCTGCCAGTTGCGCCAGCGTTTTCCCAAGTCGTCGTATCCTCAAAGATCGACACCGAAGGTGGCGTGTTGGGAAATATCATCCTGTCGGTCCTGAGCCATAACGGCATTGAGGTCACCGACAAATTGCAGCTTGGCGCGACGCCAGTTGTGCGTGAGGCGCTGGTGACTGGCGCGATCGACATTTACCCGGAATACACGGGCAATGCGGCCTATTTCTTCAACCGCGCCGAGGACCCGATCTGGAAAGACGCGGCCAAAGCCTATGAAGAGGCTGCCAAGCTTGATCTGGAAGCCAACAAGCTGGTCTGGCTGACGCCATCCAGCGCCAACAACACCTGGGGTGTTGCCATCCGCAAGGACCTGGCCAACAGCGAAAAGATCATCACCTTCAGCGATTTCGGCAAATACATTGCCGGTGGTGGTCAGGTCGTGCTGGCGGCATCCTCCGAGTTCGTCAATTCCGCTGCGGCGCTGCCTGCCTTCCAGACAGCCTATGGTTTTACGCTGAAGCCTGACCAGCTGATTACGCTGTCGGGTGGTGATACGGCGGCAACCATTGCAGCTGCAGCCAACCAGACCAACAATGCCAATGCAGCGATGGTTTATGGCACGGATGGCGGCATTGCGGCCTCTGGTCTGGTGCTGTTGGAGGACGACAAATCCGTTCAGCCGGTTTACCAGCCAGCGCCGGTTATCCGCAAAGACATCCTCGACAAGAACCCGCAGATTGCCGAACTGCTGAAGCCGGTATTCGGTAAGCTTGATGCCGCAACCTTGCAGGAACTGAACGGACGAGTGCAGGTGGGCGGTGAACCTGCCAAGGCGGTGGCCACGGACTTCCTGACCAAAAACGGGTTCCTGAAATAAGCGGAGCCGAAGCGACTTGGCCGTTATTATTCCTGAGAAGACCGGGTTTGTCGGGGTAAAACCTGACAAGCCCGGCATCGTCATTGCGCTTATGCTGGTTGGCGGTGCCTTCGGCCTGCCATTCGTCATCCTGCGGCCGAACCGCATTGTGGCGGGTGAGGCGCTGTCGATTTTCCAATCGCTCCCTGTGTCGTTGATGACGGCACTGGCCTGTCTTCTGGTGGTGACAGCGCTTGCCATGTCCATCAAAATAGCGGCTGCGCTGCGGCTTGGGCTTGTTGCCGTGACACTGGCATTGTTGGTTGTTGCTGCCGGCATGGCTGCCAGTTTCGTGATGCCGGAAGGCAACAGCTATGCCCGTGTCTCGCCGGGGTCTGGCGTGTGGGTGTTGCTGGCAGCATTGCTGCTGGCCACTGCCGACTGTGTAACACGGCTTCGCCCGCATCCACTGTTTCGCATCGTGCTGCTGGTTTTCGGTTTTGCCGGTGCTGCAGCCGTGCTGATGACCGGCGTGTGGGACAATCTTTCGATCATGAAGGAATATGCCAACCGCGCCGATGTGTTCTGGCGCGAAGGTGCGCGTCACATCACGTTGGCGGCAGGTTCACTGGCAGCGGCAATTGTGGTTGGGCTGCCGCTTGGCATTGTGGCGCACAGGGTAACGGCGCTGCGCAGTGCCGTTCTCAACACGCTGAACATGATCCAGACCATTCCGTCGATTGCACTATTTGCCATTTTAATCGCACCGCTTGGCTGGATTGCGGTCAATGTGCCCGGCGCGTCTGCGCTTGGTATTGCCGGTATCGGTGCAGCTCCGGCCTTTGTGGCGCTGTTTCTCTATTCCCTTCTGCCGGTTGTTGCCAACACGGTGGCGGGCCTCGCGGGCGTGCCGCAATCCATCACCGAGGCAGCGAAGGGTGTTGGCATGACGAGAGGCCAACGTCTGCTGGGCGTTGAAATGCCGCTCGCCGCACCGGTCATCCTCACAGGAATTCGCATCGTCCTGGTTCAGAATATCGGCATGGCAACGATTGCCGCGCTGATTGGCGGCGGCGGTTTTGGTGTGTTTGTTTTTCAGGGTGTCGGACAGATGGCGATGGATCTGGTGCTGTTGGGTGCAATACCCACCGTGGCACTGGCCTTTGCTGGTGCCATCATTTTTGATGCCCTGATTGAATTGTCTGCCAGAAAAGAAGGCGGGAGTGCCACAGCATGATCGAGATCGACCATCTGACCAAACGTTTTGAAGGTGCGGTTGCCGTCAATGATGTGTCCCTTACCGTCAAAGCGCATAGCGTGACGGTTATCGTGGGCTCCTCGGGCTCCGGTAAGACGACCTTGCTGCGGATGATCAACCGGCTGATCGAGCCAACCTCTGGCAGTGTGCGGATCAATGGACGCGACAATAAATCCATTGCCGGGCACGAACTGCGCCGCAGCATCGGTTACGCCATTCAGGGTTACGGCCTGTTTCCGCACCGTAGCGTTGCGCAAAACATTGCCACGGTGCCGCAGTTGCTGGGCTGGGACAAGGCACGGATCGATGCGCGGGTGCGTGAACTGCTGGAGCTTTTCCAGCTTGAGCCAGACGTATTTGCCAAACGGTTTCCGCATGAATTGTCCGGCGGCCAGCAGCAGCGCATTGGCGTGGCACGGGCGCTGGCGGCCGAACCTGAACTGCTGTTGATGGACGAACCCTTTGGCGCTTTGGACCCGGTTATCCGTACCAGAGCCCGGCGCGACCTTCTTGATATCAAGGCGCTGTTGGGCACGACCATCATTCTTGTGACCCATGACATGGATGAGGCCTTTGCCATTGCCGACCATATTGCTGTCATGGACAAGGGCGTTCTTGTCCAATACGGCACGCCGGCGGAACTGGTGCACAAGCCGGCAACAGAGTTTGTTGCCGCAATGATCGGACCGGAGGAGCGACCATTCCGGTTGCTGGCATTACGGCCGGTGTCTGAGGCAATAGAGCAGGGTACTGCCGGGGGCGAGCCGATCCCTGCAGCGCTCAGTCAGCGCGAAGCCCTGTCAAATCTTGTCTGGACGGGACGGCAGGAAGCCCCTGTTGCGAATGATGAGGGACAGGTGCTCGGCAAGGTAACCATGGCAGCACTTTGCCAGCAGGCTGCGGGCAGCCCATGACCATTCAAACAACGACCGCGACCAGCGAGATGAAGGCTGCAAAAATACCAACGCAGTGGCTGGCGCACGCATTGCGGGTGTTTGGTCTTGTGCTTCTGGTTTCATTTCTCGTGCAGCCACATTGGTTTGAACCGGTTTTCCGGCCGCTGGCGCCAGCCAATGCGCCTGCCATCTATACCCAGGCCGACTTGCTGGTGTTGACCGGACAACATCTGCGCACGGTGCTAATTGCCACGGTGCTGGCAAGTCTGCTGGCGATAACGCTGGCAATCATCGTGACACGGCCGTCCTGCCGGGAGTTTCTGCCCTTGTCGCGTCTGGTGGTGAATACCGGGCAAACATTCCCTCCTGTTGCCGTGCTGGCGCTTGCGGTGCCGATGCTGGGTTTTGGTGAAACACCAACGCTCGTGGCATTGTTTCTGTATGCGCTGTTGCCGATTTTCGAGAGCACGCTGACCGGGCTTGCCAATGTGCCTGACGTGACGAAAGAAGCGGCACGTGGCACCGGCATGACCCCATGGCAAAGCCTTGTGAGCGTGGAATTGCCACTGGCCTTGCCGGTCATCCTGTCGGGCGTGCGTATATCGGTTGTCATCAGTCTGGCGACGGCAACGATCGGCTCGACGGTTGCTGCGAAAACGCTCGGCGAGGTGATTATTGCCGGTCTGCAATCCAGCAATATGGCGTTTATTTTGCAAGGCGGGCTGGTGGTTGGTTTGCTCGCGATATTTGTCTATGACGCCCTCATGGCGCTTGAACGCATGGTTACGGGTTGGCAGCATGTGTCCCGCTCACGCTGAGGTGACGGGGCCAAATGTCAGACCCCACCGGTGGGTGACACCAGATTCAGATCGCCTCAAGAAATGCAATCAGCGCTTCGCGTTCTCTTACCGTCAGTGAAAATGGCTTGAGGAACGGGGATGTCATGCCGGCATAGGGCATGAAGGGATTGGCGCGTTCCCGCTCGTTGCGTGGCCGCGTTCTCCCGCCACCCACTTCATAAAAACGCACGACGCGCCGCAAATCCCTGATGATGCCGTTGTGCATGTAAGGGGTTGTTTGCGAGACGTGGCGAATGCTGGGGGTTCTGAACCGACCGACATCAAGCAACTGGTTGGTAATGGCATATCGGCCAACGTCTTCACGCGGACGGCCCAGCAACGAAAGCCCAAGATTGTGGAACTTGTTGTCTGTCAGCAGCGGACCGCTGTGACAGTTGGCGCAACCACCCTTGGTGCGGAACAGATGCATGCCCCAAATCTGCTCATTGTTGAATGCGCGGTACTGACCCGACAGGAAACGGTCGAGCCGTGTCGGTTCCTCAAGCGTGCGCTGGAAGGTGGCGATGGCATCGGTAAGTTCTGCGGCGGTTGGCGTCGAGACGTTGTATACCGCCTGAAAAGCCTCCTGATAATCCGGCCGGGCGGCAATCCGCTCAACGGCAGAGGCAATGTCATGGTTTGCCATTTCGCGCTGGTCTGTCATGGGCATCAGCGCCTGTTCTTCCAGCGTCCCTGCGCGGCCATCCCAGAACAAAGGTGAGCGCAAACCGACATTGAACAAAGGCGGCGCGTTGCGTTTGCCCCTGGCACGGTCATGGCCGAAGGAGCTTTGCAGGCCATCACCCCAGCCAAGTTCCCTGTTATGACAGTTCTGGCAGGAAATCTGGCCAGAGCGCGAAAGCTGAGGATCGCGGAACAGCTTGAAGCCAAGTTGAGCCTTGGCCAGTAGCTGGCCCTGCGGGCGCGGCGGTATTGGCAGCGGTGCCAGCTCTTCTGCTTTGATACCTGAGAACAGCGACAGCGGCGGGAAGTTTTCCGCCGGTTGCCGGTAGGCTTGTGCGAGGAACGACAGGTCATGTTCGGTTGGATTTGCTGGGAACTCGACCAGCAGATTTTGCCGGCGCTGTTCAATGGCCTGTTCTTGCAGCGCCGCCAGCCGTTCTTCATTTGCCAGCCTGCGTCCCTTGGCAACCTCGTAGCACGAGATTGCCAGGATGACGGATGCAGCAACGGCACAAAAGACATAGTGCATTCTGAGATGCGTCGACATCAGAAGGTTGCCTTTGCGCCGAGCCATACCATACGGCCGGGGATCCATGGCAGCGTTGCATTCGCGACGCGATTGCCGGTTTCGTTGAAGGCGTTCTGCACCTTCATTTCCAGATCCAGTGAGCCGTACTTGGATTCGAAGGCCCGGTAATTGGCATTGAAGTCCACTGTCACTGCGGTTCTGAAGCGGAAGTCTTCAACGATGTCATGTGACATGCCCAAACCTTCAGAACCGGCAGGCAGTTTGCATGTCGCTGTAGCACTGGTGGATGGTGTGCAATTCTTGTCGGTTCCACGGACACCATCATAAGGCAGGTTTAGGTTGCCCGAGACACCGAAGGTAAATCTGTCATCGAACCAGGTGGTGACAAGATCAAGCGACGTTCTGATCGGAATGTCCATATTGCCCTGCGCGACCGCAAATTCGCCCAGCGAATAGGACTGGTTGTTGTACCAGATGCGCGTGTCGGTCGGGTCGTCAAAATAACCATTGGCCGTTGTTTTGCTCTTAGCCCAGGTCAAACTACCGGAGAGGCGCACGGTTTCCATGTTGGCGTTCTGCAGCGCCCATGTCTTGCCATATTCAATAGTCGCAGAGTGGTATGAGGATTCACCCCCATTGGTCAGTGTCGATGCTAAAGTGGTGGATGCCGCTGACTTTAGATACTGGTCCTTACCCTGACGGTAGACATAACGCACACGCAGATCGCCATCGAGCCAGGGATCATTCCATTTTACAGCCGCGGTGAATTCGTCATTGTAGGGCGTGTCGAGATCAGCGCCTTTGAATGTGTAATAACGTAGCGCCGAGGGCGCGCCCCAAGCTTTCACTTCGCCTGTGGCTGCATCGTGTGAGCGGTTATAGGCTCGCGCTAGCGGTATGCCATCACGAATAGCGTAATAAACTGCATTGGCGTTGTAATAACGGTTGAAGCCACCAGTGATCGACAGGTCTTCAGTCGGTGATACTGTCGCGGTCAGACGCGGAGCGAAGTTCAGGTTGCCGAAAAAGTCTTCATAGCTGACATGCACACCGGCCCGGACGTTGAGCCAGTCCCAGGTCTGATCCACTTCCGCATAACCATCAAACGCGTTGACGGATGCTTTGTTGTTATAAGCAGGCGATACCACTTTGGTGCGTGTATATTGCTCATATGTGCAGGCAGTGTCACCTGCAGGGCAGGTAAAAGTCAAAGTTGGGGCTAGATTGATCAACGTGAGGTTGGAGGAATATTGTGTGTATTCTTCAGCGCTGCGCTGCGCGTCTATCCTGCGGTAATCGAAACCGGTTGCGAATGTGCCGGCCAGAAAATCACCGTCGATATCTGCCTTAAAGCCTTTTTCTTCCTGACCTTGCGTCTTGTTGCCGAAGCCGCCTTCACGGCAAACCTCTGCTGTGCCTGATAGCGTAGAGGCCAACGGTGTCCGGCACCAAGAAAGCAGATTGGCGTCAGTTGAATTAAACCACGTCGAGGTATCGTTGTTCGACGATCCGATCCTTGCCCAAACAGTTCGGATATAAAATTCGTTTTCACCACCATCATTTATGGTGCGTGATTTGTTGAAATAGCTCTTTGCGTCAATTTTGACGTTCTCAATGCCAAAGGGTTCAAAGACGATGGCGTCAAGATCGTGTTCCCAGCGCAATTGCGTCGTAAAGCTTTTGGTCTGCGCATAGATTTGTGCGTCACGAAACGCAAAGGCGTCCCACTCCTGTTCGTAGTCAGTGTACGAGCCATCCAGTGTGAACACGCCAAGGTCGGTGTCGTGGCGGCTGGAAAGACGGTAGAAGTTGTTTTCTGAAACATCCTCGGCCTCCTTGCTGTACAAACGGTAATCCTTGACTTTGTTTGTCTCCGCGCCAGCCCGACTGTATTGACCGATCACAGCCCAATTGTCGGTTATCGGTACATTGACAGTGGCTGATGTTTTATAACGATAAAACTCCGGTGGGGGGTTGTTCTGCGGATTGAGCCCGTCTTTTGTTCCCAACACGTAACTGGTTGTATTGTCGCTTTCAAAACCGTAGCTGACCGAACCGGTAACCTTGTCTGTTTTGGGTTTTGCCAATGTATATTCGACGACACCGCCCTGGAATTGGCCGTAACGGGCTGAAACATTACTATCGAGGACAGTCACCTCGTCCAGGAAGTCCGATGGAACAAACATCGTCTGAGGATGAAGGCCAAATATAGCGTAGATATTGGGCGTCGTGTCATAGGTTCCAAGATCGGTAGAGAATGGTTCTTGCGATCCCGTAACAGTGTTGATGCCGATGCCATTGAGGATGAAGTTGTTTTCATAGACCTTGGCGCCGGAGATCGACAATTCCTGCGGACGCAGGTTGATCATGTCCTGACCATCGACACCGGCGTCATTGTCGGAATCGTTCTGATACTGGACATTGGGCAGGTTGCGCAGGATGGAGTTTGCATCGCCCAATCCTGTCACCTTGTTGGAGATCAATGCGCCTTCAAGGGTCGTCGTGCCTGTATCCGATTTGCCTTTGCCACCGAAGCGCAGCCAGTTGGGCAGCTTGACGATGATATTATCAAGAACCGTCGCGTTGGCTGGTGCGGTGGTTGTGTCCTGCGCCATGACAGGCGAAATGGAGACGATACCACCGACGGTAACAAGCAGGCATACGGAAGCCTTCGCCACGTGTCGTGACGTTTTCAAGATCGGATACATGTTTGAAAAACCTCCAGAAAATTCTGCGTTATGGCGCGTTGGAGGTGGGATAATAAAATGTGACTGTATGAGTCAAGATTTCGCCGTAATAAATATGATATTTTGACACAACTTTGTCATGATGCGTTGCGCGAGCAACAGCCTGGCGAGGTGAAGTGACGCCTTTTAGTTGTTTATTGTCGATTTTTATTTTCTAAGGTTGTGTGGCGTGGCTTTGCGGTTGCGCTGAGTCTTTAGCGTGGTAACGCAACCGCACGGCACCGGAAATCAATGCCATCGCGTTCTGGCTGGCGCCTTCACACGTTTAAAATCTTTAAGCTGTACTTTCCGGCGCACAGCGTCACAATGCCACGCGCGCCAGATTACCGCGCGGTAATTGATCACAGCGCGTTCGGTTATTGTTTCAAATAGACCAGAGATCCATTTCACTCATTGATGGAGATCAAAGTGTTTGAAGGTTTCAGCGCCGAGATTCTGGCACGAATACAGTTTGCCTTTACTGTGTCGTTCCACTTTCTGTTTCCGGCGTTTTCCATTGGCACGGCGAGTTATCTTGCCGTTCTCAATGCGTTGTGGCTGTGGAAGCGCGATCCCGTTTATCTCAAGCTGTTCGAATACTGGAAACCGATCTTTGCCATTACCTTCGGCATGGGCGTGGTGTCCGGCATCGTCATGAGCTACCAGTTCGGCACCAACTGGGCGGTGTTTTCCGACAAGGCTGGTCCGGTGATTGGCCCGCTGATGGGATATGAAGTGCTGACCGCCTTTTTCCTGGAGGCAGGTTTTCTTGGTATTGCGCTGTTCGGGCGCAAACGTGTCGGTGATCGGCTGCACATGTTCGCCGTCGCCATGGTGGCCGTGGGCACCTTGATTTCCGCTACCTGGATCCTGTCTGCCAATAGCTGGATGCATACGCCGCAAGGTCACATCATTGGCGAAAACGGCCAGTTTCTGCCACAGGACTGGTGGAAGATCATTTTCAACCCGTCCTTCCCGTATCGGCTCACCCATACCGTGCTTGCCGCGTTCCTGACGACTGCTTTCGGCGTTGGCGCAGTGGGTGCGTTCCATCTGTTGAGTGACCGCACGAATAAACAGGCGCGGGTGATGTTTTCTATGGCCATGTGGATGGCGGCACTGGTAACGCCGGTGCAGATTTTCGTTGGTGACCTGCATGGCATCAACACACTGGAGCATCAGCCGGCAAAGATTGCTGCCATGGAAGGCCATTATGAAAGCCATAAGGGCGCGCCGCTCATTCTGTTCGGCATTCCCGATGATAAGGCCGAAGTCACCCGATATGCAGTCGAAATTCCAAAGCTCGGCTCGTTGATCCTGACCCATGATCTCAATGGCGAAATCAAGGGCCTGAAAGAGTGGGCTCCCGAGGACCGGCCACCGGCGCTTATTCCCTTCATGGCCTTCCGGGTGATGGTGGGGCTTGGCATGTTGATGCTGGGTGTTGGCCTTTGGTCGCTATGGGCCAGGTGGCGAGTCTGTCTTTACGAAAGCCGGTTGTTGCACCGTGCCGCCATCTGCATGGGGCCATCGGGTTTCATTGCGGTGCTGGCAGGCTGGTTTACCACCGAAGTCGGCCGTCAGC
Organism: Agrobacterium sp. Azo12; assembly: GCF_029193765.2. NCBI lineage: Bacteria > Pseudomonadati > Pseudomonadota > Alphaproteobacteria > Hyphomicrobiales > Rhizobiaceae > Agrobacterium > Agrobacterium sp. Azo12. The sequence continues at coordinate 2,345,480 of NZ_JARFYO020000001.1, read as the reverse complement.
CCTATACGGTTTACGGGCTGTTGCGCACATCTGAGAGCCTGTCGCCGGTCGATGCGCCCGCTGTCGGTGCGTCGCTGATGGCCTTTATCGTGGTGTATTTCATCGTGTTCGGGGCAGGGGTCTTTTACCTGCTGCGGCTGATGTACCGCACGCCGGTACTGGATGAAGACCATGAGCTGGACCACGCCCCATCACGAGCAACGGGAATTACCCCGGCGATTGCTCATGAACTTAATGCGGGAGGCCGCCATGATGTTTGATCTTGCGTTTATCTGGGCGGCGCTGATCGCCTTTGCCGTGTTGGCCTATGTCATTCTTGATGGGTTTGACCTCGGCATTGGCATATTGTTTCCGATGTTTCCCAACCGGCATGACCGGGACGTGATGACCAATTCCATTGCGCCTGTTTGGGACGGTAATGAAACCTGGCTGGTGCTGGGTGGCGGTGGCCTGATGGCGGTGTTTCCGCTGGCCTATGCCACTGTGCTGCCGGCGCTCTATATGCCGATTATTCTGATGCTGCTCGGGCTGATCTTTCGCGGTGTGGCGTTTGAATTTCGTTGGCGCACCAAACGCGGCAGCATCTGGTGGGATAGCGGTTTCTTTTTCGGCTCCACCGTTGCGGCCTTCATGCAGGGCGTGGCGCTTGGCGCGCTAGTGCAGGGTATCAAGGTGGTGGACCGCGCCTATGCCGGTGGCTGGTGGGACTGGCTGACACCATTCAGCGTCGTTACCGGCCTGGCGGTGGTCGTCGGTTACGCATTGTTGGGCGCCACGTGGCTGAACCTGAAAACCACAGGTGATTTGCAGGCCCGGTGCCGCAAACTCTCCATGGTCGCGGGTGTCGGTACGCTGCTTTTGATCGGCACTGTCAGCCTGTGGACACCGTTTATCGACCGCGTTTACTTTGATCGCTGGTTCGGTTGGCCAACGGCGTTTTTCTCGGCACTGGTGCCATTGCTGGTTGCCATCTGCGCATTGGCGCTGTGGCATGGCCTGACGCACGACAAACACCTGCAACCGTTTCTGGCGGCACTGGGACTGTTCGTCCTCAGTTTTGCAGGCATCGGCATCAGCTTTTACCCCTATATTGTGCCGGGTTCGCTCACCATCTGGGAAGCGGCGGCACCTGAAAGTTCGCTTGCCTTCCTGCTGGTTGGCGCGCTGGTGCTGATCCCCACCATTCTTGCCTATACCGGTTATGCCTATTGGGTATTTCGCGGCAAGATCGATCCGGAAGAGGGGTATCACTAATGGCTGACCCAGCACCTCAAGAACGTTTGCCCAAGCGCCTGCTGTGGTTTGCAGCGATATGGCTGGCCAGCGTGCTGGCGCTGACGGTGGTGGCCTACGGCATCCGGTTGATGATCATGCCATAGGTATCAGATGGCGGGTGGGGCGGTAGGCTCCATCCGCCATTTCTCGGAACCAAACACCTCCATTTGCTTTTACTGATATAGCAAGGGAGGAAGACATGTTTTCTAAACACGCAATTTCCACCGACCGAATAAGTACCGATACGTGGCTGAAGATCATGTGCGGATTGATGGTCAATGCGATGCTGTTTGGTGTCGGCGTTGTCACCACGCTGTCTGTCCCGGCATTGGCGGAACACGCCAAATACCTGATCCCCGCCGTCGTCGTTGCCAGTTTTGTGCTGACACCTTTTCTGGTCGGTTTTTTCGCCCGCCGTATGCGTATTCGTAACTGGGGTGTGGAAGGCTGGCAGAAGGGCGACCTGATTTCTGGATAGAAGTCGGTCGCCAGCTGCGCCATTTCTGCGGCAGGGTAACCCTTCGGCGGCCAGCTTATCTCGTGGTCTGGGTCGCCTTCGTTTTCTTGGCTGCCGGTGCGGCGGCGGCTGCCTTAGCTGCGTTCGATTTGGTGTAATCGAACATCACTGGCTGGCGGTATGTGTGATTGGCTCTGGGGTTCGGTATCTTGTGATAAAATGCCAGCAGCGCCAGATGAAGCGCCATACCATCTTTCTTGCGGTCCCCGGTAATACTGCTGAGTTGCGTCGATGAAATATTACCCCGCGCGTCCGTCTTGATCGTCACATAAACAGTATCGGAATCGACGGTCGTGCAGGCCTGAAGCAAAAGCGCCAATGCACCAACAACGACTGGAAAACGGAATTTCATCTCAAAGACCTTCTGAAAAGAATGTGTGCAGCGGAGGGATTATTTTGTGCTGCCGGACGCACTCTTGGTTTTTTCCTTGGTATCTGCCGCGCTCTTTTCTTTGGTCGTGATCAGTGGTCTTACTTCACTAATTTCGACGGGCTGTCTGTATGTGTGCGAAGCTTGAGGTTGCGGAACCTTTGATTTGAAATAGTTTTTTGCCAAATTGACCGCATAGGCGTCTTTGTCCATGTCACCTGAAGATTTGGCGATTGTCGTTGATGCAAGTTTGCCCTTGGCATCCGTGTGCAACATCACCACCGTAAGCGTACTGTCTTTCGCTGAACATCCCTGCAGCGAAAGAGCCAAAGCGCCAACCAGTATCGGAAAAACAAACTTCATCTCAAATGCCTCTGAAAATACGCAAGCGGTTGTTATCGAATCATATCGCGATTTTCAGGTTTAGTAGTTTGTGGATTTGCAATCAGCAAGCGAATACGACAACCCTAGAGTTGTTTTCTGCTTTACCTTTTCGTGTCGATTCAAATGAGTGAGGAACTCATTCAGCGTTTGCGTCGCCAAATTCTTGGCCCTTGGCAAGAATGCGCAAAACCACCACACCGTCTTCCTCGACAATGAACGCCACACTGGCGCTGCGTTCAAATCCGATAATACGTAATCCGGCGCGAACGTCATCGCGGACCGTGCCGCGTTCGGGGAATACGTTTAACGAACTCAGAAAGCCGCTGATGCGGTCAATGTAGCGGTCGGCGGTGACGGGTGAGCCAGACTTCTCAACGATATAGGCATGTATTTGCACAATGTCGGTCTGCGCCTCCGGCGATAGGCGCACAGCGTAATATTTCATTTAATCGCGGCCTTCGCCCTTGGCGATGCGGGCACGGACGTTCGCCATTCCTTCATTCAGTGAAACGGCACGGGTGGGATCAGTTTTGTGCGCGTCATAAGCTGGAGCAACCTCGTCACGTAGCCAGCGCTCTACCGCAGCGTCTCGCGCGGCAAGTGTACGCAGGCCATCACGAATGACTTCGCTTTCGGTGGCGTATTCACCGGAAGCAACTTTTGCTTTGACCATTTCAGCCATCTCGATGGGCAGGGTTATGCTGAGAGATTGAGTTGTGCGCATGATCGTCACTTTCGTTTCTGACGCCATTATATCACGCGACACGATTTAATCCTACGCCTCCGTGAGACAGAAGCGATGCCAATGAGAATCGTCGAGCAGAATCACAGCAGCAGGTCGCGGGTGATTCGTTTGTCATGATTGCGTTTTGGTGGAACGTGTCAGAGCGCAAATGGTGACCCAAGGCGGGTAGGGCCTGTAAAGCCGAAAAGGCTTATTGCGCGGTACGTGGGGATTGTTGTGGTTTATAGACTTGATTTGATATCAACCACTTCGTTGAGAGAAGTGGTGAGAGCACAGGGATTCGAACCCTGGACCTACTGATTAAAAGTCAGTTGCTCTACCGGCTGAGCTATGCTCTCCCTTGCAGTTCGTCTGCCCTGCGGAAGTGGGCGGAACATATTTACGGCCTCGGTTCGGGTCAACCCTCAAAAACAACTTTATTGCACTATTCCGCGTTTTTTTGTCTCACCCCCTAAAAGGTGATTGGCGAAGCAGTGATGCAAAGATTAAAACTCCTTGAAAAATACGGAGTTACACGTGTCCATCGCCGAAATTTCCCTGTTCAGTGCATTGTTTGCCGGTGCCCTGTCTTTTCTTTCGCCCTGTGTATTGCCGCTGGTTCCGCCGTACCTCTGTTACATGGCGGGTGTGTCGGTTGAGCAGTTCAAGTCGGAGAATGTGCAGGCGGAACCGCGTGTCAAATGGGCGGTGCTGCTATCGGCGCTTTTCTTCACGCTTGGTTTTTCTACTGTGTTTATCGGCCTTGGTGCGGCAGCCTCCAGCATTGGCATGCTGCTTCGCCAGAACCTCGATATTCTGGCAAAGATCGGCGGCTTGATCATCATCATCATGGGCCTGAACTTCCTTGGCGTGTTCCGCATCGGTATTCTGTCGCGTGAGGCGCGTTTTCAGGGCGGCGGCAAACCGGCGACGCTGTCTGGCGCCTATGTCATGGGCCTTGCCTTTGCCTTTGGCTGGACACCCTGCATTGGCCCGGTTCTCGGTGCGATCCTCGGTGTTGCTTCCATGCGTGATACGGTGGGTGATGGTGCCATTCTGCTGGCCATCTATTCGCTGGGTCTTGCCGTACCGTTCTGGATTGCCGCCAGCTTCTCCGGCTCTTTCATGCGCTTCATGGTGCGTTTCCGCCGCCATCTGGGCCTGATCGAAAAGATCATGGGTGTGTTCCTGATCCTCACCGGTATTGCTTTCATGACCGGCTTTATCACCAACATGGCAATCTGGTTCCAGGAAACCTTCCCAATCCTGATGCAAATAGGCTAAGCGTCGCCCCGTCGATCCATCTCCCAATCGACGGGTAGGGTATTATGTCTGACATTATCAGTCTGTTGCTGCCGTTTTTCGGCATGATTCTCATTGGCTATGTCGCCGCGAAGTTGATCCGCCAACCGGCAGAGGCCATGGGCTGGCTGAATGTGTTCATCATTTACGCGGCCCTGCCGGCGCTGTTCTTCAAGCTGATTTCCAAAACACCAATGGAGCAGCTGGCGCGGATGGATTTTGTCGGCACCAGCCTGCTCGCCACCTATTCGATTTTTGCGTTGCTGTTCGTTATTGGTGTGTTCATTCGCAAAAACAGCATAGCCGAGACCACGATCCAGAGTTTTGCCGGCAGTTACGGCAATATCGGTTACATGGGACCGGGGCTTTCGCTGCTGGTGTTTGGCGAGACGGCGGCCGTGCCGGTGGCGCTGATCGTCTGTCTGGAAAATGCCACGCATTTTATTGTGGCGCCGGCGATGATGGCGATTGCCGGAGGAGACAAACGTTCACCGTTGAAGCTGGCCGCTGACATCCTGAAAAAGGTACTGACCCATCCATTCATTCTGGCTGTCATTGCCGGGTTTCTGGCGGCCGGAACCTCATGGGAGCCACCTTTGGCCTTCCAGCGATTGATCGATTATCTGGCGCAGACGGCCGCACCCTGTGCGCTGTTTGCCATGGGGGTCACGCTGGCGCTGCGGCCGATCAAACGTTTGTCGGTCGAAATGGCCTATATCGTGCCGGCGAAGCTCATCTTGCACCCGCTGGTGGCCTATCTGTTCCTGACGTCGTTCGGCACATTCGACCCGATCTGGGTCTATTCTGCCGTGCTGCTGGCAGCCTTGCCAACGGCGACCAATGTGTTTGTCATCGGCCAGCAATATCAAGTGTGGCAGGAGAGGGCGTCCGCCTCGATTCTGATCAGCACGGTGCTGTCGGTCGTGACGCTGACCGCGGTGCTTTATATTGTGCGGCAGCTTGCGGGGTCGTAATGCCTCGGCATTTACGCCATGCTGTACCACGTACTCCTTCATTCCTGTGCTCGTCACAGGAATCTAGTCAGCCCAAGTCTTTGGGCTGAAAAGGCTCTTTCGTCGCGCCGACGCGCGCCTGCTGGATTCCCGCAACAAGCGCGGGAATGAGGGCGGTCCGGGGTGACACCTGAATACATAAGTGACATTCGAAAGTGTCGTTTCGGTATTCAAAGGTGATCCGGTCATCGGTAACCGGATTATCTTTTGAGACCGGCCCACAGCAGCGACGGAATAGCCTTCAACCCACGGCCGGGTTCGATGCCTTCGCGCATGATGGTGCTGCGCAGTGGCGACAGGCCAGACAGCAGGTGCAGACCGGCGGCGCGCAACATCTGCACCGGCAGGAAAGACGACAGTAGCGAGCGGTTGAGCAGGTCAACGCTCCAAGTGCGGCTCATCACATCCACCTTGCGGCGGCGCTCAAAGGCGTTACCGGCATCGCCAGCAATCGGCTTGTCGGTAGAGGCGCCGAGAAGATCGGTCAAGGTCATGATATCGCGCAGGCTGAGGTTCAGGCCCTGCGCACCAATTGGCGGGAAGGCGTGGCCGGCTTCGCCAACCAATGCAACGCGACCCTTGCCAAAACGGTCAGCCGTCATGCTGGACAGTGGCCAGCTCTGCACGCCGTCTTCCACCGTGACCTTGCCGAGCATGGATTGCATGCGTTGTTCGACACGAGCGCTCAATTCTTCTGTCGACAGTGCCAGCATCTCGGCTGCCTGTTCCGGTTTGACCACCCAAACGAGGCTGGAGCGGTTGCCCGGCAACGGCACCTGCGTAAACGGGCCGGTTGGGGTGTGAAACTCAGTCGAGACATTGCCGTGCGGCAATGTGTGGGCGAAGTTCATGACCAAAGCGGTCTGCGGGTAACCCCAGCTGCGCACGCCAATGCCGGCGGCATCACGCACCTTGGATTTGCGGCCATCGGCGCCAATTACAAACGCGGAAGTCACGGTTTCACCGTTGTCCAGCGTGATCTCAACCTGTTTCGGTGTCAGCTCTATCGTGTCGGCAACGGCTTCAATGACGGTGATGTTGGGTTCAATCGCAATGGCCTGTTCCAACGCGTCATTGAGCGGTTTGTTGGGAATGTTCCAGCCAAAGGCTGGCAGGCTGATTTCGGAGGAACGGAATTGCACGGTTGGCGCGCGCAGCAACCGGTCCGTGCCATCGATAATCTGCATGACGGACAGGGCGGCCGAGGACGGTTCGATATTTTTCCACAGGCCCAACCGGTCCAGAAAACGGATGGACTGATCCATCAGTGCGGTGGTGCGCTGGTCGTTACGGGCAGTGTTTGGCGCAATGAGTGCGACGTGGCGGCCAGAACGCGCCAGCGCAATGGCTGCGATCTGTCCGGCAAGGCCAGCGCCAACAACTGAAATATCGTAATCCGTCATGGTCATTATCCGTTTATCTGCGCGCCAAGCATAAAGACATTGCCGTTTGAAATCCACTGCAACCGCTGTTTGTCTTATGCTTCTGTTCCTGTAACATGCTGTAAGATGCCTTAGGATAATACATTTTCCACGGTTGCATTGCGTGTTGAATGGTCGCATACCGGACGTGGACTGAAGATTGAAAAACGAGGCGCACCCGCAGTGATGAAAATATTCAAATACAAGCGCGTGCCCTATGCGGAAATCCGCGCTTTTTCCGTGCATATACTGACAGCATCCGGTTCTTTCCTGGCATTCCTAGGCGTTGTTGCCGCCGCAGAACATCGTTTTGTCGATATGTTCTGGTGGCTCGGTCTGGCGTTGCTTGTGGACGGTATAGATGGGCCTATTGCCCGCAAGGTGCGGGTCAAAGAAGTTTTGCCCAATTGGTCGGGCGATACGCTCGACAATATCATCGACTACGTGACCTATGTGCTGCTGCCGGCCTTTGCGCTTTATCAAAGCGGCATGATTGGCGAACCCTGGTCGTTTGTTGCCGCCGGCATGATCGTGGTGTCCAGTGCCATTTATTATGCCGACATGGGCATGAAGACCGATGAATATTTCTTCTCCGGTTTCCCCGTAGTGTGGAACATGGTGGTGTTCACGCTGTTCGTCATCGATGCCAGTGCGATGGCCGCCATGGCCGTTGTCACCGTGTCCGTTGTCTTGACCTTCCTGCCGATCAACTTCCTGCACCCGGTGCGCGTCAAGCGTCTGCGCGGCCTCAATATGGCAATTTTCCTGCTGTGGTGCGCGCTTGGCGGTTACGCGCTGCTTCTGCACTTCGACACACCTGTCTGGGTCAGCACCGGCGTTGTCGTCTCCGGCATCTACCTCTACTGCATCGGTGGAATATTGCAGCTTTTCCCGTCGCTTGGCACCAAATAAGGCGGCCTGCCGCTGCACATTAGGCTTAATAATGAAATTCTGTTGTGCATGGCAGCAAAGTCTTTATCAATAAGTCAAAAAACATATTGAGTAAGTGCTGAAACGTCGTAGAAAAGCATAGAGTTTGTTTTGTCAAAGCCTCGTAGAAGGCAGACGAAAGAGGGGAATGGTGACGCAATCGACCGCGCAGCAGAATGCGCCACTCTTAGCTGTTTCTCAGCTTTCCAAATATTTCGGCAATTTCGCAGCATGCAACGAAATTGACCTGACTGTTCAGCGCGGCGAAATTCACGCCCTTCTGGGTGAAAATGGCGCTGGAAAATCCACGCTCGTCAAAATGCTGTTCGGGGTGCTGGAACCGACAAGCGGCGACATTCTCTGGCACGGAAAACCGGTTCGCATCAGCTCGCCCGGCGTGGCGCGCAAGACCGGCATCGGCATGGTATTCCAGCATTTTTCGCTGTTTGAAGCGTTGACTGTTGCGGAAAACATTGCGCTGTCTCTCGATCCTGGCATCTCGATCAAGGAAATTGCCCGCAAGGCGGAAGAGCTTTCCAACGCCTACGGCCTGCCGCTCGACCCCAATGCCCATGTTGCCGACCTTTCGGTGGGTGAGCGTCAGCGCATCGAAATTGTCCGCGCATTGCTGCAAAACCCAGAACTGATCATTCTCGACGAGCCAACCTCGGTTCTGACCCCGCAGGAAGCCGACCGGCTGTTTGAAACGCTTGCGAAACTGAAGGCCGAAGGCCGTTCCGTTCTTTACATCAGCCACCGTCTGGAAGAAGTGCAGCGCATCTGTGATCGCGCCACGGTGCTGCGGCACGGCAAGGTCACCGGCAGCTGTGACCCAAGGCAGGAAACGCCTGCCTCGCTTGCCCGCATGATGGTGGGCAATGACGTGGCGGGCATTGAGCGTGACGCCTATTGCACGCTGGGCGACAACCAGCTGGAAGTCACGGCGCTTTCGGTACCGGCCCGCACTCCCTTTGCAGTGTCGCTCAAATCCGTCACCATGAAGGTCCGCTCCGGCGAGATTTTGGCCATTGCCGGTATTGCTGGCAACGGGCAGGGCGAGTTGTTCGATGCGCTCTCGGGTGAATATCCCGTTGCAAATGACGAAGCGATCCTTATCAGGGGCAAGGCGGTTGGCCGCACTGGCATCAATGGGCGGCGCCTTTTGGGGGCTGGTTTCGTGCCGGAAGAACGCCACGGCCATGCGGCGGTCACTGCACTCAGCCTGTCTGAAAACCTGCTGCTGGCCCGCCATCGTTCGGACGCCAAGAGTTTCCTCGGTGGTGGCCTGTTCAACGTCATCCGTTATTCGGCCATCAAACAGGCAACCAAGCGTATCTGTGACACCATGGATGTGCGCAAAAGTGCGGAAGACCCGGCAGCCGGTTCGCTGTCTGGCGGCAACTTGCAGAAATTCATCGTGGGACGTGAACTGGACCGTCAGCCATCGCTGCTGGTGGTGAACCAGCCGACCTGGGGTGTGGATGCCGGTGCGGCCAGCCGTATTCGTCAGGCGCTGGTCGATCTCGCCAAAAGCGGTTCTGCGCTTGTTGTCATCAGCCAGGATCTCGACGAAATCTTTGAAGTCGCAACCAACATTGCGGTTATCTCCGATGGCCGCCTGTCGGATGCCTATGCACGGGAAGACATGACGCGTGAGAAGATCGGATTGCTGATGGGTGGTCTGCACGAAAGCAAACCGGAGGCTGTCGCCCATGCGCATTGAGCTTGAAAGGCGCAGCGGCGTTTCCGCATTTTTCGCGATTTTTTCGCCCTTGCTGGCGCTGGTGCTGACACTGGTTTTCGGCGCCATCATGTTTGCGATGCTGGGCAAGGACCCGTTCAATGCGCTCTACAGTTTTTTCGTAGAGCCGCTGCTTGAAGTGTGGTCGCTGCATGAACTGGTTATCAAGGCCGGACCGCTGATCCTGATCGCCGTTGGACTATCGATCTGTTATCGCTCCAATAACTGGAATATCGGTGCGGAAGGTCAGTTCACCATCGGCGCGATTGCCGGCTCCATCATACCGGTGCTCTATCCTGAATGGCACTCGCCGCTGGTGCTGCCGCTGATGATGATCATGGGCTTTATCGGTGGCGCGCTTTACGCCTCCATTCCCGCCCTGCTGAAGACCCGCTTCAACACCAATGAAATCCTGACCAGCCTGATGCTGGTCTATATTGCCCAGCTGTTTCTGGACTGGCTGGTGCGCGGTATCTGGCGCGATCCGAAGGGTTATAACTTCCCGCAAACACAGCCGTTTTCGAGTGACGCCGTTCTACCGGAACTGCTGTCATCCGGCCGTGCGCATTGGGGTTTCGTTTTCGCAATTGTGGCCGCCGTCGCGCTGTGGTTCATGATGCGCTACATGCTGAAAGGCTTCCAGATTGGCGTGCTTGGCCAGTCGGCACGGGCAGGCCGCTTTGCAGGTTTCTCGACGTCCGGCACAGTGTGGTTTTCGCTGCTTCTGTCTGGCGCACTGGCGGGTCTTGCCGGTATTTCGGAAGTGTCCGGATCGATTGGTCATTTGCAGCCGGCCATTTCGCCCGGTTACGGTTTTACCGCTATCATCGTTGCCTTCCTTGGACGCCTCAACCCGCTTGGCATCATTGCTTCGGGTCTGGTTCTGGCGCTGACCTATCTCGGTGGTGAAGCGGCCCAGCTTTCTATCGGTGTTTCGGACAAGGTGACCCGCGTGTTCCAGGGGCTGATGCTGTTTTTCGTGCTGTCCTGCGACACACTCATTCTCTACAGGATCCGCATCAGATTTAACCGGGGTGTATCCAGTGAGGGGGCCGTCTAATGGATATGGCGCAGGCTATACTTCTTACTGTCATTACTGCGGCAACACCGCTGGTGATTGCATCCTTGGGTGAACTGGTCGCGGAACGTTCGGGTGTGCTGAACCTTGGCGTGGAAGGCATGATGATCATGGGTGCGGTCTGCGCCTTTGCTGCCGCCCACATGTCTGGCTCTCCCTATCTCGGCATTATCGCCGGTATTGCCGGCGGCACGGTGTTTTCGCTGTTGTTCGGTTTCCTGACGCTGACGCTAGTTACCAACCAAGTGGCAACGGGTCTGGCATTGACCATTCTCGGCCTTGGCCTTTCCGGCATGCTAGGTGAAAGTTTCGTCGGCCTGCCGGGCGTCAAATTGCAGCCGATCGTCTTTCCGCTCCTCTCGGACATTCCATTCATCGGGCCTCTGCTGTTTCGCCAGGACCTGATCTTCTACATGTCGATTGCGCTGGTGGTCGGTATCAGCTGGTTCCTGTTCAAAAGCCGCACGGGCCTCAAGCTGCGGGCGATTGGCGACAGCCACGCCTCGGCGCATGCGCTTGGTATCAATGTGATTGCCACCCGCTATCTGGCCATCATGTTTGGTGGTGCCTGCGCGGGTCTGGCAGGCGCGCAGCTGTCGCTGGTCTACACACCGCAATGGGTGGAAAACATGTCGGCCGGTCGCGGCTGGATTGCACTGGCGCTGGTGGTGTTTGCCTCATGGCGGCCATGGCGGGTGCTGGCCGGTGGCTATCTGTTTGGTGCCGTCACCATTGGCCAGCTGCATGCGCAGGCCTTTGGTCTTGGTATTCCGTCACAGCTGCTTTCGGCCATGCCTTATGCGGCAACAATCATCGTGCTGGTTCTTATTTCCTATAATCGCCGCACCACGCTCATCAATACTCCGGCATCGCTTGGCAAGCCATTCGTGCCGGACCGGTAACAGCATTCGAAGCTTAAAACGCCTTGTCTTGGATGAAAAACAATGTCTTGGATGAAGAGACAATGCGTTTTGGAATAACTGCAATCAAACCACAGCAGGGGTAAAAATGAAGAAGTTCATTCTCGCACTCACCGCAACGGCAGCCGTTCTCGGCGGCCTGTCTTCGGCCGCTCGCGCCGAAGATCCAAAGAAGATCTGCTTCGTCTACGTCGGTTCCCGCACCGATGGCGGCTGGACACAGGCGCACGACATTGGTCGTCTCGAACTGCAGAAGCATTTCGGCGACAAGATCGAAACGCCTTTCCTTGAAAGCGTTCCGGAAGGTCCAGATGCCGAGCGCGCAATCGAGCGTATGGCCCGTTCTGGCTGCGAAATGATCTTCACCACCTCGTTCGGCTTCATGGACGCCACCGTCAAGGTTGCCGAAAAGTTCCCGAAGGTGAAGTTCGAACACGCGACCGGCTTCAAGACAGCTGAAAACCTGGCGACCTACAACTCGCGCTTCTACGAAGGCCGTTACATTCAGGGCCAGATCGCTGCGAAGATGTCGCAGAAGGGTGTTGCAGGTTACATCGCGTCCTTCCCAATCCCGGAAGTTGTGATGGGCATTGACGCCTTCGTTCTTGGCGCACAGTCCGTAAACCCAGAATTCAAGGTTAAGGTTGTTTGGGCCAACACCTGGTTCGACCCAGGCAAGGAAGCCGACGCTGCCAAGGCCCTTATCGACCAGGGCGTTGATATTCTGACACAGCACACCGACACGACTGCTCCGATGCAGGTTGCGACCGAGCGTGGCATCAAGGCATTCGGCCAGGCTTCCGACATGATCAAGGCTGGTCCTGAGACCCAGTTGACCGCGATTGTCGATACCTGGGGCGCTTATTACATCAAGCGCACGCAGGACCTGCTGGACGGCAAGTGGAAGTCGGAATCGGTTTGGGACGGCCTGAAAGACGGCATCCTGACCATGGCGCCTTACACAAACATGCCTGACGACGTGAAGAAAATGGCGGAAGAAACCGAAGCCAAGATCAAGTCCGGCGAACTGCATCCGTTCACCGGCCCGATCAAGAAGCAGGACGGTTCCGAGTGGTTGAAGGACGGCGAAAAGGCTGAAGACGGCGTACTTCTCGGCCTGAACTTCTACGTTGCTGGCGTTGACGACAAGCTGCCGCAATAATCTGCCGCAGTCATGACTACGAAAAGCCGCGCGTGATTACCCCGCGCGGCTTTTTGGCGGAAAGAGCCGTCGTTTGAATTTTGGACTGCCGGTGCGGCCAAGTTGCCGATTGCAACCGGCTGGTGATTTTTGTTAGTTTTGCATCTTATTTGTTGAAATGGCGTTTTCTTGGCGTTGCTGATTACCAGTGTTACGACACGACTTTGGTTTGATAACCAGCTGAATCGTTACAGATTAAGTGTCTTACACGGGCGATCCGGCAATCGAAACGTCCAATAATAATAATGGGGTCTGGTCTTTGGTTCGAGAAAATCTCGAGAATGTCATGAAGGTGGCGCGTCCGCGCACCAGCCATGCGCAGGTCGTTCACAAGCTGGGGCAGGGCATTGTTTCCGGCGAATTTTCAGCCGGTGAGATTTTGCCCGGAGATGCTGAGCTTGTTGGCCGGTTCAAGGTATCCCGCACCATTCTGCGCGAGGCGATGAAAACCTTGACCGCCAAGGGCATGGTGGCGCCGAAGGCAAGAATTGGCACGCGTGTGACTTCGCGCGACAAGTGGAACATGTTCGACGGCGATGTGCTACACTGGCACTTCGAGAGCGGCATCAACACTGAATTTTTGCTGCACCTTTACGACATGCGGCTGGCATTCGAGCCCTTCGCGGCATCACTTGCCGCAACACATGCGTCTGACGCCGATCTTGTCAGGCTGGAAATGCTGGCAACCACGATGGGTGATCCTTCCTATTCCAAGGAAAAACGCGCCATTGCCGATATGGAGTTTCATATCCTGCTGGCCGAGGTATCCGGCAATCCGTTCATGCGCACGGTCGGCACGCTGATCAAGGCGTCGCTGATCGGGATTTTCCGCATGAGCAATCCGGAAACCGACAGCAATGAGATTGCCGATGTTTCCCGCACCCATTTGCAGTTGGTGGAGGCGCTGCGCGCCCATGATGCGGCGAGTGCCCGCAAGCAGATGGAAACGCTGATCGAGAATGGTCGCAACCAGATCATGTCTTTTGTGAATTCCCGCACGACCGCCTGATATTTGCGGATTATCCACGTTTTGCTGCCATTTTTAGAAGCCAAACGTGGATTTCTTAAGGTGTGCGCTGTAACTCATCACGCAAACGTATAAATACGCGAATTGAATGGTACTTGGATAAATGCCTGCCGGACGGCGTGCCCGTCGCTGCAGCATGGAGGTTTTATGGAACGTAGTTGTCTTTCTGTTATTCTGGCTGCGGGCGAAAGCACGCGCATGAAATCCTCCATCTCTAAGGTTCTGCATCCCGTTGCTGGCCGGCCCATGATTGCCCATGTCATGCAGGCGATTGCAGGTGCTGGCGTCAGTACCGCAGCACTCGTGGTTGGCCGCGATGCCGAAAACGTCAGCAGGGCTGCCGAACGGCCGGATGTCGAGGTTGAATCCTACCTCCAGAAAGAGCGCCTTGGCACCGGCAACGCCGTGCTGGCAGCAAAGGCGGCAATCGAGCGTGGATATGATGACGTTCTGATTGCTTACGGCGATGTACCTCTGTTGACGTCTGAGACGCTGAATGCGGCCCGGGCAGAACTGGCGCAGGATGTTGATGTTGTGGTCATCGGTTTCCACACTGCCAACCCGACCGGTTATGGTCGTCTGCTGGTGGAAAATGGTGAGCTGGTGGCTATCCGTGAGGAAAAGGATGCCACGGACGAGGAGCGCAAGGTTACCTGGTGCAACAGCGGCCTGATGGCGATCAAGGGTGCCAAGGCACTGGACCTTTTGAACCGCATCGGCAACAATAATGCCAAGGGCGAATATTACCTGACCGACATCGTGGAAATTGCCCGCTCGCTGGGCGGTAAGACCGTTGCCATCGATGCGCCGGAAACTGAACTGACCGGCTGCAACAACCGCGCGGAGCTGGCCTATGTCGAGCGTCTGTGGCAGGAGCGTCGCCGCAATGAGCTGATGATTTCGGGCGTGTCGATGATTGCGCCGGAAACCGTATTCCTGTCCTGGGACACTGCGATTGGCCAGGACGCGCTGATTGAGCCGAATGTGGTGATTGGACCTGGCGTGACCATTGAAAGCGGCGCGGTTATTCACGCCTTTTCGCATCTGGAAGGTGCCTATGTCAGCGCCGGTGCCACAGTTGGCCCATATGCGCGGCTGCGCCCCGGTGCCAATCTGGCCGCGGATGCCAAGGTCGGCAATTTCTGTGAGGTCAAGAAGGCCGAGATCGGCGCTGGCGCCAAGGTCAACCATCTGACTTACATTGGCGACGCCTTTGTCGGCGCTGGCAGCAATATTGGTGCCGGTACGATCACCTGCAACTATGACGGCATCAACAAACACATCACCAGAATCGGTGAGGGTGCCTTTATCGGCTCTAACTCCTCGCTGGTCGCACCGGTCAGCGTTGGCGATGGTGCCTATGTGGCTTCCGGCAGCGTGATCACCGCAGATGTGCCTGCCGATGCGCTGGCGTTGGGCCGTGCGCGCCAGGAGATAAAGGAAGGTCGTGCAACGGTAATTCGTGAGCGGGCAAAGGCACTTAAGGCTGAAAAGAGTAAGAAGGCCTGACCTTCGTTACCGGCCGAAACCGAAAGTGACCGGCGACGGAATTGCGGATTTCCGCGAAATGATTAGGACTGGCGGCCATAGAAGTGCCGTATGGAGAATTGCATGTGCGGAATTGTCGGAATTGTCGGAACACAGCCGGTATCGGAGCGTCTTGTCGATGCGCTGAAACGCCTCGAATATCGTGGTTATGATTCTGCCGGTGTCGCAACCATTGATAATGGCGTGATGGCCCGTCGCCGCGCCGAGGGCAAACTGTTCAACCTTGAAAAAAGACTGGCCGACGAGCCTCTGCCAGGCAAGACAGGCATTGCCCATACCCGCTGGGCAACCCACGGCGTGCCGAACGAAACCAATGCCCACCCGCATTTCATTGATGGCGTCGCGGTTGTTCACAACGGCATTATCGAAAACTTCTCCGAACTGCGTGACGAACTTTCCGCCGAAGGTGCCGTGTTTACCACCCAGACCGATACGGAAGTTGTGGCACAGCTGCTGGCCAAGTTTACCCGCGAAGGCCTGGGCCACCGCGAAGCGATGCTGGCCATGCTGAACCGCGTGACCGGCGCTTACGCACTGGTGGTGATGTTCCAGGATGATCCCGACACGCTGCTGGCCGCCCGTTTCGGACCGCCGCTTGCGGTTGGTTACGGCAAGGGTGAAATGTTCCTCGGTTCCGACGCCATTGCGCTGTCGCCGTTTACCAATGAAATCAGCTATCTGGTTGACGGTGACTGTGCGGTTGTGACCCATGCTGGCGCCGAGATTACCGATTTTACCGGCAAACCTGTCACTCGCGCCCGCCAGATTTCGCAGGCAACCGCATACGTGGTCGACAAGGGCAACCACCGCCACTTCATGGAAAAGGAAATCTACGAACAGCCGGAAGTGATTTCGCATGCACTGAGCCACTATGTGGACTTTGCCGCCGGCGCCATCAAGCCGATTGACCCGGCGATTGATTTCTCCAAGGTGTCCGGTCTGGCCATTTCCGCATGCGGCACGGCCTATCTGTCCGGTCTGGTTGGCAAATACTGGTTTGAGCGTTATGCGCGGCTGCCGGTCGAAATCGACGTGGCCTCCGAGTTCCGTTACCGCGAAATGCCGCTGTTACCGACACAGGCGGCGCTGTTCATTTCGCAGTCCGGTGAAACGGCTGATACGCTGGCCTCGCTGCGCTATTGCAAGGATGCCGGTTTGAAGATTGGCGCCGTGGTCAATGTCAAGGAATCGACGATTGCGCGTGAATCCGACGCCATCTTCCCGATCCTGGCCGGTCCGGAAATCGGTGTTGCCTCGACCAAGGCGTTTACCTGCCAGCTGGCGGTGCTGGCTTCGCTTGCCGTTGCGGCAGGCAAGGCACGCGGCACCATTACGCCGGAGCAGGAAAAGGAAATCGTCAAACATCTCATCGAGATGCCGCGTGTGATGAGTTCCATTCTCAACAGCATCCAACCACAGATCGAAGCGCTGTCGCGTGACCTGTCACGCTTCAAGGACGTGCTTTATCTCGGCCGTGGAACCAGCTTCCCGCTGGCGCTCGAAGGTGCGTTGAAGCTGAAGGAAATTTCCTACATTCACGCCGAAGGTTATGCCGCTGGCGAGCTGAAACATGGTCCGATTGCGCTGATCGACGAGAATATGCCTGTCATCGTCATTGCACCGTATGACCGGTTCTTTGAAAAGACCGTGTCCAACATGCAGGAAGTGGCAGCCCGCGGCGGCAAGATCATTTTCATCACCGATGAAAAGGGTGCCGCAGCCTCCAAGCTGCCGACCATGGCAACGATCATTCTGCCGAATGTCGATGAAATCACCACGCCGATGGTGTTCTCTCTGCCAATCCAGCTGCTCGCCTACCACACTGCTGTGTTCATGGGCACGGATGTGGACCAGCCGCGTAACCTGGCAAAATCGGTCACCGTGGAATGATCATCCGTCCCGAAAAGCCTGCCGATGCTGAGGCAATCTCCGCAGTAACGCAAGCGGCGTTTCGGGACATGGAACAGAGCGATCAGACCGAGCATCTGATTATCGATCGGTTAAGGGCGGCAGACGCCCTGACCATTTCTCTTGTGGCGGAAGACAGCGAAGGCATTGTGGGACACATTGCCTTTTCGCATGTCAGCGTGGAAGATGGTGAAGGCAGTTGGTACGGGCTTGGTCCACTGTCAGTTGCGCCGGAACGGCAGGGGCAGGGCATTGGCAGCCGTCTGGTAAAGGCGGGGCTGGATATGCTGGAGCGCATGCAGGCCGCAGGCTGTGTTGTCGCTGGCGATCCGGAGTTTTACGGCCGCTTCGGTTTTGTAAATTCAGAAGCGCTGAACACCGACGGCATACCTAACGAATATTTCATGTTCGTCAGCTTGCATGGCAACAAGCCATCCGGCATTGTGCATTATCACCCGGGTTTTTACGGCGATGCGGGCACATAGTTGCAGGCGCAGATTGCCGCCACAAAATGAATGAGTAATGGCCGATAACCCCCTCAGAATTTCGCTTGCCTCACGTATCAGGAACAATTTTCTGACGGGCGTCATCATACTTGCGCCTGTTGCGATAACCATCTGGATTGTTTGGTCTTTCCTACAGTGGGCAGATAGCTGGGTCAAACCCTACATTCCCGCACGTTACGACCCGGAGCAATATTTCGACATTGCCATTCCGGGCTTTGGCCTGCTGATTGCGATGGTTGGCATTACCATCATTGGCTTTCTCGGCAACAACCTAATTGGCAAATGGGTTGTCGGTTTCAGCGAATCTCTCGTCAATCGCATGCCGCTGGTTCGCCCGGTCTATAAGAGCCTGAAACAGATTTTCGAATCCGTGCTGAAGGAGCATTCCAGCTCGTTCAAGAAGGTCGGCATGATCGAGTTTCCATCATCCGGCACCTGGGCGCTGGTATTCGTGTCGTCCGACGCCAAAGGTGAACTTGCCTATCGTTTTAACGAGATGGGGCAAGAAATGGTGGCTGTGTTTCTGCCGCCAACCCCGGTACCGACAGCGGGTTTCCTGCTGTTCGTGCCCAAGGACAAGATCATCATGTTGGACATGACCCCTGAAGACGGCGCCAAGTTGCTGATATCAGGCGGTCTGGTGGCACCTGACTTCAAGCTGCCGGGGTGATGGTGGCTGCGCTTGACTACGGAAACCACGCGCTGATCTGACCCCTCACTTGCAATTTCTAACACTTATGGCTGCGCCCTAAGATGTTGAAATCGCCTTCTCTCCCACAAGGGGAGAGATGGGCGGGTGGCGCGCCGCCTGGCGCCCTTACCTCTCCCCCTGTGGGAGAGGAAGAAAAATCATGGTCTTAGCAACGCTAAGTCATAGATTTTTCAGGTGAGGGGTTTGTGCGCCTGTGCGGCAATCAACGGAGATGTGGTGCCAGCTCGAAAAGATGATCTAGGTGCTTCTTGGCGTCCCAGTTGTCAGGTTTTCGCTCCTCGTATCCCCGCCATTCAAGTGTCTTGCTCCATTCAGTCCGGTACGCATGCAGCGATTCCATGATCGTGTCCTTGGCGGCGGCACTAGCGAGCTGATGGTCATCAAAACCCGGTTCCCAGAAGCAAGCCGGGCAGATTGTTACTCCAATCAATCCGCCTCTTTCGGTGTATGCATCGCGGTATGCATAGTTTGGAAAACCGCATGCGGGACATATCGTGCGGCCTTCCTCATCGCGGATGTTGAACTGGCGAGCGTCGGTCACGGTGCACTCTCGTTTCGTGGACGCTGCATTAACGCGGCGTCGGTCATTGGCTTGTAGCGTGAATTATTTGGCGCGAACAGTTTCAACGAGCGGCCCTCATTTCTGTGCTCGTCACAGAAATCCAGTCGACGCGCGTCTGCGCGGCGGAAAGGGTCTTTTCATCCCCTGGGACTGGGGATGACTAGATTCCCGTGACAAGCACGGGAATGAGGGGGGGGCCGAAGCTAGCAATAGCATATTGGTGCCCCTTGCCGGAACCGAACCTACCACCCACTCAGGAATAGTCATCCTCGTCATAGGTGTTGTCATTGTCCTGTTCGGCGCGCTCGCTGTTGGAGGAATAGAACACTGGCACGAACATGCGCATATAGACGAATTTTACCGTCCAGCCTTCATCCTGCGCCTCTTTCCATTGTTTCTTGCGCTTCTTTTTCTTGCGAAACCTGGCGGCAATCGCCTTGGCCTCCGTGTGGCGGAAGCTGTCCGGTTGCAGTATGTTATCCGGCGAACAAAGTGCGTAGCCCTTGGTATAGGCCGACGGCGGTCTGATATCTGTGGTCATGGTGTTTTCCTGACATTACCCTGCATGCAGGAAGCGAATGGCCTCATCCCGGCGGTGGAGATAAAGAAGAACGCGCAAGTTCTGGCCACGCGGGCTGGTAAGCTCCGGGTCGCGGTCAATCATATAGGCGGCGTCCTTGCGGGCGATTTCCAGTAGGTCGGAATGGGCTTCGAGGCTGGCGATCTTGAAACCCGGCGTCCCTGACTGGCGGGTGCCGAGAACCTCGCCTTCACCGCGCAGTTTCAAATCCTCCTCGGCGATCAGGAAGCCGTCTTCGCTGTCGCGCAGGATGGAAAGTCGCGCCTTTCCGGTTTCGCCCAGCGGCCCCTTGTAAAGTAGAATACAGGTGGAGGCTTCATCACCACGTCCGACACGGCCGCGAAGCTGGTGAAGCTGGGCAAGGCCGAAGCGTTCGGCATGTTCAATGACCATGATGGTGGCGTCGGGCACGTCAACACCCACTTCCACCACAGTGGTGGCGACCAGCAGCCGTGTTTCACCATTCTTGAAGGCCAGCATGGCGGCGTCTTTTTCCGGTCCGCTCAAGCGGCCGTGAATGAGGCCGATCGGTGCATTGATGGCCTTTGAGAGAACGCCGTGGCGCTCCTCGGCCGACATCAGGTCGACTTCTTCGGACTCTTCGACCAGCGGGCAGATCCAGTAGGCCTTTTTGCCCTCTGCTATAGCGCTACGCAGTCGGTCTATAATGTCGCCCAAACGTTCGGTCGGGATGGTCACGGTCTGGATGGGTTTGCGGCCGGCCGGTTTTTCCGTGAGCTTTGACACATCCATGTCGCCAAAGGCGGCCAGCACCAGCGTGCGGGGAATGGGTGTGGCAGTCATGACCAGCATATGCGGCGTGATGCCCTTGGCGGTCAGCCGCAGGCGCTGGTGCACGCCAAAACGATGCTGCTCGTCCACCACGGCTAAAAGCAGGTTCTTGTAGTTGACGCTGTCCTGAAACAGCGCGTGGGTGCCGATGATGATCTGCGCCTCGCCAGAGGCAATGCGTTCCTCGATCGCCTGGCGTTCCTTGCCCTTGGTGCGGCCGGTCAGAACCTCAACCGTGATATTGGCCGCGGCAGCAAATCGCGAAATCGTGGCGTGGTGCTGGCGGGCCAGAATTTCTGTCGGGGCCATCAGCACGGCCTGTCCGCCGGCCTCGACCACCGTTGCCATGGCCATCAGGGCCACAAGGGTTTTGCCGGCACCGACGTCACCCTGCAACAGGCGCAGCATTCTGGTGTCACCGGCCATGTCTTTCAGTATGTCGTCGACCGCAGCCCGCTGGCTGTTGGTCATGGAAAATGGCAGGGAGTGCAGGATGCTGGCGGCCATGTTCCCCTTCACGACGACAGGATTGCCCGCAACCTTGCGCAGCCTTTGGCGCACCAGGGTCAGCGAAAGCTGCCCGGCCAGAAACTCGTCATAGGCAAGTCTGCGCCGGCTGATCGACTGCGGATCGATATCCAGCCCATCGCGCGGGTCATGCAGCAGGCGAAAACTTTCTCTGGCGTCGTGAAAACCCTGCCGTACCATCAGGGTTTCATCAATCCATTCCGGCAGATCCGGCAGTCTGGTGACGGCATTATCAATGGCCTTGCGCAGCACCTTGGCGGAAAGACCTGCGGTCAGCGGATAAACCGGCTCGATCAGCGGCAGGTTTTCTGCCTCCGAGGCTTTGACCATGAAATCGGGATGCACCATGGAGGCGCGGCCGTTAAACCAGTCGACCTTGCCGCTGATCAGAACTTCCTCGTCAATCGGCAGCGCCTTCATCAGCCAGTCACCCTTGGCATGGAAAAAGGTCAACGCCAGCTCACCGGTATCATCGTGAATGAACACGCGGTAGGGAACCGAGCGATTGCCGGGTGGTGGTGGCTGGTGGCGGTCTACACGTCCCTTGATGGTGACAATGGAGCCGGTTGGTGCCAGCGCAATGCCGGGCTGGTTTCTGCGGTCGATAACGCCTGACGGGGCGTGAAACAGCAGGTCGATAACGCGGCAGTCATCGGCATTTTCGCGGCCCAGCAACCTTGCCAATAGGTCGGCAAGTTTCGGACCGACGCCCGGCAGTGTCGAGATGGAGGCAAATAACGGATCAAGCAGTGTTGGGCGCATGGCGGCAAAATCGGGGAAGGTGTCGTTCAATGCAAGAGCTGCCAGCAGATAAACAGCGTTTTTTCACCACCAGTTTGCGGATGTGACGCAAATAAATGCACAAAACAGGTTCCCAAACGTTCCTGTCCTGTTCTATAGGAGATCGAAATATATAAGGCATGAATTGAAGGGCACGCTGGCAGTTTGCATCCGGTTGTTTTCACGCAATGTTCGGCTGTTCCTGTTGTCTGTGATAACAACCGACAACAGGGGTGGAATGAAGCGGCAGATGGCATGACCGGATCGCGTATCGTGCACCCGTACAGGAAGGAAAATACGATGACAGGACTGGTGAGAAGCAGCGTGGACCTCGATGAGCGTCGCAGACGGATCCTCTACCGTTGCTGGCATCGTGGTATCCGCGAAATGGATCTGGTGCTGGGCCAGTTTGCCGAGGAAAACATTGCCGATCTTACGGATGTGGAACTGGACGAGCTGGAAGTCATTATGGACGAGGAAGACAATGATCTCGTAAAGATGGTGACGGGCGCTCTGCCTGTGCCAGAACGTTTCCAGACACCGCTGTTTGAACGCATTGCCTCCTACCGGCCAGACTTCGATCCGGTCACCAACTGATCAGGCCGGTTACCAACTGATCAGGGCTCGCCGCATGAAACGGCTTCATGCGTCACGCTTTAACTGTTTGTTTTTACGCATGTCGTTTCGCAAAAACCGTTCTGTTTTTCTGCGGCATGCGTCAAGTTTGTGAAGTACACGCCCATGATCCCCGGTTTTGACGCCAAGACAGTTCTTTCCTTCGATACATCCCTGACCATCGGCAATGTACCGTCAGGCATGGAAGCGATCTTGCTTGCTGAGATGGCGCGCACCGGGCAATCCATCGCCTATGTAATGTCGGATGGCCAGCGCATGGCCGATCTTGAGCAAATGCTGGGTTTCGTGGCACCTGACATTCCGGTGCTAACACTGCCTGCCTGGGATTGCTTGCCCTATGACCGCGTGTCACCCAGTGCCGACACTTCGGCAAGGCGGCTGGCGGCACTGTCCGGCCTGATCAGCCACGGCAAGAAACCGCATCCGGCCATCGTGCTCGTCACCGTCAATGCCATGCTGCAGAAGATGGCACCGCGCGACATCATTGAAAGTCTGGCGTTTTCGGCCAAGCCCGGCAACCAGATCCGGATGGATGACATTGCTGCACGGCTGGAGCGCAACGGTTTTGACCGTGTAGCGACGGTGCGTGAAGTCGGCGAATTTGCCGTGCGTGGTGGCATTCTCGACGTGTTCGTTCCCGGCACGGAAGAACCTGTGCGCCTGGACTTTTTTGGCGATACGCTGGAAAGTATCCGCACCTTCGATCCGGCCAGCCAGCGCACCATCGGACAGGCGCGTTCGCTGGATCTCAACCCGATGAGCGAAGTGACGCTGACACCGGATACGATTGCCCGTTTCCGCAAGAATTACCTGTCGCTGTTTGGTGCCGCGACCCGCGACGATGCGCTCTATCAGGCCGTATCCGAAGGCCGCCGTTATGCCGGCATGGAACACTGGCTGCCGCTGTTTTACGAAAAGCTGGAAACGGCCTTCGATTATCTCGCAGGCTTCCGCATCGTCACCGACCATACGGCACGCGAGGCGGCGGCCGAACGCTCCAAGTTGGTGCTGGATTATTTTGAAGCGCGCCGCACCTCCGGCGAGACCAAGGGCGCAACACAGGGCGCACCGTACAAGCCGGTATCCCCGGGCCAGCTCTACCTTGACGGAAAGGGCTTCGAGGCGACGCTGGAGTCCGTCAGCGCCATTCGCCTGACACCGTTCAATGAACATGATGTTGCCGGTCGGCCGGTTGCGACGCTGGATGCCCATACCGGGCCACGGTGGGCACGGCCCGTCACCGAAAATACCGATGAAGAGCGGGTCAATGTGTTTGATCTTGCCGTCAAGCACATTGCAGACAAGCGCGCCAAGGGCTGGAAGGTGCTGATTACCGGCTGGTCGGAAGGTTCTCTCGACCGCCTGTTGCAGGTGTTGAACGAACACGGCCTTGAAAAGATCAAGCCGATACAGGCGCTGAAAGAGGTAGACAAGCTCGGCAAGGGCGAGGCGGCGTCTGCGGTGCTGAGCCTTGAAGCCGGCTTTGAAACCGGCAATCTCGCTGTCATTGGCGAACAGGATATTCTCGGCGACCGTATGGTACGCCGCTCCAAGCGTCGCAAGCGGGCCGCCGACTTCATTTCGGAAGTGGCCGGTCTCGATGTCGGTTCGCTGGTCGTGCATGCTGAACATGGTATCGGCAAGTTCGTCGGGCTTCGCACCATTGAGGCTGCGGGTGCGCCACGTGACTGCCTGGAACTGCATTATGCCGATGATGCCAAGCTGTTCCTGCCGGTCGAAAACATCGATCTTCTGTCGCGTTACGGCTCGGATGCTGCCGAAGCGCAACTCGACAAGCTGGGCGGTGGCGCCTGGCAGATGCGCAAGGCCAAGCTCAAGAAACGCCTGCTGGATATGGCCGGCGATCTTATTCGCGTGGCGGCCGAACGCATGGTGCGCAAGGCACCGGTGCTGGTGGCGCCGGATGGTCTTTACGACGAGTTTGCGGCGCGTTTCCCCTATGATGAAACCGAAGACCAGCTGAACGCCATCGATTCCATCCGCGACGATCTTGGTCTTGGCCGGCCGATGGACCGCCTGATTTGCGGTGACGTGGGCTTTGGCAAGACAGAAGTTGCGCTGCGTGCTGCCTTCCTCGCCGCCATGAATGGCGTGCAGGTAGCGGTTGTCGTGCCAACCACGCTGTTGGCCCGCCAGCACTTCCGCACCTTTTCGGAGCGTTTCCGTGGCCTGCCGATCCGCGTGCAACAGGCCTCGCGTCTTGTTGGCACCAAGGAACTGGCGCTGACCAAAAAGGAAGTGGCCGAGGGCAAGACGGATATCGTTGTCGGTACCCATGCGCTGCTCGGTCAGGGCATCAGCTTTGCCAATCTTGGCCTGCTGATTATCGATGAAGAGCAGCATTTCGGCGTCAAACACAAGGAACGTTTGAAGGAGCTGAAAGGCGATATTCACGTTCTGACTTTGTCTGCCACGCCTATTCCGCGTACCCTGCAGCTGGCGATGACCGGGGTTCGCGAATTGTCGCTGATCACCACGCCGCCGGTTGACCGCATGGCGGTGCGCACCTTCATTTCGCCGTTTGACGCGCTGGTCATTCGCGAAACGCTGATGCGTGAACATTACCGTGGCGGCCAGAGTTTCTATGTCTGCCCGCGTCTGGCCGACCTTGCGGACATTCATGCCTTCCTGCAATCGGATGTGCCGGAGCTGCGTGTTGCCGTCGCCCACGGCCAGATGGCGGCCGGTGAGCTGGAAGACATCATGAATGCCTTCTATGACGGCAAATATGACGTGCTGTTGTCTACCACCATCGTAGAATCCGGGCTTGATGTGCCGACGGCCAACACGCTGATCGTGCACCGTGCCGACATGTTTGGTCTGGCGCAGCTTTACCAGCTGCGGGGTCGTGTCGGTCGTTCCAAGGTTCGGGCCTTTGCGCTGTTTACCCTGCCGGTCAACAAGGTGCTGACAACCATGGCCGAGCGCCGGTTGAAGGTGCTGCAGTCACTGGACACGCTGGGTGCCGGTTTCCAGCTGGCCAGCCATGACCTTGATATTCGTGGTGCCGGCAATCTGCTGGGCGAAGAACAGTCCGGACATATCAAGGAAGTCGGCTTTGAGCTTTACCAGCAGATGCTGGAAGAGGCGGTTGCCGAAGTGAAGGGCGATGACGATGTGCAGGAAAGCGGCTGGTCGCCGCAGATCTCGCTTGGCACATCGGTGATGATCCCGGAAAATTACGTGCCGGATCTGCATCTGCGCATGGGTCTTTACCGTCGCCTTGGCGAACTGACCGAGCTTTCGGAAATCGATGGTTTCGGTGCGGAGATGATCGACCGTTTTGGCCCGTTGCCAAAGGAAGTACAGCACCTGCTCAAGGTGGTTTACATCAAGTCGCTGTGCCGCACCGCCAATGTCGAAAAGCTGGATGCTGGCCCGAAGGGCGTTGTCGTGCAGTTCCGCAACCGCGAATTCCCCAACCCGGCCGGTCTGGTCGGTTACATCGCCAAGCAGGGCTCACTGGCCAAGATCAGGCCGGATCACAGCGTGTTCCTGACCCGCGACCTGCCGACGCCGGAAAAACGTCTGGCCGGTGCTGCCATGGTCATGACGCAGTTGGCGGAACTGGCAAAGGGCTGAGAAACTATCGGGGCAGGGTGGCCAGCACCTTGCCTGCCCGGTCCAGCACTGTGCCATCAGGCGGCAGCAGAATGGCGTCATCCTCGACGCCTTCCTTCGGCGTCAGCAGCCAGGCATTTGGGTAACCGTCGCGGATATGGCGCGGATTAAAGCGGATGAGGGTGCCGGCAGGATAAGTATCTGCACCAAAACTTGTGTCTTTGGCCAAGCTGCCGCTGCTGACTTCATAGAGTTTTTTGTGTTCGTCCAACATGATGCGCGGGCTTGAAATCTCCAGCCCGTCGACCAGCACGGTCTTGTCACGTGGTATGTCCAGAACCCAGCGGTCGGTATCGGTAAAACCATCGGTGTAGACATTGCCGGTTGAGGTCCAGACTTCAGTGCCCGATGGCAGGCTTATGCCATCTGCCACATTGCCTGCCGCGAGCACGCAGCGCTTGAAGGCTTTGACGCTGCCATCTTCATTCACGTCAAATTCCACTGGCGTTGTTGCCATGCAGGTCCAGCCCTGCTGTTCGCTCGTGCCTTCGCCGACGACCCGCATATTATCCGGCGCAAAACCGGTGACATTGTAGCTGTCGTCATATTTTATGGTGATGTAACGATCGACAGCCAGCGCATTGATACCGGCAATCTCGACCGGATGCGGGAAGGTGGCGCGGCCGAATGATTCTAGTTTCTGGGCCGCCGCCAGGCGCAGTTTGGTGCCTTCGGGCATGTCGATCTGGCCAATGCGCTGCGGCTTATCAAGCGTCGGCTGGAAATTTGTTTCCCGCTCCCTGTCCAGTGCGCGCAGTTCCAGCGAGACAGTAACGACATGGTAGATGGTGTAAATCGCCATGAATGTGGTCGTGCCATAGATCAGCATGGCAAGCATGGGCCAAGGCTTGTTGGTTTTGCGGAAAAACAACAGCCATATGGTCCAGACCAGCCAGACGATGGTGGCAAGGAAAAACAGGCCGAGAAATGCCAGAAATTCTACGGAAGGAAGTGCGACGGGTATCATGACATGCCGAGGTGAGTTATGCGCTGACCCTCAACAGAGGGTATTGATGCACCTTGGTTTAAACGTCACGGCGTCTGATGGCCAGACCATCATAGGGCCAATGTCAACGGTGGGATTTGAACCCCGAAACCGTCATGGGTTTCGGGGCGCTGTGTTCAAAGCGAGCTTTCAGGCTTTGGTATCTGTGTCTTGGTTTTCCGGTGTGATCGCCAATGCGACGTTCTGATCGGCGGCAACCGAGCTTGGCAGCGGCGTGTGGCGCTGCTTTTCACGGATCAGCGTCAACATGCCGGAACCGATGATCAGCACGATGCCACACAGCATCCATTGGTCGACGTGATCACCAAAGATCAGATAACCGAACAGAATGGCCCATAACATCTGGCTATATTGGGTTGGGCCAATCACCGTGGCTGGCGCATATTGCGCGGCATACATCAACAGCACGTTGGCAAGTGCCGCAAACAGGCCATATCCGGCGAGCCACAGCCATTGTTCGGCATTGGGTGGCTGGAAATCCGGGATCATGGCCAGACCACAGAGGAACAGCGTGCCGAGAACACCGGCGCCATAAAGCGAAATGTTCTTTTCCGACGGGCCCATGGCGCGGAAGATGACGATGGAGAGCGCGCCGCTCAAGCCGCCGATGATCGCGCCGAGATGGCCGATCGACAGTTCACGGAAACCGGGGCGCAGAATGATAAGCACACCGACAAAACCGATGATGACGGCTGACCAGCGCTTGATGCCGACCTGTTCTTTCAGAAACACCACCGACATGATGGTGACGAAGGACGGTAACAGGAAGATCAGCGCAAAGGCTTCTGCCATTGAGAGGTGGGTAAAGGCGGTTACACTGCCAATGGCACCCATGCCCGACGACACGAAACGAAGCAGCCACAGCGGCCGGTTGGTGGTGCGCAGCACATCGCGCCACTGATCTTTTCTTTTGCGCAGGAATGGAAGGGCAACCGTACCGAACACGGCACCAAAAAATGCCGATTCGATCGGGGAGATTTGCCCCTCGATCAATTTTACGCTGGCATCGCTCCAAGCGAATGCGGCGAAGGACGCAAAGGCAATAAGAATGCCTTTCAGTGTGCTGTCGAACACAGGATCAAACTCGAGTTTTTAAGTGCGGGGAGTGCCGACAGCGGGGGGTCTGACGGTCAGTTCAATTCCCTATGAGCCTGCTCTTTGAGTTTTGCAATCTCTTTAAAAGCATTGACCAAAACATCCGCAGTTTGTGCACCGCTTATAGCGTACTGATGATCTACAATGAAAAATGGCACTCCATTGACGCCCATTTGCTGCGCCGCATCAATTTCAGCGACAATTGTGTCCTTGTCGGCGTCGGATGCCAGCAGCTTTTCAACCACCTTGCGGTCCATGCCAGCCTGCTCGGCAATGTCGAGAAGAACAGCGTGATCACCGACATTGCGACCCTCTTCAAAGTTGGCCTTGAACAGCAGGGAAATGACCTTGTCCTGCAATTCGCGGTTCTCGGAATGAGCCCAAAGTGCGAGGCGGTGTGCGTCCAGCGTGTTGGGGCCGATCTTGATGGCGTCGAAGTCGAAGGCAATGCCGACTTCCTTCCCGAGATCGGTCAGGATGCCATGGGCCTTTTCAACCTTTTCCTTGCCGCCCAGCTTCTTTTCAAGCTCTGCCTTCTGGTCCACACCTTCTGGCGGGTAATCCGGATTCAGGCGGTAAGGGCGCCAGTTGATGTCGAAACCGATCTTGTCCTGCACTTCTGCAATGGCCAGATCCAGCCGTGCCTTGCCGAGGTAGCACCATGGGCAGACCACATCCGAAACGATATCAATAGTAAGCCGCAGCATGGTGTTTCCTTACGTCAATTTTGAAATATGCAGGCATTTATGCATTTCAACGCTGCCATTCAACCGGTTACCTCGAGATAACCACCCGGTTTTGCCTCATGGCTCCTGGTCCTGAGAGGCATGATTGCCGGGATTATTGGGCGCGCCCGTTATTGAGCTCTATTGTCCCACCATACCGGTTTTTGATAGCCGAAAAGTGGCGTCACATCCGGTTTGCCAAGATACTTCCAGTGGGCGACCCACTGTGCGCCAATGTAATAAAGCGGAATGACGTAGTGGCCGGACACGAGCAGGCGGTCATAGCCGCGCACCGCGGCTTCAAAATCTTCGGTGGAGCGTGCCTGCAGCAGCGCCTCGATCATGCGGTCGATATCGGGGTCTGCCGCGCCAGCATAGTTGAAGCTGCCCGGCGCATCTCTGGAGGTCGAATCCCAGCGGTTATATTGCTCGATACCCGGGGACAGCGACGACGGGAACGAGCGGATGATCATATCGTAATCAAAATTGTTTGACCGGGCCTGATACTGACCGTCATCGACAGAGCGAATGGCCATGTTGACGCCAATCAGCTTCAGCGACCGCTGATAGGCCAGTGCAATGCGTTCCTGCGCCGGGTTCTGGGTCATCACCTCAAAGGCCAGTTGTCTGCCATTGGCATCGACCATGCGGCCACCGGTGATCTTGTAACCGGCCTCCTGCAGCAGATCCACGGCCTTGCGCAGCACCTTGCGGTCGGCGCCCGAGCCATCGCTTACCGGCATCATATAGGTGCCGGCAAGTATTTCCGGTGACAGGCGCTTCGCCGCATCGCCCAGCAGGGCCAGTTCCTTTTCATTGGCTGGGTTGCCATAGGCACCCAGCGATGAATTTTGCCAGTAACTCTGGGTGCGACTGAAGGCGCCACCGAGAATGTTGCGGTTCAGCCATTCAAAATCCAGCACGTAAGACAGGCCTTCGCGCACCTTTTCATCGGCAAAGATTGGCTTGCGGGTGTTGAACACGAAACCGAACATGCCAGAGGGCAGGCGCGGTTCGAACACTTCTTTCAATATGTCGCCACGGTTGGCGGCGGGGAAGTTGTAGGCGCTGCCCCAATGCGACGAATCGGCATTGCCATTAATGGCATCACCTTCCGGATACATGTCGATATCGCCCTTTTTGAAGGCTTCGAACATCGAATTGACCTGCAGGAAATAGGTAATGCTGATTTCGTCGTAATTATCGAAACCGACCTTGGACGGCACATCCTTACCCCAATAATTGGGGTCGCGTTCCCAGATGATCTTTTCACCCGGGCGCATCGACTTGATCTTGTAGGGACCAGAGCCGACAACCGGGCCAAGGCCTGCCTTTTCAAAGGTTTCGGGATCGATGGCGTGTTTGGGCAGGATAGGGGTCGATGAGGCGAGAATCAGCGGTGTTTCGCGATTGGCCTTGTCGTTAAAGGTAAAACGAACGCCGTGTTCGCCAACTTTTTCCATTTTCTCCACCGCGGTCAGGCGGTTGTTGAAAGGCGGGCGGCCCTTCTCTTTCAACAGTTCAAGCGTAAATATCACGTCTTCAGGTGTCACGGGTTTACCGTCCTGCCAGCGCGCCTTTGGATTGAGGTTGAACTGGGTGTAGGTGCGCTCATCGTCCCATTCGACACTTTCGGCCAACAGACCGTAAAGCGAAAAGGGTTCGTCATTGGACCGTTGCATCAACGGTTCATAAAGCAGGTTGCCGAAATCAGGGTCCCACACGCCGCGTGCGGTGGTGCGCATGCCCCTCAAGACAAAGGGATTGAGGCTATCGAAGGTACCGACCACGCCATAGGCAATCTTGCCGCCCTTTTTAACGTTTGGGTTCACGTAAGGGAAGCTCTTGTAATCTGCCGGAAGGGCAGGTGTGCCGTGCATGGAAATGCCATGGACAGGTTCGGCCAGCGCTGCGCTGCTGAGCAGCAAGGCCGGAATGACAGCCATCAGGCATCTGCGCATTTCATTCTCCTATGCGGAAGTCGGTTGTCTGATTCCTGCGGAATTTACCACAGGCGTCGGTCTACAGACATGAATGGTCGGGAAATCTTAAGGCAGTCGTCAAAATTCTTAAAGAAATGCTGGATATCGACGCATTCGACATGTAACAGGTGTGCCAGAATTGGTGGGTCACGCATTTGCCTCAATTGAAAGACAGTTGAACAGGTAAGCGGATCGCGCCAACGACGGGCATAGGTTCAAAACTGACCCGACCGAATTTCAGGAGACGGAACTCTTATGATGTACAAGGCAAACAAGTTCACCCGGACAGCACTGTCCGCTCTCGTTCTTTCCATTGGCGCCGTTTCCGCCCCGGCTGTTTCCCAGGCTCAGCAGGCTGCGGCTCCGGCTGGCGCACCGCCACTCGGCTGGTTCAAGACTTGCTCCAAGCAGGAAGACAACGACGTTTGCGTCGTTCAGAACGTTGTTCTGGCGCAGAACGGCCAGATGATCACTGCCGTTGGCCTCATCAGCGTTACAGGCAAGGTAAACCGCAAGATCCTGCAGGTTTCCGTGCCGTCCGCACGTCTTATTCCTCCTGGCGTTATGATGCAGATCGACGGCGCCAAGGGCGTTCAGCTTGATTACGCAGTTTGCCTTCCAGACAAGTGCACCGCTGAAGTGCCACTGACAGATGCGATGATCGCCAGCCTGAAGAAGGGCAACGAAGTGGTCTTCACATCGATCAACTTCCGCCGCGCACCAAACCCGATCAAGATTGCTCTGAACGGCTTCACCGGTGCTTATGATGGCGAAGCAATCTCGCAGTCGCAGTTGGCTGAAAGCCAGCGCACCCTGCAGGAAGGCATGCAGAAGAAGGCTGAAGAGGCTCGCAAGAAGCTCGAAGCTGCTCAGGAAGCTGCAAAGACTGCACCTGCACAATAATTTCATCCGTATGGATGGCGAGAAAAACCGGCCTTCGTAGCCGGTTTTTTTATGCGCAGTTTTTTTGGGGTGGGGAGCGTTGGGAGGGGTTATGCTTCCCCCCCCGCGCGCCCACAAAAAAACCGGCCTGGGAGGCCGGTTCTGATGATTTAGTGCGACATGATCGGCTTGGGTTTCAAGTGGCCGCCGGAATCCGTATCGAAGATCCTGGTGATGTTGGGATTGCGCAGAGGCTTTCCACTATCGTCATGGATCAGATTCTGTTCCGAAACATAGGCGACATATTCCGTGTCATCGTTTTCGGCCAGCAGGTGATAAAAGGGCTGGTCGCGTTCGGGACGGATTTCTGCCGGTATCGAGTTCCACCATTCTTCCGTATTGGAAAATTCCGCATCGACATCAAAGATAACGCCGCGGAAAGGAAATATCCTGTGACGAACCACTTCTCCGATCGTGAATTTTGCATTTCTTTGCTTCATGGCTGAAACATCCTTTCGAAGAATAATTTGGGACGTCTTGCTGCAGATATCAAGTGTTTATGGTTTTTGGCCCTTTCATGCGTCGCCCGATTGGCGCTGTTGCAAGAATAACGCCGCTCATGACAAGAACGATCCCTATGGCGTGATAGGTTTCGAAAGTTTCGGCAAGAAAAAGCCAGGCCAGGACGATGGAAATTGGTGGCATGATGTAGAGCGTCACACCGGCCGTGGTGGGTCCAAACACCCGTACCGTGTGGGTAAAACACAGGAATGCCGCCAGTGAAGCGATGAGAATGATGCCCGCCATCTTCATCCAGGCGGTGGCGGTAACCGGCAGGCTGCCGCCCTGCGCAAACTCCACCACGGTAATCGGCAACAGCACCAGGGCGCCTGATGCGGCAATCAGGCCAAACAGGCTGAAGGACTTCAGCTTGTTGACGGCAGGTTTACGCAACAGCAGCGAATAGACCGCAAAGGCAATGGCGGCCGTCAGGATGCCGAAATCGCCAAGGTTGAAGTTGAGGTGCAGCAGCGCGTTGATATCACCCTTCAGCACAATGACGGTCACGCCGGCAAAGGCGATGATCATGCCGGCAACTTCCAGCGGGCGTATCGGCCGGTTCTGGAAAAAACGTTGGAAGATGATGATGAACAGCGCCGATGTCGTGTAGATCAGCGTGCCGTTGGCAGCGGATGTGTAGTTCAGCGACCAGTAGACGACGCCACCGCAAATGCCCATGCCGAGAAAACCGATGACCAGCCACAACATGCTGTTGTTGCGCACGAAGTCGATGCAGGCCTTGCGATCGGCATAAACGAAGGGCGCCATGATAAGTGCCGATGCGGTCCAGCGAATGAAGGCGGTGGTGAAGGGTGCGACTTCGCCAATCACGCCGCGGCCGAAAATGATGTTGGTGGCGAAACACAAGGGCGCAAGAAGGAAGATGACCCAGTCTAACAGCCGGGGTTGCGAGGTTTCTGCGCTCATGTCTTGTATTCCACTTCAGGCAATGTCTGGCCATACGGCCAG
Source organism: Agrobacterium sp. Azo12 (assembly GCF_029193765.2). Classification (NCBI taxonomy): domain Bacteria; kingdom Pseudomonadati; phylum Pseudomonadota; class Alphaproteobacteria; order Hyphomicrobiales; family Rhizobiaceae; genus Agrobacterium; species Agrobacterium sp. Azo12. The sequence goes on along the minus strand of NZ_JARFYO020000001.1, from coordinate 2,312,163 downwards.
TTCGCATGTCGGTCTGTGCGACCCACGAATAAGAATTGAATTGATGCCATAAAAAACGGCGGCCCGTGAGCCGCCGCTTAAAAAAGAAATGCGCCAGCAGAGCCAGCGCATATCCATTATCAAGCCGAGTAGTACATGTCGAATTCGACTGGATGCGGGGTCATTTCGAAACGCATGACTTCCTGCATCTTCAACTCGATGAAGCTGTCGATCTGGTCGTCATCGAACACGCCGCCAGCCGTCAGGAACTTACGGTCCTTGTCGAGGCTTTCAAGCGCTTCACGCAACGAGCCGCAAACGGTCGGGATCTTCTTCAGTTCCTTTGCAGGAAGATCGTAGAGATCCTTGTCCATTGGCTTGCCAGGATGGATCTTGTTCTTGATGCCGTCGAGACCAGCCATCAGCATTGCTGCGAAACCGAGGTACGGGTTCTGTGTCGGGTCCGGGAAGCGGACTTCAACGCGCTTTGCCTTCGGGTTGGAGCCGAATGGAATACGGCACGAAGCAGAACGGTTACGAGCCGAGTATGCCAGTAGAACAGGCGCTTCATAACCTGGAACCAGACGCTTGTAGGAGTTGGTTGTCGGGTTGGTGAAGGCGTTGATGGCCTTGGCGTGCTTGATGATGCCGCCGATGTAGTACAGGCAGCTTTCAGACAGACCAGCATATTCGTCGCCAGCGAAGGTTGGCTTGCCGCCCTTCCAGATGGACTGGTGAACGTGCATGCCCGAACCATTGTCACCGAAGATTGGCTTCGGCATGAAGGTTGCGGTCTTGCCATAAGCGTTGGCAACCTGGTGCACGACATATTTGTAGATCTGCATCTTGTCGGCGCTGTGAACCAGCGTGTCGAACTTCACACCAAGTTCATGCTGGGCAGATGCCACTTCGTGGTGATGCTTTTCAACGACAACGCCCATTTCCGAGAGAACCGTGAGCATTTCGGAACGCATGTCCTGCAGGCTGTCGATTGGCGGAACAGGGAAGTAACCACCCTTGACGCGCGGACGGTGGCCGAGGTTGCCTGTCTCATAATCGGTGTCGTCGTTGGACGGCAGCTCGGAAGAATCAAGCTTGAAGCCGGTGTTGTACGGGTCGGCCTTGTACTTGACGTCGTCGAAGACGAAAAATTCTGGCTCAGGGCCAACAAAAACCGTGTCGCCGATACCGGATGCCTTGAGGTAGGCTTCTGCCTTCTTGGCAGTGCCGCGTGGGTCGCGGTTGTAGGATTCGCCCGAGACAGGGTCGAGAATGTCGCAAAGGATGACCATGGTGGACTGTGCGAAGAACGGGTCCATGTGAACCGTCGCAGGGTCGGGCATCAGAACCATGTCGGATTCGTTGATAGCCTTCCAGCCGGCAATAGACGAGCCGTCGAACATTACGCCATCGGCAAACATGTCTTCGTCAACACAGACAACGTCCATGGTAACGTGTTGCAGCTTGCCCTTCGGGTCCGTGAAGCGCAGATCGACGAACTTTACGTCGTTGTCCTTGATCTGTTTCAAGATATCATTTGCAGTCGTCATTTTAAGGTTTTCCTTGAGTGTGGGATGACGAGGTGGCGATTTACCTGAGCCAGTTTCCGGACTCAGGTGCTTTTTTATATGGCGTCAACGCCCGTTTCACCTGTCCGGATACGGATGACTTCTTCTACATTCGAGACGAAAATCTTGCCGTCACCGATACGGCCTGTCTGGGCCGCATTTCGTATTGCTTCGATCACTGCATCTGCATTTTCGTCAGCCAAAACAACCTCGACCTTCACCTTGGGCAGAAAGTCGACGACGTATTCAGCACCGCGATAAAGTTCGGTATGGCCTTTTTGGCGACCGAAGCCTTTTGCTTCAGTTACAGTTATTCCCTGAAGACCGACTTCCTGAAGGGCTTCCTTCACTTCGTCGAGCTTGAAAGGCTTAATGATCGCTTCGATCTTTTTCATTTGAAAATATCTCTCCGCTTCTCCCGTTAAAGCAGGGTCTGCCCGCCTCCCGAACAGAATGCACATAGCATGCCAAATTGAAACGAAGATTTTGTATTTTTTCTCAAAAAAGCATCCGTCGAATGTAGTTTGACCTGATTTGCATCAAAAAACAGTACTGTTTTGCCGAAAATGGTGCGTTGATGTGTCATTATTTCGTATTTTCGATATGAATTTTCGCCGGTTTATATTTTGCTAATTGCGTCGTAATTTGATGAAAATATAGTCAATTGCGTATAATTTGAGCGATGTGGCTTGCCTGTTTTCTGCGCATTGATTTGGCAGCCGAATTGCTATCAATATTCAGCATGAAGTTTTCCGCTCGCCATTACCTTTATAGCCCGTCCGCCATGACTGCCATCGACAAGGATGCTGCCGATAGCGGGCTTTCTTCCTATGCGCTGATGGAGCGGGCAGGGCAGGCGATATCCGCCCTGGTTCTGCGCCATTACCCGGAGGCCGAGCGTTACATCGTGCTGTGCGGGCCGGGCAATAATGGTGGCGATGGTTATGTGGCGGCGGCCGCCCTTGCTGCCTGCGGTGCTGCACCGCTTGTTTTTCATTTGGGTGGTCAGGACAGGCTCTGCGGTGATGCGCGGCGTGCCATGCTGGCTTGTCCCATCAAAAGCAAATCGATGGAAAGCTATACGCCTGAAGTCGGCGATGTGGTTGTTGATGCGCTGTTTGGGGCAGGCTTGTCACGTGATGTGCCGCAAGCCGTGGCCGCGCTGTTTGAAACGATCAACGGCTTGCAGTTGGACGTGGTGGCTGCCGATCTTCCTTCGGGTGTCTGTGGCCGGCGTGGCACGATTTTGGGTGCTGCGCTGAAAGCCCGCCACACCGTAACCTTCATGGCGCTCAAACCCGGCCACCTGCTGATGCCGGGGCGGGAACTGGCTGGTGACATTGAGGTGTTTGATATCGGCATTCCCCAGCGCATTCTCGAGCGACATAGCGACCGGCTTGCGCAAAATGACCCGTTGTTCTGGCAGGACCATCTGGCGCATCCCGGTTCTGCGTCGCACAAGTTCACACGCGGTCATCTGACGGTCTTTTCCGGGCCGCAATATGCCACCGGTGCTGCAAGGCTTTCGGCGGGTGCCGGTTTGAAAACCGGCGCTGGCCTTGTGACTATTGCAGCACCGTCCGACGCCCTGCCGGTTCTGGCAGCGACGCTGACCGCAGTGATGCTGACAGCAATCGACACTGCGCAGCATCTGCAGGACTGGCTGACAGACAGCCGTCATGCCACCTTTGTCCTTGGTCCCGGTTTTTCGGATCTGCAGAAGATCCGCCAGTTCGTGCCTGAGTTGGCTGACAAGGCGCTGGTGCTGGATGCGGATGCGATCACTGCCTTTCGTGATGAGACGAATCTGCTGTTTGACGTATTTGCCAAAGCGCAGGCACCACGGGTGATGACGCCACATGGGGGGGAATTTGCCCGGCTGTTTCCGGACATTGCTGGCGATGATCAACTGAGCAAGGTTGAGAAGGCGCGGGCAGCTAGCGCCCGTTCGCATGCGGTTGTGGTCTACAAGGGTGCCGATACGGTGATTGCCGCGCCGGATGGCCGGGCACTGATCAATGCGAACGCGCCGCCCAATCTGGCGACGGCCGGTTCCGGCGATGTGCTGTCGGGCATTGTCGGCGGCCTGCTGGCGCAGGGCGTGCCAGCCTTTGAGGCGGCGGCAGCGGCAGTATGGTTGCATGGTGAGGCGGGGCAGAGGGCCGGTCACGGCAGTACGGCAGAAGACATTCTGGCCGCCGTCAAACCCTATTTGTAATGCGCCTTATCTTTGTTTTCATTTGCGGCTTTTGCCGCTCTGCCCCTGTTGGTGTGGCCCATGTCAATCCGGGCCAATTCAGTATGTCAGGCTCAGTGCGGGCCGGACATGAAGGCAATTGGTTCCTTGCGCAGCGATGACACGACAATCTTGCGTTCCGCACGCTCCTGCTGCGGTGAACGATTGTAGATTTCGCGATAACACTTGGAAAAATGCGATGCGGAGACAAAACCGCAGGCAACGGCTACCTCGACCACCGGCATGGCAGACTGCACCAGCAGATGGCGCGCCCGGTCAAGGCGGATTTCAAGGTAATAACGGGCTGGTGAGCGGCCCATTTCCTGCCGGAACAGTCGCTCCACCTGACGGCGCGACAGATCGGCACCATCGGCAATGTCAAGCAGCGACAGCGGTTCGGCCAGATTGCTTTCCATCAGTTCGATGATCGACAGCACCTTGCTGTTCTGTACGCCCAGCCGGGCCCGCAGCGGCAGGCGCTGGCGGTCACGCGGGTTGCGCACCCGGTCAGTCAATTGCTGTTCGCAGACGCGGTTGACGAGGTTGTCGCCAAAATCCTGTCCGATCAGGTTCAGCATCATGTCCAGTGAGGCCGTGCCACCGGCGCAGGTGTAGATGTTGCTGTCGACCTCGTAGAGGTCGGCATAGACCTCGACCTGCGGGAAGTTTTCCGAAAAGCCGGGCAGGTTTTCCCAGTGGATCGCGCAGCGCTTGCCATTCAGCAGGCCGGCCTGTGCCAGAATATGGGCGGCGGTACAGAGGCTGCCGACCGAGATGCCGCGGTTATAGGCCTCGCGCAGCCAGGCATTCACGGACTTGTTGTGATACTGCTCTATATCGATGCCCGAACAGACGATGACCATGTTGGAGCGCTTGTCACCACTCAGATTGCGACGCTCGTCGGCGAGCGAGGTATCGACGTCAAGAGAGATGCCAGCGGAGGACTGGACCTTCAGCCCGTCAGCGGAGGCCAGCCGCCATTCATAGGCATCATAGCCCAGCATTCTGTTGGCTATTCGCAATGTCTCAACTGCGCCCATGAAGGGCAGCATCGTAAATTGAGGAACGAGAAAAAAGACTATCGAGCGTTTTTTCGGGCCGATTTTGCTCATAGTGTCCATGCTCCGTTGCGAAAGCACAATTCCTTGCTTGGAAACCTTGAACTGGATATCCAGTTTGCGACATTATAATAGCAAACCACGCCAATGAGCGACAATTTTTAATTTTTATGCGGCCAAATTATACAGGCAAAATGCAACGCATCCAAAATAGGCAGCGGCAAGATTAAAATCTCGCCTTGAGAGTTCATTTTCCAGGCATTTCTGCATTTTACACTCAGGATATTTGATGAATGGCAGATTGCGGCTGTCTGCATCTTTCACGCGAGAAACTTGATGCTTCTCAATTTGGCACAACGGGCCGGATTGCGTAAATGCGACATGGGCAATTGGGTTGCGTGCGAGGAGATGATTGGGGTGTTGTGGTCATTTGCAGCCGGCTGTTGGATGGCCTTTCGAACGTTTTGCCATGTGGGACGGCCCATAGTTCAGCCCTCATTCCTGTGCTTGTCACAGGAATCCAGGTCAGCCCAGTCCTGGGGCTGAGAAGAGTTTTTCCCGTCGTGCAGACGCACGACAACTAGATTCCTGTGACGAGCACAGGAATGAGCGACTGTCTTGTTCGTCAAGCGTCTTGCCATGGTTTTTGATCCCTGATGATGGCGTTGAGAATGGTCAGCAGTTTTCGCATCGTTGCGACAATCGCGACGATCTTGGGTTTGCCAGCATCCACCAGCCGGTCCCGGAAGGCCTTGAGGATGGGGTTGTATCGGCTGGCAACAAGAGCTGCCATGAACAAGGCAGTGCGCACCTTTGAACGTCCACCACCGGTAAAGCTCTTGCCTTTCCATTTGCCCGACTGCCGCGTCCACGGCGCAAGACCAGCCAAAGCAGCGACCTGACGGCGATCGAGGCTTCCCAGTTCAGGGATCTCTGCCAGCAACGTACGTGCCGTGGCGGTTCCAACACCCGGAACCGAGGTTAAAAGTGCCTCACGCACACGCCATACCGGTGACTTGCGGATATGATCATCCAGATCGGTATCGATACTTTCCATCTCACGCCTGAGAGCGACCAACAGCCGCTTGATGCTTTTTTGCGTTGGCTTCTCAATGGCCAGGCGTAGCCTGTTTTCCTCGGCCACGATCATCTGCACAATCTGCCGTCTGCGGTCGACAAGTGCCGACAATGCCTGGGTTTGCGCGTCACGCAGTGGCCGGATTTGTGGCTTGGTTGCCAGTACAAAAGCCGCGATCACCTGCGCATCAATGTCGTCGGTCTTGGCGCGGCGACCAATGGCATTGGCATAGGAGCGCACCTGTGACGGATTGACGATGATCACGCATAAGCCACTGGCAGATAGTTTGGCTGCCACCAGTGTTTCGTAACCGCCGGTCGCCTCCAAGGCAATGAGATCGACGTGCTGTGCCTTCAGATGCTGTACAAGTTCGTCGATGCCTTGATCATTGTTATCGACGCTAAGGGTTATACCGGACGGTGCAATTGCAACGTCGAGCCGGGCTTTCGAGACGTCTATTCCAGCAATGATATCCATCTTATCCCATCCTTGCCTAATCGGGCTTCGCATCAGCAAGCGGCCCTGGCGACTGTTCGGGTTCGATGGAACGACGGATGAAGACCCTTGCTCATTCACGGGATTCAAAGCCCTAGGGCGTTGCGGTCTTTCATCCGTCACCGCATTTGGCATTACAGCGCTAAATGGCGGAAATGGGAAGTTACAAGGGAGATTGAGGGGGCTGTCCGCGACCACTCTCACAGATCAAGCAGGTGGCTCGAAATATCGCTCCAGTCGGGATTGCTCTGTTCAATCAAGTTCAGTTTCCACTGACGGGGCCATTTCTTTATGGTCTTTTCGCGGGTGATGGCTGACGTCAGTAGGTCGTGTTCCTCAAACCACACCAGAATCTTGCCCGCATATTGTGATGTGAAGCCGGGCGTCAGTTCGTTCTGATGTTCAAACAGTCTGCTTGCCAAATCCTTGGTGACGCCGGTGTAAAGCGTGCCATTGCGTCTGGATGCGAGAATGTAGACGTAACCCTTCATACCAGCAGAGTGCATGTTTGAAATGCATTGGGCAACTGGCAAGGTGGAACGGTTGCAAAATCCACCCCTTGTAACTTCCCATTTCCGCCATTTAGCGCTGTAATGCCAAATGCGGTGACGGATGAAAGACCGCAACGCCCTAGGGCTTTGAATCCCGTGAATGAGCAAGGGTCTTCATCCGTCGTTCCATCGAACCCGAACAGTCGCCAGGGCCGCTTGCTGATGCGAAGCCCGATTAGGCAAGGATGGGATAAGATGGATATCATTGCTGGAATAGACGTCTCGAAAGCCCGGCTCGACGTTGCAATTGCACCGTCCGGTATAACCCTTAGCGTCGATAACAATGATCAAGGCATCGACGAACTTGTACAGCATCTGAAGGCACAGCACGTCGATCTCATTGCCTTGGAGGCGACCGGCGGTTACGAAACACTGGTGGCAGCCAAACTATCTGCCAGTGGCTTATGCGTGATCATCGTCAATCCGTCACAGGTGCGCTCCTATGCCAATGCCATTGGTCGCCGCGCCAAGACCGACGACATTGATGCGCAGGTGATCGCGGCTTTTGTACTGGCAACCAAGCCACAAATCCGGCCACTGCGTGACGCGCAAACCCAGGCATTGTCGGCACTTGTCGACCGCAGACGGCAGATTGTGCAGATGATCGTGGCCGAGGAAAACAGGCTACGCCTGGCCATTGAGAAGCCAACGCAAAAAAGCATCAAGCGGCTGTTGGTCGCTCTCAGGCGTGAGATGGAAAGTATCGATACCGATCTGGATGATCATATCCGCAAGTCACCGGTATGGCGTGTGCGTGAGGCACTTTTAACCTCGGTTCCGGGTGTTGGAACCGCCACGGCACGTACGTTGCTGGCAGAGATCCCTGAACTGGGAAGCCTCGATCGCCGTCAGGTCGCTGCTTTGGCTGGTCTTGCGCCGTGGACGCGGCAGTCGGGCAAATGGAAAGGCAAGAGCTTTACCGGTGGTGGACGTTCAAAGGTGCGCACTGCCTTGTTCATGGCAGCTCTTGTTGCCAGCCGATACAACCCCATCCTCAAGGCCTTCCGGGACCGGCTGGTGGATGCTGGCAAACCCAAGATCGTCGCGATTGTCGCAACGATGCGAAAACTGCTGACCATTCTCAACGCCATCATCAGGGATCAAAAACCATGGCAAGACGCTTGACGAACAAGACAGTCGCTCATTCCTGTACTCGTTAAAGGAATCCAGGCCAGCCCCAGTCTTGGGGCTGAAAGACTCTTCCTTCGCGCAGACGCGCTCAACTGGACCCCTGTGACAAGCACAGGGGTGAGGGAGGCAGGGTGTCGAGCGTCTGCGCCACAAAACACAAAAAAAGCGCGGATGCCTGAACACCATCCGCGCTTTTTCGATCAGCCTTGGCTGCTCTTAACATCTCTATCGTATTTTAAGACAGGCAATCCTTGATCGAGGTGGCGATGCCGCGCATCAGGTCGAAATAGAGCGATGGACCTTCCTTGAAGGTTGCCGCTTCCGGATCCAGCGTTCCCGACTTGGCGTCAGTGCCTTCGGTCACGACCCTGACCAGCTTCGGTTCAAACTGCGGTTCTGCAAACACGCAGGTCGCATTGAGGCTCTTGATCTTGTCGTGGATCTGGCGCACGCGGTCGGCACCGGGCATGGTTTCCGGGCTGACGGTGATGGAGCCGGCAACGCGCACCTTGTAGCGGTGTTCGAAATACTGGTAGGCATCGTGGAACACCACGAATGGCTTGTCCTTGACCGGTTCAAGCGTCGTGGCAAGCTCGGTGTCGAGCTTGTCGAGGTTCTCCATCAGCTTCTTGGCGTTTTCCTGATATTTGGCGGCATTGGATGGGTCTGCCTGAATAAGCGTCGTTTCAATGGCAGCGGCCATGGCCTTGGCATTCATCGGGTCCAGCCACAGATGCATGTCATATTCGCCGTGGTCGTGACCAGCGTGGTCGTGGCCAGCGTGATCATGCCCCTCATGACCTTCCTCGGCCTCGTGGGCGTGTTCTCCGTCCTTGTGTTCACCTTCTTCATGCGCATGGTCGTGGCCTTCATCCCCATGGGCGTGCTCACCGTGACCTTCATCACCATGGTCGTGGGCTTCAAAAGCGCCGCCTTCACGGAATTTCAGCTTTTCCAGACCCTTGGCATCTTCCAGCTCAATGACCGTTGCCTTGGTGGCAAGTGCCTCAAGCGGCTTTTCCAGGAAGGCTTCCAGACCATGGCCAACCCAGAACACCACATCGGCGTCTTGCAACGTCTTGGCGTTGGATGGCTTCAGACTATATGTGTGCGGGGAGGCTGCGCCTTCAACGATGAGTTTGGGTTCGCCAACACCGTCCATGACCGCCGCGACCAGTGAATGAATGGGCTTTATCGACACAACGACATTGGGGGCAGCCATGGCGCTGTTATAGCTGAAAACGCTGGCAGACAGGCAAAGCAGGGCAGTGATTGAACGCATGTTGGACCTCTTGCAGACGGATGTAATGTTATTACATATATTGATGTGATGCTATAACGTATGCAATAAGCATCTGCAACAACGACTTTGGAAAAAAACGAATGCTCCATACTCCCGGCAAAAACGACAACAGGCTGGTGCACCTTCATGGTGCCGGCATTTATCGCGGCAATCGCTGGCTTGTCCGCAATGTCGGCTTTTCAGTCGGGCGCGGGGAGATTGTCACGCTGATCGGCCCGAATGGGTCTGGCAAATCCACCACGGCAAAAATGGCGATCGGTGTGTTGAAACCATCGGAGGGCCGGGTGGAGCGCACTGGCGATCTGAAGATCGGTTACGTGCCGCAAAAGCTGTCCGTTGACTGGACAATGCCATTGACTGTGCGGCGGCTGATTACCCTGACTGGCAATCTACCTGCCAAGGAGATTGACCGGGCGCTGGATGCGACCGGCATTCTGCATCTGTCGCGGGCCGAGGTGCAGCATCTCTCGGGCGGGGAGTTTCAACGTGCGCTGCTGGCGCGTGCCATTGCCCGCAAGCCGGACCTGCTGGTGCTTGACGAGCCTGTGCAGGGGGTGGATTTCGCTGGCGAGATTGCGCTGTATGACTTGATTAAAAACATAAAGAAAACAACCAACTGCGGCATTCTGCTGATTTCGCACGATCTGCATGTGGTGATGGCCGAAACCGATACGGTGATTTGTCTCAACGGCCATGTGTGCTGCACCGGCACGCCACAGGCGGTCAGCCAGAGCCCGGAATATATGCGGTTGTTCGGCACGGCTGCGGCCAAGACGCTTGCGGTTTACAGCCACCATCACGATCATACCCATCTGCCGGATGGCCGCGTGCAGCACAGTGACGGATCGATAACCGAACATTGCCATCCCGATGACGGACATCATCATGACGGCCTCCATCATGGTGAGCATGACCATTCCGATCATCACCATGCCCATGATCATGGCGATGGTTGCGGCTGTGGAAACCACGATCACGACCATAGTCATGGCGAAGGTCATGCCCATAACCACGACCATCAGCATCAGCAGACTGGCGGGAGCCACAAACATGTTTGACGACTTTTTTATCCGGGCAATCGTGGCTGGTCTCGGCATCGCCTTGATGACCGGCCCTTTGGGCTGCTTTGTCGTCTGGCGGCGCATGGCCTATTTCGGCGATACGATGGCGCATTCGGCACTGCTGGGCGTGGCACTTTCACTGATGTTCGAACTTAATCTCATTGTCAGCGTGTTCTTCGTCGCCACGCTGGTGTCGCTTCTGTTGCTGTTCCTGCAACGCCGTCAGGCGCTGTCCGCCGACGCGCTACTTGGCATTCTCTCGCATTCGGCGCTGGCCTTCGGTCTGGTGCTGGTTGCCTTCATGACATGGGTGCGGATCGACCTCATTGCCTTCCTGTTCGGTGACATTCTGGCGGTCACGACAAGCGATATCCAGATGATCTGGGGCGGCGGTATATTGGTGATCTGCGCGATCATCTATCTGTGGAAACCACTGCTTGCTTCTACCGTCAACGCAGAGCTGGCAGAAGCGGAAGGTTTGAAGCCGGAGCGCACCAAGCTGTTTTTCATGCTGCTGATGGCGCTGGTGATTGCCATTGCCATGAAGATTGTCGGTATCATGCTGATTACGTCTCTATTGATCATTCCGGCGGCGGCGGCACGGCGCTTTTCGTCTACACCGGAAATGATGGCGATTTTTTCGGCTCTGATCGGCATGGTGGCGGTGATTGGCGGCCTGTTTGGATCACTTCACTTTGATACGCCGTCCGGACCGTCAATCGTGGTTGCAGCGGTGGTTCTTTTTGTTCTAAGTCTGCTGCCGGCGCCCGGCAGAAACCGCGATGCCCGTCCATTGAATGAAGGAGGTTCATCATGATTACTCCAGCGCTGACCAAAAACCAGACGCTTGTGTTTGAAACGCTGTCCGGTTCGCAAGGGCCACTCAGTGCCTACAACATTCTGGACAAGCTGCGTGACCATGGTTTCCGTGCGCCGTTGCAGGTGTACCGCGCGCTTGAAAAGCTTGTGGAATTCGGGCTGGTGCACCGGCTGGAAAGCCTCAACGCCTTCGTCGCCTGCGCACACACACAGACCGATTGCTGTTCATCGCACCACGGCACCGTGGCGTTTGCCATTTGCAATTCCTGTGGTCAGGTCAGTGAATTCCATGACCATGAGATCGACCATCGCCTGCAGACCTGGGTCAATGGCCAGAAGTTCAAAGCGGAAAAGACCACAATCGAAATTCGTGGGCTTTGTGAGGCCTGTGCGGCCTGAGGCTGGCGGGAGCGGTGCATTGACCATACGGATAGCGCGCCCGTCTGACGCTGCCATTCTTGCGGCCGTTTCGATCGAAGTTTGGCTGGGTACCTACCTCAGGCGCGGTGTGAATGCGTTTTTTGCCGACTACGCGCTGAGTGAATTTACTGCCGCGCGGTTTTCTGCGCTGCTGGAAAATCCGAAAGAACATATCTGGGTGTCGGAAAACGAGGACGGCCTGGACGGATTTATCCGGGTCAGTGAAGGGCAGGTAGCACCGATCGCCGACTGCTCAACAACCGAAATATCTACCCTCTATGTGCAGCCGCGTCATCACGGCAAAGGTATTGGATTGCGGTTGCTGGAACAGGGGCTGGCGTTTGCGCATCAATCCGGTAGCGCTTCTGTATGGCTGACGACAAACTCCGAAAATGCCCCGGCGATCGGCTTTTACCTGAGACAGGGGTTTGAAAAGGTCGGAACCACGGATTTCCGTATTCAGGATCAGGCCTATACGAACGATGTGTTCAAGCGCGTCCTTTGATGGCTGTGGTGGCCTGATAAGGTTCAGATCTGCTGCAGGTCTTTCGCAAACCGCTTCCAGTTGCCGATATATTTCTGCGCCGACAGTTTCAGTCCGGCAATGGCATCATCATCCAGTGTGCGTATGACGCGGGCAGGTGAACCGACAATCAGCGAATTGTCAGGAAATTCCTTGCCTTCGGTGATCAGCGCGTTTGCACCGACCAGGCAGTTCTTGCCGATCTTTGCGCCGTTGAGAATAGTCGCGCCCATGCCGACCAGCGAGTTGTCGCCAATGGTACAGCCATGCACGATGGCGTGGTGGCCGATGGTACAACCTTCACCGATGGTGGCAGGAAAACCGGGGTCGCTATGGACCATCACGCCTTCCTGAATGTTGGTGCCGGCACCCACTGTGATCGGTTCGTTATCGCCACGCAGCGTGGCGCCAAACCAGATGCCGACATCGTCGCCCAGCGTCACCAAGCCAATGACATTGGCATCCGGTGCCACCCAGTAGCGGTCAGCGTCCGGCAGCGTTGGTGCGTTGTCGCCAAGGCGGTAAATCGGCATGATGTTTTTCCTCCCACATATCTCCCGAAACATGAAACGGTTTCGGGATTAGGCTGTTCTCGCGACGGATCAGGCGACCTTGACGGTCAGTGTGCCGATGCCATCAACACCACATTCCATCACGTCACCGGCAACGACTGCGCCAACCCCGGCCGGGGTTCCGGTCATGATGACATCGCCGGGCGCAAGGACAAACAGCTTGGACAGTTCGGCAATGATTTCAGGCACTTTCCAGATCATCTGGTTGAGATCGCCAGACTGGCGGCGTGTGCCGTTGACATCAAGCCAGATCGCGCCCTGATCGAGGTGGCCGGCGTCGGTTGCAGCAACCAGTGCCGAGACCGGTGCAGAGGCTTCAAAGGCCTTGGCTGCTTCCCATGGGCGCGACATCTTCTTGGCGACGTCCTGCACATCACGGCGGGTCATGTCGATACCGACAGCATAACCCCAGACGCAATCCAGCGCGTCCTCAACGGCAATGTTTTCGCCGCCCTTTTTCAGCGCAACGACAAATTCCACTTCGTAATGCACGTTTGATGACAGTGACGGATAGGGAAAGTTCTGACCTGCGGGCAGCAGGTTATCGGCGTTCTTCTGGAAAAAGAACGGCGGCTCACGCGACGGATCATGGCCCATTTCAATGGCGTGGTCGGCATAGTTGCGACCAACGCAATAAACGCGGCGCACCGGAAACACGCTGTCCGTTCCGGCAACAGGCAAGGTAACCGGCTTGGGTGCGGGGATAACAGTCTCAGCCATGGAAATGTCCTTCCGAAAGGAGTGGCCCGAAGGGTGGGGCAAAGGGGCGGGGTATTAGATGCGAAGCAGAATAATCGGGCAGGGGTCTCCGGCCTTTAATGGCGGGGCGTTGGGCGGGCGCACAATCAGCGCGTGGGAATTGGCCAGCGTCTTCATCATCGATGAATCCTGCTTGTCGAAACTTTTTGCCACCAGCGTACCATCGTCACGGATGGTGAGCGTGGCACGCATGTAATCCTGCCTGTGGTCGTTGGCCTTAAGGTCGGTTTCGGTCACGGCCTGAACCTCGCGACGGCGCAAAGGCGTGCGCGCCAGTTTCTGCACCAGAGGCTCCAGAAACAGCAGACTGCACACAAGGCTCGCCACCGGGTTTCCGGGCAGGCCGAGCACCTGCATGGTATCGATGGCGCCGACCATCAGCGGTTTGCCGGGGCGCATGGCGATGCGCCAGAAATCCAGCTCCATGCCTTTGGCCTTGAGGCTGGCCTGCACCAGATCATGATCACCGACCGATGCACCGCCCAGCGTTACCAGCACGTCAGCCTTGGCGGTTATGGCGCGCTCGATGGCTTTGCCGATCAATTCCTTGTCGTCGCTGATAATGCCCAGATCCAGCACCTCTGCACCGGCATTGCGGGCAATGGCCGCCACACCAAAGGTGTTGGAGGCAATGATCTGGTCGCTCTTTGGCACGCTGCCCGGCTGCACCAGTTCGTCGCCGGTAGCCAGAATGGCAACCAGCGGCTTGCGATAAACACGCAGTTCCGCATGGTTCATGCCAGCGACAACCGTCACATCGGCAAAGGACAGCAGCCGGTCTTTTTGAAGAACCACTTCACCTTCCATGAAGTCCTGCCCCTTGGGGCGGATATGGCGATCCCTGACCACCTCGAACGTGCTGCGGATCTGATTATTATCCAGCAGGTCGGCATCTTCCTGAATGAGAATGGTGTCGGCGCCTTCAGGCACCGGCGCACCGGTGAAGATCCGCACCGCCTCACCCTTGCCCACCTTGCCGTCAAAGGCGTGACCGGCCGACGCCGTGCCGATGACGGTCATGACCGAACCGAGTTGAGGCGCGTCTTCGGCCCGCAGCGCATAACCATCCATGGCGGAGGAATTGAACGGAGGCTGGGTCAGCCGGGCAGTGACATCTTCGCCGAGAATACGTCCATCAGCAGAGGCCAGCAGCACCGTTTCCGTTTCAAGGACAGGCTTTGCGCGCGACAGCAATCGGTCCAAAGCGTCTTCTACTGGCAGCAATGACACGTCTAGTTCTCCTGACGTTTATAGTCCCCGGATTTTCCGCCGGTCTTTTCAGACACGACAATGCCGCCAATTTCCATGGCCTTATCAACCGCCTTGGCCATGTCGTAAATGGTAAGGCAGGTCACGGAGACGGCGGTCAACGCTTCCATTTCAACGCCGGTCTTGCCGGTCAGTTTTACGGTGGCGCGCACGCGCAGGCCCGGCAGGTCATCGTCTTCGGTAATGTCGACGGAAACCTTGCTCAGCATCAGCGGATGACACAGCGGAATGAGGTTGGACGTCTGTTTGGCGGCCATGATGCCGGCAATGCGGGCGGTGCCAATGACATCGCCCTTCTTGGAATCACCCTCGCGGATGATGCGCAGGGTTTCCGGCTGCATGCGCACGTATCCCTCGGCGCTGGCAACACGAACCGTTTCGTTCTTGTCACCGACATCAACCATATGCGCCTCGCCGGAAGCGCTGATATGGGAGAGTTTGTCACCTGCGTTCACGAGGGATACCCCTTATTCTGCGGCCTGTATATTTGCCTGTCCGGTCAGCAATGTGTGGGTTGCAGCGGCCACGTCGTCCTTGCGCATCAGGCTTTCGCCGACCAGGAAGGTGCTGATGCCGACCTTTTGCAGGCGCAGGCAATCCTCATGGGTAAAGATGCCGCTTTCACCGACCAGCAGGCGATCAGCAGGCACCATGCCGGCCAGCTTTTCACTGGTTTCCAACGTGACTTCGAAGGTGCGCAGGTTGCGATTGTTGATGCCAACCAGCGGAGAGGCCAGTTTCAGCGCGCGCTCCATTTCTTCGGCGTCATGCACTT
Organism: Agrobacterium sp. Azo12; assembly: GCF_029193765.2. Taxonomy (NCBI): domain Bacteria; kingdom Pseudomonadati; phylum Pseudomonadota; class Alphaproteobacteria; order Hyphomicrobiales; family Rhizobiaceae; genus Agrobacterium; species Agrobacterium sp. Azo12. The sequence continues at coordinate 2,296,566 of NZ_JARFYO020000001.1, read as the reverse complement.
CCACCAGAACATCCATGCCAAGGCCAAAGGCCTCGTCTTCAAGGCGCTTTGCCTCGTCATCGGACAGCGATGCCATGATCAGCAGGATGCAGTCTGCGCCCCAGGCGCGTGCTTCATGCACCTGGTAGGTTTCGAACATGAAATCCTTGCGCAGGGCCGGCAGGCTGCAGGCTTCGCGTGCTGCTGTCAGAAACTCCGGTGCACCCTGAAAGCTTGGCGTGTCGGTCAGCACGGAAAGACAGGCAGCATCACCGGCTTCATAGGCGCGGGCCAGTGCCGGTGGATCGAAATCCGGGCGGATCAGACCCTTGGATGGGCTTGCCTTCTTGATCTCGGCAATCAGGCCGAACTTGCCGTCAGCCTGTTTCTGCTGCAATGCCTTGTAGAACCCGCGTGGTGCGCTCTGGTCCTTGGCCATGGCCTGCAGATCGGCCAGAGAGACTTTTGCCTTGGCCGCAGCGATTTCTTCACGCTTGTACAGCTCGATCTTTTTCAGAATGTCGCTCATGGCTTTGTCTCTGGCTTTCGTCGGCAAATATTACGCTTCGTTCGATACCGCGACCAGCCGCTCAAGCGCCAGCGTCGCATTACCATCGTCAAGGGAGGCAGAGGCAAGGCGCATGCCGTCGGCAATGGTGCCGGCCTTGCCAGAAATGACCAGTGCTGCAGCGGCATTGCACAGCGCGATATCGCGGTAGGCATTGCGCTTGCCGGACAGCACGTCGCGCAGGGCTGCGGCGTTAACGAGGCCGTCTCCGCCCTTCAAATCGTCCATCTGTGCAACCGGCACACCAAAATCTTTCGGTGTCAGCTCGAAGGTTCTGATCTTGCCATCTTCTAGGGCGGCAACATGGGTTGCGCCCGTGGTGGTGATTTCGTCCATGCCATCGCCGTAGACGACCCAGATATGTTCGGAGCCGAGATCGCGCAGCACTTCGGCCAGCGGCACCACCCACTTGTGGGCAAACACGCCAAGCAGCTGCTTTTTCACGCCAGCCGGATTGGACAGGGGGCCAAGCAGGTTGAAAATAGTGCGTGTGCCAAGCTCGACGCGTGATGGGCCAACATGGCGCATCGAACTGTGGTGCATCTGGGCAAACATGAAGCCGATATTGGCATTGGCAATGCAGTTTTCGATCTGCTGCGGGCCGTTATCCAGCTTGACGCCGAGATTGGACAATGCGTCGGCTGTGCCGGACTTGGAGCTGAGGGCGCGGTTGCCATGTTTGGCAACGGTCACGCCTGCACCGGCAACGATCAGCGCTGCCAGGGTGGAAATGTTATAGGTACCGATGCCATCGCCACCGGTACCAACAATATCAACGGCCGTTTCAGGCGCTTTGACGGTGAGCATTCTGGAGCGCATCGATGACACGGCGCCGACGATTTCATCAACCGTTTCGCCGCGCACCCGAAGCGCCATCAGGAAACCGCCTATCTGGGAAGGGGTGGCTTCACCGGACATCAGAATATCGAATGCGCTTCGAGACTCTTCCTTTGTCAGGCTTTCGCCGTTTGCCACCTTTGCGATAAGCGGTTTCAACTCAGCCATTTCGAAATGCTCCCCCCGGGATCAAAAACCAACCATTGCCTGATCGGCTGCGGCCTGGTTGATCGTCACACCATAATCGGACTGCAGACGGTTGACCATCTGATCCAGGATATCGTCGCCAGCGGCCTGCGCCATGGCAGTCAGCTGCTGGTCGTCATTGTTGAGTGCGTCGGGCAGGGCGTCTGCATCAACGGCTGTAACCTGCAACAGGATGCGGGATTCGCCATCGGCACCCGGAGTGCTGGCAGTGGCGCCAACCGGACCGGAGAAGGCGGCAGTCACAGCCTGGGCACCAAGAACCGCGTCTTCGCTGTTCCGCTTCAGGCCAGTCTTGTTTTCAACCACAATACCGAGATCGTCGGCAATGGCTGCCAGTGTCTCACCCTTTTCAAGGCGGGCTTTCAGCTCGTCTGCCTTGGTGGCCAGTGCTGCCTTCTGCTGTTCGGCAGTCCAGTCAGCCTGTGCGTCTTCGCGAACTTCCGCCAGTGTGCGGTCACGCTCAGGGATGATCTGCTCAACGTCGAACCAGACATAACCTTCACGACCAAGGTTGATTGGCAGTGATTCTGCGCCAGGCTCAGTCTTGAACACTTCGGTTATCAGCGAAGGTGCCGGCAGGTCCTTGACCGCATCACCCTTGTCGTCGAGACCTGTCGTGTCGACGGCAGCAACGGTAACGGCCTTGAGGTTCAGCTGGTTTGCAGCGTCGGCCAACGAGGAGCCGGAAGCGCGCAGGTCTTCATAACGGTCATGAACACTGTTGATCTGGTCTACGGCTGCGGCCGTTGCCAGTTCGGTTCTGATCTGCTCGCGGGATTCGTCGAGTGTCTTGACGGTTTCAGGCTTGATGCCGGATACGCGCAGGATAACCGGGCCAAATGCGCCGCTGAGTGCGCCGGTTGCGCCGCCGTCCTTCTGGACAGCAAAAGCGTCGGCAGCAATCGACTGGTCAGGCATGGTGTCCTTCGTGAACTCACCGAGCATCACGTCGTTGGGTGTCTTGCCCTGATCCTTCACAACCTGATCGAAGGTCGTGGTGCCTTCACGCAGCTGCGTTGCAGCGGCATCTGCCATTTCGCGATTCGGGAACACGATCTGTTCGATGGTGCGGCGGCCAGCGGTGCGGAAGCTGTCCTTGTGGCCGTTATAGTATTCATCGATCTGCGCTTCGGTCACAGCGGATGCATCGGCAATATCCGACGGTTCCAGCTTGACGTAGGAGAACTTGCGGTATTCCGGCGCGCGGTAACGGTTCTTCACACCTTCAAACCATGCAGCCAGGACATCGTCAGCCGGTGCCTTGACCGGGTCGATATTGGCGTTGGACAGAATGAGGTAGTCGATAGAGCGACGTTCATTGCGGTACTGCTTGAGCGCATCGACCAGCACCTTCGGTGCGGTAAAGCCATCCGATACGGCGTCGACGATCTGGCTGCGAACAGCGACCTTGCTTCTTTCCTGGATGTAATCGTCTTCGCGCAGACCGGAGTTGCGCAGACGCTCACTGAACAGGTTACGGTCAAACTGGCCGTTTACCGAGCGGAATGCCGGGTCTTCGGCGATCAGCGAGGCCAAACGATCTTCAGACAGACCAAGGTTCATGTCTTCGGAAAGCTGGTCGAGGGCGGCACCGGCTGCAAGCTGGCTAAACACCTGGCGATCAATACCGAAGGCCTTGGCCTGTTCGGTCGTCAACCGGGTGCCAAACTGGCGGCTCAGATCCGAGATCTGGCGCTGGTAGGCAAGGCGGAAATCATTCGGCGAAACCGTCTGATCGCCAACCGTCACCACCGAGTTCGAGGCTGATGTAACCAGCGAGGCCGAAACACCCCACACACCGAAGGAAACCACAAGAAGCAAAAGCAGCAGTTTTGCGGCCATCGTTTTGGAAGCATTTCGCAGGGAATCGAGCATCGTCAGGCAAACCTCGTCTTTTCACTCTGGCATAGCCACGAGTTGATTGTTGCGGGTTCCTTAGAACAATCCTTGAGGAATTTGAAGGCTAAATGCGCGAGAGAATAATGTGAATGAATTCACAATGATCTTATCTTGCCGCTCAGCGGTGATTTCGCATGTGTCAAAGCGGCTCTGGCCGTGCTGGCAAGCACTATTCACCGGGCAATGAAAAGCCGCCCGTCGCGGTTGGGCGAGGGCGGCGAAAAATTTGCCGTGAGGCCAATTACATCAGCCGATGTTTCATCGTTAAAGCGATCAGATTCGCGTCGATCAAACTTAAAATGGCTTGTTACGCTCCAGAACGGCGCGAACCTCTTCATGTTCACGCTTCAGTTCTGTCAGGGCGGTAATAAACGAGGCCATGAACATCAAACTTATCAATGCTGCAAGTGCTGTAAGGATAACGAACATAGCCGGGTACTCCACAAAGGCTTGGCGATGTTCCTCGCCTACCTCAGTAGTAGTTCATATATTGATAACGGGAGGAAACCTGCGGGAATTCAGGACCCTGTTTTTCGATTTGTTGTTCATAAAGGGTAAATGTGGTGGCCAACATGGTAAACACCAGAACCATCCAGGCTGTGCTGATCGCGCCAATCTTCGTCGAAGTTGACTGTTTTCCCTTGATAAACATATGTTTATTCCTTCCTCGATTGGGTCGTTTTGCCCATCATTGTCGCGTTGTTCGCGCCATCATAAAAATCGATTAGCATCCCGCCTCTGAAGCTTCCTTGAATGGTCCGTTCATCTGGCGTTCATCTTTCTCGGAGACCTGCCTTAAAATCTTTCACCGTAGAGCGCGTATTCAACGGCAAACGAAACGGCAATGGCACCCAAAACCAACACGATAATCACGTTACGCAATCCCTTTACCCATGATGTCTTTCGACAACGTCTAGCCCGAAGACAGGTGTAGAGGAGCAGCGCTGAAACGGCCCTGAATGATGCATTCATGTGCCGTTCAGCATGGGGTGCTGACAGATGAAACGCGTAATTGTCATGTGGTCACTGCAACAAGTTCCAGAACTGGTTTTAGTTCCAAAGCTTTTGCATTAAGGATTGGGAATGATTGACGCGGTCCGCGGAAACGAGATCAAAACGTTGCCAAAAGTCTTTGCCTCATGGGCTGATGTTGAATCGGCGGTTCATGAACTCGTGGCTGCCAAGTCCGACATTCAACGAGACACCTTTGAAAACACATGTGTGCTGATCCGTTTTGCCTCGGATCGATATCCTGTGCCCGACAAGGTCTGTCTTGGATATTGGCCTACCATTCGTCTTTGCTGGAGTTCGAGCGAATCTATCTGCGAGATCGAGGTGAATGATAACCAATATGAGTTTTATCGCTTTTCCGACGCGGCGTCGCAGATCACGCATGTTGATGTGACGCGCGGCGATGTCCTCGATGAGGTGCGTGCGCTTATGGACGGCGCATTGTTGCAGGTTGGTGGGTAGGGGGTGTCTGTAGCCATGTTGCCCGGACTTCAGCATGTATCTGAAAACGGCAACGGGCTATCCTCAGATGTCTGTCGGGCATGGAATTTTGTCTGCTTTGTCGGGTAAGTGCGGCGTCACAGGTTGCGGCTTTGTGCGGGATGCCCCAAATATGGCGTCGCAACCGCGTGTATGGTTGCAAGAAACGGCAAAACTCTTGCGATACGCTGCTGTCCATGACAAAAGGCGGCGACATCGTACTGGCTTGAGAGCGAAATGACGGTTGCTTTTTACCCTGGGTCTTTTGACCCGATGACCAATGGACATCTGGATGTACTCGTCCAGTCGCTGAATATTGCATCCAGCGTCATCGTGGCCGTTGGCATCCATCCCGGCAAAACACCGCTTTTTTCGTTCGATGAACGGGCAGGGCTGATCAAGGATTCGCTTGTTCAGGCGCTGCCTGATGCCGCACACCGTATTTCAGTCGTCTCCTTTGATAATCTGGTGGTGGATGCCGCCCGCAAACACGGCGCCAGCATTTTGCTGCGCGGTTTGCGCGATGGTACCGACCTGGATTATGAAATGCAGATGGCTGGCATGAACAGGCAGATGGCTCCGGATATACAGACCGTATTCATTCCGGCCGGAAGCGCATCACGACCCATTACCGCCACATTGGTTCGCCAGATCGCTGCCATGGGAGGCAATGTTTCTGCCTTTGTACCGACCGCAGTGCTTGATGCGCTGAGTGGTAAATTCAAACGCCAGAGTTGACCTGGTTCACATTAATGAATTCCGGAGCTTGATATGAAATTGCTTCACCTTGCCCTTGCTGGCGCACTCTTTCTTGGCGCGGCCATTACCAATGCGGTGGCTGCCGATGACGACTTCCTGACCATTCAGCTGAAGGATGGTCCGGTGGTTATCCAGCTTATGCCGGAAGTTGCACCAAAGCACGTTGCGCAGATCAAGGAACTGGCCAAGGCCGGTGAATATGACAATGTTGCATTTCACCGCGTGATCGACGGTTTCATGGCGCAGACTGGCGACGTGGAATTTGGCGATATGGAAAACGGCTTTAACGCTCGTCGCGCTGGCACTGGCGGTTCCAAGCTGCCGGATATTCCTGCAGAATTTTCAAAGACACCGTTTGAGCGTGGCACGGTTGGCATGGCCCGTTCGCAAAACCCGAATTCCGCCAATTCGCAGTTCTTCATCATGTTCGATCAGGGTCCGTTCCTGAACGGCAAGTACACCGTGGTTGGCAAGGTCGTTTCCGGCATGGAAGCGGTTGACAAGATCAAGCGCGGCGAAGGCGGCAACGGCGAAGTTTCCGACCCGGACAGAATGATTAAAGTCACTGTCGGCAAAAACTGAAACAGGGCCAGAAAGCCCGATTGAAGGAGATAAAAATGGCCGAGATCAAAGATCCGCAGAACACCCTGATCATGGAAACCACCAAGGGTAAGGTTGTTATCCAGCTTCTTCCCGAAGTTGCCCCTGGTCACGTTGCCCGCATCAAGGAACTGACTGCGGAAAAGGCATATGACGGCGTTGTTTTCCACCGCGTTATCGAAGACTTCATGGCGCAAACCGGCGACGTGCAGTTCGGCAAGCAGGGTTCTGAAAACTTCAACCCGGCCCGCGCTGGCATGGGCGGTTCCGACAAGCCGGACCTGAAGGCTGAGTTTTCCGCAACCTCGCACATTCGCGGCACCTGCTCGATGGCCCGTTCGCAGAACCCGAACTCCGCCAACTCGCAGTTCTTCATCTGCTTCACCGACGCTCCTTGGCTGAACAAGCAGTACACGGTCTGGGGCCAGGTTATTGAAGGCATGGAAGTTGTCGACAAGATCAAGCGCGGCGAACCTGTTCGCGATCCTGATTCCATCGTTTCGATCCGTCTGGCTTCCGAAGCCTGATTTGCGATTTTAACGGCAGAACCCGCTTCGCAGACATGCGGAGCGGGTTTTGATGTTTTTTTGAGAGTCTTGAAATGCGTGTAGACCTGTTCGATTTCGACCTGCCAGAGGAAAATATTGCGCTGCGCCCGGCCAATCCGCGCCATAGCGCACGCCTGCTGGTGGTTGATCCGAACACGGGGGCCGTAGCGACAGAATTGTCTGACCACAGCGTCATTGACCTGCCAACGTTTCTGAAGCCGGGCGATGCGCTGGTGTTTAACGACACGCGCGTTATTCCAGCCCAGCTTGAAGGTGTACGCCTGCGCGAAGGTGCGCCGGAAACGCCGGTTTCTGCGACGCTGCACATGCGGGTTGGTGCCTCGCGCTGGAAAGCCTTTGCCAAACCCGGTAAACGAATCAAGGCCGGAGACCGCATCCGTTTCGGTACTGGTACCGGTGAGGGGCATGGTGAGGCCTGCCTGATTGGCACACTGGATGCGACCGTCGAGGAAAAGGGCGAGGAGGGTGAAATCACCCTGCTGTTTGATTTTTCCGGTCCGGCTCTCGATGAGGCGATTGCGTCAGTTGGCCATATTCCATTGCCGCCCTATATCGCGGCCAAGCGTCCTGAAGATGAACAGGACCAGACCGATTACCAGACCATTTATGCGCGGGAAAAAGGTGCGGTTGCCGCGCCGACCGCCGGTCTGCATTTTACGCCAGAGTTATTTCAGGCGCTGGACAAGGCCGGTATCGAGCGCCACTTCGTGACGCTGCATGTCGGTGCCGGCACCTTTCTGCCCGTCAAGGCCGACGATACCAATGACCACCGCATGCACCATGAGGTTGGTTATGTCTCTGAGGAAACGGCTGCCAAGCTCAATGCGGTGAAGGCACGGGGCGGGCGCATTATCTGCGTTGGCACGACGTCGCTTCGCCTGATTGAAAGTGCAGCCGACGACAGTGGCGCCATTCAGCCATGGTCCGGTTCCACCGACATTTTCATCACGCCCGGTTACCGCTTCAAGGCGGTTGATGTGCTGATGACAAACTTCCATTTGCCGCGGTCCACACTGTTCATGCTGGTCTCAGCATTCAGTGGCCTGGAAACGATGAGCCGTGCGTACACGCACGCCATTTCCTCCGGCTACCGTTTCTATTCCTACGGCGATTCCAGCCTGCTTTTCCGGAAAAACTGATGCACGACAAATTTACGTTCACCCTCAAGGCCACCAGCGCTGGCGCCCGTCTTGGCGAAGTGGCCATGCCACGCGGCGTTATTCGCACGCCAGCCTTCATGCCGGTTGGTACTGTCGGTACCGTCAAGGCCATGTATCTCGATCAGGTCCGTGATCTCGGCGCCGACATCATTCTTGGCAACACCTATCACCTGATGCTGCGCCCGGGCCCGGAGCGCGTTGCGCGCCTTGGCGGCCTGCATGAGTTGATCCGCTGGAAACACCCGATCCTGACCGACAGTGGCGGTTTTCAGGTGATGTCGCTGTCTGGTCTGCGCAAGCTGGACGAGCAGGGCGTGACCTTCAAGAGCCATATCGATGGCAGCCTGCACCACATGTCGCCGGAACGGTCGATTGAAATTCAGGGTCTCCTGGGTTCCGATATCCAGATGCAGCTGGACGAATGCGTGGCGCTGCCTGCCGAGCGGCGGGAAATCGAGCGCGCCATGGAAATGTCGCTGCGCTGGGCAGAACGTTGCCGTGTGGCCTTTGGCGAACAGCCAGGCAAGGCGATGTTCGGTATCGTGCAGGGTGGTGATGTTCCTGAACTGCGTATCCGTTCGGCCGAAGGCTTGAAGCAGCTTGACCTCAAGGGTTACGCTGTTGGCGGTCTGGCCGTGGGTGAACCGCAGGAAGTGATGCTGCGCATGCTCGACACCACCTTGCCGGTGCTGCCAAGCGAAAAGCCACGTTACCTGATGGGCGTTGGTACACCTGATGACATCCTCAAGTCTGTAGCACGCGGTATCGACATGTTCGATTGCGTGATGCCGACCCGTTCGGGCCGTCATGGTCTGGCCTTTACCCGCCGTGGCCGCGTCAATATTCGCAACGCACGCCATGCCGAAGACATGCGCCCGCTGGACGAACAGTCCAACTGCCCGGCGTCGCGTGATTATTCGCGCGCTTACCTGCATCACCTTGCCCGCTCCAACGAGGCACTGGGCGGAATGCTGCTATCCTGGCACAACCTGGCCTACTATCAGGAGCTGATGCAGGGCATCCGCAAGTCCATCGAAGAGGGGCGTTTTGAGGACTTTTATGCGGAAACGCAGGAGATGTGGGCCAAGGGTGATATTGACCCAATCTGACGTAACGGCAGGCCGTTCAAACCGGCCCGCATTAACCTGTTGCTAACCATAACCAATACAATTTTACCGAAAAAGGCATCAGGACTCGCATTTTCGCCATGTTGTCCACAAGATTAAGCATCTGTTAGACGCTTGGTGGCAGGTCAATACCATCAAGCATCGTGGCCAGTGTGGAAGCTGGCCAGACAGCAGGATGGGGCGTAGTTTTGACTTTTGACGGCAATAAATTCGGATTGAGCGCAAGATTTTTCGCGGTCGCAGCTTTGTGTGTGGCGACGGTATCCTGTTCAACAACATCCGAGCCTAAGAAGAAAACACGGAGCAAGGAATACTTCTCCGAATCCGAGTATGGCGTGAAGGCAAGTCCTCGCGTGGCCACGGGCAAAAACGTTCCCAAAGGGGGCGGGCGCTTCATGGTCGGTGATGCATATACAGTGAAAGGCCGCCGGTATTTTCCGAAGGAAGATCCCGGTTATGACAAGAGTGGTCTGGCCTCGTGGTACGGCTCTGCCTTCCACGGTCGCCTGACAGCGAATGGCGAAGTTTACGATTCTGATCATCTCTCGGGTGCGCACCCGACATTTCCGCTACCCAGCTATGCCCGCGTTACCAATACTGAAAACGGCTCCTCGGTCATTGTTCGCGTCAATGACCGTGGACCGTTCCATGAAGGCCGTATCATCGACGTTTCCAGCAAGACGGCCGAACTTCTCGACATGAAGCGCACCGGCACTGCCAATGTGCGCGTGCAATATGTGGGTCGCGCCCGCATGGACGGCCATGACATGCCGTATCTGATGGCATCCTATATTCCGAAGGGGTCGCGCAGCCCGGCTGTGAACCCTGAAGGGCAGATTGCAACAGGTGTGATGGTGGCGTCCGCCTCACGGGATAATATTCCGGTGCCATCCTTCAATCCAACCTATTCCGGCTCTGCACAGACATCGCTGGTTGGCAATACGCCAAGCCATACGCTGCAGGCGCCCACACCGTTTGCCAATGCAGCGCCTGCCGCGCAGTCGCAGCAGGGCTACGAGCAATTTATGGTTCTGCCGGAAATTGGCCCCTTCGTGCAGCAGCGTCCGGATAGCAACTATTTGAGACTGCCATCTGCCAAATATGCCGCTGCCTATTCTGCCGACAATGACACGACCTCCAAGACTGAAGCCGTGTTCCAGCAGGTTTTGACGGGCGATCGTGGTGAGTTGACCGAGCAGTCCATTCTCAGCTTCGTGAAAAAGAAGCAGGCCAGACAGTAATATCTGTTCACGGGTCATTGATCTGGCGGTACGCTTTAACCGCCAGACAGGGTTCAATGCGTATCATCGCAAAAATGAGACGACGATTCGGGCCTTTCATGCGTAAGACCACACTCCATTCCCTTTGCCTTTTGGCCGTTCTGGTAACAGGTGCGGTTGTTCAGCCGGTGGTGGCGCATGCCCAGACGGCCGCCTTTACCGTCAAGGCGAAACAGGCCTATGTCATCGATGCCGAAACCGGCACGGTGCTTTTGTCGCAAAATGAGGAGGAGGTGTTTCCGCCTGCCTCGCTTTCCAAACTGATGACCGTTGATCTGGTGCTGGATGCGGTGGTGAAGGGCGAACTGAGCCCCACCCAGACCTATGCCGTATCGGAATATGCCTGGCGCACCGGTGGTGCGCCATCGCGCACCTCCACCATGTTTGCGGCGCTGAAATCCCAAATCCCCGTCAAGGACCTGCTGACCGGTATCATCGTGCAGAATGCCAATGATGCCTGCATCATTCTGGCCGAAGGCATATCCGGCTCTGACGCCAGCTTTGCCAAACGCATGACCGAGCGCGGCGTTGAGCTGGGGCTGGAACACAGTGCGTTCACCAACTCCACCGGCCTGCCGGACCCCGGCAACAAAACCACCGTCAAGGATATGGTGGTGTTGGCGCAGCACCTGCACCAGACCTATCCGGCATTTTACAGCCTGTTCACCAAGCCGGATTTCGAGTGGAACAAGATCTACCAGCGCAACAAGAACACGGTTCTGGGCGCTGCACCCGGCATTGATGGGTTGGGACTTGGTTTCGATCAGGCCAATGGCTTTGCGGTTGTTGCCTCCGCCGAGCGTGACGGCCGCCGCATCTATCTTGGCATGGCCGGTCTGCCCGATGACAAGGTGCGGTTTGAAGAAACCCGCCGTGTGGTGGAATGGGGCCTGACGAGTTTTCAGAAACGCACGCTTTACGCCAAGGGCGAGACCGTGGGTGCCGTCAGTGTTTACGGTGGTACGCAGTCGTCGATTGATGTTGCGGTGGCAGAGCCGGTCAATATTGTCGTGCCGATCAGCAATCCGGACCGCCTGACTGGTAATATTGTCTATCACTGGCCGCTCAATGCGCCGGTAGAACCCGGCTTTACGGTCGGTACCTTGCAGATTTTTGCCGGTGACCGCTTGCTTCGCGAGGTTCCGCTCGTCACAACCGCGTCTGTGGAAAAGGGTACTCTTTCGCAAAACGCCGGAGATGCGCTTATGGAGCTTCTGTTCTTCTGGTTATAACAACACCGGTGTTGCGACTGGTCGCCCACCGAATATTCAACTATGCTTGAAAATTGATGATTTGCCGATCAAGCAAACGGGAATGCTGAAATTGTCCGATAAACGTGGATTGTTCATAACCTTTGAAGGTGGCGAGGGCGCCGGAAAATCCACGCAGATTCGCATGCTGGCAGAGCAACTGCGTGAGCGCGACCTCGACGTTATCATCACCCGCGAGCCGGGCGGCTCGACCGGTGCAGAAGCCGTGCGCCATGTGCTGCTGTCCGGTGCTGCAGAATCCTTCGGCGTGCGCATGGAGGCAATCCTGTTTGCTGCGGCGCGCAACGACCATGTGGAAGAGGTTATTCGCCCGGCGCTTGAAAAAGGCACCGTTGTTCTTTGCGACCGTTTTCTGGATTCGTCGCGCGTCTATCAGGGCACCACAGGCAATCTTGAACCGGACTTTATCGAGACATTACAGCGTATTGCGGTCGACGGCTTTATGCCCGACGTGACGCTGATATTTGATATTCCCGCAGCGGCAGGCCTTGCACGTGCACGTAAACGCGCTGACGACGGTGCGGTGCCTGACCGTTTCGAGAAGGAAGAGATCGAGACGCATGAAAAGCGCCGTGAAGCCTATCTGGATATTGCGCTTGCTGATCCGCGTCGTTGCCGAGTGATCAATGCCGACCAGCCGCTGGAACAGGTGGCGGAAGATGTGTGGGCGATGGTTGAGCCATTGCTGAACACGCCAGCTGCGCAGAAGCAGGCATCGAAATGAGCGACATTCCCGGCGTTCTCGAAGGTGCCATTCCACCGGCGCAGAACACGAAACTTTTCGGACATGCCGAGGCTGAACAGTTTCTGGCAACGTCCTACCGCTCCGGTAAAGGCCACCATGCCATTCTGGTCGAGGGACCTGAAGGCATTGGCAAGGCAACGCTTGCCTTCCGGTTTGCCAACCATATTCTGTCCTATCCTGATCCGGCCAGCGCGCCTGAGGTGATTGCCGATCCCGTGCCTGATAGTGCCGTCAGCCGTCAGATCATGTCCGGTGCGTCCCATAACCTGCTGCACCTGTCGCGTCCGGTCGATGAAAAGACCGGCCGGGTGAAGTCTGCGATCACCGTTGATGAAGTGCGCCGTGCCGGGCATTTCTTTTCGCAGACCTCGGGCACCGGCAGCTGGCGTATCGTGATCATCGACCCCGCCGATGACCTGAACCGCAACGCTGCCAATGCGATCTTGAAGATACTGGAAGAACCGCCGAAACGGGCGATGTTTCTGGTGCTGTCGCATGCACCGGGCAAGTTGCTGCCAACCATCCGTTCGCGCTGCCTGCCATTGAAACTCAACCCGCTTGATGACGGTAATCTGGAACGCTCTCTGGCCAATCTTGGTGTTGGTGTGCCTGACGACAAGAAGGCCGAGTTGCTGACGGCGGCGCGTGGCAGCGTGGCGCAAGCGCTGAAACTGCTGAACTATGGCGGCGCCGACATTATCGAAGCCTTTGGCGCGATCATGAGCAATACCGGGCCTGCCGCCAGAAAATCCATGCACAAGCTGGCCGATGTGCTGTCGCAGAAGGACAGCGACACGGTTTTGAGCTTCTTTATGGATTATGCCAGCGAGGAACTGATTGCTCGCGCCAAGGCAGCAGCGCTGGCTGGTGACCTGCATGCGGCCGACTATCACGCCCGGCTATCATCCTCGATCGGTGAACGCATTACCATTGCGCAGGCCTATAACCTTGACCGCAAGCAGACTGTGCTTTCCATTCTCGAGGAAATGCAGCGCTGACTGCGCACTGGTTCACGTCATCTCCCGTCAGATAAAAAGCCCCGTCGCGTCCAAGTTGGTGTTTCGCTTGTGCGAACAATAGGCTATGAGCGGTTTACCTAGGAAACATAGTGTAAAGCTGATAGCCGTCATGACAGACAAGACACCTTTTTATATCACCACCGCGATTTCTTACCCCAATGGCAAGCCGCACATCGGCCACGCCTATGAGCTGATCGCAACCGATGCCATGGCGCGTTTCCAGCGTCTGGACGGTCGTGATGTGTTCTTTCTGACCGGAACCGACGAGCATGGCCAGAAGATGCAGCAGACCGCCAAGGCAGAGGGCATTACGCCGGAAGCACTGGCGCAGCGCAATTCTGACCAGTTCCGTGACATGGGCAAGCTGCTGAATGCGTCCAATGACGATTTCATCCGCACCACCGAAGAGCGTCACCACGAGACATCGCGCAATATCTGGAACCTGATGGCCGATAACGGCGACATCTACAAGGACAGCTATGCCGGCTGGTATTCCGTGCGTGACGAAGCCTATTACGGCGAAGACGAAACCGAAGTGCGCGCCGATGGCGTGCGTTACGGGCCGCAGGGCACGCCGGTGGAGTGGGTTCAGGAAGAAAGCTACTTCTTCAAGCTGTCAGAGTATCAGGACAAGCTGCTGAAGCTTTACGAAGAAAACCCAGACTTCATCGGTCCGGCCGAGCGTCGCAATGAAGTGATCTCTTTCGTCAAGTCTGGCCTTCGTGACCTCTCGGTATCGCGCACCACCTTTGACTGGGGTATCAAGGTGCCTAACGATCCCGCACACGTCATGTATGTGTGGGTGGATGCGCTGACCAACTACATTACCGCCACCGGTTACATTGAAGACAAGGATGGTCCACGCGCCAAGTACTGGCCAGCCGACGTGCATATCATCGGCAAGGACATCATTCGTTTCCACGCCGTTTACTGGCCTGCATTCCTGATGAGCGCTGGTCTGCCGCTGCCAAAGCGCGTCTTTGCCCACGGCTTCCTGCTCAACAAGGGCGAGAAGATGTCGAAGTCGCTCGGCAATGTGGTTGATCCGGTCAATCTGGTGAACCATTTCGGCCTCGATCAGGTGCGGTATTTCTTCCTGCGCGAAGTCTCCTTCGGCCAGGACGGCAGCTACAGCGAAGAAGGCATTGGCATCCGTATCAATGCCGACCTTGCCAATGGCGTTGGCAACCTCGCCAGCCGTTCGCTGTCGATGATCGTCAAAAACTGCGATGGCAAGATCCCGGCACCGGGTGCTTACACCGATGAAGACAAGGCGATGCTGGCGTCTGCCGATGCGCTGCTCGAAATCTGCCGCGACGAAATGGGCAAGCAGATGATCCACAAGGCACTGGCGGCAATCATTGCCGTTGTGTCTGAAACCGACCGTTATTTCGCCGGTCAGGAGCCATGGGCGCTGAAGAAGACCGACCCGGAGCGTATGGGCACTGTGCTTTACGTAACGGCGGAAGTCGTGCGCCAGATTGCGCTTCTGTTGCAGCCATTCATGCCTGACAGCACCGCAAAGCTGCTTGATCTGGTGGCAGCACCGGCTGACAAACGTGATTTTGCAGCACTGGGTGAGGCGGGACGTCTTGTGCCCGGCACACCGCTTGAGGCACCGACACCCGTTTTCCCGCGTTATGTGGCGCCGGAAGCGTAAGGTATAACAGATGCTGATCGATACCCATTGCCATCTGGATTTTCCGGATTTCGAAGCGGAGCGCGATGACATCATCGCGCGCGCGCATGCGGCCGGCGTCAAGCAGATGGTGACGATTTCAACCCGAGTGCGGCGTTTGCCTGAGCTGTTGAAAATCACCGAAAAGTACCCGTCAGTGTTCTGCTCGGTGGGTACCCATCCTAATAATGCAGATGAAGAACTCGACATAACTGCCGAGGAACTCATCAAGATCGCCAATAGCCATGAGAAGATCGTGGCGATTGGCGAGGCGGGTTTGGACTATTTCTACGACACGCAAAAGCCAGAAGACCAGAAAACCGGACTGCTGCGCCACATCGAGGCCGCACGGGTCACCGGTCTGCCGCTGGTCATTCACAGCCGCAGTGCCGATGATGACATGGCAGCCATTCTGAAAGACGAAAGTGCCAAGGGTGCCTTTCCGTTTATCCTGCATTGTTTCTCGGCCGGACCTGAACTGGCAAAAACCGGTGCGGAGCTTGGTGGTTATGTGTCGTTCTCCGGCATTTTGACTTTCCCGAAGTCGCAGGACATCAGGGACATTGCCGCAACCGTTCCGCTCGACCGCCTGCTGGTAGAGACAGATGCGCCTTATCTGGCGCCAAAGCGCTGGCGCGGCAAACGCAACGAACCGTCCTATGTCATCAACACCGCCGAGGTTCTGGCCGAGGTGCATGACATGAGCTACGCCGAGATGGCGCGCATCACCACAGAAAATGCATTTCGGTGCTTTTCAAAAATGCCGAGGCTGGGATGAGCGTCTATAAAAGACGCTTTACAGTTCTAGGCTGCGCATCGTCCCCCGGTGTGCCGCGCATCAACGGTGACTGGGGCGCCTGCGACCCTGACAATCCGAAAAACCGGCGCAGCCGGGCCGCCTTCATGGTGGAGCAGTTTGCGCCTGATGGCGGCAAGACCACCGTCGTTGTCGATACCGGGCCTGATTTTCGCCATCAGATGATCAGCGCCGGTGTCGACCATATCGACGCCGTGATCTACACCCATGCCCATGCCGACCATCTGCACGGCATTGATGACCTGCGGGTGTACTGGGCGCTGCAACGACAGCGTATTCCCATCTATGCCGACCAGGCGACCCTGGACCGCATTCGCGACGGTTTCGCTTATTGCCTGAAGACACCCGTGGGCAGCAATTACCCCGCGATCATCGAGGCCAATATCATTGACCCGAAGGCCGGTACATTCGTGATTGCGGGCGAGGGTGGGCCAATCGATTTTACGCCGCATCTGCAACACCATGGCGATATTTTTTCGCTGGGTTTCCGCATGGGTGATGTGGCCTATTGCACTGACGTCAGCCGCTTCCCCACGCAAAGCCTTGCGCAGTTGCAGGGGCTTGATGTGCTTGTTATCGATGCGCTGCAATACCAGCCGCACCCCAGCCACCTGTCCTTGTCGCAGGCGCTGGAAAGCATCAATACGCTGTTGCCAAAACGTGCAGTGCTGACGCACATGCATACGCCGCTGGATTACGATACCGTGATGCGCGAAACGCCTGATCATGTTGAACCGGCCTACGACCAGATGCGTTTTGAGGTTGAAGTCAACGCTCCCTGATACTGCCTGTGAAGGACTACCATGTCGACCAAGCCTTTCCGTGCTCCCAATATGGCAAGCTTTTTCGACAATGTGCGCGCCAGCCGGTTGCGCGCCATGTTCCGGCGTGGCGAACTTGGGTTGGTGGCCTTGGCTGTCATCATCGGCATTGCCGCCGGTCTTCTTGTCTGGCTGATTGGCGCGATGAGCACGGCGCTGCATGTGCTGGTGTTCGGGGTTGAGCGGTTAAGCAGCAGCACTCTTTCGGGCTGGGTTGTTTTTGTCGGGCCCATGGCCGGTGGCGCGGTGCTTGGCCTGATCATTTTCATTCTGTCGAAAACCCGCAAAAAACCGATGATCGACCCCATTGAGGCCAACGCGCTGCATGGCGGGCGTATTTCCCTGACCGACAGCATTCTGGTTTGCCTGCAAAATATCGTGTCCAACGGTTTTGGCGCGTCGGTGGGCCTTGAGGCCGGTTACACGCAGATTGCCAGTGGTGTTGCCTCAAAGCTTGGCACCAAGCTGAAACTGCGGCGCGGCGACATGCGTATTCTGGTTGGCTGCGGGGCCGCCGGTGCCATTGCCGCCGCCTTCAATGCGCCGCTGACCGGGGCGTTTTATGCCATTGAACTGATTATTGGCACCTATACGATTGTCACGCTGGCACCGCTGATCGTCTCTGCGCTGGTTGCGACCATCGTCATAGGTTTTATTGGTGGCCACGGCCTGACAATCGACCTGTTTGATGCGAGCCGCGTGACGGCGCCGGATTATGTGCCGGCCATCATTCTTGGCATTATCTGCGCGGCGATCGGTATCGTGCTCATGCAGGCGGTATCCTTCATTGAGGAGACAGCGCGCAAAAGCGCTATTCCCACCTGGTTGCGCCCGACGCTGGGCGGCGCTGTGGTCGGGGCACTTGCGCTGATCTCACCACAGGTTCTGTCCAGCGGCCATGGGGCGCTGCATCTCAACATCGATGCCGACCTGCCAATTTACATGCTGGCCGGGCTGTTTCTGCTGAAAGCCGCCGCCAGTGCGATTTCCATCGGCTCCAACTTCCGTGGTGGCCTGTTCTTCGCATCACTGTTCATGGGCGCGCTGCTGGGCAAGATTTTTGCCATTATCGTGCCCTTCATCGGTTACGGCCAGACCGCGCCCATCGTTTACGCCGTTATCGGCATGAGCGCCTTTGCCGCCGCCATTATTGGCGGGCCACTGACCATGACCTTTCTGGCGCTGGAACTGACCGGGGACTTCCAGATTTCCGTGCTGGTGCTGGCAGCCGTTGTGACCACATCGCTGGTGGTGCGCACCACGTTCGGTTACTCCTTCGCCACATGGCGTTTTCATCTGCGCGGTGAAAGCATTCGCAGCGCCCATGATATTGGCTGGATCCGTGACCTGACGGTGGGCCGCATGATGCGTGCCGACATTCGCAAGGCCAATGTCAGCATGGGACTTGCCGACTTCAAGGAAAAGTTTCCGCTGGGTTCCAGCCAGCGCGTTGTGATGACCGATGATGATGGGCGTTATGCCGGCATGGTTCTGCTGCCGGAAATCTATGCAGACCCGATGGACCGCGACCCGGAGACCATAAACCTTGGAACCTACCTGCATTACAAGAACGACATTTTGCTGCCGACCATGAATGCGCGGCAGGCGGCAGCGGCCTTTGATGCCGCGGAAAGCGAAGCGCTTGTAGTCGTCAACAACAAGATCGAGAACCGGCCGGTTGGCCTGTTGACCGAAAGCCACACGCTGCGCCGTTACAGCGAAGAGTTGGAACAGCGCCGCCGCGAGGCATCGGGCGAGCTTTGAGCATGGTTGACGATTCCGACGCGATTTACCCGCGCCTTCATTTCGCACAGGGGCGGGCAGGGTCTATCGCCACCGCCATACCTTCATCATCGACAGCCACCACACGGAATGGTCCCACCACTGATGACTGAACTTGCTGCCCTCTCGGGCTTGTTTATGGCCGCCTTTGTGGCCGCCACGATTTTGCCCGCCCAATCGGAAGCGGTGCTGGTGGGGCTGATCTATACCGGCCATTATGCCGTGTGGATATTGGTGGCAGTTGCAAGCGTCGGCAATGTGCTCGGCTCCGTCGTCAACTGGCTGCTGGGGCGCGGCATCGAACGCTTCCGCAACCGGCCATGGTTTCCGGTCAAGCAGACATCGCTGGAGCGCGCGCAGGGCTGGTATCAGCGTTATGGCAAATGGTCACTGCTGCTCAGCTGGGCACCGATTATCGGCGACCCCTTGACCGTTGTTGCCGGCGTGATGCGCGAACCTTTTCCGGTGTTTCTTCTGCTCGTGACCATCGCCAAGGTCGGCCGCTACGTGGTGCTTGCCTGGGCGACGTTGAATTTGGTGTAGGGAAGAACCCACCTAAAATTCATGTTAGTCAGCATTTGCAGGGTACAAAAGCGCAAAAAAACAGTTGATTGGCGATTCGGACATTTGCGCGCTATGCGAGCATTCTGTAAGAGTTGGTGCAAACCCGTTGGGATACACACAGAATGACTGATTTATATGTCGCTAAGTTACCTGACCGCGCAATTATTTCTCTTTTAGTAGAATTGAAAGAGACATTTGGCACTAGCAGTCTAAATATCGATATCGGTGGAATAACGCTCCAGGAAGATGGTTACGAAAAAATCATCCAAACTAAGGGAGCTACCTATTTCATTAAATCATTCACTTGGTACTCTGATCCAACAAAGTTTATGATTGGTATGGACCGTGGCACCGTCCACAATGGTTTAAATCCAGCCTATTACGACTTTATATCGTTTTCTCCTCAATCTGGCCATGCGCAGTTGGACGACGTCCTAATCGCAGATGCGATACTAAAGAAACATGTTTCTTTTCCGAAAGTAAATGATGCCCGCGAGTTGGCTAAGGATACCATAGGTATCATCGACAGGGAGACCGCTGCACTTTCTCAACTTCATGTTGCGATGCTCGAAAATGCCGAAGAACTGCGGGCCAAATATGAAAGTGACGCTGCACTACGTCGGCAGCAATTTGAAGAGCAACAACTTACCGCAGAAGAAGACATTCGGCGCCGAGAAGCGGAAGCGCTGGATCGGATAAAGACCGAGCAGGTTGCTCTTGATGAGAGATTTAAGCAGTTCGATCAATCAGACCATATGTTTGCGCGACGAAAGCAACGCGAGGAGATCAGCGCGCAGGTTCAAGATTTTTTGGTAAGACCGCAGGGATCGATATCGACACAGCTAAAATTCACAATGTTGGTTGGGGCCGTCATACTGGCTTCTGGTGCGGCAGGATATTTTGCTTACGAGACTTTTTTGGAGTTTATTTCGCTTCTGAGCCGTGAGCCAGCTAACCCTAGCATATCTCCTGCTATTCCAGACAGAACATACCTTATATGGTTCCTTGGAGTCCGTGGAGGTATCCTATCGGCCACGTGTATCGGCTTTGCTCTTTATCTGATTAACATGGTTAGAAAATCTCATGATGAAGAGCTTGAATATCAGCATCAACTTCGTCGCTACGGCATGGACATAAATCGCGCTAGCTGGGTTATTGAAACTGCGATGGAAATGACGACGAAGGAAGGTGCCGCGCTTCCGGAGCGATGGATTGAAGGTGCATGTGCCGGGCTTTTTCAAGTGGACGATAAGAAGGACGCGGAAGTAAGCTCTCTTGCAGCCTTGGGGGCTGTTATGGGCTTGGGGCCGGAGGTAACAGTCGGGCCTAACGGGGCAAGCTTTAAAATTCCTTCGAAGGGTGCGAAGAAAGCTGCAAACGACGCTGACTGATCTTCTATCAACTGGATGATGGTGGGCGTTAGATGACACAAGATAGATTCATTCTCAGTGTGTTTGACCTGAACCTGTGGTGCACGGTTCTGGAATGCCGGTTTGTGGTGGATGATGTGGCTGCGCTCGGCGCAATTATCGATGCTGATCTTGAAGAAGATCAGGCATTTGTCGATTCCTACACAGTTGATGCCGATGAGCTGCGTGCCATCAATCAGCGTTTCGGCACGGATTTTCGACCTGAAAGCACCGGCCTGACCGAGTTTGAAATAGAGCTGGAGCGCGAACACCAGCGCATTGGCCAAGGGTCCTTGCGTGAGGTGCCCTACCTTGTTCACACCCGTTATGAACTGCCGCTGATGATTGATGGCCGCAAGAAGCTGGCCCGCCTGACCGGTGGCGAGACCGCCAAGGCCTATGGCGAAGATGCCTTTGATGTGTGGGTGGAAAAAGGGCTGTTGCACAAGCAGGTGATTTTTGTTCCCATTCCAGAAGAGCACCGGTCTGGTCTCTTCGACACTTCCGTTAAAGGCTACCGGAACGTCTATTACACGCTAAAGGGCGAGGAGTGGCGCATACCCGCCATGGAATTGCTGTGGAAGGCATGTGAGCGCGGTGCCCGCTGGAGCGAAAATTACGAGCGGATGGAAGGCATGTTGTTTGGTTATGATGACGAGCAGAATGACTGGTGGATAGAGCACCAGCGGGCGCGGCGTGGCAAAACGGAAAATGACCTGTGAATGCGGACATGATGACACTGATTGATTTTGAGCCTGCGCACTTTCCCGTGTTGCGCAGCTGGCTTTCCAGCGAGCGAGAGCTTGTGCAGTGGGGCGGGCCCGACCTGACCTTTCCTGTCAGTGACGAGCAGTTGGAGCAGATGCGCGCCGAGGCGTCTGGCACGCCGCCCAAACGCCTGTGCTGGATGGCGGTTGATGCTGATCAGGCACTGGCCGGGCATATTCAGTTGGCCATGGATTGGCGGCATGGCGTTGCCCGCATCGGGCGGGTGATCATTGCCCCGGATCATCGTGGCAAGGGACTGGCCGGGCCGTTGCTGCAAGCGGTTCTCGAACGGGCTTTTTCATACCCTGAAATCGAGCGTGTCGAGCTGAACGTCTATACCTGGAATACGCCGGCCATACGCACCTATGCCAAGGTGGGTTTTGTGCCGGAGGGAGTGCGGCGCTCGTCTGTTCAGGTGGGTGACGAGCGCTGGGACACCGCTATCATGGGCATGTTGCGAGCCGAATGGGAGGCCATTTAAGCCCGGTGTGTGTTCAGAGTGGCTGGCCCCTTCCGGCCATCTGCGCATTCTATGATGTCTGTTTCAAACCGTGGCGCGTAGCCGTAGGCGCGGGAAAATGCCCGTGAAAACGCAGCCGCACTGCCGAAGCCGACGGCAGCGGCGACTGATTTGACACTGCGGCCCGAGCGCAATTGCGCGCGCGCCAGCGACAGCCGCCACTGCGTGAGATAAGTGGCCGGTGGTTGGCCGACCACATGTTTGAAGGTTGCGATGAAGGTGCTGCGTTTCATGCCCGCACGTTGCGCCAGTTCACTGATTTGCCAGTCACGTGCCGGGTCCTCATGCATGGCAATCAGGCTGACATGCAGCTCAGCATGCGCAAGTCCGGCCAGCAGCCCGGCATTGACGGTGCCTGCGGCAATGGCCTTGCGAATGGCCAGAACCACCACCACTTCGCACAGCCGGGCAAAGATCGTGCCGCCGCCACAGCGCCGTTCAAGGCTTTCTGTGACGATGAGGTCTGACAGCCCGCGCAAGTGTGGTTCCTGCGAAAGATCAAACGACAATGTGTCGGGCAGGGTGTTGATCAACGGATTGATGATGCCGTTGAAATCGATGACAGCGGCGGTCAGCAGTGTGGTGCCCGGCAGGGGCGCCGCGGCGCTGCGCGGCATATAAAGCAGGTGGGTTGGCGCGCCTGCGCCATCCGCATCCAGAATGAGCAGATTGGCGATATCTGGTTGTTCAACGTGATGGGCTTGAAGACCGTAGGTGCGCAGGAAGGCTGCCAGCCGGTCATGCTTTTGGTTCGGATTTGAACGTTCGATCATGCATTTAGCCATAGGCTTGATCGATATTGAGGTAAACTGATGACAACGCACTCATGCCATTAAATGGACTGCCGTCATGTCAGACACACCCGCAAATTCCGTCACCAAATTTGATCAGTCACGCGCAGAGGAATATGCGCGCCAAAGCCGGATTGCGCTTGCCGGTTACGATGCCTGCCATGAACTGTCTGCCTGCATGGTGTCGGCCTCTCTCGCCGATATCAGTCAGGCCCGCATTCTGGTGGTTGGGGCAGGTGGCACGGCTGGTGAAATTATTGCCCTTGCGGGACTGGAACCCGACTGGTCGTTTGTGGCTGTCGATCCGTCCGTACCGATGCTGGAAGCGGCGCAGGAAAACATTGCTAATGCCGGGCTGGCGGCGCGGGTTACCTGCATAGCCGGTGACCTGTCGTCTGTTGCCAGCGATGCGGTGTTTGATGCCGCCATCATGATTGGGGTTTTGCACCACCTGCCCGGTGATGCCGCCAAGCGTGACATCATGCGCCAGCTGGCAGCCCACCTGAAAGACGGTGCACCGCTTGTGGTGGCCGGAAATTACCGCGCCTACCAGTCTCGGCCGCTGTTCATGGCGGCATGGGCGCGACGGTGGAAAATGTCCGGCGCGCAGCCGGACGAGATCAGGGCAAAGATGGACCGGATATTGCAAGGTGCCGAACCACCGGTCTCGCAAGAGGCAGTCGATACGCTGTTTACACAAAACGGGTTTGAACACCCCACGCAGTTTTTTGCCAGCCTGTTCTGGGGCGCATGGATTTCAAGGCGTCGCCTGATGCCCTGATTGCCAAGGCGGTTACTGGCGGCAAATGCGGATGCGCTTTGCCTCCTTCTTTTCCTCAACATCAAGCCATTGTTCGGTGAAGGCGGTTGGCGGGTCGTTCAGAAGGGCGTCGATGTCGAGACCATGGCGCAACATGTCGCGTCGCGCCTTTGACGGTAGAAGTTTTGCCAGCAATTGCAGCGGTGTGACGGGCAGCTGCAGTTTTTCCACGCAGATGCCATCGACATATTTCTCGATAAGAAGTGTGCTCACGGATTTGTCTTTCGATGTGGTTGTTGATTGGGGAGGAAGGTGCTGCGGGGCTATCTGCGCCGGGCTGGTACGACCCGTGCCCGGGTCAGAAACGCATCGATGCGTTGTTGCTGTGGCAACAACCAGCGCCAGATCAGAACCATGGCAAACAAGGTCAGCAGCCAGCCAAGCATGACATCAGACAGGAAATGGGCGCCAAACAGCACGCGATTAAGCGCAATCACCGCAAGGAAAGGCGTGAGAACGAGGGCGGCGATGCTGCGCAATTTCTCAGGGATGAATACGAGAAGTGAAAGAGCGGCTGCAGCGCCCGATGCCTCGCCTGAGGGGAAGGAGCAGTTGCGTGCGCAGGTGGCGGCAAACTGCCAGACCGGGGTAAAATCTGCACTGCCGCCAAATTCCAGGAGGTGGCGGGGCCGGGCGCGACCAATCAGGGCCTTTAATGTCTCGACAATGATGACCGGCCCTGCGGCAAAGCTGAGCAGCACAAACAGTGGCTTGTGCAACGGGCAGAACCGGTATTTGCGCGGCAAAGCCAGGTTGAGGCCAAGGAGCAGCAGCATGGCCCCGATGATATAATAGACGCTGCCACGGCTGACGTTTCGCACCGCTTTCAGGAATGGTTGCTCGGCCAGAACAAACACCGAGCCGCGCGCAAACCAGCGTGATACCGCAAGGTCCACCATGGGAAAGACCACGAAGAAAAAGCTGGTCAACACAATGGCTGTGCCAAGCAGGCTGATTGCCCTTTCCGTACCTGTCTGTGTGGTCGGCTGGTGTTTTTGAAGGGACGCGCTGGACAGAAAGTCCGATGCGGTTTTTGACATGCTGGTCATTCCTAGGGCCACGGCACAGACCGGAAAATGCTGTGAGATTTTCCGCCGGCCTGATACGTAAGTTCAACGATATGGAGCAGCCTTGCGCCATTGAGTGACGCCAGGTGCCCGTGTGTGGCCGGAATTTGAAATTCAATTGTCAAGAAACGGCGAAGACACGATCAAGGGCCTGTTCAGATTGGGTTTTCCGACGATCAAGAGACTGTTTGGAATTGCGTGAGGGCGGTTTATTTCCCATAGTCGCGGCGACTTTGACGGCCAAATGTAAGACCTAAATGATAGCCAGGGACAAAAGTGGACAATAATCTTGTTCTCATCGTTGAGGATGAGCCGGCAATTGCAATGATCCTTGAAGGATATCTGCAGCGCGACGGCTTTCGCACCGTGCATGCCGCCGATGGTGAAACCGCCCTGCAGCACCATGCCATTCTAAAGCCGGACCTTGTGCTTCTGGATGTACGCATTCCCAAGCTGGATGGTCTGGGTGTGCTGGCGCGCCTTCGCCAGACCAGTTCGACACCTGTCATCATGGTCACTGCACTGGCCGATGATCTGGACCGGTTGAGCGGTCTGCATCTGGGCGCCGATGACTATGTGGTAAAGCCGTTCAACCCGCAGGAGGTTGTGGCGCGGGTGAGGGCGGTGTTGCGCCGGACACTGGGGGAGCGAAAGGACACAATACGACGGTTTCGGGCGATTGAAGTGGATTTCGGCAGTTATTCGGTTTTCGTCAACAAGGATGGGCAGCGTATTGCCCTGACACTGACGCTGAGTGAATTTCGCATTCTTGCGCATATGATCCGCCATCCGACGCAGGCATTTGGCCGCGCCGATATTCTTGACGCGTGCCTGCCAGAAAGTGACGCGCTGGTGCGCACCGTCGATACGCATATTTCCAACCTTCGCCGCAAGCTGGAAGAGTTGGGGCAAACCGGTTTCTTTTCCGCCGTGCGCGGCATTGGCTACCGGTTTTCTGATCCGCTATGAGGTTGCCGAGATTTAAAAACCTGTCGCTTGCAACGCTGACAGCCATTGTCATCGCAACCATGTTGTTGCTCAGCGTTGGCATGGCCTATGTCGGGGTAAACCGGTATTCGGCTTATCTGGATGACACCATCAACAGCAACCTGCCGCCAGAGGCCGCAGCGGCCTATAAGGCATTGACTGAAGGCGATGTGCCCGATGGTGCTGGCGTCAAAATCCTTGTGGAACATCTGAACGCCCAGGATGCGCAGACCGATTTGCAAATTCAGCTTGCCGCCCTTGTGTGTGGCCTGCTGTCCGCGCTGGTTTGCGCCATTATCGGCATCTATCTGGCGCGGCGCATCGCCCGGCCGCTGGAAGATCTGACCGTGGCGGCAGAGGCGCTGAAATCGGGTGACTTCTCAGCACGGGTTGCGGTTTCCACCAGCAATACGCAGGAAGTTTCAAGTCTTGTCGAGACGTTCAATGCGCTGGCCACCAGCCTTGATACAATGGAAAAGCGATTGCGTTTCAACAATATGGCCATTGCCCATGAGTTGCGAACGCCGCTGACCATTCTACAGGGGGCGCTGCAGGGCATGATTGACGGCGTGTTTCCTATGGAGCGGAAGATTATCTCCGACCTTCTGCTGCAGGTGGAGGGGCTGGGGCGAATTGTCGAGGATTTGCGCACCCTGTCGCTGGCGATTGGCCATAAGCTGGTGATGCAACGCCAGCCGCTTGATGTGGCGCAGGTTGTGGAGGCGGTTGTTGCAGCGGCCCGCCCGATGCTGGAGGAACGCACGTTCGAGATTGAAACCGCACTGAAACCGGCAATGATCTTAGCCGACCCATCACGGGTGCGCCAGGCTGTGCTGGCCCTCCTCAACAATGCCAGCCGTTATGCCGAAAGTGGCCACTGGCTGCGCTGTGAGACGGAAAGTCTGCCCGACGACAGCGTGGTTATCCGTGTTCTCGATCGCGGCCCCGGTTTTCCTGAAGATATGGACGCGGTGGCCGTCAATCCCTTCTGGCGCGGTGATCCATCACGATCGCGGGCAACCGGCGGCACCGGGCTTGGATTGTCTGTCGTGCAGGCCATCGCAACCGCACATGGCGGGCATCTTGAATTCAGCAATCGCCCGGAGGGCGGCGCGATGGTGGTCATTCATCTGCGCCCGGAGGGATGAAGGCCAAGGCTGACCACATGGCAGCCCTCCTGCATTTCCAGCCCGGTGCGGCGGTGAACTTCACGACTTGCATGGCTTATCATCGGCTTAATATATGTTACCGTCATCAACCCAAGGTTTTGTTTTTGTTAAGCACAAATTCATTCGCCAGACGTCTGGTCTTATTGCCGCGCATATCCGTCCGTAGAGGCTGACAGCATCGACATTCTTTGGGCGGAGACTTGCGCGTGCGACATAATATTCAAAATATCCTGCTGGCGGCACTGATGGCTGGCGTCAGCGTTACCGGTACCGCAACGCAAACTTATGCGCAGTCAGCACCAAAGGCGCAGGCGGGTGAGGGGCGGGCCTATGAGATAGTCGGTAGTGAGGTCTGGGATGTGCCTGATCCTGTTTCAGGCCGCGGCTACCAGGTCTTTGTTGCTTTGCCGCCGTCCTATGCCACCCAGCCAAACCGGCGTTACCCCGTGCTTTATGTCACGGATGCTGATTACGCTTTCCCTGTTATTCGGCAGATCGGCCGTCGTCTGAATGTCGAGGGGCCGCAGATCAAGGAATTTATCCTTGTTGGCCTGTCCTATGCCAAGGGTGAGGATGGAAAAGTCAGTCGTCAGCGTGATTATACCCCGACCCCTAGAGGTCCGAGCACGGCATCAGCAGGCGCAGTGCATGGTGAAGGAAAAGCCTATCAGCGTTATCTGGCCGATCAGGTCAAACCGTTCATCGCCACCCGTTACCGGACTGATCCTGCGGGTTCGTTTTTCCTTGGACACTCCTATGGGTCTTTGCTGGGCGCGCAGATTTTGTTGACACAGCCTGACCTGTTTAACGGCTATGTGCTTGGTAGCCCGTCGCTGTGGTATGACAAACGCCATGCTTTGAAGCTGGAAGAGATGTACGCGAAAAACAACAAGGACTTGAGCGCCAAGGTCTATCTTTATGTTGGCGCTTACGAAGCCTTGCGAAAAGGCGACAGACGCTACAACCAGTCGGTGGATATGGTGGCGGATAACAAGGCTTTCGAAGCGGCATTGAAAAGCCGTCACTATCCGAACCTGCAACTGAAATCAGTTGTGCTTGAGGACGAAGATCACCTGACTGTTGCGCCACGCGGTTTCACCCAAGGTCTGAAATACCTTCTGTCCGTGCGTTGAAACTGCACTGACAAGGCTTTGGTGTTCTTAATCAAAATCCTCATCATCAAGAGATGTTTTCCACGCTTCAAAGGATGAGAACACATCTGTTGCAGGCCAAAGCGGGTCTGTCTCCTGTCGCCATGTCAGATGCACCTGCGCAAAACAATTGTCCGGAATTTTGAAGAGGAAATCATCGCGCCGGTCTTTTCGTCCAACTGCCTGTGCGGGAACATTGTAAAGCACGTGCTGCGGGCACAACTCCCGTTGCAGTTCCTGCTCAAATTGCCGGGCAGATTCCGGGGACGGCGACAACCAACCGGCAGGAAGCTCTAACAAATCCGTGCTTTGTTTTTTCAAGGCGTCTGGTGGCTTTGACTGGTGAGGCTGATTTTCTGTTTGCGGGCTTTGACTGCGCGGTTGATGGCGCGTTGGAACGGGCCTTCCAGCAGCATGGCGAAAACCAGCGTGACGAAGGCGGTGACTGGAATGGTCAGCCAGGGCGAGAGTTCAAGGCTTTCGCGCATGTCCGCCATGATCGGGAAATGCAGCACGTAAACGGCGTAAGAGACCGGTGCCAGCAAGGCAAAGGGCGCAAATAGCGGCCGGAACCCTTTCCAGCCGTTGAGCGACCAGACAAACATGGCAAGCGCAATGACCAAGGCACCCGCAAAGTGGCGAAGTTCCAGAAACGGAAACAGCACACTTGAACCGATATCAATCTCGACATAGCTGTTGGAGGCCAAAAGAGCAAGGCAGAGTGCCACAAGAGCAACCGGCAGCAGCGCCAGTAAAAACTCCTTTGCCTGCGCGCGGCCAAGATAGATTTCACTCATGACTGCACCCAGCCACCAGATGCAGAAATAGGCCAGAAAGCGGCTGAGCTGATTGGGGTAAGCCAGCATGATCAGGAAAAACACCACCGAGATGATGCCGACAACGACGGTTCTGTGTGCCGACGGCGTAAACCGCACCAGCATGTAATAGAACAGGTAAAAGGCCACTTCGTAGGACAGCGACCACAGCGCCTGATTGCCCATGTAAGGTTCAACAATGGTACCGAGGCGAGGGCGGTCCTGCAGCATCAGCGCATTGCCGATAAAGGTGCCGAGGTCGATGTCAATCCATTCACGGGCTGCCAGTGCGGTAAAGAGATAGGTGGCAAGCAGTGCGACCAGAAAGATCGGCATGATGCGGACCAGCCGGTCACGGGCAAAAATGCGGAAAGTCTTTTCTGGCCGTTGCGACCAGGAATAGTTGATTGAAAAACCTGACAACAAGAAAAACAGGATGACCGCCTCCTGCCCGAAGCGGAAGGGAATGGACAGGATGTAGGAATATTCCTGAACCTCTGGCCGCAACACGTGGAAAAAAACCACATAAAGAGCTGCAAAGCCGCGCAAGCATTCAATCTCGAAGAGGCGATTTGTCTTCGGGTCTTTACTGAAAATCAATTGCGGCTCACCGTAGGGTCACGTCATCGCTGCTTGGCGGAAGAGGGGTGTTTTCATGCTGTTTCGTTTTCTGCAACGCCCAGATTAAAGGTCAATTGTTAATTAGCAGGAACATGCCGCTTGTAAAAAGGCCGCTCAGGCTGCCGCGACACGATGGTGTATCGTCAACGTCCTTGCCAAATGGCACAACTATGGTATTTATACGCCAGAATGTGAGGTTGCCATGTTGTTACAGCCAATTGTGCCCACGCTGGCCGATGCCAGTTCAACAGACATCAGCGATGCGGAAGCGGGGGCTTTGGCACGCACCACTGTAAACCTGTTTAATGCCTGGAATCTGACGGATGCGCAGGCCTGCACGTTGCTGGGTGGGCTTTCCGCCCGCACCTGGGCACGCTGGAAAGAGGGCAGCCCCGGCCGCATAGACCGTGATCTACGAATGCGGATGGCGCATTTGATGGGCATCCACAAGGGGGTGCGTTATCTGTTCAAGGATGTGGCGCGCGGTTACGAGTGGATCAAGGCGCCCAACGCCGCCTTTGCCGGAAAGTCGGCCCTGGACATCATGCTGCAGGGCGAGTTGTCGGATCTGGCCGTGATGCGCGAATGGCTCGATGCCGAGAGAAGCGCATGGTAGGGCACCTGTCCGTTCGCGCCCATGTGCGTTCGCAGACCTACCGTATCATTCGGTCTATCTTTCCACCCATCCATCTGTTTGAAGATATCGCTGACCCGCGTGACTGGGAAGCGCTGGTGGCCGTGGAGGAAAAGACCAATCCACGGGTGCGTTACGAGGTGGGTGATCTGGGCAAGGTGCCAGTCGAACGGCGGGTGTCTGGCCCCGGCTCCAGCCTTGTCATGGCACCCTTTGTGCATTGTTCTACCGACCGGCCGGGTCGGTTCAGCGATGGCAGCTATGGCATTTATTATGCCGGCGGCACAGAAGATGTGGCGGTGGCAGAAACCGTGCATCACCACCAGAATTTTATGCGCGCCACACAGCAGGCACCCGGCTGGACATCCGATTTCCGGGTGCTGGTGGGCCGTATCGACAGGACACTGGATGATGTGAACGCCGTGCCTGGTGTGCTGCATCCCACGGATTACAGTGCATCGCATGTTGAGGGAAAGGGGCTGCGGACCGCCGGCAGCGACGGGTTGTTATGGGACAGCGTACGCATGCCGGGCGGGCGTTGCATCGGCGTGTTCTGGCCTGACGTGATTAGCATTCCCGATCAGGGGCGGCATTATTGTTACCACTGGAATGGCAAACGCGTGGACTATGTGCGCCAATACGACACCGGCGCGGTGCTGAAGGTAGATTGAGCAGGGCGGGTGCGCTGAGGCAAACTCTGTTTCGTATCCCATGCTCACAGATGCCATGCGTTGGAACGTTTATTACTTTCCTTCGAGCCCGGTGTAACAGGTGCGCAGCGCGGAAACCGCTTTGTCTGATTGGTCGGACCCGAAACTATAGGGGCCGATGCTGATGGTGCCGGACTGGGCGGATTGGGCGACCTCATTGAACCAGTCGACATGTCCCCCCAGTTCCACAAGGAAAACGCCACCCTTTGGCTGGGCTCCTGCCGCAATCGGTTTGTCGTTTATGATGACGGGAAAGTATTCGACATCATCGGGAAATTCCTGTGTCACAGAGACCATGACAGACAAACGCGGTGCCTTCTGGTCGGCGGTTGCCTTGACCACAAGCATGTCAAAACTGCTGTCACCGGAACCCGGCAGAGACAGCATGCAGGAACATTTTGCGTGAAACAGCGTCCATGCGCCGAAGGATTGTTGCGACAATGCGTTGTCGCCATTTTCAGCGATGCATTCATTCGCGGCGTCTGGTGGCAGGGCCGTCACTGAGGTGGCCAACACGACTAAGCTGTAGAAAAATACAGGCATCTTTCACCAAAGGCTATTGTGAGGTCCCAAACGGGATCGCGCCTCCAAAAAGAAAGTCCCGGCTGGTGAGAGCCGAGACCTTCGAGGTGAACAAATTGCGCGCCGGACTGGATTATTGCTTCGTCAGTGCTTCAAACGAAGCGCAACGGTCGGCAACCGTCATTCCGGTTCCCTGTGCAATATCTTCCATCGACACGCCGGAGCTGCCGTCAAAGCTGTTTCCCTTTGCGCCCTCCGCTTCATACGCGTCACCTTCCGTGGTGCTGGCAGGGGTAGGCAGAACGCTTACGATATTCTGGTAGGCCTTTACTGTATCGTCGCTCAGGTGGCCTTGCTCAACGCAATATTTGATCAGGCCAAGCTGGTTTCGCGAGCTGTTGTACAATTGCTGCGTTTCATCCGCAGATGCAGCCGATGCCAGCATCATAAGCGGTACAGTTGCTGCCGAGAGAAGTGCCAGGTAACGGTTTTTCATCGAGTATCCTCTTCCTATATCGATTATTTGTTGGCTTTGTTTTTTGCCATCATGCGTCCAAGGGTGATTTGGCCCCGGTACTGGCCGCAGACCTCATCGACGCTAACGCCATTTGCCGCAGCCAGATCTGTTAGTGACTGTTCCTCGCCCTGAAGATAGGAAATCCCCTCGCGGCCCTTCTGTTCATGCAGCTCGACTTCTGGCGTGTTTTCGACTTCGCCAAAAATCTCATCCGTGCCAACCTTGAAAAACTGCTCCGCATCTGGGTCCAGCAAACCTTTTCCGCTGCAATATACAACTATACCGTGATCGTTGCGTCGTTCCAAATAGGCGGAATCCGCTGTTCCTTGCGCGTCAGCGCCGGATAACGAAGCCGCAAGCGACAGCAATACAGACAGGGCAAAAACTGGCGTTTGAAAAGTGTTTTTGGTCATATGTCGACACCTATGTCTAAGTCTCGTCAAGCGAGATCGACGTTGCCTCTTCCGCATTCATCACTGTGCTTTTCACCGTGTGGCCGTCTGTTTTTGCAAACAAAAGATCAGTCGTAACAGCTTTTTTGCACTATAGGCGGCTTATGGATTAAAATTTGGGCAATTGCAATACTTTTGGTACGTTGTTTCGTTTTTGATTAACGTCATGGTTGCGTATCAATTTTCGTGCTTATGTAGCTGAAACATGGCCAAAACCATTGCTGTTGATGCCTGGCCGCCAAGGCGAAATCTTGAGAGCCACATCTTGATAGCGGGGTCTTCATGTTGGAAATCCCGGCGTCAAGGCGAGTGAAAGAGGCGTCCGTGACAGTTGTGCTTTTTGTAAGCGTTCGGTATGGGTGGCAATGTATACATCTACTTTAACGTGTTTTATTCGTGGCAGGGAATGGGGTGTCATGCCTGGAATGCGGGTGATTTTGTACGTCTTTGGTTTTTGCTCCGCGAGTTCGTGCTGGGCGCCGAGCCATGCGGCGGTTGAGGCTTATACGCCGACAGGTGAGGGGTTGGCCGCGTTGCGTGCCGAGGCGAAATCTCACTACGAGAAAGGCGACAAACGTCAGCTTCTCAAGCTTTCCGGCGTGTTGGATCCGATGGGGAAAGACAAACGCCTCGATATTAGCTGCCGACTTGCCGCGACGGGCATCGCACGCGAGGTGAAGGGCTATATCGGCGGGCTTGATGCGCGTGATGCGGATGCGAGGAAAATCGCTGAATCACGGGTCCGCATCGCTGCAATCTCGGTCAAGCGCGACCTCGCAAACTGCGAATAACTACAAGCAATATATCATCGAAAGGATAGATCATGTCGAATTTTCGCTCTGCACTGATGGCTGGCGTGCTGCTCCTACTTGTGCCGGGTGCATCTCATGCACAGGAAGCGGGCCTGGGGGAGCGCCGTGCCATTGCGGCCTACGCCAAGGAGACATGGCCGTCTTTGGAGAAGGCAATCCAGACTGCGGCAGGGTTTGCGGTGCCCGTCACTCTTGATCAGAAAAGCCTGGCGCTGCCAGGCTTGGCGGAATCATATGCAAGCGATGACTATCTCCGTAAAACCATCATCGATCCTCTGATCCAGTCTCTTACGGACATTGCTTCGAGCGACATCGGCAAGGACGCGCTGCAGAAAAAACTGAAATCGATCGTCATCCACTATGACGAGGCGTCAGCGCCGGCTTCGAACTACGCGGATGGCGTGTCGTTTGCCGATGGTGTTTTGACCGTGAACTGGAAGCCTTTCACGAATGTTGACGATATTCAGCCGCGCACAAAAGCGCTGACCACAGAACTCGAACAGAAGCTGTAAACGTCGTCTCATGCGCTCGCCGTTCAAGAGCGGTTGGCCACCCACCATTCTGCGCCGCAAAGATTGGTCCTTGCGGCTCAGGCTTTAATACAGGTGCTGTGATTTTTGGGGCAGGGATTTGGCGGACACCATGTAGCTGCTCGTTCATGCACTGCAGGCACCAACGGGCAAGAAGAAATTCATATTCACTGCAGGATGTGGTCGCAATTCATTGAAATAGAATAATTTTACGCCGAGGTGTTGAGTGGATACTGTAACATTGTGGAGGCCTGTGGGTCCCGTTGAACTGGATCTGATAAGGCAGAGTGGCATGACGGCGTTTCCGCCACGTTTGCCTGATCAGCCAATTTTTTATCCTGTGCTGACAGAGGATTATGCCATTCGTATTGCACGGGATTGGAATGTCGGTCGAGATGGCGCGGGCTATGTCACGCGCTTTGACATTCAGGCTGCGTTTCTTTCCGCCTATGCTCCGCAAGAGGCTGGCGGCCAGGCGTTGAAGAAATACTGGATACCGGCGGAAGATCTCGAAAAATTCAATGCTGCGATTGTCGGCGAAATCGTCGTGACCAAAAGCTTTGAACGGAACCAGTGATATCGAAAGCATGGCGCGCGAATTCGGGGTGATTTTCAGGGCAAGGATTTAACATGCAACATGACATTCCAGACGACGTTAACGGCGATGTCCTGCGCAGATTGGTGGCAGACGGAGACAATCTGTCCGTACCACGGACAATTGATTTTCAGATCATAATTCCGGATGAAAAATCAGCGACACGATTTGCAGAGGTCGTCAGTTCGAAATTTGACAGTGTCAAAATAAAGCTTTTTGAGGAAGGCAAGCCTGGACTTGCCTGGGATGTAACTGCCAGTCGAATGATGCATCCAGACCATAAAGAAATCACCGAAGTCGAAATGTTCCTGGAAGATGCGGCAGCTCCATTCGGCGGTGAGAATGACGGTTGGGGATGTTTTTCAATTGACTGAACGTTGAACGTTTCGATGTTGCGTTCGACTGTGCCGTTCTTTCGGATGATTATTCGCGAGGGAGGCGCTTCATTCTTGAGCCCGCCCAAGCCCACACATAAATCGCATAAGATATATTATGGAACTTATTCGTATTGGGTAATAGCCCAGAATGCCTGAAAACCTGGTCTTGGACGCTTTGGATGTTGCCTCTGTTACGCTCTGGGTTTGCCGACTGCCATATGCTTTGCTGAGTGTCGCCGTTCCTGCTGTGTCATCCTCCGCAACGCGCTACGACGCGCTGCGCTGTGTTGAGCCGCCTTTGGTCACCGTACAAAGTACGGCATGAAGATGTGCATATGTGGCACCACCGCCAATGGGCTTACCATGCCAACGAGAACAATTGAGCTGACCGACGCCAAAGCCCAGATGATCCAGAACGTACGAAACCGACGTGTCAGAAATCCGATCAGGCAAATCAGCAATACGAGCGTCAGGAATGTAAATGCGGTCATGAGGCTCTGGTGACCGACGCTGAGAAAAAGCACACGCGGAACCAAACCAACCAGCAGCACCAGCACAATCAATTGCGGTGCGTATTTCGCATCGACCAAGCGTCTCGCAGTCAACATAGTCTCATTGCTCTCTGTGACGTCGCATGGCCATACTGCTGTCTGTCTGGACGCTGAACGGACGGTCTTTAGATGGTGTTGTCTGCGTGTGCCACAGTACAGTATGCAAGTTCAAGTTCAGTCGATGAGCATGGTAATTCTGCGTGCCGATGCATGTTCAACCCGTTCGCAGGATGCAATGAAATGGTCACGTGTCTGGATGCACTGTCAGCGCATTTCACTTCAAAATGGCTAGCGAAGAAACGAAGCCGTCGGTTTCACATCCTGAAATTGGTGTGGTCGAGAAGACCTGAATAACTGAAATACTCAGTTTTCAGGAGTAGGGCGCTCCCCTACCCTGGCTCTTATCGTACCTGTGGATGTCAGATGTAAATTTCTATCATTCTTGTTTAGCCGTGTTGGTTAGTGAATTGAAATAATGTAGAAAAATGTATTCTGATTTCGTTGGTTTCTGGTGTTGATGACGAGGTTGACCGTTTCTGCATGAAGTGGATTAATATCGGCAAATACGGAATTGATTTCTCTAGTTAAATTACATTTATTTATTCGGAATATTTCATTCCTTGAAAAGGATCCGCTACACTGACGTTGCTGTCGCGGTTGGCCGCAGACCCGTCTAGCCGTTCCACAATTTGCGGGCAGGGTTTCCCCTGCCCGATTTGTCTACGTGTTAGCTGTGAGGGTTTGTGCTGCGGTATCAGACGCCGGTCAAAATTTGTAGGCGATACCGAGGCGCACGCCGTTGGTTTGGAACCGGTTGCCGGTTGTCAAATCCACCAAGCCATTCTTCGCGGTGAAGTCCTTGCGGCCATAGTCGGTGTGGCGGTATTCAAGACGGATGATCAGGTTGTCGGTTGCCGCAAAGTCGATGCCGGCGCCAACGGTCCAGCCGTTCGCGGTTTTTCTTTGTGAGGCTTCATCATAGCTGAGGCCGACAATATCAAAGAAGCCCATATTGTTGACGCTGCCAAAAGCAACGCCGCCTGCGACGTAAGGCAGAAAACGGTCAAATGCATAACCGGCCCGCGCTCGCACGGCGCCAGACCAACGCAGTCTGCTTTCTGTGCCGACAATGATGCTACCGAAATCTTCTTCAAGTCGACCGTTGGCGTTGTTGTAGGTGATGTCGCCGTCAAGGCCGACAATCACATTGCTGCCGAGGTCGAAATTGTAGCCCGCATAGATACCGCCGCCAAAACCATCGGCATCGATGTCTCCCGGAATTGTCGGGTTGTTAAAATGAGATGTGCCCCTGTCGCGGCCGACCTGGCCACCGACATAGGCGCCCGCCCATGAAAATGCAGCCGTGTCCCTGTTGTCATAGCTGACCGGGTCTCCGGCGCACGCTGTCGCGACGCCGCCCATAACGATAGCGGACGCAAGCAGAACGGATCTGGCTTTCATAAAAACTCCCCCCAGAGTTAAATCAAATTACCTGATTTGATTTTATGTCGGCAGCATATCGGAACTCGTCAAAAAATATGTAGTATTGCAGCAACACACGCCATGATTGATTGTTGTGCACCGTTTCTATTGAGGTCCTGGCAATGACCAGCACTGTGCGTACAAATGCTGCTCATATTGGCGGGCTAGGAAGATGCATCTCCCCTTCCCTTTGGCCATAGATGGCAATCAGACGTCTTCCCTGAAGGTTGGAGCCTTCAGACGGATCTGCGCAATCCTCGATGTGAGGCGGTGCAATTCCTCACGCGTTACTCTTGGCCGCAAGTGTCTGTTCGAAGGTTTGCAGACATTGGCGCGCTTTCGTTTGCCAGTCGTAACTCACCAGCACGCGTGCTCGTCCAGCCTCGCCCATCACACGTATGCGAGCGGGATCGTCCATGAGCTGCTGTATGGCATCCGCGAAGCCGGCAATGAAACTTGCCCGGTCGATGGGGTCTACCAGAATACCGTCGACGCCATCCTGCACGACATCCTCAGCCCCACCCCAGCGCGTTGCAATGACAGGCACACCGGCCGCTAAGGCCTCCAGACAGACATTGCCGCCAGCCTCGCGCATGGAGGGCAACAAAAGTGCGGCGGCGTCCTGATAAATTTCGACGATTTCCTCGTGGCCCTTGAAGCCAACAAAGGAGATGGCGCCCTTGCCGCTTGCCGCAAGCTTTTCGAGGCGTGGCCTCTCCGGCCCCTCACCGACGATGGTCAGGCGTGCTCGCCCCTCCAGCCGATGGATTGCCTCGATGGCGAGGTCTACCGCCTTCCAGTCAATCAGGCGGCCGACATAAACGAAATGGGTCGGATCAATCGCACCGCTACGATCCACGTTCTGCCAATTGGCAGCGTCGATCGTGGCGTCGAAAGAGCGAAATCGAGGCACGTTCTTCGTGGCCACGGGAAGGTTGGCGAGTGTGCGGTCGTTTGCGTAGAACAGGCCTGCTGCGTTGCGTTTTGCCGGAAAGATGTAGTGCAACGGCTCCGCGATGTACCGCCCCGCTGCGATCAGATATTTTCCGGCTTCGCTGGTCTTGTCGCGCATGCCAGGCGGATAGTCCATTACGCCGTTCAGCGGACCGAAAAAGACCGGAACGCCGATATCCGTGATCAAGCTGATCGCCTTGGGAGAGATAGGTATCGGCACGAATACGCAATCAATATCACGAGCCTTCGCGCGTTGGCGAAGCTCCTTGCGCTGTCTTGCCTCGGTGGCGAGGCGGATGATCTGATCAGTATAGGCTTCGCGCACGCGGCCCGGCAGGTAAAGGCCAAGACGGTAGACAATCTTTTGAAGCTTGAGGTCGGAGAAAAGTGTGACATCGTTCAGCTCGTCGGCTGTCAGCGATGCATGAAGATCCGGCTCCACTCTGGCATGCGACAAAAGCTGAGGCTTCAGCCCGAGTTGGCGAAACGCGCGGAAGAAACGCAGCGGAATGGCCGCCTCTCCGCCCTTGGTGAAAGATGCGTTGTCGCAGACTATTGCTATTTTCAACGCACTTCCCCCCGAAACGCTTAGCAATAAAGATAGAATACAAAACGATACTGATGGCGCGCGGGCATGTATATAAGTTGCTTAAAATAAACGAAAATAAATATACCGTTATCGCGCGCTTTGGCTTTACGAATACTTTTGGTATCTCCTGTTGAAGTCGTCTACGCCTTTGGCTCGGCCGGGAACCTGCCTACAGGTGCTAAAGATCACTCCTCCTTTGCTGCCGGCTTGGCTTGCCTTAAGCGGGCGTTTTGACGTGTCGGGGCAGTTCCACGCCGACGCTATGGCCATGGATGACGAACAGGTGCTCTTCTTCAGTGAATGGAATGTTCAGGCGAATGAGGATGTCGCGGAACTGTGCTGAGCAGTCTTCAATTCTTGGCGGTATCAATTGTCCTCTATGATGTGCGTATCTTGGATCTACCTTCAGCCATTCAATGTGCAGTCCGAGTGACGCTTCAGGTGTCCTTGCCCAATCACCGTAGGAACTGCCTACAGATTGTGGATCTTCCGGTTCTTCTGCATCATAGAGGACGTCTTTGTGCCAATAGCTGGGTGGGAATGGCATCTCCTCATAGATAGCGGTACATAACTTGTACCACTTGGTATCGTTCATGTGCGATGTCAGGCCACGCTCGGTCAGGGCGTTGTGTATCTCTGTGCGCAGATCGTCATTAATGCCGCCGATGTAAAACATGGTCTGTATCCGGGCGTTCGTTTGTACTGTTGTGACGCATCATACGAAAACGCGCGAGAGTTGCAATCGGCGAGATTTTTGATCCTTATAGCAACTGCTTTTCCCCTCACCCCTACCCCCTAACCTCGGTTTTATCCTGGTGTCAGCACTGCGGGCGCGCAAAACAAAGTGGTCAAAGTCGGTGCTGCTGCAAGCTATATGCCTCATCTGCCCTGCTATCTGCCGGGTTGTTTTAAGTCCGATTGATATCAAATTTCGCTATTGCAACTCATTCGCAGAGGTGCCAAGCTGCATATCGCAACACCATGTTGCGTGTGGGTGTCGGCATGAAACGTGATTTATACTCTCAACCAGGTGACATCTGTCCTGCCGGCCATCGCGCCATGGATGATCGACAGAGGTCGCTCTCATCATTCAAGGCGGCCCTGCCCTCATCGCGCAGTGTCTCTGTTTTGTCGCGTGGCGTGATTGCCGCGACACTGCTGATTGCGTTTGTCGATGGAAGAATTCATTTTGCAAAACAAGATGTTGCGGACAACTCTTCAAGCATTTATTCAGTCGATTGATAGCTGAAAACCACCCTCAAAGCAGTGCTGGATAGCGGTTTAAGCCGCCATCAGATCTTCGTAGAGGATAGACGAACCAAGGCCGATCAGCACGATACCGGCAATGCCTTCGGCATAGCGGCCAAACCGTTCTCCCAGCAAACGACCGACTATGATACCGCCTGAGGCGAACACGAAGGTCGCAAGGCCAATGCCGACGGCGATGACGGCAATGTTCACATCGAGGAAGGCCAGCGACACGCCAACGGCCATGGCATCAAGGCTGGTTCCGATGGCGGTTGCGACCAGCACCAAGAAGGATGCCTTGACGGTGGATCGTTCGTCCTGCTCGTCCCCCTTCAGTGCGGAATAGATCATATTGAGGCCAACGGCACCCAGCAGCACAAAGGCCACCCAATGGTCGATGGTGGAGATATAGGCGGCAGCGGCAACGCCAGCTGCCCAGCCGATCAACGGCGTGATGGCTTCCACGACACCAAACACGATGCCGGTGCGCAACGCTTCCCTGAATGGCGGGCGACCGAGTGCCGCGCCACGCCCGACAGACACGGCAAAGGCGTCCATGGACATGCTGATGGATAGCAGGATGATTGCCATGATAGACATAACAAGACCTCGCGGACATAGACCCCGGGCGTCATCTGCCTGTCCGATATGGCAGATCTCAGCCACGGTCTCGTTGAGCCGAATTAATCGACTGAGTACGCCACGTGCCGCTGCACGAGTATGTTGACGCACTCCCGCTGAACCCCGCGGTGACTACTCCCCGATGCGCCGCTGTTTAAAAAACTGCCCTTGATCTGTCAATGTGAACTCTCTGAAAAATATGTGAAATATCTGTAGATAACAATGACTTGCAACTGCAATCAGAAGTGTTTTGTGCAGTTCAGAAGCGTTCTCAATTGTGGGTGGGAAACATGG
This sequence comes from Agrobacterium sp. Azo12, assembly GCF_029193765.2. Classification (NCBI taxonomy): domain Bacteria; kingdom Pseudomonadati; phylum Pseudomonadota; class Alphaproteobacteria; order Hyphomicrobiales; family Rhizobiaceae; genus Agrobacterium; species Agrobacterium sp. Azo12. The sequence goes on along the minus strand of NZ_JARFYO020000001.1, from coordinate 2,256,387 downwards.
GTTGGGGCGGTGGTTGGCCCGATGTCTTATCGCTATGCGCGCGCTGTACTCCAACCTTGGTCATGAAGACTGGATGTTGATGTGAATGCAGCGGTCGAACCAACCGCCCTCTTCCCCGTGCTTGTCACGGGGATCCAGTCATTCCCAGTCTTGGGGATGAAAAGCGTCTTGCCGCCGCGCAGACGCGCGCCGACTGGATACCTGTGATTGATCCTCGGGTCAGGCCCGAGGACGAGGCATGAGGGTCGGGTGTTTCGCCGGCGGCGTCAAACCATGAGCGTTGTGCAGCACATAACCCCTCACCTGAAAAATCTATGACTTGGCTGAAGCCAAGACCATGATTTTTCTTCCTCTCCCACAAGGGTAGAGGTAAGGGGTGCCAAGCGGCGCCGTCTTGTACCATCTCAACAAAATTGCACTAGATTGGACGCATCATCCGTCTCAGCAGTGCTGACTTGCTGGATGGGCGCGGCACCCACCCATCTCTGCCCTTGTGGGAGAGAAAGCGATTTCAACATCTTGGGACGAAGGTACCAAGTGTTAGAAATCGCAAGTGAGGGGTGGATTCGAGACCTCAGCACTATGCACGACCTCCGTGTCTTGACCTGCCTATTTTCCGGGCCTTAGCCACCACACCTTCACGCCGTGAACTGAATGACCTGTTCCATGATCAGCAGCAGCGCGATGGTGATCATTGCCGCACCCGATGTTTTGCTGACCAGGCGGGCAACACGCGGGCGAGTGCGCAGCACCGCACGGGAGCTGGCGGACACTGCCGTATAGATGACAGCGCAATTGACGATATGGGCAAGGCCGAGCGCTGCGATCTGGCCGGAGATGGGCCAGGTCGCGGTCTGGCTGGTGAATTGCGGCAGGATGGCCAGAAACAGCAGCAGTGCCTTGGGGTTCACGCCGCTGACACCAAAGCCACGAATGAGCCAGTTGGACCATGAGGCAATGTCAGACTCTGTGGCTTGCGGCACTGGCGGGTTGAGAAAAACACCCACGCCGAGATAAAGCAGATAGGCGGAGCCTAACAGCGTCAGGGCTGTCAGCATCAACGGCACACTGGCGACAATGGTGCCAACACCGGCTGCCACCACGGCGGTAATGGCGACATAACCCAGCACCATGCCACTGACGGCAGGTGCTATGGCGCGGTTGCGCATGCCCGCCGAAATCGCATAGGCCCAGTCTGCACCGGGTGTCAGGACCAGCGACAATGACAAGGCCCAGAAAGCACCAAGCAGACCAATTTCCATTTCATCTCTTCTCCGTTGCGGCGAGCGAGATGTATGAGATTTGTTTGAGAAGGTGCTCCCTATTTCTTGCCAAACACAGCCATATTGAGGCAGAATATCCCCCATGGATGCTACGGACCGCAAGATAATCGCAATATTGCAAAAAGAGGGACGCATTTCTGCTACGGAACTGGCAGATCGCGTTGGCCTTAGCCTGTCTCCTTGCCACCGACGGCTACGGGCGCTGGAAGAAACGGGCGTGATAACCGACTACCGGGCGACGGTGGATCCGTTGAAACTCGGCATCGGATTTTCAGCTATTGTTTATGCAACGCTGCGCGAGGCGAGCAAAGACAGCGTATCGGCCTTTGAGGCGGCGCTGCTGAAGGTGCCAGAGATCGTGCAGGCACAGCGGCTGTTTGGCGAACCTGACTATATGCTGCATGTGGTTGCCAAGGACCTTGCGGCTTTCCAGCGGCTTTATGACAAAAGCCTGCTCGGCCTGCCGCATGTCATGCGGCTCAACTCCACGCTGGTAATGAAAAATGTCATCCCCAGCCGGCCATTTCCGATTTGATCCTTGTGCGGTGATGTCAACGGAACCCCTTCCCGTACTTGTCGCAGGAATCCATTCACGTCGCGATTTTGGTGGATGGCTTGGATCCTCGCCACGAGGGCGAGGATGACGTGGAGAGGCTGGTTTTCCAATCGCTACCGGCTTTCGGATAGTGACGCTTCAACCTTAGAAAATGCATGAGGCAGAGAGTGCGCACTGCCATCCACTCCGAATTCCCGTCCTTCCCCGTCTAATCAACGAAAACAATCAGCGCATGGCATCGGCAATGCGCAGCAGTGCCGCGTAGATAACATCAGGGTCGTCAGGTGCCACGGCGTTGCGCACGTCCGTTTCGGCATTGGCGGCAATTTCATGGGCTGCCCGCACGGCCTGTCGGCCGTCGTCTGTCAATTCGGTGGTGAGGATCCTGCCATTGTCCGGATGTGCGACCCGTTTGATGAGACCGGCCTTTTCCAGCGTGACGATGATGGCCTGCATGGTTTGCGGTGTCACGAAGGCGCGGCGCGCCAGGTCGGCATTGGACAGGCCGCTGCTTTTTTCCAGTCCGGCCAGAACAGAATATTGCGGTGTCGTCAGCCCAATATCGCGCAACGCCGTATCAAGCCGACCGCGCAGCGCCTGCTGGGCGCGCTTCAAGGCATAACCAAGTGAACGATAGGTATCGTCGACAGGTGGGTTTATCAGGCTGGACATATCAGGGCCCTTATATTATATAAATATCAGCACCCTGATACTATCGGGTGGTATTGAAAAAGGAAAGATAGAGATGCCGAAACTGATTGGCCCCGACTTCATTGGCATCCAGACGAAAGATCTGGACGGCGCCCTCACCTTTTATCGTGATGTGGTTGGCCTGACGCCTTCGCCCAAAGCACCGCCGGGCGCTGTGGTGTTTGACACAAAACCCATTGCCTTTGCGGTGCGTACGCCCATTGAGCCATTTGATGATGGTCAAAAACTCGGTGTTGGCATCGCTATCTGGTTCGGTTGCGATGATGCCGATGCGCTGCATGAGCATCTGCAGGCCAAGGGTGTGGAGATTGCCTTTGCACCGAAGGATGGGCCGTTCGGGCGCTACTTCGCCTTTGTCGACCCGTTTGGCTACACGATCACCGCCCATACGGTTTTGCCGATTTGAACTGAACGCTAACGCAGCGCCCATCTGCGTAGATGGGCGCAGCAGCATTTATTGGTTATGCCTCGACGTTGTCTTTTGTCGCAATGGATTGCTGGTGGGCGCTGGCAATGCTGCTGCCAATCTGCAATGCCCTGACAAGGCCCGCTTGCGACGAGGCTGTGTCCAGCGGCAGTATCAGTTCCGTGCCGATTACCCGGGCACCGATGTAGCCGAAAATACCCTGATCGATCTGGGTTTTCATGGCCTGCGAATATCCGCGATGCTGATAGGTGCGCTCTGTTGCGCCGCCAATCGCAATGGTCTGCACGGACAAGCGGTTGAGCAGACGGATGGTGTCCTTGCCGCTTTCGTCGAAATAGGCCCAGCCTTGCGTAAACACCCGGTCGATCCAGCCTTTCATCACGGCTGGCATCGTCCACCAGAACACCGGATAGATCAGGATCAGCGCATCGGCGCGATCGATCCTTACCTGTTCTGCCAGGACATCATCCGGCGGCGTGGCATTTTCGCGAAACACGGCATAGTCGGCGGTGTTGAACGTTGCGTCGAAGCCGCTGGTTGCGAGATCAAGCAGTTCAAATGTGTGATCAGGTGTGGCCTTGATACCGGCAATGACTTCGCGGGCAACAGCGTGGGTATAGGCATTCGGTTCCGGTTGAGCCGTGACAATGAGGGAGTGCATGAGATAACCTTGTTGCATGAGTTGAATCGAGTGGGAGCTCGTTATATACTCATGGTAGGTTACTATTAGTAGGTTGATTGTCAAGTATGCAGGAAACAGCGTCACCCCGGCGAAGATTGTCACGCGATGAGCGGCACACGCAGCTTATTGAAACGGCACGGCATCTGGTGTTGCAGTCCGGAACCGACAGTCTGACACTTGGCCGTCTGGCGGAAGAAGCCGGCGTGTCGAAGCCTGTGGTCTATGATCACTTCGAGACGCGCAATGCGCTGCTGGCCGCGCTGTACCGGGATTATGATATTCGCCAGTCGGAGTTGATGGACAGTGGCCTGTCCACCTGCCCGGCCACTCTGGTCGACCGCGCCAGTGTCATTGCCAATGCCTATGTAGACTGTGTGTTGACGCAGGGTCAGGAAATTCCAGGCGTTGCCGCTGCACTTGTCGGTTCGCCGGAAATGGAGGCGGTGATACGCAGTTATCAAACCCGCTTCATAAAGAAGTGCCGGGAGGCATTGGCACCCTTCAGCAAAGACGGTTCCATTCCCCTTGCTGCCCTGTGGGGCATGATGGGGGCGGCTGACGCCCTGTCGACGGCAACGGCCTATGGCGAAATTTCCAAACAACAGGCGCTTGATGAGTTGCGTCACACGATCATGAGCATGATCCGGCGTGAGCCTGCGCCTTAAGGATAATAACGACAACTGACTGCTGTGCGACGCGCCGATTTTTTCCGCGTGGTTGCAACCATTCCCTGAGCAAATGAATTGCCACCTTGTCGTGCCCATCAAAAGGCGCGGCGAAGTTTAATGTTCATGGAGACTATCCTGTGCGTCCATCTTCCACGTTATTTTCGGCAGCTGTGTTGTCCTCAGCCGCCAGCCTGCTTTTCATGACTGCTCCTGCCCATGCGCAGAATGATGATTTTCATCTGGCCTACCATGTCGAGCGCACGCCCTCTGAAAAACTCAGCATTGAGACCTGCGGGTCGGTGGTGACGGCTGCGGCACAGAAGGTTGGGTTAAGCGCGGGGTCGCAAAACTTCCCCGGCCAGCTGGTTTTGGTCAGCGGTGGTCTTAAAGGCAAAGGTGCCTTTGTCGTGCAGTGCATTTCGGTAGAGGATATCACCGTCAGCGTGGTGCAGGGTATTGATTACAGCCAACAGAAAGGCGCACTCGGCAACTTCGCAGACAATGTGTATGAGGAATTGAAGGCGGCCGCCAACTAGGGTGGTGCCACAGTGCCGTCGCGCAATGCAGCGCGACGGGGTGGTGGTGGTTCGGACCTGCGCCCTGCTCATGAAGCGATGCTGCGGCCGTGAAAATGATTGAGGTGCCAGGAAGTGGACATTGTTATCAGCCCCACCCGCCCCTTACCCTGTCCTCGGGTCAAGCCCGAGGACGAGGATGAGGGAGTTTGGTGGACGCGCCTTTCGTTTCTCGTGAAGGTTTCAGTGCTTGGGTCCTCACGACTGCGGCGAGGATGACGTTTCGCCTCCCACTCACTGACGCAAAAGTTGAAAACTAAAATACAACCCATCTGATTAAGTGCTTCTTCTGACGTTTGCATCTATTGCGTGTATCAACAGCAGTTTGGGAGCTTGAATGCGCACTATCACTATTCTGGTCGTTGCATCGGTTATTGGCGGTTACGCCACCACGATGATCACAGACTTCACACCAGATGAAGCCTCCGTGCAGGCCGTGTTGGTTGAAAGATACAAGGCCAAACCACAGCAAACCATGCTCGACATGTCCGATGCCGTAAAGCAGTGCTCTGACAGCCCGTTGCATGGCATTCAAGGCGCCACTGAACTTCGCGCGCAATTGGCAAAAAACATTCTGGAGACGATATCCACGACGCCCGATAGCCGTGACGCCACCGTTGCGCGGCTTGATGCCGAAACGACGCGTGTCCTGACGACGCTGGTTCAGCGTCTGAACAAACCGGCGCAAGGCAAGTTGCTTGCCTATCTTAAAGACCTGCATAAGGCTGGAGTGGTCGATTGTGTCGTCTCAACAGTGGCTTGAGCGCATTGCCGACATTCTGTTGAGCAGCCGTCCATCGCTGATCGATTGGGGCAGTGTCGCCGTCGTTTGTTTTATTGCGAGCTTGTTGCCCGGCAGTTTTCTGCTGGACCGCTTACTCTACCCGTACAGGTATGACATGTCCTGGAGGTCCGCCTATATTATTGCCGGCGGCCTTTTTGTCTTCATGCTTGTAACGATTATGATGGGCTGGCTGTAAGCAGGTGGCTGCCAATGGTTTGGGGGACGCGCCTGTCGTTCCTAGTGAAGTTTTCAGTGTTCCCGCTCCGTCGTCATTCTCGGGCTTGTCCCGAGAACCCATTCACGTCTCGATTTTGGTGGACGGCTTGGATCCTCGCCTCAGGGGCGAGGATGACGTGGAGAGGTTGTTTTCCCAACCGCGATCGGAGTTCGTGGGATGCGCCTTGCCCAAATTGATTTGTAGTGACTGCGGCTGCCTTAACGTAACAGTGAATGAGGCATTGGAAAGTGTGCGCGGCCATCAGCCCCACCCACCCCTCTTTCCTGTGCTTGTCACAGGAATCCAGTTGAGCGCGTCCGCGCGATGGAAGAGTCTTTTCAGCCCCAAGACTGGGGCTGGCCTGGATCCCCGTGACAAGCACGAGGATGAGGAAGGTTGCGGGTGCGTCTTACCAGTCGATCAGCCCTTTTTGGCTGTGGCTGTCGTTCTGCGGCAGCGCCAGTTCCAGTCACGTGCTTCGCCAATGTCCATGTGTACGGACTCGGTGTGGCAGTAGGTGCCAACGCCGCCACGGTTTGGCAGCGAACGCAGGTAGTTGGCCAATTCCCACTTGGAAACGCCCTTGATCTGGATATCGGCGGCTTCACAGGTGTGGTGTTTGGAACCCTGGCGCACGCCACCCTTGGGCGGGCGGTAACCTGAGGTGACGATGGCCTTTTCTTTATAGTGGTTTTCCACCGCGTTGATCATCTGCACCAGTTCCGGCTTGAAACAGCCGACATTGACCTTTTCGGTCTGCAGAACCAGTCCATTGGGGGCAACACGCGTCAGGCCGGACAGCGAAGCCAGCTTCATCAGGCCGGCTGGTGCGTCATCTTCTTCCAGATGTTCGTCATCAAATTCGTCACCCATGGTGGCGCGGCCCTGCAAGGCAATGCCCATCTGGGATATATCAGTGGCGGTGTTGGTTGGCAGTTGCGCCACTTCCACACCGGCTGCCTTCGCGCCGGATTGTTCGCCGTCTGCGGCTTTGCCAGTGCGCTTTTTGGCAGCGCCGGCAAAAAATGCCGCAAGCGTCATGCCGGATTTGCCTGTTGGTGTTTCATCACTTTTTGCCGTTGTGCTGGCCGCGACCGGCGGCGTTGGCGCGGTCAATGTGGCCTGTGGTGCTGCGGTCTGCGCAGGGGCCGCGTTGGCGGCTGCTGCGGCATTCATCGCGGCGGCCTGCGCCTCCAGCGTCTGTGGCTGCACTTCGGCAATAGGCGGTTTGACCGGTGCCGGTGCCGAATAAACGCTTGAAAGTGACGGGTTTACGCCTGGTACCGGCACGTAAGCGGTGTCAGGCGCGCTGACGCCTGTCTCGCCTGCCACGGGCATGTCCTGCACAGGTGCCGCGTTGTTGGCGAAAATGCTGGTATTGCCGGCGGAAATGGATGTGGACTGGTGAACGGCGCTGGCCAGATCCGGCCGCGCTTCGTTCATCTGCTGGCCTTCTGCCATTTGCGGTGCGCCCGCCTGCTGTGCGCCACCGGACGCAACCAGCGCCGGGTCAACATAACCGCCATTGGCGGCAACAGCCTTGCCCGTGGCAGCATTATTATTGGCAGTTGTATTGGTGTCGCCCTTGTTCAGTGCCGTTGCGGCATTGACGGAGGGTGAAAGTGACGCCGTATCACCGTCTTCGGTGACCGCAGAAACGCAGCCAGACAACGTCAGAAGCGAGACGGCGACCAGCAATTTATGCCGCCAGACAGTCGTCAAGTTCCTTGCTTCAATCATGGATATTGAGACCCCCGCTCAGTTCGTTTTTTCTGCCGGATAACACTTTAAAGGTGTATCCGGCATAGCTAACTATCTGCCTGAAAAGGCCTTTTCGATTCGGCGGCACTATGCCCCATGACGCGCATGGAACGCAATACAGGCTTTGTTTACCATTTTTATCCCTGACATCGCAGTAGCATTTGACGTCTAGGATTTCCTGGGAAGCCTGCCTTTGCTGGTGTTACCAGGCGCCGGTGTTCTGCATAGATATCCATGGCTCGGCTGGTGCCAGGCTTGCGCCTTTTTGCAATATCTCAATGGAGATGCCGTCTGGCGAACGCACAAAGGCCATGTGGCCATCACGCGGCGGGCGGTTGATGGTGACGCCAGCGTCATGCAATTTCTGGCAGGTCTCATAGATATTGTCGACTTCATAGGCCAGATGGCCGAAATTGCGGCCGCCCTGGTAATCTTCCGTATCCCAGTTATAGGTCAACTCAAGGCACGGCGCTTTTGCGTCCTTGGCCACAGTCACGTCATCGCGCGCTGCAAGAAACACCAAGGTAAAACGGCCCTTTTCGTTTTCAATTCTGCGTATCTCCTCAAGACCAAAGATATTGCTGTAGAAATTCAGAGACTGATCCAAATCTCGTACACGCACCATGGTGTGCAAATATCGCATTTTGTTTTCCTCCTTTGTTGGGGTACCTTGCAAGACATGCGTCGAAAGTCAGCTTTGGGCAAGCCCGGGCCTGTAGAAACCTATGGGTAATTTCCAAACTGGGCTTGCGTTAAACCGTTACCAAGATGTTAATCTAGCCCGCAGGAATCAGTTAACCGTAGTATGGCGCGTAATCGAGGGGTTGGCAGGATATGACGAACAGGGTTTCATCGAATAACGTACTAGATTTCGAAGACCTTTCGGGCGATCCGGTTGAACTGACCGAGATCACCGGCGTTGTGAAATGGTTTGATGTTGCCAAGGGGTTTGGTTTTATTGTGCCAGACAACGGCATGCAGGATGTGTTGCTTCATGTGTCCTGCCTGCGCCGCGACGGTTACCAGACTATTCTTGAAGGCACCCGCATTGTTGCGCTGATCCAGCGCGGCGGCCGTGGCTTCCAGGCATTCCGCATTCTGTCCATGGATCAGTCGACCGCCGTTCATCCTTCGCAGCTGCCGCCCGTGCGCACCCATGTTCAGGTGACGGCATCGAGTGGTCTGGAACGCGCCATCGTCAAGTGGTTCAACCGCACCAAGGGCTTTGGTTTTCTGACGCGCGGCGAAGGCACTGAAGACATTTTCGTTCATATGGAAACGCTGCGCCGCTACGGCCTGGCAGAACTTCGCCCCGGTCAGGTGGTGCTGGTTCGCTTTGGTGACGGCGACAAGGGCCTGATGGCGGCGGAAATCCACCCGGACAATCCAAGCCCCATCAACATGGCGCACTGAGATGATGACGAGATTTGGCATGATAATGAGAAGCGTCTTTGTGGCGCTTCTTTTTTTGTTTTCAGGCCTGGCCTCTTTGGCCAGCGCGCAAGGCTCTGAGACATTTGATCAGGAGCCGCTGATCATCATGAACTCCAAGGGAAGCCAGCACCGTTTTACGATTGAGCTTGCCCTTGATAATGGCCAGCGCCAGCAAGGGCTGATGTATCGCAAGACGATGGCTGCCGATGCCGGCATGTTGTTCGACTTCGGCACGGACCGTGATGTGACCATGTGGATGCGCAACACCGTGCTGCCGCTCGACATGCTGTTCATCAATGCCGATGGCAGCATCCACCATATTCACCACGATGCCGTGCCCTACTCCGAATCCATCATCAGTTCGCGTGGGCCCATCCGTTTTGTGCTGGAATTGAACGCGGGAACGGCGGCAAAACTCGGAATCAACCCAGGTGATCGTGTCACCAGCCGGAGAATTTCTTCAACAAAATGAAGCGGTAAGGCGTTTTTCCTGCCATTTTGCTGCGATTGCGAAATTACGCACAGGTTTTTTGAAAAATAATCAGAATTCTTGCGAAAAATGTCATTTTGGGTGTTGCGGAAACAGAATGAACGATGTATCTCCGCATCAACACAGCGACGGAGTGTAGCGCAGTCTGGTAGCGCATCTGGTTTGGGACCAGAGGGTCGGGAGTTCGAATCTCTCCACTCCGACCACTTTCTCTAAAGAGAAAGAATGTTGTTGTGTCGACGCGGATAACTTTTTACCATCCCGTTCTTGCCTTTTGCATGGAGCAGTTTTCAAATGTCTGCCAAGATTTATCGCCCCGCAAAAACAGCAATGCAGTCCGGGAAAGCTAAAACTCACCTTTGGGTTCTCGAGTTTGATGCTGAAGCACCGCGCAAGATCGACCCTATCATGGGCTACACTTCCACGACTGACATGAACCAGCAGGTCAAGCTGACGTTTGATACTCTTGAGCAGGCCGAAGGTTATGCGCAGAGAAACGGCATCGAATACCGCGTTATTCAGCCACAGGAAGCCACACGCAAGACTGTCTCCTATACCGACAACTTCCGGTTCTCGCGCACACAGCCTTGGACCCACTGATCTAAGCGCATTTTATTTTGCCATTTTGGCCCCTTAGCTCAACTGGATAGAGCAACTGCCTTCTAAGCAGTAGGTCGCAGGTTCGAGTCCTGCAGGGGTCGCCACTTCTATAGCTCTGATTTCCCTATATAAAATGCCGAATTTTATACTGTGCTGAACATCGCGCAGTTTGCCGGATTGTGTGCCAGTTTGCCAAATCCGTTGCCGCTGTGTTCCGTCAGAACCTGTGCGCGGCTTAGCGGCTGGGAGTTTTGAAGAAGACTAACGGGCGTCTGTGGTGAAAGACGGGGTTTAGCGTTTTAGAATGCGGTGAGTATCTTTGCGACCTCGTTATTGCTCATTGATCCAAGATCTCCGTCACTACAGGTGACATAGCGGTGGGCAAAGTTGGCCAGTTTCGCGCCGCCTTCCCCGCTGTCGCAAATCGCATAGATTGGTCGGTTGATGGTCCACAGCCATTCCGCGAGTTGTTTAGGGTCGTTGGATAATGTTGCGATCGCTGCGCATCCAAGATTATGCAGCCTGACACAATCAAAGATGCCTTCAACGAGATACAGTGGATCAGACCAGTTCCAGGTCTCCAGACCGAAAACCGCATGGCGACCGGTCGATTTGTATGTGAAGTATCGGCCATCATTCTGATCATTCTTTCTGACCTTATCGGCAGCCGGCCGATACTGTTGATACCCGGACACTGCGCCGCTGAGATCAAAAAGAAGGAATGTCGCCACACCTTCGTTTTCGTCAATCATGACGCTGTATCGGCTCACATCGGTGTGGCGATCCAGAAGATGCTGCGCGATGGTCATTCGCACTGCGCCGCAGCTTGCTCCCACAGGACAGGATCGCCGTCCTTTAGCACCGCAAGCAGGTTTTTCTTTTCAACCTTGTAGACCTGCCAAAAGCCGGGATCGAGGGTCGATATTGTTTTCGTGTTGTCGATAAGGTCTGCGAGCTTGATGGTTTTGGCTTCTGACGGCGCAAGTGCTGTGTGCTGCAGGTCCAGAGCCTTTCGTGCAACTCTGTTGCCATGATAAGGCGTCGAGATGTCGCTGAGATACGCTACCAATGTTACGACCTTGCGTCCAAAACGTTCATTGATTTCAGCCAGGGTTATGCCGCAATCCTCGACGGTGTCGTGCAGATAGGCAGCGGCTATCATTTCGGGCGTATGATCGACGGTGGCGACAATAGCCGCCACAGCAATCGGATGGTTGATGTAGGGTTCGCCAGTATATTTGCGCAGTTGACCCTCGTGCGCTTTCGTTGCGAACCTTAGTGCATGTTTTTCCAGATCATTCATGCCGCGATATCCACCTTACCGGACTGCGCCTTGTCAAGGGATTGGCGTGACGACACAGCTCAAACCTTGCAAGGTTGTTATTACCAGCGTGGTTTGTAGCCGCCGTTGGACGAAATGCCGTACGAGTTGTTGTATCCATTATTGTTGCTGTTGTTATTGTACGTCGAATTGTTATTCGAACTTCCGCCATACGGATTGCTGTTGTAGGTGCGGTTTCGTTGTTTGCGTTTCTTTCCGTCCACGAGCCGTTCAAGTTCTGGGACGTTGATCCGTAAGGGTTTCCGTTGCGCTCGGTGTTATAGCCACCACCAAGATTTTTCTCAGTGCGATACGTGCCGCCAGAACCGGTGGAGCAACGTGTGGATGATGAAAGCTCGCAACCAGCATGTGCAGGCACCGTAAGTGTCGCCAGCGATAATGCCGATACGGACAGTAGCAGAATCTTCATAAAATCTCCTTTTAGTTGAGGAGGCACAAAGCAAACTGCACCTGGTTTGTCGAGCGGTTGGCCGATCACTACCAAGTGTTTGGCTTATCATGGTTTATTCGTTGGGCGGAGTTTGATGCAAAATAAAATGAATGCGCCTCTGCCTGGGCTTGCAGAACGCATTTCCATGCGAAAACTAACGCATGACGACGCGTGAAATGACATTGCTATATCCTGGGGGTAAACATGCAGGATGACGTGGAGGCTCTGGTCGAAAGGCTTTTTCAAGAGAGAGCATCGTGGCCGGAGTTGATCAAGGCAATCAGGGCTGCGGCGGGGGTCGGTATAGAGCCTGCGCAGAGGATTGCGCTTTCGCATGATGGCTGGCGAAGACTTTGCAACGTCAGGATCAACCAAGAGGCGCAATGCGGAAAACAAGCCCTGTCGCACTTGAAGACCTACGGCGCTGATTCCCTTGTTATCAGGGATGGCGACAGCCTCATCATTCTGGATCTAAAGACCAAATGAATGGCGGTGATGTTTGGGCAACGGAGGAGCGACACTCAGTCATGGCGATGGACTCAGTCCTAGTCATTAACTGTCAAAACAGGATTGGTATGACGTTACGCGAGCCAGCTAATGCACATATCTTATTATTGAAAAAACATGTTATCTCGGCGGCACTTACGTTATTTCAATAATATTATTTGGGTAATCGACTTGACGGAATTGTCATTTGGGGATAACTCTGTAAAAGTTAAAAATCCGTAAATGATGTATTGCCGAATCGCTCTTTTTCTGGATAAGATTAAGGCCGAAACGCGTTGTGCGTTTCGGCCTTTGTGTTTTTCGCTTCGGTTTCCCTGGTTGCCGCAGCTAGACAGGAAAATAAGCGGTAGTCATCGCAGACCCGTCTTAGTCCTCAAAGGTTTTTCAATCAAGACCAGAGGGAACACAAAACTATGGCAAAAGCCCAATCTGGGAATAAAGCCTCGTCCATCGCCGGTAAAGTTCTTGCTGGAACTAAGCCGTCAAAGACTGAGGTCATGACTTTGGCTGCGTCCGTGCTTCGGCAGGACGAAACTAAAGGTAAGCGGTAATAAGCTTGGCGGGGAGTTAGTGGCTCCCTGCCTTTCAACTCTCTGCCTGCTGGATTGTTCCACTAAGCCAATATATCACATCACTGATGGTGTGGTCGATGGCGATGTAGAGCGGCTAACTGCCTTTGCTGCATCGAGACCCTGTCAATCTATCCTAACCGTAGGACCGTTTCTCCAGACGTGCGGACAGTTGCGTCATCATATGGCGCTTCTGCGGGTTGCTGCGTTCCGCCGCCTGGGTCCAGAGCAGTGCGTCTGCATTGTCCTTGCCGGATATGCGCACGATTTCTTCAAATTGTTTGAGCCAGCCGCCGAGTTGATGGAGATAGGCGTCAACCAGATCCGCGATGTACTTGTCGCTGCTATGTGGGTCAAGCGGATCGAAACGCTGGCCAAGGTGCAAAGCGATACCTGAAAGTTTGAGGCCGACCAGTTCGGCATAACGCGCTGAGAGCGCTTGTCGTCTGGGTGCATCGACCAGACAGACGGCCAAACAGCACTGCTTGCTCCCGCCCTGCCTTGGCGGCGGCGGTTGCCCTGACCTTTTCCAGCGCCATGAGTGATTTGCAGTTTCCGGATCTCAGAGGATTCGCTTAACGGGGTGTCCATGGTTCAAACCGCAGACATCCCTGCTCCCGTCAGTTTCGACCGCCCAGTGCCAGACGGCAAGCCAGACCGGCAAACACAGTGGCCAGCAGATATTGCGGCAGTTTATTGAAACGGTTGCGGCCTGCAAAACGGCTGCGGATATGGCCGCTGAGCAGAATGACCGTGCCGTTGACGATAAGGCCTGTTACATTCAGCACCGTGGCAAGAACCAGCATTTGCAGCGGCAGTGAACCGGTTTGCGGGGCCACAAATTGCGGAAACAGCGCCAGCACGAACAGGGCCATTTTGGGGTTGAGCAGATTGGTCAACAGCCCCTCGCCCAGAATGCGCTGCATGGAAAAGCGCTTAAACCCCGTGGTGGGTGAAAAGGGTGTCGCGTCTGAACGGATGGTTTTGAAGGCGAGATAAAGAAGATAGGCGCAGCCGGCCCAGCGAATGGCGTCATAGGCCATGGGAACGGCAATAAACAGTTGCGAGAGACCGAATGCGGCGGCAAGTGCGTGGCAGTAAGTGCCAAGGGCAATTCCGGCATAGGTGAGAAAACCGGCGGCACGGCCCTGGCTGATACTGCGCGAGGCAATCAGCAACATGTCAGGTCCGGGCGTTGCAGTCAGAACAACGCAGGCGGCGGTAAAAAGCATAAGGGTGGAAAAATCCGGCATATCGTTTCCTTCGAGTTGGCCGGAATTCCGGTCTATCAAAAGCAGCCGGAATGGCAAGCGGCAACGCGGCCGATTTCACAATAAAGCCTGTGGGGCTGGCGCCGGTCATGTCGTCGGTTTCCGTCATGCAGGGTCTTCAAGTGCTGAGGTCAGCGACTTGAACCGTTTGATGATATCGCCGGCATGCGGGTTTACCCTGAGGATGGCCTGCAGCACATCCGGTGCATCATGGCGCACCATATCAACCGCCGACATCAGCGCCTGAAAGCTGCGCGTGGTCATGCGTGTTTCTCTGATATCCATTTTTACCAACAGGTTGGCGACAAGGTGGGTCAGTCCCTGCACCTGTGCAATCTCGCGGTCATGGTCCTCCGGTGTGGTCATGATGACCTCAAGTCCGGCCTTGCGGCAGAAGGCAGCGGCGCGAAAACGCTGCCCCCGGATCGGACATATGGCAATTTGTAAACCATGCAGGCCGTTACCGGCGCTTTTGGGGCCAAACAGCGGATGGGTGGCAACAATGTCGACGGTCGGTGGCAGCAGTTGCGCCATGATGGCGGCTGGTTCAACTTTTACGCTGCCGACGTCCAGCACCAGCGTGCCGGATTTGAGACGCGGCGCCAGTGCCGTTGCCACGCTGCGCATGGCGCTGACGGGTACGGCGATAATGACCACCGGACATTTGGCCACGGTTTCAAAGGGCGCAACGGCAACATCAAGGGTTTTGGCCATGGCAATATCAGGCGCGATATCGCTCACAAGCACCTGAAAACGGGCGCGCAAATGCTGGGCAACCAACTGGCCAAAGGCACCAAAACCAATGATGCCGACCGGTCCGTTAAAGGATTTGGGAAGAGACTTAGACATGACATCCTCATAGGCCACACGGCCAGAGGCATCCGTCAATATCAACCGCTGGCCATGCAGCGGTTAAACAATATGATTTGCCCGCCGCTATTTCAGCAGCGCATAATACAGACCGGAAATGGTTGCAGCGGTAATCATGTCGCCCGGATAGCAACGCAACCGGGCCCTGTCAATTGCCGCCGAGACTGGTGCAGCCGAGACTGGTTCAGATCCAGGTTTGGTTCAGGCGGAGATATCAGCTACTGGGCGTATCGATTGTCTGCGTCAGCATGTCGGTGCTGTCTTCACCTGCAATGCCAACGATGTCCTGCGAGACGGCAGTTTTGTCGAGCGACAGATGCTCCAGCTTTTCCCAGCTTTCATCCATTGGCCAGGCGGTGGAGACATAGGGCAGACCGACATGGCCGTAATAGAAGGACAGTTGGCCCTCAGCAAAATGTTCGCTCTTCTGCGCCACCCAGTGGCTATAAAGCGCAGAGGCCAGGCCGGATCGGTCGGCACCGGCCTGGCAATGGATGAGAATGGGTTTAGGCGCGGATTTCATCACGGCAACCAGTTCGGCTGCGCGTTCAGGGTCCAGTTCCTGCGATGCACTCATGCGGAAATCAATGTGTTTGATGCCCAGTTTTTCCGAAGTCGCGATTTCTTGTCTGTACCAGTCTGCGGTGTTTTCACCGCGCAGGTTGATGACTGTTTCAATGCCGTGGTCGCGGACATAGCGTTCCAGCTGCGCCGAGGTCGGTTGTGCCGAGCGATAAAGTTGACCCGCAATGACCGTGTGGAAGTTACCCGAAATCTGCAAGGCACCCGCATAGGCTGCCAGACTGCCAAGCACCAAAGCAATCGCTGTTGCCGCAACACGGGTCTTTGAACGTTTCATCTTTGGGTCTCCGATCAACTATCGTAGAGCCCAAATGCCCGCCATTCCTGACAAGTAGCTGAACGTCAGCAGATGACGTTGTTTCTTACATTTTGCCGGCTAAGGTCAGCTGAAACAACGCGCCTGTACGCGATGGCAGGGCCAATACATTGCCGCCATGCAGTTCAGGTTCGATGGACAGATGGTCTGCTGTTGCCAGTTGACGGTGTTGGTAGGAGCAGGACTGCACTGACAAGGACAACAGTCTAAGCGTCAGGAACGAAAAGAAATTTCGACGCGTTAAGGCGTGGACGCAAAAATGAGCGGTAATAATCGCCACCTGCAATGTTGTTGCAATGTGCAGCAATCAGTGTGGTGGTGCGGTTTATGACTGTGCACCGTCCACCGGCATGCGGGGGGTCCTCCAGTCTCCCTGCCGGTGGACGGTGCATGTGCCATTCCGTTGTTGTTTCGTTGCTGTCTTGATGTCGTTCAGGCGTCGTTCATGGGCGCAACGGCAAATGTCGAAGCGACCGCCACCCTTCTGCCCGTAATGGAGCCTTTGCATGAAACCCACCCGAACAGCCCTTCTCGCGGTATTGCTGATCCCTTCGCTGGCCGTGGCCGGTCCAGCATCGTCACAAACGCCAGAGGCGCCAGCAGGCACGGCGTCGGGTGCTGCCGCTGGCAAGGTGGAACTGGCCGGTGTTGACGTGACAACCGTTGCCGCCCGTAACCTCGGCAGTGAAGTGCGCGTGTCCGGTTCACTTACTCCCATCCGGCGCACCAGCCTGACGGCGCGGGTTGCCGGCACCATTACCGAACTGCCGGTGCAGATTGGCGATGTGGTGAAAAAGGGCGACCTTCTGGTGCGCATCGACACCGAGGGTCTGGCATCGGCGCTGACGGCCCGCAATGCCGAGGTGGAAGCGGTTGAGGCGCAGCTTGAGCTTGCTGAAAATGTGCTCGCCCGCAATGTCAGCCTGCGCGACACCGGCGCGACATCAGAGGCGGTGCGTCTGGAGGCCAATGCCAATGTGCTGAACCTGAAGGCGCAGTTGCGTGCCAAACAGGCCGCTGTTGCCGATGCAGAGAGAGCCTTGAGCGACGCGCAGGTGCATGCCGCGTTCGATGGCGTGGTATCGGCGCGGCCAGTGGAACAGGGCCAGACGGTGCCTGTGAATGGTGAGCTTTTGACCATTGTCGATCTGCGCCGCATGGAGGTGGATGCCGGTGTGCCGACCAGCCGCATTCCCCGCGTCCGTATTGGCCAGCCGGTGGAACTGACGGTTGAAGGTTTCTCGGACCGCAAATTTACCGGTGAAGTCACTCGCATTGCGCCCACGGCGGTCGCAGGTTCCCGTGCCGTGCGCGTGTTCATTGCCATAGACAATGACGACATGCTGCTGAAGGGCGGCATGTTCACCACGGGTGTTCTCAGCATCGACCAGCAGGACAATGTCATTGCCGTGCCGATTGCTGCCGTGCGCCACGATGCCACCGGCACTTTCGTGCTGAAGGTGGAGGACGGTTATCTGCGCCGCCAGGATGTGAAGCTTGGCACCACATGGAATGACCAGAACCTGGTCGAGATCAACGGGCTGAGCTCGGGAGAAGTGGTGGTGTCTGCGCCGTTGCCGCAGCTGGTGGCCGATACGCCCGTGACCGTGGTGGGGAAATAAGCCGATGTTCCTTACCCGCGTCAGCGTCAAACATCCGGTTTTTGCCACCATGATGATGGTGACGGTGCTCGTCATCGGGCTGTTTTCCTACAGCCGCCTTGGTGTCGACCAGTTTCCGGAAACCGATCTTCCCATCGTTGTGGTAACCGCCGCTTATACCGGCGCGTCGCCGGAAACGGTGGAAAGCGAAATTGCCCGCCCTATTGAATCCGCGCTGAACACCATTGGCGGTATCGATACGATTACCTCGGAATCCTATGAGGGCCGCGCCGTTGTGGTGGTGCAGTTCCAGCTGGATGTGGATTCGCAGGCCGCAGCGCAAGAGGTGCGTGACCGTGTTGCCCGCCTGCAGGCCGGTTTCCCTGACGCGGTTGATACACCGCAGGTCACCCGCTTCAACCCGGAGGATGCGCCAATCCTGTCTTTGGCGGTTTCCTCTTCCACACGCACGCTGTCGGAAATCACCACGCTTGCCGACCGGGTGATTACCAGCCGCCTCAACATCATTGCCGGTGTTGGCCAGATTACCCTTGTTGGCGGCAGTGAGCGGCAGATGCTTGTCGTGGTCGATCCTGACCGGCTGGAAGCCTATGGTGTCGGCGTCGCCTCTGTGATGGACGCCATCCGCCGGGAAAATCAGGACCGTGCCGCCGGTACGCTGATTTCCGGCATCAACCAGCGCATTGTCACCGTTGAGGGACGTATTGAAGATACCGCCGGGTTCAATAGCATCATTGTTGCGCAAAGCGGCGGTTACCCGGTCTATCTGTCTGACGTGGCAACGGTGCTGGATACCGGTGCCGAAGTCACCAGCCGCGCCACCTATCAGGGCGTGCCATCGCTTGGCATGGATATCGTCAAGGTTCAGGGCGCCAATACCGTGGCGGTGGCCGGTGATTTGCGCAGCGAGATTGACACGCTGAACACCGAACTGAAGGCCGAGGGTGTGGAGCTGACCATTACCCGCGACAATTCCCGCGCCATTGCCGCGCAGGTGTCTGAAGTGCAGAGAACGCTGATCGAAGGCGGCGTGCTGACCGTGGTCATCGTGTTCCTGTTTCTCAATTCCTGGCGCTCCACTGTCATCACCGGGCTGACGCTGCCGATCTCTGTCATTGGTACCTTTGCGGTGATTTATGCGCTGGGCTTTACGCTCAACACCATGACGCTGATGGCGCTGTCGCTGTCGATCGGTATTCTGATCGATGACGCGATTGTGGTGCGTGAAAACATCACCCGCCATTTGCAAATGGGCAAGGACCATGTGCGTGCCGCGCTTGATGGCACCAATGAGATTGGTCTTGCCGTGCTGGCCACCACTTTGTGTATCGTTGCGGTGTTCTTGCCGGTTGCCTTCATGGGCGGGTTGATCGGCCGGTTCTTCCTGCAATTTGGCGTGACCGTTGCCGTGGCGGTGCTGATTTCGCTGTTCGTGTCCTTCACGCTCGACCCGATGCTTTCCAGCGTCTGGTATGATCCGGATTCGGAAAAGAACGCCAAGCGCGGGCCGCTTGGCCGCTTGATCCATCGGTTCGATGTCTGGTTTGAAAAGCTGGCAGACCGTTATCGCAAGCTGATCCATTGGACGTTTGGCCACCGCAAGACAACCATTGGCATTGTGGTTGGCATGTTTGTCGCCAGCCTGATGCTGGTGCCGAAAATCGGTGCCGAGTTTCTGCCGGTCACCGACCAGGGCGAAGTGTCTGTTTCACTTGAGGCCAATCAGGGTGCATCGCTGGAATATATGGCCGCCAAGGTTGGGCAGGTGGAAAATGCGCTGCGTGAATTCGATTATGTCGACACGATCTATTCCACCATCAATGCCAGCGGTGCGCGTGGTTTCAACCAGGCCAATGTCGCCGTGCAGCTGGTGCCCAATGACCAGCGCGAAATCAGGACATCGGAATCGCTGGAACCGGTTCGCCAGCGTCTGGCCTTGATTGCCGGCTTGAAAGTTTCGGTCAGCCAGTCGGAAGGTGGTGCCACCGCCAAGCCATTGCAGCTTTCCGTGCTGGGGGATGGTGACGAGCAGTTGCGCAAGATTTCAAGCCAGATCACCACGGCCCTGTCGGCCATTCCTGGTGCGACGGAAGTGGAATCCTCGATTGAGAACGAGCGCCCTACCCTTGCCGTCAAGGTACGGCGTGAAGCGGCCAGCGACCTAGGTGTGTCGATATCGATGATTGGTGACACGCTGCGGCCACTGGTGGCGGGTGATGCGGTATCGGTATGGAATGCGCCTGACGGTGAGACCTATGATGTGATGGTGCGCCTGCCCGCCAAGGGACGACAGGACGCCGCCCAGCTTCGCAACCTGACGATTTCCACCAACCGCACCGATGAGGACGGCAAGCCGATTACCGTGCTGCTCGACCAGGTCGCCGATGTCGTTGAAAGCACCGCGCCTGATGCGATTACCCGCAAGGACCTGTCGCGTGAAATCCGCATTTCCAGCAATGTCGAGGGGCGTCCGCTGGGTGATGTACGGCAGGATCTGGATGCAGCCATTGCCAAGATGGATATTCCCGCCGGTTACCGCGTGTCGTTTGGCGGTGACGTGCAGAGCCTGAATGAAAGCATGGGTTACGCCGTGCAGGCCTTGGTGCTGGCGGTGATCTTCATCTACATCATTCTGGCGTCGCAGTTTGGCTCGTTCATCCAGCCGATTGCCATCATGATGACCCTGCCCTTGTCGCTGATCGGGGTGCTGATTGGCCTTCTGGCCACCGGATCGACCCTCAACATGTTTTCGATCATCGGTTTCATCATGCTGATGGGTCTTGTGACCAAGAACGCCATTCTGCTGGTCGATTATTCAAACCATGAGCGGCGGGACGGAAAGTCGTTGCAGGAAAGTCTGGCCAATGCCGGTGCCGTGCGTCTGCGCCCCATTGTCATGACAACGCTGGCGATGATCTTCGGCATGTTGCCCATGGCTATTGGCATTGGTGAAGGCGGAGAATCCCGTGCGCCAATGGCCCATGCGGTGATTGGCGGTCTGATTTCGTCAACGCTGCTGACGCTGGTTTTCGTGCCTGTTGTGCTGACCTACCTTGATGCATTCAGCCGTCGTCTGGCGGCGCTGTTTCCGAAGGGGCCGGACCACCAGGTGGCAGAAAAATCCCTGTAAAGCTTACACCGGCGCCACGTAAAAACGTAGCGCCGGTAAAGTCAGGTCCATCAGCCCTTCACGATGATTTTTGCGCCCGGCGTGACGCGCTCATAGAGGTCCATCACGTCCTGGTTCATCATGCGAATGCAGCCGGCCGATACGCCCTTGCCGATCGAGCTTGGATCATTGGTGCCGTGGACACGGTAATAGGTGTCCTTGTTGTCCTTGTGCATGTAAAGCGCGCGTGCACCCATGGGGTTTTTCGGGCCGCCATCCACGCCGTCCTTGTGCGGGCCGTAATGGGCAGGGTTTCTCTTGACCATATCAGGGGTTGGGATCCAGCGCGGCCATGCGGCCTTTCTGGCAATGATGGCCTCGCCGCCGTCAAAGGAGCGCGCCACCGGGCCAACACCAACGGCGTAACGGATGGCCTTGTTGCCGGGCTGGATCAGATAAAGGAAACGGCTGTTCTGATCGACGATGATCGTGCCGGGCTTTTCTTCCGATGGATAGTTGACGACCTGACGCACATATTGCGGGTTCAGCTTCTGCACATCGATGGCGGGAATTTCAAAACCGCCATCGGTTCTGGCCGCATACATTTGCACCGGGTCACCGCCGACAGATTTCAATGCGTCGTCTTCGGCGCGTTGCTTGACAAGCTGTGGCGTTGGCGCGGAACTGCCGTCGCCTGTGCTGGCACATGCCGACAGCAACAGGGGCAGCGCAATCGCCAACGCTTTGCGAGGAGAGAAGAGAACACGAATCATGGGGGGCCTGCCTAATGCGGATTGGAACTTTCCACGCTTGGCTGACGCCCCCACCTTAACACTGCCTTAAGATTGGTAAAACTAACGCAGCTGTGAACAGCTTCATTCGCCCGGTAGTGTCAAAACGACAACGAAGCCAGTCGCCACGGCGCGGAAATCCAGCCTGCCGCCCAGCTTTTTCATCGCCATGTCGACAATGGCCAGACCAAGGCCGCTGCCATCAGTCGTTGGGGCGTGGCCGCGCTTGAACCGTTCACGCACACTGGCCTGATCTTCCACGGCAATGCCCTGCCCGCGATCGATCACCTCGATCTGCATAGCGGCGTCAGTGGTTTGAAAGCGGATGGTGACACTGGTGTCCTGCGGCGCATATTGAATAGCATTTTCAATGACATTGCGCAGCGCCAGGCGCAGCAGATTGATGTTCCTGACCACCAAATCCTGTTGCTGCGGCAGGTCAAATTCCAGTGACACCGAGCGTCTGCTGCTTAACCCTTCGAGGTCGCAGCGGATGTCCTCCAACACCCGGTCAAGGCGTGCTACCTCAACCTCGTGGCCACGGTCGGTGGAATCGACCGAGGCAAGGTCAATCAACTGGCGTACAAGGCGGCCGGTTCTGTCGACGCTGGTCGATATATGCGCCAGTGCCTTGTTTCTGACGTCCTCCTCATGGCTTTTCAGCGCCACCTGCGCCTGGGTTTTGAGACCCGCCAGCGGTGTTTTCAGCTCATGGGCGGCGTAGGCAATGAAGGATTTTTCGCGCTCGCGCGCTTCCTCGACCCGCAGGAACAGCGAGTTCAGCGACTTGAGCAGCGGCTTGATTTCGCTTGGCGCATCCTTCTGCTCAATGGCGTGCAACTCGTCGGCGGTGCGCATGCCCAGCAAGGCGGCGATGCGGTTGAGCGGCCCCAGCCCCTTGCCGACACTGAACCAGATCAACAGCGCCAGGATGGGCAACATGGCAACGGCTGGCACCAGCTGGCCCTTGACCACATCGGCCACCAGCCGGTCGCGGATTTCAAGACTGTCACCAATCAGCACCCGCACATTGAGGCTGGTGTTGACCACGGCAAAAACCCGCCAGCGCACACCATCCACTGTCGTTTCGCTGAAACCGCTGGTGTTGTCGGTCAGCGCATCATCCGGCGCACTGGCGGACCGGCTGACCAGCTTGCCCTGCAACGACCAGATCTGGCAGGACAGCTGTCGGCGGTAATCGCCTTGCACGTCAAAGGGTGCGTCGGGGGAGCCTAAGGCATCGCTTGCCTTGGTGTCGTCAATGGCGGCGGCAACATCGATATGGTGATCGGTGATCAGTGAACTGACCATGCGGGCGGCTTCCATCAACCGTGCATCCAGCACGCGTTCCACCTGATGCTGCACGCTGAAATAGGTCCACAGCACGGCAAACAGCCACACGGCACCGGTGGTGGCCAGCAGGATGGAAAACAGCCGAAGACGTATCGAGCGCATCACCCCATCCCCAGCCGGTAACCGACGCCACGCACCGTCTCGATGACCGACGTGCCGAGCTTGGCGCGCAGCTTGTGCACATGCACCTCGATGGTGTTGCTCTCGACATCTTCCTGCCAGCCATAAAGCCGCTCTTCCAGCGCCTGTTTGGAATGGATGGCCTGCGGGCTTTCCATCAGGGCATGCAGAATGGAAAATTCTCGCCGCGACAGGCCAATCTCCACGTCGGCGCGGCGCACCAGCATCGAGGCCGGATCAAGCGTCAGGCCACGCAGGCTGATCTCGGCACTGGCACGGCCGCTAGAGCGGCGGGTAATGGCGCGCAGGCGTGCAGCCACCTCATCCAGATCAAAGGGTTTGCCGATATAGTCATCGGCACCGGCATCCAGCCCGTCAATGCGGTCGCCCACCTCATCCTTGGCGGTCAATAGCAGCACAGGAATGCGGTTTCCGGCCTGGCGAATGCCGCGCAGCACATCCAGCCCCGACCCATCCGGCAACATTCTGTCGAGGACGACGGCATCAAAACGTCCGGTTTCCAGCGCCTCGGTGGCGTCGGCAACCGTGGTCACGCCATCGGCCACAAAACCGCTGAGTTTGAGGCCTTCGCGCAGGCCATCCAGCAGGATCGGGTCATCTTCGACAACAAGTATTCGCAAGTCACGTCTCCGCAAGCGGTCTATTCAACATTTCGTCCGGATTTTTAGTCCGATTTTCACCTTAAGGCTGCCTTAAGCTGCCGGTCGGATCAGTCCTGATAACAAAATGTAGACGAAAGGACATGGCGGATGCGCATATTGGCGTTCACGTTTGCGATGCTGACGCTGGTCGGCATGACACTGGCTGGCCTTGTAACGCCAGCCGTGGCAGTGCAAACACCGCTTGAAATGGATCAGGCCTTCAAGGTGTCTGTTGAACAGGCAGCAGATAATCGCGCCGTGATCCGCTGGACCATAAATGACGGTTATTATCTGTACCGGGATTATCTCAGTGCCGAAGACAGCGCGGGAAACAAGCTGGAGCTGCAGACCTTGCCGGGCAAGGTCAAGGATGATCCAAATTTCGGTTCGACCGAGATCTATTATTCCACTGCAACGGCTTCGGTGCTCAACGCACCACAGACATTTCGCCTGACCTATCAGGGTTGCCAGGAAGACGGCCTGTGTTACCCGCCAACGACCAAAATAGTGGATATGGCAACATTGTCACTTGCTGGTGATAACGCTGGTAAAGGCCTGTTTTCACAAGGTGGATTTGCAGCGGCAGGCAAGGCATCGAACGCCTTTTCCAGTGCGGCCAGTACCGGCAATGCCATTGCTCGCCCAGATGACAATGGCAGCTTTACGCTGGCGGATGAACATGCCGAAACTGCCATCGACCGTATGCTCAGTGATGGCGGCTTGGCTCTGTTGCTGGCCGGGTTTCTGGGGTTTGGCGTGCTGCTGGCCTTCACGCCTTGTGTGTTTCCCATGTATCCGATCGTTGCGGCCATGCTGGCCCGCGAGGGTGAAAACCTGACGGCACGGCGTGGTTTTACCCTGTCATTGGCCTATGTGCTGGCACTGGCCTGCGCTTTCGGGCTGCTTGGCATGGCAGCAGCATGGTCTGGACAAAATCTGCAGGTGGCGTTGCAGAGCACCACGACGGTGGCGTCCATTGCCATTCTCTTTGTGGTGCTGGCGCTGTCGAATTTCGGTCTGTTCCACTTGCAGCTACCGGCCTTTATCTCGGCGCGGTTCAGCAAGGGCAAAACAAGGGCAGGCACCGTGCCGGGCGCCATGGCGCTTGGGTTTTCCTCTGCGCTGTTGATTGGTCCCTGTGTGACGGCACCTTTGGCCGGTGCGCTGCTTTACATTGCCCGTACCGGTGACATTGCCATCGGTGCGGCCGCGCTGTTTGCGCTGGGGCTTGGCAAGGGCATTCCACTTGTGATCATGGCGACAGCCAGCGGCAAGGCTTTGCCAAAGGCCGGCCTATGGATGGAAAAGGTACGCCAGATCTTCGGTTTCCTGTTTCTGGCAACCGCGCTGTGGCTGGCGACACCGCTTATGCCGCAACCCCTCGTGTTGCTGGGCTGGGCCGTGCTGGCGCTGTGCTTCGGGGTGTTTGCCTTTACCGCAGCAAGCGGCACCACCGGTTCCGGTTTCAGCGTGATTTCCCGCAGTGCCGGTCTGGCATCGATTATCTGGGCGGGCCTGCTATTTGTCGGTCTCGGCCTTGGTGCGAATGATCCGCTGGCGCCGCTTAAGCCGCTGCTATCAGGTAATGGTCCGCAGGCCGTGGCCAGAATAGAGAAGTCGGACTTTGCCAAGGTCGGTTCGCTGGCGGATCTTCAAAACCGTATCGCGTCGTCGCCGGGCAATGAGCCGACACTCGTTTATGTCACCGCCGACTGGTGCGTGACCTGCCGCACCATTGAACGTTCGCTGCTGACCAGTCCAGACGTTGTCGACGCGCTTGGCAAGGTCAACCTTGTCAGTCTCGACCTGACGCAGCTAAACGACGACAAACAGGCCATGCTGTCGGCACTTGGGGTTATCGGTCCACCGACCATGGTGTTTCTTAACGCCAAACGCCGCGAACCGGCGGCAACCCGTTTGGTCGGCGAATTTTCCGCCAGTGATCTGGCGGCCTCTGCCCGCAAGGCACGGGAGGACAGTCTTTGAACACATGTCATCAGCACACAATTCAGCACATAACGCGGAAGGAGAATTCCGATGTGGTCACGTCGTGATGTCCTGGCAGGCGGGCTTGCGACTGTCGCAGGTCTGACTTTGCTTGGCGCAAAGGATAGCGCCGCTGCGCAAATGAGCACGAAGGAGATATTCTTTGACAAGGATGCACCGGTGCTTGGCAACCCCAAGGGTTCGGTGACGGTGGTCGAATATTTCGACTATCAGTGCCCCTATTGCAAAAGCTCACACGCGGCCTTGAAAAAGGTGGTGGCCGCCGATGGCGATGTGCGGCTGGTGCTGAAAGACTGGCCGATCCTCGGTGATGCCTCAGTTTTTGCCGCGCAGGCGGTGCTGGGTGCAGCACAGATTGGCCACTATGAACCGGCCATGGAAGCGCTGATGAAAACCAGAGGACGCCTGTCGCAAAGTCAGGTTGAAAAGGCACTGGCCGGTGTGGGTCTGACGATGGAAATGCTGTCTGCCGCCGTCAATGAAAACAACAGCAAGATCTCCGCATTGCTGGATCGTAATTACAGCCAGGCCCTGTCGTTCAATTTTTTCGGCACGCCGTCCTTTGTCATTGGCAAGGATGTCTATCCCGGTGTTCTCAGTGAAAAGGCACTGAAAGACGCCATCAAACTGGCGCGTGCCTGAGCCATGATTGGCCGCACGCCCCATACTCCAAATCTTGAAAGTAACCTCCATGTCCCGTTTCTCCCTTACCCGCCATCTCATCGCTGTCACCTGCGCGCTTGGCCTGTTGTCAGCCCTGCCCGTCCGTGCCGAAGACAAGGCCGACCTGCCGCCAATCCTGCGCACCATTGAGGGTCAGGGCATCACCATCCTCGGTGAAATGAAGGTACCGGGCGGCCTGCGGGCCTTTGCCGCCAAGGCGGGTTCACAGCCGCTTGCCATCTATCTGACGCCTGACAATGAACATGTGGTGGTCGGTACGCTGGTTGATGGTTCCGGCCAGGACATGGCCGAAACCCAGCTGAAGGAAATGGTTGAAAAGCCGATCATGGAAGATGGCTGGAAACAGCTGGAACAATCCGCCTGGGTGGTGGATGGCAAGGCCGATGCACCGCGCATTGTTTATACCTTCACCGACCCCAACTGCCCCTATTGCAACAAGTTCTGGCAGGCCGCACGACCATGGATCGACAGCGGTAAGGTGCAACTGCGCCACATCATGGTTGGTGTGATCAGGCAGGATTCTCCGGCCAAGGCAGCCGCCATTCTCGAGGCCAAGTCGCCATCTGAGGCGCTGACGGAAAATGAGCTGAAGCACAAAAGTGGCGGCATCAAAGCCCTGTCCAAGATCAGTGACAAGAGTACCGCGAGCCTCAACAGCAATGCCGAGTTAATGACCAGCCTTGGTTTTAACGGCACGCCGGCCATTGTGTTCAAGAAGGATGATGGCAGCATCGGCACCGTTTCCGGCCTGCCCGAAGATGGCGCGTTAAAGATGGTTCTGGGGCCCAAATGAATTTATAGGACGAAACTGACGTGATGACTGAAGTCCGTTGGATAAGGCCATCAAGTGGCTTTATTCATCGCACAACTTCAGGTCATAGATAGCTTTGGAAACATCATATTCGAGCAGGTCAGGACAGATGAACATGAATATAGCAGCGGGTCATATTTCGCGTCGGTTGGTGTTGGGTGCCTGCCTTGCCCTTGGTCTGGCAGCCCCAGTGCTGGCGCAAGGCACTGACGATGCCGTTTTGAAAAGCCTGCTGCCCGACAGCTATATCGGGGCTGACAACGCACCGGTGTCGCTGATTGTCTATTCCTCGCCAACCTGCAGCCACTGTGTTGATTTCCACGCCAATGAACTGCCGAAGCTGCAGGAAAAGTTTGTCAGCACAGGCAAGCTGAAAATCGCCTACCGCCCCTTCATGCGCAACTCGCTGGATGCGGTCATTTTCATGCTGGCGCATTCGCGGGGTGCAGACAAGTTCGATGAGACCGTCTCGACCTATATGGACAAGTTTGACGAACTGGCCGCCGCACAGGACACCCAACAGGCGGTAAGGTCGATTGCCGAGGGAATGGGCATCGACAAGGCCGGCTTTGACAAGGCCGTGGCCGACCAGCCCTATTTCGACCAGCTGAATGCAGCCACCAAACAGGCGCAGGAAGAGTTCAAGGTGGCGGGCACGCCGACCTTTTTCCTTGACGGTAAACAGCTGGAGATTGCCAGCAGCTTTGAGGAAGTGGGAACTGCCGTGGAAGCGGCCCTGCCGAAGCCCTGATCTCGCGCTCTCAGCGTGATCAAAGAGCCCATCATCGCGGGATTGATTGCCAAAACGACAAATATCCAGCCGCCCTTATGGCGGCCGGTTTATATCCAGTCATGTTGCAAGTGACCAACAGGGTCGGCCCACCTGCAACTATGCGTGGTTTCGCCGTGATGGTGGCGTCAGGTTTGCTTCGCCCGCGGCAAGCATGAACCGCTCACGCGCTTCTTCAGCTGATTTTCTGCCATCCAGTGCGGCGCGGCAAAAACGCCGAGCCTCGACATAGGCCGGTCCGCGTGCATCCGGCCATTCATTGGTCAGAATGGCAAGAGCGGAATATGGGCCATGGACAGTCTGTGTGCCACTATGCGGTGTTTTCACTTCGATTGGGTTGCCCCAAGATAATGTCGGCATCTGTTCCTCCTCCAGAACAAGCCTAAAACGGGGCGGACCGAAAAAGGTTCCGTCCTTTAGCGAGACTATTCTAGCCTCGAGAAACGATTTCGTTAAGCCCCTTCTAATAGGGCTTTGTTTTTTATGGTTTCCGGTCGGATTTTCAGGGTGTTTTGGGCGCTGATCAGGCCAAGACGGGCCAAACTTTCGGCGGTTGCGCTGATCGCCTCTTCCCGCGAACGCGGTGCCCACTAAGCTATTTGTCATGGTGGCTATCCGCTCATCAATGTCGGTTCATCCACAGCTGTGCAAGTTCAAAGAAGGTCTTGGATGGTCGACCACCTGTGGCATCCAGCGGCGTTTCATTGTCCGTCGAACTGAACGACTTTCTAATGTCCAGCGCACCGGAAGACGCTTGCTGACAGATAAAATTTGCAGATTGCCGATCTCCGGCGGCGATCCGCTCAATGACTTGCGTCATATGATAGCGATAGGGTTGGTTTGGTGCCTCGGCTGCTATCGCGTCGTTCAGACTATAACCACTCCACAGGCCCGTCTGGCCTCGGCAACGTGCCGCAAGTTCGAGCATTTTGATGGCGACCGTGTCATGCCCATCTGTGTCTGCGATCGTTAAGTGCATCAATGCCGGTGTGTCGCAAGTAAATGCACCAGTAAAAATGGAAGCTGGCGGGCATTTTGTCATTGCCTGATATTTGGAGGATCGACCAGAGCAGCTGATCCCAGGCGACAGGTTTAGCTCGGAACTCGGTAAAGCCTTTTGAGCCGCGGCGCGGATGCACCGCAAGCACCGAACCATCAAGACGCTTCACGAGGGTGTCGTGTTTTGCCGACCATCCAGAACCTTTTGCCGCTGCACGCACAGCGGAATTCAAATCATCTTTCATAGAGGTCGGTCTATCTCACTTCTTTGCCGGTGTGCGGGCGGTCAGCTTGTTGCCGTCGGGGTCGCGCAGGTAAGCGACGAAAGCGCCGTTGGGGCGTTCTGTGGGTAGGGTTTCAATGGAGGTGCCGCCATTGGCAACACCTGCATCATGCCATGCCTGGACATTGGCGGCTGTAGCGGCCGCGATACCGATCGTGCCGCCATTGGCGGCTGTTGCCGGTTTGCCATTGATCGGTGTGGTGATCATCAAACGGCTACCGTCATGCAGATATATCAGGCGACCTCTGGCATCCATTTCACCCGGTTTGCCGCCCAGTGCTGTGAAAGTCGCGTCGTAGAAACGTCTGGCCTGTTCCAGGTCATTGCTGCCAATCATGATGTGGGTGAACATGTGTTATCTCCTGTTAACGGCCCGGCGGGCGTGGTGGGGCAACCGCAGTTGACCATGAATTCATTGCGAAAAACTGCATGGTGACACTGGTTTTCGGGTGTTCGCGCGGGGGCAGAATAGGCGGTTTTGCGCTGGCTGCAATATGCTGATGGTGCGATAATGCTGCCATTGCTAGAGGCGGAATTTCGCTGGAGATATCAGGTGTTTGTGTCATGCTGATGCCGCTGCCCTTGCGTTATCAGCCAGCGCTCAAACGCCTTGGCGTCGCGAAAATTGCTGCTATCGGGTGCGACCAGCACATGGAAGTCATCCATTGCAAGGGGCATGTCGGCAAACAGTTGTACCAGCCTGCCGGCCGCGACATCTGCCGCTACAAGCGCGCTTGGGCCCATGGCGATGCCTGCGCCGTCGACTGCCGCCTGAATGGAATGATAGAGCGGTTCAAAGCGCAGCTGCGCCTTGCCACTGAGGCCGGGTTGCCCTGCCCGGTCCAGCCAGCGTTGCCAGAGGTCGGGAACAGATTCCGCATGCAGAAGTGTGTGGTTTTTCAGGTCTTGAACCTGATGCACCGGCATGGACAACAGTAGCTGCGGGCTTGCCACCGGCAGGCATGTTTCACTGAGAAAAGCCATGCTGGATGCACCCAGTGCGCCGCGCCTGATGGCAACATCATGGTGATCGCTGACCTTGTCCAGCGGCAGGATGGACGCGGCAAGGCGTATCTCGATCTCTGGATGGAGCGCTGTGAAATCAGGCAATCGCGGAATGAGCCAGCGCATGGTGAAGGTTTGTGGCGCATTGATGCGCAGCACCCGGCGGTCCTGTCGGCCGGTCAGCTGTTGGCTGGCGGCCGCCAGCCCATCCAGCAGTTTTGTCGCTTCACCAAGAAATAGTCGGCCTTGCGCGGTCAGCACCACGCCGCGCCCTTCTTTGATCAGAAGGCGCACGCCCAGCCAGTCCTCGAGGATCTTGATCTGGCGGCTGATGGCGCCATGGGTCACGCCGAGTTCGGCTGCCGCATCGGTCAGGCTTTGATGCCGACCGGCAGATTCAAAGGCTTTGACGGCATTTAATGGAGGAAGTGACCGACGCATATGTGAGATTTCCTGACAGGTTGGTCACGCTAACTCAATTGTCGGCCAAAAGGAAGATATGCAAAGTGGGGTCCTCACAATGGATTTTCCAAATGCAAATATCTGCCACACACGATCGGCAGCCGGTGATCCGGTTGCTGCAAGCTGCTGATTCCATGACAGAACTGACCGCGCTGCTGCACAGTGCCTATGGGCGGCTTGCCCGCATGGGGTTGCGTTATATGGCGACCTACCAGAGCGAGGACGTAACGCGTGAGCGCGTCAACCAGGGCACCTGCCTTGTGGCGGAAATGGACGGCAAGATTTGCGGCACCATCCTGTTTCGTAATGCCGTGCAGACCACAGGCTGTGGCTGGTATGACCGGCCGGAGGTCGCGTCACTGGCGCAATTTGCCGTCGATCCCGCCCTTCAGGCGCATGGCATCGGATTGCGTCTGATGTTGGCCACCGAACAATTGGCGCGTGACAGCGGCGCGCAGGAGATCGCGCTCGACACCGCCGAACCTGCCACGCATCTGGTCGGCTGGTATGGCCGCCTGGGCTATCGGTTCGTGGAACATGCGCAGTGGTCGCATACCAATTATCGCAGCGTTATCATGAGCAAGGTTTTGTCTGACCGGAGCTTGCTCACACCTGATCTGGCATACGCTCAGTCATAGGCTTTCAGAAAGTCGATCAGTGCGCGCAAGGCGGTCGCATTTGCCGCCGCTGAACCCCTATTTCATCTTCAACCTGCCAAGCGAAATGCTGTTTGGCGGCATGACCGTGACAGGCTGGAACAACGGCTGATACCCCTACATGCAAGGCTTGGGCACCTGTGAACAGCGCTCAAGCCGTTGTGGTTTGTTATGGTTTTGCCGCGACAAAACCGTGGTACTTTGCAGCCGTTGCTAGCGCCAAGGCCGAAAGCAGTAGCGCAAAGATTACCCAGGGAAATGAGGCTGGGCCGATATGATCGAGCAGCAGACCGCCCACCAGACCACCGCCAGCAATGCCGCAGTTCCATGCCGTCACGAACATGGCCTGCGCCATATCGGTCGCCTCACCTGCCGCCTTGGCCTGCGCGGTCTGGAACAGGGTTGGCGCAGCGCCGACGACACCGCCCCAGATAATCACGGCGACCAGAATGACGGATGGTGACGTTGTCGCAAAGGCGAGCACGAGGGCAATAGTTGCAAATATCAGCAGGCTGCCTAGCACCATCACGCGCAGGTGACGGTCGATGAATGTGCCGGCCAACCACAGCCCGATTATACCAGCGACACCGAACAGCAAAAGCACGAGGTCAACACGCGATGCCAGGCCCGAAGGCTGCAGGAAGGGTGCGATATAGGTGTAGAGAATGTTGTGCGCGACGACGAATATCAACATCGTCGCCAGGATGGCAACAAGGCCTGGAAGCATCAACACATGGCGAATGGACACATGTTTGCCACGCTGCTGGCCGGGGAAATCTGGCAGCAAGACATAGGCTGACAGCACAAGTGCCAAGGCCAGCACACTCATGCCGCCAAAGGCCAGTCGCCAACCGAATACCGTGCCCAGGAATGTGCCAACGGGTACGCCAAGGGAAAAGGCCAGCGGGCCGCCAATACCGGTAATGGCAATGGCCCGGCCAATGAGATGCGGCGGCGCGATGCGTGCTGCGTAACCGACCAGCAGCGCCCATACCATGCCGCCGAACATGCCCGCGAAAAACCGCGCGACCAGTGTCAGCCAGTAGAGATCTGACACCGCCGTAACGGCGTTGACGATGATAAACCCGACCAATGCGGTGAGTAACAGCCCGCGTCGCAGCAAAGCCTGGGTCAGTGTCATCAAAGGAATGGCCGTCAGCAAAGAGCCAGCGGCATAGGCGGTGACAAGTTGCCCGGACAGGCTGTCGGTTACGCCAAGCCCGCTGCTGATCTGCGGCAATAGGCCTGCGGGCATGACCTCCGTCATCAAGGTGACAAAACCTGCGCAGGCAAGCACCAGCAACCTGCCAAGCGGCAGACTGTGCGGCGGTTGAGCCGGCGATGCGGAGTTGGTTTGTGTCGTCATGCGTTGCAGCCTTTCGAAATTGGGTGTCAGTTCATAACCATGCCGCAGACGGTGTGAGCGGTACGAGCGATGGGTGGCAGCCAGCTGTAAAGGCTCGTCAGACAAAGAAAAATTCTCTACAATTCACAACACTTTGGAATTTTTGTCGTGCATGGGGGACGAGTTTTGGACAGTTTTGGGGCGCTCCACGCCTTTGTTCAGGCCGCCGATACCGGCGGTTTTACCGAGGCGGGTCGCAAGCTCGGCGTCACGGCATCGGCGGTCAGCAAGGCCGTGCAACGTCTGGAAGAGCGGCTTGGCGTGCAGCTGTTTCATCGCTCGACCCGAAGCATCACCCTGACGGAGGAAGGGGCGATGTTTCTCAAACGCTGTCGTCATATCCTCAGAGAGTTTGAGGCAGCCGAAACCGAACTATCGCAAACGCGGCAGGCACCGCAGGGTAAATTACGCCTCAGCCTGCCCTCGATGGGCAGCCTGTTTTTGCAGAAGATTGCCGGGTTCAAACGGCTCTATCCGCAGATCGAACTGGAACTCGATTTCACCGATCGTATCGTTGATGTGATCGATGAGGGTTTTGACGCGGTGATCCGCACCGGAGACCACGCCGACAGCCGCCTGATGACACGCACGCTTGGTTATTACCGCCGGGTGATCATCGGTTCACCGGACTATTTTCGCGATGCCGGTATTCCCAAACAACCACAGGACCTCGCCACCCATCCCTGCCTGATCTACCGCTTCGCCACCACTGGCAAGCTGGACAAATGGCCGCTGTCCGATGGCGGGAAACCGGTTCATGTCGAGCTTTTGAACAGCGCCGTCATGAACACGCTCGACCCGCAAATCTGTTTTGCCGAAAATGGTCTTGGCCTTGCCTGTGTTCCGGATCTTGCCGTGCGCAACCAGTTGCAAAGCGGCCGTCTGGTCAGTGTCCTCGATGACTATCTGCCCACTAAAACACAGATCAGCGTCATGTGGCCGACGAGCAAACATCTGTCGCCCAAACTACGCGCCTTCGTGGATTTTGCCGCCGAACATCTGCCGGGATGATGGGCGGCGGCAATCCCCTCGCCGCGCCCGCTCAGGTATGCCGTCTAGAGCTGACCGATGACATCAAGCACGATCTTGCCACGGGTGCGCCTGGCCTCGGAGAGGTCGAAGGCCTGTTTGATTTCGGCAAGCGGCAGCACGGTTGCGATGGTGGGTTTTAGTTTTCCTGCCTCAACCAGTTCGCGGATCGACACCAGCTGTTGTGCATTGGCTTTGCAGAAAACGCGGGCAGCGCCAACACCATATCTGTCTGCCTCATCGGCGGGGAACGCCACGGCAGTGACCAGAAAACCGCCCTTCTTCAGCGGCAGGAATGCCTTGTCGAAGGTGTCGCCGCCGACCGTGTCGAACACCACATCGATGTCCTTGGCCATGGTGTCTAACGGCTGGCTTTCGTAGTCGATGAACTGATCTGCGCCGAGGCTGCGGATATAGTCTTCATTGCGGGTTGATCCCATGGCGGTGACATGCGCACCTTTGGCCTTGGCAAGTTGCACGGCAAGCGAACCGACACCGCCAGAACTGTTCGTTATCAATAGCTTCTGGCCGCCCTGAAGTTTGGCGAGATCAAACATCGCCTGCCATGCGGTCAGTGCGCCAAGCGGTATGGCGGCACTTTCCATGAAATCGAGGTTGGCCGGTTTGTGGGCAATGTCGTCCGCCCTGGCAATGGCATAGTCTGCAAACCCGCCGGTCGGGATAATGCCATAGACCGGATCACCAGGTTTGAAGTTGCTGACGGCATCGCCGCATTCTTCGATGGTGCCGGCAATTTCTCCGCCAAGATGAATGGGCAGCAACAGGCCCATGCGCTGGCCAAGGCCGCCACGGATTTTCCAGTCGACGGGATTGACGCCTGCGGCGTGGACCCTGACCAGAACCTCACTTGCCCCCGGTACCGGGCGATCAACGTCGGTATAGTCTACCACGTCATTATTGCCGTATTGTCTGATGACAACCGCTTTCATCTCTCGTACCTCATTTCGGGTGCTTGTGCCGCTAGGCTTTGCACGCGCTCGACCTTTGATACTGGCCATGATAGACCAACGGCTTGGCGATGTGACGCCAATCCGCATCGCGCAAAGGCCAAACCGGATGCACAAACCACCCTTCACCCTGCACCGTGGTTTCAAACAGCGTGGCATGGGCATGCCGACCCACACCCATGAAGAAGCGCAGCTAACCTTTGCCGCATCGGGCATGGTGCAGGTGTTGACGGAGGCCGGTCGCTGGCTGGTGCCGCCGCAGCTTGCCGTGTGGATACCGGCCGGCGTTTCACATCGGGTTGAGGTGCTGACGGATGCGGAACTGTGGATGGTCAACTGGGAACCAGTGGTGGCCGAGGCATGGGCGCCGCCAACCCAGCTGGACCGGCCGTTTACGCTGCGGGTAACGCGGCTGATGCAGGCGCTGCTTGACGCTGCCTTTTCCGACACGACCGGGCCGGACAAGGTTGAGCTGGTGGCACGGCTGATGCTGCATGAACTGACCGAGACGGCGCACGCCCCGACCTTTCTGCCCCTGCCCGTCAGCCAGATTGGCAAACGGGTGGCGGATCTCGCCCTCGAGGACCGCCGTAATCAGTTGAACATTGATGAGCTGGCGGCACGGGCGGCAACCTCGGTGCGCACGGTCAGCCGGCTTTTTCCGGAGGAAACCAGCATGACGCTGAAATCCTGGCGGCAGCGTGCCCGCATCGTGCAGGCTATGGACCAGCTGGGCCGAGGTTATGCCATTGCCCGCGTTGCCAGTGAGTTCGGCTTTTCCAGCACAGCGTCATTCTCCTGCGCCTTCCGGCAGGTCACGGCCATGACACCGACGATGTTTCTTGATTATCCCGGCTGAACTCGACCACCTGGCGTAACGCAACCTCACGCAACGGCAGCCATATCTCACCCATTGCCGATATCGCGGCTTTTGCTAGGATCGACTTATGGCCAACCTCGATCCGAAAGATTTGTCCCACGCCAGAGACCGTCTGCTTGATGTAGCCACGGATCATTTTTGCGCCAATGCGGATGTACTTGGCCTGTTTGTGTCCGGGTCGCTGGCGGCGGGCAGTTTTGACGCCTATTCCGACATAGACCTGCGGGTTGTCGTGCGGCCTGAACGCCACGGCTGGTTCGTGCAAAACAGGCGTAATATTCCTATGGAATGGCCGGGTTTCCTGTTCAATGAATGGATGCCCGGCACCCGCCACTGTGTTTCGCATTTCGCACCATTCAACAAGGTCGATATCTTTTATCTTGATGCAGCGAAACTGGTGCCATCGCCATGGTATCGGCTTCCGGTGATCGTTCTCCACGATCCGGAAATGATCGTGGCTGGGCTAGTTGAGGCATCGCGGGAATTGCCGTTTACCGTCACTGCCGACGAGGTAGATATCTCCATCAGCAAAGGCATTGCGGCCGCGCATGAGACATTCCGGCGGGCAAAACGTGGCGAGCTGGTTTACGCCCAGACCCTGCTGGATGAACTGCGCCACCATATGATCCTGGCCGATGACTGGCTTCATGAGCGCACGGCAGAAACGACTGTGCTCGCCAAGTTTGACCAGCGTGGCAGTGCAGATGTATTGCAGGTGCTTGGCAACTCCTACTGCGCGCTTGAGGCCGACAAGATTTTGACTGCACTTAGTGAATTGGTGGCGAACTATCGATTGCAGGTCCAAGGCCTGCATGCACATTTCAAGCCTCGCCGCCCGATCGACAATGATCTGGCGGCGCTGGATATCATCAGTCAGTGACCTCCGGTTTTCATGTTGTCACTTACCTCCTTGGATATTCTTTATTCTGCGAAACAGGGCAGCACGTCCTCTTCGAAATAGGGCTGCTGGTTGACCCAGAACATGTAGTTCACTTTGAGAAAATCTGCTGCGAAGGCGTGCAGCATCGGCACCAGATTTTTGCGCTTCTTGACGACCTTTTCAGTGCCGGTTTCGCCGATGTAATTGCCATCCTGCACGGCAATGCCAAGCGGCACGGTGAAGCTGTTTTCATGCATCATGGCAAGGGCGTGGTTCAGCTGGTTCTTGCGGGTTACCATCAGGTCGGGTGCGCCAAGGCCAACGCCGATCTGGTTGCCAAAATCATAGATGCCGCGCAGATATCCCTTGTCGTCCCACGGCAGCCACTCATCTGGCATGAAGTTGGCATAGATCATGGTTGTTGATTTTGGGAATGCGGTCTTCAACGCCTGCATGTTGGCCTTAATGCCCTCAATGTAACGAGTGGCCGAGAAGGAATGATCGGACTTGGCGGTGACGCCAATTGCGGTTTCCTGCAGGTTTATGCCTTCAATGCGGCCATCGAATTCCTTGCCGAGTGCCAACAACAGGCTCTCGAAGCGCGCCTGAACAGCGTCGTTCCAGCGTTTGGCCACCCAGCCCTCAAGCTTGCCGTCATCGGTATATTGGCCGGTAACGCCTCCGTCGAATTTGTCTGTCAGCAGGTAGTTCGGCACCGGCTTGTATTCGGGGGAGAATGACGCATCCTGCAGCTGGATGAACAGCTTCTTGCCATGTTGGGCAAGGTAATCGACATCGGCCTTGATGTCGGAAAAGTCATATTGACCTTCGCTTGGTTCAAGGTTGCGCCAGGAATACATGATCTGTGCGCCGGAAAAACGTGCGTTGGTCAGCAGCGGATGGCCCTGGATTGCTTCACGGTCGCGGCTGAAATAGACGAAGTTGCTGATACCATCCGGTTTCACCGGGCATGTGGCCTTTGAATAGGGCTCAGAGGCTTTCAGGTACCGGTTGGCGATGTTGTCAGCGGCGCTGGCAGGCGTGGCGATAAGGGCAGATATTGGCGAGGCAAGCGCAATGGCAAGGCCAAACAGGAGCTTTACGTTCATTGGTTTTCCTATCGAATGAGCAGGCTTTGTGGTGCCTGCCTGGCCTGTCTAGCGTGCATCACCCGCTGGTTCGCCTGTGGTGTCGTGCAGCTTTGGTGCAGATTGTGTGCAGAGATCAGTCGCTTGAAAAGTCTATCTCGAAGCGTGCGCCCTCTTCGTGGCGCATCGGACGCAGCGTTGCGCCGTAAAGATCCAGAATGGCAATAACGATGGCAAGCCCTAAGCCTGTGCCGCCCTCTTCGCGCCGCGTTGTGAAAAACGGCTGGCCAAGCCGGGTCAGATCAACATCGGCAAAACCGCGACCATTGTCGGTGATGATCAGTTGCCTGCCATTGCAATGCAACAACAGCCTGTCGGCACCGTGGTGGCGGGCATTTTGCGCCATGTGGGACAGAATGGTGCGGCCATGCAGCAGTGAAAGCGGCAATGTCGCCTGATCGCTGTTGACGGAAATTTCCAAGCCATCTTCCGCCGGTAACATCTGGGATAAGCGGGTTGCCACATGGCTGGATTGACCTGAAACCTGCTGCCGTGCCCGTGTTATCTCCCGCAACTGGTCCAGCAATCTGGTCATACGGCCACCCTGCTCGCGGATTGTGGCGGCCAGCGAGCGCTGCGTTTCCGGTGGCAGGTCGCCGTCTTCAAGCAGTTCGGCAGCCCCGACGATGGAGGTGACCGGTGATTTAAGTTCATGCGTGACATGATTGGTGTAGATGGTGATTTCTTTGGAGCGTTGTGACAGG
This sequence comes from Agrobacterium sp. Azo12, assembly GCF_029193765.2. Lineage (NCBI taxonomy): Bacteria > Pseudomonadati > Pseudomonadota > Alphaproteobacteria > Hyphomicrobiales > Rhizobiaceae > Agrobacterium > Agrobacterium sp. Azo12. The sequence goes on along the minus strand of NZ_JARFYO020000001.1, from coordinate 2,217,944 downwards.
CTGCTGGCCATGGTTAGCAAGGCGTCACCTAGTTGCGCTATTTCGGCAATGCCGTAATGGGCAAGCGGCGCAAGGTCGGTATCATCGCCATTTGCAACCCGCCGTGCCTGGTTGCGCAGCGCCAGCAGCGGCCGCAGCACTGCCCACACCAGAAACGACCCGATGATCAGCGCGCCGAGCACCGTCACCGCGGCCAGCGTGAGGAAGGCGGTTGCTTCCTGCGAGGAATAGTTTTCAAGTGGGCGCGGCGTGCGCGAAATATAGACCGCGCCAATTACCCGGTTGGCGCTGATGACGGGGTATGTGATCAACACACGAAAGCCCGTGCCGCGACTGACAGATAAAAACGGCCAGCGGGCATCTGCATCGCTGCGCCAGCGAAGTGCTGCACCCACCTCACCCCGCAGTGCCTTTTCGACCTCTGGCACACTGGCAAAGCTCATCGGTGTGGCCGCTTGCAGATCAAGCCCCTGAAAATCCACAAACACCACGCTGGAAAGCGTTGTGCGACCGGCCCGTTCCGCCAAAGTCTTCAGTCCGTCTGCTATCTGTCGATAGCGTGGACCGAGCGTCTTGTCGGTAGGCATCGCATCCGGCCGGGTCGGTTCAATGGTGTTGACGCGCAGATCCAGCAGCGAATTGAAGGTGCGTGCTTCGGCATTCCAGAAAACGCGCATTGGCGGCGGCAGGTAGTACCCCGGTGTGGCGGCGGCGCCTTCGGTCCTTGTCGCCTCAAAGGCCTGCGCATAGGCGCCAGCATAGATGGCGGCCTGCTTGAGCAAGGCGGATTCAGTCTCGCGCATGAACCAGTTGGTGCCAAGTTGCAGGGCAAAAATTGCCACTGATGGCACGGCCAGCAGGCTGGCGCAGACCAATGTCACGACCAGTGCCATGCGCGGACGCCACTTGTTCGGCACACGGCGGATCAGCGGTCTTGTCATGTGTTTTGCCCATTCGGGCCAATTGTGCAGGGACCAAGCCGCAGGCCGACACCGCGTACCGTCTCGATGATGTCTGCGTAACCAAGTGCGGCGGCTTTTGCCCTGATGTTTCTGACATGGCTATCAAGTGTGCGGCCCGACAGGCTGGAGTTGTTGCCATAGGCTTCTTTGATCAGCATGTTGCGATCCAGAACGAAACCCGGTCGAGCCAGCAGAATGCTGAGGACTGAAAATTCGGTCGCTGTCAGGTCAAGTGCCTGGTGGCGCAATGTGCAGGCATGGCGGTTGAGATCAACCACCAGATCGCCATGACTGATGACTCGGGGACTGACGACGTGGTCCTGCACGGGCCTGACCCGTGCCAATATGGCCTTGATGCGCAGCACCAGTTCGCGCGGCGAAAAAGGTTTGGTGACGTAATCGTCGGCACCCAGTTCAAAACCCAGCACGCGGTCTATTTCGTCATCCTGCGCGGTCAAAAACAGCACCGGCACGTTGGAATTTGCGCGGATGGCGCGGCAACAGGCAAAACCATCCATGTCGGGCATGCCGACATCAAGCACAACCAGATCACAATGATTTTCAGCGATTGCCTGCAGCGCGCCGCGTCCATCGCGGGCTTCCGCCACAGTCATGCCCGCCTTTTCCAGCGTCACCCGTACCACCGAGCGGATGGCGGGATCGTCATCGACAATCAAAATGTCCGGCTTCATCATGCCTCCCGGAACGCGTATTTATAGAGGCATCGCTGCCAGTGCGCCTGATATAACAGGCCGCCTTGCCGCTGGCGAGTTTGAAGGATGGTGCTTTGCTGTTTCAGCGGGTTAGCAGGACTGCGCTGTGCAATTACCCGTCAAAACCAAAGGGCGGCGCATGAAATGCCCCGCCCCTTGTCTCAAAATGTTTGTGCTAAAATAGTCTGAAGCGTTTCCAGCGAAACCGGTTTCCAACTTCGCTGGAGATTCTCTAGTGATGCGAGGCGATCTCGTTCAGGCCCTTGTGACGCGCCATGGCGTTTTGCAGGTCCTGGAGGTTTCTGTTGCCCTCACGGTAGAGATTGAGGCAGATCTCGGCGGCTATGCTGACATCGGGATCATCCTTTGCCAGTGCATAATGACTGCGCCATGCCTGCAATGCAGTCTCGATGATTTTAAAATCCTTGGGTCCAAATGTGGTTTCCAGGAAGGACGACATTTTACTGCTATCTCCACGACGCGCGGGTCAAAAGCCGCTGTGTCGCACTGCCAATGATATGTTGTTGCTTAATCCGTGATGGCATTTAAATTACCGACGGCGGTGGGTAAGCGAAAAGCGGTGGCCAAGCTGGGCGGCAATCATCGGTACGGCTGTCGCACCGGCGGCACCCAACCGGAAACGGTCTACGATGCGACCGAGCACGAAGGTTGCAGCGACCGTTGCAGCAATGCGCATCCATGGGCGATCCTGGCCGATGGCAAGAAAGGATTCCGGTTCTTTGCGGGATTTCAGCGTGGCAAGCTGCTTGCTGAGGTCTGCTACCTGCTTTTGCAGCTGGGCAATTTCGCTCTTCAACTGCGTAGGGGTGAGTGATTTCGCGCGGGTTGTTGTCGTGGTTTTCATCCCTAATTCCTTTACCTTGAGTACGTAAGCGAAACAGCGAAAGCGGCAAGAAGTTCCACACGCTGCGGTATATGTTGGCTTGACGCTACTGGTCCGCTTGATGTTGCCGTCTGCGTGGCCAGGTGTTCGATTCGGCGACGGGATCAGCGAGCGACAGCCCCCGCCTCACATGTGAGACAGGGGCTGCCTTCTTCAGGGGGAGCTTGGTTACTTTCTGTAGGCGAGACCGCCCCAGATGCGACCTTCGTCGCGGTGACGACCACCGTGAACGGCACCAATGTAGGCGGCAACCGCTGCAACAAGGGCAGATGCACCAAGCAGGAAGGCTGTGAGAATGCCGGTGATACGGGCCTTCTCGGCAGCATCAGCTGCTGCAGTCTTGGCATCTTCGACGGCTTTTTCTGCCTGTGCCCGGACTTCAGTCAACTGTTTCTGGGCTTCGTCGATCTTGGCCTGCGCTTCGGTACGCACCGTCTTTACACGCTCTACGGTTTCGGCAACGCGAACTTCTGCATCGGTTGGGCTAAGACCTGTGCGGGCAACGATCTGGTTTGTCAGCCAGATGCGGTCACCATCACTGATTTCACCTGTCGACAGCAAAGTGCCGAGGATACCGCTGACCTGACGCTGGGTGTAGGCCATGTTCTGGGTATCATCCATCTGTGAAATCTGCGGGTCTGTGCGCAACAGAACATCAGTGAAGTAGTCAACCGGGTTGGCCTTGAAGCCGCCTGGCAACATGTCATTGACCGTAGGGGCTGCAGCCTGACCAACGCCCTGTGCAACACCGCCAACGGCACTGCCTGCACCGGAAATGACGCCACCGGCAAGCTGTCCAGCACCCTGTGCCGCGCCGCCGACTGCTGAGCCGGTTGCTTCGATTGCGGTGGCTGCAACATTGCCTGCTGCCTTGACGCCGCCAGACACCAGACCAACCGCCAGAAGCGTTGAAATGATGGTGCCAATGCCCCAGACTACCAGACCATTGATGCCATCACGGAAGGTCAGTTCATCGCGCGATGTCTCTACAGATGGGTGACGCATGCGCCCGGTTACGTAGCCGCCCAGCATGTAAGAGCCAACCATGGAGACAATGACGAACAATGCCGTCAGTACCAGCCATACGGTGCTGATATCGCCGCCATCATCAGCCGTGATGGAGCTAAGTCCCAAAGCGCCAGCAAACGTCGTCAGAACGGCCATGGAGCCGGACGCGATGACGGCGCCAGCAAAAATGGCCGGCCAATCGACATAGCTACGGTTTGGCGTTTCCACCGGGGGAGTTCCCACTGCGGGAGTTTCAACAATGGTGTGATCGGTCATCAGCGTAGTCCCAGGAACGAGAGAATGAACATGACGATAACAACGAGGCCGACTAGATAGATAATGGAGTTCATAGGGTTATCTCCTCTCCTGAACGAGCCTGACCCTCCGCTTGGAAGGCGGATCGCGAACAATTGAAGTGCGAGCAATTCGCTCCCTGCCTAAACTCCCAGATGGTGAAAAGGTTTCAGCATTGTTCAAAAATGCGTGACTGTGCGTGATGACGGACCGTCATTGTCCGCTATCAGACAAAACGTCCTGACATCCTAGAAGTCTATGACAACAGATGGTGCACTGCGTTTTGCCTCACCGTGGAAGACGGCTTCAATATTATTGCCGTCAGGATCAAGCACGAAAGCGGCGTAATAACCGGGATGATAATTCTCGCGCTCGCCGGGCGCGCCATTGTCCTGCCCGCCGTGGTCAAGTGCTGTTTTGTAAAACGCATCCACCGTGGCGCGGTCCTTGGCCTGAAAGGCCAGATGGTGCCGGCCGGTCAACACGCCCAGTGCCGCCGGACTTTTGGCTGAAGATACGACCAGTTCGTCGGCCCAGAAAAAATCCTCTGCCGTTTCGACAACCGGAATGTCGAGTACAGCAAGAACGGCGGTGTAAAAATCCTGACTGACCTTCAGGTCGCGCACGACAAGCTGGATATGGTCGATGAGCCGACCGCGATGCAGTTGGTTGGTTTCCATGCTCATTTCCACCTTTTGTTATCCTCACCAGTGAGAATGCGGCATCTGGGCGTATCCGGCAAGGTGAAAGAGTTGGGCCTGAAACAGAAACGGGCCGGAATGACCGGCCCGCACTGTCTTAATTTTATCCGGCGAAATAACCGAAAGTGATCACCGGGTCTGCTGCGGTTTCCACCCAGATGCTCTTGGTCTGGGTATAGGCCAGAAGCGCGTCGCGACCGCTGGAGCGGCCATAACCGCTTTTGCCAAAGCCACCGAATGGCGACATGACGCTGATGGTCTTGTAACCATTGATCCAGAAAGTACCGGCACGTACCTGGGAGGCAACGCGGTGGGCGCGGGCCACATTCTGGGTCCACACGGCACCGGCCAATCCGTAAGGATTGTCATTGGCCAGCGCGATTGCTTCTTCTTCGCTGTCGAATGGTGTGACGCCAACCACCGGGCCAAACACCTCTTCCTTTGACAGTGTTGCCTGTGGCGCGACATTGTCGAGAATGGTTGGGGCGAAATAATAACCGCCCGTTGCTTCCAGTTCTGATGGTTTGCGGCCACCGGTGGCAAGCGTTGCGCCTTCCTTGAGGCCGGTTTCAACCATTTCCGTGATCTTGTTCCACTGGCGCAGGTTGTTGATCGGGCCGATCTGGGTGGTGTCGAGGAAGGGGTCGCCAACCGGAATGCGCTGGGTGGCCTCGGTATATTTCTCGACAAATTTCTGGTGGATGGAGCGGTGGACCAGAAGGCGCGAACCGGCAACGCAGCTTTGGCCGGCACCGCCGAAAATGGCAGACTGTGCGCCCAAGATGGCGCGGTCTATATCAGCATCGTCAAACACGATGTTTGCAGATTTGCCACCGAGTTCCAGAATGCATGGCACGACATTCTTGGCGGCTTCTGCCGCGATGATCGAACCGGCAAAGGCCGAACCGACAAACACCACGAGGCCGGTCTGCGGATGGGCAATGGCGGCCTGACCGGCCGTTGTGCCCTGCCCTGCGATAACATTGACCAGGCCGCGCGGTGCGCCGCCCTTTTCACACAACACACCCAACAGAATGGTGCTGAGTGGTGTCAGTTCCGATGGCTTGATGACCACGGCATTGCCAGCGCAAATGGCCGGCGCAATCTGCCAGCCGCCGGTGTTGAGCGGCGCATTCCACGGGGTGATCTGCACCACAGTGCCAATTGGCTCATTGCGGGTGTAATTGAGGTGGGTTGTCGGCACCGGAATGACATCGCCATGCAGCTTGTCGCACCAGCCGGCATAATATTCGAACATTTCGGCGACCTTGGTCACCTCGCCCCTGATATCGCGGATCGGGCGACCGGCAGAGCGGCTTTCTACCTCGGCAATCACGGCGGCATTGGCGCGGATCTGGCGGGCGATTTCAAACATCACCCGGCCACGGCCAGAGGCCGTCAGCTTCATCCATTCCTTCTGGGCGGTGGCTGCAGCATCCATGGCGGCGTTGATGACCGCCTTGTCGGCATCCTTGTACTGCGCGAAAACCTTGCCGGTTGCCGGGTCTGTCAGCGCCAGTTCGGTGCCGGAACCGGTGATGAATTCGCCGCCGACGAAGCTGGCAATGTCTTCCGTACCGGTAATGGTTTTGTAGATTTCGCGGATGCGGGCGCCGGGCTCATTTGTCATGTTCAGATTATCCATTGCTATCGCTCCTTAATTGCCTGCTGCCTTGAAGGCGCCCATACGTGTGAAATCATCGCCATCCGTAAACTCGGTGGTACCGGCCCACAGGTTGGCAACGGTTTGTGCGACAGGCAGATCGGCGCCGGTGCTGGCGGCCAGTTCACTGGCAAGGCGCACGTCCTTGCGCATCAGACCCATGGAAAAACCGCTGTCGAAGCGGCCGGACATCACCCATGTCGGGAAATGCACTTCGGAGATCATTGAGCGGCCGGACGCAGCGTTTACGACGCGCAAGGCAGCTTCGGGATCGATACCGGCGGCCAGCGCCAGTTTCAGGCCCTCGCGGGTGGTGACCATGTGGGCTGCGGCCAGCATGTTGTTGACCAGCTTTGCCACGTTGCCAGCGCCGCTTGCGCCAACATGCAGTGCCTTGGAGGCCATGGTTTCAATGGCAGGGCTGGCCAGTGCCACGTCTTCGGCCGTGCCGCCAATCATCATTGTCAGTTTGCCGGACGCTGCACCGGCCGGGCCGCCGCTGACCGGGGCATCGAGAAAGCCATGACCAAGGGCGCTCAGGCGCTTGGCAAGCTCGCGGCTGACATCCGGCTCGGACGTAGAGGTGTCAATAATGACCACCTTGCCGCCCTGGCGTGCTTCCAGCACATCGACATGGTCATTGACCACACCGGCCACATCCTTGGCGGTTGGTAGGGAAAACACCAGAAAATCACATTTTTCAAACAGTTCGCGGATGGCGGTAACTGGCACGATGCCGGACTTTTCCGCCATTGCGCGGCGCTCTGCCGACAGGTCAAAACCCAGCGTGGCAAACCGCGCCACCAGGGTTTGTGCCATGCCCAGCCCCATGCTGCCAAGGCCGACAACCCCGACCGTTTGCCTGTTTTCTTCTGACATTATTCCACCTCGTTTATCCGTTTTTCGCCGCTTGTGCGGTCGATCCGTCGGCAAAGAGGCTGTCATCAAACAGGGCGTTACGGTAGTTGGGCAACCGGGAACAAAGTGTTGCCGGTGAAGCAACACGGGAAGGAAATCAGGCTAAGAGGACGGTGTTATTGCTGGAAAGCGGCCATTTCGGCGGCCAGAAAACTGCTGAGACGTTCCACCGAATTTGGCAGGCGGCGGCGTGCCTTGACCATGAGGTGGGCACTGGCCTGCACCAGCAGCGGGTCATTCAGTTCCACAATGCCAAGTGCACCGCGGTTCAGTTCTGTCGAGACGGCAAAGCGCGGCAGGAAGGTCACGCCAAGGCCCGCCATGACAAAGCGGCGCAGCACGTCGATCGACGGCGTGTCGATGAGTGGCGCGACCGCAATGCCGTGGTCGACGGCGACGCGCGACACCAGCTGGGTGACGCCATGGCCCTTGATCAGCAGCGAATAGGGAGACTGTGTTATGCACTGCGCCAGCGACACCGACTGTTCTTTCAACAGAGGATGGTCGAGCGGCGCAACAAGGCACAGCGGTTGGCGGGAAATGGCCAGCGAGCGGATGCGGGTATCGATGACGGGATTATAGGCAATGCCAATATCGACATCACCATTGGCAACCTCGTCCTGCACCTGATCGGTGCTGCCAAGTTTCAGGTAATAGCTGATGCCGGGATAGACTTTCACGAATTTCGACAGTGCGTGTTCGATAAGGTCGCCCAGAAACCCCTCGCCGCAGCAAATGCGCACCCGCGCCTGCTGGATGCCGCGCAGCTGGTCCAGCTGTTCGGCCAGCACGCCGCTGTCTTCCAGCACACGCTGGGCATGTTCATAAACCAGCCCGCCAGCATCCGTTAGGCCTACACCACGGCTGGTGCGGTCAAACAACGGCAGGCCGACGTTCTTTTCGGTATCGGCTATCTGCCGGCTGACGATAGAGGCTGCCACGCCGAGATGATCGGCGGCACTTCTGATCGATCCGCAGCGGACGACAGCGATGAACATGCGCAAGGCTTTTGCGTCGAGCGTTTCCATAAGTGTATTTTCGTCAAAACGTTAGGCCAGTCAACGTGGGTTCTGTCCATTGCGCCCCGCACGCATAAGCACGAGGCGCTGCTGGCTTAGGCCTTTGCCAGTTGCCCTTCAATCAGTGCACCCCACATGGCCACACCGGTGGGCAACAGTGCATCGTTGAAGTCGAAATAGGCAGAATGCAGGCCGGGGTTACGTCCTTCGCGCTTGGCGCCCAGCCAGAAATAACAACCGGGCTTTTCACGCAGCATGAAGGCGAAATCTTCCGCCGCCATGCTCGGTGGAACCTCCACCACATCCAGTCCCAGCGCAGACTTGGCCGTGGCACGCACGATCCGGGCGCTTTCCGGGTCATTGATGGTGGCAGGGTAACGATATTCGTAATTGAGCGTTGCTTCGCACTCGAAACCTGCGGCAACCGCAGTGGCCAATGTTCTGATACGGTTTTCAATCTTGTCGCCAACCGTTTCTTCAAACCAGCGGGTGGTGCCGCGAATGACCACCTCTTCCGGAATAACGTTCCAGGCGTCGCCGCCATGGATCTGGGTGGCCGAGACAACGGCCGATTCCAGTGGTGAAACATTGCGGGCGGCAATGGACTGCAGCGATGAGACAATCTGCGAGGCCGCAACAATCGGGTCTGCACCTTCATGGGGCATGGCGCCGTGGGCACCGCGACCGACCACCTTGATTTCAAAGGTGCCGAAGGCCGCCATCATGCGGTCATCGCGTGCCACGCACTTGCCCAGCTCCAGTGCCGGCCAGTTGTGCAGGCCGAAAATGCGGTCCATCGGGAAATCTTTAAACAGCCCCTGCTCCACCATGGCGCGGCCGCCGCCTTCATTTTCTTCTGCTGGCTGGAACACGAAATGCACCGTGCCGTCAAAATCCGTCTTGCTGGCAATACGAGCTGCCGCCAATGCCATGGCGACGTGACCATCATGGCCGCAGGCATGCATCTTGCCCGCCACCTTGGAGGCGTAGGCAACGCCGCTCTGTTCAAGAATGGGCAAGGCATCAATATCGGCGCGGATGCCGATGGCCTTTGCTGAGCTGCCCTTGGACAGCGTGCCGACAACGCCGGTTTTGCCGTAACCTGTGTTGACCTTGAAACCCCAGTCGGACAGGTGTGCTGCGATGAAGGCCGCGGTATTGTGTTCCTCAAAGCCGAGTTCGGGGTTTTGGTGGAGGTGGTGGCGCCACTTGATGGCTTCCTCGATGTGTTCGCCCTGCATGATCGGCTCCAGTACACGTGTTTCATTCAAAAAGGCCGCCCGTTGCGGGGCGGCCAGATGTGATTCAAAGGGTGAGCTTACATGCCGGTGAGGCGCAGCGAAATATCCGCAATGATAACAGAGCCGATATAGGTGCCGAACATCACGCAAATGGCGACGATGACGATTTTCCAGCCGGACCGGCGGGCAATGTCAAACTCGCCCTTGGTCAGCGCCAGACCACCATAGGCCAGTGCCGGAGTGGCGAGTGCCAGGAAGTTCAGCGCCTCCACCTGCGCCAGCACCCAGGCGGAACCGGGAATGGCTGGCACCGTGACCAGAATGGCCAGAAGCGACGTCCAGGCAACGCCTGGCAGGCTGAGCGGGATGAACCGCGCCATCACGATGCCGGCGACCGACAGCAGGTACAGAACGACCATGCCGGGCAGCGCCGTCAGCGGGCTTGTGCCGGTTCCGACCCAGTTGGAGATGAGACCGATGACACAGGCAACCAGAAGCAGGACGGCGTAACGTGCCACATTGACCTTGCGTTCATCTTCACCGTGCTGGGGAATGACGTCTTCCATGGATGTTGTGTGCGCCGTGCTCATGCTGCGATCTCCTTGGTCTTGTAGTTCGCCGGGTCATTGGGGCGTGCCTTGCGGTACAGCCAGTCGGTCAGCGGCAGGGCCACGAACAGGCCAACATAAAGGCCGGTGGCGTAGGTCAGGATGTTGCTGGCGGCAGCAAGGGCCAGAATGACGTCCTTGTTGTCAGGCATGATGGTGACGAGGCCGCCGGTGCAGGCGGCAAGCATGCTGCCGGAACCAACGCCGCAGGACATCGCAAGCGCACGGAAATCAAACCAGCCAAGCGAGTGGATCAACGGCGGCATGATGGCAAAAACGAAGGTGCCGATCAGCGTGCCGGTGGCGTAAACGCCCATGGCGCCAGCGCCTTCCGGGCTGTTGAGGCCGTAACGGTCAGCAATCAGCGCAATGTTTGGCTCGCGGTCGATCGAATAGGTCGCACCGATGGATTCGCGGCCCATGCGCAGCAGAAACACCGCAACCGGGAAAGCAACGGCGATGGTGCCGAGGTTGCCGAGTTCCTGAATGACCAGTGCCGGACCAGCTTCGATAATGGCATCGATCTGCGGGCCAACGGTGGTACCGAACTTGGCGATGAAGGGCATGATCGCAATGGTGATCATGGTGCCCGACAGCTTGACCGCGCTTGGCGGAATAAGGGCTGCGGTCTTTTTGAGAATATGGGGGTTAAGGATGATGCCCATCGCAAAGGCATACAGAATTGGCAGGAACACCACCGTGCCAATACCGATCGGCAGGCGTTGTATGCCAATTATTTCCGCGATGATGACAATGCCGATGACCACGCAATGTAGCCACCAGCCATTCCCGGCTGCTTTACTCATGTCTTGTTCCTCTCGTCGATCACGCCGATCTTCTAGTTTTTTGGAGGCGGATAGTCGAGGATTATGGGCGGGGGTTATTTGATTGGTAGTCGGCGTCAGAGCAACGATGCGTTGTTAAGACAGCAACGCCAAAGCCCCTGTGCCGACGCGTGATGCCTGCTGCAAAAGGCTTTTTGCGTCATCCGCCGCGCGGTTGCGCACTCCAGCGGCGCCACTGAAAATTCCAATATCATCAGGCGATTTTTCCACAGGTTCAGGTTTGCCTTGACTCTCCTGTAAATGGGAACATAAATAGAACAAATAGGTGCTGGGGCATCGATCATACGGTCAACATATCAGGTGAAATTTGGCTCTTAAGCAGGAGAACGGGACCGTGCGCCCTGAAAAAAATATCGACGTTGCCGACTATATCCTGTCCTGCCACGACGGTGATCCCAAGGCGGCCATCGAAGCGATGATCGAGGAGATCGAACATCTGCAGCACCAGTTGAACATTGCCGTGGCGGCCATGGGCCATGGTTACACACGCGGCTGGAAACCGGAGGCATCACGCGGGCCGGAACAGGCTTAAAACCCCTGCCCGGCCGTTTGCAATGCCCGCTGGAGGACGAGATTGGTTGCGATTGCAGCCACGGATGATCGACATTTTTCGCCAATAGCGCGATTTGCGTAGCGTTTTACTTAATCGTTTAACGTGTAGGCTTGTTCGCAGTGCTACATATTAGGCGAAGGAATCGCATAGGGGCGGTGCACATGGCACCTGCCTGACAATTGGGGGCTGGATCGGGTGTTTCTGCGTTTAATGCTGTGGGCGGTTGTCGCCTGTCTTTGCTGGTCGAGTAGCGTCCGCGCCGAGATGACATATGAGGTCAGACCAATCAAAGGCGATGCGCCTTATTTGCTTGTCTCGGGCACGTTCGAGCCGTCTGATAATGCCGACCAACTTGCGCTTGAGGTCGCCGCCAGCGGTGCAGAAGGCATCGTTTTTGACAGTGCGGGCGGCGATGTCGCAAAGGCGATGGAGTTTGGCAGGGTAATCCGGTCTCTCGATCTGATGACAACACAGGTCAAAAATGTGGAATGTTATTCCGCTTGTGTCTACGCATTTATGGGTGGTGCCTATCGCTATGCGGGAGAAGGCTCACTTGCCATCGACAGGGCGATGTTCGACGGGAATGACAGCCTCACGACGAAAGAGTCTCTCCACGAGTTTGGCGGCAGTCTTGTTGATTATAGCGTTGAGATGGGTGTCGATCCGAACGTATTAAAACTCGCCGGATCGGTACCAGACGGTAATCCGCACTTTTTGACCGAAAGCGAGATGAAACAATATCTGGTAACAACACTTTTTATCGATGACGATGGCAAGGTTCAGCCGGCACTGGAAACCACACCCAAAACAGCACAAACGCAACGACCCGGCATTGCTCCTTTGCCAGAAACACCAGTCCGTTCTGCAACGCCAGAACAACGGGCTCAGGACATGATGTTGGCCTATCTGCATGCACTGCGCCGGGGAGACGATGAGGCGCTGGATTTTCTGCAAAGGTCCTACGCAGACAAGGTCAAGACCGATGATGGCATGACATCAAAAGCGGGCTTGCTGAAAAAGAAACAGGCATTTTTCAAACAGTGGCCAGTACGGTTTTACAGTTCAGACCTTGGTTTGACGAAAACTGAGTGTAAGGCAACCTGTGCGGTTAGCGCCTTCGTCATGTGGTATTGGAAAAACGCTGCGACTGGAGAGGCCCGCTCCGGAATGTTAGCGACTGTTTTGAACTTTGATCCCAAGACAAACAAAATAATCGGAGATGTTGCCCAACTCAGTGGTGAGCGAGAGGAAAAATTCGGGCCAACCCATATGATCGCTTCCTGGGGTGTTGTTGAAGGAGACTGCCGTCTGCAGTCCGGTGACCCTGCAGAACTCAAGATCGCATGCCAGGTTCAGCAGGAGATTGAAGCGTTTTTAGCGGATATTGGCTGGTGTTACGGCATCGCAGGCAAAGCACGTAACGAGCGCTGGCATGAATGTGCCGTTGGTGGCGCAAACGGGCAGATCAAGGTGCCGCAGCTTTCGGATTATCCTGCAAGCCAGTACAAGGGAAAGTCCGTGTCGCCTGATTTCAAAGGGCGAGACGTCAAGTTTCGTAATGCCGCCACCATCATTCGTGACGAGATGCGTGAAGGGCCAAATTTTGCCGGGCATTACAGGCTTATAAAAATTGATTGCAACAACGAAGGCTGCCCGATGTACTTTGTTGTCAATCACAAGACAGGCAAACCGATTGCCCTGCCGAGACACAGTGATCGGGAGGGAGTGCGTGTCGGTTACCGCCCTGACAGCAGACTTATGTTCATGCAATACATATCTCCGGATAGTGCTGGCTGCATGATTGATGCTGTTGAAATCGCTGAGAGACAGGATGCCAGTTCGAACTGGAGGCTCATTGATAGGCTTGATATTGGTGATGCCAAGGCCTGCGATCGTCCAATCATGAAAAATCTGACGCAATGACATGGACCCGCGACCTCTCGCTTTAGGTTGCGGTTCTCGTAAATTTTGGTCGTGGTAGCGACGTGATCGACGCCATGTTGAATGAGAGAAATTACCGGGTAATTGGGGGCTTGGTCTGGTGTTTGTGCGTTTCATGCTGTGGGCATTTGTCGCCTGTTTTTGCTGGTCGAATAGCGCCCGGGCCGAGATTACCTATGAACTGGTGACGACAGACGGCTTTTCACCCTACCTGGTGATCAGTGGCGAATTTGACGAAGAATATGATGTCGAGCAATTGAAGCTTGATTTCGCCGGATACGGCGTAAAAATTGTCTCCTTCAACAGCGATGGCGGGGATATCATGGAGGCGATGAAATTTGGCAGAGCCATCCGCGATCTTGGCCTCAACACCATTCAGGGCGTCGACAATAGCTGCGCTTCTGCCTGTGTTTACGCCTTCATGGGCGGCATTGAGCGAGATGCCGCCGAGGGTTCGCTTGGTGTGCACCGGGGGATTTATTCGACGGATGAAGACGATGCAGATGTCGATACTGCAATTGAATATATGCAGGAAACAACGGGTGAACTGATCGGCTACCTCGATGATATGGGTGCCAATCCCGCATTGTTGCGGATTTCGTTATCCGTCTCACATGATGACGTCCGCTATCTAACGACCAGCGAAATGGAAAAATATCGGATAACAACCCCTCTCCTGTCCGTGCGCGAGGTGATCGACCGGCCGCCGGTGGCATCCACGCCGCTTTTGAAGGCGCAAGAGGAAAAAGCCCGTCGTTTTATGATGAGTTACATCGAAAATCTGGGACGCAACGACAGACCAGGCATGGCGTTCTGGAACAGGGCCTATGCTGGCGTTGTGGACAAGGGCGATATCGAGGCTGACGGAAAGACACTCAAGGCGGATGTGCTGAAAAAGAGACGGCAACTGTCTGCCGAGTGGCCAGTGCGGGCCTACACGCTGAATGAAGGCATATATCACATCATCTGCGAGGACATCTGCGTTCTGGAGTTTTCTGCGGATTGGTTCCAGAAAAATGCTGCCGGTACCAGCTTCCTTTCCGGGGTGACGATGTACAGCGTGTCCTGGAACCCAAGAACAGAAAAAATCACCGGCGAAATGGACGCGCCCCTGTTTTCCGAGCCGGACAGGAGCAGACCGGTTTCGATGCTGAGCCGTTGGGAAAGAATGGCTCTGGATTGCCGTAAGGGCGACAGACAGACGCGGGAGACGAAGTACGACTGTGACCATCACGTCGCGCTGGAGAAGACGCTGAAGTCCAATGGCTGGTGTTACAGGGCAAAGGGTCAGACCATTTCCCAGTCGCAGTGGTACGCATGCGAGATGCCATCCGTTGAAAAGAAATCTGTCACCTTCAAAGCGTGGCACAAGGAAAAGCCGGAGCCTCAGCAACAGGAGGTGGTATCGGTGCCCAAACCCAAACCGCCTGCCCCACCCCAGGATTTTCTCGAGGTGACCGGAACCAAGGTTACGCTGCCCAAAAGCAAATTTGACGTTCCAGACCGGGAGGACTTTCCCACCGCGCGCTATACCGGGCAAACCCTGAAGCCGGATTTTCGCGATCGTCTCGCCAATGATAAGGCCGCCCAGACCGCAGTCCGCACGGCGATGTTAAGGCGCCCGAATTTTGCTGGTCAATATTCGCTCGTTGACATCAAGTGTTCGAAAAACTGCTCACCATTTATCGTCGCCGATCACAAATCAGGTGTTTTGATCGACCTGCCGGGCAGCAACAAACAGGGTGATGTGAAGGTCGATTACCGCCGCGACAGCCGACTTTTCGCCGTGCAGTCCGTCGATCTCCAATCCAAGAACTGCGTTTTGCAATATTTCACAATTGATGAAGACGCGAACGGCAAGTCCACGTGGACCTCGGTGAAAGACATCACAATCGGCAAAGCGGAGCTGTGCAAACACTCGATCGAGAAAAACCTGTCGGAATGAAAGCCCTTTAGGCGCCGCTTGGTATTGATGCCGTGGTGATTGCCAGTCAGGGCAAGGTTTTCAGGTAGTCCTCAAAACGTTTTCCCTTTTCTGGACGGAAGCGGTCTCCAGTGCGTGTCGCGGTGTCGATACGGTCGACGCGCTCGATGGTGATGTGTTCGCCGATCTGGCTTTTGCCGATAGCCGTGGCCGGGCGGAAGGCATTTGTGCCGGCTGGTTGGGACAGGCCGAGTGTGACGCCTTTCTGGCGCTGATCGAACCCGTCAGCATGGAGTTCGGCACGGTGCTCTGAGGAATAACCGGCGTAGGGTGTGATCCGCCCTCGCCTGCATATCGCAAAAACAAAGCCGCCTCGACAGTTTCGGGGCGGCTTAGGTTTTCAGGAGATCGCTGTCACTTGTTGATGGCAGTGACGGCAAGATTGGTCATCTTGCTGTTGGCCGCTTTTTCCTGGTCGAGAATTTCGCTGAGCAGCACATGTGCTTCTTCATTGCCCAGCACCTTTGCCCATTCACGCAATGAACCGTAACGGGCGATCTCGTAATGTTCGACCGCCTGACAGGCTGCGAGCAGACCGGCATCCAGCGCCACGCCTTTGGCTTCTTCCATGATGCCTTCGGCTTCCTTGATCAGGCCATCGGTCGCATCGCATTTGACGCCTTCTGGCTTGACGTTGATGGTCTTGAACACCTTATCGAGGGTCTTGATCTGGCCCTTGGTTTCTTCCAGGTGGTGGTCAACCGCCTTTTTGAACTCGGCGCTTTTGACCGCCTTCGACACTTTGGGCAGTGCTTTTGCGATCGCGTTTTCCGCGTAGTAGACGTCTTTCAGGGTGTGCTCGAACAGTTCTGCCAGTGTTTGCATGACTTCCTCCGTTGGGTGATGGGGTATCGGTCTGAATGTGCCGATTTGGAGGCTGGAAAACGTGTCGGCGCCCTATTCGTTCCAGAACCGAATGACGTGATTTGGTTGTGTACGCTGGGTTACACCGCGCCGTAACGTAAGGTTACGTAACGCAAGGAGGCAGTGTGAAATATCTAGAAAGCGGTGTTTTGACTTAAACAACCGTTCACCACCCTGTTTGACGGAATATTTGCGTCCGCTGTGTAAGGTGACGTCAAAACAGGGAAAATAAAAAAATGAAACAACTTGCTGTCACATCGAAAATCATCAAGTCAGTCTATTTCAGCCCTGAAGACGGGCAGCTCCGTATCTGCTTCAAGAACGGAGAAGAGCGCAATTTCCGTGATGTACCGGAAGCTGAAGCCACTGCGATGTGCGCGGCACCGTCTCCCGGTCAGCATTACATCAGCAAAATCAGAACACACTATCCGCGCATCGCGGCCTGATCATCTCGGGCAATCGCTGAAACGCAAAAGGCACGCTCAGGTGTGAACCAGTAAGCGTGCCTTTTGAAGTCATTTGGCGGAAACCGCCTCTCCTCACCGCCTGGTATTAGCGGATGCGGATGTTGATGGGCGCGCGACCGTAACGTGCCGAGATATGCAGGTGTATATTGGCTTCTGGCTGGTTGTTGCGCCATGCGCGTGCACCGTGGCACAGAAGCAGATTGACCAGATCCTTGGTCTTGGCTTTTGATCTATTCAGGCCAACGTCAGCAATACGCATTGCCACCTCATGCAGAGGGTGCAAAACCGAGTTACCTCTTTGTACGGGTGCGGTTGTCATTGCTTCAGAGTAGTTTTCGTTGCTCGCCATTTTTGAACCTCGTTACGCAGAACAAGTCGAGGAAGGCACTGGCATGTCGAGAACAACGTCATGCCAGCAGTTGATAATCATTGAAGGGAAGCCCAGCAGCTGATGCCCTTCTTTTTCAATGCATTGCAGGCATTGACTGCTTTGTTCTGGTCAGTGAACCCGCCGAAGCGTGCACGGTAGACCTGAGCACCATCCTTGCTGAAAGCGACGGTGAAGGGGGTTGCGGAGTTGAGAACGTTGCCACCCTTGTCCTGTGCGTTCTGCAACAGGGCCATGGCGGAGTTCTTGTCCGGAGAAGCACCGATCTGGATAACCCAACCGGAAGCCTGGCGGGTGGAAGACGTGGTGACTTCATCAATATCAACAGCAGCAGCCTGACGGCTCTGGGCAATAGCAGCCGGTGGAACCATTGGTGCCGGTACTGGTGCCTGAGGACGGGTTGCAGCTTCCATGGCCTGTACGGCGGCACGGGACGATGTTGGTGCAAAGGCACTGGCAACTTCGTTTTCGTAACGGGCCTGTGGCAGCGGGCCGGCATTTGGCAGATCCATACGCGATGCGGCGGATGCAGCCGAAGCGGAGGCTACAGCGGTGTTACCAACATCAGCAGATGGTGTGTTGGCAATGAGGTTGCTGTTGGCGCCACGTGATGCCTTTGGCAGGTAGGTCGCAACCAGCTTGCGCATCTGTGCATCACGGCTTGCACCCGATGTACCGCCGATAACAACACCAACGATCGAACGACCATCAATCTGTACCGAGGTCACGAGGTTGAAGCCAGCTGCACGGATGTAACCGGTCTTGATGCCATCAACGCCAGCAACGTTGCCAAGCAGGCGGTTGTGGTTACCGATGGTCTGCTTGCCGAACTGGAACGAACGCGTTGAAAAGTAATGGTAATATTGTGGGTAATGCTGACGCAGCGCAATGCCAAGGCGGGCCTGGTCACGGGCTGTCGTCATCTGTGCGGTGTTTGGCAGACCGTGGGCGTTGCGGTATGTCGTGCGGGTCATGCCAAGGGCGCGTGCCTTGTTGGTCATCATGCGGGCAAAACGATCTTCCGAACCGCCAATGAACTCACCGAGAGCCGTTGCCATGTCGTTTGCAGACCGTGTCACCAGCGCCTTGATGGCCTGTTCGACGGTGACGGTGCCACCGGCACGAACGCCTAGTTTGGATGGGGGTTCCTTGGATGCATTGGCCGAAACCGGCACTTTGCTATCGAGAGAGATGCGACCTGCACTCAACGCTTCAAACGTCAGGTACAACGTCATCATCTTGGTCAGCGATGCGGGATAACGCAAGCCATCCGGATCATCGCTGTATAAAACCTTGCCGGTCTTCGCATCAATGACGATGCCAGCATATTTGGGATTTGCAGACGCCTGTTGCACAGAGCACGAGGTCGCAAAGACCGAGGCCAGCACAAACATGAAAACCTTAAGGAAAGACATCGAGGAGCCTTTTTCGGACAATACTCTAACCGTTTTTGGCACAGCTAAACTCACTATTTGCATCTTGATGTTCCGCCCGGACACATCCCCCGCCCGACCGTTCAATTTTTGTGACTTTAGTGCCACTGCGTTACCAACTGGTTTATGAAACGTATCTTTGACCGGTAAAATGAAGCTAAAATTCGCCGAAACCGTTAATTCGATTCAGGTTTTTCGCTTTGAATGCGCTGCTGCAGATAGTTAACGAGGCCGTCGTCCAATGCCTGCCATTGGTTAAGAAGGCTGACCGGAAAACGGTAGAGTACGGTGAGGTCCTGGCCTAACCGCACGTCGCGCTGGCAGTCACCACTGGTGGACGGGCGCTGCGGTGTTGGCATCAGGCAACGCACCACATAATCCGGCAAACCGTCACGTTTTGCGGTCAAAAGCACCTCGTCGCCATAACCGGCGTCCGGTTTGAAGCGGTAAAGTTTCAGCCCAAATTTGATATCCTGCGGCTCACCCTGCACCAGATGTGAATAGATGGCGTCAAACCGGCCGGACATGTCGCGCGACATGGTGCTTTGCGACAGTTGCAGGAAAATAACCGCGGTGCTGTCGGCTTTCGCATCAAACAAGTCCTGGTTTTCTTGCGTGTAACCGGCCAATTGCGGCCAGGTCAGGTACATATCGACCCGCTCGGTCTTGCCAGATTTGCGCTGGGTGTCGAATCGAATCGTATTGGCGGCCAGTCTCAAGCTGTCCTGACCGATGGAAATATCAAAATTGTCTGTTGATGTGGTATGGCCCACCGCCTTGGCGCTTTGCCCGTACCAGCCAACCGCCAGATTGGCGACAGTGGCGGCACCGGCCAGCACGGCAAGAAAGATGACGGACTTCACGAGAAACAGTCCTGAAACCAGCTTCTGTTTTTCCGGCATCCAATCTCCCCTCGCCCTTCGCTGCCTGTCTTACCGTGATGTCTGTGGCCATTTTGAGGGGCGCCAGACTTAAAATCTGCTGCGCCTCGGTTTCCCCAAAACAGGCGGCGATATCTCGCGGCTATGCCTGATACAAAAACACCCCGTCTATCCTGGGGGATAAACGGGGTGTTTGTTTAGCAAAACATGGGTTCAGACCTTATTCGTCCGATGCTTCCGTCTGGGTGTCGGTACCGTCGACAACGGCATCGGCATCAAGTTCCGATTCGACGTCATCTTCACCTTCCGGCTCGCTGATGCGCTCCACGGACACAACCTTTTCATCCTTGGCGGTTGAGAAGATCGTGACACCCTTGGTGGCGCGGCTGGCGATGCGGATGCCGTTGACCGGCACGCGGATCAGCTGGCCACCATCGGAGACGAGCATGATCTGGTCGCCGTCTTCAACCGGGAAGGCTGCAACCAGCTCACCGATCTCCGTGGTCTTGGAGGTGTCCGTTGCACGGATACCCTTGCCGCCACGGCCGGATGTGCGGAAGTCGTAGGAGGAAGAACGCTTGCCGAAGCCCTTTACAGATACCGTCAGCACGAACTGTTCGTGGTTCTTCAGGTATTCGTAACGCTCATCACTGAGCTGACCTTCTTCGGTAACTTCTTCACCCACCAGCGCAATATCGTCTTCATCGACACCGGCTGCACGGCGCTCAGTCGCGGAGCGCTTGAGGTAAGCGGCACGTTCCCAAGGCTCGGCATCCACATGGCCAACAATGGTCATGGAGATGATGCGGTCTTCTGCACCCAGCGAAATGCCACGCACACCAACCGAGTTACGGCCGGCAAACACGCGGACGTCATCGACCGGGAAGCGAATGCACTGGCCAAGCGCTGTGGTCAACAGGACGTCATCGCCCGGCTGGTTGACGACCGGATCGGAGCCACGGCAGGTTTCAACGGACAGGATTTCATCACCGTCCTCTTCCAGCTTCATGGCGATCTTGCCGTTGCGGTTCACCTGCACGAAGTCGGAAAGCTTGTTACGGCGTACCGTTCCGCGTGTGGTGGAGAACATCACATCCAGCGTTTCCCAGGTGGTTTCATCCTCTGGAAGCGGCATGATGGTGGTGATGCGTTCGCCCGGCTGCAGCGGCAACATATTAATGAGTGCCTTGCCCTTGGACTGTGGCGTGCCGACCGGCAGGCGCCAGACCTTTTCCTTGTAGACGATGCCACGTGAGGAGAAGAACAGAACCGGGGTATGGGTGTTGGCCACAAACAGACGGTTGACGAAGTCTGCATCGCGCGTTGCCATGCCGGAACGACCCTTGCCGCCGCGACGCTGCGCACGGTAGGTGGTGAGCGGCACACGCTTGATGTAACCAAGGTGCGATACGGTCACGACCATTTCTTCACGGGCGATGAGGTCTTCATCGTCCATTTCAGGACCGCCTTCGACAATCTCACTGCGACGTGGGGTGCCGAATTCGTCACGGATGGCGATCATCTCGTCCTTGACGATCTGCTGGATGCGAACCCGCGATGACAGGATTTCCAGATAATCGCGGATTTCGTCGCCGATCTTGTTCAGCTCGTCGCCGATTTCGTCACGACCAAGAGCCGTCAAACGGGCCAGGCGCAATTCAAGAATGGCGCGGGCCTGTTCTTCCGACAGGTTATAGGTCTTGTCGTCATTGATGCGGTGGCGCGGATCGTCGATCAGACGGATCAGGCTTTCCACATCTGCGGCCGGCCAGCGGCGGGTCATCAGCTCTTCACGGGCAGATGCCGGATCTGGCGCACTACGGATAACGCGGATAACCTCGTCGATATTGGCAACGGCAATGGCCATACCAACCAGGACGTGGGCGCGGTCACGGGCCTTGCGCAGCAGGTACTTGGTGCGGCGGCTGACGACGTCTTCGCGGAAGGCCACGAAGGCGCGCAGCATATCAAGAAGTGTCAGCTGCTCCGGCTTGCCGCCATTCAGCGCCACCATGTTGCAGCCAAACGAGGTCTGCAGCGGCGTGTAGCGGTAAAGCTGGTTGAGGATAACCTCGGCATTGGCGTCGCGCTTCAGCTCGACAACCACGCGGTAGCCCTGACGGTCGGACTCGTCACGAAGGTCGGAAATGCCTTCAATGCGCTTGTCCTTGACCAGTTCGGCCATCTTTTCAATCATCGTTGCCTTGTTCACCTGGTAGGGAACTTCGGTGATGATGATCTGTTCGCGGTCGCCGCGCATCGGCTCGATGGTGGCACGGCCACGCATGATAACCGAGCCACGGCCGGTTTCATAAGCGGAGCGAATGCCGGCACGGCCGAGAATGAGCGCACCAGTCGGGAAGTCCGGACCGGGGATGATCTGCATCAGGTCCAGCAGGTCAATGGCCGGATTGTCCATCAGGGCAATACAGCCGTCGATCACTTCCGACAGGTTGTGCGGCGGAATGTTGGTGGCCATACCCACCGCAATACCACCGGCGCCGTTGACCAGAAGGTTCGGGAACTTGGCGGGAACGACAACAGGCTCTTTCAGCGTGCCGTCATAGTTCTCGCGAAAATCAACCGTTTCCTTGTCCAGGTCATCCAGCAGCGCATGCGCCGACTTCTCCAGGCGGCACTCGGTGTAACGTTCAGCCGCCGGCGGGTCACCGTCGATCGAGCCGAAGTTACCCTGACCGTCGATCAGTGGCAGGCGCAAGGACCAGTCCTGCGCCATACGGGCCAGCGCATCGTAAATGGCCGAGTTGCCGTGCGGATGGAATTTACCCATCACGTCACCGGTTACACGGGCGCATTTTACGTATTTCTTGTTCCAGTCGATGCCGAGTTCCGACATGCCGAAAAGGATGCGGCGATGCACGGGTTTGAGGCCGTCACGCACATCAGGAAGAGCACGGCTAACGATAACGCTCATCGCGTAATCGAGATACGACCGCTGCATTTCTTCCATAATCGAAATCGGTTCGATTCCGGGAGGAAGTTTTCCTCCGCCAGTAGGGCTATGCTCAGTCAAATCAGATCACATTCTATTTTAAGAATCGGATGGATTTTTATAGCGGAAAGAGCCGCATAGCGCCAATTTCACGGAGAGTTTTGAACAACCTTTTGCGGCATTTGCAAGGTGAAAACGCTTTTGTGGCCTCTGGTTGAGAAAATGCGCGACAAGAAGGCGAGAGTCAGGCAGTTTTCGGGGCGAAATTCATGGCATGACGTAACGAAAGGGACACAAAATGGTTAGCGGAGAAACATTGCTCAATGCCTTGACCACCCTGCTCGTTACGCTGGACCCGCCAGGTCTGGCGCCGGTTTTCCTTGGTTTGACGGCTGGCATGACGCGCGCCCAGCGCTCTCAGGTGGCGCTGCGGGGCACGCTGATTGCCTTTGCCATTCTGGCGGTATTTGCGCTGTTTGGTGCTGCCGTGTTGCAGCTGCTTGGCATCTCGCTTGGTGCCTTCCGCATTGCCGGTGGCCTGCTGCTGTTCTGGATCGCGTTTGAGATGATTTTTGAAAAACGCCAGGAGCGCAAGGAAAAGACCTCGACCATCGCCATCACCAAGGACCACATTCATAATCTGGCGGTGTTTCCGCTGGCCATTCCGCTGATTGCCGGGCCCGGCGCCATTTCCGCAACCGTGCTGATTGCCGGTTCCATGCAGACCTATCTCGACAAGGCCATTCTCTTGGCCGTGCTCGCCTTTACGCTGCTGGTGGTCTATCTGGCGCTGGCCATTGCCGACCGCATGGACCGTTTCCTTGGCAATACCGGCCGCGCCATCCTGACCCGCCTGCTCGGCGTTATTCTGGCCGCCCTTTCGGTGCAGTTCGTGGTGGATGGGATCAAGTCAGCCTTCAATCTGGCGTGAATGGCCGTTTTGCGCCAGAAGTGGACATAGGTGGACAACGGCCATTATGGGGCTGTATTTGGTTATGCTCGTTGCAAACCAGTTTCGACCATCGTTTGCACCATGTCGGCATCACGACGCGGCGGCTCCCCGAAAAGGCGTTTGTATTCTCTGCTAAATTGCGACGTACTCTTGTAGCCCACAGCGAACGAAACAGATGCTGCGTCGGCCTCTTTCGAAACCATCCGGCGGCGGGCTTCCTGTAATCGGATATGCTTTTGGTATTGAAGCGGGCTAAGAGCGGTAACGGCCTTGAAGCGCCGGTGGAAAACGGACTCGCTCATGCCAGCAACCGCCGCCATATCCTCAATGCTGAGTTGCTCAGTGTAATGCTGGCGAATCCAACCCATCGCTCGCCGAATATGGGACAAACGGGAGTCGACACCGGCTATCTGGCGCAACATCTCCGCATGCGGGCTTAGCATCAGCCGAAACATCAATTCATGCTCTAAATGCAGGGCCATTACAGGGATTTCCTTTGGGCGCTCGCAAACTTCTAGCAGCCTTTGCCAAGCGCCGATCAGTTCGGCATTGGCCATGCTGAATGCGAAGCCCGGCTGCAATTGCAGCTCGGGTGTCACCGAAAGGTAGAGCACCACATTCATGATCACGGCGGGATCAAGATTGAGATTGATCGCCAGAAACGGCTTTTCCGGTGATGCCTCTATAATTTGGCCCATGGCGGTGATTTCGGCGGCTACGACCATGGTCTGTCCGGGGCCGTAATCGAACACCTGATCACCAATGATTGTTCTCTTGGTACCTTGCAGCACAATGGACGCCATCGGGTCATAAACCAATGCGCTCAACTCAGTTGGTTGGGTGACACTAAGGATGCTTAGCCGTGGCATGCCGGAGTATTTCACGCCAGCATGGCGTAGCGCCAGAGCGCGGATTTCATCGAGTTTGTCCATGTTTCATCATGGGCGCCTTTGCCTGAAAAGATCAATACCCCGACGGGATCAGGCAATTATTCGAAATCATCAGGCATGGCGAACGTCCTGCAAATGGCCCAGTTTCTTATCACGACAAAAAAGGAAATCGACATGACCACTCCCATCGAACTTGTCTCTGAATTTTGCAATGTCTTCACGACGGATCACGGCAGAACCGCAATCAAGCGCTGGTTCACCTCAAACACTGTTTGGAACAACGTAGGCATTGCGTCCACCACGGGCATGGATGACGCGATTGCATTCATCGAAGAACTCGAGACGTCCATGGGCATCGCTACGGTTCACATTGAAATGCTCGCGATTGCGGCAGACGGCGACCGCGTGCTTACCGAGCGGCTGGACATTTTCGAACGCGCTGACGGCAGCGAGATCGGCAGGGTGACCCTCATGGGCATCTTTGAAATCGAAGGTGATCGCATTGCCGCTTGGCGCGATTATGCGCACCCGAATTCAATGACGATGACGGCTGCCAGCTAGGCGCTGACTGTTCGCCGCACCCTCACCCTCGGAACGCGTTCGCGGGCACAGCCATTCATGTATCTATATGCGTGGTGCATCGATTTCTGCACAGCTTTTGCACCGTGCCATCTCAATAGCTTGGCTGGTGCTAAAGTCAGGTGCATCTTGGCGTCCGCTTTCACCCGATAGCGGACGTCGCTCGTTACGGCGTCATTTGGCGCTCAGCCTGATCTGCCTGCACCTTGCGTTGCACCTCCGCCTGCGCGGCCTGAATGTGCTGGCGCAAAATGGTGACGGCCTCGTCCGTATTGCGGGTGAGATAAGCGCGGTAAAGCGCCTTATAATCCGGCGCATAAAGAATGCAGCTGGCGCGCAGTTTTTCCACCATCATCAGCTGGCCATTGCCGACCGCATGGACCGTTTCCTTGGCAATACCGGCCGCGCCATTCTGACCCGCCTGCTCGGCGTTATTCTGGCTGCCCTTCCCGTGCAGTTCGTGGTGGATGGCATCAAGTCAGCATTCAATCTGGCCTGAACGGCCATTTTGCGGCAAAAGCGCCATCCCCTAATACGCGATTAATCGCTCCCTAAGCTGATTGATAGCGCGTTGAAAGACGGTTGGATCATCCATCGCCCTGGAAAGAACAATTGCACCTTGGATTGAAAGAACGGCCTCCTCCGCAAGGATGTGTGATTGCTCAGCCTCCATGCCCCGCCGAACAAGCGCTGACTGCAATGCGTCTATCCAAGCTGCGAAATAACCTCGGATAGCTTTGGCGAAGAGGTCACGAGTGTTGGAGACCGCCAAAGCACCGACGAGGCACACGCGCTCACCGGACTTGAAATATCTGTCCGTGGAATCGAGCATTTCACCGATAGCCGCATTGGCATCGCTCCCGTTGCGCAGAGGGGAATATACGGCATCCTCGAACCATCTCTCGATTTCGGCGAGTACAGCCTGGACCATCTCTTCCTTTCCGAGTGGAAAAAAATGATAGAGGCTGCCCTTGCCGAGACCGGTAGCCTTGCTGATCAAAGCAAGGCTTGCTCCTTCATAGCCATGTTCGCGGAACACTTCGGCCAATGGGGCTATGGTGTCGGACCTTTCCGCGACCATTCGTGCCATTGTTAAAGGCCCAGATCGCTGAGGCTAGCGTGGTCGTCCGGCCGACGGCCAAGAGGCCAACGGAACAAACGATCGCCTTCCGCGATTGGCATTTCGTTGATGCTTGCATGCCTGTGCGCCATCAGACCGTCCTCTGCAAATTCCCAGTTTTCGTTACCATAAGCGCGGAACCAACGCCCACTGTCGTCACGATATTCATAAGCGTAGCGAACTGCAATGCGGTTGCCAGTGAACGCCCAGAGCTCCTTGATGAGGCGGTACTCGTGCTCCTTGTTCCACTTGCGTTTCAGAAATTCCTGAGCTTCTTGCCGATTTGTCGCGAATTCAACGCGGTTGCGCCAGCGTGTGTCGAGCGTATACGCCAGAGCGACCTTGGCGGCATCGCGGGTGTTCCAACCGTCCTCGGCCAGGCGAACTTTTTCGATAGCGCTTTCAAGAGTGAATGGAGGAAGTGGAGGGCGAGACATGACAAAATCCTTTCCAAGACAACAGATTGTACCGATGAGTAATTTCTTTACTGATCGGTACAATGCTCTTCAATGGTTCGTCTGTCAAGTGGATCTTCATTTGCTTTAACGGATGTTCATTCATTGCCGAGAGCTGGTTTATCGCCGAACTGAACGTCAGGATTTTCATCTATGCCAAAGCATACGCATGAGGTGTGATGACAGCTTTCGGCCGATAGCGGACGTCGCTCGTTAGGGTGTCATTTCGCGCTCAGCCTGATCTGCCGGCACCTTGCGTTGCACCTGCGCCTGCGCGGCCAGAATATGGTCGCGCAAAATGGCGCAGGCGGTATCGCGGTCGCCGGCACGATAGGCGGCCACCAGCCGCTCATGGTCATCCAGCCAGCGGGCGGTCTCCGTTGCCAGTTGCTGATAACCTGTGGCGTGGAGAATGCAGCTGGTGCGCAGCTCCTCTATGATGGCCAGCTGGCGGTGGCGTCCGGCCGGGGCATATAATGTCTGGTGAAACAGCCAGTCACCGGCCTGCCAGCCGGGACGCCCGGCCTCCAGCGACGATTTTTTCAGCGCATAATCAATCTCAACAAGGTCTGCCGCCGTGGCTTGTTTGATGGCACGCGCCAGAAGATCACATTCCAGCATCACCCGCAGATCAAAGATTTCATCCAGGCTGTGGCGTGACAGGCTGACGACGCGTGCACTTTTGCCGGGCAGGACTTCAACGATCTTTTCGCCTGCCAGCATTTGCAGCGCATCACGCACCGGAATGCGGCTGACGCCATAAAGTGCCGCCAGTTCAACCTGCGACAGCACAGCGCCGGCCTCAAATTTTCCGCTGAGGATATCGGCGCGGATGCGGTCTGTCAGGTTCATTAAAGGGTCCTTTGCCAGCGACGTGAGCGTGGCGTGTTATCATGCGTACACATGTATACAAATGTGCAAAAAATGGATCAAGCGAATGATGTCTGGATATTGCGCTGCTCATCATCATCGGCGTTGCGCCGGGACAGGCTTTCGTGGAAAGAGTTGATCATGTCGAGAACCAGCCGCCTGTTTGAAATGCTCAGCGTTCTGCGCGCCAAACGCACGCCGGTGACTGCGCAGGACCTGGCAGACGAGCTTGGTGTTTCGCAGCGCAGTGTCTACCGCGACATTGAAACCCTGCGGCTGCTGGGTGCGCCCTTGGATGGGCAGGCTGGTGTTGGCTTTCTGCTGAAAGAGGGTTTTTTTCTTCCGCATTTTGCGTTTTCAGCCGACGAGCTGGACGCCATACGGCTGGGGCTGGAATGGGTGCAGCAACGCGCCGACCCTGCCCTTGTGCAAAGTGGTGAAAGCGCCATGGCGAAGATATTGTCGGCGCGCAGTGACAAGGCGGCATCAAGCGCCACAGCAGTGCCGTTGATGATACCGGCGACCGCGTCCGAGCGCACGGACCCGGCCCACGTTGCGGCAATGCGTGACGCGATCCGCAGGCAGATGAAGATGTCGATTGATTACAGGGATGCTGAGGGCAGCGTCACGCAGCGGACCATCTGGCCAATTGCGCTGGTTTATTTCGATGATGTGCGCATTCTGGCTTCCTGGTGCGAGCATCGCGCCAGCTTCCGCCACTTCCGGGTGGACCGGGTTAGCGCAGCGTCTGTGTTGAACGAACGGTACCCGGAGCGCCGTCCCGTGCTGATAAAACGCTGGCGCGAGCAGGATCGCGATTGGCGCTCAATGCTGACAGTTTCTGACAAACAGCCACGGTAAACCTGATGTTGAACCCACGCACGGTGTTACATCAAAGGAATAGCCATGGTTACGATCAATCAAACCGCCCTCACCGACTTCCTGTCTGCCAAGGACGATACCCCCATCGTCATGTTGAACCTTCTGCGCTTTGACTCTGATGGCGGGCGGCAGCGGCATTTCGAGTATCTTGAGATGGCAGCGCCGATCCTGGCGCGTTTTGGTGCCAAGATCCTGTTTCGCGGTGATGGCCTGCCAATCCTCACCGATGGCGACGTGAGAATGTGGGACGCAGTTCTGCTGGTGCAATATCCAAGCCGTGCCGCCTTCATGGCCATGGTGGACGACCCGGACTATCAGGTGGCGTTTCAGGTTGGCAAATCAGCCCTTGTTGACATCGTGCTGCAACCGCTGAAGCAGACTGAGGTTCCCGGCTAAAAGCAGTTCAAGGGGTGCCGCGCAGATCGTGACGACAGATCTGCGCCTGCCCCACCATTGATATCGCAGATTTTTTACCCTTGATGGCTCAAAGCGCTTCGGGATAGGTTTACGTCCATATGGACCGCTTATTGTGTGGGGAACTGCCTGACGCAGTGCCACGTCTTTCAAATCCGTTCGAAATCGATTGTGAGTAGATATGACGTTTGAAGAAAGCCTGGATTTTCTAGAAACCTATGAGCCAGACGATTTCCGATCTCTAAAAACCGCCCAGGAAAACTGGAAATCACTGATCAGCGAAGATCGTGGCAACCTTCAACGACTGTACGATATCTACTTTGCGACGATCAAAGCTTTCCTCGGTGAAGATGAAGCTTTGGCCCTTAGCGGTGTGAAGGCCTATAATTTCATTCTTGCATTTTCAGGCACGACAACTGTCGCCAGCCATGGCGGCAAGGAAGAAGCCTGGCGCATTCTGAGCGAGCGGCACGCCCAACATCTCGACCTTCTCAAACGCGCGATCGAACGGCCCAATCGTGTGGTCAGCGAGAAATTCAGCCGGACACGAACGGGAACCTGGGCGGATATCGTGACATCGATGCTCGACCTTTATTATTGGCACAAGCCTTATAGCAACCACGACGAAACGTTGCGAAGCGAAGCAGCCGTGCTGGTGCCCGCGATCTACCGGGCCTACCCAGACCATAAGAGTTTTCTGCTGCCCGACCATTTGATGTTGCATCCCAATGCAGTCACCGAGGCGGGTGAGTTGATCCGGTTCTACATCCTGGAAGAAGGCCAGCAGGAAGCGCCTCTGCTGGTGGACCTTGCTTACGATATGTTCGGGTTCCACAGCGACAAACGCAAGCCGGCCCACGCCCAATCCTCGGCAATCCTGCAGCACGCTCTCAGCGATGCATCGTCCTGGCCGGAGCAACAGCTCAAACAGGTCGTGGAGGAGGTCATCCTCACGCCTCTGGATATCCAGACATATTCTCGCCAAGAGGCTGAAGCTCTCCAGCAATCGACCATCGCCAATTACGAACGTCTGCTGCTGGAAAATAAATATGAAAGCCATCTCGGCACGTCAGCACAAACCTACCGCGAACGCGACGAAAAAACCCTTCAGGCGCATCGTGCAACCCTGACTTTGATCCAGAGTGATTTCGATGCCTGGAACAGGAAACGTCGTGACAAGGCTGTGCAGCGGCTTGCCGTTTCTGCAACAACCCGCAAGGCGTTCAAGGTTGTCGAAACGAAGCTCCCTGCCCCTTATGCTGAGCGCATTGGCGCGCTTCTCAAAGAGGCCGCAGACTATTCAAGCCGTCCGAAACTCTACCCGCCGCACAAGCCGTCGGAAAATCGGTTCAAGGATTTTGGCTTGAAGCTGTTGGTCATCGAAGAGCTTATGTACCGGCAGAAGGTGCTCACGCCGCAATTCGATATCCACCAGTTTGCCAAGGAATATGAGAAGCGGGAAATTTCCGTCGAGATTGACGGCTACGAGATCATCCCTGAGGTCGAGACCTACTTCAAAAACCTGCCCATATCGGACGAACTGCTGGCCAAGGTCGAAACACTGCATCAGTCCAGCGGATTGAACGGTGGTTCCGCGTTTATCTACCACCTCTACCCATTCTGGGACCCCGGCAGCGGCGATGAAGCCATTCCCGTGAGCAACAAGGCGATTACCGATCTTGAGCTTCTGCCAAACCTGAAATCGATCAGCGGACTGGAAAACAGCAAACCTGGTCCGAAGCTGCTGAATGCGCTTGCAGCGCGGGATATCAAGGTTTCGGCCGAAGATTAGCCTGTTGGGTGGGATTTCAACGTAAGAGCATTAGCGACGCGGTCCTGCAGTGGACGATCTTCGGCCGAAGCGGAATGTCACGACATCGCATCGGATAAACCTAATTGGAGCGCTTTGATCGAAAGCTTCAATCGGTGAAGGCTAGATGAGTTCCTGAATGATACTTTCTTACGGCCACTGCCCCACATGGATGAATCCTCCCTTGAGGTTCCCAACGCGCTGCAAATATCGGACATGCGGTGGAAAAACAGTCCACCGTATGATCTGAGGATATTACCGACGTCACGAGTTTGGCTGATGGACTGCGACTGTGCATCTGCGTCGAGGTTGGCGCTAGCGATAGCGCCGAACATATCGAGGACGGCGCAAGGGCATAGGGCGTCGCAATACTGCTAGATGCCGCAGTTCGCCGCCATTGAGGCAATAGTCTACAAAGCTGGCACGTGTTACTGGCGCGATAACGACGTCGTTTGTCACTGGATGTAGCAGGAATTGCCAAAGTACGGGTTCTAGCAGAGAGCAGCCCGCAACTACAAACTGTTCATCTCCGAAATCGATGAATACGGGAGTTTGCAGTGGAGCCCACCTGCGGAAAATTCCGGTCTTCCGGCGCGGGTCTATGTAAAGTGGATCATCTCGTAGAATGGTGGCGAATTCCACAACCGACCGAAAGGCTTCGAGATCGGTTTTGTACCGGAGGCCGTCCACGACCCAGACCATTTGTTTGTAAAACATCTCGCGAGAAAGACGCTCGTCAGGAGAAATTGGGGAGTGTTGAAGCTCTATGACGAGGCCTGTATCAGTCTTCACATCCGCAATGTGACGCTCACCGTCATCTGCATAATGGATGACTTCCTGCCAGGAATCGGGAAACACGCCTTTCCATTTTCGGTGCCATTCGGTTTCCGGTTCCCACCAGTGATCACACTCCAACTTCTGCTTATGCGACCAATGCCATATCCGGAATTGGCCGCACTTGGCGACGACGTCCATTCCGCAGTTCGGGCAACTACCACGGAGTTTTGGCTGCGCCTCTTGGCGTTCCCCATCTACTAATGCGTACCTCAATTTCATGACATATCCCCTCTCGTTCGAATGTGGCCGCGAGGTTCCGGACGATCTTTCACGATGTAAAGACCGTTGGGGTCAAAAAAGCAGTCCGTAGTCAGTAAATGCATATGTGTTTCGCCCCATTTTTTCAGGTCGAGTGTTGCCATTGAGCAACTAAAATTTGACCTGGAATTGGGCGTTTGTCGGTCGCGAGTTAGTGATTGCGAATCAAGTTTTAGCTACGAAACTGTAATATGCGCTGTTCGCAGACTGCATTTCGGCGACAATTCCTATCTGATACTCAGGATACATCCGGTTCGTCCTGACGTCGGCGGCCGATAATTTGCTCGATCAGGCGGGGTTGAGGCGTCCGGCCGAACCTATTTTCGATAAACCGTGTTTGGCTCTCATCGACAGCCCAGACAAACCGCATAGCGCCTTCGACCACCTGTCGATTGCATTCTTTCACGAGGCCCGTCTGATCTACCCGCAGTAGGTCTTTTAGAAACTGGGTGTCGTGGGACGCGATGAAAAGCAGACGGGGTCCGATTGGCAGCGCGATATGACCTTGCTCACCCTTAAGATTGTTAGAACGGATGACCGGACGATCCGATGTCATCAGTCGAGGTGCGGAAGCTGGCGTTTCCAGCACTCGCCACTCCATGTTGTTGATCTTCTTGCCTACGCTGTCATGCTCAAGAAGCGAGTGCAGTGTTTCGATCATGTACCGCTCTTTAGTGGCGAGAGGCTGACTGTCGAGGAATTTCGAGAAAGTCTCTGGATCACGCTGAGTTCTCGCTGCCTGATATGTCGCTTCGGCCTCAGCGTCAGTGCGGGAGAAGTCGTCATGCCACCACTTCCGGAATGCGTCGATGTCCTCAGGGCAGCGCAACAGCAGTGACATCATGAACCGTGTCCATGCTGTTCTGCTTTTGGCATTCCAAGGCGCGTTATGCCCATATCGGTACAGCATTTCGAGCGCATCGGCTGTCATGGTGTCAGTGGTTTTGAAATACTTCACTTCCAACTGCTGCGCTAGCTCAGGCTCGAAGCCCTTCATTTCATAAAGCCGCTCTTCGTAGCCAGTACGCTCAGGCATTTTCGCTTTAGCGACGATTTTCCCGCCGTGAACTTTCGCGAACTCGGTGACTTTGGGATCGGCCCAACGGCTCAGATAGAAAGCCGGGATATAGTGGTGTTTGGTCGGTGGATTGTCTGATTTCATGTAACTGACAGTACCAATTCGAGAAGCCTAAAACCAGTCAATGTCCTCATAGCCGGATACTCTGCCTAGCGAGCCCCTCTGGCTTTCTATCGCCTCCGTATTCCCAGAGCTTCCCACCTGATGTATACACGTATACGAATCTTGCGACAAAGGATTGACCCATGGCACATGACTATACATCCACCATCATCTGGACCGGCAATCGCGGCAGTGGCACCAGCAGTTACCGCGCCTATGACCGCACCTGGGATGTGGCCGTGCCTGGCAAGGCGGTCATTCATTGTTCCAATGATCCGTTGCTGGGTGGCGACCCCACCAAGATGAACCCGGAAGACCTGCTGCTTTCGGCTTTATCGGCCTGCCACATGTTGTGGTACCTGCATTACGCCTCTGAGGCCAAGGTGGTGGTGACGGCCTATGAGGACAGCCCTGTCGGGACAGGTGAAGTGGAAAAAAGCGGTGCCGGGCGTTTTACCTCAGCCGTGTTGCGGCCACGCATTACCGTACTTGATGGTACCGATATCGAGGTCGCGACTGCCATTCACCACCGCATTCATGAAGTGTGTTTCATCGCCCGATCGGTGAATTTTCCAGTGAGTTATGAGCCAACATTTGTGT
Source organism: Agrobacterium sp. Azo12 (assembly GCF_029193765.2). Lineage (NCBI taxonomy): Bacteria > Pseudomonadati > Pseudomonadota > Alphaproteobacteria > Hyphomicrobiales > Rhizobiaceae > Agrobacterium > Agrobacterium sp. Azo12. The sequence goes on along the minus strand of NZ_JARFYO020000001.1, from coordinate 2,184,757 downwards.
TTGTGGCCAAGCCTGAAAGCTGAGATTGCACAGGATGTGCAGGCAATAAAAAAGCCCGGAAGCGTTTGCTTGCCGGGCTTTGTTGATGAGCGTTTTGTCGATCAGAACGGGATATCGTCGTCCATGTCGTTGGAGAAGCCGCCCGCAGGCTGGCCGCCGCGTGCACCACCACCGCCGCCGCTACGTGCTGGCTGCTGGTCGTAACCACCGCCATAACCGCCACCGGAGGAGCCGCCGCCGTAATCATTTCCGCCGCCGCCAAAGTCGCCGCCACGGCTGCCACCGCCACCACCTTCACCGCGACCATCCAGCATGGTCAACGTGGAGCCGAAGCCCTGCAGCACCACTTCGGTGGAGTAACGGTCATTGCCCGTCTGGTCCTGCCATTTGCGGGTCTGCAGCGCGCCTTCGATGTAGAGCTTGGCGCCCTTCTTGACGTATTGTTCAATAACCTTGCAAAGACCTTCGTTGAACACGACAACCGTGTGCCATTCGGTCTTTTCTTTGCGTTCACCGCTGTTGCGGTCACGCCAGGTTTCGGAGGTGGCAATACGAAGATTGGCAATTGGGCGTCCGTCCTGGGTGCGGCGAATTTCCGGGTCCGCCCCAACATTACCGATCAAAATTACCTTGTTTACACTGCCTGCCATCTCGTTATCCTTGCTCCGTGCATTTTGCCCGGAAAACTTTCTTTTCTAAAACTGGTGAGATCATAGACCATAGAGGTGGCCAATGGGCACCTTTACCGCCACACAATCCACAAGGAATGTTTGCATACAATTCACCGGGATTGCTTTCACGTCAAGTTTGTTCTTTCTTTGTTCCAATAAATCTCTATTATCCAGCGGAACAGAATCGAAAAGCAGCTATTCCATACGATTAAACTCGACACTGGGCTTGGCCGCACTACATAAGTGCCCGACCCTGCCCGCCAACATATATTCCGAGCCTTGTCATGAGCGAACTGAAAACGATTTCCATCCGTGGTGCACGAGAACATAACCTGAAAGGGATTGATCTCGACCTGCCGCGCAACAAGCTGATCGTGATGACGGGACTGTCCGGCTCCGGAAAATCATCGCTGGCATTTGACACCATCTATGCCGAGGGGCAGCGCCGCTACGTGGAAAGCCTGTCGGCTTACGCGCGCCAGTTTCTGGAAATGATGCAGAAACCGGATGTGGACCTGATCGAGGGTCTGTCGCCGGCCATTTCCATCGAGCAGAAAACCACCTCGCGCAACCCGCGCTCGACGGTGGGCACCGTGACCGAAATCTACGACTATATGCGCCTGCTGTTTGCGCGTGTGGGCGTGCCCTATTCGCCAGCCACCGGCCTGCCGATTGAAAGCCAGACGGTGAGCCAGATGGTGGACCGTATTCTGGCGTTTGAGGAAGGCACCCGTCTTTATATTCTGGCGCCAATCGTGCGCGGCCGCAAAGGCGAATATAAAAAGGAAATGGCCGAGCTGCAGAAAAAGGGCTTTCAGCGCGTCAAGGTCGATGGCCAGTTCTATGAAATTGCCGATGTGCCGGCGCTGGACAAGAAATACAAACACGACATTGACGTGGTGGTGGACCGTGCGGTGGTGCGCGCCGATATGGCAAGCCGTCTGGCAGACAGCCTTGAGACATGTCTGCGGCTGGCCGATGGGTTGGCGATTGCCGAATTTGCCGACAAGCCGCTGCCAGCCGAGGAAACATCGGCCGGTGGTTCTGCCAACAAATCCCTGAACGAGACCCATGAGCGGGTGCTGTTTTCGGAAAAATTTGCCTGCCCGGTGTCCGGTTTTACCATTCCGGAAATCGAGCCGCGGCTGTTTTCCTTCAACAACCCGTTTGGTGCCTGCCCAACCTGTGACGGTCTGGGGTCGCAGCAGAAGGTGGATGAAAATCTGATCGTGCCGGAACCAAACCGCACGCTCAAAGACGGCGCGATTGCCCCTTGGGCAAAATCGACCTCACCTTATTATAACCAGACGCTGGAAGCGCTGGGCAAAGCCTTCGGTTTCAAGCTGTCCAGCCGCTGGTCGGACCTGTCGTCGGCGGCCAAGGGCGCCATTTTGCAGGGCACCGAAGACAAGATCGAATTCCAGTATGAAGATGGCGCACGCTCCTACAAGACCGTGAAGAATTTCGAAGGCATCGTGCCGAACCTCGAACGCCGCTGGAAGGAAACCGACAGCGCCTGGGCGCGTGAGGATATCGAGCGTTACATGTCGGCCGCACCCTGCCCGGCCTGCGCCGGTTACCGCCTGAAGCCGGAAGCGCTGGCAGTGAAAATCAACAAGCTGCATATTGGCGAAGTCACGCAGATGTCGATCCGCACGGCGCGCGACTGGTTTGAAGTTCTGCCTGAGACGCTGAGCGCCAAGCAGAATGAAATTGCCGTACGCATTCTCAAGGAAATCCGCGAACGTCTGCGCTTCCTCAATGATGTGGGGCTGGATTATCTCAGCCTGTCGCGCAATTCCGGCACGCTATCGGGTGGTGAAAGCCAGCGTATTCGTCTGGCATCGCAGATCGGCTCGGGCCTGACGGGTGTTCTTTACGTGCTGGACGAGCCATCGATTGGCCTGCACCAGCGCGACAATGCCCGCCTGCTTGATACGTTGCAGCACCTGCGTGACATCGGCAATACGGTGATTGTGGTGGAGCATGACGAAGATGCCATCATGACCGCCGATTATGTGGTCGATATTGGCCCGGCCGCCGGTATTCACGGTGGTGAGGTCATTGCCCAGGGCAGCCCTGAAGCCGTGATGAACAACCCCAATTCGCTGACCGGTAAATATCTGTCGGGTGAAATGGGTGTGCCTGTGCCGGCGGAACGCCGCAAGCCGAAAAAGGGCAAGGAAATCAAGGTGGTTGGCGCACGCGGCAACAACCTGAAAAATGTCACGGCCTCCGTGCCGCTTGGCGTGTTTACGGCGGTCACCGGTGTGTCCGGCGGTGGCAAGTCCACCTTCCTGATCGAGACTTTGTACAAGTCTGCGGCACGCCGCGTGATGGGTGCACGCGAAATTCCGGCCGAACATGACCGTATCGATGGCCTCGAATTCATCGACAAGGTGATCGATATCGACCAGTCGCCGATTGGCCGCACACCACGCTCCAACCCGGCCACCTATACCGGTGCGTTTACGCCAATCCGTGACTGGTTTGCCGGTCTGCCAGAGGCCAAGGCGCGCGGTTACCAGCCGGGCCGTTTTTCGTTCAACGTCAAGGGCGGTCGCTGCGAGGCCTGCCAGGGCGACGGCGTCATCAAGATTGAAATGCACTTCCTGCCGGACGTGTATGTGACCTGCGACGTCTGCCACGGCAAACGTTATAACCGCGAAACGCTCGACGTGACCTTCAAGGGCAAGTCGATTGCCGACGTGCTGGACATGACGGTTGAGGAAGGTGTCGAGTTCTTCTCCGCGGTTCCGGCGGTGCGGGACAAGCTGCAGTCGCTGTTTGATGTGGGCCTTGGTTACATCAAGGTCGGCCAGCAGGCCAACACGCTGTCTGGCGGTGAAGCGCAGCGCGTGAAACTGGCCAAGGAGCTGTCGAAACGCTCCACCGGCCGCACGCTTTATATTCTCGACGAGCCGACCACCGGCCTGCACTTCCACGACGTCGCCAAGCTCCTGGAAATGCTGCATGAGCTGGTCAATCAGGGCAACTCCGTTGTTGTTATCGAGCACAATCTCGAGGTCATCAAGACCGCCGACTGGGTGATTGATATCGGCCCTGAGGGCGGTACCGGCGGTGGTGAAGTGGTTGCAACCGGCACACCGGAAACCATTGTCAAGGAAGAGCGCTCCTATACCGGCCACTTCCTGAAGGAGCTTCTGGAACGCAGACCGGGCAAAACCCGGGTGGCGGCAGAATAAGGGGAATTGTCATGACGGCTTCATCTGGCACGATCAGAACCGGCATTGGTGGCTGGACCTTCGATCCGTGGGAAGGCACTTTTTATCCGGAAAAACTGGCCAAGAAACGGCAGCTGGAACATGCCAGCCGCCAGTTGAGCGCCATTGAGGTCAATGGCACCTATTATGGCAGCCAGAAGCCGGCAACCTTTGCCAAATGGGCCTCGGAAGTGCCAAACGGTTTTGTGTTTTCGCTGAAAGCCAGCCGTTATGTCACCAACCGCAAGGTGCTGGCGGAAGCCGGTGACTCCATGGAAAAGTTCCTGACGCAGGGTCTGACCGAGCTTGGTGACCATCTTGGTCCAATCCTGTGGCAGTTTGCGCCAACCAAGAAGTTCGAGCCGGATGATTTTGCGGCGTTTCTGGCACTGCTGCCGCAAAAGCAGGACGGACTTACTTTGCAGCACGTGGTGGAGGTGCGCAACGAAACCTTCATGGCGCCAGAGTTCATCGACCTTCTGGCCAAACATAAGGTGGCGGTTGTCTGCGCCGACCATCACGATTATCCGCTGCTGCCAGATGTGACGGCTGATTTTGTCTATTGCCGCCTGCAAAAGGGCGAGGACGATATCAAGACCTGTTACCCGGAAAAGGACATCAAGGATTGGGCTGGCCGGTTGAAAACCTATGCGGCGGGCGGTGTGCCCGATGACCTGCCGCTGGTGGCACCAGACCGCAAACCGGAACAGAAAAAGCGCGACGTCTTTGCCTTCTTCATCACCGGCGGCAAGGTCAATGCACCGAATGGTGCTCAATACTTGGCCAAGCAGGTTTGATGGTTGATAGTGGGTGATGCCTCATCGGCGGCATGAACCCCTCACCTGAAAAATCTATCACTTAGCAAGCTAAGGTGATGATTTTTCTTCCTCTCCCACAAGGGAGGAAAGGGCGCTGAGTGATGCTCCACCCTCCCTCTTCCCTGTGCTCGGGCTTTGCCCAAGGGATGTCACAGGGATCCAGTCATTCCCACTCTTGGGGATGGGAGAGTCTATTTGTCGCGCCGACGCGCTCCGCTGGATGCCTGTGACAAGCACGAGGCATGAGGGCTGGGTGTTGGGACTGTTGGAGCTAAACAGGAAGCGTCGTGCAAGCACATGACCCCTCACCTGAAAAATCTATGACTTGGCTGAAGCCAAGACCATGATTTTTCGTCCTCTCCCCCAGGCGTAGAGGAAAGGCGCCACTACCCCAACCTCAACCAGCAGCTTTCAGCGATGTGGCCTCGAAGTCGATTGCAGCGAAGGCGGCTTCGATAACCTCTGGCCCCGCGCCCGGCTTGGTGGCGTCTGACGACAGGATCTGGCGGAAGCGGCGTGCGCCGGCAAAACCCTGGAACAGGCCAACCATGTGGCGGGTGACGTGGTTGAGGCGACCGCCAGTGGCGATATAGTCGGCTGCAAACGTCATCATGGTCTGGCAAATCTGCTGCCAGTCCGGTGCTACAGCCGGTTTGCCATAGATGACGTGGTCGACATCGCCAAGAATATTGGTGTTGTGGTAGGCCGCGCGGCCCAGCATAACGCCATCGACGTGCTCAAGATGTTTGCTGGCCTGAGCGAGATCGGAAATGCCGCCATTGATGCCGATGAAGGTGTTCGGATTTGCCGCTTTCATCGCATAGACCAGGTCATAGTCCAGCGGCGGAATTTCGCGGTTTTCCTTTGGTGACAGGCCCTGCAGCCAGGCTTTTCGGGCGTGAACCCAGATGGCATCGGCACCGGCCTCGATTATGCGGCTTATAAAATCCGGCAACACATCTTCGGGGATCTGGTCATCCACGCCAATGCGGCACTTTACGGTAACAGGCAGGTCCGTCACCGCTTTCATGGCCGACACGCAGCGCTGCACGGTTTCTGGTTCACGCATCAGGCAGGCGCCAAATGTGCCGGACTGGACGCGGTCCGATGGGCAGCCAACGTTGAGGTTGATCTCGTTGTAGTTGTATTCCAGCGCAATTTTGGTGGCTGCGGCCAGTTTCTCCGGCGCAGAACCGCCCAGTTGCAAGGCAACCGGATTTTCCGCATCATGATGGCTCAGCAGCTTTTCCTGCCGGCCGTGGATGATGGCATCGGCAACAATCATCTCCGTATACAGCAGCGCATGATGCGACATCTGACGGTGCAGATATCTGCAAAATTTGTCAGTCCAATCGATCATAGGTGCAACGGCGAAGGTTTTTTCGCGGTTAAGATACTGATTTTTCATTATTTTCCAAAGTCGTGCCAAAGCGCTGGACAGGCCGCGCTACGATGTTTGGCCACTGTCTAACACAGCTCAGGCCTTGAATCCAATGAAAGGATAATTGGCGTGGTTTCCACCGGGATCACCATGTGGTTACCGGTATGGTCGCAAAATTTTCGGTTGAGTGGTGGAATTATTCCACTCTACCTAAAATTGGATATTGATTTTTCCAAATAACCTTTGCTAGAAACCTGTCGTATATTGCATCATGTTTTTAGGTATTGCTTTTTTAGCAGCGTCCACCCCGGCCTTTTGGCTGGGGTTTTTGCTTTTAAGGGCGTGCGATGAGAAACAATATCCGGATAACGACCTGTCAGAAGCTGCGTAGCGACTGCGACAGCGCAGTGCTGATAAGGGTGTTGGCGTAAAAGCCTGATGACAGGATGATGGCAAAGGCGGCAAGTGCCGGGCCCCAGTCGCGCAGAACCGTTGCGGTCCATGATCTGGACTTGGAACGGGCTGCATCGATAAGCGACTTCATGGTTGCCATACCCTGAGAAATTTGGGATCTGGCGGAACAACCCGCAGGCTGTAAAAAGGTTCCGATAATTCTGCGCGGTTGCAAATGATGTGTTTGCTGACCGGAGTTTTTACCCCGCCCCCGTGATGTGACGGGCGGGGGTATGGTGATGTTGGCCGTTATTAGCGGCCGCGCGCCGAGACTTACGAGACCAGCACTGGCTCGTGCTGAACGCGGAAGATGACATTGCCGGCACCGGCGATATCGCTTGCAACGTTAATTGCGCGGTAAAGGTCCTGCCGGGTTTCCACCGTTCCGCTCAATACAACGCAGCCGCCTTCAACCGTGACAACGATATTTGTACCGGAGAAGTTTGGCAGATAGTGCAGTTCTTCCTCGATTGCGGCGCAACGGGCCGTGAGATTTCCGCCAGCGCCAAAGCTGAAGGCATTGGTATCGTGAAGAGTGCTCAAAAACATCGCGTGGCTCCAATTCAAAGATGAACGTCAGATGAATGAACTGTTATCTTACATTCATGTTCCGTTCAGAATCTTAAAAATTTACGGTTTTTACGCAAAAGTGAACGGTATGTTACAAAGCCGCAGCGCGGTAATAACGCGGAACTTGATTTCGCGTTGCAGCGGGGCGGTGTTATTTAGGGGCTGACCAGCTGTTTTCGTTGGTTTTTTCGACATCTGTGCGTCGACCTCCATCGAGCGTTACCAGGGTGATGCCGCGGCTCTGTCATCACGTAGTATTTCGCATTTGCGATATTCCGGAGGCTGTTTCAGGCCGTTTTTGCTGCCACATTTGGCATGTTGCCCGTTCATATTCAGATTTCGCGTTAACGAATCTGTTCATGTTGGAGTGATTCGAAAACTGTGATCACACCCAATTTCCCCGCCTGTCGCAGGACCGCGTGACCGCCATTTCTTGGCGGAAAGAGCTTTTTGGTAGCGTAGACGTGCGTCGACTGGATATCTGTGTCAGGCACAGCAATGAGGATCGGTTGGTGTTGGGACCGCTGGAATCGGGTCAACCATATCCTCAACGTCATCCTCGCCCTTGAGGCGAGGATCCAATCATGCCAACCGCATTCGTTTCGTTTGGCGAAATGGGGTTAGATACTTGGGACAAGCCCAAGTATGACGGTGGGTATGGCTGAGGCAGAACAGAACCCCTCACCTGAAAAATCTATCACTTCGTAAGCTGAGACAATGGTTTTTCCTTCTCTGCCACAGGGGTAGAGGTAAAGGCGCCGAGTGACGGCCCAATCTACCCACTCCCACACTTGTTGCGGGAATGCAGCCAGCTTCAGTCTTGGGCGCCAAATGCAATAGCTGCGCAAGCCAAGGATTGCCGCGTATCAGTCCTGCCGAACAATCGTGCCGATGGTGTTGACGAGAATGCGCGCGGCTGTCAGCGCCGAGAGACCATCCACATCGGCTGGCGGGTAAAACTCGACAAGGTCAAAGCCTGCGATCCGCGCCTTTTTGCCGACCCCTGAAATCAGGTCGATGATTTGCGTATAGGTCAGCCCGCCCGGCGTGCGGGCCGCGACTCCTGGCATGATGGCGGGATCGATGCTGTCGCAATCCAGCGAAATGACCACGTTTACCCCATCAGGAATATGGCTCAGCGCCGCTTCAACGCCGTGGCTCTGCATGTCCCGCGCAGTGACAAAACGGCTGCCATAGGCAAGCGCGTCGTCAACATCGCTTGCACGCGCACTGCCCACACTGCGCAGGCCAACCTGCACCATGCCGGCCACCTCAGGCATTTCGCTGGCGCGGCGCATCGGGCTGGAATAGCCGTAACGCTCGCCCCTCACCTCGTCGCGCCAGTCAATATGCGCGTCGATCTGCAGCACCCAGATCGGGCCTCGTCCGGCAAAGGCCGACAGAAACGGAATGGTGACAGAGCAATCCCCGCCCAAAAGGATCGGCACGGCCTTCTGGTCCAGCACCTGGCGGGTCTGCGCTTCGATGCGCGCGCGGTTGGCGGCATTGTCGTGATGGATGGTGTTGATGTTGCCAATGTCGATGCAGGACACCGGCTTGCCATCAAACAACGGCCCGCCCAGATCAAAATCGAAGTGTTCGGTCAGCGGCGCGTCTTCCTGGGACGCAGCCCGGATTGCATCCGCCGCCAGTGCATGGCCGGTATCTTCACTGCCCGGATAGGCGCTGCCAAACCCTGCCCCAAACAGCACGATGCGGGGCGTCTGTCCACCGCCGTCGATGTCCTTGAGTTCATTGCCAAGGCCCAGAAACCGGTTCGAGACGCTCATATCGCTGCTCCAGACTGCACTTGCATAGGTCGTGCAGGTTACGCTGAAAGCAGTTGGTGAAGGAAGAGGCTGCCACTCAACGGCGTACATTGCTGCCACGCTAATTCGAAAGTTTGGTTCGACCCGCACTGGGAACGTAGGCTAATCATCGGTATTGTTATTTCTGGCGACGGATGGTCTTTGTCGACGTGGACTTACGATGAGTCTACCTTTCGAATGCTCGGATTTATGGGATTCGGGTGATAAAATAGTTATCTTTGCTGGAGATAGGCTCCACTTTCTTAAAAGTTCGAAACTCCGTTAAACGTGATGCGGCTGTAGTTTCAGACTTTTTTGTCTGTAAGCGTCTTTGGTATAGGAACGCCGGTTACCACTTCCTGTAGCGTTATCGTTGAAGCAGGCACACGTATAAACTTCATCTGTTCGCGTCTCGCGCGATGCCTTGCGAGGAAGGTTGAAATATCCATTCTGGGTCCCCAACTGCGGCCATATCTTATGCTGCAGAGATCAAGAAAGAGTGTTGCAGGTCCTGACTTCCTAGAGTTAATAAGATCGAAGAAAATTAACAAACCTATAGCGACCAATGGAATAGAAATAAACGCAAAGGCGAATTGTATTGATTTGCCGTTTATTGATGCAGTAACAGCAAAAAAGCCAATTACGCTGCTCATGACGGATGTACCGGATGCCCATATTCGTAGGAACGATGGAGCTAAAGGTCGGATAGGTGCAAGTTGCGCAACCTCGTCGTCAATCTCCACAGACGCTAACTTGGGAGGGCTCTTTCTCCACTTTACGCATCTCAAAACCTTGCGGGCTGCCTCAAGATATAAGTTCATTGAGGCTGCAAATAGATCAGTGCCATACACGACAGCGACATTAAAACGAATAGCGAATTGTGATTTCGCAAAACATGTTAAGTTTGATCCCACCATTCGTTCAAATGGACCAATAGCCTCGCTTTGCCAAAGGGTTTCCGAATTGAAGCTATCTTTCGCAGGGAGCAAAGCTCGAACGACCTCAGAGTCTGACATCGCCAATCTGACCCAAGTAAATTTCGCAATCAGAAATTCGAAATATTGTTTGTGTGCGAAGCGTAGGTTGCTTGGCCCGCCGACCGGATCGGGTACGAACAGACCAGCCGAGGCGACATCTGTGCAAACCTTCTCTAAAAATTCTTCACGGTTCTCTGACGCAAGGCGAGCTGAAACCAACTTAGCTTCCTCGAGTGTTGGGCTCCTTACTTCGGACGACTGCATTGCGCGGAGAACATTGTCGAAAACCCGCTGAATTACTTGATCAAACTGAGAGCGGGAGATCGTGTTTCGCAAATCGCCAACCGCCATCTCCCATACTACAGCTAGAGTTAGGGCTTCCCTAATGGCGCGGGGCAGCAGCAGATAGCTTCCAAGGGTTGGCGTCTGAAAACTAGCTCTATCATTTTCCAACTCCGCTTCTTTTCGCGCGTAAACAGCAGACAGGTATCGCTCCAGCAGCATTGAGCCGGTAATATCAAGGCCGGATCTCTCAGCGTTTTGTATTTCCGGCCAAATGGTGGCTACGACCGGCAACATCGATGGTCGCATAACGATTTCGCGGAAGTCCGGATGATCGTTGAATGTATTCTTGATCCCGACGCGTATTTCATCTGGATAGGCACGACACGCGCTGACCACGTCAACCTCGTCAAACATTTGAATGGCATACATTTCTGTAAATGCATTCGAGGCAGCGCCAGAGTTCTCATCGATTCGTAGGGTAGAGTTGCGCTCAGATTGATCAATAAAAAAATTGGGTCGTCCAGTGAACAAGATTTTGGATCCGGGATAAGCGAACCGCCAAAGCGCGTTAAAATGCTCATGACGTTCGAATTGACGACCAGCGTTTTTCAGTTCGTCAAACCCTTCAAATATTAAAACTGCTTGGCCCGATCGGATTAATGCAAAGAGCTTTTCAGCTTGAAAGCCGTATCTGGTCCCCCACTGTGCAAGAAAATCTATTGGTGGTAATTCACCAGGGCTCTTCCCGCGCAGTTCAATCAACAACGGAACTCGCTCGTTAACTGCGAAGCCACCTAAAAACCGCTTCGCCCAGTCGACGCAGAATTCCAACATCGCAGTACTTTTGCCTTGGCCATACTCGCCAGTAATGGCGAGGTGCTTACGCCCTCCTTCAGTTACCCAATGATCGATGACGTCTCTCAGGTCTATTGTCTGACCATGTGATGACATGACCTTAGCCCGTACGAATGTCTCTGCTAGCGTCGCTTGAGTTCCACCGACGGTGTTCTGAGTGAATTGCTTAATAAGCTGTCGCGCGTAACCGTGGAGCGGCAGACCCGCGCGAACCAGACTCGCATAACCCCACAAAACAACATTTAAATCCTCTAACTGTATGTGGAGTGGGGAGTCACCAATGAATTCTTCAACTACAGCATTTATAATTGAGTACTTGCTCGGTTGAAGTATATCGATACGTCTGCGCAATTCTTCGGTTGTCGGTCGGGTGTGAAATATCATAACGAGCAGCTGTGATTCTTTTCCAGCCTCTGGACCGAACATTGTACCGACCCAAGTATTCGATTGTTGCCGCCAAGCTCCCTCGTCTATGGAAGCTTCCGGCAGATGGTTCAGGAATGCCATCCGAGCAAGTTCGTTGAAGTCAACCGCATTTGGAGCCGGAGCAATTTGTTGCTTCCAATCCACCAACCTCCGATCAACGATTGGATCGTTCTGTTTAGAGAGCTTCGAAGAGATTTCTGCCACGGCGAGAGCGACAATGTGGTTCGCCTTTCCCTCCTCCTGCAATCTAACAGCATTCATTGTCAGTGGGCCTTCCCATGAACTTAACGCTCGTTGTGCAAACCGCGCTATGAACATGATTGCTGTGGCGCCGAAAGCCGCAACTACGAACTTCTCGATTAGTTTAGCCCAATAGCTTGAGGCTAACACATTTGCATTGTTCTGAGGAAATCCAAGGACGCTTAGGACATCTATGGCAACTCCAAACCAATCGACCGCCATCAGAGCGCCGAGCGTGGTCATTGCCAACGCCGAAAGCGTTAATACGGTATAGAAAGCGAACCTAGGCTTCGAATGCCGCGCGTTCCACTTCATCCAAATTATGTAGGCAGCGAGTGCGACTGCGATTGCGGCGAAAACAATGGTTAAAACTACAGCGATGTTCATAGGATCCTCTAGGCAACTGCCCTACCCATGGTTGAATTTTCGGTTTTCGTCTAGCGGGTGATAATCGCATCATAGCTTTTCTTCGAGGCGCATCACCCCACAAGATGCCTTCGACTTCATGACAAGAAGAAATGCCCGTGGCTTGATGACTAGGTTTGAATGACCTGATCTGGCTGGCGCTGGCTGAAGGCAAAGAATGAACTGACATGACGATGACGATGGCGACACATCAGCGGAAATCCGGTCTGTTTTTGATTGCCGGTTCAGGTCTGTTGGCTGTGGCGCTGAGTCATTGTGAAGGGGCAATGGGCATGTCCGTCAGAACCGCCACTGCCCCTCACCTGCCCGATCACCCGATCAGAACTTGACCTTCCAGCCGGAGCGCAGCCACACGGTTGGGTCGTCGCCCTGCGTCGTGACATTGACGCTCATGGAGGCTGTGCCGCCGGCGACATCCACTTCCGCGCCCAGACCACCACGCAGCCAGAACTGGTGGGTTTTCTGTCCGTCGAAACTGAAGTCTGACAGGCCAATGATGGTGCCGCTGGTGGCGGCGGTTTCATTTTCAAACCGGTAAGCGGCTTCGGCGCGGGCCAGAAGGCGGATGTTATTGTCCAGCGTGTGTACGCCATCCACACCGGCGCGCAGCACCGTGCTGTGGTCGCGCATTTCATCAAACATGGCCGGGAAACCACCGCCGGTTTCGGTGTAGGCATCCAGCCTGGAGCGGGCATGTGTCAGGCTGGCATAGGGTGTGAGATTCCAGTCATTGACGGTGGCGGCATTCAGCCAGTCCAGGCGCAGTTTTGCCGCCCAGCTTTCTACATCCGTTTCACCCCTGGAATAATCCATCACGCCGCCATTGTTGTAACCGCGGTTGATGGTCAGTTTGCCCGGCGCGTAAAATGCGCCAATGGTGGCATAGACATTGCCGGCAACCGGAAGCGTGACTTCGGGCGAAATGTACAGGCCCTTGCTGATGTAATTGCCGCCGGTTTCGATGTCCTGATCGGAATAAACACCACCAAAGGTCATGCGCGCCGTGGCGCCGCCCTCAAGACCAATGCCGTAACCGAAATCGCCAAGGCCAAAGCCGCCATCGCTGGCCGCGCCATTGTCATATCCGATGTCCGACGTAACCCAGACGGATTGTTGGCCGGCATCGAGCAGGTTGCGCATCGGCTCACCATGTGCGCCGTTGAGAATGGTGCCGGCAAAACTGAGAGCAACGCTGGCAGATGGTTTGGCGGCCAAGGAGCTGGCAAATTCTTCCAATTCGATTATGCCGGTGCCTTCTGACGACAGGCGTGCAATAAAGGCGGTTTCCTGCGTTGTAGACCCCACAATGATGGTGCCATCAGCGCTGACGCCGCGTGCCACATCGGTGAAATCCTGGGCCACGGTCGCGCCATTGCTGCGCAACCAGTCCTCCACCGAAATCATGCCTGTTTCATTTGTCCAGCGGAAGGCGCGTTGAATGTTTCCAATGCCATTTTCGGCAGAACCAACGACCACGGAGCCATCAGCATTCACCGCCTGTGCGGAGGAATAAGTGCCGTTGTTCAGTTCGCCGATCCTGTCCATCAAACCGGACTCTGCTGTCCAGCGGAAGGCATGTTCCAACTCGTTATCTATCACATATCCAACAATGACAGACCCATTATAATTCACGCCTCTGGCCGCAGACGCTATTGTGCCGAGGCTGACCATCTGGTCCTCCTCAGTCCAGCGGAAGGCGCGGTCGCTCATGTTCTCATTCCATGCCTGTCCGATGATAACCTTGCCATCGCCGCTGATACCGTTGGCGCGGGAAAAACCACCGTCAACGAGGCTACCAAGGCTCTCTATCTGGTCATTTTCCGTCCAGCGCAGAGCGCGGATCTTGCTGGGGCCGTTATATGCGCCATCGTCACCATAACCGACAATAACAGCGCCGTCGGCACTGACGCCGGTCGCACGCGACTCTCGCCCATCATTCAGGGTGCCAAGGTTGCTGATAACGCCATTTCTCCAGACAACGGCGTGGGCATATCCGTTGTCAGCATCCGCATTGCCCACAACGACTGTGCCGTCCGTATTGACAGCCTGTGCGCTGGCGAAAGTCCCACCTTGAAGGATGCCAAGATCGACCATGCCGGTTTTGCTCCTGGACCAGCGAAAGGCGCGGTCATCCTGACCACTGTACAGCGATGCAGAACCCACGATGACCTTGCCATCGGCGCTGATGCCATTGGCCACGGAATATCGACCGTTCAGCAGTGTTTTGAAATCCAGATAGCCTGCTTGCCCCTCAGCCCCATGGGCAATGCCTGCCGCAAAAAGCCCGCAGCCGCTGGCAAGCAGGGCAAGTGCCGTTGATGTCTTCAAGACGTTTGCACGCAGATGAGTGCCGATGCGGCTCAAATTATATACAGTATTCATAAAGTAACAGGTTCCCCATTCCGGTCCGCCAAGACCGAAAACCCTCAAGTAGAATCGATTTTAAATAAATCAGTACTTGCGATGTTGATAATCACTGCCTTCAAGTCAACTGGATTTCAGCCACTTAAAGTAGTGATTGACGATGGCACACCTGCCCTGCGCCAGGCTTGTGTTGCAACTGTTGCGATTACTTGGAGTCTGATTTTGACTTCGCACCGCCTGGCGAACAGCGTATTCTAATACATGGTCTTCTGGTAATCTTCTTCCAACCCTGCATCGATCTTGCGCATCTCCTCCTCGCCGGGTGCACCCGTGGTTTCATCCAGTATCATCTTGATCAAGGATGGCATTTGGTGGCGGTCCTGCCGGTGTTCTGGTTCCCATATGCGCGAACGCCTGAGCGCCTTTGCGCAATGCAGAAACACTTCGTTGACCCGCACCACGATTGCGAGTGTGGGAACGCGGTTGTTGACCGACATGGTTTCGAGAAGTTCGGGCTGCGTGACCAGTCTGGCAATACCGTTGACACGCAGCGTGTCATCAAAGCCGGGTATCATAAACAGCAGCCCCACGGCCGGGTTGGCGATGATGTTTGACAGGCTGTCCAACCGATTGTTTCCCGGACGATCGGGTATTGCCAATGTTTGATTGTCGAGGATTTTCACGAAGCCAGCCGGGTCGCCACGGGGGCTGACATCGGCCCGGCCATCCAAATTCTGCGTGCCGACACAAACAAACGGTGACCGGCGGATGAATTCCTGCGCGTGTACACCAAGCGTTGGCTGAAGTTTTTGAACCGCAAGCGCATGTGTTGGCGGATAAAGCGCCCGCAATTGCTCTTCACTTGTGATGGCAGAACCGTGTTGCATCGTTCCCTCCTCCCAGAGACTGGATGCAGAATGAGGTACGTACCTCAGATTTGTCAAGCGTTTCCTGCAGCAAGAGAATGCAGAGGTTCTTGCGCAACCTGCGTTGGCAATTCCGGCCAGTCGACGGATCTCTGTATTTCCTCCAACGGCCGGGGTGGTCAGCAGCACATATCTGTTTCGCAAAGAGTATAAAACCAAGGGCACGCACACCGGCTGCTTTGGCACGACAGCCAAAATAACCTGCTGCGGCGGCAGCTTTAAAACCACTGACGGCAACGGCAAGCTGACACGGGTTGTCATCAGCCTTAAAGATGGCAAACCCGTCTCAATGTCCTGGCAATAAAGGACAAAACCGCCCTCTTCTCGTTGCAGAGAGAGGGCGGTGTCACTTACTGGAGATATTTATGCGACGGGGCGATATCGTTCGGCTGGAACGGCGTTTCCGAGGCTGGGGACCATCGCCTTGCGTGCGCCATCAAGGGCCTCCCACAGTCCCACATCATGCAGCGGCGGGATCGTTACCGGTTCGCGACGGTCAAAACCAACCAGAGCCGCATCCACCAGATCGCCCACTTCCATGACATTGCTCATGCTGTTGACGTCAGCGCCAACATGGCCCCAGATTTCCGTGCGGGTTGCTGCGGGAAGCACGGCCTGAACGTAAACGCCCTTGGGCCCAAGTTCCTGCTGCAGCCCCTGCGACAGGAACAGCACGAAAGCCTTGGTCGCGCCATAAACCGTCATGTTAAATTCTGGTGCGAGACCAACCACCGAGCCGATATTGATAATGGCGCCCTCGCCTGCCTGCACAAGACGCGGTGCGATGGCGTTGGCAAGCCGCACCAGTGCGGTGGTGTTGAGTGCCATCAGCCTGGTCAGGTCATCGGCGCTTTGTTCGATAAAGGCACCGCCGACCGCCATGCCGGCATTGTTGACGAGAATGCCGATGCGCGCGTCGTCCCGCAATCTGGTCTCGACCTGTGCCAGATCCGACGTCTGGGTCAAATCGGCCTTGATGATATCAATCTTCACGCCGGTTTCCTGGCGCAGACGGCTTGATAGCGCCTCCATGCGGGCCACGTCTCTGGCCACCAGCACCAGATCATGTCCGCGCCGTGCGAAGCGTTCGGCATAGGTTGCGCCAATGCCGGTTGAGGCACCCGTTATCAGAACTGCAGGAATTTCGCTCATTGGATTGCTCTTTTCTCACATCGATCTTATATTCATGATGGTTGTCATGATTGAATTTAAATATGATGACCATCATATAAAAGTCAACTGTCGTTGCGGAGAATTTTGGACATGAAGGTCAGCCGGGAACAGATGGCGCAAAACAGAGGCCGTATTCTTGAGGTCGCCAACCAGCTGTTTAAGGACAAGGGGTTTGATGCGGTCAGCGTTGCCGAGGTGATGAAGGCAGCTGGCCTGACCCATGGCGGTTTTTATGGCCACTTCAGTTCAAAGGATGATCTGGTGGCCCAAACGATCAGTCACGCCCTGGCTGCAGACAGTGTTGCCGGCGGCGGCTTTAATGATTTCGTTGGCTCTTATCTGTCGCCACGTCACCGCGACAACCCCGGCCAAGGATGCCCGACAGCCGGTTTGGCCGCCGCCATTCGTCACCAGACACCGGAGGCACAGACCGCGATGACCGAGGGTCTGCGCGCCCAGATCAACCGCATTGAGCAGGCGCTTAAAAACGCTGGTTCAACCGAGACCCGCCGCGCCGCGATTGGCAGTTGGGCAGCAATGGTGGGTGCCGTCATTCTGGCCAGAGCGGTCAATGATCCGGAACTGTCGGATGAGGTTCTTGCGCAGACCCGCGCCTGGATTGATGAGCGTAGCGAATAAACAGCAGTGGCTATAAAACCACGGATGGAGCGGCACCCTGCTTTCCGCCGCTCATTGTCACCGTCAGGAGACTGGGCGCTGTCTTCGGAACAAAAGGCGGTTGCGTTCTGGAAGGTGGCGCGCAAACACAAAACCCGCCTTCTGCAACACCCTTTGCGAGCCGCCGTTTTCCGGATGGGCCATCGCCCAGACCTCGGCAAGTTCAAGCTGCTGATCGGCAACGGCGAGTGCTGCGCCGACAAGTTCGGACGCGTAACCCTTGCCCCAAACATCAGGGCGAAAGTAATATCCCACTTCGAAATTCCAGCCCGGATCGAATGGATCTTCGTACAGGCCACCCCAGCCGATGATGCGCCCATCTTCGCGGCGCACCACCACCCAGGGCGCACAGCCATCCCGGCGTCTTCGCCACTCGTGAACCATCACGCGCCGCTGGCACTCCCGCAGCGTTTTATCGCTGTGGGTATGTTGCATGGCCACCGGATCTCCCAGAAATTCAAACAGTTCTGCAATGTCTGCCGTGCGGGATGGGCGTAAGATCAAACGTTCAGTTTCCACCATGGCTCCGACATGTCTCTGGGCGATAACAAGACAAACATCGTCAGTGCGCCGCATCCGTCAACTGATTTTCTCACCCGTTGAAAAGCCTAGAGCAATCTATACCCTATCGATGCGCGGACGAATGCTGAGGTTGGAGACGAGGTATGGCCGGGTGGATCGGTTCTGTGAAACAATGGGCACGCGCCATCAAGCGTGATGTCATTGCCCTGTGGATCGCAGCGCGTGATCTGAAAACGCCGATAGCCGCGAAACTGGTTGCTGGTGCGGTTGCCGCTTACGCGCTGTCGCCCATCGATCTCATCCCAGACTTTATTCCGGTGCTCGGTTATCTTGATGATCTGCTGATCGTGCCACTTGGCATTTTATTGGCTATTCGCATGATACCGCCCGACTTGATGACGGATTTCAGGCAACGCGCCGCGTTACAGCAAAACAGGCCAAGCAGCCGTGCGGGGCTTGTCGCCATCGTGTTGATCTGGCTTGCAGTGTCGGCCTTGGCCGGTTGGGCGGCCTATCGGTATGTTTATCCGGCTTAAGACAACGACCAACCCGCACACTTGTTATCGTCAGGGTTTTTCACGGTAGCGGGCTCGCGGGCGGATGAGTTCGCCGCTTTCCTGTTGTTCCATGGCGTGGGCAATCCAGCCAACCAACCGGCCGGTGGCAAAAATCGTGAAGGCGGCCGTGTCGGGCAGGTTCTGCGCCTCGCTTAAGGCCGCCAGTGCTGCATCGATATTGGGTGGCAGGCCCAACTGATCCGACAGTGATGTTATGGCGCTGACCACCGCGCCCTTGTCCGCCAGGCGATTGAGAATGATCCGCGCCCGCGGATCACCATCCGGATAAAGCGGATGCCCAAACCCGTAGCTGTAGGGTGGCTGGTTGGCATGTTGCGCCAAAAAGTCCTGGGTTTTGCCACGCATGGCCGCCTGTAATGCACGCCGTGCCAGCGATGCGACGCCGCCATGGCGCGGGCCACTGAGTGTTGCAAGGCCTGAAAGCAGAGCGGCTGGCAGGCTTGCCCCCGTAGAGGCTGCAACCCGCACCGCGAAGGTGGATGGGTTCAGCTCATGATCGCTTAACAACACCAGCGCGCAGCGCAGATTGTCTAACCCGGCTGCATCAACACCCCATGCCTGCCCCAGCCGGTGATGGATCGGCCCGGTGGCCTGAACACCCAAAAGCGCATTGGTGACGATGGAGACCAACCTGCCGCCATGACGCGCAATGGTGTTGGCCGCACTGTCGTCAAGATCAGCGGCTTGCGGCACCTCATGAGCGAGTGCTTGTAACGCCCTGCCCAGTGGGCCCAGCGCAGCATCAGACCCAGCGGACGGATCAGGTGCATAACCGCTGACGAAGTCGGTTGGTTCAGCACCCCAAAGATGGGCGGCGACGCCTTCAACTGTCAGGTGTTCGGCACAGTCGGCAATTGATTTGCCCCGCAGCCACAACATACCATCGCGCACTTCCGTCAGCGAGGTGGTGAGAACCGGCTCTCCCCAGCGGATTGCATGTTCTGCAATCTCGGCCCTCGCCCGTGGCCTGCGGCGCAGCCGGGCCAGATCTTCAACATCAGACTGTTTGTAGAGACTGTGGCGGGCATCCTGCGCATCGGCCTCGGCACGCAAAAGACCACGGCTGACATAGGCATAGAGGGTTTGTGGTTTGACCCCCAGCATGTCGCAAGCCGTTGCGGCGTCGATCCAGTCTGATTTTTTCATATTGATTATGTTGATCAAGATTTACGGCGTGTCA
Organism: Agrobacterium sp. Azo12; assembly: GCF_029193765.2. Taxonomy (NCBI): domain Bacteria; kingdom Pseudomonadati; phylum Pseudomonadota; class Alphaproteobacteria; order Hyphomicrobiales; family Rhizobiaceae; genus Agrobacterium; species Agrobacterium sp. Azo12. The sequence goes on along the minus strand of NZ_JARFYO020000001.1, from coordinate 2,165,202 downwards.
ATTGCGCGGCACCATCTGCTGACCATATCCGCCGACCATGTGAAGGAGATGCAAAATGGCTGATGATTTCAACCGGCAGATCAACGAAGCGCTGGGCCTGGATTTGGCCGACGATATCAAGGTCGTGCAACGCGGCAGCGGCGAGCTTTACGCCTGCTTTCGGGTGTCTGACATGGCCGAGGCGGCGGTGACGGCAGCAACGCGTGAACTGGCCGCTTTGCTGGGCGCGACGGACATTTCAATCGACCGGCGCTTGTGCCTGTTGTGGTTTGGCATGACGCTTCGCCCTTCGGGCTGGAGCCTGCCATCGGCCTGGGACCCGTTGGCGGGAGATTACCAGGCCGCAGACGGCTGGATACGCCTGCACACCAATGCCCAGCATCACCGCGAGGCGGCGTTGCGGGTGTTGAACTGTGATCCTGACAAGGTGCGGCTGACAGAGGTGGTAGCCGACTGGAAAAAGAACGATCTGGAAGACGCGGTTGTCAATGAAGGTGGTGCAGCCGCCGCCATGCACAGCCTTGCCGAATGGGCAAACCACCCGCAGGGGCAGCAGGTGCGCAGCGAACCGCTGATTGCCTGGCATCAGACTGGTCATGGGCCAAAACTTTCGGGTCTGCGCGGCCGCCGCGTGCTGGACCTCACCCGCATATTGGCGGGACCTGTGGCAACGCGTTTTCTGGCCGGTTTTGGTGCGGATGTTTTGAGGCTTGATCCGCCCAGCTGGCATGAGCCGGCGCTGGAACCGGAGGTGACGCTTGGTAAACGCCGCGCCGGTCTGGACCTGCATGTGGCCAGCGACCGAGAGATTTTTGAACGGCTGATTGCGCAGGCCGATGTGCTTGTTCACGGCTATCGCCCCGGCGCGCTCGACAGGCTTGGTTACGACGCCGATACACGGCAACGCCTGTCTCCCGGCCTGATCGAGGTCAGTCTGAATGCCTATGGCTGGGGTGGCGCGTGGAGAGAGCGGCGCGGCTTTGACAGTCTGGTGCAGATGAGCTGCGGCATCGCTGATGAGGGCATGCGACGGGCAAAGGACACAAAACCGGTGCCCCTGCCCGTGCAGGCTCTAGACCACGCGACAGGATATCTGATGGCGGCGGCCGTTCTACGCGCATTGCGCCATTGCCAGTTAACGGGCGACAGACTGTCTGCCCGGCTTTCCCTTGCCCGGACAGCCGGCCTGTTGGTGGATGGCGGGGTGCGTGACTTTCACGGCAGCGCCATCAACGACACGACAGACGACCTATGTCACGACTTGGAGACAACGTCCTGGGGGCCAGCAAAACGGCTGAACTTCCCGGCCAGTGTTGATGGCAAACCGCCGGAATGGCCACGGCCTGCCGGGTTGCTGCGGGTGGATGATGCGCGGTGGTGATGGGCGTATTTGTTGGAAGAGCCCCGATTCAGACATCGAATCAGTAGCTTTTGTCTAAAGGTTTGTACAAGGCTGACAATTACTGCTTGTATTTGACAGCCATTCCTTGCGATGCTGCAGAGGCTTGCCAACAAATTCATCCAGAGTCTAGTTCGCAATTGCCTACTTTAGTGTCGCTCGGTCAACTGCGTGTAGCTAGCGCCTTGTTGGAGCAATCTACTTGCACCCAGTTGATATTCGGCTTAGCAACTCTTCACAAGAGAGTTTGTCGGTGAGATAGAGGTTAGCCTGACTTTACTGATGCTTCTTAAAATTAATACTCTGGAAAAATCGGCCAATCTACCGCGTCATGTCAAACTCCAACGGCCACTGGTTTCGTATAATTATCGATCAGTTAACCACTTGGGTATAGAAGAACCACGTGAACATTCTGCTCGAAGAACTTAACACGAATATCTCCGCCCTGACCAGCAGTCTCGCTACTGCGCCGCGTTCGCTCGCCCGTGAGTGGTTCGCCCGGCATGATTTCTTAGGGCCGGCCTCTACAAATCAGGACACTCACAATCTGCCCTTCCAGCGCTGGTATCGCTTCAAGGAGGCCTTCGCTCCGCGAGCAGTCATCGACGCCTTTAGTAAACTCGAGACGGTGCCCCGAACCTGTATAGATCCCTTCGGAGGGAGTGGCACCACGGCCCTGACCGCGCAGTTCCTGGGCATCCGCCCCACGACTGTAGAGGTTAACCCATTTTTGGCTGACCTCATAGAAGCGAAGTTGCAGTCTTACAACTCGCAGTCGCTACTTGCTTCCTATAACCAGATATTGGACGTCGTTTCCTGCAGCACCACGGAGCCTAGCACGATCCTCGCGAACGCTCCGCGGACGTTGATCGCGCCGGGCGTTAATGGAAGATGGATCTATTCGGCGGCGGTCGCTGAGAGAATCCTGGCATACCGGACAGCAATCGAAGCGTTAAACGATCCGTCGCATGCGAGACTTTTTAAGGTCTTGCTGGGTTCAACGTTGGTAGAGTTGAGTAATGTGATCATCAGCGGCAAAGGCCGTCGCTATCGCGCTGGCTGGGAGCGCAGGATCGTTCACCCGTCGCAGGTGGGGCGAGCCCTCCAGACGGCCTTCCTAAATGCACTAGAGGACGTAGTCAGGTTCGGCGACCGGCCATGTCGAGACTATTCACTCCTGCGAGGCGATGCCCGGACTGCGTTAAACGAAGTCACAGAGGTGGACTTCGCCCTTTTTTCTCCGCCGTACCCGAACTCGTTCGACTATACTGACATCTACAATCTCGAACTCTGGATGCTGGGATACTTGAAGACTGCGGATGACAATCGCCGGCTTCGCACCGCGACACTGAGATCACATGTGCAAGTCAAGCGCTCCTTCGACGCAGTAGCTAGTTCTCCCATACTCGATCGCACCATGGCGCATCTAAGCGCCCGCCGTGGCGAGATGTGGAACAAGAACATTCCTGACATGGTACGCGCCTATTTCGATGACTTAGTCGCCATACTGACCGCCTTGCATGGAAAGATTACCATAGGTGGATCGGTTATGATGGTCGTTGGCGACAGCCGCTATGCCGGAGTGTCGATCGATGTCGGAAAGATTCTCGTTGAACTCGGCGGAGAAATCGGCTTCAAACTTGCGGATTTGTCTTCTATGCGTTCGATGCGATCTAGCGCGCAGCAGGGAGGTACGTATGACCTCGATGAAACTTTGGTGCACCTGATCAAGCGCTGACTGCCTGCGCGAGTTTCTGGCAGGTTACACTGACCTAGAACTCGCACACTCACAACCTGTGTGAATCGGCTTTCAAGGGATATTTCTCCCTTCGTCCTTCTTCGGCGGAGCGCATCAGTCGCCAACGCCACAAGTGGATTTTATTGTCGGTGGCATCCTCTTGGACATGAACGAAGCAAGTCTCGTCGTCGTTAGCAACGTCGCGCATGTCATACACACACAGGGCTCGCTCAAGGCTCTGCTCTATGTTCGAATAGGCAATGGTTTGGCGGACACCTTTGGTAATTGCATCCTCGCTATTCGTTGAACTGGAATTGTCGTTTGTCGTCCGATCAGCCAATGCCTTCAACTCTAACACCCAATCGCAACGCCTCGCCGGGTGCCCCTGCACAGTGCGGTCAGCATAGTGGATGGCGATATCGAGGTAACCGTCAGCGGTCGCACTCTGAGCTTGGGGGTCGTGGTCGGGAAACACCGCTTTTAGATGCCTCAAAAGCATACCTTCAATGGATTCCTCTGGACGAGGTTGAGGAATACCCTTTGAACTCTCCTTCCAAATTCGATCAGGAGAATGCCCGGCCGAGACGGTCATTGGTGTCCTGAGGGTGTTCTCGTAGAAGTCGTCCAGTGTCCCTTTCATGGTGATTTCGTCGATCGGTTGATCACCTACATATAGGGTCACCATTGCATCTAGATCACCACAACCGTTCGGAAAGAACTGGACCTGTGGCGATCTCTCCCTGTCTCTTAGGTCGATTGTAACCGCTGGCAGGTGGCCAAGACCAGCCTCGACGATCATGGCAAGACTGCCACCGGTCTCCCATTGCAACGTCAGTGCATGTGCATTGGCCAACTGGCCATTTACCAGCCACACATGGTCGCTGATTGGGTCGTTGCCGTTGATCAGAGTGGGTCTGGATTGACCATCCCGCCCGTTCATGGCGTCGGAGACCTTTTCAGCTAGCAGGAAGACGGCGCCGGTGCCATCTTCGCCAACCGCCCATCTCCTTGCTATCAAGTCGGAGAGCTTGCGCAAGAAACGAGTGGCGCGGCCGGCGCCCGCGTCGCCAGGAACACCCTTGGCTTCAAAGATTGCTGCGATTTCCTGCTCTGGGATACCCCCTATAAAACCGTTAGGCACCGGCCCTCCGGCGCATCAGGCTCATATATAACGAAGTTTGTTCGGCCGGGGTCAGCACTACACCGTTGGGTGCGTAGGCTTGGAAGCGACGGGCAGCTTCCACCGAATGATTGGGTACGATTCTTCCGGTTGGCGATCGACCATCTAGCTCAATGAAACGCCCCACAGAATTCTCAGGTGCCGACCATGCTGCATCCGCGCGTGCTGCGTCGTCACGCCGTCCTATTGGAATCTCTGCGAAGTTATAAGCCAACTCGGCTAGGAAACCTGCTAGCTCTTGATCTTCATCTGGCATCTGATCGACGATCGCGAGCCAAGCGTGGCTGCTCGCGATATTCAGCGAGAAGGTGATGTCGAGACGCCAACGACCACCACGGTCGTCCGGCGAGAGATGACTGACTGTCACAAGGCCGCGTCCCACGAGAAAATCCAACTCTCGTTGGAGGGCTGGGTAGTGAGGACCATCTTCATCCTTCAGTACGTCCCCCAAGGGCGGTAGATTTCCCCACACTGGGGCCAGCGCATCGGCAAAAAAGGCAAACGCGTGGAAATCCTCAAGCGTCACCTCCTCCATCCCAGCATCAATTAAAGCGCCTATGAGCCGAACAACTCTGATCTGCAGCTCCGTCCTCTCGTCCTCGGTCATGGTGTAGCACCTCTGAATAGCACTTCACTTAACTTCTCGGCGTAGGCGGTTCTGAGTTTTTCCAGTGCCGCCGTTGGCGTGGCGATAGTGAGAAGATCGATTGTACGAGCTGTGCGATCCGCTTTTTTGCGATGATCGTGCAGATAAAACGGTATGAAACCGCCTTCGACGACGTTGCAGGCCACAATAATCTGGCGGGTTGGAGTTGTGTCATCTCCCGACATGGCGAACTCGGCCAACATTGTGCCTGCACGCTCCGCGAAGACTACGTCGACCGATCCCTCAGGGCCGTCGAGCACTATGCTGCACTCTTGTCCGCCGAAGCTCTCCATCACGGACATTCGGAACGCGATGTCGAGGTATTCCCTCTGCGACAACGAGGCCTGCTCGTAGGTTCGGCGTACAAATACAGCCCCGGTCGCACCGCTCGTCATGTCGACTTCGAAGGCCGGGAACTCAAATTTTTGTCCAACTTGCGCAATCTTCTCGATGCGTGGCGCATAAACTAGCTGTATGTCCTCTATGAAGAACGATGTTCCGCGTTGCAGGAACGTTGACTCGATCGATTGCCTATAGCGCGCTACGCCTTCACGCAGCTTGGCTAGGAGCACGTCAACTTCTGTTTCGGCCACCTCGCGGTCATGCTCAAACTGCTCAGCGCTGGACCGAAGGCTATCGATCTCGCTCTCTACTCGCGCTAATTGGGCCCGATCAGACGTCGGCAGTCTTGCTACGAGGTTCCGTCGGTGACGTAGCAGTAGATCAACTTCTTCTCGGCAGCGTCGCAATTTGTCGATCAAATTCTGCTCTTCGCTCGTTACCGCATCAAGTCTCAATTGGCTTTCGGCAACTTTCACTTTCAGTTCTTTCAGCTCGCGATGTGCCTCCTTTGCTTGAGCTATTAGTGCCTCTGTTGTCGTCGTCGCATCCTCGTTAGCGAGCGGTGAACCGCACAGGATACATTTTCCACGAGACAGCCGATTCTGAACCTCGGTCGACATGGCATCAAGCCCGTGCGTGTCACACACTAGGCAATGCCCTTCGTCTGCAATCTTTAGGAACAGGTAATGTACGTCATTACTAACCTTTGGCAGCGCGTGCCTAAGAGCGCGATACTTAAGGTGGGCGTATCTGGCGGCGGCGGCGTCCTCGTCCGTCGTCGCCTTCCAGACTCTCGCTCGCTCATCCGCGACATTGATGCGCTTTCCATCGAGTTCTTGGACCAATCCGATTTCGAACTGCTGTGCGGCCTCGATCCTTGGATCTACTTCGGCGATGGCCGCCAGCACGTCCTCCTCCTTCACCAGTCGGCGAACCTCCTTCTCCCTGCGGTTTCGTAGCTTGTACATCGTAGCACGAATGTTGCGTGCCGCACTGTCAGCGCTGACGATTTGGGACTCGAGTAAACGAAGTCTCCGGGCATCTTCGCTCGACAACAATAGCGAACGGAATACTTCGTACTGGGCACGCCAGTCCCAGAGCAGTCGCTCACGGTTCTCTAGAAAGAAAACTACTCTGTCGCAGAGGCGCAAGACGTCGCCAAAGGAACTTACACCGGCGAGCCGGGCAAGGTCGTCGTTGTAGGAGCCATTGTCCTTGGGTTTCAATTCTTCGCTACCGGTGGCAATGCTATGGTTTATCAGCGATAGGTCGTTGAGGCGGCGCCGGATGCGAAGGCGGCTTGTACCGAAACGAACAATCAGTTCGGCTGTTGCATCAGCACCTCGATCGTCCGCGCGTACTGCGAACATGTTCGCGTCACCACTAAACCAGTCCGCCTGCCGTTCGCCCGCGAAACCTGGTGCACGCAATCTGACTGGCCCCTCAATCATCTGTTTAAGGAGAAGTAACAATGTGCTCTTGCCGAGACCGTTCACGCCTAATACGAGATTTTCGTCGCCCTTGAACGCGAAATCGAAGCCGTTATTGCCGTCGACACCGGGATATAGGTCGTAGTTTCGTACGGAAAGGCTTTCAAAGATTGGGAAATGAGTTGTCATTTGATGGGAGTAATAATTGGTAGGCACTCCATAGATACAAGCAAGTTTGCTAACTCAAAGACTGATGATACTCAAAACATCACATCGTTCAAGCAATTTCTACCTAAGGTATAAATTCTTGATGCAAATAACGTCCATAACCTGAAACGCCGTCATGCATCGATTCCCAGTAATATATCGCGCAAGGAAAGTGGACGAAAACCGATGCGCCTATGGCTCGCAACATCAGCATGTGATCGAAGTACCCGCACGCCACGAGATAGCCGGACTTTGAGGAAAACATCTCTCTCGTGAGCCACCGTCATCCCTCCTACAACGAAACCCAAAGCAGCATCGGCTTCTGGTCGTCTCGGGCGGTGGTGGCAAGGGACTGGATTTGTAACAGCAGGTGTGCTGCGTCATCTTCCGTCATGCCGCGAGCCATTGCCTCTTCCTGCTGAGACCAGGTTCTGGCGGTGGGGCCGAGGCCATCTGCTTTGAGGTTGGCAAGGTGGTCGCGCAGGTCGTTGGGCAGCACGTAAAGCCATGGTCCGTTTGCCTCGTCCTTAAAGGAATGCGGATCAAGCTCTTCAATGGCGATGGCCAGCGCCGATTGGCCGAGCGCTTCGGCAAGGTCTGACAGCACCAGCGCGTCTAGCCCTGTGGTTTGCAGCACTTGCCAGTTTTTTGCGCCGGGCCAGTTTTTCGCGCCGGGCCAGTTGGCAATAATTGCCGGTGCATCTTGTGTTGGGGCAATCAGGATATCCGTCAGAACAGCCATTGAACCTCGCAAGCGATACCTTGCGTGTATTCATAAAGCTTGACCAGCCGGATGCCTAGCAGATACCAGCAGCTTTAAATGCAAGAAAACGGATGATCGGGTGACTGATCTGCCGCGACAATGGAGAGCTGACATGATGAAGATCATGGTATTGCTGCACAGTGCTGTTGGCACGGGTTGGCAGGCACCCCCAAAAGGTTCGAGCCTCAAGACGCTTTATGAGGCGCAAGAGCAGGGTTATGTGGAAATTCGCGGAGAGTTTCAGAAACGGCAATTCCGCTTGACCGAAATGGGTGCGGAAACTGTTGAGCGTGACCGGCGACGCCTGAAGGCGCGCGAGAGCTGAGACCACGGCCTTTGCCGCGCTTGATTATCTGCGACGGGCTTTTGTCTGTGACGTGTTTTTTGTCGCCGGCACCATGTCATGCGGCAAGTCACAGCCTGGAAATATTGAGATGAATGGTCGGCATTGGCATGTACTGCTCCATCAAGTGGCACCACGACGAAAACCAGAAGAAGAAAAACGACGCCCGCGCCGCCCAGCTGGTGGCGGCTGAACACCCGCTTGGCGCGCCGGATGCAGCGGCAGGTGTTCGCTGATAAACCCGCCATCGCTTAAGGTATTGTGAGCCAGCAAAAGAAAACCCCTGTGACGGCCCGTTTACGGCGGTCATCAGGGGTTTTAGAAAACTGCCAGCAAATCTACTGACAATAAAGGCTGATCAAGCCGAAGGCTCTATCAAGCAGACTGGCGCAGTGCAGCCGTGCTTTCAGCGCGCGCATGCGTCGCGTTCAGCTGCTTGGCCACGATATCGTGGTTCAGCCACTGCACCGGACCGGTTGGTGCGGTGGACGAGCGGAAAATCAACTGTCCGGTTGCTTCCACCACCAGCGTGCTGAGATGGTCGCTGATCAGCGCCTTGCCATCGCGGTGCATCTGCGAAATTTCGTGCGAGGTGCTGATGGTCAGATCCGCCTGCGCCTGGCTGTTTGGCATTGGCCAAGCCGAGAAATTGTAGAACGGCGTCATCACATCGCTGGCCTGCATGGTGTGAATCTTGTCCATCACGTCATCAAGCGTAACATTGTCCACCAACAGCGCCTGGCAGGTGTTCCACTGTTCGTCTGCCCATTCTGCGCCACCTTCTTTTTTCAGGGCAGACAGCAGCGGGATCAACGGCAGTTCGATGCCGGTGAACACGTCAGACGAATTTGTGCGGATTTCCGGGCAGTTATAGACAGTGGCCTTGATGCCATTGTCCCATGCCTTTTCGGCAATGCCTTCCAGCCGCATCTTGGCATAGCCCTGCGTATAGTTGGTGTAGGTCTGCCAGCGGTACTGACCATCGATCAGGATTTCAGCGCCGTGGTAACCATAGGCCGTGTAACGAACCTGGTTGCCTGCGGCTTCGACGCGCTGGCGAATGGCAGCGCTGAACTCGATCAGGTGGCCAAATGTATCGGCCGACACGGCGTCGAAGTTCTTCAGGATCAGCTTGCCGAGATCGCTCTCAAGCAGCGCCTGCGACGACATGTGGCGGGCACCGGTACCCTTGTAGATACGGTTTGCGAGAACCAGGAACACCTTGGCCTTGGGAATGCCACCGGCCATGGTGTGGGCAAAGAACACGTTCTGCCCCTGCCCGATCATGCCATCCAGCTCTGCCATGACCTTTTCCAGCGCATCGGTGAAGCGCTTGGTACCAACCTCATGACACTGCTTTACATAATCCCAGTCCAGCTTGTCCTGTTCCCAGCTGCCAATGGTCATGCCGGACAGAAGGTCTGTCGGGGTCTTGCCACCGGCGGGCGCATCGAGATCAAAACCTGCCATCAGCGGAATGTTGATAATCTTGCCGCCCAGTCTTTCTTCTGCAGCGGCCAGTTCTTCGGCATCCAGCGGGCGCAGCGAATTGTCTTCGTTGCGGCGTCCAACGGTGATGCCAACGATTTTCATGCCGGCCTTGCGGGCTTCATCAATCAATCCCGTGGCGTAACCACGTCCAAAAAGTTCTCCGAAAAGAACGAAGACGTCGCCGCTTTTAAAGAGCTTGTTGTGAGGAAGCTGGCTGGGAGAGGACGAATTTTTCATTTTTTCTAACATTCTTGATTCGAGTCTTGGCGTCAGATTGCATTTCTTGGTGACGTGATGCCCAAATTCGCGCGAATTGGAAACTCATATTGGGTTACAAAACATTTCAATGCGTGAGTGAGATGCCTCTGCGACGCAATTTTCCCCAGAAAACCGGCATTCCTGCCACCTTATATGTCCACAACAATTAACGTTGCGTGCTGGTTTGGTCAGGCGGAATGCATCACCCGGCCGCTTGCCTCAATCCTCGTTCACCCAATATGTCTGTTGAAGGCGGGTCATTCGCCGCCAGTGCCGGCCAACTGCCTTGCCTCAACTGCCCACTTCCGCAAGGGCGCGGCGCAGCGGTGTATCACACAAAGCAGCCTGTTATCCTTTGCCACCACGTCTTTCTGACTGATGGGACCGTTTTGGGTGGCGGTGATGTGACTGGCCCGTCAGAATACATGTCTGCGCTCCAGTCCGGAGCGCCATCAATGATGAAATAGATGACATCATCAGGTGTTTCCACGAACCGAGGCGCAGCTTCGAGCGACATATCACCGCCGCTTGCAAGGCGCGCTTGCGAGGCTTCGTATCCAGGTGCTGCCATGAAGCTGGTCATGCCGTTCATGATGAATTTGGCACCGTCGGGCATTTCGATAAGTGTTGGTGAATAGCCCATGCGTATTTCGTACGCACGGCTACTGGCCTCGCGAACCGCGCGCGGCAGCGCAAAGGGACTTTCTTTCACGTCGGCAATCTCGCTGCCAAGACGAAAATTAATGTGGCTGGCCACAGGCGCATCGGCCTGAACACAGAGGAAGGCCTTGTCATAGCGCTCGCCGGAATGCGTTGTGACCTGACAGGGTGTGACGCGTCTTTCGCGGCCGTTGCCATACACATCTGGTGGAGTGGGCCCTATGCTGTCCACTGTTGCCAAGTTTGCAGCCGACAGCGTGATGGCATTCTCATTCCATGCCAGCACAAGTGGCAGCCGCTCGGGTTGGACATGCGTCAGATTGCCTGGACCTGCGTCCAGATACCAGACCTCGTTGCACACGCCACAGCGAAAGAGTTGTCCACGCCGTAATGTCTGCCATTCTCTGAACGTCGCGACGTGGTTCAGCCCATCTGCTGTCCCCCGCTCAATGGCATGGTGCCAGTTGAACGACAGCAACGAATTTGCACCACAAGCCTCGCATGTAGAGGCGGCTCCGAGGCGCGATGTTCTCAATGTTGTAACTGGAGAATCCGACATGCGAAATTTGTACCACCTTCTGTCACTCGCACGACCCGAAAACATGAAGCAAGACAACAGTTTCGGATTCAGAAATTGCGCAACAACTGCCTTGCCTCAACTGCCCACTTCCGCAAGGGCGCGGCGCAGCGGTGTATCCGAAATCTGGATGACGCCCTGGAATGGAATGTCCATGTCCAGCACCAGATGAAATGCGGTGGCGATGAGGCCGGCGCCCACGATAAATGACGTGACTACCACCGTATTGGCGGGTGCCCGGTACCCGAAACTGGCAAAGATAAGGGTGAGCCATGCCGCGACCAGCGCAATCAGCGGTCTTGGAATGGCGCCTTCGGCGTTTTCAACGATGCCCCATCGTTGTTCAACCACCCGGCGATATTGCTGGCGGATGTCCAGCAGCAGGGTTTGATGGAATTGATCCTTGGGTTCGATGGAAAGCAGCGCGTCTCCAACCGCGTCAAGCGCACGGCCTGCATTGTCAGGCATGGCCATGTCGGCCCTGGCTGGGTTGTTGATCGCGTGTTGTAGATAGTCGCGGATCCTGTCTCGCGTTTCCTTGCCCGCCAACCCGTAGGTTCTTAGTGACCTATCGAGAAGAATGACGTTGGTGGAAAAGGCATGCAGGTTATCGTCAATGCTCTCATAGGTGTTTTTGGCCGAGTTGATCATCAGGCCGAACACAAGCGATGACATGACCACGAAGATGTTGGCGATGAGCCGCACGACCGCGCTGGTTTCATCATCGCGATGCCGCAGGTGCATTTTTGGAGACAGCAACATCGCGCCAATGGATGCTGTCGACAAACACCCGAAAATGATCGCGGCAATCCAGACATGGTTCATCAACGCCCCCTCAGACAATGTCGCAACCGGTGCCATACAATTATGAGCAGATTTTTGCCAACCGCCAATAGCGCTCGTTGCAATCGAACCGCAGACAAGGCTACGATTGTCGGGCAGATGCCCAGAATGGCAAATCCACGCCGTGCGGTGACACGTTCACCGTGGCAATCCAACACAGACAGAGCGGGATGCTGACAATAGAGAATGAAGATTTCCACCTGCGCAAGGCACGTCTTGCCGATGCAGACGCCGTTGCAGAGGTTGGTCGTCGCTCACGAAAACACTTTTTACCTTATCTACCAGACCTGCATACCCTAGAGGAGGACAAGGCGTTTTTCCGGGCTGTTGTTCTCAAGGACAATCATGTCTGGCTTGTTGAGGTTGAGAATGAAATCGTCGGATTTTGCGCCTTTAAAGACGGATGGGTAGAACACCTCTATTGCCTGCCCGCGCATGTCGGCAAAAAGCTGGGCTCCAGGCTTGTGACCATAGCAAAGGAAGCCCATCCACATCTGCAATTATGGACGTTTCAGAAAAATACGCGGGCGATCAGCTTCTATCTGCGGCACGGCTTTATGCAGGTTAAACAAACAGATGGCTCCGGCAATGAAGAACGAATGCCCGATATTCTGTTTGAATGGCGAAAGCCATGATGTATCACCGACCGGTGACCATGCCGTTCCACACCAGTTGTTGCGCAGAACGGGCAGCGGAGATTGCATTTGATATTGGCAATCCTCTACGATGGGGCATTGTTGTCGTCTGAGATTGAACATCACCTTGCCAGCTGTGTCTTCTTATCTTTTTGCCCCTGCGGCCATGCTTCTTGGCATCTATCTGCTGGTGCGGTGCATCATCATGCTCGGCCGGATTATCTTTCCACGCTTCCGGGTTCGGTTTGCGGCCCGTGCCGAGCCATTCCAGCTGACCATACCGAAACAAGGGCGTTACGTGATCAATGTCTTGATACCGCCTTTGACCTTTTTTGCCGGCACGTCGCATTTCTCGTCCCGGTTCAGCATTTCAACATCGCCTGAGGGAAAGCTGCTGCCTTACCGGTCCTATCGACGGGGGCTTTTTCAGGTCAAACGCACGGATATGAGCGGTAAACAGGCCATGCCGCTTGGTTCCTTTGAATGCGCAGCACCCGGTGACATCACCGTTTCCTGCGACAATCCCGAGACGATCCGCAGCAATTACCAGCTCGAAGTTTCGCGCCACATTCCGCCGCTCAGGCTCGTATCTCTTGTCGTGGCAACGATTGTCTCATCGACCATGGCAATTGGCGGTTTTGTGATGACCATCCTGTGGATGGGCGGCAAGATCTGAGCGGTATAGGGCGGGCGTTAAACGCCCTGCCCCGACCTCTCCATGAAAATTGCCAGATACTTTTGCGCGTACCGGATGTAGGCTGGCGACGTCTGACATCAGGGAGGCGATGATGCCCCGGTTTCTTGCACTCTACACCATGAAGCACGAAGACTTTGCGGCCTTCCGAAACCTGCCGCAGGCCGAACAGGATGCGATCAATGCCGAAGGCCTTAAACAATGGGGGCCGTGGGAGGAAAAAATCTCCGCCGCCATTGTCGATCGCGGTGGCATGGTCGGAAAAACCACCCGCATTGACCGTGATGGTATTGCCCCGGCCAGCAACAGCATCTGCGGTTATCTGGTTGTGGAAGCGGACACCGCGGAGGCTGCGGCGCAACTGTTCCATGACAATCCGCATCTCACCGTCTTTCCCGGTGAAGCGGTTGAGATCATGCCAATCGTCACGTGATGGTCATCTCAATCAATTGATTTAAAATCATTGTCGAGCTTTTCCACCACCTCAACCCGTACCGGGTTGCGCAGGATTTTTGCATATTTGTATTTGAAAGCGCCGCCGGAGAGATCAACGATCTGATCTGCCGTCCAGCGCGGTTCCAGCATGGTGCTGGTGTCTTCGCCGGTGTGCTTCCAGAACGGTGTCTGGATGCCCGAGGGTGCCACAACCAGCACCTTGCCAAAGCCGGGGTCACGCACCAGCGATGCCCCAAGCATGGTCAAGCCGGCCTTGGTTGCGGCGTAAGCCGGTTCCTGTGGCCGTGGGGTGTAGCCGGAACTTGAGGTAATCAACATCAGTTTCAGCGGCGTTGGTGCCAGAGGTTTCAGCCGTGCGGCCAGCATCATCGGCGCGACAAGGCCGACATTGGTCATGGTCAGCAGCGCGTCATCATCCAGCGTGTCGATGGCGCCGCGCTGCAGAAAACCGGCAGCATAAACAAGCGTGTTGATACCAGTGAAAGACGTAACCAGACGGTCGATGCCCTCGGCCAGATCAGGCGCTGATGCGGTGATCGGCAGCGGGAAAAAGCGCGCATCTGGCAGGTCAGGTTCGGTGCGGCCGGTGACGCAGACATTATGCCCTTCGCTGACATAATGCCGGGCCAGTTCCAGCCCGACGCCTGAACTGCCGCCGACAATAAGGATATTCTTTTTCATCACGTCCCCCCGGTCATTGCTCCCTTAGCAATCACACAACCGGGGGCACTATAACCGGACAAGACAAGGCTGCAACGGCTTTAAAACAGCTGCGGCCGTTGCGATGTCTCAAACGGATTTGTCGAAGGCATCCGCTTCATCTTGCGTGGCGAAGGTGAAGGTGATCAGTTCACTGTCATCGGCCTGGCGGATGCCAATGGCGGTTACAATCAATCGCGCAATCTCATCCTGCGCTTGCGTGCCGGAGCGCGTCATCGTCACCACTTTTTCGATGGCGGGCGCAAAGACCTCGCTGATAACACCAAGGCGCATATTGTGCTTCATGATGATGTCGCGGTCTTCGATAATCGCAGCCTGTTCTTCCTTGGGCAGGCCAGCATTGTCCATGGCTGAAATGGTGGCATTGGTCGCAAGTTTGATCGGACCTTCGGCAAGCCAGCGCTCAACCATCTGATGGAACTGGCGCATGCGCGCAGCGGGAATTGTTTTTTCAACCGTGAAAGACATCAACATTCCTTTGTCCGTTTTCATGCATGCCGACACGCGCCCCTGCAAGGGAAGCTGATATTGCATGCATCAAGAACCTGCGCGAGTAGTGCGTCTGGGCAGGAAAAACAAGCTGCAATGCGTGTTTGCCTGATGTCTTCAACGGCCGCTTTCTGCGCGCCTTATGGTGTGTTCGATAATGATCTGTGCCGCCTCGCGCGACGGGATGGAGGATGTATCGAGATCAATGCGGTTGGGGTGGTCGATATCCAGCAGGCGATATTCCATGCGCTTTTTGGTGGCGGCTGCGACATCGGTCATTTTAAACCGTTCGGCGCGGTCTGGTGAGGGAACACGGCTTGCGTGAACCTCATCAGAGGCCGCCAGTATCACCGGCACAAACACACTGCCGCGTTTTTGCGACAAGGCCAGCGCGCGATCGAAATATGCCCTGTCGCGCGGGTTTCCCTCAATCAGACAATTGGTCAGCACAAAGCTGGCATCGGGTGCGGTAAATTCCTCAATCGCCAGAAAAGCCTGTTCGCGGATGACGCCAATCAGGTTCCAGATACGCTCCGGTATGGTCTTGGCGCCCTCCACGCCAACCAGCGAAAAGACAACATTGTTGGCGAGATGATTGTCAAACAGCTTTGCGCCGGTTGCGGCGGTGATTTCCTTGCCGATGGTATATTTGCCAACCCCGTAGTGGCCAATCAGATAGATAATTGCGTTGTTCACGGGCGCTCCCATTGATGAAACGACATTTGAATTCCGTTATTGCCAATACGTTCCGCGTAGCCTTGAAAATAAGCGGAGAAGAATTGCTTGTCACGCGATAGTGCCGCAAGCGGATGGGGCAGCCCGCATGGCTGCTGCGACACACATCTGGCGTTTTGCCATCGTTTCCATGGTGGAATGTCGCGCAAATCAGACTAATAACAGTGCGATCCCTTACGGGATTTTGCAGCTGGAAATGAAGGTAGATGACGTGAAAATTTGGGGCCGTATCAATTCAACCAATGTCCGCAAGGTGCTTTGGACCACCGAGGAAATTGGCGTAACCTATGAACAAATCAATGCCGGTGGCGCCTATGGCGTGGTCAATGATGCCGCGTATCTGGCCATGAACCCCAATGGTCGTGTGCCGTGCCTGGAAGACGGAGATCTGGTGCTGTGGGAATCCAACGCCATTGTCCGCTATCTCGCCCGGCAATATGGCCGCGAGCCATTTGCACCCGGCGATGCCGCCAGTTGGGCTGCCGCTGACAAGTGGATGGATTGGACATCATTCAGCCTTGCCGCGCCGTTTCGCGACCTGTTCTGGAACCTGGTGCGCTACACGCCGGAACAGCGCAACGAGGAGGAGCTGAAACGCGCCCAGGAGCAATGCGCGCAGCTGCTGGCGGTGGCGGACAAGGCGCTTGGCGAGACACCTTATCTCTCCGGTGAACACCTTGGCATTGGCGATATTCCCTTGGGCTGCATGGCCTATGCCTGGTTTTCGCTGCCCATCGAGCGGCCGGACCTTAAAAATCTCGCGGCATGGTATGAGCGCCTCTGCGCACGGCCAGCCTACCAGAAGGCCGTGATGACGCCGCTGACCTGACAGTCATCGGAATAAGGTGCGGAGAGTTTGCTCCCCGCACCCTGAAAAATTCAGCCGATCTTGATGACCAATTTGCCGAAGTGGCCTGCGTCACGCAGCGCGTCATAGGCGGCTTCCGCCTCGCTGAACGGGAAGACCTGATCAACCTGCGGCTTGATGCCGGTTTTGACCAGCGCGGAAAGCATTGCAACCGAGCCGACATATATGCCCTGCAAGGTGATGCGTTTTGACAGGATGACGGCCGTATCAATGTGGCCGTCAAAGCCGGTCAGAACGCCCATGAGCGAAATGCGACCGTCAAAACGGGTGGCGGCAAGGGTTTTGTTCAGTGTCGCCGGGCCACCCACGTCCACCGCCAGATCTGCGCCGATGCCATCGGTCAGTTTCAAGACCTCGTTCTGCCACTCTGGTGTGGTGCGATAATTGATGACCGCGTCGGCACCCAGCGCACGGGCACGCGCCAGCTTTTCATCGGAACTGGAGGTGATGATGACGCGGGCACCGGCCTGTTTGGCCAGTTGCAGCGCAAAGATCGAAACGCCACCGGTGCCAAGCAACAGCACCGTTTCACCCGGCTGGATTGGCCGGCGTTCAAACAGCGCGGCAAATGCGGTAACGCCAGCGCAGGGCAGCGTCGATGCTTCTTCAAATGTCATGGTGTCGGGAATGCGCACAATACTGTCGGCCGGCACCACGATCTGTTCCGTCAGCACGCCATTCATGCTTTGGCCGCCAAGGCTGGTTGCCTGTTTGGCCGGGGTGATCGGGCCATCCACCCAACCGGTCATGAAACCAATCACCACACGGTCACCGACCTTCCAGCCCTCAACGCCCTCACCCACGGCGGAAATAACGCCGGCGCCGTCCGACAGCGGCACATTGTCCTTGGCGTTTTTGGCAACGATCAGGTCACGGTAGTTGAGCGACGCAGCGCGCAGATCAACGGCGACCTCGCCTCTGACAGGCTGGCGTTGTGCGCCCGAGGTCAGCTTGAGGCGTGGGGTTTCGTTTCCGGTCAATATGTAGTGTTGCATGTGAGGTATCTCCTTTTCAGGACCTCAACATAGGCATATAGATCCTATCCATGAAGTACGTACAAATTGAGCATGTAGTATCATGAATGATAGTACCCCCCTGAAAAGAACACGTCGCCGGGCCGATCGCACCGGCTGCGCTGTCGAGGCCACGCTGTCTGTCATCGGCGGCATCTGGAAACCGGTGATCCTGTTTCACCTGCTGGAGGGCAAGCTGCGCTTCAACGCGCTATGCCGGCTTGTGTCCGCGGCCACACCGCGCATGTTGACGCTGCAGTTGCGAGAGCTGGAAGCCGACGGCGTGATCAAACGCACGGTCTTTCCCGAAGTGCCGCCAAAGGTGGAATATGAGCTGACGCCGCTTGGCGTGTCGCTTGCGCCCATTCTGATCACCATGCGGGACTGGGGCAAAAAGCTTCAGGAGAGTGAAGGTGACGAGCGGGCCAACACGCCTGCGTGTGTCTGAACCAGGGCACAGGAGCGGCATCCGTCACGCTGATGGCCGCTCTTGTCTTGTTCTAACGAGGGGCGATCAGCCCTGCCCGTCCCGGTTTGCCTGATCGAGCTGCAAGGTCAGCGCCAGAATGGTTTCGCAGGTGGGTGTTGGCACACCGGCCAGCTTGCCCAGCGTCACCACCATGCCGGTCAGCGGCATGATTTCCAGCTGTTTTCCGGCCAGACAATCCTGCAACATCGATGTGCGCACCGGGTCATAACCGCCGGGTCGGTCAACCAGTTCATCAAGGCTTTTTTCAAACGTCGCGCCAAATGCTTCACCAACTTTTTTGGTTTCGCCCATGACGTTGCGCACCTGCGCTGCGGTGTGTGGGTTGGCCATGATGGCGTCCATGCGCGAGCGGGTCAAAGCGCTGATCGGGTTAAAGGCGGCGTTGTTGGTCAGCTTCAGCCAGATCTCATCGCGAATTCGTGGCGTCGGCAAAATGTTGAGACCGGCCGATGTCAGCAAGGCCGAGATATCATTCAGATCAGCAGACATGTCACCGGATGGTTCACCGAGGAAAAACCGTCCATTGCCGGACAGCCGCGTGGTGCCGGGCTCAATGACTTCCGCACCTTGATAGGCCACGCAACCGATGACCCGCTGCGGGCCAACAAGGCTCCACAACTGTCCGTCCGGGTCCAGTTCCGGCAGTTGCCGTTCTGCAAAGCGGCTGTGCTCATCGCCATGGAAATACCACCATGGAATGCCGTTCAGAATGTTGATGACGCGGGTCTTTTCATGCAGCAGCGCTGCAATGCCCTTGGCGGCATCCGCCAGTTGATGGCCCTTGAGGCCGGTGATGACAAGGTCCTGCGGCGGCAATTCAAAGGGATCATCCGTGGCATCAACCCGTGCCGTGACTGTCTCAACGCCAGCCTTTTCAATCGTCAGGCCGTTGTTTTTTATGGCAGCAAGCTGCGCGCCACGGGCAATGACCGTAACCTTGACCTGATCACCGATTGTGTTGGCAATGGTTGCGGCAAACGCGCCACCCAGCGCGCCTGCACCGTAAACGCAGATGTTTCGAATTGTCATCAGGGGCCTCATCTTGGGGGTACATGCGGGGCATAGGTAGCAGCAATCTCACCCCATGTCCGTGTTGTTTTTCATGTCAGACAGAGCGGCGAAAAGCACTGATTGCGGCTTTCCTAAAACCCTGTATTCATGACGCCAACAGCAAGGGGGCAATGAATGTCGCCTCCGCCTGCTGATATCCAGGACATACAGGGCAAGACCGCTTCAGATGAGCAACCACCAACGCAACTATATTCTGTTTCTGATTGCCGGTTCCGGTCTGGTGGCGGTGGCGCGTGCCATGACGCTGTCGTTTCTCGCCATCAAGCTGCAACAATCCTTTGGGCTTGGCCCGGCCGTTATCGGTGCCATTCTGGGGGCTGGTCCGCTGGTTGGCGCATTGACGGCACCCTTTGCCGGGGCAATGTCCGACAAGGTCGGGCGCAAGACCATCATGACCATTACCCTCATTTCAATGGCGCTGGCGCTGGTGGGCATGGGCACGGCGGAAACGGTGCTGGCCTTTTGTGTGGCGCAGATTGGCGGCGCTGTTGCGGTTGCGGTTTATGAGCCGATTTCCCGCGCCATGATGAGTGATGCCTGCCCCGAGCCACAACGGCTGAAATATTTCTCCTGGCGGTACACGGCCGCCAATGTTGGCTGGGCGGTTGGCCCGCTGATCGGCATTGCTGCCGGTGCAGCCTCGACATTTCTGTTCGTGATTGCCGGGGCAATGTATGCGCTGTTTGCACTGGCGCTGCACCTCTACAAGACACCTGTCATGACGACGTCAAGGACCGATCAGCAGACCTCATCGCTCTCGCTGTTCGAGACGGTAAAAACCGCGGCGCGCGATCCACGACTGGCATTTTTTATTGGTGGCGGCACGTTGCTGATTGCCGTTTACGGGCAGTTTTCGGCAACGCTTGCGCCCTATCTTGCGGCGAATTTTGAAGGCGGGGTCGAGATCTTTGCCTATATGCTGTCCATCAATGGCGTTGTGGTGCTTGTTGGTAATCCCTTTGCCCGCCGGTTTATTGAACGCACCGGCGCGCTTCGTGCACTCGTCATCGGCTGCATGTTCTTTTGCGCCGGTGAAATCGGCTATCTGCTATCGGGTGAATTCTGGGCCTTTGCCATTTCAATCGTCATCTTCACGATTGGCGAAATTCTGGTGGTGCCATCGGAATACATGCTGGTGGACGGCATTTCCAACGACCGCAACAGAGGCAGTTACTTCGGCGCGCATTCCTTTTCCACTGTCGGCAATTTTGTCGGGCCAACACTGGGCGGTGCGCTTCTAGGCATGCTGGGTGGCCCGGCCATGTTCCTGCTGTTTGCCGGCATGGCCGTTGCAAGCGCCCTTCTGTTTACAATAGGCACAAAAATGCCGCCGCCGGCTATTCGCTCCAAGGCGCTGGCGCCGACATCACCCGCTCTGCTGCAGGACCCGAAGTTCAGAACGTCACTTTCCAGCCGGAGCGTATCCACACGGTTGGGTCATCGCCCTGCGTGGTGACATTGACGTTGAGAGAGGCCGTGCCACCGGCCACATCCATTTCTGCGCCCAAACCACCACGCAGCCAGAACTGGTTGGTGTTCTGGCCAGCGAAATTGAAGCCGGACAGGCCGGTGATGATGCCGCTGGTTGCAGCAGTTTCATCTTCAAACCGGTAGGCCGCTTCGGCCCGCACCAGCAAGCGAATGTTGTTGTCCAACCTGTGCACGCCATCCACACCGGCACGAACAACGGTGCTATGGTCTTTCACCGCATCAAAACTGGCCGGGAAGCCACCGCCGGTCTCACTGTAGGCTTCAAGCTTTGAATGGGCGTAAGTCAGGCTGGCATAGGGCGTCAGGTTCCAGTCGTTGAGGGTCGCAGCATTCAACCAGTCCAGGCGCAGTTTGGCAGCCCATGTATCAAGGTCGGCTTCACCCATGGAATAATCCATGACCCCGCCATTGAGATAACCGCGGGTGACGGTCAATTTGCCCGGCGCGTAATAGCCGCCAATGGTGGCGTAGAGATTGCCAGCAACCGGCAGCGTGACCTCCGGCGCGAGATAAAAACCCTTGTTGATGAAGTTGCCACCGGCATCGATGTCCTGATCGGTGTAAAGACCGCCAAAGGCAAACCGTGCCGTGCCGCCGCCTTCAAGGCCAAGGCCGTAACCGAAATCAGCCACGCCAAATGCGCCATCACTGGCGGAGCCATTGTCATAACCGATATCCGATGTGACCCAGAGGGATTGCTGGCCTGCCTGCAGCAGGTTGCGCATCGGTTCGCCATGTGCGCCGTTTAGAATGGTACCGGCATAGTTGAGGCCGACATTGGCGGAGGGTTTGTTGGCCAGCGAGGCGTAAAACTCGTTGACGTCAATGATGCCGGAGCCGACTGAGGATACGCGGGCGATGAAGGCAGAATTGTTTTGCGTGACCCCAACCACAACATTGCCATCGGCGCTTACCCCCTCAGCAACTAATGTGAAATCAGAGGCAACTGGGACGCCGGCGGCTCGCAACCAGTCTTCAATAGAGATCAGTCCAGTATCTTCAGTCCAACGAAAAGCACGAGTGCCAACGTTGCTTATTGCTGCTTCACCGACGACCACCGATCCGTCCGCGTTAACAGCAAAAGCTCTTGACGCTAGACCCGGATTCAACGGGTTAAGATCAACCATCATGTTTGAAGCTTGTGTCCAGCGGTAGGCACGTTCTATCGAGTTGATGCCAACCGACCATCCCACCACAACAGAACCGTCGGCGTTTACGCCTCTTGCATATGACAGCTGGTCACCAACTAGCGTGCCAAGGCTCGCCATTGTACCCGAAATCGAATCCCAACGGAAAGCGCGATCATTATTGCTTGCGTTACCGTCAGCGGCGTCACCCACGATGACTGAGCCGTCAGCACTTACTGCGTGAGCAACAGACGACGATCCGTTGTTCAGCACACCAAGGTCGGACATGGTGCCCGTCGCTTCCGTCCAACGGAAGGCGTGTTGCCGACCGGAGGTGCTGTTGAGCGAATAGCCGACCACCACTGATCCATCGCCATTTACGCCATAGGCAATTGACAAGATGCTTCCCGGTAGCGCGCCAAGGTTGACCATCGTATTGGTGGCCTTGGTCCACCGAAAAGCCTGTGGAATACCACCAGCATTACTGTCGTTAGAAAAGCCGACCACGACCTGACCATCACCACTCACGCCATATGCGCTGGAAAACGATCCGCCATTTAAAGTGCCGAGGTTTTGCAGCGTACCAGCGTTAAGATCCCAGCGCGTGGCAAAGAAACCTCCGCCCGAAAGGTTTGCATTTCCAACCACAACTGATCCGTCGGAACTGATCGAGAATGCCCCGGAACCGTTGCCTCCCAGCGTGGGGAGGATGTCGTAACCATTTCCGTCTGCAGCGTACGCGATATCAATTGAGAAAAGAGCAGTGCCTGTGAAGAGAAATGCCGTAACGAGATGCTTCACCATTTCAAAGTTCCCAATGCCAAGGATGGTTACGTCAGTTCAACCTGCAACAAATCTCGAAATTTCCTGCTTTCGCATGTAGAAATTCACTATTCTTCACGCGACCAATCAGTAGAAACGGAGATGTTTACTTCCGTCGCGCTGAATTGGTAGCACCACATAGATATCTGACTAATATTCATTATACAAAATACGCTTTTGAAAAATTCCAGTAAGTATCATTCATGCAACATTGCGTTGTGTTGCGCTCTAAATTTGGAATGACGGAATGTATCTGATCACCGTAATTTTTGGTTCGGCGACTTAACCTTGTTGTTTAACCACTTCGCAAAAATGTAGTTGTTTATCATCCATAACAAATGCTAGTGACGCACTGTATATTGTGAGGGGTTTTTAGGTGTGATGTTTGAGCAGGTGTAACCCCGGCCTTGTCGATTGGCTGGGGTTTTATTTGCTGTTTGGCATGCCCCGCCCTGCCCGGTTTTCATGAATCTGCGCGACGGAAGAAGGTCTTTCAGCCCAAGGACTTGGGCTGGCCTGGATTCCTGTGACGGGCACAGGAATGAGGTGAAGGTGGAGCAATATTGCCGCCCAGACCCGCCGTCATTTTCACCCCTAGAAACGAAAACCTCTCACCCAAATTGGGGAGGTTGGCGTTGCCGTCCCGGCTTATGCTTCGGCAGCAGAGTGGGGTGAGCGGGCATCCCCCCTTTACAGACGCCAGGGGATTTTGGGGAACGATGGACAATACGCAGAGTACCGGCTTGCGGGCATGGAATGCCCTCACGTTTTTGAGCGCAATGCTGATGGCAGTTTCACTGCTGTTTGTGCCACAGCAGGCCCGCGCCATGGTTGACGGCATCAATGTGTCGCAAGATCCGCTTGGCAATGCATCCGGTTTTGTCGTGTCGATCCAGGCCTATAAAAACAAGGGAGCCCCGTTGTTCAGCCAATGTCTTGGGGCCGCCATTGCCCCTGACATCATCATCACGGCCGGGCACTGCGTATCGAAGGCGCGGCATGTGTTGGTCAAATTTCTCAAAAGCGCGACCCCGGTTAAAGTTGATACGATAGAGGCAAAAAAATGGGTGGTTCATCCGCTCTATAATGGCGGTTATCCCGAGCCGATGTATTCCAGCTTCACAAGAAGCGAGGCCAGCCAGTATCACGACCTGGCGCTGATCCAGCTTGAAAGACCTTCCGATTATGCCAAGCCGGTCACGATCGTTCCGCCGGAGTGGGACGCAACCTTGGAACGTGCGGATGGGCCGAAATATTACATTTTCGGCCATGGTCGGGATGCCATTTACAAACCAGTTTCCGAAATGTGGTTTGCCGAGATGGCCAGACCTAAAAAGGCGGATGGATTGGACCATTTCATGATGAGCACCCTGGTCCAAAAATCGAGCCTGATGTGCGTTGGTGACTCTGGAGGCCCGGTTACCGTAGCAGGTCCAAGTCAGGATGTTTCCGGCCAGCGTGTCCATTATTTGCTGGGAATTCAGTCATCCGCAGATGGCTACGGCAAGCTTCCTGACGACATGAAGGAGGCGCTGAAATTTTGGAAAAAGGAAAGCAATATTCCGCTGTGTTCCAATGCGCTTTCCTTCTTTCATGTGTCGTATCACCGCGAGTGGATCATGGACACACTGGATGAAATGGGCGCATCGAAAGCCAGATCCTATACAACCTGGGAACCGGATTATGCCGCATGGATGCGAGCAAAAGACCTGAATGCACGTCCGGTAGTGACGCGCGCCGAGGGTGAAAAGGTCTTTCCAAGCTGCATGCTTGGCCCAAGGATGGTCTACACGGATATCGATGGAAAATGCCTTGATTTTACGGCGTTGCAGGACGGCGACGAATTCAAATTCAAGGGCAAGTCAGTGATCTATGACGCTAAACATTCCGGCACTTTTCCGGAATGGGTTCAGGAGCAAACCGCGCAATGACGATGTCTTTTCAAGCAACCTTTAAGACCTGCTTTTGCCTTATAATGTCAGTTTTGCTGACGTCGCCTGTTGCAGCCAGTGAGGTTTGTCAGGACTTCAAAGCCGCACGTCTGGCACTGGAAAAATATGATGCAGATCCGGCTGCGGTGCTCGAGAGCCGTTCAGTGTCTACAAACGCCATGTTTGGTTTTCCGAATTGCCGTGTCCAGTACACACAAAACGGTCTCAATGCGCTGGAGCACGTTTGTGAATATAAGGTGGACCTTCCCCCTGCACAGGCAGGGGAAGACGTTATGGCCGCACAGGATGTATTTCTCACAGATCTCGCATCAGAGCTGAAAAGCTGTACCGGGTTTGACCAATCCGACGAAAGTGTCTCGGGTATGGTTGGTAGCCATTTTGGATATTTCATGTTCCAGCGTTTTGATGAAGGACTTGCCCTAGGTGTGGATATTACCGGCGGGATTGGTGACGACAAATATCAAGCCCAAACTGCGATTACGTACCTCAAGAAAAGACGCAACTGAACCAAGATGGCTGCACTGATGAGATTTGCACTTTGTTCGTTCCTGTCATTGCTTATGGCATCATCCGTCGCGGCCAGGGAGGTGTGTGATGATATCAAGAGCGTGCACGCTACTTTGGTGAAATTGAATAAGGACCCACAGCCGGTGACGGACAATGTAACCGTTTCAGCGAGTGCGGTGTTTGGCTTCCCAAAATGCTTTGTGCGCTGGACGGAAAACGACCTGAACATGCTGGAATATGTGTGTGAATATGGGGTTGAACTTCCCTCCGGAGGAGATGAGGAGCGCGTTATAAATGCGCAAGATATGTATCTCAGCGACCTCGTGGCAGAGATTAAAACGTGCGCAGAATCTAAAGAAACTGAAACCAACCTTGCTGGTTTCCAAGCAAGTGATCGCGCAAAATTCATGACATTATATTTTGACGACGACAGCGTGTTGACTGTGGATGTCAGTGGTTGGATAGGGCAAGGCAAATACAATGCCGATGTGGCCATGATGTATGTTGAGAAACGATGGGACTAAGCCGAAGGGAGAAGTCCTGATTGCGTATAAATTTTCCACATTATGTGCGCCGCGACAGTGTGGATTTAACACTGCCCCAGCCAAATATGTTTCGTTTCACGAGACGTGGTTAGATACTTGTGACAAGCCCAGGTATGACGGCGCACGAGTGACGAGCATGCGGACAAAAAGAACCCCTCACCTGAAAAATCTATGACTTAGCGTAGCTAAGACCATGATTTTTCTTCCTCTCCCACAAGGGTAGAGGTGGGGCGCCAGTGGCGCTACCGACAACAACGTTATCATCAGGAACTCGGTGGCGGCCACAATTTCCCTCATTCCCGCGCTTGTTGCGGGAATCCAGGCCCAGCCCAAGTCTTTGGGCTGAAAAAGACTCTTTCGCCGTGCAGACGCGCGGCACTGGATTCCTGTGACAGGCACAGGAATGAGGATCGGTTGCGGCAACCAAACTCTCCACGTCATCCCTGCCACAATAGTGTCCTGATTTCTATCAGGTGGCAGGTTGCCAGACAGGTTCTTTCACCGGCTTGAACTTGCGCCATGCGACAGACAGCGCAAAAACGCCAGCCATGAACCACAGCACCCCGAAGAAGCGTGGATCGCCATGGAGGCCCATTTCACCGGTGATGGGAATGCCGAAAAAGATGCCAAGGAAGAAACTGCGAATGGCATAACGGAAGGCCGTGCGGATTTTGACCCGGTGCACGCGCTTTCGGAAGGTTGGCAACAGGCGCTTCTTTTCCGGCTTGTAAGACACGCCAGCCCAGATATCTTCCAATATCTTGCCAATCATCTGGCAGCGTTCCGGCATGCCGACATTGATGGCCTTTGGTTCGATGCGGCCGCGAATGCTGATCTTGATGATGTGCTCGTCCCAGCTGTAGCTGGTGATGTCTTCAAAGGCGTGCATTTCCTTGCCGTCAAACACCTGCTGGGTGCGGAAGTTGAACGCAAACTTCGAACAGATAAAAATGCCGTCGCGGTCCCAGCCCTGATCACCGGCGATAACGACCTTGCGGACGATGTTCATGATGCCGCCAGCGGCGGACGCGCCACCGACCACACCTGTGGCAATGCCCGCACTCATAACCGCGCCAGCACCCACTGCATTGCTTGCTTCTCTCGACATACCAAAACCCCCTTTGTTGCCTAGATGGGGAAATAACAAACCAGCCTTTAAACGTTGCAAAAACAAATCGTTACATTTTGAAACGACCGCGTTTTATGTGGCGTATGCACGCGCTGTTACGCCGCACAGCAAGCCCAAGACATTGATTTTTCTAATTCTACACTGTAGAACTCTACGCTGTAGAAGAAAATCAGGACAACGGACAGAGGTGCCAGATGTTGATGCGGGCGCAGATCATAGAGACGGCGGCAGTGCTTATGGAAAGCGTTGGCGAACGCCAGTTCAGCCTGCGCAAACTGGCAGATGCGCTGGGCTGCGATCCCATGACAATTCTCTACCACTGCAAGTCCAAGGACGGGTTGTTGCGCGCGCTTTCCGAACAGCTGGTGGCGCGGCTTGAACCACCCCAGCCTGATTTGCCCTGGCAAGACCGGCTGCGCCATATTGCCTTTGAATATCGCCGTGTTGCGCTGGCCCACCCGCAGACATTCCAGTCCATATCGCGCTTTCTTTCATCCGGTTCTGCCGAATACCGGCACATTGAAACGGTGCAGAGCGCGTTGCAGGATGCCGGTCTGGCCCCTGAAATGGCGCTGCCCATCGGGCTTGGCTGGTATGCCTCGATCATCGGGCTGATCACGGCTGAGATATCCGGCTTCATGGGCCGGGTGGCCGGTGAGGACGCGCAGGCCTTTTTGCAGCTGGATGAAAAAGACTACCCTGCCACACGGCGCATTGCGCCCCTGTTATCAGAAATACCGCCAGATTCTGTCTTCAGCACCACGGTTGATGTGCTGGTTGCCGGCATAGTCCGCATGTCCCACCATGGTGACGTGCCGCTTGGGGCTGACAGTGCAAATCTGGTCCTCACGGAATAGATATTATGAACGAACAATCCCTGC
Source organism: Agrobacterium sp. Azo12 (assembly GCF_029193765.2). Taxonomy (NCBI): domain Bacteria; kingdom Pseudomonadati; phylum Pseudomonadota; class Alphaproteobacteria; order Hyphomicrobiales; family Rhizobiaceae; genus Agrobacterium; species Agrobacterium sp. Azo12. The sequence continues at coordinate 2,137,700 of NZ_JARFYO020000001.1, read as the reverse complement.
TTAAACTCTCTATTGGCCTGACGGTGATGATGGCCGCCTTCGGTATTATCATCGGTTTCACCTCCGGTTCGGCCGCCATCATGTTTGACGGCGTTTACGCGCTGACCGATGCCTTCATGACTGTCATTGCGCTGCTGGTTGCGCGGTTGATTACGGCGTCCGCCGCGCCGTCGCCCGCAAGCGGCCAAAAGAGCAAGTTCATGGACCGGTTTTCGGTTGGGTTCTGGCATCTGGAGCCGATGGTTCTGGGCCTGAATGGCAGCCTGTTGATGGGTGCGGCCGGTGTGGCGCTGGTGGGTGCGATTTCCAGCATTCTCGACGGTGGCCGCGTGGTCGATTTTGGTCCGGCGATGATATTTGCATCGGTGGCAACCGTGGTGGCGCTCAGTGCCGGTTTCTTCCTGCGGCGGGCCAATGGCGAGGTCAAATCCGGCTTTGTGGATCTGGACGCCAAGGCGTGGTTCATGACGGCGGGTTTGACCGCAGCGCTTTTGGTGGCTTTTCTGCTCGGTTATGCCATTGAAGGCACGCAGTTTGCGTGGCTTTCCCCTTACGTTGACCCGGCGGTGCTGGCGCTTGCCTGCGTTTTCATTTTGCCCACACCCATTGCCAATGTGCGCCAGGCGGTGGCCGATATTCTGCTGGTCGCCCCTACGGAACTGCGCGACGGCGTGGATGTGATTGCCAGGGAAATCGTGGCGAAATACGGCTTTACCGCGCACCGCGCCTATGTTGCCAAGGTGGGCCGCGCCAAGCAGATCGAGCTTTTTTTCATTGCGCCGAAGACCCTGCCGGCCAAAAGTTTGAGCGAGTGGGACGCGATACGCGATGAAATCGGCGCACGCATTGGCGACGAAGGCCCCGACCGCTGGCTGACAATCGTGTTCACCGCCGATCAGGAATGGGCGGATTGAGCGGGGTGTGTGTGATGCTCCAACCGTGACGCCATCGATGTAGTTCGGTGGATAACCCCGACCTCCCTCACTCATGTACTCGTTACAGGAGTCCAGTCATTACCAGTCTTGGGAATGGAAAGGCTCTTTCGCCGCGCAGACGCGCCTCGGCTGGATACCTGTGACAAGCACGAGGTATGAGGAGAGTTTGTTGGGGCTGTTCGCGTCAAACAACTGACGATGAGCAAGTACACAAACCCCTCACCTGAAAAATCTATGACTTAGCGTTGCTAAGACCATGATTTTTCTTCCTCTCCCACAAGGGTAGAGGTAAAGGCGCCAGCCACCCCTAACCCAACGCCTTTGAAAACCCGACGTCAAACGACAGGGTATCACCATTGCCGGCAACCTGACCGATGGCGACGTCCATACGGGTATTGGTAACGCGCACCAGGCAAAAACCGCCCATGAATGCGGCCTTGGCCTTGAACACATCGTAAGCACCAACCTTGTATGCCATCGGCGTATCATGCTCATGACCGTGGAAGATGCCGATGACGTTGTAACCGGCCAGCGTATCCAGCAGCGCCTGACGCTGTTCTTCACCCCACCAGTGCGGCGGGCCGGAACCATCCGGCGTGAAGGTGCTTTTTACCGGGTCCCAATGTTCAAGCGAAAACGGGTCCCAGCCATAATGCTGGAACAGCACCACCGGTCGGCCGTCTGCGGCATAAGTGGCGAGGTCATGTTTCAACCACGCCAGGCTGCTGGCCGTACCCTTGTCGGTATCTCCGCCGTAACGCTGGGCCTGCACCAGATGCAGGCCACCCCAGTTCCAGGAATAATTGTTGGAGGCGGAATCGTAATTATCGGCGGGAACGTCTGGCGTCGCAAAGATGCTCGGCTTGTGGTTCATGCGCACATAGTCGCGCATCTCATCGCGGTACCAGTCAATTTGCGGCGGGCGGTCGTCCTGATCGAGGTCGTGATTGCCAAGCCCAACATAAACCGGGTAACGAATGCGATCCGGCCCTTCGCCCTGACGGTAACGTTTGGAAAATTGTAGCAACTGCGTGCCCTCGCCAAGATCCGGCATCTGGCCGCCGCCATCATCGGTGGCATCGCCGCAGACAATGACGCCGCGCGGTGGGGCGATGGGCTGGCCCGGGGAGATAAAACCGCTTGGTTTGCCCAAAATGTCCTGCGGCCAGTTGTGTTGGTCTATGCCGTTGAGGCCACGAATATGGCGCAGAAGATTTTCATCGGTCTTGCCTTGCGCCGCGCAACCGGGACTGAGGCTATCGCCAATCTGGCAGGCATGGATGTCATTGACCACAAGGAACGTGACGTCAGTGTCCGGTACGGCGGCGCGGGAGATGGATGGCAGGGACAATACCATGCCGGAGGCCAAACCCTGTCTGAGCAGCGATCGTCTTGTCAGCATTGTTGCCCCCCGTTTTTGATCCGCGCGTGATGGATGCAGCACAGACTAAAAGGCAAATCTTAACGGGGTTTCAACGGTGTAGGTGGTGCGTTGGACATGCGGCACACCCTGTCTTTGGGTGGGTAGCCTCGACCTCCCTCATTCCCGCGCTTGTTGCGGGAATCTAGTCATTCCCAGTCTTGGGAATGGAAAGATTCTTTTCGTCACGCAGACGCGTGACGGCTGGATGCCTGTGACAAGCACGAGGCATGAGGAGAGTTTGTTGAGGCTGTTGGTGTAAAACAACTGACGATGAGCAAGCACATAACCCCTCACCAAGAAAATCTACGACTTAGCTGACGCTAAGACCGTGATTTTCTGTCCTCTCCCACAAGGGTAGAGGTAAGGCGCCAGCCGCGCTGTTTCACGTCATCAAAACGTTAGAGATGTGTCGCAATGGGTGCCCCAACCGCCCTCATCCCTGCAGCGGCTGCATGACCGGCCCGTCACAATCCTCTATCTCGCTTTGCAGGCGATAATAATCATCCGTGTCAATGACGGCGACATAGGTTGCCAGCGTGCACAGGTCCATTCCCGAGCAGTAGAATGCGGCGTTGCCATCACAGCCCGGCGGATAGGTGTTGGTGACAAAACCACCAAACCGGTCGCAATAGACCACCGGCGCGCCATCGCGGAATTTTTCAACGCAACCGGCCACCCAATCGCCCGAGATGATGCGGGATTGCTGCGCCAGCGCCGCAGTGACCGGCGACAACAACAGGCCGGCACTGAGAACTGCGCGGCACAACACGGACGACATAGATGACGCAGGCATCAAAGGCATGGGCTCACTCCAGATAAGGGTTGGTCAGTTCGAGTTTGCAGATGCCGCGCTCGATATCGTCAGGCACACATTCGCTGAGAATGGTGACGGTGCAGTTTTTCTGATGGTTCTGACGGGCGAGATATGGGCTGTAGCGTGGCTTTTCGCCCACTTTGATCTTCAGTCTGGCGACACCGCCTTCACAATCCGTGTGGGTAAAGTGAATGTCGTTATTGCAACCATTGACCCAGCTGTCGCCCTGCATGGTCATGCAGCGCACATCGGCGCGGGCACTGGGCAGAAACAGCAACAGGCTGAGGCATTGCGACAGCACAAAACACAGCAATGATATCGATATTTTGCGCAACGCAGTGGCCCCCGAAAACCCTGTGCAGCACGCTAATAAAATCCGCCGCTGTCAGCATCACCCAAACGGGGGATTTCCCGTCTGTTATGGTCATATAGGCTGCTCGTATGTTGCTAAACTGGAGATATTTCTTTGCGATCCACTGGCAAGAGAAGCGCAGATTACACCGCCCAAACAAGCGCAGCCACGAAGGCACGCTGGAGCACTTATCTTTTGTCGTGTGTCGTATTCGGATTCATTTGTTGTGCAACGCTATCTGCCGGAGTCTCCTTCGCGTTTGAGCCTTCATGGTACAAAGAAGACTGGTCGATGGACCCAGAGATACACGCTTTACATCAAAAAATGATTGCTGCAGATCGAGCGCTTGATGCGGCTTCGAATCCCCCGCGGAACCAAGCTGAATTCGCGCGGCAAATGATTATAAACAGCACCTTGCACGAAGAATGGCGCGCGCTGATGCAGCGGAAGGCAAGCGGTTCCGCTGGCAGTGCCACGGCCAAATCTAACGCCCCGGCGGTTGGTAACAGTACGAAAATTGCTTCATGTGTTTCTCACAAAAAGCAACAAGGACTTGATGAATACAACAGGCCAGTTTGCAAAGTGGCGGTTCGTAACAGCTGCAAAGTCGCAGTAGAATGTTCCGCCGACATTAGCGGTACTGATGCAACCGGCACCCGCCATCGCCAACGTTATGCGCTTCATTTACCAGCGGGAAGCTCTGGTGAACGCGGAATAACACAGGTTATCGGATGTGACGAACCTGAAGTCAGTTGCAAGCCCTGGCAACAGTGACGTTGTGATTTGTTGGGCGGTAAGAACTGAAATCCACGTTCTCACTGCGCATTGTCCAAATTGTTGCACACATCTTGCCGACCCTGCCGAAAGACAGGCTTATTGGTATGGACGCAGATAGGTGGTGATGTAATCGCCGCTGTGCCAGGCCTCGGCGCGCACCCGCGCATCGATGCCGGATGGTGTGGTGGGGGTCAGCGCAAACATGCGTTCTGCCAACGCATCACCCGGTTGCATGATGGCGTCGATTTCCGCCAGCTCATCTTCGAGCGCCATATCCTCGGGCATATCGCGGAAACGCTGGTCAGCAACCTTTGCGGCCTCATGCAATTCTGCCTGCAAGGCAAGCAGCGCCTGATCATCCGCAGGCATCACCACCGGCGTAGTGCCGGGCTGTTGCGCAGGCTTGATATCAGCGGGTTCAACGGTTTGCTCTGTCATATGTGCTAGACGTCTCCAGGTGGTGTCATTCACCATGTCATTGATTTGAGGCTGGTTTTCGGTGTTCTCAGGGTGGTTGGTGTGCTGCGTCATGATCAGCCCACCTGCTCGATGCGGCTCGCCAGCAATGCAGCACGGCGCATTTGGTAAGCCGGCTCACTATCTGCGTTTGGCTGGTGATGTTCGCCGGTTTCAGCGTGGCACCAGTCTTCCACCGCCAGCATGTAACGTGTGTATTCCGCGCCGGTATGCGGCCGGGTCGTAAACAGCATTTTGGCAAAGGGGCCGGTCAGCCGGAATGGCCGGTTGGGGGCGATGGTTTCAGCACACCCGCCAAGGCTGAGGCCCGCAGAACGGCCAGCCGCCCCCGCACCAGCCTGCACTGGCGCCTTACGCTCAGGTTTTGGCTGGCGGGTGAAGTCTGCTGCGGCTGGCCGTTGATTTGCGCAATACATCTACAACTTCCTTCTGTAACTCATGGCAGGCATGATAGGGCTTCGCACTGCGCCGGGGATAAAGAAATGTGAATTAATTCCTATTCACCGTCGCAATTTTGCAATTGATGATGGTTTTCAGCGGTTTGGGAGTGATCTACGGTTTCAGGCGCCGGTGAAATTTACCCGCATGACGAGAAACAATGTGGAGCGTTCGGCAAAAGGACTTGGGCCGAAATGCTCTAAGCCCTCTTTTTAGCGCAATGTCCGGACGAGAAACCGGTTCCCACTTTCTCTGGAATTGCTTGGGCAGTCGTCCATGCCCTGCCAGTGACGGGTTAAACCAGCTGTTTGTGCTGCTCCACCGCATCGGCCCATTCGATGGCCGCGTAACGGCCAATCACCGTCTTGTCGTTATGGATGACATTGACGATGCGCTTGAACAGTTCCGTCTCGAAGGGCGTTTCGTCGCTGGCATCGCGGCTTAAGCAGCTGCCGTCTTCCAGAAACACCGCGGTCACGTAAAAATCATCCGCGTCGCCTTCCAGCTCGGCGCGGCCGGAAATCAGAATGCCGCTGTCCATGCGGCCATGGATGGCAATGTTCAGCTCATCAAAATCGAGAAGCGCGGTTATCGGTGCGATGTTGAGCGATGCCATGGGCCAATCTCCTGATTTATCCTGTCTTCACGCATGACCTGCGCGTTAAATTGTACGGCGGCGAAGGCCATCAGCCCGGCCGCAAGCGCAAGGCCGGAAAGGCTCTGCAAAATGACTGATATGTGACCGCCCTCCATTGATCGCAACACAAACACAACACGACAGCAACGCTACAGATACACAAAACCACCGACTGTTACGGCCGGTTACATGCGGTTTGCTTCATTCGCTGACACTAGGCTCGAACAAGGTTGTTGCAATGAAATACTGGAGCCGTTAGAGGCGTTTCACGTAGGTGGTCGCTGCCTATTCTGATGCGGCACTTATACACGTCGCAACATCACCATCAACACTGCAGCAACATAAATCGCAACATTAATCACAACGCTTTTAGTCAGCAGATTGAGCGTCGTTTGGTGTCGCAGCAATGCTGCTGTTTTCTTGCTAGAGGATTGAAAATGAATAAGTGCTGCACTCTTTCCTTCAAAGACTGAAAAGAGACAGAAAACAGCAAGCGGCGGTGCTGCGCTGACAGGTGTTGAGTGCAAGGTTTATGGGCAGCAGGATGCGCCACTTCAACATTATCATGGGTTTGGGTGGGTTTTTGGGGCGTCAAGCCGCTGACAGTGTGGGGTCAAAAGAACCCCTCACCTGAAAAATCTATCACTTAGCAAGCTAAGGTGATGATTTTTCTTCCTCTCCCACAAGGGTAGAGGAAAGGTGCCGAGCGGCAAACCCACCCCATGAACGCTATCCTATGTCGTTCAGTGCAACCAACATACTCCCCCTCATCTCTGTGCTTGTCACAGAGATCTAGGCCAGCCCAAGTCTTTGGGCTGAAAAGAAGCCTTTCGCCGCGCCGACGCGCGTCGGCTGGATTCCTGTGACAGGCACAGGAATGAGGGCCGGTTGGCGCAATATTTGAGCAAGACGAGCATCGACAGCTGACTAACCCCTCACCTGAAAAATTGATCACTTAGCAAGCTAAGATGATGATTTTTCTTCCTCTCCCACAAGGGTAGAGGTAGGAGCGCAATCGGCGCGGTCCCAACCCATGAACGCTATCCTATGTCGTTCAGAGCAACCAACATACTCCCCCTCATCTCTGTGCTTGTCACAGAGATCCAGGCCATCCCCAGTCTTGGGGATGAGAGAAAGTCTTTTCGCCGCGCAGACGCGCGTCGGCTGGATTCCTGTGACAGGCACAGGAATGAGGGCCGGTTGGCGCAATATTTGAGCAAGACGAGCATCGACAGCTGACCAACCCCTCACCTGAAAAATTGATCACTTAGCAAGCTAAGATGATGATTTTTCTTCCTCTCCCACAGGGGTAGAGGAAAGGTGCCGAGTGCCGCCCTAACCTCCCTCTCCTTTGCGCTCGCTGTGGGCATGATACTGCCGTCGGTCACTGTGGCGCGCGGTCGCGCAAGCAATAACCTCAGCGAATAGAGTGGCCCGATCTTATTATTGGACGGACTGTTTTGCCGGTCCCATAGTGTCATCGTCGGATGATGATGATCCTCCCAAGCCTCACTCAATCCGTCGCAAAACAACATGGGGAACAAAATGAACAAGACACTTACTCATCTGCCGATGTTTGCCGCGCTCGCTGTTCTGTCATTCAGCGGCCAGAGCCTTGCGCAGAGTTTCGACACATCCTCCATCAAGGTTGAAGACAGTTTGGCCGCCCGATTGCCGGAAAAAATCAAGGCCAGCGGTGTTCTGACGATCGGCTCCGATACGGCCTATGCGCCCTGGGAGTTTCTGAGCGAAAAGGATGGCCAGACCCCCGAGGGGATTGATGTCGATATTGCCAATGCGATTGGCAAGAAGCTCGGCGTCAAGATCGATTTCCAGACATCGGCTTTTGAAGCCATTCTGCCGGCCCTTGGCAGCAAGTTCGACATTGGTGTTTCGGCATTTTCCGTCACCAATGAACGCATGAAAGCTGTCAATTTCGTCAGCTATGCGGATACGGGCAGCATGTGGGCGGTGAAGGCCGGCAACCCGGCCAAGTTTGATCCCGCTGACCTGTGCGGCCGCAAGATCGCCATCCAGTCGGGCAGCTACCATGAAAAGGCAGTGATTGCTGAAAACGAACTGTGCAAATCCGCAGGCAAGGCCGAAATCGACATTCTGCCGTTTTCCAAACAACCGGAAGCGCTGACCCGCGTTGCGGCTGGCGGTGCGGATGCCACCGTGTCTGGCGAGGCAGGTATCGGTTATGCGGCAAAGCAGTCCAACGGTGCGTTTGAGACCATGAAGCCAGCTGGCGGTGCGTTAAGCAAGCATGGTCCAAACGGCATTGCCGTTGCCAAATCCGATATGGCGCTGACGCAGTTGATCGCCGACACCATCAACGCCCTGATCGCCGATGGTACCTACAAGGCACTGCTCGACACCTGGGGTGTTGGTTCGGTGATCGTTGACCAGGCGCGCGTCAATCCCGAAGTGAAGATCTGAACCGATGGCCACTGATGTCGACAATATCGGAACCGGCTTTACGCCGGTTCCCCTCGAAAAGGCCAGCGTCACGCGCAACATCGTCGTGCCGCGTCGCCATCCCGGCCGCTGGCTTGCCATTGCCATCCTGGCTGTTGTTTCGCTGCAGATCGCGCAGGCCGTTTCGGTCAATCCCAATTTCCACTGGGATGTTTACGCCACCCACCTGTTTTCCCCCCAGGTTATACGGGGGGTCGGCTGGACGCTGATTTTGACCGTGGTCGCAATGACCGTTGCGATTGTGATGGCTGCGCTTTTGGTGATCATGCGCGACAGTGACAATCCCGTTTTGCGCGGCATTGCCTATGGTTGGGTGTGGTTTTTCCGGGGAACGCCGATTTATACGCAGCTGCTGTTCTGGGGTCTGTTTGCAGTTCTGTTTCCCAATCTCAGCCTTGCGATACCTTTTGGCCCCGAGGTCATCAGCGTCGAAACCAAATACATTGTCACGCCGGCCATGGCGGCCATTCTGGGTCTTGGTTTCAACGAGTCCGCCTATCTCACGGAAATCTTCCGGGCCGGTTTCAACTCGCTTGATCGTGGACAGGCTGAAGCGGCGCAGGCACTGGGCATGAAACCTGCGAAAATCTGGTGGCGTATTCTCATGCCTCAGGCGATGCGGGTGATTATACCGCCGACGGGCAATGAGACCATTGGCATGCTGAAAATGACATCGCTGGTGCTTGCCGTGCCGTTCACGCTCGACCTGACCTTTGCGACCAATGCCATTTCGAACCGGCTTTACCTGCCAATCCCGCTGCTGCTGGTTGCCGGCACCTGGTATCTCGCCATCACCAGCCTGCTGATGGTCGGCCAGCATTTCCTCGAACGCCATTTCGGTAAAGGCGTTTCCGTTCACCCGACACGGGCGGAGTAGACCATGAACGCACATGTTTCAGAGTTCTGCGTTGAAATGCAGAACATCCACAAATTCTATGGTCCCGTCCATGCGCTGAAGGGTGTGGACATGCGCGTGCGGCGTGGCGAAGTTTGCGTTGCCATAGGTCCGTCCGGTTCGGGAAAATCAACGCTGCTGCGATGCATCAACCAGTTGGAGAGCATTTCGGCCGGTCGGGTGTTTGTCAAAGGTGAGCTGCAGGGTTTTACCGAACGCAACGAGCGTTTTCACCCGCTCGCCCCGGCGCAGATCGCTGCACAACGCCGCCTGACGGGCATGGTTTTCCAGCGTTTTCACCTGTTTCCGCACATGACCGCCCGCGAAAACGTCATGGAAGGTCCGCGCCACGTCAAAGGCTGGTCACGTGAGCAGGCCGGAAAAAAGGCCGACGATCTGCTGAGACGTGTCGGGCTGGATGGGTTTGGCAGCCGTTATCCCACGCAGCTTTCCGGTGGACAGCAGCAGCGGGTGGCAATCGCGCGCGCACTGGCGATGGAGCCTGAGGTTATGCTGTTCGATGAGCCGACCTCCGCACTCGATCCGGAACTGGTCGGCGAGGTTCTCGATGTCATCAAGGATCTGGCACGCAGCGGCATCACCATGGTGGTCGTCACGCATGAAATCGGTTTTGCCCGGGAAGTGGGAAACCATCTCGTGTTCATGGATCAGGGGCAGATCGTCGAGGAAGGACATCCGCGCACCATGCTCACCAGTCCGCAGAACCCGCGCACAGCCGCCTTTCTCTCCAAGGTGCTGTGAGGCCGCGATGTTCATGACCAGGCCAAAGCACTCAAATCGCGTCGCGCAGCACCCGGATGAAGTCCTCCAGAATTGTGGACGGCAGACGATTGGGCGGCGTGATCAGCAGCGTTCTGAAATGGAGTGCCGGTTCGAAAGGTCTCAAGGTCAATCCGTGGCCTTCGTACGGTTCGGCCGTCAGCGGGTTGACCAGGCCAACGCCGATGCCAGCGGCCACCATGGCGCAGATCGTCGTCGAATACGGCGTTTCCATCACGGTGCGGACAGTAATGCCCGCCTGTGCGAAGGCGATTTCCGCCTCACGCCGGGTGGTGTCTTCGGGCGCCAGTGCAACAAAGGCCTGGCCGGCAAGATCGACCGGGCGAATGACCTCAAGGGCTTCAAGCGCATGTCCCTTGGGCAGTGCGACGGCCACCCGGAACTGGGCGAATTCCTCAACCTCCACACCCGTGCGGTCAATCTCGTCTGCAACAATGCCAAGGTCGAATTGGCCAGATGCCACCAGATCGCGCACGTTGGACGACATGCGCGCCTGAAATGTAACGGCGACATTCGGATTGGCCAACATGAAAGCGTGAAGCGCACGCGGCAGGACATTGGTCGACAGCGCCGACAGACAGGCGATACGGATCTCACCGGAACCGTAGTCCCGGATACGGGCGGCCGCGCCGCGAAGATGGGTCAATCCGAGAAAGGCCTGCTCGACCTCGCGGAAAAACAACTGTCCCTCCTGGGTCGGTTGCAAGCGCCCCTTTATCCGCTTGAAAAGATCAAAACCAAGCGAACGCTCCAGTTCCTGGATCATCTTGCTGATGGCGGGTTGGGAGACGTGAAGCACTTCGGCAGCGCGCGCCGTCGTGCCATTGGTCATCACCACGCGAAAGACTTCCACCTGTCTCAGGTTCACCAGCAGCTCCACCGACAATCAATAACTTTTACGAATAGCAGTAGCGCAGATTTGCCCGTTTCGGAATTGATTTCCGCAAACGCACAGCATTTGTTCCGAAAGGCCTTGCCATGAACGATCTCACCCAATGCGTCCTTACGCCCGCAGTACCAACGGAAGGTTTTACGCCGCTCGGTATTGGTACTCACCGCGCCTCGACGATCGTCTTCAAGGACGCCGCAGCCTATGCATCGCGCGGGGAACGCGGCCATGAGGGTTATTCCTACGGCCTTTATGGCACGCCAACCACCCGGACACTGGAAGCCAAGCTGACGAACCTTGAGGAAGGTGCCTGGACATTTCTGACACCTTCGGGCCAGGCGGCCAATGCGCTGGCAGTTCTGCCGTTTCTGGCGGCCGGTGATCACATTCTGATTGCCGATACCGCCTACCCGCCAATGCGTGATCTGGCAGAAACCGATTTGCGCCGCCTCGGTGTCGAGGTCGAATTCTTCGATCCCCGTTCGCCTGATGATGTCGCCTCCAGAATGCGGCCAACCACCAGGATTGTCTGGTGCGAAAGCCCCGGTTCAACGACGATGGAAATTCTGGACCTGCCACGCATCGCGGCCATCGCCCATGAACATGGTGCATTGGTTGGTGTCGACAACACCTGGGCGACACCGCTCAATTTCAAGCCGCTGGCGCATGGCGCCGATATCGTCACCGAGGCGCTGACCAAGTTCGTATCCGGCCATTCCGATGTGCTGATGGGCTCCATCACCGTGCGCGATGACAGCCTGATCAAACCGATCCGCTCGCTGATCGGCAGAATGGGCATCGGTGTCTCGCCTGATGATGCTTCGCTTGTGCTGCGTGGCTTTGAGACGCTTGGCGTGCGCCTGCGCCATTCAGAGCGGGTTGCGCTGGATTTTGCCCGCAGAATTGAAGGCCATCCTCTGGTGACGCAGGTTCTTCATCCTGCCTTGGAAAGCTTTCCCGATCACGCGGTGTGGAAGCGGGATTTTCTCGGCTCAAGCGGTGTTTTCAGCATCGTTTTCACGCCAGAGGCATCGGCCCATGTCGCGGCATCGCTTGACGCGTTGAAGGTGTTTGCCATTGGCGCGTCCTGGGGCGGCACCCGCAGCCTTGCCGCGCCCATGTCCATCACAGGTTTTCGCAGTGCGACCGACTGGAGCGGTCCGGACATCATATTGCGCCTCAGCATCGGCCTGGAAGATGAAGGCGAACTCTGGGAAGACGTGACCCGCCTGCTGGCTTTCCTCGACGACAAGTGCAGCGACACTGCCAGCGACACATCCCTGAAAACGGCCCGTCATGGCTGATTTCGGCCGCGATATTTCAACACTGCTGGAAGGACAAAACGTGCCAAAGACAGAAGACGTGCTGCGCGATATCGACGACAGGTTTGACATCACGCTCAGCAAATTGCTTGAACTGGTTTCGATCCCGTCGATATCGAGCGACCCTTCCGGCAAACACGGGATTGAACGGGCAGCCGAATGGCTGAAACATGAACTGTCGTCGATGGGTCTTGCGGCCGATATTATCGCCACCAAGGGGCACCCGGTGGTTCTTGCCCGCTCCTTTACGGCTTCGACTGGCACCGCCTCGACTGGCACCCTTTCAGCTGGCAAAAAACCGCGTCTGCTGTTTTACGGGCATTATGACGTTCAGCCCGTGGGCGATGAAGGCGCGTGGAAACACCCGCCCTTTGCGCCTGATATCATTGAGGAAGATGGCGTCCACAGGTTTTACGGACGCGGCACATCCGACAGCAAGAGCCAGTTGTGGACGTTCATCGAGGCGTTGCGGGCGTGGAAAAACGTGCATGGCGAACTTCCTGCAGAGATTATCGTGCTGCTGGAGGGCGAGGAAGAGTGCGGATCTGCCAGTTTGCCGGCCTTCATTCAGGCACACAGGCATGAACTGGCCTGTGATGTCGCCTTCATTTGTGATGCCGAGATGTGGACCGCCACCCAGCCGGCCATCACCACCCAGCTCAAAGGGCTGGTGCATGAACGTGTGACGATCCGTGCGCCCAATGCGGACCTGCATTCGGGACATTACGGCGCGGTGGCCGCCAACCCGATAAGGGTGCTCAGCAGCATTCTGGCAAGCCTGCATGACGACAAGGGCCGTGTCACCATCCATGGTTTTTATGATGGGGTTCACGATATTCCGGACACCATACGCCAACAATGGCAGGACCTTTCCCGGCAACCGGAACTGTTTGCCGATGTCGATCTGACCGGTGGCATTACCGAGGAAGGCTACGCGCCGATTGAAGCGATGTGGGGCCGCCCAACTGTCGATATCAACGGCATAACCGGCGGCAATCAGGGCCCGGGTGAACGGTCCGTCCTGCCGGGGTCGGCAACGGCGCGGCTGTCGTTTCGGCTGGTGGCCGGACAATCGCCAGAGGCAATCCGCCAGCAATTCCGCAGCCATGTCGAACGGTTGATACCGAGAGGTTGCCGCGTTGAGTTCGAGGGTGACGGTGGCAGTTCGGCGGTCGTGCTGTCGCAAGACAGCCCCTACCTGAAAGCGGCGGCCCGCGGCCTTGAAAAGGAATGGCAAAGCCCGGCCATTTTGCGCGGCACAGGTGGTGCCATCCCGCTGGTTGAACAACTCGGCAAGGCACTGCAGACAGAATGCGTGGTCATCGGTTTCATTTTGCCGAGCGATGCCATCCATGCCCCCGACGAACACTATGACAGCGAGCGCCTGCGCCAGGGCGCACGCAGCTGGATTCGTATTTTCGAAGAGATTGAGGCTGCGACAGATTTTCGGACTTAGGCAGCCTATGACACAGACAGAACCGCCCCGGCACAATCGACCCTCCACCCCATCATCGTGCAGCGTTACCGGCGTTTGGCGCGCGGCATGTGAGGGGGTGCGTCAAAAAGACCGCTCCTTATATCTTGCAACGAAGGCTTCGGAGGCGCATTCCGAGTGGGCGCTATCCTTGCGGATAGACAATTCCAAGCAACAGAATGGAAGTACTCGAAATGTCTGACGGTTCTTGGGTAGAATTGTTTCCTTACATCTTCTTCCCGTTCAAGATCATAGTGCTCGGCATAGGCATGTTTTATGCCATCAAGTGGCACCGCGATCAGGCTAAGAAGGATGAGGCGACCAAGGGACACTGAGCGTCAACTGGCGTCCGCTTGCTTCAAGTCCACATGAGCTTAGAAGCGATAAGGGCCCGCTCCCAGGCCGCCACGACTAAACGTTGGGGGCGACTTGCGTAGCAGAGTGTTGAGGACAACCTCGCCTCGTGCACCGGGTCCACACAATTTTGCCGAAAGCCTGTAGGCAGGAAACTCTCCCCAACTCGACACCCCACCCGCCCACGAATGATGGGCGGCGCAACCCGCATGACAAAACAAAGCCGCCTGGAGTAATCCAAGGCGGCATTGCATTGCCGTTGCTATCCCTCGCAAGCCGCCTCACGTAGGATTAGCCCCTGATTAATCGAATGGTTTATTTCTCTGTTCGCAATTCGTCTTTGGCGATTTCATGCAGGCGTTCGAATAAAGCGGTTTCGATATCAGGTTGAACGAAGAGCGCCGGATCAAGTGCGGCCGCCTCCAATGTTCGGTCGGCAATCTTTCGCTTCTTCCACCTATTTGACGTGTATAGGGATGCTCTATCGTAAAGAGCCTGTCGCACTTCAAAACGACTATCCTTGCGCGACGAAGGGTCCATGATGCTCCTCCATTATTCGCTGCTAGAGGATTATTTTAGCCATAACTAAATAGGCTGTCGACTCATAAGTCAGCGTATTGTCGTGCTTGAACGAGCCACCCCATCATCATCTGATCGCAAATAAACAAAGCCGCCTGGAGTGATCCAAGGCGGCCTTTTGTTATCGCAATCCGTTCCTCACAAATCAGCGAACAACTTGTCAGCGGTATCTTCGCCGTTGCGATAGCGCTGCAAAATCAAACTGCAATGTGGCAGCAATTCTTCCGCGTTTCGGTCGTTTTTTTCGCACCACACAAGAAAAAGGTCGATTAGCAGTTCAAGTTCACCGGCTTCCACCTGCTCGGCGTGGCGTACAGGGTTATTTTGCACTGCTACCCCTCCCGTTGCCAAAGCTGATGTCCAATTGGACCTGGCTGGAACATGCTTTTGCTTATTTTTAGCTCCACAACGGCGGTCTCGTGCAGTAACCGTGCGAGCGCTATGTCGATGGAATCATCCTGCAAGATGGAGGGATCGCTCGTCGCCTTGAAAATTGTCTTTTCAACTATGCGCTGACGCATTTCCATGGACGATGTATAGAGCGCCACCCTCTTGGTGAGGAAGGGGCGTAGGTGAAACTGGACTACTGGATTTTCAATGGAGGGGATGGTCATGTGCCTCTCTCCGGTCCGGTAGGCTAGAGCACAGATCAACCCTCAGTCGTCAGCGCCTACGTGTTCGGTTGCTGACGATGGGCGATAATACGCCCTATTCTGCGGAGAGTCTAACAACCATTGCGGCCCGGTTACGAACCGCCGCCCCATCATCAAAGGTAGAGGCAGGGCAGAACCCCTCACCTGAAAAATCTATCACTTAGCAAGCTAAGGTGATGATTTTTCTTCCTCTCCCACAGGGGTAGAGGAAAGGGCGCGAGTGGCGCGGCATCCACCCGTTACGCCGTCGTCAGTCACTCAGTGGCAAACCCAACCTCCCTCTTTCCCGCGCTTGTTGCGGGAATCCAGGCCCAGACCAAGTCTTTGGGCTGAGAAAACTCTCCCGCAGCGCCGACGCGCAGCGGCTGGATTCCTGTGATTGATCCTCGGGTCAGGCCCGAGGACTGATCATGAGGGTCGGTTCGGTTGGATGGTGGCGTCGGACCGCTGGTATCGAGTACACCATTCCCTCGACGTCATCCTCGCCCTTGTGGCGAGGATCTAACCACGCCAGCCAAATATGTTTCGTTCGATGAGATGTGATTAGATCCTAGGGATGGGCCCTAGGATGACGCCGAGCGATTGGGTCAGTGCGCGCTACAACAACACCCCTCACCTGAAAAATCTATCACTTAGCAAGCTAAGGTGATGATTTTTCTTCCTCTCCCACAAGGGTAGAGGTAAGGGCGCGAGTGGCAAAGCCGACCTCCCTCACGCCTGTACTTGTTACAGGAGTCAAGGCCAGCCCACGTCTTTGGGCTAAGAAAACTCTCCCGCAGCGCCGACGCGCGTCGCGCGCTGGATGCCTGTGACATCCCCTGTAAGCGGAACATCATCAAAGCTCCCTCAGAAGGGAACATCGGCTATGCAATAACGGCTTGGATTTTACTCTTCCTGTGTCTGGCCCAGTCGATCTTCAGGTCTTATAAGATGCAATCTCCATGTCCGGGCTGTGCTTCGCACAGACACTGCACGGATGCGGTTTATTGCAAGCCTGCGGACATATTCTCAACAATCCAAACGATATGACTGATCGCCGTTTCCAATGCTTCGCTTTACGAAATTGAAAATGGCACCGTTTTTTTTCTTGAGCAAATTTTGAAAGGTTATTTGATGAGTGTGAGTTGGACCGATGCTGCTATTCTTGGTCTGCTGCAGGGACTGACGGAATTTCTTCCGGTTTCCTCCAGTGCGCATCTCAGGATTGCCGGTGAGTTTCTGCCATCAGGGGCAGATCCCGGCGCTGCCTTTACGGCAATTACCCAGATTGGTACCGAAGCAGCAGTCATCGTGTATTTCTGGAAGGATATCATGAACATTGCGGCTGCCTGGCTTCGTCAGGTGTTTCGCATGGGCGCTTATGATGAGGACAATGCGCGGATGGGCTGGCTGGTGATTGTCGGTTCCCTGCCGATCGTCATCCTTGGTCTGCTTTTCAAGGACAACATCGAGCATGGCTTGCGCAATCTCTACATCACCGCGGCCATGCTGATCATATTCGGCATAGCCTTGGGCGTGGCAGACCGCATCGGTCGCAAAACCCGCACCCTTCGTTCGCTTGGCTGGAGAGACGGCATCATATTCGGTTTTGCGCAGGCCATGGCGCTTATTCCGGGTGTTTCGCGTTCTGGCGGCACGATTACCGCCGGTCTGCTGATGGGCTATACGCGCGAAGCTGCGGCCCGATATTCCTTCCTTCTCGCAATTCCGGCGGTGTTCGGCTCCGGTTTCTACCAGCTGTTCAAGACGATGGGAGAAGAGACACCCGTTGCAGCAGGACCAACGGCGCTTGCAACCTTGCTGGCGTTTCTGCTTGGTTATGCCGTCATCGTGGTGTTTCTGAAACTTGTGTCGACCAAGAGCTACATGCCCTTCGTCATCTACCGTATCGTGGTGGGCGCTCTCGTCATTCTGGGCCTGACAGCCGGCTGGTTGATGCCTCTGTAACGCCACACACGTCTCAGCGTTTTACGGAGTCCATCCGGGTTCCGTAAAACGTTACCGTACGTGGCGTATCACCACGTATCAAAATCGTCGAAAAACGCCTGCAGCTGGCGGTTTACTCTGGGCCAGACGGCCAGCACATAGGGCAGCACCACCACATATTGGTAGGCCAGAACCAGAAAACCGGACAGGACAAAGCCGCCAATCACCGCCAGCAGAATGCTGCTGGACACGCCATAAAGGCCAAGCGCCACCAGCGCCAGCGCAATAACATACGACTTGTTGGTCAGGAACACCTGCGGTTTGAATATGCCAAGCATGGAACACACGCGCTGCAAACCATTGCGGTCATAGGTGAAATGCTGGCTGATATTATGGTTCTGGGCGGCGACCGTATAACCATCTCCCTCCAGCCGGTAGAGGCTGATGACGCTCATCATATCATCTTCACCAACGCTGACGGCAAATGGCAGCTTGAACAGCTTTTCCTTGCCATCTTCAAAGCGCAAACGCACTTCGCTGGTTTCCCATTGTTCGCTCTGAACCGTGGAATAAACGTGGTTGTCGCCATTGGCCATGTAGTTGTTATGGTGTTTTGTATAGATCTGGCTGTGCTGCTTGACGCGGGAGCCGACAACCCGGCCGGAGATACGCTCCGCGTTAAATTCCACGCCATTGATGAAAACACGCTTTTCTTCGTCGCGTGGCATGACAATGCCATCACGATAGGTCGGCGTTGGTTGTGTAGTTTGAATTTCAGGCGCGAGAACTGCGGACATTGATTTAGCTACCCCTCTGATGTTGACAGTTTCGGATGCTCCCAAACGAAACTGTCCAGCCGAGGCCATTTACTCAGCCACAAAGGTTAGCGTTTTGAAAATCGCGCAGGGGGAAAACCCCTGTTACGGCCCTTGAATGTGCCAAACTGATTTTTAGCGTTAAAAAAAAATGGCTTTATTGCTCACAAATGAATGAGTTGTGGGGTAAGTGCGGCACCAACCAACACACGGGATCATGAACCCCTCACCTGAAAAATTGATCACCTAGCAAGCCAAGATGATGATTTTTCTTCCTCTCCCACAAGGGTAGAGGTAAAGGCGCGACGCCCTAAGCTGGACCGCAACACCCCAATGTGCTAGGTGAACGCCAGCAACAGCGTTGTTGCTCCCTCCGGGACGGCCCGGATGCGGCATTGTGTGATCGGGGACGGCCCCAAAAGAGGTCGCATGACATGCCACGTATCCCCTCCCTTTCCCGGTTCACCCTGACCAAAGGCGTTGTCCCCAAGCTGATCATTGCCTGGGCGGTTGTTGCGGCGTTTCAGCTGCAGTTCCACGCGCAGCTTGGCCCTGACATGTCCACCACGGTTGCCGTTATCAGTTTTGCCGTGCTGTTTGCCACCATTTTGATGGCGGCTTTTGGCGTGGTGCATGAGGCCGATGAACTGGTCCACCAACTGGGCGAGCCCTATGGCACGCTGATCCTGACGCTGTCGATCGTCTCCATTGAGGTGATCTTGATTGCCGCCGTGATGATGGGACCGGGTGAAAGCCCGACCATTGGCCGCGATTCCATTTTTGCCGTGATGATGATCATCATGAACCTGGTGACCGGCATCTGCCTGCTGGCAGGCGCGATGCGCTATGGCGAGCAGGAATATAATGCGCCGGGTGCGATAACCTTCATCAGCATGATCCTGGTTTTGGCCGGCATTGCGCTGCTGCTGCCCAATGTGATTGGCGCGCGTGACGGCACCTTTACCAACGCACAGGCCATCATGATAAGTCTGCTGACGGTGGCAGGTTACGGCGGTTTTCTGGCGCTGCAAATGGGCCGGTACCGCAGCGATTACATGCAGCCGGAGGCCGGGCAAATGTCCATTCTTTTGGCGCAGGCGCCACGCCGGTCAACGGGTGGTGACGACGCCAATTCCGCCGCCAGCAGCGCCAAAAACCTTGGCCATGCGGTAAAGCTGGTGGCGCTGATGTTGCCCATCGTTTTGCTGGCGCATGACCTTGCCATCATCATCGATTACGGCGTGGTGAAAGCCGGCGCGCCGGTGGCGGTTGGTGGTGTGCTGATTGCCATTATCGTATTTACGCCGGAATCGATCACCGCCGTCAAAGCGGCGCTGAACAATGAAACGCAGCGCGCCATTAACCTCTGCCTCGGTGCTTTTGTGTCCACCGTCGGGCTGACGGTGCCGGCTGTGCTGACGGTGGGTCTGTTGACTGGCAAGGTGGTCATCCTGGGCATTTCCGCGGTGGAAACCGTGCTGTTTGCGCTGACGATTGGCCTGACGGCACTGACCTATCTTGGCCACCGCACCTCTGCCACACAAGGGTTGCTGCACGTTCTGCTGTTTGCGGTGTTTGGGCTGATGTTGTTTACCGCGTAATACTATAATCGCTGCCTCACGTAAGCACATGTTACGTAAGGGCATCAGGGGCAAATGGCCGTTGCAATCTGCCCCTTCTGCGGTTAAGACACCAGCGCGCGGGACGACCCGTGCCGCTGAAACGTTCCGGGGACGGCCCCTTTTTCCAACATGGAAACAGGCCGCCCGCATGAGCATTTTCACCCCTTTTATCCAAATCATTGGTCCGCAGTGTGTGCGCGCCCGGCAGTGCTGTGGCGCTGGCGAATTGCGTGATCACGCTGCCATGGCCGCAGCACAGAGGAAGCCCCGTGGCCGGACCTGTTGAACAATTTGAAATCAAAAAAATCGTCGAAATCAGCCTTGGTGGCGTGGACATCAGCTTCACCAATGCCTCGGCCTCGATGTTTCTGACGGTTGCGTTTGCCACCGGTTTTCTGCTGCTGGCCACCGGCCGCAGGTTGCTGGTGCCCAGCCGCTGGCAATCGGGTGCGGAAATGCTGTTCGAGTTCGTGTCACGCACTTTAAAGGACAATGTTGGCAAACAGGGAATGCACTTTTTTCCCTTCGTTTTCACGCTGTTCATGTTCATTCTGACCGCCAATCTGCTCGGCATGTTTCCCTATGCCTTTACGGTGACGGCGCAGATCATCGTCACCTTTGGGCTAGCGGCCCTGGTGTTTCTGACAGTGACACTTTACGGCTTTTACAAACACGGATTTGGCTTTCTGAAACTGTTCAAGCCGGAGGGCGTGCCAGCTGTGCTGGCGCCCATCATCATTCCCATCGAGCTGATTTCTTATCTGTCGCGCCCGGTCAGCCACTCGGTGCGTCTGTTCGCTGTCATGCTGGCTGGCCACATTACGCTGAAGGTGTTTGCCGGTTTTGTGGTGTCACTGGGCAGTTTTGGGGCGCTGGGTGCAGTTGGTGCCATCATGCCGCTGATGATGACCGTGGCGATCACTGCGCTGGAGTTTTTGATGGCGGTTATTCAGGCCTATGTGTTCACCATGCTGACCTGCATGTATCTGAACGACGCGCTGCACCCCGGCCACTGAGGCGGGGTTTGCTGATGCCCGGCGCGTGGAAACGACGCCGGGTTTTCAGGCTGGCAAAAGTGGTTTGTCGAAATCGACCGATGTGTCGGTGCGACCATTGGCGGGGTAAGAAAACCGGCCAAAGTCCCTGTAATTGCAACGCTGCCAGAAGCGCAAAGTCGCGTCCGCCAGCGCATCGGCGTGCAGATAAGAGGTGCGGTAGTTCAACTGCGCGGCGCGCTGTTCCAGCAGGGCCACGATGCGGGTGCCAAGCCCCTGCCCGCGCAGTTGCGGCCGCAGATAGACCCGCACCAATTGGCAGACCTCGTCGTGGTTCTGGTAGCGCTGCCCCAACCGTTTGGCCGTGCCGGGTTTGAGTGAAAATGCGTGCAGACCACCGGTGGCAATCAGCCGGTTTTCAGCATCATACACCAGACAGAACGCGCCACGATTTGCCGCGCTGTACCAGTTTTCTTCCGCCGGTTTCGTGAGGGAATCCAGATCGGCGTGCCAGACGGGGTTATAATCAATCGCGTAGGTGTCGCGGATCATCTCAAGACAAAATTCTCGCGCCGCTTTGTAAACTGCGCGGTCTTCGCTGCCTTCAAGGGTTTTTAGTGTCAGGCGGGAAAGATCGGTTGGCATGGCAGGCTCCGGCGTTTTGCCCTGCTTTACTGCGGGTTGTGAGGTGGGGCAAGGATTTGTGGTGGGGTGGCGACCGCTGGTGGTGAAGCACATAACCCCTCACCTGAAAAATCTATCACTTAGCAAGCTAAGGTGATGATTTTTCTTCCTCTCCCACAAGGGTAGAGGTAAGGGCGCGAGTGGCGCGGCCTCGCTTCACCAGCACTGTTTGCCATATGTCTCAATGGCAGCTGACTTGCTGGAGTGGCACGGCGCCCACCCATCTCTCCCCTTGTGGGAGAGAAAGCGATTTCAACATCTTGGGGCGAACGGCCGCAAGTGTTAGAAATCGCAAGTGAGGGGTTTCTCCGCTGCTTCATCATCACCAGCCCCAACGAGAAAACAGGTTGCGCAACTCCAAAAACACAACTTATTTTTCAAACAACTCTTTAAACCACCAAACGCACCACTACCTGCAATGGTATCAGGTGTGCCGACCGCGCGCTGTCACCACAGGTTTAAGATGGACCAGAAAAAGCCCGGCCTATTCGAAGGTATTCAAACGTTTGTTTGGAAATGCTGGTGCATATTCATCCTGCCCGCCAGCCCAGCTATCGGCGCTTACATTGGCTTGCATACGCATGGCATTGGCGGCGCAATTGGTTTGGGACTCGTTGGGGTGATTGTTGGTGTCGTTCTCGCCATTGCGCCTCGCGCCACTCTCGAACTTTTAGGCTGAGAACTCACGTCATCCAGCTATTGTTAATCTCCGGAGATCGCGCATGATCAATGACCACGCCGCAAAAGTCCTCGACGCTTATCTCGATGCGGAACAACTGTCTGTTCCTCACGCGGTATTAATTGAGGGACGTTGGGGAAGCGGCAAAACTTACTTCCTGCAGAATGTATACGAACCAGCTCGCAAAGAACGGATGCGGACAGAGCGTCGACATCACACGCCATTTCTTTTTGTCAGCTTGTTTGGCGCGAACTCGGCCAGCGATGTTGAAATGCGGATATATAAGGCCGCCTGCCCAGGAGAAGCTGTCGCAGGCGCTATTGCCGGCACGATTGCTCTTGGAATTGGAGAGTTCTTCCGGGTTAAAGATGCAGCCAAAGGTACGGTTGATAAGCTAGGAAAGAAAGCGATCAGACGTCTAAGCGACTACGTCTTTGTCTTCGACGATCTTGAACGGATCGAAAAACAAGCTTTCGGTGAAGTGATGGGCCTCATCAACTCATTTATCGCAGAACATGGTCGCCGTGTGATCTTGGTGACTGATGAGAAGAAACTGTCTGCCTCTTTAGATAATGGTCTTTGGAAGGAACAAAATGAAAAGATCATTGGAAGGAGGGCTCATATTGAGGCTGACTTCGAAAGTGTCATTCAGAATGCGATAAATAATCTACCGGATGGACTTACAAAACAGCTTATGTCGAACCAGATATCCGACTTTCTTAGGGTAGCATCGGCAGCAAAAGTAGAGAACTTACGTAACCTCAGTTGGGCAATGCACAATACGATAGCATTCGTGAATTGCCTTACCACTGATCAAGACATTCCGGAGAAACATATATTATCGACTATGCTGGTTGTTCTTGCAACAACCCTTTGGATGAGGTCGGGCCTGCTTGACGCTGACGTATTAGAGAAAATTCCGGGGCTTTCTAGAACACTTGCTCTGCGTTCTTTTAAACGTAACAAAGAGGATACTCCATTGGATCCTGTATTGGAGACAGCCAAGAAGTTTTCCGATACGTTTCATTTCCTTTCAATCGATGCACCACCTGTGGACTATGGTCTAATCAATGGATTTGAAAACAGTGGTGTTCTTAATCCCGACAAAGTTAAGTCGTGGATTAAATTCGAGCTCGGAATCGGAGAGGAGCACGCTGAGCCCTCATGGCGAAAACTCTGGTACAGTTTTGAAAGGCCAATAGCAGAAACAGAGGGGGCCATCGCGACACTGCAAGCGGAACTGCACGAACGCAAATACACAGAGTATGGACCTATTCTCCATTCCGTCGGCCTAGCTATACAGCGACAAAATTTGAATGATAAGCGGCTTACAGACGGGGAAGACGTAGTATTATTTTTTAAAAAATACATAGATGACATTGCAGAGAAAGGCGTCCTAAAAAATAGAACAGGTGAATTTCTCGTATTTGTTGAAAGCCATGCGGGAATGGGTTTCACTTCAAGAGAAACACCAGAATTTGAGGAGATTTGTAAGTACTTGGATCAAAAGTCCCAAGAGCTTCAAATCCTGGAACTCAGGGATGCCGTGGATGCAATTGTGCAGGAAGCAGAGAATAATCATCCTCAAGCGTTAATGAAGTTGGTGGACACTGATAAAGTTTTTTCAGTTCAACCTTTGTTGCAAAGTATATCCTCCGATCGAATTGCCACGCTTATGGCGCAAGATGCACCAGCTCTAAATGTTGGTGCAAAAATGCTTGCCTACAGGTATCACCGTGCGCGGAATGGAGATGAACTTCTACAGGAAATTCGCTGGGCACGAGAAGTGTATGCATCTGTTATAAAGAAGCTTGAGGGCTGGGATGAACCTTACAGAACGATGGGTGTAGAGCATTTAAACGGCCTGATCAGACATTACGAACGCGGCAAACAACCTGATGACATGATTATTCCACCCGAAGCAGATTGATTGCCATACAACCATTCACACCGACAACCATCTGCCCGCTAATACTGCCGCCCAAAAGAGGCGTGCGACCCGATGGAAAATGTGACGGCTGATCAGGCCGGTTTTGCCGAACATGATGCTGATGACCGCAAGGCAACGCAGGGATCGCAACATGCCAATTATGGTGCGGACAGAAGCGGCGCTGCCGCCGCCTCCCAGCCCGCCGTTGATGCCGACTGGGTGCTGGCGCGGCTGGCCGAGCAGGCTGAGGCTGACATTGCCGACCTCTATGATGACAATGGCGATCTTTTGCCCGTCAAGGACTGGCCGGCGGTGTGGCGCACCGGGCTGGTGTCCGACGTGGAAATTACCGCGGTTTACGAGGGGCGTGGCGATGAGCGCAAGCTGGTTGGCCATGTGAAAAAACTGAAGCTGGTGGACCGCACCCGCCGCCTGGAAATGATTGGCAAACATGTGCGGGTCAATGCGTTTCAGGACGTGGTCAAACATCGTGGCCTGAAATCGCTGGCCGACCGGCTGGAGCGGGCCCGCAAGCGTGATGCCGAGGCAGACCCATGACCGGAAAAGCCGCGTGCAGCCGTCCGGACACGGCCGGTTTGTGCGCCATCACTATCCCGCTTTTTCCAAGGTAAAACCCATGCTTTTTTACCGCATATCACCGGTTGAAGATAAATTGCGTTCCTATCCAAAAACCATGTTAAAACAGTATTTTACCACCGTAAAACTTGCCGCCACCATGCGGCCATTGGCTGGCGTTTTTCGCGCATTTCCCGCCCATATCCCCAGCCGGAGACACTTATCATGACCGGTGATATGGATCAGGGCGTTGACCCCGATGATGAGATCATCACGCTGGCTGCCGCCTGCCAGTTCAACCCCAGGCGCTGGAGCCGCATGGCCTGGGACTGGGGTGTGGGTGAGTTGCAGGGTTATGACGGGCCGCGTGGCTGGCAGGACGATATTAACGAGGTTATTTCGCGGCATTTGCAGGACCCGCAAAGCCGTTATCAGCCGCTGCAGATAGCGGTGGCGTCCGGCCACGGCATAGGCAAATCTGCCGCCATGGGCATGCTTTCCAATTGGGCAATGTCCTGTTTTGAAGACTGCAAGATTGTGACGACAGCCAATACCGAGGGGCAGTTGCGCACCAAAACAGCGCCGGAAATTGGCAAGTGGTTTCGCATGTCGATTACCGCCCACTGGTTTGATGTGCAGGCCATGGCGATTAAAAGCCGCGACCCGGAGCGTGGCGAAAGCTGGCGGCAGGACTTTATTTCCTGGAGTGAAAACAACACGGAAGCCTTTGCCGGCCTGCACAACAAGGGCAAGATCATTTTGCTGCTGTTTGATGAGGCCTCAAAAATTCACGACAAGGTGTGGGAGGTGGCCGAAGGCGCGCTGACCGACGAAAACACCATCATCATCTGGGTGGTGTTTGGCAACCCGACGCGCAACAGCGGCCGGTTTCGCGAATGTTTTCGCCGGTTTCGGCATCGCTGGATTGGACGGCAGATTGACAGTCGCACGGTCCCAGGCACCAACAAGCAGTTTTTGCAGCGCATGGTCGATGACCACGGCGAAGACAGCGATTATGTGAAGGTGCGCGTGCGCGGGCAGTTTCCCTCGCAATCTGCCATGCAGTTCATTTCCGCTGATGATCTGGACCGGGCACGCGCCACGCACCTGCGGCCGGCGCAATATGCCTTTGCGCCCGTGATCATTGGCGTGGACCCCTCCTGGACGGGTGAGGACCCGACGGTCATCATGCTGCGGCAAGGGCTTTATTCCAAACGGCTGGCCACCATTCCGCGCAACGACAATGATGTGGAGGTGGCCATGCTGGTGGCACGGTTTGAGGATGAATATCAGGCCGATGCGGTGTTTGTGGATGCCGGTTATGGCACCGGCATTGTCAGCGCCGGCACCACCATGGGCCGCACATGGCAGCTGGTGTGGTTCGGGTCTACCAAGACAATCGACCCCGGATATTACAACATCCGCGCCTATATCTGGGGCCAGATGAAACGCTGGATCAAGGCTGGCGGGGCAATCGATCCGCACAATGAAACGCTTTACCAGGACCTTGTCGGACCGGAAACCGTGGCGCGCATGGATGGCAAAATCCAGCTGGAAAGCAAGCAGGACATGAAGGCGCGCGGCATTCCATCGCCCAATGAGGGCGACGCGCTGGCGCTGACCTTTACCCAGCCGGTGGCCAAGAAAACACGCAGCCCCAAACCGGTAATGCTGCCGGATGGCACTGTTGTCTATGACAAAGGCGTTGCCCGCGCGCAGATGGACTATGATCCGTTGGGTGGGTGATGTGAGTTTGAGTTGGGCTGCAGGTCTCTCGACGTCATCCTAGCCCTTGAGGCGAGGATCCAATCACGCCAGTCAAACATGTTGCGCTTGCTGAGATGTGGTTGGATCCTAGGGACAAGCCCTAGGATGACGATGGCAGTGGATATAGGCGCCGCCGCACGCGGCATTGATGCAATACTGCTATCCTGCTAAACCTTTGGTTATGACTTGTTACCCAAAACCACACAACATTCGGAAACGATACGCGGCGGGCGAACGGCACTTTTCGGATCTCGACGACGACGATGACTGCTATTACGATTTAACGGGCGCTGATCTGCGTGGCGCTGTCTTTTGTGGCAGCCGCTTTATTGCAGACTTTACAAATGCCAACCTTGAAGGTGCCGATTTTTCGGGCTGCCCAATCAAAACCAGCAATTTCACGGGTGCAAAGCTGGCCAACGCCACATTCTATCAGGCGTCGATTTGTGGCACCAATTTCCTGGGCGCAGACTTGCGCGGCGCCAACTTTCTGGAAGCTGATTATTACGGTTACAGGTTTAAAAGCGGCGATCTACCAGAACATTGAGATGGGATAAGCCACGATGGATGCCGCGACCTCCCTCTTCTCTGTGCCTGTCACAGAGATCCAGTCATCCCCAGTCTTGGGGATGGAAGAGTCTTTTCGTCACGCAGACGCGTGACGGCTGGATTCCTGTAACGAGTACAGGAATGAAGGGTGGTTGGGGTGGCCCTCAGTGGCAAACAATGAGCAGTGCGCAAAAACCCCTCACCTGAAAAATCTATGACTTGGCAAGCCAAGACCATGATTTTTCTTCCTCTCCCACAGGGGTAGAGGTATGGCGCGAGTTGCGCTGCCGTGCACCACCTCAGTCTCGAAGTTGTGTTGGCTTGCTGGCTGAGTGCCCTAACCTCCCTCTTCTCTGTACTTGTCACAGAGATCCAGTCGTCGCGCGTCCGCGCGGCGGAAAAGTCTATTCAGCCCAAGGACTTGGGCTGGCCTGGATTCCTGTGACAGGCACAGGAATGAGGAGCGTTTGGAGGTGACGTCGACGTCAAACACTGAGAGGTGTGAGCCAAACGCCCGCCCAAAAAACAACCGCTTACAGCGCAGAAACCCGATTATGGCCGGCGTGTTTGGAAAGGCAGCCCCCACCCAAACAACCGCCTACAGCGCAGACACCCGGTTTCGTCCGGCGCGTTTGGAAAGGCGGCCTCCACCCAAGCAAACCGTGCTTACAGCGCAGACACCCGGTTGCGGCCGGCGCGTTTGGAAAGATACAGCCCCTCATCCGCCCGTTTGAGGATTTCGCTGGACAGCCGGTCCGGCAGGCCGAATTCGCTGACACCGCCGCTGATGGTGGATTCGTAGCGCAGGTTCTGGCGGAAGGTAATCGGCACGTTCTTGCGCAGCTGTTCGGCAATTTCCAGTGCGTCCGGCTTGCGGGTGCCGGGCATGACGACGACGAATTCGTCGCCACCGAAACGGGCAATCATGTCGCTCTGTCGCAGGTTCTGGCGACACAGGCGGGCAATTTCCACCAACGCCGCATCCCCGGCATGGTGGCCCATTTCGTCATTGAGGCGTTTGAAATTATCAAGGTCGAACACCAGCACCGAGGTCTGGTCGCGCTCCCGCTCAAAAATCGCCAGACGGTCATCCAGCGTTTCAATGAGCTTGCGGCGGTTATAAAGGCCAGTCAGTGCATCGGTTTCGCTGAGCAGGCGCAGCTTGCACTGCACCTCGTTTTTTTCGGTAATGTTGCTGGCCACCCAGACAACGGCGTCTTCACCATCAACCGGAAAACCCAGGGCCTGAACGCGGCCTTCAAAACTGATGGCGTAATCAGGGCCATCGCCGCTGCCCTTCACGTCGCTGCCGCACAGCTGATATTCGACAATATGCAACACGCGACTGCGCAGTGCCTTTGCCACTTCGTCTGCAAACCACTGGGCCTTTTCCTGTTTCAGCACGTCAAACATGCTCATGCCGACAAGACCACTGCCATCATGGTAATGGCGAACGTCCTTGCCGCCGAACACTGCGGCGTAACGACCACTGCGCGTCAGAATAAACGCCGGGTCTGGCAATGAAGACAGGATGGAAGCCAACTGCTGCTGCGTAAACAAAGAATTTCGTTCCCAAGTTACCTGACGACACGGCCGCCACCGAAACACCCGTATGTGCTAATCTGCACACGGCGTGTATTGGACTGCGAACCAGCCTTCCGATTGATCGAAATTAACACAACACTATTTCGTTTTTCTAAATAACCGTTTACGACCCAACAAAATAACCTTGAAACAACCTGTTTTCGGGGTGCTGGCAGCCAAATATTCTCGCGCTGGTTAGGTCGACAGACGCTCGACAATCAGCCGTATATGCTGCTGATCCAACATCTTAGGGTTCATGGCGTTGTGAATGGTGATTCCTTCAATCATCGCGTCCAGCGCATTGGCCTGCTGCACGGTGAAATGCAGCTGTAGCGCCCGGCGGCTGGCGGCCATCCAGTCCAGCATGACGGTTTTCAAAAGGGGGCGGCGCGAGGCATAGGCATAAAGCTCGAAGCTGAGAATAAGGTCCATGGTGCGCACCGGCCCGTCGTCACACAGATAATCCACCAGCGAGGTCCGCGCCGCAGCCTGGTCTGGCGCAGCCACCATGATCTGCATGAGATGGTCCGACACCTGAACGGACAGCTGGCGAAACGCCGCGGCAATAATGTCGTCCAGCCCGGAGAAATAATAGGTGAGAGAACCCAGCGGCAGACCGGCCGTTTCGGCAATGCGCCGGTGGGTGGTATCGGCCACGCCAACACGGCCTATTGTTTCCAGCGCCGCTGTTATGATTTTTTCCCGCCTTTCGGGATCATTGGCAGGCCGGCGGCTTTTGGCTGGGGCTTTTTCTCGGGTCATGTCCAATCTCGAATTCTTGACTTTGTGTACGTACGTACATATACGCATGGTCTCGTTCACGGACCAAGAGCTATCATGCCATCGCTTAACCAAAGACGTTTCGCACTTTTTGTTTTTTTCTTCATCCCCGGCGTTGCCATGGCCTCGTGGGTCACGCGCACCCCTGCCATTCGCGACCGGATTGATGTTTCGATTGCCGAAATGGGTCTGGTGCTGCTTGGTCTGTCTATCGGGTCGATGAGCGGCATTTTGATGTCTGCTTTTGCCGTTGGTCGGTTTGGCACCCGCGCCGTCATGCTGGCCGGCACCTGGCTGGTGGCCAGCAGTGTGGCCTTCATGGCGCTTGGCACCATAACTGCACAGCCGATTGTCGTTTCCGTCGGGCTGGCCTGTTTCGGGCTTGGCATGGGCCTGGCCGAAATTGCCGTCAATATTGATGGCGCGATGGTGGAGCGGGAATCCGGCCGGGCGGTGATGCACACGCTGCACGGCTGTTTCAGCCTTGGCACGGTGCTGGGCGCACTGGCGGGTCTGGGTGCCAATGCGCTGGCCGTGCCTGTCGAGGTTCATCTGGCGACCATTGCCATTTTCATCGTGCCAGCCATTGTCTATTTCATTCGCCATATTCCCGCAGGCACCGCCAAGACCGACAAAAACCAGACGGTGGAAACGACAGGCGCACCGAAGGACGACTACTGGCGTGACCCGCGCCTGCTGGCCATTGCGCTGATCGTGCTGGCGGTGGCGCTGGCGGAAGGTGCGGCCAATGACTGGTTGCCAATCCTGATGGTGGATGAGCACGGTTTTTCCAAAACGGCAGGTTCCCTGGTGTTTCTGGTGTTTGCATCTGCCATGACCTTTGGCCGCTTTGCCGGCGGTTATTTTCTGCACCGGTTTGGCCGCTCTGCGGTTATCCGCACCAGTGCGGTGTTTGGTGCGCTGGGTTTGGCCTGCGTGATTTTTGCCGACCATCCGATCCTGGCCGGTGCTTCCGTGCTGCTGTGGGGCCTTGGCGCATCGCTTGGTTTTCCGGTGGCCATTTCTGCGGCCGGTGACTCCGGCGCCAATTCCGCAGAACGGGTGAAAATCGTCACCATTGGCGGTTATGTCGCATTTCTGGTTGGCCCGCCGCTGCTGGGACTGCTGGGCGAAAACTTTGGCCTGCGCAATGCCATGCTGGTGGTGCTGGCGCTGTTGCTGTGCGCCATTTTGGCGGCACCTGCGGTGCGCCCGCGCAAGCTGGCCACAACAGATGAAGCCGTGTCTCATTCTGCATAGGAACAGCCAATGACCGAGATGGAAAAGGCAATGGCCGGTTTGCTGTATGATGCCAACAATGATGCCGGGCTGATTGAACAGCGCCACGCCGCCAAGGATGCACTGTTTGAATTTAACAGCACGCCGCCGCGCCAGTTGGAAAAGCGCCGCGAGATCCTGCGCAAACTGCTGGGCAAAACCGCAGGGGCATTTCACATCGAAGCGCCGTTCAACTGCGATTACGGTTACAACATCGAGATTGGCGAAAACTTCTACGCCAATGTCAATCTGTGCATTCTCGACTGCGCCAAGGTGAGCATTGGCAACAACGTGTTTGTGGCGCCCAATGTGCATATTTGCTGCGCCGGCCACCCGCTGGATGTAGAGCGCCGCAACAAGGGACTGGAATATGCCTACCCAGTGACGATCGAGGACGATGTTTGGATTGGCGCTGGCGCACAAATTCTGCCTGGCGTGACCATTGGTCGTGGCAGCGTGATTGCCGCTGGCGCCATCGTTATCCGCGATGTGCCGCCCATGTCACTGGTTGGCGGCAACCCGGCCCGCATTATCAGAACCATCACCGAGGCCGATGTCGCCAAATACCGCGAAGCGTGATGTGACGAAACCACACCGATAAAACAGGCCGGAACCGCCATTGGAACTGACGGCAAGTGCGCTCATGTTTTCCCGTTACCGGCTGTTCGGCGCGCTGGCCGGTGCGGCGGTTATGGTAGCGGCCGCGACGACTGTGCTGATCAATGGCTGTTTTCTGCATGCGCTGATGCCGGCAACGGCACTGTGCCTGTTGCTGGCCACGCTGCTGCGCAGGCAAACGGGCGTGCAACAGCGTGATAAGCGCTGATGTGCTGGCCGCAGCGCCACTTTACCGCAGTATACCCTGGATTAACTTGAGAAAAGTTGCTGTATACAGCCTGAAAACTACAGCAACGCGGTCGATATTCAGAACAACCACAAGTAATAAAAATATACTTCAAATATTTTCAACTATTGGCTGATGTTGAGGCCAAAAAAAAACCTCGACCAGATGAATGGCCGAGGTTCCAAGCCTGCTGAAATGCTATCCCTCAAAACATCTCACAATATATAAAACAACTTTAACAGATAGTTTATGACAAAGACAATAGCTGTTTATTGGTATAATTAACGCGAATTCGAAACAAAACGAAACTTTCATACAATACATCGTTATTACCCCTTTCGCGTTAACCCAAAATTGAAAGCCAGTTTGACGAGGTGATTGCAAATCTCTAGGCACATACACTCGGTATAGTAGTGAGTGGTGTATGTGTGACTTTGCTGAGCGTTTAACAGCAGCATTTAATCAGGGAAAGACTATTCCCCGTGAGTATGAACCTGCAGAAGCGGCCAGCAAGCGCGCCAACTGCCATGAGGCCGCAGCAGATTATGTGCGCCGGAACGGTGGCACGGTTATCCATGGATGGGTGCCAAAGGGTGCAGGTTATTACACCAAACATTGCATCGTAGAGCACAATGACCGGATGATTGAGGTGGCACGGCCAGAGCAAGCCGCCTTTCCCTTTGTGCGCCACGATCTTTTTCCCGACGACTGGAATGAGCAAGGCATTTTCGTGACGGACTTTACAGCCTGGTCCAAGGGCGCGCATGAGCAACCGAGGGCCGAGAAACCCCGCAAGTTCGGTCTGTTACGTATGCTGATCGGGTAACCGCGCCCATCTTCCCCGTGTGACGTATTCCACCTCACGCCTTATTGCGTCCACGGTTTGCATTGCCCCTGCAGGTTTTCGCAGGCCAGCACATTGTTGATGGTTCTGGCACCGGTTTCGCCCGGACGCAGATGGATGGCCTGGCGCGACGGATGCCGCCTGCCCTGACTATCAACCCCGGTCATTTCCAGCTGGCACTGCGCGGCAACGCTGCAATTGTTTTCAGCGCGAATACCGCAGGACGGATTACCAAAGCTGTCACGTTGCTGCACCTTTGAAAAAGCAACACATTGGCCAACCTGTGCGGTGCCCTGTGAGGAACCTTGTCCCGCGTTGGCTTTGGCGGCCTTTTGTCTGTCATGTTCGGCAGAAACGACATTCATGCAGGGGTTCACCAGACTGGAACTTCTCTTGATCAGCCCATTGCAATAGACCTGATTGCGGTTTTGTGGCGGGACTGCAACGCACTCTCGTTGAAACTGCTGGTTGGCGGCTTTGTATCTCTGGCATTCCGGTTGCGCCTGAGCGTAGGGGTGATTGAGAAGAATGCTTTGCAGTTCATCAAAGCCCAAAGTTTCCGGAAAAATCTGCGCGATCGATATGTTGGGCGTGGTGACAACAGTTAAAAATGCGATTGCGCACAGGCGGGCCAGCAGGCTGAACATCATCTCTCCATCATTTCCAGGAAACTCGAGGGGTCACCAGGCCAGTTTTTACGAGCCCTGGGCCTGATGTAATCACCCAGATTGGGTAACGGGGGCGGTTTAATTTCGCCAGATGGGCAAAGCCGTACGGCAAACGCCCTGCGCCTGGTTTTGTTTGGCGCGGAGGTAAAGCTGTTTAAAACCCCACCTTGAATTACATTATTCCACACTCATAAAGCGAAGAACAATGTAAGAGTTAAATTCCTGATTCCATGACAAATGTTCCGGGGGTTGTGTGGGAGAGAGTGAAGGCGTCGAAGGTGGGGTCGGTTACTTCATGTGGAGTATAACCGAAAACAGGCTCATCATGGATGAGGTAACATCTGGGTATCATGGGTTTTCAGCCGAAGTGGGTGCGCAGGGCGTAACAATCGAGGATATTCTCGAACGCATCGACATTGAAATGCGAGACCGGGTGGCCAGTGCCATCATCGACAGCATCACCGAAAAGGCGCTGTTTGACCAGCGCTACAAGGTCATCCGCCCCGACGGAACGACCCGCATCATCGCCGCCCGCGCACGGCCGATCTTCGATGCGGATGACGCGCCTTTTCTGGGCTTGGGCGCCGTACATGAGGTCACCTTCAAGCGGCCAAGGTTGTTGGGCGGGACCTAAAAGCGCAGACACAACACCACAGCATTGACGGCGAGAACAGCAAACGGCTGGTTGGCCAACTGCAACGCTGTGGCCGGTCATTGCCATAACAGACCCCTCGCCTCGAAAACATCGGTCAACTGACCGAGAATATCAGCCTCACTGCGATGACCGAAACGCGCGTGCAAGGTCACAGCCACGGCCCGTATATCCACAAAGTGCAGCCGGTTTGCATCCGCCTTGTCGGCGTGCTTGTGGATGGCGTCCATCAACCGTTGGTCATCACACATCCTGTTTTTCCCACGACTTTCCATTCCAACGAGGCATGCGCCAAGGACAAAAGCCTATGCCACCATCGGTCATCGAAGTGACCGGGATCATCGAGATGATCTGGCGATGCCGGGTTGCCCACCATTAGTGGCCACCGAAAAGCGTTTGTGGATGCCTTTCGCCAGAGCGAAATGGTGACAGAACAAAAGAGCGGCGAGACAGGATCTTGAGGAGCCACGCACGCTTCGCTGCGGCCGCTATTTCACTGTGTATGTCGAGAATGGAAGTGCACGAGGTTTTCACGTTGCGCGCTCCTGTTCAGCAGGCAAGAGCACGTGACAACCCTCAGTCATCAGCGCCTACATTTTCGGTTGCTGACGATGTGGCAGGGTAAGCGCCACCAATGGGTATGTCCACTCACTGATTTCTTTATTTTCAGCAGCGCCTGCGCGGCCCACACACTGCGGCAATGAAAAGCAGAGCGCATGGATGCGGCTGGCCTTGCGAAACCCCAACGTTCACGCTTTGCACGCTACTCGACGGTTAGCGTGTATGCGCAGTCATCTTTGGCGTTCAGAGCAGACCGGGTCGGGTAGAACGCGAGCTTAACTGGCTCCCCCGCAATTCCGGCAATCGGCACAGTGATGGGAAACCTTGCAAACTTCCTGTAGCTGACCAGACGGGTGTTCTGCAGTTCAACGGCGCAGGTTCCGTTTTCTGCTTCAAGCTTGATTTTGAGCGCTCTCGAGGTTGTCGGCGTAATAATGAATGTGCTTGACTGCCCGTTGCTGGTTTCGCCCGAAACCGTCTCCACACCACCTTCAGAAATACTGATTTCCCTGTTGGCTTCGCGCGCCATGGCGGGCGAGACTTGCAAACAGATGATCGCCAGAATGAGGCTTTTGCGCATAAAACTCTCCAAAAAAGCCAACTGCACATAGATGATGTGCAATAGCCAGCCAATTTGGTTCACGTTTGCTTTAGCGCGTACGACTGCTCCATCGCTCTCTTATCGTCAAAACCTCTATCATTCGCACAAACAAAAAAAGCCCGGGACGTGCCCGGGCTTTTGTTTTTCACTTACAGTTTCGTGTCATTCGACCGGTAGCTAAACCAACGCGGAAGGAGTCTCGCTTTGGAGACTGGTACGGTTGGTGAATCCCTTAAATCGTCCAAGCAAGATGTCTTGTGCAGGTTTCTCGATCCATCGGAAAACATAGATTGAAACGATAACAGTTAGCGCAGTCGTTGCGGCCAGTACGAGTGTCAGCAGTTCGAAACTCAAATGTTTGCCGAGTAGTTTTACAGGGAACTGCAGGGTATATGGATGGATGAGGTAAAGTGAGTAAGACGCATCACCCAATAGAACAAAGAACATTAGCGTGTTGCTTTTTTCCACTCGGACCACAAGGAATGCAAGAACTATAGTCGCCGCGAAGATGGCGGACGTGATTACGCCTGGCCCAGCCCACTTAGTACTCAATGTGTGCAATACAGGTGCCGCGACGAGCAACAAAACCGCAACCACGTTCGAGCCGGCTTTGAGGCGCGAGGAACTCATGTAGGCGTTGTAAATGAGCATCCCTATGACAAACTCGACCAGTATCGGGTTTGTGTAGAACCGCCAGGGCGCGGAGCCTTCTGGCCAAATTCGTCCGATGAGCACGAGCGTCAGTATAATGCCGGAAGCAAACCATGATGCATTGCGGCCTGCCAGCAAGCAGATTCCAAAAACAAGATAGAAAAACATCTCATAGCAAAGTGTCCACCCGAGAAATAAGATCGGCTGAATCATGCCGTTTGATTTCTCAAAAGGAATAAAAAGGAATGATTTTATGACAGACTCAGCATCTATGACGGTGGAATTGAGAAGGCCTTTCCAAAACAGGGCGATTACGATCAGCCCCAAAGTCAGCAGCCAGTAAAGCGGCACAACGCGAGCTATCCTACGACGGAAAAAGTAGATCGGGCCGCGGGCTGGATTGGCAGAGTAGCAAATGATAAATCCGCTCAGGACGAAGAAGATATCGACCCCGGCGGCACCTATACCAAAATAGTTGGTGCTGAGATTGTATTCTACCGTCAAGCCACTTCCGAAGTGGAAGAGCACGACAGCAAATGCCGCCACAAATCGTAAGACCTGTAATGAGTACAGTTGAGGCCGAGCCTGCGGCGGTGTTTGAAGTTCGTTCATATCAATTGGCCGCATCTCGTTTCCAGTTCAAATCGTGCTCTAATGTTTTGGTAAGTGTTGCAGCAAGACGTGCGTGCGTTTCCGCATTGGGATGCCAGTTGCAACCAAACCCTTTTGCTTTCGTGCGGAGGGCAAGAAACCTGATTTTACCGTCACCCCGTTGGTGTCGTAGCTTAACGGCGGCTTCAATTGCGGCGCTGGCTTCGCTAAACTGACTGTCGGTCAGCATCGGACCCAAGGCAGCGTAGATCATCGCATCAGGGCTTTGGTCGCGAATTACAGCCATGAACGCAGCATATGCGTTGACAAAATTGTCTGGTTTAGTCTTTTCCGAAAAATCATTCGTCCCCAAGTTGACGATAACGACATCAAAGACCCGTCCCTTGGGGACGGCCTGCTGGAATACAAACGGCATTGTCGTGACATCAGAAGGGAACTTTGGCGACACACGAATGCCAGATGTCGCTATGGTCGTAATGTCTGCGCCGACACTTCTGGCTACGACAGCTGGGTAGGTCAGATATTGGTTTTGAGTATCCGCCGAAAACTTGCAGGATTGATCGCTGCCTTCAATACCGTATCCGGCTGAGATCGAGTCTCCGATGGCGAGTATCTGCCTGTTTCTTTTTTTTCCCGGGAGGAGCGTACCGTCCGTTTTGATTGATGACAGTGTGGTCGGACCAAACATTTTTTCGGTTCTACGGATAAGCCTCAACGTATGCTGCTGCCCGCCACCATCCGCGACAAATTGGTAGGTCTTCTTGCCGCGCGCAAGCTGCAACTTGCTCAATTTTCCATCATTCTCAACTACGAGGCTGTTCTTTCCCGAATCCTCAAGAGTGACTGACACAGCCTTTCCAGTGAATATGATTTCAAAGCCACTTCCAGGCCATTCTAATGATTGGGTCTTCTCATTTACCAACCCTAACCAGAGAGAAGGCGTGTCAATGGCAAAGGCGGACAGTGTCGGCGAAACTGCAGAAACAAACGCCGCCATCGACGCAATGGAAAGAAATCTCCCCAGAAATCGGATCATTTTACTTGTCACTGGTGGCTTCTTTCGAAAATATTCATTTTGTCGACTACCCTGCGCAAGAAGGGGGCAACAAGAAATAGATTTATGGATATTTCAAAACATTAGAAATTTTTGGAGTATTTCAAATCGGTGTATATATCAGCCACAAAACAATAATGTAATTGGTTGCATTGGGAACGGATACACCGCTCGCGTGAAAACTACAAGTAACCGCCGTAGTTATCGACTAGCATGGCGGCATTTATACAAGCCAAATTTTACTTAGCTTTGCGACATAATTGTGAGGGGTGTTTGAATTTGCGAAGGAGCTGGAATATACACCCACTCTAACCCTCCGCGCCACCATCTGATGGCCATACATCACGCAGCCACAACACAAAAAAGCCCGGGACGTGCCCGGGCTTTTTGTTATTCCGTGTGGAGTTATCAGAACTTGATACCGAGACCAATTCGAATGGCGTGCTGGTCTAGGTCGGAATTGACTGTGCCACCGCCAAGACCGCCGAAGGTGAAGTCCTTGTCACCGAAATTGGTGTAGCGATATTCAACGCGGCCGAAGACATTGTCGGTAAAGGCGTAATCGACACCAGCGCCAACAGTGAAGCCGTTGAAAGTTTCTTTCTGCTCGGCAACGAAGCCCGGCACCTCGGCAAAACCACGGCCGATTGCCCAACCGGCAGTGCCGTAAATCAAGGCGCGGTCAACGGCGTAACCGACCCGGCCACGAACAGAACCCTGCCAATCAAGGCCGTAATTGATGGAAGGTCCACCAAAACCAAGGGCCAGGGAGTCGTCGCCCCAGTTCTTTTCGAAATCACCTTCGATACCGAGAACCCAGTTATTGTCCATCTGGTGGTTATAACCGACGAAACCGCCGAGGATGCCGCCGTCAAAATCCGCTGCAAAAGCCGGGAACGGCGCACCTGCGCCAAAATCGAGGTCATGGTTGTTCCAGCCGTAACCGCCCTGCACACCGACCGTGAAACCAGTCCAGTTGAAGCCAGGCAGCTCAACAGCCACCGGTGCTGCAGGTACTTCGTAAACAGCGTCTGCAGCCATTGCGGAGGATGCTGCAAGAATGAATGCGGCGCTCAGTGCTAGTTTCTTCATGATACTAAACCCTCTCCAAAATTTCATGAGGGTCATATTACACCCATCCGAAATATAAGATGTAACTAAAAGATCACACACTTAAACATTGCATCAATACGAGGCATCTGCGGAAATTACGCTTAAAAAAGTGTCACCAAAAACGCTGCACACCGGATGTGATGCCAATGGCTCTCGTTCGCGGGTCGGTTTGGCCCAAAAAATTGCAAACGCCACCACCCCGGTTTGTATGCCGGGGTGGCGGGTGTCGGTAATGGATTGAAGGTCGCGGGCTGTTCGCTGGCGGTTAGTGCTTGCGCAGCAGCGCGCTGTTTTGGGCCGGTTTGCCGTTGTTGCCGATGCCGGAGGCGCTGATCTTGGCCTTGCCTTCACCTTGCATTGTCATGGTGCCTTTCCAGCCATTGTTGTCATCCAGCTTGACGCTGTTGCCGGATACGGAACCGGTGACCTTGGGACGCGGGAAACCGTTATTGGTCCAGAAGGTGACCTTGCCGTTGGAGATCTTCACGGTGGTTTTTCTGCCGCCGCCGCTGCTGGTGCCGCTCCATGTGCCATCCCAGGCGTTGGCCTTGGCGGTTTTGGCCTGTGTTGCCTTGGTTTGCGCAAAGGCCGGCGTGGTAGACATCAGTGCAAGCGATGCCACTGACAGAACAAGTGTGGTGATGAATTTACGCATAGGAAGCCCCCTTTTCATGCGAGGCCAACGCTAACAGATGGCGGGCGCGGCCAAATCCCCCTTATGGGTGAGCCGGCGCTGGTTGGCGGCCAGAAAATAGAAAATTTCGGTGTGTTTGGAGGCCCACACCACTGCGTGGCTGCTGACTAGGGCGTTTTATTTACCGAAAACACCGGGAACAATAAGCCGCCTTGACAGGTTCACGGCACAGATGACCAGCAACAGGCAGGAAATGTTATGAATACCGACCTTATGGCGATGTCCGCCCCGATCAAATTTGACGACGTGGATTATCTGACTGATCTGATGCTGCAATGGAGCCAGAAGCACGGGCGATCAATGGATGACCTTATGGGCCAACGCCACACAATCCTGTCTCGGTTCCGGGCTGGAGAGCGGCGGGCGGAGCGGCTTTTCTCTGACATGTGACGATGACAGGTGCTTAAGCGCGAATTTACTGGCTATTGGCGGTGATATCTGCGCAGTGTGGATTTTCTGGAGAACTCCATGCGTCGAATCATCCTGTTTGCGGCCCTTTCCCTGCATGCTCTGACTGCCGACGCGCGAGAGGCTGCAACGGAAGTTGTGGTTAGCGGCGGCGCAGCACAAATCTTCAAAAGCACCGTCACTGGCAGTGATGCCAAATCCTTTCTCATCACGTCGGATGCCGCCAGAGCCGTGACGCTGAAATTTGCTGCCAATAACAGTATTTGCGGCGTTGAAGTACAGACCACCGGCCAGCACGACTACGCCAAATATGCGCAGTTTCCGATAACAGTGCCGTTAGCCACCATGATCAACAATTCCTATAAGGTATCGTTTTTCCTGACGCGATCCGCCTGGATCGGCAAACAGCAATGCGAGTTTACCCTGTCTGTTCAGTAAGCGTCACGCTCTTTACGCCCTGCCCTTTGCGCTCACGGCGCGATGGGAAGACAGGCGAGCTATGGCAAGGCCTGATTTGAAAAAACGGCATTCGTGAGCAGAATTTGCATTCTTAAAAAAGTGCCGGCGGCAGCCGGGACTGCCGCCAGCATTCGCCAAGGAAATTGCAACGTTTCCGGAGGTGGCGAAGGTAAAAGTTGCGGCCGTTATTCGGTAATTTCCACCGGCGTGCCATCCGGCGTGATGATCACGGCCTCGTAAAATCCATCGCCGGTCAAACGCGGACCGGACATCAGGCAGCCATCTTCCACGCAGCGGCGGGCCAGTGCATCAACAGCGGCGCGGTTGCCAAGCGAAATGGCAATGTGGTCCCAGCCAAGATGATCATGGTCCAGACGGCCACGCAGCCAGGGGCCAGTCATCAGCTCAATCTGGTCGCCACTGTCAGGCAGTTTCAGAAAACGCGACACAAACCCTTCGCGGCGCTTGCTGTGATAGGCCTCGCCCACCTCTGCACCAAAATAGCGTTGCCAGAAGGCAGCGGCGGCATCGAGGTCACGGGTCCAGAGTGCGGTGTGGGCAATGCGCATGATCAGATTTCAGCCTTTCAGAACAAGGAATTGCACCCGCATTGCTGCGGGACGACACGATGAATCATTCACAAACGTGAAATAACATGCGCAAATACGCACATCAATGCACGATGTTTTACCAATCGTGCAAGAATGTGAAGGTGTCTTTGTGTGGTGACAGATGAAACGAGGCCGCGAAAGGGATGCCGCGCCTCAGCGAAACCTCACTGTTTCCACTGTTTGCAGCTGGCCTCGTGCGGTTCAGGTTTCACACCCTGTGGCGGCACGTCGGGGTCTGCATGTTTTCGCGGTGCCTGTTTGTCACAACAAAGGGCGGTGGTTGGTGAAGGCAAACGTGTTAGCGACTTCATGAACTACAACCTACACGCAAGTTCAGCGCATGGTTATTCGCCTATATGAACAACACGGCTGATACAGCCTGAGTTCAATAACAGGATGACTGCGCGCTATGGACTACCGGATGTACCTCTTCATCGAGAAAATGTTCAAGTCCACTGTGACTGCCGACAAGAATCTCGTCGATAAGGCAATAGCATCGCACGAACGACTGATCGGTATAGTCGAAGCTAAATACCAATTTAGCCCATTTGCAAATGACATCACGGCGGCATCAAATAGAACTATTGAAACAGTTAAAAAAATTGCGGGCAGCGGCGACAAATACTTCGTTAGGTATCTGAATGATGAGCAGCTAGACGATCTCGAAATAATAACAGAAGATTCTTGGACTTTTGGCCTAGCAATACTTGCCGGATATCAGGTGAAACATAATGACAAAAGCAATGCGGGTGATCCGTATGTTCTTGAGGAAGTCATTAGTTTAATCAGTTGGCAGACAATGAGCGCAGGCCCAGAGTCCATTCACTCGATCATTCAGCCAAAGCTGGAAATCTTTGAGAAAGAAGCCACAGCCAGAGCGAACGAACTTTCTGAGACTGTTTCGGCACATCGCAAACTTTTTGATGAGCAGCAACTTCTGCACGCGCAGGCTGCCGAGGCGACAGCAAGAGCGCAAGTCGAGCTTACGGTGGCCAGTCAAGGATTTGAGCATAAGGCACTTGAACTCGAAGACAAAAGCCAAGGCATTGAAAGTGACATTCGCCAACTGCGCGCCGATCTCGACGCTCAAGTCGCCAGATTTGGAACAGAGGCTGCGCGTAAACTTTGGGGTGAACGCGAGAAACAAAGCAAATGGGCTTTGATCTTATCTTCGGTCGCGATCTGCCTGCTGATAGCCGCACCCATTGCGCTCGCGGTGTGCTTTACAACTGAGATATTGCACTATCTTGCACAGATCGTGGCTGCGTCTGCCTTGCCAACGATCGACTCCAACGGCCAACAACTGCCACCACCCACTGATGCACAGGTGACGATTGCCGCAGTCGGCCGGTTGGTCATCGTGACTGTGCCCATATTCCTTTATATCTGGGCCATCCGTCTCGTTGTACGCTTTAACTCGCGTTCACTGCTGCTGTTGGATGACGCAAGGCTGCGGCTGACGATGCTGGATACCTTTTTCCACCTCATTGAAAAGGAAGGTGCCGTTAAGGAGGATCGTGCGCTCGTGCTGAATGCCTTGTTCCGCCCAGCTCCCGGCCACGGCGATAATGTCGACCCACCAAACTTTACAGAACTTGTTTCCAAAGCCATGGGAACAGGGACATCAAAGTAGGTCGTACAAATGGCGTCTTGGTTTGAAAGATTATCGTCAAATAATCCTACAGTATGGCAAGTCTGTTCCGTCTGCTAAATGAAGCCCTGCCCCAACGTTTATTCAAATAACAGGTAGGGTCGGTATGGATCATGCGATCTTGTTTCCAGCGAAGGTCATCTCGCATTCATTATCGGATAGCTTATGATGGCCGCAAGCGAATGACACGGGGAGATTTTGATGCCTGAAAGCTTGTTCAAACCCGCTGTGCCCATCCTGTTCGTGCGTGATGTCTCGGCAAGCAGCTGCTTCTACCGCGACAGGTTGGGTTTTGTGGTGGATTTTCTCTATGGCACACCACCATTTTACGGTTCGGTTTCACGCGGTCAGGCCTGCCTGCACCTGCGCCATGTTGGTGCACCAAACTTTGCTGCGCTGGCGGCAACAGAACCATCCCTGATCCTGGCGACGATTGAAGTCACTGATGTGCATGGGCTGTATGAAGAGTTTCAGGCTCAAACCGTCGATGTGGCGCAATTGCCGACCCGGCAGGATTGGGGCGGCACGGATCTGCATATCAGAGACCCCGATGGCAACGTCATTTCCTTTGTCACCTACACGCAACAACAGTGATCATGCCACCCGGCTGATCGACAGCAGGACACGCCAGTCATAAAAATTTGATGTGACCAGCAAGCCCAAACGCCCTATCCGGCTAACGAGCCAATTTGAGAATCCATAACCTGCTTCCCCGTGGAAGTTGTTTTTTTCAGGATGATGTCCTTTTGTTCCAAGTGTTTGATCTGTTTAAACTGGCACTTTGCCTTTACGTTATTGTCAGAACCATCATGCCGCTGCCGACCTCGCGGTTGGTCAAGATCATCGTCGCCGTGGCGCTGGTGGTTATTTCCCAGCACCACCTGATTACCCGCATCACCACCGGCAACATGTTTTCGCCCGAGGTGCCGCGCGCGGTGATGATAGCAGTCAATATCGGTTTCGTGTTCATCGTGCTGGCGGCAATGATGCAACTGCTTAGCGACATCATCTCCGTGCTGATCGCCCTCGTGAAGCGTCGGCAGGTGCGCGTGTCACTGACGGCACGCGCCATCATCATTGCGCTGTCGCTGGGGCTTTCCAGCTACGGCGTGTCGCAGGCGCTGCGCGTGCCTTCGCTGAAAGAGGTCACACTGGAGATTAAGGGCCTGCCACAGCAGTTTGACGGTTACCGCCTTGTGCAGCTGACCGACCTGCATTTGAGCCGGCTGTTTCAACGCGAATGGGCCGAGGCGACCGTGACCGCCGCCAATGCCATTGGTGCCGACCTTATTGTGATCACCGGCGATCTGATTGACGGTACGATCGAGGCGCGCAAAAACGATGTGCCGCCGCTGGGCGACCTGCGCGCGCCTGACGGTGTGTGGGTTATTCCCGGCAACCACGAATATTATTTCGGCCGTCCGGAATGGATGGCACAGTTCAAGTCGCTGGGCATGCAGGTGCTGGAAAACCAGCACACGCTGATTGAGCGCGATGGCGCCAGCCTGACTTTGGCTGGCGTCACCGACCGCAGCGCCGTGCCATTTGGCCAGGAAGGGCCAGACCTGCAAAAGGCGCTGGCCGGTTCGCCACCTGACAATGTCGTCGTGCTGCTGGACCACCAGCCGCGCATGGCGCAGAATGCAGCCGATCTGGGTGTGGACGTGCAGCTGTCTGGCCACACGCATGGCGGCATGATCTGGGGTTTTGACCGCATCGTTGCCATGTTCAACAACGGCTTTGTCTCCGGCCGTTATCAGGTGGGTGACATGCAGCTTTACGTCAACAATGGCACGGCGCTGTGGATCGGGTTTGCGGTGCGGCTGGGTGTTCCATCTGAACTGACGGTCATCACGTTCAAATCCGTCTGACGCGATTTCGTTGATCTGACCTGAAAACGGCGCCTCCTCAGGCGCCGTTTTGTTATCTCGACGTCTGCGTGGCATCATCCAGAAAGGCGCGCAGCCGTGGTGTCATGAAATCCAGAAAGGCGCGCACGCGGTGTGGCAGGCGTTCACCACCCATGAACAGCGCGTGCAGGTCTTCGGTGTCACCGTCCACCTCGTGTTGCAGAATTTCCACCAGCGCGCCGGAGCGCAGCTCATCCCGGATGTGATATTCACCGAGCTGTGCAATACCCATGCCCATGACAGTCATGCGCCGCACGGATTCGCCGTTGTTGCCGAGCAGAATGGCGCCCGGCGAATAATCCCAGATACGGCGGCTGGTGCGCGGTGCGGAAATCTGTTTCGAGCGGCGAAAATTAAAACCAAGGCAGCGGTGGTTTTTCAGGTCCTGCAGGTTTTGCGGCACGCCATGCTCCCTGAGATAGGCCGGTGATGCCACCACCCGGCGCTGCGCGGTGCCAAGCTTGGCAGAGGTAAGCGAGGAGTCCCCCAGATTGCCGATGCGAAAGGCGACATCGGTCCGGTCGAGATAGAGATCGACAATCTCGTCCGACAAGGACAGGTCGACCACGATATTGGGGTACAGCGCCCAGAACTGCGGCAGCAGCGGCTCTACCGCCACGGTGGCAAACCCGACCGAGGAGGTCACGCGCACCACGCCGCCACTGGCGGCTGCGCCGCGTGACACGTCACGTTCAATATCATCCAGCTCTGCCAGCAGACCCTGGCTGCGCTCATAATAGCGCCTGCCCTCTGCCGTCAGCGACAGGCGGCGGGTGGACCGTTCCAGCAGCCGCACGCCCAGACGTTCTTCCAGACGGCCAATCAGCTTGGATATATTGGAGGGAGTGATGTTCAACTGGCGGGCGGCCTCGGAAAAATTTCCGGTTTCCACCACCCGCACAAATACATCCATCTCGCCAGCACGGTTATCCATAGTCATCTCCATTTGTGAATATGGTTCATAGATGTGATGCCGCGAAACCGCGTTGTCAAGCGCGGTGTATCACCCTATTTTTCCTGTCATATTTGGCTTTCACAAACGCTTCGCCTTC
Source organism: Agrobacterium sp. Azo12 (assembly GCF_029193765.2). NCBI lineage: Bacteria > Pseudomonadati > Pseudomonadota > Alphaproteobacteria > Hyphomicrobiales > Rhizobiaceae > Agrobacterium > Agrobacterium sp. Azo12. The sequence continues at coordinate 2,092,829 of NZ_JARFYO020000001.1, read as the reverse complement.
TCCCAAGCGGCGATAAATACCTTGATCGAGGAATGATGATGGAAAAGACCGGACCTAACTGGCCGTTGCTTGCCTTGGCCGTGGGCGCCTTTGGCATTGGCGTTACCGAATTTGCGCCCATGGGCATGTTGCCCGTTATTGCTGATGGTGTTGATGTGTCCATCCCGTCGGCCGGGTTGCTGGTCAGCGCCTATGCCGTGGGGGTCATGGTGGGTGCGCCCTTCATGACGCTGCTGTTTTCGCGTTTTGGCAAACGCACGGCGCTGATTGCGCTGATGAGCATTTTCACCCTTGGCAATGTGCTGTCGGCCTTTGCGCCAGATTACTGGACCTTGCTGATTGCCCGCGTGGTGACCAGTCTCAACCATGGTGCGTTTTTCGGGCTTGGTGCCGTGGTGGCGGCAAGTCTTGTACGGCCGGAAAAACAGGCAACCGCGGTTGCCACCATGTTCATGGGCCTGACCATTGCCAATATTGGCGGTGTGCCAGTGGCAACCTGGATTGGCCAGCAGATTGGCTGGCGTGAGGCCTTTGGCGCAACGGCGCTGCTGGGCATTATCACCATGGGTGGTCTGGCGCTTGCGCTGCCGAAAAGTGCCGCCGGCAAACGCCCTGATGTGCGCCGGGAACTGCAGGTGATGATGCGGCCTGACGTGCTGCTGCCGCTGTTGACCACCGTGCTCGGTGCCAGCGCGATGTTTGTGCTTTACACCTATGTCGCGCCAATCCTGCAAAACCAGACCGGCGCATCGGAAGGTTTCATTACCATTGCGCTGGTGCTGATTGGCGTTGGTTTCACCATTGGCAATTATGTCGGCGGTCGTGCAGCCGACTGGTCGCTGACCGGTGCCGCCTCGATGTTTCTGGCGCTGCTGTCGCTGATGATGTTCCTGTCGCCCCTGCTGCTGGGCACCCATATTGGCGCGGCCATTACGCTGGTCATCTGGGGCATGGCGGCTTTTGCCATTGTGCCACCGTTGCAGATGCGGGTGATGCAGGCGGCGTCTGAAGCGCCGGGCCTCGCCTCCTCCATCAATATCGGCGCGTTCAACCTTGGCAATGCCATTGGTGCGGGTATTGGCGGCATGGTGATCAATGCCGGTGTCGATTACGCCTATGTGCCGGTGGCCGGTGGCGTAGCGGCCCTTGCCGCACTGGCGCTGGTGCAGATCAGCCGCCGCCTTCCACAGGCACAGGCCTGCTGATAAGACTGGTTGAGAAAAGACAAGACACCGCGCCGGACACTGTGTTGCACAGTCCGGCGCGGTGTTTTTACATCAACAGGTCAACAATACTGGAACCCACCATGAACCGGCCGCACTACAGCCACGCTATTCAACGGTTGGGCATTCTGGATGCGCTTGCGGCCTACGATCCGCATGTGGCTGGCACACCACCGCTTGGTGTGCACACCGACACCAGCGACATCGATATATTGTGCTGCGCGCCTGACGCGGACGTATTCCTTGACACTATAGTGTCTCTCTACAGCAACCACACGGGTTTCAGCTGTTGGCAGTGGGTGTCCGGTGAGCGGCCGTTGATTGCCAAATTTCACGCGGAAGGCTGGGAATTTGAAATCTATGCCAGCCCGCAGCCAGTAAAACAGCAGGCAGGATGGCGGCACTTTACCATTGAACAGCGGTTGCTTGCTTTGGGCGGCGAGACTTTCAAAGCAAAGATCATGTCACTGCGCAGTGAAGGCTATAAAACCGAACCGGCCTTCTGGGCTGCACTTGGTTTTGCTTCAAATACCCATGGTGATGCCTATTCCGGCATACTGGAACTGTGTAACGACACAGATGAAGCTCTTGTCGATAAACTTAAACAAGCAGGCTTTGTTTAAACGCGGCATATTTTCTTAAACGCCACGCGCTGCGCAACTCTATTTTTGCACCTTTTGTTGCGATTTGTATCGTTTTGCTACGGTCCAACATGGCTGATGTGCCATTTAGACTCGTTCTGCCGCATTTTTTACGTCCAAAACTTAAGAAAAACGTCGTCGCTTAAAATTGTAGTGAATTACTACAACCCATTTCAACTGATGGTGGGCATATTGCTCTCAACAGCACGCGAATGACGAGCGTGGACTACCCGGCATGAAGCCACTTTCTAAACTCTATACTTCATCTATTCTTTTAGAGAGAACAACATGCTTAGCATTACCGCCAACATTCCATCCCTGAACGCCCAGGCCAATCTTCAGCGCAGCAACGCCAGCATTGCCAACTCGCTGTCGCGCTTGTCTTCAAACCTGCGTGTCAACACATCGCAACAAGCCCCAGTCCTGCCGCCAAAGGCCGACAATTCCGCAGCAACTGCAGTGCAGGAAGCCGTTAGCAAGACGCAGACCGAGGAAGCCAAGCTCGGCAACGCGAACGAGATTTTGAACAGAATGACCACGCTGGTTCAGACGGCTGCCGGCAACAACACATCCGCTACCGACCGCGATGCAATCAACAAGGAACTTTCCGATCTCAAGGGTGAGTTGAAGAACCTTTCTGGTAGCACCAGCAGCGACGCATTGTCCAAGTCCTATGACGGCGGAAATGGCGCCTCCTACAGCCTGGTGGGTGCCGCCGGTTCGCGTGACATCAGTATTTCTGCATCGACAACGGCCGACGACTATGCCGGCATGCTGACAGCGCTCGGCAACGCTCAGGACGGTGTTTCAGCAGCCCGCGCCAGCAACGGTGCCGCGCTTTCAGCAGCAACGCAAAACTACACAGACAGCGTGGCAAGTTCTGCCAAAAGCTCAGGCCTTGCTGTGCGTGACGTTGCGCCACTTGACCGCAGTGAACTGTTGGCGTTCGCCACTTCGGCTTCGGAAGCGATGTCTGCAGCCAGACTTTCGATGGGCAATTCCAGCATCGCCCTCATTCAGGCAGCACTTCTGCGCGGCTAACACCAGCGACAGATAAAACATGAGAATGCGTGAGCGACCCTCACGCATTTTTTTTGCGTTTTTGGCTCATCATTGGCGTTCAGGTGTGGCAGACTTGCAGTGAGAGACTTGTGGCGGGAGACTGGCTGCGGCAAGCCACTTTCATGTCTGGCGACAGTCGCAAAGGATTGTGCAGTGAGCGAAAAACCACCCGTGCTGCTTTCCGGCGGCAATCCGCAAATCGAAAAAGGTGACGGTGATGCACCGGTGCAGGCCTACATAAGTGCCATGCCCGGCTGGAAACAGGGCGTCGGGCAAAAGCTCGATGCGATCATTACGTCAGTGGTGCCCAATGTTGCCAAAAAGGTGCGCTGGAACTCCCCCTTTTATGGCATCGGCGACGGCACGTCCTTCCTGTCGTTTCATTGCATGACCCGCTATATCAAGGTGGCGTTTTTTAAGGGTACAGAGCTGACGCCTGTGCCCGACCATACCTCCAAACAGGCCAACGTGCGTTATCTCCACATTGATGAGCCGGGCGTGTTTGACGAGGCGCAGTTTACGGACTGGGTGAAACAGGCAAGTGTCTTGCCGGGCGAGAAGATTTGAGGGTGAATGTCAGGGTCGGGACCCCTCACCTGAAAAATCTATGACTTAGCAAGCTAAGACCATGATTTTTCTTCCTCTCCAGGGGGAAAGCTAAGGGCGCCGGTGGCACGGCACCCGGCTTATCTCTCCCCTTGTGGGAGAGAAAGCGATTTCAACATCTTGGGACGAAGGTGCCAAGTGTTAGAAATCGCAAGTGAGGGGTCTATTTCACAAGCCCTGAAGCATGTGACAGAATGGAAAGACAAACAAAGTCGAGATTGCGTTCTATCTCTTCATTCCAGAACCGCAGGGTCGTAAAACCTTGCTCACGAAAAAACGCATCACGCTGACGGTCTGCATCGCTTAACGCATGCTGAGAACCGTCTACCTCGACAATCAATCTGGCATCGAAGCAGACGAAATCGAGAATACAGTTGTGCATCGGCACCTGCCGGCGGAACTTCAAGCCCTCCAGTTTGCCGCCACGAATGACCTGCCACAACATGTTTTCCGCTAGCGTCGAATCCTTGCGCATCGTCCTGGCGCGCAGGCGGTTTACGGGCGGTGGCTGGTGATGATGTGCCATGCGTCGGCCTCAGTTGTATCGGCGCAGGATGAAATCTTTCGTTGCGGAAATCAACATAGGCTAAGCTTGGAAATTTATGACTTGGCAGGCTTGGAAAGCACCAACCCCTCACCAAGAAAATCTACGACTTAGCTGAAGCTAAGACCGTGATTTTCTGTCCTCTCCCACAAGGGTAGAGGTAAGGGGTGCAAGCGGCACGACCTCACCTCATCAGGAACGCTCAAGATGTGCCTCAAGGGCGCGGCACCCGGCTTATCTCTCCCCTTGTGGGAGAGAAAGCGATTTCAACATCTTAAGGCGCAGCCATAAGTGTTAGAAATCGCAAGTGAGGGGTGGAATTCTACGCAAACATGCCCTTGACTTACCCCCACAACCACCGCCAACTGGCGTGAAGTATAATGACTTCAATAGAAATAAAGGTGGGCCAGTTGGTACAGGGTAACAACAAGGTAGGCACGGCGCGGGGCATTTATCTGGGCCTGCGCCAGCAGATTGCCAGCGGCGTTTATGCCCCGGGTGCCAGCCTGCCATCCAGCCGGGCGCTGGCGGAAGAGCTGGGTGTTTCACGCACCACCGTGACCACCGCATTCGAGCAGCTGATATCCGAGGGCTATGTGCTGGTGCGCCAGGGCGCAAGGCCCGTGGTCAACGACAACATGGCCGGCGACGATGGCGAGGTGCCCCACAAGACCAGCGCCACGACACCAGGACTTTCCGCCTATGCCGAGCGCACCATGGCACTGCCGCAAAGCCACCTGCCCGCCCGGCCCGGCCTGCGTTATGACTTTCGTTATGGCGATGTGTCACCAGATGATTTTCCCAAACTGGCATGGCGCAAGGCGCTGACATCTGCCGTTTTGACCCGCCGCGAACGGCTGGGTTACGGCGACCCCGCCGGCAGCGACGCCTTGCGGCAGGCCTTGCAGGGGTATCTGTGGCGGGCGCGCGGCATAAGCTGCGATTACAGGCAGATTGTGGTCGTCAATGGCTCGCAACAGGCGCTGGATCTGTGCGCGCGGGCGCTGGTGAACCCCGGCGACCGCATTGTGGTGGAAGACCCCTGTTACGCCATGGCGCGCAATGTGTTTACAACCATCGGCGCGGAGCCATTGCCGGTGGCCTGTGATGCCGATGGCATCGACACCACACAACTGCCGCAACCCGGCCAACACCAGCTGGCCTTTGTGACACCCAGCCACCAGTTTCCGCTGGGCGGCGTGTTGTCTGCCGGGCGGCGGCGCGAACTTGTCGACTGGGCGGAAAGCGGCAACGCCTATGTTCTCGAAGATGATTATGACGGCGAGTACCGTTATGACGTGCGGCCGATTGCGCCGCTGTATCTTTCTGGCCGTGGCCGGGTGATCTATATTGGCACCGTGTCCAAAACCCTGTCGCCCACCCTGCGGCTTGGTTACATGGTGCTGCCGCCGGACCTCGTGGAACCGTTTACCCGCATAAAACAGCTGGTCGATCGACAAGCGCCGACCTTTGAGCAGGACGCGCTGGCGGCGCTGATTGAAAGCGGTGCCTATGAACGGCATGTGCGCAAGATGCGGCGGCTGAATGGCGAGAGGCGCCAAGCGTTTCTCGATATCATGCACGAGGTGTTTGGCGAGCGGGTGGAGATTGTCGGCACCTCGGCCGGCCTGCATGTGGTGGTGTGGTTCAATGGCTTGAAAACCAGTGATGAGGCAAGGCTGGCAGAGGCCGCTTTGCTGGCCGGCATTGGCATTTATCCGGTGTCGCGGCTTTACAGCGCCGCCTCTGAGCGGCGGGCCGGATTTGTGTTCGGTTATGCCACCATGCCGGTGCAGAACATTCCGGACGGTGTGCGGCTGCTGGGCCGCGTGCTGGCCGCTTAGGCTTTTATAAACCGGCAGCCAACTGGACTGGTATTTTTATCGAAAACTGGCGCTTCTGGTCTGCCAGCCATCTGTTTATTGCTGCTTCAAACAAAGCCTGCACCCTGATTTCGGAACGCATCCATGCCCGTTGATATCAACCAGCTTCTGATTGTTTTTACCGCCTATATCATTGCCGCCGGCAGCCCCGGCCCCAGCAATATGCGCATTATGGGCGTGGCGATGAATGATGGCCGCAAGGCGGGTCTGGCCATTGCATCCGGCGTGGTCAGCGGCTCGATATTCTGGGGGCTGATGGCAGCATCAGGCGTGTCGGCGATTTTAAAGACCTATCCCGGCGCCATTGTTGGCCTGCAGATTTTTGGCGGGCTTTACCTGCTGTTTCTGGCCTTCAAGGCGGCGCGCGCTGCGGCTGCGCCAGACCGACCGGTGTCTCTGGACAGTGACCGGGTGGTGCCCTCCATGGGCGCGCTTTACCGGCGCGGCCTGCTGATGCACCTGATGAACCCGAAATCCATTCTGGCGTGGATTGCACTGATGACGCTTGGTCTGGGGTCGCAGGCCTCCACCACGGGTGTGGTGATTATTCTGGCCGGTTGCGCGGTGCTCAGCGTGACGATTTTCTGCGGTTACGCCATCGTGTTTTCCACCGGGCCGATGGTGCGGCTCTACCGCCGCGCCCGCCGCTGGATTGAAGGGGTGCTGGCGCTATCCTTCGGCCTTGCCGGTTTGAAACTTCTCCTGTCACGCATTTGAAAGCCAACTCCCATGTCGCTTTTTGAAGGCCTTTCGGCATTTCCCATCACGCCCACAGATGCAGCTGGCCGTGTGGACACAGACGCGCTGGCGCGCATTCTGACCCGCATTCGTGACGCCAAGGTGCACTCCATTGGCCTGCTTGGCAGCACCGGCGGCTATGCCTTTTTAAGCCGCGAGGAACGCCGCCGGGCGGTGGACTGTGCCATGGACACCGTGGGTGGCGACATTCCTGTCATCGTTGGGGTTGGCGCGCTGCGCACTGATGAGGCGCAGGCCTTGGCGCGCGATGCCAAGGCGGCCGGTGCAAACGGCTTATTGCTGGCACCGGTGTCCTACACGCCGCTGCGCGATGAGGAAGTCTACGCGCATTTTGTGGCAGTGGCTGAGGCCGGGCAGTTGCCCATGGCGATCTACAACAATCCCGGCGCAACGCGTTTCACCTTTCCACGGGCGCTGATTGCCCGCCTGGCGCAGCTGCCGAACGTCGTTGCGGTAAAAATGCCCCTGCCCGATGGCGATGATTTTGCCAGTGAACTGGCGGCCATCAGGGCCGCCACGCCCGCATCCTTCAAGGTGGGATATAGCGGTGACTGGGGCTGCGCCGCCGCGCTTTTGGCAGGCAGCGACAGCTGGTATTCGGTTATTGCCGGGTTATTGCCGGTGGAAACACTAGCCCTGGCGCAGGCATCACTGGATGGTGATAGCGTGAAGGCCGGTCAGCTCAATGCCGCCTTTGCACCGCTCTGGGCGCTGTTCAAGGAGTTTGGCAGTTTTCGGGTGATGTTCGTGATTGCCGAGCTTTTGGGCCTTGGCAGATTTGCCCCGCCACTGCCGATCCTGCCGCTGGATGACGATGCGCGCGCTCGCATCAAGGCGGCGTTAGATGGTTTGCAGGTACAGTAAGTCCTGACCCACGAGGCTAGAGGCCGGGGTGGAACGAGTAACCCAACCTACCTCATCTCTGTCCTCGGGTCAGGCCCGAGGACGAGGCATGAGGGCTGGGTGGAGCAACGTCAGTCCCAATATTGAGGATGCGACGCAGCCATGATGGCATCTGGAAAACCAATCTCACTCAACCGCAGATAGATTTTCAACCCAACACCAAGACCTGCGATCAGGCTACAATTTGCGAAAATTGTAGCTACCGACAAATTGCAGCGAAAAAGCGTATCAGCCGTTCTGGACAAGCTCCAGATGAGCGTTGTTGCCCATCAAAATTATACAAATAAGGAAAAGCGCAATAAATACAGAGGCGGCAAAACCCGCATAGACCTTAGGTGACATTGTAACATACCCCTACAACCAAGGATAGGTTTCAGAATTAACGCAAAGCGTGCAATTGGTCTAGTCCCCAAGCAAACTTTAATTTACGGGAGGTTGTAGTGCGGTGTATTTCTCACAAGACTTGTCGTGCGTGATTGACCGCTACCACGCGGATTGTTGCAGGCCGTTCCAATCGGCCACCCAGGCGACATAGTTGACGGCCAGCATGACAAAAGAGTCTCGTCAGCCAAAGACTTGAGCTGGCATAGTTTCCTGTGACAGGTACAGGAAAGAGGGCTAGTTGGGGTGGCGAGGATCTAACCACGCTAACCAGACATATTGCGGTTGCGGATAGGTGGTTAGATCCCAGGGACAGGCCCTGGGATGACGTCGAGTGGACGGAGCGGTCTGATCAAACCAAAACCCCTCACCTGAAAAATCTATCACTTAGCAAGCTAAGATGATGATTTTTCTTCCTCTCCCACAAGGGTAGAGGTAGGGGCGCCGATGGCGCCGCCCCAACCCATGACGTTATCGTATTTGGCTCGGTGGGTGCTCCGAACTCCCTCACCCCTGTGCTCGGGCTTGGCCCGAGGGATGTCACAGGGGTCCAGGCCCAGCCCAAGTCCTTGGGATGAAAAGACTCTTCTCGCCGCGCAGACGCGGGTCGACTGGATGCCTGTGACATCCCTCGGGTCAAGCCCGAGGACGAGGCATGAAGGGTTGGCTGAAGTGGCCCTCAACGGCAAACAATGCTCCAACCATTTTCTCTGCGTCATCCTCGCCGCGGTAGTGAGGATCTAACCACGCCAGCCAGACAGGTTGCTGACGTGGGGACGTGGTTAGATCCCAGGGACAAGCCCTGGGATGACGTGGAGTGGGTGGAGCGGTCTGACGACCAGCCCTCACCCACGCTGGCGCAGTGCATCCACGACAACGGCCAGCGCCGGCGACATCTGCCGACGGCTGGGATAATAGAGATGGTAACCGGTAAATGGCGGGCTCCAGTCTGTGAGCACGCTGACCAGACGCCCGGCGGCAATATGGTCCGCAACCAGATTTTCCGGGACATAGGCGATGCCGTAACCTTGCAGCGTGGCGTCAATCATCGCCACTGATGAATTGAAGGTCAGCTGCCCTTCCACCCGCACCCGCAGTTCACGGCCATCCTGTTCAAACTCCCAGGCGTAAAGACCACCCCATGTCGCCTGCCGGTGATTGATGCAGCTGTGGCCCACAAGGTCTTTGGGTGTTTCCGGTGCGGCATGGCGGGCAAAATAGGCCGGGGATGCCACGGCAATCAGCCGCCAGTCGGGGCTGATGCGAACGGCAATCATGTCCTTGTCGACACTTTCGCCCAGTCTTACGCCAGCGTCAAAACGTTCCTCGACAATGTTGCGCATGCCATTGTCGCTATAAAGCTCGACCTTGACGTCCGGATATCGCGACAGGACCTTGCCAAGCTTTGGCCAGACGGTGGTTTGCAGCGCATGATCCGACAGTGTGAGACGCACGGTGCCAGACGGCTTTTCCCGAAACGCCACCAGGTTCGCCAGATCGGCTTCGATACCCTCAAACCGTGGCCCGATTGATAACAACAGACGCTCGCCCGCCTCTGTTGTGGCCACACTGCGGGTCGTTCTGGTCAGCAGGCGCACCCCAAGCCGCGTCTCAAGCTGCTTGATGGTGTGGCTGAGCGTGGATTGCGACGTGCCGAGCGTGGCGGCGGCCTTGGTGAAGCTCTGCTCTCTGGCAACTTCAACAAACCACAGCAGATCCTTCATGTCTTCGCGCAACATTGCTGGCCTCAATTCATATTGAATTTCGATAAGTCCATGCGGATTAGCATGGATTGTTCGAAAAGTCCTGCACCAATATCTTTGTCTCACTGCAAGAGAGCGGATTTGGCTGAGGACAACATCTGATGACACTGACCTATCATCAAGACATTGAAGGCAGACGCGCCGCGTGGAGTGCCGTGCTTTCCATGACGCTGTGCGTGTTCGTGCTGATTGCATCAGAGTTCATGCCGGTCAGTCTGCTGACGCCCATTGCTGTTGACCTTGGCGTATCGGAAGGTACGACCGGTCAGGCCATATCGGTGTCTGGCATCTTTGCCGTTCTGACCAGCCTGTTCATTGCCTCTCTCACCCGCAGGCTTGACCGGCGTGTTGTGGTGCTGGGCCTGACGGGGCTGCTGATTTTATCAGGCATTATCGTGACCATTGCGCCATCCTTTACCCTGTTGATGGTCGGGCGCGCACTGCTTGGTGTGTCGATCGGTGGTTTCTGGGCCATGTCGACAGCCATTGTCATGCGCTTGGTCTCTGCCCGCGAGGTGCCAAAGGCGCTGGCGCTGCTGAATGCGGGCAACGCCATTGCCGCCACCATTTCCGCGCCTCTTGGCAGCCTTCTCGGTGCCTATATCGGCTGGCGCGGCGCGTTCTTTCTGGTGGTGCCGATTGGGCTGCTTGCCCTGTTGTGGCAGTGGGTGCGGTTGCCTGCCCTTGCACCCCGCACTGACCGCCAGTCGCACAATGTTTTCAGGCTGTTGTTGCGCGTGCCTGTTGCCACCGGCATGGCGGCCATACTGCTGCTGTTTATGGGTCAGTTTACGCTGTTTACCTATCTGCGGCCGTTTCTGGAGCAGGTCACGCAGGTCAGAATTGAAACGCTGTCGCTGTTCCTGCTGGTCATGGGTCTTTCGGGTGCGGCCGGAACCTGGATGATTGGCCGGCTTTTGCAACGCCGCCTGTTCAGCATTCTCGCCACCATTCCGCTGCTGATGGCCTGCATTGCCGGGGTGATGATTGCCGTTGGAGAACGGCCGGTTGCGGTCTTTGCCTGCCTTGTTGGCTGGGGTTTTCTGAGCACCGCAGCGCCTGTCGGCTGGGGTACGTGGCTAAGCCGCACACTGGCTGATGATGCCGAGGCAGGCGGCGGCCTGCAGGTGGCGGTCATTCAGCTGGCGATCACGGCGGGGGCATCGCTTGGCGGATTGGTGTTCGATGCCCTTGGATGGCGCTCGACATTTTCGATGAGTGCCCTGCTGCTGTGCGGCTCTTCGCTGTTGGCATTGGCCGCGTGTCGGGTGACACGGAGGCCAGCATGACCGCACGCATTTCTCAAACCCAAAGACGGGCGCTGCTGGCCACTATTCTTGCCGCCTCCACTTTCCCCTGTCGCGCATTCAGCCAGCGCGGCCCCGGCACGGAGACCAACAGGCAGGAGCGGATGAGCATGAGGATAAAGCTGAGTTTTGCAAACCGCACCATGACGGCAACGCTGTACGACAATGCCTCGGCGCGCGACTTTGCATCCATGCTGCCGCTGGACCTGACGATCAGCGACTTTGGCGGCAATGAAAAGATTGCCTATTTGCCGCGCAAGCTGACGACAGAAGGTCATGGCCCCTTCGACAACGAACAGCCGTTTGACCTTTGTTATTACATGCCGTGGGGCAATCTGGCGATGTTCCACGGTGCCTACAAACATCCGGGCCTGATCCGGCTTGGCCGTTTTGACGATGGTTTTGAGGCACTTCTTGTGCCCGGCGAATTTGCGCTGCGCATTGAGCGCATCGGCTAAATCCAACCCTTTTTGCCCCCTTCCACGACACAGGAGACTTGCCATGAGCAACGATAAGCAGACCACCACCGGCGCAAACACCAGCCGCCGAAACCTGATGAAGGTCACCGCGCTGACTGCGGCAACCATGAGCCTGTTGCCGATGGCGGCGGGCGTGACACCAGCGCTGGCGCAGGACAATGCATGGGACAAGGTGTTCCCCAAAAGCGAAAATGTGGACCATCAGAAGGTGTCGTTCAAAAACCGCTACGGCATAACACTGGCCGGTGACTTGTACCTGCCAAAGAACCGCACAAGCGCACCTTTGGCTGCTCTGGTCATCAGCGGGCCGTTTGGCGCGGTCAAGGAACAGTCGTCAGGCCTTTATGCCCAGACCATGGCAGAACGCGGTTTTGCAGCGCTGGCCTTTGACCCGTCCTACACTGGTGAAAGCGGCGGGGAGCCGCGCAACATCGCCTCGCCCGATATCAACACTGAAGATTTCAGTGCGGCGGTGGATTACATCGGCCTGCAATCTTTCGTAGACCGCGAGCGCATTGGCGTCATCGGCATTTGCGGCTGGGGCGGCATGGCTCTGAATGCAGTTGCTGCGGACAAGCGCGTCAAGGCCGTGGTGGCCAGCACCATGTATGACATGACCCGCGTCATGTCCAAGGGCTACAATGACAGCGTGACACTGGAACAGCGCACCCAGACACTGGAGCAACTGGGCCAGCAGCGCTGGCTGGATGCACAAAACGGTACCCCTGCCTACCAGCCGGCCTATAACGCCGAAATCACGGCAGATTCGCCGCAGTTCATGATCGATTACCATGATTATTACAGCACGCCGCGTGGGTATCACGCCCGTGCGGTCAACTCTGGCAACGCATGGTCGCGCACCACGCCGCTGTCGTTCATGAACATGCCGATCCTGACCTATATTGCCGAGATTTCTCCGCGCCCGGTGATGCTGGTGCATGGCGAAAACGCCCATTCGCGTTACTTCAGCGAAACGGCGTTTGCCGCCGCCGCCGAGCCGAAGGAACTGGTGATCGTGCCGGATGCCAACCACACGGATCTCTATGACCGGATGGACAAGATTCCGTTTGACCGGATTGCCGATTTCTTCGGCCAACATTTGGCGTGACTATGCGGTGACATAGTTGGGTTAGCGGCACAGCGAGTGACGCCCCAACCACCCTCATTCCCGCGCTTGTTGCGGGAATCTAGTCATCCCCAGTCTTGGGGATGAAAAGACTCTTCACGCCGCGCAGACGCGCGTGGGCTGGATGCCTGTGACAAGCACAAGGCATGAGGAGAGTTTGTTGGATCGCCTGTGTCAATCAATTGACTGCGTGCAAATACACGAACCCCTCACCTGAAAAATCTATCACTTAGCAAGCTAAGCTGATGATTTTTCTTCCTCTCCCACAAGGGTAGAGGTTGGGGTGCAAGCCTTACCGTTCCACCCCACGCTTCCGTTTGCCGTGCAGGGCTGCTAACCATGGTCCATCAATCAGCAAGGAACCTACACGGCCATGTCCACCCGCCCTATCGTCCTCGTTACCGGCGCAAGCAAGGGAATTGGTGCCGCAACGGCCGTTGCCTTTGCCAAGGCCGGTTATGACGTCTGTATCAATTACAACAGCGATGCCGAAGGCGCGACCGAGACGGTGGAACGCTGCAAATCTGAGGGCGCAAGGGCCATTGCCGCGCAGGCCGATGTCGCTGACCGTGATGCGGTGGCGCAGATGTTCCACAGTTGCGACAAGTTGCTTGGGCCCCTCTCCTGTCTCGTCAACAATGCCGGTGTCATTGGTGGTGCAAGCACCATAACAAAGCTGAAGCCGGAAAGCCTTGTTGCCACTTTCGGCACCAATGTGTTCGGCATGGTCTATTGCATTCAGGAAGCGGTCAAACGCATGGCCACCGATCAGGGCGGTGATGGCGGCGCCATCATCAACATGTCATCGGTTGCCGCAAGTCTGGGCAGCCCCGGTGAATATGTGCATTACGCCGCCTCCAAGGGTGCGGTGGAAACCCTGACGATCGGTGCGGGCAAAGAACTTGGTCCGGCCGGTATCCGCGTCAATGCGGTGCGGGTTGGCACCACGGCAACCGACATGCACCAGCGTGAAGGCAACCCCGACCGGCCGGATATGGTGGCGCGGATGACGCCGCTTGGCCGCATTGCCCAGCCCGATGACATTGCCAATGCAGCACTGTGGCTGGCCTCACCGGAGGCGAAATTCGTGTCCGGCACCATATTGACGGTCGCTGGCGGGCTGGCGCCGTAAGTCTCTCCCCATCCATTGCTGCAGATGCGTCATGTAAGCTGGACTAGCTGTGCCATGTCGGATAGACCGGGCACATTCGAAACCCAGCATACAACCAAAACAGGATTTGATGATGGCTTTGCAGTTTTCCGGCGTATTGCTTGATCTGGACGGGCTTTTGCTCGACACGGAAAGACTGCAATTCGAAGTCGGTCCCGCCGTGCTCAAAGGCATGGGTTTTGACGTGGCGCCAAGCTTTTTTCAGGCACTTGTCGGCGTGGACCGCGCCACCGGCGCCCGCATGATCAGCAAGGAACTGGGCGGTGACATTGATGGCGCAGCCCTTGACCGGGCGTGGAATGAAGCCATGGATGAACGTATGCGTGACGCCATTCCGCTGCGCCCCGGCGTGCATGACTTTCTCGATATGCTGGATGAGCAGCAACTGCCACGCGCCATCGCCACCAACAGCGAGACGGACCGCGCCAAATGGAAATTGCAACATGCCGGCCTGTTGCACCGCATGAACGCGGTTATTGGCGTGGACATGGTAAAACGTGGCAAGCCTGCGCCAGACATCTATATCATGGCCGCTGAGACCTTGGGGCTGCGGCCTGAGCAATGCGTGGCGCTTGACGACAGCGACCTTGGCGTGCGCGCCGCAATCGACGCCGGTGTGGGAAAGGTTATCCAGATACCTGACATGGTGATGAGCCGTGACCTTTACGCCCACCATCAGGCCGGATCGCTGCGGGAAGCCGGTAGCCTTATGGGGTTTTAAGCGCCCGCATTTATGCTGCAGACCGATAAGTCCAATCGAAATTGGGCCTCTAATGTCAGGGGAATTCGCACCTAACTTTGAAGGGTTGTCATCACCTTTGAAGGAATTCCTGTATGAACAAGAAACTTGCCGCCACGGCATTGTCCATGTCGCTTTCTGCAGCCGCCCCGACATTTGCTGAAGACACCAAACGCGCCAGCATGACGCAACCGCTGACGATTGCCGATATTCGGGCGGTTTCTCCCGCCCTTGGCAAATATGCCCAGACAATTGTGCTTGATGAAATCTGGAAACGGCCGGGCATGTCGCCACGCGACAGAAGCGTGGTGACCATTGCCGCACTGATTGCACGCGGCCAGACAATCGAGATGCCATTTTATTTCGAGCGGGCGCTTGATAATGGCGTGACGGCTGGCGAATTGTCGGAAATCATTACGCATCTGGCGTTTTATGCCGGTTTTCCGCAGGCCACGGCTGCCGTTGCGGTTGCCAAGAATGTGTTTGCAGCGCGCGGCATTACCGCCGACCAATTGCCACCGGAAAACCCGGAACTGCTGCCCATAAACCAGGCGGCGGAAGACAACCGCGCAAAAAGCGTTGCAGAAAGCGTTGGCCCGATCTCGCAAGGCGTTGTCGATTACACCGCCATGCTGTTTCAGGATGTGTGGCAGCGCCCCGGCCTTGCGCCGCGTGACCGCAGTCTGGTGACGGTGGCATCGCTGATTACCAACGGCCAGTCGGCGCAGGTCGGTTTTCATTTGAACAAGGCAATGGACAATGGCCTGACCGCCACCGAGGCCTCGGAACTCTTGACGACACTTGCCTTCTACGCGGGGTGGCCAAACGTATTTTCCGCAGTGCCCGTTGCCAAGGACGTGATTGAAAACCGGCCAAGCTGAGCTTTGCCGGGCGCAAGACCTGATTTGCGTCACGCAGCGTTTTTGTCGCCACCTGGCGACCCCCCCATTTCAAAGGAAAAACCATGAAAAAGACCATCGCGATTGCTGCGACACTGAGTGCGCTTGGCAGCCCGGTTGCGGCCGAAGGCATCATCATCTCGGAAAACAGCACCAGGAAATCCATGCTTGCCTCGAAAGAGCAATTTACCGGTACGGTGTTTGTGGAGCCGATGTTTGATGCCAATGACCAAAATGGCCACAGCACCGGGCTAGTGACCTTTACGCCGGGTGCGCGCACCGCCTGGCATTCGCACCCGCGAGGGCAGCTTCTTATAATTACCGAAGGTGCCGGCTGGGTGCAGGAAGACGGTGCGGAAAAACGCAACGTCAAGGCGGGCGACGTGGTGTGGTTTGCCCCCGGCATTCGACACTGGCATGGCGCAACCGACACAACTCTGATGCGCCATATTGCCCTGTCCTACATGGAAAACGGCGCCAATGTTGCTTGGTCCGATCAGGTGACAGACGAACAGTTTCGCAACTGAATTGAAACATTGTGACCCAGCCAAACAGCCCGGCCAACCATCGACAAAGGTTGGCCGACCTTGTTTTCAGGCGGCAATTTAAAGCGGTGGCAACCCCAAGTTTTCTGTCCTATTGATGCGTCAAACCTGAAAGAAGGATTGGATAAGACCATGCCCCATATTTCCGTAAAGATGTTTCCCGGAAAGACTGAAGAGCAGAAGCAGGAATTTGCCGCCAAGGTGGTGGAAGCGGCCAAGGCGATTTTCGGCTCCACCGATGCATCGCTTTCGGTTGCCATTTCCGAGGTAGAGCCACCGGAATGGGAGACCACGGTTTACGGCCCCGACATAGCAGCCAACGAGGCCGCACTTTACAAACGCCCCGGCTACGGCGATTTGGCCAAGGCGTAAATACCAACGCCTGAGCCACAAGTTCGATTTCAAAAGGCCACCGCTGATACGGTGGCCTTTGTCATGTCAGGTAATGACGGTTGGATCAGGCGTGCGGGGTTTTTCGCACAAAACGCTGTTCCAGCACCCCGCGGCCCCATTGGCTGCCAGCATATTCTTCGACCAGCGCAAACCCTCTGATCTCATAGAGGTGGCGGGCGGCGTTGAGGCCGGCAAAGGTCCACAGATGGGTTTCGGTGAAACCACTGGCGTCAACGAAATCCATCGCGGCATCCAGCAGCTTTTTGCCAGCGCCGGTGCCGCGCAGCGTATCATCGGTGATGAACCAGCGCAGATGGGCAATGCCCTCCCCGAGATCTTCACCGTCGATGGCGACCGAACCCCGCACCTGGCCCTCACGCATCGCAGCCCATATTCGGTTTTGCGGGTTTTCCAGACGGCCGCAGAACTCTGCCAGCCCACCTGCGACCCGGCTTTCAAAGGCCTGGCCGAAATCGCTGGTGCGGGCATAATAAAGCGCGTGCATCTCCGTGATGCGAGCGATGATGCCGGGTCTATAGCCGGTGACAATCTCGACCGGGCTTGATTGTGGCTTCTGGTCTCGTGGCAACAGCGCATCGGCGTAAAGCCGCATGCCCTCCAGCACAGTCTCATGCTGCCCCTGATGCAGACGGCCAAGCGCCGACGAGACCTGCGCACGGGCAAAGGCGTGAATGGATGCGACGCGCTGTTGTCCTGCCGGGGTTAGCGACAAGCGTTTGGTGCGGGTGTCTTCTTCACCGGCCGCTTCGCGCACATCGCCCGCTTCCACCAGCTTGCGCAACATGCGGCTGACGCTTGATTTTTCCAGACGCAGGATGGCGGCCAGATCACGCGCCGTCATGCCGCCCTTTTCAATTTCAATCAACGCATGCACGGCCGAGGGTGGCAGATTGGTGCCGGCAAAATCACCGCCCATGAAACCGAGTTCTCGCACCAGATGGCGCGAGGTGGCGCGGATGTGATCAATCAGCTGACTTGCGGCTTCAACGGCCATGGCATGAACTTTCAATATAGTTGCACCATGCAACCATATGCGTATTTCGATGGCTTTGGTCAATGATGATCATGAAAAATCGGGAAGACCAAGATAGCCTCAGTCCGGCGTCAGGTGATCGGCGGTTTGCCGCACGGTTTGGCAAATGGCCGGGACCGTGCGGTGATGGTGGGTGGCGGCGGCCTACAGGGTAAGGCCACCATCAATAGTCAAACTTGCGCCGGTCATGTAGGACGAACCGGAACCGGCGAGATAAGACACTACACCGGCAATTTCTGCGGGATCTGCCACACGTTTCAGCGGGCTTCTGGCCGACAACATGTCGATGATACCGGCATTCATGTCAGTGTCGGTTGGGCCGGGCTGGACATTGTTGACGGTGATACGGCGCGGCGCAAGATCAAGCGCCAGACCCTTGACCATGGCTGCGACCGCGGCTTTGGTCAGCTGGTAGACACTGCTGCCGGGAAAACCAGTGCTGATGGCGACATTGGAGCCGATGGTGATGACCCGGCCGCCATCCTTCAAATGCGGCACGGTGGCCTGAATGGACAGGAAGACGCCGCGAATATTGATGTCGAGCATCATGTTGAGCTCATCCAGGCTGACGGCGTCCACTGGATTGAGACGCAAAATGCCGGCATTAACCACCACCGTGTCTATATTTCCTAAGAGGTCAACCGTTTTGGCAACCGCCGACTGTATGGCCGCCGGGTCCGCACTGTCTGCCTGAATGGCGAAGGCGCGACCGCCCAGCGCTTCAACATGGGCCACCAGTTCATTGGCGCTGTCTGGCCGTGAGACGTAGGTAAAGGCGGTATCAAAACCATCTGCTACCAGCCGTTCGACAGCAGCGCGGCCAATGCCGCGCGCACCACCAAATACCAGAGCCGTTTTACGTTCATTGATCGTCATTCAGTGTCTCCTTTATTGACTGATCTGTCCATAATTATGCACAATAAAACCTCTCGTCTTGGAGAGGTGTTTTTTCAGGGTTTCAGGCGGGCAACAGCAAAACGTGCCATGGCCTTGAGATCATTGAGAGATGAACCAGCGCGCGCTGCCAACTGCATGCCCGTCATCGTCATCTGGATGAAGGTAGCCGTTTGGTCGACATCGAGACTTTGATCCAGTTCTCCCAGTTTCTGCCCCTCCTCCACGCGTTCTCTGATGCGTTGGTGCAGCAATGAGCCGACCTTTTGCCGGCGGGCGTTCAGCGCCTCATCCGTCACGCCGAATTCGCCCACCGAGCCAACGCCCATGCAGCCCAGCGCCCGTTCGCCATCATCATCGGCGACCAAGCCGGCCAGTAAGGCTTCGATGCCTTCAATGGGTGACGCAGGCTGTGCCAACCGTCTGACATGGCCGGAATTGGTGCGGCGCTGATAGGTATCCAGCGCCTCCAGATAAAGTGTGCGTTTGTCACCAAACGCGCCATAAAGACTTTGGCGACCGATGCCCATGGCTTCGCGCAGATCATCGGTCGATGTCGCGGCAAATCCCTTTGCCCAGAACACCCTTAATGCCTTGTCCAGCGCCGCGTCGCGGTCGAATTCTCTTGGTCTTGCCATTAGATCAAACTAGGCATTATTGACACATCAGTCAATAATTATTTTTGGGACACTGAATTCTGTCACGGGCAATTATGGCGCGACACTGATCTGGACGTATGGGCTGGTGGGCTGAAACTTCAGGTTCTCACGTGATTTCAGGTTGCGCTGCCGTGCCTAAGTGGGGGCAGCACGGCAGCGCAACCCTGCGCCGATGCACTCAAGACACAGTCATGCGGCGCAAGACGTCAGATTTGAAATAGAAATGCTGGGCAAGAGCGCCTGCGACATGGGCACCGAGCAGCAGCCAGAGGGCTGTTTTCAGCACCTCGGCATGCAGCGTGCCGGCAACGTCAATGCCCATGTAATAGGCCATCATGCCTGAAATCGGCATTGCAAATAAAAGCGCGTAGAGCAGACCATGCACCAGCCCTGCCAGCCGGTGAATGATGGGCGGTTGGCCATTTGGCTGTGGCGGCACGCCTGATGTGATGCGGATGGCAAGCCGCACCGCAACCAGAAACAGAATGGCAATGCCAACCAGCGCATGAATATTGGCCGCTGATATATCTGCGGGTTGTGGCACCTGTCCGTGTTTGACCAAACGGTGCCAGGCATTCATGCCATCCGGCAATAGCAGGTTAAAGGCAACGAGGGCTGCAACACTCCAGTGGAGAAGTTTCTGGACGGTTGAGTAACTGCGCATGGGCATGTTCCCTGAGGCTGACCTGTTTGTGACAACAGCGATGCCGCAGATGGCTGACACGAAACTGAACGAGTTGCATTGTGGAAAAAATTACACGCGAAAACCTGTGCTGGCATCAGATATGACGGCGGCGTTTCTGATCCATTTCGGAATTATCGAAGGTCCAGTTCAACACCGAGACTGTTATCGCAATGGCGATGCCCGGCCAGATCATCAACATCGGATGGTCGAAGATGAAGACGCGATATTCAAACAGCATGGAGCCCCAGTCGGGTTTTGACGGGTCTGCGCCAAGGCCGATAAAGGCCAGCGCCGCATAGGCAACGATGGCAAGGCCGGCCTGATTGCCGACATAGGTCAACATCAGCGGCAAGGTGTTGGGCAGCAGGTGGCGGGTTATCATTCTGGCCGGTGACACGCCAAGGCTTTGTGCCGCCAGAATGAAGGGCTGGCCCAGCACCCGTTTGCTGAGTGAATGGGCCAGCAGCGAATGCGGGCCAATGCCTGCCAGCCCCAATGCCACGCCGGCACTGAGCGGTGACAGGCCAAACAGCGCGGCGGCCGTCAGCGCCACGATGAGCGTGGGTACCATGATGAAAAATTCGCAGGCGCGCAGCAGAATGCTTTCACGCCAGCCGCCCAGAATGGCGGCGGTGGTGCCAAGAATGCTGCCGACAAGAAAACCGATGGAGGCCACGGCAAAGATGACGCAGCCGGTTCTCCAGCCGCCGGCCAGAATGCGCGAAAACAGATCCCGACCCAGATGGTCGGTGCCGAGAATATGCTGGCTGCTGGCACCGGCATGGCGGGCCAGAATATTGACGGCATCCGGATCATGCGGTTGCCAGAGGCCACCGGTGACGAAAAACAAAGCGATCAGCGCCAGCAACAGATAACGGATCATAGGCGGGCTCGCGGATCGAGATATTCCATGGCAAGGCGTGCGGTCGCATTCATCAGCAGCATCCACAGCGCAATGACCACGACATAGGCCTGCAACACCATCTGGTCACGGGCGGCAATGCTTTGCACGAGAAACTGGCTGATGCCCGGCAGGCCGAACAGGATTTCCATGGTTGCGGTGGAGCCAATGACCCAACCGGCCTCGGAGCGAGCGGCCGACAGCAGCGCGTAAAGCGCGCTGTGGTGGCCGTGGCGCCACAGCGCCTGGCGGGGTGACAGACCCTTGGCCAAAGCGGTGACGTAAAATGGCAGGGTTGCGGTTTGCCTGAGATCATGGCGGTAGACCCGCGCCAGTACGGCTACCGAATGCAGCGCAATCAACACAATTGGCAGGACGATCGAGGCCGTGTCATTGGCGAAGGGTCTGATCCACTTCAACTGCACGCCCAGCACCCATAACAGCACCAACCCCGCCCAGAAGGCCGGAACGGCCTGCACGAACACAGACAGGCTGCGGCTGAACCTGTCGACGATGCCGCCGGGTTTGAGCGCAGCAAAAAAGCCAAGCGGCACGGCCAGCAGCATGGCGAGAAAAAGTCCCGACAGGCCCATGAACAGCGAGACCGGCAGGCGCGCGGCAAACTCAGCAAACACCGCCTCGCCCGTGCGGAAGGACCGGCCCCAGTCGCCGACTACGAACCCTTGCAGCCAGTGCAGGTAACGCAGCGGAATTGGCTGATCCAGCCCCCATTCCGCCCGCAAGGCAGCGAATGTTGCCTCTGTTGCCGGCAGGTTCCAGACATGCACGGCAATGGCCACGGGGTCAGACGGCATTGTCGAAATAATGGCGAAGGCGGCGAAGGAAATCGCCGCCAGCCCGATGGCTGATCTGATGCAGGGCCAGATCAGGTTCATGTCTATTTCGCTTCGCCAATATCGGCGCGCAGGACGTGGTAGTCCGAACCCCAGGGCTGATAGTTTTCCAGCCGCTTTGACACACCGACATACCAGACCGGCGAGACAAGGAACGAGGCCGGAACGTCCTCGAACAGCTTGTCCTGCGCATCCAGTGCAATGCTGACGCGGGCATCCGGCTCACCTTCCGACGCGAAGCGGTCGAGAATGGCGTCAAATTCCGGCGATGCATATTTGGCGTAATTGAGCGAGGCGCCGGTGCGCAGCATCGAGTTGAGGAAGAAGGCCGGGTCACCGCTTGGTGCGGTGTGTTGTGCCCACAGCGCAATATCGAAATCGCCTGCCGAGGCAACCTGCTGGATGCTTTCGACCACCTGCGTATCAAGCTCCACGCCGACCCGTGCCAGCTGCGCCTTGACGACTGGCAGCATGGTCACGAGGTCAGGACGCTGCGGATAGGTAATGGCCAGCAGGCGCAGCGGCTTGCCGTCCTTTTCGCGGGTGCCGTTGGACCCCTTGGTCCAGCCCGCCTCCTCCAGCAGCGTTGCTGCCTTATCCAAATCTGTCACGCGGGTATTTTTACCCGCAAAAGGAAAATAGGCGGCGTAAGCGCCGGTTGCCGGTTCACCGCCATTGATGGCGGCTGCCAGTTCCGTGCGGTCAAAGGCCAGATCAAGCGCCTGGCGCACTTTGACATCTGCCAGCAGCGGCCGGGTGGTGTTGAGGAATGCCAGATACTGATACCCGACCGGGAAAGACTTGATGGTAAGGTCCGGGTTGGTTTTCAGGCGGCTGACGACTTCCGACGGCAGGCCGAAGGCCAGATCAAGCTCGCCGGATTCCAGCGCCAGTGTCATGCTTTGCGCGTCACCGAACTTGCGGAACTCAACGGGAGACCGGCTGTCTGCACCGGCAAAATGGGCGTTGGGTGCAAGGGTAATTGCGGCATCTGTCTTGAAATCGGCAATGCTGTAAGGGCCGGTAAACAGCGCCTCACCATTGGCCGCCGGTGTGTAGGCCACCAGTGGCCACTCGGCAAACAGCGCCTGAATATAGGGAACCGGCTTTTCCGTCGTGACCTTGAGTGTCAGGTCATCCACTGCGGCAAAACTCAGCTTGCCACCGGTGGCAAGCGCCGCCTTGTTGTTGGCGAAGGTGTTGTCAAATCCGGCGGCCAGCGCCTTGGCGGTGACGGGCGAACCGTCTGAAAAGGCGCGGCCGGGCTGCAGGGTGATTGTCCAGGTCAGCTCGTCATTGCGCTCTGCCTTGTCAGCCAGTTCTGGCACCAGCTTGCCATCACGATCAACGGTAAACAGGTTTTCGCCAACGCCGTGGCTGGTCAGTGCCCAGCCATTGGAACCCTTGGCCGGATCAGTGCCCGAGGTGATGTAGGTTGCGCCAACGCGCAGCGGTTCTGCGGCAAAACCGGCAGCCGCCGTGGACATGACGGCGGTGGCAAGCCAGGTCGCGCCAAGACGCGACAGGAATTTGGATGACATTTTATCTCCTCGGATCAGTTTTGGGGAATACGCAGCCGCTGCTTGCGGCCTGTTGGATGGTAGGCGTGGGTCTCGACCACATGGTTGCCGAGTTCAGGGCTGCCGAGCAGATGGCCTGCAATGATGTCATCGACCGCCTGTTCGGTAACGCCGCCGTAATAGGTGCCATCGGGAAACACCTGCAGCACCGGCGCCAGATTGCACGGCCCAAGGCAGGTGGATTTGGCCGTCATGGTGCCAGAACCGGTGACGCGCAGTTTCAAACGTTCCTGCTGGTTGCGAAGGTGGTTCCAGATCGTGTCGGCGCCCGCGCTGTTGCAGGCACCGCCGGAACAGACGAGAACGCGGTATTTCTGCGCGGGCACCAGCGAACCTTCCTGCGCTACTGCCTTGCCGGGCATGGTTTCCAGTGCCTGCGCCTGTTCCAAAAGCTCGCTCATCAGCGGCAGCATTAGGCCCGCAGAGGCGATATCGCCGGTGATGGAAATTTCGGGCCATGGCTGGGTGGCTGACGCACGCCAGCGCTTTAGCGACTTGACCAGCCAGTTGCGGAAACTCGGCTCGACCGGCAAAATCAGCGGCAGAATGGTGATATGGTCAAGCTGCTGTTCCAGCAGGGAAAACAGCCCGTCGCGCAGCGAGGGCTTGCCCTGCTCCGTAAAGGCAAATTGCACGATGTCTCCGGGATGTGACAGCGCAATATGTTCAGCCAGTTTTTCGGCAAGGCGCTGCATTTCCAGATGTGGAGATGCGGCAAAGGCAGACTTTGCAATGAGAAGAATGGCGCGCCGTGACGGGCGCATGGGTGGGGTTATCAGGTATTTTACGTCTTCATTCACTGCCAAAATCTCAAATACAGGAGGCAGCAAAAATGAAGGCATGTCTGGCAGGAAGGCCGCGCACACACTCATTCCTGTGGCACACCCCGACCACGGAATCGTATCTCGTCAGGCAGGTCTCCTGGCTTGCGGGTCAATGCCGTTGTCCGTCTTCCCGGCATTTCTGCCAGTGACATGTTGGACAAACGGCTAACCGCTTACAGTTGCGGGACAGCTTCGGTTTTGCACCGAATTCCCTCTTAGCTTCCACCCAGAGGTGGAAGAACCATGACCCGGACAAGCTACACGTTCAGATATCACTGTCAATGTTACCAAGCCGCGCTTTGGTACGGGCAGTGGATCGACCGACAGACAACACAAGTTATGTTATTACATAACATGACGATCGATTATGGCAAGGGCATTGGGTGGTGAATGCACAGCAAGCCCCTGCCCCTGGCAACCATGTGCCAAGGGCAAGGTTGGGTGACTGGCGTTAGGCTTCTTTCTGTTGCGGCTGGATCAGCGGCACATGTGGTGCGGCCGTCAGCGGCAAGTGGCCGGTCAGGCGCGGATCGGCCTGCGTTTCCACCTGAAAGGCGTATGGCCGGAAACCGGAGCGTAGGTAAAAACCGAGTGCCGAGGGATGGTCCAGCGTGCAGGTGTGCAGGTGCAGGCGTTTGATATCTCTCTGCCAGGCACGTTTCAGCGTCGCATTCATCAGCGCGCGGCCAAGACCCTTGCCAGTTGCCTCTGCTGTCAGGCCCAGAAACACCAGCTCACATTCGTTCGGCTGACGGAAATCAAGTTCCATCAGGCCGATATCCTGCTGACCATCGCGCAGCACATAGACCTCGACATCCTCATGGCCGATGATCGAGGCCAGTTTTTCATCGCTGATGATGAGGCGCGAGAACCACAGCCATTCTGCACCGATCTTTCGGTACAGCGTGCGGTAGGCCTCCAGATCTGGCTTTTCCATTCGTTCCAGGCGGATGTCACCAGCAAAGGACGGTTCTGCCGCATCAGGGTTTTCGTTCATTTCCAGACAGGTGACGACACTGGCAATATGTCCCGGCTGGACATGCGAATAACCTGATGGCGTGAAGGTCTTTGTGGTGCTCATGATGATGCTCGATATATGCTGGAAGGCAGGAATTGGGGTGGTTAGGGCTTGCGTTTAGCAGACCACCACGCGGGTAAAATGCAGCACTTCATCGCCGATATTTTCGTAAGAATAAGGCTGGGCGCTGTCGAAAATGGTGAAGTCCCCGGCTTTGACCACCACCGAACCATCCTGTTTGTTGATGCGCAGGCGACCGGCCGACACGGATATCATTTCATACCAGCCAACCGGGTCCGGCTCGGCCTGATAGGTATCGCCAACATCGATCGACCAGGACCACAATTCGGCAAGGCTGCGGGCTGGCGCCGTGCCCAACAGCACGGCAAAACTTTTGCGCGTTGCGCCGCGCCAGGCAATTTCCTCGACCTTGGTGGTGCTGGCGCTCGGATTTGCCACCATGGCCGCAAAGCCGACACCCAGCGCACGCGACAGAGAGGCCAGCTTGCTGAGGCTGATATTGGTATCGCCGCTTTCGAGATTGCTGATCATGCGACGGCTGAGGCCGGAGGCCTGGGCCAGTGCTTCCTGGCTCATGCCCGCATCGGCACGGTAACGGCGAAGATTGGCGGCCACATGCGCGAGAACATCGGATGGGTCATCTTGACTGTGCATTATATTGCTCATATTGCGTATTATTATGCACACACTTTCGAAATACAAGCTGGTTTTTTCCCGCCAGGAACTGGCGCTGATTGCCATTACCGTGGTCTGGGGCGCGACATTCCTGATCATTCACACTGCCATGAGCCATACCGGGCCGCTGTTTTTTGTCGGCCTTCGGTTTCTGGGCGCTGCCGCCATTTGTCTGGTCATTTTCCGCAAACGCATGCGGCACCTGACCCTGACCGAACTGCGTGGCGGTGCGGTTATCGGGACGTCGATTTTCGTCGTGTTTTCCCTGCAGACCTTTGGT
This sequence comes from Agrobacterium sp. Azo12, assembly GCF_029193765.2. Taxonomy (NCBI): domain Bacteria; kingdom Pseudomonadati; phylum Pseudomonadota; class Alphaproteobacteria; order Hyphomicrobiales; family Rhizobiaceae; genus Agrobacterium; species Agrobacterium sp. Azo12. Next base: position 2,066,960 of record NZ_JARFYO020000001.1, on the reverse strand, counting down.
TTGCAGACGGTCAACAGCAGCACATCGGCCTTTTTGACGGCGCTTTACGTACCGCTGGTGCCGCTGCTGCAATGGCTGGTGTTGAAACGACCACCGAAAACCACCACGCTTGTTGGCGTGGCGCTGGCCTTTGCCGGGCTTGTGATGATTGCCGGGCCGGATGCACTGCATGTCGGGCTTGGGGTCGGCGAAATTGCCACCTTGCTGAGTGCCTTTGCCATTGCCGTCGAGATATTGTTGATGAGCCGGTATGCGACGGTGGTGGATAGCGGCCGTATTTCCGTGGTGCAGTGTTTTGTGGCAAGCGCCCTTTCCTTCCTTGCCATGCCGCTGTTTGGCGAAGGCATTCCCGACTTTTCATGGGTATGGCTGACGGCAGCCCTCGGCTTGGCGGTGGCCAGCGCGCTGATCCAGTTCACCATGAACTGGGCGCAGAAAACCGTGTCGGCGTCTCGCGCCGCCATCATCTATGCCGGGGAACCGGTGTGGGGCGGCATTATTGGCCGCATGGCTGGCGACCGGCTGCCGCCGCTGGCGCTGCTGGGCGCGTTGTTTATCGTCGCCGGTGTTATCGTCAGCGAACTGAAGGCCGCTGATAAACAGCCAGATGACACGCCGCTGCCTGATGATGATGGCGTCAGGCCGGCGCCATAAGCGAGGCGGATGACGGCTGGAGCGGGAGAAACCTCAGTTTTCCAGTGTATTGAGAAAGTCCAATAACAGGCCCGATACCTCTTCGGGCCTTTCCTGTTGCAGCCAGTGACCGGCACCATCAAGCACATGGCTGCCGCGCAGACCCGGCACCAGAGACGGCATGGCAGCGATGATCTGATCCATGCCGGGAATGCTGAGGCCGGTATCCCTTTCGCCAATCATAAACAGGGCCGGCACGCTGACCATTTGGCCGATGTTTGCCTGTTGCAGTTCCCAGTTGCGGTCGAGATTGCGGTAATAATTGAGGCCACCGGTAAAGCCGCTTTTTTCAAAGGCGTGAACCAGCTGATCAAACTCGTGCTGCGGCAGCCAGGACGGCAGAGTCTTCGGGTCTGGCAGGCTGGGCAGCAGCCCTGTTTTACGGTCCACCATGCCGAACGGGTTGGGTGTCGCATCCCCGGCCTTGCGTGGCCCCGCCTCACCGCTGGCGGCAAACAGAAGTTTGCGCAGGGTCAGCGCCACGTCACGGTTAAACTCGACCTCCGCGCCTTGCGGCTCCTGAAAATACAGGGTGTAAAACAGCGCCTGATCATTTTGCGGAAAAATCTGCGATGGCGGCACGGGCGGTTGGCCCATGAAGGGAACGCTGAGTGCCGCCACGGCGCGAAAACGGTCCGGCCGCATCAGTGCGGCCTGCCAAGCAATGGTTGCGCCCCAATCATGGCCGGCAAGGACAGCCTGCTGTTCGCCCAGCGCATCCAGCAGCGCCACCAGATCACCCACCGCATGCACCACGCTATATTGGTCGTCACGCGCTGGCGCATCGGTTTTGCCATAACCGCGCAGATCCGGTGCCACGACGCGGTAACCGGCCTGCGCCAGTGCCGTAACCTGATGCCGCCAGGCACGTTTTGTCTCGGGAAAACCATGGCACAAAACAACCAGCGGGCCTTCGCCGGCTTCAAGCACGCTGATGCTGATGGTGCGGGTATTTACGGTTTTTTCGATCATCGGCTGCTCCTTGGCGGCTGGCCGCAAAAACGGCTGGGCATGGGGTGCGGAAACGGTGGTAAGCAGCGCCATCGCCTTCAGCAGAAAGTGGCAACGGCACATGTACACATCCTTTCATCGCGTAACAATAAATGTTACACGTTAGACCAGATGTCAACGTACCGTAACTTTTATTGTTTCAGAAAAGGCCATTCATGAGAACCGACGGTCGGCTTGCCAGAATGTTGCACGTGCTGGTTCACATGGGGTTGCTGGGTGGCCGGGAAACCTCCGAGCGGATTGGCCAGATGCTGAACACCAACCCTGTCGTGGTGCGCCGCACGCTGGGTTCGCTGCGCGAACATGGCATTGTGGAGTCTGAAGGCGGGCGTGGCGGCGGCTGGAAACTGACACGACCGCTGGACGAGATTACCGTGCTGGACGTGCAGCGCGCGCTGACCGCCGGCAGCATTTTGACCGCACCAACCTCTGAAGACCACCCGTCCTGCCCGGTGGAACGCGCCTCCAACCGGGTGATCGAGGCGGCGCATGCGGCAGCCGAGGCGCAGCTGGTGGAGGCCTATGCCGCAACCACCCTTGCGCAGATTGGCAGCGCGGCGCTGGATGTGACGTGATGGGTGTGGATCACAACGGGTTTATCCAGACCATTGTCACACCACCCTTTCAGGAGGCATTTCGCCCGCTGCTCGACCATATTTGCCAGCAACTTGCGCCGACAAACGTTCCTTGCGTTCACAGCGTCTATGTCTATGGCAGTGTTGCCACGGGCCAAGCCGTTGCCGGGCGCTCTGATCTTGATCTCTCCATCATCCTGCACGCCGCACCCACCTCCGATGAGGCGGCAGACCTTGAACAGATACGCCGTGAGGCAGAGACCGCCTATCCGGTGGTGAGCAAGATCGACTTCGACATCGGCCTGCTAAGTGAGGTTTTGCCGTCAGAGGCCGGCATAGCCTGGAAATATTGGCTGCGACACCACTGCCGCTGTCTCCTAGGGGAAGATCTGGCGCTTGGTGTCGGGTTGTGTCGCCCGTCGCGGCAATTGGCGCTGGCGGTGAATGGCGACTTCGAGAGAGTTCTCGGCGACTACCGTACATCACTGAGCGGAGACATCTCACACAGTACGGCTGCCCGACTGATGCGTGAGGCATCACGCAAACTGATCCGCTCCACCAATGTGTTGCAGCATCATGAGGATATCGACTGGCCGGATACGCTGGATGCCCATGCCAACCGCTTGCGCGACCGTTTTCCGTTCAGGCGTGACGATATCGATTATTTTCTGACGCAGGCTTTGACACCACAGGATGAACCTGCAGCCTTTACCGTGCGGCTGCAGTCATTTGTCGACTGGATGGCCGCGCAGAACAGAAATTTTGGCTAAAACGCTGAAGCGATGTTTCACAGGTCGTTTCCGCCCTCACCCCGAACATCGTCATTTCCGGCTTGTCCCGACAATCTGAACAGGTTGCATATTTGGCACCGGCTTGGATCCTCGCCACAAGGGCGAGGATGACGTCGAGTGGGCGGGTCGAGATGCGGCAGAACATGACCCCTCACCTGAAAAATCTGTCACTTAGCAAGCTAAGATGATGATTTTTCTTCCTCTCCCACAAGGGTAGAGGTAGGGCACGATCCCAACCCATGAACGCTATCCTATGTCGTTCAGTGCAACATACTCCCCCTCATCTCTGTGCTTGTCACAGAGATCCAGGCCAGCCCAAGTCTTTGGGATGAAAAGAAGCCTTTCGCCGCGCAGACGCGCGGCACTGGATGCCCACAGCAAGCACAAGGCATGAGGTGCCTACATAAACATACAAGCCTCACGCCAGTTCGCTGGCCGGGATGATATGCACGCCCGGTTTTTGAGAAATGGCAGCGGTCAGAAGTGCGCGGGCGATGTTATCGGCCGGGCTGACGCGCCACTGGCGCGGCAGAAGCGGGCCAATGAGCCGCATGGCATGCAGGAACACTCGTTCGCCAAGCCGGAACTCAGGCCGTTTGCCGCCGATAATGCCGGGGCGCACGATGGTAAGCGATGTGAAACGTTGCGCTTCCAGTTCCTTTTCCAGCTGACCCTTGACGCGGTTGTAAAAGAACCGCGACTTGGCGTCTGCACCAATGGCAGAGGTCAGCACATAGGTGGAGGTGCCGTAAGCCTTGGCGAGACGCGCCACATCCAGCGGGTAATCATGGTCCACCCTGCGAAACGCCAGTTGCGAGCCGGCCGCCTTGATGGTGGTGCCAAGCGTGCAGATAACCGCATCCGCCCGCCACCAATCGGCCTCGGTTGGCAGCTGGTTGAAGTCCACCTGCGGTGACAGGAGTTTTTCATGGGGCGGCAGAGGGCGGCGGGTCGGTGCAATGACCTTGGCCACAGCGGGGTCTTCCAGCGCCAGTTGCAGCACATGGCTGCCGACCAGCCCGGTGGCACCAACAATGAGCACCGTTAGGCCATCGCCTGATGTTTCTGCCATGCCGTTTTCTCCTCGCCAATCGTAGGCCCGTTTGTCTTGGGCCCGCTTGTTTTACCGACAGACCACCAAACGCGTGGAGTGGAAGGTAGGTTGCAGGGCGCAATCCAGCAAGTGCGGGCAACCTGCCGTTAGCGGATGTTACCTTGCGGCATGCCCCTTAACGGGCCAGCAGATCCCGGATTGCCTGCTCGATGAAGACGGTATCGGCATCGTTCAAACCTTCGCCGGCCACATGGCCCCAGGGTGAGTTGAGAATGCGCAGTTCGGCCCTGGCAATCCTTTCCGCCTCATAAGCGGCATCAGCGGGCGGGAAATAAAGGTCGCTGGAGCACGGCATGATGATGGTGTCTGCCGTGATGGCAGCCAGCGCCTTGTCGAGATCGCCGCCATATTTGAGATTGGCGCTGATATCGGCGTGCTGGCCAGTCCAGATATGGGCAAGCAGGTTGTTGGCATCCCGCTTCAGGAACCAGCCTTCCCAGAAATCGACCAGAAAATCTTCCAGCGACGCGTAACCCAGCGCCGTCTCATCCAGCCTTTGCCGGAAAAAGCCTTGCGAAAAACCCCATGCCGCATAGATGCGGGCGGCAACCCGCAAGCCACGATGCGGCGGCTTACCATAAAAGCCACCATGAAAATCTGCATCCAGCTCGATCGCCGCACGCACACTGTCAAAAAACAGATGGAAGTGGCGCGAGGTGCGCGCTGCACTCTGGAAGGTGAACAGCCGTTCAACCATATTTGGAAAGGCCGCCGCCCACTCAAAAGCCTGCGCACCGCCCAGCGACCAGCCAACGGCCATGTGCAGTTTGGTGATGCCGAAATGTTCCGACACCAGCCGGTGCTGCTGCTGCACATTGTCATGGATGGTGACGTGAGGAAACCTGGCATCACCTGTTGGTGACGGTGTGTTGCTGGGTGAGCTGGAGAAGCCATTGCCGAACATGTCAGGCACGATGATGAAATATTTCGCAGGGTCCAGCGCCCTGCCCGGCCCGACCAGCCAGGCGGTGTCATCATGGCTGGCGGCAAAGGATGTGTGGTAGATGATGGCGTTGTCCTTGGCGGCATTCAATGTGCCGAAGGTTTTATAGGCCAGTTTTGCCTGCCGGATGGTGCGGCGCGACTGCAGGGTGATGTCACCCAGTTCGTAGACGTCATGGGACATGTCAGTGCTCACAGATGGGTTTTGCGTTTAGAAACAAGGGTGGGAGAAACAAGGGTGGCCAGCAGCGCCAGTGCGGGCAAGATGGCTGCCAGCGCCAGATTGGTAACAAGGTCGGCCCTATCAACCACCTGCCCGCCCATAAAGGCGCCGGTGGCAATGCCAATGTTGAACACCGAGACAAACAGCGCCGAGGCAATTTCAATGGCTGATGGTGCCGCCTTCATCATCCATGTTTGCAGGGTGACGGACACGCCGCCATAGGCCACGCCCCAGAGCAGTAGCAAGGTGGCGCCCATTGCTGGCGTTGCGCCCAGCCAGACAAAACCTGATATGGCGACAACCAGCCCTAGAGAGATGGAAAGCAGCGTGAGCCTGATGTGGCTGATAGCGGCCATGCCGGCCAGAAAGTTTCCGGCAATGCCAGCGGCCCCATATAAAAACAGCAGCGCGCCGATCCATTCCAGCTTCACACCCGAGACGATCCGCAAGACGGGGCTGACAAAGGTGTAGGCCATGAAATGCCCTGTCACCAGAAGCAGCGTGATGGTGAGGCCAAACACCACAACCGGGCGCGACAGCTGGGTTTTGAACTGGCCTAAGTTGACGGACTGGCGAATGGGCAGTGCGGGCAAGGCCCAGAGGTTAAGCGCCAGCACAATGGCGCTGAACACGGCCATGGCGGCAAAGGCGGCGCGCCAGCCGGCGAAATCACCAATCACGGCGCCCATGGGCACGCCCAGTACCGAGGCGGCGGCCACCCCGCCAAAGATGATGGCGGTGGCGGTACCAACCGCATGGTCTGCCACCAGCCGCAGCGCCAGACCACCTGATATGGCCCAGATGCCGCCCATGCAGAAACCGACAATGACCCGTGCCGCCAACATCCAGCCCATGGAGGGCGCAAGGGCCGAGGCGACATTGGCAGCGACCAGCAGTGCCAGCAAACCGGCCAGAATGTGCCGCCGGTCCACACTGCCAGCCACCAGCAGAACAAAGGGCGCAAACAGCGCCGCCAGCAGCGCGGGCAACGAAATCATCAGGCCGGCTGTACCGACAGAGGTTTCCAGCGCCGTTGATATCGAGGTCATCAGTCCCACGGGCAGCATTTCCGTGGTGACGACGGAGAATGTGGCCAGCCCCACCGTTAACACGGCAGGCCAGCCGCCGCCTTTTGCCTGATCTGTCGCGGAAATATGCGGTTGCATGAGCCTGCCTGTCCTTTGCGCTTTACGCGGCCAAGATGCCGCGCCGTTGAAGACACGCTGTTTACTGGTTCCAAAAAACCGATAAAGTGGCCCCACAGGGCAAGACATGGGACGAAACGGATACAATGCTTGATCATTTTGGCGATGTGCTGGCGTTTGTGCGGGTGGCCGACAGCGGCAGTTTTACCCGCGCGGCCGAGCGGCTGGGCGTGACACGTTCTGCGGTTGGCAAAAGCATAACGCGGCTGGAGGAAAACCTTGCCACACGGCTAATACAGCGCACGACACGCAGCGCCAGCCTGACCGATGAAGGCAAGCTGTTTTACGAGCATGCGCTGCGGATTTTATGCGAAGTGGACGATGCCGAGGCAACGCTGGCCGAGCGCAACCAGACCCCGAAGGGACGTTTGCGCGTTGACCTGCCGACCGCCTTTGGCCGGCTGCACGTGCTGCCAGTGTTGCAGCGTTTTTTGCAGGATTGGCCTGAGCTGGAGGCCGATGTCTCATTTTCCGATGATTATTGCGACCTTGTGTCTGACGGTATCGATGTGGCCATTCGCATTGGCGGACCAAGCGATAGCGGCCTGATCCGCAAGGTTTTGGCCCCTCACCGGCTGGTGATGTGTGCCACGCCGGACTATCTGGCACGGCGTGGTTTGCCGCGCACGCTGGATGACTTGGCCGACCACGACAAGATTGTGTTTACCTATGCCAACGGGCTGGTGCCATGGCGCTACCAGATGGGTGGCGAGGCCCGCGATATCAGCGTTCAAGGCGCGCTGCGCCTGAGCAATACCGAAGCGATACGCGATGCTGTTCTGGCCGGGCTTGGCGTGGCGCAGTTGGGTGAATTTCTTGTCGGTGACGACATCAGGCAGGGTCGACTGATAGCGCTGCTGCCGGATTATGTGCGCGAGGAAACGCCGATCTGCGCCGTGTACCCGACGCGCCGCCACGTATCGCCCAAGGTGCGGCGCTTTGTGGAGATGCTGCGCGCCGATTGGGCCAATGGCGCGCCGTGGATCTGAACCGTTCCGAAGTTACCAGCGGATTGGGTTTTCCAGCGTTTCCCAGAAAATCCAGCGGAACACTTCGCGGCGCGGATGGTACCCGCGTTCGCGGCCGGGCTGCGCCTCTGAAAACGGGTCCAGCACATGCAGCACACCCGATGCGCTGGCGACAGCGACACGGCCGCTGACCGGATCAAAATCAAAGCCGCGCAAGGCCGAACCGAGGAACTGGGTGAACACCGGTTTGCCACCGCTTAAAGGTGCGGCATGCGACCAGCCTGCGCCGCCAATCCACGCCACCGGCTCCCCCAGACCATAGACTTCGCCGGGCAGCTGCGTCATGCCATAGGCGCGCAGATAATCGTCTGTTGTGTGCGGTTCTTCTTCGTCCTCGTCATGATCACCCTTCAGTGACGCCAGATCGCGGCAGACGGTGACGCCGCTGGAGCCGTAACGGGAGTTTGACAGCAGGCTTTTGGAGTCGTCGGTGAAACGCAGATTATAGGGGTAATCGCTCTCAGCCTCGATACGGCCATGCGGTTCAATGGTTGTCTCGGTGATGCGCTCGACATAATGACCGCCATAAACATCCTGCCAGCCATAGGCAACGTAGTGCCCATCTGGTGAGATTGCGACGTGGCTGGCATCAATGCCCAGCGGGCCGCCGAACTTGGCCTTGATGTCCTTGTAGCTGCCTATGTAAACCGGGCAATCATCGGAACCGACATTGCGCACGCCATCTTCGGCCTCATCCGCCGTGGCTTCAGCGTCCGTTTCGTCGGTATCATCATCATCGTCGTCTACGTCTTCGTCGTTCTCATCGACATGGCCGGGGCGTGGCGCCAGCAGTGTCCAGTCGCTGCCGCGCAACAGCCAGATGCCGAACTCATCACTGGCCAGAACAACGCTTTTGCCATCATCTGAAATTTCAAGGCAACGCACCGTCGTGGCATCAACCTCGATATCTTCAGGCCATGGGGTGATTTCTTGTGTGGCGGGGTCGAAACCTTCTGAAATCGCAAGGCCCTGCCCGGTGGCCAAAACAATCCAGCGCCGGTTGCGCGAAATGGCCACCATGGTGGCACCGTCCACTTCGGTGATCTCGCCGCCATCAATGTGCAGCACCTGATCATCCAGACGCACCAGAAAGGCGTCCGGCCCCAGGATGACGACAGCATGCAGGCCGACATCGCCCATATGCGAGGTGAAAGGTGTGTGGGCGGGGTCAAAACGCTCCCGCGCCCGCTGCCAGTGGCCGGCAGCGTTCAGCGCGACAACCTCATCCAGCACCGCATCGGCAAATTCTTCATCGCGCTCGTCTTCCACCAGATCTTCGTCGGATTCTTCATCGAGATCGATGATGGCCTCCAGCGCGGCGCAGACATTCAGCACCTTGGCGCGACCAATGCGGTTCCAGCTGTCAAAGTCATGGGCGGACGGGCCTTCCGATGCCTCTGGCTCGGTTTTATTGAGCAGTCGGGAAAAGATATTGCGTAACATCTGCGGGCATCACTCTCTGACAACAGTCGACAATCAAAGGCCGGTACCCGGAAATTAATGATTTCCCAGCCAGCTGCGCTTTACCGAACTTCACATCAAGATGTGACGCACGGACAGGCACAACCATACATCGCAAAAATTCGTTCCAGTGGCGATCTTTATTTTTTGGCTAAAACTTGCTTACCGCGCCCTGATCAGGCTCAACAGATCACGCGCTGCAGGACTGGCCTTCGTGCGCGCCTTCAGGGGCAACAAATGTCTTGGCAATATCAGCCAGAGTGACGCCGGCAAAACGGTCCATCAGGCGTTTTTCCGCATCGGAAAACACATCTTCCAGCGTGGCGTTGACGGCCTTTTCAATGGGGCAACCGGGCATGTCATAGGCCGGGCCGACGGCAAAAATCGAGGGTTCGCCCACCGCGCGGTAAATATCCAGCAGCGTCAGTTCTTCCAGCGGCCGCGCCAATGTCCAGCCGCCGCCATGGCCACGCTCCGAGTGCACATACCCCTGCTCACGCAGGCCCGCCATGGTACGGCGAATGACAACCGGATTGGCATCCAGCATGGTGGCAATCATGTCCGATGTCATGACGCCCTTGTGCCTGCCCATGTGGATCAACACATGCAACATGCGCGACAACCGGCTGTCCTGTCTCATCTGGTTTGCCTCATCTTCTGCCCTGTGAATCCTGCCATACCACAGGATGGACCGTTTCGTTACGGCAAATGTGTCGTGAGGGGCCGGAACCGTCCACCCTTTTTAAGCGACAGGTTTTGAGACTGTCACTCGCAGATGAAACAAAGCCGGCCGTCACCAATCGGTGACGCCAAATCAAGCTCTAACCTTGGTAGATGACCGTCGCTCTTAACGCTGCAACTTCTGCCCAGCAACGGTGCCAAGAAATCCTCCGATGGCTGCCAGAATGGCGGCAACCAGAAACGTCGCGCCCATGTTTTGAGCGATCCAAACAATTGCGCCAGCAAACAAACCGCCAACCAGACCAGGTAAAAACTGTCTCATCGTCACCTCCAATTTGCACCATGACAGGGTAGACAATTCTGCGTTGAACGCAAATCACCCCTTGATCGCTTGGAGTAACGGCCCGGCCCAAGGTAAGGTTTGGAGGCTATTGAACAGTCACAGCCAACTCGCTCTCACAATTCACCCCACCTTGAACACCCCATGGCACAGCGCTATGGGTTGCTGATTACTCTGATCCAGGAAAAGCGCGATGTTCCCGTTCTCCGAGGCCGATGCGGTTCAGCATTCCGACCCTATTCCCCAGAAATCCGAGGTGGTGATTGTTGGTGGCGGGGTGATTGGCGTGTCGACCGCGCTTTTTCTGGCCCGCAACAACATTGAGGTGACGTTGCTGGAAAAGGGGCGCATTGCGGCCGAGCAATCCTCCCGCAACTGGGGCTGGATCCGCAAGCAGGGCCGCGATGCAGACGAGTTACCAATCGTCATGGAGGCCTGCCGCCTGTGGCAAGAACTGGCGCAGGAATGCGGCGAAGACATTGGCTTGCAGCAGACCGGCGTGACCTATCTGGCACGCACATCTAAGGACATGGCCGGTTTTGAAGACTTCATGAAGATTGCCGCTGCCCACGCTCTCGACACGCGGCTGATTGACGGTGAAGCCGTGCGGCGGATGATACCGGGCATGGCGCGCAATTTTGCCGGTGCTATGGTGACGCCATCCGACATGCGGGCCGAGCCGTGGCTGGCCGTTCCGGCGCTGGCGCGGCTGGCGGTGCGCCGAGGTGTTCGCATTATCGAAAACTGCGCGGTGCGATCACTTGATACTGCTGCGGGCGCTGTCAAAGCCGTGTGGACCGAGCACGGCAAAATAGAGACATGCAATGTGCTGGTGGCCGGTGGCGCATGGTCATCGCTGTTGTTGCGCAAACACGGCGTGTCCATTCCGCAGTTGAGCGTGCGGGCGACGGTGGCGGCGACAGAGCCCATGCCGGAACTGCATGCCGGTGCGGTTGCAGAGGATGACATTGCATTTCGTCGCCGACAGGATGGCGGTTACACGCTGGCGCCCGGCGGCAGCAACTTGCTGTATGTTGGGCCGGACGCTTTTCGCCATGCCAGCAAATATATGCCGGCACTCAAGGCACATCCGTTTGGCACGCGATATGCGCCGATGGCCCCCTCTGGATATCCCGATGCCTGGACCACGCCGCGCGACTGGGCGGCCGATGAGGTAAGCCCGTTTGAGCGGATGCGGGTGCTGAACCCTGCCCCCGGCAAGCGTGAACTACAGGCGATAGAGCGCGGTTTCAACACGCTGTTTGCGCAGGCCAAACCCGTCCGGTTAAAAACCACATGGGCGGGCATGATTGACGCCATGCCGGACGTGGTGCCGGTGGTTGACCGGGTTGCTGCGATCAACGGCCTGTTTGTGGCAACGGGCATGAGCGGCCACGGTTTCGGCATTGGCCCGGGCATTGGCCGGGTGATGGCAGACCTTATTCAGGGCAATGAAACCGGCCATAACCTGCACCGCTTCCGCCTGTCGCGGTTTGCACCGGGAAATACCATCCGCCCCGGCCCGGCACTGTAAGATTACAGACCTGAGCAGCAACTGTCAGCGCAGTGGATAAGATGCATGAGTTCCCTGCCCCATCAGTGTGTCCGGCCGTCGGCATATGGGATTGTTTTTACGAAAATTTTATGCGGGGCGAAGGAACTTTAATTGCCACTGCTCGTTCATCAACCCGATGGGCAGCGTTCACTCTCAAAGGATAGCGATAATAACCGTCCTGGAACTGCACAGATAGGTTAACCCACGTGACTGCGAGAGTGCCTTGCGACAGACCAACTATGATGACCAGACTGATCTGCATGAGAGAATTGAGGCGCTTGAAGCCTATGATATCATGGATACTCCGCCAGAACCGGAGTTTGACGGCATTGTGCAGATTGCCCGCGTCATTTGCCGCACCCCCGTTGCGCTGATCAGCCTGGTGGAAGAAAACAGGCAATGGTTCAAGGCCCGTGTCGGCTTTGAACCCTGCGAGACGCCAATGGCAGGGTCTGTCTGCCAATATGCGCTGGTGAGCCGCGAATTGCTTGAAATACCCGACCTGACGGCCGATCCGCGCACCAAGGACAACCCGTTGGTTACGGACGAACCGTTCATCCGATTTTATGCGGGCGCCCCACTGATTACCCCAGACGGAATTATCATCGGCAGCCTGTGCGTGATCGATACGGTCATACGGCCTGAAGGACTGGACGAGGAACAGGCGGACGGCCTGCAGGCGCTTGCCTCGCAGGTCATTGCGCTTTTTGAAGCGCGTCGATTATCCCAGCGCAAGGATGACCTGTTTCGCCGCCAGAAAGGCATTACGGCCAGTTTGCGCAACGCGGCGAAAGAAACGCTTGCCGCGCAGGAGGCTGGTGGTGTTGGCACTTTCGAGATTGACCTGACGCGCAACGAATTGCGCGCATCGCCGGAGTTTTACCGGATCTTTCATCTGCCGCCGGCGCGGTCATATCCAACGTCCGTTTTTGAGACGATGGTTTTTTCTGACGATAAGGGCACGCAATCGACACAGGCCAACCGCGCCGATGGCTCGGCAGCACTTGATGTGGAATACCGCATCAATACGCCAGCCGGTTTGCGGTGGATTTCCCGGACTGCAAACTTCATTCGTGGCGAAAACGGCCTTCCAGTGAAAATGATCGGTGCGGTGAAGGATGTCACAGTGACCCGGCGTGCGGCAGCGCGCATACAGGCGCTGCTTGACCTGGGCGACCGGCTGACACAGCTGAGCGACATCGAGTCCATGGCATCTGCCGCCGCAGACCTGATGGCCAAAGCCCTAGATGCGACCCGCGCCGGTTTTGGCATTGTAGACCCTGTCAACGAGACCGTGTTGATGCAGCCGCAATGGACCGCACCCGGCATTACGCCCGTGACAGGCCTGCACCATTTCCGTGCCTATGGCAGCTTTATCAACGATCTGAAAATGGGCAATCCTGTCGTCATTCCTGATGTGACGCAGGACCCACGCACCGCTGCAAATGCGCAAGCACTGCTTGATCTGGGCATTCGCGTGCTGGTCAATGTACCGGTTATCGACCAGGGCAATTTCAGCCTGGTGGTGTTCGTTCACCATGACATGCCCTACCAGTGGTCGAATGAAGAAATTGCCTTTGTGCGCAGCTTTGGCGACCGCATACAGGCGGCGATTGCGCGTGTGCGGGCAGAGTCTGAGCAACAGTTGTTGCACCGGGAAATGGGCCACCGGCTGAAAAACACGCTGTCCATGGTTCTGGCCATTGCCACGCAGACCCTGCGGCCAGTCAAGGAACGGCAATATGTGGAAGCCTTTGAGCGCCGCGTTCACGCGCTGAGTACCGCCCACGATGTTTTGTTTGAGCGCAACTGGAGCAGCGCAGCAATCGTGCAGGTGATGGAACGGACCTTCGACCGGCTGTCCGTGCGCGACCGCGTGGTGCTGCAGGGCGAAGACCTGACCTTTGGTCCCAAGGGCACGCTATCGCTTTCCCTGCTGCTGCATGAGTTGACGACAAATGCGATCAAATATGGCGCGTTGTCGAACACGACAGGCAAGGTTGTGCTGCGCTGGTACCTGACGGGTGAAGGTGAGAACACAACGTTCCACCTTGACTGGCAGGAGATTGGCGGCCCACCGGTTCACGACGTAGACAAGGCAGGGTTTGGATCGAAGCTGATTAAAATGGGCCTTGGTGGAACAGGCAAGGTAGACGTTCGTTATGAGTCATCTGGACTCATTCTCCGGATGGAAGCAACGCTACACCAACTGCAACAGGCCGAACACTAATGGGTACATTCAATCCGCCCAAGAAAAATGTCGTCCTTGTTGTTGAGGATGAACCGCTACTGCTGATGGCTGCTGTCGACCTTGTTGAAGAAGCAGGTTTTGAAGCGGTCGAGGCGCGCAATGCCGATGAGGCCATCGAGATACTCAACGCGCGCGAAGACATCCGCATTGTGTTTACAGATATCGACATGCCGGGCAGCATGGATGGCATGAAACTGGCGGCCATGGTGCGCGATCGCTGGCCACCGGTGGAGATCATCATCGTTTCCGGCCATCGCAAGGTTGCCGATGACGATCTTCCTGCACGCAGCGTATTCTTTTCAAAACCCTACGACGTTGACCGCGTGACAGCGCAACTGCACGCAATGGCGGCGTAACAAACACCGCCACCTGTGCGCAGCACGCCCACGGGACTTTCTTCCCATAGCGGCCCTTCTCTAATTGGTGGGCTGAAGTCTTCTTCGTCTATCTTCTAACTGTCGGGAGTCGAGTATCGTCCACAGTTGGCCCAAAGCGAGGTCTGATGTCTTCTAAATCTGATCGGATTGGATCCGCCACGGTGGATTAATACGGTTACTTCCAGCTAGGTACAGTAGGATACGATTTCCACCAGGATCAAAAAGTTCAGCTTCTCGCCAAAGCCAACTCTGGTCCTGCGGAGGGGTCGAGAACGCGATTCCTGCAGCGGTTAGGCTATGATATTTTTCATCTAAATCGTCGCATTCGAAGTAGACGGTGGTTCCGGCGCTTACATCGCCGCCCTTGTGTAAAGAGAATGTGCTGTTTCCGTCAGGGCAGACAAAGCGTACATAGTCCGGCCGTGCATCCACCACTGGCACTAGGCCGAGAGCGCAATAGAATGTCCAACCCTCATCAAGGTCCGGTCACAGTGACTTGGTTGAGATTCATTCCACTTTCCTCTCCGAGCCTTGAAGCAGCGGAAAGTTTACGGATTTTTTCGTTCATATCAATGACCGCAATAGGCGCAAAGCAGCCGAAATCTGTGCTCGACAAAGTCGTTGTTAAGGTACCTATAGCGTTCGACATTCGCGGCCCGCGCTTCTCTGCGGGATCGGCGATTGGGCCTCCCATGATGGGGTTTCGCAGATGAAGTGGTTTAATCTATGCGGGACGCCATGATCCGGGCGTAGTCGGTCCCGTCGCCCCGCTACGCAGCCACTATGCTGGGGTTCCTGCGGCGACACTTATCCGGCCCCGGCGTCGAGAATTACCGAAATCCCGCCTGAGGGCGGTCCTATAATATTGTCGCAGGCGCAATTTTTTGCCTGTTTTTCCGTTTAAACATAGGAATGATGATCACATGGCAGATGCCATGACCGCAAAAGCTATGTTTGATGAGAGAGCCCAACATGAGCAATTCCTGTCCTGTGCTGACGCCCGAGGAGCGCAAACTCAACGACATTGTCGAACGTGCCAGTGCACAGATGATGCAGACGGTGCTGGAGGCGCTGGATGCAGCAAGCAGCCAAGTTGCTGCGGAGTGGAAGAGCGTAGAGACGCAGGAAACCCCGCCGCCTTACGACTATTTTGCAGCCGTCGTTCACCAGCGCATGTTCTTGCACCTGTGCGGTGCCGACGCCGAGACAATGACCGGTGGTGATGCGGAACTGGCCGGACATCTGATCCGCAACCAGCAGAACATTGTCGCGCATTACGGTTGGGCGAAAAAGGACAAAACCGATCCCGCCGTTTAAGGCTTAAAACTGCATGGCATCCTTGCCGGATGCCTTGGCATCATAAAGCAGCGCATCCGCCTCGTTGATCAGGGCCGTTATATCCCGTTTGGCAGCGCTCCAAACGCCACCAATGCTGGCGCGCACATGAGTAGAACCACCGGAGATCAGCACCGGTTCCCGCATTCTTTCAAGGATACGTTCTGCAGCCGCTATGCCCGCAGCACGGCTTCCGGCCACCACGACCACGAATTCGTCGCCGCCGGTTCTGGCAACGAGATCATGGCTGCGCACCGCACCCTTGATGCGCCGCGCGGTTTCGCACAGCACCACATCTCCAACGCCGTGGCCATGAACGTCATTGACCTGCTTGAAACCATCCAGATCCAGCGCCAGCACCACAAAACCATCGGCAGATTGCAGGGCGGTAAATTCACCAACCAGGCCGCGGCGGTTCAGCAGGCCAGTCAGGGCATCCGTGCTGGCGGTTTCCTCCAGCTGTTCAATGCGGCGGCGCTCATCGGTAAAATCAATGGCCATGCCGACGATCTTCAGCGGCCGGCCATCACCATCGCGCAGCAAGCGCCGGTCACAGCGCATCCACCGTTCTCCCTGAATGGTATCCAGCCGGTATTCAGCAACATTCTGGTCCAGTTCGCCTGAGATCAACGGCGTGAGATCTGCCTGCGCGCCGTCATTGACATTCACACGGCTGACGTAGCGCTCAAGATCAAGCCGGGCGGCGGTCTGCCCGCCGATGAACTGTGCAAGACGATCCGAGGTTTCAAACTTGCCGCTAGGGATGTCCATGTGCCAGAACCCGCCCCTCACCGCTTCCATGGCCAGTTCCAACTGTGCGGCGCGTTCGGCCAATTGCCGCTCATGTTCCTTATGGCGGGTAATATCCTCGATCTGTGAAATGAAGCGCACCACACGGCCTTCGGCATCGCGCATGGCGGCAACATGGATCATCACATCAACCACGTCACCGAGAGGCTGCACATAGCGTTTTTCAATGGTGTAACCATCCCGACGACCCTGCAAAACCTGCTGGAACTGGTGCATGTCTGCGTCGATATCGTCCGGGTGGGTGAAGTCCTTGAAGTGGGTGCCAATGACTTTCGTTATAGGCAGACCGACCAGCCTTGCAAATGCGGCGTTGCCTCGCAGGATCCGTCCCTCAAGATCGACAAGCGCAATGCCTATCGGTGCGTGATCGAACGCAAAGTCGAACAGCTCCAGACGGGTGGCAGGATCATCCGTTGTGTAGGCTTGCTCCGCCATATTTTCCTCCGCAAACAAGCGTGCATTCAACACACTAACATCTGTACGCTTAATCCCCTCAGCAGCGAAAGGTTTCGTCTGACACCAAGGAGATTGTGCAAATGGTTTACGGGCCATTGGTTTGGGGCGTTTTAAGGCGCAGACAGCGCATGAATTCAGCGACCACTTGCAACCATTGTTAGAAATGATATCTGCAAATGAACAAGGAGAAGAATAACTGGCAAGCTGGTTTTGCAGGGAAAGCGGCGAAGACGATGTGCGGGCGCTTGCAATTGAAGTGTCAAACGTCTTGTTTCCAAACACCAATTCAAGGTCACAATATTTCCAGGCACATTGTGAATGTGCGCGAACAGCGCTCAGCGTATTCAATCCTGACAACCTGATCGTATAGCGTTGCGTTATGTTTTGCGAAATCTTGACTTTATATCTTTGAAGATATATTTCTGAGGTCGATAATGCCCTATGACGTGAAGTTCCATCGTGAGTTCGTTCCAGAATGGAAGGCCTTGGAAATGGGACTTAAGAACTGGTTGGCGAGGTTTTGGACCACCTTGAAGATGATGGCCCGTTTCTTGGTCGTCCTGAGGTGGATACGCTTTCCGGGTCCGGTCATGCCAATATGAAAGAGATCCGCGTAAGATTTGGCAAGCAGGTCTGGCGTTTTGCCTTTGCCTTCGATCCTGATCAGGCTGCCATTATTCTGTGCGGGGCGGCTAAACAAGGCAAGAGCCAGGAACTGTTTTACAAACAGTTGATCGGCAAAGCAGACCAGCGTTTCAATTCGTGGCTGAAGGAGAAAAAAGATGAGCACTGACTGGAAAACACTGCGCGCCGAACTGCCGCAAGATGTTCGTGCACGTCTTGATGAAAAACGCGAAACACGGCGTCTGGGCAAGGCTCTGGCGGAAGTGCGCAAAGCCATGAATGCAACCCAGCAGGATGTTGCCGTACGCGCCGCCATGACACAGAACACGATCTCGAAAATCGAGAGCGCCGATGATGTGCTGATTTCCTCTATCGTGCGTTACATGCATTCGATTGGCGGTGGTGTTGAACTTATCCTCAAAACACCGGATGGCAATGCAAAGCGGGTTGATTTTGATCCTGAGATTTATGTGAAGCAATACGCATAATCACGCGGGGCCCAAACCAATATCACCACATGGAGACGCTGCTTAAAAGCAGGAATGCTCGGTTATGCGGTTGCCGACACGGTAGACCTTGCCGGTTGCTGGATAAGCGTTAAAAATCACATATCTGCGCTGCGGGCAGATAAGCTCGAGAGATTTTTTGTGGCAGGACAGAATGTCGGTTTTTCTGGTCACGCCATCACTCACCACGGTACGGCCCCTGTCAACGCTCTGATCACACAGAAATCCCTTTTTGACAGCCATTTCGCGTGCAGTATCGAGGCTGACGCCAACCGCATTGATCTTGCTGACTTCACGGGCATGGCCACGCTCTGATGCACGGGTGAAACCGCAACTTGTGAGGGTCAGGCTGAGGCCGGTTATCAATAACACTGAAATACGATTCACGTTTTTTCTCTTGATTCCATTCACTTAACATTGGCAGCGCGACGATAACGCCCGCAAGCGTGAAGCACAAGACAACACCTGTTTGCAACCATAGTGCCGTCCTCGTTGCATGGGTATTTTGGCAGCGTGGTGTGCGATCAGTCGCTAGTGAAGCGTCACGGCCGGTCTGAATATCCGTGTCAGGAAATCCTTGAGGATCGGCATGACTAGCTCGCCAGCCAAGCGATGTCCCGCATCCAATCTATGCAGGCTGACCGGCACACCGGCCTCTGCAAGGGTCGCTGAAAATAGTTCCGCTTGATCGACGGGGGCACGGTCATCATCGACACCATGCAGCAGCAAGGTCCCGGCCGTGATCTGCGGCGCGTGGTGCAGCGCCGAGCGGTCCGAAAAGGCGCGGTCAGTGGCACCACTCTCGGCCTTGATTGTTTGCTGCAAGCCTCTTGAACTGCGCTCATAGGCGTCTCGCAGGTCGTAAACGCCACTCGACAGGATAAGCGCCCTCAAGGTTTGAATTTTGGTGGCGACCATGGCCGATGCGACGGCGCCACGGCTGTTGCCGTAAAGCACGATGCGGTCAGGATCGACCATTGGTTGCTGCTCCAGAAACGCCAGCGCCGCGATGATCGCGTGCTGGGTGGCTGGGCCGCAGAAATCCGCTGGCCCGTCAGATGCACCAAACCCCGGCTGCGAGACCGCCGCGGCCGTAATGCCAAGACGCGAGGAGAAACGGACAAGCGAGCCGTTATCGGCGAATTCCCTGCCGCCCAGCAACAGCCCACCCTGATTGCCATGCACAAAGAGGATGGCACCATTTGTTGTGGCAGGCGGAGAAGACAGGAACAGCTCAACGCGCGCGCCGTCGTCCCTTTCAATGAAATGTTGAGTTACCGCCGTCACGCCATGATCTCCTCAAATCGCTTCTATCGAACTTTGGAATACAGAAATGCGTCTCTCGGCTCAGGCGAGACATTGGGATGAAGAATGTAACGGCGCAACACCGCTTCACGGGTCATGCCAGCCTTTTCCATGACCCGCGACGAAGCAATGTTTTCGACATCGCACATCGCCTCGGTGCGGAAAATTGCCGGGTGTGCAAGCGCATGATCAACCAGCCAGCGAACAACCTCGCTGGCAACGCCCTGCCCCCAATGGTCACGCCTGGTAATCCAGCCATAGGACACCCGCGCCTGATAGCTGCGCGGTTCCACCGTTCCAATAATCTCATCTGGTGCAGTGTGCGGGGCAATCAGCAACGGGAAACTTGTGCCCACCTGCCACGCACGCTCCGCACCTTCCAGAAAGCTTACCGTTTGCTCCATGCTGGAATGCGGTTTCCACGCCAGATACCGTGTTACCTCCCGGTCGGTCGCCCAGCCCCGATGCACGGACATGGCATCCGATACGAGCGCTTTGCGCACAACGAAACGTTCGGTGTTGAAAGTCTCTGGCACGCGATATGTTGCTGGCATCATACCCTCATGTTTTTGTTTCGTTGAGCCTGTCAGAGCACTCAATGCGACATTTCAAACAGCAGAAGGTGTTTGACGGGCTGGCGCTGCACAAATTCGGCTTCGACATGGCGCAACACGTGGCGCTGGCCGGCAAAGGGCACCATATCGACGGCGCTTGAAAACGAGGTCCAGCAGAACTCGCTGTGTTCTTCGTTCAGCACGACTTCAGCCGTCGCATCCACGATGCCGACGAACACCGGTGCCAGCGTGATGGCGTCGCGATCTGCCTCATAAAACTGTTCGCAGATATCGGCGGAATAAAGCCGTGTGCAGGAAAGCCCGGTTTCTTCCTTCACCTCGCGCAGTGCCGTTTGCCAGGCCTTTTCACCGTCTTCGATGCCACCGGCAATCTGGCACCATTCCCCAACCAGGGTGTGGTTGCGGCGCAGCAGCAGCACTTGCGTTTCCGCGCCGACTTCACGCAACACGACTACGGCCACGCCAAAACTGCGGATGGGTATTTCTGCCATGATCACATCGCTCCCGGTTCGCATCCCCCATGTCTATTTGCACAATCCCGGTGATATTAGGAAGCCGATAAATACATCCCTGACGGGAATTTCAAACACCGCCTGCTGCAACGGCAACTTCCCATCATCAATTCGTCACATCAAATGTATCATGACTATTGACTTCACAATATCACGATACTTATGTTGCGACGAAAGATTGATGAGGTATTCCATGACTGACACGATGTACGACGTTATCATCATTGGCGGCAGCTATGCCGGCCTTTCCGCCGCCATTCAGTTGGGCCGCGCGCGGCGCAAGGTGCTGATTATTGATGAAGGCCTCCGGCGCAACCGGTTTGCCGCCCACTCCCATGGTTTCATCACGCAGGATGGCGTCGACCCGGCAGTGATTGCCGCCAAGGCACGCGAGCAGGTTTTGAACTACCCGACAGTCACCTGGCTTTCTGGCCGTGCCGACAGTGCGCAAAAATTGGCGACGAGCGACACGGATGCGGGTTTTGAAGTGTTCGCCAAGAGTGCACGCCACCTGTCTCGCCGCCTGTTGCTGGCAACCGGCGTGAAAGATTTACTGCCTGCCATAGAGGGTCTTGCCGAGCGCTGGGGCAAAGCGGTGTTTCATTGCCCCTATTGCCACGGTTATGAGCTGAACCAAGGGCCGATTGGCGTCATTGCCGGGTCCGAACTGTCCATGCACCATGCGCTGATGTTGCCGGATTGGGGGCCAACAACGCTGCTGTTGAACGATGCCTTTACCCCGGATACCGAGCAGCTGGCGGCGCTGACAGCACGCGGTACAACGCTGGTACGCTGCCCGATTACCGCCATTACCGGCCATGCCGACATAAATCTTGCCGATGGCCGGGTGCTTTCCTTCGCCGGCCTGTTTGCCATGGCACCGTTTGAGCTGGCGAGCCCCATTGCCACTGATCTGGCGCTTGAGATGGAGCAAGGACCGTTAGGCGCGACCATCAAGACCGATGTCATGAAGGAAACCTCCCTGCCCGGCGTGTTTGCCTGCGGTGATGCCGCACGGCCAATGGCCTCCGTGGCGCTGGCGGTGGGTGATGGCAATCTGGCGGGTGCCGGCGTGCATCGCTCGCTGATGTTTGGCACGGTTTGACGGACCTGTTGCAAGCAGCGACCCATGATGCCGCTGCTTGCAACGACGTCACGCCGCGATATGCTAGATTGCACCATGGGAGTGCTGAGGCAGTTTTGGGCATGACGGAATTCAGACGCGAATGGACAGCATTTCACGGTGATACCGTTGCGCTTGCATTTGAACTACGGGACATCGAGGCAAAACCCTGGGTGCGTTTTCATGCCCTGCCGCACTCCCAGCGTTACGCGGACAATGATGCCGAACGACAGGAAATTCACAGACGGGCTGCCATTTTGGGCAATCAGGTTCTGCTAGCCGGTGCGCCCTGCTGGCTGGTGCAATACCGACAGGAATATGACCACGATAGCGACTGGCGAAAGCTGGAATCTGAGTTCGATCCTGACCTTGATCATTATGAAGACAGGCGCACCGCCTTTGATACCGAGCCGTGGGGCGTCAATTGGTACGGCTTTGCAAGGCAGGTGATCTGGGATGCCGAGGCGTTTCGCGACCTGCTGCGCGACGTGGCCGAAGAACGCACCGGCCCGACATTGTTCATGAGCCGGGAAACAGGCCAGATTTTCGCACCATACGATGGCGGTTTTGACATTTTCCCTGCAACGGCAGATCACGTTGCCGCACTGAAAAACCAGTACAGCAATTGGCTGTCAGACCATCCGTCTGGCCTATAAACGACCAAAAGCCACTGGCCACCGGTTCAGGCGCGGTGCGCCGATACCAGCAACATCATTGGCCGTTCCAGCTCTTCCGCAAGGGCTGGAACCTCCGCGATCTGTTCTGCTGTCGGGTAAAATTCCTTGATCTCACGGATGGTGAACCCTGCCGTGATCAGGCTGTTGAGCGTGGTGGCGATGGTGCGGTGATATTTGACCACACCCTTGGCGAACCAGTCCGTGCGGCGCTCTCCCTCCACGGAATAACCGTTGACCGGCCAGGTTTTGCGGCCGTCCTCATCTTCAATCCAGTGCGGATGGGCAGCCGCCATGAAGATTGGATGTTCTATCGTGAACACGAAGTCGCCACCGGGTTTAAGGGCCGCGTGCACCATGCGTGTGAGCCGGGCAAAATCCCTGACGTAATGAAAGGCCAGTGCGCTATAGGCAAGATCGAACTGCGCCTTCGGCAATTCGAGCGTTTCAAGGTCGGTTATGTCGTAGGTGATTGCGCTGGCGGACGTGTCCAGTCTGGCGCGGTTGATCATGTTTTCCGAGAGATCAAGCCCCAGAACGCTGGCCGCACCCTGCCCGGCCATCCAGCGAGATGCCCAGCCAAAACCGCAGCCGAGATCCACCACATGTTTGCCGGCAAGTGGCGGCAGCATGGCACGAATGGCCGGCCATTCCGGCGCGCCATCCAGCCCATGCACCTGACGCGGAAGCTGGCTGTAACCGGCAAAAAAGGCCGGATTGTCATAAATATTCTGCGCCACCCGAAACCTCATCCTGTGTGTATTGCCACCTATCCCTTGTCACGTGCGGAGTGGCGGTGTTTGCTGAACTTCGAAGCGCTCAAGGATAGTCATATCGATGACAATCGCAATATTTGCGCCTATTACGGGGCATCAGTAGCCAACTCATCTGTGTTGCGCTAACTCAGGAGCAACCACGCAATGACGATGGACTAGATATGTCGATGCTTCTGATACCCGGTTTCATGCTGGATGCAGACCTGTGGCGCGATGTGACGCCGGGTCTTGATGAATTCGGGCCATTTGTGCATGCCGATCTATTTCAGGACGGCACGATCAAGGATATGGCCAGCCGCGTGCTGGCGCAGGCGCCAGAGACATTCGTTCTGGTCGGGTTTTCGATGGGCGGTTATGTGGCGCGCGAAATTGTGCGCCAGGCACCTGAGCGGGTTAAAGCACTGGTGCTGATTGCCACGTCTGCGCGTGGTGACACGGAGGTGCAGCGCCAGCGGAAGGAAGCTGTGGCACACAAGCCGGACAGTGTTTCCTTCAAGGGCCTGAGCACGGCGGCCGTTGCGTCTTCACTGCACCCAGACAATGCCGGACGGCAGGACCTGATTGCCCGCATTCAGGCCATGGGCCAGCGGCTGGGCAGCGATGTGTTTCGCCGGCAATCGCTGCTGGAGCGGGTGGATGAGCGCCATTTGCTGGGCGATATCAGCTGCCCCTGCCTGATCCTTGCTGGTGAGAAAGACAACCTGCGCAGCCGTGCCGAGGCGGAAGAAATGCATGACGGCATCAGCGGCTCCAGCTTTCAGGTGATAGAAAAGACCGGCCACATGATACCGCTGGAAGCGCCGGATGAACTTGTAACAGTGATGCGGCAGTGGCTGGATGGCGTTGCGACGTAAAGGCAGCGCAACCGGTTTGCGCTGCCCTAAAATTTGCCGTTCTAGAATCTCGCGGTGAACCCAAGCGTGCCGCTGAGGCTGGTATTGCCAGAGAGGTCGCCAAGGCTTGTGTTGATGCCCGCCTGCCCGTGAACGGCATATTTTTCATTGTCCCAGGCATAGGTGCCGCCAAGGCCAAGGCCGCCCCACAGACGTTCCTGCGAATTGCGCAATGCAACGCCGGCCACGTCTGTTCTGGCGTCGGGCGACAGGTCATAATAGAGATTGGCAATGCCATAGACCTGCAGGCGGTTGCGGGTGCCGGCCTCACCCGTCCAGCTGTTTTCATAATCCGATGACAGTCCAAGGCGCAGTTTCAGGTCATTGTCCCTGCCCAGAGACACCTTCGCGCCAAAGGCGTCGGTAAAGTCACGGTAGCTCAGGCCGGAAAAGCTGAGCTGGGCCTGCGGGGTCAGGCTCCAGCCGGGGCTGATGGCAATCTGCTGGCCTGCCTCAACGCCCAGCGCGTAGCCGAAACCATTATTGCCTGAGGCAAGCCGGGTGGCTGCGGTGGTGGAGTTGAGGTCACTGTCAAACCAGGTGAGGTTGACCTGACCATCGACGTAAAAGCCGCCATTGCCATACCAGGTCAGCGTGCTGCCAAGGCCGTAGCCACTGCTGCTGATGGCGCCGTTGCCATAGGGCGACGTGATGTCACCATCAATGGTGCCGTAACGCAGGGACAAGCCGCCAACCAGATTGCCGCCGCTTGAGGACATGAGTTCCATGTCGGTACCGGCCTGCAATTGCCAGGTATCAACCGTATAATCCGTTGATGTGGTGGAGGAATGCGGTGACAGACGGTCATGCTGGCCGACAATGCGGCCCCAGATGCCGTAGTCAGCAGCATCAAGACCCTGCCCGGCATTTGTATCGCTGCTGCCCCAGACGCGGCTGCCGACGCGCTGTTGCAGCGTATCCAGCGTATTGAACCGTTGCAGTACCGATGAATAGGCTTCGTAAACCGGTGCACCAGCCTGATAAAGCGGAGTGCCTGATGACAACAGGGCCGAGCGCAGATACCAGTCGCCATCCAGTGGCGTGCTGGCGCCGCCCTGATACAGCCGGTAAGCGTAAGCGCCTGCGACCACGGCCTGATCACCCTCAAAAACATAACTGCCAAGCAGCGAGAAGTTGCCGGCGGACACGCCGCCGACATCGATGATCTTGATGCCTTCCACCGTCTGGTCGCCGGTGCCACCAAAATTGATGACCCGCACATTGGTGGTGCCTGACGTGTTGCCGGTGACAATCAACTGGTCGGTGGAAGACGTATCGTCGCCCAGCACCGTTTCAATTTCCAGCGTGCCGCCACTGCCGATATAGTCCCCCGCGATCGTGAGGGTGCCGATGGAGTTGCCCGGTGCAATGGTGCCGCCGGCAAAGTTGGTGGTGGTGCCCACCTGCCCTATGCCCTGTAAACGCCCGCCGCGAACTTCCATGCTGCCGCCCAGCGTGTTGTTGACCGACAATATGCCGGCGTAAACGCCTGATGTTCCAAGCAAGGCTGAATTGTTGGCGGTGAGAATTGTCTGGCCGGAGCCGACCTGCCGCACACCGCCGGAGCCAGTGATGGTGCCACCGAACGTCACCACATCAGAACGGTCAAAGGCCAGAATTCCATCATTGGCGACATTGCCCACGATGCTGCCAGTGGTGCCACCATTGCCCAGTTTCAAGGTGCCACCGGTAATGGTGGTGTTGCCGCTATAGGTGTTTTCGCCTGTCAGTGTCAGGGTGCCTGCACCCTGTTTGGTCAACGCGCCAGCGCCGGTCAATTCCGGTTCAATGCCGATGTTAAAACCGTTGGTGTCGAAGAAACCTCCGTCAGCGCCAAGCAAGACCTGCCTGTTGGAAAAGTTGACGAAGAAATTGGCGATGTTGGCATTGGCGCGCAGGATGCCGCCATTGAGTGTCACGTCAGCGGTGCCTACCCCGCCCCGCACAAAGCGGGTTTCCAACACGCCGCGCGCGCCAGCCGTGCCGTTTACATTGAGGGTGCCGACCGCATCTGTCGCGGAAATGCCGAGCCAGACGCCCGTTTGAGCGTAAACCTCAGCGCCATCTTCAATGGTGATCTCACCGGTGCCAAAATTTCCCAGATTGAGGTTGTAGTCAGTCATACGCCAGGTGGAACCGGCCCCCGTGACCACGACACTTCCGATACCGGATGCTGCCGCACCGACATACCCTTGCGTGCTGGACACGGTTGCACCGTTCTCAATGCGCAATGTGCCATTGGCAAAATTTCCCACGGTCAGCTGGTCGGAACTGGTCCAGCTGGCGGTGGGGCCGGAGATAACAGCGCCACCCGCAACAGACTCTCCGACAATGGCAAGGCCGCTGGACACCTGACCGCCGTTCTCGATGATCAGGCTACCGTCATTCAGGGTGATGCGGCCGTTACTGTCCAGCACCCCGGCGCCCGTGACCGTTAATGTCGCTCCCGCTTCCACGGTGACATTATTGGCGAGCGCAGCACCAGACAGGCTGACATTGCCCACAGGCAGATACACATCCGTTGATGTGTCAGGCACAGAACCTAAATCCCAATTGCCGGCATCGAACCAGTCATTATTGCCAGCACCGCCATTCCAATAGACATCCTGCGCAGAGACCGGACTGGCCGCGAAGGCCAGAACGAGCGGCGCGGTGGACAAAAACAGACGGTGACAGGACGGTCGAAGAGTGCGGAAGGCGTGGCGCTTTTGCATGGTGACCCAGGGGGCACGAGGGAAATGACGTTTATCAAACAATGAAGAAACATGCTTAACACTCCCCTAATATTCGCGCCAAAGCAGTAAAATAGTGAAGGACACGCAACCGGGATCAAGCGCATTCAAGTTTGAACCGGCGGCGGCATGTCGCTGATCTCCTGATGTCATTCCACCGTCTTGAAAGGTGATTACAGCAACCTTGTCGGGAAATTTTTAAGTTCCGCACCTAGACAAAACTGAAATTGTTTGCCTAGCTATGACCTGATTGCGCTTGTCGAGCATTACTCCACCTCATGCCACAAGAAGGAAAGCACATGTCCTTCATCGCAGATATATTCCGCCATTCTCCTGAAATTGCCTTGTTCCTGTCTCTCGCCCTTGGATATTGGGTGGGGAAATTCCAGTTTGGAAAATTCCAGCTTGGTGGTGTTGCTGGCTCTTTGCTGGCCGCCGTGCTGATCAGCCAATTTGGCGTGCAGATAGACAATGGCATCAAGGCCGTGCTGTTTGCGCTGTTCATTTACGCGGTTGGTTTTGAAAGCGGACCGCAGTTCTTTCGTTCGCTTGGGCGACACTCCATCCGTGAAATCATCATGGCGGCGGTGCTGGCAATCAGCGGTCTGGTGACCGTGGTTGTGCTGGCAAAAGTCATGGGGCTGGACAAGGGGTTGGCGGCCGGCATTGCGGCGGGTGGGCTTACCCAATCTGCCGTCATTGGCACGGCTGGTTCGGCGATTGAAAAACTGGGCCTTGCGGCAGATGAGGCGCAGCGCCTGCAAGCCAATGTCGCCATTGGTTACGCGGTGACCTATATTTTCGGCTCGTTCGGCGCGATCATCGTCTGCGTCAACTTTCTGCCCTGGTTCATGAAACGCGGCATTCGCGACGATGCCGTGAAAGCCGAAGCGGAAATGCTGCGGGGTGCGCGGGTTTACGGCGTTGGCGAAGCGCCTGCTCTGCCCGACCTTGTTGGCCGCGTGTACCAGATAGAGGCGGCAGCCGGCAAAACGGTGACCGAAGCGGAAGCGCTTGGCCCCGGCGGTACCGTGACCATCGAGCGCATAAAGCGCGATGGCAAGATCATTGGCATCGATGCCGCAACCACACTTCAATCTGGCGATCTGGTGCTGATTGTTGGGCGGCGCACTGGCGTTGTTGGGCTTCAAGACAGACTGGGCAGCGAGGTTGCGGGCGGCGAAGGCATGGAACTGGTGGTGACCACCCGCGACATCGTTGTGCAGGGCAAGGAATTTGTCGACCACACCGTGGCGCAGATATTGAGCGCCAGCGGCGAGTTGCGCCATGGCATTTACGTGCTGGCCGTGACACGCGGCGGCAGCAAACAGCAACTTGCCAATGACACGGTGATCAAGGCCGGTGACATTGTGACCGTGCACGGCGTGCAGGAAGATCTGCAACGGCTGGCCACACGGGTTGGCCCGGAAATCATACCCAGCGACAAGACCGACTTTGTGTTTCACGGGCTTGGTGTGGCGCTTGGCCTGCTGATTGGCCTTGCCGTGGTGCGCATCGGCTCCATTCCGCTGACACTTGGCTCTGGCGGTGGCGCGCTGCTTTCCGGCCTGGTGTTTGGCTGGTACCGCAGTCGGCACATGACGCTTGGCAACCTGCCGACCTCGGCCTCCACGCTGCTGCGTGACCTTGGCCTTGCCGGTTTCGTGGCAGTGGTTGGTCTGCAGTCCGGCCAGCAGGCCGTCAGCACAATCCTGCAAAGCGGCCTGCCGATTTTTGTGGCAGGGGTGATTGTGACCATACTGCCGCTGATCATTACCATGCTGGTTGGCCGATATGTGCTGCGCTATGACAATGTTGCCGTGTTTGCCGGTGCGCTGTCCGGCTCACGCAGTGCAAACCCCGCCTTTGGTGAAATTCTCGACAAGGCCGGAAACTCCGTTCCCACCACGCCCTTCGCCATTACCTATGCCCTGGCCAATGTCTTTCTGACATTGCTGGGGCCGCTGATCGTCGCGTTCGTATAATCCCTCGGAGAGACGTCATGACCGATTACAAGCAGTTTACCAAACTCAGCCCGTTTGAACTGAAAGACGAGCTTATCAAGCTGGCATCCGGCAAGGCCGGCATGGTTATGCTGAATGCCGGACGGGGCAACCCGAACTTTCTTGCCACGCTGCCGCGCCGCGCGTTTTTCCGGTTGGGACTGTTTGCGGCAACCGAATCCGAGCTGTCATTCTCCTACATGCAGCAGGGTGTGGGCGGCCTGCCGCGCATTGAGGGCATTGAGGCGCGGTTTGAACGTTACATTGCCGACAATCGCGACCAGGAAGGCGTGGATTTTCTGCGCCGCGCCATCAGCTACGTGCGCGACCAGCTAGGGCTCTCAGCCTCTGATTTTCTGCATGAAATGGTCGAGGGCATTTTGGGCTGCAATTACCCGGTACCACCACGCATGTTGCGCATCAGCGAGACTATCGTGTGCCAATATCTGATGAAGGAAATGGCGGCAGGTCTTATCTCGGCCAAGGATGTGGACGTGTTTGCCACCGAAGGCGGCACGGCGGCCATGACCTATGTGTTTGACACGCTGAAGAAAAACCACCTTCTGACCAAGGGCGACAAGGTGGCCATCGGCATGCCCGTGTTCACGCCCTATATCGAAATTCCTGAACTGGAGACCTACGGTCTTGAGGAAGTGGCGATCAATGCCGACCCGGATGCAGGCTGGCAATATTCCGATGCCGAGCTGGACAAGCTGAAAGACCCTGATATCAAGATTTTCTTCTGCTCCAACCCCAGCAACCCGCCATCGGTAAAGCTCGACGCGCGCAGCCTGCAGCGGATTGCCGACATTGTCAGACATGACCGGCCTGATCTGATGATCTTGACCGATGATGTTTACGGCACCTTTGCCGACAACTTCCAATCGCTGTTTGCGCTGTGCCCCAACAACACCGTGCTGGTCTATTCCTACTCCAAATATTTTGGTGCCACCGGCTGGAGACTTGGCACCATTGCCATGCACCATAACAATGTGCTGGACGGTGCAATTGCCGCCCTGCCCGACGGTGTGAAATCCGCACTCGACAAACGCTACTCATCCATCATCACCGATGTCTCGGCGCTGAAATTCATCGATCGTCTGGTGGCAGACAGCCGCACCGTGGCACTGAACCATACCGCCGGGCTTTCCACACCGCAGCAGGTGCAGATGGTGCTGTTTTCGCTGTTTGCGCTTATGGATGAACATGAAAGTTACAAAGCGACGCTGAAACGTGTGATACGCCGCCGGCAGGCCGCACTTTATGCGGAGCTGGGCATTGAGATGCCAAATGATGAAAACGCGGTTGATTATTACACGCTGCTGGACCTGGAAAAGGTTGCGCTCAAACTTTACAGCAAGGAGTTCGCCGCCTGGGTAAAACAGGAGTTTTCCGCCAACGAACTGCTGTTCCGCATTGCCGATGAAACCGGCATCGTTCTTCTGCCCGGCCGGGGTTTTGGCACCCAGCACCCATCCGGCCGCGCCTCGCTGGCCAACCTCAACGAGTTTGAATATGCGGCAATTGGCCGGTCATTGCGCAAGATGGCCGATGAATATCACGATGCATATGTGAAAAAACATGGGAAAGCGTAAGGCCATGATCTGACCGGACAGGCTGGGCTGCTCGGCCTGTCCGGTCCGTTTTTGGAGCATTGGCATCACGCCAGCGGCAGTCCGCGCGAACTCCTGCGAGGTACCGAAGAGGTTTAGGAACCGCTTTAGCCCACTTGCCGGATGCAATCGCGCCCTTCGTTTTTTGCCAGGTAAAGCGCGCGATCTGCACGATCCATTAACGCCGGCAGATTGTCCCCTTTGTTTGCAACCGCGATGCCAAAGCTCGCCGTTGGGCTCAATTCGTTAGAAAGGATACTGGGTGCCAATTCCTTGAAAGCGAGCCGGGCGGCCTCAGCAAAAATAGGTGCAGCGGCGGTCTGTCCCGGCGCAAGCATTATAGCAAATTCTTCTCCGCCCAAGCGGGCGATGATCGCATCACGAGGAGCCTTATCCTTGAGAACGTCGGAGAACGCTCGAATGACCCTGTCACCGCTGCTATGTCCGAAGCGGTCATTGATTGATTTGAAGTGATCGAGGTCGCTCATGATCATCGTGACGCGAGCATCAGTGGTCTGCCGCCCCAATGCCTTGAGGGCTCGCTCTTCAAATCCGCGACGATTCAATAATGCCGACAAGGCATCGATCTGTGCATCGGATTTGATCCTTTCCATCACGTCACTCGCGATCACCGCGAAAATCCCTACAGCTGTCATCGCGGAGATCAGAGCATCCGAGATCGAGACAACCAGCCAATACGCTCCTTCGAATCCGCCCTCCGCGCTCGCTGAAGCGAGCAAAAACAATGGACGAAGAAGGAAGCCGACACACGAAATGCTTATCAAGCCAATCAGCACGTGCTCGACCGGTGTGCGATCCGGGATCTTCGCAAGATCAAACAGCATCACAAGACCGACCGCAGCGAGACCGCTATTTAAGTAAATAACTCGTAATAGCAGGCTTTGCTCTACAAACTGATGGTAATAGAGCGCGCCCAACGCAATTGCGGCGATACACAACAGGATGAGATAGTGAGGGCGTTGCCCGCTTCGGTTGGACAGTCCAATAGACAACAATATCATTGATAACATCAAAAACACGTTGGCCATCAGCCTCAGCACCGGATCCTCCAGCGCAAAGGCAAAATAAAATATACCAAAACAGAGAGCTCTTATCCCGTATGAAAGAACGAAGATCCGAATATAGGTAAGGTGTCGGTGTTGGCGCCACAGCACGAGCATAGATGCGCAAAATAGTGCAGACATGCTCGTATTCAGCAGGCCTATGACGTCTTGATAGCTCATACTGACCGCCCCTGGTGCCCAATGGTCTGCACGGGTATCCACTCGTGAAAGTTGTGATAACACGGTTCCTGTAAATATCAAGTAAACTCGTGCGAACGCGAACAGCGCTGGCAATTCGGTGGTCGGTGCCTTAGCGGCCTGCCGCCATGCCGCACCATCAGCTTAACGGCGTCCTCCACATGAGCGCGGCGAGCGCTGGCGCGATCCGTGAGGTCGTCTCGCAACTCAGCGACCTGCCCTCTGTGTGGTGGGTCGGTTCAGACAGGCGGAGCCGCTCGGCCTATTCAGTACGCTTTTGGAGCATTGGGATCACACCAGCGGCAGTCCGCGCTCCACCAGCGCCTTGAAGTAAGCGATGCCAAAGGGAATGGCGGCGTCGTTGAAATCATAGCGCGCCTCATGGACTGACGGGCCGTTGCCATTGCCAATCAGCATGATGTTGCCGGGGCGTGCCTCCAGCATGAAGGCGAAATCTTCCGAGCCCATCAATGGCTCCATGGTGCCATTGACGTTTTTATCACCGACCAGTGACCTGGCGACATCAACCGCAAAAGCGGTTTGTTTGCCATGGTTTACCACCGGCGGAAACATGTGTTTGTAGGTCACGGTTGCCGTTGCGCCATAGGCGGTCGCCACATGGGTGGCGATGTCGGTTATGCGCTTTTCCATCAGGTCGCGGGTGGCGGGGTCAAATGTTCTTGTCGTGCCGCCCATTTCAGCCGTCTGCGGAATGACATTGCCCGCCTTGCCGCCGGCCATCCAGCCCACCGTGACCACCGCGCACTGGCGCGGATGCACATTGCGCGACACGATGGTTTGCAGCGCCAGCAGAATGTTGGCGCCGACCACCAGCGGATCCACACTGACATGGGGTGATGCGCCATGCGCGCCCTTGCCATCAATGCGAATGCGAAACCCATCGGCGGAAGCGGCCAAGGGTCCACTTGCTGTCATGAACTGGCCAATGGGCAGGCCGGGTTCGGTGTGCATGGCATAGACTTCATCAATAGCGAAACGGTCCATCAGGCCATCCTCCACCATGGCTCTGCCACCACCACCGCCCTCTTCCGCCGGTTGGAAAATGACCACGGCGGTACCATCAAAAGCGCGGCTGCGTGCCAGTTCACGCGCCGCACCCAGCAACATGGCGGTGTGGCCATCATGCCCGCAGGCATGCATGACACCTTTGGTTCTGGAGGCCCATGGCGCGCCGGTTTCTTCCTCTATCGGCAGGGCATCCATATCAGCCCGCAGGCCAATGACCCGGCCACTCACCTGTTTTTGCCCCTTGATGACACCAACCACGCCGGTTTTGCCAATGCCCGTGACGACCTCATCACAGCCGAATTCGGCGAGCTTTTGCGCCACAAAAGCTGCCGTACGGTGAACCTCAAACTGCAATTCCGGATGGGCGTGAAGGTCTCGTCGCCACTGCACGACATCGGCATAGTCAGCATCTGTTGCCTGCATCGGATACCCTCGACATGGTCATTCTCTTGATACCAGGGCACGACGATAAGAGTTTTGACCGAGGACACAACCTTTCTTAGCGGGGGGTGCGGAAACGGTGGCGTCGCGGCGGTTTCGCATCTCCCGCCCGAGCACGCGTCGCCGATAGATGCGGGCAAGTGCTGCGAGGTTGCATTTGAAACCCGACGACGGCGTTTTGATACCGCCCCGCAACGGCGATGGTGCCAGATGCCTCATCACGCAGCGATGGGCTTTAAGATGACACATGCTTTAAAAACACATCAAAACCAATATGACGTGGCAGCGATGCTGGCCAATTGTCGGCAATACTGGCTGAACTATTCGCAGGCTCCACACTCTGATGGACCTATTGCCGTTTACCGCACCGGTGTGCCGCACCATCAGCTTAACGGCGTCATCCACATGAGCGCGGCGAGCACTGACGAGATCCGTGAGGTCGTCTCGCAGCTCAAAGATCTGCCGTCTGTGTGGTGGGTCGGTCCGGACAGCTACCCAACCGCCGCTGAAGACGTGATCAATGCCGGTGCAAAACTGAGCGCAACATTGCCGGTGATGGCAATTCAGCTACAAAATCTCGCCCCCAGGCCAACACCTTCACCCCACTGGACGATCGTGCGGTTGCAGGAAGGTGCTGCTCTTTTCCCCTGGGTTCAAAGTTACAGCGAGTCTGTGGGTGCTCGGAAAGAAGATATCGCCACCATGCTGCGGGTGGAGCAAAACCGCTCTGACGCACCGGGCCAGTTGACGCGCTTTGCCGCATTCTCTGACGGAGAAATCGTTGGAACTTCGGAGCTTTTCGTGCACGAAGGGATTGCGGGCATCTACCTTGTCTCGACGAAGAAGAGCCATCGTTGCCGTGGCATCGGCACGGCCTTGACCCATGCGGCCTGCATGGCAGGGCGTGAACTTGGCCTTGATGTGGCAACACTGCAGGCCAGCAGCAGTGGATACCCGATCTACAAAAAACTGGGCTTCGAGGATGTGGCGTCTTACGACCTGCTGACGTTTGACACCGCTGAAGTTTTAGAAGAAGGCGGCAGTGTCGCCGCCGCCCCTTGCCCCGAGCCGACTACCAGCTTTTTTGGATGAGCTCACCTGATGGCCCGCAGGCAAAAAAGCCGCCGGTTGGGCCATAGGCATGGATTGTGGCCAGCGCGACAGCGGGGCGTGCGCCGACATCAACCGAATGGCCGGGGCCGTTTCCGGTCATGTCTGTCGAGGTCAGGCCGGGATCAACCGCATTGACCTTGATGCCATCACGATCCAGCTCTTTCGCCAGCTTGACAGTCAGCATGTTGAGCGCGGTTTTGGAACTGCAATAACCGCCAAAACCGACTGTCCAGGTTTCGCTGCGCATGTCCATGGCGTCATTGATCGAGGCGAGACCGCTGCTCATCATCACCACACGCGCGGCGCTGGATTTGCGCAACAGAGGCAAAAACGCCTGTGTGACCCGCAACACACCAAACACGTTGGTGTCGAACATCTGCCTGACCTCATCGAGACTTTCTTCGGCCAAAGATGGCGGCGGAGCGAACATGACACCGGCATTGTTGACCAGCACATCCAGCCGGTCCGTGTGGTGGGACAGCGTGGCAACGGCACTGGCGACGCTCGCATCGTCCGTCACATCCAGCTGCACGGCATGTGCTTTTATGCCTTCAGCACGCAGCTGATCGGCGGCCGCCTCTCCACGCGCAAGATCGCGGCAGCCCAGCCAGACGGAATGCCCCTGCGCGCCCAGCTGGCGGGCAATGGCAAGGCCAATGCCTTTGTTGGCACCGGTTACCAGCGCGATGCGGTTTAAATCGCTCATCGTAAAATCCCTGATCGTTTCATCGATCAGACAAATACTACGAATTTCGTATTATTCAATATTCGGATTTTGATATTTTTTGCGTCAGCCGCACAAATTCGTCCCGTTCGGCCGGGTCCAGCGCTTCCAGCATGGCGTGGCAGGTGGCACCGTAACCGGCGATATAGCCGGCAACTGCGCTCTTGCCCTGCTCGGTCAGGGACAATGCGACGGCGCGGCGGTTTTCCTCCGGCCGCTCGCGCAAAACCATGTCTTTGCGCACCAGCCGGTCAACGGCCGATGACATGGTGGTCAGCGGCACCTGCAGGTAACGGGCAACATCGCCCAGGCCGCAGCCCTTGTGGTCCGACACGAACAGCAGGGTCTGCACATCAAGCGCGCTCAACGCATTTTCCATGGCGGCCGTTGCCTCGGCCACCTTGAAACGACGCGTAAACCGCTCAAGAGCGTGGGTGAGTTGTTCTGTCTGTTCAGGCGTGGGTTTGGTCATAGGCGCTTTAAAGCATTTTCAAGGGATGGAGGTAAGGTGGTGCCTGGCATTCAATTTTTATGCCTTAATAATTAGATGCATTGAACCTCCGGAAGGTTTAGTCCTTCATACACGGTCGCTCGCGAAGTGATGGCTGTGCTGTCGCTTTTTGTGGACAACCTTTTCAACCCCTTGAAAAATTGACAAAAATATGGCACTTCGCTTCGACTGCGTTTGACAGCGGAAAGAGCAGGCGTAAGTCGCACTTGAAGCGAACCTTTAGGTTCTTTCCGCTGTCAAACGCAGTCGAGAGATACCTCGCGAATTTATTCGCGAGGTGCCCAAAACTGGGCAAGACCCGGAGAAAAATGCTCCGCGAAGCTTTAAATTTTGTTTTCTTATCCTTGCTTGGCGACATGGTCGTTAACCTCATCAAATGGTTGATATCTATGATATTTTAGCAAATTTATCATACTTTTCCAAGCACTTGGCGGCAAATTACTTCAATAAAAACCTCTATCATGAGCATGCACAAACTAACTTGGGCATGCATTAGCGGCAGCTTAAGATTCACCAATAATTTGACCTGCCGCCCCGTTTGTGGCAAAGGCCCCTCCTCTCTG
Source organism: Agrobacterium sp. Azo12 (assembly GCF_029193765.2). Lineage (NCBI taxonomy): Bacteria > Pseudomonadati > Pseudomonadota > Alphaproteobacteria > Hyphomicrobiales > Rhizobiaceae > Agrobacterium > Agrobacterium sp. Azo12. Next base: position 2,031,133 of record NZ_JARFYO020000001.1, on the reverse strand, counting down.
TATTGCCGCGGCTGCTGAAACCCGCGCACTTACGGAGAACAGCAGTGTACGCACTCAATTTCAAATATCGCACCAGCCATGTTGCTGGGCATGTCGTCAGGTCTGTCGTTGCACACGACGAACCGGAACGATCTTTCACGCGCTCGCTTGATGACCTCGCAAGCGCCTTGCCGACGCCTGAGGCGCTTTCTCAGAAGAACGCGCGTTTAAGCGCTGTCGCCACCACGCCGGATTTTCACCCCGGCAAACCCGTGCCGGTTGGCGTTGTCGCAGATTTCGAAGGTGCGGTTGTTCCGCATCTGATCGGGTCCGACATTGGCTGTGGCATGCGCATGATGGTGCTGGGCAACATCACCGCAGAGCAGTTGGCGACACCGCTGCTGGAGCGGCATCTGCGGCATGTGTTTTTTCAGGGCGGGCGCGACATTGCGCTAACGGGCAAAGACCGCCACGCAATATTGCGCGATGGCTTGCCGGGGCTGCTCAGCAGCCTGCAGCACAAGGCAACCGGCCTGCTTGGCAGGCTGGATATCAACCACGCATGGAATGATCTGGAGCGGCAATGCGACAATGGCGTATTTGCCTGTTCCGGCGTCGATCCGGATTTTCAGGACTATGCGCGGATTGATGACCAGCACCGCCACGATGCGATTTTGGGCACGATTGGTGGCGGCAACCACTTCGTGGAAATCGGTCATGTCGAGGAGATTGTCGATGGTGCCTTTGCGACGGCGGCCGGCCTGAAAAACGGCTCTGTCGTGCTGGTGGTGCATTCCGGCTCGCTGGACTTTGGCCAGCAGGTTGGCACCTCCATCAAGGACCGGTTGAAGGCAGATGACAAACGCGGTCTCGACTGGCGGGTGCTTTCGAAGGATAGCCAGCCGGAGCTTTACCGACGTTACATGACCGGCCATGCCAATGCCGCCAATGCGGCCTTTGCCAACCGTTTCCTGATCGGGCTGGCGGCGGTTGAGGCCGTGTCACGCGCAATTAACCGGCCGGTTGAGCACCGGCTGGTTTATGACGCGCCCCACAACACCGTGTGGGAGCAAGGTGACATCGTGCGGCACAGGAAAGGCGCCTGCCCGGCCCGCGGGATCGGCGCGATGGCCGCCAGCCCTTACCAGTGGCTGGGTGAACCGGTCATTCTGCCGGGATCGATGGGTGATGGCACCTGGCTGCTGGCTGGCCGGGGTGCTGCCGAGACGCTGGAAAGTTCCGCGCACGGGGCCGGACGCAGGCTTTCCCGCCAGGAGGCACGCGCACAGGGCATTATTGGCAACAGGCTGCGCGTGGTTGGACCGGTGGACCCGACAAGTCCTGCCTTATTGGGCCGACCGGATATTCTGGCGGAAATCCGCGCCCGGTTGAATGAGGAAGCACCCACGGCCTACAAGCCGATTGACAGCGTGGTGGAGCCGATGGTCGCCGCCGGAATGGCAACGCGGGTGGCGAAGATAAAGCCTGATGTCACCGTGAAGGGATAAGGGTGTTTAACGGCAAAAACAAAACAGCGGGACGTTGATCCCGCTGCTTTGATAACGTCGTCTGCGGTGTTGATTGCCGTCCTACATCAGTTTGGTCCAACCGGCCGCCCTTCTGCATCGAACCATGCAGGATTAAACATCACCGTGCGCAGATAGGTCGCCCGGAGTTCCTCCGGAATAAGGTCATGATTAAAGAACCGACCCGCCAACCGACATGCCTCACCGTCGGACACGCCCGACGTATCTGACAACGTCTCAAATTCCTCGTCGGAAAACTCCAGGTTTTCACTCAGGATCTTTACCATATCATCTACCGTCAGCAGTTTCCCTGTGCGCGTGTTTTTCTTTCCGCTGTAATAAGTTTCGATAATGGTATCAGAAAAATATTTATTGGCAGCGGTCAGCAACGAGTTTTCCATAACATTGACATTGAACTGTCCGCGAAGAAATTGTTTGCAAGCCTCAGGTTTGTGGATCTTGAGCACTTCAATGAAAATCCTCAGAGGACCATAAAGTGCCACGGTCGTCTCGTCGCTTGCCCTCGCCAATGTCGGGATTGCATACTTCCCGGCGAGATCAAGTACCTTTTGCCGGGCTGCGACCTTATCTCCCGTTTTAAAATACTCGCGAAAAATCGCTTCCGTTTCCTCAATATGATCCATTAACACGGCATAGGTCGCCGGATCATTATTGCGCACCACAGCCATTCCTTCTTCGAAATACTCGCGCTCGCTTTTGGAAAAGGATTCCGCAGCAAATGCGGAAAGTGAAAAACCGCCAAATGCGCACAGGATCAGCACTGCGACGATTTTAAAAAGCTTGTTCATGTTGCCCCCAACCCTGCGCGGAAACCGATGCCCCGCAAACCCTTGCCCCGTTTAAATAAAAGCTGCTTTGGCAAGTCAACACGGTGCGGCGCATAAACCGGAGCGCGAGTGGAATTTCAGGCATAAATCCAGAGATGTTGACAATAACGACGACACTTGCCTGCGTTGCTTCAATCTTGAGCGGCCGGCAATAACTGTTCGCGCAGCGTATCTGCCACCAGCGCATTGGCGTGGCCGTGGCCCATGCCATGTTCCTGTTTCAGCCAGTTGACCAGTTCCATATGTTTCTTGGCCCCCTGGCTGCGGATCAGCTCTTTCCACTCGGCAATCGGCCGGCCGTATTTGGCCTCGATGGAGGGAAAGTAGGATGCGGGACCTTTTACAGGACTGGTTGCCATGGATGCCTCCCAAGCGCCAAGCGGTTGTTATGACACCTTGATAGCATGAAAGGCGGTATTGTCACCGCCCGTAGACGCCAGGCAGCAGCGCCAATCAGCGCGTGGTGTCTTCAGGAGCGAAAGACAAAAGGCCCTTCATCTGCAACAGGCCGAAGGCGGCAAGTGTTGCATTATCCTTGATTTTGCCAGCCTCAATCATCTGCCTGACCTCAGCCAATGAAAAGGCCTTGCAGACCAGCCCCTGTTCTTCCGGGTCGAGATCTTGTTTGCCTTGGGTGAGACCCGTCGCAAGGAAGATGTTGAAACCCTGACTGGAATAACCGTAGGCCTGAAACAGATGGCCGACATGCTGCAGGCTCTGTGCCGTCAGGCCGGTTTCTTCCGCCAGTTCGGCCTTTGCCAGCTCTGCCGGGTCCTTATCCGGTTCCGCCTCGCTGCTGCCCTGTGGCAGCTCCCAATAACGGCCCGACACCGGATAACGGTATTGCTCGACCAGATAGATGTGACCGTTTTCCAGCGGCACAATCAGTGCGTAATCCGGCTTGCTGACCACGCCGTAAAGGCCCGGTGATCCGTCCTCACGGGTGAACTCATCCTCGCGGACCTCCATCCAGCGGTTCTTGTAGGTGATGCGTGACGACCTGATATTCCAAACCACTGTAAATGCCCCTCTCCCTTGGCTGAAAATCCGCGACGCTATTTGGTCGCGCCGCCAGCCTTCAACACCTTTATGAAATCCTCGTCCCCGGTTTCAAGCGCGAAGGACAAGGCGGTTTCGCCGCCATTACCCTCAGCATTGGGGTTTGCGCCGTTTTCCAGCAGGGCTGCAACCACATCCGGCCCGTTTTGCTGATTGTTGGCCTGCATGATCAGCGGTGTCCAGCCATTGGCATCGCGCGCCTCAACATCTGCGCCCTTTTCCACCAGCGCACTGACGGCATCAGGATCGGTGATGATATGCAAAATGGTGACGCCCTCATCATTTCCCGCGTTTATATCGGCACCGGCCGTTAGCAGCAGATCGAGAATGTCCGGCTCGAAATACATGTCCATCAGGTGGATGGGCTGAAACCTGTATTCGTCCTCAGAGGTGGCCAATGCCGGATTGGTTTTCAGCATGGCGCGCACCTCGGCAACATTGCCTTCGTGAACCGCATCGTGGAAAGCCCGGACCGTGTCCACTTGGGGTGTCGCGGGACTGGCGGTGGCGACACCAAAGGGAATGCTTGCCATGGCTAGCAGGCTGATGAGTAAACGTTTCATATCTGCTCCATGCGGCAGGCATTGCGCCCGGGTTTATCACCGAGCTTTAATTACCTGCCACGGGCATGAGGTTGTTGCAACCTTTGACAAATTACGGAAATTCCGTATTTTAAAGAGAACATAAGGAGTTTGGCCATGGCTTACGCAATTCGGGTTGCCGCGACAACCTTCGCAAAAGAGTTTGGCAAATATAGCGACGAAGCGATGGTTTCCGGCGGCGTTGAGGTTACGTCTCACGGTCGTCCAATTGGCGCCTATATCAGCATGAAGGAGCTCGAAAATTATGAGCGCCTGAAAAGCAAGGAGCGCCGTGTCATTCATGCAAGAGACATGGATGACGATATGCTGGGCGCAATCATGAACGCAGAATACGGTAAAGCATCAGAGTGAATTATCCCGATCCTGTACCGGGTTTGGTGATCCGCTTCGATTATCTGTGGGACATTGACCATCAAAAAGGCCTCTCTACCAGCAATAAAGAGAGGCCTTGTGCTATTGTGCTTTACACAAAGGCCACCAACAAAACATTGGTTGTGCCTATCTCGCACTCATACCCCGAGCCTGGACAAGAAGACTATTCACTCGAAATCCCACCCGAAATTTGTGCTGAGATCGGCTTGGACAAAGACAGGAACTGGGTGCGGGTTTCAGAGGTCAATGAATTCGAATGGCCCGGTCCGGAATTACGCCCGCGTCCTGAAGATCCTTCACGAGTGGACTACGGAATGGTCCCCGAGGCGTTTTTTCTCGAAATCCGTAAACGCCTCGCCGAGGCGGTAGCGCAGCACCGACTTGGTCGGACAAAGCGATAATCTGTTGCCACACGCTGCAACGAACCGACTATAGCGTAATCTCCAGTTGCTCGATTTGATCGCCGCTCAGCACAAAGGCGTAACGCAGGTCCACAGGGCTGCCGGGAAAATTGCCGCTGAGATGGCTGGTGACCACGGTGCGGGCGCCATCCGTTGTGATGTTGAACGGGGTTGCGGTGTATTGGTATTTTGTTGACGCCTCCTCCTTCCATCGACGGATTTCATCGCGGCCGAGATAGGTGTTGCCCTCGTCCCGGACAAAGGCGGTATCGAGGAAACAATTGGCAATATCCGCGGCATGGCCCTCTCTATCTGCTGCGAAATAGGTGGCGATTGCCTTTGGTAGCTGAATTGACATGGTGTTCTCCTTTCAAACATTCGTGATGTGTTGCGGTTTGGTAAAATGTGTTCCTGGTGGCGACCACTAGACGGTGGGCACCGTGCCGCCGTCGATAATGTGTTCGGTGCCTGTGATGGATGCGGCGCGATCCGAGGCGAGAAAGGCTATGAGATCTGCGACTTCTGTCGGTTTTGCCGGACGCCCCAGCGGTATGCCGCCCAGCCCATCCATGATCATCTGTTTGCCGGCCTCGTAATCTCCGCCGATCTGCTCTGCGATACGATGGGCAAAACGCACCGATGCTTCGGTTTCAATCCAGCCCGGCGACACGCGCACCACCCGCACGCCCTTGGGCGACACTTCTTTCGACAGCGACTTGCTATAGGTGGAAAGTGCGGCCTTGGCTGCAGCGTAGGCGGTGGTGGATTCCGGCAGCGGCAGCACCCTTTGAATGGATGAGACATGCACGACCACCCCGTGGCCCTGCGCGACCATGGCTGGCACCAGCGCCCGGTCAAGGCGCACGGCAGGAAACAGGTTGAGGTCAAGTTCGCGGCTCCACTCATCATCACCCAGGGCAGCAAAGCCGCCGGCAGGTGCGGATGAACCGCCGAGCATATGCACGATGATATCGACGCCACCCAGGCGCTGCTGCACGGCCTGCGCCAGTGCCGTTGCACCCTCCGCCGTCGTCAGGTCGGCGGCCAGAAAAAGCTCTTCCGGCAGGTCATCCGACTTGGTGCGTGCGGCGGTGAGAACCTGTGCGCCCAATTGGCGAAACAGATCAACCGTGGCTTTGCCGGCACCTTTGGTGCCAGCGGTGATCAGTGCGCGTTTGCCGCGCAAGGTTAGAAATTCGGTCATGCTGTCATCTCCTGTAAGCGGCACCGACGCGGTCAAATTGCCCGGCGTGTTTCCGATGGAGTTAACGTAACACTCGACATTTATGCCGATAAGTGGGACAAACCGGGATGAGGAATTGCGAATATCGGGACAATTGACTTTGGGCATGATGGAAAAAACCAGCCTTGCGGATCTCAATGCGGTGATGGCGATAACGCGACGCGGCACATTCCGTGCGGCGGCCATTGACCTGAACATGTCGACGACGGCGCTTAGCCTTGCGATCAACAAGCTGGAGGCGAACCTTGGCGTGCGGCTGTTTAACCGCACCACCCGCAGCCTGTCTTTGACCAGTGCAGGCAAATTGTTCGTTGAGCAGATTGGCCCCGCCCTGCAAGGCATTGAAAGTGGGCTGGAGGCGGTGCGATCGGAGCGCGATACGCCCTCCGGCACCATCCGCATCAATGCGGCACCCTTTGCAGCACGCGAGATCATAACACCGCTGGTGCTGGAGTTTTTGCGCCGTTACCCCGACATGGTGGTCGACATTGTCACCGAAGGGAGACTGGTTGATATTGTTGCCGACGGGTTCGATCTTGGCGTGCGTGTTGCCGGGCTTATTCCCACCGACATGATCGCCGTGCCGCTTGGGCGCCCGCAACGCTATGCCGTTGTGGCGACACCGCAATACCTGGACAAACACGGGGTGCCGCTGGTGCCGCCCGACCTGCTCAACCACCCCTGCATTCGGGTGCGGTTGCCCGATGGATCGCTGTTTCGGTGGCGGCTGGAAAAAGATGGCGAGATCGTGCAACTCGATGTGCGCGGGCCGATCATTCTCGATGAGACCAGCCTGTCACGCACCGCCGTGCTGGAACATACCGCCATTGGCTTTTTCTTGGAGCAAAGCGTGCTGGCAGATATCGAGGCTGGCCGGTTGACGCGGCTGCTTGACGACTGGACACCGCCCTTTCCCGGCCTTTGCCTCTATTACCCTGGCCGACGAAACCTGTCAGCGGGCCTCAAGGCATTTCTGGCGCTGGCCCGCGTCCACGCCGCGGCGGCGCAGAAAGCGACGCGAAGCAGCCAGAATGCAGTTTAACGGCTGTTTTTCTGCCAAGCGCCGGGCGGGACCGTGGTCAGTTCAGGTCCAGACCTTCTTCCACGAGGGACTTTACAACCGCGTCGCGCGCCTTGACGCGCAGGTACCAGCCTTGAAGATGCTGAAGACCGTCAAAATGGATTGGCGCATCGTAATAGGACTTCAACCAGGGCGCCTGCCCCCAGCCGGTCAAGGCAAACAGATAAGCATCCGCGACCGAGAAGTTTTGCCCCATGAGGAATGGTCGCTCTGCGAGATGGTCGTTGAGCCATGAAAACCGTTTTTCCAGCTTTGGCCGCGCGGTGTTGATGTAATCACCGGCCTGCTGCGCATAAAGCAGCGGGATGAAGCCCTTGTGGACTTCCGTTGACAGGAAGCTGAGCATTTCCTGCAACCTGTACCGTTCAAAACTGCCATTTAGCGGCACCAAACCTGCCTGCGGCTTCAAGTCTGCCAGGTACTGAACGATAACTGGGCCTTCCCGCAAAATAGTGCCATCTGCCAGTTCAAGGGCCGGAATGTAACCGTGCGGGTTGACCTTGTGAAAGTTTTTACCCTGCTGCGTGGTGTGATCATTGTGATCCACCTTTATGAAGTCGACCTCAAGACCCAGTTCGTTTGCGACAATGTGGGGCGAAAGCGAGCAGGCTGCGGGCATATAATAAAGTTTCATTGCTGGTATTCTCCATAGAATTCAACACCATCCTCGCGCTTGCAGAAGGTGCGGACTCTATGTAATTCAGGTGGTATATAAACGTAAGAACGCAAAAGTTTGTCATCTAGGTACATAAATTATACCTGGTATGGCAAAGAGGTCATGCCCCATGAAAGACACGGTATCCGGCTGCTCCGTTGAAGAAGCGATGCATCTGCTTGGCGGGCGTTGGCGCCTGTTGATCGTCTCCTACCTCGTGGATGGCCCGAAGCGCTTCAACGAATTGCGCAGACTGATACCGGGCATTTCGCAGCGCATGCTGACCCTTGATTTGCGCACGCTTGGAGAGGCCGCGATGGTTCAGCGAACGGTGTATCCCACCGTGCCGGTAAAGGTGGAATATGCCCTGACCGAAGATGGCAAACGTCTGGAAAACGTGGTCAGCGTTGTCAAGGAGTTCGGCCTGTGGCTGAAAGCGCGCAACGGCGACGAGGTCTGACCTGCACCTTGAAACGGATTTCGTTCACCATGGCCGGAAAGCGCTGATCACGCCGGCTTCTGCGCCTTGGCCTTTTGCCGGCGCACGGTGATGGATTCACCGCCAATGCCCCAATTGTCCATAGCCACTTCGTCAATGACGACAACTGTCGTGGCCGCGTTCTTGTTGAGCACACGCTGCAAGAGATCGGTTACGCCACGGATAAGCTCGGCTTTCTGTTCGGCCGTTGGTGCTTCGGAACCGCCGGTGACCTTGATGTTGACATAGGGCATTTCAAAACCTCGTTTGCGCTGTTGTTGTCAGGCCGGCTCAGTGGTTGGCTGGTGGTTCAGCGCATGGGCAACGAAACGACGCAGCAGCGCCAGTGGCTCGCCCGCATGCTCAACGCCAGCCAGCAGATCATCGGGATCACGCCCCTCGGTACGCAGCACATCTGCTCGCATGCGAATGATGGCCGCGGAAATTTCCGGCGTAAATTCCGGGTGGAACTGCGTGGAAATGGCGTTGCGGCCATAACGCACGATCTGATGCGGATCATGGCTGGAAGCGGCCAGCGCTTGCGCGCCCTCCGGCAGGCGGATGACCGTCTGCATATGGGTGAGATGGGCCGGAAACTGCGCGGGCATGGTGCTGACCAGCGGATCCTGTTCGGCTCCCGGCAACAGGCGAACGGCCTGCGTGCCGATTTCGCGGCCCTCAGGGTGATAATCCACCTCGCCGCCCAGCGCATGGGCAATGAGCTGATGGCCGTAACAGACGCCAAACAGCGGCAGGTCGATGGCCATGGCCTGTCGTATCCACTCGGCCGTTGCCTCGCTCCATGGCAGACGGTCTGTCACCATGTCCCAGGAGCCGGTGATGATGGCGCCTTTCACGCTATCGGGCGCTGGTAGGCTTTCACCCGCAAACACCCTGATGACCGCAAGGGTTTGCGTGTCAGGGCCAACGGCACGCTGAAACCATAGCGGCAGATCGCCCAGCGGCTTTCTGATATCATCCGGTGGTGTGCCGACTTGAATGAGAAGCAAGGGATAAGAGGCCAAGGCTTGAATTTCCCTGATGGCAAGAGTTGAAGTCTGATTGGCCGAAAAGGCCAGATATCAGGTGTTATGGCCGGACTTTAGCGTGACACTCTCATCCTGAAAAATGAATAATTCTGGATGTGGCTTTGCGTGCAACGGAGCATCGCAGATGAAGCAGGAATGGTGGCTCAAGCGCCAATGCTGATTTGCTTGCTGGATATGGTACAGCCGGGCATCAGCACCTTCAATCCATCTACCAGCATCGACGCGGCATCATCCAGCGCCTGTTGAGGCATGGTTTCCAGGCTTTCCAACACGAACCACATGCACCCATGCGTATTGTCCAGCCGCGTGCGCACGCCCTGACGCCAGTTCCAGCGGCGGCAGGTCACACCAACCTCATCACGCCAGATCACCTCACCCGGTTCGGGATGTTCGGTTGTGGCCTCGCCATTCATGACAGTATCAAAGACCTCCGTGCCGTTGGCCAATGTCAGAAAGGGATGGCCGACATAGGCCTGTGCATTTTCGCCACCCACCGGAATGGCATAACGCAGGCTAACAGCATTATAGAGATCCACGACAGGATTGATGGACGGCATGCCGCCATCTTTCAGCACCCGTTTGCGCAGTGCCTGCGCCGAACACGGTGTGCGGTTGGGTTTTGCACCAAAACGCTGATAGGCATCCGCCCAACTGGCAAGGTGCGGCTCTGCCCAGTCCGGGCCGCCCGCCACCACAGAAGCGCAAGCGCTCTGCAAGATTTCCGGATCAAGCGCGCCACGCCCTGCGGACACGGCATCAACCAGAATGCTGACCGCCCTGAAACCAGGGGCAATGGTGCTAATGCGGCTATCGATAACAGGCAGTTCAAACATTCACATTCATCTCCAGCATGGTCTGATCAGGCGTGGTCCGCAGGAAAGAAATCGTAGATGCGACGCCCGCGCCTCCGTTCTTATGACCCAGCACTGGACTGAATATGAGAGCCAGTTGGCAAGAAAAATACCGGTCCAGTTTGGCAGCGACAATCAGCCTGGCTGATCGTTTGTACCGGCCGTCGCTCTATGGCCATCGTAACGCCGGATAGTCAGCTGGCAGCCTGCACGGCCTGGCTAACACGCTGCGCGATATCGTTGATGGTGTTTTCATCCCCCGATATGGACAGGCCCATATAGGTCTCTGCCTCAACGGTGATGTCCTGACCGGCGAGCTGCCAGAGAAAGGTTTCAACCTCCTGCGACCCGGCGACAACCCAGTTGCGGTTTTCCAGCACAGCACCCAACTGCAACATCACCTGCACGAGCGCGGCGCGCAAATGCTGGTCATATTCATCGCCGAGGACAACCGTTGTTGTCATGCCCTTCGGACGGCAGGAGCGGAAAACTGCTCATTTTGAAGGATCTCCTTCAAGGAGATAATGACAGGCTTTGGTGGCATGGGATGTATCTTACGTACGGCTGCGCAGCCAGTCGATGACGTCTTGCGCGTTTTTCTCCGGTGGAAAGACCGGGTAAAACACATGGGCGATGCGGCCATTTTCGATGATCATGGTCAGACGTTTGAAAAGTGTCAGGCCAGCCGCATCAAAGGTTGGCAGGCGCAAGGCATCCGCCAGAGACAGGCCGCTATCCGACAACAAGGGAAATGGCAGATGCAGCCTTTCGGCGGCCTCTTTCTGGTAGTCCGTTGTCTGGGTTGAAAGGCCAAACACCCTTGATGCGCCGAGTTGTTTCAGCTCCGCAAAATGATCCCGGAAGGCGCAGGATTGCGGTGTGCAGCCCCGGGCACCGGGTATGGTGTCCCAGCCATCAAGCGCTGCGCCATCCGGCGGACTGGTGCGCGGATAGGCATAGATGACCGTCAGGCCGGGTTGGTTGAGGGAAACGCTTGTACCATCGGTGGCTGGCAGCGTGAGTTCAGGCACGGCCATGCCCTTCAGGTGGGACGCTGCGCCATCATCCTGTGGGGCTGGTGTTGTCATTACCGTAATCCTTCCTCTTTTAGGCCTGCCAGAAGACAGTGCTTATTTCTGGATGGGCGCGACACCATAGGTATCATAGGCGCTTTGCATGCGCTGCTGCTCGCTGCGATCCGGAAACAGCTTGTAGCTGGGTGCCCAGATGCGAGAAATGCGGCTGATTTTGATGGCGATGACATGACGGATGGGAAAATCATCGCCCGCCATGCGCAGCAAGTCTGCGCCGAGTTCAGCAAAATCCGGGTCATCAGGCGAAATTATTCTGGCTGTGCCGACAATCTTGAAACCGCGCTGGCGAAACACATCAACAAAGCTGACGCAGGCGGTTGCATGGGCGTGGAGATTGCGCACCGTGTTGGTGGAGGCAATATCTGCCACCACAATATGGTCGTCCCCATAAGAGCCGAAGATTTCCTTGGGGCTGACATTGGGCGTGCCATCGGCATCGACAGTGGCAAGCCAGCAGAGAACGGAGTTTTCAATGTCCGTTTTCACCGCATCGTTTAACCGGTGGCCGCTCTGCGGTTCGTTCATGACAGTTTCTCCGACATCGGCCGTCAGCCAAGATCATTCGTGAAGAATCTTGCCGACCAGATTAAATCGTACACCTGACGGCAAGTAGGACAAGGTGCAGGCACCTTCAAAATACGGGGCTACACTGCGTTCTATCAGCCGCGAGCCAAAGCCCTTTTTCTTCGGTGCAACGACGGTGGGACCGCCCACTTCCACCCAGTCGAAGACGAAATCGCCATCCTCGCTGACCGACCACTGAATTTCTATGGTTCCTTCAATGACCGACAGCGAGCCATATTTGGTGGCATTTGTGGCAAGCTCATGAATGGCCAGCGATAATCCCAGCCCCTGCTGCGCCGAAAGGCGGATGGACGGACCAACAAAGGAAAAGCGGTCACCGCCACCGAGATAGGGTTTGAGCGCCATATCCAGCACCTCGCGGATATCTGCCGATGCCCAGTTGGTATTGGTCAGGATATCCTGCGCGCGCGACATGGCAGAAAGCCGTGCGGAGATCACCTCCTGTGCCAGGCTGGTGTCATCGGCATTGCGCAAAGACTGGCTGACAATGGCCTGCACCATGGCCAGAGAATTCTTGATGCGATGGGAAAGCTCGTTGGTGAGTTCCCGTTGCCGCGCTTCCACCGCCTTGGTTTCCGAAATGTCCTGCACCAGCGTGTAAAAGCCTTCAACCTTGCCACTGCCGCTGACACGCGGAATATACTCAACGCTGATGTCGCGGTGCGAGGTCGTGGAATACGGCATGCGCTGTTCAAAATGCAGTCGCTCTCCAGCCAGTGCTGCATCAATCCAGTGTTTGACCTTGGCGTAGGCATCTGGCCCGACCACTTCCAGTAGGGTCTTGCCGATGAGCGATTCCCGCGTTCTTGGAAACCAGGTTTCATAGAACTTGTTGACGAACTCGTAGCGCTCATTCTTGTCGACATAGGAGATCAGAACCGGAAGCGCATCGGTGAGTGTTTGCAGTTCACTTTCACGAACGGACAAAGCGCGCTGGGCTTCCAGATGGGCGGTCACATCGTGGCCACCAACAAAAATGCCGGTGACATGGCCGGTTTCGTCATGCAGCGCCTGGAAGACGAAATCGATAAATCGATCCTTTGTCTCGCCTGCAAGCCTGACCTTCATTCCGGTGGCGGAAAATGCATTGCCCTCTGCATAAACTCGGTCCAAGACCTCAAAAACGCCTTGTCCTTCCAGTTCAGGCAGTGCCTCCTTTGCCGGAAGGCCGATGAGGTGCCGTCCACCGGTAATGTCGCGATAGGCATCATTGGCATATTCATAGATGTGGTTTTCGCCGCGCAGAACGGCGACAAAACCCGGCATTTTCTGGAACATCGTCTGCTGTTGCTGCGCCCGTTGCGTGAGGCGACGTTCATTCAGCACAACATCCGTGACGTCAGAGACATTGATGAAGATACCGCCGATGCTGCCGGTTTCGGTTCTGATCGGCGTGTAGGCGTAGTCCCAGAAGGTTTCAACGCTTTTGCCTGACCGGCTCAAAGTCATTGGCTGCCGGCGTTCGCTCAGTCCTTCACCCGCCATGACACGCTTGAGCCTTTCGCCCACGGCAGGAAACAATTCCGGCCATACATCGGCAGCAGGTTTTCCCATGGCGGCGGGATGGCGCTCGGCCAGCACCGGCACATATGCGTCGTTGTAAAAGAGTATGTTATTTGCGCCCCATAACACCGCACAAGGCGCGCTGGAGCCGAGGCAGATAGACAAAGCCGCCTTCAAGGCCGCGGGCCATATGGACACATCTCCGACCGAGGTTGTCCGCCAATCATTGGAACGGATGAGTTGACCTGCCAGCCCGCCTGCCCCCATGAATGCGAAGACATCGTCCTGCCCGTTATTTTCCGCGTCTGATGTATTCATCTAGCAGTGGCGCTCCGTGGCCGCTCATGTGTGGCCGATTGTATAAAGTTTGTTAGCAGGAGGAATGCGTGCTGTCACCGCAGACCTTGATCACCCCTGCACCTTGTAATCCTGCGTACCGACAGAAAACCATACCCGACATCAGCCGCTTCGACACTGGTCAGGCACTGTGCAACCACTGTTCAACGACTCATTATGCAGATTTAAGACGTTGCAAAATAAGCTATTTTTTACCGCCCGCAACGGCAGGTGGTAGCGGTTGACAATTGGCCGCAGGGATTGGGTCAGGTTCCGGCGGCAGCGAACCGCCGCCGGAGGTCAAATCCAGCCGCTCCGCTAGCTGACAGCCCCGCGCCGTGCGGCTTTAGGGTATGTTTTTACAAGCAGCCAGATGGCAATTACCGTGACGATGGCCTCTGCTGCCGGATAGGCAAACCAGATGGAATTTGCCGTGGTCAACAAGGCCAATGCGACGATGAGTCCCGGCAACAGGACGAAGGATTTGGTCAGGGTGAGCATGCCAGCCCGGGCGGGTTGGCCAATGGCCTGAAAATAAAGCCCGAACATAAAGACCGGCCCTGACAGGAGGTAAAGCGCCATCATTGGCCGCACTATGCGGCTGACTTCCGCGATAACCTGCATGTCCGTCATGAAGATTGATGCCAACGCATGGGATTGGCGCAGCAGCACAAGTTCCACCACCGCGCCGTAAACAAGGGCCGTGGTGGCGGCAATGGCCGCCACGCGTCTGGCACGATGATAAAACCCGGCACCGGCATTGTTACCGGCGATGCTTTGCATGGACAGGCCAAGCGCCATCATGGGCAGGAAGGCAAAACCGAGAATGCGGGTGATGACACCATAGGCGGCAATGGTGTGCAATTGCGCCTGCCCCTGTTGTATCTCGCCCTGTTGTATCGCGCTTTGTTGCGACAAAACGGCCAGCACGCAAGTTGCGGTAAAGGCCATGCCAATGAAGCTGAGACTGACCGGTGCGCCAAGCGCCACAAATTGCCGCCAATTGCCAAACCAGCCGTGCTGCCACAGGCTGGCAAGCGGCAGTAATGTAGGGCTGCGTCTGCGCCCTTCCAGCAACAGGGCAAGGCCAATGATTTGCGCCAGAACCGTGCTGCCGGCCGAACCCGCCACGCCCATGCCGCACAACACGATAAGCACGTAATTGAGCAGGATGTTGAGCGCGGTGACGCCCAGTGACAGCAGTGCCATGCTGCCAGCCCGGCCTTCATTGCGCCAGGCATCGGCATGCAAGGCCAGCACGAACTGAACCGGGCTGCCGGCCAGCGATATCATGAGGAATTGCCAGACCATGTCTGCCACGACAGGATCGGCACCGGCCATGTGGCGGGCAAATGCCGAACCGCCCAGCAGAAACAACAGCGCAAGTACCAGGCCCAGAACCAGTGCAAGACCGTGGGCGCTGGCAAAGGTGGCCGCGGCGTCTGCCCGAGCGCCACGTCCAAGCTGGCGGGCAAAGATGCTGGACATGCCGCTGCTGACCAGTGTCGACAGGGCAATGCCCAGCATGAGCACGGGAAAGGATATGCCAACGGCGGTAATGGCATGCGCCCCGACAAAATGGCCGAGAAAAGCGGCATCAATGATGCCGAGCAGGCCGTTCATGGTCATGACCACAGCCATGGGAATGGCTGTTATGGCGAAGACCTTGCCCAAGGACGCGGTCAGAAAATGATTATCCGGTGATGGTCTTTGCGACATCACTCACTCCTCAGATGAGGCATTTCGAGATGTGATGGGAGCCTGCGTTGCCACCAACGAAATGCATCGAGGGTGAGAAGGGTTTTTAAATCGGGCTTCACCGGGACATTACGTCTGCAGGCGGCAGGTGCACGAAACCTTGACCACCGGAAAACCATTTTCCCCTGACTTTGTCAATTCCGCCGGGGCGGCAGACCGCCCCTGCCCTTGTTTCAGATACGCTTATTGCGCATGAAACATCATCAGCCCGGCGACACCGAGTGCACCCAAAGCGGCAAGCGACAGGATGCCGGCCACCAGCACCCGGCCGCCGGAGGCAAAGACCGTGCGCATGTTGACCGACAGACCAAGCGCCGCCATCGACACTGTGGTGAGAATGGCCGAACTGCCCTTGGCGACATCCACGGCAGCATCAGGAATGATGGCAAGGCTGCGCAGGCACATGGTGAGGAAAAAGCCAATGATGAACCACGGCACCAGACGGGCAAATGACAGGCGCTCCCCCTGCATGGCGGCACCGCCCTTAAACAGGCGCAACAGCAGCACGACCGGCCCCAGCATCAACACGCGCATCAGCTTGACCAGCGTACCGATCTGCACACTGGCGGCACCGACCGGTGCGGTGGCGGCCAGCACCTGCGGCACGGCATAAACCGTCATGCCGGCAAAAACGCCATATTGCCATTCACTAACCGGGAAAACCGGAAACAGCGACGGCAACAGCAGCACGACCACCACACCCAGCGCGGCGGTAAAGGCAATGGAGGCTGCGACATCATCCGACTTTGCACCGATGACTGGGGCTGCGGCGACAATGGCCGAATTGCCGCAGATGGAGGTGCCGCAGGCAACCAGCGTTGCCAGATGGTCCGGCAGGCCCAGCAAACGACAGAGGCTGTAACTGGCAATCAGCGACAGGATGACCGTGCAGGCCACCACGCCAATCATCAGGCTGCCGGCATCGGCAATGGTGGCAAGGCTGACCGACGCACCCAGCAGCACGATGGCAATTTCCAAGACGAACTTCGCGGAGAAATCGACCCCGGCCTTGAGGAACGGCGCAAGGCCGAAACAGGTGTGGAGCAGCGTGCCAAGAATGATCGCAATGACCAGGGCATCCACCAGTTCATGACCCAGCACGGCCTTTTCAACCGCAACCAGCCCCTGCGCGGCAAATGTGATGCCAACAGCAAGAGCAAGACCGGGACCGATTTCCAACACAGACCGAACAGACAAAATAAACTCCCAAATCACTTACATCTGAGAGAATATTCGTCCACTTCGTTTGCGTATATCGAATAATATTTGACATTTCATTCGATAAAAACGAACGATTGCTCATGACCTTTGAACAGCTGATAATTTTTGTCGCCACCGCAGAACGGCAACACCTGACGCAAGCCGCCAATGCGCTGCGGCTGACGCCCTCTGCCGTCAGTGCCTCCATCAAGGCGCTGGAGACGTTTTATGCGGTCAAATTGTTTGACCGTGTTGGCCGCGGCATTCAGTTGACCCGAGAAGGCAGAGTGTTGCTGAAAGAAGCCAAGGAAACGCTGGCGCGGGTGAAAGAAACCGAGTCGGTGCTGGCGGAGCTTGGCAAGCTGAACACCGGCAGCCTGGATGTTCAGGCCAGCCAGACCATTGCCAATTACTGGCTGCCTTCGCGGCTGCTTGGTTTTTCCGCCAGCTATCCCGGCATTCAGCTGAACATGACGATTGGCAATACGGCAACGGTTGCGGCAGCTGTGATCAACGGCGATGCGGAGCTGGGCTTTATAGAAGGTGCGCTGGATGAGCCCCTGCTTTCCACCGCCACGATCACCAGCGACAAGTTGGTGGTGGTGTCCAAAGCCGGCGCTGTCCAACCAGATGATGCGCTGACGTCGCTGAAATGGATCATGCGCGAACAGGGATCAGGAACACGGTCCGTGCTGGAACAGGCACTGAAAGAGCAGGCCATCGACCCGCACGCGCTGGACATTCGTTTCGTGCTGCCCTCCAACGAGGCGCTGTTAACCGCCGTTTTGCAAGGCGGCTGCGTGACGGCACTTTCACAGATGATCGTGTCGCCTTTCCTGGAAAACGGCCAGCTGCAGGTGCTGGATTTTGACCTGCCGCCGCGCCGTTTTACGCTGCTGCGCCACAAGGAAAGGCACAGAACGGCCGTGGCACGGGAGTTTGAGGCCTATTGCCACGTACATGCCTGAACCAAGGATTGAACCAACGATCGGTCTGATAACGCACGAACCCGCGCCAAACACATCCGCACGTTTGTGTTTTATTCACGGTTGCAATAGATGGTTGCGCTGATAATTTCGGGGGAATCATGGGCGCTTTTTCTATCTGGCACTGGATCATTCTGTTGGCCATCCTTGGCGGCATAGCGGTGATTGTCAGAAAATCGCGCAGCGCGCGGGCCACGGACAATACGGACCCCACCAAAGTCAACTCGGAGCTTGAGGGTATTGGCGGCTGGTTGGTTGTCTTGCTGGTGCTGCAGACCTTGGGCATTTTGAACATCGTACTTTCGGCGCATCTAAATTTCAAAGGTTATGACGGACTGTGGGACGTTCCCAACATAAGCTTTGTCATTTTTACCGACGTTGCCATGAACATTGTGCAGCTGGCGCTTGGGTTGACCGTTCTTTGGGCGGGCCTCAACAAAAAGCGGATCTTCGTTGATCTGTTTTTCTATCAATGGCTGTTAACGCCAGTGCTGTTCATCCTCGGCCTTGCCATTGCCGGTAGCCTGCTGGGCGGTAGTTTTTCCGATCTCTTGACCGTAGGCGAACTCCGCGAGCTGTTTCCACAGGTCTTCTTTGGCGGTCTTTGGGTCTGGTACACACGCGCCTCAGTGCGTGTAAAAAACACCATGGTGAACTGACGGACGGTCTGCACACGCTTTGTTGCATCCGCCCGTGATCCACGCTAATGAGGCACATCCACAAGGACCCGGTGAAATTCCGGGTGGCTCTTCTGGCCGCCGATCCGCCAGACAACACAGCAACGCAACTTCATCATTGTTTATGGACCCGACTTCGGTTTGGCCCGTTGCCCCTTACTGTGAAAACCAAAATCATGATCAATTTTTCAGCCTACCGTCGGGAATGGTTCTCGAACATTCGTGGCGATATTCTCTCTGGCATTGTTGTGGCGCTTGCGCTTATTCCAGAGGCTATCGGCTTTTCCGTTATTGCCGGCGTTGACCCGCGCGTTGGCCTTTATGCCTCTTTTGCCATTGCCTGTGTGAGCGCCATTACCGGCGGCCGCCCGGGCATGATTTCTGCCGCCACCGCCGCAACCGCCGTGGTGATGGTGACGCTGGTGAAAGAACACGGCCTGCAATATCTGTTTGCCGCCACCATACTGATGGGCATTATCCAGATCATTGCCGGGCTTGCCAAAATTGGCCGGGTAATGCGCTTTGTTTCCCGCTCCGTGATCACGGGTTTTGTCAATTCGCTGGCCGTGCTGATCTTCATGGCGCAGTTGCCGGAGCTGATTGGCGTGCCGGTTGCCACCTATGTGATGATTGCCGGGGGACTGGCCATCATCTACCTGTTTCCTTACGTCACCAAGGCGGTGCCCTCGCCGCTGGTTTCCATCGTCATCATTACCCTCATCGTATGGTTTACCGGCATGGATGTGCGCACGGTGGGTGACCTTGGCGCCCTGCCCGACAGCCTGCCTCACTTCATGATACCGGATGTGCCGTTTACGCTGGAAACGCTGCAGATCATTTTCCCATACTCGATAACGCTTGCGGCGGTTGGCCTGCTGGAAAGCCTGCTGACGGCGCAGATTGTTGATGACATGACCGACACGCCGAGCAACAAAAGCCAGGAATGCCTTGGCCAGGGTGCCAGCAACATAGCGTCGGCCTTTATTGGCGGCATGGGGGGCTGCGCGATGATTGGCCAGTCGGTCATCAACGTGTCTTCCGGCGGGCGTGGCCGCCTTTCCACTTTTGTGGCCGGTGCGTTTCTGCTGTTTCTGATCGTGGCGCTGAATGACCTGGTGCGGATTATTCCGATGGCCGCACTGGTGGCGGTTATGATCATGGTTTCGATCGGCACCTTCAAATGGCGCTCGGTGCTGGACCTGCGGAAAAACCCGCTTTCCTCCTCCATCGTGATGCTGGCGACAGTGGCCACGGTTCTCATGACCCATGATCTGGCCAAGGGCGTGATTGTGGGCGTGATGTTGTCCGGCATTTTCTTTGCCGGAAAGGTCGCCAAACTGTTCAGCGTCAAGGCGTCACCGAAAGACGCAAATGGCACCGTAACCTATACGGTTGAAGGGCAGATTTTCTTTGCCTCGGCGGAGAGTTTCATATCCGCATTCGACTTTGCGACACCGGCCGACAAGGTGAAAATCGATGTGAGCCAGGCGCATCTGTGGGACATTACCGCGGTTGGCGCACTGGACAAGGTGGTGATCAAATTCCGTCGCAACGGCACGGATGTCGAAGTTATCGGCTTTAACCGCGCCAGCGCCGACATGATTGACCGCTACGCCCTGCACGACAAGGCGGAGCGCGAAGCGGCCAGCGCTTCGCTGCACTAAACCAAGTGGCGGTTTGAGAGATGAAACCGGGGCGGATTTCGCCCCGGTTTTTGTTTCCTAAAATTGCTTGAGCCCAAGCCGTCGGCCACTTGCCGAAGACCATCATCTTCGCTAAATCTCATTTCAATAGTTCAAGGATTATTGAAAAATGGAAGAAATGCAGGCGCTGGCCGCATTCGGGGCTTTGTCTCAGGAAACACGGCTGAAGATTGTGCGAATGCTGGTGGTGGCTGGGCCTGAGGGCATGGCAGCCGGAGCAATTTCTCAGCAGCTGGACGTATCGCCCTCCAACCTGTCCTTTCATCTCAAAGAGCTGGATCGCGCCGGGCTGATTACGCAACAACGCGAGGCCCGTTCCATTATCTACACCGCCCGTTTTGATGCGCTGGGCGGGCTGGCGCGTTTTCTTCTGGAAGATTGCTGCGCGGGAAATCCGGATATTGCCGGGTCGTTCGAGCAGGCCCCAGTCTCTAATTCCAACGACTTATAGACCGGCAAAGGAATAGGTCATTGGCCGCAAACAGGGTTCCGGCAGGTGTTGTTTCTGCCCTTGGTGTCACGCAGATCGTCGGTTATGGCACCCTTTACTACTCCTTCAGCATTCTGGCGCCGGCAATGGCGAGTGATTTGGGCATAAGCCTGGAGCAGGTGTTTGCGATCTTCTCCATTGCCCTGTTCATTGGCGGCCTGTCTGCCCCGTTCATTGGCAGGCATATGGACCGCATTGGTGCGGCAAGCGTGATGACGCTGGGCTCTGCCCTTGCAGCGCTGACCCTTGCAGCCTGCGCATGGTCGCCTTCCGTTGCAATTTTTGCGCTGACGATCGTGCTGATGGAGGTGTTTTCAGGCATGGTTCAATACCAGGCCGCCTTTGCAACGCTTGTGGAAAGCCAGCCCCGCACAGCCTCGCGCAGCATCACCTACCTGACCCTTGTTGCCGGCTTTGCCTCCACCATATTCTGGCCGATTGCCGCCATGCTGACGGCCTATCTATCCTGGCGGCAAATCTATGTGGTTTTTGCCGTTCTGAACCTCACCGTGTGTATGCCGTTACATTACTGGATAAAACGAAGCGGAAAGAAAGACGACCAGCAGAACAGAATTGGAAACGGCAACGCAGTGCCCGGCGCGCTTGCGCCACAGGCCCGACGCCGCGGCATTGTGCTGGTTTCCATTGCCTTTTCCCTGACGGGTTTTACCATTGCGGCAATTCTCGCCCATATGGTGCCAATGCTTGGCGCAATCGGCCTTGGAAGCGCTGCGGTGGCCATTGGCGCGCTGTTTGGGCCCGCGCAGGTGCTGAGCCGCCTGATCAACATGGTGTTTGGACAACGTTTATCACCGCCGGCGCTCGCCATAACCTCTGCCAGCTTTATCGTGCTGGGTGTGATTGTGCTTGGCCTGTCTGGCGACTGGTTGCCCGGCGCTGTAGCCTTTGCAATATGCCTGGGGCTTGGCTCCGGCATCAACAGCATCGCGCAAGGCAGCCTGCCGCTTTATCTGTTCGGATCTGCCGGTTACGGCGCAATAACCGGCAAGATGGCCGGTGCGCGGCTGGCAACGGGAGCAGCGGCACCATTTTTATTTGCCGCCGCCATGGACCGAATTGGAACCACCCTCTCCCTGTTTGTGATATCAATGATTGGCGTGCTTGGCATCATCGCCTTCATGGCAGTTGCCGCATCTGTGCGCGACAAAAGCACCATCTGACAGGCGGCTGGAGCGACGGTTGGGCGCGCACCCCGCGCGCCGGCATCTGAACAGATCAGGTGCCGGCTGACACTGTTTGCCTATATTGACTTCAGCGACACGCGCTTTTCCAGTTCCAGCGCCTGTTCCTTGCGCTCGCTATAACGGTCTGTCAGGTAGGACGAGGCATCCCGCGTGAGCAGCGTGAACTTGACCAGTTCTTCGCAGACATCCACCACCCGGTCAT
This sequence comes from Agrobacterium sp. Azo12, assembly GCF_029193765.2. Taxonomy (NCBI): domain Bacteria; kingdom Pseudomonadati; phylum Pseudomonadota; class Alphaproteobacteria; order Hyphomicrobiales; family Rhizobiaceae; genus Agrobacterium; species Agrobacterium sp. Azo12. The sequence continues at coordinate 2,009,250 of NZ_JARFYO020000001.1, read as the reverse complement.
AATAGGACGATGGTTTCATGCGGCCATCGGCGTCAAATTCCTGATAGGCTTTGGCGACCGATGACTGGTTGGGAATGGTGATCATCCGCATCCAGCGGCCGAGAATGCGCATCTGGTTGACCGCATTAAACGACTGGCTGCCGCCGGACACTTCCATGACGGCAAGGGTTTTGCCCTGTGTGGGGCGAATGGAGCCAAGCGACAGCGGAATCCAGTCTATCTGCGCCTTCATGATGCCGGTCATGGCGCCGTGACGCTCCGGGCTGACCCAGACCTGGCCTTCCGACCACTGCGTCAAATCCCGCAATTCCTGCACCTTGGGGTGGCTGACCGGGGCTTCATCCGGCAATGGCAGGCCGGCGGGATCAAAGATTTTGACCTCGCAACCCAGTTCCTCCAGCAGGCGACCAGCCTCTTTCGCCAAAAGGCGGCTGTAGGACACCTCGCGCAGCGAGCCGTAAAGGATGAGAATGCGCGGCTTGTGCGTGGAAAAGGCCGGGCGCAGGGCATCAAGGTCTGGCTGGTGGAGATGCGGCGCCTGCAAAGCCGGGAAAAGATCAGACAAGGCGCTTTCCTTCCTGATCGAGAACCTGTTCGCCGTCTTCCTTGAAGAAGGCTCCGCTGAAACTGTCCGGCAGGATGTCCAACACCAGTTCGGACGGCCGGGCGAGCCGTGTGCCCAAGGGCGTGACGACAAAAGGACGATTGATGAGAATGGGATGCTGCAGCATGGCATCCAGCAAATCACTGTCGGTCACATCTGGATTATCCAGACCTAATTCGGCGTAAGGCGTGCCCTTCTCTCTCACCGACTGACGGACGGTCAGGCCGGCATCCGAGATGAGCTTTTCCAGCTGCTGGCGCGATGGCGGGTTGCTGAGATAGTCAATCACGTCCGGTTCAATGCCCGCAGCGCGGATCAAGGCCAGCACGTTGCGGGACGTGCCGCAGGCCGGGTTATGATAAATCTTGGCGTCCATGATCATGTCCTTCTTTCAAGCTTTGTTTCTGCGGACGGCGGGCGAAGCCTCGTACCAGTGTTTGCTGCGGTTTACGGCCCAGACGACGGTCAACATGACCGGAACCTCGATGAGCACGCCGACCACGGTTGCCAGTGCTGCGCCGGAGTGAAACCCGAACAGGCTGATGGCCGCGGCAACCGCGAGTTCAAAGAAATTGCTGGCACCGATCAGCGCCGATGGGCCGGCAACGCAATGGCGCTCACCCACCAGACGGTTCAAGAGATATGCCAGCGCCGAATTGAAATAGACCTGAATGAGAATGGGAACGGCCAGCAGCGCAATGATCATGGGCTGCGCGATGATCTGCTGCCCCTGAAAACCAAACAGCAGGACAAGTGTAACCAGCAGGGCAATGAGCGACAGCGGCTGCAGCTTTGCAAGCGTCGCATCCAGTGCGGTGGCCGTTCCATCCCGCGTCAAGCGGGCACGCAGAACCTGCGCGATGATAACAGGCACAATGATGTAGAGGCCGACAGACAGAATGAGCGTGTCCCACGGCACGGTGATGGCCGACAGGCCCAGCAGCAAGCCGACAATGGGCGCAAAAGCCACAATCATGATCGCGTCATTAACGGCGACCTGCGACAGCGTGAACAGCGGTTCACCGCGTGTGAGGTTGCTCCACACAAAGACCATGGCGGTACAGGGGGCGGCTGCCAGAATGATAAGCCCGGCAATATAGGAATCGATCTGATTGCCCGGCAGATACGGCCGGAACAGCCAGCCGATAAACAGCCACGCCAACAGCGCCATGGAAAACGGTTTAACCGCCCAGTTGATAAACAGTGTGACGCCGATGCCTCGCCAATAGATGCCGACCTGCGCCAAAGAGCGGAAATCGATCTTGATCAGCATCGGGATAATCATCAGCCATATCAGAATGGCGACGGGCAAATTGACCTTGGCCACTTCCAGCGCACCAACGAAGTGGAACATGCCGGGCAACAGATGGCCGAGGGTGACACCCACGATGATGCAGAGAAAAACCCAGAGGGTGAGATAACGTTCAAAAGTCGACATCAGACGGAGTTTCCGGAGTTGTTATGCGGGCCACAGCAAACGAGCGTGATCCGGTGAAAATGAACACACGGCCATGAGCGCCGCGGTGACGGCGCGCGGTGATTTTTGGTGGGTCCTCGTCGTCAAAACGCCTGAGGTGATTTTCGGTGAGATTGTTCGAATGCAGCAACCTGAACCGGCTAAACCCCGCTCATGACGGTTTTGCCTCTGGCACGCAACAGGGTGTCAGCTCGGCTATCAGCGGTGCACAAAGCTCGGCCGAGCCGCCACAACAATCCTTCAGGAGAAACAGGGTCAGCTCTTTCAAACCTTGCAGATCTGCCCGGTAGATGATCGAGCGGCTGTGCCGCTCTCCCCGCACCAGCCCGGCCCGCGACAGGGTGGCCAGATGCGCGGACATGGTGTTTTGCGGCACCTCCAGAAGACGTGCCAGCTCACCGGCCGGCACGCCTTCCGGCTCATGCCGGACAAGAAGACGAAATGTGTCCAGCCTGGTGGGCTGGGCCAAGGCGCCAAGCGCCGCAATTGCTGATGTGCTATCCATACATCCAGATTATTGGATATGTTGTGGTGGAGTCAAGGGTGATTGGTTGGGGCGCGGAAGGTGGCGATCAAATTACGCCACTGGACCGAAGTCGAAGTCATCGGCTTTAACCGCGCTAGCGCCGCCATGATCGACCGCTACGCCCTGTTCGACAACCCGGAACGCCACACGGCAAGTGCCTCGTTGCAATGAGACGTTTTACATTTTTGAGAGATGGAACCGGGGTGGCTTCGTCCCCACCTGATTGCAGCGCACAAGCCATCGCGAGAAAGCCTTAGGAAGCGGAGTCTCTCGCGATTACTCGGACGACAGCGAAGGGAGGAAATACCCTCCTTTAGTATCTACGCGCCACACAGAAAGTAGGAAGTTTGATCATTAGGCCTTATTCACCGTACGCACTAAATTGTAATCTAATAAATAGATGACCACAGGTTGAAATAGATTTTATTTTGTCGCAAATTACGGCTGTAGTTGACGGAGGATGTAACTTGGCAAGACGTACTTTTTTGAGTTTCCACTACAAAAACGACAACTGGCGAGTATCGCAAATCAAGCAAATGGGCGTCATTGAAGAACAGCCATTGCTGAGCGCCAACAAATGGGAAGAGGTAGAGAAGGCTGGCGAGGCAGCTATCAAAAAGTGGATAGATGACAATCTAAGTGGAAAGAGTTGTCTCATAGTATTGATCGGCGAAAAAACAGCAGGTCGAAAATGGGTAGACTATGAGATTAAGTCGGCATTTGATGCCGGCAAGGGCGTACTCGGCGTTTACATTCACAACCTTAAAGACTCGGGCGGAAATAAATCCCCGAAAGGAACGAATCCTTTTGACAAGTTCACTGTTGGAGACAATCCACTTACAAAGTGGGCCAAAGTCTACAATCCGCCCCAGACAGATAGCAGCGAAGTCTATAAGCACATTAAAGACAATTTAGCATCATGGGTTGAAACCGCAATTAACCTTCGCGGATAAGCGGACGAAGATGACGCCTGAAAAGGGTCGAGTAGGTTAGTTCAGTGCTCAGGTCGTGGCTGAAATCTCCTGATTTGTAGATTTCGGCCGCAGCCGCACCAGTGGTTGATACCGGAAGCATCTTTGCACGAGGATGTAGCTCAGAGAACATTTCTGCCTCCTCAATTACGCCCTCCATACCGCCTATGAACACTCCAGCACTGAAAGCGCGACTTCTTAGCATTTCATTTCGCATCGTCTGCAAGCTTCTCTCTCTGTTGTTTTCCACCTGTGCAATCGTTCGCACGTTGAGAAAATCACCCAACTCTGGAGGGTACTCCATCGCGAAAAGCTTGCTTTGAAAAATGGTCACCCTGTTGGACTGCAATCCAGCCTCACGCACAAATAGTGCGAGCAAGGGAGTGATGGCGGGATGTCCGCCACAAGTTAGACGCCCAATTGGCAGCACCACTTCAATGAGAGATTTAATAGATTCCCTAATAGCAAGTACGTCAGCAGTCTCGTAAAATCGAGGATGGCGATTTGCGTAAGGGACACTCGCGGATACGAACACGTCAATCATTATTACGCTCCTGCTAAGGTGTCATATGCCGAAGCCATTCTAACAGTCCGGATGGGCAGATGTTTATCCAGCCAGTCCAGATGCTCCAGCCATGTATCAAGTAGTCCGCGATTGTCATATATCAACCACATCTCGGAAGGTGAATGTGTCATTAACTGCGTGAAGGTCTTGTGAAGTCGGTCTGATGTCGGCACGCCCACGGCAGGTATCACACATAGGGTGCTCTTGTTTCGCTCCAATGAAATCCAACGGTCCGGATGTACGTTTGGTAGAAAGCCAAGGTCTCTTGCTGCGTCACAAAATCCGTCGACTAGGTAGCGATACCTAGCGGCTATCGCTCTAGCTCTTAGACGCTCGACTCCATCGCAGATCGCAATAAGCGCTGCGTCACTGAGAGCAGAATTTCTACCTAACTGAGGACCGGAAAAATCGTACTCTTCCAAAGGATGAAAAAAACTGAGCGAAGACGCCCCGTCATCATTCTGTCCAGGCCAAAGAACATGAAGCACCTGAACATTTGTCGCATTTGCCCTTGCCAGCTCTTCTGTTGTCCACCGACTGGAACGAAACCCCGGCGTGTCTAAAAGAACAATCACATCAGCGTCTGCGAGGCGGTGCCACAACTCATTTTGAAAATCCTTTGCAGGAGGGACAGATCGAGTGTCCAAAAAAACATCGAATCCCCGGCGATCCAGTTCGTCGTAAAGGGTGTTTGCGATAGGTGTGGAATCATCACGCTTGTAGCTAATAAATAATTTACGTTCCGCTCTAAGAAGCCGAAAGTGCTCCAGCACTATCGAGATTATTCGATCCACCGCTCCAGATGTACGACATTCCAGTGCATTAATATGCCGCAAAGCTTCAGGAAGCTCGTGTGATACAAGGTCAAGCGATGAAACGACGGTGACTATCGTAATCGAGTCGTCCAGCAACTCAGCAAGTATCGGATGATCCAGATTATCGGCGCCTTCGTAGCCGCAGAATACAGCAATTGCAGGTAATTTTCGGTCTCTTGTCAGAGCATTACTTTCATCAAGTAATTTGATGACCCCAATGGGCATTCCCAGGTCGCCCACCCGGGTATTCAGGGCCTTCTCAATTTCGACGAAGAGTGAGCCCTGCTTACCAATTAGCATCAACTCATAGAAATGTTGCTCAGACATCGTTGCTAAAATCCTGTTCAAGATGCCTCATAGTGGGTTATTTTGAAAACCGTGCAAAGATTGCCAGACGAATTGTGTTGTGGAGGAACGCATTATTAGCGTCTAAGTTGATTGAGGTTATATTTCCGACACGGTTAAAACTGCAAAGTTTTGCGAGTCGCAGCTCTCTGCATTGGGTTCTTGCTGTTAGGCCTTGCCCAATTACATCCTTACGACGTGACTAATATATCTCTTCTGCCTTCGCTGGTTACGAACCATTTGAGATCGAGGTACCTGGTATCGTCCTTAGTATTATTCAAATACGAAATTTTTCTTCAGGTTTTTCGATCATTCGTCTCTCGTCTTGCTTCAGACGCCGTAGATACAACACATACCTTTATCTATCTGTATTTAGGATCTGAATGCTTAGCACAATCTGCACAGCATAATTGCTGCCCCAGATATCCAATTTAATCTCAGTTCACCCTCCCATTCCAACCTCACAACCATTGACAGCTAACACTCCACCCGATGGCCGAAGTGGCCGGTGGAGCGGAATTTATGGATTATGGGCAGGCCAGTGAAAATGGTCAGACTGATAGCGGCCAGACAGACAACAGCAGCAACATTGATATAAAATTCAAAAGCCCGGTTGCGGTGCGTGACGTGCTGGCGGTGAGTATTGCCCGCCGGCAGAATGCCGCCGCCAGTGGCCGGCTGTTCTGCGTGATGTTATTTTGCGTGTGCCTGCTTTTGTGGCTGTTCAGCCCCGACAATTTTTTCCTGTGGCTTGCGATGTTTTCCACCCTGCCCGTTGCCGGTGCTGCGGTGGCTGACAACGTGGCGACAAGCCACGTTGGCAATTTGGCGGCGGGCCCGACGGCCCCTTTTGTGGCAGGTCAGGTTCAAAGTCAGCCCGGCAATAAGGCCGGCAACGTGGCTGACATCCTGGCTGGCAATGCCGGCAGCTTGGCTGTCGATCCTGCTGGTGCATCCCTCGCAAATCCCCACCAAAACTCAGCCGACTGGAGGGCGGATGGCGCCCTGCATGCGGCCCTTTGCGGCATCAATACCGGCGTGCCGGTTGCCGTGTTCATCCTTATTCTTCTCAACATCGGATAACGCTCATGTGCATGTTCAAGACCCCGAAAACCCCGACTGTTCAGGCGCCGCCGGAATACGCGCAGCAGAAGACGCCGGATTATGCCGTGGGCCAGAGTTCTGCGGCGCGGCGCACCTCCGACCGCATTCGTGGTTCTGCCAGCACCATTCTGACCTCCGGTACCGGCATTGGCACCTTTGCCAACACGCTGTCGCCGACGCTTTCCGGCATGGATGGCAAAAAGACATTGCTTGGAGCCTGAGACATGGCAGACACCCGCCGAACCGACGAAACCCAGATTGCCTACCACCGTCGCCGCCTGGAAGAGCTGAAGCAGCTTCGCCAGCCTTGGGAAGCGGAATGGCGGTCGCTGGCCGACTACATTGAGCCGACCCGGTTGCGCCTTGGTGGCGACCGCGAGGGGCCTCGCACCCGCGCCAAGATTATTGACAGCACAGGCACACATGCCTGCGACACGCTGAAATCTGGCATGCATTCCGGCCTGACCTCGCCTGCCCGGCCGTGGTTCCGGCTGACGACCTTTGATCCAACCTTGAAAAAGGTAGATGCGGTAAAGGCCTATCTGGCCGCCGTGCAGGACAAGATGCGCGAGGTATTTGCCGCCTCCAACCTCTACCGCGCTTTCCATGTGGGATACGGCGACCTTGGCCAGTTTGGCCAGTCAGTTGCCATTCTGGTGGAAGACGAGGAAACGGTTATTCGCGTGCAGCAGCTGGTGCATGGCCGGTTCTGGCTGGCGCGCAACCACAAGGGCCGCGCGACGACGATGTACCGGGTGTTTCGCTGGAACGTGCAGCGCATTGTCGAGCGCTTCGGTTACGAGCAGGTGCCACAGCGCATTCGCGGCCTGTATGACACGGCCAAATATTCCGAATGTTTCGACGTCTACCACGCCATTGAGCCGCGTTACGACCGCGACGAGACGATGCGTGATAAGCGCAACAAGCCGTTCCTTTCCAATTACTGGGTGGACGAAATCGGCACCGAGCTTTTGGAAGAAAGCGGCTTTGACAGCAACCCGATCATTGCGCCGGCCTGGGAGCTTTCCGACGACGACCATTATTCCCTTTCACCGGGGCAAAAGGCGCTGGCCGACATCAAGATGTTGCAGCTGGAACAGATGCGCAAGCTGGAGGGCATCGACAAAAAGGTGCGCCCGCCGATGAACGCGCCAACCTCCATGCAGAACAGCCCCAACTCGCTGCTACCAGGTGCTGTGAACTATGTTGACGACCCCGCCGGCAAGGGTTTTCGCCCGGCGATGGAAGTGAACCTGAGCCTTTCCGAACTGCGCGAAGACATCCGGGAAACGCAGATCCGCATTGATCGGACGTTTTTTGCCGATCTGTTTTTTGCCATTACCAACATGGAAGGCGTGCAGCCGCGCAACCAGTTTGAACTGACGCAGCGCAAGGAAGAACAGCTGCTGCAGCTGGGACCGGTGCTGGAAAACGTGTTTGGCGACCAGCTGGGCCCAACCATTGACCGGACCTATGACATTCTGGTGGCGCGCGACGAACTGCCGCCGCCACCGGAAGAGCTGCAGGGGCTGGAACTGAAGGTGGAATACATCTCCACCCTGGCGCAGGCGCAGCAGGCAGTTTCCACCGGACCTATTGAGCGCGGTGTGGCCTTTATTGGCCAGCTGGCCGGGGCACGGCCGGAAGCGCTGGACAAGCTGGATGCCGACGAGGCGATTGACCTTTACATCGAGGCTATCGGTGCGCCGCCTTCGATGATCCTTGCCGATGACAAGGTGGCGGCGCTGCGTGAACAGCGCGCGCAACAGGCGCAGGCGCAGCAAAGCGCCGAAATGGCCGCGACCATGGCACCGGCGCTGAACCAAGGTGCACAGGCCGCAGAACTTTTGGCCAGCGCCAATGAAAACCCCAATGGCAACGCGCTGCTGCGCCAGCTTGGACTAGGCTAATGGACCATTTTAACGAACAACCATCTCACCCCCATACCCCGGAGCGTGATGAAATCACGACGGCGTTTCGTGACGTCTTTGCCCTCGATGCCGGCAAGCGTGTGCTGTTCTGGATGCTGGAACAATGCGCTGTTTACCGCGATGCCTATTCCGGGGAACTGACCAACGCAACGAACTACATCCTCGGCAGGCAGGGGGCCGGGCGAACGCTGATCGCCAAGCTCGATAGCATCGACCCCACCATGTACCCGAAGCTGTTGCTGGCGATCGCTGATTTCAAGGAAGCAGAAAAGGTGGCGGCGAAACGCCGTGCCGACAGCGAGGAAGGCGAAGACTATGACGTTGATGCGTAACAGGTGGCTGGGCCGCGCCGCATTGCTGTTCAGTGCCGAAGGCGACAGCTTTGGCGGCGGTGGTAACGAGGCCAATGCGCCCTCACCCGAGGCCGTGCTTTTTCCCGATGATAAGGCCAATGCGGCTGATGACTTTGACGACGACGATCGCGACAATGATTTCGGCGGCGATACATCAGATGGCAATGGCAAAGGCAAGGACGGCGACAACGCCACAAAGGATGATGCCGCCAAAGACCCCGACGATACGGTGCCCGATGACGGAAAATATACGCTTACCATGCCTGACGGCGTGGAGGTGGACCAGGAACTGCTGGATGCGATGGGCAGCGACTTTAGGGAGCTGGGCCTGACGACACGCCAGGCGCAGCAACTGGCCGACAAGTTTATTGAAACGCAGGCACGACGTGGTGCGGCGCAGGCGGAAAACTGGGCCAACCGTGTTCAGGGCTGGGCCGATGAGGCCCGACGCGACCGCGACATTGGCGGCCACAAATGGCAGGGCACAGTTTCCAGCGCCCAGCGCGCACTTTCCACGCTCGGCACGCCCGCCTTGAGGGAATACCTCAACGCCAGTGGCGGCGGCAACCATCCCGAGCTTATCCGCATATTCGCAAAGGTCGGATCGATGATCCGGGAGGACAACCCACCAACGGGAGGCGCAGACGGCGGGGGCAGAAAGGCCGAAACCGCTCACCTTCTTTTTCCAAACGACGCACCGAAGGGCAAATAACACATGGCTATCATTGGTAGCACCGTACCTACCCTCATTGACGCCCACAAAGCCTCTGGCGAGGGCATCGTTCTTGAACTGCTGGCACAGAACAATCCCATCTTGAAAGATGCGATTGCCACGCAGTGCAACCTCAAGGGCATTCACCGTCACTCCATTCGCACCGGTCTGCCGTCCGCTGGCTGGGGCCGACTCTACAAGGGTGTGCAGAAATCCAAGAGCACGCTGCAGCAAGTGGATGACACCACCGGTTTTCTGGAAGCGCGCTCTGAAATCGACACCCGCCTGTTGAAGCTGGCGCCGGACCCGGCCAAGCAGCGACTGGTGGACAGCGCCCCCTTCCTGGAAGCGATGAACCAGGAAATGGCGACCGGCCTTTTCTACCACGACACGGACAAGACGCCGGAGAAGTTCAAGGGTTTTGCGCCGCGTTTCAGCGCCTATAACAGCAACATTCCCGACCCGACGCGGCCGAACGCCGCCAACCAGGTGATCAATGCCGGTGGCACCGGTGGCGACAACACCTCCATCTGGTTCGTGACATGGGCAGACCATGCCGCATCCCTGCTCTACCCCGAAGGCACCAAGGCCGGCGTGGAAGTGATGGACAAGGGCGAAGAGCCGGTAAAGGACGATGACGGCAACACCTATTACGCCAAGGTCACCGCCTTTGAATGGCACATGGGTGCCTTCGTGAAGGATTATCGTTACATGGCGCGTATCGCCAATATCGATGTGTCCGAGATGATGGCTGGCAATGTCGACCTGTGGAAGCTGCTGCGACAGGCGTATTACCGCCTGTACATGACCTACGGCATCAACGCCAAGGGCGGCCGCACCGTGTGCTACATGAACCGCCAGGTCATGGAAATTCTCGACGAACAGTCCACCGACCGTGGCCTGACGACGGGACGCGCCAACACCGTGCCGCTGAAATCTGCGACGCTGGAGGGCGAAGAAGTGACCACCTACCGCAACATTCCAATCCGGATTGCGGACTCGCTGCTCAGCACCGAAGCGCCGGTACCGGCAGTAGCCCTGTAAAGGCACCCGTAAGGCCTGCCGCCACGGGCGGCGGGCACCTTCTCCCTTCCTTTGCTTTGACACCTATCACGGGGAAAACGCATGATTTTCGATACTCAGAGCCTGCTGTCCAATGCGCAGGCGATTACTGCCACGGCAGCCTCCACCAACATTCTCGACCTTTCACCCATTGCTGGCGGCGTTGTGCGCGATGTTGGCCAGGGCAAGCCGGTGCCGCTGCGCCTGCAGGTAGTGGAAGACTTCAACAACCTGACAACACTGACGATTGCGCTGCAGACCGATGATGCGCCGGCCTTTGCCTCGCCCAAGGTCGTGTGGTCGCAGGCCGTGCCGGTGGCAGAGTTGAAGGCGGGCAAGGTCGTTCTGCCGGACTTTCTGCCGCGCGGCACGGCGGAACGGTATGTGCGACTGAACTACACGGTGACTGGCACGGCGCCGACCACCGGCCGCATTACCGCCGGTGTGACCATGGGCAACCCTTCGAATGGTTAAGGTGGTTGCCAACACGCGTGGTTACATTGACGGGGAAATCCGCGAAACCGGCGAGGTTTTCACGATTTCCGACGCGCTTTGGCAGGATGAAAAGCGCCGCCCTAAATGGGTGGATGCCGCTGATGCGCAGTCGGTGACGGTGCCACAGACCACAAAGGCAAAGCCGAAACCGAAGCCGACGGCCGCGAAGGCGGAACAGCCTGAGGGTAACGGCGTTGCCGAAGCGCTGGGCGGCCCGCCACCGGACTGGCTGCCTGCGCAGGGTGACGACAGTTGAGGCACTAGTGCCTGCAGACACAGTTCCATACGGGCGGCTTGTTTGTTCAAGGCCGCCCGTTTCTGTTGAAGCCGCTTGTCGACCTTTGCACAAAGGGTCACTGTTTTAGGCCACCGCCACTGCCTTCGTCATTCTCTCCCTTGTGGCGAGAATCCAACCACGTCGCGGGTTTGCACAACGATCACCATCCTCGTTCCGTCGCATGTCAAAATACCCTATCGGAGTCGCGTATGTGGAACCGGCTTAGATCATAGGGACAAGCCCTAGGAAGACGGTTGAGAGGGATGCAGCCGTGCTTATCCCCTAGCCAGAAATTAACTGCCGACACCCTGCCCAGACTTGCGATTTTATGCGCAAGGCCGTACCACACAACCGGGAATAGAGGGGTCTGGCCATGGAAGAATTCGCACGCGAGCTGCTTGAGCTCAGCATGTTCATGAGGATTTTGTGGTCGTGGCCCGTGATGGTGTTTTCAGCCTGGGCAATCCTTGCGATAACAAAACCGACATGGAAAATTGGCGGTGGCGCTTATTTCTTCGGCTGCTGTCTGGTCTTTGTCATACTTTACGCTTCTACCCTGCTCTACCTGCCGGAACAGCTGGCAATCGAACATGGCTATGCCCAGGTTATCGTTGGCATACACATTGCCATGATGATGCTCGCTGGCGCTGTGGCCGGCCTGTTTTCGGCAGCGCGTTCCCGTGATGCCTATGGGGAAAATGACCGATGGTTGATGGGCCTGATGCCCGTCGCCAATCTCGCGCTTGTGTTCGACAAAGGTCAGGAAAAGACCAAGCCGATTGACGACACGATTTTAACAAACATCATCATGACGCTGGCCGGTTTGGGCGTTTTGATTTCTGCGACGCAGCTGGATCGTATTGCCGAGAAGCGTTTCGAACAATTCAGTTTCAGTCTGGTGCTGCAGGCCGCACAGCCGCCGCCTCCGCCCCCTCCGCCGCCAGAACCTCAAACACAGAGCGAAGCGATACAAGCGGCCCTGAAACGTTATGCGGCATCCCGCACCATTCCACAAAACTTCGACAGAAATGTCAGGCTGACCGCCGTTGTAGCGGATGGTTATACCCTGACCTATCGCTACCGGATTGGGAACGACAATGAGGCCGAGCGGCAGCAATGGCAAGATTTGACGGAGTTTACCTGGTGCAACGCCAACGACTATAAAGAACTGTTTGCATTTGGCGCGACATTGCAAGGCGAGCTGCTGGACCGCACAGGCAATATTGTGCGCAGTGCCAATGCCGACGCCATGGGGTGCAACCTCGACAACCTGAAAATCGATGCCGAAATGACAGAACGTGCCAAGGCGGATAAAACCTTTGCGACCACCAATGGCGCGCTGGGCATATCCGGTGCCAGCTATGCGAACCGGGTTTATACCATCACGATATTTTCCCCTGATCCCGTGCCGGCGCTGGCAAAGGACGTGATGCGCAAAAACTGGTGTAACCGCGAAGAATACAAATCGATGCTTCTCAAAGGCGTGACCATTCGTGGTCAGTTTGAAACCAAAAGCGGACGTCCCTTGGAAACGGTTGACGTCAATGTCATTGAATGCGGAATTGCCGGCGATATTAAGCCCAGCAATTAAGCGAAAACACCGCCACGCCAGGTGGCGGTGTTTTATCAGGTGAAGTGCGGCCTCACTTCACCGCCGCATTGCCACCATCGGCAAACAGCGCCGAGCCGGCAACAAAGCTGGCCATGGGGCTGGCCAGAAACAGCGCGACATTGGCAATTTCTTCTGGTTGGGCGATACGTTTCATGGCGTGCAAACCGGCTGCCCATTGTTTTTGTGCCTCATCCCCGGCCATGGCCGTATCCACCCCGCCGGGCAGCAGCGCGTTCGCCCTGATGCCGTTCACCGCGTAGTCGGCTGTAATGCCCTTTACCAGTCCCATCAACCCGGCCTTGGCGGCGGCATAGACCGCCATGCCCGGTAGGCCAACGCTGCTTCCAACAAAGCTTGAGGTAAAGATGAGCGACCCGCCGCCCCGCGCCAGCATGGCCGGGATCTGCGCGCGGCTGGCGAGGAAAGCCGAGGTCAGTGTCGTGGTGATCGTGTCCTGCCATTCCGCGACATCAACCTCGGCCAGCGGTTTCAGAGGCCCAATGGTGGCGGCATTGTTAAAGGCGATATCGACGCCGCCGAAAGACGTGATGGCCTGCGCGACCAGCCTTTCTTGGGTTTGCTGTTGGCCAACATCCCCCGCCACAATGACCACCTGACCGCCATTGGCACGGATTTCATCCGCCACCGCCTCCAGCGCCGGTGCGTGCCTGGCATTCAGCACAACGGTGGCGCCTTGCGCGCTGAACAGCATGGCAGCGGCGCGGCCAATGCCTGACGATGCGCCGGTGATGATGGCGACCTTGTTTTCTAACATGCCCATGAGAGACCTCCTTGATTGGGAGGTTTGCTTATAGGAGCGGCCAAGTGGCCTCAGCCACCCGATCCTTGCGCGCGGTCAGAGTTTGGGTGTCACACGGTGTTCTTCAGCGCCTGCGTCACTTGCGCCATCAGTTCTGCGGTGGGCAAGGCGCTATCAAGGCGCAGAACCGGGGCGGATTGTTCTGCCAGCCAGTCCTCATGTTGAGCGATGTTGCGACCGGAAAAGGCCGGGTCATCGTAACGGGACGCCCAATCGCGAAATGCCATGTGTTGAACATGCATGTCGCCGTCCGGCAGAATACGTGCGCCATAACGGGCGGCCTCGCGTGCATCCAGCCTTTGCAGCCGGATGGCAGTTGGCGTATGCAGGAAAAGGATGAGATCGACATCGCCAAGCATGGCATTGCCCCAGCCCATGCAGGACCCGGTCAGCACCCAGCCATTGCTTTGACGCTGCTGCGCCTGAATGAGCTTTACCCGGTCTTGAGGTGGGCGTTTGGTGGTGAATGGCGGATCGGTTGGCATCCAGTAGAAATCATCGACATCAAATTGCGGCACGCCGTAATGCGCTGACAAAGCGGACCCCAATGTCGAAACGCCCGAGCAGGATGCGCCGGTCAGATGAATACGCGGGCGGGTATCGTGCGGGTTCATGGGCATCTCCTTCATCATTCGACAGCGGGATTTTTCAGGACGGTGCTGCATGTAGCGTATTGGGGCCGCGGGCTCAAGAAACCGGGCACAGGACACGCCACGCGGGGGTGACATGCACACCAAACAAAAGTCACCCTGCGTCTCCAAGGAGATGCAGGGTGAAAGTTGTGCTATGAACGACTGTAATGTACTGCCAGGAAAAAATGGGCGGCGAAGCGAATGCGCCGCATGTTCAGATGCGCGGTTACACAGACATTTAAACACCGGCCTCTTCATGGCGTTTGTCGCGCTTGGCCTGACTGTCGCGGACAAATTGCGATACACGCCCCAGCTCCATGCGGTTGACCAGATCTTCCGCCCGTTCATTGGGAATAGCGCGCATACCCTTGTCAGCGCGGCGCGAGGTTGGTCTGTTGATGGGGCTTGCGGCGGCGCGGCGCATTTCCAGTGCCTTTTCGGCGTTACGCTTCAACTCACCACGTCCTTCAAAACGCTGACGACGGGCATGTTCCTGATTGGTGCGCTGCACGGCATTGGCAAGAATAGACAGCCGCTCACGAATGCCGGTATCTGTTTTGGCCGCCTTGCCATCATCGCGCACCGACTTGCCACGCATTTCGCGGCGTGTGCGGTTGGCAATGTCGCGGGCACGATCACGGCGTTCCCGCAGGTTCTTGCGCAGCTGCTGCAGCTCGCTATCAGAAAGTTCGTTAATGGAGGGATGGCGGGAGGCCTCGACAAGCTCTACTTCAGCATTATCAAGCACGCGCAGAGTGGTTCGTCTTGAGTTTGGCATGGGGATCTCCTTTCATTCTATCCAAAAACCCAATGCGCTGTTGCCTTGTTCGTTCCTCAGACTGCGGTCACGTCGACCTGACATTTCTGTGAGGTCGGTGGGTGACGTCAACCGGGTAACGACCGCCGCATGCCGTAGACATGGGCGGTCGACCCATTCGGATTTCAGGCGGCCTTGGCGACGGAGACCTTCCGGCCAGATATGGCCAGCAGCGTGGCGCCCAACGTGCCTGATACCAGCGAGCCCAAGAGAATGCCGATTTTCACATGGTCCTGCAAAGCCGGATCATCAAAGGCCAGGAGGCCGATGAACAGTGACATGGTGAAGCCGATACCGCACAGGAAGGCCGTGCCAGTCATTTGCCCCCAGCTCGCATGCGCCGGAAGTTGTGCCCAACGCAGTTTGACCAGAAGTGCGACAACACCGAGAACACCAACCAGTTTGCCGAGAACAAGCCCCACAGCCACGCCCATGGTGACAGGTTCACTGAACACGCCGAGGCTGAGACCAGACAGCGACACACCGGCATTGGCAAAACCGAAGACCGGCACCACGAAAAATGCCACCGGCTTATGCAGCCCATGCTCAAGGCGATGGAGTGGTGATTCCTCCGGTGTTGCCTCTGGTGTACCGGGGGTCAGTTTCAGCGGAATGGTAAGCGCCAGCATGACACCGGCCAACGTCGCGTGAATGCCCGATATAAACATCAGCAACCACAGGACTGCACCCAAAGCCAGATAGGGCCAGAGTTGCCTGACCTTCATTCTGTTGAACAGGAAGAGATTGCCAAGGACAAGAAATGCACCGGCAAGGGCCAGCAGGTTGAGATTTTCAGTGTAAAACAGCGCAATGATGATGACTGCACCGAGGTCATCAATGATGGCCAAGGCTGCAAGAAATATCTTCAACGAAGCGGGCACGCGCGAACCCAACAGCGAGATAACGCCCAGGGCAAAGGCGATGTCGGTTGCGGCCGGAATGGCCCAACCCTGCAATGCAGCCGGATTGTCCTTATTGAACAGCACGTAAAACAATGCCGGAAATGCCATGCCGCCAGCGGCAGCAGCACCCGGCAGGACACGCCGGTGCCAGCTGTTTAGCTGGCCATCCATCATCTCACGTTTGATCTCCAGACCCACCATGAGGAAAAACACCGCCATCAGGGCATCGTTGATCCAGTGCTGGACACTGAGTGGCCCAAGATAGACATGCAGCAGACTGAAATAAGCCTCTGCCAGCGGCGAGTTGGCAATGATGATGGCCAATAAGGCGACCGCCATCAGCACGAGACCGCTGGAGGACCCGCTGTCGAGGAATTTACGAAGGGTAGAGTTGATGCGACCTTGCTTTAATGTCGAAGACACAGGTTCACGCTCCCTTGGTTGGAAGTTGATCTTAGTCTCCGTCGATTTCGGGGAATCCCGCAGCGCACGCAGCACGCACTGTTGGAAAATGTATAGCCAAGCACCTATCCGGTTTCCAGAAAAACCGGAGCAGCCGTGATCACGATCAAATAACAGTCTCGTGATCGACTGACTGTGCCTGGCGGCAAAGAAAAAGGCGCGCCGCATTCGGCGCGCCTGATCACTCACATGCGTTGGCGCGGATGCTTGTCACCCGCGTCGCAACGCTATTTGCTTTCGTTTTCCGTGCGGCCGGAGAACCAGTTCGCCAGAAGCGCGCCAGATATATTGTGCCAGACGCTGAAGATGGCGCTTGGAACGGCAGCAAGCGGCGAGAAATAGGCGGTTGCGAGAGCCGCGCCCAGTCCGGAATTTTGCATTCCAACCTCGATGGCAATGGCCTTGCGCTTTGCCAATGAGAGACCCGTTGCCTTAGCTGCGAAGAAGCCCAGCAAATAACCCAAGCCGTTATGGAGAATGACGACTACGAAGATCAGCAGACCGGACTGGACGATGGAAGCCTTGGATGCGCCGACCACGGCCGAGACAATGAGCACGATACCAATAACACTGACCAATGGCAGTGCCGGAACCGCCGCCTTCACCACGCCAGGCAGGATTTTTTGCAGGATTGCACCCAGAGCAAGCGGCACCATGACCACCTTGATGATGCTCATGAACATGGCCCAACCATCCACCGGCAGATACTGGCTGGCAAATAGCCAGACCAGGAACGGCGTGACGATGGGCGCGGCAAGCGTGGTGACGGAGGTGCAGGCAACCGACAGCGCCACATCGCCCTTGGACAGATAGGTCATGACGTTGGATGAAGTACCGCCCGGGCAGCAGCCAACCAGAATGACACCCGCGGCAACCTCAGGCGGCATTGGGATGATCATCGTCAACAGCACGGCAAGCAGCGGCATGATCAAAAACTGGCCGAGTACGCCGATTGTCACGTCGAATGGACGTTTGACTACTTCGCGGAAATCATCAATCGACAGTGTCAAACCCATGCCGAACATGATGATGGACAAAAGGGTGACAATCCATGGTCCAATCTGCTTGAAGGTGTCTGGAAAGAAAAATCCAAGAACCGCAAATAAAACCACCCATGCCGCGAATGTTTTTCCGACAAATGTCGATACCAACGCTAAAGTTTTCACGTTTCTACTCCCGTCATACAATTACCCGTCGTGTAGTCGTGAACCTTCTCCTGTCAAGGTCATATAACCCCGTACATGATCGCTTGCTCACATGATGGCGGCATTTTCCAGTAAGAATATAATCCAGTCAAAATGCTGCCCATCGTCACGACTGCCATTCAATGCTATGGGGCATTTCAAATCAGACTGGAGGCCACCCGATGAGCAAAAACTGGAACAAGAGCGTGACTTTGGCACTGGAAGAACCAGGCAAATTCACCACCATCAGCAACCTTCAGGAAGCATCCTGGGCGCTGATTGAAGACTGGCCGCTGGAGGAAGGCGAAGCGCTGGACAAGGCGCTGCTGGTTATTGAAGCAGCGCTGAAAGGCAAAAAGACGGTTGAAGAAGCAAGGCTTGCCTTTATTGCTGCGGCCATTGAAGCAGAGATTGAAATCAAGGAATAGGCTCCAGTTTTTGGTCGCCAAATCTGGCCAATGGCCCTGCCCCTACTTGCTGCGCAAACATTCAAGGTGATGCATGACTTTCGATCCCAAACTGAAACCGCTGTCGCTTGACGATGCCGACATGGAGGCATTGTTTGGCGATGCCCGGCTGGCCAAGCAGCTACGCTTCATTCTTGAAGTTGAAAAGCTGAAAACCGTGCTGCGCAGAACGCCGCTGCTGGATATTTCCCGGCGCGAAAACGACGCCGAGCATACCTGGCAGCTGGCGATGATGGCGGTCATTCTTGCCGAATATGCCGATGAGACAATCGACCTGACGCGCGTGTTGAAAATGATCCTGATCCACGACGTTGTCGAGATCGATGCCGGTGACACGTTCATTTATGACTCTGTGGCGATGCAGGATCAGGAAGAGCGCGAAAAGCTGGCGGCCGACCGGCTGTTTGGCCTGCTGCCGGACGACCAGTGCACCGAGTTTCGCGCCTATTGGGACGAGTTTGAAGCCCGCACAACGGCAGACGCCCGTTTTGCCCGCGCCATAGACCGGTTGCAGCCGCTGCTGCACAATTTCTTCACCAGCGGTGGCACATGGCATTCGCCCGGCGTACACCGGGATCTGGTGCTGGAGCGCAAGACGCCAATTGGCAAAGCCTCGAGCCGCCTTTGGGATGCGGCGCAGACGCTGATCCATGAGGGTGTCAAACGCGAGTTTCTGCCGGAAACGCTGGCGGACAACCCGCTTTTTCCGGCCGCAGAATAATACGGCGCTGACAGCCAAGAACAAGAAAAGCAGCCGAAGTGGCTGCTTTTTTTTGGCCTTACGCTGCGATCAACTGGGCCAGATGGCTGGGAAAATCGCCTTGCGCACTGCTGGCATTGATGGTGTCGAAATAGTCGTGCCAGCCTGAGGCGGCGATGCCCGAGATCAATGCCTCGATGGCCTGCGCATCAGGCGCGCGCCACAGCGCAAGGAACGTGTGCTGCGTGCCATGCAGCGTGGTGGCATCTGTCTGGCCAAGCGTGATGGCCTCAACGCCCAATTCCGACAGTGCCTGCAGACCGGCACCCACAGCTTCAAAGAACTGCAAGCGGGCTGCCTGATCCAGCGCCAGCCATTGCGGTTTTGGCGAATAAAGTTCGGCGAGATAGTGGGTCATGACCGATATCCTTTGTGTGTGGTCTTGATGTCGTGCCTTGCTGGTGATGGACCGCAGGGCACGTTTGCAGATCTTGATGGTAGCGGGTGACGGTCCCTCTGCCTGCCAGCGGGCGCAGAGTGCCTGCACCCATTCCGGCCGGTCTTTGCTGGCATCGTTCAGCCAGTTGCCGACGGAATCCTGCACGTATGGAGCGGGATCAGCGCGCAAGGGTTCGAGGATTGGCATTGCCAATTCCGGTGAGGCCCGCAGCGCGGCAATATGCGCGCACCAGACACCACGCGGCCGGGTCAATTCGCTGGCAAAACGCCGCAAACGATCCGACGGCTCGGCCGTCCAACCGGTCAGCAGCGTGATGGCGTTTTCGAGATCGGCCACGACATGCGGGCGAAGCGCCATCCATGCCCATTCACGGACACCGAAATGGGGGTCGTCTGCCAGGGGGCGGATCATGTCCAGCCGCTGTGGCAAGCCGTGGCCTTCAACCGCCCCGACCATAAAACAGGCCCAGCCACGCAGCGTATCGGATGGGTGATGGGAAAGCTCGTCGGCCTTTTGAGAGCCGTAACGAGCAAGGATCAGGCGCGCCGCGAGCGGCATACGTTTTGAAATGCCGTCTTTGGCGGCGTGTCGCATCTGGTCAAGCGCGCCCTGCCCCATGTCAGGCAAAGCAGCTTCAAGGAGTGCTGCAAAATCAACCGCCAGACATTCAGTCAGTGTTGTTGCTTCCGCCATGCCGGAATTCAGCGCAGCAAGCCGCGACGGGCCGATATCGGCGACCCGCTTTGCCGTTTTACCTGACGTCATGGCGTTATACCGGTTTCCTTGACGCCACTATCACCAGCCGGATTGTCCAGCGTGCGCCAGACCCGTTGCAGCAGACCGCCCAGCAGCGCCCGCTCCTGCGCGTCCAGCGCGGCGAACAGTGAGGCAATCCAGCGGCTGTGCTCATCAAACAGCTGATCGGCCAGTGTCTGGCCTTTGACGCTGAGCCGCACCGAGACCTTGCGGCGGTCCTTGGCATCGTGGTAGCGGGCGAGATATCCATCACGCTCCAGCCCGTCCAAGAGGCCGGTAATGGTGGCGCGGGTGACGCCAGCGCGCTCCGCCAGTTCATGTGGCGCCAACCCTTCTGGCAAATCCCGCAGCAGGAACAGCAAGACGAACTTGCCTTCCGACAGGTTGTGCTCGGCAAGACGAACTGCGCAGGAGCGGTCTATGGCCGAAGCCAGCGACAGCACCTCAAAACACAGTCGCATATTGCCAAGGCCTGGTTGGCCACGGCGTTCTGCCTCTTCCAGCAGACTTACGTGTTTTTGTTCAAGCATATCCATATGGCGGCATATAGTATGGCACCTAATCATGAGTCAACACTGGAAAAATATGTTGTTTGTCGAAGGGGTAAGTGTTGATTGCTGGAGGTGCTTATTCTGCCAACTGGGCGGCTGAGATCATCCAGTTTTTCACCGCATCCAGCGCGTCCGATTTGCGGTGTCTTGGCCAGACGAGATAGAAATCCGATGGGCCTTGCAGCACCCACTGGCCAATCTGCACCAGACGTTTTTCCACGAGATCGGTTGTGATGAAATTGCGCGTGGCAAGCACGATGCCCTGCCCGGCCACCGCCGCGTCAATGGCATGCGATGTCTGGTTGAAGCTGATGCGGCGGAAAGCCTGCATGTCATGCGGGGCGGCAGCGGCACCAAAATGCTGTTCGATAAATTCCGGCCAGAAATTATGGGCGTCCTGCAACAGCGCAAAAGCGGAGAGTTCAGCGATGGTGGCGGGTGCGCCGCGCTCCCGCAGGACCAGAGGGCTGCAGGCCGCAATGATTTCCTGGCGGAAGAGCAGTTGAGACGCCAGCCCCGGCCCGAAGGGCGGCACGCCGTGGCGGACGGCCAGATCAACTCCATCAATCTGGAAATTCGATATACGGTCCGTCGCGACGATGTGGATATCCAGTTCCGGATGGCGGGCTGTCAGTTCCGGCAGGCGCGGGATAAGCCATTTGGAAGCGAAGGTCGGCGTCGTGCTGATGGCCAGCCGCACCGGTTGCGGGCGCAGGTCCGCCGTTGCGCGGGTGATGATTTCAAAGGCCCGCCTGATATCGGCAATGTAGGCGCGCCCTTCCCCCGTCAGCGCTAGCGTGCGCGGCAGGCGCTCGAACAATTGTAGACCAAGCTCGGCCTCCAACCCGCGCACCTGCTGGGCAACCGCGCCCTGCGTCACGCCCAGTTCTTCCGCAGCCAGCCGGAAGTTCAAATGGCGTGCGGCGGCCTCAAAGGCTTTGAGGCCATTCAATGAAGGAAGTTTTCCGGATGGATTGTTCATACGATAGATTTTCTACAGTCAAAATTCAAAAGAACTGATTGGCTAGCCCAAGCTTTACAATGATAAAACTCATTTCAGCTGATATCAATGAACACGCATGTTCTGGAAGGAAAACGACCATGGCAGTAGAAAAAACAGCAATTATCACCGCTGGCGGCAGTGGCATGGGAGCAGAAGCGGCAAGACGGCTTGCTGCCGATGGCTACAAGGTTGCCATTCTTTCCTCCTCCGGCAAGGGCGAGGCACTGGCCGCTGAACTGGGCGGCATTGGCGTGACCGGTTCCAACCAGTCCAATGACGACCTGAAACGACTGGTTGATGCGACCATGGAAAAATGGGGCCGTATCGATGCGCTGGTCAACAGTGCCGGCCATGGCCCGCGTGCGGCAATCACCGAAATTACCGATGAACAATGGCACACCGGACTTGATGTGTACCTGATGAATGTGATCCGCCCGGTGCGGCTGGTCACCCCGATCATGCAGGCACAGAAGTCTGGCGCAATCGTCAATATTTCGACCGCATGGGCATTTGAACCGGCGGCGATGTTCCCGACTTCTGCGGTGTTCCGTGCCGGTCTTGCCTCCTACACCAAGATCTACGCAGACACTTACGCGGGTGACAACATCCGCATCAACAACGTGCTGCCGGGCTGGATCGACAGCCTGCCTGCCACAGAACAGCGCCGCGATGCGGTGCCTATGAAACGTTACGGCACAAGTGCGGAAATTGCCGCGACGATCTCCTTCCTCGTTTCCGAAGGCGCCGGTTACATTACCGGCCAGAACCTGAAGGTGGATGGCGGTTTGACGCGTTCGGTCTGACGAAATGATGAGGCGGTTGCATGCTCAACCGCCTATTTCGCCTTTCTGGTTCCTGCTTGAGTTGTGCTGACGGCGTGCCGCCAACAGAATTTATAGAAAAACCAAGCAACGCGGACTATAAAGTGGCCGGCGCCAAAGCAGACAGCGGCACAACGCAAATGCTGTAAGATAAACCGCCCACAAGCCTGAGTTAAGCTTCACAACCCAAAGAGTGAAAATTACAATTAAAACGCATGATTCGAGTATGTCCTGCGCGTTACGATTGTCGTTTATTTCGCAAAATAACTCCTAGGGACATTTCATGAGCCGCACCGCGCCTGCCGCCGCCCGCCGTACACGCCGCCACTTCTCAGCACAGCACAGATTTTTACTGACTTTGGCCGCCACCACGGCTCTGTCTCTTGGCGCGACCATGGCACCTGCGTGGGCTGAGCCCATAACACCGATCCCGGACGGTTATGACAAACTTGAGGGGCTTGGCGGTGGCCGAGGAGAAGCTTTAGCTGTCAGTGGCGATGGAAAGACTGTTGTTGGTCGCTCATATCTTGAAGCGTTTTACTGGACCGCGACGGATGGAACACAGCCTGTTGGCCTACTGCCAAGTACCAGCAACTCTACGGCCAGAGCAGTCAATGCGGATGGCTCGGTAATTGTCGGAGATTCTGGCAACATTGCCTTTCGCTGGACGGCAGATGGCGGCATTCAAACCTTGAGCGGCGTTAACGCACTAACGTCTTTTGCTTTCGGTGTCAGCGCCGATGGCTCGGCTGTTGTCGGCTACCAAGTCGTTGGCGGTTACGCCGGTGCATTTCTCTGGACCACCGACCATGGCGGGACGGTAACGGAGCTTGGCACGCTTAAAGCTGATAACTCGGGCAACTCTGCAGCCGTCGGCATCAGCAGCAACGGTCTTTTCGTCGTTGGCGACGCTGAAAACGATGATGATAATTTGAACCATGCCTTCCGATGGACGACGGAGGGTGGCATGCAGGATCTGGGCGTTCTTCAAACCGGTTATTCATCTGCCGCCAAGGCGGTCAATACAGACGGCTCCGTCGTCGTTGGTTTGGCAAATACCAGTGATGGTTACCGTGCTTTTCGCTGGACACAAGGCGGCACAATGGAGAGCCTCGACACGCTTGCGGGCGGAAGTTTCTCGAAAGCCAATGCGCTTAGCAAGGATGGCTCCATCATTGTCGGGGAATCCGCCACTGATGATCAGAACAGAGGTTTTGTCTGGACCGAACAAACCCAGATGATTACCGTTGAAGAGTGGTTGCGCAATAGCGGTGTCAGCGTATCCCACGACTTCACGCAGAATGCGACAGGCATCAGCGCCGATGGCACAGTGATTGTCGGCACGACAGAATATTCGTCGGCTTATATTGCCCGTTCCGGATCCGGCATCATCGATGTCGAGCAGTTTGCACGCAGCCTTTCTGGTTCCCCTTCTGCCCGCACCAGCCTTGACCAGGCGAGCACCGCGCTGAACGGCCTGCATGGTGACCCAATGCGCAACCGTCTGGACGCTGGCAGGCAGTATCTGCAGATCAGCACCGATGGCGGTTATGACAAGAGTGACGTATCCAATGGCGGCCTTGTGATTACCGACCTGACCTATGCCTATGGTTTTGAAGGTGGCATTACCGCGCGCATTGCGGCCGGTGGCCTTTACACCGACCAGAACCTTGAGGCCGGTGGCGACTTCAACCAGAAGGGTCTGTTCATTTCTCCTGAGGTGACATTGCCGGTTACTGGCGCGATTTATGCCACCGTCAGCGGTTACTACGGTTCTTCCAGCCTGCATATCGATCGCGGTTATCTCAATGGCGGCGCGCTGGATTATTCGCAAGGCAAGACCGATGTCGATAGCTGGGCGGCCCGTGTGCGGTTTGACTGGCTGGACGCTTTCAAGCTGCAAGACACCAGCATGACGCCCTATACCAGCCTGACCTATGCCCACAGCCGCATGGATGCCTACACCGAAACAGGTGGTGGCTTCCCTGCCCGTTTCGACGAAAGCACAGACCATGCGACTGTATGGCGTTTGGGTGTTGACGGTGTAACACCGTTGAATGACCAGTTCCGCGTGCTGACACGTGGTGAAGTGGCCTACCGTTTTGAAGACAAGACGGCAGGCACCACAGGCGAAATCATCGGCCTGTCCGGCTTCAGCTTTGATGGGCAGGATACTGACCGGGTGTGGCTACGCGGCGGTGTGGGTGCGGAATTTGACGTGGCAGGCGGCACAGCCACCTTCATGTTGAATGCATCAACACAGGGCAACGACCCAAGCCTTTGGGTGAAAACTGCCTGGAAAGTATCGTTCTGAGCCAAGGCCAGAACGACGGCGTGAACCAGACGATGAGGCTCGCAGCAATGCGGGCCTTTTATCATTCTGGCATGGGATTTTGCCAAAGGCATGTGCGAGCTGTGGTGCGTAAACCCTTGCAATGTTTCCGAATTTGTAAGGAGCAGCCTTCATATTGCCCGAGAGCAGCTTGGGGGCGGAATGTTTAAAGTCGGGAATGTGAGGGTTGGTTATCTCATGACGGCAGCATGGGCTGTCCTGAGTTCGCTTTTGGCTCACCTAATCGCCAGCGAAAACTGGGGTCCAGATAATTTTACTGCGAAGGTCTGGATATGGTTGGGGCTAATGTCCGGTCCTTTGATGCCGTTTCTCTGGGTAAGTACCGACCTGAAAACCCCTGCCGGTCGGCAGTTTGTAATGTGGATTGTCGGTTTGGGTGGGCTTGGAGCCATTGTCGCCCTGCGCTACGAATTTATCTATACGGCCATTGGCCTTTTCGGCTGGATGATGATGGCATTCATGTGCGCGCTGCAGTGGCCGAAAGGCGATGACTACATAGTCCAGTTGGAATTGGAGAAGCTCGTTAAAGCACTGGAAAATACAGAGCACCTCGAGAAAATCGTCATCGAGTACGAAAAATATCTGCATTTGCTCAGTGCTCAGGCAGCTGTCGGTTTCCCAAGTGTCATGCGTTTACGCGCGCATTTTCTGGAGGCATTGCCAGAGGTTATCCCCTCTCTCAAGGACGATGGTGGTCTCAACAGCCCACACCAGACGACGAGAGAGATGGCCCGTATGCGCCAATTCATGCTGGAAAAGCTGACGTACCAACTGGCCTATCTCTGCGCCATCTCGTTTTTTGACCGGGTATGTGGTCCTGACTTTCGCGGCAAGAAACAATATCAGGCGCTCGTCAAAATGTTGCTGCAGATCAAAAGCACCGAACAAGAGGTCAAAGGTGTCATCAAACGGCGTGGCCAGAAACTGACCGTGATGACGATTGATGATCTCAGGGAAGTGGAGCATGTGCTGGGACAAGTGCGCAACGACGACGCCAAGGAACATGGAAGACAGGTTCTTGATAGTGACCTGACCATTACATGGGCCGCACGCACAATACTCGTTCACAGACAATTCCTGCCGGAAAAACTCGACAGTGACACGCAGACCAAGATGTTCGAGATGATGCGGACCGGTATACGCGAGGTAGGTCAAACCTTCTTGCGCATGAGTTCGGAATATGCGGTGCGGCGATGAGAGACTTTGGGGGCGGAATGTTTAATGTCGGGAATGTAAACGTTAGTTATCTGATCATGGCAGCATGGGCTGTCCTGAGTTTGCAATTAGCTTACTTGATCGCTGGCGAAATCTGGGGACCAGAGAGCTATTCAGCGCTTCCGCTGGTGTGGCCGTTGTTGAATTCCGGCCCAATCCTGCCGATTTTGTGGGCCAGGAAAAACAAGACCTCTCCAGTCCACCGCAGGTTTGTACTATGGACTGTGGCTGCGGGAGGGCTTGGAGCCATTGTCGCCTTACGCTACGAATTCACATACACGTCGCTTGGCCTGTTTTGCTGGATGATGCTGGCATTGACGAACGCACTGCTGCTGCGGGATTCTTACCACAAATACCTTCCCGAACTTCCAAAGCTTAGTGCCTCGGATCAGGTCAAGCTTGCCGCGTTGGATCAGGTCGAGCCTGGCGCGTCGGATCAGATCGAGCCTGGCGAGACGATTTTCATCGCACACGAGACGTATTTGCATTTGCTGAATGCGCAGGCGGCAGTCGGTTTTCCAAGTGTCACGCGTTTACGCGCGCATTTTCTGGAGGCATTGCCTGAGGTTATCCCCTCCCTCAAAGACGATGGTGGTCTCGACAGCCAACACCAGACGACGAGAGAAATGGCGCGTATGCGACAGTTCATTCTGGAGAAGCTGACATGCCAACTGGCCTATCTCTGCGCTGTCTCATTTTTTGACCAGGCATGTGGTCCTGACTTTCGTTATACAAAACAATATCAGGCACTCGTCGACATGTTGCTGCAGGTCAAAAGCACCGAACAAAAGGTCAAGGGTTTCATCAAACGGCATGGCCAGAAACTGACCGTGATGACGATCGATGATCTCAGGCAAGTAGAGAATGTGCTGGGACAAGTGCGCAACTACGAAGCCAAGAAACATGGAAGACAGGTTCTTGATAGCGACGTGACCATTACATGGGCTGCACTCACAATACTCATTCACAAAAAATTCCTGCCGGAAAAATCCGACAGTGAAACACAAGTCAAATTTCTTGAGATGATGCACACCGGCGTGCGCGACGTGGCGCAAACTTTCGACCGCATGAGTTCGGAATATGCCACGCGGCGATGAGACACTTTGGCGCTTTTATGAATGAGCGTATGTTAGCGCGCCGACAGGCGATGCTTACAGGTGCGGTTTGAAGGTGGTGGGCAATGGACTATTTGTGGCTGCGGGTTCTGCATATCATTGCCGTCATTCTGTGGACGGGCGGCATGCTGGTTGTTGCGGTAACGCTGCGTTCCGCCGGCACTGACAGTGCGCAACGCAATCCGGCGTTTTTCGCCGCCATTCACCGTTGGGACCGGCGTGTGACCACACCGGCCATGTTTGCCGTTTGGGCACTGGGGCTGACACTGGCATTCATGGGTGGCTGGTATTCCAGCGGCTGGTTCATTACCAAATTTATCCTGGTGTTTGTCCTGTCAGGAATACACGGCACGCTGTCCGGCAATTTGCGTCGTCTTGTGGCCGACCCTGGGCGCACCCTGCCCGGCACTTTGCGACATGCGGCACCGGCCATAATCGTGCTTGAGGCCGTGATCGTGCTGCTGGTTGGCCTTAAGCCGTTTTAGGCAATCTGCCCCGGCAAAGGAGTTGTTTATTCGGGATATGTCCAGAGTTCATCATCGGCCTTGATGGCGACCACGGTTGCTTTTGCTCTGGCGAGACTATCTGGCTGTTCTGTCAGCGCCATATGATCGGTTTCGATCTGCAGCAGGAAGGCTACGACCTCCTGGTCTGGCGCGCCACGTCTAATCATTCCCGCAGCAGCAATCAGATAGCTGTCATATTCATCTGCAAACGGTTTTGCATCCTCGTCATCCCAGTGTTTTCCCTCGACCAGCAGGCCGATCGGATCCCAATGGGTCCAGCCGATGTCCCTTAGACGGGACAGTTTGATGCGGGGCTGGATCGAAAGTGGAGGCATTGCATTATCCTAATTGCAGCTGGACTTGTTATCCCGGCCAGAACATGCAAACAACCGGGCATGAGCGTTGGCGGTGTTGAAACCGCAGAGGTTGATCAATTCAAGCAACCATGCAACCCTATATAGCTGCACAGAAAACAGGAATCTGGAATGTCGCGCGAAGGCTGGGTTGATACCGACGATACGGAAGATACGGATGACGACTGGGATCAGGAGTTTGCCGACGAGCTGCTTGGGTCATTGGTTGTTATTGGCATTACCTACCGGGAACCGGACGGCAAAGTGACCAGAGAACAGCAAATTCACGGCTACATTAGAACCGTTGATCGCCACATGGGCATAACACTCAAGCCCGAAAGTGATGACGAAGAAGATGAATTCAACCTGCCGCCGTTGCTTGAAGTTTTTGAAAGAGCAGAACCGGGCATCTATACCGACGATGCCGGAAACAGGGTCAGCGACCCGGACTTTGTCGCCTATTTCAGCGTGACCTCACCCACCAGCTAATACCCAACCAACGCGATGTGTTACGCAAACCAGTGGTCATCCGCAAAAGGTTCGGCCACGATCTGGTGCCTGTCTTCAAACACCACATAACCCGGGCGGCGGGCCTTGAGGACCTCGATTGCGTGGCCGTGTTCATCCAGCAAGGCTTTCAGTTCAAATGCCTTTTTCACATGCAGCTGCGCGCTCGGCTTGAACCAGCTGAGGCCTGGTGTGTCCATGCGGCGGTAATGCCCTTTGGAGGTGGTGCGGCTGAACTTTTTGGGTGCCGCGAGATTTCCGCCAAACCACACGAGAAGTTCGGTGACGTGGTTATATGTGGTTTCATCCAGATTGGTGTTTCTGGACAATTCATAGGCGGCAACAAAAAAGCCTTCACGGCTTCTCGCTCCCGGCATTGATGTCTGGCGCACAAATCTCAAATACACGTAAACAACCTTTTTCGACAAAATTAAATCGCCCTTAAGTTGCATACATTAGCTTTTTATCGGGACCTGTAAAGGGGGAGATCACGCGGAATTTTCCTGCTCGGAAACGCGGTGTCGCAGGCATCAAGACTAACGAATATAGGGGAAACCAGCCTAACTGAATGAAACAGCCGGCGGTAAACGGGCATGAATTTGCGTTGCAATCCATCGCCCGTCATTGCCAATGGCAGACCTTAAGTCCTGTGCGTCGCAGGTCTTGTGCCTTTAGACTTCGGCGCAGCAGGTACGTTGCAGCCTTTAGCTTTCATGCTGGATTCAAGCGCATTAACCTTGCCCTTGGCGACAGCAACCTTGCCTTCCTTATCTCCACCGGCCACGCTGGACATTGGAACGCCAATAAGGAACACGCCAAACGCATCACCCGTGGCCGCGTCATTTTGCTGTTTTGATACAGTTGCCAGAACTTCAAGTTCTTGCAGGTATTCGCGCGAAAGTCCCTGACAATCCAGATTGCCATAAGCCGCCATTGGAATGTCCACCGGCACAATGGCATCAGGTCTTTTAGCGCAGGAAGAAACGGCCAGCCCGCAAGCCAGCACCATCACAAACTTTTTCATTTAGCCCCCAACTCTCTCAAAACGTGCTGCGTCTGATCATGTCTGCGCAACCCGCCATTTCTCTTTGTTCGCACACTGCCGTAGCCATAAGACCACTCAGCATTTTGCGCGACATGCTTGCCCTATTGCATGTCGTCACATGGCATAACGACCGATCTACACTACAGGATCGCGCGATAGTCAATCTGCATTGCAACCTGAAATATGGCTGACCACGTTGTTATTTCGGCTAACACGGTGCTGCCACACCATTCTGCATTTCCCTGACAAGGTCTGCATTGAAGCGGCCGGCACACAAGAGCTGTTTTTCCGCACATCATATGCGCATCACCAGACAACAGCCCATTGTTTTCAAGGCCTTGCACTTTTTTAGGCAAGGCATTACCACAACCTTGAATTGGGGGGCTGGCGGCATGGAAGAACTGGCATATCAAATAATGACGCTGGGAGAGACCGGCACCTATATGCTGGTCTGGGCAATATTCGCTGCCTCGGCTGGGCTTGCGGTCGCGGCGACCAAACTCGAATGGAAGCTGCACAGAGCCCCCTATTTTCTGTCGCTTGGTTTTACGTTTGTTTTGATGGCCGGCAGCGTTTCGATCCTGACTGATTTGCCGACTGCGATACGGGACGGCTATTCCGGGCAAATTGTTGGCAGCTATCTCGTGTGTACCGCGCTGGCTGGCGGGTTGCTTGGCATATTTTCAGCGGCACGCGCGAATGACGCCTATGACACGAGGGGTCTGTGGTTTCTTTCTATTATTCCTATTGCGAACCTCTTTCTTCTCTTCGCCAAATCCATGACCCCGAAAAAGACTGGCTCAGGCGGGTTTATTGCGAATGCAGCCATCGTTTTCATCGGGCTTATGTTATTTTCCACCGGCAGAACCATGGAAAAGCACTTCTCGGAGGTTGCTAGCCAGACCGCCGAGACTGCCACGACAGCCAATAATACTGGAATGACAGTCAAAAAGACTGCCCAGAAGCAACCCGCAGTCCAAAACATTGACACTACAAGCGAAACAATCAGCGACGCCGCCAAGGACGCAGCGAGCGACACGGTTGATAAGCCTGTCAACAACACTGTTAGCAACAGTGGCAGCAACGGGCAGGCAGGCAGATTCGACTTCGAACCGATGCTGAAACAGATTGTGCTGCAAACCCCAGTGCCACAGCAACTCAGTGATCTCATGACGTTAATACGCATGGAGGCCGAGGCCGATCGGCTGATTTCTGTTTATGAGATATCGAGCACCGACTTCACGCTGAGTGAAAGCGTCACGGATTTTCAGATGTTCAACACCTGTAGTCCGACAAGCCCAACATTGCTTTTTGAACTGGGCCTGACGAGGACGAACGTGTTTGTAGACACCGAGGGCAAGGCCCTGGGAGAGGTATCTGCCAATCCCGCATTGTGCGAGGAATGGAGCACATCCTTCGACAAGAGAATGGAGGAAAAAGCTGCGGACGAAACACGGCAACTGTCCGGGAACCAGCAAACGACGGGCGATGGCGTAACCTTAACCCACGCCACTTACCGCGATAAGACATATATCAAACATTTCACCGTGCCCGCCAATCTGTCTGAGAAAACGAGACGGGACATGGAGAAAAACTGGTGCCAGACACCTTACGTCAAGGCCATGCTGTCGATCGGCTTGACGTTGCGGCTGGTTTCAACGTTAGAAGACAGCAAGCCCGCTGGCGACGTGGTTATCAACAAGGCGATATGCGATCAAGTTTAGCGTATCAAACTGATGTTTTGCTGTATGCAACCCTGACATCACGAGGCACGCTTGGTTCGATTTATCAAGATAATGTTTCTACTGCTCTGTCTCGCGGTGTTTGCGGTCATTGCACTATTTGGCCCTAAATTTTGGCGTCTGAACGACCATATCACGCTGTGTTTCGACGACTATGATCCACGCTACACAGCGACCCTGTCGAACGCGAAAAGGTTTGCAAGGCGCTGGATGAAGATATCTAAGACCTGCACCTTTGAGGCGGTGTTCAGGCCAGCGTCGGCCGGTGCCAGCGTGGCTACGTTTGGAGGTGACCACCAACAATGCCATTTGCGCGGCAAAAAACCTTTAAGTGTAGCGACCAACACCATGCCCGCATGAAGTTTAGACGCTAACCCTATTCTTTAGTATGTGCCAATTTGGCACATATTATTCGTGCAATTTGGCCGATAAACCGCTATGAGTCTGGTTAATACTGGCGGGAGGAGGATTTCGCCAGATATTGACATTGGGGCGAGGAGAGATATTGACGGCACAGCATCACAATGCTGCCGGATATATCAGAAAAGATAAGCAAATGCGGTTACAGGTCTACATTATTGCAACCCTGTCCTGCCTCCTGTTCTGGGGCGGTGTTTATCACGTATCACGTGACGTCTACCGCGCAGCACATACGGCTGGCGTTATCCCCAACCTGCACATCAAGTACAAGATCGGGCAGATTGGCAATTACGTCTGACAGCAAGGCTTGCGGCTGTCCCCATCAGGCCCGTTTTCAGCGGGTCACGATTTCATTTGGCACGTTTGCGTTTTTGCCTGACTGGAGCCCTGCTCCGGTTTTGAACTGTCTATTTTCAACGATGTCAGCGTGACAACCATTGCGCTTGTAAGCATGGGCCAACAAAAGAGGTTGGTCCATGGCTTCAGTCGTTTCTATTTGCAATCTTGCCCTTTCCAATGTGGGCAAAGACAACATCAATGACTTAACGGAAAAGAGCGCGGAAGCCCGCGCCTGCAACCAGTTTTATACGCAGACACGCGATATGCTGTTGCAATCCTACCCCTGGAAGGCGGCACGAAAAACGCTTTCTTTGGGCGAGATAAGCAATGACAAGCCGGGCGTGTGGCAATACGCCTATATGCGGCCTTCCGACTGCCTGCAGGTGCGCTGGATAAGGCCGGTTTACGCGGCAGATGACGGTGCGCCGGATATGGCCTTTGCCGGTGCGCACCGTGAGCGCGAAGCGCAGTATCCTTACGAGATTGAGGGTGACACGCTGTATTGCAATTTGTCGCCCTGCCTTTTGCGCTACACCTCCCGGCTGACGGACCCGACACGGTTTTCGCCGCTGTTCATCGAGGCGCTTTCCTGGCACCTGGCGGTGCGACTGGCGATGCCATTGACGCGCGACCCCAAGATCCGCGCTGATGCGCTGACCATTGCCAGAACCATGCAGGCGGCGGCCGAACAGGCTGATGTCAACCAGGTGCGCCAGACATCCGACACGTCTACCGATTTCCTGACGGTACGCAGCCATGGCTGATTTACGCGCCTATCAACCCTCGTTCACCGGCGGTGAGCTTTCCCCTGCCCTTGGCGCCCGCAACGATCTGGCCAAATATACCAGCGGCCTTCGCACGGCACTGAATGTATTTGTGCACCCGCATGGCGGCGTATCCAACCGGGCCGGATTTGAGTTCGTGCACGAAATACGCGACAGCGCAAAATCGGCGCGGCTGATCAAATTCCAGTTCAATACCGAACAGACCTATGTCCTGGAATTTGGCCACACCTACATCCGGATTTTCCGCGACGGTGGCCTCATTCTCTCCGGTGCGATCCCTTATGAAGTGGCGACGACCTACACATCGGCTGAGGTGAAGGATCTGGTATTCGTTCAGGAAGCCGATGTTCTCTACCTGTGCCATGTCGACCACCCGGTGCGGAAACTGGGCCGCCTTGCGGACGATAACTGGACCCTGACACCGGTTGAGTTCAAGCCGCTGATCAATGCGCCAGCAGGTGCAATTACCGTGACGGCACCGGGCAATACGGCAGGCAAGACCGGCTATGTGGCGACCACCTATCGTTACGTAGTGTCCGCCGTGGCAGACAGCGGTGAGGAAAGCCTGCCTTCCGCCTCCGGTTCTGTTGTCAACGACCTGTCACTGCAAGGTGGCATAAACCGCGTGGCCTGGACCGCTGGACCCAAAGCAGTGCGTTACATCGTGTACCGCAATGACAATGGTGTGTATGGCTATATTGGTGGCACGACCGGTGTTTCCTTTGATGATGAAAACATCACGCCCGACCTTTCCGACACGCCCCAGTCCGGTCGAAACCCGTTTAACGAGGCTGGCAGCTATCCACGTTGTGTGACCTTTATCGAACAGCGGCTGGCCTTTGCCTCCACCAAAAATGATCCGCAGGCGGTGTGGCTCAGCCAATCGGCCAATTATGAGAATTTCGGCGTGTCGTCTCCGGCCAAGGCCAGCGATGCAGTGACCTTCCGTATTCGTGCACGGCAGGTCAACGAAATACGCTCGATGATTTCAGTGCGCGGTCTGCTGCTTTTGACCTCCGGTTCCGAATGGATCGTGACGGGCGGTTCTGCAGCCGATGCGATTTCGCCCTCCGCCCTGAAGCTCGATAACCAGGGGTACCGTGGTGCGGCCCGTGTGCAGCCAATCGTCGTGGGCAACACAGTGTTGTTTGCGCAGCGGCTGGGTAGCGTCATCAGAGATTTTTCCTACGACTATACGCAGGACAGCTATGTGGGCAAGGATTTGACCATTCTGGCCCGCCACCTGTTCAAGGACCGGGAAATTGCCGCATGGGATTATGCCCAGGCACCGGATTCCATTGTGTGGGTGGTGCTGGATGACGGTGCGCTGGTTTCCCTGACCTATATGAAGGAACAGGACGTTTGGGCCTGGACACGGCATGAAAGCGGCGCTCACGGCGACGCCCATTTTGAAGATGTGACTGTGATTGAGGAAAACGGCGAAGACGTTCCCTATTTCATTGTACGCCGGACCATCAATGGCCAGACAAAACGTTACATAGAACGACTGCATTCCCGCTCATTCAGCGGTGTGGAAGATGCGTTTTTCGTCGATTGCGGCCTGACCTACAGCGGCGCGCCAACGCAGACGATAAGCGGACTTTCCCATCTGGAAGGACAGCAGGTGGTGGCGCTTGCCGACGGCAATGTGGTGCGCAATCTGACCGTGACAGGTGGAACGGTGAGATTGCAGAACGCCGCCGCCAAGGTGCATATTGGCCTGCCGATGACGGCAGCGATTGAAACGCTGGATCTGGACCTTGGCCAGGTACAGGGCCTTGGCACCGTGCAGGGCCGCGCCAAGACGGTGAGTGAAGTGACAATGCGTGTGGAAAATACACGCGGCATTTTCACCGGGCCGGAAGATGGTGACCGCAACAGCGACAAGCTGGTGGAATACAAACAACGCCGTGACGAGGCCTGGAACGAGGCCATTCAGCTTTATACCGGCGATGTGCGCATTACCCCCTATTGGGACTGGAATAACAGCGGCAGCCTGTGGGTGAAGCAGTTTGACCCGTTGCCCATGACCATTCTTGCCTTGATGCCGGACGTGACCCTTGGCCGCTAATGTCGAGATAGTCCAGGCTGCACCCTGCCATGTCGCCAGCATTGCCGCACGTATGCGACAGGCAGACCGTGATGAGGTTTTTGCCGCATCCGGCCACACACCGCTTGCCGCCCTTTCCTTTTCCTACCGCAAATCCTCCTGCTGCTGGACAGCACTGTTTGACGGCAAACCGGAGGTGATGGGCGGCGTGGGCGACATCAATATTCTGGCCGGCGTCGGCGCACCCTGGCTGCTGGGCACCGACGCGGTGGAGCAAAACTTCCGCGCCTTTCTGCGCATTTCCAGCGGTTGGCCAAACCAACTGTTGCAGCGTTATTCCGTGCTGAGAAACTTTGTGGATGCCCGCAACACGGTTTCCATTCGCTGGCTGGAATGGCTGGGTTTCCGGCTGCTCGAGCCGGTCGACATTGGCGGGCATCAATTCCGGCTTTTCGAAATGGAGGCAGCCGATGTGTGATCTTGGACTGACGTTGATGATCGGGTCCACCCTGATGGGTGCCGCCGGACAAATTCAGCAATCAAAGGCAACTGCGGCGGCGAGTAATTACAACGCCCAGATTGCGGAAATGAATGCGAAAATTTCCGACAAACAGGCAAAGGACGCGCTGGAGCGCGGCAAGCAGGAAGAGCAGCAGAAACGCATGCAGACTGCGCAGCTTGCGGGCCGCCAGCGTGCCGCAATGGCCGCCAATGGCGTTGACCTGACCTTCGGCTCTCCGCTCGACACGATTATCGACACCGCAAAAATGGGCGAGATCGACGCGCTGAACATTCGCACCAATGCCCACCGCGAGGCCTATGCCTACAACATGCAGGCAACCAACCAGCGCGGTGGCGCAACACTGGACCGCATGCGCGCCAGCGCCGCCAAGAAGGAAGGCTTCCTGTCTGCCGGCGGCACCATTCTGGGCGGTAGCAGTGATGCCTACAAACAAGCCGTAAAAATGGGCTATATCTAATGAGGTTTTAAATGCCGACCGTTCCTCTCTACCAGGACACACAACAGCGCGTTGCGCTTCGCGCCGAATATTCCGAAAACTTCACCACCCGCGCCGATGCCGATGCATTTGGCGCGGGCATTGGCCGTGGCATGCAGGCGCTTGGCAAGGGCATGGGAACCGCAGCCACTAACCTCAATGAAGCAGCCGCCCTTCGCCTGAAAAAGCTTGATGACGAGACCAGGGCAAAAGAGGCAATGACCGAATTTTCGAACTGGAACCGGAATGCCCTGCACGGCCCAGGCGGTTTTCTGTCGCTCACCGGCAAAGCGGCTGTCGAAGCACGGCCAGCTTTTGAAAAGGAAGCCGAGAAGAAACATGGCGACATCAGCAAAGGGTTGCCGCCGGGCGCACGCGCCATTTACCAGCAGGCTTCACGGGAGACACGGCGGGACACCGGAGGAAGGGTAATCAACCATGCCCTTAACCAGCAGAAAACCGCCGTCATCGACGCGTTCGACGGCAGTATCGAAAGTCACATCAATGATGCGGTTGAAGACAGGCTGCTGCCCGACAAACTCGAAATGAGACTGGGAAAGGTTGCGGATACAGTCGATACAGCTGGCGCGTTGCTGAACTGGGACAAGGAAACCATTGAGCGGAAAAAAGCGGAGTATCAGTCCGACGCGTTCACGAGGATCGTCACACGTATTGCTGAGACAGATCCGATCGCGGCGGAAAAATACATGCAGGACCACTCAGAACGCATTTTGGAAAAAGACAAAACTGCCCTGCAGGAGCGGATGAAACCGGCTGTGCTGAATGCAAAAGCAACACGCAACTCCGTCGACATTGCCACCGGCGCACCGTTGCCGCCAGACAGCCCTGCACTGCTTCGACCAACCACGGCAGTGGATTATTTGCGCTACACATCTGGCCGCCATCTTGCACTCGAAGCGCTTGCCAACTTCAGCAAAAATGCAACGGGCAACGCGGTGCCAACCCCGTGGTCTGTCGATATCGTCAAGAATGTTCTTGGTTCGCCCCTGACAGATGGCGCGGAGGCCACTTCAGCCAAAACATTTCAGAATTTTGGCGTGGCGACCAACAGTCCGCGAGCAGGCGATATCGTTGTCGTATCTGGCGAGAGTGGCTCGCCGGAGGTCGGTTTTTTTCAAGGTCATGATGCGAATGGCAATATTCTGATGATTGCTGGACGACAGGACCAACCTGGCCAAGTGTCGACAAAGGTGAAGGAAGCCCAGAAGCTGCTGAGTTTTAGGTCTGCCCGCAATGTCGACGCCCGGCGGGTGGAGCTGCCAAATTACAACATGCCGGGGATTACATATCTCGCCCAAAGCCTTGACGCGATTGGGGATGCCGAAGAGCGGGCCGCCACCGGCAAAACAATTGATACAAACTACACCACTGGGCAGAAAAACATTGATGATCGACGGGAAGACCTCATGCAATCTGCCATGGCACAGATTTCCGCAAACGACGGATTTGACCCTTTGAAAATGTCGCCGGAAGATCAATCTGTCATCGGTCCTCTCGGCATAAAATTGCTTCAGGAACATAGCGACACGGTACAAAAAAACGGGCAACCACGAACAGCCAGTCGCAGATTTTACGAATTGCAGCGTCAATTTGCGAATGACCCGTTGGAATTTGCACAGTCTGATCTGTTCAATGATCGTCGAAATCTCTCCAACGAAGACTGGGCAATTGTCACAAGCTGGAAAGAACTGGCACGCACCGACCCGCAGAAAGCACGCGAGCATGGCCGCATTCTGGCGATTACATTCAAGAGGCTTGAAGATGGGCGTTTTGTCAAAGCTCCGGCGCAGATGACGGAGCAAGACTACAAGGGCGTCACCGACTTTCAGCGGGAGCTTTATGGCTACGTTGCAGAGCTGGGAGCAGTAAACAAGGACAACATCAGCAAAAACAAAGACATCAAGGCGTTTATGGATGACCTGTTGCGGCGAATGTATTTGGATAACAGCAGGACGTAGCGCGCCTATTGGCTACAAAT
The DNA here is from genome assembly GCF_029193765.2 of Agrobacterium sp. Azo12. Lineage (NCBI taxonomy): Bacteria > Pseudomonadati > Pseudomonadota > Alphaproteobacteria > Hyphomicrobiales > Rhizobiaceae > Agrobacterium > Agrobacterium sp. Azo12. Next base: position 1,971,399 of record NZ_JARFYO020000001.1, on the reverse strand, counting down.
ACCCGCAAATCCCCTACCCGGACGACACAACACGTCCCAACATTCAACGGCCTTGGACACCACTGTCCGAGGCCATTTAAAATGAGCGCTAATCATTCAGCATGCCCTGCATTGCCGCATAGGCACTGACGACAGTAAATATTGCGCCGGTAATTAGGCCAGCATCTGCCACGCCGCTCCGGTAGCGAATACACCGCGTGATAAGGAAGCCAACAAAACCGAAGAGAAAGAAAGCAATCGCCGAGCCTACCTGACTTCCCAGATACCTGCCCATGTTGGGATAATTGGCCGGGACATGTCCTACGACAACCATGACAACAAGTTGTGAGACAGCCGCCAACACAGCGAGTTTCAACAACACTCCGCGTCGTGCCGCTCTCCAATTTCTTTTTGCTGTGATGTCTTCAGCCATATCACTCATCGATGCTTCCCCCATTTTTGGCATTATTAAACAACGTACCTGTCGTTTCAGCGCAATTTCCATGATTTGCAATTGTCTATGCAATATTCAGGGAACAGTATTTTCCTATCCGCAGGACTTAACGTCACGCGAAGACGAGTAGCTGGCTGCGATTTCCAGAGAAACTTCTCCACTCTCATCACGAACGTTTCAGCAGGAAGTATTTCCCGGTAAGCAATTTGATCGCGGTAATCTCCAGTTACAAAAGGTAGATTGACATAAGTAATGCTGTAAATTTTGTCGTCATTTTCTGGTGCCAGAAGTCTGGCCGCTTTGGAGACAATACCGGATGCCCTGCCGTGGTAATTCTCGCTGATAAAATCGATGAAATCTGGATTCGAACCTATTTCCAACAGGGTGGTGTTGGCGTCCTGCACGGGATTAAACCGCTTGTACGTGGACCATACCGGCGGCGCACTGAGAATATAATAAGCACCCACGAATGCCTTGTTATTCTGAAACTCCAGTTCGTACACTTCAGGCTTGCTGTCCGGCCCCTTGATGTCAGTGCACAATTTCGGTCGCGGCATCTCACCACACTGATACCAGCCGGCCAAAGACTTGACCTTGTCGTAACTGTCACCCGCACGCACGCCGTTCCAGAATTCTGGAGGTTTGTACCCTTCTGGCGGCACACCCGGGGCCGACTGCGCAGATGCCGGTGTCGCCAGCGCATAAATCAATAACGCAAACCAGCCCATAAAACTGCGCGCGACTGCGATACCCATCCCCTTCGTCCCCACAACCATCACACCGGTAATCATGCCTCATTTAAACAGGAGAGGCATGTTTTGGAAAATAAGCCAGACACGGAAACGCAAGAGCAAAACACGCAAACCAGCACTGGTCCAGTTACAGCTACGCAACCAGTGGGCGAAAGTCCAGATGTCGTAGCAAGGCAACGCCCGGAGCCACTAGAATATATCCGGGTAGAAGACATCCACGGACGGCCGGTCTACTTCCAAAACGGACATGAGGACGAAAGTCCAGATGTCATAATGAGACAGCACAAGCTCGCACAAGACTATGCGCAAGTGACCGGAAAACAGCAACCGCCGCTCTACCTCCTGATTGGACATGAGGATGAATTTCAGTCCGAGCTAGACGAAGCGAGACGAGCCGCTATTCTAGCGGATGCGCCGGAGCTCGATAATTGGCGCAATGGAAATCTCGAGAAAGCAGTATTGATAGACGACGATCTTCCAAACTATGCGGGTTGGGAGAAAGCTGTAGTTGACCTTTCCGCAATTGAAGACTCCGGATCTCGCGAGCCGACGGTATCTCCTCCCGCCACTTTTGGGCAGCACACTGGAGAGTTTTTTAAAGCATTGCCAGGCAGCGCAACCTCTTCGACGGGAACGGTAGTTGAGTTGGCCGGGCAGGTATTAACTCCTGTTGACGACACTCAACGTATAGCTCTGGCAATAAGAATTGCCTTTGGTGCGTATCTTTCTGATGCAGAATACCAACGGCTGAGGGAAGACATTAAGCATCAAAGTGTTATTAACAAAGACTTTGCCCAGAACATGCTTTCTGAAGTCATTAGCGGCGGTGCCTCTCCAGAAGAAGTTCTTGAGTTATTTGGACCAAATTACAATTCCGGATTGAAGAAAGTATCGCAGTGGCTGCAGAGCACAGGCGCCTCGGTCCAAGATTACGGAGACAAACTTTTTCCAGCCGCTCCCGGCATGGAAGACAGTTTGGGACGAACACTCGGCGCAGCAGCCGGATCAATGCTGCCAGCCTTTATACTCACTGCCGTCAATCCCGTTGCTGGCGGCACATATGTTATCGCTGAATCAGGAGGTAAGAGGGTAAGCGCTGCCCGAAAAGCTGGACAAAGCGAGGAGATTCAATCTCAGGCTGCAGCGCTAGGCTTGGCAGTTGGTCCACTAAATCTCCTGTCCTTTGGGAAGTTCGCTGAGCCTTTCAAATCGAGATTTCCTTTTTTGGACAATGCATTCTTATCCCTTTTAGGAAAATCCACAGAGGAAGGCGCGAAAGAAGCTCTTTCGCAATTTTCACATAACGCCATTGAACATTTTCTCTACAATCCTGAGAAGGATCTTTCCGACGGCGTCGTGAAAAGTTTTATAACCAGCTTCGCACTTGCACCGCTGTTTAATTTAGCAAAGGCTGGTTCAAAGCGAGCAATGCCTGTGTCGAAGAGTGCTTTGAACCACCTGACACGCAGCATAGGGAAAGCACTTAAGGCGAAAAAAACAAGTTCAGTAATCGACGATATATCCACACTGGCATCGACTAATAAGCTGCGAGATAGCTCGCCCAGAGAGTTTGAAACCATTCTAGGACAGCATCTCAAAGGCAAGCCGCTTGAGACCATATATTTCAACGTAGAGAATATTTTTGACGCGCTCCAAACGAAGGATATTGATCCTTATTACTTCGTAGCGACATTGGGCATAAGCAGACAGCAACTGGACGCAGCTCGCAACAGCGGTGGCGACATAAAAGTTTTGACTGCCGTTTATGCGAGTAGAGTCGTATCTACACCAGAAGAAATATTGTTGAAGAGCCATATACGTTTTGCACCGGACGCATTTTCCACCGCGCAGGCGAAAGATTATCTAAAATATTTTGATCAGACACTAAATGATGGCCGGATAGACGTTAAAACAACAGACGCCGCCGCTAAATTCAATACAGAACGAAATTACCGTAGAACCCAAACCCTACTGCGCCGCAGCGAGCAATTTCCACCTGGCAAAAACTCAAAGGAAAATGTCGGTCGTGCTGGTGACAGCGTGGTGCAGGCGGTACAGGATGCGACGGGGTTTGACATTTCCAAAGCCAAACATTCTCTCAGCACCAAAACTATTCGTGACAGTCTCAACAACACAACACTTTCAGACACACAATTACCTGTCATGAAGGCAGATATTCAGGTAATCCCTGACATCATATCATCAGCCGACCGAATAGTTTCCGGTGCAGAGAATGCACTCGGTCAGCCAATTATTGGCTACATCAAACACATGTCCAATGGCGAGACGCTTTATCTGCAGCAGACGAAGACTGGCCCCAAGACATTTACCGTTGACGCACTGACTAGATATCCAGTTGGCGAGGATCTCGACGCTGTTTCACAAACGGTGCTGTCCGATGTGCGCGCCAAGAACGGTGACAACGTTAAATTGACGCCGGTCAAAAAAGGCGATGCACAACCACTGCCCAGTGAAGACGGCAAAGCCCATGCCCTGCCCCAGGAAAATGGTGATGTGCAACCCTTGCCGCAGAATAAAGCCGGAGGCAAACGCGCATCCGCATCGGAAAGCCGATCTTTAGGGGGGATGGGAGCCGGTGGTATTACGGCCTTCTCCAGCGCTGGTCTTGCAGGCGTAGTTGGCCAGTTCACCAATCATATCCGGGACACGGCCGACGAGGGTGAGCCGACGGCGGTGGCAGCCATGTCTCAGATGAATGACTGGTGGGGTCAAAGCGCAAAGAACGTTGCAGAGGCTGATGCACAAGCAGTTGATAACAACGACATTGCCGCGACCGATGGCGCGACCATTCTTGGTACGGCTTCGACCGACAATACGGCAAAAACGGCGGTAGTCGACAGCGGCCTACAAACACAGTTCAGCCGTGACTTTCAGACATACATGCTGGAAGGCAAAGTGCCCTCGCCCGAACTTGCTGGCACATTTGAAACCGCTCGAAAATGGTTGACGACGGCCTACGTGAACAGCGCAGCTGTTAACGGGAAAACCAGCCCTGAGGTTGCGGAAGTATTTAACCGCATGCTGGTCAGTGACGGCCAGCTGGAAATGGCACGTCTGGACGCTGGCGAAAGCGGCCCTGTGTTTTCCTCCGCAGAAGCCATGGGGCTTTCCGAGGCGGCATATGCCGACTTTACGGCCGCACGCCGACAAAGCGAGGACGAAGCAAGTGCGGAAATGCTGCAAAGCGTGATGCAGCCTGTGCGACGTGAACAGGACAAAGCCTACGCACAAGAAAAGGCAACGGTGCGCGCCCAAGTGGAACAGCAGGTTAACACGGAAGGACACTACCGGGCGACCGAACTGATGAGCAACCGCCGCTGGCTTGGCGACGGCGAGATGCCTGATCATCTGGCCGATATTCGTTTTGACGAGGCAATGCTGGTTGCGCACTATGGCGATGGTATTCTGGGCCTGCTGCCGCGCGGTAGCCAGACCGTTTATACGGACAAAGGTGGTCTTGACCCCGATGATGTCGCCAGCATTTTCGGTTACAGTTCCGGTGACGAATTACTGCGTTTCATGGTGATGGCGCCGAGCCGCAAAGACCGGATTGACAGCGAGACAGCGCGTATCATGCGCGAGCGCCATGGCGATCCGCTTTATGACGGCACCGCCGACCTGAAAGCCATGGACGCCATTCACAACGACCGCCGCGGGCAATGGCTTGAAATAGAGCTGAAAGCGGTTGGCCGTTTGTCCAACACGACACAAAACACGACCCTTAAAGAGGCACATGCATCTGCTGTATCCATGATGTCGACCATGTCCGTGGCAGACGCAATGGAGAGCAGACGTTTTCTGGCTGCCGAGCGACGTGCGGCAGAGGAAGCGGAGCGTCTTGGTGTGCAGCTTTCCACGGGATCAATAGTCGACCCAGCGACATCAGTGACGATGCAAAATGGCGATGCCGCCGTTGACGCAGATATCTCCACCGGCACATCCGCTGATAACAACGAGACTGCGAAAAAGCTCTACACCGCCAAAAAGCGACAGCTGCTCAACCATGCGCTTTATGTCGAGAGCCGGAAGATCGCCCACGAAGTGGAGGAGATGGAACGCTATGTTCAAAGCGTTGACACCCCGGCAAGGCGCGAACAGTTTGCTCTCGCATCATTCCACGATAATGGCCGGACAGACTACAACAGTGCCATGGACGACCTGCTGGGTCGTTACGACCTGAACGCCTCACAAGCCATACAGGCCAGTGACCAGTTCGGGACATGGGCAGGCACTCAGGCAGGTGCAACGGGTGGCCTGGACGTATTTATTGAACAGATGAAGGCGGCAGGTCGTGAAAACGAGTTGGCAATAAGCGATGAGGTTATATCCTCCACCACGCGCACACCGTACCAAAAACTGCCACTGCAATCGCTTCGTGGCGTGGTCAACAGCATCCGTAACCTGCAACACATAGCAATGCGGGCCGGAAAGTTGGTGGATGCCGAGCAGACACGGGACTTTGAACAGACCGTTTCGGGCGTGCTGGGCGCCTTTACCCACACACCAACGGGCGCTCAGCAATCTATCGCAAATGACATGGTTCCGGCCGTTGCAGATACTGGGGGCACCGCCGGCACTAAGGGTTATGAGCGCCCTCGCCCTTATCTTGACCCGGCCATGAATGCCAGCCTTGTGCTATGCGATCTCGATGGATCCAAAAAAACGGGCACCGTGCAAGCTGCCATCAAGGCACCTGTCGATGCCGCCGCTGGGCGATTGCTGGCACGCAAACAAAAGGCCGCGAGCGATCTGGCCGCACTTTATGACGTCTATTCCCCCGCAGAGCGTCAGGACATGGGTAGACGCCTGCATGTGCCAGCGCTTGGAACGTCAATTTCGAAATGGGACATGATTGCCATTGCGCTGAACACCGGCACTGCGGAAAACCGCAGACAGCTGACAGACGAAACCATTGCCGGGGCGTTCAGCGAGCAACAGGTTGTTTCCGTGTTGAAATACCTGGACGCACGTGACGCGGATTTTGTTCAATCCGTCTGGGATTATACCGCTTCGTTCAAGCCGGACATTGCTGCCCGCGAAAAACGGGTAACCGGTGTTACACCACAATGGGTGGACGCAACGCCGGTTATGATTGGTGGCAAAAAACTGGCAGGCGGTTATTACCCGCTGCGCGACAACACAGATGATGTGTCACAGGCGCTTGTTGCCGGCAAGTTTGCCAAGGCGCATACCAGCGGCCTTCATGGCCGGCAGCAGCAAGGCCAGACGGCCACGCCGCTCGAGCTTGATATGTCCGTGCTGCACAGCCATGTCAACGAATTGGTGCATGATCTGGAACTCAGTGAAGTCGTGGCAAACACTGGCCGCCTGTTACGGGACGAGCGTATTCAGGCCGCCTTTATCCAGACCGGTCAAGGTGCAGACCATGTGATGTTGCAGGGTTGGCTGCGCGATGCCGCGACCGGCGACACATCCGGCACCGCGTTGCTGAGTGGTACGGCGCGTTTCGCAAAGAACAATGTTACCGCCGCTCGCCTTGCCACGGAACTGGGGTCATTAATGACACAGATGTCCGGTTTGTCCGAGGCCATGACCAGCATCGGTCAGCAGCAGTTTGCCGTTAACCTGCAAACTGCCCTGCGGCCGGGCGTGATGCGCCGTGTGGCGGCGCTGTCACCCTATATGTCCAGCAGGCAAGGCACGTTCGAAAACTCCAGCGGTGGCAGCAACACGCCGCTTGGCGGGCTTTCCAGCTGGATGATGCAACGACTGAACTATCAGATGGTGGAGGTGCCGGTATGGCTGGCGGGATATCATCAAGGACTGGACACATATCGCCGCAACGAGGCCAAGGCCATAAGCCATGCCGACACGCTGGTAAAACAGCTGCAGTCATCGCACGATGGAAAACCCTCTGACAATGCGATGACCAGCGTCCAAGAACGAGAGGTTGAAACCCTGCTGACAGCGCTTGGCTCGTTGATGACAGCCAAATACGGCACGGGCGAAAACAGTGTCATGCAAGGTGGAATGCCGGTCAGTAACGATGCTGCCGAGGGTATCGCTCTGGCGATTGATATTGCCGCATTGTTTCACACCGATGCAGTGTTGAAGGCTATTGCGCACGGCAAGTCTCCAGTCGGTGATGTAGTATCAGCTCTCTCTATTGCCGAGACCATGCCGTTTTTCCGCGATGCTGAAAGCCCCAAAACTGGAGCGCCACGCCGTGGCAAAGGACAGCGCTCCAAGGACGACAATGGCACCAAAAGACTGGCAGGCATGATCAGTGCGTCTGGATCCCTCAATGACATTGATGCAGCCAGTTTGATGGCAACTCTCAACACGACTGGCCTGTCTTTTGGCTTGCCGGCCACACAGATCAGCCAGGTGGTTGAGGCACGCATGCCGCAGACAAAGCGCGGGGAAACCTCACTCATGCAGCTTCTGACAACCAGATCAGCCTGACAACCATCTTGCGCCTATGGTTCGCCAAATCCCATAGGCGCGAGAAACAATGACGATACCCAGCGAAGTGAACCGCTCTGGCCCTTACAATGGTAACGGCGTCACAACGGCATTTGAATATCAGTTCAAGATTTATGAACCCGAACATTTGCGGGTTATTCTAATCGATACCGATGGTGGCGAGACTGTTCTCAACCATCAGCACGATTTTACCGTCACCGGTGTCGCGGACGATTCCGGCGGCAATGCCTTGTTGAATGTCGCACCAGTTAGTGGCCAGAAAATCGTGCTGCTGCGCGGTGTGCCGTTTACTCAGGATACCGATCTCGAAAACCAGGGCGCTTATTACGCCGAGACGGTCGAGGTGCGTATGGATCTGCTGACAATGCAAATCCAGCAACTCAAGGAGCAGACTGACCGCTCCATTCTGGCCGATTATGGTCAGTCCGGCTTAAAAATTGCCAATAATCTCGATGAAGGCGACACGCTGATGATGGTCGGCGGTCTGCTGGGTAAAGGGCCAAACTCCGGCATGATCGTCAATGCCGCTGGTTATGCGACGCAAGCCTATGAGGCCCGCGATGCAGCGCAAGGCCATGCGCAGAATGCCGAAACATCAGCCGTTGAGACGGCAAGCTCCGCAGCAACGGCAGCGCAATGGTCGGCACGCGCACAGGATTGGGCTGTCAAATTAGATGGGGTTGTGGATGGCACGGACCATTCCGCGAAATATTGGGCAACTCAAGCCTACCTGAATGGCGGCGTGCCCATTGGCACGATCATCGACGTCTATGGCAACGGCGCCACGACACCACCGGGCTATCTCAAAATTATTCCGGGCCTTGAAATTACCACGGCCTATCCGGAATTGCGGACATGGGCATTGGCGAACGGCTGGTCCGTCAATGGTGCCGGCAACCCGGTATTTCCTGCCACTGATGACGCACTGTTCAAACGCCAGTGGCGAGCTTCGCAGACACTTCGCGATGCAGGCCGTGCCTTTGGCTCCGTGCAAGCGGATGCGTTTCAGGGGCATTGGCATATCCTGGAGAATTTCAATAATGGAAGTGCAGGCGGCACAGCAGCAAACCCCGGGGGAAGTAGTACTCCGATTAATAACAAGGTCCAGAATCCCATATCGGATGGCATCAATGGAACTCCTAGGACCGCCGCTGAAACCAGACCAGCCAACATCACTGTGACTTGGTTTATCAAGGCCTACAGCGCGCCTCTCGATACGGCCACCGTTAGCACTGCCCAACTGGTCAATGACGTTTCTGACGTGCGGGCCCGCGTTTCAACACTTGAGACCACGAGGGCGTGGGAAATCGTCGATGACAGCGGAGATCTATCGAACGCCGCTGTTTACACTAGGACAGGCCTTGGCGCATTTCGTCAGATCAGGATTAGCGGCACAATTCGCCCAATCATAAACAACGCTGTTCCCTGTCTGATAGTTAGTCCGGATAACGGCCTGACATGGATCAACTCAAATTATTATATCTCGGCCAGCGGCATGATTGGCGTAAGCAGCGGATACGATGCAGGCACGTCGAGCGTTGGAGCAATGACGCCAAGCTATAGAAGCCTCTCCAATACCTATGATCTCAACTTCGAAGGCATGATTTTCGAGTTCAACAAGGCCAGGGCTCAATCAAAATATTACACGGGACAGGCCGTGGGGGTTGATAGCGGAAATGCGTATTTCAGCCTTCTGGTCGGCGGTGCTCATTCCACATCGGTGGCACTCAATGGGCTGCGCATTTACATGAGTTCCGGCAATTTTAGTGGACGTCTTATCGTCGAAGGCAGGAAGGGTTGATATGGAAAAGACATTTAGTGACGGTGTTTTTCGTGAAATGACGTCCGCTGAATATGCGGAATTTAGCGCACTTCAGGAACGAGCGTTAAAAGCCCAAAAGCAATTCCTGCCGATTGAGCCTTCGCCGTTTTGGAGGGCTGCCTGGGATCTGTTGTCTCTGAAAAAGTCAGATATTTACGCAGCCATTGAAAACGCGGACGAACGTTACCTCGCGGAACTCGATATCGAAGGAAGAAAGTCTTACCGGCGGGATGATCCCATGGTTGTGTGGCTGTCACAGTTGTTAGAGTTCCCCCCTGAGCAAATGGATACGCTCTGGGTCTATGTCCAGGATCATTACGAATAATAGGCGCGGCCAGCTACACAACGGTAGTATCACATATAATATCGCTTCGTGCTTGGAGGCTTTGCAAACGGAAACAGGCCAGTTCCAATGGGAAGACGCCGGCATTTCCAGCTGCAGATATTCAACACTGCGCCAGATAGCAGCGTCGCTCGGCCGGAAAATGAAAACACACCTGGACGCCGTGTTGGAGAATTCAGTACGAATCAGGTGTATCCCTAACAAAAAATTGAGCAAGGCATCAAGTTGTGCCATGCGGTCGTCATGTCTCGCTTAATTTGCTAGCTGTACTGTCAGGAGATACCTTCTTCAGCAAGAATATTTCGCGCGCACTTTTCATTGGGAACTCTATGAACCTGTAGCTGAAGCAGGATATCACGACCAGCGCAGACCAAAACGACACAATCGATTGGAATTTCAGCGGATTAGCCTGCATTGTCGGACCTATCAAGAGGCCATGCCAGCAATACAAAGAGAAACACATAGCTCCGGCTAACCTGAGAAACCACATTGATAAAACGGCTTGTGTGAATCGCGCGCTACCGAGCGCTGCTACTATGATCAAAACAACTCCAGCCTGAAGGCCTAAGTTGAAAAATGCGGCAGCGAACTTTGGCATCTGGAGCTGAAAATCCCACAGAACAGCGGTTCCTAAGATTAGGCAGATTCCAGCAAAAGTATGCATGTCACCCCATTTGGGCAGTTTTCCTTTGACGAAAGCAATTGCGACTGCGATCCCAATCGCGAAATCATCCAGTCGTCCAAAAACAGAATCCTTAACAGGATTTACCTGCAAATTAGAGAAAGGAAAATAGGTTCCTGCGATACGTACCACGAGAGAAAAAAGGCAGATAGCCAACAGCGCACGTACAACGTTGTGCCGGAACATGTAGGCTAGGATGAAGGGGCAAAGTATACTGAACCATATTTCCACAGCGAGTGACCAGAACGGGCCGTTTATGAGTGGAAAGAAGTTGGTCTTCGAAAACATAGTCAGCGTGGTCAGCGTTAGTAAGATGGACCTTGTTTGTGGCGCTCCAGCGTGCATCGAAAAGCCGTAACTGACGAACGCTGCGAAGATGAAGAGTGGCAAAAGACGTTTTGCTCTTCGTCTGAGGAAGTTTCTAATATCCTCGCTGCTGGCCAATTTCGACCTACCTGAGGCAAAAGGTATAGCGAGAACAAACCCACTTAAAATGAAGAATATACCGACACCCATCCAAGCCTGGCCCAAAATCCATGGGTATCCTCCGGTGAAGAATGTATACACTTCGCGTGCTTTAATTGAGTAACCATGCTGATAGATCACCATCAGAATAGCGAGGCCTCTCAAGCCATCAATCACATCAATTCTTTGCGTCGGCATATGATCCCCCAGATCTATCCGGCGCGTATATCAATATTATCTTCGAACATCATCTGAAAATAGAGCCTTAAGCACAGATTCTCGCCGTTCGGATCGACTCCATTTTGGACTTAGCCAAATCGGGACATCGGTATTACAATCTGATGAGACGGCCCATCGAGCGACTTCCCTTTGCGCGCAACTGCCGACACTTCACCACACCTTAACAAATGATAATTTTTTTACGAACGGTCGTTTTTCTATTGCTTTTAAATACGATCGTTCGTAAATCAAAACCCACAACAATCCGGAGAGCGCTGTGGGTCGCACCAGAAAAATCATGAAGGACGATATTCTCGATGCCGCTGAGCGTGTCGTCGTGAGGCTTGGCGCAGCCGGCCTGTCCATTGATGCGGTTGCGCAGGAAGCTGGCGTCAGCAAATCGACCGTCGTATATGACCACAAGTCGAAAAGCGCATTGCTGGAAGCACTGATCGATCGCCGGATGAACATGGAGCTGGAACGGCAATCTGCGGCAGTTGAGGCGGCGGCGGACACCCCTCACCCGGAACTGTATGGGCGCATCAACGCTGCATCCCGGGTGGTCGATGACACGGAGCGTGCGGTTGCCCTTGCAGTTTGCGCGTCTGTCTCCTCGGAAGAAAAACTGCAGCAGCAGATGCGCGACTGGACGCTGACCGACATCAAGGCGATGGCTGACGGACCAAAACCGCATGCCGCGCTGATGTCATACCTCGCTTTGTGCGGCTTTTTTGTCACCGAGCTGTTTGGCTTTTACCAATGGAGCCCGGAAGACCAGATCAAGATCCTTGAAGGTGTGCGAACGATTTACACATCCTATCCCGATCAGACGTAATTTTGGGCCTTAAGGCCTGATCCCGATATTAAAGGAACCACTATGTACCGCAGCATATATTTGCCGCGCCTGAAGGCGTGCCTTATTGCCACTTCTCTTTTGGCCCTGACAGCAACCAGCACACTGGCACAGGAAGGCATGCCGCCGCCGGCCGTTAGTGTGCTTGAGCTGCAGGCGCACCCCATTCCCGTCATCAACGAGTTGCCCGGCCGTGTGGCTGCAACCCGCGTTTCGGAGGTGCGGGCGCGTGTTTCCGGCATTTTGCAGGAACGCGTTTTTGAACAGGGAACCTTCGTCAAACAGGACGATGTTCTTTACCGTATCGACCCGAAACTGTTCCGCGTACGGGTCGCCAGTGCTGAAGCCTCGTTGCGCCGCGCCGAGGCAACCCGTGACAATGCCAAGGTTCAGTTGGCCCGCCAGACGACACTGCGTGAACGCAATGTCGCCAGCGGCATTGATTATGACACCGCATCCGTCAATCTGGCGCAGGCAGAAGCAGACGTCGCGCTGCAGCAGGCCGCACTGGAAGAAGCCAAGATCAATCTTGAATACACCGAGGTGCGCGCGCCAATCAGCGGTATCATCGGCGGTGCACTTGTCACCGAAGGTGCGTTGGTGACGGCGGATGGCACATCCAGCCTCGCCCTTATCCAGCAGATCGACCCAGTTTACGCCGACTTTACCCAGTCGGCACAGGACCTGCTGGCGCTGCGCCGTGCCGTCAATGACGGCCGCCTTGAAAGCCCGGCACCGGGACAGGCCAGCGTCGAGCTGGTTTTTGATGGCGGCGATGTCTATGGCGAAAAGGGCAAGCTGCTGTTTTCCAGTGCCAATGTCGATTCCACGACGGGACAGGTCACGCTGCGCGCTGAATTCCCCAATCCGAATGGTGACCTTCTGCCGGGCATGTATGTGCGGGTGAAGGTTGAACAGGCCGTCAGACAGGACGCCATCACCGTGCCGCAGCGTGCGGTGGTGCGCAGCCAGGATGGCAAGGCGCAGGTCTATGTCATCGAAGGTGATGATACCGCCAAGGTGCGCGTTGTCGAACTCGGTCAGGCAACCGGTCAGGAATGGGTGGTCGAGAGTGGCCTGAAGGCCGGTGAAAAGATCGTGGTTGATGGCGTGCAGAAGGTGCAGCCGGACAGCAAGGTGGTGCCTGAACCATGGGTCGCCAGCGAAAACCAAGCCGAGCAGCCGCAGGACGCGGCAACTTCAACACCAGCAACGCCGGCCCCGGCAACCTCTGGCCAGTAAGGTAACAAGATGGCACAGTTTTTTATCAGCAGGCCGATCCTTGCCTGGGTCTTTGCCCTGTTTATCTCGATTGCAGGCATCATTGCCCTGCCCTTTCTTCCCATTGCGCAGTACCCCAAGGTCGCGCCGCCACAGCTTACCATCTCCACTTCCTATCCCGGCGCATCTCCGCAGGAGATCTATCAGGGTGTGACGCGTCAGATCGAAGAGGAACTGAACGGCGTTTCCGGCATGATGTATTTCGAGTCCACCTCGGATACGTCTGGTGCCGTCAGCATCACCGCAACCTTTGAGGCTGGTACTGACATCAACCAGGCCTCGGTGGATGTGCAGAACGCCATCCGTCGTGTGGAATCGCGCCTGCCTTCCGCCGTGACATCACAGGGTATCAACGTTGAAGAAGCCGCCTCCGGCTTCCTGATGATGGTTACCCTCACCTCCACCGATGGCAGCATGGACGAGGTGGCACTTGGTGACTACCTGAACCGCAACGTTCTGGGCGAACTGCGTCGTCTCGATGGCGTGGGCCGTGCCCAGCTGTTTGCCGCCCAGCGCGCCATGCGCGTGTGGATCGATCCGGACAAGATGGTTGGCCTTAATCTGACGGCGTCAGATATCAATGCCGCCATTTCGGCGCAGAATGCGCAGGTTGCTGCCGGCCAGATTGGTGCCGCCCCCAACCCGATTTCGCAGGATCTGACCGCAACCGTGCTGGTTCAGGGCCAGCTGTCCGATCCAAAGGCATTTGGCGAGATCATTCTGCGTGCCAATCCGGATGGCAGCACCGTGCTGTTGAAGGATGTGGCGCGTGTCGAACTCGGCGCGGAAAGCTATAACTTTACAAGCCGCCTGAACGGTCAGCCAACCGCTGCTGTCGGTGTCCAGCTGTCTTCAACTGGCAATGCCGTGTCAACCTCTGCTGCGGTTCAGGCCAAGATGGATGAGCTGTCGCAGTTTTTCCCCGCTGGCGTGGAATACGCGACGCCTTACGACACCAGCCCGTTCGTTTCCGCGTCGATCAACAAGGTGGTATCGACGCTGATCGAGGCGGTTGTTCTCGTCTTCGTCGTGATGTTCGTGTTCCTGCAGAACTTCCGCTACACGATCATCCCGACACTGGTGGTGCCGGTTGCCCTTTTGGGTACGGTCGCGGTCATGTATGCGACAGGCTTTTCCATCAACGTGCTGACGATGTTTGCCATGGTTCTGGCCATCGGTATTCTGGTTGATGACGCCATCGTGGTTGTTGAAAACGTTGAACGTATCATGGCGGAAGAAGGGCTTTCGCCCAAGGCCGCCACGCGCAAGGCCATGAAGCAGATTACCGGGGCGATCCTCGGCATTACGCTGGTGCTGTCCTGCGTGTTCATTCCCATGGCGTTTTTCCCGGGCTCCACGGGTATCATCTATCGTCAGTTCTCGCTGACCATGGTCGTGTCGATTGCCTTTTCGGCCTTCCTGGCGCTGTCGCTTACGCCTGCGCTCTGCGCTACCTTCCTCAAGCCCATCAAAAAGGGCCATCATGAAAAGAAGGGTCTGGCCGGCTGGTTCAACCGTAACTTCAACGGCCTGACCAACCGCTATGTCAACGTCACCAGTGGCATGGCAAAACGTGCCGGCCGGATGATGGTGATCTACCTCGCACTGGTTGCCGGTCTCGGTTACCTGTTCATCAGCCTGCCATCGTCCTTCGTTCCGGCGGAAGACCAGGGCAACCTGATTGTCGATATTCAGGGCCCACCGGAAGCCAGTGCCAACCGCACAACCGCATCCATTGAGCAGATCGAAAAGATCTTCCGCGCGGAACCTGCGGTCAAAGACATTGTTGCCATTCAGGGCTTCAGCTTCTCCGGCAGTGGTGCCAATGCGGCCCTGATGTTCGTGACGCTGAAAGACTGGAGTGAACGTGGTGACGGCAATTCCGCACAGGAGATTGCCGACCGTGTGAACATGCAGTTGTTTGGCCTGAAGGATGCTACCAGCTTTGCACTGTCGCCTCCGGCCATTGACGGTTTTGGCGCCACCGGCGGCTTCTCCTTCCGCCTTCAGGACCGTAACGGCGTTGGCCAGACTGCACTTGCCGCCGCCGCTGGCGACCTGATGAGCAAGGCCAGCCAGAGCCCGGTTCTCTCGGGCATGCGTGTGGAAGGTCTGCCAGATGCCGCACAGGTTCTGCTGGTCATCGACCGTGAAAAGGCCAACACCTTCGGTGTAACCTTCTCTGACATCAACAACACCATCACCGCCAATCTCGGCTCGTCCTATATCAACGACTTCCCGAATGCGGGCCGCATGCAGCGCGTTATCGTGCAGGCACAGGATCGTAACCGCCTTCAGGTCGAGGATCTGCTGAAGCTGAACGTACGCAATGCCAGCGGCGGCATGGTTCCCCTCTCCTCCTTCGCCATTGCACAGTGGCAAAAGGGTTCGCCGCAGATCGTCGGTTACAACGGTTATCCGACCGTGCGTATTGCCGGCGAACCGGCACCGGGCAATTCCTCTGGTGTTGCGATGGCGGAAATGGAACGTCTTGCCAGCGAAATGCCAGATGGTATCGGCTTTGAATGGACAGGCCAGTCGCTTGAAGAAATCAAGTCCGGCTCGCAGGCACCGTTCCTGTTCGGCATCAGCCTGCTGTTCGTGTTCCTGCTTCTGGCAGGTCTCTATGAAAGCTGGTCGATCCCGCTATCGGTGATGCTGGTGGTACCACTCGGGGTGATTGGTTCCGTGCTGGCGGTGATGGCGGCAGGCATGCCGAACGACATCTACTTCAAGGTCGGCCTTATCGCCATCATCGGTCTGTCAGCCAAGAACGCCATCCTGATCATCGAGTTTGCCAAGGATAACTACGCCGAAGGCAAACCATTGCTGGAATCGGCAATCGAGGCTGCCCGCCTCAGATTCCGCCCGATCATCATGACCTCGATGGCCTTCACACTCGGCGTTGTGCCGCTGGCCATCGCATCCGGTGCCAGTGCTGCAAGCCAGAACGCCATCGGTACCGCGGTTCTTGGTGGCATGATTTCGGCGACGATCCTGGCGGTGTTCTTTGTACCGGCATTCTTCGTCTTCGTGCTGAAACTGCTGCGGACCAAGCGTCCGGAAGCGGATGAGACGGAAACGGAAATGGCCGAACCGCAAGTCAAACAGCTGCAGTCGCACTAAACGCAAACTGCCCGCCCTGTCCCCGAAACGGGCAGCTACGCCCAACCCCGATACCTCCTCGGGGTTGGGCACTTTTTTTGGTGCAATCGTCACAATGCCATCGCGCCATCAGTCGGACCCGCCCTTTCAAGGGACACGTTTTTCCTGACGATAATTCAGGTGCAGCGGCAATTAATCACTTCAACTCATACGCGAAAAACGCTAGCGTCCGATTCTGTTGATCGACCCACTTCATTCGGATGTGCTCCCCATGCCCACCTTGCCGTTTTTCCCCGTCACCTCTACGCACGGGTTTGGCTTTCCTGCGCGCCACGGGCATCCCGTCACACCGTAAACATCCCGCAAATGCCCTCGCCCCGTCAGGCGTCTGCCGCTTTCATTTAAGCGCGCCGTCGCCATCAGGTCTTTCCCGGTTTTTCTGCACAAAGGTTATTTTAGATGTCTGCATATCTGGCAGGCCTTCCGGCTTTCCTCACCTATTTCGTTACCGGTCTTGCCTGCTACGGGCTGTTTATCGTCATCTACACGCTGCTGACACCGCACAAGGAATCCCGACTGATCCGCGAAGGCAATCTCGCGGCCATCGTGGCATTTCTGGGTGCGCTTCTCGGTTTCAGCCTACCGCTTGCCTCGGCCGCTGCACATTCCGTCAGCCTGATCGATTACGCGCTCTGGGCATTGATCGGCATCATCGTTCAGGTCATTGCCTTTTACATCGCCAATTTCACCATGAAGGACCTGCACGGCAAGATCACCAATGGTGACATTGCCGCCGGTATCTGGGGCGGTGGCATTGCAGTTGTGATCGGCATTTTGAATGCCGCCTGCATGACCTATTGAGGTGCGATCATGGTCAGACGCCTGATGGGAGAACATCCCTTTCTTACCCTTGGTACGCTTGCCACCGGTGCGATTATGATGACGAGTTGCAGCAAAGATCAGACCATCATCGACTCTCTTGATCGCTGCCTGTCACAAACCCACAGTGAGGATGTGTGCAAGGTTGCAATAGAAGATGCGAAAAAGGACCATGTTGCGACTGCGCCGCGGTTCATCAATATGCCCGCATGTGAAATGGAATATGGTGCTCGAGCATGTGAAATGCTGCCGACAAACCCTGCCAACAATCCGTCCGGAAGCGATGTTTTCAGCCCCAAACTGGTAGGCTTTTATTTGCCTTCGGGCATATATTCGCTGGCCACTTATCACGCATACCGCAAGCGTATGGAAGAAGAGCAACAAACGCCACCCGGCACCAGCACAAGTGGTGGTGGATATAGCAGTTTCGGCAGAACGATCTATCGCAACAAAAATGGTGAGAATGTTGTTCCGGACCTTGAAGCGCGCGCCAAGGCCAAGCAGAGCGGGCTGCGAGATGTGATCAGCATGGCGCCCTATGACTCCCGCGCCTTTAACCCTCGCACTGAAACCTCCAGCCGCAGCGGCTTTGGCAGCGGACACAGTGCCGGTAGCGGAAGCCATTTCAGGTTGGGAGGCTGAGCTATGCGCCGCATCTCTCTAGCACCCCGCCCGGACTGGCGTGAAAAAGCCGAAGCCGTTGGTTTCAGGTTTCACGAAATGTATGGCGAAGCCTATTGGGTGGATGATGCGGCCTATTGTTTTGAGCTGGAAGAGATAGAAGACGAGATCGAAGCCCCCAGCCAGGAACTGCACGACATGTGCATGGATCTGGTCGGCGATATCGTCAAAAACGAACAGGCGCTTCACCGGCTGGCCATTCCCCGTGAGTATCATGATGTGGTGCGAAATTCCTGGGAACGGCGCGACCGCCATCTCTATGGCCGTTTTGATCTGGCCTATGATGGAAACGGCCCGGCCAAGCTGCTGGAATACAATGCCGATACACCGACCTCGCTGTTTGAAACGGCCTATTTCCAGTACAACTGGCTGATCGACCAGATTGCGCTTGGCGCCGTCTCACCCGATACGGACCAGTTCAACTCCGTGCAGGAAAAGCTGGTCGATGCCTTTGGTCAGTTCTCAAAGGACCGGATTTTCCATTTCGCCGCCATCTCCGACAGCACCGAAGATTACGGCACCACGGCCTATCTGATGGACTGCGCCATCCAGGCCGGTCACAGGGCGCAGTTCCTTGATGTCAGGGAAATCGGCATTGACGCCGAGGGCCGTTATTCCGACCTGCAGAACCGCATCATCGAGCGCTGTTTCAAACTGTACCCGTGGGAGTTTATGCTGCGCGAGACCTTTGCCGAGCAGCTTATCGACAACGGCCAGGTGTTCGTTGAACCGGCCTGGAAGTCCGTATTGTCCAACAAGGGGTTATTGCCACTGCTGTGGCAGCATTATCCCGGCCATCCCAATCTTCTGCCCAGCTTTTTTGCCGATGATGCGGATGCCGCCGGACTGTCCGACTATGTGGTGAAACCGCTTTTGTCGCGTGAAGGCGAAAATGTCAGCCTGTTTCGTGACGGGCATGAGGTGCTGGCAGCCCCTGGCGATTACGGTGATGAGGGTTACATTGTGCAGGCGTATGCACCGCTGTTTGAAAGTGAGGCCGGACACGCCGTGCTGGGCAGCTGGATTGTCGGAGATCAGGCCTGTGGAATTGGCATTCGTGAAGACAAATCGCTGATAACAGCCAATCTTTCGCGGTTCGTACCGCACATCATAAGCGGATAACGCCACTGATTAAACCGCTCTTGTCTTGCCTATGGTGCGACACGACTTGGATTTTCGCGGGCAACCATCACGGCCGTACCCTGTCGCCAAACGATCAACATGGCAGCGGTACAATGGATGAAGTCACCAGAGGCGAACTTGAAAAGCTTCATGGGCGGATCAACGACATGAGGGAGCGGATTGTGACGCTGGAGGCGCAGCAGCCACACATCAATGCCGCGCTTCTGCGCATTGAAGGCAGTGTCGGCAAACTGGCAGATCGCATTCGCAACGCATTGTGGGCCTTGCTGTTACTCGTTCTCTCGCCGCTTGCGGTGCTGCTGATAAAAGCCTTTGCCTCCGGCGCGCTGTCTGCTCATCTCTAATTCCAATGAAAGTGGTCACCGGTTTGCGTTACGTGTGATCGCTCCGGGTTCGCCACCACAACCATCCCTGCCCGATGCTGCCGCCATCTTCAATCGAGGTGGCAAACATGACATTCGTCTTCACCCGCATCTTCCTGCGCTATGTCGCGGCAATCCTTGTTACCAAGGGGCTGATTGCGCCTGACATGGGGCACATCCTGTCCAATGACCCGGACCTTGCGACCGGTTTGCACTTGGCTTTCGGCATGGTGGCCGCCCTTGTCGCGGAAGGCTGGTATTATCTGGCGCACAGGTTTGGCTGGGCAAAATGAAATGGCTGCGCAATCTTCTGCTGGGCGGTGTGGTGGAAAAGTTCACCGGCCCCCTTCTTGCCGCCTATCAGGCCAAACTGGCAGCGCAAACCGACAAGGACCGACTGGCGGCCGAACAGACAATCAAAAGCATTGAGGCGGCGCGTGATATTGCCGTTGCAGAAGCGGCAGATCGCTGGAGCGCAACCCGCCTTGGTCGGTTGCTGATCGTGGTGCCGTTTGGCCTGTGGTGGGCGGCGATCTATTGTGTGCAGATCATCAATCCGTGGTTTGGGCTGTCACTTGTGGTGGTCGATGTGCCCAAACACATCAATGATATGGCGCTGGTACTAATCCCGGCAATTGTCATTGGCGATGCCGGTGCGCTGCTGGCGCGCCAACTGAAACGATAAAAGATCGGCAAATAGCCTGATGCGAATGTTGACATTATCACAACACGATGTTATTATATCAACATCAGGAAAACGATGGGATGGGGGCTGAATACTCCGGACTTTGCGAAACTCCTTCAGCCGGTGCCAGTCGTTTTCCTGACATTTCACATCCGCCCGGTCTACACGACCAACGATGCCTTCGCTGACGTTTCAGCAGCGAAAGCGGCGCTAAGCCCATCCCAGACATGACAGACGAAGCCGATCTGCCACCTCCCCTTGGGTTATGTTCCCTCAGGGGATGAGCGCAATGACAGGTGTGGCGGTGGTCAAAATGGCGTCTTCGATCTTGCCGGCTGGTGAAACAAGGTCTGCTTCCCCTGTCTTTCGCGCACGCTCCACCCTGGCCAAAATCTGCTTGCCATCACGCAGCCCGCAGATGGACAGCGCGCCAATCGCAGCAGGATCAACCAGTTCCGACTGGCCAAACAGCACGACGGCATCATCCCAAATTGCCAGAGTGCCCGAGGATACGCGGATCTGCGCAGCAATGATCTGCCGTGTGTAATGGCCACTGGCGGCCAGTTGCGCCTTTTCGATAACCGCCTGCGGCAGCGGCCGGGGTTCCGGCAGCATATGCAGCGTGCCATCCTCATCAATGGTCGCTGCCAGCAGAATTCTTGCTTGCAGGGCATCAGCCTCTGATGTGATGCCCGCGTGTTTGATCACCTCTGACACCGGCACGGAAAGAAAGATGGCAATCTGGACCGCCTCTTCCATCTTCATCTTGCGGCTGCCAGAGAAGGTGCGCGACACGGCAGACGGGTCAGAGTTCAGGTGCCGGGCAAGCGCACGCAGCGATTTACCGGTATCCTTCAACCTGTTGTGAAACCATTCGCCATCAATCTCGGCCATAAAATTCTCTCTTGGATGCGCAGCGTTGTGCATTTGTTGCAAAATTCACAACATTTTGCAAGAGCGCATGAAAAAGACGATCACTATTGCGGCGGCCGGCCAGTCTTCATCGCATAGGGGACCAGGCATATTTTCCCGCTCAAAGCACCGTAATATATCGATAATTCCAGTGATGCGGCCTGCAGATAATCACACGCTTCCAGCCGCTTCATTTTTTCCGCCTATCAGTGTTGTTATCTGTTGACGTTGCTATTATCACAACATATTGTTGATTGCGACAACATAAGCAATTAACCGGGATGAACACCATGCGCGCCAACCCTCAGCAAGACACGGACAGGATGGCGAAATGCCAGTCGCCGCTGTCTATGCTGGAACAGGCAGAGATGATTGATCGTCTTGTCGGTCGTTGCGTGATGCGCGGTGGCGTGGTAGCTGACGAAACACTTCTCGTCATCACCGGCCAGACTGCAGAGAACCTGATCTCACTGGCCAATCATCTCAGGCGCCTGTCGCATGTTCAGGGCCGTCCCGACGGGATGGTGAAATCGCGATGAGCAACACATCTTTCCCCTCGCCGCTTCGGCCAAAACGCCTTGAAGCAGATAACCGCGAGCGCCGCCATGGGCAGGTTCGCACCGGTTATCGCAGGCGTGGCAACACACTTCGCAAAGTCCCCAAACGGCAATTTGCCAGAAAACCGGCGGTGCCTGCCTGCTCAGCCAAATGCAGACTGGAAAACACCGTCAGTCAGGGTGCTTTATCATGAACATTTTCGTCAAAAAACCACGCCTCAGCAGCTACAGGAAAATTGAAAACCCGCTGGACCGTTTTCCAAGCTGGCAAACCTTCAACCAGATCGACAAGGAGCGCGCCCGCGCGCTGTTTGATTACCGCGATGGCAAGCTGTACTGGCGCAACATGGTCGGTCGCCGGCGCCCGGAAGCCGGTTCCGAGCTGATGCGCAAGACCACCGGCGGCGATCCCGTCTGGGTGATTTCTCTGGGCAGCCGTCAGGAAGTGCGCCGTTACATGCGCTGCTATCTGGTGTGGAACTGGCATTACGGCAAGACAGAGCGCATCTTGCGGCCACTGGATGGCGACCATCTGAATGACCGCATTGGCAATATCGGTTTTGCCGGGCCTTTGCCGCAGGAGGACATGCCGGAGCCTGCCCCGGCACCGCAACCGCTTGAAAGCAAATATGGCGTGAACTGCCCGTGCTGCGGCGCAGGTGTGCAGGTGATGACCGCAGATCTCGCGACACAGGTTTATGGCATTACCGAACAGCAGGCCCGTATCTTGCGTGCCATCTGGAGCGGCAAGGGAAAACCGGTGCATATGGAACGGGTGTTTTCCGAAATGTATGCCGACGATCCTGACGGTGGACCGACGCAGGAAAAAATGTACCTGGCTTTCAAGGTGGCCATGTCCCATCTGCGCACCAAGCTGGAGGGCTCCGGCATTTCGGTTGAAACGGTGGGTTACCGACAGGGGTACCGGCTTATTCTGGGTGACAGGGCCACATCGCCGGACAGTCCGGCCTGAGTGGGATGAATGGCTACATGTAGTAAGTACAGGTGTTGGAAGTATGCACGCCCGACCATGACCGGCTATTTGTGCTGAACGGCGCAACATCCTCCCTCATCTCTGTCCTCGGGCTTGACCCGAGGGATGACACAGAGATCCAGTCATCCCCAGTCTTGGGGATGAATAGACTCTTTTCGCCGCGCCGACGCGCGTCGGCTGGATGCCTGTGACAAGCACTAGGCATGAGGAGCGTTTGTTGGACCCTCAGCGCCAAACAACGCCCCAACCACTCACTCCACGTCATCCTCGCCCCTGAGGCGAGGATCTAATCATGTTGACCAGATATGTCGCGGTTGCGGTACGTGGTTAGATCCCAGGGACAAGCCCTGGGATGACGTAAGAGAGGAAGCCAGCGGCGCGAGTCTGCGCAGTGGAAGAAGTCTCCAATCGCTCAGGCCAAAGGCACTCCCTTTTCCCAGAAGTCACGCACCTTATGCCACCATGTCACTGTTTCAGGGTGCATCCATGGCAGAAAGTCATCCGGTTTGGTCGTGTTGTGCAGATTTTCGTTCTGCAAATCTTCCAGCAAACCGACGATTGCTGCGTCCTTCACGTACTGGACGCCATGGGTATGCCAGTCTTTTACAACCTGAAAAACAGCGGTAAAACGCGATGTATCACCCGCTTCCAGACATCGGATCAAATGGCAGGCGAATTCCCCAGCAATCAAATAGCCACTCACCTCTTCGTCAGATTCCTGCTCGCGCCGGAGCCTTTCCCAAGTCTCCCGAAAGGTGGGATCAGCGAGTAACAGCGGCTCGAACATGTTTGAGCGGTGAATTATCCTGGAGTCCTCGTGATCGCTTTGAGACATAACTCTTTTTGTCAAAGCCTAAACCCTGCCGCAAGTCCCTATCCCCAAAACCCGCAAACCACTTTGACCGCAAATATTTCGCGGTCGGTGGCTTGCGTTACGTCGAATGCGTTGCGATAATCGCAACATAATTCAACACGAGTCACAACAACATGTCATCTGATGTCGAACGGCTGCGCCGCGACGTGTCGCTGTCTTCTACCGTGGCGAGCTACGGTTACCGGCTGCAGCGCAACGGTCGCGAATACCAAACCTGCTGCCCGTTCCACGCAGAGAACACGGCATCATTTACAATTTATGCCGGACAGGACGGCATTGAGCGGTTTCACTGCTTTGGTTGTGGTGAACATGGTGACGTGCTGGATTTTGTGCGCAAACTGAAAGGCGTCAGCCTGCCTGAGGCGATGCGCCTGCTGGGCAGCGGTGACTGCAGCCATCATCACATCCCGCGCGCTGAGACCCCCGCCACGGATGCCTATGACGGCATTGTGCCGGTAACGCCCCCTGTTGAACTCTTGCTGCCCGGCCGCCGCGTGCGGCTCTACAATCCCAAACGCCGCGGCAAACGGGCGGAATGGGGCGCATTTGCCCCCTCGATGGTGTTTCCCTATCACCGCCGCGATGGTTCGCTGATGGGCTATGTGCTGCGGCACGACCTGCCCGGTGGCACCAAGGAAACGCCGATGGTGATGTTTGTGCGTTTGGAAGACGGCACACAGACATGGTGCCGTTTTCCCTTCCCCAAACCACGACCTCTCTATGGCCTGCATGAATTGCCTGACAGCGGCAGGGTGATTGTCGTGGAGGGTGAAAAATGCCGCGACAGCCTGCGCAAGGCAACCGGACACAGCGTTGTGTCATGGGTGGGCGGCACGCAAGGTGCCAAACACACCGACTGGTCACCACTGGCCGGTCGCGACATTATCATCTGGCCGGATTTCGATGAACCGGGCCTGTCGACATCAGGCGATATTGCGCATCGCCTGACGGCACTCGCCGCCAGGGTCCAGCTGGTCGGGTTTACCGAGACAGACAAGGCCTCACAGGCAGAGGTTTTCTCCTATGCGGACTGGCAGGCCGGAAACCTGCCCAGTCGTGGCTGGGACTGTGCCGATGCGGTGGATGCCGGCTGGACAAAGGCCAGGCTGCAAACATTCATGCGCCAGACCATACGTCCCTATCTGCCACCTGCCCCGCCAGACAGCAAACCGGCCGTGACAGCAGTCGTACCATCGGCCCACGGTAAATCATCAATCGGCAAATCGGCAATCACAACACAGGGCAAACCGCGTGGCGTTGACGGTATTGAGGACATGCCAGAGCATTTTCCGCCGCAAAGCTACGGGTCCGAGGTCTGGCTGGCGCGTGAGTTTCAACAGGCGTTGAAACAGGCCTGTGGCGGCGACATCGTGCGGGCGGAGGGGAAATTCTGGGCCTTTGGTCCGTCGGCATGGCGACCGATACCGGACCAGAAAATTCGCCTTGCGGTGCATGCGCTTGACGCGGTTGCCATTGGTGCCAAGGCAACACCGCTGAAGCTTGGCAAACGGATGATTGACGGCATTCTCAACGAGCTTGGCACCCGGGTTGGCGACGATGATTTTTTCAAGAACCCCGTGGTCGGCATGAATGCCAAAAACTGCACGATTACCATCGATGACAGCGGCAAGGGGACCTGCCGCGACCATGATCCGCAGGACCGGTTTCGGTTCACCATCGATGCCGAATATCATCTGCACACCGACAGCAAACCGCCTGAAGGTTCGTTGCTGCACCGGCTGCTGAGCGGTGCCTTCAAGGGTGATGTCGATGCCGACAGCAAAATCCATCTGATTTCCGAAATGCTGGGGGCTGCTGCCTTCGGACTTGCGACGCGGGTCAAACAGCCGAAGGCCTTCATTCTGCTGGGCGAAACCGCCAGCAACGGCAAATCCACCATTGCCGCGCTGTTTCGCGCGCTTCTGCCAGACGGTGCGGTTTCGTCGATCTCACCGGCGTTTTTCAACGATGAAAAACGCATCATCAACCTGGCAGGCAAGGCTGCCAATGTCGCTGACGAACTGAGTGCTGCGGCCATTGCCGGTGAGGAATTCAAGGCGGCGGTCACCGGCAACCCGATTGAAGGCCGCAGCCTTTATAAAAACGTCGTCAGCTTTTCGCCGCGCGCCCTGCATTGTTTTACCACCAACACCCTGCCCCGTTTTAATGGCGGCATTGATCGCGGCCTGCGCCGCCGTCTGGTGGTCATGCAATTTAACCGCACCATACCCGAGAGCGAGGTCATTACCGATATTGCCGAGCGCATTCAGGCGGAAGAGCTGGATCTGCTGTTGGGTTTTGCTGTGGCTGGTGCCATCCGGCTGAAAAAGAATGGCGGTTATTCCATTCCCGAAAGCTCAAAAGACGCGCTGAATTCCTGGCTGCTGCTAGATCCGCTCAATGAATGGTTCGATATCCGCGTTGTTCCAGCACCGTTTGAGCCGCAAGGCGGTTGGCTGCGCACCAGCCGGCTGTTTGAGGACTTCAAGACCTGGGCGGTCGATCAGGGTTACAAGGAAAGTTTCCTGCCACCGGTCAACACCTTCTCGCAACGGCTGAAATCCATGCCCAATATCCAGCTGAAACGCCTGAGCACCGGCATGGTCGCACAGGGCGTGACCATTCAGGGCGGCACGCAATATGGACAGGTTTTTTGAACAGCCGCGTCACCACGACCATGCCACAGGCACAACCGTTATCTGGAAAAATGTCGCGTTTTCATCAACAAGGGAAATCGCGATATGGCAAAAGACAATTATAGCGCATGCCTTGATTTTACGTTGCAGGCTGAAGGCGGTCTGTCGAAGGACCGTAAAGATCCCGGCAACTGGACGGGCGGCAAAGTGGGCGTTGGCACCTTCAAGGGCACCAAATATGGCATTTCTGCCGCGTCGTTTCCCCATCTCGATATTGCCAACCTTACCCTTTCCGATGTGAAGCCACTCTACAAGACACGCTACTGGGATGCGGTGGGCGGTGACAGTCTGCCGGCTGGTTTTGATCTGGCGGTCTGGGATTACGGCGTCAATTCCGGCCCCGCGCGGGCACTGCGTGAAGCGCAGGCGATTATCGGCGCCAAGGTGGATGGCAATATTGGCCCGGAAACCATAACCAAGTCCGCAACCGCCGGCGTCAAACACATCCAGTCGCTGTGCGCGCGACGTCTCAGCTTCATGCGTTCCTTAAAAATCTGGAGCATCAATAAAAACGGCTGGTCGGCCCGTGTTGCCAAGGTTGAGGCAAAAGGCGTTGCCATGTATCTGGCGGCGACTGGCACAAGCGCTGCGGCACGCAAGACATTGGCCGCCGAAGGCCAAAAGGCCAGCGACAAGGCCGCAACACAGGCCAACCAGGGCGCGCTGTTCGGCACCGGTGGCACGGTTGGCGTTTCGGCCGGTGTGCCATCCTGGACCGGCTTCAGCCTGGCCATGGTTGGCGTTCTCCTCGCGACCCTGCTCATCTTTGCCATTTACCGCAAAAACCGCCAGCGGGCAGAAGCCTACCGGGCAGAGGCTGCCGCCTTGAAGGACCGTCCGCTTGAGACTGTTTCGCTGTAATGGAGCCGCCAAACCTGGTGCTTGCTTAGATATTGTGCGGCTTTTCAGCCCGTTATGCGGAAACCACACGGGTTGCAGAAGGTCGAAATGTCCGTGCGCGCGATGATGTTGGAAGTGCAAAAACGAATAAAGCCGCTTCGGTTTCCCAAAGCGGCCCTGTTCGTGATCAAAAATATATTCAGTGTAAACGAGTCAGTGCTTAATATAAATGGACACTTCCCGTGGCCACTGTGGCCAATTTCAGTCGTCCCCTGAAACAAGGCCATTGAAGCGAACTATTGGCCAATCGTCAAGTTATTTCCCTTCGCATCTGCGGAATTTTTTAGAGAAATTTCATTTTTGCAGCAAAAATGGGGAATAAAATTCTTTAAATTCAGCACCTTATAGAACAGCAAAAAAGTTATGCAGCGAAAATCGCTGCACACATAATGATCACACAATGTTCACATTGACGCCGCAAATCATTGGGAACCGAGGTAATTACGGTTAAAATACAGTAGAGGATCACCCTTTGTGCCGAAGTGAATTGTCTCAACCTGTCCCAAAAGAATCAGGTGCGTCGACATGGGTTTTACATCGACAAGATTACAATCAAACGACACCAGCGCGTCCTCCAGCACCGGCGCGCCGGTGGCCAGCGTCATCCATTTCGCCTTTGCGAAACGCTCATCATTTTGCAACCCTCCGAAACCGGCAAAGGCATCGGACAATGCGCGGTGACGCAGTCCCAGACTGTTGAGCACAAACTTGCCGCTTTGCGCAAAAATCGCATTTTTTTCATTGCCGGAATTCAGGCAGGCCAGCACGGTGGGCGGATTGTCGGATACGGAACACGCCGCCGTAATCGTCACGCCACGCCGCACGCCGCCGTGCTCGGTGGTGATCAACTGGACGTGCCCGGCATATTGCGCCATGGCATCGCGGTAAATATGCGCATCAACGGCATTATATACAGTCAAAAGAAACTCCGTGCGTTAAATACGTCCCACCCGCCCGATAGGCACACGGACAGCGACGATTATGTAGCCGAACAGTTACATTTTTGAAAATCCCGAACAATTTCCGCCTAAACATTGTTCGCAGCAATATTTTTCCCTTTTTCCGTGCGTCTGACATGTTAAACAACAGCCAATTAATATGGATAAACCGCTTTCAATGCTGACAAGCCGCATTTTATTTCTGGTCGCATCTGTTGCGTTTGCGCATGGCGCAAGTGCCGCGACACTTGGCGTTGTCGCACCGCAGGACGGTCCTTATAAAATTCTCGGCGACCAGATCCGCCAGGGTGCCAAGGCCGCAGCTGCGCAGGCTGGGCTCGATGTGGTTGAGATCAATGAGGATTGCACCGACAGTGGCGGCGGTGCGATTGCCGACGGGCTTGTTGCCGCCAAGGTCAGCATTGCCATCGGCTTTCTGTGTTCGGAAACTCTTGCCAGCAGCCTGCCGGCGCTGAAAGAAACCGGCACGCCGGTGATTACCCTTTCCAGCCGCTCGACCATTTTGCTTGAAGATGCCGCCAAAAACAGTTGGCCGGTGTTCCGTCTTGCGCCATCAGACACTGCCGAATCCGATCGGCTGGCCGAGGTTATCCTGCGTGATTGGCAGGGGTCACTGTTTGCTCTGGTCGATGACGGTACCATTCATGGCC
Source organism: Agrobacterium sp. Azo12 (assembly GCF_029193765.2). Lineage (NCBI taxonomy): Bacteria > Pseudomonadati > Pseudomonadota > Alphaproteobacteria > Hyphomicrobiales > Rhizobiaceae > Agrobacterium > Agrobacterium sp. Azo12. The sequence continues at coordinate 1,942,684 of NZ_JARFYO020000001.1, read as the reverse complement.
GCGAGCTGGTGGACCGTATTCGTGCCAAGCTGGAAGAAGCAGGCCTGCAGCCAACCCGCATGGAAACCCTGCGCCCGGCGCAGGAACAGCAGGTGGCGCTGGTACGGCGTCTGTCGCGTGCTGGCATCGGCAATGTGTTTATGGCAACCGACCGCAATGATGTCTCGACGGTTGCGCGCGATGCCGCCTCTGAAAACATTGCCCTGACCGTTTTGGGTGGCGATACGCTCAATGCCGCCAATGCGCCGCTTGCGCTCACCGCTGGCACCTTTGCCGTAACGCTGCCTGATTATGCGTCATTACCTGCAGCCGCAGCCGCGCTTGACATATTGACGGCAGCGGGCGTGACAATTCCTGAAGGTTATACCCTGCCCGCCTTTGCCGCAGTGCAGATTGCCGCCAACGGCATTGGACTGGCCGACCAGCAGAAAAAGCCGGTTCTCGACATATTAAAAGACTCAACCTTCACCACCGCCATTGGTGACGTTGCCTTTAACGAGGCACATGAGTTGAAGAGCAATCCGTACAGCCTGCAACAGTGGAATGGTCAGGCCTTTGTGCCGGCCGCACGCGCAGTGCGCTGAGCCTCCACCGCATCGGCGGTCATCCTCCGCATCAGACGTTGATCTCGGTTGTTCCGCAGCTATGACAATGATATGGCAGCGCATGTGCTCAAATCTCTGAGTGCAAGCCCTTTGCCATCGCGTTCATGCACTCTGTACGGAGCTTTCCATGTCCCTTCCCGTCCGCCTTGCCCCTTCCATTCTTGCAGCCAATTTCGCCAAGCTGGGACAGGAGGTCAGTGATGTCGTTGAAGCTGGTGCGGACTGGATCCATCTGGATGTGATGGACGGCCATTTTGTGCCGAATATTTCCTTTGGTCCCGATGTCATCAAGGCGCTTCGCCCACATACCAATGCGTTTTTTGATTGCCACCTGATGATTGCCCCTGCCGATCCCTATCTGGAAGCCTTTGCCAAGGCCGGTTGTGACGGCATTACCGTGCATGCGGAAGCTGGCGCACATTTGCACCGTTCGCTGCAGACCATCCGTTCGCTCGGCAAAAAAGTCGGTGTTACGCTGAACCCGGCAACCCCTCTTTCCGTGCTGGAAAACGTCATTGATGATGTCGACCTGATCCTGATCATGAGCGTCAACCCCGGTTTTGGTGGCCAGAAATTCATTCCCGCCATGCTGGACAAGATCAAGGCTGCCAAGGCGATGATCGGCGCACGTCCGATCGAGCTGGAAGTGGATGGTGGCATTACCCTGGAAACTGCACCGGCCGCCATTGCCGCAGGCGCCAATGTGCTGGTGGCCGGTTCTGCCATTTACAAGGGCGACGGCGTTGAAGATTACCGCAAGACTGTCACCGCCATTCGCCAGGCCGCAGAAAGCGGTCGTGCGTGAAGAAGGCCGGCTTCTTTCTCTCCCTGATGACATCAGGTGCCGCATTTTTTGCGGCCCCGGCCCATGCCGGTGACATCGCCGCCTTCCAGACCATCGGCTTTTCCAAAGACGGCGGCATCTACGCCTTTGAGGAATATGGCGTGCAGGACGGGTCCGGTTTTGCCTATTCCAATATCTATGTCATCGATACCGTCAAAGACACCTATCTCGAGGGCACGCCGATACGGGTGCTGGTGAAGGATGAGGCGGTTGGTGTGGGTGCAGCACGCGCACAAGCGCTGGAAAAAGCAGCCCCACTGATTGAACAGCACAGACTGGCTAACAATCCCGGTCTGCTGGCCTCCTTTAACCCGGTCAGCGATGCCAGCGGCAACCCGTACCAGATCAGCTATTACGCTTATGCCGCAGCACCACCCTTTGGTTCACCCTACAGGCTGGGGCTGGAAGAGGTTATACAGCCAGCTGGTGAAAAATGCAGTTCCTGGACCGAACGCAGTTCCACCTTCAAGCTGAAAATGCTTCTGCAGGACGGCAAGAACAGTGATAGAATTGTCTATGATGAGCAGCGCGCGCCGGAAAGCCGCGGCTGCGTGACCGGCTACCGGCTGGGCGGCGTGGTCACGCATCAGGGTTTTGGCTCCAACCTGCACATGGCACTGGTAACGGTGCTGCAACATGGCTTTGAAGGGCAGAATGGACGCTGGATCGCCGTACCCGTCAGACCATGAGCGGTGCCTTGAAAGGGCAGTCCATTGAAACAGCGGCTTGAACACGCCCTGCCCTCAAAAACCGCAGCACTTGCCGGACCATTCGTCTGGGGTGCAGCGATGGCGCTTTCCTGCGTGATTGGTCTTTATATGCGCCACCGGGGCGAGACCGATCATTTCTGGCAGATCGTGGCGTATTATTTCGCCGGTGCTTTTATTGCCTTTACGCCAGCCTTGGTGCTGGCGCGGTATCTGGCATTTGCAAAACCGGCCACCGCCCGCTTCTGCGCCTTTGCGCTGTGTCTCTGTCTTGTCACCTATGGCGTGACGGCGCTGCTGTTTGCCCTGCAGTACCGCATTTTTTATGCGCAGTGGCATGAGCCATTCCTGACACGGATCTGGTTTTTCCAGCAGTTGTTCACCACGCTTGGCGCAACCTACCAGTTCACCATCATCGGCCTTTGGCTGTATTTTCCCGTGGGCATCGTGTGTCTGTTCGTAACCAGTTTCATCCTTTCCCTTCGAATGCGTTGAGATTGGCGTCACACTTTGCTAAACGGGCTGCAAATTCTCACCATATAGAAAGCGGTAGCAATGATCCCTCGCTATTCCCGGCCGGAAATGGTCGCAATCTGGTCGCCGGAAACGAAGTTCCGTATCTGGTTTGAAATCGAAGCCTATGCCTGTGATGCACTGGCCGAGATTGGCGTCATTCCAAAGTCGGCAGCTGAAACAATCTGGGAAAAAGGCGGCAGCGCCACTTTCAATGTTGAGCGCATCGATGAAATCGAAGCCGTTACCAAACATGACGTCATCGCCTTCCTGACGCATCTGGCCGAATTTGTCGGTCCTGACAGCCGCTTCGTGCACCAGGGCATGACCTCTTCCGACGTGCTGGACACCACGCTGAACATTCAGCTGGTTCGCGCAGCAGACATTCTGCTTGCCGGCATGGACCGCGTACTGGCTGCGCTGAAGACCCGCGCCTTCGAACACAAGGACACGATCCGTATTGGCCGCAGCCACGGCATTCACGCCGAGCCGACCACAATGGGTCTGACCTTTGCCCGCTTCTACGCGGAAATGGACCGTAACCGCACCCGTCTGGTCAATGCCCGTGCAGAAATTGCCACCGGTGCCGTTTCCGGTGCCGTTGGTACCTTTGCCAATATCGATCCGCGCGTTGAAGAACATGTCTGCGAAAAGCTGGGCCTGATCCCTGAGCCGGTTTCCACACAGGTTATTCCGCGTGACCGCCACGCCATGTTCTTTGCAACGCTTGGCGTCATCGCCTCGTCGATTGAAAATGTGGCGATTGAAATTCGCCACATGCAGCGCACCGAAGTTCTGGAAGCGGAAGAGTTCTTCTCGCCGGGCCAGAAGGGTTCGTCGGCCATGCCACACAAGCGCAACCCGGTTTTGACTGAAAACCTGACCGGTCTTGCCCGTCTGGTGCGTATGTCGGTTGTGCCAGCGCTGGAAAACGTTGCCCTGTGGCACGAGCGTGACATCAGCCACTCCAGCGTTGAGCGCGCCATTGGCCCTGATACCACCATCACCCTCGACTTTGCGCTGCACCGTCTGGCCGGCGTTGTCGAAAAGCTGGTGATCTACCCGGAAAACATGCTGAAGAACCTCAACAAGTTCCGTGGCCTCGTGCATTCGCAGCGCGTTCTGCTTGCACTGACACAGGCTGGCGTTTCCCGCGAGGATTCCTACCGCCTCGTGCAGCGCAACGCCATGAAGGTTTGGGAACAGGGCGCAGACTTCCTTGAGGAACTGCTGGGCGATGAGGAAGTGCGCGCAGCCCTTTCCGAAGACGCCATCCGCGAAAAGTTCGACCTCGGCTACCACACCAAACATGTTGATACGATCTTCAATCGTGTGTTCGGCAAGGCCTGATTGAACCGTTAACGCCCGTGTCAGATGCCCGGACCTTGTCCGGGCATTTTCATAATGACGACAGGTTTGCGGCCCATCGTCAAAACCACGTCGGGCAGCCCCGACAATGTCGACAATCCTCACCGCCATCTTGAATACGGTGACATTGATACCAAGATAAGCGCCATGAAAGCATCCGAAGCAGATATCCTCATCGTTCCCGGTTACACCAATTCCGGGCCAGACCACTGGCAATCCCGCTGGCAACAGAAGCTTGGCAGCGCGCGTCGCGTTGAGCAGGCCGAATGGTCGAAGCCCGTGCGTGAAGACTGGATCAGCAGGCTGGTGGAAGACGTCAATGCCTGCACGAAACCGGTTGTGCTGGTGGCGCATTCGCTTGGCGTACCAACCGTGGTGCATGCCATTCCGGAAATTAGCCACAAGGTTGCCGGCGCATTTCTGGTGGCACCGCCAGATGTCACCAACCCGACCATCCGGCCAAAACATCTGATGACCTTTGGTCCCTACCCGCGCGAACCGTTCCCGTTTCCGGCAATGACCATTGCCAGCCGCAACGACCCGTTCGGCACCTATGAGCATGCTGACGAGATTGCCGCTGCATGGGGCTCATTGCTGGTCGATGCCGGCATGTCCGGCCACATCAACACCGAATCTGGCCACGGCCCATGGCCGGAAGGCACCATGGTTTTTGCCCAGTTTCTCAGCCGTTTGAAGAACCCTGAAACCAGCGAGCACTAAAAACCGGCATTTTTTCCTGAACCATTCGGCCATTCAAGCGTTTCTTCTATGTGTTTAATTAACTTGGAGGAAACGCAAATGGACTGGAACCGTGTTGAAGGAAACTGGAAACAGGTTAAGGGCAAGATCAAGGAACAGTGGGGCAAACTCACTGATGACGACCTCGATCAGATCGCCGGTAAACGTGACCAGCTTGAAGGCAAGTTGCAGGAACGTTACGGCCTCGCCAAGGATCGCGCCAAGACCGATGTAGATGATTGGTATGGCCGCCAGACCTGGCATTGAAAACCACAAGTCCGCAAAAGTTTTGGTTCAAACACCAAGACCATGCCGTCAAAGAGTTCAGCCCCCGTTTTCGGGCGGCGCGTAGTTGACGGTAAATAGACGGACACGTGCCTAGACATCAACGCTATGCCTTGAATAATAAAAGCCTAGACGATTGATGACACACTCAAAGCCCCGCTTATGCGGGGCTTTTTTTTATGAGGCGATCATATTGGCGGCCGGCAGGCGGTTTGCGGTGATATCCCGCATGGTGCCGATTGACCGTATCGGCACATTGTCTGTATCCATGATCATGCGTCCGGTCACATGGATCCAGCGCAGCGTGCCATCTGTATTGTTCAGCGGATACTCGGTTTCGAAGTAGTCACCGGCAATCAACGCATCATAAATCTCCTTGGCCACCCTCTCCCTGGTGTCCACATCGATCTTTTGCAAAATGCCCTCAATGGGTACCCCGGCCCTGCCATGGCAGGGTAAAAATTCAAAGAAATCTGCACAAACATAATCCAACGTGACGAGATTTTCGATTACATCCCACGTGTAATAACCGGTCTTCTCGTCCTGCATTTCAAGCCTTTGCGATGCCACGCCATCCTCCTGCGCGCATATTTCGATTCTAAGCCTACCGGACACAAATTGGTTGAGTAAGGACAGGCACTATAGTTTTTGACTATAATTTTAACGGACAACAATTTGTGGTAGTGGCGCTGGTAGGCTCGTAAGCGCGCCAATCACGAAATGGTTCCAATGTTTTTTTTAAAACGTCAGTTTTTTTGATGGGGCGGGAGATGGCAATTTTGAACGCGTCGCCCAAGTGCCGCTTGGCACAGGCGAAATTTAGTATGTTTAATAGATATCGTTTGGCTCAACCGCGTCGCAACTTACCGACGTGGCGCTCCGCTGCGTTTCTCCAGAGTTTAAAAAGACAGTCGTCCCATATTGTTCGCAACAGCAATCGCCAGCAGCACACCAACGTCTCAAAAATTTTCCAAAACCGGCGCGAAAATACAACCTAGCGAGAAAAATCAGCGCGAAAAATTAAAAAATCGAAAAATATTTCGATATTTTATCTCTATCCAATCAATGACTTCGGGGTGGTTTTGAACTAAATCGGGTAAGTTGATTGCATAACCTTAGATTTAATCCTATATTGTGTTATCGACCATTGCTTGTGACGCCGGTCCAGAGCTTTTGCTCCCGTCGGATTTCCTCTCAAAATATCGATCCAATCCTGCGAGGTTTCGCAGGAACAACAACGATTGCTATGAAAGGAAATCGTTATGAACACTGGCACCGTAAAGTGGTTCAACGCAACCAAGGGCTTCGGCTTCATTCAGCCTGACGATGGCGCGACCGACGTTTTCGTACACATCTCTGCCGTAGAGCGCGCTGGCCTCAGCTCGCTTACAGACGGTCAGAAGATCCGCTACGAACTGGTTCAGGACCGCCGTTCTGGCAAGAACTCTGCCGATAACCTTCAGGCGGCATAAATTTGTCATTTGCTCCGCCGACCACGGATGTACTGGCGGCATGAGTAGATGACAGTGAGAGGTCGGGTTTGCGCCCGGCCTTTATTTTTTTTAAGACATGGGAGATTCTCATGCTGAAAGTTCCCTATCGCTGCGGCGATAAAATCGTCCTCAAAACACGCACACGCGGCAGTGTCCAACCCCATGGGACTGGCGAAGTCGTTGCAGTGTTGCCCGAAACTCAGGGCGTCATCCGATACCGGATACGTATTGATGGCGAAAATTTTGACCGCAGTATTGGCCAGGACGACATCGACAACGACGCATCGTCCCGCGGCACTCCGAAGTCCAAGACCCCGACATCCCGCGGCGATACCAACGCCAGCTGGATTGATCTGACTGCGGTCAGAACAAAAAAATAGTCCACCACGTACAGATAAGGAGATATTTTGCAGGTCATCGTTAGAGAAAACAACGTCGAACAGGCACTTCGTGTCCTGAAGAAAAAATTGCAGCGCGAAGGCGTTTTCCGCGAAATGCGTGCCCGTAGCGCCTATGAAAAACCGTCCGAAAAAAGAAATCGGGAACAGGCCGAAGCCGTTCGCCGTCACCGCAAACTGCAGCGGAAAAAATTGCAGCGCGAGGGTTTGCTCCCCGCCCCTAAAAAAGCTGTGCACACACGCTGAGCATTGGTTGCCCCTTCACGAAAGGAGGTCGTCATGACGATTAATAAAGAACCAATCTTAAAAACCGGCAGAGCATCTGCACAGGATAAAGCCTCAGCAACCGATCAAGCCGCACGGCAGATCATTGCGACGGATGAAGCCAAACGGGCCAAAAAGACGGAACGCTTGCGCTTGTTGCGCGAGGCACAGGAATCCGCAACGCCTGTAGAGCTGCCCACAGCGACAAAGCGCAAATCGCGCGCAAAGGCCTGACAAGGTCCTTGATGTGTTGCCTGACGATTGGCGGCTCTAAAAAGACATGACGGGCGCAGCAACTGCGCCTGAACACACAGTAGCGCATCGGGTCACATCAGATACCCGGTCGCTTCTCTCCCCAGAACAAACTCCCCTGGAAAACACAACGCCTTTGACACAGCACGAACAGCCGTGTGCTCGAGAAGGTGCGGCTGCTGCTGGCAAATGCGAGTGTGATGCTGAGCATCACATCGTGTCGCAGTATCGCGTGCCTTCCCCTAAAAGTCGCGTGCATGCAGCGCCAAGGAACGGCGCCCTCCGTGCAGAGCACAGCTTGCTCCCTGACCAAGTCAGCCATCGCTCTTGCGAGCATCGCTGCTATTTTTAAGCTTGTGTGAGACCCACGCGCACGCGGGTGGGTCAGCGGCGCCCTGAAAACGTCACAGTTCATTCAGCGACCGTTCACGCGGATGGGCGCTAATCTCAATCACCACACAGGGAGTGTTTGAGATGCGTAAGTTACTTTTACGTGCAGGTATTATTCTCACCGCATTTATTGGCGGCGGCGCAAATGCGATGCCGATCATGCAGCCATCTGCGCCAGTGGCGTCAATTGTCCAAAAAGTCGACTATGCTTGCGGGCGAGGCTATTACCTGACGCCCCGCGGTTATTGCCGACCCTATGAACCGCGGCGTTACGAGCGCGAATGGGACCGTCGAAGCGATTGGAACCCTCGTCGCGAGTGGCGTGAACACCAAGCCCGTCGCGAATGGCGCGAGCATAGACGGTGGGAAGAGCGCGGTGATTGGCGCCGCGAACGCGAATATCGCCAGTGGCAATGGTAGACAGTGTTAGGCCCGCTTTTTCGGCGGGCCTTTTCTTCTTCCTGGGTAAAAAGAGCGCCTAGCCATCCATGTTCACAAGAACGAATTCGCGCTTATCTCCTCGCTTGATGGAAGCAGATCGGGAGGCTGCCATCCAAGCATTTGGCAATGCACGCGCGCAATCGAAACCAAATTTCTAATCGTCATTCCATTACAGCGCACAGAGCATACCAGCCAAAACCAAGACAAATCGAGGCTGCAGAAAACGGCAAATCTGCGCACAGGTTTTTGATTTAATTTAGAAATGGCGGAAGAGGTGGGATTCGAACCCACGGTAGGCTCGCACCTACGCCGGTTTTCAAGACCGGTGCCTTAAACCGCTCGGCCACTCTTCCTTAATTTCGATCTGGCGGTGGGCCGTCACGCAATGTGACAACAGCACCCAAATCAAGCGGTGGCTGGCTTTATAGCGGTTCGGTTCGCCGCGTCAACGTGCAGAAGCAACTAAAAACACCCACCCACATAAATAGCGTGCAAAAGCTGAATTGCAACTTTACGCCACCGGCCAATGTGCCATCATGCTGCGCCATGCGGGTGCACCGACACAGTTGATTTCAACCCAAGAGACACCCTGCCCCTGATTGTTATTATCTATAACGATTTCAGCACATTATTTAATTTTATGAAATTAAAAATTTAAATGATATTCAGCGTGCAGCCGTAAGACATCATCGATAAAATGACCGCGCGGCAATTAAGACAGAGTTAAACCAAAACTGGCAGATTGCCCGGATGCAATGATTGCATGAAGCCCAGGATATGAATTTCCAATATCGTTCACCTCCTGCAATGTCTTTGCATATGACTTTGATTGTAAAAGAAAAATCACACAGAGGCTGAAAATCCTTACGGAGCACATCATTCGGCGGTGTGAAAGTGGTGGCAGGTTCGGTTGACAATAAATCGTATGCTGAATGACATTCTGGATGCGCTTCCTCTACCGACCATTCGCGTTAAAACGAATGGAACCGTCCTCTTTTGCAACAAAGTCTGCGGCGATTTTCTGCAGGACCCGGCCACTCTGACAGGCAGCAGTCTCATTGCGCTTGTCCATGCCGACGACCAGGATGCCGTGCGTGATGCGCTGGTAAAGGCGGCCACCGGCAAGCCTACACAGATCGAAGTGCGCATTGAGCAGGACGGCAGCCCCCTGCACTACGCACTGCTTTCCTTTCGGGACGATCCGTTTCCCGAGGAACCGGCGATCCTCGTGCAGGCCACAGACATTACAGCCCAGAAGCTGCTGGAGCTTGATCTTGCCTCGCGTGAAAGCCGCTGGAACAGCGCGCTGATCAATTCAGAAAGCGGTGTATGGGACCAGGACATGTCGACCGGCGTGTTTTACGGGTCCGATACATGGCGGTCCATTCGCGGCATGGCGCCGGATGACCCGATCGAGACCAATCACGAACGTTGGCTTGAGCTTATTCACCCCGACGATCGTGACCGGGTGATCTTTTCCATTGAGCGGCAAAATGCCGGCGATCCGGAATTTGCGGTGTTCGAATACCGTGAGAAACACAAGGATGGTCACTGGGTGTGGATCGAGTGCCGTGGTGCGGCTGTCGACCGTGATGCCGATGGCAATCCGATCCGCATCGTCGGTATCGACAATGATATCTCCACCCGCAAGGCGGCTGAATTCGCGCTGGAGAAAATGTCCCGCCGTTTGAAGCTGGCGCTGGAAGCCTCGCACATCGGTGTGTTCGAGGTGGATTTCGAAACGCGACAGACCACCTGGGATGACCGCATGTATTCGATCTTCAATGTATCGAAGGATCAGGACATCGTCATTGATGGTGTCTGGGAAAAGATGGTGCATCCGGAAGACCTGCCGCGCGTGCAGAAAAACGTCGAGTTTCACGTTGCAAGATTGACGGCCTTTTCCGACGAATACCGCATCATCATGCCCGACGGAAAACTGCGCTACATCCGCGCAAGAACCTTGCCGTTCATCGACAATTCCGGTCACGCCCGCATGGTTGGCGCCAACTGGGATGTCACCGACGATATCGTTTTACAGCGGGAGCTGGAACGCGCCAAGAACCTGGCAGAAGCCAGAAACCTTGAATTAGAAGAAGCCAAAAACAGCATCGAATACAATGCGATGCATGATTATCTTACAGAGTTACCTAATCGGCGGTATCTGGATGACACCCTGCGTCGCATGGCGGCGGAATGTGCGCGTGATGGTCAGGGCATCGGCATTTTGCATATTGATCTTGACCGTTTCAAACAGGTCAACGACACATTTGGCCATCGGGCTGGCGATATGCTGTTGCAGAATGTGGCCCAGCTTCTGCGCAAGAATGTGCGCGGTGCAGATTTTGTGGCCCGCATTGGCGGCGACGAATTTGTGTTCGTCTCTCGCTACACCGGCACCTCCAAGAAGTTCTCCGCCCTTGCCGACCGCCTGATCAAGGAACTGCGCAAACCCATGCACCATGACGGCCACGAATTTCGGTGTGGTGCCAGCATCGGCATTGCCTGTGAAAGCGGCCGGGATATCGACCCCAAGCAGTTGCTGCTCAACGCCGATATTGCGCTCTACAATGCCAAGAAACGTGGCCGTAACCGCTACGACTTCTTCTCGTCGGACACACAGGACATCCTCATCAACACCAAACGTGTGTCGGACGAGATCCTGCTGGGTCTGGAGCGCAGCGAGTTCATTCCCTATTACCAGCTGCAGTTTGACGCCAAGACACTCGACATCATCGGTGCCGAGACACTGGCGCGCTGGAAGCACCCGACCGAAGGCATTTTAACACCGGACCGTTTCCTGGCCATTGCCGAGGATCTGGATGCCGTTACCGCCATTGACGAGATGATGCTGGAAAAGGCAGTCAGCGATTTCAACATCTGGCAGAAGACGGGTTTGCCGATCCCCAAAGTGTCGGTCAACGTGTCCTCACGGCGTCTGCATGATCCGTTGCTGACCAAATCGCTGAAGTCGCTGGATATCAAACCAGGCACAGTGTCATTCGAACTTCTCGAATCCATCTTCCTGGATGACAGCGACCAGACGGTACTGGACAACCTCGCCCGCCTGCGCAAGCTGGGCATTGCCATTGAGGTGGATGACTTTGGAACCGGCCACGCGTCTATCATCAGCCTGTTGCGCATCGGCCCTGATGCACTGAAAATCGATCGGGAGCTGGTGAGGCTTTTGCCGCAGTCCAACGAGCAGCGCAAATTGCTGAGTTCCATCCTGGAAATCGGCCGCTCGCTTAACATCAGAGTCATTGCCGAAGGTGTTGAAACACAAGCACATATTCGCATCCTGCGCGATCTTGGCTGCGATTACCTGCAAGGTTATGCACTGTGCCGTCCGATACCTGCGGAAATGGTCGAAGCCTTTGTAACCGGCCAGTCCTGGCGGCAAGACAACGGCAATGGCAGCGTCCACAACAAGTTCAGTGAAATTCTGGCTGCCAATAAAAAGAAAGCCGGCGACTATCGCTAAGAGCGTTATAGGCGAAACATGTTCGCCCTAAACGCTCTAGCTTTTTGACCTTAGCGCAATTCCGGACGCGAAACCGGGGTCCACTTTCTCTGGAATTGCTTTAGTCGCCGGCCCAATGTTTCAATCAATCAACTTGAGGATCAGGCCTGGCTGATCTGCTCGGCTGCTTCAATCAGCAGGCTCTGCATCTTTGCAGTCAATTCGCTGTCGCTGACCTTCACGCCTGCCGCGTCGAAATCACCACGCACCTTGCGGAACACGTCTGCGTCGCCTGCCTCTTCAAAATCGGCAGCGACAACTTCCTTTGCGTAAGCATCAGCATCAGCCTTGCCAAGCAGGCCAGCGGCCCACAGGCCCAGCAGCTTGTTTCTGCGAGCTTCAGCCTTGAATCTCAGTTCCTCATCATGAGCGAACTTGTTTTCGAATGCCTTATCGCGATCACCGAGGGCCATGTCATAATCTCCCAAATCTATTCACATTTACCGAAAGCTGAAAGTTCAGCCTGTTGTCCATAAATCAAAAGCATTGCCGGACTGCAATGCAAAGTTTCACGACAGACCGCGATGAAACGAAAAGGATGTATTGTTGCCTTTCGCCACACCATGCGGCCTTGCGCAACAGACATGGGAACGGCCAATCTGAAACGCCAGACCCCCACGTAAATTTATGTTTTTACCATCCGCACCTTACGTAAGAAAAACAGAGTCAACAAAATGGAATTACGCTTTGATTCAACATCAATAGTCATTTTTTCTAATTTATGTTAAATTGGCGAAATGGCTTTCGACGCGATAATTCACAACACACAAATGTGTCGTTTAAAAACAGCTGCGCTGTCGTGAACACGCTTTGCGGCGGCGCCGGCCTTGCCTCATTCACGCGGCAATAACATATATGTATGCCGGACGTGACTATTGCTATATTCATTGAACCAACACAGGACACAGGAGGTTTCATTCACAAGCGACAACGAATTGACGCGGAGAACCCATCCTACAGATTGTTAAAGTCCATCTTTTCCGATATGGGACCGCTTCAAAGAATGAAACACAACGCCATGCGCATGGCGCCAACACGAGATCTCATATTATGAACCGTCGCCGCCGTATTTACGAAGGCAAGGCAAAGATCCTTTATGAAGGACCAGAGCCAGGTACGCTGATTCAGTTCTTTAAGGACGATGCAACCGCCTTTAACAAGAAAAAACACGAAGTTATCGACGGTAAGGGTGTTCTAAACAACCGTATCTCCGAATACGTGTTTACGCATCTGAACAAGATCGGCATCCCCACCCACTTCATCCGCCGCCTCAACATGCGCGAACAGCTGATCAAGGAAGTGGAAATGATTCCACTCGAGATCGTTGTACGCAACGTTGCTGCCGGTTCTCTGTCCAAGCGTCTGGGCATTGATGAAGGCATCGTGCTGCCACGCTCGATCATCGAATTCTATTACAAGTCGGATGAGCTTGAAGACCCGATGGTGTCTGAAGAGCACATCACCGCTTTTGGCTGGGCCAACCCTGCCGAGCTTGATGACATCATGGCTCTTGCCATTCGCGTCAACGACTTCCTGTCGGGCCTGTTCCTGGGCGTCGGCATCCAGCTCGTCGATTTCAAGATCGAATGCGGTCGCCTTTATGAAGGCGACATGATGCGCATTATCCTGGCCGATGAAATCTCGCCGGACAGCTGCCGTTTGTGGGATATCGAAACCCAGGAAAAAATGGACAAGGACCGGTTCCGTCGCGATATGGGCGGCCTTCTCGAAGCCTATTCCGAAGTGGCTCGCCGCTTGGGCATCATCAATGAAAACGAACCGATCCGCGGCACCGGCCCGGTCCTCGTAAAATAAGCACATCAGGAGAACTATCAGGTGATCAAGGCACGGGTGACTGTTACGCTGAAAAATGGCGTTCTCGATCCACAGGGCAAGGCAATTGAAGGCGCACTGGGAAGCCTCGGCTTCGAAGGCGTTGGACAGGTTCGTCAGGGCAAGGTTTTCGATCTGGAGATCGACAGCACTGATGGAGCCAAGGCAGAGGCCGATATCAAGGCTATGTGCGAAAAGCTCCTCGCAAACACAGTGATCGAAAACTACTCTATCGCTATCCTCTGACAGCAGGAGCCGCTCAATGAAATCGGCAGTCGTTCAGCTTCCCGGCCTCAATCGTGATCGTGACATGATTGCGGCCCTGACAAAAATCTCCGGCAAGGAGCCGATCACCATCTGGCAGACGGAAACGGAAATTCCCGATGTCGACCTGATCGTTATCCCCGGCGGTTTCTCCTATGGTGACTATCTGCGCTGTGGCGCCATCGCGGCCCGTATGCCAGTGATGCGCGCCATTCGCGAAAAGGCAGAACAAGGCGTCAAGGTTCTTGGCGTGTGCAACGGCTTCCAGATTCTGGTTGAAGCCGAAATGCTGCCGGGCGCGTTGATGCGCAATTCCTCGCTGAAGTTCGTTTGCCGCGAAGTGAAGCTGGAAGTCGTCAACAGCGACACGGATTTCACCCGCGCCTATTCGCAGGGCCAGATCCTGCGTTGCCCGGTTGCCCACCATGATGGCAACTACTTCGCGGAAGCATCCGAGATCGCGTCCATGGAAGACAAGGGCCAGATCGTGTTCCGTTATGCCGAGGGTACCAACCCCAACGGTTCGCTGAACGACATTGCCGGCATCATCAACGAGCGTGGCAATGTTCTCGGCATGATGCCTCATCCGGAAAACCTGATTGAAGCGGCCCATGGCGGCAATGATGGCAGAGGCCTGTTTGCTTCCGCCCTCAACGTTATCGCGGCCTGATCATATCCAGACCATCAAACCGGCACTGAGTGCCGGTTTTTTTCTCTTCTCATCAAGGTTGCACCCATGACCCGCCTGCCCCTTCGCTATGCTCTGAGTTTTGCCAGCGTTACGGCAGCCATGGTCGCATTAAGCGCCTGCCAGTCTGAACGAAGCACTCCGGCCCCTGCAAGCCAAGCAGCCCTGCCGACCATGGAGCGCGTTGCGCTTGGTGCCAATGCCTGCTGGTTCAAAAGCGGTGATCCGGCGTTCAAGGCGTATCGCCTTGCACCGGAGCTGAATTCCTTCTCCGGCCGTCCACGCATTTTGCTGGTACCACGCAACAGCCCGGAATCCCGGCCAATGCTGGTTGTCGAAGCTGAAGGCTCGCCCGCCAAGCTTCAGGCCTATGGCCCCGTCATGAACGAGGCCCATGCTTCGCGTGTTGCCACAGACGTCAAGCGCTGGGCAGCGGGCGGCAAAGGCTGCTCATAATAAGAAAACCCAGCTGCACAGGTTGGGAAAAAGGATGCAGTGGGCCTGCCCATTGGCTTATCGTCCATATGTATTGGCTTCCGGGACGAAAAACCGATTGATGGCAGTAAACGTGTTGCATGCCTCCCGAAGACTAGCCCGGGCGACATGCGTGGATAATGCTGTTCACGGAAAATACGGCGCTGCGTGCAGCGGCTTGATGCTGCTGGCGTCCACATTCCTGTACTTGTCACAAAAATCCGATAAGTCGCGCTGAACCTGGCGCGTCACAGGCTGATCAGTCAGATGACATGAGCCCTAGGGAATTCTGTGAAAAGCACAGGAATGAGAGACCAGATTGTACCGATTGTTGACCTGTAATGTGTATATCCATTCAATGACAATCACACCAGAAAGCGGGATTTTGCGCTTTCATTGCGCGCCTGCGACCGGCTGATGCCAATATCAAGCAACTGCTCATCGGTCAGTTCTCTCAAAGCAAGGCGGCCGGCCCGCTTGATGTGCCATGTGCGGATGGCAGCCAGAAAACGGCCAAATACATGGTTTGGCGCAGCAATTGTCAGTGGTGCGGGATCAACCATGTCGCCATCGTCACGGAAGACATATTCCCGCGTATAGCTGTCAGGGTACATTGTATCTATTGTTGATAGGTATTGATCCATCTTGCGCATAATTGCACCTGTTCACCTTTAATTGTTCGGGGTCATTCTCTGCGACAATAAATACAATTGACTCACACACAGGTACAATGTTTAAATTGTCACCATGACAAATTGGCTCCCCAATCTCTCCACAGGCACCGGCCCGCTTTACATGCGTCTGGCCGACCATATCGAAACCGCCATTTCGAATGGCGAGCTGGCGGCGGGCACAAAACTGCCACCGCAAAGAAATCTCGCTTATGATCTGGGCGTTACCATTGGCACCGTCAGCCGCGCCTATTCTCTGGTGCATGAGCGTGGTCTCGTCAGTGGCGAGGTTGGGCGTGGGACCTATGTGAACAGCCGCCACACCCCGACACCGTCTGTCCATATTGGGCAGGCCGCCAACACATCAAATGCTGCCGTCTCGGCTGCCGAGACGAAACAACTTTCCAAGCTGGACACCACGGCAGCGCCGACGGTTGGGCAAGGTGTGCTGATTGAGCGCCATCTATCCGACATCATGGCGGAGCGTTCCGCGCAGGTTGCCAGTTATGCCCGCGACTTTCCGGAGGAATGGTCGGTCGCCGGTGCACGCTGGTTGGCGCAAAATGGCTGGACCCCAAGCCCTGAGAACATCGTGCCGACGATTGGCGCACATGCCGCGGTGATGGGTATCATCGGTGCCGTCACCTCCCCGGGCGATCGTATTGCCTTTGAGCACCTGACCTACTCGCAGATCAGCCGCAGCGCCGCGCTTGCCGGACGACGTATTGCGCTGGTGGACTCTGACGAAAACGGCATCATACCCGAAGATTTCGAACGGGTCTGTGCGCAGCAGCACCCGAAGATGATCTTCCTGATGTCGTCGGGCCAGAACCCGACCTCCACCACGTTGCCGTTGGAGCGCCGCAAGGCCATTGCCGACATTGCCCACAGGCACAATGTCTGGATCATTGAAGACAATCTTTATGGCGCCATGTGCCGTGATGACATTCCGCTGATTGCCCAACTGGCGCCGGAACAGACATTTCTGGTGGGCAGCCTGTCCAAGTCGGTTGCCGCCGGTGTTCGCGGCGGCTGGGTTGCCTGTCCGCCGCACTTCGGCACACGGGTGCGCACCGCCCACAAGATGATGACGGGCGGCCTGCCCTTTCTACTGGCCGAGCTCTGCGCCCGGCTGGTGCTGAGCGGTGATGCCCATCGCATCCGCCAGGACTGTATTGCCGAGGTCAATGCGCGTGAGCAGATGGTTCGGCAGATCTTTTCCGGTCTGGAGTTCAACTCCAATCCCGACATTGCCTTTGTGTGGCTGAAATTGCCCGAACCCTGGCTTTCCGGCACGTTCCGTAACGCAGCCCGCAAGGAAGGCATTCTCATTGACGATGAGGACGAGTTCAAAGCCGGACGATCGGAGAAGGTCTACCACCGGGTGCGCATCAGCTTTTCTGCGCCCAATACCCGCGAAGAGCTGGCCCGCCACCTGCACACCCTGCGTCGCCTGCTGGACAATGGTTCTGTGAGTTATGACAGTATGGCCTGAGGCCGGATGACGGGTGCTGCCCTGCAGTACAAACTTGGGTATTTCGAGCCCTTTGCGCTTCACGACCGTTTGCTGAAAATCCGCTCATCCCAAGGGGCAAATACCCCGGGTGAAGCGAAGCTGGCGTGTGCATGGCTGGAAGAACTTTTACAAAACTCAGAGGTCTGAAACGGGTATTTGGGCTTGAGAGTCTTTTCGGCAACAGTACCGAGAATTAGAAATTCGCTCCCTTTACCTTCCGTTAAAATATGTCACGTTCCCGTGAAACCTTGTCTGGGAACGATTCGTATGGGCAGTCAGCAATTTGCAGATGCCAAGGCAATGATTGCCAAGGTTCTTACCTCCTGTGCTCTTCTTCTGCCTCTGGCTTCCATTGCCGATGCCGCTGAGGGCAACATTTTCGATGAATTGCGCTTTGGTGCAACGACATCAGTGTCCAGCAGCCATAATGGTGAAGACGGCGTCTTTCCGGCCCTGACCGTCTATTTCGACCCGTTTGACAGTGCGACGGCCGCCACATTTTCTGACAAGCTGCTGCGCCCACGTGTGCATTTGGGCGGTGAAATCGGCACTGAAGGGTCTGCCAACACCGTTTATGGCGGCATCAACTGGACGCTGGACCTAAATGAAAAGATCTTTCTCGACCTAGGCTTTGGCGGCCTCTGGCACGATGGCAACTTAAGAAACACCGGCTCTGAAACCGGCGCGCAGCTTGGCTGTCGTTTCCTGTTCCGCGAATATGCGGCCGTCGGTTACCGCATCAATCAGAACTGGAACATCTCCACGCAGATTGAACATGCCTCCCATGCCAATCTCTGCGACGGCCCGAATGACGGCATTACCCGCGCCGGCCTGATGCTGGGTTACAGATTTTAACAACAGCGGCCATAGTAGAAGGCCACCTTCTTTCTCAACGTCATCCTAGGGCTTGTCCCTAGGATCTGATCACGTTGCGATCGTCGTTGAGGGCGTGGATTGTCGGGACAAGCCCTGACATGACGAAGGTCGATTGAAAACGCTGTCTTTCAGACGCAGACACGCCCTGCGGGCGGCTGCCATCTATAATTGCCCTGTCCAAAACTCTGCATTTGGTGGCTAATCGATACATTTTCCTGTCGCACCAGACTGTATCTTGCGCTAAAGAACCGGAAACTTCCTACCGGCTCGAACCTCGTGAGACCTATGGCTATTCCTAATCACATCCAGATCACCCCGGAACTCGTTGCATCGCATGGCCTCAAGCCCGATGAATACCAGCGCATCCTCGAATTGATCGGACGCGAACCAACCTTTACCGAGCTTGGCATTTTCTCGGCAATGTGGAACGAGCACTGCTCTTACAAGTCCTCCAAGAAGTGGTTGAAGACGCTGCCAACCACAGGCCCGCGCGTTATTCAGGGTCCGGGCGAAAACGCCGGCGTTGTCGACATTGATGATGGCGACTGTGTTGTCTTCAAGATGGAAAGCCACAACCACCCATCTTACATCGAGCCTTATCAGGGTGCAGCCACCGGTGTTGGCGGCATTCTGCGTGACGTGTTCACCATGGGTGCTCGTCCGGTTGCCGCCATGAACGCGCTGCGTTTTGGTGCCCCTGACCATCCCAAGACCCGCCATCTGGTGTCCGGCGTTGTTGCCGGCGTTGGTGGTTACGGTAACTCCTTCGGCGTGCCAACGGTTGGCGGCGAAGTCGAGTTTGACGCCCGTTACAACGGCAACATTCTGGTCAACGCTTTTGCGGCTGGCCTTGCCAAGTCTGATGCCATCTTCCTGTCGGAAGCCAAGGGCGTTGGCCTGCCTGTCGTTTACCTCGGTGCCAAGACCGGCCGTGACGGCGTGGGTGGTGCGACCATGGCATCGGCAGAGTTTGACGAATCCATCGAAGAAAAGCGCCCGACCGTTCAGGTTGGCGACCCCTTCACTGAAAAGTGCCTGCTGGAAGCCTGCCTTGAGCTGATGAAGACCGGCGCGGTTATCGCCATTCAGGACATGGGTGCTGCGGGTCTGACCTGCTCGGCCGTGGAAATGGGTGCCAAGGGCAATCTGGGCATCGAGCTCATTCTCGACCAGGTGCCTGTGCGCGAAGAAAACATGACCGCCTATGAGATGATGCTGTCCGAAAGCCAGGAACGCATGTTGATGGTTCTGGAGCCTTCCAAGGAAGAAGTTGCCAAGGCAATCTTCATCAAGTGGGGTCTGGACTTTGCCATCGTTGGCAAGACCACTGATGACCTGCGTTTCCGCATCATTCACAGCGGCGAAGAAGTGGCCAACCTGCCGATCAAGGAACTGGGCGATGAGGCTCCGGAATATGATCGTCCATGGACACCGGCCAAGGTTCCGGCTCCACTTGCTGCCAATGACGTGCCACAGGCCGATATTGCCGATGCGCTGGTCAAGCTGGTCGGTTCGCCAAACGGCTCTTCCCGTCGCTGGGTTTACGAGCAGTATGACACACTGATCCAGGGCAACTCGCTGCAGCTTCCTGGCGGTGACGCTGGCGTTGTGCGCGTGGAAGGCCATTACAGCAAGGCACTGGCCTTCTCGTCTGACGTAACGCCACGTTACGTTGAGGCAGATCCGTTTGAAGGCGGCAAGCAGGCTGTTGCAGAATGCTGGCGCAACATCACCGCCACTGGCGCTTTGCCACTGGCCGCCACCGACAACCTGAACTTCGGCAACCCGGAAAAGCCTGAAATCATGAGTCAGCTGGTTCATGCCATCAAGGGCATTGGCGAAGCCTGCACCGTGCTGGAGTTTCCGATCGTTTCCGGTAACGTGTCGCTTTATAACGAGACCAACGGTCAGGCGATCCTGCCAACCCCGACCATCGGTGGCGTTGGCCTGCTCAGCGACTGGGCAAAGATGGCCCGCATCCGTTTTGCCGCGGAAGGCGAAGCCATTCTGCTGGCCGGCGCACCAAAGGGCTGGGGCACGCATATTGCGCAGTCCACCTACATGCGCGACATTCATGACCGTATTGACGGCCCTGCTCCGCATGTTGATCTGGCCAAGGAAAAGAAGGTCGGCGATTTCGTTCGCGCGCTGATCAACGATGGTCTTGCCACCGCCGTTCACGATTGCTCTTCGGGCGGTCTCGGTGTTGCCGTTGCCGAAATGGCAATTTCTTCCGGCATTGGTGCGATTGTAAACCAGCCTGAAAACAACGATCCGGTTCTTGCCTTCTACGGCGAAGACCAGGGCCGTTATGTTTTGACCATCGCTCAGGATAACGCTGAAACAGTTGCACAGCGTGCAAAGGAAGCGGGCGTTGAGTGCCCGGTTATCGGCAAGACCGGTGGTAGCGAAGTATCACTTGGAAGTGCAAAGCCTGTGGCGATTAAGCAATTGCTTTCCGCCCATGAATCATGGTTCCCTGACTTTATGGATGGGCCATCACTGGCCGCAGCAGAATAAGAAAAGGGAGCTGACACCATGCCAATGAACCCCGGCGATATTGAAGACATGATTAAAGCCGGAATTCCCGGCGCAAAGGTGACGATCCGCGATCTGGCTGGTGACGGCGATCACTACGCCGCTGAAGTCGTGGCGGAAGCCTTCAAGGGAAAAAGCCGTGTGCAGCAGCACCAGATGGTCTATGATGCCCTGAAGGGCAACATGGGCGGCGTGCTGCATGCCCTTGCCCTGCAAACTTCGGCCCCGGATTGAGAAAACCATGGCAAGCCTGATTGAAGAGGTCATTTCCGGCGTGGTGAAAAGCGCCATGTCGGAAATTCTTAAAAAGACAGGTGTGAAAACAACAAAACGGACCCGCCGGAAAACCCGCAGCAAATCTGTTGCGGGCAGTCTGGCGGAGACGATACTGGAGAGTGCGTTGGGCGGCGCGAAAAAAACCGCCAAGCCCAAACGCCAGCCAGCCCGCAAACAAACCAGCAAACGACGCACCGCTGCATCACGCAGCAAACAGCGCAGTGTTTGATTTTACGCAAACCTGCTCTCGCGCATGTTGGTATGCACCCCAGGCATAAGAGGCCTTTGCATTTTTTCAGCTTCCACGCTGGAAAAACGACACCAAAGTGTTATCTAGTCGGAATATCAAAGCAGCGGCTTTTGAACCGCGTGTGAAAGGAAATGGCCATGAGCGATATTAACGCAGTGATCGACAACGAAGTGAAGAGCAACGATATCGTTCTGTTCATGAAGGGTACACCGCAGTTTCCACAGTGTGGTTTCTCCGGTCAGGTCGTTCAGATTCTTGACTATATCGGCGTAGAATACAAAGGCATCAACGTGCTTGCCGATGCTGACCTGCGTCAGGGTATCAAGGATTACTCCAACTGGCCGACCATTCCTCAGCTTTACGTCAAAGGTGAATTCATCGGCGGCTGTGACATCATCAGAGAGATGTTCCAGTCGGGTGAACTTCAAAGCCAATTACAAGAACAGGGTATCGAGGTCCGCGGCGCGGCCTGATTTTTGCCGGGGTTCTCCACCCCGACACCCGATTGTTATGAAGTAGCAAGGCGTTGCATTCTGCAACGCCTTTGCCGTTCTTTTGGGAATATTTCTGTGACAAATCCTTCACAATCCGGCAATCCGGTTTTGAAATCCATGGGCAAAGTGGAGTTCATCGGGCTTGCTGCCATGTTGATGGCACTCAACGCACTTGCCATCGACATCATGCTTCCGGGCCTGCAGGAAATCGGTGCAGCGCTTGGCGTGATCAATGAGAACCACCGCCAATATGTCATTTCGGCCTATCTTCTGGGCTTTGGCATTGCACAGCTGGGCTATGGCCCGATCTCGGACCGCTATGGCCGTCGCAAGCCAATGCTGTTTGGTCTTGGCATCTATGTCGTTTCGTCGATTGCGGTGGTGTTCGTGCCGTCCTTTGCCGGCGTGCTGGCACTGCGCTTCATTCAGGGCATCGGTTCTGCCGCCACCCGCGTCATCACCATCTCCATCGTTCGCGACGTCTACGGCGGCCGTCAGATGGCGGAAGTCATGTCGTTGATCATGATGGTGTTCATGGTTGTTCCGGTTATTGCACCGGGTACCGGCCAGATCGTTCTGCTGTTTGGTGACTGGCACCTGATTTTCGTGTTCATGGCTGTCATCGCTGTGATCGTCGGCGCATGGATGTATTACCGCCTGCCGGAAACCCTGCATCCGGAAGACGTACGTCCCTTCACGGTCAAGTCGGTTCTCAACGGTTTCAAGATCGTTCTGACCAACCGCATTGCGCTCTGTTACACCCTGTCCAGCACCTTCATCTTCGGTGCGCTGTTCGGCTTCATCAACTCGGCTGAACAGGTCTACAAGGGCGTGTATGAGCTTGGTCAGTGGTTTGCAGTGGCCTTTGCTGGCGTTGCGCTGTTCATGGCGCTGTCGTCCTTCATCAATGCCCGTCTGGTTGGCCGTTTTGGCATGCGCAGACTGTCGCATGGTTCGTTGATCGGCTTTATCGTCATCACCTTTGTGTGGCTGCTCATTCAGATCTATGGCCCGCAGCCAATGCCGTTTGCGCTGTTCATCGTGTTGTTTGCCTTGGCGATGTTCCAGTTCGGCTGGATCGGCTCCAACTTCAACTCGCTGGCCATGGAACCACTTGGCCACGTTGCCGGTACAGCATCGTCCGTCATCGGCTTCATGGGCACGGTTGGCGGTTCGCTGATCGGTGCATTGATCGGCCAGTCCTTCGATGGCACTGCCCTGCCAATGGTCGCCGGCTTCTTTATCGTCTCGCTTATTGGTCTGGTGTTCGTGCTGATCGGTGAAAAGGGTCAGCTGTTCCATCCGCACAACAAGCCGATCTGATACGGCTTCCCCTTACCCCCGTGCCCGCCACGGGGTAAGGAAAACAGACATACCGCACAAGAAAAAGGCGCCGCTGTCATCTAGCGGCGCCTTTTTTTGCGACCATTGATATTTGAATGTGATGTTTTCCGGGACGTGTGTTTTCTCGCGTCTATCCACCCTCGCGGACCTCATTCCTGTGCTCGTCACAGGAATCCAGGCCAGCCCAAGTCATTGGGCTGAAAAGACTCTTTCGTCGCGCAGACGCGCGACAGCTGGATGCCTGTGAGAGATCATCGGGTCAGGCCCGAGGACGAGGCATGAGGGTCGAAAGCAAAAGGCGCCGCGGTCATCCAGCGGCGCCTTTTTTGATCCATACGTCCCGTCAATCAAACCGTGAAGATGTGGTTCTTGAGCAGGTTCCAGGAGTCCCTGTCCGGTGCCAGCAGCAAGCCGCCATCCACATGGCTTGGCAGGTACGGCGAACCATCCAGGCGCGCCGCATAGGCGCCAGATTCCTGCGAGATCAGCGTACCGGCAAGGTGGTCCCATGGCATCAGCTTGTTGTACATCAGGAAGTGCATGTGACCGCCGCAGAACACGCGGTATTCATGGGCCGCACAACGATAGCTGGTGAACAGCCGCACATCGGCCAGATTAACGAGGATCTTGCGGCGGGTCTCAATGTCGAAATAGCCTGTATTGGCAATGCCGACCATCTGCGACAGTTCCAGTGCCGGAGACACGTGCATCTGCGTCTGGTTGCCATCCGGTGCGCACAGCCATGCGCCAGAGCCCTTTTCGGCGATCAGCCAGTCATTGCCCAATGGATCGAAGATGATGCCAGCAACAGTCTCGCCCTTGGAGATGACGCTCATCATCACGCCGAACAACGGCAGGCCGGAGGCAAAGTTGAAGGTGCCGTCAATCGGATCCACCACCACGGCCAGATCGGCCTCACCCAGCTTGCCCAGCAGCGACGGATCGGCCGCCACGGCTTCCTCGCCCACGAACAGTGCGTTGGGCATGATTTCCGCCACGCGGTCCCGGATCAGGCGCTCGGCTGCTTCGTCCGCTTCGGTGACGAGGTCAATGGCCTCGGTCTTCATGCGAACGTCGCCCTCACCGAGATTGCGGAACCGCGGCATGATTTCCACGGCTGCGGCTTCCTGAAGCGTGTTTGCAAGCGACGCTATGTCGAGTTCGAGGGACATTGCCATTCCTTTCAGCTACCAGATACCTAAAATCTCGCGCCGTATCATCTTCCAGCTTTCCTTGTCAGGAGCGGACAGAATACCGCCGGAAATCTCTCCGGGGCGATAGGGCGTACCATCCAGCTTTACCGTGTAACCGCCAGCTTCCTGATGTACGAGAACACCGGCAAGGTGGTCCCATGGCATCAGCTTTTCGTGGCCGATAAAGTGGATCTTGCCTGTCGAGGCAAGCCAATATTCATGTGCAGAACAATTGAGCGACAGCGCCATGCGGATCTTGGCCATGTTGGCGGCAATGACCGGGCGGCGCTCCAGCGTGGCGTGTCCCCAGGCGTAAATGCCAACCATCTCGTCCAGCGCCACAGGAGCTGCCACGCGGATCGGTGTCACCTCGCCGCTGCGGCGGTGGAAATGCGCGCCTGCGCCTTTTACCGCCACCAGCGTGTCACCCATAACCGGATCATGGATGATACCGGCGACCGTCTCACCCTTGACGGTGACGGCCAGCAGAGAACCGAAAGCGGCAAGACCGGAGGCAAAGTTGAACGTGCCGTCGACGGGATCAATTACGAAGGCCAGATCCGCATCGGCCAATGCCGGCACAACGGAAGGATCGGCATCATAAGTTTCTTCGCCGACGATATGGGCGTCCGGATAAAGCCTGCGAATGGCTGCGGTAATGCGCTTTTCCGTCTCAATATCCGCTTCTGTCACCAGATCGATGGACGAGGTTTTTTCGGCGACCGACTGGCTGTCAGGATTTCTGAAACGGGGAAGGATTTCGGTTGCTGCGGCATCGCGCACCGTTGCAACCAGGAATTCAATGTCTTTATCAAGCAGGGACATAAAGCGACGTTTCTTTAAACAGGTGGGTTCGTTTCCCTATCCGCGTTAGATGACGCTTCCGTGACACCCAGCATCGAAAAATCAAACAGTTTGGTATCCAGCAAATGCGAGGGATTGACGTGGGCCAGCGCCCGCAACATCGTGTCCTTGCGGCCTGGCATGCGCCGTTCGATATCTGCCAGCATGTCCTTCATGGCATTGCGCTGCAGACCATCCTGTGAGCCGCACAGGTCGCATGGAATGATCGGGAACTGCATGGCGGTGGCAAACTTGGCCATATCGTCTTCGGCGCAATAGGCCAATGGCCGCAAGAGCATCAGATCGCCTTCGTCATTCAAGAGCTTTGCCGGCATGCCCGCTAGGCGTCCGCCATGGAAAAAGTTCATGAAGAAGGTTTCGAGAATGTCTTCGCGGTGGTGGCCAAGCACCAGCGCATCACAGCCCTCTTCGCGCGCAATGCGGTAAAGATTGCCGCGACGCAGACGCGAACAGAGCGAACAGTAGGTGCCGCCATTCGGCATCTTTTCCTTCACCACCGAATAAGTGTCGCGGTATTCGATGCGGTGTTCCACGCCAATCGATGCCAGATATTCCGGCAGAATGTGTTTGGGAAAGTTCGGCTGGCCCTGATCGAGGTTGCAGGCCACCAGATCGACCGGCAGCAGGCCGCGCCATTTCAGGTCCATCAGCAGCGCCAGCAGCCCGTAGCTGTCCTTGCCGCCCGACAGGCCAATCAGCCAGCGCTTCTGGCCCTTCAGCATGTCAAAGTCTTCAAATGCCTGGCGCACATTGCGCAACAGGCGCTTGCGCAGCTTGTTGAACGAGACCGACCGTGGCGCATGCGCAAACAGCGCGTGCGAGGAAATGTCCTCAGCACCATCCTCGACGTCATCGACGGAATTCATGTCTGTCGCAATATTCATGGGACGATTGCACTTTCGCTAATTCGGGCGCTAATACGGGCTGTCCTCCAGCCAATGCCTGCATATTCCGGCAAGATCAAGCCCCGAATACCGACCAGCCTGTCTGGTTGGCCAGCATTTCCAGCGCTGCGGAGCCAAGCGCGGAGTTGCCGACCTTGTTGAGGCCGGGTGACCACACCGCAATCGATGCCTTGCCCGGCGCAATGGCAAGAATGCCGCCGCCAACGCCGCTCTTGCCTGGCAGGCCGACAGAATAGGCAAAGTCGCCGGACCCATCATAATGGCCGCAGGTCAGCATCAGCGCGTTGATACGTTTTGCCCGTCGCGCCGATACGACCGTATGGCCGCTGAGCGGATTTCGGCCCTGATTGGCCAGAAACAGCCCCGCCCGTGACAACTGGTGACACGTCATGGCCAGTGCACATTGATGGAAATACACGCCCAGCACATTTTCGACTGGATGATGCAGATTGCCAAACGAGCGCATGAAATTGGCCAGCGCATAATTGCGGTAACCGGTGGCATTTTCCGACTTCGCGACCGCATTGTCGATAATGATGCTGTCATCATCGGCGACATATTGCACAAAGCGCAGCAACTCACCGATTGCTTCACGCGGCTGGTGGCCGGCCATTACGATATCACTGACGACGATCGCACCGGCATTAACGAAGGGATTGCGTGGAATGCCCGCCTCATGTTCCAGCTGTACGATGGAGTTGAAGGACGATCCTGATGGTTCGCGCCCTACCCGGTTCCACACGGTTTCACCAGCCTTGCCGAGCGCCAGCGTCAGCATGAAAACCTTGGAGATACTTTGAATGGAAAACGGCACCTCAGCATTGCCGGCGACGAATGTTTCGCCTTCAACGGTGGTGACGGCAATGCCAAACTGCTTGGGATCGACCTTGGCGAGCTCAGGAATGTAGTCGGCTACCTTCCCCTCACCCAATCTTGGCACCATCGCATCATAAATGCGGTCAATGATCAGCTGAATGTCCTGCATGCCCAAGCCTTTGTTCGCCAGTGTCACTACGGTTCTGTTGGCTACATCAAAAGCAAAATCAATGCCACTATCGCGTGAGGATGAATGCGGAATCATTGCTGCGCGAATTGGTGGCATAGCCAGGTCCGATACGGTTTCCGCCGTCATCCTCAGCCCTGAGCCGAGGATCTATCCACGTCGCATATCAGGAACCGGCTTAGATCCTTGGGACAAGCCCAAGGATGACGTCGAGAGAGATCGAAACGTGGAGACTAAACCCGCTTCGCCAACGCAAACGGCAGTTCCATCTCCAGCACACGCAGCTCTTCTGCGCGCGCACCTGTCAGCGGGTCGCGGGCTTGCAGCACATCATCAACATAACCGGGGTGGCACATCATGACGCTGCCATTACGAACACGACCGTTCAGCACCGACCTGAACTTTTCCGCCTGTTGCCAGTCATAAAAGCCGCAGAGCGGGCCGTGCACCAACAAACCGGCACTGCGCATCTCACCATCAAAACCACGCGCCAGCCCTGCCACGAAGCAGGTTTTCAGGCCAATCTTCACACCTTGCGAAAAATCGACCGCCGGTGCGCCCCGCAGCCATGGCTTCACACCAGCTTGGGCAAGAGTTTGAGCGCGGCTTGACAGCCATGACCTTACCGGCGGCAGGAAATGCACATGCTGATGGCCATCAAGATAATGCGGCAAATGCCCGATCTCTTTGGTGAAGGCTGCAAGCTGCGCGTCCAGCTCGGCGTGCACCTGCGCGGCAAACTCTTCCGTAGGCCGCAACGCGCCAAGGATCAGCTCTTTCAGCGGCAGTAACCTGCCATCTTTGCTGATGGCGGGTGCATCGGTCAGCGGTTTGAAATCGGTCAGCGTCAGGTGAATACCGGCAAAGACGTCGCTATACCCCTGACACTCTTTCAGCTTTATCGCCTCAGAGGGCCATTCCGGAAACAAAGTCATGCAGCCGGTGCCGGATAGATTGCCCTTTGATATCAGGTGGCGAATGCCATCGCTGACGGCCGGTGACAGGCCATAATCATCAGCAACCAAAAACACCTTAGTGTCCGCCATGCTCATGGCGTTTGTTTTTCAGCGGACTGCGCGGTCTTGTCCAGCGTCTTGATGTCGCCTGAACGGTGCACGCGTCGCACCAGATACAGCGGGCGATCCTTGGTTTCAGCAATACCGACCCAGATATATTCGCCGAGCAGGCCAAGCAGCGCCAGATTGAAGCCGCCGAGCACCGACACCGCCACCATAAGGCTTGGATAACCGGGAACCGACACGCCGTAAAACAGCACTTCAAAGACGATCTTCAGGCCATAGAAAATGCCGCAGAGACCAACCAGCGCACCAATGATCGACACCAGCCGCAAAGGCAGCGCCGAAAACGAGGTGATGCCCTCCAGCGACAAGGACAGCAGCGACAGGTTGGACCATTTGGTGGCACCATGCTGGCGCTCGTCCGGCACGTAACCAATGGCCTTCTGGCGGAAGCCTGCCCAGGCGTATAGCCCCTTGTTGAAACGGCGACGGTCGCGGATCTTCAGCATGGCCTCGACAACCGGGCGGCGCATGACGCGGAAATCGCCAGCATTTTCCGGCACGATAAAACGCTGGCGGAAATTGATCAGCCAGTAGAACAGATGTACGGCGGCGGCCTTTTTCATCGATTCCTGCAGGCGGTCATCACGTACCGCATAAACGGCGTCGAGATTTTCGTCGGCCATCAGCTGCGAGATCATGTCGAGAGCGACAGTCCATGGGTGCTGCATGTCGGCATCCATAATCATCACAAGATCGCCCCTGCACTCTTCCAGACCGGCAAACACGGCAACTTCCTTGCCGAAGTTGCGGCTGAGTTCGACAATGCGCCAGGTGCCCGGCATTGACGTAATGTAACGTGTCACACTGTCATCAGTGCTGCCGTCATCGACTAGCACCACTTCGAGATCGAGATCGAATTTTTCACGCAGTTCACCCGCCACCTTTTCAATGAAGGTGGTGAATGCCGGCACGTTATCCCGTTCATTCAAAAACGGTACGATGAGTGAAAAAAGAGCCATGCCCCGATCCCGTTACAAAATTCGCACTATCAGTTCTGCGGCTTGACCAGCCAGATCTGGAGATCCCAGCTGCCCTTGCCGTTTATACCGGTGACTTGAAGGTCCTGTGGCGCGGGCAACGGGCCAACCAGCTTGGTTGAGGCATCGGTGCATTTCGATTCGCCCTTGAAGCAAACCAGAACCAGCCCCTTCTGACGCGCTAGTTCCGGTGTCAGATAACCTTTGGCATATTCCGCCGAGTTGCCATCCACAATCAGCGGTGCGTAACGCGAGTAGAAGGACGTGCCATCAGCCAGACCACGGCTGCCCGCGACATAAAAGCCCTTGGCACCGCCACTTTCCGCCAGCCATAGCTCATCGATGCGGTCGGACACGGCCTCCAGGGGCACATTGCGGAATGATTCAAACTCACCGTAGTTACGGTCCAGCATGGCGATGACAGGCCCAGAAGCGATCATGCCCAGCAGGTAGATGACGGCAACTGTCACGGCGCGTCCGATATTGCGCTGCAGCCACTGCTGCGGCACCAGAAGCGCAATCAGAACGGCAATTGGCGTGAAGATCGGCAGTACCCAGACGGCGCTCAGTTCTGCCTGCGCGGCAAAGCCCAGAATGATCGTCAGGATAAATGGCAGGATGCTGAAGGCCAGCAGCGCGCGACCCTGAACGCTGTCTCTCAGACGGGCAATATTGCCAGGCGCAAAGGCCGGGCCCTTTTCGCTTTTGTCATGACGCACCAAAAGCGCAACCAGCAGAGCGCCAATCGTATAAAGCGGCACGCCCACCACGAATTTCAGCGCCTTGGTGAAAATGTGCAGCCATTCGCCATCACCCTGCTCTGCGGCATAAACGATGGGCAGGAAATCATGCTCGAACAGCCAAAGGACATGGCCGGCAATGGTGACGAAAAACACCACCAGCACGGTGAGACCGAAGGTGGACAGCAGCGCCGCACGGGCCTGCTTGTCGAAAGATGCATGCAGGAACAGCGCCAGCAGAACGACACCGGAGTGATATTTGGTCAGCATGGCCGCAGTGGCCAACAGGCCAATCATCACGGCATCAACAATCCGGCGTCCTTCAAGGCCGCGCAGATAGAATACGAACAGCCAGGCCCAGATTGGCGTCATTGCCGAATTGGCATTGTATTTGATGGCCAGGAACGACAGTGGCGGCATCAGCATGGCGCAAATGACCGCCATCAACTGCACATTGCCATCACCGAACCGCGCAGCAATGCGCCAGACGGCAGCAAAGGTCAGAGCGCAATTGACGGCGGAAAACAGGAAATAGGCCCAGTTCTCATGCGGGAAAACGGCAAACCATGCGGCCGTGGTCCACCCGAAGAATGGCGGATGTTTGTATGTGCCCCACTGCCACAGCGCGCCCCAGGCGTAGTTTTCAACCATGTCGCCATATTGGTCGAGGTTGAGCTTGGAGAATGCGGCATGCATGGTCAGCGCCAGAACGAACAGCAGAATGACGCCGACAATCGAGGCCGTCTTTCCCTGAGCAAACGCAATTTTGTCCGAACGTTCCATGGCCGATTTCCCAACAGCACGCCCTGCTTCAAGCGGCTTGATTTCATAACTTCACAAGGTCGAAGTCCCGATAGCACAACCAAAGGGGACAAGCATTACGCAGTTGTGCATTCCTGCGCTTTTACGCAGAAAATCAAGGCTGGATTAGGTGCGAAAATCCGGCAACCAGTGACGCATCTCTGAAATCATCACGCCATGCCATGAATGCAAAAAAGCCGCCCCGAAGGGCGGCTTTTTCAAAATCAACTTCGCAGCGATTAGCGCGAGTAGAATTCGACCACGAGGTGTGGTTCCATGACGACTGGGTATGGAACGTCAGACAGAGCTGGTACGCGAGCAAAGGTCGCAACCATCTTGTTGTGATCAACTTCGATGTAGTCAGGAACGTCACGCTCAGCGAGCGAAACAGCTTCCAGAACAACGGTCAGCTGCTTGGACTTCTGACGAACTTCAACAACGTCGCCTGGCTTGCAACGGTAAGAACCAACGTTAACGCGAACCCCATTAACCGTGACGTGGCCATGGTTGATGAACTGACGCGATGCGAAAACGGTTGGAACGAACTTTGCGCGGTATACGATCGCGTCCAGACGGGACTCGAGCAGACCGATCAGGTTCTCGGAAGTGTCACCCTTGCGACGGTTAGCTTCGTCGTAGGTTGCGCGGAACTGCTTTTCACGCAGTTCACCGTAGTAGCCCTTGAGCTTCTGCTTGGCGCGCAGCTGCGTGCCGAAGTCGCTCATCTTGCCCTTGCGGCGCTGACCGTGCTGACCAGGACCGTATTCGCGGCGGTTTACTGGGGACTTAGGACGACCCCAGATGTTTTCGCCCATGCGGCGGTCAATTTTATACTTAGACGATTCGCGCTTGCTCATCGTATTTCCTTCTCAACATATTATACCGGTTTGTTGCCAAACCGGATTAAGGAAACACGCCCTCCTCTGAGTTCTGTTGATGAACTCTGACAGGTCTCTCACATTTGCGAATGGAGAAGCCACGGGACATGTCGGTGATGTTGACTACCGAACGTCAGTTATTAAAACTGCAAGGCAGTCAACGAAACACACCGGGCTTTGCGGCCCGGCGTTGATGGGGCTTCTAGGTGGCCTTCATAAAATTGTCAACGAGAAAAAAATTGCATCCCGCCCTTGAAAGCGCATTTTCCTGCACTATTTCGTTTGTCGTGATCAGGACTCGGGCCCCTCTGGCGTATTACCGGACAATACGTGATGTCGAGTCTCTTTAGGTTGGGGCCCACGTTTATTTCTGTCACACGTTCCCCAGCCATATAGCCAACCTGTCCGGCAAAGGTTGACTGATGGACTTTCTGTTCTCGGATTTTCTCGGCACCCCCACATGGATGTGGGCGGTCTTCATTTCTCTCGTTCTTGGCCTTTTGGCCCTGGACCTTGGTGTTCTGCATAAGAATTCCAAGGAAATCGGCATTCGCGAAAGCTTGCTGATGTCCGCTTTCTATATTGTCATCGGTTTGTCCTTCGGTGGCTGGATCTGGTACCAGTCGGGCCAGCAGCCTGCCATGGAATATATCACCGGCTTCGTGGTGGAAAAAAGCCTGGCGATGGACAACATCTTCATCATCGCCATGATCTTCTCCTATTTCGCCATTCCGCGCCAATACCAGCACCGCGTGCTGCTGTGGGGTATTCTGGGTGTGATCGTGCTGCGTGGCATCATGATTGCCGCTGGCGCTGCCATCGTCGAAAACTTCCACTGGGTGCTGTACCTCTTTGCGGCCTTCCTGGTGTTTACCGGCCTCAAGATGCTGTTTTCGGCCGATCATGATGAGAACGATCTCGACAACAACCGCATCCTTAAGTTCCTCAAGCGCCACCTGCCGCTGACAAACCGCCTCCATGGCGAAAAGTTCTTCGTCAAGGAAACCGACGAGAAGACCGGCAAGCTGAAAACCTTTGTCACCCCGCTGTTTCTGGCGCTGGTGATGGTGGAAATTGCCGACCTGATCTTTGCGGTTGATTCGATCCCGGCGATCTTTGCGATCACCACCGACCCGTTCATTGTCTATACGTCGAACATTTTCGCGATCCTTGGCCTGCGTGCACTCTACTTTGCGCTGGCAGCCCTGATCCACCGCTTCGCGTATCTGAAATATGCGCTGGCTGCGGTTCTGGTGTTCGTTGGCTCGAAAATCTTCGTGGCTGACATGCTGGGTCTGGCAAAAATCCCGCCTGCCGTCTCGCTTGGTGTGACCGTCGCAATTCTGGTGACCGGTGTTGTCGGTTCGCTGTTTGCCACACGCAAGCAAGCAAAGGCTGTCGAATAATGTCCCGCTTCACAACATCCCGAAACTCCACCATCCTCGGCGCCACGCCGAGGATGGGCACCACCAGATGGCCGGTAACATCAGTCCATGTCTACGATTTCAGCACGATGATTCTCGGACGTGATCCGAGAATGAACAACAGCAGATGGTCGGGACGCACCAGACCATAACGCTGAGGGAGCGCCAGCTCACGTGATATATTGAGAAACAGCAGCCTTATTCGGCCGCCAGCGTCGCCTCATCATCAGCCGCATCCGCATCACCGGGTGCGGTTTTTGCATCAAGGTCCGGAAACGCCACGATACGCTTGCCGGAGAAATCGGCATGCACCACGACCAATTCCTTCTCCTCGAAATAACCGAGCAGACGGCGTGCACGGCGTGCAGAATGCGTGCCATAGGCGCGAGCAATACGGGCATCAGACGGGCAAGGCTCCTCGCCCAGCGCGGCTTTAACCAGCATCAGGAATACGCCCTGCAGATCGTCGGAGACGTTTTTCGACAGATCGAGTGCCGTTTGCCAGCTTTCACTTGCCGCCATTTCGGCATCAACGCCGGAACGGGTAATTGCCACCTGACGGCGGAATTCCGACAGCGCCATCGGCGTGCCGGGAATGCGGCGCATGCGGGCACGCACCAGAAAGTCCTGATAGAGCACAGCGTCCGTGCGATAGGCCGACTGCGGATCATCCAGAATTTCGTAGAGAACGCCTGAGATCTTCTCTTCGCGCTCTTCCGGCGTCATGTCCGAGGCGCTGCTGCGCTGCGGCTGTTCGGAGGCTGGCGTTATCGCGGCTGGTGTCGAGCGGGACAGCTCGGCCAGAATGTCTGTTGTCGGGCGCGGTGCCGGTGGCGTGCGGCGCACAGGCGCGCGCGTAAATTCTTCCGGGTCCGGCGTGAAGATCAGGTCTTCCACGTCCTGCGGCGCATCGGGCAGCGGCATCAGCTTGGGCGATGACGACCGAGCCGAGGTTTCCACAGCACCAATCACGATAGGCAGTGGGCGGCGCGACAGAGCCGGGCCAAGCGCCACGAAATTACCACGCTGCAAATCGCGGAACATTTCCGCCTGACGGCGGTCCATGCCGAGCAGGTCGGCTGCGCGTGCCATGTCGATATCAAGGAAAGTACGGCCCATCAAGAAGTTGGAGGCTTCCGCCGCCACGTTCTTGGCAAGTTTTGCCAGACGCTGCGTGGCGATAACGCCGGCCAGACCGCGCTTACGACCACGACACATCAGGTTGGTCATGGCGCCAAGCGATGCCTTGCGGGCATCTTCGGTTACTTCACCAGCCACGGACGGCGCAAACATCTGCGCTTCGTCGACCACCACCAGCACCGGGTACCAGTATTCACGGTCGGCATCGAACATGCCGTTGAGGAATGCAGCTGCGGCCCGCATCTGCTGTTCGACATCAAGACCTTCAAGCGTCAGGACGCAGGATACGCGGTGCTGGCGAATACGGTTGGCAATACCGGCCAACTCACCTTCTGTGCGCTCGCCATCCACAACGATATGACCGAACTTGTCAGCCAGCGTCACGAAGTCCCCTTCAGGGTCAATAATGACCTGCTGAACCCAAGGGGCGGATTGTTCCAGAAGCCTGCGCAGCAGATGCGACTTTCCGGAACCGGAATTGCCTTGCACCAGCAGACGCGTGGCGAGCAATTCCTCAATGTCGAGTTTGGCAGCCTGCCCACCCGATAGCGTTCCCATGTCGATGCCGACCTGCAATGCCCTAAAACCTTATACTGTCAAAATTGATGTTGAATGCCGACTCCGAACGAGCAGCGAACCCTCCCCATAACAGAGATTTCAACGCAATGCTTCCTCGTGAAGGTAAAAATGCACAGGGAATATGCGCTGCCAACCCAATCTGGTGGAGAGAATCAAACGAACCGAATCACAGCGCCTTACGATATCAGATTGATAATCGTGCCGGTTGGCCGGCTATCGGGCGGTGGTGCGCGCCTCAGCTTTCTGACGGATCGTTTTGTGATGAATTGACGTGAAATCGATTAAAAAACAGCGAGATAGGCAGCGATTACACGTCTTGGCTGTTTTGAAAGAAAATTCACCGGCGCGGCGATTACGAAATATTAAAGCCTTGCGGAACACATATGGAACATATAGTGTATGTTCTGCATTTGTTTCGATTTTCATCAACGGTTGGGGTGCGACTTCATGCTCACACGCAAACAGCAGGAACTGCTTCTTTTCATTCACGAAAGAATGAAGGAATCCGGTGTTCCTCCCTCATTTGATGAGATGAAGGATGCGCTTGATCTCGCTTCCAAATCCGGCATTCACCGGTTGATCACAGCGCTTGAAGAACGTGGCTTCATTCGCCGCCTGCCAAACCGGGCACGCGCACTGGAAGTCATCAAACTTCCAGAGGCCTATTCGCCAAGCCTCAAACCACAGCGTGGCTTCTCGCCGAGTGTGATTGAAGGCAGCCTTGGCAAACCAAAACCGGTTGTCGCCCCTGCTCCGACCCCCGCCCCTGTCAGCGCCAATGATGGTGGTAGCTCGGTATCGGTGCCGATGATGGGACGGATCGCGGCCGGTGTGCCGATCTCCGCCATCCAGAACAACACACATGATGTGTCCGTACCGGCTGACATGCTGGGTTCTGGTGAACATTACGCACTGGAAGTGCGCGGTGACTCGATGATTGATGCCGGCATCTTTGACGGCGACACGGTCATCATCCGCAACGCCAAGACCGCCAATCCCGGTGACATCATCGTGGCGCTGGTCGATGATGAAGAAGCGACCTTGAAGCGTTTTCGCCGCAAAGGTGCATCGATTGCGCTTGAAGCTGCAAACCCGGCCTATGAAACCCGTATCTTTGGACCTGACCGCGTCAAGATCCAGGGCAAGCTGGTCGGCCTGATCCGCAGATACCACTAAGCGGTCATCAACAGACCCATATCACTGTCAGGTGACGCGCCAGCGCGTCATCGCTACTGTCGCCGGAAACCACCCGACAAAAGTGGCCTTCAAATCCCTTTAGTCTAGTGACGGTCCAGCAGTTTCGAGACATACGGCGGGACTGCCGTTTCAAATGTCCTGCTGCGCCAGTTATAATAACGATGCATGGTCCATGGACGGTAGGAACCATAAATGGCAGCCGTCATCCTCTCTATCGGCAAATCCTGATTTGCGGCGGTTGTTGCCTCAGTTGAAAATGTGATCTCCAGCGATCCGGTGCGCCGCAATGTCTGGGCACTGAGCAAAAAGGCGCCGGAGCGGCAGGTTTCAAATGATGTGGGACGCGTGGTGATAACCACAGAACCGATGTCGCAAGCGAGACCAAGATATCTGTTATCCAGCACGGAAATCACCACCTGCCCCTTCGCTGATCTGGCGATGCACCAGCTATCGCGGCGGCAGGTAAAGGCATCGGTTGCATTTGTAACGGCGGCAGACATCACCTGCCTTTCAGCCTGAATGATGTGTTCGTCCAGCATCGGCCGTCGTGATCGTGGTGGCGCGGCATCAGTATTGCCAGTCGTTGTGTCATTGGCATCGTCAGGCGGTGGTTCTGGGGCTGGCAGTTCCTGCAGCATGTTTGGCCGAATATATTTGTCAGGTAAGAACAAAGCCCGCGCCCATTGGTCATAGATAAAGCCGGATGGGCGTTGGCTGGTGCTGGCAACCTGATCCTCGCCAACCAGTGCCATCAGTTTCCCGTCCTCAAAAACCACCAGATCGGGATTGTCCTGTTGCCGTGACAGCACAAACAGCACAAGGCCTGCCAGCAGGAACACAGCACTTACCCAAGCCAGTCGGGTGCGAAACAGTGTCAGCGCCAATAGGCCAAGCGTTCCGGCGCCCAGAAACCATTGATGTTGTCGTCCGACTCCGGCATCGCCTCCCCATGAGGCCACATAGGTGGCAATATCAATTGTCATCGCCATGCCGTAACCCATGACGGTCAGAAACGGACCATCCAGCCCGAAAGGCATCAGCAGCATGGCGATCAAGGCAAAGGGCATGACGATGAAAGACATCACCGGCATGGCGGCGAGATTTGCCGCTAGTCCATAGGTGGTGACACGATGAAAATGTTCCATCGAATAGATGGCCGTGGATACCCCACCAATCAGCGAGGTCACGACAATACCGGCGCAGAAGCTGCCAAGGATGGACAGGCCCTTCAGGGCGATTGGCATATGTGTCGGCCGGAATGTTGCGCTGTCTTGTGCGGCGCGCCGCCGTGTCCAGAAACCATACGCGGCGACCAGCGCAATCGTTGCGGCAAAGGACATCTGGAAACTTGGCCCCATGACCTCCGACGGCGAAACGCAGATAATAATGATGGCGGAAATAGCAACATTTCTGAGGCTGATCGAGGGACGGTCAAACAGCACGGCGATCAGCATGATCGACATCATCAGCCAGGCCCGTTCGGCAGACACTGCAAACCCTGAAATCAGGTAATAGGCGAGCGTCATGATAAGGGCGGCAAAAGCAGCGATCTTCTTGACCGGCCGCCTCTCGGCAAAACCCGGAAAACAGCTGAGTGCCGTGCGCAAGCCAACGAAGAATATGCCCGATGCCAGCGCCATGTTGAGGCCCGAAATGGCAACGATATGGGCAAGGCCGGACACACGCAGTGCTTCCATGGTGGTTTCTGATATTGCCCGCCGTTCATCGGTTATGATCGAGGCGGCAAAAGCGCCGGCGTCGCCGCCGATCGTGCTGCGGATGCGCTCGGCAATGGCGCTGCGCAATTGATAAAGTCCTGTATCAGTCACGCTGAGCCAGTGGCCGCGTTCCGCAATGCGGCGTTTGATCGCCTCGCTCACCGCAGGCTGTGGCGCTCCATAAAAGAAACCGGTTGCACCTATGCCGTTAAAATAGCCGGAAAAGGCAAAGTCATTCAGACCGGGCAAGGCCGGTCCTGAGGGTGGAGACAGGCGTGCGCGCCCGGTAATGCCCTGCCCGATTTCCATCGGCTGATGGCGACTTCTCGATAGTGCCGTGATCTTTTGCGGCGGGCGCGACAGCACAGGATTTTCAGTTCCGGTGACCGATATGATGTAGCGCCAGTAACCGCGCGCATCCACCTCGCGTCGCTCGACAACACCTGACACGACTGTGGTGACGGGCGTATCAATAATGACGGTATCCTGCCGCCAGCTTTCCAATTGCGCCAGCAGCATGCCTGCCAGACACAGCGCAACAAGGTTAAGCAATCCTGCCAGTTGTGCCGCGCGGTACCGAAGCGTGAGCGCCAGTGTGCCGGCTAAACAAAAGCCGCCAGCAAGCAGGGAGGGTGACGGTGTCTGAAGGCTTGAAAACCAGATGATGGCACCGACTGCCAGAAAAACCGGAATGCAAAGAAAGCCGTGGCCATAGGCCTTTTCGATGTCCAGCATTTGCGACAGCGACGATATCCGGCCGGATAAATTCCCTGCCGTTGCAGACTGTTCATAAACCTCTGCTACCCCGCCCTGATATCGTTGCAGAGCAAAGGAATCACCCTCACCGGGGAGATCCAGTCTCAACGGTTCCTGCTGTCGCAATTCTTGCGATGGTCTTACAGTCAAACCCGCAGCTCCCCGCCGGACAGGGGGTAATTTGCAACCGGCACAACAACAATGCAACCACTTATATTTTAAGGAAGCATTGACCTAATATGAAACAGTCAAACGCCAAAAGCCTAGTTTTTGGCACAAGTTGATACCGCAACGCACAATTTGCCTTTTGGATAGCTTGGCATATGGCGCAGGATCAGATAGCTATCCTGAACGCTTAACGCCTAGATGCCTCACGGCATCCAAAACGCATGTTCTCGGAGGATTATGATGACGGAAAAAAGCGCTTCTATTACGCTCGGCGACAAGACAGTAGAACTTCCCATTCGAGAGGGAGCGATAGGCCCAGACGTCATCGACATCGCTGCTTTGTACAAGCACACCGGCAATTTCACCTACGATCCCGGCTTCACATCGACTGCATCTTGCGAATCCAAGATCACCTATATCGATGGTGACGAAGGCGTCCTTCTGCACCGTGGTTACCCGATCGAGCAGCTTGCCGAAAAGGGCGATTTCCTTGAAACCTGCTACCTGCTTCTGTATGGCGACCTGCCTACAGCAGAACAGAAAAAGGATTTCGACAACCGCGTAACGCGCCACACCATGGTGCATGAGCAGATGACGAAGTTCTTCAGCGGTTACCGTCGTGACGCACATCCGATGGCTGTGATGGTTGGCACCGTTGGCGCCCTGTCTGCCTTCTACCACGACTCGACCGACATTACCGATCCGCACCAGCGCATGGTCGCTAGCCTTCGCATGATCGCCAAGATGCCGACAATCGCGGCGATGGCTTACAAGTATCACGTTGGCCAGCCATTTGTTTACCCGAAGAACGACCTCGACTACGCGTCGAACTTCCTCAACATGTGCTTTGCCGTTCCATGCGAAGAGTACAAGGTGAACCCGGTTCTGGCCCGCGCCATGGACCGTATCTTCATCCTGCATGCTGACCATGAGCAGAACGCTTCGACCTCGACTGTTCGTCTGGCTGGTTCTTCCGGTGCAAACCCGTTCGCCTGTATCGCAGCTGGTATTGCCTGCCTTTGGGGCCCTGCCCATGGCGGCGCCAACGAAGCAGCGCTCAACATGCTCAACGAAATCGGCTCTGTTGACCGTATTCCTGAGTATATTGCCCGCGCCAAGGACAAGAACGATCCGTTCCGCCTGATGGGCTTTGGTCACCGCGTGTACAAGAACTACGACCCGCGCGCCAAGATCATGCAGAAGACCATGTATGAAGTGCTCGAAGCAACGGGCAACGGCGACGACCCAATCATGCAGGTTGCTCTTGAGCTTGAAAAGATCGCCCTGTCCGATCCGTACTTCGTCGAAAAGAAGCTGTACCCGAACGTCGACTTCTACTCCGGCATCACGCTAAAGGCTCTCGGCTTCCCCACAACCATGTTCACGGTTCTGTTTGCTCTGGCACGTACCGTCGGCTGGATTGCCCAGTGGAACGAGATGATCGAAGATCCGCAGCAGCGTATCGGCCGTCCGCGCCAGCTCTACACCGGCGCACCACAGCGCGATTACGTACCAGTCTCCAAGCGTTGATTGGTTATTGAATGACAAAAAACACCGGCGCTCTCGCCGGTGTTTTTTTGTGCGCGGGATTCCGGTGGCATCATGTGGTGTGACGACACTCGCTGACAGACAGTACCTCGCGTACTTATTCCCGTGCTTGTCACGGGCATGATGAGGAGAGCTTGTTGAGATGTTGGAGCCAGACAATGAGCGTGGTGCAAGCACATAACCCCTCACCTGAAAAATCTATGACTTAGCGTTGCTAAGGCCATGATTTTTCTTCCTCTCCCACAAGGGTAGAGGTAGGGGCGCAAGTGGCACGCCACCCACCCCTCTTTTCTGTACTTGTTACAGAAATCCAGTCGGCGCGCGTCTGCGCGGCCGGGGAAACTTATATCAGCCCAAAGACTTGGGCTGGGACTGGATCCCTGTGACACGCACAGGGAAGAGGGAGATTGTGGTGACAGTCTTCGCGTCACAGCCAGCGATAGTCGGAGCGGCTGACATTTCCTGGCGTCATCCTCACCCTTGTGGCGAGGATCTAACCACGCCAACCGCATCAGTTTCGCTCAATGATAGGTGATTGGATCCTCGGGACAGGCCCTGACATGACGGAAGAGTGCGGGACACCGATCGCCCCAATCGACCGTTTGTGCGCTCCACAAACGTGCCAGCACAAAACAAAAGGCCGAAGCATCACGCCCCGGCCTTTTCACATTTAATCACCACGACCGAGCGGCATGTCGCCGCCCTGCTCTACGGTTCTGTTATTCGATATCGAAGGACACGCCCTGCGCCAGTGGCAAGGCCTTGGAGTAGTTGATGGTGTTGGTTGCGCGGCGCATATAGGCCTTCCACGCATCCGAGCCGGACTCACGGCCGCCGCCGGTTTCCTTTTCGCCACCAAAGGCGCCACCGATTTCTGCACCTGACGTGCCGATATTGACGTTGGCAATACCGCAATCCGAACCATCAGCAGACAAGAAGCGTTCCGATTCCTGCAGGTCGCGGGTGAAGATCGACGACGACAGGCCAGCGGAAACGGCATTGTGATCATCGATCACAGCGTCAAAATCGCTGTACTTCATCACGTAGAGAATAGGTGCGAAGGTTTCTTCCAGAACTGGGCCGTCCTGCTTTGGCATTTCCACCAGAGCAGGCTTGACGTAATAGCCGTCAGCGGCGCCCGTATCGACACGTTCACCACCAAGAACCGTACCACCGTGGTTCTTGGCTTCACTGAGCGCCTTCTGCATGCCGTCAAAGGCCGCCTTATCGATCAGCGGACCAACCAGCGAGGATGTTTCCAGCGGGTTGCCGACGGAGACCGAGCTGTAGGCCTTCTTGAGGCGTGGAACGAGCTGGTCGTACACGCTGTCATGCACAAACAGACGACGCAGGGTCGTGCAGCGCTGGCCAGCGGTGCCCATGGCGCCAAAAGCGATGGCGCGCAGTGCCATGTCTAGATCGGCCGATGGGCAAACGATACCGGCATTGTTGCCGCCAAGCTCCAGAATGGATCGGGCAAAACGCTTGGCAAGGCGCGGACCAACCTCGCGCCCCATGCGGGTGGAACCGGTGGCAGACACCAGCGGCACCTTCGGGTGGTCAACCAGTGCTTCACCAACAAAACGATCGCCGATCAGCACCTGGCTCAGCCCCTCTGGCGCATCGCCAAAACGAGCAGCGGCACGCTCGAAAATGCCCTGAACGGCAAGCGCCGTCAGCGGCGTCTTTTCAGACGGCTTCCACACGACCGTGTTGCCGCAGACCAGTGCCAGCGCCGCATTCCACGACCAGACAGCGACCGGGAAGTTGAAGGCGGAGATAACGCCGACAACGCCGAGGGGATGCCAGGTTTCCATCATGCGGTGGCCGGGACGTTCCGTGGCAATGGTCAGGCCGTAAAGCTGGCGGGACAGACCAACTGCGAAATCGCAGATGTCGATCATTTCCTGGACTTCGCCCAGACCTTCGGACGGGATCTTGCCGGCCTCCAATGACACGAGACGACCAAGATCGGTCTTGAAGGCGCGCAGTTCTTCACCCAGCAGGCGAATAAGTTCGCCACGGCGTGGTGCCGGCACCAGACGCCATGCCTTGAAGGCAGCATCGGCCTTTTCAACCACTTTTGCCACTTCAGCGACCGACACGGTCTTGAGGTCTGCAACCTTCTGGCCGGTCACCGGGCTGAAGGATGGCATGTTACCGCCAGTGTAAAGGCTGGACGAAACGCCCATCTTTTCCAGCAGGCTTGCTGCTTCCTTTACCACATCGATTTTCTGGGTTGCTGCGTCCATTTTAAGCTCCATTTTCCCCGCAGTGGCGGCGCTTCATCCATACTGGAGAAAAACACTCTGCCCTGCACTTCAATTTTCGGTCTTCTTTACCGTGTCGCGGGCCTGAACAGGCCAAAGCCTGTTATCTGCAATGGGCCTTGGCTGTTTGTTTTACGCATGTCGTTATTGCAAAACCCATGGATTTTGCACGACATGCTGTCGTTTCCCACTTGACGAAAAGTGCCAGTTTATTCTTTCTCGTAATCATATACGCTAGGATTGACCGGTTTCAAATGACGAAACCAATTATGTTGATGCGAGATCGGAATAATGGACCCCAGACGCCGCCTGATACCTGACATCGTGACCTTACAGGCTTTCGAGTGTGCGGCACGGCATGGCAACTTCACACGGGCCGCCGAAGAACTGAACCTGACACAGAGTGCCATCAGCCGCCAGATCCGTGATCTGGAAGCGCAAACCGGCATGCAGTTGTTTGAGCGTATCAGGCGACGCGTGGTACTGTCACAGGCCGGACGCAAGTTTTTGCCCGATGTGCAGCGCCTTTTGCAGCAGTCCGAACAGTTGATGGTGCGCGCTGTTGCATCAGGCGAGTCCGGCTCTGCCCTGTCGATTGCCTCCCTGCCGACCTTTGGTAGTCGCTGGCTGATGCCGCGTCTCAACAAGTTCATCGAGAGCCACCCCGATACGGTCATCACCGTTGCGTCGCGTTCGCACCCGTTTGATTTTGACGAGGAAGGGTTTGACCTTGCCATTCATTACGGACAGCCGGTCTGGGCGCATGGCACCTGCACCTTTCTGTGCAATGAGGTGATCCTGCCTGTGGCCAGCCCTTCGCTGTTGGCGAAGGCGACCATCGCCAACCCCACTGATCTGCAGACCATGCCGCTGCTGCACCTGACCACCCGGCCCAAACTGTGGTCGGAATGGTTCGAGATGAGCAAGGTCACGGCCGACAATGCCTTTCGCGGCAACCGTTTTGACCAGTTCTCCATGGTGATAGAAGCGGCGGCCAGCGGTATGGGCATCGCCCTTCTGCCGCGGTACCTCATTGAGGCCGAGCTGGCATCCGGCCGGTTGCAGGTGCTATTTGACCTGCCTCTGACCACCGACAACAGCTATTACATCGCCACCCCCGAGGGTCGGCAGGACAACATGCTGGCGCGCGCCTTCCAGACATGGCTATTGAGTGAGGTCAGTCGCTAGGGGCTGCCACAGGCCGCCCCGCAGACACCCTATTGCTGGAAGGTTCAGGCCCTGGCGCCAAAGGCAGTCAGAAGGAAGTTGGCGGCAATCACCGCGCCGTCCTGCGAAATCGTGTGGCCAACACCGGGCAGCGTGTGCAACTCGGCACTGATGCCTGCCTTGGCCAGCGCTGCCTTTGCCTTTTCACTTTCGGCAAAGGGCATGACGTGATCGGCCGTGCCGTGAATGAGCGACAGGCGTGTGGTTTCCGACGGCGCATAGGGTTCCGGTGAGGCGAGCCTGCCGGAAAAGGCCACCACAGCCGCCACAGGCCATCTGCCTGATGCCACCGCATCCAGCGCCATGATGGAGCCTTGCGAAAACCCAACCAGCGCCACGCGGTCGAGGTTGCTCGTCAGCGCGTGGCGGGCAATAATATCGCCCAGCACCTGATCAAAGGCCGCACGCGCCTCCACGACGCGCTGAGGGCGGTTGGCTTCTGTCACGCCATCGATACTGAACCATTGCCGGCCCGGGCCATTGCCAAAGCTGAATGGCGCATCCGGGCTCTCAAAATCAATGTCACCCGCCGACTGGCGCAAAAACTGCCCCAATGGCGCAAGGTTTGCGCCATTGCTGCCAACGCCGTGCAGACCGATAACCAGTTTGCGTGTGGAATTGGATGTCATGACAACCTCCCTTAGGATAGCGAAACCGGTGCCAGACCCGGCAGATCAGGGCCAACAGGCACGATCTGCGTCGGGTTGAGCGCCTTGATCGAATAATAACCGCGCTTGATGTGGTCGATACTGACGGTTTCACGCACGCCCGGCACATCAAGCATCCCATTGAGGAAGCGGCTGAGGGCCGGATAATCGGCAATGCGCTTCAGATTGCATTTGAACAGGCCGTAATAGGCCGCATCAAACCGCACCAGCGTTACAAACAGGCGGATGTCGGTTTCGGTGACCGTGTCACCGAACAGGAACGGACCCTTACGCTCAAGGCGGGTTTCCAGCTCTTCCAGCGTTTTGAACACATCGGCAAAGGCCTCGTCATAAGCACCTTGTGTGGTGGCAAAACCGGCGCGGTACACACCATTGTT
This sequence comes from Agrobacterium sp. Azo12, assembly GCF_029193765.2. Classification (NCBI taxonomy): domain Bacteria; kingdom Pseudomonadati; phylum Pseudomonadota; class Alphaproteobacteria; order Hyphomicrobiales; family Rhizobiaceae; genus Agrobacterium; species Agrobacterium sp. Azo12. The sequence goes on along the minus strand of NZ_JARFYO020000001.1, from coordinate 1,898,124 downwards.
GAGGTTGGGGTAAATGCGCTCGTTCAGCGCATCGATCTCGGCGCGCAAATGCGTCGGGTACAGATCAAACGAATTGTCGGCCAGATCTCCAAAACCGGAATTCAGCATACGCAGAATATCCGCAGATTCATTGTTGACGATGGCGTCTGTCTGTTTGTCCCACAACACGGGCACGGTGGCGCGACCGGTGTAATGCGGGTCTGCGCTGGTATAGATCTGATGCATGTAGGACTTGCCATTGATCTCGTCGCGGTTTGCACCGGGATAGTCACCAAAACGCCAGCCTTCATCCGAGATGGACGGCTCGACGACTGAAACGGAAATCACGTCCTGCAGTTTCTTGAGATTGCGGCCAATCAACGTGCGTGATGCCCAGGGGCAGATCAGCGCGACATAGAGATGGTAACGACCCGCTTCTGCATTGAAACCACCCTCACCTGTCGGTCCCGCCGAACCATCCGCTGTGACCCAATGACGGAACCCGGATGTCTGGCGCACGAAACCGCCCTTGGCATCCGTCGCCTGAACAGGGTGCCAATCTGAAGTCCATTTTCCGTCGACAAGCATGTTAAGATCCTCATTCGGTCATCTGATGGGATCGTTATGAAGCCATAGGCTTAATGGCCACAAGCCACGCATTTGTTGACGCACTGTAACCGATCAGAACGTTTTCAGGAATAACGATTGAGACTGTCGCCGGTTCACAGCCGATTGCGGAAAAACGGGTTCCAGCGCACGGTGCCCAGGCGGATTTTTTCACGGAACATCGTCAGCAGGCCAGCACCGGCAATAACCACCAGACCGGCGACCGCCAGACGGTCCGGATATTCGCCGAAAAACAGCGATCCAATCGCCACCGCCCAGAGGATTTGCGAATAATGCGAGGGCGCAATCTGGCTGGCTGGCGCAATCTTGGTGGCAATCAGCAGGGTAATCTGGCCGATGGCCGTAAAGGTGCCGATCAACGCGAACACGCCGAAATATTTCAATTCCGGCATCTGGAAGGTCGGAACGGAGGCAAGGCCGTTAAACAACAGGCCGTAGATCAACAGCACGCCCATGATCGAGGTGCGTTTTTCCTTACCCGCCAGTGAGCGCAGAAGCACGATGGTCAGGCCCGCCAGAAAGGCCACCGCAACCGCTGCGGCGTGGCCAAGATGCAGTTCACGAAAACCGGGACGCACCACCATCATCACCCCGACAATGCCGGCACAAACGGCGGCCCAGCGCCAGATGCCAATATCCTCCTTCAGCACCAGCGCCGAGAGAATGGTAACGAACAGCGGCGACAGGAAGATCAGCGCATAGGCTTCGGCAAGCGGAATGGTAGTGAAGGCATAAATGCCGAGAATACCGGCCAGCAAGCCGGAAATCGCACGGCCATGCACCGCCCATGGGCGGCTGATACGCCAGAATTCACGCCAGCGCTCGTCCTTCGGCTTGGTGAAAAAGATGATCGAGGCGGAAAACAAAATGCTGAAAAAGCCGATCTCAAACACACTGACCTTGCCGCCCAGCGATTTGATCAGGGCGTCTCCCCCCGAAAAGCTGGCGTAAGCAAGCAATCCCAGAAGAAAACCCGTATTCATTGGCAGACTTTCGACAGTGTCAGAGCGTGATGAAGGCGAAAAATGGGGGCAGAATTGTATGCGCAGAGAAGATGTGCGGCCGGAGCAGGCACAGATATGTCGTTCTGCGGTACTCCCAACAGCCAGCAACCGCAAGGCTACCGGCGGCCGCTTTCGTTCGTTTATGAGATATTTTGCGGAAATGCCGAGGGAATGGTGAACCAAGCCTCAAAGAGATGGTTTTTGAGGTTAATTCTGTACCGGCTTGCGGGCATTCACAACATTCAGCAGGATTTCGGCGGCGCGTTCACCCGGTGAACGTTCGGTGTGCAGGCGCTGCTGTACCAGCGCGTAACCTTCCAGCATGGCGCGGCGCTGCGTCGTGTCGGAGGATAAGCGCTCCAGCCAGCGCACCATGGAACCGGGACGCACCACCTCGTTGATATATTCCGGCACAACCACGTAATCGGCGATCAGGTTCGGAAGCGCGCCTGTCCAGGTTTTGATGCGTTTGCTGAGCATCGTAAACAACCAATCGGTCTTGTAGACCGAAACGGTTGGCACACCGGCCAGTGCCAGTTCCAGAATGACCGTGCCGGATGCGGCAATGGCGGCATCTGCCTTGGCAAAGGACGACCATTTGAAATCGCTCTCGGCACTGATGGTCAGCTTGATGTTTTGCGGCCAGCTGGCGGCAAACTGCCGGACCAGCGCTTCGCGTCTCTTCACGGTCGGCAGTACAAATTCCGTATCGCCGTTGCGCTCGACATAGGACTGCGCAGCCTGCGCAAACGCAGGCATCAGCTTGGAAATCTCGGCAGATCGTGAGCCGGGTAACAAAAGCACGGTTCTTGTCTGTTCCGCACCTGTCTCTAGCCTCTGATTGCGCTCATTGCGCACGGCGAGCAGGTTGGGTTCAACGCTCAGGCGGTGGCCGACAAAGGTGGTTTTGGGGCCACCAAGACGCTGCATAACCTCAGGCTCAAACGGCAATACCGCCAGCACATGGTCGACATAGGCCAACATGGCCTGCGCGCGGTATTCCTTCCACGCCCAGACGCTTGGGCAGACGTAATTGACCACAGGCAGCGATGGTAGAGCGGCACGCACGCGTTTTGCCACGCGGTGGGTAAAATCGGGACTGTCGATGATCAGCAGAACATCGGGTTTTGCCGCGATAATTGCATTGGCCGTCTGCTTGATGCGCGACAGAAGTTTTGGCAGCTTGGCCAGGACCTGCGTGAAACCCATGATCGACAGTTCGGAAAAGTCGAACAGCGAGTTCAGGCCTTCCGCCTCAAGTGCGTCACCGCCAACACCCACCAGTTCAACCGTGCCGGGATATTGTAATTTGAGGGCGCGGATCAGGTCGGCGCCCAACAGGTCGCCCGAAACTTCACCGGCAATGACGCCAACCTTGAGTGTATCGCTCATCCCCTAAAGTCTCCGCCCAGCGACATATCGATGCCGCATACAAATATGCCTGCCTGATCGGCATCTCTCAACATGGTTTCGCGGTCGAGAACCAGCGAGCGTCCCGCTTCTACCGCAATGCCAGCAAGGCCGGCCTTGGCAGCATTGGCAATGGTTGAGGGACCAATGGTTGGCAGATCGGCGCGTACGTCCTGCTGCGGTTTGCACAGCTTGACCAGCACGCCCTTGCGACGCTGCGAAATACGGCCATTGGCACGCAAGTGCGCCACACGCTCCAGCATGGCATCCGTGCCTTCAACACCCTCCAGCGCGACGATACGGCCACCAACGGAGACAGCACCCTGCCCCACATCCAACAGACCAATGGTCTTGGCGGCATGCATGGCTTTACGAATATCGTCCTGATCGGCCTTGTCAGGCGCCCTCGCACCCATTGGGCCAGTCACGGCCAGCAGGCCGGGCACGATCTCATGGGCGCCCAGCACCCGGCAGCCCTGCGCCTCGATGAGTTTCATCACCATTTGCAGCACGGCGTCATCGCCCTTCGCCAGAAGGGTTTTGATGACGGACGGAATTTTTAAGAGAGATTTGAGGTTGGGATGGATTTCCCGCCATTCCGGACGACGTTTTACGCCGCCCGACAGCACGACGCGGCCGATGCCGTTGTTTTTGAAAATCCGTTCAAGGCCTGCGAGATCACCGACGCCGATAATCTCGCTTTCATAGCCATCCCAGTTCAGATCGGCTTCATTCTTCAGGCGCACGATGAAGGGGCTTTCCCCTTCATCGACGGCTGCCTTTGCCACATAATGGGGCAGCAGACCGCTTCCTGCGATAATGGCCAGCCGATCACCGCTTGCCACGGTTATTTGCCTCTGAATGGCGACGACAGGGCCCGGTCGCTATCCGCGCCGATAAAATCAAGAATTTCGATGACCTGCGGGCAATCCAGATATTCATCACGGATGGCGGCAGCATTGGCACGTGCCGAGCCCTCGCCTTCGAAGATCGCCTTGTAGGCGCGACGAACGCGGTGCACTTCGGAACGTTCAACGCCTGAGCGGGTCATGCCAACGACGTTGAGGCCGCTGAGCACGCCGGGGTTGCCGTTCAACATGCCATAGGGAATGACATCATAGCTGACCGCCGAGAGACCGCCGATAAACGCCTGTCTGCCAATGCGGGTAAACTGGTGCACAGCGCTGCCGCCGCCCAGAATGGCACGGTCACCAACGGTGACGTGGCCAGCCAGCATGACGTTGTTGGACAGGATGATGTTGTTGCCCAGGCGGCAATCATGCGCGACGTGCGAGTAGGCCAGGAACAGATTGTTGTCGCCAACAATCGTGGTGCCGCCATGTTCCACCGTGCCGGTGTTCATGGTCACGCCTTCGCGGATCGTGCAGTTCTCGCCAATCACCAGCGTCGTATCAACGGCGCTGTGATGGGCACTTTGCGAATCGCCGCCAATCACCGCCGACGGCCAAATAATGGTACCCTTGCCAACCGTGGTTCTGCCGAGAACCACGACATGGCTCACCAGCTGCACGTTATCACCCAGCACAACTTTCGGGCCTACATGGCAAAATGGTCCGATGGACACATTTTCACCGATGACGGCTCCATCTTCGATGAATGACATCGGATGAATTTTGGCTGAAGCGGCAATAACACTCATTGCTGGCCCTCTGGCACCATCATCGCGCCGATATCGGCTTCAGCAACCAGAACGCCATCAACCTTGGCATCGCAATGGAACTTCCAGACATTGCCGCGCTGCTTCTGCTTGACGACGTGGAACTCCACGCGGTCACCCGGCACAACCGGCTTGCGGAAACGGGCATTGTCGATGGTCATGAAATAAACCAGGTTGCCGCCGCCGCCCTGCTTGCGCGAGCAGATCGCGCCTGCAGTCTGGGCCATGGCTTCCACCAGAAGAACGCCTGGCATGATCGGCTGGTCAGGGAAGTGACCGGTAAAATGTGGCTCGTTGACCGTCACGTTCTTGATGCCGATGGCGGAGTTGTCGCCATCAATCTGCACAATACGGTCAATCAGCAAAAACGGATAACGGTGCGGCAAAAGCCGCATGATTTCCTTGATATCCGCGGATCCAAGCGTAATCCCCTCGCCATCAGCCATTTTTTTCTCCTGTTTTTTTATCTCTTTCATCCGCACGGGCCAAAAGCTCGGCCATATCACGCAGATATTGTTTCATAGGACGTGCGGGTGCGCCGCCGTAACGAGCACCGGCCGGGACATCAGCCATAACACCGCTCATCGCAGCAATCTGCACACCGTCTCCAATAGAAATATGACCATTGATGCCAGCGGCACCACCGATCATCACGCCGTCACCGATACGGGTGCTGCCGGCAATGCCAACCTTACTGACGATGCCGCAATGGCGGCCGATACGCACGTTGTGGCCAATCTGGACCTGATTGTCGATCTTGGTGCCTTCACCAATCACCGTGTCGTCCATTGTGCCACGGTCGATCGTGGTGTTGGCGCCCACTTCAACATGGTCCTGAATGATAACGCGGCCAACCTGCACGATCTTCAACATGCCGCGCGGGCCCGGTGCGTAACCGAAACCGTCCTGGCCGATACGCGCACCATTGTGCAAAATGACATTGTTGCCAATCAGGGCGGCCAGAACGCTGGCGCCGGCTGCAATCGTGCAGTTGCGACCGATTTTGACATCAGAGCCGATGATCGCGCCTGCACCGATTCGGGTACCGGCACCAATATTGGCGCGCGCACCGATAACGGCCATTGGCTCAACAATCACGCCCTCTTCCAATCGTGCGGTCGGATCGACATGCGCGGCAGGAGAAATATCGCCCGCAACGTCGACAACCGGCGAAGGCTGCATGGCAATGGGATGCAGGATTGCACCGGCATTGGCAAAGGCCGTGTGGGGCACCTTGGTCAAAAGAGCAGGAATATGTGCGGGAATGAGGCTTGTCAGCGCGACATCACAAATGATGGCTGCAGCATTGCATGTTTCAAGCTCGGCCCGGTTCTTGCGAGACAGGATGTAACAGACCTGATCAGGCGCAGCACGATAAACCGGAGCTACCGAACGAACGATACGTTCACCCTCGTTCGGTTCCGAGAGTTCCGCCCCAAGCATTTCAGCCAGTTTGGCCAGCTTAATCCCATCATGGGGCGGAAAAAATTCATTATAGTCCATCAACAGGGAACTCCAGAACAGTTCAAACTCGCAGTTCTGGACTGCCGATATCAGAAGTTGTTCGAGATTCCAAACCGGAAACGCTGTTCCTGGTCATAGTCTTCCTTCATGAACGGTACTGCGTAGTCAACACGCAGTGGTCCAAAAGGCGATGCCCAGATCACACCGATGCCGGCAGATGCACGCAGCGAGCTGCTTTCACCTTCGGAAGCGTAACCAGTCTTGTTGCCGTACAGTGTACCAGCGTCGGCATAAACCGCGCCGCGCAGACCGACGTCTTCAGGAATACCCGGCATTGGGAACGTTGCTTCAGCCGAAACGGTGAAGTAGGTCGTGCCGCCAATCGAGTCGCCATCGATACGTGGACCGATACCGTCGTTTTCGAAGCCGCGGATCTGGCGTCCACCGATCTTGAACTGGTCGAAGACGTACAGATTGTCGCCGGTTGGAACAACGTAACCAGCAGCCGCGGTCAGAGAGCCGATGATGTCGAACTCGTCCGAAAGCGTGTGGTAATAACGCGCCTTACCGTAGATCTTGTAGTATTCGGAGTCACCGCCGATACCCGCGAACTCGTTGGTCAACAGAGCCTGCCAGCCGGAGCGTGGCGTCTGGCGGTCGTCCAGCGTGTTGTAGTTGATCGTGTTGGAGATAACGGACTGGGTCCATTTCTCGCCAGTGATCAGGTCCTTGTATGGCTGTGCCAGGTTGGTACCAGACTGCCAATCGCCATCACCCGTGTACTTGAAGTCCTTGTAGGTGTAGCGGAAGGTTGTTGCCAACTCTTCGGTGATTGGAGCTGTTACGCGAAGCGTGAAGCCCTGCTCCTGGTAATCATAGTAGTCTTCGCTCGAGCTCTGGCTGCGGAACACGTCGAAACCAGCTGCCAGACGGTAACCGAGGAAATAAGGCTCGGTGAACGAAAGGTTGTAGGTACGAGCGTTGTCTTCACCAGCGCCGACTGCCAGACGAATGAACTGGCCGCGACCGAGGAAGTTCTTTTCTTCAACAGACGCTTCGAGCAGAACGCCATCCGATTCGGAGTAACCTGCACCGATACCGAACGAACCTGTTGGCTGATCTTCAACATCAACAACGATCACAACGCGGTCAGCGGCGCTGCCCGGAGCTGTGGAAATGTTGACGTTGGCGAAGTAACCAAGAGCTTCAAGACGACGCTTGGCAGCGGTTACAACCTGCTGGTTGAACGCATCGCCTTCGCTGATGTCGAATTCGCGACGGATAACGTAGTCACGTGTACGGGTGTTGCCGCGGATTTCGATACGCTCAACGTAAGCGCGCTCGCCCTGGTCAACGATGTAGGTCACACCAATCGTGTTGTTGCCGAAGTTACGGTCACCACGTGGGGTCACGCGTGCAAACGGATAACCGGCTGCAGCAACACGCTTGGAAATGGATTCCATGCTCTTCTGAACATTGGTGGCGCTGTAATGATTGCCTTCGCGGCTTTCCAGCAGACCCTGCAGTTCACCGGAGTCAACGCCGTCAACTGTCGATTCGACAGCAACAGGACCGAAGTCGTAACGTGGGCCTTCTTCAACCGTAACGGTGATTGTGTATTCGTTGGACTGCTCGTCCAGAACGGCTTCAGACGAAACAACGCGGAAGTCAGCATAACCACGGTCGTAGTAGAACTGACGCAGTGTTTCTTCGTCGGCGCGCAACTTGTCTTCGCTGTAAACGTCCTTACGGGTCAGGAACGACAGCATGTTGGACTTCTTGGTCGACAGAACGGCTGCGAGGCGGCCGTCGCTGTAAGCCTTGTTACCAACAAAATCGATGCGTGCAATCTTGGTGCGCTCGCCTTCGTTGATCACGAATGCGAGGTTAACGCGGCCTTCGCCGACTGTTACCGTCTGCGTCGTGACTTCAACGTCGCTACGACCGATTGCAGAATAAGCCTGCTTGATACGCTCGATATCAGCGGTTACCAGCGAAGGATCGTAAGGGCCGAGCGGCTGGGTCTGCACGACGCCAGACAGCTTGTCATCCTTGATCTTGCGGTTACCGTTGAAAACAACCTGGTTGACCAGCTGGTTTTCGCTGACAGTCACAACCAGTGTGCTGCCGGAAACGCTCATGCTGACGCCAGAGAAGTAACCCGTCGCGTAAAGACGCTTTACGGATTCGTCGATATCAGCGTTGGAGAAGTTCTTGCCGGGTTGGATCGTGATGTTGGAACGAACGGCATCAGCCCCTGCCCGTTCAGCGCCACGCACATCCACTCTGTTAATAACAGCAGCGTTAGCAACACCCGAAGAAGCAAGCACTCCCACGCCCACAACCGAAGCAACACCAGCAGATAGCGCAACCGCCGATACCGCGTTCAAAAATCTTGAACCAGCCTTCATTTTCACTTCTTACCTTTTCCCGTTGTCCCTCAGCGGGCAGAACCCGACTCCGGCCATCTGCGTCGTTTTACCTGCTTTTCCTCTACAAGCAAGCGCCAACGTTAATTTCTGTTTACTTCGTCGCTTCGCGTGACCAAATCGCCACGACGGCGTGAAAACATAGTAAACAATCGACTAACAAAACTACTTAAATACGCACCTTACCCGAGCAAGCTGCTGATATCATTCCATGTCGCGAATACCATAAGGCTGAAAATCATGGCAAGCCCTATCCTAAACGCAACTTCCTGTGCGCCAGCACCCAATGGCCGCCCCCGCACTGCCTCGACCGCATAGAATACTAAGTGGCCGCCGTCCAGAACCGGAACAGGCATAAGGTTAAGCAAGCCTATCGAAACCGACAGGACCGCCGCCAACTGGATAACTGCAGAAACACCTAGAGTTGCCATCTGGCCCGAAGCTTGAGCGACCCGCACAGGGCCACCCAATTGATCGGGTTTCATGCGACCCATGACAAGATTACCGATATAGCGGAAGGTACCGGTGACAATCTGTCCGGTCTCGCGCACACCCTCACCCAATGCCTCGATTGGCGTATAGGTAATATGGCGGAAATTGCCGCTATCCTGGTTGGTTACGATGCCAATAATGCCCAATTCGATCTTGTTGCCGAACTGGTCAGTCGTGTCGGTGCGTTCCGGCACCATCTTCAAAACCTGCTGCTGGCCACCACGCTCGATCGTCACATCGACCTGCGAACCCGGACGAATGCTGATGTAGCGACGCACATCCTCAAAGGTTGCAACGCGGGTGCCATCAAGCGCGATCAGGCGGTCGCCCGGCAAGACACCGGCGACGGCCGCAGCACTGTTTTCGCGCACTTCAGCCACGACAGGATCGGCAACCATGCGACCGTAAATGCCGAACATGACGGCAAAGATCGCGATTGCGAGAATGAAGTTGGCGATGGGACCAGCGGCAACAGTGGCCGCTCTTTTCCACAGTTTTGCGCCAGCCAGCGTCTGGCCGCGCTCTTCCAGCGACATTCTGGACAGGCCATCGCTGTCCGGTTTGCTGGCTGCGTCTTCATCGCCGAAGAATTTTACATAGCCGCCAAGCGGAATTGCGCAGAGTTTCCAGCGCGTGCCGTGCTTGTCGGTATAACCGAGAAGTTCTGGGCCGAAACCGACGGCAAAGGCGGTTACACGCACACCAGACCAGCGACCGACGAGGTAGTGGCCCATCTCATGCACGAACACCAGAACCGTGAGCACGAGGATGAACGGAACAATATAGCCCCCGAGGAAACCCAGCACCGACATCAGCACACTCATCATAACTTCCGTTCTTCACACGATTGCGAAATATCTGCGAATCAAAAGCCCAGCAGAAGCCCACCAGTCGAACCGGGTGCGTAACCGGTGTAGGCGGCATGGACAACCGCGATTACAAATACGGTAAAGCAGGCGAAAACAAGTCCGTCAACCCGGTCCATAACCCCGCCATGGCCAGGGATCAAATGGCTGGAATCCTTCACGCCGAAACGACGCTTGATAAATGATTCGAACAGGTCACCGATCTGACTGAAGGCAGACAAGACCACGGCCAGCAAAATGACGCTGAAACTCAGCTCACCCTTATAGGCAAAGGCCACGATACCACCGGCAATAACGGCAGAAACCGTACCGCCAATCGCACCTGACCAAGTCTTGCCGGGAGAGATGGATGGGGCAAGCTTTGGACCACCAATCGCCCTGCCCACGAAGTAGGCCAGGATGTCAGTCCCCCAGACAACCGCGAAGATGAACAGCATCGATACGAGGCCGGGGAAGTCATCGCCACGGATGGCTGCCAGCGAAATGCCGCTGAGGCCGGCGTAAACGATGCCGCCAACCAGCCACCAGTTCTTGCCGCGCAGAATGGGGAAAATCGTCGCTGTCAGCGTGAAACCGCACAACAATGGCAGATCGAGCGACGGTTCACCAAACAGCGTATTGCCGGCAATGACAGCAATGGCAAACCAGCCCCAGGAATAACCGGCAGGGTTGGTTTCACCGAGCTTGGTGATCTTGGTCCACTCGTAATAGATCAACAAGGCAATAGCCGCCGCCACGAAACGGAAGATCATTCCGCCGTTCCATGTTGCGAACAGAATGACCGCAGCCATGACCAATGCGGAAACGATCCGCAGCTTGAGTTCACGGCTCATCAGGCACCAGCCACAGCAGCCTGCGCTGTCAACCCGCCAAAGCGGCGGTCACGCAATCTGTACTGCTCTAGGGCTGCCATGAAGTGATGGCGATCAAAGTCTGGCCAGAAGTCCGGCACAAACACCAGTTCGGAATAAGCGGCCTGCCACAGAAGGAAGTTGGACAGACGCTCCTCGCCGCTGGTACGAATAATCAGGTCCGGGTCTGGAATACCGGCCGTATCCAGCCGTGCAGAGATGCTGTCGGGGGTAATGTCGGCGGGAGACAGAAGTCCCGCAGCAACATCCCGCGCCATGCCAGCGACAGCACGCGCAATTTCATCGCGCGAGCCGTAATTAAACGCAATCACCAGCGTCAGTGCGGTGTTATTGCGTGTGGTTTCCTCAGCCTCCAGCAACAGAGACTTGATGTCCGAACCGAGATTTGTGCGCTCACCAATCACCCGAACGCGCACGTTCGAGCGATGCAGGTCAGCCAGGTCACGGCGGATGAACGCCTTCAGGAGGCCCAGGAGATCATTGATCTCGGCTTCCGGACGGCGCCAGTTTTCAGAGGAAAAGGCAAACAGGGTCAGATACCTGATGCCATAATCAGCAGATGCACGCACAACCTCGCGCACAGCCTCAACGCCTCGCTTGTGTCCCATGACACGAGGAAGGCCACGTTGCTTTGCCCAGCGTCCATTACCATCCATAATGATGGCAACATGCTCGGGAATAGAAGAACTATCAACGTTTGGCATGGGGATCCAAGTCAACAAAAACGGACACGAAAAGCATTAAGACTGCAGTGTAACGAGGCTGTAAATACGCCATCAAACCTGCATGATTTCCTTTTCCTTTTCAGAAAGCAAGCGGTCGATATCCGTAATGGTATCATCCGTCATTTTCTGCACCTTTTCAGAAAGCGAACGGCTCTCGTCCTGGCCGATGTCGCCATCCTTTTCGGCTTTTTTCAGGTCATCCATGCCGTCACGACGAACGTGGCGAATAGCGACCTTGGACTTTTCGGCATAATCATGCGCGACCTTGACGAGCGACTTGCGGCGCTCTTCGTTCAGTTCAGGCAGAGGAATACGCAGGTTCTGACCGTCAACAATCGGGTTCAGGCCGAGGTTGGATTCGCGGATGGCGCGGTCAACAGCACCAACCATGGTCTTGTCCCAGATGGACACGCCAAGCATGCGTGATTCTGGAACGGTAATGTTGGCCACCTGATTGAGCGGAACACGCGAACCATAGGCATCAACTGTTACCGGATCAAGAATGTTGGCCGATGCACGGCCCGTCCGCAGGGACGCGATATCGCTCTTGAATGCGTTAATTGCGCCATCCATACGACGCTTGATGTCATTGAGGTCAACACCACTCATTTTTCACTCCATCTTTTTCAGGCAGCAAAGGCAAAATTCCGGGAAACGGAATCGCCTCATACTGATTATTTATCGTGCACGATGGTCTTGCGGCCGCCGCCGGTCAATATCTGTGCAAAACCGCCCTTCTCGTGGATCGAGAAGACGATGATCGGAATATGGTTCTCACGGGCCAGTGCAACGGCTGCAACGTCCATGACTGCCAAGCCCTTGGCAAGAACCTCGGAATGCGTCAGCTCGTCAAAGCGGGTCGCATCCGGAACCTTCTTCGGATCGGCAGAATAGATGCCGTCCACCTGCGTGCCCTTGAAGATGGCCTGTGCGCCCATTTCCGCTGCACGCAGTGCGGCAGCCGAGTCGGTGGTGAAGAACGGGTTGCCCGTGCCACCGGCAAAGATCACAACGCGGCCAAGCGACAGATGGTAGAGCGTCGCACGCTGCGAGAAGCTCTCACAGATCTCAGGCATGGCAATGGCCGACAACACAACGGTGTCGATATCGAGCTTGCGCAGCGATGTCGCCAGTGCCAGCGCGTTGATGACGGTTGCCAGCATGCCCATATGGTCGCCGGTGACCCGGTCACCACCCTTGGACGCCACGGCGACGCCGCGGAAAATATTGCCGCCGCCGACCACGACGCCAACCTCGACACCCATAGCGCGGGCCTCGGCAATATCAGAAGCAATACGGTCGACGATATTCACGTCAATACCGAACCCCTGATCCCCCATCAGGGCTTCGCCAGACGCTTTGAGAAGAACACGGTTATAAAGCGGTTTGGGAGACATTGTTGATCCTTCGCAATCTATCCGAAACGCCGATACACGAAGGGCACCGCGTTGTCACGCGATGCCCTCAGCTTTTTCACTGTTTGGTGAAGAGGCAATCAGCCTTTTGCAGCCGCTGCAACTTCAGCAGCGAAGTCGCTTTCTTCCTTTTCGACGCCTTCGCCGAGCAGGAGACGAACCATGCCGGTTACTTCGATGGAAGCGCCAGCGAGCTTTTCAGCGTCCTTGACAGCCTGGCCAACGGTGATGTCCGGGTTGACAACGAAAGCCTGCGACAGAAGAGCAACTTCTTCGAAGAACTTGCGCATGCGGCCTTCAACCATCTTTTCGATGATGGCTTCTGGCTTGCCGGATTCACGGGCCTGCTCGATGAATACGTTGCGCTCGCGCTCTGCAACAGCAGCGTCAACTTCTTCAGAACGGATAGCAAGCGGGTTGGTTGCAGCAATGTGCATGGCAACCTGACGGCCAACAGAGTTCAGAACTTCCTTGTCGCCAACAGACTTCAGAGCAACCAGAACGCCCAGCTTGCCGATGCCGTCGCCAGCAGCGTTGTGGATGTAGGTTGCAACAACGCCGTGCTCAACTTCGAGAGCAGCCGAACGACGCAGGGTCATGTTTTCGCCGATGGTCGCGATAGCGTCCTTGAGCGAGTCGGAAACAGACTTGCCAGTTGCAGGGTAGTTGGCGGAAGCAACTGCCTCAACAGTGCCATCGGTTGTCAGAGCAACCTGCGCAATACCGCGAACGATGTCCTGGAAGGCATCGTTACGGGCAACGAAGTCGGTTTCAGAGTTAACTTCAACGACAACAGCCTTGTGGCCGATCGTTGCAATGCCAACGAGACCTTCAGCAGCGGTACGGCCAGACTTCTTGTCAGCCTTGGCGATACCCTTGGCGCGCAGCCAATCGATAGCGGCTTCCATGTCGCCATTGGTTTCGGCCAGAGCCTTTTTGCAATCCATCATGCCTGCGCCGGACTTCTCGCGCAGTTCCTTTACCATTGCGGCTGTGATTTCAGTCATTGTGTGCCTCTTGTCGCTTCAGTCGGTCAACCGGCGGAATCACGCGGCACCGACGCCAAGTTTTGGAACGAATGTCCCGGTATTATGACAGCGTGATGAAAAACCCATCACGAAACTTTATCAGCTCGCCCTGCCCCGAAAACTCAAAGGACAGAGCGGGCTTAAACAAACAAGGCCGTCGACCTGACGGTCAGAAACGGCCTTGCGCATCCTGATTGTGAAAGGCGACCCTAAGGTCGCCCAACGGCCTTAATATCAGGCGCCTGCTTCGTCTTCGAGAGCTGGCTCAACTGGCAGCTCCTCGGAAGCGCCGAGGTCACGGCCCGAAGCGCCCTGCTGGCGTGCGATGCCGTCGATGGCAGCGCGAGCGATCAGATCGCAGTACAGCGCGATTGCGCGGGAAGCGTCGTCGTTACCTGGGATCGGGAAGTCGATGCTATCCGGATCGCAGTTCGAGTCGATGATTGCAACAACCGGAATACCAAGACGCTTGGCTTCTTCGATTGCGATCTTTTCCTTGTTGGTGTCGATGATGAACATCAGGTCTGGGGTGCCGCCCATATCGCGGATACCGCCGAGAGCCTTGTCGAGCTTTTCGCGCTCGCGCTCAAGGGTCAGACGCTCTTTCTTGTTGTAGCCAGAGCCTTCCGAATTCAGAATCTCGTCGAGCTTGCGAAGACGCTGGATCGAGTTGGAGATCGTCTTCCAGTTGGTCATCATACCACCGAGCCAACGCGAGTTGACGTAGTACTGAGCCGAACGCTTTGCGCTATCTGCGATGATGTCGGAAGCCTGACGCTTCGTACCAACGAACAGAACGCGGCCGCCACGAGCAACGGTGTCGGACACGACCTGAAGGGCGCGCGACAGCATCGGAACGGTCTGAGCCAGGTCGATGATGTGAATGTTGTTACGATCGCCGAAGATGTACGGCTTCATTTTCGGGTTCCAGCGGTGTGTCTGGTGACCGAAGTGAATGCCTGCTTCCAAAAGCTGGCGCATAGAAAAATCTGGCAATGCCATGCCTGTAACTCCTTTTCCGGTTTAACCCCCGCGAAGCGAACAGCACTGTTTTAAAGAGTGCCACCGGGCGGAACGAACCGGATTTCTCCCGGAACATCCCAAGCTTCGCGTGTGGAATGGTGTGGCGCATACCGCTGCTTCACGAAAAAAGCAAGCGAATAAGAGAGAATTTTGACACAACAGGCGCCTGAACTGCGTTTGTTACGCGCTTTTCAGGCACGCCCATGTCATTTCTGGGTTTGCTTGTCGCAGGAAGCCGTTTCGAGAATATCGAGCTTTTTCAGCTTGCCGGTCAAAACAAAGTCACCGTAATCGAGAACCAGATCACGGGTGATGCCGTTTTCATAGAGCTTGAACGACATACGGTAGATCGGCAGCGCATCCGTGCCGCTTTTGTCGTTGAAATAAGCAATGGTCACAGGCCAGAACGGCGCCTTGGAAAACTGGCCCGCTTCTCCTGCTTCCTTGTCATCCGACACAGGTGTCTGCGATTTGCCAACCAGCGTCGAGGTGATCAGGCTTTCATCGCCATTGTCGGAACCGTCGAAAATGCGTGATTCGAACATGCGCTTGCCAGCGCGAGCATTGTCGATGACCTGCAGCATGTGTTCGGTCGGGAAGTCGCTGGCCACCAGATCGACCTTGCGGCTATCGGGCCGCACCAGATCGACAACCGTGCCGGCGTCCGATTCGGCAGCCGAGCCGCCGACTTCCTTGTCCAGCTTGTCGTCGGTGAACGACTTGGTGTCGAAGGTGAACTTTTTTGCGGCCGCGTCTTCAAACGTCGTCGTCTGCTGGTCGGTCATGCGCACGGCATCGCCGGTATTGATCTGGGTGACGAAACGGAAATCGGTTTTGTATCCCTGACATGCAGAGCCCGTAAATTCGTAGACCATGCGGCCGGACATATCTTCAATGCCGGAACGATCGGTGGAATCGCGCAGTTCGAGATCATAAACCGCACGGTGGGCAATCAGGCCTGTCGCAGCAGTGCCAGGCATTGCTTGCGCCGCGCCTGCAATGGAGCCTGAAAGGCTGGCGACGAAAACAAACGCAATGTTGCGAACTAACATTCAATATCTCCTGTTGGACTCATCGCCCATATTGTAGAAAGCATGCGCCCGTCGCTTGGGATCGTCCATCCTGAATGCCGGATTCTTGTTCGTTTTACAACAAAACCGCGAGTCAAAAATGTCTGATGTCATTGAAGGGCGCCTGAAAGAGCTTGGTTATACACTGCCAGTTGCTGCGGCACCTGCGGCAAACTACGTTCCTTTCGCCATCAGCGGCAATCTTCTTTATGTCTCCGGGCAATTGCCCATGGAATCAGGCAAGATTGCGGTGACCGGTCATGTGGGCCGAGATGTCGACGTGGCAGGCGCCCAACGCGCTGCAGAACTGTGCGCCGTCAACATCGTCGCCCAGGTCAAAGCCGCCCTTGATGGAGACCTTGCCAAAGTACGCCGCGTGGTCAAGCTGACCGGCTTCGTGGCCTCGGTTCCGGAATTTGTAGAACAGCACCTTGTCATCAACGGGGCTTCGAACCTCATTGGCCATGTTTTCGGTGAAGCGGGCCAACATGCCCGCGCCGCCGTTGGCGTTGCCTCCCTGCCCCTCAATGCTGCCGTCGAGATCGACGCAATCGTGGAAATAGACGTATGACCGTAAAGCTTGCCTTTCTGACAGCCCAGCCCGTTGCCCATCGCGGCTATCATGACATGAACCATCAGGTGTGGGAAAACACGCTGTCCGCCTTCAGCCGTGCCATAGAGGCCGGTTTCGCCATTGAGTGCGACGTGCAACTGGCAGCAGACAGCGTTCCCGTTGTTTTCCATGATGACGACATGGAGCGCCTGACCGGCATGAAGGGTGACGTGCGCGAAAAGACCTCCGCCGAGCTTGGCCTGTTGTCGGTCGGCCAGACAAAGGACCGTATTCCAACCCTGAAACAGTTGTTGAAGCTTTGCGCCGGCAAGGTGCCGCTGGTCATCGAACTGAAGGGGCGTGAAGGCGACGGCGTGGATGACGGTTTTGCCGAAGCCGTGCTGGAAGACCTTGAGGGTTATCAGGGCCCAGTTGCGCTGATGAGCTTTGACCACCACCTGCTGAAG
Organism: Agrobacterium sp. Azo12; assembly: GCF_029193765.2. Lineage (NCBI taxonomy): Bacteria > Pseudomonadati > Pseudomonadota > Alphaproteobacteria > Hyphomicrobiales > Rhizobiaceae > Agrobacterium > Agrobacterium sp. Azo12. The sequence goes on along the minus strand of NZ_JARFYO020000001.1, from coordinate 1,881,022 downwards.
GACCTTAAAAGGGCCGGTTCGCCATGGCCAATCGGCCTGACAGCAGAAGGTGACAAACCGGAAGAGTTTTTCCGTCATGACGAGGCGATGCAGATCGGTATCGATTTCATTTCCTATCACTACGGTCATTTGCCCAACAGCTTCATCGAAGCGCAGCGCAAATTGAGCATTCCGGTAATTACCTGGACGGTAAGGGATGAAAATGCCCGTGCGATTACCTATAAATATGCAGACCAGATGACATTCGAGGGATTTGACCCTCGCGGTTCTGACCCAAGAGAGAGCCAGTCGGCAAACGCATGAGCGAAGAATACTCCATCCGCATTGAACAATCCTTTGGCGATATCGACCCGGAAGACTGGAACAGGCTTTCCGGCGCGTCGAAAACAATGCGGATGGAACCTTATAATCCGTTCGTCTCCCATGCCTTTCTATCGGCCATGGAACAGTCCGGATCAGCCACCCCAGAAACCGGCTGGCTTGGCCACCATATGCTGCTGGAGCGCGGCGACGGCGTTCTCGTTGGCGCCATCCCCGCTTATCTCAAGAACCACAGCAAGGGCGAATATGTGTTCGACCATGGCTGGGCCGATGCTTTCGAGCGGGCTGGCGGCCACTATTATCCCAAGCTGCAATGTTCAGTGCCGTTCACGCCGGCAACCGGCCCGCGCCTGCTGACGGCAGGTGATGTCGATGCTGCCCGCTTCCGGCCGGTACTGGCCTCGGGTCTTCGTCAGGTTACGGAAAAGATTGGCGTTTCCTCCGCCCATGTCACCTTCACACCGGATGGTGACACACAGGCTCTGACGGATGCAGGTTTTCTGCATCGCACCGACCAGCAGTTCCATTTCATCAATAGTGGGTTCCGCGACCATGCGGATTTTCTGGATGCGCTGTCGTCGCGCAAGCGCAAGGATTTGAGGAAAGAACGCAAGGCAGCGCTGGATAACGGCATCAGCATCGACTGGCTAACCGGCAGCGACCTGACCGAGGAAATCTGGGACCAGTTCTATACCTTCTACATGGATACCGGCAGCCGCAAATGGGGACGCCCCTATCTAACCCGCAGCTTCTATTCGCTGATTGGCGAACGCATGGCCGATGACATTCTGCTTGTCATGGCCAAGCGTGACGGTCGTTATGTGGCTGGCGCCATCAACTTCATCGGCTCCGATGCGCTGTATGGCCGCCATTGGGGCTGCATTGAAGACCACCCCTATCTGCATTTTGAGGTCTGTTACCATCAGGCCATCGATTTTGCGCTGTCGCGCGGCCTGCAGCGGGTGGAGGCCGGTGCGCAAGGCGAACACAAGCTGGCGCGCGGTTATACGCCGGTTACCACCCATTCGGCGCATTTCATTGCCCATGCCGGTCTGCGCAACGCCATTTCCGCCTATCTCGAACGAGAGCGTGAGGAAGTAGAGCAGATCAGCGACTATCTTGACGTCCACAGCCCATTCCGCAAAGGCGAACGGCAGGAGTGAACCTTTAATCTCCAGACCGTCTATTGCCCTTTATTTCATGAGGAGAGCTTCCAATGACCACCGGTTATGACGACAACAACATCTTTGCAAAAATCCTGCGTGGCGAAATTCCCTGCCACAAGGTTTACGAGGATGACGACACGCTGGCCTTCATGGATGTGATGCCGCAGGCACCGGGTCACCTGCTGGTGATACCAAAGACCGGTTCGCGCAATCTGTTCGATGCTGACCCGGCCGTTCTGGCAAAGACCCTGCCTGTCGTGCAGAAGCTCGCCAATGCCGCAAAGGAAGCCTTTGATGCGGATGGCGTTTACGTCGCGCAGTTTAACGAGCCGGCGGCAGGCCAGACCGTGTTCCATCTGCATTTCCACGTCGTGCCACGCAAGGAAGGCATTCCATTAAAGCCGCATTCCGGCACGATGGAGGATGGCGCTGTATTGGCTGCCAATGCACAGAAGGTGCGCGACGCACTGTAATCATCTCGGCGCATATCAATGCGTCTGACAGAAAAACGAAAAGGCAGCTTCCCCCGGGGTAAGCTGCCTTTTTCATGCGCGGTATCAAATTCAGAAACCGATGAACAACAGCCCTGCGGTCAGCAGCAGGATCGACACTGCCACCCCCACCAGCACGCGCTGCCCCAAAAGCAGGAACGCTGCAAAACCGAGGCTGGCGGCACCAATGCGCAACCACATCGGCGTTTGCTCCAGCGTGCCGGTTGGAAACACGATCAGCTTGGCTGTCACGGCCATGACAAGAGCGGTGGCAACCGCCCTCACCCAGTACAGCGCCTCAGAGCCCTCTTTCAGCCTGTTGCCGGCAATCACGCCAAGCCAGCGCCAGATGTCGGTGGCAAGCCACCCGGCAACGGCAATCAACAGATAGGGCCACCAGCCTTCCAGGGCGATCATGGTTCGATCTCCCCGGGTTGCGACTGGATCTTGCGGCGAAACCACCGGCGGTCAATGAAATAAGCCAGCGTGCCGCCGCCTAGTCCAGCGTAGATGATGTCGAATTCCGGTTCGATCATCGCAAAGAGCGGGCCGGCGATCAGGCCGATGATAAAGGCGACCTTGACCACCGAATGGGTGGCAGACGCCCAGATGGAGGCCACGAAGTAGACCGGCGTCATGAAAAACAGCACGCCCGCCACCAGCGGCGGAAAGGACGCAACGATGCCGAAGGACACCGCCACGATTAGCGTATTGACCAGTGTCAGCGTGATGGCAAAACCGGCAAACCACGACGCACGAAACGGACGTGGCACGGAATTGATGTTCTGGGTGGTAAACACCCAGGCGGTAATTGCCACGAAATGCGACAGAAACAGCAAAAGCCAGGTGGGTGTGCGTGAGGTTTTCAGGTCCGGCACGATGGAGGCGACCATCGGCATCATGCGCACGGAAGACAATGTCACCGCCAGGAAACATGCCGCCAGATTGGCGCCACCCAACATCGAACCGATCAGGATCATCTTGGCTGGCAAGGCCCAGACGGTAAAGGTCATGAACACAGCCTGTTCACGGGTAAAACCGGATTCCAGGGCAAAGGCGCTAAAGCCAATGAAGGACGCCATGAGGATCATGGCGGGCAAGGAGAATATCCCCTTCATTCCCTTGGCAAACCACAGGGCATGCGTACCCTGATTTACTTCCGCAGACATTGTCACGCTTTCATGGATCACAACCTGCTGCGCGCAGGTCAAAAACGGTGGCCCGAATGTTTTGTGAACAGTGCCGGGCCCATATAAAAAGTGCCGGGTTTTACCCGGCACTTCGTTGATAACAAGCTGTCGCTTATTTCTTCTTTGGCACCTTCGGCACCGTATTGGCCTTGCGTGGTGCCTTGGTTTCAGACTTTGCCTTTTCCGGCTCGTCCACTACCAGAACCTCGGCTTCTGCCTGCTCGGCCTTGGCCGTTTTGCTGGCAGCCTTGACCTTTGTCTTGGCTGCCTTGGCAGCTTTCAACTCGGCTTCCGGCTTTGGCTTGACCGGTGCGGTTTCTGGATGAGATTCCAGAACCAGACCGTCCTTGCCATCGTCCTTCTTGCCGACGGTCACGGTAACGACACCGCCCTTTTTCAGCTTGCCGAACAGGATCTCATTGGCCAGAGGCTTCTTGATATGTTCCTGAATGACGCGGCTGAGCGGACGTGCGCCCATCTTTTCGTCGTAACCACGCTCTGCAAGCCAGGCAATCGCATCCTCATGCAGGTCGAAAGTAACGTTACGCTCGGAAAGCTGGCTTTCCAGCTGCATAACGAACTTCTGAACCACGCGGTGGATAACGGTGGTCGGCAGCGGCGAGAACGGAATGATCGCATCCAGACGGTTGCGGAATTCCGGTGTGAACAGGCGGTTCAACGCCTCTTCATCCTCACCCGAACGCTTGGACGAACCGAAACCGATTGCCGACTTGGCCATTTCCGATGCGCCCGCATTGGTCGTCATGATCAGAATGACGTTGCGGAAGTCGATCTTCTTGCCGTTGTGGTCGGTCAGCGAGCCGTGGTCCATAACCTGCAACAGGATGTTGTAGATATCTGGATGGGCCTTTTCGATTTCGTCCAACAGCACGACGCAATGCGGATGCTGATCGACGCCATCGGTCAACAGACCGCCTTGGTCGAAACCGACATAGCCGGGAGGTGCGCCAAGCAACCGCGAAACGGTGTGACGTTCCATATATTCCGACATGTCGAAGCGCAGCATCTCCACACCGAGCGACGCAGCAAGCTGCTTGGCAACCTCGGTCTTGCCCACGCCCGTCGGGCCGGAGAAGACATAGGAGCCGATCGGCTTGTTGGGTTCGCGCAAGCCCGCACGGGCCAGCTTGATGGCTGTGGACAGAGCTTCAATTGCCGTATCCTGACCGTAAACGACCGACAGCAGTTCCTTTTCAAGGTTGGCGAGAACCATCTCGTCGTCCTTGGAAACGGTTTTAGCCGGAATACGGGCCATGGTGGCAATCGTAACCTCAATCTCCTTTTCGGTGATCAGCTTGCGACGACGCGACGCTGGCAGCAACATCTGTGCGGCACCGGTTTCATCGATCACGTCAATTGCCTTATCTGGCAGCTTGCGGTCGGAAATGTAACGTGCCGACAGCTCAACCGCCGCCTTGATGGCTTCATTGGTATAACGAAGATGATGGTAATCTTCGAAATATGGCTTGAGGCCCTTCATGATCTCGATAGCATCATCGATCGATGGCTCATTGACGTCGATCTTCTGGAAGCGACGAACCAAGGCCCGGTCCTTTTCGAAGAACTGGCGATATTCCTTGTAGGTCGTCGAACCGATGCAGCGGATGGAACCGGAGGACAAGGCTGGCTTCAACAGGTTTGAAGCATCCATTGCGCCACCGGAGGTCGCACCAGCACCGATAACCGTGTGGATTTCGTCGATGAACAGCACCGCACCAGGAAACTCTTCGAGTTCCTTGACGACCTGCTTCAAACGTTCCTCAAAGTCACCGCGATAGCGTGTGCCCGCAAGAAGCGTGCCCATGTCGAGCGAGAAGATCGTGTCGTTGCGCAGTGCTTCCGGCACCTTGCCTTCCACGATACGCTTGGCCAGACCTTCGGCAATCGCCGTTTTACCGACGCCAGGATCACCCACATAAAGCGGGTTGTTCTTGGAGCGACGGCACAGGATCTGAATGGTCCTGTTGACCTCTTCGTGGCGGCCGATCAGCGGATCGATCTTGCCGACCTTGGCCTTTTCATTGAGGTTGACGCAGTAAGCCTTCAAGGCGTCCTGCTGCTTTTTCGGGCCGGCATCCTCGTCACTGCGCGGAGCCTTGTTTTCCGGTTCGCCGTCTTCGGACCCACGCGGTGTTCTGGTCTGGGACGTACCCGGACGTTTGCCGATACCGTGGGAGATGTAGTTGACCGCATCGTAACGGGTCATCTCCTGCTCCTGCAGGAAGTAAGCGGCGTGGCTTTCACGCTCGGCAAAGATCGCAACAAGCACGTTGGCGCCTGTTACCTCTTCCCGGCCAGACGACTGGACGTGAATGACCGCACGCTGGATGACGCGCTGGAAACCGGATGTCGGTTTGGAATCCTCATCATAACCGGTGACGAGGTTGGACAGTTCATTATCGATATAGTCGCCGACGGTCTTGCGCAGAACGTCCAGATTGACGTTGCACGCACCCATAACGGCTGCTGCGTCTGCATCGTCGATCAGTGCCAGAAGCAGGTGTTCAAGAGTTGCATATTCATGATGACGCTCGTTGGCAAAGGTCAATGCCTGATGCAGCGCCTTCTCAAGACTTGGGGAAAAAGTTGGCACGTTGCGATCCTCATTTCTTTTCCATGACGCATTGCAGCGGATGCTGATGCTGTCGGGCGAAATCCATGACCTGACTTACTTTCGTCTCGGCGACTTCATATGTAAAGACACCACATTCACCGACCCCATGCTGATGGACGTGCAACATGATACGCGTTGCCGCTTCGCGGTCTTTCTGGAAAAAGCGCTCCAGAATATGGATCACGAATTCCATTGGCGTATAGTCGTCGTTCAAAAGCAAAACCCGGTAGAGATTTGGTTTTTTGGTTTTGGGCTTAGTGCGGGTGATAACCGATGTTCCGCGGTTGGTACCGCCTTCACCATCATTGTCACCTTCACCCTGCATGTAGATCGGCATAGCGATCATGTTTCATCATTCTCCAAATCAATTCCGGTGGGGAGATCATATCGGAAATCAAATCCCTTCCCCACTTATTTAAGTGTTCAGATTGCGATTTTAAGCCCCTTTGACGCAACCGTAAAATCAAATGAATTTACTTGCAGTTTTACGAACACCATCGCAAAGGGCATAAAGTTCAGTATTTCAGTAGATAAGCCCCTGTCGCAAGGCACTGGCAACGGCATGTTCTACCGAAGAAGCATCCAGCTTTCGGCAAATGGAATTCATCAGATATTGAACTGTGCGTGTGGAAAGACCAAGATTTCCGGCCACATGCGCCACACGATTTCCTTCCGAAACGGCGTGCAGCACCTGCTTTTCGAGAGATGTCATCGTGGTTTCAGTGTTGTCCTGCGGCTTGAACACCAAAGACAGGCGTTCATGCATCTGGATCATCAACAAATTAAGTTGATCAAGCTCGTCACGTTCCGGCCTTTTTCGAGCGCCAGCAAAACCGACGATACGAATCTTGTCCCACAGCCCAAAGCCTGGAAAATTCACGCCCATGATCAGCCGTGATTCCGTAAACAGCTTAACCGCCGCATCGCTCAACATGGCGCGCTTGCTGTATTCCTCCATAAACCACGGCACAGGCATGAGCCGCGACAGGGAATCAATGAAGATCTTGTCTTCGAAGTCAGGCACGCTTGCCTTCAACCGTGACAGAAACAGATCCGTCAAATTGGAAAACTGGTGCGATTCTTCAAAGCCCAAGCTGCTCGCCTTCGGTCGGTCGAACACATAATAGGCGCGGAAACCAAACAGCCACTGTACGTCGGAAAGCACCTTCGCGGCCTGTTCAACTGACGATACCCGGTTGGTTCTCAGTACGATATCTGCCCAGTCAGTGCTGCCTATCGTCAAGACATCACGCGGCCTGTCGCCGTGAATGCGCCCGGCCTTGTCCGGACGCCAAGAGAGAGAAGGAGGAGATCACCCTTCATTATCAAGCATTTCACGAACCGCAACGGCCAGCTGTTTCAAGGAGAACGGTTTGGGCAGGAAGCCGAACTTGGCATCCTCAGGCAGGTTCTTGGCAAAGGCGTCTTCTGCGTAACCGGATACAAAAATGAACTTCATGTCTGGATAGTTCTTGCGCAGTTCGCGCAGCAGCGACGGGCCATCCATTTCCGGCATGACAACGTCGGAGACAACGATATCAACCTTGCCTTCCAGCTCTTCCATCACATCCAGCGCCTCGATGCCGGAACCGGCCTCGTGCACCGTGTAACCACGGGTTTCCAGCATACGCTTTCCACCACGGCGAACAGCCTCTTCGTCTTCCACCAGAAGAACGACGGCAGACTTGCCGGTCAGGTCGACATCGTCATTCTTGGCAGCTGCGGCTGGTGCTGCGCCGAGTAGCTTTTTATCGCCAGCGGCAGCGGCGACTTCAGGATCAACGGCAACAACCTCGACGATGTGGCGTGGCAGGAAGATACGGAATGCCGTGCCCTTGCCCACTTCCGATTCGGGGTAGATGTAACCGCCGGATTGTTTGACGATGCCATAGACCATCGACAGGCCAAGACCGGTGCCCTTACCAACATCCTTGGTGGTGAAGAACGGCTCGAAAATCTTGTCCATGATTTCAGGCGCAATACCGGTGCCGGTATCGGACACTTCAATCATCACCAGTTCTTCGATTGGAATGTCTGGCCTGTTCAGCGCGGCAGCGTCTTCAGTGCTGATGTTGCGCGTCTTGATACGAATGGTACCACCGTTTGGCATGGCATCACGCGCATTGACGCACAGATTGATCAGCACCTGTTCGAACTGCGACAGATCGGTTTTGACCGACCACAGGTCACGGCCGTAATCGACCTCCAGCTTGACATTGGTGCCGGAAATCAGCCGGTCGACCAACATGCGCAGGTCACCGACGACATCGGTCATGTTCAACACGGCTGGACGCATGGTCTGCTTACGCGAGAAGGCCAGCAACTGGCGCACCAGCACGGCCGCACGGTTGGCGTTGCGCTTGATTTCCATCAGGTCGGCAAAGGAGGCGTCGGCTGGACGCGCCTGCAACAAAAGATGGTCAGACGACAGCAGGATGGCGGTCAGCACGTTGTTGAAGTCGTGCGCGATGCCACCGGCCAGCGTGCCGACTGCGTTCATCTTCTGGGTCTGTGCCATCTGGGTTTCGAGCGCCTTCTGCTCTGTCACCTCGATGGCATAAACGATGGCGACCTCTTCAGGCGCCTCCTCATTCTGGTCGATAACCGCATTCACGTAATAGCGGAAATGGCGGCCTTCTTCGCCCGGATGACGGGAATCGAAGGGTGCAATATCGCCCTGACGGTCACGGGCTGCTTCCAGCGCATGCGCCAGATGACCCTTTTCATTGTCGTGGATGACCTTTTCAAACGGAATGCCGCGATCAACATCATCACGACTAACCACCGACGAGAACAGTTTGAGGAACGGCGCATTGGTGCGCAGAATGCGGCCCTGCCCGTCCAGCGAGGCAATAGCCATTGGCGTGTTGTTGAAAAAGCGGGTGAAGCGCATGGCCGAGGCCGACCGATCATCGCTTTCGACATTGGTGCGCATCAGCACGATGGTGCGGCTTTCGCCGATAGAACCATCGCGGGCGGCGGCAACCTTGTGCACGAGGCGAACCGGCACGCTCTGGCCATTGGCCTTGCGCATGTCCAGATCAACCGTTTCGGTGCGTGACTGGCCAGCCGACGGCTTGACCGATTGCAGCAAAGCCATGCCCTCGCCCGCCACAATATCGGACACTGTCATTGAACCCGGCGCAAACTGGGCAAGGTCGATCCCCAGCCATTCGGCCAGCGTGGCGTTCAAATAGATAATCTCACCCTTCTTACCGGCCGAGAAGAAACCTGATGGTGCGTGGTCGAGATAATCGATGGCATTTTGCAGCTCGCGGAAAAATCTCTCCTGATCTTCACGCTCGGCGGTGATGTCGATGATCTGGAACACGTGCAACGCATCGCCGCTGGCCTCGATCAACAGACGGGCTTTCAGGCGGTACCAATGCGGGCCGGATGACGTCGTGCCATCACCGATCGATTTCAGCAGCCGGAATTCTTCGTGGCCGCTCTGGCCTTCGCGCAGTTTGTTGATCAGCCGGTACAGTGCTTCGGTCGATTCGCGATTGCGCGACAGCAGCGTCTCAAGGCTCTGGATATCCATGGCCTTGACCGCGCCGGTCATCTGGCAATAGGCGCTGTTGGCATAAACGATGCGGCCCTTGGGATCGGTGACGATGATCCCATCGGGATGGCTTGCCAGAAAGCGTCTCGCCAGCACGTCGGAGCGCGACTGCGGCATGACCTCGATAAAACCGATGATCGACGACACCAGAAAAAATATGCCGACCATGGCGAGCACGCCAAGAATGCCCAGCACGATCTCGTTTTCGAGAGAATCCTTGAAATAGACGAAGGCCACGGCAGCGGCCACCAGAATGACCGCAAGGAAAAGTATTCGTACAACCGTTCCTGAACGGGCTTGCCTGTCCATCAATGGCAGGTCGTCATTTTCGCTGGCCTGGCCCACCCGTGTCATCTCAACCTCGTATTCTTGCAGCTCATTTCCGTGAAACACACGGAATCGCCCACCTCTTGCCCTTGTAGCAAGTTAACCAGCCAGCCAAAAGCTATGCTGCGACATAACCACCATCAAACCATCAAGAAATTGAAGGAAATCACCACAGATTAGTGCGTGTATACGGAATGATTTGCTCCGCAGGTTAGATATAATCCGGGACAACAGCGATAAAATCTTGTCAGCGACTTAAAAAAATCGTCTTTTTGAGCAACTTAGCGGATAATGTAACATCCGTTTATAAGGATTTGTCCGCTTTCGAATTTTAGAAAGACGCAACTATCATGGATATGGTGAACGAGGCCCTCGGCTCGTACGGAAACAATCTCATTATTGCTGTCGTCGGTGTTGGCGTTGCATTAATCGGTCTTGCTATCGTCCTGTGGCTGATAAAGCGGCGCGGCGGCTCTTCCCCCTTCATTCGTGGCGGCAGAAATCGCCAGCCGCGCTTGCAGGTGCTGGATGCGGCAGCTGTCGATGCGCGCCGCCGGCTGGTTCTGGTGCGCCGGGACAATGTCGAACATCTTGTGATGATTGGCGGCCCGACCGATATCGTCATTGAAAGCGGCATTGGCGCCATTCCGGTTCTGACGCCGGTCGATCAGCGTGACAACCTTCTGTCCAGCTCACCTTATGATGATGAGCGGCAAGAGCAGGTTGAGAAGCGCGAGACCCCGCGCACGATTTCGCAGACCCGTGAAGTGACCCATGAGCAGCCGGTCAACGCCGCGCCAATCGTGACCCCTGCCCCTGTGGCCGCACCGGTCGTGCCGCCTGCGCCTACTCCGGCTCCGGCACCCGTGATCACGCCACCACCGGTCGTTTCCTCTGCGCCGGCTTCAGCGCCTGCACCTGTCATCACACCACCACCTGTGGTGCCACCAATCATCACGCCGGCCGCCCCTGCTGTTGCTCCGACAGTGGCAACGCCATCCGTGACCAGGGAACCCTCTGTCGCAAGACCGGCACCATCGGTTGAACCTGCGTCCGAGGCGCCACGCCCACTGCGCCAGGAGCCACCCGTTGTAGCGCCTGCCAGCGCGCCAGCTGCTTCTGCAGTCCAGTCGCCTATTACCCAGCCTACCACCCAAGCTGCGCCATCTCCGGCTGCTCCACCGGTTGCTGGCCCTATTGCACCGTCGGTCATCGACAGACCGCCAGTCGTAGTTGCCGCAGCCCCCGTGCCTGCCGCCGTTGCAACACCACCCGATGTCGTGCCACCCATCAAACCAGCAGCTGTGACAACAGCGGTCGAGCCTCCACCGATCCTGCAGACGTCGCCCTATACGCTTGATGAGATCAATGCCGGCGACATCCTGGAATCGGCGCGCAACCGTGTTCTGCCAAACCGCGACACTGTTGAACCGCCAATCAAGCCGGTCGCACCCGCCCCTGAGCCAACTTTGTCGAACGAGGCTCTGAGCAGCGACTTTGAAAAGTTCCTGGAAGCGGAAATCGCCAAGAGCGCTCCTGCTGCTGAGCAAGGTTTTGCGCAGGTTACCAGCACACAGCAGCAACCACGCCGTGACCCTTCTGCCCCGCCCATTTCCGGCGCCTCGACCGAAAACGAGATCCAGAAGGAAATGGCGCGCATCTTCGGCGAAATGTCCGTGACACGCGATCGGTAATAACGGGCCACAATCTGCCATCAGCAGACATGAAAAAAGGCGCGTAAAACGCGCCTTTTTTATTGGTCAGTTGAAACTCATCGGCGTTCACCGTTTGAGATCACTCGTCGCGATAAACTTTCTCGCGACGTTCATGGCGTTCCTGAGCTTCGATGGAAAGCGTTGCGATTGGGCGGGCATCAAGCCGTTTCAAGCCAATAGGCTCACCGGTTTCTTCACAGTAACCGTAGGTTCCCTCGTCAATACGCTGCAAGGCAGCATCGATTTTGGAAATAAGCTTGCGCTGCCTGTCTCTTGCTCTCAGTTCGATGGCGCGGTCTGTTTCCGAAGAGGCGCGATCAGCAATGTCAGGATGGTTTGCACTTTCTTCCGCGAGATGACCAAGGGTCTCTTTTGCTTCGCGAAGGATGTCATTTTTCCAACCAATCAGTTTCGCACGAAAGTACGCGCGCTGATTGGCATTCATGAACTCATCATTCTCAGAGAGCACATAGTCACTAAGATCGATCTTCTCACTCAACGCGATTCTCCTCGAAGAACATCTCTTATGCGGCGGTGTATACTCCAAGGACCTATAGAGATTCAAGCCTTCTGAGAGGTTTTAAGGCATTTTTAAAGTTGTCACAAAAATCAGCTAAATGTCCATTTTTTAATCCCTTTTACAATCCGTGAATAGCCAGCGTCAAAACACTGATTGCATTCGCGTATTCCTTGAGGACACTTGAGGCAAAGCAGTCTATTCTTCAAGAACCGGAATTTTACAGAATGGAATCTCAACAGATGGCGCTGCACTCTACTTCCCTCAACCGTGTCTATCTGCTTCGTCATGCCCATTCCGGCATGGCAAATCCGGGTCAGGGAGATTTCGACAGAACACTTGATGACAGAGGTTATGCGGAAGCGGAAATCATTGCGGACAAGGCCGCTGACAAGGGCTATCGCCCGCAGGTCATCCTGTGCTCAACGGCTGTACGCTGCCGCCAGACAAGCGATGCGATCCGCCGTTCGCTGCCAGGTCAGCCGGAGATTACCTTCATTGATGAAATGTATAATGCCAGCGAACAAACGTATCTCGACCTGATTTCCTCACAAAGCGAAAGTCAATCGGTGATGTTGATCGGCCATAATCCAACTATTGCCGACCTCTTGGAATCACTGGTTGGCGAAGATGATTTCCACAGCCATTTACCGTCAGGTTTCCCTACCGCCGGCCTTGCGGTGCTCAGTTGTGATGCCAGCGACGACGCATCGCCGCTGAAGTGGAAAGTTGTAGATTTCATTGCGCCATAAAAGCCGCGGCCGCCGTCGGCCCGGTATATTTCTGTTTTCCAGCCACTTTTTTAAGCACCAATCCTTCTTATATTTGTGGAGAAATTTCTAATTTTAATGGGATAATTGCTCTTGCCCCCATCGCTTTCATCGATAACAGACGGCGCGCTGATCGCATTTGACAATCTTTATGACCGGGCAAGTTCCTTGACGCATCCCACATTGCGGCTCGGCGTGACCGGCCTTTCGCGTGCCGGCAAGACGGTTTTTATCTCCTCGCTGGTGCATAATCTGCTGAATGGCGGCCGCTTGCCGCTGTTTGAACCGGTGCGATCCGGCCGTGTGTCCTCCATCCGGCTGGAACCACAGCCTGACGACGCCATTCCACGCTTTCAGTACGAAGACCACATCCAGGCGCTGGTGCGCGACCGCAGCTGGCCTGATTCGACCCGCGCCATTTCCGAGCTTCGCATTACCATTGATTACCAGAGCGCCAGCGGCTGGGGTCGCTGGTTGTCGCCCGGCCAGTTGTCGATCGACATTATCGACTATCCCGGCGAATGGCTGCTGGACCTGCCGTTGCTAGAACGCGACTACAACACGTTCAGCAATGAGACTGTCGAATTGGCCAGAACTGGCGTGCGGGCAGAGCTGGCCCGTGACTGGCTGGAGTATGCCGCCACTCTCGACGTGAATGCACCGGCCGATGAAATGACAGCCAAGAAACTGGCAGAACATTTCAGCGGCTATCTGCGCGCCTGCAAATCCGATGAGCGGTCGCTATCTACCCTGCCACCGGGCCGTTTCCTGATGCCAGGCGATCTTGAAGGATCACCTGCCCTGACTTTTGCGCCGCTGCCGGGCCTGACAGATGAAAAAGCCCCCAAGGGCTCACTGCGCGCCATGATGGAGCGGCGTTACGACGCTTATAAAAACATCGTGGTGAAACCGTTCTTCCGTGAACACTTTGCCCGCCTTGACCGCCAGATCGTGCTGATCGATGCGCTGCAGGCCGTCAATCGCGGTCAGGAAGCGTTGCACGACCTGGAACGGGCGCTGGGCGACGTGCTGGCCTGCTTCCGTCCCGGCACCAATACGCTGCTGTCGTCGCTTCTGGGGCGGCGCATCGACAAGGTTCTGGTGGCTGCCACCAAGGCCGACCATCTGCACCATGAAAGCCATGACCGGCTGGAAAGCCTGACGCGCCGACTGGTGGACCGCGCCATTACCCGCATTGGCATGAGCGGTGCCGGCATTGACGTGATGGCGCTGGCCTCGGTGCGTGCAACGCGTGAGGCAACGGTCAAACAGGATGGCCACACCCTGCCGGTGATCGTCGGCACGCCGATATCAGGTGAAAGCATCAATGGCGAAATATTCGACGGCAACCGCGCCACGGCAATCTTTCCCGGCGACCTGCCGGAAAATCCCGAACCGCTATTTGCCGCTGATAATAGTGACGGCATGCCCGACATTAATTTTGTGCGGTTCCGGCCGCCGCAGATCGAAGAAACTGGCGGTGGCATCAAGCTCTCGGTTCCCCATATCCGGCTTGACCGTGCCATGCAGTTCCTTTTCGGAGACAGGCTCGCATGACCAATTTCAACAATGATGGCCCGACACCAGGCAAAAGACGCCCCGAGGCATTTTCTCTCGACTCAGAAAAACAGCAGCCACCGCCAGTGCGTCGTCTACCGCAGGCCTTTGCCGGCGAAGTTGCCATAACGCCTGACGAGGATGATCCGTTTCTGGGCGGCGTGGATGCGGGCCTTGCGCCGCCGGTTGCCGAACCGCGCCCGCACCGGTTTTCCTTCGGCAAGCTGGCAATCGGTGCTTTCGGTTTCCTGTTGTCGCTGGCGCTTGGCCTGTGGGCCGACCAGCTGATCCGTGATCTGTTCACCCGCGCCGACTGGCTGGGTTACACTGCCATAACCGCCGTGGCGATTGCCGTTCTGGCGCTGCTGGTGATCGTGGCCCGCGAGGTGGCTGGCATATGGCGGCTTAACGCCGTGCAATCGCTCAAGGTCGAAGCTGAACAGGCCGCGCTGGAGCGCAAGGCAACCGCTGCGAAATCCGTTGTTGCCAAGCTTGAAAACATCCTGTCGCACCGCGCTGAAACCGCCAAGGGCCGCGCAGCATTGAAGGCAACGCAGGACGATATTATCGACGGCCCGCATCTGCTGGATTTTGCCGAGCGTGAATTGCTGACACCTATCGACCGGCAGGCGCGTGCGCTTATTCTCAACGCCTCCAAGCGCGTGTCGATCGTTACCGCCGTCAGTCCGCGCGCCATTGTCGACCTGGCCTATGTGTTGTTTGAAGTGGTGCGGCTTGTCCGTTCCATGGCCGAACTTTATGGCGGCCGCCCGGGCTCGATTGGCATGATGCGCCTGCTGCGCGATGTCATTGCACATCTGGCTGTCACCGGTTCAATTGCGGTCGGTGACGGGCTGGCACAGCAGGTTCTGGGCCATGGTCTGGCCTCCAAACTCTCGGCCCGGCTCGGTGAAGGCATGATCAACGGGCTGATGACTGCCCGCATCGGTATTGCCGCCATGGATCTGTGCCGCCCGCTGCCATTCCGCGCCTTGAAACGGCCTGGCATCAGCGATTTCATCTCGGATTTGCGGCCTGATCTGAAGGGTCAGGCCTGAGGCAAAAGGTGTAAATTCCACCCCTGCCTACACAGGGTTGAAGCCGCGAAAAGGCGCTTCAAAACTTACCAACCTGTCAATTCCTCACCCGAAATAAACCAAACATTAACCATTCCCGCAATACATTAGCCCCATCAAATCGAGGCATTTTCGCCAAGGAAAGTATCATGTATTCGCGCTTCTTTTCGGTCGTGTGCGGATTTGCCGCTGTTGTGCCGCTTGCATTTTCAATGACGCCGAGCGCTGCCAATGCAGCCTCCGCTGACGACGTTTTTTTCTCGTCGGTTGCCGGCTCCTGGAAGGGTCCGGGCGAGATTGTTGCCGGTAAATACAAAGGCACCAAGTTTACCTGTGACCTGGTGGGCGAACCTGCTGACGGCAAGGAAACCGGCATCAAGCTGGGTGGCACCTGCCGCGTTGGCGTGTTCAAGCAGCCGATGTCGGCCACCATTACCCGCAGCGGCAATGGTTACACCGGCAAGTTCCTTGACGGCGCTGAAGGCAAGGGTCTGGACATCGTGTCCGGTCAGGTTTCCGGCGACAAGGTTGTGGTTGGCATCAACCGCTCAAAGCTGAACGGTGCCATGGTTGCCCGCGTACAGAACGGCAATTCCATGAACATCACCATTTCGGTGAAAGTAGCAGACCAGATGGTTCCGGTTATCGGCCTGACACTGGCACGCGACATTGACCAGATTGCTGTCGGCTCTATTAAGAAATAAGCCGAACCAATTCTGACGACCCCTTTAAACCCGCCACCAGAGCGGGTTTTTATTTGCCTCGAAAATGCCCTCAGCACTGAGACCGGACAGCCACTGCGACACGGCCCTGCCCTTTATCACCATACCAGCGGCAATATCGGCAAGCGGCACCATAACGAAGGCGCGCTCGGTCATGCGTGGATGTGGAATTTCAATCCGCTCCGATTGCAGCGTCACATCGCCATAGGTCAACACATCGATATCGATGGTGCGCGGCCCCCAGCGCTCAATACGCACACGTTTCATGCCGCGCTCTATCTCAAGACAACGATCAAGAAGCGCCAGCGGCTGCAAGCGTGTTTTGACCAGCGCACAACAATTGTAAAAATCGGCCTGATCGGTTTTGCCCCATGGCGGTGTGCGATAAAGTTTCGACACGGCCAGCACGCCACAATCGGCGTCCTCGTCAATCAGTTTCAGCGCCTGTGCCATACTGGCTTGCGGGTCACCGATATTGCCGCCTAGCCCAAGGGCTGCAATGGTCCATTCCATGTCAGGCATGTTGTTCTACACTGACCTGCGCATAGTCGAGAATGCCGGGAACCGGCGCTGACGGTTTGCGCACCGTGATGTTGACGCGCACGATCTGCGGGTAACGCTGGCGTAGCGCAGACGCGATATCATTGGCCAGTGCCTCGATGAGATAACGGCGCTTGCCAATGACGATCTTTTCGATGACGGCAAAGGCCACGCCATAATCGACGGTGTTGTCGATATTGTCGGTCTCCAGCGCATCGCCAGCCTCGACCTCCATTTCCGCATCGACGAAGAACCGCTGACCCAGCGCCTCTTCCTGATCAAGCACACCATGGCGCGCAAAGAAGGAGCAGTTTTTCAAAAGGATTGTGTAGCGGCTCATTCTTCTTCTCCTGATTGGACCTTGCGCGCGGCAAGCATGGCATCTGCCATCGCCAGCGCATCACGGTTGACGGCAACATTGTGAACGCGAAACACCACCGCACCTGCCATGCGCAACAAGGCGGTGGTGGCGGCGGTACCGGCGTCGCGGTCGCTGGCGACCTCCCGCCCGGTGACAGCGCCAATAAAACGTTTGCGCGATGTGCCGGCCAGAATCGGCAGGCCAAGCGCCTGCAACTCACCAAACCTTGCCATCAGCGCCATATTCTCCTGCGTGTCCTTGGCAAAACCAAAACCGGGGTCCAGCATGATGGCATCGCGTTTTATGCCTGCCTTTTCAGCGGATTGTAGCGATTGTTTCAGAAAATGAATCTGGTCATCGATCACGTCAGCCAGCTTCTGGCGCTCACGTCCGGTGTGCATGATGCAGACGCCGGCGCCGGTCTCTGCGACCACTGAGGCCATATCCGGATCCTTCTGCAGCCCCCAGACATCATTGATGATATGGGCACCGGCCGCAACGGCAAGGCGAGCCGTTTCAGCCCGGTAGGTATCGATGGACAGCAGTGCATCAGTTTCTTGTGACAGCTTTTCAATCAGTGGCAGCACCCTGTCCTGCTCTTCTGCAGCACCAACGACACTGGCATCAGGACGGGTGGATTCGCCGCCGATATCGATGATGTCGGCCCCCTGCGACAGGCAGGTCATGGCATAACTGAAGGCGGCATCCACTGTGTTGAATTGGCCACCATCGGAGAAGGAATCCGGCGTAGCATTGACGATGGCCATAATACGGCCACGCCTATCCAGTTTCAGGCTTCGGCCATGAGCGGCTTGCCACACCTTGTTGTTGGCTGTTATCACCACAGTCAGGACCTTTCGATATTACAAAGAGTCACGCCAATTTGTATTGTATCACCTCCGCCTATGCAGCAATCGTTTCACGAGTTCAACCGGCAGTCTGGCACATGAATTTTATACCCGGTCTCATGCGTGCAGTTGCCGCATCTGCTTTTCTGTTTGCATTCACGCATTCAACACAGGCGGAAACCCAGTTTCAGAAATCGATCTCCTACTTCCAGATCGGGGGCAAAACTGCGGCAGATCTCGACCGTGAACTGTCCAATCGCGGCCCACTGACACAATCCACAGGTGCCAGACATCCCGGTGCCACCGAAATCAAGTTCGGCGGTGAGCTGACCTATGTGGAAAAGGACGGCCGCTGCAATATTGGCGAAGTGAAGGTCACCCTACACACCAAGATATTGCTGCCGCGCTGGAAAAACCGTGCACGCACCAGCGCCGATCTGGCGCTGATCTGGGACACGCTGTCGGCCGATATCAAACGGCATGAAGAACGCCACGCCGAGATTTCGCGCAGCTATGGCCGGATACTGGAAAAAAGATTGAAAGGTCTTCGCCCGCAAAAGACCTGTGAAGCACTGCAAGCGCAAGTGGCTGACACAACGCAGAAGGTCATGGCCGAACATGACAGCGATCAGCAGCGTTTTGACCGTATCGAAAGCAAGAACTTCGATGCACGCATGATGCGCCTGCTCAGCCACCGTCTCAAGGCACGTGAGAACTAAAGCGACGGTTTGCCCTTGAACGGTTGGGCTGTTTTTCCGCGGGCCGCGCCTCATCCATCCCTAATACCTGTGCCCTGTCCAGTCAGCCCAAGACCTTTGGCCGAACAGACTCTTTTGTCGCGCAGACGCGCTCCGCTGGCTGCCCACAGCAAGCACAAGGCATGAGGAGCGTTTGTGGAGGACGCTTTCGTCCATTGTTCGACCTCACACATTCCCGAACATCCGAACGCGCAGCGCATGTGCAAATGGCCTGGATCCCCGCCTCAAGGGCGAGGATGACGCTGGCGAGGTTTGGCCCTGCCATGCCAAAACATTGCTTATGACGCCTCCCTTGGCGCTTTGACAGCCCAACTAACCGCTGGCACCGCGCGGCTGCATCAATGTGCGCTCGGCAACAAACTTCCGTTACGTGATGTTTTCTCGTGATTTGGCCGGGCGATGGCCGTCAAGGCCGCCCGGCCAACCCTGCTCACCTAAGGTTGATCCCACGCTTTTATGATTGATTTCTTGGCGTGGCGAATCAGTGTTTTTAATTATAAAAAACTTAAATACGGAGTGGGAAAGACTTCAGATTTCAATGGATTAGGGTCGCGCCAACATGTGGTTATGCGATACCCATCCGTTCGGCAAATTTCCAAGTTGTTAGCAGCGTTCGAGTTCCCTGGCGTGTCCACAGAACCACAGGTGTCATCCTCCCTCGCCTCGTGGCGGCATGCCCGCCTGGCCTCGCTCTTCATGCGGAGAGCGAGGCTTTTTTTGACCGAAACCGAATTCGGAAAATGACCGGCGCGTTTGTTGGCAGATGGTGCCTGTAACAGGTGCCGGCAGCCGGCAATATCAGCCCTGACGCTCAGGCACGTGTACGATGAGGCCATCCAGCTCGGCGCTCATCTTGATCTGACAGGACAGACGCGAGGTTGGACGCACGTCGAATGCAAAGTCCAGCATGTCCTCTTCCATCGCTTCTGGCGGGCCGACACGTTCGGCCCATTCATCATCGACATAGACATGACAGGTAGCACAGGCACAGGCACCGCCACATTCGGCGTCAATGCCAGGAACAGAATTGCGCACGGCATTTTCCATAACGGTGGAACCGTCTGCAACATCAAGGTCAATGGTCGCGCCGTCGAAAGCAACGATTGTCAGTTTTGTCATGTCAGAAATCCAGAAATTGCGGGTTATCGTTTGTTCCACACATAGAAAGCCAAGACCCAAATGGCAACATCGATGGGGCATTCCTTTGCGTTGGAACGCCCAAGGCTTGAGGATTTTACCCCCTGCACAAACAAAAACCGCCCCGGATGGGGCGGTTTTCAAAGTACGTAAGTGCTTGCTGACTTTTCAGATCAGTTGAAACGACCGGCGGCGTGGGCCAGCATCGTGTAGACCTTGCCGGTGTCAGACGTGAGGTAGGACTGGGTTACAGTGCGGTCACGGTCTGTCTTGGCAACGTCGGCCAGCAGCTTTTCGAAGTCAGCGATGTAACGGTCAACCGCAGTTCTGAACTCCGATTCACGCTCATACTTGCGCTTGATTTCATCAAAGGTCTGTTGACCCTTCAGCGTGTAGAGGCGTCTGGTGAACACGTCGCGCTCACCGCGCTGGTAACGGCGCCACAGGTCTACCGATGCATCGTGGTCAATCGCACGGGCGATATCGACCGACAGGGAATTCAGAGATTCCACCATGTGACGCGGATTGCGGTTGTCGGTGTTGCGCGATGCCTGGCTTGGTGCTGTTTCAGCAGCCGGACGGGTTGCCGGCTGACGGACAGCAGCTGTTGCCTGCTGCGCATTCGGGTCACGTGATGCACCACGCAGCAGATCGCTGATCCAGCCACTGCCCTCACCACGCTGTACGGCCTGGTCAGAGATGGTTGTTGTCTGGACCTGCGGCTTTGCGGTTTCCAGTGGCAGGCTGCCACGCAGACCAGCAGAGGTGCCCAGCACCTGGGCCGGGGTCTGTGGCTGAGGTGCACGCGCTACAGGAGCCGCGACAGCTGGCTGTGGTGCAGGTTCTGCAACACGACGCTCAACCTGTGGGGCGGCCTGCTGTGGCGCCTGTGGAGCCGGCTGCGGGGCTGCAGGGCGTGCGTGGGAGATTTCCATCTGGGTGGCCGAGCGGCCTACCAGCTGCGAAATGTCCTGCAGCGCCTTGATCTGTTCTGCCACGGCGCGACGCATGGCGGCCGCACTTTCCTTGGCTTCTTCCGGCAGATCGAAAGCACCACGCTTCAGTTCTGCACGGGTCGAATCCAGTTCCTTGCGAATGTCCTGGCTGGAGCGACGAATTTCGTCGGTTGCGCCGGAGAAGCGGGTTACCGCCTCTTCGACTGCCAGACGCAGCGTTTCACGGACGTTTGCAGCGGCAGCCGTGGACTTCTCCGTGGCGCTGCCAAGGATGCTGTCGACGTCGGCCAGCGAGGACTGGACGCCAGTGCGAACACGGTCGGCCAGTTCGTCCGAGTACTTGCGAGCGTCCGCAAGTGTCGTTTCGATGGAACGGTTTGCTTCCTGACCGGCAGAGAGCAGCGCGTTGCGCATATTGGCAGCGGCAGACTGGGCACGCTGTTCGGTCTCGTCCAGAGCCTTGCCAACTTCAGAGAACGAAGACGACAGGTTTTCTTTCAGCGTACCGGCAACATTGGCTGCACGTTCTTCCGCATGGCCCATTGTTCCTTCAACGGACGAAACAACGTTGCGCATTGTGGCTTCAATGTCTTCAGAACGCTTGACCAGACTTACGGCCAGGCTGCGCAGGGTATCCTGACGCTCTTCCAATGTGCCAACCAAGCTGGACTGGGCCGCGCCGAGCAGATCGGATGCCTGCGACAGCATCTTGGAGTGCTCTTCGAAGCGACCAACGATACCGGCGACCTGCGACAGTGTCTGGCCGGAAATGTTCGACAGACGGTCGATCTTTCCTTCCAGCAGACGGCTGGAGCTGGACACCATGTCGGCAGCCTGCGAGGCGGTTTCGGCAAAACGGTTTGCCGTCTGACCGAGCGACTGGTCGGCCGCGTTGAAGTCTACCGAGGCCTTGCTGACCGCAGCATTGAGATCACCAACCGTCTGTTCAACGCGGTTGACGATTTCTGCATTGGTGGCCGACAGGGTTTCAACACCCTCACGGGCAGCCGTTGCGATGCGGTGGGCAGCTTCCTGACCGATATTGGCATATTGGTCGACGACCGGACGGGCCTTTTCTTCGATCAGGCGCGACAGTTCTGCCGAACGGCTGGCCAGCATCGAGTTCAGTTCGCGGGTGCGCTCATCCAGCGTCGTGCGGATGGAGTCGCCACGGGCACCAAGTGCTGCCTCAACCTGCGACAGGCTCTGGGCAATGGTGTCGGCCTGCGAACGGACCACGGTTTCTGCTTCGGCAACCTTGTTGACGATGACATTGCCAGCTTCGGAGAAGGTCTGGGCAACGGCAGCAGCCTGCGAGGACAAGCGGTTCTGCGCATCCGAAATACGGTTGATGATATCGCCGGACCGGTTTTCGATGGCCTGTGTGAACTCAGCATTACGAGCCTGCACCTGCTGGGCAAAGTCGCTGCTGGTTCTGGCCAGCAGTTCTGCCGAGCGCTGCGCTTCGCCGTCGATGTTCTGCGTGGCGGCAGAGACCGTGTCACGCAGGGTCGAGGCAAACTCGCTACCGGTTCTGGCCAGAAGTTCTGCCGAGCGCTGGGCTTCGCCATCGATGTTCTGGGTGGCTGTCGAGACCGTGTCACGCAGGGTCGAGGCAAACTCGCTACCGGTTCTGGCCAACAGTTTTGCCGAGCGCTGGGCTTCGCCACCGATGTCCTGGGTGGCGGTCGAGACCGTGTCACGCAGGGTCGAGGCAAACTCGCTACCGGTTCTGGCCAGCAGTTCTGCCGAGCGCTGGGCTTCGCCATCCATGTTCTGGGTGGTGGTGGAAACCGTGTCACGCAGGGTCGAGGCAAACTCGCTGCCGGTTCTGGCCAGAAGTTCAGCAGAACGCAGTGCTTCACCGTCCATGCTCTGGGTGGCCGAGGTCACGGCTTCACGCAGTGTCATGGCAAGACCGGTGGCCTTTTCGCCGATGGTGCGGTTGACGTTTTCAAGACCGATGTTCAGCGCGCGGTCCATGGTGCCAAGGCGCTCGTCGATGGTCGACGAAATGCGATCGGCAACCTCGCTGCCGGCGCTGACAAATTCCTGCGACCGAGTGCCGAGCGTCTCGGAGATGCGGGCATTGGCCTCATCAATCGTTGCGCTGACATTGTGCAGGTCTGTCTTGATGCGGTGCTGGAAGCCGTCAAGCGACTGGCCAAGACGGGCTTCGGTTTCACCGAGCTGGCCAGCAACGCCGCTGACCGACTGGTCGATGCGCGAGGACAGGCTGTCTGCTGCAGTGCTGATGTCCCCTGCCGCATCGCTGATCTTGCCGGCGATCTCACCAATGCCGTTGCGCAGTCTTGCTTCAAGATCGGCGCTGCTAGAGGCGATAACGCGCTGCAGGGCTTCCTGCTGACCTTCCAGAGACATTTCCAGCATGCCGGTGCTCGACGCAACGCTGGTGCCGATGGATACGGCCTGATCGGACAACATCTCGTTCAGCTTGTCGCCGGCAGAGGTCAACGTCTGCTCGATATCGGCGTGACGCTTCTCGAAGGTGTTCTTGATCTGCTCGTGCGACGCGGTCAGGCTGTGCTCGAGACGAGACACACCAGTTTCCAGCGTGCCGGCAAACTTGTCGGTGCCGCCGTCGATGGCGTTTTCGATACGGTTGGCTGCACCCGTCACGCTGTTTTCGATCAGGTAGGCAGCATCGCTGACCTTGCTGTCGATGAGGTGGGCCGCAGAACCGACGGTGTTTTCGATATGGGCAGCGTTACGGCCGAGTGTTTCAGCAATAACAGCCGACTTGTCGTCGAGCGTGTTGACCAGGCGATGTTCGATGCCGGTGACAACATTGCTGATCTCGTTGACCTTGCCGGACAGCATGCCGGAAATATTGGCCGAAGATCCCTCAAGCGTGTCGGCAAGACGCTGCTCGACGTTGATGACCGAACCGGAGATGACAGCGGCGCGCTCTTCCAGAGAACCGAGGATTGCCGAAGACGTCTGCTCGAGAGACGACGTCAGGCGGTGTTCGACACCGGCAACCGCGTTTTCGAGGTAGGTCGTCTTGTTATCCAGCGCCGTGGAAATCGACGACGACGCGCCGTCCAGCGTGCTGGCAATGCGCTGTTCAGCGTCAGATACCGTCTCTGCAAAGATCGATGTGCGGGTTTCCAGCGACATGGCGATCGACATGGAGGCGTCATCAAGCTTGTTGGCCAAGCGCTGTTCGACATCCGAAACGGCGTCGGTCAGGTAAGCCGCGCGGCTTTCCAGCGTGTTGGTGATCGAAGTCGATGCACCCTCAAGCGTGCTGGCCAGACGCTGTTCAACATCCGTGACTGCATCCGTAAGGTGAGCCGTGCGGCTTTCCAACGCGCTGGTGATCGAAGTCGAGGCGCCATCCAGTGTCGAGGCAAGGCGCTGCTCGGCATCCGAGACGGCGTCGGCCAGGAAGGATGTGCGGTTTTCCAGCGACAGCTGCATCGACATGGATGCGTCGTCCAGCTTGTTGGACAGGCGCTGTTCGGCGTCGGCAACCGCTTCGGTCAGGTAGGCCGTGCGGCTTTCCAGAGCATTGGTCATCGAAGACGAAGCACCATCCAGTGTCGAGGCAATACGCTGCTGGGCATCAGACACGGTATCCGCAAGGAAGGAGGTGCGGCTTTCCAGCGACAGCGAAATCGCCATGGAAGCATCATCCAGCGTGTTGGACAGGCGCTCTTCAACACCGGCAACTGCGCTGGTGATGTAGTTGGCCTTCTCTTCCAGTGTCTCGGCAATGGCTGTGGAGCGACCTTCGAGAGCAGCAGCAAGGCGCTGTTCGATATCGGCAACAGCATTGGTAATTTCTGCGGCCTTGGCATCGAGAATTTCAGCCATGCGCTCTGGAGCGCCAGACAGCGAGTTGGTGATGGATTCGGAGCGGTGTGCAAGCGTTTCATCAAAACGGTTCTGGCTGGCAGACAGGGCATTGAACAATGCACCGCTGCGCTCTGCCATGATGCTGTCGATACGTTCATGCGTATCGCCAAGCGCCGTGGTGATTTCCTGGGTGCGCGATGCAACGGCATTGGTCAGTTCGCGGCTACGCTCATCAAGAGCGTTTTCGAGCATTTCCTGACCGGTGCCGAGTGCTGTCGCCAGAGCGAAGGACTGGTCTGTCAGGGCAGAGCCGAGACGATCAATGCTGGAGCTCAAGATACCGTCGATGGCATCGGAACCGCCGGCAACAGCCTCGTTGATCCGGGCAAGGCTTTCCATAAGCTTGCTGTCGAGCGAACCGGCGCGACGATCAAAGGCGCTGGCAAATTCTGCAACGCGCTCGTCAAAGGCCGAGTTGACCTGACCAACTGTTGCCTGAAGGCGCTCTTCAAACAGACCCGAACGCAGGTCGAGATCCATGATCGCGTCGTCAGCCGTGGACTGCAGGCTCTTGCGGAACGACAGGCCGCGCTCGTCAAGGGTTTCACCCAGCTTGTTGAGAACGGTATCCAGCGAACCGGCAATCGCCTCTTCGCCACGGTTGAGATTATCGGACAATTCCTTGGTGCGCGATGTCAGCACTTCGTTGAGAAGACGTGTGCGCTCTTCAATTGCGGAATTGAGCTTTTCAGCGCCGGCATCCAGTGTCGAAGCCTGCGTCGCAAACTGCTCCAGCAACACACCGCCCCGGTCCGACATGGTCGAGGTGAGGTTGTGCAGGCGCATGTCGAATTCATTGGCAAGGCTGGTGCCGGATGTGTGCAGCGCCTTGAGCAGATTGTCGGTCTTGGCGGCAATCAGGCTGCCCATGGCTTCGGTCGTCACACGCGACTTCTCAAGCAGAGCAGCCGAACGGGTGTCGATCATCGAAGCAAAGGCTTCACCGGTTGTTGCCAGACGGATGGACAGCTCTTCGCCAGCCAGCGATAGTTCTTCCTTGATCTCGTCCTGCGCACCGATGATCGATGCACGGATGCGCTCGGCGTGGTTGACGATGGCGTCACGCTCCGACGACAATTCGCTGACCAGGCTGCGAACACGCAGTTCATTGTCGGCATAGCTGCGCTCAAGTGCATTCACTTCGGAATGAACGAGCGTTTCCAGCTCTGTCGCACGGGCAATGGTGCGCTCGATGCCCTCATTCATGGCGGAGACTTCGCGGCGAACCGCCTGCCCTACCGACATGATGCGGTCAGCGGCAACGGTTTCCGGCTCTGCCAGACGAAGGGCAACTTCTGCCATCGAACGGGCCGCGTTACGCAGGTCGCGGGCACGCGCCATCATGATGGCAAAGGCATAGAAAAGAATGACAGGAACAACAATGCCGACAAACACGGCCATGATGCCCGGAATGGCAAACAGTTCGGCCAATGAGCCGGCTTCCCAGATCAGGTTGCCGTAGATGGCCTGACCGAGTGCCAGGCCGCACAGCGCCCAGACAATCGAGAGGATTGTGGCGTTGCGGATGGCAGATGTGATGGATGTGCTTTCCAGCGACTTCAAAAGAGCAACCGGATTGCGCTTGGAACCGTCATTGGCGGCTTCAAGCCCCGATGCTCTGTTCTGTTCAGCGGCAGTACGCGGCGCAGGGTCTGCTACCGGCTTTCTGGACGTGTCGGGCACTTTAGCCTCCGAGGACTTTGGCGTCGATCGTCTCCGAGGCTGTGCATCTGCTTCAGATTTGCCACTCTGGAGGGCATCCTCCAGCGCCTGAAAAGCAGTCTCGTCGATCGAGTCACTGAACTTGTTATTCGCCATGCGGTTACGCCTCGTTACTAATACGCCCGGCCAGATATAACCTCGATCAGTCAGCCGCCTAAGACCGTCCGAGGCATCATGCCTACAGGAAACCCTACCCTTACACAGTAGAATATGTCCCGCTCATTACTATGCACCCCCTATGGCGCACCCCTCATTCACGGAACGAAAATAACATCATTGTGTCATTTCATAAAGTTCCGGCCTGAGCGCACGCACCATAGCAGTATCGTAGTGGCACATTTACGCCCTTGAAACAATTAACGCATTTGCCGCCATCAGGGAATGACCGCCCTTGTTAACAGTTTTTAAATCACATCTTAATCAGCAAGCTCTTGTTTCATATCGATTTAACATAAATTAACCATATCTAAAAAAATCAGCCCGCTTTGTGCCGCATTTTAGGAAGATACCACACTGTCATGTGCGTAAATCCGGCACAGAATATAACAAAATGGGAAACCCATCATGGCAGCGGCAAGTATGGCATTTAGTATGCCGGATAATTTTTCATCCAGTTTTGCAGCCAATTCCAAACCCGTCGACCTCGCCCACCTGGCAAAACAGACCATGGGTGACAAAGATCTCGAAATCGAAATCCTCCAGCTTTTTGCCCGCAACACGCGTGTTATCCTGCATGAACTGGCTGACGCCGATCATGCCAATATCGTCGCATTGGCCCACCGCCTGAAAGGTTCGGCGGATGCGGTCGGTGCATTTCGTGTATCGGCAGCGGCGAGAGATCTGGAAAGTAATCCTGCAGACAGCAATCTGTTTGCGCAGGTGACAAGCTCGGTCATTGAAGCGGAAAACTTCATTCTCAAGCTCTGCCGCTCTTAACCGAGAGACAGAGCCTGATCGTTTTGTCAGAGAGACTTCAGCGTCCAGTCAACGATCTGTCGCGATACGGCGGCAAATGCGCCATCCAGTGATTTTACGAAGGCAGCATTTGTCGTGCCGGAAGACCGGGTTTCAGCCCTGAAAGACTCCTGCGCCTTAATGGTGCCGTTACGGTCGTTGAGGATTTTGACCGAAATTTCCACCACCGCGACATTGCCGCCCTTGGTATCGATTTCAAACGAACGGATATCGGTCACGACCTGATAGTCGATGGCCAGGCCCTGCCCCGGACGGCCAACGCCGCCCAGCTTGCCGGTGTTTTCAAAGGCTTCAACCAGCTTGGACTGCACCAGCTTTGGCAGGCGATCGCTCCACTGCGAGCTTGCCAGATACTGAACCTCAGATGAGGACAGGCGAACAACGATATTTTCGCTGTCGAGCGTTTTCAGCGCGGTTGGCTCCGGCACCAGAATCTGGCGGTTCTTTAGCGAACGGCCTTCGGTCGATGCCAAAGATGACGCGGAAAGGTCGAATGTATCGTTCTTGGCAGCAGTGCCGCAAGCGCTCAACGACATAAGAACAAAGGGAAATGCCAGTACCGCACGGATAGTCGCAGGGCGTATTGCAACAGCCATATTCACATTACCCCTTTGCCACCTTGTACGGAATCATTATCAACGCCGTGTTCTTCCATCATACTGCTTGACGGTTTCACCGCCAAAAAGCAACCTTTGCGGATTACGGTCGAAGTTCATAATCGTATTATTCAACTGATCGACCGTCCGACGGGTGTCTCCAATGAGCGCTTGAACGTCTCGCAGACCTGCACCGGAAAACCGTGCCAGATTATCGGCGATAGGACCAACACGCGCATTCAGGTTATCCGCCACGGCTTTAAACGATGCCAGAGTTTCACGCGCCTTCACAAACAGCGAATTGGCGTCATCGGTTCCAAGCAAGTTGTCGACTTTTATAAGAATTCCGTCAACGCGGTTGGAGGCGGCATTCAGCTTGCCGGCCATTTCCTGGAAGTCAGCAATGGTGCGATCAATCTGGTCACGGCGCTTGTCAACATCGTCAGCCACGCCCTTGAAGGAGGCAATCGCGCTGCGTGCATCCTTGGTCGCCACAGAAATATCATCAACCGCAGTACCAACCTTGGCCGGATCCACCGCAGCCAGCAGCGTGTCTGCCCGTTTCAACACGACCTGCGCGTCATCACCGGTTTTCTCAAAGCTTTCGGCGGTACGTTTCACACTCGCCATGAGATCATCGACGTTGCCTGAAGCTCTGGCGACATCGCCGCTAACCTTTTCAGCATTGGCGAGAATCGTATCGACCTTCTTGGCATCAACGGCACGCACCAGATCTTCCACGGCGGCAAGCGTGCTTTCCAGGCGTCCCGACACCGACTTTACGGTGACGGACAGCGAACTCATGCTTTCCAGGAATTTGTCGATACCATCGGAGTTATCAGCCAGCGCAGTGGAGAATTTCTCGGCATTGCGAACGGTCTGGGTCAACGGACCCCGCGCGTCCTGCACGAAACCCTGCAATTCACCGATCGCATTGTCGGCGCGTGTCAATATCTTGTCGGCGGTTGCCAGAAGGTTGGTCACACTTGACAGATCGGCCGTCAGTTCGGCCGGAAGTCCGGTTTCAAACGCCTTTTGCAAGATACGTTCGTCAGTTTTGCGACCGCCGGACAGTTCGATATAGGCGGCGCCCGTCAGGCCCTGAATTTCCAGAACAGCGCGGGTGCTGGTGAACACAGGTGCCTGTGCCTGAATTTCAGTGAAAGCGATGGAATATTGCGGGTCGTCGGAATCAATCGACAGGCCACGCACCGTACCGACGGGAATACCGTTAAAGCGCACAGGAGAGCCGACGGACAGACCGTTGGCGGAACCGGGAATGCGCACGATCAGCTGGGCCATCGGGCCGCCGCGTCCAAACTCGGCCATCCAGTAGACAAAGCCGAAGGCTGCCGCGACAACGATCAGCGTGAAAATACCGACGATGGTGTAATTTGCCTTGGTTTCCATAGCTTTTGTTACTCCATCGAATTTTCATGCACGTTATTCGGAGACACAACCGCTCTGGCTCTCTTGCCCTTGAAGTATGATTGAACCCAAGGATCGTCGCAGGCGAACATATCCTCAAGTGTACCTTCAACCAAGACCTTCTTGTTGCCGAGAACGGCAATACGGTCACAGACGGAAAACAGACTGTCGAGGTCGTGGGTCACCATGTAAACGGTCAAACCCAACGTATCACGCAGTTTTGCAATAAGGTTATCGAATTCTGCAGCACCGATCGGATCAAGACCCGAGGTCGGTTCATCCAGAAACACCAGATCAGGATCAAGCGCCAGTGCCCGAGCAAGAGCCGCACGTTTGATCATGCCGCCCGACAATTCAGACGGATATTTATCAGCAGCATCTGGCTTCAGACCGACCATATCGATCTTCAGGCGTGCGAGCTCATCCATCAGCGACTTGGGCAGATCGAGATATTCGCGCATCGGCAGCTGGATGTTTTCCTTGACCGTCAGGCCGGAAAACAGCGCGCCCTGCTGGAACAGCACACCAAGTCGTGTGTCGAGCGCCATGCGCTCTTCTTCATTGGCCGTGTCGTAATCGGTGCCCAAAATCTTGATGCTGCCGGAACGGCGCGGCAAAAGCCGCAGCACGGTGCGCATCAGCACCGACTTGCCGGCACCGGACGCGCCAACGAAACCGAGAATTTCGCCTCTGTAGACATCAAGGTCGAGATTATCGAGGATCAACTTATCGCCAAAACCAACCGTCAGTCCCTCCACGGAGAGAACGACTTCGCGGTCCTGTTTTTTGCTGTCGTTTTTCTGGATGTCGATTTTCTCGACGTCGGTGTTGTCTGCCACGGCCATCCCCTTAAAAATCAATCGCCGCGTAGAAGATGGCAAAAAGCCCGTCTACGAGGATGACGACGAAGATGGATTTAACAACCGAAGACGTGACGTGCTGGCCAAGCGATTCCGCGCTGCCCCCCACCTTCATGCCTTCGACTGCGGCGACAATACCGATGATCAGCGCCATGAACGGCGCCTTGATCATGCCCGACGCGATGGTCGACATCTCAACAGCCGCGTGCAAACGCGACAGGAACACTTCAAACGTGATGCCGGAATAGATCAATGCCACGACGGCTGCACCAAACAGCGCGGCGAAGTTGGCAAGAATGGTCAAAAGCGGCAGGGCAATCGTCAGCGCAACAAGGCGCGGGAAAACCAGCACGCCAACCGGGTTGAGACCGATGACCTTCAGCGCGTCGATTTCTTCACGCATCTTCATCGAGCCGATTTCGGCGGTAATCGCACTACCGGAGCGGCCGGCAATCATGATCGCCGTCAACAGCACGCCGATTTCGCGCAGTTGCAAAATGCCGACGAGATCGACCACGAACACTTCCGCGCCAAAATAACGAAGCTGGAACGCGCCCTGCTGCGCAATGATCGCACCAATCAGAAACGACATCAGCACAATGATTGGCACGGCGCGCACGCCCATGTGATCAATCTGGTTGATGATGGCGGCTGGAGACACACCAGTCCCCCGTCCGAGCTTCATCTGCGCGCCACGCACGGCCGAGCCGAGAATATACATGCCAGCCAGAAAATCGCCGCCCGCCTGTACAACATTGCGGCCAACAGGCTCAAAAACGCGTTGAACAAGACTTTTGCGCGGCGCGGCATCGGCTGGCGGCCCCGCCTCGCTCGGCAGCGCTTCGACCAGTTCCTCGACGCGGGTGTTGCCACCGGTAAAGCTGACCTCGGCGCCGTTGGCGTTCAGTTCATTGCGAAACTTCTGGATGATCCAGGCGCCAGCCGTATCGACACGGCCAATACCGGACAGGTCGATCTCGACACTGCCGGACTGTTTGTTTTGGCCGGGCTGGGAAATTTCTTTGAGAACGCCAGTGATCGTGTCGTTGCGCCAATCACCGCTCAGCGAAAAACGCACAGGCCCGCCTGCGGAGCTTTCATCCGAAGCAATGCTCGCCTGATGGGCGTCCGTGTTGTTATCGCGAGCTTGCATCTTTTCCTATACGCGTGCAGCTTTGCCATCGAATCTATCGATTCATATCTTTTCACAAGATGACAAGCCATCGCAACAGGCCGGATTTCGCGAGTTTTTTGATTTTACGCACGATTTCCGCACAATATCGAAGTGTAACTCATGTCCGCGCAACTTCAGGTGATAGCAGAATCCTTTCCCATAGCCGGCAGCTTCACGATTTCACGCGGTAGCAAAACCGAGGCGGACGTCGTGACATGCACCATTGGCGACGGCGCCTTTTCCGGTGTTGGCGAATGTGTGCCCTATAAGCGCTACGGCGAAAGCATCGAGGGCGTGATTGCCGATATCGAGAAGATGGCTGACGCTGTCTCTCAAGGGCTGGATCGGCTGGAGCTGCAACATGTGATGAAGCCGGGTGCCGCCCGCAACGCCGTCGATTGCGCGCTCTGGGACTATGAGGCAAAACGCTCCGGTCTGAGTGTTGCCTCACAGATCCTGCATGAACCGGCCGTGCCGCTGGTCACCGCCTATACAATTTCACTGGGTGATGCCGAGACCATGGCGCGCAATTCGGCCGCCAATGCACACCGCCCACTGCTCAAGATCAAACTTGGCACCGATGACGACGAAAGCCGCATGCGAGCCGTGCGAAAGGCCGCCCCAGACAGTCGGATCATTGTCGATGCCAATGAAGGTTGGACCGACGACAATATTGAGCACCATCTTGCTGTTGCAGCAGCGCTCAATGTGTCGCTGATCGAACAGCCTCTGCCTGCAGGCAAGGACGAAATCCTGGCGCGCATCCACCGGCAGGTGCAGATCTGCGCCGATGAAAGCGTTCACTCGACCGCCGATCTCGAAACCCTGCGCAACCGCTATGACGCCATCAACATCAAGCTGGATAAGACTGGCGGCTTGACGGAAGCGCTTGTGATGAAGCAGGAAGCCATCCGGTTGGGTTACACCATCATGGTCGGCTGCATGGTTGGAACGTCACTGGCCATGGCACCTGCCGTGCTGTTGGCACAGGGTACCGAATATGCCGATCTCGACGGCCCGTTGTTGCTGGCCAGAGATCGTGACCCTGCTCTCACCTATGAAGGTTCGCTGGTGCATCCACCAGAACGGTCGCTGTGGGGCTGATAGAAATTGGCGTGCTGTCGATACAGCACGCCAACGTGTCTTATCTTGCGCTATCGATGATTTGACCGCCGTCCGGCGTCAGACTTGAACCGGTAATGAATTTCGAATCGCTGCTGGCAAGGAACAACGCAACGGGCGCGATATCATTTTCCGGCGAGCCGTGACGACCAAGTGCATTGGTTGGCGCTGGAGCATTCTGTGCAGCACCCCAGGTGTCGGCGACAGGAAGAAGGTTGTTGACCGTAATATTGTCCGGTCCCCATTCGCGCGCCGCAGACCTGGTGAGTGCACGAACGGCCTCCTTGGCCATGTTATACGGCCCGTAAGGCGACATGCCCAAAACACCAGCCAGCGATGCGAAATTTATCACACGTCCCTCGCCCGATCGTTTCAGATGTGGGTAACAGGCCTGCATGGTACGCAGATACGCTATCGGTCCCATATCGAAATTGCGTTGCAACTGGTCGACTTGCAAATCGAGGATCGGCGAGTGCACCGCAGATGGGTCGAAGGCCACATTCACGAGAATGTCGATGCCGCCAAATGTCTGCACGACTTTGGCGACGGCTTCAGTAATCTGTTCGCCGTCACTCAAGTCGCACGTCACGCCGAGCGCCGTGCCACCCTTGGCTTGAATACTGTCGACCACCGCATTTACATTTGCAGGCGTAAGCGACAGCACAGCTACTTTTGCACCCTCAGCAGCAAATAGTTCTGCCGTCGCTCGACCTATTCCTCTGCCAGCGCCTGCAACGATGGCAATTTTTCCAGTCAGTTTTCCCATTTTGATTTCCTTTCCAGGTGGGGGATTAGTGCGCCTGCGCCAGGGCATAGGATGATGGAACATCGCGCCCGGCGTTCTGGGTGGTGAAGGATGCGGCAAGCAGCGCCAGTCCTATGATGGCAGGCAGAGCACCTGCGGGCTTTCGAACCCCGATATGGGCCAGCCCGGACAGAAGAAGGTGAAACAGCATCCCGGCATAGGCCAGATCGCTCACGCCAACATTGAAGCGGGACAGGATGGCCACGACAGCGGCGAGCTTCACGACCGTTAAAATATGGACGAGGTAGGTTGGGTAACCGAACCCGGCAATTGTCTGCCGGACCCATTCTGTCTTTGCGACATAGGTTATGACAGAGGCTATATAGAGCGCGACCAGCAGGGTCGTTGCGGCCCAGTAAATATAGAATTCAGACATGAGATATCCCTTGCCGCCGAATGACTTCGGCAGATTGCTCCATTCAAGATTTTCAGTGTTCCGGATTAGCGACTGCTGATTATCCGGTGTTCGCATTGAAAATGTGGTATTAGATGAATCTTCGCAAGTAGGATGAATTTCGCGTGGTAAGTATGGAAAACCAGACTAATGAGCTGGACGGCGCAAATATGCACGAAGAAATGCGGCGTGCATTCGCGTTGCTTTCGGGGAAATGGAAACTCGAAATCATGTGGCTTCTCAACCAGCGCATTTATCGGTTCAACGAACTGCGCAAAGCCATTCCTGGCATCACCCAGCATATGTTGACCGCCCAATTGCGGGAACTTGAGTTGGACGGGTTGGTTTCCCGCACAGTCTATGCCGAGGTCCCGCCTCGCGTGGAGTACGAGATAACTGCGAAAGCCAGAGGCCTCGGTCCGACAATGGAAGCGTTGACGGCCTGGTGGAATGAATATGGAAAAAGCGTCCCGGAAAAAGTGGCACGTGGACGCAAAGTAACGCCGAAAAAGTAGTTGGGTTGCCGCCAAACACTGGAGGCAACCGCTATTTTCGGGTGACAGCCTGAGATGAAATGCACGCCCCAGAGAGGCGCTTGTCACCCTGTCACGTCAGGCGGCGCGCATCGGGAAAGGTGGCAGAGCGATCTGCTCTTCCTGCTCGATGTTTTCAGGGTTTTCTTCTGCCTGCATCCAGGTGATCAATTCAAAACTGCCATCTTCATTTTCGGCAATTGCCGTGCAGCTTTCCACCCAGTCACCAGTATTGATGTAACGGATACCGTCCATCTCGCTGATCACGGCGTGGTGGATATGACCACAGATAACGCCGTCCACATCGTTACGCTTGGCTTCGTCCACCACAACGCGCTGGAACTCGCCAATGAAGTTGACGGCATGTTTGACCTGCAGCTTTGCCCAGGCCGAGAACGACCAGTATGGCAGACCGATACGGCGACGAACGGCTGCCAATATCACATTGATGGCAATTGCTGCGTCATAGGCCCAGTCACCGAGGTAAGCGAGCAGACGGGCATTACGCACGACCACGTCAAACTCATCGCCGTGGATGATCAGGTATTTCTTGCCGTCTGCCGCTTCATGCACCATGCGTTCGGCGACTTCGATACCGCCGAAGTGCGAACCGGGAAACTCTCTGAGGAACTCATCATGGTTGCCGGGAATATAGATGATCCGGGCACCCTTGCGCGCCTTGCGCAGCAGTTTCTGTACAACATCGTTGCAGCCTTGCGGCCAGTACCAGTTGCGGCGCAAACGCCAGCCGTCAATGATGTCTCCCACCAGAATAATCGTGTCAGCATCATGATGACGCAAGAAATCTAGGAGGTAGTCGGTTTTGGCAGCCTTGGAGCCAAGGTGCACGTCCGAGATAAATAAGGTTCTGAAATGTCTGGTTTCCATTTGCCGGGCCACGGAATTCATCCCCCTGTCTTGGCAATCAAACTACATACTCCAGAACCAGAGTCGTGTTTCAGCATCATGACAAAGGACTATTTTCTGCCGCAAAACCCTCTTCACCCACACTCATTTTGACACGAATCAATCAAATAACGGCTGTACCATGGGGCTGATTGATGTATTCAGAAGCCCAACGAAAACATTTGAAAAAAGCGGTGCAGGAATGAATTCGCAGGATAAAAACAAAACTCAACCAAAACCAGCAAGTGCTGACCTGGACGAACAGGCGCTGTTTTTCCACCGCTATCCGCGCCCCGGCAAACTTGAAATTCAACCCACCAAGCCGCTCGGCAACCAGCGCGACCTGGCACTGGCCTATTCGCCGGGTGTTGCAGCACCTTGCCTTGCCATTCACGAAAACCCCGAAACGGCCGCCGAATATACGGCACGCGCCAATCTGGTGGCGGTTATCTCCAACGGTACGGCCGTACTTGGCCTTGGCAATATCGGTCCGCTGGCCTCCAAGCCAGTGATGGAAGGCAAGGCCGTCCTGTTCAAGAAATTCGCCGGCATCGACGTTTTCGACATCGAAATCGACGCGCCCGGCATCAACGACATGGTCTCGACCATCTCGGCGCTGGAGCCGACCTTTGGCGGCATCAACCTTGAAGACATCAAGGCACCTGAATGTTTCGAAGTCGAGCGCCAGTTGCGCGAAAAGATGAACATTCCAGTGTTCCATGACGACCAGCATGGCACCGCGATCATCGTGGCTGCCGCCGTAATGAACGGCCTGGAACTGGCCGGCAAGTCGCTTGGCAATGTCAAGATCGTCACGTCAGGCGCCGGCGCGGCTGCCCTTGCCTGCCTTAACCTGCTGGTGTCGCTGGGCGCCAAGAAGGAAAACATCTGGGTTCACGACATTGAAGGCCTCGTTTATGACGGCCGCAACACCCTGATGGACGAGTGGAAAGAAATCTACGCCCAGAAGAGCGACAAGCGCGTTCTGGCCGAATCCATCGATGGCGCAGATGTCTTCCTCGGTCTCTCGGCGGCTGGCGTTCTGAAGCCTGAGCTGCTGGTACAGATGGCTGAAAAGCCGCTTATTCTGGCGCTTGCCAACCCGAACCCGGAAATCATGCCGGAAGTTGCGCGTGCAGCCCGTCCGGATGCGATGATCTGCACCGGCCGTTCCGACTTCCCGAACCAGGTGAACAACGTTCTCTGCTTCCCATACATTTTCCGCGGCGCGCTGGATTGTGGTGCAACCACC
This sequence comes from Agrobacterium sp. Azo12, assembly GCF_029193765.2. Taxonomy (NCBI): domain Bacteria; kingdom Pseudomonadati; phylum Pseudomonadota; class Alphaproteobacteria; order Hyphomicrobiales; family Rhizobiaceae; genus Agrobacterium; species Agrobacterium sp. Azo12. The sequence goes on along the minus strand of NZ_JARFYO020000001.1, from coordinate 1,844,721 downwards.
ATCAACGAAGAAATGAAGATGGCGGCCGTCAAGGCAATTGCCGAACTGGCGCGTGAAGAAATCTCGGAAGTGGCTGCGAAAGCCTATTCCGGTGACACGCCGCTGTTCGGACCGACCTACCTCATTCCGTCGCCATTCGACCCGCGCCTTATCCTGCGCATTGCACCGGCCGTTGCCCGTGCAGCGGCGGCCAGCGGCGTTGCATCGCGTCCGATCACCGATTTCGACGCCTATCTCGACCAGCTGAACCGTTTCGTCTGGCGCTCCGGCTTTGTGATGAAGCCAATCTTTGCCGCTGCGAAATCGGCTGAGAAGAAGCGCATCATCTTCTCGGAAGGTGAAGACGAGCGCGTGCTGCGTGCGGCCCAGGTTCTGCTGGAAGAAGGCACTGGCGTACCGATCCTGATCGGTCGTCCGCAGATCATTGAATCCCGCCTCAAGCGTTTCGGTCTGCGCATTCGTCCGCATGCGGACTTTGCCGTGGTCAATCCGGAAGACGATCCACGTTACCGCGAATATGTCGATGACTATTTCGCGCTGGTTGGACGCATGGGTATCAACCCGGAAGCTGCCCGCACCATCGTTCGTACCAACACCACCGTTATTGGTGCGCTGTCGGTCAAGCGTGGTGAAGCAGACGCCCTGATCTGCGGTCTTGAAGGCCGTTTTGACCGGCACCTGCGTGACGTCAACCAGATCATTGGCAAGAAAAAGGACGTGCGTGCATTCTCGGGCCTCAGCCTGATCATCTCGCAGCGTGGCGCAACCTTCTTCACCGATACGTTTGTGACCTACAATCCAACCGCAGAAGAAGTTGCTGAAAGCACCATTCTGGCCGCTCAGGAAATCCGCCGCTTCGGCATTACGCCAAAGGCAGCGCTGATCAGCCACTCCAACTTTGGTTCGCGTGATTCGGAGAGCGCCCGCAAGATGCGTGACGCCTTGCAGATCGTGCGTGACACCGCACCGGATCTCGAAGTCGATGGCGAAATGCAGGGTGGTTCTGCCCTGACGGAAAGCCTGCGCAAGCGTGCGATGCCTGACAGCACGCTGTCTGGCGAAGCAAACCTGCTGGTGTTCCCGAACCTTGACGCAGCGAATATTTCGCTCGGTCTGGTTCGCACCATGACGGATGCGCTCCACGTTGGCCCGATCCTGCTCGGTACCGCCCTGCCCGCACATATTCTGTCGCCAACCGTGACATCGCGCGGCGTGGTCAACATGGCAGCCCTGGCTGTCGTGGAAGCCTCGCATCCGTAATGGTGCCCTAAAGCTGCGTTAACGCAGTTTTGAATTGCCGATTGCCGCAACTGCCTCATTTATATGATAACAATCTGATGAATGAGGCGCTTGCGGCATATCTTTTTCCATCCTTTTTGTTTGGATGTCCGCAGACGCGAAGCCGAAAACGCAACCACACCGGAAGCGGAACATACAGGTGACAGCTTTGAAACTGCGCAATTTTACAATGCTGTTTTTGCCGGTATTGATCGGTAGCTTTCCTGCCGTGTCCTTTGCCGCCTCTGTGTGTGATGACCTGCGTCAGGAATTGCGCGCACCGGCCCAGATTATTGGCAACACTGCCGAAGTGCGCCATTTTGCCAGCGCCTTGACCCGCCAGAACATCATCATCCGCAAAATCCGCAATGATCTGAGGGCCTATGGCTGCTCGAGCGGCAGCATTGTCGTTTACGGTGGTGAAAATGCCCAGCTGTGCGACCAGATTGAAGATGCGCTTTATGACGCCGAGGCGGAGCGTGACGACCTGCTTGTCAGCCGCGACCAGATGATAGCGCAGCAACGTAATCGCGGCGTTGACCGCGACCGTGTCATGGCAGCACTTGATGCCAATGGCTGCTTTGACGAGCGCCCGCAGTCTGCGGCTGCTAGCCCGAATGATCAGACCCAGGAATTTGCCCCACCCGGCATGATCGAGGTGGACCCAAACCGCCAGCCGGTGTTCACACCGCCAATGCAGGGCGGCCTTAGAACCCTGTGTGTACGCACCTGCGACGGCGCGTTCTTCCCGATTTCGTCCAATGCCTCACCGCTTGATTTTCGCCGTCAGGCCGCGACCTGTGAGCAAATGTGCCCCGGTTCTGAGACCGAGCTTTATTACCACTCCCTGCAAGGTCAGGAGAGTGCGGACATGGTTTCTGCCGAGACCGGCAAACCATACAAGGACCTGCCGACCGCCTTTGCCTATCGCAACACGTCAGCAGACACCCGCTCGCCGTCCTGCGGCTGCAACATGGCGTCCTATTTCGACCAGATGAAAAAGCAGGAAGAGGCCAACCAGTCCAAACCGGCAGAACCCTATTCCGGCATTACCGATATCAAGACGCCGAATGGCGAAAAGAAGCAGGCAGAACAACCCGTTGCCGCAGCTCCTGCGGAGCGCGACTATGACCCCAAAGACAGTAAAGTCCGGGTCGTTGGACCACAATTTCTGCCCGAGGAAACCAGCCGGATCGATCTGCACAATCCGGCTCTGCAAGGTGCACAACCGCAGCAGCAGTGATGCACGACGCCTTTCCTCACACGCGCCAATAGATTTAGCGACGGCCCCACCGATCGTGGAACACCAGATCTTCCAGCGGCAGCCTTTTGGCCCAGCCCTTCACGGCCAGTTCCGGCTCTCGGTAGAGTTCGGTCACATAACCCAGACATAACCAGGCAACGATTTCGATATGGTCGGGTATGCCGAGAATGCGGCGTATGTCTGCATCATGGAAGATACTGACCCAACCGACGCCCACCCCTTCGGCACGGGCAGCAAGCCACAGGTTCTGGATGGCGCAGACCGTGGAATAGACATCCATGCGCGGGTTGTGGGTGCGGCCCAGAACGACGGTACCACCACGGGTCGGATCGCAGGTCACGCAGATGCTGAGGGGCGCGCTGAGAATGCCCTCGAGCTTGAGGCTACGATAAAGGCTCTGCCTGTCATTTTCGAACAGCAGCGCCGCCTCCTCATTGGCACGGGCGAAAGCCTGCCAGGCGGCATCACGCACCGTCTGATCCCTGATCAGTGTGAAGTTCCACGGCTGCATGAAACCGACCGAAGGTGCGGCGTGAGCGGCGGCCAGCAGCCGCTGCACCAGATCATCCGGCAATGGATGGCTTTCAAACTCATTGCGCACATCACGGCGCGTCTCAATGGCCCTGTAAACGGCTGCCTTGTCATCACAGGAAAAAGCGCCGGCCGCGTGGCGGGCTTCAGAAAACGGATCATCCTGCATCGTTAATCCCCAACAATGCCTATCGCCGGCAGATCCCGCAGAACCCATCCGGCAAACAACCATTCCCGCCGTCCATACGGGCTGGTCTATGATGTCGGGCCGGTCTTCTGGCTTGGCATCGTCCTTCCGCTGCCGCCTTCCCGGAACATCCAGTGGCGATTGGTGCAGCAGATGTCCGCCTTACAGCGTTGGGCACGCTCCGGTCTTGCACCGGATTCCCGATTCTCCCGCACGTCGTGCAGGCACCTGACGGCAGTGCTTATGTCCGCTACATCGCGCAAATGCAAGCACGCGTGCGTGTTGCGTCAGGTCGCCGGGAAATACCTGACATAGGCGAACTCATCGCCATCAGGAGACCAGTTGGGCGAGTTCATGGTGCCCTGCCCGCCAAACAGTTCAAACAGCGTCTCGACATTGCCGCCATCGGTATCCATCAACCGCACCCGCACATCGAGGTCACGGGGATGGTCAAAGACATCGGCGTCGTAGGACACGAACACCACCTTGTCGCCTGATGGCGACGGATGTGGAAACCAGTCTCCAAAATTACTGTCGGTTACGCGCTCGACGGATGAGCCATCAGTCTTCACACGCCATATCTGCATCAGCCCGGTGCGGCTGGAATTGAAATAGATCCACTGGCCATCGGCGGAGTAATCCGGCCCGTCATTACGGCCCTCACCATGCGTAAGACGTGATTCAACTTCGTTCTCTATGTCCATGGAATATATATCAAAAACCTGATCGCGAATGCCGCAGTAAGTGAATGATTTTCCATCCGGTGACCAGCCATGCCAATAGGATGGCAAATTGTGTGTCATCAGCCTTGGCGTGCCGCCGGACGACGGCAGCAGGTAGATTGCGCTCTTGCCAAACTCCACCTTGTCGGAAATGGCATAAAGCGAACCGTCAGGCGAAATGCCGTGGTCGTTATTGCACAGGGTCGCAAAACCGGTGTCCACCTTGAGCGGTGTCGGATCACCCGAAAGCGACAGGCTATAGATCAGCCCATCGGCATTGAGCAGCAGATATTGACCATCCGGCGACCAGTTGGGCGCTTCAAACAGCGCCTCGGTCTGCCAGACCACACGCATCTGACGGGTGCGGATGTTGTAGATTTCAATGGAACTGCGCACGCATCCTCCCGGGGTTGCTCATCAACAGCAGTGAGCCGACATTTCATTTGCCTCGCTCGACACCTTTACATAATGATCCTATTGCCGCAGGCACCGTCCTGCAAATTCAAATAAGGAGAACAGCAGCGTTTCGGCACCGTCCGTTTACCCTGCCCCGTTTCTCCCAGGTTCGAGGTTCCGCGATGAATTCCATCGCCGATCAAGGCATCCGTTTTGGCCGGATTGCCGCCATGCTTCCCGTCAAGGACATTCAAAAGGCTCATGACTTCTATGTCGGTGTTCTCGGCTTCACCAAGGTCTTTGAAAACGGCAATCCCGTCGGTTTCATGATCCTGAAACAGGGCAATGCCGAGCTGCATCTGACCCTGCAACCGTCACACAAGGCAGCCCCCTTCAACGTGACCCATATGATGGTGAGTGACGTCGATGCCCTGCATAGGCTGTGCAAACAACATGGCCTACGCATCATCAAAGGTCTGCAAGACAAGGATTACGGCCTGCGCGCCTTTGTGTTTGAAGACCCGGATGGCAACCGCATCGATGTCGGCCAGGTGATTTAGGTACGGGAATGGTGTCGCGCCGACGCGCTCCGCTGGATCTCCGTGACAAGCATAGAGACGACGAGAGTCGTGTTGCAGCCATACACGGCAACACAGCATACAAAAACGGCGCGGTTTGATCCGCGCCGTTCTTATCTCTACCGGTCTCTGAACCGGTTGGTGATCGGGTAACGGCGATCACGCCCGAAGTTCTTTTTGGTGATCTTCACACCCGGTGCAGACTGGCGGCGTTTGTATTCCGCAAGATAAAGCAGATGCTCGATGCGATGTACGGTCGTGACGTCATGGCCGCGCGCCACAATGTCATCCACCGACATTTCCTGCTCCACCAGGCATTCCAGAATATCATCCAGCACCGGATAAGGCGGCAACGAATCCTGGTCGGTCTGGTTTGGACGCAGTTCGGCCGATGGCGCCTTGGACAGGATGTTCGCCGGTATGACCTCACCGGACGGACCAAGCGCGGTTGGCGGCACATGTTCGTTACGCCATTTCGAAATGGCGTAGACCTGCATCTTATAGAGATCCTTGATCGGGTTGAAGCCGCCATTCATGTCGCCGTAGAGCGTGGCGTAACCCACCGACATCTCGGACTTGTTGCCGGTCGTCACCACCATAGAGCCAAACTTGTTGGACACCGCCATCAGGATGGTGCCACGGGTACGGCTTTGCAGGTTTTCTTCGGTAATGCCCTCTTCGGTACCTTCAAACAGTTCGGCAAGCGACGACAGGAAACCTTCCACCGGTTCGACAATCGGCACGATGTCGTAACGGCAGCCCAGCGCCTTGGCGCAATCGGCAGCGTCTTTCAGCGATTCATCCGAGGTATAGCGGTATGGCAGCATGATGCAGCGAACACGCTCTTCCCCCAGCGCATCGACTGCGATGGCTGCGCAAATGGCGGAATCGATACCACCCGACAGGCCAAGCACGACGCTCTTGAAGCCGTTCTTGTTGACGTAGTCGCGGAAGCCCAACAGGCAGGCGCGGTAATCCGCTTCCTCGCCCTCGGGGATTTTCGACATCGGGCCGCTGTGGCAGTGCCAGCCGTTCTCAGTGCGCTTCCAGTCCGTGACCGCAAGTGTCGCCTCAAACTGGCTCATCTGAAATGCCAGACTCTTGTCGGCATTCAGTGCAAAACTTGCGCCGTCGAATACCAGTTCGTCCTGCCCACCAAGCTGGTTTGCAAAAATCAGCGGCAGATTGGTTTCGATAACCTGACGTAGTGCCACCTGATGGCGCACTTCCACCTTGCCGCGATAGTAGGGCGAACCGTTGGGCACCAGCAGCAATTCGGCACCGGTTTCAGCCAGCGTTTCGCACACGCCCATGTCGTTCCAGATTTCTTCGCAAATCGGGATACCGAGCCTGACACCACGGAAATTGACGGGACCGGGCATTTCACCGGCCACGAACACGCGCTTTTCGTCAAACTCGCCGTAGTTCGGCAGGTCGATCTTGTCGCGCAGCATCAAGATCTTGCCGCCGTCCAGCACGGCGACCGAGTTGTGGCGGCCAAGTTCACCCTGTCTTGGGAAACCGACAATGACGCCGGGACCGCCATCGGCGGTGTCTGCCGCCAGATCTTCAACCGCCTTCAGGCAGGCGTTGAGAAACGCCGGCTTCAAGACCAGATCTTCCGGCGGATAACCTGAAATAAACAGCTCGGTCAGAAGCAGAAGGTCAGCACCCTGGCTGGCCGCATCTGCCCTTGCCTCACGCGCCTTGGCGAGGTTGCCCGCCACGTCGCCAACCGTTGGATTGAACTGCCCGATAGCAATTCGAAGAGTATTCGGTGTGGTGTGTAAGTCGCTCATACATAACCATTTAACGTGTGGCGTCTTACTCCGCAATCAGTGATGAGAAGCACAGGCGCGGTCACGTAAATTTCATCCCGAAACACTGTGCATTTTCAACAGTTCATGTCGCGTTCATGAAACTTATGTGACAGTTACATGACACATTGACGACAGATCTTTTCATGATTCTGTGACCATACTGCCGGAGTGACGACATTGAGTAAATCGGTTCCCGAGATCGAGGAAACCGAGAGGGCTGCTTTTGCCCTTTCAACAAGAAGTATCAAGCGCATAACAATGCTGCTGGGCGAAGCGGTTTTCGTGGTGAATACGCTGCTGGGCGCGCTGCTTCTGGTTGTTCTCCTGGAATGGATTGCCCGCGGCACGCTGACCGATGTCGGCACATTTTTGACCTCGACTGCCCGCCCCGGCATGACCACGGTTGCTGCGGTCTTTTTGGCGATGATTGCACTCGATGCGCTGTTTGGCCGTCACTACCAGTCGTTTATCATTGCGGTACCGGCACTGCTCATCCCGGCCCTCATTTCCAGCCAGAAGCAGTTTTATCTGTCTGACCCGCTCTACCCGTCCGACATGCTGTTTGGCCGGCAGATTTTCCAGTTGCTGCCCGCCATGTTGCAGGCACGGCCGCTGGCAGCGGTCGGTGTGTTTGCCGGTCTGGCCATTGCCATTGTTGCCATCGTTTTTGCAGCCCGCTTCATCTACAAGGCGTCGCCTGCGCTGCCACTCACCGGCCGTCTGTGGCGCCTGGCGCTTGCCGTTCCGGTTCTGGCCGGTCTCGGTTCCCTGATGGAATATTCGCAATATTCCTGGATCCGCGATCGCCTGAACATTATTCCGATGATGTGGGACCAGAAGGAAAACTATCGCCATAACGGTTTTGTCATGGCCTTTACCTTCAACATTCCGATGGCCAATGTCTCGGCACCAGACACCTATAATGCTGACAATATTGCCGATATCTATGCCGACGGTTCGGCCTTTGCCATCAACAACAGCAAAAGGCCTGACGTTATAGTCATCATGAACGAGTCGCTGTGGGACCCGCGCAAGCTCTCCAACGTCTCGCTGACGCCAGACCCGATGCCGACCATTCGCGCCACCCAGTCCGGCAATGTGTTTTCGCCGGAATTTGGCGGCATGACGGCCAATGTGGAATTTGAAGCGCTGACCGGCTTCTCCAACGCCTTCCTGCCCTATGGCAGCATTCCATACCAGCAATATATACGTGGGCCTGTTCCTTCGCTGGCGACCTTCTTCCGCGCTGAGGGTTATTCGGCCATTGCCATGCACCCGTTCCAGGAATGGTTCTGGAACCGCAAGGAGGTCTATAAGTCGTTTGGCTTTGAAGAGTTCCGCTCGGAAGAAAACATGCCGGCCATGGAAAAGCGCGGCATCTTCGCCTCTGACGAGGCGCTGTTCGAGCAGATCATGAGCACGGCCGATAACGCGCAGAACCCGCTGTTCCTGTTTGCGGTGACGCTGCAGGGCCATGGCCCCTATGAGGCTAACCGTTACGCCAACAATTCCATTCGCGTTGATGGCAAGGGCAACCTTTCGCCCGGTGCCGAAGACGCGCTGGCGACGTATGCGCAGGGCGTGAACGAGTCCGACAAGAGCATTGCGCGCCTGATCGACTGGGCCAAGAAACGCAACCGCGAAACCATCATCGTGACTTTTGGCGATCACCTGCCACCGATGGGTCAGGTCTATGTCGAAAGCGGTTATATGCCGGGCATGGTGGCGACACGCCGTGCACCTCTTGAGGTGATGAAGCGCGAACATGAAACACCTCTGGTAGTGTGGTCGTCCAAGTCAGGTACACGCAAAAACATCGGCTCGATCAGCCCTGCCATGTTGCCGTACCACGTGCTGAAAACTGCCGGCATGGATGATCCTTTCTACACCGGCATGCTTGGCCGTGTGCAGAATCAATACCCGGTTGTGGACCGTCACATGCTGGTGGATGCCAAGGATAACGGTATTGCCGACTGGTCGATTTCCTCCCAGTCGATACCCGACATCATCAGGGACTACCGTCTGTTGCAATACGACATGATGTTTGGCGAGAAATACGGCAAATCGCGTTTCTTCCCCGGCTTTGACTGGCTGAACAATGCAGATAGCTGGGGCGAAACGCGGACATCTGCCGAAAGCAGTTGAACGAACACCCGGCAAACGCTTATCTCTTCGTCAGCCTCCAGCAGGTTCCCATGACGGAGAGATACTGTGTCCCATATTCATGAAGCCATTGTTTCGCGTTTCAAAAGCTCCAAAAAAGACATTGGAGATGTCGAGAAGCGTGTTCTCGAAATCGCGAAAAACCGGGAATTTGTCAGTACGGACACCAATGCGGCCTTCTCAGCCGAAACATCCTTCGGGGAACGTCTGGCCGACTCGATCGCTCGAGTGGGCGGATCATGGGGCTTCATCCTCACATTTCTAGCCTTCCTGATTGCCTGGGCTGTGATCAACGTCATCGTATTGACCTCGGATGCCTTTGACCCCTACCCCTTCGTGTTCCTCAATCTCATCCTGTCGATGCTGGCGGCCATTCAGGCACCGATCATCATGATGTCGCAAAACCGCCAGACGACCCGTGACCGGTTTGAAGCGGCCAAGGATTATGAGGTCAACCTGAAGGCGGAGCTGGAAGTGTTTGCCCTGCACCAGAAGATCGACATGAAGGTGCTAGCGGAACTGGCAGCATTGCGTGAAGACATGGCGGGCATTCGTGAACAGCTTTCAAACCTGCAGAAACCGTAAGTGAGCGTAAGCGGGCAGTTCGCAAGTGTCTCAGGATGACGCCGTCCGTCTCCCTAGCGGTTTGTAACGCCACGATATTTATTTTCACAAAGCAGCCATTCAGTTACGAATCCGTCAGACTCGTACGCTACAGATTGACGCAGGCAATTGTTGCAGTGCACTGTTGGCGCAGCAATGGCAGGCGGATTCGGTTTATCGCCTGACGCGGATGGCATCATGACATCTCCACCGGAAGCCATTCATTAAACGGGAATACCGTTATCTTTAGAAGTTCATCGTTTCGAGGCTTTGCATGAATCAATACGATCTCATCGTTGTCGGTAGTGGCCCGGCAGGACGTCGCGCCGCCATTCAGGCAGCAAAACTGGAAAAGAAAGTTCTGGTTATCGAAAAAGGTTCACGCGTTGGCGGCGTTTCGGTGCACACTGGCACCATTCCTTCCAAGACGCTTCGTGAGACAGCCTTGAACCTGACAGGCTGGCGTGAGCGCGGTTTTTACGGCCGCTCATACCGTGTCAAACAGGAAATCAACGCCGAAGATCTTCGCCGCCGTCTTCTCATCACACTCGACCATGAAGTCGAAGTCCTGGAGCATCAGTTTGCCAGAAACCGTGTGCAGCATCTGCGCGGCATGGCAACCTTCATTGATGCCAACACGCTTGAGGTCGTGAAAAGTGATGGCGAAGTGCAGAAAGTCACTGGCACCTCTATTCTGCTGGCCATCGGCACTCGGCCCTACCGTCCGCCACATGTGCCCTTTGACCATGATGCCATTCTCGACAGCGACGAAATCCTTGAAATCAAGGAATTGCCCCGCTCGATGATCGTGATTGGTGCCGGCGTTATCGGCATTGAATATGCCACGATCTTCAGCGCGCTCGACACCCAGGTAACCGTGGTTGAACCGCGTGACACCATGCTTGAATTCATCGACAAGGAAATTGTCGAAGACTTCGCCTACCAGTTGCGCGACCGCAACATGAAGCTGATCTTCGGCCAGAAGGCGGAAAAGATCGAGCGCGAAGAAAACGGCAAGTGCAAGGTCACACTGGGCAGCGGCCGTGTTCTGCAGGCGGAAACCGTGCTGTTTGCTGCGGGTCGTGTTGGCGCAACGGACACGTTGAACCTTGCCGCGTGCGGCCTTGAGGCTGACAGTCGCGGCCGCCTGAAGGTGGACCCTGAGACATTCCAGACCTCGGTTCCTAACATCTATGCGGCCGGTGACGTGATCGGTTTCCCAAGCCTCGCATCAACCTCAATGGAACAGGGTCGTATTGCCGCGCGCCACGCGGTTGGTGCACCGACCAGCGAACCACCGCAGTTTTTCCCTTACGGCATCTACGCCGTTCCAGAAATTTCCACCTGCGGCCTGACCGAAGAGGAAGTCACAGAACGTGGCATTCCCTATGAATGCGGCATTGCGCATTTCCGCGAAACATCGCGCGGCCATATCATGGGTCTCGATACCGGCCTGTTGAAAATGATCTTCTCGCTGAAGACACGCCGCCTGCTTGGCGTTCATATTGTCGGTGAAGGTGCAACCGAGCTGGTGCATATCGGCCAGGCGGTTCTCAACCTCAAAGGCACAGTCGAATATTTCGTCGAAAATACCTTCAACTACCCTACCCTTGCCGAAGCCTACAAGATTGCTGGCCTCGACGCATGGAACCGTATGGGCGAACTGAAAAAAGAAACGTAAGACGCTCTCGCCTTACGTCACTACCAACTGATTTTGTAACGGGCGCTGATGGCCGGGCGGAAGTGATCTTCATAACCCTGCCTCAGCGTTCCGGTTACGGTGATATTGTCACCCAGACGCTGCTCAAGCGCCACATCCGAACTGAATTCAGAAAACGTATCCTTGCTGTTGCCGGTCAGCACGAAGCTGGTCCCGGTTTCCGAACGCGTCAATCGCAGCGATTGCGACACATTCACTCCACCCCATTGGCGGGCAGAACCATCATACCGCACAGTAAAGTTCCTGTTGGTTTCAACGTCCAACTCTGGCGTGACGATGCGCTTTTGCGAGGATGTCATGGTAACGCTGCCCGAACCGGTCAGCGCATTCATCAACACGCCGATATCACGCGCCATCGACACACCAGGCAGATTCTCTGACAACAGCGTGAGATTGCCCCACAGGCGCACCGGGGAATCAACGATCGCGCCACCCTTGGACGCGTTCACGCCCATTTCCAGCCCGCCACGAATGGGCGTGTCGGTCGGCAACCTGGCACCAATCCGTGTCGTGTAGGACCGGTCGGAGTTTTTCACCGGGTTCCAGATCAATCCCCGCTCATCTGCCAATGACAGGGACGGAGAAAGAACCAGCATGACAATTGCCAGAAACATACGCTGGCTGCTTTTTGCAAACATCAGTCTGCCCTCATCACCTCAGGGCGCCAGACATGCGTCTTCACGCAGTGCCATGACGCAAAACCCGTTGAATATTGGCATCGACCCACAACGAACCATATCTGGTTCACATCGACGCTACTGAGTGCGGAACGCATCCGGCACCACACGCAAAAGCCATGCTGCGACCAGCAGACCTTCGCCAACTGCCGACTATCGGCAGTACGTCATCCCTCACCCACATCTCTCAGACGTGACTCGATAACGATGACCCAAGGGTGCCAGATGAACGGGAGATGAACAAGAGTGAAAGGCGTTCACATTTTTGTTTGCTATGCAGCGTGATATTTTTGCAATTGCGAATAGTCGAAATTACAGGTGAAAGTGGCAATTTTCCTGTTATGGCAAAAGAAAAAGGCCGCAGCGGGTGCTACGGCCTTTTTAAATTCGTCATCCGATGGATGAAAAGGATTACTCGGCGTCGCCTTCAGCTGCCTTCTTCTTAGGAGCAGCCTTCTTCTTTGCCGGAGCCTTCTTCTTGGTCTCAGATGCTTCTTCAGCATCGTCAGCCAGCAGCTCTTCCTTGGAAACGGTCTTGTCCGTTACCGAGATTTCGCCGAGCAGCTTGTCGATAACCTTCTCTTCGAAGATCGGAGCGCGCAGCGAAGCGGAAGCGCCTGGGGTATTGCGGAAGAAATCAAGGATTTCCTTCTGCTGGCCAGGGAACTGCTGCAGCTGCTGGAACAGCGCGCGCTGCATTTCTTCTTCGCTCACTTCAACATTTGCCTTCTCGCCGATTTCGGAGAGAACGAGGCCGAGACGAACGCGGCGCTCAGCAAGCTTGCGGTATTCTTCGCGTGCTTCTTCTTCCGTGGTGTCTTCGTCAGCAAAGGTCTTGCCGGACTGTGCAAGATCGGTGTTGATCTGGCGCCAGATGTTGTCGAACTCGGCATCAACCAGGCCAGCTGGTGTGTCGAACTTGTACATTTCGTCCAGCTGGTCAAGGATCTGACGCTTTACCTTCTGGCGGGTTACGTTGCTGTACTGGCTTTCGATCTGGCCACGAACGATTTCCTTCAGCTTTTCAGCCGATTCGAGGCCGAGCTTGGAAGCCAGTTCGTCGTTGATTTCAACAGCAGCAGCGGCAGCAACTTCCTTGACGGTGATGTCAAAGGCAGCTTCCTTGCCAGCAAGGTTTGCAGCTGGGTAATCAGCAGGGAACGTAACGGTGATGGTCTTTTCGTCGCCAGCCTTGACGCCAACGAGCTGGTCTTCGAAGCCAGGAATGAAACGGCCAGAACCGAGAACCAGTTCAGCATCTTCAGCAGCGCCGCCGTCAAAAGCAACGCCGTCGACCTTGCCGAGGTAGTTCATGGTCACGCGGTCGCCGTCAGCAGCCTTGCCCTTCTTGGTTTCGTAAGAGCGGGCACTCTCAGCAACCTTGAGGATCTGCTCGTTGACTTCGTCTTCAGAGACTTCAACAACTTCGCGGGTAACCTTGATGCCGTCGTTGGACTTCAGCTCAATGGCAGGAATGACTTCGTAGGTCAGTGTGAATTCGAGATCAGCTTCGCCGTTCAGGATCTTGTCGGCTTCTGCTTCGTCCTCGGTCATCGCGATGGAAGGCTGCGTTGCAGACTTTTCACCACGGCCGGTCAGGATTTCAGAAGGCTTCTGACGGATCAGGTCGTTGACCAGCTCAGCCATGATCGACTTGCCGTATACCTTCTTCAGGTGTGCAGCAGGAACCTTGCCCGGACGGAAGCCGTTCAGACGGACCTTGTCCTTGGCGTCAGCAAGACGCTCATTGAGGCGAGACTTCATGTCGTCAGCCGGAATAACTACTTTGATTTCGCGCTTCAGCCCTTCAGCGAGCGTTTCGATAACCTGCATTTTCGTACCTTCACATCATGGCGGCAGTGCTCAGACAGCCGTTGGTTACTTTGAGCACGACGCCGGAAACTAAAACCGGACGTGGCTATATATACTTCATGCACAAACTTTTTGCCGAGCAAAAACTGCGCTTGAGCCAAAGAAGCGGCGAAGCAAGAAGCTTCACACATTCTTCTTAAGCGATTCAGATGGTGCGGGTAGAGGGACTCGAACCCCCACAACTCTCGTCGCCAGAACCTAAATCTGGTGCGTCTACCAATTCCGCCATACCCGCGCTCTTGAATCCTGCATAAACAACATCTGGCACATGAGGCCTTCCGGAGCGCGCGTCTCTATATCATCCGTTTTCAGGAGTTCAAAGGAAAAATGACAGTTATTCGTCGTCATCCAGCAGCTATCTGCAATATCCCGCCATTCCCGGCATAAATAGAGAATGATCACGGCAGGGTCATACATCTTTTAAGCCAGCTAAGGGACATTTCCAGCAGATTGCGACACATGGAGCATCCTGTTGGCCCTCGCATGACAAGACGTGTGGCGACTCATTATATATACGCCGACACAGACAAAGACGTCCCACCACCCGCAGCCGCCCCTACCCGCATCTCAAAGCAGCCAGACCCTCGCAAACTACACAACTCAAGCCATCAGGCTGTACTATACGCAACGATGCATTGCGGATATCTGCCGCATCCCAAAAGGCATGCACTCGACACATGTCTGCCATCTGTTTGCCCGGTACCCGCCATTAGTTGATTAAACAGCTGTATCGGCGCTTCCAGATCGATTTAAATTTACGTTTTGCTAAGCATTCACGGCGCACCGCTGGTGAAAATCACCCCAAAATGCCGCTTCAAATCGCTTCTGCATCAAAAATAAGCTTTTTATTTCACCAAAACGGGTCGCAATACGCCCGAGCTGTGCATTTGGTGCATAGGTGTCATCTATTCTTGTTTCTGTTTGTTTTCGCTGAAATCGCTATATTCAGCTTCAGAAAACGGGTGCAGCAAAAAACACTGCAGAGCACCACAACAGAGATCAAGAGGATCACGATCATGAACATCACTCGTTCGCTTAACAACTGGCGCAAGTACAGACAGACCGTTACAGAACTCGCTCGCATGACCGACCGCGAACTGAACGACCTGGGCATTGGCCGTGGCGACATCCGCCGCGTAGCACGCACAGCAGTTGGCTACTAATACTAGCCACTGACTTCGCTAGTCGGCAAACCATCCCAAGAGGTTCTGTCGAATAGCACCTAAAAAGGCCGAAGCTTGAAAAAGCTTGCGGCCTTTTTCTTTTGTCTGCATCATGCCCAATAGGCAGACATTACAGCCTAAATAACAGGCACGGCCGCTTTATTAGCCAACTCACTGCACATTTGCATGGCAGTCGCCTATTTAATGCACTCCACAACATAGCAAGTTGTATATATAAGACCCTCAACACCGAGAGAGCAGAAACCTCTGCCCCGGTCACAAGATCAAAAGTTTGAGGAAACACCCATGAACCCGATTCGCATTGCAAAAAACTGGATCAGCTACCGTCGTACACTTAACGAACTTGGTGGTCTTTCCAACCAGGCACTGAATGACATTGGCCTTACCCGCCACGACATTCGCAACGTTGCTGCACGCTCTTTCCGTTAATCAAAGCGCGCTCGCTGGATGACCTCCCCAGCGGACCCTTGACGGAAAACCTAAAGGATACGGCGCCGTCTGGCGCCGTTTTCTTTTTGTGCTTCCTATTGGAAGCCTGCCCTCCCCATGATAGTGCAATGGGCAAATGCTCATCAAACAAGGTTGCTGGATAAGCGCACTGTCAAAAGAGAGATGCGATACTCAAAAACTCTTGGGAGCTTTTTCAAATAATCCCCCAATGAAGGCTTTACCCGCGACAATGTTTGAGCGGTGTTTTGTGAGTATGTGATGCAAGATAACAAATATTCTCCCATTCACGTCATCGGTGGCGGACTTGCCGGTTCGGAAGCTGCTTGGCAGATCGCCCAGAGCGGAGTTCCTGTTATCCTGCATGAGATGCGCGGCGTGCGCGGCACGGATGCTCACAAGGGTGACAGCCTTGCAGAACTGGTTTGCTCAAATTCCTTCCGTTCCGATGATGCGACAGCCAATGCGGTTGGCGTCATCCATGCGGAAATGCGCCTGGCCGGCTCGCTCATCATGTCCTGCGCTGACAAGAATCAGGTTCCGGCCGGTGGCGCACTGGCGGTTGACCGCGATGGCTTTGCCGAAGCGGTCACCAAGGAGCTTGAGGCGCATCCGCTGATCACCATCGTGCGCGAGGAAATTAGTGGCCTGCCGCCGAAGGAATGGGATCTGGCGATCATTGCCACCGGTCCGCTGACCTCGCCCGATCTGGCCGCTGCCATTCAGGCTGAAACAGGCGAAGACGCCCTTGCCTTCTTTGACGCCATTGCACCGATCGTGCACCGCGACAGCATCAACATGGATATCTGCTGGTACCAGTCACGTTACGACAAGGTGGGCCCCGGCGGCACGGGCAAGGACTATATCAACTGCCCGATGAATGAAGAGCAGTACCATGCCTTCATCGATGCATTGATTGCTGGCGACACGGTTGGTTTCAAGGAATGGGAAGGCACGCCTTACTTCGATGGCTGCCTGCCAATTGAAATCATGGCTGAACGCGGCCGCGAGACCCTGCGTCATGGCCCGATGAAACCGATGGGCCTGACCAATGCCCACAACCCGACCGTCAAGGCCTATGCCGTTGTGCAGTTGCGTCAGGACAATGCGCTGGGCACGCTCTACAATATGGTCGGTTTCCAGACCAAGCTGAAATATGGCGCGCAGGCGGAAGTGTTCCGCATGATCCCCGGCCTTGAGAATGCCGAGTTTGCTCGTCTGGGCGGTCTGCACCGCAACACGTATATCGATTCCCCGCGCCTGCTCGACCCGTCTCTGACGCTTAAATCCCGTCCGGGCTTGCGTTTTGCCGGTCAGATCACCGGCTGCGAAGGGTATGTGGAAAGCGCCTCAATCGGTCTTCTGGTTGGCCGCTTTACTGCTGCGGAACGCAAGGGCGAGACCCCGAGCCTGCCACCGGCAACCACGGCACTTGGTTCGCTGCTCAACCATATCACCGGCGGCCATCTGGCATCCGACGATGAGCCGGGCAAGCGCTCATTCCAGCCAATGAATGTCAATTTCGGCCTTTTCCCGGAACTGGAACCGGGTTCGATCGTCAAGCCTGAGGGCGTCAAGCGCTTTAGAGGCAAGGACAAGACGATCATGAAGCGTCAGTTGATGGCCGCAAGAGCACTGCGCGACTGCGCCGAGTGGCTGGGCGTCGAACCGCCGGTGTTTGCACCAGCGCCGGAAGTGGACGCGGCAGAGTAACCACGTCTCAAAACAGCTAAATTATACGGATGGAGAAGGTTCTGCCGTGTCGTGCCTGATGGCCGGTGCGGCATCCTCTTCAATCGGATGTTTCTTTTCCTCTTCGACAAAGCTGCCGAGCAGCCACAAGGAAACATCAGCCGCTTCACTGGCCGACGGGAAGCGGAACTCGCCGCTATGCTTAGGAGCATCGGCAAACTGGATGGCAAAACCATCGCCTGTCGGCAAATGTTCAATGCGCAATGAACCCGGTGCAATCAGCATGCAGGCATAGTGCGAACCCATGTTGCGCATGAAGCCGGCCTTGTTGTCATGAAGTCGGACGAAAACAGCTTTGCCGTTTTTCGTCATGTGCAGACTTCTGATTGCTTCGGTGGGGAATGCCCGCGAGAAATCAATGATCGCTTGGCCCGTATCATGACTGTTGTCATCATCCGTGGCACGACGCATCCGGGTGATGTAGTACCCCAGAACGACAAGCACAGCGCCAAGTATGGCCCCGACGATCAAATTCATTCTATTTCTCCTTTTCAGGACAAACGCCCGACTGCAGCGAGATGTTCCTACACTGCGAGGCTTGTGCGAATTTTACCGTCTGTCAAAAACGCTTCAGGAAAACAGATTTGGTCATCAGCCATTGGCGACGCACCAGAGACGGCTGAATGTCATCCTCAAAGAGAGAGGCGCCAGCCTTCTTTGCCTTCTTCAATACAGTCTCGGTCATGGCCATTGGCAGGTAGGCGGGGAAACAGGCCGCATCGACTTTGGTCTTGCGGGCATGGCCGAGATGATCAAGCGCAATTGCACAGAAGATATCAATGGCCGCAGTAATGCGGTCCTTGTCTTCACCAGCAAGGAATGCCTCGCGGTTAAGACCGGTGGCTGAGAGAATATCAACGGGGATATAGACCTGCCCGCGACGGCGATGCAGTGGTGCCAGCAGCATCATGCCAGCCATGGCCTGCGCCACACCTGCATGGCCTGCAGCATCGGCACTGCCAGCAGCGGCCTGCGGATCGAGAATGAGGCTTGCCAGCTGAATGATCGCGGACGCCGTTTCACCGGCATATCCCTCAAGCGCATTGCGGTCTTCAAACGGGTCGTCGTAGAGATCAAAGATACGCGCTTCGAGCAGGTTGATCAGCGTTGGACGCGGCAGGCGGTATTTCTCCACGCAGTCCATAAGGCCGGCGGCAACCGGGTTTGCCTGGCTGTCGCCATGCGCGTTGCCTTCCAGGAGATCGCGCCACCACTGCATGCGCACCTCGCCCGGCAGCGGCTCTCTTACAGCATCACGGATACGGGCAATTTCGGCATTGAAGGCATAAAGGGCGGCCAGTGCCGGGCGCTTGTCTTCGGGCGACAACAGACATGCCAGATATCTGTCACGGTCGAGATCCCGCAACATGTTAAGGCAGATTGCGCCTGTATCCTGAGTGCTCACGCCAGAATGCTCCCCATTGCCGGACAGTCTCGTTGTCAGTCCACCGCGATGAATGCGGCAGCGACAGCCCGGTCTTCGGACAACATGATATTATAGGTTCTGACGGCAGCGCCTGTGCTCATGCTGTCAACGGAAATGCCGGCTTCACGAAATGCTGCTCTCAGCTCTTTCGGCAGAAGCAGCATCCCCTCACCGGTTCCCAAAAGCAGGAACTCGATTTCGGCGGCCTGCTCGAAAACTTTTTCGAACAGGTCCACCGTCAGGTTTTTCGGGTCGGTGGCATTCCACCCGTGGATGCCGGATGGCAGGCACAGCAGCGAACCGCGGTGTGACATCTCGGCAAAGCGGAAACCGCCATTGCCATAAGCATCTATCGGGGCCCGGCCGGGAAAATGGGCCGGGCGTATTTCAATGCCACCTGCCATGGTTCAGCCCCTAGGCCTTGCCAGTGACGGCGGTTGCCTTGCCATCGCTCTCCTCGTCGGCCTTCGAATCTGGGCGAAGGTTGAAGAGGATGAGGATCGGTGCAGCAATGTAAACCGATGAGAACACACCGATAAGAACACCGAACAACATGGCGAAGGTGAAGGAGCGGATAACCTCACCACCGAACAGGTAGAGCGAAGCCAGTGCCAGAAGAACAGTCAGACCGGTCAGGATCGTTCTGGACAATGTCTGGTTCAGCGACGCATCGATCAGCACCGGCAGCGGCATCTTTTTATAACGCCTGAGGTTTTCGCGAATTCGGTCATAGATAACCACCGTATCGTTCAGTGAGTAACCCATGATGGTCAACACCGCCGCGATACTGGTGAGGTTGAATTCCAGCCCGAAGTACACGAACATGCCGATGGTCAATATCACGTCGTGGGCCATCGATATGATGGCGCCCAGCGCGAACTGCCATTCGAACCGCACCCAGATATAGATCATGGTTGCGAACATGGCGATCAGGATACCGATCGTTGAGGTGAAGGTCAGGTCGCCAGAGACGGCAGGTCCCACCACTTCAACACGACGGAAGTCGTAATTGTCCTCAAGCGCACCACGAACCAGGGTGATGGCAGACTGTTCGGCATTTTCGCCGCCTTCCTGCGCCTGGATACGAATGAGAGCGTCCTGTGGCGAGCCGAAGCCCTGCGCCTGGATTTCACCGAGGTTAAGCTCGTTCAGGCGGTCACGGATATCAGCGAGATCTGCCTCACCCTGCTTGGCCTTGATTTCGATGATCGAGCCGCCCTGGAAGTCGATGCCGAGGTTCAGACCCTTGGTCACGAAGCCGCCAACGCAGACGATGAGCAAAACGGTCGTAAACATGAAAATGTAGCGACGAATGGCCATGAACGGATAGTCACGTCCGTCGAAGATGCCCGTACGCACACCCTTTGGCAGGTGTTTTGGACGCGAACGACGGACCCACACGCCAAACATCCATGCGGTCAGGGTGTAGGCGGTGAAGACGGTGGTGATGATACCGATACCGAGCGTGACGGCAAAGCCGCGAACCGGGCCGGTACCCATGTAGAACAGAACGCCAGCAACAATCAGGGTCGTCAGGTTGGCGTCGATAATGGTCGCGAAAGCGCGCGTAAAGCCTTGGTCGAGAGACTGGATAAGCGGTTTTCCGCTTCTGACTTCTTCTCTTATTCGCTCATAGATCAGAACGTTGGAGTCCACCGCCATACCGATGGTCAACACGATACCCGCTATACCCGGTAGGGTTAGGGTCGATCCGATGATACTGAGAAGGGCCAGCAGCATGACAACGTTGACGATCAGAGCAATGTTGGCGAGCAGACCAAAGAAGCCGTAGAACACCACCATGAAGATCAGAACGCCGACGGCACCGATGGCACTGGCGTAAAGACCGGCATTGATGGAGTCTGCACCGAGGCTTGGACCAACGGTACGCTCTTCCACAACCGTCAGCGTTGCAGGCAAGGCACCGGCGCGCAGCAGCACGGCAAGATCGTTGGCACCCTGTACCGAGAAGTTACCCGAAATCTGGCCGGAGCCACCGATGATCGGTTCGCGGATCACAGGTGCGGAAATGACCTGATCGTCAAGCACGATGGCAAACGGACGGCCAACATTCTGCTGGGTTGCCTGCGCGAAACGCTGTGCGCCACGGCTGTCAAAACGGAAGGTTACGACAGGCTCATTGTTCTGCTGGTTAAAGCTGGCCTGCGCATCGACAAGGTTTTCACCCGAAACAAGCGCACGACGTTCAATGAGATACGGAACTGGCGGATCATCATTCGAATACATGACCTGCGATGTTGCAGGCGGACGGCCGTTCATCGCTTCCTGGATTGGCATGGTTGTATCAACCATGTGGAAGGAGAGCTTGGCGGTCTGGTTGAGCAGCGACTTCAAACGCTGCGGATCCTGGAGACCAGGAACCTGAACGATAATGCGGTCATCGCCCTGACGCTGGATCAGAGGCTCTGTGGTGCCCAGTTCGTCAACGCGGCGACGGACCACTTCGATCGACTGCGACACAGCCGACGACAGACGGTAGTTGATGCCGTCATCCGTCAGGTTCAGGCGCAGCAGGCCGTTGCCATCATCGCTCATGCTGACTTCGGTGACGGAGCCACCGACCAGCGTGCCGGCAGACACAGGCAAGGTCAGGTCACGCAAGGCTTCCTTTGCGGCGTCAATCTGCGCCGGATCGGTGATGCGTACCTGAACAATCTGGCCAGTGCCGGAAAGGCCGGAATAACGAACGTTCTTGTCACGCAGCTGCGTGCGAACATCCCCCACAATCGTCTCAAGACGTTCCTTGACAATGTCGGAACGCTCGATCTTGAGCATGATGTGAGAACCACCCTGCAAATCGAGACCAAGTGTAACCTTGTTGTGCGAATACCATGAGGGCATGCCCTGCAGCTGTTCTTCGGAAAACAGGTTAGAGGAAGCAATAAACGCGCTTATCGCGACTGAAAGCCAGATAAAAACGGTTTTCCAACGGGAAAAATAAAGCATAGAGGT
Source organism: Agrobacterium sp. Azo12 (assembly GCF_029193765.2). Lineage (NCBI taxonomy): Bacteria > Pseudomonadati > Pseudomonadota > Alphaproteobacteria > Hyphomicrobiales > Rhizobiaceae > Agrobacterium > Agrobacterium sp. Azo12. Next base: position 1,823,128 of record NZ_JARFYO020000001.1, on the reverse strand, counting down.
CTCGACCAGGTTGGTGTCGGGAGGCGGTATCGCCTTCCCTCTGCGTCAAAAATCAGGAAGCGGTTTCGGTTTTAACCGGCTCGCCCTTGACCCGAACTTCAGCGATGTAGGTGCGCAGTGCACGGATCTTCACGCCTTCAGCGATTTCGACTTCAATTTCAGCATCGTCGATAACCTTGGTCACCTTGCCGGTGATGCCGCCACCGAGAACAACCTGGTCGCCACGACGAATAGCAGTCAGTGTTTCCTGACGCTTTTTCATCTGCGCGCGCTGCGGGCGGATGAGGAAGAAATACCAGACGACCATCAGCGGTGCGAACAGGAACAGCATTTCGAGGCCGGAACCGAACCCCGTAGCAGCAGCAGCTCCATCCTGGGCAAAGGCTTCAGTAACTAACATATAAAACTCCTCATATTCACGGGCAAACAATTCCGCCCACCCGGCTTCAAGCCGCCGGAATATAGTTGTGATCGCCACGAATGCAACAGACATGGGTCATGCTGCGTACCGATTCAGCACCTCATAACCTTTCGAGCATCGAAACGCCATGCTACCGAACCTTAATATCCCCTTAAAACGCCTGCATTAAACAGCGTGAGACCTATAATGACCCAAGATCAGACGACTGCTCTCCTCCTCAACGAAATTCGCCGGCTTACCGATGCTGTCGAGCGGCTGGCGGGCCCAGCACCCGCCAAGAACGACTGGAGTGCGGCAGACTGTTTCGTATGGTCTGCAGAAAACAAGTCGTTGCAGCCAGTACCGCGCCCCAACCGCATTGCCTTGCAGCTGATACGCGGTGTCGACCATGTGCGCGACATTCTGCATGAAAATACACTGCGCTTTGCCGAAGGTTTTCCCGCCAACAACGTACTTTTGTGGGGTGCGCGCGGCATGGGCAAGTCCTCGCTGGTCAAAGCTGTTCACGAAGATGTGCGCAACGCAACCGGCGTTTCCCTGAAGCTGGTTGAGGTGCACAGGGAAGACATTTCTACCCTGCCCGCGCTGATGAGCCTGATGAAGGATCAGGATCACCGCATCATCGTGTTCTGTGACGACCTGTCCTTTGACCATGACGACACCGCCTACAAGTCGCTGAAGGCAGCGCTGGATGGTGGCATTGAGGGCCGTCCGGACAATGTGCTGTTCTACGCCACATCCAACCGCCGCCACCTGTTGCCACGCAACATGATGGAAAACGAGCAGTCCACGGCCATCAATCCGGGCGAAGCGGTTGAGGAAAAGGTGTCGCTGTCGGACCGTTTTGGCCTTTGGCTTGGTTTCCACAAGTGCAGTCAGGAAGACTATCTGACGATGATCAATTCCTACGCCGAACATTTCGAACTTGGCATCGACGAGGACACATTGAAGGCAGAAGCACTGGAATGGGCAACCACCCGTGGCGGTCGTTCCGGCCGTGTTGCCTGGCAATATATTCAGGATCTGGCCGGACGGTTGAGAAAACCGCTCACGAAATAATCCGATCTCGCAGCAGCCATACCCCGAAACGAAAAAACCTCCGGCATGACCGGAGGTTTTTTATTGGGCACCCAACAGATGGTGCAAATCTCAATCAGAGATCGACGTCGAGAATGGCCATCGAGAAGTTATAGGACAGATCGCCATCTTCATCGTCGACATAGACAACGCCCAGAAACTCTTCGCCGAGATAGACTTCAGCCGAGTCATCCTTACGAGGACGGGCCTTGACCGCCATCTCCGGATTGAAGGTGCGCTTGAAATAAGCGTCGAGCTTTTTGATCTCTTCGGTTTTCACACTCTATCTCCTGTGCAGTTCGCTTTGCGCCGCTTGTGGCATGGGACAAAGGTCAAAGTAAAGTCCGCAAAAAGTGTTCTTGCGCATCAAAAATGCACGTCAGTTGCACCTGTGATGGCAGACACGCGGATCAGATATCCGCGCCGATGACCTGGTCCATTATACGCGATGGCTCGGTACACCCGGCCTCTCCTATCACCCTGGCTGGCACGCCTGCCACGGTGCTTTTTGGCGGCACCGGCTTCAGCACAACAGAACCGGCAGCAATGCGTGAGCAGCTGCCAATTTCGATATTGCCGAGGATTTTTGCGCCAGCGCCGATCATCACGCCGCTGCGGATTTTCGGGTGGCGGTCTGCGCCTTCCTTGCCGGTACCACCCAGCGTGACACCATGCAGAATGGAGACATTATCACCGATGACGGCGGTTTCACCGACCACCAGACCGGTGGCATGGTCAAGGAATATCCCACGGCCAATTTGTGCGGCCGGGTTGATGTCGGTCTGGAAGACCACGGAGGCACGGCTTTGCAGATAAAGCGCAAAATCCTTGCGGCCCTTCTTCAGCAGCCAGTGGGCCAGACGGTGCGTCTGGATGGCGTGGAAACCCTTGAAATATAGCACCGGCTCCATGAAGCGCGTGCAAGCCGGATCGCGGTCATAAACCGCCTGAATATCAACGCGCAGAATGGTGCCCCACTCCGGCCAGTCCTTCAACATTTCATCAAAGGTCTGGCGCAGCAAAACAGCCTGCATGTCAGGGTGATCAAGGAGCTCACATATGCGGTAAATGACGGACGCTTCGAGCGAAGGATGGTTGAGAACTGTCGAATAGAAAAATGCAGCCAGCAATGGATCCTGCGAAGCGGCACTGCGTGCTTCGTTCAGAAGGCTACCCCAAATGGGATCGACAACGGCCACCTGTTCAAGTTGGCGAACTTCATTGCGCACGACCATAATGGTCTCCTTTTACCTTAGAACATTTCTTATACCGAAAAATGTTTCGGATAGAAATGGGTGAGCGCAATGGCATATCAAGCCATCGACGCGTCTCCAGCATAACATTTCTACTTTTAAGGCGCGACGCGTCCGGCAAGCGGCATCACGGCGCCTTAAAGTCGTTTCATCTGACCATAAACCCGGGACAATATCAGGATCATGACCAATCAGGCATTGTTAGAAAGGCCGGCGTAAAACTCCAGCACCGCCGCCTTGAACACCCTGTCACCCACCGCCAGCATATGATCGCGACCGGGAATGTCGAGTGCGGTGGCATTGGGCATGATGTCGGCCAGTTCCTGTGGTGAACCGGCAATATCATCCTTGGTTCCCACAGCTATCAGACAGGGCATGTCGATCCGGGCAGCATCTTCGCGGCTGACCAGAATGCGATTGGTGGCAATACAGGCGGCGAGCGCAAGGCGATCGCTCTTGGTCTGGTCGGCAAACATGCGGAACATGCGGCCACGCTCGTGGGTAATGCCGTCAAGCGAAGGGGCCAGAAGCGCCTCGGCAATCGGGTCCCAATCGCCAACACCATTACAGAGATTGATGCCAAGGCCACCAAACACCAGCGAGCGCACGCGCTCCGGGTGGGCCAGCGCGAGAAAGGCGGAGATACGCGCGCCCATGGAGTACCCCATGACATGCGCTTCGGAAATGCCGAGATGGTTTAGCAGGCCAATGGCGTCTTCCGCCATGATCGGCGGGTAATAGGCCTCGGAATCATGCGGTTTATCGCTTTGGCCGTGGCCGCGATTATCAATCGCAATCACCCGGTAACCGGCGGTTCCCAATGTCTTCAACCAGCCGGGATGCACCCAGTTCACACTGGCTGTCGATGCAAAGCCGTGGATGAGCAGAACCGGCTCGCCCGCCGGGTCGCCCTCATCGAAATAGGCCAGCTTCAGGCCATCGCGCTGATAAAAAGAAAAATCGGGGGTATTGAGATTCATCAAAGACATCCTTTTTGGCCGACCTTATGTCATGAATCCTGAAGGTTGAACCCTGATATGTTTCGATTTCTGTGGAGGTTGACTTCATTTATCGCTAGATGTCATGCCAAAGCAGTCAAGGTTTCAATCTACATAAAGCATTTGGAGATCCGCATGGCCGGTCATCACACTATTCCTCACTTCCAGAACGATGGCGGTCACCCGATGATCGAAATCGGTGTCAAGGAATTCATGTGCACGGGCGCTTCCGTTCCTTTCGATCATCCGCATATTTTCATCGATATGGGCGATGACAACGAGAAGGTCTGTTCCTATTGCTCGACCCTTTTCCGTTACAACCCAACGCTCAAGGCCGAGCAGACAAATCCACCGGGCTGTGTTTTTCATGTGAAGGCAGCCTGACCGCTTTCCTCTCTTTCTGATCGGTGCATTTATGCCCGTAAAATCTGTCGCTATTGTCGGTGCCGGCATTGCCGGTTTGACCGCCGCTCTCTCTTTTGCCCGGCACGGCGTAAGTTCGCATATCATCGAACAGGCCCATCACCTGACGGAGGTGGGCGCCGGACTGCAAATATCCCCCAATGCGTCTCGCATTTTGTCCGAGCTGGATGTGCTGGCCAATATCGAGCCGCTGTGGATCGAACCTGAAACCATCGACCTGACCTCCGGCCAATGCCTGAAAACACTGATGTCATTGCCCATGCGGCAGTTGGCGCGTGCGCGCTGGGGGGCACCTTACGGAGTTCTGCACCGCTCCACCCTGCAGCAGGCGCTTCTGGGTGCCGTTTTGAAAAATCCGCTTTGTCATCTGCATCTGGGCAAACGCATTGAAACCGTGCGCAAGGCAGATATCTCCGCCATCACGTTTGCCGATCATGATCTGATCATCGGCGCAGATGGCGTCTGGTCGAGCGCCCGCTACTCCGTGCCAGAAAGCCCCTCACCCAGCTTTTCGGGCAATGTGGCATGGCGGTTTACAATCCATGACGATGTCGCGCCGTCATTCCTGCAAAAGCAGTCGGTCAAGGCGTTCCTCGGTCCCAAGGGGCACATTGTCGCCTATCCGCTAAAAGAGGTTTCCGCCTTCAACGTGGTGGCGATTTCGATCGGTGCCGATCCGGGCCAGACATGGAAGGCAGAATCAACCGGTCACCAGAAAGAAATGCTTTTTGAACAGTTCCGCGACTGGCACCCGTCCATTCGTGAATTGCTGACCAAGACCGAGAACGGCAATTTCTGGCCTCTCTATCAGTTGAGCGAAGGTTGCTGGCACAATGGCCAGAACACCGTGCTGATTGGTGATTCCGCCCATGCGATGATGCCATTTGCGGCGCAGGGCGCAGCGATGGCCATAGAGGATGCCTTTGAACTTGCCGGTCAGGTGATGTCAGCGGCAACGCTGCCTCAGGGATTGGCGGCGTTTGAAAGCCTGCGTGTGCCGCGCATCAACAAGGCACGCAAGCGCGCGCAGATGAACCGGTTTGCCTACCATGCCAGCGGCCCGTTCAAAGTGGGACGTGACCTGCTGTTTGCCGTCCGTCCCGCGCAATCTTTTGCGGCAGACCTCGACTGGCTCTATGGCTACCACGCCAAGGGGTGATTGAGGCGGCGGGGCGTTGCCTCTGGTGTATTGCTGCGGCCCTCAGAATAAAAAAGCGCCACCAGTGATAGCGGCGCTTTTTAAAACTTACGAAGGTCGTCAATTCAGACGGCGCTTGCCGCCTTGAACCCGGCTTCGAGATCCTTGCGGATATCAGCCACGTCTTCAAGGCCGATCTGCAGACGGATAACCGGACCGCCTTCAGGTGCCTTGGCCACAACGCGGTCCGACAGACCGACCGGAACGGCGAGGCTTTCATAACCGCCCCAGGAATAACCGAGACCGAACAGTTTCAACGCATTGAGGAATGCGTGTGACTTGGCCTTGAATTCATCGGCACCAGCCTTCAGCACGAAGGAGAACACGCCGCTTGCGCCCTTGAAGTCACGTTTCCAGATGTCGTGGCCGGGGAAGCTTGGCAAGGCCGGATGCAGCACACGGCCCACATCGTCCCTGCCCTCAAGCCACTCAGCAATGGCAAGTGCGCTCTGCTGGTGGCGCTCAAGGCGCACGCCCATGGTGCGCAGGCCGCGTAGCATCTGGTAGGAATCATCCGGTGCCGCACAAAGGCCAAGCAACATGTTGGCTTCGTTGAGCGTATCCCAATGCTCCTTGTTGGCCGACACGAAGCCCATCAGCAGGTCGGAATGGCCAGACGGATATTTGGTCGCCGCCTGCATGGTGATATCAACGCCGTGGTCGAGCGGCTTGAAATACAGCGGCGTCGCCCAGGTATTGTCCATGGTAACGACGCAGCCATGCTTGTGGGCAATGGCCGAAATGACCGACACTTCCTGCATTTCAAAGGTGTTGGAACCTGGCGCTTCCAAATGCACCAGCTTGGTATTTGGCTTGATCAGGGCTTCGATGCCAGCGCCAACCAGCGGATCGTAATATTCGACTTCGACACCCATGCGCTTGAGCATGGTGTTGCAGAACCGACGGGTCGGGAAATAGACCGAATCAACGATCAGCGCGTGGTCGCCGGGCGACAGATAGGCAAGAAACGGGATGGTGATCGCAGCCAGCCCCGATGGCAGAAGGATAGTCCCTGCTGCGCCATCCAGCTCGTTGATTGCTTCACAAAGCGCATCCGTGGTCGGTGTGCCATGTGTACCGTACGTGTATTTCTGCTTGCCGTCTGCCATGGCCTGCGCGTCAGGGAAAAGCACGGTCGAAGCGCGTACGACAGGCGGATTTACGAAGCCATAATAATCGGTTGGGTCATTTCCCAGATGAGCAAGACGCGTATTGTCGCCCGCACCGGAAAGCAGAAGATCTTTGTTTTTCATTTCGGGATAAACACTCACTGATAGATGTGAAGTGAACATGCTAGGCCGCAGCGAACAGGTCAACCCTCAGAAGAAACGTTTTAAAGATGGCGGTTGCAACGCGATATTTTTGCCCACTCGCCGCCTATAATTTATACAATTGCTTCATTCACAGTCATCAAACTGAAAAATCTCTTTTTTAGGCAATTTTATTTCTCCCAAGACTTGACCATGAAGGCAATAATGATTGTGATGCATGTGCGCACCGGGAGGTGATGCGGAAGGGGAGAAATATAAAGAAATAATTGTATTCGCCCTTTCTAAATCGATTAAATAATAAACAAAGGTTGGGAAAATATGAAAAAGGCAATTCTGTCAGCCATTATCGGCACAGCTGCGCTGGGTGCAGGTTCGGTGGCTTCGGCCGCAACACTGGATGACGTAAAGGCAAAGGGCTTTGTACAATGCGTCGTGAACACAGGTCTTCCGGGTTTTGCTTCCCCGGATGCCAGCGGTAACTGGACAGGTTTCGACATTGATTTCTGCCGCGCTGTGGCAGTTGCGGTCTTTAACGACCCAACAAAGGTGAAGTTTACACCAACAACAGGTCAGACACGTTTCCCGGCTCTGCAGTCCGGTGAAGGCGACGTTCTGTTCCGTAACACCACCTGGACCATCAGCCGCGACACCGCACTTGGCTTCAACTTCCGTACCGTCAACTATTACGACGGCCAGGGCTTCATGGTTCCTAAGAGCCTCAACGTAAAATCGGCACTCGAACTTTCCGGTGCAGCCGTTTGCGTACAGTCCGGTACGACCACAGAACTTAACCTTGCCGACTACTTCAAGGCCAACAACCTCGAATACAAGCCAGTCGTGTTTGAAAAGTTCGAAGAAGTGAACGCTGCTTACGCCGCTGGCCGTTGCGACGTTTACACCACCGACCAGTCTGGTCTGTATTCCGTTCGTCTTGGCCTTCCAAACCCGGATGACCATCTTGTTCTGCCTGAAATCATTTCCAAGGAGCCACTTGGACCAGCCGTTCGTCAGGGTGACGACCAGTGGTTCGATATCGTTTCCTGGAGCCATTACGCACTGGTTCAGGCTGAAGAATTCGGCATCACAAAAGCCAATGTCGATGAAATCAAGGCAAGCACCACCAACCCGGATATCAAGCGTTTCCTTGGCACAGAAACCGATTCGAAGATTGGTACCGACCTTGGCCTGACCAATGACTGGGCCTACAACATCGTCAAAGCACTGGGTAACTACGGTGAAATCTTCGAGGCCAACCTCGGCGAATCTTCTCCGCTGAAAATCCAGCGTGGCCTGAATGCCCTTTGGACCAAGGGTGGCCTGCAGTACGCACCACCAATTCGCTAATCCTCGTCAACGGCAAGGCGGCTTAAACCCGCCTTGCCTTTTACAATAACAAGATGGCCAACATGGCCACATGGGGATAGGGCAAACATGGCAGATAACGCTACAATTGCGTCTTCCGGCAACAGATCCTCCGGTTCACTCCTTTATGATCCGTTCGTCCGTTCAATCTTCTTTCAAATCGTTACCATCATCATCTTCGTTGCCGTCGTGTGGTTTATTGCCAACAACGTGGCGACCAACCTCGCACGTTCCAACACGGCGTCTGGCTACGGCTTTCTGAATAGCCGCGCTGGTTTTGACATCGGTGACACGCTGATCGCTTATTCCAGCGATTCCACCTATGGCCGGGCGCTGGTCGTCGGCTTCCTCAACACCCTAGTCGTTGCGATAACCGGTATTATCACCGCAACAATCATTGGCTTCATCGTCGGTGTCGGGCGCCTGTCCAACAACTGGCTGATCGCCAAGATTTGCACGGTTTACGTCGAGGTGTTCCGCAATATCCCGCCGCTTCTGGTTATCTTCTTCTGGTACACGGGCGTCTTGCGCCTGCTTCCCAATGTCAGAGATTCCTACGATCTGCCGTTTGGCATCTTCCTCAACAACCGTGGTCTTTCTATTCCAAGACCTGTTTGGGGCGAAGGATCGCTGATCTTTGCAATCTGCATTCCGGTTGCGATCATTGCCGTTGTGGCCTTGTCCAAATGGGCGACAAAACGCCAGATGAAAACCGGTCAGACCTTCCCGATCTTCCGCGCGGGCCTCGGTATCCTGATTGGGCTGCCGCTATTGGCGTTTCTGGTTGCCGGTGCGCCGCTGACTTTCGACGTACCTGTTGCCGGTGGCTTCAACATAAGGGGTGGCAGCACTGTTCTGCCGGAGTTTTTCGCGCTTTATCTGGCCCTCTCCTTTTATACCGCCGCCTTCATTGCCGAAACCATCCGTTCCGGTATTCGCGGCGTTCCGAAGGGACAGACGGAAGCATCGACCGCGCTTGGCATGAAATCCAGCAAGACCACCCGTCTTATCGTTGTGCCGCAGGCCATGCGCATCATCATTCCGCCGCTTACAAGCCAATATCTCAACCTCACGAAGAACTCTTCGCTGGGTGTCGCCATCGGTTATCCCGATCTGGTGTCAACAGGCGGAACGACCCTGAACCAGACCGGTCAGGCCGTCGAAGTCGTGTCGATCTGGATGATTGTCTATCTGTCGATCAGCATCATCACATCGCTCTTCATGAACTGGTTCAACGCCAAGATGGCATTGGTGGAGAGATAAGCTGATGAGCACAAGAAACGTAGAATATGTCCGCACCGCCATGGTTGCTGCGGCACCTCCCCCAAAGGACGAAAAAAGCGCTGTTGCATGGCTGCGGAAAAATCTGTTCTCCGGCCCCAAAGACGTGATTTTGACGCTGATAGCGGTCGCCATCATCCTGGCTATCGTACCACCGGCCATCGACTGGTTGTTCATCAAGGCATCATGGGTCGGCTCTGACCGTTCCGTGTGTGCCACCGTCGTCCAGGGTGGCATTCAGCCAGAAGGCTGGACCGGTGCCTGCTGGGCATTCGTCGAGGACCGCTTTGCGCAGTTCATGTTTGGCCGTTATCCGCTCGATGAGAGATGGCGTCCGCTGCTGGTAACAGTCATGCTCATTGCATTGCTGGTGCCGCTGCTCATTCCAAAGATCCCTGGCAAGACACTGAACGCCGTCCTGATGTTCATCATCTTCCCAGTGGTTGCTTTCTACCTTCTGCATGGCGGTGCTTTCGGCCTGCAGCGCGTAGACACACCTCTTTGGGGTGGCCTGATGGTCACGCTCATTTTGTCGTTCGTCGGCATTGCGGTGTCACTGCCGCTCGGCATCCTGCTGGCACTTGGCAGAAAATCGAAAATGCCTGCCATCAAGACCTTGTGCGTCGGCTTCATCGAAATCATCCGTGGCGTGCCGCTGATCACCGTTCTGTTCATGGCAAACGTCATGCTGCCGCTGTTTTTGCCAACCGGATGGACAATCGACAACTTCCTGCGTGCACTCGTCGGCGTTGCGCTGTTTGCATCTGCCTACATGGCGGAAGTTATTCGCGGTGGTTTGCAGGCCATTCCAAAAGGCCAGTTTGAAGGTGCCGATTCACTCGGCCTCGGCTACTGGCAGACCACGCGGTTGATCATTCTGCCGCAGGCAATCAAGCTGGTTATTCCCGGCATCGTCAACACGTTCATTGGCCTGTTCAAGGACACCTCGCTGGTATCGATCATTGGCATGTTCGACCTGCTGGGTATTGTGCAGCTCAATTTCCGCGATGCGACGTGGATTACCCCGGTAACACCATTGACCGGCCTGATTTTCGCAGGCTTCATCTTCTGGATATTCTGCTTCGGCATGTCGCGTTACTCTGCCTTTATGGAAAGACACCTCGACACCGGACATAAAAGATAAGGGAAACACTCATGGCAGGACCCCAAACACAAAAAATGACGGTTTCCGATACCGATGTCGCTATCGAAATCGTTGGCATGAACAAGTGGTATGGCGATTTCCACGTGCTTCGCGATATCAACCTCAAGGTCATGCGCGGTGAGCGTATCGTCATTGCCGGGCCTTCGGGCTCGGGAAAGTCGACAATGATCCGCTGCATCAACCGTCTGGAAGAACACCAGTCGGGCAGCATTGTGGTGGATGGAATCGAACTGACCAACGATCTGAAGAAGATCGATGAGGTTCGTCGCGAAGTGGGGATGGTGTTCCAGCACTTCAACCTGTTCCCTCACCTGACAATCCTTGAAAACTGCACGCTGGCACCGATCTGGGTTCGCAAGACCCCAAAGAAGGAAGCTGAAGCGATTGCCATGCACTTCCTGGAGCGCGTGAAGATTCCTGAACAGGCTCACAAATATCCGGGCCAGCTTTCGGGCGGTCAGCAGCAGCGTGTAGCGATTGCCCGCTCGCTGTGCATGAAGCCAAAAATCCTGCTGTTCGATGAGCCGACATCGGCGCTCGACCCGGAAATGGTGAAGGAAGTTCTCGATACGATGGTGGGCCTTGCCGAAGAAGGCATGACCATGCTGTGCGTAACCCACGAAATGGGTTTTGCACGCCAGGTGGCAAACCGGGTTATCTTCATGGACCAGGGCCAGATCGTCGAAGAAAACTCCCCGCAGGAGTTTTTCGACAATCCGCAGCACGAGCGAACAAAATTGTTCCTCAGCCAGATTCTTCACTAGGAATCGAAAACGAAAAAATGGGGCTTCGGCCCCATTTTTTTGCGCAGATGGCCGTTATACATACCCGACTAAATGTCACCGCAGAGCGACAGAAAAACAACAAGCCACTGATTTAAAACAACAATTGCAAAACTCGCACAATAAAATCATCGGCATTGTCATTTTTTTGCAAAAAACGAAAATTGGCGCTTGCAGGAAATAAAACCTCTGATTATAAGGGCGCCAACACAGCGTATGCGCCCTTCGTCTATCGGTTAGGACGTCAGATTTTCATTCTGAAAAGAGGGGTTCGACTCCCCTAGGGCGTACCACTGTGATCCTCCCGAAAATTGAAAAACTGCATCATTTCCGCCTCGGGAAAGATCTTTATGCATGTCGATTTATGCCGACATTTTCAGATATTTACAGCAATCCCCTCACCTAAAAGGCCAACTGGAAAAAAATGCATTTTTCCACAGCCGAAACGCAAAAAAATGCAATTTGGTGCTTGCAGGAAATAAAACCTCTGATTATAAGGGCGCCAACACAGCGTACGCGCCCTTCGTCTATCGGTTAGGACGTCAGATTTTCATTCTGAAAAGAGGGGTTCGACTCCCCTAGGGCGTACCACTGTGCTTCTCTCCCCTACATCATGATAAAAAATGCCACAGCGACAACGTCGCTTGTTCGTTTTGCCATGCGCTGACATGCGCAAGCCATACCCTGCACTCCGCGTGGCTTTAACGGGTACACAACCTTGCGCTTTGTTGCTATTTCCCTTTGACACCATCGAACCATTTTCATCCAGAAGGTTTGGCCATGAACACCGGTTGGACGATGATTTGGAATTATACGCTGCCCAAGGAGCGCAATGTCTCGGCCCGCACGCCTGTTATTGGCAAGGACCAGGTTGTCGGCATTTTTCATTACGACAAAAAGAGTTTCTTCGAGAGCAGCGTAGTCGCCCTCTCGAAAACCGACGGGCGTGAGCTGTGGCGACACACGATCGAACATGTGGCGACGGAACCGCTGATTGATGAAAACGGCAATATCTATGTTGCCAGCTTCGCCGGCGCGGTTCATGCCTATGCGCCTGATGGCAGCACACTGTGGACCAGCGCCTTTGGCACACGCAATGTCAATGTGCCTGTTCTGAGCGGGGATCGTATCTTCATTGCCGAAACCGGTGGCGGCAGCCAGAAGACCTGGTGCCTTGATAAAGCGACTGGCGACGTCCTCTGGTCCCATGACACCGGAGGACACGCCTACCGGTTTCTGGCGCATGACGGCAAGATCTTCCATACGGCAATTGTCTCCGGTGCCAAGTTCGGACAATCGACCGTACATCTGCTGTGCATCGACCAGCAGTCAGGCAACAGGTTGTGGTCAACGACAGCGGATCAATATCACTTCAATGCCGCCATTGTGGACGGTCTGCTGGTCTGGGGCGCCCGCAATGCCATCCACCTCTACGACCCTGCCAATGGCAGCCTGAAGGCCTCTCTGGCCATTCCTGATGGCACGGCGATCACATCAGGTCCACTGGTTGTCGGCAATCGCATCATCGCTGGTGACGACAACAGCACGATCCGTGTTGCGTCGCTGGAAAAGAAGGGGTTGCTGTTCAAAAAGCCGCAACTCGAGGCGGCCTGGAGCCAACCGTTACAAGGCGAGATCGTCGGCCAGCCGCTGTATCATCAAGGACAAATTTTCGTTCTTGATGACAAAGGGCAGATTGTTGGCATGAATATTGACGGCACAATCACCACGCCGACTTTTGGTGTGGGTGATGGCAAATGCAAAGGCGGCGGATTGGCCGCAGAAAACAACCTGCTAGCGGTTGCTACCGGTCGCACCGTTGAACTCTACCAAAACTGAGCATTTTCAGAACTGCTGGGCGGTCGTTTGCGGCATCACAGGCTTGCTTAGCCTTCGAGCAGCTTGTTACATCAATTGGCGAGTGCTGCGTCCAGCACGCGGATCTGCACCCGGCGTTGACCCTGCCATTGTTCCGCGCCCAATGTGCCTGCAACATGCACGGAGCGGCCTCTGCCGTTCAGCAGCAGTTGGCCGAGCGGCGCATCTGCCGCCCTGAAGGCAATACCGTCCAGCCGGCTGCCATCCAGTGCTTCCAACGTTATCTTGACGTGATTGGCACCCACGGTGCGGGCATCTTTCAGGCGGTGGGCCGGAATGGCAAAAATCGGCTGTGAATGGCCCGAACCATAGGGGCCAGCAGCTTCCAGCCGGTCGATCAAATCCAGCGTCGCACCAGAGGCACCAATGGCACCATCGATCTTCAGGGCACTGTTTTCGACCAACGATGCGATGGCCTTGGAGGCGCTTTCTTCAAAGAAGGTTCTAAGCTTGCCAAGCGCGCTGCGCTCCACTGTCAGGCCGGCTGCCATGGCATGGCCGCCCCCCTTGACCAGAAGGCCATTGTCGACGGCAGCCCGCACCATGCGGCCAAGGTCAAAGCCATTGATCGAGCGGCCGGAACCGGTACCCTTGCCGTTTGCATCAAAGGCAATGGCAAAGGCCGGGCGGCGGAAGCGGTCTTTAAGGCGTGATGCCAGCAGGCCGACAATGCCGGGGTGCCAGTTCTGCCGGGCGGTGACGATAACCCCTGCCCCGGAGCCGTCACCATATTCGGCAAGCGCTTCGGCTTCCGCCTCGGCCAGCATCACGGTTTCCATCGCCTGACGTTCGCGGTTCAGTTCATCGAGCTTTGCCGCGATGACTTCAGCACCCGATGGGTCATCAATGGTCAACAGGCGGCTGCCGAGTGCGGCGTCGCCAATCCGGCCGCCAGCGTTGATGCGAGGACCAATCAGAAAACCGAAATGATAAGGTGTTACCGGCCCGCCGAGGCCTGCGATCTTAAACAGCGCGGCCAGACCGGCATTGTTCATGTGGCGGGCCGCAACCAGACCTTTGACCACATAGGCGCGGTTCAGCCCCTTCAATGGTACGACGTCACAAACTGTCGCCAGTGCCACGATATCGAGGAAGGACAGAAGGTCGAGCGTGAAAGCGCGGCGGTCCTTTTTGTCCTTTATCACCCGCAGCGTTGCCACCAGAACCAGAAACACCACACCGGCTGCGCAGAGATGGCCCTGACCTGAGAGATCGTCCTGGCGGTTGGGGTTTACCAGCGCCACGCAAGGCGGCAGCGTTTCACCGACCTGGTGGTGATCGATGACGACGACATCGGTGCCGGCCTGTTTGGCGGCCAGCAGCGATTCATGGCTGGTCGAGCCGCAATCCACTGTCACGATCAGCGTTGCGCCATTGGCGGCCAGTTGCTGCATGGCTGCGGGGTTTGGGCCATAACCTTCAAAAATACGGTCGGGAATATAGATTTCCGGCTCAAGCCCGAAATGATTGAGGAAGCGGTACATCAAGGCAGCCGACGATGCGCCATCAACGTCATAGTCACCGAAGATGGCTATCTTTTCGTTTTTCTCGATGGCGGCGGCCAGACGATTCGCGGCCAGTTCACAATCCGTCAGCGTGTGCGGATCGGGCATCAGGTTACGGATGGTTGGGTCGAGAAATTCCAATGCCTCATCAACTGCAACGCCACGTCCGGCCAGCACACGGGCGATCAGTTCCGGCATACCGTGAAGCTGCGCCATGGCGAGGGCGCGGTTCTGCCCGGCCTGATCAAGCCGTGACACCCAGCGCTGGTCGCTGACCGATCGCTCCACACCCAGAAACGCACGTGGCACGGTATCGACCGGTTCCGTCATTCACTATCCTGCTCTGCCAAACTCAACACATGATGAAAGCGGTTAAACAGCTTTCGTGTCTTAAAGACGAGCATTTATTCTGTCGTGCGGGAGTTTCAAGAGCAAGAGCGGCCGAAAACTTTGTTGGGACACATGACCTGCCCTAAAGCATGGCATCACCAAAATGCACGAACGGCCTTTACGGCAAGGCTTGCGCTGCAAAGCTGGTCACATTCAAAGCCGTGGCATGGCGTTTACGCCAGCCAAAACAACGCACATCATGGATGTGCGCCGCTTTAGGATAAGTCCGGAAAGCATGCAGTTTCCAGACCGTCACAACAGCCACCACCCTCAGACATGGTGGCTGTTATCGTGTCAAATCAGCCCAGAACAATCGGCAGAGCCAAGGCTCCGACGCTGCTGGCCACGACGGACAGCAGAATGGTCAGTACCGCCCAGTTACGTCGGGCGAAACTTTCTTCATTTTCACACAGGGCAAAATTGTCGTTCGAAAAGTTTGGCAGAGGATGAACCTCTGCCTTTTCGACAGGACCAATATCCTTGAACAGTACAATTGAACTCACGACGCGCCTCCCTCGCTTGGTGATTTCAGTTGATGTCATGGTACTGTCACTTAACGCCCTTGACCAGCCTTACTCCTTACTGAGTAAGCAAAATAGAGTACTCAAAGGCGGCTATCGGGGCTTATGGCAGTCACATTTTGTAAAAGCGAATGCCCCGCCGTGGTCATAACCAGCGGCAGGGCATCGATAATGTCAAAATGGAACCGAAATTCGGTGCGAAAACCGAAATGCGGCGCGAATCAGGCAGCCTTTGTGCGCTCGATTCGGATGACCTGCGGTTCATCCGTCAGGTAAGCCTGGCTCTTGATGGAGGCGACGGCCTTGCGAACGGCGTCTTCCATGGTTGCGTGGGTCACCAGCACGATTGTCTGCGGGGCATCCGGCGTCTGGGCGCGCGAGCGCTGCACGATCGATTCCAGCGAAATGCCATTTTCAGCCATGCTTGTCGCGATGCTGGCAAACACGCCGGCGCGGTCAGCGACAGTCAGGCGGATGAAGTAACCGCCTTCGTGTTTCTTCATCTTGGCGCGGCGATACTTTTCCAGTGACTTGGCCGGACGGCCAAGGACTGGAACCTGCTGAATGCCAGGACGGCTCTTGGCGATGTCGGCGATATCGCCGAGAACGGCAGATGCCGTTGCATTACCACCGGCGCCGGGGCCAACCATCAGCAATTCACCGAGGATGTCGGATTCGATGGCGACAGCGTTGGTCACGCCATCCACCTGCGCAATCACGGAATCCAGCGGCACCATGGTTGGGTGAACGCGCTGTTCAATGCCTGACTCAGTCATCTGTGCAACGCCGAGCAGCTTGATGCGGTAACCGAGATCGGCAGCGGCATGGATATCTTCAATCGAGATATTGGTGATACCTTCGAGATAGATGTCGTCAGCTGCAATCTTGTTGCCGAATGCCAGCGTCGTCAAAATGGCAAGCTTGTGAGCGGTGTCATTGCCCTCGATGTCAAAGGCTGGGTCCGCTTCAGCGTAACCAAGACGCTGCGCTTCCTTCAGGCACGTCTCAAAGGACAGGCCTTCCTTCTCCATCTTGGTCAGGATGTAATTGCAGGTACCGTTCATGATACCGTAGATCCGGGACACGTGGTTGCCGGTCAGGGATTCACGCAGTGCCTTGATAACGGGAATACCACCGGCCACCGCAGCTTCGAAGTTCAGGAGAACGCCCTTCTCTTCTGCCGTAGTTGCCAGTTCCACACCGTGCTTGGCAAGCAATGCCTTGTTGGCTGTCACCACATGCAGACCGCGAGCAAGCGCGGTTCTGACTGCTGCCTTGGCAGGGCCAGATGCACCGCCAACCAGTTCAACGAACACATCGATCTCAGCTTCGGCTGCCATCTGCTCGGGTGTGTCAAACCAGGTAATACCGGTGAGATCAATGCCACGGTCGCGCGAACGGTCGCGCGCGCTGACGGCAATAATCTCAATCGCGCGTCCGCAGGTAATTGCAAGCTCGTTGCTTCTCTGCTGGATGATGCGCACAAGCGACGAGCCGACAGTGCCGAGCCCCGCTATGCCGATTCTCAATGAATCTGCCATTGGTATAATCCTGATTTGTTTTGGTAATAACAGGTGGCCGGGACCGGCCACCCAGGGAGTTGCCCCCGCTATTAACGGTGAGCGTTCAGAGAAACGACGTTATGCATCGTTTCATCAGCTGTGGACAGGAAGCGCTTCAAGTTGCGCGCAGCCTGACGAATGCGGTGTTCGTTTTCAACGAGAGCCAGACGAACATAGTCATCACCCATTTCGCCGAAGCCAACACCCGGAGCAACCGCAATATCGGCCTTTTCTACGAGCAACTTGGAAAACTCGAGCGAACCCAGATGACGGAACTTTTCCGGAATTTTGGCCCAAGCAAACATGGTGGCGGCCGGTGGTGGCACTTCAAAGCCAGCCTTGCCGAATGTATCAACCATCACGTCACGGCGGCGGCGGTAAACGTTGCGCACTTCGGCAATATCGGAGCCATCGCCGTTCAGGGCGTGGGTAGCAGCAACCTGGATCGGCGTGAAGGCGCCGTAGTCCAGATAGGACTTTACGCGGGTCAAAGCCGAGATCAGACGCTCGTTACCGACCGCAAAGCCCATGCGCCAGCCGGGCATGGAGAAGGTCTTGGACATGGAGGTGAACTCAACGGCCACATCCATGGCACCTGGAACCTGCAGCACCGATGGCGGCGGGTTGTTTTCGTCGAAGTAGATTTCCGAATAGGCCAGATCCGACAGCACGATGATGTCATGCTTCTTGGCGAATGCGATGATATCCTTGTAGAAATCAAGCGATGCAACATGCGCCGTCGGGTTGGACGGGTAGTTGATGATCAGCGCCAATGGCTTTGGAATGGAGTGGCGCACAGCGCGCTCCAGCGGGCCAAAGAATGTCTCATCCGGCTCGACATTCATGGAGCGGATCACACCGCCAGCCATCAGGAAGCCGAAAGCATGGATCGGATAGGTCGGGTTCGGGCAGAGAATAACGTCGCCCGGCGCAGTGATTGCCTGCGCCATGTTGGCGAAGCCTTCCTTGGAGCCGAGTGTCGCAACAACCTGAGTATCGGGATTGAGCTTCACGCCAAAACGACGGGCGTAATAGGCGGCCTGCGCCTTGCGAAGACCGGGAATGCCCTTGGACGAGGAATAGCGGTGGGTGCGTGGGTCCTGAACGACTTCACACAGCTTGTCGACGATCGCTTTCGGGGTCGGAAGATCCGGGTTTCCCATGCCAAGGTCAATAATATCCGCGCCACCCGCTCGTGCGCTCGCTTTCAAACGGTTTACCTGTTCGAATACGTATTGCGGCAGACGCTTGACCTTGTGAAACTCTTCCATCTTCTTCCTCATGAAAATGCGCCAGCACTGCCCGGCGCATTTGCGAAAGTTCGTTTTTATTACAGTAACCTGCCGACACGAACACATCCTGCAGATTCTGGTATTGTAGCGCAAAGATCGGAAAATCCTAACGATTTAACCGGTCAATTGGCGCCAGCCTGATCACTCCATCCCATGTCGCCGGACATCGTCATCTGCATTGAGATGAAGTGGCGCATGGATGTGTCGGATATAAGCTTTTTTTACGGCAGCCGATCCGACGCAGTGATGCGTAAACACGTTTTTGCTTAACGCCAGTTTTGGTTTGAATGCAAGGCAACCATGGCCGGAAACCGGCCATTTTGCTGCAATCGGCCCGACAATCAGGCGTGCTTGCCGTGCACGATGACAGAACGGATGAGCGAAAGCACCGCATCCGGCTTGATATCGGTGCAAACGAGCTGGCATGGATGACCATCCCAGTTGCCTGGCGGGAAACCACGACCATCCGGTTTCTGGATGGTCGCACCATCGGCCAGACCACCGCACACCACGCGAACCGGACCGCTGCGTGTCTCGAACAGTTCCGGTGCCACCAGATAAACGCAGGCGCAGCTGTCATGCACAACCATGCCGTCGCCGGTGCGTACCTTGTAGAACTCGATATAGAACTGCGACAGGTCCGACAGCAGTTGCACCGGCTTGCCACCTGCTTTTGCCATGTCATCCATGAATTTCGAGGTCATCACGGTCTTGGTCGTGACATCCAGACCAACGATGGTGACGCGCCAAGGTGCGGTAAACACCAGATCGGCCGCTTCCGGGTCGCCATGAATATTGGCTTCGGCGGCTGGCGATACGTTGCCGTTAATGTCGAATGCGCCACCCATGATGATGACGTCCTTCACCAGTGCGGCAAAATCCGGATCTTCGCGCAATGCCAGTGCAAGGTTGGTCATGCGTCCAACAGCAATGATTGTCACCTCGCCCGGATTGGCCTTGACCGTTTCGATCAGGAAGTGGTGGGCCGGACGCGGATCGATGGGCAGGTCAATGGTCGCGGGGATATCGATGTCGCCCAGACCGTTTTCACCATGGATGAAGGTTGGCCAATGTCCCTCGGGACGGGACGGATCAAACGTCACATTGGCGCCCTTGGCGACCGGTGCGGAAATGCCCCATTGCTGCTTCAGGAAAAGCGCGTTGCGCGTTGTGATCTCAATCGGCGCATTCCCAAAAACAGTGGTGATGCCTATCAGATCGATCTCCGGGTGCCTGTGAAGGAAAAGCAGGGCCATTGCGTCATCGACGCCGGGATCCGTATCAAATATCACCTTATGCATTCAGTATGCTCCGCAAAATCTTTCTATGCCGGCTGATGTGCCGCCGGGTGCGGGCACATTAATCATAAGCGGCGCATCCGCAATCCCTAACGTGAACGGAAATAGCGTTTGCCAAGCATTGGCTTCAGTGACAATAACGCTGTCATCTTTTGCCCCTCCCGGAATTCGCCCCTTGACCGACGTCACGTTGCACCTGCTTTCCACCCTGTTTGTTGTCGCCATTGTTGCCGGCTTTATCGATTCCATTGCCGGCGGCGGCGGGCTGATTACCATTCCGGCCATGCTGATCATGGGCATTCCACCGCTTGAGGCGCTGGGCACCAACAAGCTGCAATCGCAGTTCGGTTCGGCGTCTGCCACTTACGCCTACACAAAGCGCGGTCTGGTGGACCTGAAAAGCCAATTGCCGATGGCACTTTTGTCAATGGTGGGCGGGGTATTCGGCGCCATTGCCGCAGCCTTTGTACCGGCCGAAGTGTTGCGTTTTATCATGCCGTTCCTGCTGGTTGGCATTGCGCTCTATTTCGCATTCAAACAGCAGCTGAGCGATCAGGACCGCCACAGACGCATTTCATCCTTTATGTTCGGCTGCACGGTCGTGCCGCTGATCGGTTTTTACGACGGTATATTCGGTCCCGGTACCGGATCGTTCTTCATGCTGGCCTTCGTGTCATTGGCCGGTTACGGCATGCTGAAAGCCACAGCTCACACCAAGCTTTTGAACTTCGGCTCCAATGTCGGCAGCTTCATCGTGTTCACGATCAGCGGTGCAGTGTTGTGGAAAATCGGTTTTGTCATGGGCATCGGCCAGTTCATTGGCGCGCAGCTTGGTTCACACTTCGCCATGAAAAATGGCGCAAAGCTGATCCGTCCCCTGCTGATCATCTCCTGCCTTGCCATGGCGGCACGGTTGATTATTGGTCAGGTCGACCCTGCCCTGTGGGCGCGGATGACGGCAGTCTTTGGTTTCTAAAAACAAGGTCCTGGTCGCGGGACCATCAACAACCAGACAATGGCACGGCGCAATGCCGTGCCTCAGGCCTCATGCAAGTCTTGCATGACCACGATGGCACCGGCAATGCGGTGGTCAGCACAACGAAGCGGCGTCATGCGGTAACGGGCCATCCGTTCGCCCTGCCCCCACGGCTCGTGGGTATAATCAAGGCTTTCCCCTTCAAAACAACGATCAAGGCGCGGCTTGATCTTCATTTCAAAATATTCGCTGCCAACCAGCTCTGAAATCGATGAGCCGATCAGAGATAGTGGCGTTCTGTTGAAATATTTCGAATAACGCTTGTTGGCGTAGAGAAAACGGCAGTCGGTGGTGATCACCACCACCCGGTCTGGCAGCAGATCCAGCACCACTTCACTGAACAGCATATCAGGATAGGTCTGCTGTTTTGCTCTTGTCTCGACAGTGGCGGGGCGAGCGTCTTCAGCCTGCATGGTGCTGTCGGCGAAATAACGGTCGATCAGCATCGACATGGCAGCCGAATGGCGCAGCACGCTTGACGGATCATCCGCATCTTCACGGATCAGCGCCGCCAGAAACTGCATCTGCATATGCATTTCATAGGCATTTTGCGCTTTATAGGACAAGATAATGCCGATGAGCGGGTCCAACTCACGATCGAGAGCCCGGACCAGTTCGTCATGTCCGGCAGATACGGCCTGCTGCAACTGCAAACATTTTGTCGAAAACGCTTCGAAAAGCCCCAACATGCCAGTCTCCAAAATGGTCTGCCAGATATCCGCGCTGCGGTAAAAAATTGCGACGGGTGTCCGTGTGCGAGAATGGTCAAATGCCCGCACATCCTTTGCTGGAAGGCACTAACATGACGACCCCTCACATTCAATCAGTCAAATGACGGCTGAATTAGAAATTCTGAATTTAGAAAAAGCAAAAATACAGAAAACACTATGAATTCTTAAATATATTCCGGAAACTCACTCTGGATAATTCAGAAAAATCGAAAACAATACGTTAGGAAAATCAAAATCAGATGAAACAGGCATCAACAGAAAAAATGATATTTGTTTTCTACTTTATTTCAAAATACAGGACATGAATTACGTGAAAATTTTAAATAAATAAATTTCCGATACTTCGAAAAAAAAATCATCACGAACTGCAAAGCACGCAAAGTGTCGCAATTTTGAAACAGATTTTAGACAAATCAATATGCGGGAATTTGTACGAATTGGGGATTGCATATCGGCGCACAGCGGCCCTCACCTGTCTCATAATGAAACAGCTGTGTCAGATTGTGAATCAGTTCAATGTCCGGAATTAACACGCTGACCGAACGGCAACCGGTGTCGGTTGCAGCACATGCGGTCAGGAATAATCAAAGGAATGTTTCAGGCAGCGCCCGAACGTCTGCGGCGGTCAGCTGCTTCCTGCAGAACAATCATCGCACCGAGAAGCGTGCCTGATGACGAGTAGCAAGGTGTGAGACCAAGCGAAACGACGATGGTGCGACCATCATTATCTTCCGCGTAGGTAAACTGCGTTGCCTCACCCTGGAAGCACTGAACCAGCTTTTCCTTCAGGCCATGCTGGAAGCGGTGCAGACCGACAAACTCCGCGATGTGCTTGCCGAGCATATCGGCGACAGACAGCGAATAGCGGCTGGCATTGGCAGCGTTGCAATAGAAGATACGGTAATCCGTAGACACCACGATGATGCGGTCGGACTGCTCGTCAAACCATGCCTCATCCAGCACGGTGTGCTCTTTGCCGTCCTTGTCGTTGGGGGAATAACCCTTGCCGATGTAGCGGTTTACCAGGGTTTCCAGCAACTCTGTGTTGCGCTGGACGCCAGCAAAATCCTCAGCCTCCTCGTTCAGCAAATCAATTGCGAACTGGAACTGGATCCGGATCTCATCAGGGTTTCGGGTTTCCTTGTGGATGATCGCCTCAAGGATCGGATCAAGTTCCCGATCAAGCGCCTCCACAGCGACCGCGTCGTTGGTTTCGACCGCATGTCTCAGCCGTGCATATTGTTGCCAGAACCGCTCAACCAAAGTCTTCAAAGCAATTCTCCCGAGAAGATTATCGCAATCCGCATGCAATTACAGATGAACCTCCGAAATTATCCCTTCAACTAAGGCCGGGATACGCTGAGACCGATCAACCAAAATTCAATTCATGGTGGACTAATATCACAAAAACAGAAGCGTTTACAAACCGCTACTCTTGGTGTGGTTAACCGCCGAAATCCACGTGTTTTATAAATTCTGAAGCTGGTGCCAGGGTTTCGTGATTTTCGAGACCCGAAAGCTGTTTCAAAGCTTGGATTTGATGTTCCAGCGGTCATGGTACCAGAGCCACTGCCCCGGATGTTCCCGCACCCAGCTTTCAACCTTGTCGTTCAACAACTGGGCCGTGCCGGCCACATCGACATTGCCCTTCTCATCGACCGGAATCGTGATCTTTGGCTCGATTTCCAGGCGGTAACGGTTGTCGGGCAAACGGATGCAACGGGCTGGATAGACCTCACAATTGAACTGGCGAACCAGCTTGGCAACCAGCGGGTTGGTTTTCACGTCAAGGTCGAAGAACTGCGTCAACAGACCCTTGTTGAACTTCTGGTCGACAAGCACGCCAACGCCACCGCCCCGTTCCAACTGGCGCGCTAGCGCGAAAGATGAACCGGCATGCGAGGGAACAAGATCGCCCATGCGCGCACGACGGAAGTTGAATACTTTGTCAGCAATATAAGGGTTGTTCGGTGGGCGAAACAGCACAGTGACCATCAGGCCAAAGGCAGAGCCTGCCACCGGCAGAAGTTCGAAGTTGCCGGTATGGGCAGTAAACACGATGAAAGGTCGTGGATTATCACGCAGGTCGAGGAAGATCGGGATACCTTCGACCTCAATGCGTCCTGGCGTGGCGTTTTCCGGATCAAAGTCGAACAACCGGTCCAGAAATACATATTCCGCTGCCAGACGCCCCATATTCGCCCAACTGTCCATGGCGATATCGAGACGTTCCTGCTGCGACTTCTCGGGGAATGCGCGCTCCAGATTATAGAGCATCAGCTTGTGACGCTTGGTCTTGGGGCCAACCCACCGGGCAAAACGTTCCGCAAAACGCATGGCCGGATCAGCCGGGAACAGCTTCAGGACATTCAGCAGGCCAAACGCAAATTGCGCAATCAGCCATTGCCGAAAATGCATCAGCGCCAAGACGATGCGCGTCACAAGCATCTTCACGGGCATCAATCCATTCTGAGAACGATTTTACCGAATACCTGACGGGTCTCCATGCGCTCCAACGCACGGTCAATATCATCAAAGGTCACTTCGGTGTCGATAACTGGATGTACGATGCCACGCGCCATCTTCTGCATGGCATTGGCCATGTTTTCCATCCGGCAACCGAAGGAGCCGAGCAGCTTAAGCTGCTGCTGGAACAGCATCATCAGGTTGATGTCGGTCGAAACACCCGACGTCGAACCACAGGTCACCAGACGGCCGCCACGCTTCAGCGAGAACATGGAACCGGCCCATGTGTCCTTGCCAACGTGTTCGAACACAACGTCAACGCCTTTTTTCTTGGTCAGCTTGCGCACAACGCCTTCGAAGCGGTCGGTGCGGTAGTTGATGACGTGGTCGGCACCCAGGGCCTTGGCACGTTCGATCTTGTCGTCGGAACCAACGGTGGTGATGACGGTGCAACCCATCTTCTTGGCCAGCTGAATGGCAGCCGAACCAATGCCGGAACCGCCGGCATGGATCAGGATCGTTTCGCCCGGCTCAAGCTTGGCATTGTCAAACAGCATGTGTTCAACCGTACCGAAGGTCACCGGTGCGAGTGCGGCAGCAACAGCGTCAACACCGTGTGGTGCTGGCACCAGCTGGCGGGCTGGAATGTTGATCTTTTCCTGCGCAAAACCATCGAGGTGGAAACCGTGCACGCCAGCCACGTGTTCGCACAGATTGTCCCTGCCCTCACGGCATGGCTTGCACAGACCACAGATGCGTGCGCCATAGATCGAGACCAGCTGGCCTGGCAGAACGTTGGATACGCCAGGGCCGATGACCTCAACAACACCGGAGGCTTCCGCGCCGATCGTCAGTGGCATCTTGCGCTTGGCAAATGCCATGCCGCGCCAGCCCCAGACGTCGATGTGGTTCAGCGCAACAGCCTTGACCCGAAGCGTTACTTCACCTGGTGCTGGTGCTTCCGGTTCCGGCAGTTCCACTCTTTCAAGTTTACGGTCATCAACGAGTTGCAAGGCGCGCATGATAAAGTCCTTCGCCCGGAGGCGTTTTGTTTGGTTGAGAGCGCCCGCGCGTCTGACATGACACACAAGGGACGCTCACCCTTTTGAATTTCTGCATCCGGCCCCATAAACCTGTTCAGTCATGCGGGCCGGTGCCGTTGGGAAACCGATTAAGCCGGTTCCCGTGTCATGACAAGGCTTGCGTTCTGTCCGCCGAAGCCGAAGGAGTTGGACAGCACGGCACTGACCTGCGCTTCCCGCTTCACATTTGGCACGACGTCAAGCGCGATGGCCGGGTCGGGATTGGTGTAGTTGATGGTCGGCGGCAAGGTGCCGGTCAGCATGGTTTGCAGCGAGAACACCGCCTCAACTGCACCCGCTGCCGTCAGCGTGTGGCCGATCATCGACTTGTTGGACGACAATGGAATGTCCTTCAGGCCTTCACCGAACACGGCCAGCATCGCGCCATATTCCATCTTGTCATTTTCCGGCGTCGAGGTGCCGTGTGCATTGATGTAACCAATGCCCTCTGGCGCGATACCGGCATCCGAGAGAGCCGCACGGATGGTTGCAATGGCAGGTGCGCCATCTGGCGAGGAGCGTGTGCGGTGGAAGCTGTCGGCCTTTTCGCCAGCACCCTTGATGATGCCGAGAACCTTGGCACCGCGTGCAACGGCAGATTCGAGCGATTCCAGCACCAGCGTTGCCGCACCTTCGGCAATCACGAAACCATCACGGTCCTTGCTGAATGGCTTGGACGCTTTTTCCGGCGGGTCGTTCTGCGTGGAAAGGGCCGACAGCAGCGAGAAGCGGATCAGCGCCTCGGCGCTGACCGAACCATCGGTCGCAACCGTCAGTGCACGGTCTGTACGACCCTGACGAATGGCTTCAACGCCCAACTGAATGGCGGTGGCGCCGGATGCACAGGCCGTGGACAGCGTTACCGGCAGACCGCGTGTGCCAAACCGGTCGGCCAGACGCTCGGAAATGGCACCGAACAGTGCTGCTTCCTGAAACGCGGCATCCGGGCGCTGGCGCATGGCCGCGAGGAAGCGGTTATAGGCATCGCCCGGCTGGTCAGCCGGTGGCGAACGATCGGCCAGTTCGAAGCGCGCGCTCCATTCCGGCTCGATTGGCGGTGCAGCCAAAAACAGCGGGCCACCGAAATCACCCGACAGACCGGCCTGTGCCAGCGCCTCAATGGTGGTTTCGCGGGCAAAGGCGTAGGAACGCTCGACCGAGTTCGGCGCCGGAATTTCGATAAAATCAACGGTTCCGCTGATCTTGGTCGACAGGCCGTCGGTTGGGAAACGTGTGATGTTGTGAATGCCTGATTTGCCTGATGTCAGTGCAGACCAGTTGTCCTCAAGCCCTTGTCCGAGCGAGGTGATGATGCCCATGCCGGTCACGGCAACGATTGGACGTCCGAGATGATCCTTGAAGCTGGATGATGCCATCTTTTTTACTCCTCAAACATCACGGGACAAAACGGCGACGCCTTCGCCACGCACGTGGCCGACGGTGGTGACCACTGCCGTGTTGGCGCTTGTCGACATCGGCTTTTCCTGTGCGCCATCAAAGGCTGGCAGCTTTGCGCCGCTTTCAATGGCAAGCGCACCCAGTGCCAGACCGAGCGGGAACTGCGCTTCCAGCGCATGGCCGGTAACACCGCTGTAACCGCGGATAACAGCGTTTGGCAGCGCCTTTTCCAGCAGAGCCTTTTCGCGCTTCGTCACGTCATGGAAGCCGCTGGCGCCCGACAGGACAAGCGTGTCACCCGCGTCACCAGCCGGAGACAGCAGGCGCTCGAGGCGCTTTTCCATCTTGGCGTCGTCGCGGTTGCCGCGGTCACCTTCGATCGCGTCGATGCGGGCATAAATCTTTGCACCACGGTCAACGGCGTGTTTGCGTGATTCCAGTACGAGGAATGCGCCGACAGAACCGGTGATCATGCCACCGCCATTATCAGTGCCGCGCGACCACAATGGCTGCCAGTCACCCTGGGCGTGGGCATTGATGGCTTCAAACAGCAAAATCATGTCAGGACGTTCGGCCGAGAAAGCACCACCAACCAGCGCATGGCTCGATTCACCCGAACGGATGCGGTGGAAGGCTGTTTCGACGGCAGAAATACCGGCTGCTTCTTCGCCCATGAAGGTACGCGACGAACCGGTGACCTTGTGCACGATGGAAATGTTGCCAGCCATCAGGTTGGAAAGCTGGGCAAGGAACAGCGTCGGGCGCAGTTCCGTCGTCAGCTTTTCATTGAGAAGAATTTCGCGGTCGTTGCGCTTCAAGGCTTCATCGACGATCAGCGTATCAACGTTGATGTCACGTTCCCCGCCCCCGGCAGCAACGATCATGTCCATGGTGGCGCATGCGTCGGCATCTTCCTTGAAACCGGAATCATCCAGCGCAAGACCCGCGGCAAACACGCCAAGGCGCTGCCAGTTTTCCATCTGGCGCTGATCCTTGCGGCCGATCTGCGTAGACCAGTCGATCTCGGGCAGAGGGTGAACCGGGTAAGGTTTGAACTTCTCGCTCTCGACAATCGTTTCCGGCGCAACACTTGCGGAAAGCAAAGCGATATGCGCTTCAGTGCCGACACCGTGACAGGTCACGATACCAACACCTGTTATCACCACATCATTGTCAGATTTGCTCATACGTCATCCTCTGCGGTTGCAGGACCCACCGTGGTTCGCGTCCGCTGTTCATGCGTTTGCGCCAGCTTGCGGCATTACATGCTTGCCGAATAATCCGCACAAAACGACTTGGCAATGGCGAAGGCCCGAACGAGGCCTTCAAAACCTTGTTTATTCACCGGTCGAACCGGCTGATAGCGCGTTTTTCAACCTTCAGAGGCGGCCAGAGCAGCCATCAGGCCCACTTCTTCTGCGCGTTTCTTGACGATTGGACCAAGCGGAATATCGCTGAACGGCATGGTGCGCAGTTTCAGCTGCGCGTCACAGACCTTCTTGCCACCAGAGGTGATCTTAGCCTTGGTCACAGCAAAACCGGAACCTTCATGTTCCAGAAACGCTTCGATATCCAGAACCGCTTCCGGCTCCACGAAAGTGCGCATTTTGGCGCCGTCAACCGTCATCAAAAACGGCATGGCGGCAAAATCGGTCAGGCTGAGAACCAGCATGCCGGAGGCTTGCGCCATGGTTTCAATCAGCAAAACACCGGGAACAAGCGGCATTCCGGGAAAATGACCTTCAAAAACCGGGCTTTTTGCCGGCACAACTGAGCGTGCCTTCAATATGCGCGCCGTTTTATCGACAGACTCGATGTGGTCGATCATCTGGAAATATTCGAGAAGCATTTGCCCTCCGCTTAATAAAACAATCCCTCCCGCCGGTTCCGGCGTGAGGGATATAAACCAATATTCAACTCACTCAGCGGTCCACAAAATTGCGGATGCCGGAACAGATCAGCCCTTGGCGGCCTTCAGTTCGTCGATCTTGGCGCAGAGGTTTTTCAACACGAAGTATTCTTCTGTCGTTACCTTGCCTTCGTTGACTTCCTGGGTCCACTGCTCGAGCGGGATCTTGATGCCGAATTCCTTGTCGATCGCAAATACGATGTCGAGGAAATCAAGGCTGTCGATGCCCAGATCGTCGATTGTGTGGCTCTCCGGCGTAATGGTTTCCCGGTCAATTTCGCTGGTGTCGGCGATGATGTCGGCAACCTTGTCAAATGTAGCTGTCACGCCCATAATCCTTGTCTGTCTTTTGTCTTCAAATAACGCTTATCAGACGCACCACATAGGCAAATCAAGTTGAAAAGCCAATGGGTACCAGCAAAGAACGTGTAATTTGCTGTCAATGTGTTGCTTAAACAGCAACCGAATGGCGACCTTTTCCAGTGGATAAGTAACTATCGAACACCGCAGCGACCGTGCGCGCAAAGGGTTTTCCCGCCTCTGTGAGCGAAAAGACCTGACCTTTTATTTGCGCAATACCATCGCTGTTTTGTGCCGCAAACAGTTTTGCTTCGGCAATGATGCCAGATGGATCCCGGCCAAATTCACGCTCCAGTTCGGCAAAGTCGAAGGCGAAATCGCACATGATGCGCTCAATGACCCAGGCGCGGGGCCGGTCATCGTCACTGAGTTCAATTCCGCGCACCACGCACAGGCCGTCGGTTTCAGCCATGCGTTGATATTCGCCGGTCGCTGGCATGTTCTGCACATATCCCTGTGGCAGCTTGCCAATCGAAGATGCACCAAGACCGATCAGCGCCGTGGCACAATCATCAGTATAACCTTGGAAATTGCGTTTGAGATCGCCATTCGAACAGGCAACGGCCAGACTATCGACCGGCTTTGCAAAATGGTCGATGCCGATTGCCTCGTAACCAGCCGCCACCAGCATGTCACCAGCCAGTGTCATTTGCCGGTAACGCTCGACAATATCAGGCAGTGCTTCGTCAGGGATCATGGTCTGGTGTTTTTTCATCCATGGAACATGGGCATAACCAAACAGTGCAATGCGGTCCGGATCCAGCGAAATAATCGACCTGACGGTTTCCGCCAGCGTGTCCAGCGACTGGTAGGGCAAGCCGTAAAGGATATCGCAATTGACTGAACGTACGCCCCTCGCCCGCACCGCCTCCACCACCGACCGTGTCTGCTCGAAGGTCTGAATGCGGTTGATGGTTTTCTGCACCTTAGGGTCGAAGTCCTGCACACCAAGACTTGCTCTGGTCATGCCGATGGTGGCCAGCGCATCATATCGCGGCTCATCGAGATCGTTGGGGTCCATCTCCACGCTGATTTCGGCGTTCTCGGCAAAATTGAACGCCGCGCGAAGACAGTCCATCAGATCAATCATGTCCTCAGGCTTCAACATGGTTGGCGAACCGCCACCAAAATGCACGGCCGTTACCCTGGCATCGCGTGATATGCGCTGACCGACAGCTGCGATTTCAAGCTTCAGTGACGTGAGGTAGCTGGCAATCGGCTCATATTTCAGCGTGTGCTTGGTGTGACAGGCGCAGAACCAGCACAGGCGATCGCAATAAGGTATGTGCAAATACAATGACAAATTGTCGCTATCGCCCAATTTGCCCAGCCATTGCGCATAAATGCCGCAGCTGACCCCCTCGTGGAAGTGGGGTGCAGTAGGGTAACTCGTGTAACGCGGAACCGCGCCGGAATATTTTTCGAGAAGCTTTTCCGACATGCAATTTCTACCTTGGCCATTCTAAACATAACCCGAAAGTAGCGTCTGCGACAGTTTGCAACTTTGACTTCGATCAAATCAAGGCGTACATTCCTCAAAGATAGTCGTAGGGGGACATTCGGCTTCGTCAAGAAACTGGGAAGGGTAAATTTGTGCCGATTTTTCGGCACTTTACCGCAACTATCGGATATTGCCTCATGGATACGCTGCTTAAGAACATTCATAACTCGGAAGAGCCAGTCGTCTGTCGCTCCTGCGAGGCCCGCCATGGCGGGGTGTGCAGCTCCCTGAGCCCTGCGCAGCTGATGGAACTCAGCAAACATTCCAGCCGACGCAAGCTTGAGGCGGGCAATGAGCTGATTGGCCAGGGCGAATCTATTTCCACTTACGCCAATATTCTCAACGGCGTGGTGAAGCTGTCCAAGATGATGTCTGACGGTCGTCAGCAGATTGTCGGATTGCAATTTGCACCGGACTTCCTTGGCCGGCCCTTTGTCGGTGAAAGCAACACAACGGTTGAGGCGGCGACGGATGTCAACATCTGTATCTTCCCGCGCAATGTGGTGGACCGCATTCTCAACCAGTCACCGCAGATGGAGCACAAGCTATACGACCAGTCCCTGAAGGAACTGGATGAAGCGCGTGACTGGATGCTGACGCTTGGTCGCAAGTCTGCGCAGGAGAAGGTCGCAAGCTTCCTCTACCTGATTGCCACCCATATCGATCCGGAAAATGAGGACAAGTCCAGTTTCGACCTGCCCTTGTCACGCGCCGATATCGCCGATTTCCTCGGTCTTACCATAGAGACCGTCAGCCGTCAGATGACCAAGCTGCGCAAGGAAGGTGTCATTCACATCGAGAACAATCGTCACGTCACCGTGGGCGATCTCGACCGCCTGAACTACGCGGCAGGCAACGACTGAGCAATCCGGCCGGGAATTTGCCAACTCGAAACTCCGGCCGAATCATGCATCATAAATAAAGAAGGTGCCTTTGCTTCGCTTGCGGAAAACAGGATTCCGTAAGCCAGCACCACCGCGATAACGAATTTCATTCCCCAGTCCCCAAGAAACCGCAGCCACTGATCCGGCGGCGACAAGCGCCCTTCAAGCCTTGCTGAAAGGCCTGATTGACGTGGGAGAACTGTAACGTGCAAACCATGATTTGCCGTTAAAAAACCAAGTAATTCAACGATTAAGCCAAAACATAAAAACGCAAATGACGTTTTAAACCCCGGTTAAGCATAAAAAATGGCGCCCCGGAGAATTCCGTGAAGGCGCCATCATATCAAGGAAATTTGGGCAGGGATTACTGCGCGATCTGCGCCTGTGCATCCTCACCGTGATGCGTGGCAAGGTTTTGCAGTTCCTGCAACTGGCGGCGATAGTCAGCCTCACTGACCCGCCCGGCCTTGCGGGCAGACGCCAGCGACGAAAGACGCTTTTGCAGTTCCATGGCCTCAGTGTCGGACATCTGATCGGCAGCCGAAGTCAGTGGCTTTGAGAAGGTTGGGTACGTGCCGGTGTCTTGCTTGACCGCAGGCTGGGAACTCACCGGCTGCGGGCCAACAACCTGCGCCACCGGGCGAGTATTAAAAGAGGCAGTGGTATCGACCGGCTGCGGCGTCGTGCAACCTGCCAGCAACACAGCAACAAAAGCACCGGGGACCAGTCGCGTTCCTGCTTTGACAATCATCAAACTGTTTTTCATCGATCTTGTCCCGGCAATTATCCCGCAGGATAAAACTTCTTCACTTTGCCAGCCAGCTCATCATTCAGGCTCTGCGGCTCAACTTGTATTCGTTTTCGCCCGGCATGTGCAAATACAAAGATTATAAATATTGTGGAGCAATTCTTCATCGCTGCTTTGGCCACAGCTGGGTCACGCATCGGCTTGTAACCTCATGTCCAAACGCCCAGATATGCCGCATGATTTTCAGCACACCCCTTGTTCCCGCCCGTCTTGTCAGCCGCTACAAACGCTTCCTGTTCGACGCGGAACTCGAAGATGGTACATTTATCACCGGCTCCTGCCCCAATACCGGTTCGATGCGCGGCCTGACCGAGCCCGGATCACGCATATGGCTGTCGCAACACAACGTCAGTCCCACCCGGAAATACACCTATATGCTGGAACTGGTGGAAGCGGACGGCACAATCGTCGGCATTAACACCGGTATGCCGAATCGGCTGGCGGAAGAAGCAATCCGCAATAGCGTGATTGCCCCCCTCTCCGGTTACGACACATTGCGGCGCGAGCAGAAATACGGCCAGAACTCACGAATCGACTTTCTCCTGTCAGCGGATGGCCGGGCGGATGCCTATGTCGAGGTGAAGAACGTGCATTTCATGCGTCAGCCCGGTCTGGCGGAGTTTCCAGATACCGCCACACTGCGCGGCACCAAACACCTTCAGGAGCTTGGCAACATGGTAATGGCCGGTCACCGTGCCGTCATGCTCTACCTGATCCAGCGCGACGACTGCGACCAGTTTCGGATTTGCTCTGACCTAGATCCGGTTTACGCTGCGGCTTTCAACCTCGCCATTCGGCAGGGTGTTGAAGCCTATGCGGTAAAATGTCGTGTTTCACCGCTGGAAATTGCAGTCGATGGGGTGGTTGCGATAGACGAACACTGCCTTGCTGTTTTATGAACAGTATAGAAAACGACAGGAAAAGCGGACAATGGTGACCTATATCGACGCAGCCTCTGCGCCACTCAAGAATACTGGGGCGATCCGGCTGTATAATGCAGAGGATTTTGCGGGCATGCGAAAGGCCTGCCAGCTGACTGCACGCTGCCTCGATGAACTTGCCAGTATCGTCAAACCGGGTGTTGCCACCGATACGATCGACCGTTTTGTGTTCGAGTTCGGCATGGACCATGGTGCCCTGCCCGCGACGCTCAATTATCGCGGTTACACCAAGTCGGTCTGCACATCGATCAACCATGTCGTCTGTCACGGCATTCCCAATGAAAAGCCGCTGCGCGATGGCGACATCGTCAATATCGACGTCACCTATATCGTCGATGGCTGGCACGGCGATTCCAGCCGCATGTACCCGGTGGGTGAAATCAAGCGCGCTGCCGAGCGCCTGCTGGAAGTGACCCATGAATGCCTAATGCTGGGCATCGCTGCCGTCCGTCCGGGCGCGCGCACCGGCGCAATCGGCGCCGCCATTCAGGCCCATGCGGAAGCCGCACGTTGCTCCGTCGTCCGCGATTTCTGCGGCCATGGGGTTGGCAAGCTGTTCCATGACACGCCGAACATCCTGCATTATGGCGAAGCGCATGAAGGTCCGGAAATGCGTGAAGGCATGATCTTCACCATCGAGCCGATGATCAATCTCGGCAAGCCACATGTCAAAGTCTTGGCCGATGGCTGGACGGCCGTCACCCGCGACCGCTCCTTGACCGCGCAATATGAACATGCCGTTGGCGTGACCGCGACCGGCTGTGAAATCTTCACGCTGTCGCCTGGTGGCCTTGACCGCCCAGGCCTTGCTCCGCTCAAGGCTTGATCCATGGCCAGAGACCCTGCCCGAACAGCAGAACATGAAGCACTTGCCTCAACCTCTGCCGGGCAGGAAAGTCTTGACCTTTCCCTGACGGAAGCCGACGAACGTGTTTTCTTCGGCATACCCGAAGCGACAGGGAGAACACCGAAAGCACCAGCCAAGGCCGACCCATCTGTCGACCATCATTATCACGGCCACCGAGACCGGCTGCGCAGCCGCTACCGGGACAATGGCGACACCTCACTTGCCGATTATGAAATCCTTGAACTGCTGCTGTTTAGGCTCATCCCGCGCAAGGACACCAAACCGATTGCCAAGGCATTGCTTGCCCGGTTTGGCACATTGAGCGGCGTGTTTGGCGCACCTGCGGCACTGCTGCAGGAGGTCAATGGCATTGGCGAAACCGTGGCGCTGGATATCAAGCTGATCTCGACCATTGGCCACCGCACGCTGAAAAGCGAAATCCGCAACAAGCAGATTTTAAGCTCCTGGTCGGCAGTGGTCGAATATTGCCATGCCGCCATGGCGCACGAGACACGCGAGCAGTTCCGTATTCTGTTTCTCGACAAACGCAATGTGCTGATTGCTGATGAGGTACAGGGAACAGGCACGGTCGACCATACGCCCGTCTATACGCGTGAGGTCATCAAACGGGCGTTGGAACTGTCGGCAACCGCCTTGATCCTCGCTCATAATCACCCCAGTGGTGACCCCGCACCGTCCCGCGCCGACATCGACATGACCCGCACAATCATCGAAGCTGCAAAGCCGCTCGGCATCACCGTGCATGACCACATCATCATCGGCAAGGATGGTCATGTCAGCTTCAAGGGCATGGGCCTTATCTAACGTCAGCGTTTGTTCGCTGCCCTTTTCCAAGACACTGTAAAAACAAAACTATTCAGCGCTTCCCGCGCAGGTTGCTGCCCGCTCGCGCATCAACGATTCTTTAACACATAAGCGTCAGTATATTCGAATATAATAATAAAACGAAAAACAGGACGCATCATGCATTCAATACGTAGTGTGCTGCGCGATAAATCAGGCGCATCGGCAGTCGAGTTTGCAATCATCGCCCCGATGTTCATCCTCATCCTGCTAAGTTTGATCGCATACGGCATTTACCTGACGGCAGCCTACGCCGTTCAGCAAGTGGCGGCGGATGCTGCACGCACCGCTGTTGCAGGGCTCAATACAAAAGAACGGGAAACACTGGCAACGGATTTCGTCAAGAAAAGCACGTTGAACTACGCTTTCCTCGACAAGAACGCCTTTACCGTTGCCGTTGCAAGCGATCCGTCCAATCCCAACCAGTTCACTGTGACCATCGAGTATGACGCCCGGGGTCTGCCGATCTGGAACCTTTATACCTATGCCCTGCCGGAAAAAAGCATCAAGCGATTTTCCACGATCCGGATCGGAGGAGTCTGAATGTGGTATCTTGAGAAGCTCGTCCGTCGCTTCGGCGGCGACACATCCGGCAATATTGCGCTGACGGCAGCACTGACTTCCCCTATTCTCATCGGCATTCTGGCGCTGGGCGTGGACTATGGTTATCTGACCGTCCAGAAACGTCAAGCCCAGCAGGCCGCCGATCTCGCGGCGATATCCGGTGTCGCAGATATCAACAATCCGGAGCAATCCGTCGCCCAATATTTCAAGCTGAACAACCTTAATCTTGGCGTCGTCAGCCCGGCGGGCCTGATCACCGCCAATGGCGTTGTGCCCTTTGATCCGCAAAAGCCATTTACCAGTGCCAATGGTTATGCCGAAGTGATCAAAGGTCGCTACGAGCCTGATCCCAATATCGCGGTTGGCCAGCGTTTTGTGCCCAATGCGACACCGACCAATGCGCTGAAGGTGACGATTACCGAAAAAGGCGAGATCTTTTTTGCCGGTGCCTTTGCCAGTGCTCCAACCATTTCGGCAAGCGGCACGGCGTCAGGCAACCAGTTGGCAGCCTTTTCGATCGGTTCACGGTTGACCAGCGTCAATAACGGTCTGCTCAATGCGATTCTCGGCGGATTGCTCGGCACGACCGTCAATCTGAATGTCATGGATTACAACGCGCTGATCGATGCAGACATCAATGCGTTGCAGGTTCTCAATGCCCTGGCGCTCGACCTTAACCTAACGGCAGGTACCTATAAGGACCTGCTGAACACCGACATTACCTACGGTAAACTATTGAGTGTGCTGGGCAAGACCACCGGCGTCAAACCGGCAGTTGCCACGGTGTTGAAGACACTGGAACGTGCCACCAACAAAACCCAGCTGACCCTGAAACTGGCACAAGTCCTCAATCTAGGCCCCGTGCAGGAGCAGCTGATTGGTGCCGGCGACAATCTGAAGGTCATGGCCAGCGTGTTTGACCTTCTCAACGCCTCGGCCATCGCCGCCAATGGTGGCCAGCAGATTGCCGTCGACCTCGGCGCCGGCATTCCCGGTCTTGCCTCCACCAAGATCAAGCTGGCCATCGGCGAGGCGCCGGTTGGCACCCCTGCTCTGGCAGTGGGTGGACAGGGAACCATCGTTCGTACTGCGCAGACACGTCTGGCCGTCGAAGTGGCGGTGGATGGCTTGAGCGCTATTGCCGGTCTTCGGGTGCGCGTGCCAATCTATATTGATCTAGCTCAGTCCGAAGCACGTCTTGCTGCCATTCGCTGCACCGGTGGCGGTCAGGGCACGGTTGATGTCGACGTGGTGCCGGGTGCCGCCGATATTGCGCTTGGCGATGTCGATACATCGGCCTTCAACAATTTTGGCAAGACGCCGCGCGTCGTGCAGGCTGCGGTGGTGGATTCAGCATTGTTGAAAATCCTTGGCAAGGCGCAGATCACCGCCTCCAACATGACCAAAACCAAAGTCACCTTCTCGCAGGCGGACATAACACAAGGCACCGTCA
This sequence comes from Agrobacterium sp. Azo12, assembly GCF_029193765.2. NCBI lineage: Bacteria > Pseudomonadati > Pseudomonadota > Alphaproteobacteria > Hyphomicrobiales > Rhizobiaceae > Agrobacterium > Agrobacterium sp. Azo12. The sequence goes on along the minus strand of NZ_JARFYO020000001.1, from coordinate 1,786,607 downwards.
AGAATGTCTCGACCAAGGATACGGCGACGTCGCTGATCCAGTCGCTGCTTAAAAATCTCGATCTTGATATCAAGGTTCTGTTCCTGACACTGGGAACACCGACCCTTGTCACATCAGCGTTGGCAGACACCCTGTCACTGGTTACCAAACCACTCGACACCGTGCTCTACAACACGCTGCTGGTCCTCGGTATCAAGATCGGTGAAGCTGATGTACGCGTCACGGATGTGCGCTGCATGCAACCTGCCCTCGTGCAGTAATTCTCCTCCTCTGCTGAACTCTCCTACAGCCAACTAAAAAGCCGCCGGATTTCTCCGACGGCTTTCTTTATGTCAGACCTTACAGTCCAGATCAGGCGTTTGCGACAGCGAGACGCTTTTCGTCGCGGCCACCCTTCATGCGCTCGGCAAGAAGGAAAGCCAGTTCCAGGGCCTGGTCTGCGTTCAGGCGCGGGTCGCAATGGGTGTGGTAACGGTCAGACAGCGAGTCTGCCGTTACGGCACGTGCGCCGCCTGTGCATTCCGTTACGTCATTGCCGGTCATTTCAACGTGGATGCCGCCCGGATGCGTGCCTTCTGCACGGTGGATCTGGAAGAAGCTTTCCACTTCCGACAGAACACGCTCGAATGGACGCGTCTTGTAGCTGTTGAGTGTGATCGTGTTGCCGTGCATCGGATCGCACGACCATACAACCTTGCGGCCTTCCCGCTCTACTGCGCGGATGAGGCGCGGCAGATGGTCGGCAACCTTGTCATAGCCGAAGCGGCAGATCAGCGTCAGGCGACCGGCTTCATTGGCAGGGTTCAGAATGTCGATCAGTTCCAGAAGGCCGTCTGCCGTCATGGACGGACCGCACTTCAGGCCGATCGGGTTCTTGATGCCACGGCAGTATTCAACATGCGCATGGTCCGGCTGGCGCGTACGGTCGCCAATCCAGATCATGTGGCCGGATGTTGCATACCAGTCGCCCGATGTGGAATCGACGCGTGTCAACGCTTCTTCGTAACCGAGAAGCAGAGCTTCGTGGCTGGTGAAGAAATCTGTTTCGCGCAGGCTTGGATTGTTTTCTGCCGAAATGCCGATGGCCTTCATGAAGTCCATGGTTTCAGAGATACGATCCGCCAGCTTGCGGTAACGGTCGCCCTGCGGGCTGTCCTTGATGAAGCCGAGCATCCACTGATGCACGTTTTCCAGGTTGGCATAACCACCCATGGCGAAGGCGCGCAGCAGGTTGAGCGTTGCAGCCGACTGGCGGTATGCCATGACCTGACGCTCAGGGTCCGGAACGCGGGACTCTTCATTGAATTCGATACCGTTGATGATGTCACCGCGGTAGCTTGGCAGCGTCACGCCATCCAGCACTTCGACATTCGAAGAGCGTGGCTTGGCAAACTGACCGGCAATACGGCCAACCTTTACGACAGGCAGCTGCGCGCCATAGGTCAGCACAACGGCCATCTGCAGGAAGGCGCGGAAGAAGTCGCGGATGGTATCAGCGCCATGCTCGGCAAAGCTTTCCGCACAGTCACCGCCCTGAAGCAGGAAGCCGTCGCCATTGGCAACATTGGCCAGCGAGCGCGTCAAACGGCGTGCTTCACCAGCAAAAACGAGTGGCGGATACTTTGCGAGTTTGGCTTCGGTTGCATGCAATGCGTCCTGATCCGGATAATCAGGCACCTGCTGTATAGGCTTGTGTCGCCAGCTCGCCGGGTTCCAATTCTGTGCCATTTTACTCACCTGTTTCCTTTCCCGCACAATGCGGGAAGCCGTCCTCGCCAAAATAGAGGCGGCTTATAAACCTGTCGGACGCCCTTGCATAGGTCGCCATTGCATCAATCAGTACCATTTCGGCCCCGGATGGGGCCGTAAATCGATTATATCAGAAAAACCGAATTCAGACGCGTTCGCCGTTCCGGATCCTGTAGCTCGGTGAATACATCGTCACCAGCTCTTCGGCCGCAGTTGGATGCACCGCCATGGTGTTGTCGAAGTCATCCTTCGTGCAACCGGCCTTGAGGGTGATGCCAAGCAGCTGCGCCATTTCACCAGCTTCGTGGCCAAGAATGTGAACGCCAACAACCTTGCGGTCCTCAGCATTGACAATCAGCTTCATGATCGTCTTCTCGGAGCGACCGGACAATGTAGCCTTCATCGGGCGGAACTGCGCGCGGTAGACTTCCAGTTCCTGATAGCGGGAGGCCGCCTCTTCTTCCGAAAGACCAACCGTACCGATTTCCGGCTGCGAGAACACGGCGGTGGCAATGAGATCATGATCCGGCTTGGTCGGATTGTTCTTGAACTCGGTTTCGATGAAGCACATCGCTTCATGAATAGCCACTGGCGTCAGCTGTACCCGGTCGGTGACGTCGCCCAGTGCAAAGATGCTTGGCACGTTGGTACGCGAATATTCGTCCACGACAATCGCACCGCGCTTGTCCAACGCCACGCCTGCCGCCTCAAGGCCAAGACCCTTGGTATTGGGGTCACGTCCCAGTGCCAGCATGACGGTATCGACCGACAGCGTACCGTTGTTGAGGGTGCGGGCGATAAGACCACCATCCGGTGCCTTGGAGACTTCCTCGATAACGTCAGAGCAAATGATACGGATGCCCTTGGCTTCCATGGCCTCATGCAGACCACGGCGCATGTCGAGATCGAAGCGCGACAGGATTTCCTTGCCGCGATAGATCAGCGTCGTTTCCACACCAAGACCGTGGAAGATATTGGCAAATTCAACAGCAATGTAACCGCCACCGGCAATCAGGATGGAACGCGGCAGCGTTTCAAGATCGAAAGCCTCGTTGGAGGAAATCGTCAGCTCATGGCCTTTGAGTGCCTTGTGCTCATTGGGTGTACCACCCACGGCAATGACAATGCGTTCAGCCGTGAAGGTCTGACCGGTCTTCACCAGCTTGACGGTATGGGCATCCACCAGCTCAGCACGGCTGTCGTAAATGTCAGCCTTGGCGTTTTCCAGACCCTTGCGATACAGGCCTTCGAGACGGGTGATTTCCTGATCCTTGGCAGCAACGAGCTTTTTCCAGTCAAAGCTACGCTCGCCGACCGTCCAGCCGAAACCGGCGGCATCTTCAAAATGCTCAGGGAATTGCGAGGCATAAACAAACAGCTTCTTGGGAACACAGCCTCTGATGACGCAGGTTCCGCCGTAACGATATTCTTCGGCAATAGCGACACGTTTACCAAGCGAAGAGGCTACGCGCGCGCTGCGCACGCCACCGGAACCACCACCGATAACGAAAAGGTCATAGTCATAAGCTGTCATAATATACCCCTTTGAAGATACCCGATAAACGGCCCCGGTATCCTTGCGTCTGTGTGCTGCTGATATAGGTATTCAACACACCAAATGAAAAGCCCGGCCATGAGGCCGGGCTAATGAATTCACGAAAAACTGAAGATCAAGGTTTCGGTGCTTCAGCCGGGGCAGCGCCTTCGGCTGGCAGTGGTGCGAGATCGGCACCGGCAACCTTCTGAAGTTCAGCCATGCTCTTTTCGCTGAGGTCACGGTTGATGCCGGATGCCCAGATATCGGCAGCCTTCAACAGTTCGCGTGTCGCAATCGGTCCGTCTTTCAGGAGCTTCTTGCCAGCTTCGCTGTTGTAGAACGCGCTGATAGCCTTCAACTCGTCAATCGAGAAGGTCTTTGCGTAGGTCGCAGCAGCTTCACGCTCGAGGTCGGCACGGCGTGGCGCCAGCGCCAGTGCAGTTTCATCAACCGTCTGGCTGATCGCGTCCTGAACATTTGGCGAAGCCTGGATGAGCTGAGCCTTCAAACGCTCGGCAAGACCCGGCAGAATGGCATCGAAGCGCTCGGTAACGCCAAGCGTGGCAATGGCTTGCTTAGCCGCAGCGATGTGCTCTTCCGAAATTTCCTGCGCCCGTACGGCAGAGCCGAAAACGAGACCTGAAAAAAGGATCGAAGCAGCGGCAGCGCGGCCCAGTCCCGCTATTCTGATCATGAAATATTTGCTCCTGTTATATTCTTGCTTGCATTGCACGTGCCCCGCCAGGGCCGGCAATAATGGCAAGCGACGCCATATTGATGAAAAGTCCGTGTTCCACAACACCGGGAATCGCATTGAGTTGGTTCGCCAGCGTTTCTGAATCAGGAATACGCCCAAATGATGCGTCAAAAATAAGGTGGCCGCCGTCAGTCGTGAACGGACCATCCTCTGTTCCACGCAATTTCAGCTCGCCCGTCAGACCGAGGCGCGATGCCAGTGCCTCAATCGCAATGCGTGTAGAGGCAAGTCCAAAGGCATTGATCTCGATTGGCAACGGGAATGCGCCAAGCGTTTCGACAACCTTGCTTTCGTCAGCAATGACGATCATGCGCGACGATGCCGCTGCAACGATCTTTTCACGCAGCAATGCGCCGCCGCCGCCCTTGATCAGGCTAAGGTTGCCATCCACCTCATCCGCACCATCAATGGTCAGATCAAGCTGCGGCAATTCTTCAAGCGATTTCAATGGAATGCCAAGTTCTACACACAGACGCGCGGTCCGCTCGGAGGTTGGGACCCCCTGCACTTTCAAACCGCCTGCGACCTTTTCGGCCAGCAAACGGACAAATTCTTCGGCTGTCGAACCAGTGCCAATACCGAGCCGCATACCATCCTCAACATAGGACAAGGCAGCCTCGGCGGCTTTAATCTTCATCTGGCGGGCATCCATATGCCAAAATCTCCAGTCGTTTTCTTCGCGTGCTGTTTACACGCCTCGCTTGCCAAACGAAAGCCCTTATGCGCGAACAGACCACGGATGACAGCAGTTTATTGCAAATGCCCATGGCATTGCTTAGGCTGCCGCACAGAATTGTGAGCCCCATGACATTCAATCCCAGCCATAGAGAACGCCTTTGACTGCGCCACTTGCCATTTTCGACCTCGACGGAACCCTGATCGATACTGCACCCGATCTCGTCACCAGCCTCAACAGCACAATCGCCGAAGACAATCTTGCCCCTGTGACCTACGAAGATCTCATGCATCTTGTTGGCCAGGGCGCTAAAACCATGATCAAGCGCGCTTATGCGCTGCGCGAACAGCCGCTGTCCGACGAACGGCTGGAAGAGCTGTTTTTGCGCTTCATCGATTATTACAAGCAGAACATTCCCGGTGACAGCAAACCCTACCCCGGCATTATCGAGGCGCTGCTGCGTCTGAAGGACGCCGGTTTCGAGCTCGCCGTCTGCACCAACAAAACGGCCGTGCTGACACTGCCACTGCTGGAACAGTTGAATCTGACCCAGTATTTCCCGACCATCACCTGCGGTGACACCTTTGCGGTGCGCAAGCCCGATGCCGCCCATATCATCGGCACCGTCGAACTTGCCAAGGGTCGTCTGGACAATTGCGTCATGATCGGTGACAGCGTCAACGATATCATGGCCGCCAAAAACGCTGGCGTTCCTTCCATCGGCGTGACCTTCGGTTACACCGACATACCGGTTGAACAGCTGGACCCATCCTACGTGATCAGCTCGTTTGACGAACTGACACCGGAACTGTTGCTACAGTTGATTTCCGACCGCGCAAAGGCAGCCTGATCTCGAGCCGAGCCTTAGAATTTATCGCATAAAAAAAGCGCCCTTTCGGGTGCTTTTGTTTTTGGGTGATGTCGTCTCAGACTGACGATCCGCGTGCCTTGCTGGTTACGCCGAAAGCCTTCATGACATAGCTGTCACGGTCATAGACGTCGTCGAAGAACTCGACCTTTCCATCCTTGTTCGGCCATGCAGTGAAATAGGAGACATAAACCGGGATCTTCACCGGCACCTGAACCGCACGGTTCTTGCCGGATGCAATCTGCTGGTCGATCTCGCTGATGCCAACACCCATCACGGCCGCAGCCATGCGGCGCGGATCAACCAGACGAATACAGCCGTGGCTGAGCGCACGCATGTCACGCGAGAAGAAGCTCTTGGCAGGCGTGTCATGCATGTAGATGGCGTGCGCATTCGGGAACAGGATCTTCAGGTCACCCAACGCATTGTCACTGCTTGGCGGCTGGCGAACCGCAATGGCATTGGTCGAGCCGTACCAGTTGACGCTGGAAGACGAAACCGGCTTGCCGCCCACCTCAACCTGATAACCGAGGCGGTCCAGGTAGGATGGGTCATTGCGCAGCTTCGGCAGCATTTCGTTGACGATGATCGACTGCGGAACGCCCCAATAAGGGTTGAATTCTACCGTCTGGATCTGGTCCTGGAAGAAATAGGTCTGGTTGGCCTTGGAGCCAACAACCACCTTCATGCCGAACTCTTCCTTACCTTCATTGTGGTAATAGGCCATGAAGGCAGGCTGGTTGATGAAGACGTAACGCTGGCCGAGGTCTGCTGGCAGCCAACGCACCTGCTCCATCGCCACCACGACCTTGTTGATCTTGGCTTCATTGCTGTCGCCGATCATGGCGCGAACCGTTGCGCGGCCGATAACACCGTCAGCCTTCAGGCCATGTTCGCCCTGGAAGGCCTTGACCAGCTCCACCAGTTCCGGCGTGTATTCCGGGGTCTGCTGGTAGGTGGTGAAGGTTTCGGAATGCTGCTGTATCAGGCTTTCCGACGAACGGTGCTGGATTGCCTTCACGACATTGGCGAGCTCAGCATTGGTGTTGCCGGGCTTGAGAAGCAGGTTGTCGGAGAGAACGATACGCTCATGCTCGTTGCCATCCTGCTCACGCAGCGCAGCCAGTTCGGCCTTCAGCGACAGGTATTCCGGGTTTGATGGTTCGCGGCTGCGCAGATAGGCCGTAATGTCGGTGCTGAGACGTGACAGCTTCAGAACCGGCGCCAGATTGACGGTTTTGCGCTTAAAATCATGGTAGCCGGACAGTTTGTTCGGATCGACGCGGCCACGCATATTGTCCTGCACGTAGGTCAGGACTTTTGCAGATAGCGACAGTTCAAACTGCATCAAGGCGCGCTGGTAAGCGTCGTTTGTGCTGCTCACCTGCTGCTGCACCGGCTCTTCCGGTGCTGTTGCCGGTGTTTCGCTGATGCTGGCGGTGACGTCGCTGGCAGGAACGGAAATGATGTAGTCGGCCGGATCAAGACCGCTTGCCGAAACGCCTGCGAAGAACTCGAGAACGGCATTGGCCTTTTCATTGACTTCGCCATTGGTGACCCAAAGCGTTTTGCCGCCAGTACCGTAATAGGCTTCCAGCGCCTTGGCGACATCAACCGGTGCGCTGACCTTGGCATTATCAAGGAAACGCGCCTCATTGTCAGCCTCGCCGAAACCGGTGGTTTTCACCGTCTGGGTCGCGTCTGCCTTGTAGGTATAATAGCGAGGGCCGGCGATACGCGGCAGAGGCTCAGGGTCAGCATCATTTGTGACGCGGGCACTGCTGCCGTTACCGGTCACGACGCCTGGCAGTGGCTGCTGTTCACGTGCGCCCTGCTTGCCCGGACCACCGCGCAAGAGATCAAGCAGCGTGACAGCGCCAGCAGATGAAGGCATGGCTACCGAGAACGCAAGCCCGGCTGCCAGCATGAACGCAGCCGATGTTTTTCCAGATCCTGTATGCAATTTCGTCCTCACACCATAAGGCGGGAATGCAGCTGATTCCGCCTGTATTTATTTAATGACTGTCTAACCGATTACCGGTTTTTTGAAAAGAAAACGGACGACAGTGCGGGGCATCGAGCACCTCAACTTTCCGTTACGGAAGCACCATCGTCAGCACTCCATGCAGGGTTGGATTAAATGGTTAAATTTTCCTTTATTTTTGATGGCTTATACATAAAATAACAAACATCATGAACTCAGCACTGCTGCGATTTTTACGCGAAAACGCCATGTGACGGATATGCCACGGCGCGGAATATTCGATTTTCGACAAACCCCATTGTTACACTCAAGATAGGGTCATATGGGCTTTCCATGCTGGGCGGATGGCTCTATATGTCTGCGCGCGCAAGGCGTGCAAAAGTGCCGTTTTGCCGGAGGATTTGAGCATTAAGAGGCAGGACCGATGACAGCCACCCGCACGGAAACCGATACATTTGGCCCGATCGACGTCGCAAGCGACAGATATTGGGGCGCACAGGCACAGCGTTCGCTTGGAAACTTCAAGATTGGCTGGGAAAAGCAGCCACTTTCGGTTGTTCGTGCACTGGGCATCGTCAAGCAGGCCGCGGCCCGCGCCAACATGGCACTTGGCCGCCTGGACAGCTCCGTTGGCGACACCATCGTCAAGGCAGCGCAGGAAGTTATCGACGGCAAGCTGAACGACCACTTCCCGCTGGTTGTCTGGCAGACCGGTTCCGGCACCCAGTCCAACATGAATGCCAATGAAGTGATCTCCAACCGCGCCATCGAAATGCTGGGCGGAGAGATGGGCTCCAAGAAGCCTGTTCACCCGAACGATCACGTCAATATGAGCCAGTCGTCCAACGACACCTACCCGACGGCCATGCACATTGCCTGCGCCGAAGAGATCGTTCACCACCTTCTGCCAAGCCTCAAGCACCTGCATGCAGCACTGGACAAGAAGGCGAAGGATTTCGCCCACATCATCAAGATTGGCCGCACGCACACGCAGGACGCCACCCCGCTGACGCTTGGCCAGGAATTTTCCGGTTACGCCGCACAGGTTGCTTCTGCCATCAAGCGCATTGAACTGACCCTGCCCGGCCTTTGCGAACTGGCACAGGGCGGCACCGCCGTCGGCACCGGCCTTAACGCACCAGTCGGCTTTGCTGAAAAGGTTGCCGAAGAAATCGCTTCCATCACCGGTCTCGACTTCGTCACCGCCCCTAACAAGTTCGAAGCGCTTGCAGCGCACGACTCCATGGTCTTCTCGCACGGCGCCATCAATGCTGCCGCTGCTGCCCTGTTCAAGATTGCCAATGACATCCGTTTCCTCGGCTCTGGCCCACGCGCCGGCCTTGGCGAGTTGTCGCTGCCAGAAAACGAGCCTGGCTCGTCGATCATGCCAGGCAAGGTCAACCCGACACAGTCTGAAGCATTGACGCAGGTTTGCGCGCATATCTTCGGCAACCAGGCCGCCATTACGTTCGCAGGCAGCCAGGGCCACTTCGAACTGAACGTCTACAACCCGATGATGGCTTACAACTTCCTGCAGTCCGTCCAGCTTCTGGGCGACGCTGCCGTGTCCTTCACCGACAACTGCGTTGTTGGCATCGAAGCGCGCGAAGACAACATCCGCAAGGGCGTTGAAAACTCCCTGATGCTGGTCACGGCTCTCAACAGCAAGCTGGGTTACGACGCCTGCGCCAAGATTGCCAAGACCGCACACAAGAACGGCACGACGCTGCGTGAAGAGGCTGTCGGAGGCGGTTACCTGACCAACGAAGAGTTTGATCAGTATGTTCGTCCAGAAGAGATGATCGGCCCGAAGTAAGTCGATTGAAAGATATACATCGAACGGCTCCGGAAACGGGGCCGTTTTTTATTTGGCAATTTTCGTCAACGTATTAGAGTTATTGCACAAACCATTGATGCCCAAAACTAACCCAAGAAAAATCAATGGCAAAAAATTATACAAGCAAAACGCTAAAGCAAAAACAATCTTCGGTTGATGACCTCAAAAACAATATAAAAACAGCAACTTAAATTGCGACTATACTTACATCATCATTTTCGAAATAATAGAACACATCACCAAAATTAAATATTCCAAAAGAAATTGGGTGCTAATATTTAGCATGATTTAAGCCTAGAATTATTTGGAGACTTTGATGAGCACAGTAACCACGCCCAAGGCGCAGGTTCCTGATATTGCCGGTCAGATTACCTATGCCATGCGCAGCATGGGCGTGGCACCTATACCCCGCAATTACAGTCTATTTTATGAAGCCTATATTGGCTCTAACCCTGCCCTCACCCGCGAGCTGGCTGCCCTTGGCAGCAAGGCGACGCAGGAGGAACTCGACGCGCTGGGCGACCAGTATTTTGACCATAATCACGGCCGTATCATTGAAACTGCGCATGACAAGGTTCGCTCTGAGCTGGAATCCCTGCTGTCGCTTTTGCAGCATGAACAGAATTCAATGGAAAACTACAGCAAGCTGCTGGTTGAGACAGTTGCGCGGATTTCCAACAAGAATATCACGAGCAACAATATTGTCGGCAGCGTGATCAAAGTATTGCAGGATGCAACCGGCAATACTGCGGCCCATGGTGAAAAGACTGCACAGAGCGTCAGCCGCCATTCCGAAGAGATGAACCAGGTTCGTCAGGAACTGGACGAATACAAGCGTATCGCCAATACGGATTCGCTGACCCGTCTTTCCAACCGCCGCGCTTTTGATGAAAAGCTGTCTTCCCTGTTCGACAGTTCCATTGGCCTTCATCTGACATCGCTCGTGTTGCTCGACATCGACCACTTCAAGCGCATCAACGATACCTATGGCCATCCGGTTGGCGACAAGATTCTCGCGACCGTCGGCAATCTTATCCGCTCCAACGTTCGCAAGGACGTGTTTGTGGCCCGCACCGGCGGTGAAGAATTCGCAATCATCCTTGAAGGCAACAATGTCGATGAAGTGATGACGATCTGCGAACGCATTCGCTTGTCGCTGGAAAATACACCGTTCCGCAACTCGCGCTCGGGCACGGATTACGGCCCTGTGAATATCTCGATCGGTTACGCCATGGGGTCACAAGCCTCTGGTCCTGGCGAGCTTTACGCACAGTCTGACACCGCACTTTACCATGCCAAGGAAACCGGCCGCAACCGCAGCGTTTTCTTTGAAGAAGGCATGCAGAAGAATTACGTTGGCAAGAACTGGTTGATCTACAAGTAGTAACCAGCGCCAACATCCAGAATAAAAAGAGCCTGTCATGTCCCAAGCATGACAGGCTCTTTTTTATTGGTCGTCGTCTTATTGATCAGGCTGTTGTCCTGTCCGCCGCAAACGGCGCATCACCACATGGTGACGGCGGCACGAGCAGCCCATGTGCTGTCATAGGTGTCCTTGTCAAAGTCTGCCTTTGCAGCCTTCAGCAAGGTACCGGGTGTCGGCAATGTCGCCGGGTCTACAAAGTGCTCCGGGTTCCACAGTTCCGAGCGCATCAAGGCTCTGGCGCACTGGAAATACACCTCATCAATGCTCACGACCAAAACGGTGCGTGGATGTTTGCCATCCATCACGAAGCTTTCCAGCAAAGCCGGATCAATCGACACCTGTCCCTTGCCATTGATGCGCATGGTGGTGTTGGAGCCGGGGATCAGGAACATCAGCGCGACGCGCGGGTCACGAACCACATTGAGAAGGGAATCGATACGGTTGTTACCGCGCCAGTCGGGCAACAGCACCGTCTTGTCATCGGCAACCCGCACGACACCGCCGCGGTCGCCACGCGGCGAACAGTCCATGCCCTCAGGACCAACGGTTGCCAGGGCGACAAAGGGCGAGGTTTCGATCATCAGCCAGTATTCGGCGGTCAATCGTTCCGTGACCTTGGCGACCGACGCTTCTGAAACGCCATTGTAAATGGCCTGCAATTCTTCAACCGACTGTATGATACTCATCTGTCCTCACCTTTTCATGCATGTGTGAAAGCACCGTCACATGACAGGAGAATGACGGTAAACCGTCATCTCCTCGCCTCTGCACTGGCGCTTTCCTGCTGCGCACGTTTCTTCGCCGTTCTTGCCGCAACAAGGTCAGCCGGCTGGGCATTGCCACGCACCAGCGAGCGGCCAGCGTAGATGCCGCCGACAACTTCAAGCGCGAAGCGTTCCTGGTCAACATCGCGGAATTCCTCGACCAGCCGCGCTGCGACCTCCATGTCTTCACCAAGCACGTTCAGCACTTCTTCACTGAAGTTCAGTGCCGATTCCAGTGTCTCGCGGATCTGGTAATCAACACCGGCATTCAACAGATCGATAGCGTGGGCGCGGTCAAAGGCGCGCGCCAGCACCGGCACCAGCGGGAATTCGTGCTTGACGATCTCGGCAATGCGGATGGCCGCTTCCTTGTCGTCCACGCAGATCAGTACAGCCTTGGCGGTGGCAGCACCGCCGGCATGCAGGATTTCAGAGCGTGAACCATCGCCGTAATAGACCTTGAAACCGAACTCGGCGGCTTCCCGGATAAATTCCGGGTCACGGTCAATCAGCGACAGCGTGTAACCGCGCGCCAGCAAGGGCTGGCTGACAATCTGGCCAAAACGGCCAAAACCGATCAACAACACCGTGCCTTCGACATTTTCCGGCAGGTCCAGATCATGGGTATCTGGCACGGCAGCTGGAACCAGACGATCATGCAAGATCACCATCAGCGGTGTCAGGATCATCGAAATGATGATGGTTGCGGTCAACAGCGCATTTTCTTCGCGGTTGAAGATGCCGGCCGCAATGGCGGCGGCGTAGAGCACAAAGGCAAATTCGCCGCCCTGCGCCATCAGCACCGCACGCTCGAGGCTTTCACGTTTGCAGGTGCCGAGAATACGCGCCACGCCGTAGATGATGACAGACTTCAGCACCATGTAGCCGATCACGCTGGCAACGACGATCTTCCAATTCTGGGCAATGACGGTCAGGTCAATTGCCATGCCGACAGCCAGGAAGAACAGGCCAAGCAGGATACCACGGAAGGGTTCGATATCGGCCTCCAGCTGGTGGCGGAATGACGATTCCGACAGCAGCACACCGGCCAGAAATGCACCCATGGCCATGGAAAGCCCGCTCATCTGCATTAACAAAGCAGATCCCAGCACCACCAGAAGGGCAGCGGCAGTCATGACTTCCCGTGCACCGGAGGCGGCGAGTAGGCGGAAAAACGGATTGAGCAGATAACGACCGGCAACAATCAATGCTGCGATGGCAGCAAGGCCAATTCCAATCGACAGCCATCTCTGCGATGCCGTCACTTCTTCGCCGCCGCTGCCGAGAAACACCACCAGCGCCAAAAGTGGCACAATCGCCAGATCTTCAAACAGCAGGATGGAGATGATGCGCTGGCCTTTCAGCGTCGACATGCTTCCGCGTTCCTGCAGCATCTGCATCACAATGGCAGTAGAGGTCAGCACGAAGCCGGTCCCGGCCACGAACGACGGAATGGCGGGATAACCAAGGCTGACGCCAATGACCGTCAGGCCGGCCATACAGGCCAGCACCTGAAATGCCCCGAGACCAAAAATGTCCTTGCGCATCGACCACAGCCGCGACGGCTGCATTTCAAGCCCGATGACGAACAGGAACATTACGACGCCAAGTTCGGCGATATGCAGGATGGCCTGCGAATCCGAAAAGAACCCAAACCCAAAGGGACCAACGACAAGACCGGCGGCCAGATAACCAAGCACGGAGCCCAAACCGATTTTTTTGAACAACGGGGCGGCAACGACGCCTGCGCTCAACAGCACCACCACCTGCAACAAATCATTGCCGTTTGCTTCAACCGCCAAAGTTCACCTCACCTGTGCGTATATGTATAAATCACGTCTGGAGCGCTTCTGATCAGAACCGATCGGTTCAAGCGCCCTCGTATGAAAGGAATAAATTAGTATCTGCCGTTTGCCACCTGCAGCCTAACGGCGGCGCGGCTCGCGGCTCAGTCCTTTTTCTGCCAGTTCAGCCTCGTAAGCCGCAAACAGCTTGTCGCCATCACGCCCGAGTTCCAGCAGATATTTCCACGTAAAGATACCGCTGTCATGGCCATCGTCAAAAACGACGCGAACGGCATAGTTTCCAGCAGCGACCATGTTGCGGATGGCAACATTGCGTTTGCCGGGCACAGTTACCTTCTGGCCGGGACCATGCCCCTGCACTTCTGCCGAAGGCGACAGAACCCGCATCACTTCCGCCGGGATTTTATACTGCGCACCGTCATCGAAGGTAACAGACAACAGATGGCGATCCTGTGAGACCTTCAATTCGGTGGGCCAAGGATCACTCATTGTTCATTTCCCTAATGTCTTGTAGTGTTTCACAGTTATGGTCTTGTTTCGTTATAAGCAAGTCTCTAGATAAAACACGCGCAACGAACACCTTGGCTTGGCCTGAAACAGTATCACATTGAACATGTGTTCGAAGCAGGAGTTGGCACGTTGAACAGCTTTTTGGGACCTGTCGGAAAAACCGAAGCCCTGACACCAAATTCAGAACCCATGATCGATCCTTTTGGGCGTGCGGTCACCTATTTGCGTGTGTCGGTGACAGATCGCTGTGATTTCCGATGCACCTATTGCATGTCGGAACACATGACCTTCCTGCCCAAGAAAGACCTATTAACGCTGGAGGAGCTGAACCGGCTCTGTTCCGCCTTCATTCAAAAGGGTGTGCGTAAGCTGCGCCTGACCGGCGGCGAACCGCTTGTGCGCAAGAACATCATGGAACTGGTGCGCAATCTCGGCCGCCATGTCTATGCCGGCACGCTTGACGAGCTGACGCTGACCACCAACGGGTCGCAGCTGGCACGCAATGCCGAAGAACTTTACGACTGTGGCGTGCGCCGCATCAATGTGTCGCTTGATACGCTGGATCCGGTCAAGTTCAAGCAGATCACTCGCTGGGGTGATTTCTCCAAGGTCATGGAAGGCATTGATGCCGCCCAGAAGGCTGGTCTGCAGATCAAGCTCAATGCGGTTGCGCTGAAGGATTTCAACGAGTTTGAAATTCCCGAGATGATGCGTTTTGCGCATGGACGCGGCATGGACCTCACCGTGATTGAAACCATGCCGATGGGTGAGATCGAGGAAGATCGCACCGACCGTTATCTGCCGCTGTCGCAACTGCGCACGCAGCTGGAAGAACAGTTCACGCTATCGGACATTCCCTACAAGACCGGCGGCCCTGCCCGGTATTTCAAGGTTACAGAGACAGGCGGCCGTCTGGGGTTCATCACGCCGCTTACCCATAATTTCTGTGAAAGCTGCAACCGCGTGCGCCTGACCTGCACCGGCACGCTTTACATGTGCCTTGGCCAGAACGATGCCGCAGACCTGCGCACCGCACTTCGAGCCAGCGAGGATGATGGCCTGTTGTCCAATGCCATTGACGAGGCAATCCTGCGCAAACCGAAGGGTCATGACTTCATCATTGACCGCACACACAAGCGGCCAGCTGTCGCCCGCCACATGAGTGTTACCGGCGGCTGAGCACGTCGCTCGCGCATTGTATATTGCTTATTTAATTCGTCACCACAACCAGACGTTTTCCCGCCTCGCTGACCTCGCACAGCCATGATCGATTGGCTACTACTGGCCCGTGTCCGAGGGGATTCGGGCGGGAGAGGCTCTACTGTAATGGCAATGACGGAAAATACCCGGGGCGCGATGTTCATGGCACTTGCCATGGCCAGCTTCACCATCAACGACGCATTGGTGAAATCCGTCACCCCATTCATGAATACCGGCCAGATCATGTTCGTACGCGGCGTGATGACCACAGTGATGATTATCGCGCTCGCCAAATATTTTGGCGCCCTGAGGCCCATCAAAACACTGTTTCGACCACTAGTGCTGTTGCGGACAGTTAGTGAGATTACCGCCACGGTCCTGTTTCTGACCGCACTCGGCCAAGTGGAATTTGCCAGCATTTCCTCAATCATGCAGTCCTTGCCACTGGTGGTGACGCTGGGGGCTGCACTTTTTCTGGGCGAGCCGGTGGGCTGGCGGCGCTGGGTGGCGATTGGTATCGGTTTTGCCGGTGTATTGACTATCATTCGGCCGGGGTCGGAAGGTTTTACCACCGGTGCATTGCTGGCAATTGCATCGGTGTTCGTCACGGCCTGTCGTGATCTGGTGACGCGGCGCATGTATGCCGACGTACCGTCGCTGACCATCAGCATGTTTACCGCAACTGCCAATACGGCGTTTGGCGCATTGCTGATCGTGCCGATGGGTGGCTGGCAGCCGATGGAATGGAGTGTCATCGGCCATCTTGCCGTCGCGTCCATCCTGGTGCTCTCCGGCTACCAGACGGTGATCTTCGCCATGCGCTCGGGCGAAATCTCCTTCGTCGCGCCGTTCCGCTACACCAGCCTGCTGTGGGCGCTGATGATTGGCATTCTGGTTTTTCAGGAAAAACCCGACATCTGGACCTTGATCGGTGCAGCGATTGTCATTGCATCCGGCATTTACACGTTCTATCGCGAGAGACGACGCTATCTGATGAAATCGGCCAAGGATTCCTGAAAATCCCCGTTATGCCGGAATGACGCAAACCAGCCCTATCCGCAACCGTTAAGGGCGGTGACGCGTCAGGAGTAATGAATTGACTGACGTAGGTTTTCTGAACAGAAAAACACCGCCACATATTTTCACGCTGGTTATGGTGGCCGGGCTTTCTGCCCTCAGCATGAACGTGTTTCTGCCCTCGCTGCCGGCCATGACCGCGCATTTCGAGACACAATATGCCGTCATGCAGCTGTCGATCTCGGGTTATCTCGCTGCCACCGCCTGCGTGCAGCTGGTTGTTGGCCCGCTGTCTGACCTGTTTGGCAGACGGCCGGTGATGCTGGTCAGCCTGTGCATCATGTGCATTGCAACGCTGGTCTGTTTTCTGGCGCCCAATGTCGGTGTGTTCATGGTGGCGCGTTTTGCGCAGGCCAGTGTCGCGACATGTTTCGTGCTGGCCAGAGCCGTGGTGCGCGACATGGTGCCGGCCAATCAGGCCGCCTCGATGATCGGTTACGTGACGATGGGCATGTCTGTCGTGCCGATGGTTGGCCCGATGATTGGTGGTGTCCTGAATGATATCGGCGGCTGGCAGGCAAGTTTCCTGCTGTTGATGGGCCTGACGATGCTGGTGATCGTGCTTGTCTATTTTGATCTTGGTGAAACCAACCGCCAGAAGTCGACCAGTTTTTCGGCACAGTTCAAGGCCTGGCCTGAACTTCTCAAATCACGGCTGTTTTGGGGATACGCGCTGACCTCGACATTTTCGTCCGGTCTGTTCTTTTCGTTTCTCGGTGGTGCGCCATTCATTGGCAGCACACTTTACGGCCTGACACCGGCGATGCTGGGTGTGCAATTCTTCTTCATGGCGGCGGGCTATATGCTCGGCAACTTCATCTCCGGCCGTTATGCCAGTGACATCGGTATCATCCGCATGATGGTGTCCGGCAATCTCATCGCCATGACCGGAATTGTCATCGCCATCGTCCTTGCCAATACGGGCCTGCACAGCCCTTACGCCTTCTTCATGCCGCTGGCGCTGATCGGTGTTGGCAATGGCGTGACCTTGCCAAGTTCCAATGCCGGCATGGTCAGCGTAAAACCACATCTGGCGGGTTCTGCCTCCGGTCTCGGTGGTGCGCTAACGATTGGCGGTGGTGCTGCGCTGTCTGTTATCGCAACCTCGCTGCTATCGCCAACCTCCGGCACACAGCCGCTGCTGTTCATGATGGTTGCAACCGGGCTTCTCGCCCTTTACGCAACATACTTCACGCGCAAAGCCGAACGGCAGGAAGCCAGCCGGTCACAACGAGACGACAATGCATAAAAATCTTCCCGGCCTCATTCTCGCTGGCGGCCTTTCCCGCCGCATGGGCAGCAACAAGGCGCTCAAGCAACTAGGCGACAGCGCCCTGCTCTCGCATGTCATCGAGCGTATCCGCCCGCAAGTCTCATACCTTGCGCTAAACGCACCCCATGAGTGGGCAGACGAGTTTGGCCTTCCTGTGGTGCCTGACACAAAACTCGGCCATGCCGGGCCGCTGGCAGGCATTCTGGCTGGACTACGTCACATGGCGACAGTGGCACCGGACGCCAGCCACATGCTGACAGTCCCGGCCGACAGTCCGTTCTTTCCCGACACTCTGGAAGACCAGCTGCGGTCTTACATGACTGACGACAGCACGGTCATCATTGCCGCATCTGCCGGTCAGGTGCATCCGGTGTTCGGTCTGTGGCCAGTCGCCATTGCCGATGATCTGGAGCAATGGCTTGCGGTGGATGAAAACCGTCGTATCCGTAACTTCCTTGGCCGGCATTCGACCCTTGGCATTTCATTCCCCAAGATTGAAAGCGTCACCTCGTCCATTGATCCGTTTTTCAACATCAACACGCCGGACGAGCTTTCCATTGCGCAGGCATTTCTGGATACGCTGGATTGAAGTAGAAGCGCCTAAATCGGCGCCAAAAAACATGCCTATAAACACAAAAAAGCCGGGCTCAAGCCCGGCTTTTTCTTCCCTGAGACGCACTACCTACTCAAGGTATCCTGATGGGTTCACCGGCGTCGCATCCTTGCGCACTTCGAAGTGAACCTGTGGGCGTTTCGCGCTGCCGCTCATGCCCGATGTCGCAATTGTATCGCCGCGCTGCACCTTCTGGCCGCGCTGTACGTTGAGGGCGGAAGCGTGGCCGTAAACGGTCACCTTGCCATCGTCGTGACGAACCAGAACCGTGTTGCCGAGCTGCTTCAGACCGTTACCGGAGTAGATAACCACGCCGTTTTCAGCAGCCTTGATCGCCGTACCCTCGGGAACCGAGATATCGATACCGTCGTTACGATTGCCATCGACGTTCTCACCGAAACCGGAGATCACGGCGCCACGAACCGGCCAGCGGTATTTGCCGATGCCTGTTGCGGCCGGAGCAATCGATGCCACGTCGGACTTCTTCTCGATCTCGCCGACTGTCGAAGTGGCGACCGGTGCCTTGTAAGGCTCAGGCGACTTCACAGCGGTTTCAGTCTTCGCAGGCGCTGCCGGCTGTACCGGTGTTTCCTTCGGCGTGATCGACGCAGTTTTTACATTGTCGGTGTTGGCAGAAGGCATCTGCAGCGTCTGGCCGATACGAATGTTTTCGTTCGACAGGCCATTTGCAGCCTTCAAAGCAGCAACGCTAACACCATTTGCCTTGGCAATCTTGGCAAGGCTGTCACCTGGCTGCACCTTGTAACCACCGGTTGGCGGCAGAGGCTTGCCACCTGGAGGTGTCAGCTTTGCAGCTTCGCCGGATGCCTTGTCGCGGGCAGCAGCAGCGGACGGCAGAACAGCAAGGTTCTGGTCGTTCTGGCGGGTTGGTGCCGGCAGGTTGCCGTCATTGGCGAGATTTACGTTGTCCGCAGCGGCCTTGGCAGCGTTACGTGGCGTGCCGAAGGTCGGAATGGTGATCGATTGGCCAGGTGCCGCAGCCGAAGCCGTCGTCAGTCCATTGGCCTTGAGGATTTCCTTTTCAGGAACACCGTAACGCTTGGACAGCGTCGCAATGGTTTCACCCTGGCGCAGCGTCACACTTGGGCCACCCTGCGCATTCCAGCCATTTGAAGACGGCTTGGTTGACGCGGTGGAAAGCTGGTCAACAGCACGCGGTGCAGCCGGAGCCTGCGCAACAACCGCCGGTGCGGCAGGCTGCAGGTTGGCCGACGGGAATGGCTGTGCCATCGCCTGATTACGCGACTGCGGTTCGCGAAGCGTGTTGCCTGCGGATGGAGCTGTCAGTTCCGAGCGCTGGATCGTCGATGGCGAAGAGGCCACCCGTGCGCTGGAACTTTGCACCGAGCCGTAATTACCAGAGTTGTTCTGGTATGGCTGGTTATAATTCTGATTGTTGTTACCGTAGGCAGGCTGAGCTGATGCCATCGATGAACCATTGACATCGCCCATCGGGATCGGTGCCTGACCATAGGCACCTGCACCGTTTCTGGAAGGGATTGATGCAGTGGTCATCGTATCCGTTTCATTGGAAAACAGACCGCTGAACCGGGTGGCATCCGAGCTACAGCCCGTAACCACGCCTGCCAGCGAGATTGCAACCAAAACTCTTGCGACTGATTTTCCGATTTTGGGCGAATTCTTCATACGCATGACTCGATCTACACTGACGCCAACCCGCCGAAACTGACTGCCTCGGCGCAAACTCATTTCTTGCAAGGCCCATTTCCCGAGAACGGAAAAACCATGCGTCTATGGATATGATTAAAGCGCGTTAGTATTACTACGCGGTTAAGACGCTTAAATTCCGCGCAGTTTTTTTGACAATTCGATAACCATGACAATTAAGACATGGCAAAAAGCAAGGCGAAGTCTGAATTCCTTGTTTGAATTCAAAGCCTTAAAAAACAGCAATTGCGACAGAAAAAATCAGATATGGCGCGCCATATGCGGGATAAGCGGCAAATAAGGCGCTTCGAACATATCCTCGCGCTCAAAACGGCTGCCGGTTTTTGACAAACGCATCATCACGCAACGCTCGTCATCCACCATCAGCGGCGCAATCAAAACGCCGCCGGAAACGAGCTGTTCGGCCATGAAGCGTGGAAAGGTGGTAAAGGCTGCCGTAATCAGAATACGGTCAAAGGTGCCCTCGCCTGTCAGACCATTGCTGCCATCGGCAAGGCGGGTCACGACATTACGAAGGCCAAGGCCTTCCATACGCTTCTGCGCGCTCTGAACCAGGGTCCTGTAACGATCAATGGAAACGACACGTTCTGCCATGCGGCCAAGAACAGCGGCGGTAAAACCGCTGCCCGTTCCGATTTCCAGTACACGCTGCCCCGGCTTGACCTGAAGCCGGGCCAGCATTTTAACCGCCATATCGGCGCCTTCCATGAACGACCCGCAATCAATCGGGATGGTTCGGGTGGAATAGGCATCGTCGGCAAATTGCGATGGTACGAATTGCGAGCGTGGTGTCTGCTCGACTGCCGTCAACAGATCGATATCGGAGATGCCCTCGGCCCGAAGACGCAGGACCAGAGCAGCAAACCCCTCTTTTTCGATCATTGGCGATTTCAATCTGCAACTCCAAAACCAAGCGCCTGGGCAACACGATCCTTGACCGTATAATCTGTCAGGTCGAGTTTCAGAGGCGTTACAGAGATCTTGCCGTTCTTGACGGCATGAATATCGGTGCCTTCGCGGAACGTGCCCAGACGCTCGCCAAAACGCAGCCAGTAATAAGGAAGGCCACGGCCATCCTTGCGCTCTTCAACCGTCAGACCGAAGTCCAGCTTGCCCTGATCGGTCACGGTCACGCCCTGCACGTCATTCGGCGCGCAGTTGGGGAAGTTGAGATTAAGGAACGTGCCATCCGGCAGGTCGACATCGATCAGCTTCTTGATCAGGTCCGGTGCATAGGTTTCTGCAACTTCCCACGGCACGATGCGGTCACCGTCATCGGTGTGAGCATAGGCCTGGCTCAGCGCAAATGAACGCACGCCCTGCAGCGTGCCTTCGATGGCGCCGGCAATAGTACCGGAATAGGTCACGTCGTCGGCCATGTTGGCGCCGGAGTTTACACCCGACAGCACCAGATCAGGTTTGCCGGGCAAAACTTCGCGAATGCCCATGATGACGCAATCGGTTGGCGTACCGCGCAGGGCAAAATGCTTGTCGGAAACCTTGCGCAAACGCAGCGGCTCAGAAAGCGTCAATGAATGCGCCAGACCACTCTGATCCGTCTCCGGAGCGACAATCCACACATCGTCGGAGAGCTTGCGCGCAATGCGCTCAAGCACCGCCAGCCCTTCGGCGTGGATACCATCATCATTGGTCAGAAGAATGCGCATTCATATACCCTTTCTGCAGTATCAGGCTGCTTTTTCGATCTTGGTCAGACCGCCCATATATGGCAGCAGCACGTCCGGAATTGTGACAGAGCCGTCTTCGTTCAGGTAGTTTTCGAGAACGGCAATCAGGCAGCGGCCAACAGCCGTGCCGGAACCGTTCAGCGTGTGAACGAACTTCGTTGCCTTGTCTTCCTTGCCCCGGTAACGGGCGTTCATACGGCGACCCTGGAAGTCACCACAGACCGAGCAGGACGAGATTTCGCGGTAAGCGTTCTGGCCTGGCAGCCACACTTCAAGGTCATACGTCTTGCGTGCGCCAAAGCCCATGTCGCCGGTGCACAATGTCATGGTGCGGAAATGCAGACCAAGACGCTTCAGCACTTCTTCAGCGCATGCCGTCATGCGTTCATGCTCTTCCACAGCGCTTTCCGCATCGGTGATCGAAACCAGTTCGCACTTCCAGAACTGGTGCTGGCGCAGCATGCCACGGGTATCACGACCGGCAGAACCAGCTTCCGAGCGGAAGGACGGCGTCAGCGCGGTAAAGCGCAGCGGCAGCTTTTCCTGATCGAGAATTTCGCCCGAAACCAGGTTGGTCAATGTGACTTCAGCCGTCGGGATCAACCAGCGGCCATCCGTGGTCTTGAACAGGTCTTCGGAGAACTTCGGCAACTGGCCGGTTCCAAACATCGCTTCGTCACGCACCAACAGCGGCGACGACACTTCGGTATAACCGTGCTCGCCTGTATGCAGGTCGATCATGAACTGGCCAAGCGCCCGTTCCAATCGTGCAATCTGGCTGGTCAGAACAGTAAAGCGGGCGCCGGACAATTTGGCTGCGCGTTCGAAATCCATGTAGCCAAGCGCTTCACCGATATCGAAGTGTTCTTTCGCCTCATGGTTCCAGCCCGGCTTTTGACCAACGACACGCGCAACAATGTTGTCGTGTTCGTCTTTGCCGACAGGAACGTCATCGAAGGGAATATTGGGAATGCGCGACAGGGCGTCGTTGAGTTCTGCCGTGATCTGGCGGTCCTCTTCTTCTGCCTGTGGCATGGTTTCTTTCAGCTCGGCAACTTCGGCTTTCAGCTTTTCAGCAAGCTCGAAGTTCTTCTGTCCCATGGCTGCGCCAATCTCTTTGGAGGCGGCATTACGACGGGACTGCATTTCCTGAAGTTTCTGAATAACGGCACGGCGCTTTTCATCAAGCACTATCAAACCGGAAGAAAGAGGCTCCGCGCCGCGCTTTGCCAGGGCGGCATCCAGAGCTTCGGGGTTTTCGCGTATCCATTTAATATCGAGCATTGTCGTTCCAGACTGTTCGGTTTGCCTGCGGTTACTTCAAAAAAGCAAAAGCCGGGCTTGAAGCCCGGCTCATGAAAAATAGCATGCCGGACCAAACGTCAGGCGTCTTCGGAGGCTTCGAGCTCCCTGCCTGCATTTTCCGCCTCCCGCTTCTTCTCCACGAGTCGAGCCAAGTATATGGAAATCTCGTAGAGAATGATCGCAGGCAGCGCAAGACCGATCTGGGAAAGCGGATCGGGCGGCGTTAGAACGGCGGCCACGACAAAGGCAATAACGATGGCGAATTTGCGCTTGTCCTTAAGCGTCTGGCTGGTGAGCAGACCAACGCGGGCCAGAAGCGTGGTGACGACAGGTAGCTGGAACACCAGACCGAATGACAGCACCAGCGTCATGATCAGGCTGAGATATTCCGACACTTTCGGCATCAGCGAAATGGCAACTTCGCCCTCTTCCGGCAACTGCTGCATGGCAAGGAAGAACCACATGACCATGGGCGTGAAGAAGAAATAGACGAGTGCTGCACCGATCAGAAACAGGATCGGTGATGCAATGAGGAATGGCAGGAAAGCAGCGCGCTCATTCCTGTAGAGGCCGGGCGCCACAAACTTGTAGAGCTGCGAGGCAATAACCGGAAACGCGATAACAATCGCGCCGAACATCGCCACCTTCACCTGGGTGAAGAAGAATTCTTGCGGGGCGGTGTAGATGAGTTCTGCCTTGGAAAGGTCAAGTCCTGCCCAGGTCACTGCCCACTTGTAGGGAATGACCAGAAAGTTGAACAGGTGCTTGGCAAAGCCGAAGCACACCACAAAAGCAGCAAAAAAAGCCACCAGCGACCAGATGAGCCGCGTGCGCAGCTCCATCAGATGCTCGACAAGCGGCTGGGGTTTGTCTTCGATATCGCCGCTCATGCTTCGTCCTTCTTGGCAGTCTTTGCAGTGGCGGCGGTTTTCCGCACCACTGGCTTCTTGGCGGCGGCAGGCTTGTCAGCCACATCAGTTACAGCCTTGGCAACGGATGGCTTTTTGGCAGCAGCGGTCTTGGCTGGCGCGGCTTTGGCGGGCGCGGCTTTCGCCGGCGTAACCTTGGCTGGCGTTGCTTTCACGGCGACCGGCTTTGCTGTCTCGACCGTATCAGCAGCAGGTGCGACTGACGCCGTTTTGGCTCTAGGCTTGGCGGCCGGCTTTGCAGCAACCGTGGTTGCCTCGGCCGTGGTGGCAGCCTTTGCCGTTGCTGCCTTGGCGGTCGATGCCTTCGGCGCACGCGGCTTTGCAGCCGGTTTTGCCTTGGCAACAACAGGTGCTGGCGTTGCAGCATCGGGGATGATTGCCGGAGGACTATCCGGCAACATCATCGAAGGTTCAGGCACCGAAACCGGTGTCGAGGAAGCTGGTGTCGCAGAGGTTGCGGACGTGCCCGACTTTGCGTCATCCAGTGTCGTTGCCTTTTGCAAATCGGATTTGATATCCTGACCAAGCTGGCGCAGCGGGTTCATGGCGTCCCGCAGGGAGTTTGTCGGATTCAGGTTCTGTACGTCGGAAATGGTACGACGGACATCATCCATATCAGCTTCACGCAGCGCTTCATCGAACTGACTGCGGAACTCGCCCGCCATCTTTCGAAGATTGGCCGTCATTTTGCCGAAGGCACGTATCATTGGAGGCAAATCTTTGGGTCCGACGACAACGATCAATACGACCGCAATCACCAGAATCTCGCTCCAACCAATGTCAAACATCAATATGCTCCCGAGACACGCTCGCCTCGCCGGTCAGACTGGCCTTGACGGCCAAGTCTTACTTGATTTCGTCAGCCTTGTGATCAACCGTCTTGCTGTCGGTCGATGCGGGCGGCGTTGCGTCGTCGTCAGCCATGCCCTTCTTGAAGCTCTTGATGCCCTTGGCAACATCACCCATCAGTTCCGGAATCTTGCCGCGGCCGAAAAGAACCAGGACAATGACCAGAACGATAAGCCAATGCCACACACTGAAAGAACCCATAACCGAAACTCCTGAATTGCGCTTTTAACCGATGTAAGATGTTTATTGCTGTTTTTCAAACACCAAAATGCACGCCCCTGCAATTGAGGAGTTGTCGCAGGTCAAACTCCCGCGAGGTTTTCCAGCATTTTAGTTTTATTAGTCGTCGTCGCCGGCGCCACCGGGCATCAACAGGCCCAGTTCTTCCAGATCCAGCTGCGTGATCGGATCTTCTTCATCCGTCAGATCATCGTTCATGGATGGAATCGGTATGCCGAAATTGGCCGGAATACGGCCGGAAAGCAGCCCTGCCCCCTTCAGTTCTTCGAGACCCGGCAAGTCGCGCAGTTCCTCAAGACCGAAGTGATCGAGAAAATCGACCGTCGTGCCCATGGTGACCGGCCGACCCGGTGTGCGCCGGCGCCCGCGAAACCGCACCCAGCCCGCTTCCATCAACACATCAAGTGTTCCCTTGGAGGTTTGCACGCCACGGATTTCTTCGATTTCCGCACGCGTCACCGGCTGGTGATAGGCAATGATTGCAAGGACTTCCAGGGCCGCACGTGACAGTTTGCGCGGTTCCTTGTCTTCGCTGCGAATGACGAATGACAGGTCACTGGCCGTTCTGAAAGCCCAGTTCCCGCCAATCTGGATAAGATTGACGCCCCGGTTGTTATAGGCAACCTTCAAGCGCCACATCAGTGCCGACACATCCATGTCCTTGGGCAGACGTTCGGCAATAAATGCTTCCGAGACCGGCTCGGCAGAGGCAAACACAAGCGCTTCGGCAATGCGTTCGGCTTCACGCTCCACGCGGCTCAGCGCCACCTGTGGTTCGGTTTTCACCACGTCCGCAATGGTGTTGTCGTCCATCGGTTCATGGTCACTCATTCTCGGTATCCTGATCAGGCTGGCCTAGCACCGGTTTGCCGGTGCCCTTGCGCATGAAAATCGGCTGAAAGGCGCCATCCTGCCGTATTTCGAGAGTGCCTTCCCGCACCAGTTCCAGCGATGCGGCAAAGGCGCTGGCAATCGCGGTCACACGGTGTGCAGGGTCGGCTATATATTGCAACAGATACTGGTCGAGCGCCGTCCAGTCATCGATATCGCCAAGCAGCGAGGTCAGCAGCTCACGGGCATCGACCAGCGACCATACCTGACGTTTTTCAATCGTCACATGGGTAATGGCATGGCGCTGCCGAAGCGCTGCATAGGCGCTCAGCAGATCATAGAGATTGGCCTCGAACACCGAGCGGCTGGTATGGGGAATATGTTCCGGTGCACCACGCACGAAGACGTCGCGACCCAGACGGTCGCGGTTGACCAACTTTTCCGCCGCCTCGCGCATCGCCTCAAGGCGTTTCAGGCGGAAGGCCAGCGTTGCGGCCATTTCCTCACCGCTTGGGCCGTCATCCTTGGCCTGCTGCGGAATGAGAAGCTTGGACTTCAGAAAGGCAAGCCACGCCGCCATAACCAGATAGTCGGCCGCCAACTCAATGCGCACCCGCCGCGCCGTATCGACAAAGGACAGGTATTGTTCGGCCAGCGCCAGCACCGAAATGCGCGACAGGTCCACCTTCTGCGTACGGGCAAGATGCAGCAACAGATCGAGCGGGCCTTCAAAGCCCGCAACGTCGATCATCAGCGCAGCTTCACCCGTAGCCCGCTCGGCAGTGTTTTCCTGCCAGAGCTTGTCCATAGGTGTGCTGGTGCGGGACTTGTCTGCCGCCATCTTCCCATCCGCCGGAAACCGGCCTGTTTTACCTGATGATATCAGGCAACTGCCCACATTGCGTTGAATTCTGCTCTCAGCGCCGCTTCATCGCCGCCGTCAGCCTGCTGGAAGCCCGCTTCAACTGCCTTCGCACGCTCCAGAGCGCGTCCAGACAGCACCGGGACTTCTTTCACGACCGCAAGCATTTCACTCATCACGCCGTTGCAATGCAAGACCATATCGCAACCGCCTGCCACAATATTGGCAGCGCGCTCGCCCAATGTCCCGCGCAGCGCATTCATCGAGGTGTCGTCAGACATCAACAGGCCATCAAAACCGATGCGGTCACGAATGATCTCGTCGATGACCTTTCTGGATGTGGTGGCCGGTGCATCCGGGTCGATCGAGGTAAACACCAAATGTGCGCTCATTGCCATCAGTTCCTTGTTCAGGGCACGGAATGGCACGAAGTCATGTTTGTCCAGTTCGTCCACCGGAACATCGACTACAGGCAGCTCATGGTGAGAATCCACCATGCCGCGCCCGTGGCCGGGCATGTGCTTCATGACAGGCAACATGCCGCCGGCTTTCAGGCCATCAGCCGCCGCCTGCCCCATCAGCGACACCGTCTCGGGGTCAAAACCATAGGCGCGGTTGCCGATGACATTGCTGGCGCCAGGTACCGGGACATCCAGAACCGGCAGGCAATCCACTGTGATGCCGAACCTCGTCAGATCAAAGGCATGCAGGCGCGACATCAGCCAGGCGGCGCGTAGCCCCTTTTCCCGGTCTGCCTTGTAGATTTCACCCAAGGCTTCTGCCGAAGGATAGGCCTGCAGGATTGGCGGCTTGATACGCTGTACGCGTCCACCTTCCTGGTCGATCATCACAGGTGCATCGGGGCGGCCAATCGCATCCCGCATCGCGGCCACGAGATCGGAGATCTGATCCGGCTCTGCGATGTTGCGGCCAAACAGAATAAATCCCCACGGACGTTCCGCTTTGTAAAAGGCAACTTCCTCAGGCGTCAGTGTCAGGCCACTGCATCCCAAAATTACGGCTTTAGATTCTGTCATGGCGCTCACCGGCTTCATGTGGAGGATTGGATGTGATGACCGGACGTACCGATCGGACAATAAAAAACCGGGAACGGCAAGCGCACCCGGTTTTTGAATTTTATGCCATCAGCAATTAGCGGGCAATCAGGCAGCTTCCGCCAGCGGCACGGTAACGCTCGCACAGTGCTGCGGCTTCATTCTTGTCGCCAGCTGGAATGCGAACCCGGTAATAGGTTCCCTTGCCAGCAACTTCCGCTGCCTTGATGTCAACGCCGCGACCACCAATGACCGAACCGAACTTTCCGGACAGGCTCTGGTAGGACTTCTGCGCTTCAGCCTGGCTCGGCAGCGAGGCGATCTGCACATAATAACCACCGGTCGAGACGGTGTTCTGCACAGGGGCAGCCTGCTGAGGCTGTGCCGGGGCAACCGGGGCCGCAGGTGCTGTTGCAACGGGCTGGTTGGAGGTAACGGCAGCATTTGCCTGCTGTGCGGCCGGACGTGCCGACGGTACAGGCGCGCCGTTATTGGCAGCAGCTGGAGCCGTTGCGGCAGGTGTTGCCACTGCAACCGGGCTGGTTTCGATGACCTTCGGCACATCGTTTGCAGCCGTGGCATTGTCAGCGGTGCTCAGAGGTGTTGGCTCAGGTGCAGCGTTGGATGCTGGTGTTGCCGGTGTCGTTGTTGGTGTCTCTGGCACTTCCTGTGCGACGAGCGTGCCATCCGGCTTGACGATCATCGTACGGACCTTGCGTGGAGATACGGCAGGTGCATTGCTTTCGGACTCGGATGCGCGGGCTGGTGCATCATTCTGCGCCAGCAGGCGTGGATCTTCGGTTTCACCAACCGGCGTACCCATGTTGCCGAAATCGCTTTCGTCCTCGCCTTCCATTGGCAAGTTCTCAGGGATCAGCGTCTTCTGCACAACATCAACCGGCTCTTCGTTGGAAGAGATCAGCGACGACTGCTTGGGATCAGCTGCGGTCTGGCCAGCAACACGGTCATACACCGCCTTATCCTGGTTCGGCACAGTCTTGCCACCTGGATTTTCAGGCACTTCCTTTACCGGATCATTGTCGGCAGAAATGATGATTGGCGCACCGTTGCCGGACGTCTGCGAACCACCGGACATCAGCGCGTAAACACCACCGGCAACCAGAACAACACCGAGTGCGGCAACCGGAACGATCCAGCGACGCGAACGACGCTCTTCGTTTTCATATGGCTGCATTGGCTGTTCATAGAGGTTCTGCGGTGCATGCTGCTGTTCAGCCCTGCCCTCAGATGCCGCCTTCATGCTGTGACGGAAATCCTCTTCCAGCGCCTTTTCAAAATCATCCAGATTTTCAAACGGTGCTGCGGCCTGCTGCAAACGGGCAGCGGACTGGTTTGGAGCATTTCTGTTGCGATCAAGACCAGCTGGCGTGGATGCAGGCGTAAACAGTGCCGCAAGCTCAGTGTCGAGGTCCAGATCATCATCATGACGGCGTGGGGCCGGCTTCGGCTCAAACACGCCAACTGGCAGATCCGGCACTTCCATCTCACCAATGGTTTCCGGACGATCTTCGGTATCGCCAATCTGGCCGTGGTCAAATGGCAGCGGCTCAAGCTCTACTGGTGCAGGCGCTGGTGCCCGTGCAGCAACCGGTGCTGGAGCAGGCTTGGCAGGCTGCGGCGCATAAGAGAATGACTGTGGAGCTGCAGCGGCAGGCTGCGTTCTCTGCGGAGCAAAGGCAGCAGCTGCTGCAACCACTGGAGCCGCAACAGCGGCAACCGGCGGGGACGGTACAGGCACAACGCGTGGCATCTCAATCGGCTTTGCGGCGACCGGCTCAACATTGCCGATATCGGACAGATCGAAATCCAGATCGATATCATCAAGCGCCATTTCGAACGCATCATCTGCGAAGGGCTCGAACTCAGCGGCAGGTGCGACAGGCTTTGGTGCCTGTGGCGTCGCCTGGCTGCGTGGAGGCTCGTAGAAGGACGGCGCAACCTGGAAGACATCAGGGCTTACAGGTTCGGCGCGCTTCAGAAGCGGGGCAGCCGCAACAGGTGCAACCGGGGCAGCTGGTGTAAAGACCGGCTGCTGGGCGGCGGTATTGTCGTTGCGGACGGAATAGTGATCAACGTCGTAAAGCAGTTCATCCATCGGGGAGAACGGTGCTTCAGGCGCCTGCGTGACAGGTGCTTGTGCGACAGGAGCTTGGGCAACCGGCTCGGGCGCAGGCTCGAACACTGGCTCAACCGGCGCCTGACGCACAGGCTCTGCCTGCGGACGTGGCGCAACCGGTGTGGCGCGCGAACCGAAGTTTGCCAGCGGCAGGCGCAGGCCCGACACTTCCAGCGACGAACGGTGCAGATGCGGAGCGGCCTGCGGCGTTGCGACGGGAGCCGCTACCGGGGCCAGCTGTGGCACGGTGTTCTGGGCCTGCAAGGTGGATGCCATTGAGCCAAAGTTCAGTTCCAGCTCATCGGCCAGATTGAAGGCAGGCTCGACACGCGGCAGCTCAGGCTCTTCCTGTGCAGGGGCTGGCTCTGCAGCCACGCTGACTGAGGGCAGCTCAAAAGAAGGCTCGCGATACTCGACCACACCAGGTTCGCTGACGTAGTTCCAACCACCCTGCTCCGGAATAGTCACTTCCGGTTCTGGCGCGAATTGCGGCTCTGGGTAATCGGGTTCAGCAGGCTTCGCGTAAGCCGCAACTTCCTGCTCGTAGGAAGGCGCAAAGGACGGCTCAAGCGAAACCTCTGGCTCGTCGTAAGCGGCAGGTACCTGAACGACAGGTGCCTGGGGCTCTTCGTGATAGCTTGGTTCAGGCTCGTAGCGCGGCTCTTCCTGATAGACAGGGGCCGTTGCGGCAGGCCGCTCAAAAGCCTGCGGCGGTGCCACCGGTTCGCGCGGAGTAAACTCGGCGACAGGATCCAGGCGTGGCGCATCGTAAATCTCGAATTCGCGCAACAGCTCGTCTTCGAGATTGAATTCAGGTTCCCGTCTTTCAACCTGCTGCGCAGGTGTCTGCGCAGCAACAGGAACGACATGTGAAGGACGTTCATCGAAACCGACGATACGGGTCAGTTCCGCCAAGGGATCATCCTCAGCGAATACATCACTCCGAGCGTCTCGATTATACGCGGCGTTTTTCTCGACCATTTCACGTTCCACTATCTACGCATTACGGCTTTTGCCAGCGCATTGTGGGTAAATGGTGACGCTTTAGCGCATTTCGGCCGGTGCATCGGCCCCTACGAGGGCCAGTCCGGACTTCAAAACATTCGCGACAGCATTCACCAGCCCAAGTCTGGCAACGCTTAATTCTCGGTTTTTATCGTTAACAAATCGTAATTCAGGCTGATCTTTACCTTTATTCCAGTGTCCGTGGAACGAACTTGCCAGATCATAGAGGTAAAATGCCAGTCTGTGCGGCTCTTGCGAAGAGGCCGCAGATTCGATCAGACGCGGATATTCCGCCAGCTTGGCAATAAGCTGTAACTCATTGACATCGCTGATCAAAGCAGCACCGCCTGCGAGGTCAGCCGTGCTGACGTCGAGATCAGGAAAGGCCTCTTTCGCCTGACGGAAAACAGACATGCAACGTGCGTGAGCATACTGCACATAAAATACCGGATTATCTTTCGATTGCTCCGTTACTTTGGCAAAATCGAAGTCAAGCGGCTCAGAATTCTTGCGATAGAGCATCATGAAGCGAACCGGATCACGGCCGACTTCATCCACAACATCGCGCAGAGTGATGAAGTCACCCGAGCGTTTCGACATCTTGACCGGCTCACCGTCACGGAACAGCTTGACCAGCTGGCACAGCAGAACCGTCAGCTTGGACTTGCCCTCGGAAACAGCACGAGCAACCGCCTCAAGGCGCTTTACGTAGCCGCCATGGTCTGCGCCAAGCACATAAACCATTTCAGTGAAACCGCGGTCGAACTTGTCCTTGAAGTAGGCAACGTCAGCCGCAAAATAGGTGTAGCTGCCATCCGACTTGATCAGCGGACGGTCCATGTCGTCACCAACCTCGGTGGAGCGGAACAGGGTCTGTTCGCGGTCTTCCCAGTCCTCCGGCAGCTGGCCCTTTGGTGGCGGCAGCGTGCCCTTGTAGACATGGCCCTTGAAGGTCAGGTCATTGATGGCCGACAGGATAGGACCGGCATTGCCGGCATGCAGCGTGCGCTCGGAATAAAACACGTCGTGCTTGACGTTCAGCGCTTCGAGATCTTGCCGGATCATCGCCATCATTGCGGTGATGGCCTTGTCCTTGACGATCGGCAGCCACTTTTCTTCCGGCATGGCGCGCAGCTTGATGTCGTATTCGTCAGCCAGTTCCTTACCAACAGGCACGAGATAGTCCCCTGGGTAAAGGCCTGGTGGAATGGCGCCAACATCTTCACCCAGCGCTTCGCGGTAACGCAGGAATACCGACCGCGCCAGAACCTCGATCTGCGAGCCGGCGTCGTTGATGTAATATTCCTTGGTCACGTCATAACCGGCAAATGACAGCACGTTGGCAAGCGTGTCACCGACAACGGCGCCACGGCAGTGGCCAACATGCATCGGGCCGGTCGGGTTTGCCGAAACATATTCGACGTTGACCTTGTGGCCCTCGCCCATTGTCGAGCGGCCAAAATCAGTTCCAGCCTCGATCATTGTCGACAGCAGGCGCTGCCAGTAACCGACGGAGACCTTGATGTTGATGAAGCCGGGGCCTGCAACATTGACGTCGGCAACATCAGGTTCACCCTTCAGCTTCTCGACAATGATTTCCGCCAGGGCGCGCGGGTTGGTGCCAAGCGGCTTGGCCAGCACCATTGCAGCATTGGTGGCGACATCGCCATGGCTTGCATCACGAGGGGCTTCAACGGTTACTCGGCCGAAATCAACGGCTGCGCGGTTGTCCTTAACGATATCGATCGTTTCGAGCGCGTTTTTGATTCTGGTATCGAAGTCGGCAAAAAGGTTCATTGCATCCACCTGCGCGAACGGGTTTCCATCCGTATCCATGGTTAAAGAAGTTGAGGCGCTGCCTATCGCAAATCGGGGGTATGGTCAAACAATCGCTGGTGCGCCTTCAGTGCATAACTGTCGGTCATGCCCGCGAGATAATCTCCAACATGCCGTGCCAGCTGCCCTTCGCTGAGGCCAGCGATATGGTCCACCCAATAGTGGCCCTGCATTTCCTTCGGGTCCTGCATGTAGCGTTTGAACAGATCGCAAACGATTTGCGTTGCCCCGGCACGAACGCGCATGATCTCCGGATGGCGGTAGATATGGCCAAACAGCAGCTTCTTGATCTGCTTGTCGGTCTCGGCCATACCTTCAGAAAACGTGGCAATGGTAATGTCGGCGCCGCGCACATCTGCGGCACTCTGCGGATTGACGACAGACAGATTGTGCTGCGTGACGGCAATCACATCCTCGACCATGCGGGTAATCTGCCGGCGCATGATTTCATTGGCGAAACGTTCGCCATCGAGATTTGGATATTTGGCGCGAACCTCAGCCATAAGCCCGGCCAGAAACGGCACTTCTTCCAGCATCTCGAAGGTCAGATAACCCGAGCGCAGGCCATCATCGATGTCGTGGGTATTATAGGCAATATCATCTGAGATGGCTGCGACCTGCGCCTCAAGGCTGGCAAAGCTGCCAATTTCCAGATCGTTCAGCTTGCAATAATCAACGATCGGCAGTGGCACCGGCCCCCGCAGCCCCTGCCCGTTGGCGTCAACCAGCGGACCATTGTGTTTGACCAGACCTTCCAGCGATTCCCACGTCAGGTTCAGGCCATCGAAATCAGCGTAGCGGCGCTCCAGCTTGGTGACGATGCGCAGTGACTGGGCGTTATGGTCAAAACCACCATAGGGTTTCAGCATCTCATCCAGCGCATCTTCGCCGGTGTGGCCAAACGGTGTGTGGCCAAAGTCATGCACCAGCGCCACGCCTTCGGCGAGGTCTTCGTCCAGCTTGAGCGCACGCGCCAGCGCACGGGCAATCTGCGCCACTTCAACCGTGTGGGTCAGACGTGTGCGGTAATGATCGCCATCAGGGCTGATGAATACCTGCGTCTTGTGTTTCAACCGGCGGAACGCCGTTGTGTGCACGATGCGGTCACGGTCGCGCTGGAATTCGGAACGGGTCAGGCTGGATGGTTCAGGAAAAAGGCGGCCGCGTGTCGTCCACGGGTCGGCAGCAAACACTGCCCTCTCACCGCTTCCAAAACCCAATGCACGCTGATCAATTCTCATGTCTCACCCTGTTCTCGACTGCCATTGACGTTTCACACCCACATTCATACCTATGCTAAGGCCTGTCGCATAGTAACGGAAACACAGACTTTTCCTTCAAGCAGGGTATAGACCTCTTCTTTGAGTGTTTTATAATTGCGTTTAAACAAATCTCTCCGGACCTTGACCCCGGCCATGAGGACAACATGACACAGATAGACGTAACCCTTTCCGAATCGGCAGCCAAGAGAATCGCCGAAATCGTCAGCGCAGATGCCGGCAAGCAGGCCCTTCGTGTTTCCGTGGAAGGTGGCGGCTGTTCCGGTTTCTCCTACAAGTTTGACCTTGAGGACACACAAGCAGACGACGACGTGGTGATTGAACGCGACAACGCCAAGGTTCTGATCGACAGCATGTCGCTGATCTACATGGCCGGCTCCGAGATCGACTTCGTCGATAATCTTCTTGGTCAATCGTTTCAGATAAAGAATCCGAATGCGGTTGCAAGTTGCGGATGTGGAACGAGTTTTTCCGTTTAAACCCTTCCTGTGAGTTCAGCGGTAAAACGGGTGTCAATTGCCTTTTCATCGGGTAAAGATAGACCTTGAGAAAAACGGGGTATCCGATGAAAATCGCCACATGGAACATCAACGGCGTCAAGGCACGCATTGAAAACCTTTGCCAGTGGCTGAAGGATTCCAGTCCGGACATCGCCTGCCTGCAGGAAATCAAGTCCGTTGATGAAGGTTTCCCTCGCCTCGAAATTGAAGCTCTCGGCTACCACGTGGAAACACATGGTCAGAAGGGCTTCAATGGCGTTGCGCTTCTCTCAAAGATCAAGCCGGACGAAGTGCGCCGTGGCCTTCCAGGTGATGATACCGATGAACAGGCCCGCTTCATTGAAGGTGTGTTCTCGATCAAAGGCGGCGTCATTCGCGTCTGTTCGCTTTACCTGCCAAACGGCAACCCGCCGGATGATCCCGTAAAATACCCCTATAAGCTGCGCTGGATGGAGCGTCTGCGTGCCTATGCGGCGCAACGTCTTGAGCTTGAAGAGCCGTTCATTCTGGCCGGTGACTATAACGTCATTCCCGAACCCTATGACTGCCACGACCCGAAAGTCTGGGAAGGCGACGCGCTGTTTCTGCCGCAGACACGGCAGAGTTTCCGCCGTCTGGAAAATCTCGGTTTTGTCGATGCGGCCCGTGCGACAACCGATGCGGCGGGACTTTATTCCTTTTGGGATTATCAGGCTGGGGCATGGCCGAAGAACAACGGCATTCGCATCGACCACCTGATGTTGTCGCCGGAAGCCTCTGACAAATTGCAGGCAGTTTCGATTGAGAAACATGTCCGCGCCTGGGAAAAGCCATCGGACCATGTGCCCGTTTGCGGTTTCTTCAACTTCGCCAGCTGATCTTATCAGCCTGCGGTCGCGCAGGCTTCACTCACCCATGAATTTATGCATACACATCCGTCGCCACCTCTCAGGTGGCGGCGCTAAAAAGGCGTGAGCTGTTTACAGGGATAATCCTTATCAGGGATCAGTCCAGATTGCCGGAGCGGATGCTCTGGGCAAGCGAGATGGCGTCACGGCGATCTCCCTCACCAGCCACCGCAAAAGCCTGTTCCTGCAAATCCTGAACCCAAGGGCATTCAGAAGGGTTGCAACGATCAAGAGCTGCGGTCATGAAAGCAAGTCCGCGTACGGTCTGGCCTTCCTGGAAGATCACATTGCCAAACACCGACATGGCACCAGCATGGCCGTTGCGGCGCGCCTGGTTTAGCCACTTCTTGGCCTGCATAGCATCCGCGCGACCGCCCTCACCCGCCAGAATCATCTGGGCAAGCTGGAACTGCGCTTCTGCAACGCCAAAGGTCGATGCCACCTGGAAATAGATCTGGCGGGCCTGCGACATATCAGGCTTTACCGGGCTGCCCGGAATGCCATGGCGATAGTAGTCGGCCAACGACAGCAGAGCGTTCACGAAGAAGCCTGTGTCTTCAGAACCCGGCTCTACGCCCTGGCTGGCAATTTCATTGTAGATTTTGAAGGCTTCGAAGTCGTTTTTGGCGACACCGTCACCATAGGCATACATGTTGGCCAGTGCCCAACGGGAGCCTGTGTGGCCCTTTTCGGCCGCATAACGATAGGCTTCTACCGCGTCTTCCTTCTTACCGTTCTTGTAGGCCTTGAAGCCGAATTTGAAGAGGTCGAACGGTCCGGATTCCTTCGTGACACCCGCATTGATATCGAATGCAGCTGCTGGCATTGCCAAGGAGGCAATGAGGAAACCCATACACAGGGGTTTCAGGATGTTGGCTTCACGTTTCAACATTTCACCGAACTTCTTTCATTCGTCTCGGCGTATATCCAAGACCGCTGTCACACTGCAAAGACAAACCGCAGTCATTTGCGATTTTCCGAGGCGACTGCGTCTTTCTGGCCGCAGTTATCACTACGCGGTCATTTGGAAGCCGAGTCCAATTCCGTGTTTGACGGAAACAGATATAGGAAACATTTCCGGCAAGATAACGGCGTTTACCAACAGCCTGTTTGGCAGTTGCAATCGATGGAGATGCCCGTCTCCGCTGATAAGCCTTACACCCTGAATTCAAAACCGTTTTCACTTTCACCACGTTCACGGATGCTACGCGACACGCTTGCCCCCCGGCAAAATCGCCACCCGTGAGAATAGCGAAACGCTTCCTTTGTGGCGGGAAATGGACAAATGCGCCTCTCTCTCACCGCGTGCATAAGGTTGCAGAAATGTGTTGCTAAATCGTCACAATTTTGAGCCACAAAAAAAGAAAGGCCCGGCAGGGACCGGACCTTTCACTTTTCCAATCAGACGTCATTCTGCTTCAGTAAATGCGTCGATCAGAACTTGACCTTGATGCCGGTTGAGATGGCCGCCACGACATCGTTGCCGAAGTCATAACCAGCCTCATCCCCACATATCGCCGTTCCCGTTCCACAACGCGCACCGCCAATAGATGAACTACCCGAGGTCAGCAGACCAACCGCACCGGCGATCTTGAACTCAATGTTCTTGTTCGGTGAATAGATCAGCTGTGTGCCGAGCATCCAGGTGTCTGTCTGTGTCCCGATGACGGTCGAGGTGCCACGATCCCAGGTGACGCTAACCGCCCCACTCCACTGATCGTTGAACTTGTGCCCAACACCACCTGAAACAGTCCAACCATCACGGTAGAACAGGTCAAGCGTGTTAAGCGAACTTGCTCCAGGAACGCAGGGAGAAACGCCAACAGGGCAGAACGGTACGACCTGGATCTGGCTCCAGTCGGTCCACTTGACAGAACCGAAGGCCAGCCAGTCCGGTGCGATACCGGATTGCAGCTTCAACTCAAGACTGTCCGGCATGGAAACCGATCCATAGACAGGAGTAATCTTGCCGCCGTAAATGGCCAGTGGCGTGCCAGCCACAGCGGGTAACCCCGTCAAATCAACGCTACCGCTGAGATCGTGATCAACAGCGCTGTTATAAACAAGGCTCGCACGGAATGCTATTTCCGGGATTTCATAGGCAATGCCTGCGCGCCAACCCCAGCCATCACCTTCCATATCTAGCTTGCCAATGCCTGAGTACAGGCTGGGATACGCCGGACCGAGAGCAGCGGGGGCGAGAACCTGGCGATACTTGTAACCGCTGATTTCCTGATAGAATGCACCACCGATGATCGAGAAATCGCCCTTGCCGGCTTCAAATTTGACTCGGCAAGTCGCGGCATAGTTATTCGACTTGACCTTGGTTTCGATGTTGTAGCTGGAACCCTGCCAGATGCCGGGATTGAGATCCGCACCCCAAGGCTGCGAATAATCGAACATGCAGTCGCCGAAATCGCCGATCGAGGCCTTTCCACCAATTCGCGGCGACCAATAGCTCTCCGCATCGTCCGCAGAAGTGCTCCAGCTAGCTGGCAATGGAATAGCTGCAGGAGGGGTAGTGCCTGGGCTCTTGTACGGATTATCTACCGCGTTTTTCACCTTGCGGTGCGGCATCACGAAGGTGCCGGAAGCATCCAAGGCGTAATCTGAAGGTTCGAACAGAAGGTCGATGTTGTAACCACCGCGCTCCAAACCGCCAGCAAAGGACGGCGATGCAACAATGCTGCCTGCGACGAGGCACAATGCGCCTTTAATAAATCCACGTTTTGCCATCTCTCTCCCCAAACAAGGCAATGTGATGGTGAAACAGTGAAGCTGTTCGCCCAAAATGACAATGCCAGAATTTTGCCTGCTACCTTTAGATTAGCTCAAAAGTTTTACGTAAGTTTTTGATAAATCCAAAAAAAATCAAGCCATTTGGGACGAGATTCCAACATAATTAGAATTTTAGACAAAACGCAGAAATAAATTCTACCGAACCCGCAAACTGTAACATTATCACTACAGCTTGGGCATTCGGGAAAATATCGCGAAAAACTGTAACATCCGATACAGTTTTCGGCTTTTCTCGAGATTTGCCAACCGTTTGACGTGGCAAGATCTGGAATGGGCTCACGCCTTAATCGCGAAACACTGGAGGGTAAGGCCAGCACGCCAGCGCCCTGTCCTTACCAACGTCAGGCAACAAAAAAGGCGCATCCCTTTCAGAATGCGCCTTCGTTATTCGTTGCTCTGTGCAGCGGATCAGCTGGCCTCGTTAACCCGTGTCAGCGCGGTCTTGAGGTTGGCGATCTGTACTTCCAGCTCGGCGTTGCGCTCACGGTCTGCAGCAACAACTTCCGGATCGGCATTGGCAATAAACTTCTCGTTGCCAAGCTTCTTGGCAATACGGTCAATTTCAGCCTCAGCCTTGCCGATTGCCTTTTCGAGACGGGCCTTTTCAGCCGCGACGTCGATCAGGTTGCCAAGCGGCAGGCAGGCCGTTGCCTCACCGACGATGATCTGTGCCGAACCCTTCGGTGCGGTGCTGGCCAGCGTGATGTTTTCTGCACGTGCCAGACGGCGAATGGCAGCGTCATGACGCTCCAGACGCGACTGCGTCACGCCATTGGCACCAACGACAACCAGCGGCGCTGTTGCACCCGGCGGTACGTTCATTTCAGAACGGGCCGAACGAATGCCGGTGACGAGATCAACCAGCCAGTTGATTTCGGCCGCAGCAGCGGTGTCGGTGAATTCTGGTGTTGGCCAAGCGGCATGGCACAGCAGACCGTCACGGCTTTCGCCTTCTTCGACCGTATGCGCCCACAGCTCTTCCGTCATGAATGGCATGAACGGATGCAGCAGCTTGTAGATTTCGTCCAGAACATAAGCCGCGCACGCCTGTGCTTCGGCCTTTGCCTTTTCGTCGTGACCGCTGAAGACAGGCTTGAGCAGTTCCAGATACCAGTCGCAGAACTGGTTCCAGACAAAGCGGTACAGCGAGCTTGCAGCATCGTTGAAGCGATAGTTGCCGATGGCTTCCGTTACCTCATTTGCCGTAACGGCAAGTTCGGTCAGGATCCAGCGATTGATGGTCAGCGTGGTTGTTTCCGGCAGGAAGTCCGGATCACGCTTCACGCCGTTCATTTCCGCAAAGCGTGTCGCATTCCACAGCTTGGTGCCGAAGTTACGATAACCGGCGATGCGGGCAGGATCGAGTTTCACGTCGCGGCCCTGCGCTGCCATGATTGACAGCGTAAAGCGCAGCGCATCCGCACCATATTCATCGATCAGTTCCAGAGGGTCGATGACGTTGCCCTTGGACTTCGACATCTTCTGGCCGTTCTTGTCGCGAACCAGCGCGTGGATATAGACCGTGTGGAACGGCTCAACCGGCACACCGGCGTCATCCTTCATGAAGTGCAGACCCATCTGCATCATGCGAACGACCCAGAACGGAATGATATCAAAGCCGGTTACCAGAACATCTGTCGGGTAATAGCGTGCCAGTTCCGGTGTCTGCTCGGGCCAGCCAAGCGTCGAGAATGGCCACAGTGCCGACGAGAACCAGGTGTCGAGAACGTCTTCGT
This sequence comes from Agrobacterium sp. Azo12, assembly GCF_029193765.2. Lineage (NCBI taxonomy): Bacteria > Pseudomonadati > Pseudomonadota > Alphaproteobacteria > Hyphomicrobiales > Rhizobiaceae > Agrobacterium > Agrobacterium sp. Azo12. The sequence continues at coordinate 1,746,882 of NZ_JARFYO020000001.1, read as the reverse complement.
CACGGGTCAGGATTTCACCCGGCTTGAAGTTTTCAAGCTTTTCCTCAACCCAGGCCTTCCATGGACCTTCGTGAGAAATGTAGTGCTGGATCGCAGCCTGCAGGGCTTCTTCTTCCGTCTTCTCGACGAAAACCTGGCCATCAGGACCGTACCATGCCGGGATCTGGTGACCCCACCACAGCTGGCGCGAGATGCACCATGGCTCGATGTTTTCCAGCCAGTTGAAATAGGTCTTTTCCCAGGACTTCGGAACGAATTTGGTGCGGCCATCACGAACGGCCTCAATAGCAGGGCCAGCCAGCGTCTTGTTGTCGACCCACCACTGTTCCGTCAGGCGCGGTTCGATCGGCACGCCGCCACGGTCGCCATGGGGCACCATGTGCTTGTGCGGCTCGATCTTGTCGAGAAGGCCGGCATCCTCGAAAATCTCGACGATGATCTTGCGGGCGGCAAAGCGGTCCTGCCCTTCCAGGCGATCCCAGGCACCGTGAAGTGCTGCCGGATGGTCGAGACCTTCCAGGAAGTCTTCATTGTCCTTGATGGTGACAGTGCCGTCGACATTGAGAATGTTGATGGCGCGCAGGCCTGCACGCTTGCCAACTTCAAAGTCGTTGAAATCGTGGGCGGGCGTGATCTTGACCGCGCCGGTACCGGCTGTCGGATCAGCATAGTCATCGGCAACAATCGGGATCTTGCGGCCAACGATCGGCAGGACGACGTGCTTGCCGACGATTGCCTTGTAACGCTCGTCTTCCGGGTTCACCGCAATGCCGGTATCGCCCAGCATGGTTTCCGGGCGGGTCGTGGCAACCACGATATAATCGCGGGTTTCATATTCCGTGGGCTTGCCGTCTTCATCAAAGGCAACCGGGTACTGATAGGTAACGCCCTTTTCCAGCGGATAACGGAAGTGCCAGAGATTGCCCTTCACTTCCAGCTGCTCAACTTCCATGTCGGAAATTGCCGTCAAAAGCTTGGGGTCCCAGTTCACAAGGCGCTTGTCCTTGTAGATCAGGCCATCCTTGTAGAGGCTGACGAAAACTTCCAGAACAGCCTGCGACAGGCCTTCATCCATGGTGAAACGTTCGCGCGACCAGTCACAGGAGGCGCCAAGACGCTTGAGCTGGTTGAAGATCAACCCGCCGGATTCAGCCTTCCATTCCCAGACCTTGTCGATAAAGGCTTCACGGCCCATCTCGCGACGGCCAGGCAGCTTCTGTTCGGCCAGCTTGCGTTCAACCACCATCTGCGTGGCAATGCCAGCATGGTCCATGCCCGGCTGCCACAGCACGTCCTTGCCTCGCATGCGCTCAAAACGAATCATGATGTCCTGAAGCGTATTGTTCAGGGCATGACCCATGTGCAGCGAGCCGGTGACGTTTGGCGGCGGGATGACAATTGTGAAGGTTTCAGCGCCGGGTGCCGCGTTGGCACCGGCACGAAACGCATTGGCATCGTCCCATGCTTTGGCGATTTTCGGTTCAACCGAAGCGGAATCGTAGGTCTTTTCGAGCATTTCCTGACCTGAAATTTTGAGTTCTTGTATTTGTTTTTAAATAAGGATGGGCGGTAGAGAGTCAACAGAAAGTGGCAAATTCAACCAAAACTGCTGCCCGACCGGGCGACCATTGCAGCTTCCCGGCATCGGGCATCGCCTTACACGCGAAAGAGCGGGCTCAGACGTAACATCCAATCCCGTTCAGGAACAGAATCAGGTTCATCCCATACTGAGTCAACAAAATGACCTATCTTGTTGTTTTCTCATGTTTCGTGGTAAAACTATCCTGCAGAACCACCGAAAACCTGAGCAACAAAAAAGCCGCCCCGAGACCGGCGCGGCTTTTGTTTAACCTTGATGGAAATTAGCGGCGTGGGCCGCGCGCTACGCGCTCGATTTCCTCACGCACCAGACGCTCGACCAGTGTTGGAAGGTTATCTTCCAGCCAGTCCTGCAGCATCGGCTTCAACATTTCCTGCGCCATGTCTTCGATGGAGCGACGCTCAACACCGTTAAATACGTCGGCCAGTTCGTTGAACGAGCGGGCAATCTGCGCACCCGCTTCAACGGAAATCAGGCTGGACAGGGCAGATGGCCCCTCGGCAACCGCTTCCGCAACAGGCTCAACAAACTGTACTGTCTCTGCGACTGGCGCAGGATTTACCACTGGCGCGCTGGCCTCGTGAACGTCGGCAAGCTCAAGCGCCTGCTCGAAGGTTTCTTCGTCCCAGGCAACAGCCGGCGCGCTCTGCACAGCTGGCGTTTCACGAACCGGGAACGGCGAAATGGTCGCCTGTCTTTCTTCGCTGAAAAACGGCTGCGATGGGCGCGAAATTTCGGCGGCGGTATCGTCGATCGAACCACGCAGTTCCGCCATGCGGGCAGCCATGACAGGGCTTTCATAAGCGGCATGTGCAGCAACAGGCTTTGCTTCCGGCTTGTCCTGCAATGTTTCAGCGGTCAGCGCGCTCAAGGCTGGCTCCAGCGTGCGGCCGGTGGCGGCCCTCACCCGGGCTGCAACATCGGCAAGCGACATGGCTTTTTCCGGAACGGGTTGCGCTGCCGCGCCATGGGTCTGGTTTGCAGCTGGCGGCACGTGGGGCGGCGGGCTTGTCATCTCGCCGCGGCGCTCGGCGGATGAAGCCGGGTTGCCAGCCTGCGTGAAAGCGATACCAAATTCGTCGTCGCTCTCATCGTCGTAAACAGGAGGAAGCTTGCCAGCAAAAGCACCGGACGGACCAGGCTCATTGCTTTCGATGATACGGCGGATCGACGCCAGGATTTCTTCCATGGACGGTTCACGCGCTACACTTGGCTGAGCCATTTCTATCCCCGTTTTCCATTGCTATTTATTGGCTGGGGCAAACACGAAACACGCCCCGAATCACCGCTAGTTTATGGCAGTGCGAATCGGAACTGAATGACCCTTTTGACGGGAATTGCCGCGATACACAGATTATTGTTGTGGAAAAACAGAAAAGCCCGGTCAAAACCGGGCCTTTGTTTATCCGTGAACAAGCAGCATATGCCTGATCAGAATACGAATTCCTTGGCCTTCTGGAAGCCTGGAAGCGGCTTGACCGAGGCGTTGAATGAAGTCGTTACCGAGATGCCTGTGGAGGCGCGGCTGTAGACCGTTGCCTTTGCGGAGTTGCCATAACCGACAACGGTTACAAGGCGGCCACCGTCACGAAGCTGGTCGAGAAGTGCGTCCGGAATAAATTCTACGGCACCGTTTACGAAGATGAGATCGTAAGGTGCTTCGCTGGCGTAACCCTTTTCCAGGTCGGAAACGACGGCTGCAACATTGTCATAACCTAGCTTGGCAAGGGTTTCCGTTGCAGCTTCCACCAGCTTTTCATCATTGTCGATTGCAACGACCGAACCGGCCAGTTGCGATAGAACTGCTGAGACGTAGCCGGTACCGCAACCAACTTCCAGAACAACGTCGTCCTTGGTGATGGCGGCCAGCTGCAACAGCTTTGCCAGAGGCGAAGGTGCTGTTAGGTAACGGGCCGGACGGCCATCAGAGGCGGGACAGATCTGCACATTTTCATCGCGGTAAGCGATGGTCTGCTGCGCTTGCGGCACGAATGCTTCACGCGGCACATTCACAAATGCCATGAGCACGGAATGCGACGTTACATCGGTCGTGCGGATTTGGCTATCGACCATGTTCACACGTGCTTTTTCGAAATCCATCATATCGTATCGCCTCAGTAGAAATTCGAAACGAGCGCATAAACGCTGTTTCCTTGCGATACGTCTTAATTGGCGATGCCTGCGCTTTCAAGCGTGCGTGTCGCACAGTGACGATAAAAACAACCGGCTAGCCGATAATTTTTACAAACATGCTCAGATGAGCGGTACTGTGATGTAAAGGCATGTCAGAATAACGGCACCAAACATCGAAACTTCGATCAAACTGTCGCGCATTTAACCAACCCTCCGTGGGACCCTATGTCCTTGAGAAAAAGAACGGACAATGTGAATTTTGGTTCCACGCTCTCGCCACGGAATAGCCACCTGCCCGCCTCTATTCTTAACGGGTGAACATAGCCAGGGCGTGACAGTGCCAACTGGTGTGATACGCGACTGTGTAAACCGCTAATGTCATCAAGGTTTGCGCCCAGTTCAGCCCCTCCTACGACTTGCGCCGAGGCCGCCTGTATGGGTTAAAGGACTGCAAATCCCTATACCTCAAGGAAGAACACCATCGACGAGTTTGACAAACCCGACACGGAGCCAAGAAAGAAGCCGCTCTGGCCATGGTTGTTGCTGCTGGTGGTGACGCTGGTGCTGATTTACGCCTATTTCGTCTGGGTCTGGACGATCGACTACATCTTCTCAGGCGCGAGCGACCTGTTCCACGCGCTTGAGTGGGTGTTGAACTTCCTAGACGAACAAAAGGCAGGAGAGGATTAAAGGGATACTGGTGTCCGCATTATACCGGACTAAACCTGGCCACAGCATCGAATACCGCTGTTGTCACTCCCAGACATCAACCACAAGGAATGTGCCACGGTTTTCGTGACCCATTATCTTGACGGTGATCCAGCAGTCACCACGCAGGATCATTCTTTGAGCCTCAGCCGACATAGAGCCGTTGTTCAGCATCTCTTCGAGCGACTGACGGTTTTGCGCATCAGAGAAGAACTCGTCATCCTCATCCCCTACGTCTCTGAGGTCATAGACATGGTAGTTTGCCCTGTCCTGGCGAATAATCTGCCACGGTTTCGTCAGTGACGTTCCGTTGGAATTGTTAAGGTCGTTTGCGCCGATATAGGCGGTGTAGGAATCGATTACATCAGCTTTTACAACGCGTGTCTTCGATTGGGCGCCTGCAACGCTGGAACTGGCAAAAAGCACGACGATGAGAGCAATATAGAGTTTCATATCTGTCTCCTGAGACAAACACTTCTTGGCAGTATGCCCGAGGGTAATCCACTCTTTCCCGTGGTAAGGGTTAATGTTCTTCGCCGCTGCAACTGGACAAGCAGCATGTGCGTTTCAGGTTCTCCTCGAAGGAGAGTTAAAGACATGACAGACGTTACAGCCCTACCGAGCCTTGATCTCAATCGCTATCTTGGCCGGTGGTACGAGATTGTCCGCTTGCCGTTGAAATATGAAGACGATGCCGCAACTGACATCACGGCACGTTACTCCCTCGAAGAGAACGGCGCTATTCGCGTTGACAACAGATGTTTCGACAAAGATCAGCAGCCAGCTCAGGCTGTCGGCGAGGCAAAGCCGGTTGACGAGACACATGCAAAGCTGAAGGTCAGTTTTCTTCCTGCCGCCCTGCGCTGGCTGCCGTTTACCGATGGCGATTACTGGGTACTCAAGATCGATCCCGACTATAGTGTCGCGCTGGTCGGCACGCCTGACCGTCAGTTTCTATGGGTTCTGGCACGCGAGAGTTCGATTCCCGCAGAAACGCTGGAAGACTATCTTACTGAGGCACGCCGGCAAGGCTTTGATCTGACGAAGATGATCATCCCCCGCCACACCGGGCGCGACGTGACCGATGCCATGCTTCTAGAAAAATAGCAGTCAAAGCTTGTTGTGCATCGTCCCGACCGCCAGCAGCACCGTGGGCGCTGACGGCTTTTGCTGACTCCGAAACTGGTAAGTCCAGCTAACCAGCCTGTGCAGTATTAGGCGGGTAATTTAAACGCTCTAACACAGTTACACTCATTGCCGATTGGGAAGGAGATGTGGGGCTTGGTAAAAGATAAGCCCCATTACAGGTTAAGAGCAGCCCCGAACGTGAAGACAGCCTTTCCCGATCAACGCCACGACTGACGCGCCACGCGCGCAGTTGACCTTGAAAACATGGAAGGTTTAAGACATGACGATCTACAAAATTGCTCGATCTTGGACGATCATCGCGACGCTTGCACTTGCTGCGTCATCGGCCCATGCCAATGCTGGCACGGCGGTCAGCACTGATGTGACAGCCCGCAACGAGACCATCGTAAAGCAGGCATTTGAAGACTGGGCAGAACGAGGGGGAGCTTTCACGCGCGTCGTTTCACCTGATGTCGAATGGACAGTTCGCGGCTCGGGTCCCTACTCGCGCACCTATAGCGGCCTGGACAGTTTCGTAAACGATGCTTCCGCCCCTATTCTGTCGCGGCTCAGCACCCCGCTTAAACCGGTGGTCAAAAAAATCTGGGCGGTGGATGACGACGTGATCGTGCGGTTCGACGCCTCCGCCACGACAACCACCAATGACACCTACAGCAACGAATATCTCTGGATATTGACCATGAAAGATGGCCTCGTTGTCAAATCCGAGGCCTTTCTGGATATGGGGCTCTATCAAGACCTAGTGGACGGCGCCCCTACGCGCACCAACTGATCCAGCCTTTGGTAAAGAGACGTTGGTTACCCTGCGGCAGCTTGGTTTGGGGTAACCAGCGGTGCATCAGAGGCCAGAACCTGCCTTACCACGCGCAAGGCGCCTCCATATAGTATTTCAGGTTCGTCTGCGCTCGGCGCTGTCCAATATGCCTTGCTCTCTTCTGCCATATAGTCCGCATATGGTCTGTTGCGATCAGCTTTCGCGATCAAGGCAAAATCACCGCAGTAGATGCTGGCTTCGCCGGTCGGTTCCAGCTCGAAAACATGGGCATCGGGCCGGTACTGGCGTTGAAAGGCAAAGGCCATATCGACTGTTTCGAACACAAATACACAATTGAGGCGTGACGGACGTTGAGGGGCAAGTGCCAACCTCGCTGTTTCCAGTGCGACTTCCCACAGTATTATTTCAACGTGAGATACGGCTTTAACTGCGGTTTCGGGACCAAACAAACGGACTGTTGTCCCCCAATTGCCGGGCTCGATAGTAGCGCCCACAGCATGTTCAATACTGCTTACGTGATAATACATTCAATTCCTCAAGGTGGCCCGTGTAATATTTGGACAACCCACGGCATGATCGTATAGCGCAAGGTCTTGCGAGGGGAGTGTCTTTGCGCAAATCCGTATCAGAAGCCAGAATAAAGTCCAGAGGACATTTTCAAGGCAATCGATTATGTGAGAAGGTCTGTTTATTCATGAAAATCATACAAAAATTCTCGATGCCTTAAGTACTGTTGCAATCATCATCAGAAAAAATTTGAGCAAGGCAAAGAGTTCGAGGCCGCGACGCCAGTGGACAGCCAGAGTTAGCAAAAGGTTTGCCTGCCTCTCCCAGGTGTAAAACCCGTCTCGGCTGCTTAATGCGCGCGATGACACTGCCGCCACGCTATTAGCCGTCAACAGTCGGCATCGCCGTGCCAATATTAACTGTGGTTTTCAGCAAGTCTGGACAAAGACATTTGCCGAGACATAATCCCCGCAATTGAGGGGGATTGCCGATGAATTTTGTTGTTGCGTTTGGTGTGGCGCTGGCTGTCGGGGGATATTTTGCAAATCGACTTCCACTCGGCTTTGCTTACTCCCTGTTGGGCGCATTGCTTTCGGCAGTCTCAACCGCTGTGATCGTTCTGCTTATCACACTTTTGGTGGCCTATTACGGCTCTACTGTAGACCAAAGCGCTGTGAATCCTCTTGTTGAGTCCGCTCTCACGGCGACCTTTCAAAGCTTTATTTTTGCGCTAATTTTGTTTTCAATCGCCCGGTGGAAACGCAAAAAGAGCACGCAACTTAAAGCCTAGGCAGTAAACCTACATTCGGTTCGCTGATTTCCTTTTTTGGCTTGACTCAGGTCCACCACACGCCCGTGCAAACCGCTCAATCCGCTGGCAGCACAAGGTGAACTCCAGCGCTATCGGCCAACTATACAGGATAATTTGCTGCGGGGCGCCAGCGCCACTTGGACGGGTCGCATTTGTCAGGATGCCACCTGATCGGCACAACGGAGCTCTGCCGCCCCCTTCCCGAATGACAACTCCGATTTCCCTTGCTATTGTCACGCAAAGCGCGGCTATCTTTTGCTTTGAAGAGGAGATTCGAATGGCCAAGGGTCAAGTTAGAAGCAACAAAGAAGTACGCAAACCCAAGAAGGATAAGGCTGCACCGGTCGCCGCCGCTCCTACTCTGGGTGCACGGGCTGTAGAGGCCAGCAAGCAGAAGAAGCCGCAGTAATCCTGCGCCACAACGCTCGCATCAACTGATCGATCAACCGGCAGCGCAAGGTGAACCCCAGCACTGCCGGCTCGCGTCAATCGTTCCAGCTGTTTGCGGCCTCGGCTATCGTTCTGAAGCCGCGTCTCCTACACTTACTGGAGGGAATAGCTTCCAGAAAGAGATCGATTGCGTAATAGAGGTGTGAAGCAGCCGCCTCTTTTATCTTCTCCAGGCTCTTGCCATAAGCATAGAGAACCGTTCCAATCATGCTGCCCTAGGGCGCCTGTCCACATTCTCATGCAGCCGGCAGAAGTGTATGGAGAGCTTGAACACGAACATGTAAAAGCCTGCCATCGATAAAGTGAAGTGCTTAGCTTTGGCACTTCCTGCGTTAAACGTCTCAAAGGGCATGGAATGAAGATCATCTAAATTGACGACGTAATCTTCACTGAGTGTCGCGCCTTGAGGAAGGTAGAACAAACTCGTCACCTCCTGTGCCTTAATGGCTTTAAGCTTCGCGTCTACTTGTGGGTCACTCAGCCCGGCGGACTTGAAGCGCGTGGCAAGCTGAGAAAGCCTCATAACCGGCGCGAATACGACCTTTGGAGGAATAGTGCGGCCGTTCTCTGGCGCAATATCACAAGAGTTAGAAAGAACGATCCCCTTCACAGGGCGAGCCGTGCCTGACGAGAATATAAACAGCTGAAAGCCCGACCAGCAATCGCCCTGCAACACTTCGCCTGCAAACGGATCATTGCCGGGAGAAATATAATAGCCCTTCGCCGAGCCATTTCGGAGCGCTTCAAGCTCTTGTAAGAAAGCCTTCTGCTCCGGCGGGGACACCAAATAGTATGGGATGCTAACTTTGAAGGCGTCATCCGACAAAGCCATAAAGGGTTAAGCCTCGTAAAGACCTTCGAGGTCGCTGTACATAGCTGCTTCAAACTCTGCACCGAGCGAACCTTGCGATTTTAAAAGTTCAGCGAAGACGTTTTGAACCGCCACCTCGAAAGCTGTCGCCGCCGAAATATTTGACAGTTCCGCATAACGCACGGCCGAGTAGGTGCTGTTGATTAGTTGCCGAGCGAGAACTGGCTTTTCAAACTCGGGCCATACCACCGCAGTTGGCGATACCCCTGCACCTATGGCCAGGACGATCAGACCTGCGGTGGTTGATGCTGTGATAGATCGATTTATACTAGCCATAGTTTGGTCCCATGCTCTGAATGGCTTCTTCCGTCAAAGAACTAAAAAACTTGCTCTTGTTCGCCTGCCTTAGAAGCTCCAGTCTATCACTGGAAGTGTTGAAAAATTCTCTAAAGCTCAAGGAAGGAGTGTGACACACCGAATCAATGTCTAAGATAGTACCAGTTAAGGTAGCGCCATTTGGCAAAGTTGCAACTGCTCCAGTCATCACAGATACAATGTGGAGAAAGTCGTCTTCCAGCACCTGTAGCTGCAACGAGAACGGCCCGCCCTTATAATCGAGATCGCCAACAGCCATCTGCATCTTGATCTTGCTTACCTGGTCGGCAACCGATCCCCCCTGAAGAATATTCACGTACTTTAGAGAAAAGCGCTCCAACTCAAGCTGCAAGCCGGAGTTCACTATGCGCTCGCAAACCCCTAGGATAAACTCTCGAAACGCCGCCCATTTAGGATACGGCATAGCTGCGCTCACCAAGACGTTCCGAGCGCCTACCGAAACAGCGAAACCGTCAAAATCAAGACGTAGGATTGGTACGAATTCAAGATTTGGATCGGAGGCTCTTACCGGCTGTGGTATTTCAGCGAACGGAAGTCTGATAATTTTCGGAGCACCATGATAAGCGGTGAACAAGACGCCCGGCAAGATATCGGCCAATTGCTGCTGCCCTTCAAACCGAAGCTCAAATGTGGCGTCGATCAAAGGCTCGTCCCTTAAACTGATGGGAAGGTTTGCCATGTCGTCTGCATCTCCTACCGGCAGGACTCAGGGGGCCGAGTCTAGCTCGTCGTCCGCATAGGACAAAACTTACCCCCGGTCTAGAACGAAATGTAAGCTCCAACAGTTGCGAAGCTTTTCACGCCACATTTTCAAAGGCTTTTCGACGCTCCGCATGTTGCAATCATGTCGCATTGAGCCGCCGGACAGCTTCGGAAGTTATTGTAATTCAATGGAATTTTGTCGCACTGACATGCGACAGAAAAATAGCCCGCTGGAAAGCGTGAGATTTACTCAACACTTTGATTTTGCAGACATAAATCTTTGGAGGCCTCGCCCGGAATTGAACCGGGGTACAAGGATTTGCAGTCCTCTGCGTCACCACTCCGCCACGAGGCCATCGCTAAGCGTATTTTGTTGTGGTTGCCGGGGTTTAGAATAATCCTAAACGATGTGCAAGAGGGTCGTTTTGAATATCAGCTTTTTTTATTTCGAATAATGGTTTTTAGCCTCACGGCACCCGGACGCCAACCCTTCGGTTGTTGCCCCTATTATTTTCAACCTACAAATTCTTAAGGTTTTATGCCTATTTTCCAGTTTCACACAAGGATGAGCGTTCACTTATTAAGCGCGATTAAAAACGCGAGGTTGAATGGCATACGATTGGGATGGCGGACGAACGCGCCGCGTCCGCTATATAAAAATACTCCTGCTGATTGCGATCGCAGGGTGCGTAGCGTTACCGCTACTGGCGTCTTTCTAAATAAAAGAGTGGGTGGTGAGTGTTTCTCACCACCCTTTTTTTGCCTTACCGTTCCGCCCAGCAGAAGAATTTTGATGTCTGGCCAATACCGGGGTTCAACACATTGGCCGGATCGAGCGAGCGGTAGAAAGCCCTAAGTTCAGGTTTGGCCTTATAGAGGTGGCCAACATTGTGTTCGGCCGGATATTCAGCACCACGCCGGTCTAGCAAGTCCCACATTTCATGTTCGATGGCGATCGGGTCATGCCCCTTGCGGACGATATAGTCCTGATGGAAGACATGGCAGAAGAAGTGGCCGTAATAGAGCTTGCTGATCAGCTTGCCCTCTATCGATTCTGGTAGGGTTTCCAGCCAGTCGTCGTCGTTACGGCGCAGTGCAATGTCGAGGGCGACAATGTCCTCCACCGAACTGCGATGCGTGTCGCGATACCGGATGGCCGCACCGGCAATGGCGAAGCGGTGCAGAAACGCCTTGCGCCCCTCCTCTGCATCACATTCGAAGAAATCACCTTCCCGGCTGGCAAAATAGCTTTGCAGAAAGGCCTTGGTTTCCGGTGCACTGTCGAGCGAAACCTTGAGCAGCAGATGGTGGTCGAACCGCTTGCGAAACTCCCGCATGCTTTTTGGCAGGTGGCTCGGCAGCAACGCCATGACGGCCTGCAGAATATGGTCGGTCACACCACGCAGTTTGAACCCTTCAAAAAACGCATCGACCCGGCTTTTCAGCGCAAAGGCGGCCGGTACCCTGTCTGTGCCGAAACGGTCGATCAGCAGGAAGGTGTCCTTGCCGTATTTTTCGCCGATATCGTAAGCGTCGCGGTGAATATATTCACCTGCAATCGGCAGCGTATCAAAGGCGGTCAGCATATGGCGACGCACCGCCGTCAGGTCTGCGGTATCGTTTGAGCCGATGTAAAACACCGCGCTCTTTTCCATCGGAAACGTGTCGAGCCGCACGGCAAACAGGACCAGCTTGCCGGCAGAACCGGACGCCTCGAAATGGCGGGTCACATCGGCATTGAAGCGGGCCGGTGTTGGCGCATCGACCTGGCGCACATGCTGGGCATAGTTCTGGTCTGATGCGACGAGCGTCGGATCATTGACGATATCGTCCGGGCTGTAGGCGCCCTTTTCCAGCCGTGACAGAATATCTTCCGGGTTGTCACCCAGCTTAACGCCGAGGTGATTGACGAGGTGCAGTTCACCCGCCTCATCCACCTGGCCATAAAGGGCCAGCTGGGTATAGGCCGGTCCGCGTCGCACCAGCGAGCCGCCGGAATTGTTGCAGATGCCGCCGAGCACCGAGGCACCGATGCAGGATGAACCGATAACCGAATGCGGCTCACGCCCCAGCGGCTTCAGGGTTTGTTCCAACCGGTCGAGCGTCGCACCGGGCAAGCAGATGACCTGTTTGCCGTCATTGATCACCTGAATGCCCTTCAGGCGCAGTGTCGACACGATAACGATCTCGCGGTCGTAATCATTGCCGTCAGGTGTTGAGCCACCGGTCAGGCCGGTATTGGCGGCCTGCATGATGACGATTCGTCCAGCGGCAACGGCGGCCTTGACGACCCGCCACTGCTCCACCAACGTTCCCGGCTGCACCACGGCCAGCACGTTTCCATGACCAAAACGGTGCCCCTTGCGGAACCGGCGTGTGGCCTTGGCGGCGGTCAGCACGTGGCCTGCCCCGACAATACCGCCAAATTCACGCAACAGGGTTGCGGCATCAGTGTTCATTGCATGCATCAAAGCTGCCTCATTGCCTTTACCAGCAGGTCAGAGGAAATGTCGGAGATGGATTTTGCCCCCGTCAGCGTCATGGCAACGCGCATTTCCTTTTCGAAAAGATTGAGAAGGTTGAGAACACCCTCCTCACCGGCGGTGGCCAGCGCATAAACAAAGGCACGGCCAATCATTACCGCATCGGCACCCAGTGCCAGCATACGCACCACATCGAGGCCCGAGCGTATGCCGGAATCGGCGAGGATCTTGATGTCACCCTTCACCGCGTCAGCTATGGCCGGCAAGGCGCGTGCGGACGACAGGACACCATCCAGCTGGCGGCCGCCATGGTTGGACACAACAATGCCGTCGGCACCAAAGGTCACGGCGTCCTTGGCATCATCGGGGTCAAGAATGCCCTTGATGATCATCGGGCCTTTCCAGAATTCACGGATCCACTCCAGATCCTTCCAGGAAATCGACTGGTCGAAATTGGCACCGAGCCAGCCGATATAATCGGCAAGGCCGGTTGGTTTGCCGAGATATTTAGACACGTTGCCGAGATCATGCGGTTTGCCGTTGAGGCCCACATCAAAGGCCCAGCGCGGATGGGTGACCGACTGCCAGTAACGGCGAAGTTCGGCATTGGGGCCGCTCATGCCGGAATGGGCATCGCGGTAGCGGGCGCCCGGCACCGGCATATCCACCGTAAATACCAGCGTTTTCACACCGGCCGCGACCGCACGGTCCAGCACGTTTTTCATGAAACCGCGGTCTTTCAGCACATAAAGCTGGAACCACATCGGGCGGTCGATTTCCGGCGTCACTTCCTCGATCGGGCACACCGACACGGTGGACATGGTGTAGGAAATGCCCTTCTCGGCCGCCGCACGCGCCGCCTGCACCTCACCACGGCGGGCATACATGCCGCTCAGGCCAACAGGTGCCAACACAACCGGCATGGACAGCTTGTCGTCCCACAGCTGTGTGTTGATGCTGAGATCAGACATGTTTTTCAGCACACGCTGGCGCAACTCGACGTCAGAGAGGTCGCTGACATTGCGGCGCAGCGTATGTTCGGCATAGGCACCGCCATCGATGTAATGGAACAGGAACGGCGGCAGCCGGCGTCGTGCGGCCTCGCGATAATCTGTAGACGCAGAAATAATCATGGTGTTACCCCCTCACACTACCTTGATAAAATGAGCGCGCTAGGCGCGCTTCGTCTTCGTCGATGGATTTCAACGATGAATGGACAAAATCGATATGAACATGCGCCGCCCGGCGCGCGCGCTCGCCGTCACCGGCCAGAATGGCATCGCGCAATTCGCGGTGCTGCGATGACAGCGGCTCGGTCACCTTTGGAATGACGTAAAGTTTCTCGAGGTTCTGCGAAATATTGGCTTTCAGCAGATCAAACAGCCCCTTCATCACTTCTATCAGCACCAGATTGTGCGAGGCGTCGGCAATGGACAGGTGAAAGGCGGCATCCGCCTTGGCCAGTGCCATCGAATCGTCACTGCCCTGCAGGCTGATCAGAGTTTCGAAACAGTCGGAGATTCGAGCCTTGTCTTCATCCGTTGCGCGCAAGGTGGCGTGGTAGGCAGCAGCCCCTTCCAGCGCGTGACGAATTTCCAGCACGTCAAACCGGTAGGCCGGATCGCTGGCAAACAGCCGTGACAGCGGATCGACAAGTGCATTTTGCGACCAGCCGCGGGGCGGTTCCTGGACATAATTGCCTCCGCCGGTGCGGCTTGTCAGGCGGCCTTTGCTGGCCAGTTGCTGGATGGCTTCACGCAGCGACGAGCGCGACACCTTCAGTTCCAGTGCCAGTTGCCGTTCGGCAGGCAGGCGGTCACCCGCTTTCAGCCCGCGCGCACTGATCAGCACCTCGATCTGTTCTGCAATGGCATCAGACAATCGAACAGTTTTCATATGGGTTTCATCGCCTTAATATTGGTCTGACCAATAAACCAATTTTATTTAAAGCAATGCCCCTGCCCTTGTCCAATAAAAACAACGACACCAGATAATCACAAAATCAATAAGGATATAAATATATCTTTATATCACCTTGACTGTATTTTATCGCTCGGCCATAGTTGGCGCATCGAGGTTCTGTGGAGGTCGCACTCCGCAGCTAAGAGGGAATACGGTCAGGGGTTTCACCCCAACGCCGGAGCTGCCCCCGCAACTGTAGACGGAGAGTTGCCGTTCACCATGTCACTGATGCGAACACCTCGGGAAGACGAACGGTTATGATGACCCGTAAGCTAGGAGACCTGCCGCGATAGATAACGTTCACGGGCGGGGTGTCCCGGTGTGCCGCTTTTGCGACAGGCACATCAGCGCCTTCCGTCGATGCGTCAGCCAATGCCTTGCCCACAACCTTCGGGGTTAAGGAAATGACCATCAAGACTGCAAATCTCGGTTTCCCGCGCATTGGAAAACACCGCGAACTCAAATTCGCATTGGAAGCCTATTGGGCCGGAAAATCAGACCGCACCACATTGCTGGACGCTGCCGCAAAGCTGCGGGCAGACCACTGGAAACTTCAAAAAGACAGCGGCATAGACATCATCCCGTCCAATGATTTTTCACTCTACGACCATGTGCTCGATACCGCCGTCATGGTTGGTGCGGTTCCCGCCGCCTATGGCTGGAACTATGAAAAATCTGGCGCGCAGGTGGAGCTCGACACCTATTTTGCCATGGCACGCGGCGCCACAGGCAGTGCCCACGCCCAAGAAAACCATGCCGATTGCAGCCATAACCACAAGCATGAACATGGCGTGCCAGCGCTTGAAATGACCAAGTGGTTCGACACCAATTACCACTACATGGTGCCGGAATTTACCCGCGATCAGACCTTCGCCTTCACCGCCAACAAACCGCTGGACATGTTCATGGAGGCAAAGATGCAGGGCATTCATACCCGCCCGGTCATTCTGGGCCCGGTAACATTCCTCAAGCTTGGCAAGACAGAGGGGGAGTTTTCGCCACTCGATCTGCTGGAGCGGCTGTTGCCGGTTTACGTGCGGCTGCTGGCCGAGTTGAGTGCTGCGGGAGCTGACTGGGTGCAAATCGATGAACCGGCCTTGGTGCTCGATCTTACCGAGGCGGAACGGCAGGCCTATCACCGGGCCTACACCGCATTAAAGACGCTGGTTCCGAACCTCAATATCATGCTCGCCACCTATTTCGGGACCATCGGCGACAATCTCTCAACGGTCTTGTCACTGCCCGTTGACGGCCTGCATATCGATCTCGTGCGGGCGCCAGAGCAGCTTGAAACCGTGCTGCAAAACCGTCCAGACAATCTCGTTCTGTCACTTGGCGTCATTGACGGTCGCAATGTGTGGCGTAGCGACCTTGAAAAGCTGCTCGATCGTCTGGAGCCGGTTATTGCGCAGGTTGGCCCCGACAAAATCCAGATCGCACCGTCGTGCTCGTTACTGCATGTGCCAATCGATCTGGAGCTGGAGACCGAGCTTGATCAGGACATCAAATCATGGCTGGCTTTTGCGACACAAAAGCTGGCAGAACTTGATGTCACCGGTCGGACACTTGTCTCGGGACGCGCAACGGTAACGCATGCGCTCGCGGCCTCATCGGCCTCAGCCGCAGGGCGCCGGACCTCACCCAAGGTTCACGATCCAGAGGTCAAGGCGCGACTTGCCACGATGTCTCCTGCCCTGACCAGCCGTAAAAGCGGCTTCCAGCAACGCAAGGCCTTGCAGGAACAGAAGCTTGATCTGCCGCTATTCCCAACCACGACCATAGGTTCGTTCCCGCAGACATCAGATGTTCGCAAGGCCCGTTCCGCGTTTGGCAAAGGAGAGATCAGTGATGCGGATTATGATGCCTTCCTGAAAAGCGAAACGGAAACCGCCATTCGCTGGCAGGAAGAGATCGGGCTCGACGTGCTTGTTCATGGCGAGTTTGAGCGCAACGACATGGTGCAGTATTTTGGCGAGCAGTTGACCGGCTTCACCTTTACCCGCCACGCCTGGGTGCAAAGTTACGGCTCGCGTTATGTGCGCCCGCCGATCATTTTTGGTGACGTGTCGCGCCCTGCCCCGATGACAGTCAAATGGCGGCACTATGCCCAGTCACTGACAGACAGACCGGTCAAAGGCATGCTGACCGGACCGGTGACCATTCTCAACTGGTCTTTCGTGCGGGATGACGTTGCCCGCAGTACCGTGTGCTACCAGATTGGTTTTGCGATCCGCGATGAGGTCAGCGATCTGGAAAAAGCTGGCGCCACCATGATCCAGATCGATGAGGCGGCCTTGCGGGAAGGCCTGCCGCTGCGCCACGCCGACTGGAAAACCTATCTGCAGTGGGCAGTCGAAAGCTTCCGCCTGTGCTCAACAGGCGTTTCCGATGACACACAGATCCACACCCATATGTGTTATTCGGAATTCAACCAGATCATCGATTCCATTGCCGCTATGGATGCCGATGTGATTTCCATCGAGACATCGCGCTCGAAGATGGAACTGCTGGAAGCCTTCCAGACCTACCAGTACCCCAATGAAATCGGACCCGGTGTTTACGACATCCACTCGCCACGCATTCCTGACGTCAGCGAAATGGTCACGCTGATGACGTTGGCACGGCAGCGCATTGGTGACGGCCAGCTGTGGGTCAATCCCGATTGCGGCCTGAAAACCCGCAAATGGGACGAGGTCAAACCGGCGCTGGTCAATATGGTCGAGGCTGCTCGTGAACTGCGCCTTGCCGCTTTGGCTTGAGAACCATCCCAATAAAAACGCCGCCTGTCGGGTCTGACAGGCGGCGGCATTTAAAGACCTATCGCAATCTTAGGAAGCGAGCTTTGCAGCCAGCTTGGCAATGTGCGCGCCCTGGTACTTTGCGCCTTCGAGTTCGATGGCCGAAGGCTGGCGCGAGCCGTCACCGTCGGTGATGGTCGACGCACCGTAAGGCGAACCGCCCTTGATTTCATCAACACCCATCTGGCCCTGGAAGGCGTATGGCAGACCGGCAACGGCCATGCCGTGGTGCAGGAAGGTTGGGATGAAGCTGAGAATGGTGGATTCCTGGCCGCCGTGCTGGGTCGCTGTGGAGGTGAATACCGAACCGAGCTTGCCCACCAGCTTGCCGTTGAACCACAGACCGCCAGTCTGGTCCCAGAAATTGCGCATCTGCGAGGCAACTGTGCCGAAACGTGTGCCGGCGCCAACAATGATCGCATCATATTCAGCCAGTTCATCAACCGTTGCGATTGGTGCGGCCTGATCGAGCTTAAAGTGCGAGGACTTGGCAACGTCTTCCGGAACCAGTTCAGGTACGCGCTTTACGACAACGTCTGCACCGGCAGACTTCGCACCTTCCGCCACGGCATATGCCATGGTTTCAATGTGGCCGTAGGAGGAATAATACAGAACCAGTACTTTTGCCATTTTCTCGGTTTCCTTTGCTTGGGGGCCGAAGACCCGTTTAAGAAGTTGTCGCAGCATAATCCTGCCGCTCATCAATTACGTGACAAAGATGTAGCCCGGATACTGCAACCTCACCAGCCGATCACATCAAGACGCACTGTTCAATGATGTTGAACGCTTTTTGTCTTGCATTCACTTTTTCGTAGCAATGACGCGCTTGCATTCCATCGGCATCGCGCTACGTTCAACAGACACAACTGCGGATTTTTCATGACCACTGCACCCGTTTCCGTTACCGCCGCCATGCTTGCCATTGGCGATGAACTGCTCTCAGGCCGCACCAAAGACAAGAATATTGGACACCTCGCCGATGTGCTTACCCTGTCGGGTATCGACCTCAAGGAAGTGCGCATTGTCGCAGATGAGCAGGATGCCATTGTCGAGGCATTGAATGCCCTGCGCAGCCGTTATGATTATGTCTTTACATCGGGCGGAATTGGTCCGACCCATGACGACATAACCGCCGATGCGGTGTCCGCAGCCTTTGGCGTGCCGTGCGTGCATGAGGCGGAAGCCATGCGCCTGCTGGCCGACATGTATCGCGCCCGTGACATGGAATTTACAGAGGCCCGCCAGCGCATGGCGCGTCTGCCTCAAGGTGCTGCCCATATCGCAAATCCTGTTTCGACCGCCCCCGGTTTCAACATCGGCAATGTCTATGTGATGGCCGGTGTGCCGCAGGTCTTTCAGGCCATGGTCCATAATGTCGTCCCGCACCTGAAAACCGGTGTGAAGCTGCTGTCGCAGTCGGTTGCCAGCCCATACGGCGAAGGCGATATCGGCACGGCACTGGGCGAAGTTCAGAAGAACCATCCTGAAACCAGCATTGGCTCCTACCCAAAATATGACGGACAGCGATTCTCGACAGAAATCGTCGTTCGCGCTCGTGATGCGGCGGTATTGCATGTTGCTGCGCAGGCGGTTTCAGACATGCTGGAACAGATCGGGCGTGAAAAGGCCGCCGCCAGCACTTGAACCGTTAAGTGCTTTGGCGCGTTATCTTTTCACCGGACCGAAAGACGGTGACAACTTGATCAGGATCAAGGCGACATATTTCGAGAAGGACCAGTCTCAAGACACTTGAGACGCATACCATTGAGGAGATCGTCATGAGCTACAAAACAATTCTGACCGTTTTGGACAGCACTCAAAACGCAGCAAAGGTTAGTGAATTCGCCATTGCTCTGGCGAACAGGTTCTCGTCGCATGTGATTGGCCTGCATATGGAAACCATGGCGGCTGTACCCGTCGTTGCACCCATGGAAATTCCCGATCCTGCCTCCATTCAGGCTATTCAGGATATTGCGCAAAAAGAAACAAAGGAAATTGCCCGGATTTTCGAGCAAAAACTCTCGGAAAATGGTGTGTCGCATGAGTGGCGCAGCTTCGTTTCCTCGGTTGGTTATACCTCGGCATCCGCTGTCGACAGCGCCCGTTGCACCGATATCGTGATTGCCGGACAGAGCGATTCGTCCAGCCTTTCCGACAGCCGTTCCGATATCGAAAGCTTTCTGTTTGAAAGCGGCCGCCCGGTTCTTCTGGTGCCTTATATTCTCACCGAACCCAAACCGATCAAGCGGGTGCTGATTGCCTGGAACGGTTCGCGCGAAGCAACCCGTGCGGCCTTTGATGCGCTGCCCTTCCTGAAGGAAGCGGAAAGCGTCGAGATCTTCACGGTTGATCCGCCGGAAAACGCGACACAGTCACCGGCCATGGCAGGTGCTGAACTCGCAGCAACGCTTGCGCGCCACGGCGTGAAGGTGACCGTGGCCACCAAAGCGACCTCAGGCACGCTTTCGGCCCATGCGGCAATTGAAAACCGCCTTTCGGATGACAGTATCGATCTGCTGGTGATGGGTGCCTATACCCATTCGCGCTGGTGGGAAATGCTGTTTGGCGGCGTGACCCGCACGCTTCTGGATTCGATGACCGCGCTGACGCTGTTGTCGCGTTAAAGCTTCAAGTCCCATCAGACCAAATAGAAAAAGGGCGGCAATTTTGCCGCCCTTTTCCATTGTTATCTGCCGTTTGATCAGTTGGTCTTCTGGTCAACGGTGATGCCGAGCGCGGCAGCAGACGCGCGGAAGATGTCGGTGTTATCAACGTAAACCTGGCTTGCAGCAGGAACGTGGTAACGGGCCAGACCATCATGCGGCTTGGCATTCTTGGTGAAAAAGTCCGAACCATTACCCTTGGCAAAAACCGGAACCAGCTCGCGTGTGTGGGTGTCGGAGTTCCAACGCACCAGCGGCATGGCGCCAGCGCCCTGGTTGATGATGTCGGAATAGGCTTTGTTATCGGAATCCGGTCCCTGCAGCAGGCCATTGCCATGGTCGGTGGTGACGATAATCATGGTTTCATCGAAAGAGCTGTTTTCTTCAATCCATTTGACGGCCGCTTCAACGGCTTCGTTGAATTCGATCTGCTCTTCAATGATGCGTGGCAGGTTGTTGGCATGGGCTGCCCAATCCACCGCGCCGCCCTCGACCATCAGGAAGAAACCGTCTTCATCCTTGGAGATTAGGTTCAGGGCTGCCTTGGTCATGGTGGCCAATTCAGGCTGGTTCTCCAGCTTGTCGCCAAAACCAACGCCGCTGCGGTTGAACTGGGTGGTCGCGTTGTTCTGAACGGTGCCGATGACCTTGGTCTTGTCACCGAGGTCAAGCGAACCGGCTGCCAGAGCTTCAAAGTCAGCCTTGGTTTCAATCAGCTTGTAGGCGGTTTCGCCAGATGTCAACTTGTCCCAGGTGTCTTTGCCGCCAACGTAACGATAGGCCTTGTCATCATTTGGCTCGACTGCCTTGCCATTATTGTCGAACAGCGGGTGGCCGGACCCCATGACAACGGTTGCGAGACCGCTTTCAACGATTTCCTTGCCGAGGGCGGCATATTCATTGCGGCTTGCATTATGGGTAAGGAACCCGGCCGGTGTTGCATGGCTCCACTGAACGCTGGTGACAACACCAAGGGCGCGACCGCTTTCAACGACATATTCGCCAATGTGCTTCAGCTTCTCGTCGTTGTTCGACCAGTTGATGGCGTTGTTGTAGGTTTTTACGCCGCTGGCCAGAGCCGTGGCAGCGGCAGCACTGTCTGTGTAATAAGCGCGGGTATAGTCATATCCGGTGAAATAACCGGGATAGTTACCAAGCGAACCTTCAAACACGCTGTCAGACTTTTCCGACTTCCAGAGTTCGGCAGGATCGAACGTCACGGTGCCTTCGGCAGATTTGGTCGGGGTGTTGGAAGTGTTGAGCGGATGCGTGGACGAGAACACCTTCACGTCGAAATCGTCATACACTTCATGGCCCAGCGCGCCGTGACGATAATAGCTGGCGGCGTGCCATGTGTTGATCCCTGCGCCATCCGAAATCAGCAGAATGACGTTCTTTGCCGGCTTATCCTGCGCAAAGACAGGCGTCGTCAAAGTTGTACCAATCACCAATGCGGCGACAAATTTGCTAAAAATACGCATTTTTTCTTCTCCTGCGGGAATTAGGAAACAGGAAAGCAGCTAGTGTAATTTTATAACAGCTGTGTGAAACGAACCAGTCGACCTGTGGAAAGCTTGATTTTTCAGCGGTGTTGCCGCTATTAGCGAAAGCCATCAACACAACACGCTCATGGTGGCTTTTCTCATGTCTTCTCTCCCCGATAAAGCTTTCCCCGTTTCATGGGATCAATTCCACAGAGATGCGCGCGCACTTGCATGGCGCCTCGCAGGTCTGAACCAGGATTTCCGCGCTATCGTCTGTATTACGCGCGGCGGTCTGGTACCTGCCGCAATCATTTCGCGCGAACTGAACATCCGTCTCATCGAGACGGTTTGCATCGCTTCTTACCATGATTACGTCAATCAGGGTGAGATGAACCTGCTGAAGGGCATTTCGCCTGAACTGACCACCGAACAGGGCAAGGGCATTCTGGTGGTGGACGATCTGACCGACACCGGCAAGACCGCTTCTGAAGTGCGCGAAATGTTGCCACAGGCGCATTTTGCCTGTGTCTACGCAAAGCCATCAGGCGTGCCGATGATCGACACCTTCGTGACAGAGGTCAGTCAGGACACCTGGATCTATTTCCCATGGGACATGGGCTTTTCCTATCAGGAGCCGATTGCCAAGGGTTCGCGCGGCTGATCCGCGTTATTTCGTGTCATTCCATGACATCTCAAAAGGCTGCGCTTGGCGCGGCCTTTTTTGTGTCAGCCATTCGGCTCCAGCAGCACCGGACCAACACTGTTTTTACCCAGCACGTCACCGGGGTTGCGCAAGGGACATTCATCGGTGGACAGACAGCCGCAGCCGATACAGCCGGTCAACTGGTCGCGCAGCCGTGTCAGCCGGGCAATACGGTCATCGAGGTCTGAGCGCCAATCCGCCGCCAATCGCTGCCAATCCTTCGAATTGGGTGTTCGCTCATCCGGCAATGCGCCAAGCGCACCCTGTATTTCCTTGAGTGGAATACCGGCACGTTGCGCAACCTTGATAATGGCGATGCGGCGCAGCACATCACGCCCGTAGCGTCGGTGGTTAGCACTGGTGCGCCAGCCCTTGATCAGCCCTTCCGCCTCATAAAAATGCAAGGTGGACACGGCAACACCGGCGCGTTCCGCCACCTCGCCCACACTCAAGTCCCGCATAATCGGCAATTGCCGAAGTTTTTTTGTCATCACTATTGACCTCAACCTTACTTGAGGAATTACCACACGGATTATTCAACACCAAAGGATTTTCCATGACTGACAAAACACTTTCCATCCGCGTCATTATTGGCAGTGCCCGCTCCGTGCGTTTTGCAGATGTGATGACGGCCTGGGTCAGTGAGCAACTGGCGGCAATGCCGCATATCAAGGTTGAGGTGCTGGACCCGCGTGAACTGAACCTGCCGCAAGGACATTGTATGGATGTGGAGCCGGCGAAGAAACTGCGCAAGAGCCTCAACTCTGCCGATGCCTTCATCGTCATCACGCCGGAATATAATCGCAGCTACACTGGTGCGCTTAAGATCCTGATCGATTCCGCCTATGATGAATGGAACGCAAAACCCGTCGGTTTTGTTTGTTATGGTGGAATTTCCGGCGGGCTTCGCGCCGTCGAGCAGCTTCGTCCGGTGTTTTCGGAACTGCATGCGGTGACCACGCGTGACGTCGTGAGCTTTGCCAATCCCTGGAAAAACGTTGGCCCGGATGGACGGCTGGATGCCGGCGCCTCTGCGACAACGGCGTTTGAGACCATGATGACCAAGTTGCAATGGTGGGCCTACACGCTGAAACAGGGACGTGAGGTGACGCCTTACCGAAAGACTGCATAATGAAAGAGCACAGCCTTGCCCTGAAGGGCACCTTGTTGTTCGTGGCGACCCTGACCATCATGGCCGGCACCACGGTGGCACCTTCCCTTCCCGCCATTGAGCAGACATTTGCCGATACTGAGCATGTCGCGCTTTTGAGCCGCATGGTGTTGACACTGCCGGCGATATTCGTGGCGATGTCGGCACCCATTGCCGGCATTCTGGCAGACCGGTTTGGCCGTAAAAAGCTGCTGGTCATCAGCATGGTGCTGTATGGCCTCTCCGGCATGTCCGGCCTTCTGGCGGACAATCTGTTTTTCCTGTTGGTGGGCAGAGCCGTACTCGGGTTGGCGATTGGCGGCATCATGACCGTTGGCACCACGCTGGCAGGCGATTATTTTACCGGCACCGAGCGGGAAAGCTATCTTGGCCTGCAACAGGCGTTCACACAGTTTGGCGGTGTTGCCTTTGTGGTGACCGGCGGCATTCTGGCCGATATTCACTGGCGGGTGCCTTTTGCGATCTATGCCGCCTCGTTCCTTATTCTGCCTGCAGTGCTGGCATTTCTCAGCGAGCCAGCCAAAAAGACAGCACCATCAGGCTCTCTGGCAAAAACTGCGGTTTCCGCAAACTGGTCGCACGTGCTGTTGCTGGCACTGGCGACCTATCTGATCAATGTGCTGTTTTACACCGTGCCATCACAGCTGCCGTTTTTCCTGCGGCATCTGGAGATCAACAGTGCCAGCGCCATCGGCTATGCCATTGGCACCTTCAATCTGGCCGGCGCCCTTGTTGCTATGAGCTTTGGCCTGTTGCGATCGCGTTTGGCGGTGCCTGGCATTCTGGCAGGTGGGCTTGCTCTCATGGCAACCGGCTTTCTGATGCTTGCGCAGGCAAGTGGCATGGTTTCGGCACTGGTTGCGCTGTGTGTGCTCGGCACCGGACTTGGCGTGGTGATGCCCAGCATCATGTCGCTGACAATCAAGATCGCACCACCTGCCCTGCGCGGCCGCATTGCAGGACTGGTCACGGCGTCGATGTTTCTCGGGCATTTCACATCACCGCTTGCCAGCCAACCCTGGATCGGCTGGTTTGGTTTTGCGGCGCTTTACCGCGATATCTCCATTGCATTTGCGGCCATGGCTGTCATCGCCGTCGCCACCGTTACCCTGCGGCGCAGGACGGCGTAACATATCTGCCCTCAGGACACGCGTTCTGAGGGCATTTTTCTGCAGACGAAATATCCATAGATCCGGCCCAGTCCCTAGCCCTAGTGGTGCTGAGAGAATCAGCCAACCACAGCTGCGACAAAAAAATGTGCCCGCCCGCAAAATATTGTTTGAGACGAATGTAATGGGCAGCCACGGCAAAGTGTGGTGCTTTTGGTGACAGACAAGCGAAAACTTCACTTATCTGCGCTTTTCTGGACAGATCGTCATTTTCGCGGTTTTTGGCAAAAAACTGGGGATGGAATTGCCGTCAAAAATAGCTGTAACAAAATGTGACATTTTAAAGATAGCCCAGTAAATAGGGCTTTTCGCGAGTTCACGTGCAGTAAGTCGCTGTGGACAATGTTTCAGCAATCCGCGCCAAGTATCTGAAATTTATAGCAGGTTTTGCTTTCCCCGTTTTCCACAGCCTCCCCACACAATATCTTGTGGTTAACAAGAGGTTGCAAACTAAGGCTTGACGGAATCACTGCAAATCTCGAAAGTAGCAAACATGTTGCGGCGGTAACTGAATCGGTGAACGAGGCCGGTTCTTTTCAGTTTCAGTACACGCGTTTGTCTGCGTTTCGGCCATGAGAGGCATGGAGCGTGAGACTTTTTGTGATCTGAATTTACCGCCGTAAATATGATGCGGGGACTGGTAGCAAGAAACTGTTAATACTATATATAGTATGCTTGCAGCCGAAATCACCACGAGATACAGGATGGCCATCTACGGATGAACATCCCATTCAGATCGGCAACACCCGGCTGCGCGCGATAACGCGAAGTCGGACCGGATTATTGCGCCCCCTTGACGGGCGCCAATTGGACGAGGAACGAACACAATGCGCATTGAACGCCGCTTCACGAAGCCAGGCCAATCGCCTTACGCGGAAATCGACTTCCGCAAGGCCGTCAGCGAAATTAAGAACCCGGACGGTTCTATCGTTTTCCGTCTGGCGGATATCGACGTTCCCGCGCAGTTCAGCCAGGTTGCGACCGACGTTCTGGCGCAGAAATATTTCCGCAAGGCTGGCGTTCCGAAGTTCCTGAAAAAGGTTGAAGAGAACGACGTTCCGTCTTTCCTGTGGCGTTCGGTTGCCGACGAGAAGGCCCTGAAAGAACTGCCGGAAGGCGAGCGTTACGGTTCTGAGACTGATGCGCGCCAGGTGTTTGACCGTCTGGCCGGTACATGGGCCTACTGGGGCTGGAAGGGCAAATATTTCTCGTCCGAAGAAGATGCTCTCGCCTTCCGTGACGAGCTTGCTTACATGCTGGCCAGCCAGCGCGTCGCGCCAAACTCTCCACAGTGGTTCAACACCGGTCTGCACTGGGCTTATGGCATTGATGGTCCTGGCCAGGGCCACTTCTATGTTGACCCGTTCACCGGCAAGCTGACCAAGTCCAAGTCTTCTTACGAACATCCGCAGCCACATGCCTGCTTCATCCAGTCCGTTGAAGACGATCTGGTCAATGAAGGCGGCATCATGGACCTGTGGGTGCGTGAAGCCCGTCTGTTCAAATACGGCTCCGGTACCGGTTCCAACTTCTCCTACCTGCGTGGCGAAGGCGAAAAGCTTTCCGGCGGTGGCAAGTCTTCCGGCCTGATGAGCTTCCTCAAGATCGGTGACCGCGCAGCTGGCGCCATCAAGTCCGGCGGTACGACCCGCCGTGCGGCCAAGATGGTGGTTGTTGATGTCGACCACCCGGACATCGAAGCCTATATCGACTGGAAGGTGAAGGAAGAGCAGAAGGTTGCTGCCCTCGTTACCGGTTCCAAGATTGTTGCCAAGCACCTCAAGGCCATCATGAAGGCCTGCGTGAACTGCGAAGCCGACAACGGCGATTGCTTCGACCCTGCGAAGAACCCTGCCCTGAAGCGCGAAATCCGCGCTGCCAAGAAGGATCAGGTCGCAGAAAACTACATCAAGCGCGTTATCCAGTTTGCCCAGCAGGGTTACAAGGACATCGAGTTCAAGACCTACGATACGGACTGGGATTCGGAAGCCTACCTGACCGTTTCGGGCCAGAATTCCAACAACTCCGTTTCGCTGAAGGATGACTTCCTGCGCGCCGTTGAAAATGACGGTGACTGGAACCTGACGGCACGCCGCGACGGCAAGGTCATGAAGACCCTGAAGGCACGTGACCTGTGGGAAAAGATTTCCCATGCCGCATGGGCATCGGCTGACCCAGGCCTGCACTTCAACACAACGATGAACGACTGGCACACGTCGCCAGCTGCTGGCCCGATCCGCGCGTCCAACCCTTGCTCGGAATACATGTTCCTTGACGATACGGCCTGCAACCTTGCCTCGTTGAACCTCATCCAGTTCAAGGATGCGGCCACCAAGCGCATCAACATTGCAGACTACGAACACGCCGTTCGCCTGTGGACCGTTGTTCTCGAAGTGTCTGTCATGATGGCTCAGTTCCCATCGCGCCAGATTGCTGAACGGTCCTACGAATACCGCACGCTTGGTCTCGGTTACGCCAACATCGGCGGCTTCCTGATGTCTTCGGGCATTCCGTATGACAGCGACGAAGGCCGCGCCATTGCCGGTGCTCTGACCGCGATCATGACCGGTATTTCCTACGCCACGTCTGCTGAAATGGCTGGCGAGCTAGGTCCGTTCCCGGGCTTTGCACCAAACCGCGACAACATGCTGCGCGTTATCCGTAACCACCGCCGCGCCGCCCACGGTCTGGCCTATGGTTATGAAGAGCTGTCGGTAAACCCGGTTGCCCTGATCCACGCAGATTGCACCGACCCTGATCTCGTCACACATGCCATGGCAGCCTGGGACAAGGCGCTGGAGCTTGGCGAACAGCACGGCTACCGCAACGCCCAGACCACGGTTATCGCGCCAACTGGCACGATCGGCCTCGTCATGGATTGCGACACAACCGGTATCGAGCCTGACTTTGCGCTGGTAAAGTTCAAGAAGCTGGCCGGCGGCGGTTACTTCAAGATCATCAACCGCGCTGTTCCGGAATCCCTGCGTTCGCTCGGTTATTCCGAAAGCCAGATTGCTGAAATCGAAGCTTACGCTGTCGGTCACGGCAACCTCAACCAGGCACCGGCCATCAACCCGACCACGCTGAAGGCCAAGGGCTTCACCGATGAGAAGATTGAAGCCGTCAATGCTGCACTGAAGAGCGCGTTCGACATCAAGTTCGTGTTCAACCAGTGGACACTCGGTGCGGACTTCCTGAAGGACACGCTGAAGGTTTCCGACGAGCAGCTGTCCGACATGAGCTTCAACCTCTTGGAGCACATGGGTTTTGCCAAGAAGGACATCGAAGCAGCAAACGTTCACGTTTGCGGTGCGATGACGCTGGAAGGTTCGCCGTTCCTCAAGAACGAAGATCTGGCCGTGTTCGATTGCGCCAACCCATGCGGCAAGATCGGCAAGCGTTACCTCTCGGTAGAATCCCACATCCGCATGATGGCTGCTGCCCAGCCATTCATCTCCGGTGCGATCTCCAAGACGATCAACATGCCGAATGATGCAACGGTTGAAGATTGCGGTGCAGCCTACATGCTGTCCTGGAAGCTGGCGCTGAAGGCCAACGCCCTTTACCGCGATGGTTCCAAGCTGTCGCAGCCGCTCAATTCCTCGCTGGTTGAGGATGAGGACGACGAAGACGCACTGGAAGAGCTGATGCAGCAGCCAGTTGCGGCACAGGCCGTCACCATCACCGAAAAGATCGTTGAGCGTGTTGTCGAGCGTGTCAGCCGCGAGCGTGAAAAGCTGCCGAACCGTCGTCAGGGTTACACCCAGAAGGCTGCTGTTGGTGGTCACAAGGTTTACCTGCGCACCGGCGAATTCGGTGACGGTCGCATCGGCGAAATCTTCATCGACATGCACAAGGAAGGCGCTGCTTTCCGTGCGATGATGAACAACTTCGCCATCGCCATCTCGCTCGGCCTGCAATATGGCGTGCCACTGGAAGAATATGTGGAGGCCTTCACCTTCACCAAGTTCGAACCGGCTGGCATGGTTATTGGCAACGACGCGATCAAGAACGCAACCTCGATCCTCGACTACGTGTTCCGCGAACTCGCCGTGTCCTACCTTGGCCGTCACGATCTGGCGCATGTCGACACGTCGGACTTCTCCAACACGGCACTCGGCAAGGGCATTCAGGAAGGCAAGACCAACCTGGTTTCCACTGGCTGGACCCGCGGTTACAAGCCAACGCTGGTTTCCAACAGCGAACGCGCTTCCTCCGAGCCGAAGGGTGCAGCAACAGCGGCGCCTGCGCGTGCCTCGGCAAGCGTGACCTCGTTCAGCGGCAGCGCCGTGCGCAAGCTGGAAGTGGCAACCGCCGTTTCCACCTCTGAAATCGTCGCCTTCAAGCGCGATTACGAAGAGCGCGCCAAGGAACTGGCGGAAGAGATTGCCGAGGAATCGCTGGCAACCGAGACCGAACAGGCAGCAACTGCCCTCTTCTCCGACAAGGCCGCTGCCGACGCAGCATCTGCCAAGACGGAAGCCAAGAAGGTGGAAAATGAACGCCGCATGCGCTCGATTGCTCAAGGCTACACCGGCAACATGTGCTCCGAGTGCCAGAACTTCACCATGGTGCGTAACGGCACCTGCGAGAAGTGCGACACATGCGGCGCGACAAGCGGTTGCAGCTGATCAGTTCGCAATAGCGATGTGAAAACAGAAGCCCGGCGTTAAGCCGGGCTTTTTTCGTGTGTGGTGGGGTGATGGATTACGTTAGGCGAACAGATAACTGCACTTGCGACAAAACCACGTCATCCAGAAAGCAATAAGCTTCTATGAAATTCGATCGTAAGTCCAAGGCTTATCAATTGCATAAATTAGAAGTTGAGACCTGCGTGGAAGGCTGGGTTGAGCACGTAAACCAAGTCATCTTTCGCCTTCGTGATCAAGACGCCAATAAGTTTCATGTCGTATGCGACATCGAAGACAAACTTAGGAGCATTGCCACCAATTTTCACGCCAAGGAATCCATAGTACAACATGAAGTTCGTCACGCTCTCTAGCAACTCATCGGGAATGCCCCCACCAAGAAGTATTCTCCTCAGATGCTCTGAAGTGAAAGTCTCACCTTCGCCAATGAAATGATAAATGAGGTTTGTATCACTGCCAATGATGTCGGTGAGCTCTTGATCTGCCTCAGTTATTAAGTCCAGCGAATAGGCTTTCAACCCCTTTTCGAAATCGACCTCCTCGATCCTAGCTCGCCCCATTCCGACCGCAAAACCGCGGCAGTGGCTGAGGAGCTTGATCAGATTTCGCGGACGCATAAGAGAGCGATCAATAAGAAGTTGGCTAGTCTCTTCACCTTGGAAATGAGAAATGCAAATTTGCGCCCAAACCCGCTCAAATGGCGTAGATTCCGGTAATGAGGTGTGGATAAGGCGCTTGCGCAACATTTCGCGGAGTAAATCTGCGTCTGTCCAATCAAGTGTTGCTCGGCTCTCCTTGCCATAGTCTGCTGAGGCCTCAACGAGAAGCTGGTATACGTCATTCCGAACAAACACGACGCAATTAAAATCGTGTCGCTCAGACTGCATCTGTCGCTGGATTTTACGTGCAGCGTCGATCAAGCCTCTTAGAATCAAGATGTCGTCGTCTGTCAGTCCATGTGATGACCAACCTTTATCGAGGTTGTCAAATAGCACCCATACGCTTTCTTTGACACTCAGATAGTCCGAAAGTGCTTTTCGGATGTCACGAATGTTATGCTTGTGAATGAGTTCTGTAACCTCTGCAGCTGTTAAACGTTGATCCGACGTGGTTCCAAAACGCTTCTGAAACGACGTTGCTAAATCGCGCGACAGACCAAGAAGACGCTCAGAGAAATCCCCCTCTCCCGCAGCCCCACTTTTGTAAATTTCTTGAAGGTTGTTGTATAGATCATAGAGGCGGGGATCTCTAAGATGTCGATCTTGGTCTTTCTCGAGAAGTTTGTAGCAAATCTCCAAATAGAAAACATATTCGAATAAAGCCGTGATCAAATGCATTCTCGCTCCATCAGCGAGATAATCGAGAACATCCTCCTTGAGACGGATGAGCTGATATCCTTCAGGCTTCAAATCAACAACTATATTCTGGACGTTGTTTCGTTTGGCGTTCCGAAGCTGCGAGAACAATGCGGTTTTGCCAGCGCCCTTGCGCCCTACCACCAAATTGACTTCACCACGGGACGCTCGCTGGAACTGATCAGTTCGCAAATAATAACCGCCGAGGGTCTGAAACTCATTCTCCGCAACTGGGTCACCGATAGACATTTCGGCGAGAAAATTTCCCTTAGGAAGAGGTAACGGATCGCCGTCTTGAAGTCGCTCTGTTACATCCAAGGCAAACTCACCAATAATCTCGGTGATAAGATCATCGGAAGCGAGAGTCTTAACAATATCTCGGACATCCAAGGGAGCGGGGCCAGTTCGCGGTTGAAGTATGGTAGTAAGTTTCCCCATACCAAGTGCCAAACCACTTACGAAGGCTGCTCTAATATTGTGAACCTCGGCATCTGCGAAATCAACAGGAAGAAGCGTAACGATCGCACCAAAACAAGCTGAGACATCATCAATAGCCTGCGATGCCGATAGCCGAGGATCGTCTGATGGCATATAAGCCCTAAAACCAAGCCGAGCTTTTTTAATTCGGCTAATTATTGCAAGCTCGGAAGAGTTCGACTGCGGCGTCCTTAGTAGGTAGACTGGAGTTTTTGCGTTAAGAACCGTTCTCAAAGGAATTGGGTTACTACCGTCAAATTCAGAGATTAGCTTTCTGAGATCGTCCTGATCAGCGTAAGACTGAAACCCCAAGGTATCGAAAATACCAATCTTGTCGATTAAGTCGCCGGTTCTACGAAAATTTGAGTTCCTAGTAAGATAAACACGCTTTCCTAGGCCGATCGCATATCCAATCTCGAAAGTTACATTGAAGTTCAACATCGTGATATCGGCGATGAGAAAATCAGTGTCTTTAATACCGTCGAAAATAGGTGACGTCAGCGGACGCCCACAGATTTCATTCTCCTCCCAAAGCTGGATATCAAGCACACGACCACTTTTGGCGATTTGATCTTTTGCAGAACGAATTACCTTGATAACCTCAGGTTGAGACGATGGGTAAGCAAAAAACGATTTCATTAAGATCTCCCTCGATACGTTTGTATAGAGGGAGCAAGAAAAATACTACCTTTTCGCGAATTTTCTTCTTACTTCCCGCAAGAAAAACACTGACAAAAATGGCGGTTTTCACGCCAACCCTTAACAAATCAGTTCGAAGCTAGCCAACTGGTGATGATTTGCGATGTCTCATTGTGTTGGCTGGGATAAGACCCTTAGTAGTCGACATAGAGGGGGCAATTAAGATCGAAACCTCCAACGCAAATCCCTCTCTCACCTGAAGAATCTATGACTTAGCAAGCTAAGACCATGGTTTTTCTTCCTCTCCCACAAGGGTAGAGGTAGGGGCGCCGAGTGACGCTCCGATCTCCCTCATTCCCGCACTTGTTGCGGGAATCTAGTCATCCCCATTCCTGGGGATGGTAGAGTCTCTTCGTCACGCAGACGCGTGACGACTGGATGCCTGTGACATCCCTCGGGTCAAGCCCGAGGACGAGGCATGAGGAGCATTTGTTGAGCCGTCAACGTCAAACAATTGACGGTATCCACACCCCCACCTTGATGATTGACAAAACAGATGCGCAGGCATAATCCAAAGTCATCAGATGACTTTATGATTAGATCATGCAGAACCTTGAAAAAATAAGCCTGACGGAACGTGCTATCAACGCCATTCGCAGCGAGATCATCGCCGTGCGCTGGCAGGTTGGCGAGAAGCTGCCCAACGAGACCACCCTGTCTGAGATGCTGTCGATCAGCCGCGGAACGGTGCGCGAAGCTGTGCGCGTTCTGGTGGCTCAAGGGCTGCTGGAGACCAGACAAGGCTCCGGCACCTATGTGCTGTCAACCACCGACATGGCGGCACCGCTGACACAGGCACGCAGAGCAAGTTTGCGCGACCAGTTCGAGGCGCGTTGCGCCCTTGATGTCGAGGCCGCACGGCTGGCCGCCATCCGCCACACACCTGAAATGATTAGCGAACTGCGGCGTCTATTGGCCGAGCGCGGCAATTATTCCGGTGGCGACAAGACACAGTTCATTGCCCGCGATCTGGCGTTTCACCGGGCGGTGATAGCCGCGTCGTGCAATCAGGCGATGATCGAAATCTACAATTTCTTCTCTTCCTCCATCACCGAGACCATTGAAGCGACGCTTGATGAGGAAGTTCCCGAACCCGACATGCAGGCCCATGCCGACATTGTCGATGCCATAGAAACGGGCGATGCCGACAAGGCTGCCGCCGCGGTGCGGCGCTTTATGGCGCCCGTCTTTTCCACCCTTGATCGATTGCTGCTTTCATGAATTCTCATTCCCCTACCCCAACTCACGCCACTGCCGCTCATCCTGCGCAGACGCTTGAAAATACGCTTGCAGAGACACTGGAACCGCTTGGCGAAACCCTAGTTGATGCCGAGGTGGACATTGTTCCGCCGCCGGCACCACCGGCATTCAGCACAATGGGCCGTGTCATTCTTGGTGCCAGCCTGGTGCTGATTGCCTTTAACCTCAGGCCGGTGTTTTCCAGCGCCTCCGCCCTGCTGCCGGAAATTCGCTCCGAGCTTGGACTGTCTGCCCTTGGTGCCAGTCTGCTGACCACGCTTCCCGTGGTTTGCCTTGGTGCATTTTCGCCTTTTGCACCGCGCTTGGCACAGCGTTTCGGTTCCGAATGGACGCTGCTTGGCGTGTTGCTGCTGTTGTCGCTTGGCACCGCCTTGCGCGGTCTGTCATCAATGCCACTGCTGTTCATCGGCACGGCACTGGCCGGTGCCTGCATTGCCGTTGGCAATGTGTTGTTGCCGGGTCTGGTCAAACGGGACTTCCCCAAACAGGCAGCCTTGATGACCGGCCTTTATACCATGGCGCTGTGCGCCGGTGCGGCGGGCGCGGCCGGCCTGACCCTGCCACTGGAAGCCATGCTCGGCGGCTCGATGAATGCCGCACTTGCGGCCTGGGCGCTTCCTGCACTGGTGGTTGGTGCCATCTGGCTGCCGCAGGTGTTTATGGTCAAGCGCGGCGCGGTGCGCAGCGGCTTTCGTGTGGAAGGCCTGTGGCGCGACAGGCTGGCGTGGAATGTTACCCTGTTCATGGGATTGCAGTCGGCGTTGGCCTACAGCGTGTTTGGCTGGCTGGTCCCGATCCTCAGGGATCGCGGCCTTGACGGTGTGACCGCCGGGGCCGTGGTATCAATATCGGTCATGGTGCAGGCCGCCGCCTGCCTCGTTGTTCCGCATATTGCCGTGCGTGGCAAAAACCAGTCCATCATCAACGTCACACTGTGCGCATTGGCAGTTGGTGCCCTGATCGGTCTGCTGTTTGCGCCGCTTTCAACCGTGTGGATCTGGGCGGTTATTCAGGGTGTCGGCCAAGGTGGGCTGATTGCAGCCGCCATGACAGTAATTGTTCTGCGCTCAGGTGATGCACATGTCGCGGCCCATCTCTCTGGCATGGCGCAATGCGTGGGTTATCTGCTGGCGGCAACCGGGCCTCTGATTGTCGGTTTCATCCGCGGCTGGACCGGCAGCTTTGCCGGCTGCGCCATCCTGTTTGTGGTGATTGGCACCATCGCTGCCATCAATGGCTGGTTTGCCGGACGCAATGGTCATGTGGGCGCCAGAAGTGTGGCGACCTGAAAACTAATGGGACTATGGAGCGTGCCTCACACTCCCTCTTCCCTGTGCTTGTCACACGGACCCAGTCATCCCAAGTCTTTGGGATGAAAAGACCCTTTCCGCCGCGCAGACGCGCGGCGACTGGATGCCTGTGACAAGCACAAGGCATAAGGAAAACCAGCGTCCTCAAAAAGCCAGAGTGGGTGACGCCGCCTTGAAGTGATCCCGCAACGTTTCGGTTTCATATTCGTGGCGATAGAGGCCACGCTTGCGCAAAATTGGCACCAGCTCGTCTGCTATAACCGGCAGGCCATCGATCAGCCGATCCGGCTGCAGGTTAAAGCCATCGATGGCGCCGGCATGGAACCAGTCCTCAATGTGGTCGGCCAGCTGTTCGGGCGTGCCGACAAACCCGGCATGGCCCGACCCGGTGTAACGGGTTTGCTTGAGATATTCACGCACCGTCGGGTTGGTTTTACGGATTTGCGTGATGATGGACTCACGAAAACCGATGCTGCCAAGGAAGGTCTTGGCGTCCTTGATCGGACCCAGAACTTCATCGGGAAACGGCTCGTCCAGGTCAAGTTTCGAGGCATCGTAACCGATGGCCTGCGATAGCCAGCCCACTGAATAGGATGCCGGACCGGCGTCATGGATTTCATCGCTACGACGACGCGCCTCCTCTTCCGTGCTGCCGAGGCTCAGCAACAGACCCGGCAGAATTTTCACATCGTCCGGCGATCGGCCATTGTCGCGGGCAAATCCCTTGACCAGACGATAATGCTCGATGGCCTGCGCCTTGGTCAGTTCTGCGGCAAACACACCTTCCGCGATGCGGCCTGCCAGTGTGCGGCCCTGCGGCGAGCCACCGGCCTGAAAGATGATTGGCTGGCCCTGTTTGGATGGTGGCACACGCAGGCGCCCGGAAATATCGAAGAACTCGCCGTGGTGATCAATGTCGCGCCCGTCAGCCGCAGACGCCCACAGCGCCCGAACGACGTCGACAAATTCGCTGGCCCGCTCATAGCGGTCATCACGGGCTGGAATGTCTGAAATGCCGAAGTTGCGCGCCGCCGGCACACCACGGGTGGTCACGACATTCCATGCCGCACGTCCACCCGTCTGGTGGTCCCAGGACAAGAAGCGCTCGGCCAGTTCAAACGGATCGTTGAAGGTTGAAGAGGCCGTTGCCACCAGACCGACACGAGAGGTCGCGGCCGCCACATGCCCCCAGTTGACCGACGGTTCCAGCCGTACCGGATTGGCATCATAGGCCGGGTCACCGAGCAGCGGACCGTCTGCCAGAAACAGCGCGTCCAGCGTGCCACGCTCTGCGGTCTTGCCAATATTTTCCCAATAGGCTGGATCAATGAAGGCATCCTTTTCCAGCAATGGGGTTTTCCACGCCGCCGGAAGATATCCGAGAACCAGCACGTTGATGCCGAGCAGGACGTGGCCAGATCGTTTGTTTGTCATCTGAAATGTCTCCAATACCGTCTACAGAGAGACGTGAGGTTTTGGCGCCGGAAACGCGGGGCGCACCGTCGATGGCAGCGGTCGTGGCGCCGAAAGGTCGAGGGCGTCTCGCAGCGAACCGCCAGGCGGGGTTGGTGCAAAACCATCCGCAAGCCAGCGCTCGGCCACATCCAGCAACTCCCGCACCGATTGCTCGTTGCCTGCTTTCAACACGACACCAGACACAGCTTCGGTGGGAGGCGTCTCTCCCAGGGAAACGACAGGCACGGTACCTGCGCCACCCAGCACCAGCTCAATCGGGTTATCCTCTCCCGCTGGCGGTGCATTCGCTTTCGTGTGGCCATACCAGGCAATGACGGAGGCACCGGTTTGTGGTTCCGGCGCGTTGAGCGGCCCGGCAATCGAAAAGCTGTTGGCGATATCGACATGCACGATACGATCGGACTGTACGAGAATGCCGCTGTCGCGATCACCGATAATGGAATCATGCGGCCAGCTTTGCTCCAGAGCCCGCACTGCAACGGCTGTGTCATAGGCTGTCTTTGCATTCAGCTGCGCGCCACCGCCAAGCCCTGCCCCGCCCCATGCCGGAGCATCTTGTGGACCCTCCGGCGCATAGGCATCGCGAATGCCGACAAGCAGACCACTTCGCCCACCGGAGAGATGGGCAAGCGACGCGACACGGCGTGCCAAATTATAGGGGTGGTCACGTTGTGGCGCGGCGGCAATCAGGAAACGGCCGTTTTCGGTCGCGCCTGCCAGCGTGGCGCCGGCAGCACTGCTGGCCAGGGTGACGGATGCAGGTTCGCTGCCGTCAATGCGGTCGATGCCAAGCACCGTGAATGCAACTGGCAAAGCATCCCAACGCGACAGAAGTTCACGACTGCCGGTCAGCTCAAGCAAATGCGGCCCGGCCAGTGCAAGGGCAAGATAGGGTTTCGTCATCGTGTCGCTCCTCAGTTGCCCTGCCCGCCACGACCAAGCCGCGCGATGCTCGACACCGGAGACTTGTCGTTGACCAGATAGTCACCGAGGATGCGCGCCTTGTAGGCAACCGGATTATGCGACGCCAGAGTGCGGGCATTGCGCCAGTGGCGGTCAAGCGCGGTTTCCTCCGATGTTGCCGAGGCACCAAGCGCGTTGAACACATGGGTAGCAGCATAAAGCGTGCTCTCGACGATGGCGATCTGCGCCTGCGCAACAGCCACTTCGCTGGCCGTTGCGCGCTGGTCACGCAATTCGACATTGCCCACCGCATGGGCGGCGGCAATCAGGTCAAGCGAACTGGCGGCACGGCGAAGTGCCGCTTCGGTCGTAAAGGCCCGCACCGAAACTTCACCGATAACCTGCAGCAACTGCGCATCCTGTGCGGGCACCGGATCAAGTCCCTGCGGGTAATTGCGGCCGCGGGATTTGAGCGCCTTGATACCATCGCGCAGCACAGCACGGGTAATGCCGGTCAGAACGGCCAACAGCGCCGTCTGGTAAAAATGCCCTTGATAGACAACACGTTCGCTGGCCGGAAAGACATCCCCCTCATGCGCCACGACATCCTTGTAAACCGCACTGCCGCTGGCCGTCGTGCGCTGGCCAAAACCAGGCCAGTCATCCGTCAGTTCAACGCCAGGCTGGTGGCGGTTGACGAGTGTGGTGATCAGCGTGCCTTCGGCATCCTTGCCGATGACATCCAGCCAGTCGGCATAAAGGCTGCCGGTGGCATAAAACTTCGCGCCGGAGACCCGGTAATGGTCATCGGTTTTGGTGACCGTGGTCTTGATGGTGGCATAGGTGCCGTTATTGGCTTCCGTCCAGCCGCCACCGACAAATTCACGGTCGCGGAAACGCTTCAGCCAACGCTCATTGGCGGCGGATGGCCGTGCATTGAGGCGGTCTTCGACAAAGGCCAGATGGTTGCGCCAGATATGGGCGACATTGGCGTCTGCTTCTGCCAGCAGGGCCAGCAGGTAAAACACCTGTTCCAGCGAGGCGCCAAAACCGCCAAACTCCATTGGCACACGCACCAGAGCGAAATCGGCATCCTTCAGCCACTGCACCTGTTCAAATGGAAAGGTGCGGTTGCGCTCACGCTCAATACTGCCTTCGGCAATACGGTCAAACACCGGCTGGAAGCGCTCGACAAGCGTCTCTTCCCGAGCAGTTGCGGGGCGCAAATAGGTGCGGGAAAGCGTTGCATCCACTGCGGTCATGTCATTCTCCTTCATGATGGCGCAACATCAGGAAAAGATGCTGCGCGAATGTCTGTTGTGTTGGCGACGGGCCTTGAAGGCCCATCTGCATAATTGTCGGGTTTGAGCGGCACGGGCTGCCATCAGCGCGTCGAACAGGACTGGCCAGGTCACGCGGCGTCACGCCGGATCACGCCATTGCGCGACCAAATCAACGGTCAGGGTGCACACCACGAAGACGGATGCGGCAAAGATCGTCGTACCGATAACCAGCGGGAAATCGCCATCCAGCGCAGCTGTGATCGCCATGCGCCCAATGCCGTCGAGGCCGAAGATCGTTTCGGTGACGATGGCGCCACCCATGATGACGGCAAGCTCAAGCCCACCCAGCGTGATGATCGGATTAAGGGCTGCCTTCAACGCGTGCGACAGGTAGATCCTGCTTTCACTCAAGCCCTTGGCACGGGCGGTGCGGATGTGATCCTGGCCGAGCACGTCGAGCATGCCTGCCCTGACGATGCGCTGGAAAATGCCGATTTCGGCGATCGCCAGCGTTGCCCATGGCAGGATAAGGTGCCTTGCCCATTCCAGCGGATTTTCCGTCAACGGCACGTAACCACTGCTCGGAAACCAGCCGTAGCCGTGGTTGGTCAGCTGGTAGAAAAAGAAATAGGAAATCAGGATCCCGCTCAGAAAAGTCGGAATGGACAGGCCGACATAGGCGAAAAAAGCCAGTACATGGTCGATGAAGCGGCCATGCCACCGGGCGGCGACAACGCCTGAAATGATCGATATCGTCATCCAGATGACCAAAGCACCCAGTGCCAGCGAGATCGTCACCGGCGCCTTGGCCAGAATGAGGTCGGTAACCGGTGCCTGTTTGCGGAAAGAAAACCCAAGCGCCGGTGGCCAGTGCATCAACCCCATCGGCGCGCCCTGAATGTCGGGCCCGCGGAACAGGTAATACCACAGCTGGTCATACCATGGTTCGTTGAGACGCAGCGCCCGCGCCACGCCGTCTATGGTTTCCTGCGTGGCGTTGCGCGGTGCCAGCATGGCGGCCGGATTACGGTAGGCAATACGGGTGATGAAAAACGACAGGATCAGCACGATGACGAGTGTCGAGGCGGACCGAAACACGGTGGAAAGAAGGTTTCTGGTCATGGATTACAAACGCCTTTGATGCGGATCGAGCACGGTTCTGAGCCCGGAACTCATTGTATTGAAGCCGACCACGGTGAGAAAAAGGGCAAGTGCGGGGCCGGCCAGAAACCAGGGCTGGTCCTGATAAAGCGAGGTGCGCTGCGCCTCGGCAATCATGTTGCCCCAGCTTGGCATCGGAGCTTGAATACCAACCCCGAGAAAGGACAGCGTCGCTTCGGCCACGATGTTGGCCGGAAGCTGCACGGCCCAATAGACCAGCAGGGTCGGCAGGATGTTGGGCAGGATATCGAGACAGATGATACGGGCTTTTGAAGCGCCAGAAACCAGCGACGCCTCAATCATCGGGCTGGAGCGCAGTTCCAGAACCATGCCACGCGTCAGGCGGGCAAAGTAGGTCCAGGAAAACAGCGCAATAACCAGAATAACGACAATCACAGGCGAAATTACCGGCATGCCCTGCTCGCCCCTGTTCAAAGACAGCAGGCTGAGCGCCGTGACAACAAACGGAAACGACATGGCGACATCAATGGCCTGACTGACGATCCGGTCGACACGACCGGCGAGAAAACCACTGATCATGCCAATCAACGTTCCGATGATCATCGCTGCCGTGGTGGCGGGAATGCCGACCAGCAGTGAAATCTGCGCGCCGTAAAGCGTGCGCACAAACACATCACGACCGTTGCCATCTGCCCCCAGCGGAAAGGCCCAGGATGGTCCAACCGGCAGGCCCATCTCATCCAGCGCCACATCCGGAAACAGGTCCGTCGGGCCATGCCCGGTCAGATAGGCAGCCAGAGGTGCCAAGACGGCCGCCACCAGCACGGCAAAGACGATAATTGCGCCAACCCGCACGCTGCGTTCACGCCACAAGACAGCGGCAAATTCCGGCAACCAGTGACGGCGCGGTGCCTCTTCGATAACATCAACCGACATAGGACACGGCCTTCACCACTGTATTGACGGGTTGCCGTTTGCCGCCGGGCATCGAGGCCAGCAAACGCTTTGTGTAGGCGTGCTCTGCCCGCTCGAAGATGCGCCTTGTCGGGCCGGCCTCGACGATATGCCCCTTCTCCAGCACAATGACGCGGTCGCACAATTCACCGACCACACCGAGATCGTGCGAAATGAACAGAAAGGAAATTCCCAGCCGGTCGCGCAACCGGCGCAGCAGTTCGACGATCTTGGCCTGTGTGGTGATATCGAGCGCCGACACCGGCTCATCCGCCACAACAAGCGACGGGCGCGAGGCAATTGCCCGTGCAATGGCCACCCGTTGCCGCTGACCGCCTGAGAGCTGTGAAGGGAAACGCGTGGCAATGGCCTCCGGTAGCTCCACCTCTGCAAGCAACTGGAGGACCTGTTGGCGCAGGCGCGTGCGGTCCCGTTCACCGGCAATCACGAAACTGTCGCCAAGAATGGCTTCAACGCTTCGCCTGGGGTTGAGGCTGGCGTAAGGGTCCTGAAAAACCACCTGAATGTCGCGGCGCGCTGCACCGGTCAGCGTGGTCGGCCGCCCGGCCCTTGCGTAATTGACGCCGGACAACGCGATAGAGCCATCATCGGGCCGGTCAAGACCGGCAATCAGCCGACCAATGGTTGATTTTCCCGACCCGGACTCACCGACCAGCCCTAGAATTTCGCCCTTGGCGATCGAAAACGTGACGTCCTCCAGCACCGGCTGGCCTGCAACGAAAGAACGGCTGAGACCGTCCACATCAATCAGCGACTGGGCGGAGCTGACGGCCGGTGGCTGCGTATAATTTCTGGGACCGTCCAGCCGCGCCGCACTCAACAATTCGCGCGTATAGGCATGTTTCGGTGTTGTATAGATCGCATCGGCAGCGGCACGTTCGACCACAAGACCGTCTCGCATCACCACCACAACATCGGCGATATCGGACACGACAGCCAGATCATGGCTGACGAAGACCAGTGCGGTACCGTGCCTTTCCTGCAGACGTCGCAGCAGATCAAGAATGGATGCCTGAACAGTGACGTCGAGCGCCGTGGTCGGCTCATCGGCGATGATCAGGCCGGGGTTGAGCGCAATGGCAATGGCAATCATCACGCGCTGGCGCATACCGCCCGAGAGATGGCGCGGATAATCATCCAGCCGCTTTTCCGGGTTTGAAATTTCAACGTCGTGGAGAAGCCCGAGAACACGCTCGCGCTTCTCCTTTTTGCCGATGGATCGGTGCGCCGATATCGCCTCACCGATCTGGTCGCCAATCGTCTTGAGTGGATGAAGGTTGCTTAGCGGGTCCTGAAAGATAAAGCCGATCTCAGCCCCTCTTATCTTCCGTAACGCCGCCGGTGACGCGCCCAGTATCTCCCGCCCCCGGTAGAGAACACTGCCGCGAACCTTTGCCGAGGCTGGCAGGAGGCCAGCTGCCCCCAGCAGGCTGGCACTCTTGCCCGATCCGGACTCACCGACGATTGCCAGCGTCCTTCCCGCTTCGACATCAAATGATACGCCTCTGACAGCCTCGACGGTGCCAAAACGAACCTGCAAATCGTGAACGGAAAAGACGCTCATCGGACTAGTTCTTCACAGCGATGTTGGTGATGTCGGCCTGAACAGCCAACGACGACCATGCCCAGTGGGTGATGCGATCAGAGGTGATCGCGATCTTGCGCTTTTCAAACAGCGGGATCCACGGAATGTCGGCAGAGACGATCTTGTCGGCCTTGGTCCAGATCGGACCTGGATTGTCCGACGGGAATGCCTCAGCTGCCAGCTTGTTGAGTTCGGCATTGCTGTAGCAGATCGAGTTGACGTTGCCCGTGCCGCATGGCGAGGCATCCGAGTTCAACCAACCGCCGAGAAGCATACGGGTGCTTGGTCCCTGCCAATCTGGCGCAAACTGGCCACCAAGCGAGATGTCCCATCTGCTTTTGGCATCCTGGATGAAGGCGTACCACTGGGTCGGTGGAACCGGGATGAGGTTCAGCTCGATACCGGCTGCAGCCACATCTTCCTTCACCGCAACGGCAATCGCCTCAAACTGGGCTGTGGTGCGGTAGATGGCATCAAACTTCACGCCATTGGGATAACCAGCCTTGGCAAGCAATTCCTTGGCCTTTGCCGCGTCACCCTTGTTGCCTTCGGTTGGATAAGGATCAAACGCCTCATAACCGAGAATGGTCGAGGTGATGATCTGCGACAGCGGCACGGCGGCAATCGGGCCACCCTGAACCTGCACGAGGTGGGCGCGGTTGACGGCATAGGTCAGCGCCTGGCGCACTTCCGGCTTTCTCAACGCATTGGCACCGTCGCTCTGTGCTTCCGGGCGAGCATTAAAGGTGATGAAGTTGGCCGCGCCGCTGTTGGACGAATGCAGCTGTTCCGCCTTCTGGGTTTGGAAACGTCTGATCGCGGTTCTTGGCGGCGTGTCGAGATAAAGCGAAAGATCCGCCTCACCTGCCTCAATCTTCTGGACGATGCTGTCTTCGCTATTGGCGGTAAAATCAACGACGATCTCATCGACATAGGCTTTGCGGGCCTCGTCACTTTCCGGCTTGAAGTTCTTGGCCTTTTTCAAAACCAGCTTCTGGCCGTCCTGATAGCTATCAACGTAATAAGGACCGCTGGACGGGAAGTTCTTGCGGAACTCGGCTGAGTCAGGGAAATATTTCGATGCGACTTCCGGTGGCAGTGGCGACACGAAGTTCATCGAGAGAATGTTGAGGAAGTCGTAGTTCTTCGAATCCGACTTGATGACCAGCGTCTTGTCGTCAGGGGCGCTGACGCCAGAGATTTCGTGGGCGTCGATGAAGGCCTTGGTTGCAGCGAGATCACCGGTCGGAACCTTGGCAAATTCTTCGCAATAGGCCTTGAAGCCTGAGATCGCCAGGTTGAAGTAGTTGATGGCGGCAACCTGCTTGTTCGGATCACAGAAGCGCTTGATATTGTAAACGAAATCGCCTGCTACAATCTTGCGGTCAATTGGTCCGGAAAAGAAGACGTCGTCTTTTAGATGAAAGGTGTAGGTCTTGCCTTCATCAGACACGTCCCAGGACTTGGCAAGGTCAGGCACCAGCTTTGTATCGTCCTTGATGTCAGTGGATGCGCCGGGATAGGTGACCAACTGGCGGGTAACGGCACGCAGGATTTCCCAGGAATCCGTGCTGTAACCGGTCAGCGGATCGAACGCATCGAGATCCGCCTGCAGGGAAGCAATGCGCAGCGTACCGCCATATTGCGGCTCACTTGCCAGCGCCTGTCCCCCAAGCGCAACGATAATGGCAAGGCTCGACGCAACACGTCCCAGTGCTGAGCGGTGAGAATGAGATTTCATGGGAATAACCTTAATTGATAATGTCTATAATATTTATAGATTTTAGGCATTCCGAGAATGTTGCAAACTTCCAAAGTTCTCAGCTCAGGGGGAAATATCTGCCTGTTTAAGAAGCAATCTGCGGAATAGACTTCCGCCCTGCCCATTCCGCGGCCAGTACGCATGCCTCAAAACTGCGGATCATCAGATGACGAAAATCATGCCGGGTCGGTGCCCGGCGATAGAAGATTTTCATTTATCGGCAAAAATTTAGAACAGACATGCCGCGCCTTCCGCTCGTTTATGTAGCATATCTATAAAAATTATAGAAATTGAGGATTCTGGAAGAATGGCACGCAGCTGGAGATCATTTACGCTTGGTTTAACCGGGGCACTTGTCGGCGCCGCATTATCGTCGGCAGCCTTTGCAGCTGAAAGTGGCGGAACACTGAACCTGATCGTTCAGCCGGAGCCCATCTCGCTCAATCCCGGCATCAACCGCCTGGGTCCGGCGACCTTTGTCGGCAACAAGATCTACGATTCGCTGCTTGGTTATTCAGCCAAGGAGATCGCCCCTGTTCCTCGGCTGGCGGAAAGCTGGGAGATTTCCGCCGATGGCAAGACCTATACGTTCAAGCTGCGCCCCGGCGTTACCTGGCATGATGGTGAGCCCTTCACATCAAAGGATGTCGCCTTCAGCATCGGCGATTTCCTGCCAATACAGCATGCACGCTCAAAAGATCTCAGCGCCCAGATCGACCACATCGAAACGCCTGACGATCTGACTGTCGTCTTTACCCTCAAGGCACCCTACCCGGCCTTCCTCTGGTCACTCAACGTGGCTATCGTTCCGGCTCATAAATATGTCGGCGTTACCGATCTGCGCACCGCGCCTGCAAATTCCGAATTTATCGGCACCGGCCCGTTCAAGTTCTCGGAGTGGAAAAAAGGCAGCATCATCCGCCTGGTTCGCAACGACAAATATTGGGATGCGGGCAAACCCTATCTTGATGAAATAGACTTCCAGATCGTGCCGGATGCCAATTCCCGCGCCATTGCATTTGAAACCGGACAGGTCGATGTACTTCGCTCAGGCGACGTCGAAAACTTCGACATTCCCCGCCTCTCGGCGCTTGAAGGTGTTGCCGTCAACGAGGGTGGCTGGGAGTTTCTGCAGCCAATCGGTTACGTGCACATCAACAACCGCAATCCGGTTCTTGCTAACCAGAAAGTTCGTCAGGCCATCACCCAGGCGATTGATCGCGACTTCATCATCAACACCATCTTTGCGGGTTACGGCAAGCCGATCAACGGCCCGTTCTCCAGCCTGTCGGCCTACAAGGACACAAGCGTCGAGACGACCTATTCTTATGATCCGGAAAAGGCCGCCGCTTTGCTGGATGAGGCAGGATACAAGGCTGGTGCCGACGGTACACGTTTCACCCTGAAGCTGGTGCCTCTGCCCTATGGTGAATTGTGGTCGCGGCAGGCGGAATATCTGCGCGAGGCACTGGGT
This sequence comes from Agrobacterium sp. Azo12, assembly GCF_029193765.2. Taxonomy (NCBI): domain Bacteria; kingdom Pseudomonadati; phylum Pseudomonadota; class Alphaproteobacteria; order Hyphomicrobiales; family Rhizobiaceae; genus Agrobacterium; species Agrobacterium sp. Azo12. Next base: position 1,702,077 of record NZ_JARFYO020000001.1, on the reverse strand, counting down.
GCCGTTGGTATCAAGGTGGATATCCAGTCCGTTGACGTTGCAGGTTGGTTCAAGCGCCTGACCACTTTCGAATACGATATTGCCCAGAACTTCGTTTACACCACCGCCGATGCGGGTATTGGCATTTCCTACGGCTACAAGACCGTCAAGGGTGACAATGCTGGCAGCACTGGCGGTAACATCAACGGTTATTCCAACCCGGAAGTGGATGCCCTGCTCGATCAGGGTGCGCACGAGCAGGATGATGCCAAGCGCAAGGAAATCTACTCCAAGGTCCAGAAAATCCTGTCGCAGGATGTGCCGATGGTTTGGACCCACGACATTGTCTTCCCGACGCTCTATCGCGACAAGGTTCAGGACCTCATCACCACGGCGCTCGGCACCGATGACAATTTCGCCAATGTCTGGCTGAAGAAGTAATGGCGGCAAGGCAAAACACAGCGCAGGGGCACCCCCCTGCACTAGGAGGCCGGTCGGCACTTGCCGCCTACGCCATTGGGCTGCGGCTTTCCAAGGCACTGTTGACCCTGCTGTTCGTGGTCATCGGCAGTTTCCTGCTGCTGCGTCTGGCGCCAGGTGATCCGGCGCTCATTCTGGCCGGCGACCAGGGTGGCAGTGACCCGGCCTTTCTCGAAGACTTGCGCCGTCACCTCGGACTGGATGGGCCGGTCTATCTGCAACTGTGGAAATATCTGCAGAGTGTCGCGACATTCGATTTTGGACTGTCCTATCGTGACCAGCGACCGGTGATTGACATCGTGCTGGAAAAAGTTCCGGCAACGCTTGTTCTGACGATCAGCGGTTTTCTGTTCTCGGTCGTTCTCGGCGTGACACTGGGTGCCCTTGCAGCCAGAAAACCGGGTTCGGCGCTGGATGGCGTCATCACCACGATATCGGTGGCGTTTTTTGCCATGCCGATGTTCTGGGTCGGCCTTGTCTTCATCATCATCTTTGCCGTCAAACTCGGCTGGCTGCCATCCTACGGCATGGAAACACCCGCCATCGCCTCGCAAGGCGGATGGCCAGCCTTTGTCAATCGTCTGGCCCATATGGTGCTGCCGGTGCTGACGCTTGGGCTTTTCCATATGTCGATCCACGCCCGGGTGTCGCGCACCGCACTGCTTCAGGTGTCCGGCATGGATTTCATTCGCACTGCGCGGGCCAAGGGTCTGTCGCCTTGGCGCATCTGGCGTGACCATCTGCTGCGCAACGCCCTGCTTCCGACGATTACCATAGCCGCCTTGCAGGCTGGCCAGCTGATTGGCGGTTCGATCCTTGTTGAGACGGTTTTTGCATGGCCGGGCATTGGCCGGCTGGCCTTCAACGCGCTGACCACCCGTGACTACAATGTGCTTCTTGCCGTGTTCATCGTGTCGTCCTTTGGTGTGATCCTTGCCAATCTGATTGCCGATGCCGCCTACCGGCTGATTGATCCACGCCTAGACAGGGAGGGAACGGTATGAACTTTTGGCCAAACCATCCCCTGCTCAGACCGCCTGTGATTTTCGGCTTCGTGGTGCTGGCCGCACTGGCATTTCTGGTGATTTTTGCAGACCTGATCTACCCCGGCGATCCATGGCGTATGGTCGCCCGGCCAAACCTTCCGCCCTTATCACCCGGTTTCCCGGCCGGTACGGATATGCTGGGACGTGACCTGACCGCCGGTCTCGTGCATGGCAGCCGGGCCACGCTGGCCGTGGCTGTCAGTGTCGTGGCGTTTGCCGTCAGCCTTGGTGTGACGCTGGGGCTGCTGGCCGGTTATTTCGGTGAAATTGCCGACGAGTTGATCATCCGTATCACCGAGTTTTTCCAGACGATCCCCGGTTTCTTGCTGACGATCATGATCGTTGCCATTCTATCGCCAACCCGCTGGACTGTGGTATTTGCAATCGCGCTCATCTCATGGCCGCCCATCGTGCGTATTGTGCGGGCCGAAGTGTTGTCGATACGGCGTCTCGACTGGGTACGAGCGGCGCGGGTCAGTGGCCTGTCGCATCTGCGTATCGCCATTTTGCATGTGCTGCCAAATGTGCTGCCACAGGTGGTGGTGCAGGCCTCACTGCTGATTGCAGGCGCTGTGATGATTGAATCCGGCATCAGCTTTCTTGGGCTTGGCAGCCGCGATTCCGTATCCTGGGGTTTTCTGTTGGCCTCCGGCCGTACTTCGTTCAGCGTCAACTGGTGGCTTTCCACCCTGCCGGGGCTGGCAATTTTCCTCACCGTTCTGGCCTTCAATCTGGTTGGTGACGGGCTGGAGCGCTGGCTGGACCCCAAACATGCCGGGAGGCATCAGCCATGAGCCAGAAACGCATCCCGCTTGTTGCCATAGACAGGCTCAATATCGCCCTCCCCAAGGGGGCAGACCGATCACTTGCGGTTTCCAATGCAACGGTGTCGATTGAACGCGGCGAAGTGCTGTGCATCGTGGGTGAAAGTGGTTCAGGTAAATCGGTTCTCGCCTCCGCCATTGCCGGCCTGTTGCCCGGCGACACATTGAAGGTCACCGGCGGTGCCCTTTCCTTTGATGGGGAAGACGTTCTGTCTCTCAATGACGTGCAACTGCGCAAACTGCGTGGCGCGCGCATTGGCTATATTTTCCAGGAGCCGATGACGGCCCTCAACCCGCTGTTGACGGTTGGTCGGCAGGTGGCGGAAACACTTGAAGCGCATGGCTATCCGGCCCCAAAAGACAAGGTCGCCGCACTGTTTGCGGCCATGAAACTGCCGGAGCCCGACAAGATCGGCCAGCGATATCCGCATGAACTGTCTGGCGGCCAGCGGCAGCGGGTGGCGATCGCCATGGCCATTGCCTGCGAACCGGAACTGCTGATCGCCGATGAGCCGACCACGGCACTGGATGTTACCACCCAGTCCGAAATCCTCAGGCTGATCCTTGAACTGCGTGAAAAGCGCGGCCTTGCCGTGCTGTTCATCACCCATGACTTTGGTGTGGTTGCCGACATTGCCGACTGTATTGTGGTGATGCAAAACGGCGAAATCGTTGAGGCTGGCAGTGCGGCCGATCTGTTGGCGCATCCACAGCACCCCTATACGCGCCGATTGCTGGCCGCTGTGCCTGACCTTGATGACAAAAGACACCGCCCACCAGTCAACGGTTCGGTGCTGCTTCAGCTTGACAGCATCCGCAAAACCCATGCCGCCCCGCGTCGTCTGCTACGCGCAGCACGTGAACCGGTGGCAGCGCTTGGTGGCGTTGACCTGCTGCTGCGAGAGGGTGAGACGCTTGCTTTGGTCGGGGAAAGCGGTTCCGGTAAATCAACGCTCGGTCAGGTCATTACCGGGCTTATTGAACGGGATGCCGGCACCTTCCGGTTTGCCGGAGAGGAAATCGTCAGCGCCAAAGACCTGTTTACCCGTGAGCGGCGGCCATTGGTGCAGATGGTGTTTCAGGATCCTCAGTCCTCGCTTAACCCGCGCCACAGCATTCGCCGTATCCTGACGGAAGCTGTCCTGCATTTCGGGGCCAGCAAGGATGATGCAGAAGCGCGGATGAGCGAGCTTTTGCAACGGGTGGGCATCGATGTGCGGGCAGCCGACCGCAAGCCGCACGCCTTTTCCGGCGGCCAGCGCCAGCGTATCGCGCTGGCGCGTGCGTTGATGTTGCAGCCCAAACTGCTGGTGGCCGATGAACCGGTCTCGGCACTTGATGTTTCGGTGCAGGCGCAGGTTCTGACACTGCTGACCGAACTGCAAAAGGACTTTGGCCTGTCGATGCTGTTCATCACTCACGACCTGCGCGTTGCCGCCTCGATTGCCGACCGGATTGCGGTGATGCAGCGCGGCCAGATTGTCGAGGTTGCTCCCGCCGACGCGCTCGTTCGCGCGCCAAAATCAGACTATGCCCGCGCCCTCATCGCCGCCGTACCCGGCCGGCGTGAACAGGAAAACCACCGGGTTAACTCATTCACACAACGAGACTTCGCATGACACATAACAGCATTTCATCAAGACGGAAGCGACCTTCATCCGCCGCTTCGGAGACCCGGTCATGAGTGGCAAAATTCATCTGCACTGGTATCTGCCAACCAATGGCGACAGCCGCGGACTGACCGGTTCGGGCAATGACAGCCACCTTATCGACTTTGCCGGCGGTTACCGCGCCCCCACCCTCGCCTATCTTGGTGAGGTCGCACGGGCAGCAGAAGCCCAGCCCTTTCACGCTGTGCTGACCCCAACCGGCACATGGTGCGAAGACGCATGGATTGCCACCGCAGCCCTGTCTGCCGAGACAAAACGGCTGAAATTTCTGGTGGCCTTTCGCCCCGGTCTGATTTCGCCAACTCTGGTTGCGCATCAGGCCGCTACCTTCCAGCGGGTGACGCAGGGCCGTTTGCTGCTCAACGTGGTGACCGGCGGCGACCGTTTTGAACAGGCGCGGTTTGGCGACCACCTTGACCACGATGCACGCTACGAGCGGACGGCCGAGTTCATTCAGGTGCTGCGCGGCGTCTCCGACGAGAGCGCCCAAGAGCCGTTTTCCTTCAAGGGCAAACATTACGATATCCGCGAAGCGCGCATCAATGCGGCACCTTACGGGCTGCCGCAGATCTTCTTCGGTGGCGCAAGCGGCGCAGCAACCGAGGTCGCCACCTCGCATTCCGACGTTTATCTGGTCTGGGGACGCCAGCCGGAACTTGAGGCCGACAACATCAAGAAGCTGAAGGCACAGGCGGCGGCGAAGGGTCGCGACCTCAAATTTGGCATTCGCCTGCATGTGATTTCCCGCGACACCGAGGATGAGGCGTGGGCGGTGGCCGACAAGCTGCTCGGTTGGGTTTCCCCTGATCAGGTGGCAAACGCCAAAAGCCTTGCGGCAAAATCGGAATCCGTCGGCCAAAGCCATATGACGGCGCTGCATGCTGAACGGGATGGTCTGCCAAAGTCAGCCCGTGAACTGCAAATCCACCCCGGTGTGTGGTCCGGATACGGCCTCGTGCGCGGTGGCGCAGGAACCGCGCTGGTCGGCAGTCATGAACAGGTGGCAGACCTGATCGAGACCTACCACAAGGCAGGGTTTGATCATTTCATCTTCTCCGGCCAACCGCATCTGGAAGAAGCATGGCATTTCGGTGAAGGCGCTGCCGCCCGCCTGAAATCCCGTGGTCTGCTGGCACCGGTGTCGTGATGTAGAGACTGGTGTCCTGCCCTGACAGGACACAAAAGACGGCTGCGCATTGATACTGCAGTGCGCGTGCCTTGCTGCTTTCAATTTTCGGGACACCCCACATGACTGAACAGACCCGCTCCATAGAGGTTCGCGCCCTTACCAGCACGCAAGAAAAGCGACAGGCCTTTGCCCAGTTTCGTCAAGCCATGCTCGGCATTGGCGACATTGGTCACGCCGATGCGAAGGTCGAAACCGCCTATCTGGAAAGCGGTTCACCGCTTGGTGGATTTATCGACGGTGAACTGCAGGGCGTGGTCAATGGTTATGGCGGTTCTGTTGCCCTACCCGGTGGCAATTACGTAAGTCACCTTGCGGTGACGCATGTTGGCGTCGCCCCGACCCAGACACGCAACGGCATTGCCCGTACGCTGTTAAGCGAGCAGTTAAAGCGCGCCCATGCCGAGGGTTATGTGGTGGCGGGCCTGCGTGCATCTGATGCTCGTATTTATGGACGTTACGGATATGGCATCGCCTCTTGGGCGGTACGGCAGGATGTTGACCTTACCAATGGCGGGCGACCAAGGCCAGAGCGGCGCAAGGATTTGCGCGTGGTTGATGCCTATGAGAGTTTCGACCTGTTCCGGAGGGTTGCAGCTGCAGCGCCCTTGCCACGTTCTGCCAGCCTGCAACGCTGGGACGGGTGGTGGAAAATTCAGGAGTTTCGCACCCGACATGGGTCCACCCCGCATCATGCCGTGGTGGTTGGCGCTGAAGGTGCGGAACGCGGTTATATCCGTTTCCATATTCAGGCAACGGACAACTGGTTTACCTCAACGCAGCGTACCGCCATTGTCGATGATCTGATCGCTCATGACGATGACGCCTGGCGGGCGTTGCTCGGCCATGTGTTGTCGCAGGATATTCTGCACAAGGTCATTTTGCCATCGCGTCCGGTCGATGATCCATTGCTGCGGCTGGTTGACAATCTGCGCGCCGTGCAGACGTCTGAGCTGCGTGATGAAAGCTGGATACGCCCACTCGATCTGCATAAGCTGCTGAACGCCCGTTCTTACGACAGCAAGGCCCGTGTGGTGATAGAGGTCACCGATCCGCTGATCGCAGACAATAATGGCGTGTGGACGGTTGGCGCAGATGGCGCGGCAAAGTCGAGTGAGACATCAAAGATCAGCCTGCCAATCGACACGCTGACGGAACTGGTGTTTGGCGCATCCCCGGCCTGGTCACTGGCGGCGTCCGGTCGCCTGTGCGGCGACCGCGCCGATATCGAAGCACTCGACAGGGCCTTTGCGACCGAACAGAAGCCACATTCGGGCATCTCATTCTGAGGGAATGCAGCGGAAAATGCGCGGGCCGAAATCAGTTTTCTTCGATCAGCTTTCTTCGGGCATGGCATAGACCTCGAAAGGTTCGCCGAGACCGCGCAGCATGAAACTGCCAAGCGGCTTCAACTCTTTCCAGTGACCGGATTTTTTCGCAAACTCCTTGGAGAACAGCACAGAGTGGCCGACTTCCTTGGTCAGGCTTTCCAGCCGCGATGCGATGTTGACCGCCGGGCCGATGGCCGTGAAATCCAGCCGTCGCTTAGAGCCGATATTGCCATACATCACGTCCCCGACATGCACGCCAACGCCGTAACGCAGGTTAGGCTTGTCGCGCCGCTGGTTTTCTGCATTCAGACGTTCCATGCCCTTCTGGCCTTCGCGGATCGCCTCCAGCAGATTGTGGCAGGCATTTTCATTGTCCATCGGGAAAACAGCAAGAAGACCATCGCCCATGAATTTGAGAATTTCGCCACCGTGATTTTCAACCGGCTCGGAAAGTGCATCGAAATAGCCGTTCAGCATTTCAATCACATCATCGCGTGGCCAGAGATCTGAGATTTCGGTAAAGCCACGAAGGTCGCAGATCATGATGGCGGCGCTCATGGTAGCACCGGACCCTCTGGTGATTGCACCTGCCAAAATCTGTTCACTGGCGTGAGGGCCGACATAGGTCTCCAAGAAAGTCCGCGCCATGATGTTTTTGACGCGGATTTCCGTCACCATTGACAACACCGGCAGAAGGTCTTTCAAGAAGACGATATGTTCAGGCGAAAAACCACCCTGCTGTTTGGTGGCAAAAGTCACCACATGGCGTTTTCCACGGGTGTGGATCACCGGCCAGGCAACATAATCGGTAATGCCCTGCTGCTTCAGCTCATGATAAAAATCGTGCCAGCCACCATTCTCAATCTCTTTGTCCAGCTTCTTGCGAAGCTCGTCGGCACCATCGAGGATTTCGTTGACCGGGCTTTTGATGTACTGGCCGCTGCGCAGCATATCACGGCCAAACATGTCGATCTGGACTTCGTCAAAGCCCGTTTCCCACAAAAGGCGCGCACCCAACCATTCCGGATGGTGGGTTCTGAAATGCATGGACGAGCGGGCCAGTGGAAGGCCGTAGGCGGCAATGCGCTCACACAGGCCTTTCAGCAAATGGTCAATAAAGGGCTCCTGGCTGGTTCCGTTGATCAGCCAGTCAAGAATATCGTTCGGGGTGGTAGGCCAAGGCGCAAGGGGCTTAACCTGCGCAGCCTGTTCAGTGATATCCAAGGAATGCTCCATTTGCTCAGCAGGCTTTTGAAAAAAGCCAGCCATTCTCCCGCGCATCCTCCCCACACGCTACGGGGTGAAGATAGGAACGAATTTCGCCACCAACAAGGAGCGAAAGAAAATGGCGGCGTAATTATTCGCTGGCGAAGCAAAAATATCGCACCGGCAGCCAAAACGGCGAAACGCCCCCTATGTTACCATAGAGGGCGTTTTCAGAATTTCAGTTGACAATATCAACCACTTAGGCGGCGCGACCGACCTTTGCCATGCGGATCTGTACCAGCGTGTCGAGGTTCTGGTTGACGCGGCAATAGAACTCTTCATCGATGAAAGGTCGCAGCATGAAATCATTGCCGCCGGCCTTCAGGAAACGTGCCGACAAAAGACGGTTGGTCGATGACGACACACCGATGACACGCAGTTCATGCGAACCGCGCATGGTGCGAATGCGGCGCGTCAGTTCGAAACCGTCAATATCAGGCATGTTGTAATCGGTCACGACAAGGCCGATATCCGGGTTGTCCTTGAGGATCTGCAGCGCCTTGGCACCGCTTTCTGCCAGGCTGACGCGGAAGTTATAACGCTTCAAACGGCTGGACAGTAGCGCACGCGCGGTTGGGCTATCGTCCACGATCAGAACGTGATGGCGGCTGTTGGTCAGGAAGCGGCAAACCGATTCCGTCAACATATCCACGGCAAACACATTGTCCTTGATGATGTAATCGACCACATCCTTGGCAATCAGCTTTTCGCGGGTCGCCTCATGGAACGTGCTGGTGAACACGATGGTCGGCACGGACAGATCGATCAGATATTCCAGCGCCTCGCCGTTTTCAGCGCCCGGCAGATTGATGTTGGAAATCGCCAGATCAATCGGACCATCTGCGGCATCATAAGCTTCCTGCAACTCTTCGAAGTTGCGGCAAATGGTAACCTGAACACCCAACATATCCATCAGGCGTGTGCTGACCAGCTGGGTAAAGACGTTGGTGTCTTCGGCAAGAATGATACGTTGCGCAGAAAACGGTACACCGGAATATTGCATCCCGGTAATTCCTAAAAAGTTCATGACACCCCCGGTTGTGGACAAAGCCCCTCTGCGCCGGACTGTAACCAATAGTTTTTGCGGAATAATTAATCGCGTATTGCTGATATACACTATTTAAAATCAGCCCCGGACGCCTACGCCGGGGCTGATTTGTTGCCTTACACGGGCAAATCAGGCCCGCAATACTTGGTTATCGCCATCAAACGGGCTTTCTGCCACCACCTGAGCGTCATACAACTTGCCGAGGATCTTGATTTTTAGCTGTGTGCCGATTTCAGAAAAATCCGGTGCCAGCATGGCGAGAGCCAGAGATTTGCCGACACGCCAGCCAAAACCGCCACTCGTCACACGACCGACCAGCGTACCGTCGGCATTGTAAATTGCCTCCGAGCCACGTGCATCGACATCCGTATTGCCCTCGACCACCAGTGTCGAGAATATCCATTTGACGCCCTTCTCCTTATAGGCGACCAGCGCATCGCGGCCGATGAAGGATTTCTCAGGGCGCAGGAACCGATCAAGACCGGATTCGTAGGCGTTATATTCCACCGACAGCTCACGTCCCATGTTGCGATAGGACTTTTCGATCGACATCGACACCATGGCGCGAATACCGAAGGGCTTGATACCGAACTCGGCACCGGCCTCCATCAACTGGTCGAAAATATAGTTCTGGGTTTCGATGGGGTGATGCAGTTCCCAGCCCAGTTCGCCAACAAAGTTCACGCGCAAGGCATGGGCGCGCGCCACACCAACCGAGATTTCCTTGGCGGTCAGCCATGGGAAATCCTTGTTGTCGAGGCTGATGCGGGTCAGCTTCTTCAACAGGTCACGCGACTTGGGGCCGGCCAGAACAAGCACACCGTATTTCTGGGTGATTGGTTGCAGCACCACCGAACCATCTGTCGGTGCCAGACGACGCAGCACATCATGGTCATGGGCTTCCAGACCGCCTGCCGAAACTAGGTAAAAACGACCCGGCGCCCATTCATAAACCGTGAATTCGGCCTTCACGCCACCGGCCGGTGTCAACAGGTGGGTCAGCGCAATACGGCCGCGTTTCTTCGGGATTGCATTGGCGAGAATGCTGTCCAGCCAAGCCCGTGCGCCAGGGCCTGACACTTCCATCTTAGCAAAGGCCGACATGTCGAGAACGCCGACATTGTTGGTGACATTTTTCACCTCATTGCCGACATGCTCGAAATAGTTGGAGCGGCGGAACGACCATTTTTCAACCGTGCGTCCATCATCGAGCGGTGGCGCGTAATTGTGGTTGGTCAAAACATCGACGCCGACGCCCTTTTCACTTTCCGGCAGTTCGTAACCTTCTGGCGCATACCAGTTGGCACGCTCCCAGCCATAGACAGAGCCAAACACGCCACCAAGCTTCTTCAGGCGGTCATAGACAGGTGTTGTTTTGAGTGGACGCGCCGCGGCACGCTCCTCATCCGGGTAATGCATGGTGAAGACGTTGGCATAGGCTTCTTCATTCTTGGCGATGAGATAGCCCTCGGTCGCATAGGGGCCGAAACGACGCGGATCGACGCCCATCATATCGAGGCTTGGTTCGCCTTCAACGATCCATTCCGCCAGCTGCCAGCCGGCACCACCGGCCGCAGTAATACCGAAGGAATGCCCCTCATTCAGCCAGAAGTTTTTCAGGCCCGGTGCTGGACCCACAATCGGATTACCATCCGGCGTATAGGCAATCGCGCCATTATAGACCTTTTTTATACCAACCTCACCGAAGATCGGCACGCGCGCAATTGCCGTTTCGATATGCGGCATCAGGCGTTCGAGCTCTTCCTGGAACAGTTCGTATTCGCTTTCCGGCGACGGGCCATCAACATAACAGACCGGCGCACCATGTTCGTAAGGGCCAAGGATCAGGCCGCCAGCTTCCTCACGCATGTACCAGGCGCTGTCAGATTCACGCAGAACGCCCATTTCCGGCAGGCCCTTGGCCTTGCGCTCGAGAATGGCCGGGTGCGGTTCTGTGACGATATACTGGTGCTCGACCGGGATGACGGGAATGTTAATACCGACCATCTCACCGGTCTTGCGGGCAAAATTGCCGGTACAGGAAATGACGTGTTCGGCAATCACCTCCCCCTTGTCGGTGGTCACCTTCCACTTGCCGTCCTCCAGCTGTTCGATGGCGGTGACCGTGGTGTTGCGGTAAATGGTGGCGCCCTTGTCGCGCGCGCCTTTGGCCAGTGCCTGTGTCAGGTCGGCCGGCTGAATGTAACCATCATCGGGGTGCTGGATTGCGCCAAGAATCCCGTCGGTTTCTGCCAGCGGCCAGACTTCTTTCAACTGCTCCGGGGTCAGCAGCTTGACATTGACGCCAATGGTTTCGGCGATACCGGCATAATACATAAATTCGTCCCAGCGATCCTTGCTGCGGGCCAGACGAATGTTGGACACCTTGGAGAAACCGACATTCATGCCGGTTTCTTCCTGCAGTTCCTCATAGAATTTGACGGAATATTTGTGGATCTGCCCCACGGAATAGCTGAGGTTGAACAGTGGCAGCAGGCCGGCAGCGTGCCAGGTGGAACCGGATGTCAGTTCCTTGCGCTCGATCAGGATGCTGTCGCTCCAGCCCTTGGCGGCCAGATGATAAAGCGTCGAGACACCGACAACCCCACCACCGATAACAACGGCCCGTGCATGTGTTTTCATAATCCGAAATCCCTCTGAGGCATGCCGGCCGCTTTTGGTGCGGCCTTTTGCGAAACTGCTGGCGGATGTCAGAATATGCAATTCGAGAGCGATATCAGGTGCCTGTTTACGACATGCGCAAGGCTTGCCGCGACGGTTAGCAAATTGCTTTTAAAACACGGAAAATCGCCACTGCGCGCCGTTACTTGACGACAGCAGACCCTTTGACGATTTCCACATTTTCCGTGCCTTCCAGCGCAATGCGGTCGCCATTCGGGAAGGTAACGAAACAATTGGAGGCACAGACCTGTTCCGAGGCACCAGGTGCAATCACCACATCAAACCTATTTCCACCCTCGCTAACGGCGAGAGAGGCCGGCTCCGCGTCGCTATTGGTAATAGTAGCCGAGACAGCCGCTGTCGCAGACAGAACAATAACCGTCATCACGGACAATACATGCTTCATGCGTTTTCGGCTGATGTAGCCGCCCCCTTGATAGCCCAATCTCTTTGTCAAAAAGAGTATGCGGTGATTCTAAGGGGCACGCCATGAATAGAGGCTGAATAGTGGCAATCAGCCTTTCTTGTCTGTCGACTTGGCCGTTGGCCTAGTGGACACACCGTCAGCAGATTTGCCGGCCGCTTTTGTGTTCGCTGCCGCCTCAACCTGTTGCGGTTCAGGCTTCACCTCGACATTTCCGCCCTCGCCCTCTTCCGCGTCCTTTTCCTTCCGCGCTAGCTTCTCGCTCTCTTCCACCAGTTTGCTGGCCAGAGCCTGCGAGTTGTCACGGTCGACATGCACATTGAGATTGCGCTGTGGCGAGGCGATATCAATGCCCTCCTCGCGGAAGCGTCTGAGAATATCGATCCGCAACTGGTTACGAACCGGCAAACCGTCCGACAGGTCGGCCAGGAAGAAGCGCACTTCGAAATCAAGCGAGAAGTCACCAAAGCGCAAGAATTCAACATGCGGTTCAGGATTTTTCAGAATAAGCGGCTGGGCGCGCACCAGTTCCAGCAGGATGTCCATGACCTTGCCTGGATCAGCCTCATAGCTGACGCCAACCGGAATTTCCGAACGGGCAATGCGGTTACGGTGCGTCCAGTTGCCAACCGGAGAATTGATGAACTCGGAGTTTGGCACGATGATCGACTGGCGGCGGAAGGTTTCGATTTCGGTCGCACGCACCGAGATACGCTTGACGGTGCCTTCGGTCGCGCCTGTGACCACCCAGTCGCCGACCTTGAATGGACGCTCCACCAGCAGGATGAGGCCCGACACGAAGTTGGACACGATATTTTGCAAGCCAAAACCGATACCGACCGACAACGCGCTGGCCACCAGTGCGAGGTTGGAGAGGTCAAGCCCGGCCGAGGAAACACCGAAGATGGCGGCAATGGCGATACCGAGATAACCAATGCCCGTCTTGACCGAGTTGCGCACACCGGCGTCAGCCTTGCTGCGCGCCATGACATTGTTGTCCAGCCAGCGCTGGAACCAGCGGGTGATGATGTAGCCAATTGCAAAAACCGCGATGCCACCGAACACCGCCAGCAGCGAGATATTGGTGTTGCCAACCGGAATACCAGTCAGCAACCGATAGCCCCAGTTCTCGATATCGCCGGGCTGGAAACCCCAGGAAAACAGGATCAGCGGCACACCAAAGGCAAGTGCGACAACATAGATGCCGAGACCGGCAACAAGTCCCAGTTGGTCAAGAAACACGGGGCCCAAGCCGTAACGCCGGTACAGGAAACTGCCAGCGACGGAATCGGCAAATATGCCCTGTTTGGAAATCGCCTTGCCGGAGAGAATGCCAATATACATGGTAGCCAGCACGGCACCGGTGACGACAATCTGTGTCGACACAAACCGAGCAAGGCCAACATATCCCGTCAAACACGCACCGATGATAAACAGGCCGGCCAGACGAAACAACACGTTCATCCAGCGTGGTAGGCGTTGTCCGGGCGCGGCCGGATCTGCATCCTTCTGCATGACCGGGTGCATGAAGGACATGATGATGAGGATGATACCGACAATGACCGATGCAACGAAGCTTTTCACCACCGTCAGGATAACAGGTGAATACAGCGCCTCACTGATACCACTCAGCAGATAGTCGAAACCATTGACCACGGTCATGGCCAGCACGGCCCAAGTCAGGTGGTGCGCGCCGGTATTGCTGACACGAACCAGACGCCAGTTCGGGTGCTTGGGCGCAAACACCGCATAGGTCAGGCGCCAGACGAAGTAAACCAGACCGGTAAAGCCCATGGCCGTAAAGACGATGGGCGCAATGTCTGAACGCAGCACATTGAAGTTTTCAAGCAAAAACGCCGATGCCACCAGGAAGGCTACGACCGTGGCCGATTGCACCATGGTGGACCAGAAGGCCACCGAAAGGCGGCGGATATAACCCGGCTCGCCCGAGAAGGCACTGCGTTCCATGTGGCTGCCAAGGAACTTGTAGCCGCCGACCAGAAACAGCATGGCGGCCAGCAACGACAGGAAGATGGCAGACAACAGTTGAAGCGGCTTGTAGTTCCACACGAAGGTCCACCAGCTACCAACGACCCGCTGGAAGGACGACACTTCGTTGACCAGCGACGAACCGGCAGCCGAAAACACATTCAGCGAAATCTCGGTGCGCTTGAAAAGCGTATCCTTGAAAAGAGACCGGCGCAGATCTGTAATGTGGTTGGACAACTGACTGGCCTGCGTGGACAGTTGTTCGGCCTCGCCCGTCAGTGCATTGATGTCAGCTCTCTCGGCAATCAAACGGCTGCGCTCTTCGGTGACGATCGGCGCTTCTGGCGGTTGGCCATCCTTCGGCGGTTCGCCAAGTTCATCGAGACGGGTCTTGGCGGCCTCAAAACGTGGGCGCAGGCTGACCGAAGATTTAACCGCGTTGGACGCAATGGCATCGGACTGGGCCTTAAGGTCCACCAGTCTGGCATCATCATCTTTTGCCGCTTCAACGGTCTCTGCCAGTTTACCAAGTGCAGCCTTGTTGTTTTGCAGGTCGGTCCGCATCTGCTCAATCGGTGACGACGCATCCGCCGGTACTCCATCCTGCGATAGCGCCAACGAAGGCACGGCACACAAAGCACTGAGCGACAACAGAACAATCAATACAGCTAGCCGCGGCAAACGCCGGGCGTCAGGAATGCCAAACACGTCAATTACCTTTCCGGCGTACGGAATCACTTGCGACCCGAATCTGAAATTCATCACGCTGTTTAAACAAGCACACAACAAACATCAGTTTCATACGTGTCACGCAAAAATATTCAAAACCTGTGTGAAGGATCGAAAATTGGCCCGGCAAAATGGCCTTGAGCCCTTGTTCAATCCCCCTCGACTACCCGCAATTCGGCGTGCAATTTGCCGCAAAATAATGCGCGTAGCGGTTTATGAAAAACGATTGCCGCGACAATAGGGCTTCCAAGCGGCTTCTGATGTCCTTTTTTAGGCCAGAAACGCTGTAGAGCCGCTGTTTTCCCTTGTATTTTAATATTAGAATCACCAAATTTAAACTTGCAGTTAGCGTGGGAGGAAATCATGGAATCTGCAGGTGTTGGCTGGATTGCAGCAATTGTCATTGGTGGTGTCGCCGGATGGCTCGCTGAACAGTTCATGAAAAGCAATCTTGGCGTGTTGATGAACATCATCCTTGGTATCATCGGTGCGATTGTCGCCAATGCGATACTATCGTTGTTTGGCGTCGTGTTGACCGGTTGGCTGGGCTATCTCATTGCTGGCTTTGTGGGCGCGTGCATACTCATTGCCGTCGGACGTGCATTCCGGAGGTGATTCCTCCTGTATTTACAAACGACTAACATACATTCCCGAGAGCATTCTCCACCGTCGATCTTCGGGAAAAAGATGGGCGTGTCCAGCGTGAGTGAAATTTTTTTGTCATAAAAAACGAAGAAATTTCATTTCCGCGCTGGACATTCCTTTTTTTCCTCTTTATAGCCCCCTCACACCGCCTGAGGGCGGCGGCGGGTGATTAGCTCAGTTGGTAGAGCAGCTGACTCTTAATCAGCGG
Source organism: Agrobacterium sp. Azo12 (assembly GCF_029193765.2). Taxonomy (NCBI): domain Bacteria; kingdom Pseudomonadati; phylum Pseudomonadota; class Alphaproteobacteria; order Hyphomicrobiales; family Rhizobiaceae; genus Agrobacterium; species Agrobacterium sp. Azo12. Next base: position 1,686,570 of record NZ_JARFYO020000001.1, on the reverse strand, counting down.
GTCGTAGGTTCGAGCCCTACATCACCCACCATTAACTTCCTGAAATGACTGTGAAATTGGAGACTGCGAAATAACTTCGCCGCCTCTCGTCTCATGTCTTTCATGCAGATTTCGAGGATGGGTCATGAGCCGCATTTTGCTTATCGTTCTTCTTGGCGCTCTGGCCATCTCCATCGTCGGACATATCATTTTCGCATTCGTTGTGACGTAAAAAATCCCCCGCGCCCGACTGGAGAAAGGGCACGAGGGATCACATCAAACCAATATTGTTATTCTGTCTGCCGAGCTGTTTCGGGCGTCTCAGTTTTTTTCTGCATGATCAAGACTTCATCGGTCTTTTGATCTGCCGTTTTGGCAATGCTTGCCGTCTTTATTTCAGTATCGACTGCAGCTGATGTGTTCAGCTTGGCATGTCCGGCGCATTCGGCAAACGCTACAGGGGCCGAAAGCGCAAGTGTCGAGGCGATTATGAGAATTGCCTTCATATCATTCTCCTTTCGCTGTTTCACTGCGCGAGAAGAGTAACCCGCAATTCCAAATTCACGAAATCACGCTTTCTTACCGTGTTCGTCAGAACCTTTATCCGTCACCGACCGGCGCTCGCTGCGCAGATCGAGAGGATTTGGACAGAAACGCCGAAAGATCATTGCCACATGGGTTCCATGCAAATGGATGATGTTTGGAGAGTAGTTTGCTCCGCCATTTGCGGCCGTCAGTTGACGGCTACCACTTCTACCTGAGCCGTTACCCGTGTGTTGCATCGCGTTTCTCCTTCTGTCAGGGAAACGGGCAATCCACAAAAATGGTTCCAATTTTCAGGCTTTTATCAAACATCCATGGTGCCGTGCGCCACGCGGACGGCACTGCCGCCAATTCGTGCGCGGGAAATATCACCGTCTTTCACATCGATATGCAGATGGATGAAGGACGGACGACCCATCTCGACGCCCTGCTCTATCATCACCGGATAATGCCCGTCGGACAGGCCGTCAAAATGATGGATGGCGCCGGATAGAGCAGCCGCGGCCGAACCGGTTGCCGGGTCTTCGGCAATGCCCATTTCAGGCGAGAACATGCGCGCATGAAATTTGGCGGTGTGGTTCACACCACCACGACAGTAAACGTAGCAGGCAGCCAGCCTCCCCTCCACCAGCGGCGCCGAGCGTTCCCACAACTGCGGATCAAAATCCATTTCCCTAATAGTGGAGATATTATGCAGCGGCACCAGCAGGAATGGCACACCAGCCGTCCAAATCGACGGCTGGTGATTTTCAAAGCCGATATTGCCTTCGCTGACACCGAGTGCATCGGCCAGCTTCGCGCGGTCAAGCGGCAGCTCGATACGGGAAGACTTTCGCGGCAAATCGAATTCGGCAAACCCCGGCGCATCCTTGCGAAGCCGGATGGCGCAGCGGACCGGTCCTACCTTCTCCTCGAGAACGCAAACCATATCGACGTCACCGCCATTGGGGTTACGCTCCCCCAGTGCCACGGCAGCCCCAACGGTCGGGTGGCCTGCAAAGGGCAGTTCGCTACCGGGGGTAAAAATGCGTAAGGATGCGGCGTAGGCAGGGTTATCTGATTTGCGGATGAACACGGTTTCCGACAGGTTCATCTCGCGGGCGATAGCCTGCATCGTCTTGTCGTCAAGCCCGTCAGCATCATACATGACTGCGAGAGGATTTCCCTCAAGACGTTTGTCGGTAAAAACATCATAGATACTGTATTCGATCGCCACACCAGTCTCCTGCCGTTTTTTATTCCTTATGCTTTTGCCGCAACCTGCCCGACCCCGGCTTTCTCTGCAAGCCCGCAAATGATGGGCATTGCAACTGATAAAGTCCGAGCGCCATTAATCGTGCGCATGGTGAACAGTTTTCATAACGGCCGCATATTTTCAGACATCGTCATAAGGAACTGCCATTTTCCGCCTATAGGGTGCATCAAATCAGGCAGGGAGCCCACCATTGTGACGTTTGTTCGAAAATATCAGGCCATGCATCATAAAACGCGCCGGCTGCAGGCCTGAAAGAGCTTGTCGCACCCTCCTGACTTCCTGTACCAAGGTACTGTTCCAAAAGGTAGATTGCATGTCCGGTTCACAACAGTCGCTATCATTTGTCCACGCCAACACACCGGATGCCCGCGCCGCATGCGAAGCATTGATTGCCCGGTATGGAAACGCCCCCTTTGACGAGGCAAACGTCATCATTGCGCTGGGTGGCGATGGCTTTCTATTGCAGATCCTCAATGAAACCATGAATTCCGGCAAACGTGTCTATGGCATGAACCGCGGCTCAGTCGGTTTCCTGATGAATGATTTCCGCGTCGACAACCTGCATGAGCGTGTGGCGATTGCCACCGGCAATGATTTCCACCCATTAAAAATGATCGCGACGGATGTGCATGGAGCGGAATTTACCGCGCTAGCCATGAATGAGGTCAGTCTTTTCCGACAGTCGCACCAGGCTGCAAAGCTGAAGGTCACCGTCGATGACAAGATACGGCTGGAGGAATTGATCTGTGACGGCGTTATGGTTGCAACGCCTGCAGGGTCCACTGCCTATAACTTCTCCGCCCACGGGCCGATCCTGCCACTGGAATCACCCCTTCTCGCATTGACCCCGGTCAGCGCGTTTCGTCCGCGCCGCTGGCGTGGTGCATTGTTACCGAACAAGGTGACGGTGGATATTCATGTGTTGGAAGTTGAAAAACGTCCCGTCAATGCGGTTGCGGATCACACCGAGGTTAAATCCGTGGTAAGTGTGCGTATCGCACAATCCCAGGATAGAACTGCGGTGATTTTGTCCGATCCTGACCGCTCATGGTCGGACCGAATTCTCGCCGAACAATTCACGAACTGATGAAATGATGAAAATGCCAGGTCTTGTTACAAAAACCCTCCTGACAGCCGCACTGTTTGCGCTCTCGCTGCAAGCCGTTCACGCGCAGACGACACCAACCTCCCCCATCGAGGACCTGCCTGTCGCTGCCATTTTCGTCGCCAGCAGCGGCCTTTGGGAAGACGAGCCGGCCCCCGCTGCAGCAGCCACCACGACAGCGACTTCGGAAGCAGCGCCTCCTGCGGCCGCACCGCCACGCCGTGGTTATTACAAGGTCGTTGCGATGCGACAGAATGACGGCACGGCACGCATCTTTCTGCAGCAGATTGCCTACACGCCAAATGGCCCTGACCTCATCCAAACGGTGGAGCTGGAAGAGTTTTCGAAGTTCAAGGCCTATGTCACCGACATTCGTCCGGAAAGCTCGTCAGGCAACGGCAATGTGCCGGGCCTGTTTGTTACCGTTCACCTGAAGACCGATCCGATGTCGACAGAGACTGAAGCCTGGACCGTGCTAATCGATGAGCTGGGCGACATGAAGATCGAGAAAGCCTCGAACTGAACGCTGTGGAGCAGCCGCCTGCGACGGCTCTGAACCAATCACTTCCGACAAGATCAATCCCCGGCTTCGACCGGGGATTTTTTATGCCCGAGCAAATGAATGCCCCACATGCCTGGTCTTCTCCCGGGTCTTGATCTCAGGCAGCGCCTTGCCGCCGAAAGAAAACCCGCCGATCATGATCGGCGGGTTCTTTTGGTGCTGTCAAACTGAATCAAGTCGCTCACGATCTGATTCATCAACAGGCTCTAATGCTTTGTTTTCAATACACCTTACGGAGATATTGAAATCAGTCGATGTCGGAAACATCAATATCGGCACCGCCGCTGATGCGGTGAGCCAGTGCGGCTTCCATAAACTCGTTCAGATCGCCGTCCAGCACGTTGCTCGGAGCGGTGCTTTCCACACCGGTACGCAGGTCCTTGACCAGCTGGTAGGGCTGCAAAACGTAGGAGCGGATCTGGTGACCCCAGCCGATATCGGTTTTGGAGGCTGCCTGTGCATTGGCCGCTTCTTCGCGCTTTTGAAGTTCGACTTCATAAAGGCGCGAACGCAACATGTCCCACGCCTTGGCGCGGTTCTTGTGCTGAGAGCGTTCCTGCTGGCAGGCCACAGCGATACCGGTTGGAATATGCGTGATACGCACGGCCGAGTCGGTGGTGTTAACGTGCTGACCACCGGCACCCGACGAACGGTAGGTATCGATGCGGCAATCGCTTTCATTGATGTCGATCTGGATCGAGTCATCAACGACAGGGTAAACCCAGATCGACGAGAACGAGGTGTGACGGCGCGCGTTGCTGTCATAGGGCGAAATACGCACCAGACGGTGAACGCCCGATTCCGTCTTCATCCAGCCGAATGCATTGTGGCCCTTAACGAGAATGGTTGCAGACTTGATGCCCGCCTCTTCCCCATCATGCACTTCCAGCACTTCAACCTTGAAGCCCTGGCGTTCAGCCCAGCGGGTGTACATGCGCAACAGCATGCTGGCCCAGTCCTGGCTTTCAGTACCGCCAGCACCGGAGTGAACTTCAACATAGGTGTCGTTGGCGTCGGCTTCACCAGACAGCATCGCTTCGACCTGCCGGCGGTTGGCTTCGCTGCGCAGCGCCTTCAATGCCTCTTCGGCGTCCTTGACGATATCCTGATCGCCTTCTTCCTCGCCCATCTCGATCAATTCGATATTATCGTTGACCTGCTGCTCGAGGGCTTTGACGCCGCTGATGCTTTCGTCAAGCTGCTGGCGCTCACGCATCAGCTTCTGTGCTTCTGTGGCATCGTTCCAGAGGTTTGGATCCTCTGCCTTGTTATTCAACCAGTCCAGTCGTCTTATCGCCTGGTCCCAGTCAAAGATGCCTCCTCAGCAGGCTTATGGCCTGCTTGATTTCGTCGACAACATTCACAATCTCGTTGCGCATTCGCTGCTATTTCACCTTCGTTGAAAGTCTCTGGACGTCTTCATCCACTCAGTAAAACTGGCCCCGGTGCATAAATGCCGAAGGCGCGGATGTAAAGACCCGCGCCTTCGCTGCATTGTGATCTGGAGCTTAGTAAAGCCCGCCACCACCGTTGGTAATGGCCTGCTGTGCCTGTGGTGAGGCACGCATGATATCTTCCGGCGACATGTAGTTTTCCATGCCGATAACCGAGAAGCTGTCAGCCGGGCCGGTGCCTGGCTTGAAGGCTTCCATGATCGTGTCTGGATCACCTTCATTGGCATACATGCCGGTCTTGCGGTTGACGGCGATGAACTGCATGCCCTCAGGCACGATGAACTTGCCGGGCGGTGTGTGCTTGGCAGCAGCTGCGAGGAACTCGCCAAAGATAGGTGCAGCAAGCGAACCACCGGTGCCACCACGACCAAGCGGTGCTGGCGTATCGAAGCCAATGTAAAGGCCAGCCACGAGGTCCGGTGTGTAACCCACGAACCAGGCATCCTTTTCATCGTTGGTGGTGCCTGTCTTGCCAGCAACCGGACGATCCTTGACCGGAATCTTGCCAGCGGCCGTACCACGGGTGACGACGCCTTCCAGCATGGATGTTGTCTGGTAGGCTGTCATCGGGTCGAGAACCTGTTCGCGGTTATCGATGATGGTCGGCTCGTCCTGACCTGACCAGGTCTGCGCGTTGCAGCCTTCACAGGTGCGTTCTTCGTGACGGAAAATCGTCTTGCCGTAACGGTCCTGAATACGGTCGATCACGGTTGGCTTGATCTGCTTGCCGCCATTGGCCAGAACCGCGTAGGCAGAGACCATACGGGTCACGGTCGTTTCACCCGAACCAAGCGACATGGCGAGAACCGGCAGCATCTTGTCATAGATACCGAAACGTTCCGCATATTCCGCAACAAGGTTCATGCCCATGTCGTCTGCAAGGCGGATGGTCATCAGGTTACGAGACTTCTCAATACCGAGACGCAGTGTCGACGGACCAGCGGAACCACCGCCGTAGTTCTGCGGACGCCAGACCTGACCGCCAGAGACGATCTCAATCGGCGCATCCATCACAACAGAAGCTGGCGTATACCCATTGTCGAGCGCTGCAGCGTAAACGAACGGTTTGAACGACGAACCCGGCTGGCGCATGGCCTGCGTGGAACGGTTGAACTCCGACTGACCGTAGGAGAAACCGCCAACCATGGCGAGAACGCGGCCGGTATGCGGGTCCATGGCAACGAGGCCACCCTGCACTTTCGGTGGCTGACGAAGACGGAACGTATTGCCGTTTTCTGTCAATGCCTGGACATAGACAACGTCACCAGCCTTCAGAACGCCACTTGGCGACTTGGCGGTGTTACGCTTGCCGGTCGCATCGCGGTAAGCCCATTTCATGTTTTCAGCTGGAATGCTCGCACGGACGCGATCCTGGACAACCTTGCCACCGGCATCGGTTTCCGGCTGCATGCCGATATCAACGGATTGATCGCCAGCGTCCAGCACCACGGCCAGTTTCCACTCCGGCACGTCGCGCAGCGGACGGATCTTGGCAAGGGCAGCGCCCCAATCACCGGATACGTCAATCTCATCGACAGGGCCACGGAAACCACGGCGCTCGTCATAATCAAGAAGACCGTCCTGCAGCGCCTTGCGCGCTTCAACCTGCAAGACCGGATCAAGCGAGGTACGAACCGAAAGGCCACCTTCCAGCAGGGCCTTCTCGCCGTATTTATCAACGATCTGGCGACGGACTTCTTCGGCGAAGTAGTCAGACGCAAACAGGTGGGCACCACCGCGACGCAGATTTACGCCAAGCGGCTGGTTTTTTGCTTCCGACGCATCGGCGGTGTTGATGTAGCCATTTTCGGCCATACGGTCGATCACCCAGTTACGGCGCTCAAGAGCAGCCTTCTCGTAACGGAACGGGTGGTAGTTGGCCGGGCCCTTCGGCAGCGATGCCAGATAGGCGGTTTCGGCAATGGTCAGTTCGGTGACCGACTTGTTGAAATAGGTCAGCGCGGCACCGGCAATACCGTAGGCATTCATACCGAAGAAGATTTCATTGAGATAAAGCTCAAGAATCTTGTCTTTCGAATAGGTCTGCTCGATGCGGAAGGACAGAATCGCTTCCTTGATCTTGCGGTCGATGGTCTGGTCGTTGGTCAGCAGGAAGTTCTTGGCGACCTGCTGAGTAATGGTCGATGCACCAACCGGACGGCGGCCGGAACCGAGGTTCTGGATGTTGACCAGAATAGCGCGGCCAAGACCGTAGATATCAACGCCAGGGTGATTATAGAAATTCTTGTCTTCTGCGGAGAGGAACGCAGCCTTCACGCGGTCTGGAATGGCCTGGATGGGCAGGAACAGGCGCTTTTCATGCGCATATTCTGCCATCAACGCACCATTGCCGGCGTGAACGCGGGTCGTGACCGGCGGCTCGTAGGAGCTGAGAACGGCATAGTCCGGCAATTGCTCGCGAAGGGTGTAGAGATAAAGCGCAGCCCCTGCAGCAGCGCACAGGAAAAGCGCGCTTGCAATACCGAAGAAATATCCAATCAGTCTTATCATATAAAGCTACCGATAATCCGAACGTGGCATTCGCGCTCACCATCAAGCGCATTTTCGCATAGTCGGTGCGGTTTTGCACACCACTCCGGCAATGACAAGCCGGGACATCAGCATTTGCCAATATAGCCGGTCATAAGCCACACCAAACAAAGTCTTTAATGCAAAAGCGACGAGTCGCCCACACATATGCCGAGTAACGCCGGGAATGTGAGTAAAATAGGGCCCTACCCCAGTAAAGCGGGCATTAGGGCCATTGCCAAGACCTTTTCCGGCCAAGGGTCACCTTATCGCAACAGGTCAAATAGCTGAGAACTGCCTGTCCCGCAGCAAACCCTGTGGTTGTATTTGGCGCCGCAAAAGCCACGACCCCACGAAAAAGTTACTGGAAAGAGGACGCCTCAACCGCCGTTGGCGACGAACTGATTGTGATATTTTCCGACCGCCTTTGCCATGACATCGGCCAGCTTTTTACGCCATTCGACATCGAGCAACAGCTTTTCATCTTCCGGATTGGACAGGAAGCCCATTTCCAGCAGAATGGAGGGAATATCAGGCGCCTGCAAAACGCGGAAACCGGCATAGCGATGCGGGTTGTTGATCAGGCCGATCTGCCCTTCAAACGACGCCAGGATATTACCGGCCAAGGTCACCGAGAACGCCTGTGTCTCGCGCCGTGTCAGGTCGAGCAGGATATCGGCCACTTCCGGCTGGCTTGCCGGCATGGCAACACCGGCCAGTTCGTCGGACAGGTTTTCGCGCTCAGCCAGTTCAGCCGCCATGCGGTCGGATGCGCGGTCTGATATGGTGTAGACGGTTGCGCCACGAATGCCCTTTTGTTTGAGCGTATCGGCATGCAGAGAAATCAAAAGATTAGCGCCTTTCTGGCGGGCGATCTGCACACGCTCGGAAAGGGCCAGAAACTCGTCGGATTCGCGCGTCAGCACGGCCTGAATGCCGGGCTCCTTGTTCAGCCGCTCTGTCAGTTCCTTGGCAAAGGCAAGGGTAATGTCTTTTTCATGCGTACCGGTCTTGCCGCCCTGCGCACCATTATCAATGCCGCCGTGGCCTGCATCAACTGCGATGATGAACTGGGCCTGCCGGTCACTCTTGCCGCTGACAACGCCATCAACCGAGGCGGTGGTGACCGGAGATGGCGGTTGCCAGCTCTGGTCTTTGACGAGATTGGCAAAGGTCGCCTTGTCGGTGATTTCAGCATCCAGCACCAGACGAACGCCATTACCTTCCGAATTTGGCTGCACCTCGGATATGGCCAGGCGCACCGGTTTCTTGGCGGTCAGAACGATCCGGGCGCGGCCCTCGTCCATCGTGCCGAAACGCACGTCACGGAAAAGGCCGGCAGCCTCGAGATCCTTGGCAGGAAATGCAAAATCGGTGGATGGAAGATCAACGACGATACGCTCCGGCGAATCGAGATAATGCACCTCGAATTCCGGCTCTTCGGCAAAATCGATGACAACGCGGGTGCGGGCTTCATTTCCGGCGATGCGGGCCGCGCTCGCCACCATCCTTGAACTCTCGCCGATTGCAAAAGCAGCGTTTGGAACCGAGAAGAAAGTGACTGCCGTCAGAGTGGCTGCAAGGGTGATTCGCAGCGTAATACGCGTCGAGCACCGGATTGCCGCCCGCATTTGTGCAATAATCATGACAGCCCAAATCTTTTTTTTCATATTCGTCATTTTAGCAAAGTGCTTTCAAAAGCCCCCAATGCCTCTCGAAACCGCGCCGCCCTGCCCTGTTTCGGTCCGTGTCAGACCACATTCACAGCCATTGGTGAAGCATTTGTTAACGCCTGAATTACTCCAGCAATATGGCATATTTAGCGTGCCTATTGCTATTGAGCCGGATAAACCATACAACACAAATTGAGGGTTTAGATGTTAACGGGATAGATACCCGTAGGGCTGCCAATCGTAAAGACGCTGGCGCTGCAAAACGGGAATCATCTGCCGTCGCTACATTTTTCCTGAAACTGGAACAATTCCGGCATGAGCCGGGCATATACCCGGTGGCATGCCACCGTCCGCCCTTCTGGAAGGGCAAACTCATCGGCCTCAAGGGGCCAGTTATTATCGTATTACCGGCTTGGGCAAATGGTGTCGTTGCAACAGCTTTCTTACATACAAGGCCAAAGCGGCAAGCATTTTGCATTGCCCTTCGCCTCGCTGTTGTCAGTTGACGCGCGCCAAGCGGTAAACATCATTTCCGACGCACCCTCTCATAGATACGGGAGAACCGCCTTTTCGGCGGTACGATCCTCGTCTGTCACGGGGTCGCGTCGAGGAGCAGAGATTACATGGCAGACAAAATGCTTATCGACGCCTCCCACGAAGAGGAGACGCGGGTTGTAGTCGTCAGAGGCAACCGGATTGAGGAGTTCGACTTCGAATCCGAGCACAAGAAGCAGATCCGGGGCAATATCTACCTTGCAAAGGTAACCCGGGTAGAACCATCGCTTCAGGCAGCCTTCGTCGATTACGGTGGGAACCGTCATGGCTTTCTGGCATTCGCAGAAATCCATCCCGACTACTATCAGATCCCGCTTGCGGATCGTCAGGCACTTCTGAGAGCAGAAGCCGAAGAACATCGCGGTAGCGATGATTTCGAGCCAGCGGATGCCCCGCACGACCATACAGCGACAGTCGATCTTTCCACAGCTGACCAGCCGGACATCGGCATTGTACCGCTGAGCACTGATGCGAAAGTCTCCGACACATCAGAGCAGCAATCCGCCGCGCCGCAGGAAACTGCCGAAGCTGAAGCTGCGCCTGCAGAGGTAGAAGCAGAAGCCGCCAACATTGAGGCACCTGCCGAGGAAGAAAAGCCAAAGAAGCGCGTACGCCGCCCCCGCAAGAAGAAGGCCGATGCTGAAGAAGAAGCATCAGCCGAAGCTTCCGGCAGCGATGATGAGACCCCAGGCGGCGAAATGGCTGCGATGGTTGACGCTGACACGATTTCGGAAGAAGTCGAAGGTCTTCGCCGCAATGGCTCTGACGACGATGATGACGATGACGACGACCATGAGAAGGAAGTTATCGAATCCGTCGGCGCAGAAGATGCCATGGAAGAGGTTCCTGATCGCGTAGCGCGCAAGCCACGCAAGCAGTACCGCATTCAGGAAGTCATCAAGCGCCGCCAGATTATTCTGGTTCAGGTTGCCAAGGAAGAACGCGGTAACAAGGGCGCAGCTCTGACCACCTACCTTTCATTGGCCGGCCGTTACTCCGTGCTGATGCCGAATACGGCTCGAGGCGGCGGTATTTCCCGCAAGATCACTCAGCCTCAGGACCGCAAGCGCCTGAAGGAAATCGCACGCGATCTGGAAGTGCCGAACGGCATGGGCGTTATCCTGCGTACAGCAGGTGCCAACCGTACACGTGTCGAGATCAAGCGCGACTTCGAATACCTGATGCGCCTGTGGGAAAATGTCCGCACACTGACATTGAACTCCACAGCCCCTTGCCTCGTTTACGAGGAAGGCTCGCTGATCAAGCGTTCGATCCGCGACCTCTACAATCGTGACATCAGCGAAATCATCGTGTCCGGCGAAGAAGGCTACCGTGAAGCAAAAGACTTCATGAAGATGCTGATGCCGAGCCATGCCAAGGTGGTTCAGCCTTACCGCGATATTCACCCGATCTTCTCGCGCTCCGGCATCGAAGCGCAGCTTGACCGTATGCTGCAGCCGCAGGTCACGCTGAAATCTGGTGGTTACCTGATCATCAACCAGACAGAAGCTCTGGTTTCCATCGACGTCAACTCGGGCCGTTCGACCCGCGAGCATTCCATTGAGGAAACCGCGCTGGCAACGAACCTTGAGGCAGCGGAAGAAGTTGCACGTCAGCTTCGCCTGCGCGACCTTGCCGGTCTTGTCGTCATCGACTTCATCGACATGGAAGAAAAGCGCAACAACCGCTCCGTCGAGAAGAAGTTGAAGGATTGCCTGAAAAACGATCGCGCCCGCATTCAGGTTGGCCGCATCTCGCATTTCGGCCTTCTGGAAATGTCCCGCCAGCGCATTCGCGCTTCGGTTCTGGAATCCACAACACAGGTCTGCACGCATTGCGGCGGCACCGGCCACGTGCGCTCCGAGTCTTCCATCGCCCTGCACGTGCTGCGTGGCGTCGAGGAATATCTGCTGCGCAACACAACGCACAACATCACTGTGCGTTCAACGCCGGACACTGCCCTTTACCTGCTCAACCACAAGCGTGGCACGATTGTCGATTATGAAAACCGCTTCGGCGTTTCGATCATCATCGCCGCCGATGCCAGCGTTGGCTCGCAGCACTTTGCCATCGATCGTGGCGAACCTGTCGAGAACCCGGTTAGAATTGAAAGCCTGCTCCAGCTTCTGCCTGTGATCGAAGAAGAAGATGATCCAGTCTTCGAAATCGAAGAGGACGAAGACGAGGAAGAAATCATCAAGGCACCAGTTGCCCAGCCAGCACGCGCTGAGGGTGATGAAGATGGCAATCGCGGCAAGCGCAAGCGTCGTCGTCGTCGTCGTCGCAAGGGCGGCCAGAACGGTCAGGACGCGCAGGCACAGGATAATGGTGCCGAGGGCGATGATGAAGGCGACGAGAGCGATGACGATGCTGACAACGGCGTAGAAACCGTTGGTGGTGACACCAACGAGACTGCCGATGAAGTTTCGGCTGACAACAGTTCGTCTGACGAAGAAAACAAGCGCAAGCGTCGCCGTCGTGGCAAGCGCGGCGGTCGTCGCAATCGCTCCGATGAAGAGAACGATATCGAAGCCTCGGGTGAAACTGATGGTGACGACAACAGCACTGCCGATGAAGGCGTTGCGGTTGAAACCGCTGTGTCCAGCGAAAGCGACGTCGTCGTTGTGGAAGCCGCGGCGGCCAGCGTCGTTGAAGGCGGTAGCGGCGAAGTGGTGTCCGAAGAGCCAAAAGCCAAGAAGCCACGCCGCACTCGCAAGGCCAAGGCACAGGAAGAAGCTCCAGCTGAAGAGGCTGTTGCTGCTCCCAAAGCTGAAAAACCTGCCAAGGCCAAGGTTGAAACCGTAGAGCCGGTGGTTGTTGAAGAGACGGTTGTCGACGCCGCGATTGAAGAAGTTGGTGAAGCTTCTGCCGATCTGAGTGATGACGCAAAACCCGTCCGCGCCAACCGTGGTGAGAATGTTTCGTCTTCCGAGCCTGTGGTAACGTCCACAGCCTCGAACGAAGGTGATGGCGATGATCCAAAGCCGCGTAAGGGCGGCTGGTGGCAGCGCCGCGGTTTCTTCTGATAGAAGCCTTATAAAATGCAAAAAAAGCCGCCCGTAGAGTCACTTACGGGCGGCTTTTTCATTTTTTGATTCACTGCTTGGCGTGAGGTTTCAGCTGTTGCTGCCTCACATGGCAGGCAAGATAGCGATATCCCTCACCTCGTTGTCGATACCAGTGACTGCACCAACCTGCGTGGCAGCACCGGTCTCAAGATTGACAGTGTAGAGGGTTTTATTGGCGACAAGATAGGCGGTGTTCTTGCCGTCTTCCGCACCTTGAATGTCGAAAGCGTAAGTGGCTGGTGTCGTTTCGATACCCAACTTGCCGATTGCCTTGAGCGTACCGTCATTTGGTTTGGTCTGCTGGATCAGCGCACCAATGGTGGCATCGATATTGTACATCGCAGTCTTTTCAGGCTTGCCCCAGGAATTGGTGTAAGCGGCCGCGACGATGTTGGGGGTTTCACCCTTGTGCATATCACCGTCTTCATAGGCCAATGTGCCATCAACCGTCACAGCACCGGTATCAGGGTGAACACGGTGATTGGTGGTGCCGGTCATGAAACGCAGACGGTCTGCCATCGGATTGAAATCAACGACCACAGGCGCGTCCGTCATTGCCAGCGGCTTGTCCATTTTGGCCACTTCGGTTGCGGCACCGCTGGTCAGATCAATGGTGACGATGGTTCCCTCAGGCGTTACGCCGACCACGGTCTTGTTGCCAGGACGAAAATCAATGCCCACCAACTTGTCGACACCGGTCACATCCATGGTTTTGGAAACTTCCGGTTTGTCTGTGTCGAACATCACCAACGTCTTGTCGCCGGTCAGGCCAAGAACAGGTGCGGCATGTGCGGATGCGGCAGCTAGAACGGCGGTGGAAGCAATCAGTACGGAACGGATCATGTGCATGGCATTTCTCCCTTTGGATATCTGTTTCAGAGAACCCCGCTTCAACACCTGTGAAGCGCCTCTCAATGGGTAGACACACGGGAGATGCCGTTTGGATGCAGGCAAATAAAAAAATTATGCTGCATCCATTTGCGCCTTTGAGGGGTAACCCCACAGAGAATGATGAAGCCTTGCGTTCAAAAAACAGGACAAGCTGATGTCTGGAACAGGCGCCCTATCTGTGAGATACCCGTTTGAGAGAAATGTTCGGGAGGAGAACCGTTTGCTGGTAACGCAGGATCAAAGCGAAGATTTAAACGCTGCGCTTGCAGCCTGTGCAAAAGGTGACCGCAAAGCCCTGCGGCATATTTATGATAGTGAAGCCGGACGGCTGGTGGCTGTAGCCCAGCGCATTTTGAGGCGGCGTGATCTTGCTGAGGAAGCCGTGCAAGAAGGGTTCATCCGCATATGGACCAAGGCGCATCAGTTTGAACCGGGCCGCGGTTCGGCACGTGGTTGGATCTATGCTGTTATTCGCAATCACGCGCTCAATATGTTGCGGGATGGCAAACGCGAAGATCTTGTTACCAGCGACAAACTTGAGGAATTGCAGGACCGTGAACAGATCGATCAGATCATGGCCTCCTGGCAACGTCTGGAAAGTGGCAGCCGCCTGCATGAATGTCTTGGCGCACTGGAAGAAACGCGACGACGAACGATCCTCATGGCCTATGTCGGTGGTTATACACACGGCGAAATTGCCGGACGCCTGCGGTTGCCGCTTGGCACCGCAAAGTCGTGGATAAAACGAGGACTTTCCGCATTGAGGGAGTGCATGCGATGACCGGCACCAACCCTGAACACGACATCATACACCTTGCCGATGAATATGTTCTTGGCCTGATGGAGCCAATGGAGGCTGCGGCCTTCGAGGTCCGCCTTGAGCGCGACGCCGAACTGCGTGCCGCCGTTGAAGCAAGCCGTGACCGTTTTCTGCCGCTTGATGCGACGGCAGAACCTTTGGACGTCCCGGAGGAACTCTGGCAGAGGATTGATGCCGGTATTTCGGCTGCGCGCCCTACCCCTGAGATCGCCACAGCGCCATCCCCTGCCGCCAGCAATGACAATATCAAGTCTGGCTGGCGCTGGACTGCGATGGCTTCGCTTGCGGCCACAGTGCTGCTTGCCGTGACACTCGGCTGGAGCCTGCTCACCAGACCCGATCCTGTCGTGATCGCTGTTCTGCTTGATGCCAAGGGTGAAGCACAGGCAATCGTCGAAGACTTCGGCAACGAGCAAGCGACGGTGAAGCTGCTTGCAGATTTCACTGTCCCAGAAGGCAAGACGTTGCAGGTGTGGACCCTGCCCTCTCAGGACATGGGCCCAGTGTCGCTTGGACTGTTGGAAAACAGCCGCTCTGCAGCTCTGAAAGGACCGGCCCTGCCCAAACCGCAGGGAGAACAACTCTATGAAATCACGCTGGAAACGGCGGGAGGATCACCGACTGGTCGACCCACGGGGCCAATTCTCGTCAAAGGTTTCGCCAAAGCGCCGCGATAAAGACTGACGAATACAAAAGACGCCCGCAACGACGCTGCGGGCGTTTTCTTTTGTCTGACAGATTGGCGAGAGGAAAAACGGCTTGGGCACCGCTTCGCTCTTTCAGCTATTTTGCTTCATGACGCTGACGGCTGTCTGGCGGGGCGTCTTCGCGCTCATCTAAGCCATAATCACGGATTACGCTGGCAACACGCAGACGGTAATTGGCAAACACGCCATTGCGGCCGGCGGATTGCGCCGCGCGGTGGGCATCAAGATTGCGCCAGGCTTTGACCGCCTCTTCGTCCCGGAAAAACGAAAGCGACAGCATCTTGTCGGGATTGGTGATGCTCTGGAACCGCTCAACCGAGATAAATCCGTCGATAGTCTGGAGGTCTTCGCGCAGCCTGGCGGCTATGTCGAGATAGTGCTGCCGTTCCCCCTCGGCCGGCCACACCTCGAATATCACAGATATCATCGCTCACTCTCCCCATGTGGTGCGGATGCCAGTTGCAGGAATAGCCGGTCTTCGCGGCGGATGAATTGTTCGCGCCTGGCAAATTCGTAGTTGTCACGCCCGAGTGGATCTGCTGCCAGACGTGCACGATAGGCTTCATAGGCCGCGAGGTTCTCGATATTATAGATGCCGTAGGCAATGGTGCTAGAGCCCTCCTTCGGCGCGTAATACCCGATCAGTTCCGCACCACAGCGTGGAATGGCTTGTCCCCAGTTGCGGGCATAGTGTTCGAAAGCATCGACCTTATAGGGATCAATCTCATATCGAATAAAGCAGGTCAGCATGGCGATTTCCTTTCGTGTGACATGCCTCCGGTCTACGCCATTGCTGTACGTCAATGCTTCGGCTATGATCGAACTATGAAAGACGGACCCATTATCGCAACTATCGCCTCACTGATCGGCGACCCTGCCCGCGCCAATATACTGACGGCGCTGATGGATGGCCGCGCGCTGACCGTCAGCGAGTTGGCAAACGCTGCCGGTGTCACGGTACAAACGGCCAGCGGGCACCTCTCCAAACTGAGCGACGCCAATTTGCTGAAAGCCGAAAAACAGGGACGGCATCGTTATTTCCGTCTGTCGGGCGAAGATGTGGCGCAGGTGCTGGAAGCGCTGATGGGGCTTGCCCAGCGCACCGGCGCCGTTCGGGTCCGCACCGGCCCCAAGGACGCGGCGCTGCGTGAAGCAAGGGTCTGTTACGACCATCTGGCCGGGGAAAGCGGCGTGCAATTGCTGCACGGCATTACCCAGCGCGGTCTGGTGATTTCACAGGATGAAACCATTGCGCTGACCGATCAGGGCCAGCAATTTTTCTCCGACTTTGGTATTGATCTGGAAAGCCTGCAAAAGGCGCGTCGTCCGGTCTGCCTGCACTGCCTGGACTGGAGTGAAAGACGCCACCACCTCGGTGGTTCGCTCGGTGCATCGCTGCTCAACGCCATGTTGGACAAACAGTGGATCAAGCGCGCGGAAGGTCGGGTTCTGACCTTCACCAGCAAAGGCCGCACGGCTTTTGAAAGCACGTTTATCTGTGAAGCCGCCGACGACAGTGCCAGTTGATAAACTGATTCAAGTGCCTGCGGGTTTGATTCCGCAAATCGCCGCAAGGCACTGAAATCAGATTCTTTTATCCCTTAGATCCAAGCGCTGAAATCAGCGCTTTTCTTTCAGCCAGCCGGCCATGCGGCCAACCGCCTCGGCGATATCAGAGACGGAACCGGCGTAGGAAATACGCAGGGCGCGGTGCCCCTCTGTGGGGTCAAAATCCATGCCCGGTGTCGCTGCAACATCGATTTCCGTCAGCATGCGCTTGGCGAAATCCATGCTGTCATTGGTAAAGCGGCTAACATCGACATAGGCGTAGAAGGCACCATCCATCGGGGACGCCAGCGGCAGGCCGATCTGTGGCAGACGCTCCATCAGGAAGTCACGATTGGTGTGGTAGCTTTCCTTGTAGACATCCAGTTCTTCAGCTGCACCAAAAGCGGCGGCAGCAGCAATCTGCGACAGTTCCGGAGCAGAAATATAAAGGCTCTGCGCAAGACATTCGACCGGACGCACCAGACTTTCCGGCAGCACCATCCAGCCGACACGCCAGCCGGTCATGCAATAATATTTCGAGAATGAATTGATGACGACAGCCTGATCAGTGATTTCCAGCGCGGAGGTTTCCTCGCCAACAAATGTCAGTCCGTGGTAGATCTCGTCGGAAATGAAAGCGATGGAGCGGCTCTCGCAATAGGTTGCCAGCCGCTTCAGTGCCTCACGTCCGGTGACGGTACCGGTGGGGTTGGCTGGACTTGCCAGCAGAACGCCCTTCAGTTTGCAGCCGGCAATGGTTTCCGCCCGCTCAAGGCTTGCTGGCGTCAACGTAAAGCCCGTTTCAGCCGTAACTGGCACTTCCACAACCTTCAGGCCGAGTGCTTTGAGAATATTACGATAGGCCGGGTAGCCGGGTCTGGCGATAGCAACCGCATCGCCAGCATCGAACAGGCTCAGAAATGCCAGATTGAAGGCAGCGGAAGAGCCTGTCGTTACCGCAATGCGCGCCGGGTCAACATCTATGCCATGCTGCACGCGGTAGTGACCGGCAATGGCTTCACGCAGCTCAAGCAGGCCAAGCGCATCGGTGTAACCAATCCGCCCTTGTTTCAGCGCTTCGCTGGCCGCAGCGAGAGCAGCTTTTGGTGCGGGATGGGCTGGCTGGCCAAGTGACATGGAAATGACGGGGCGACCGTCTTTCTTGCGACGATTGGCTTCCGCCAAAATATCCATGGCATGGAAGGGTTCAACGGCACTGCGGCTGGAAACAGGAATCAAAACGAAGCCTCTCTTATTTTCTCCAGCATCAGCCCCCAAAATGGTTAGGGTTTGGTGAAGCAAGATGTGTGGTGGTAAAACTGTAGCGCACAGGGATGTGTTGTTTTGAGGACGTCTGCCGCTTTCAAGTCGGAGACTTGCCGCATTCCTCTGCCAATAACAATCCAGCCACCGCGACAATGGGCGCTATTTTTTCGGTTGTGGCGTTTATGGCTTGCCGTAAAATGAATTAATCTGCAAACACCACACCACATGTTTGCTACCGTCTTTCAATGACAACGAGGCCGAAATGAAATTTTCACTAGCATCCGCAACGCTTGCCAGCGTCATGGCCTTTTCGGCAGTTGGCATCAGCGCCCCTGCTCACGCACTGGATGACCAGCAGAAAAAGGAAATCGGCGCGTATATCAAGGAATACCTCATCGCCAATCCGGAGATCATGCTGGAAGTGCAGGATGCGCTTGAGCGCAAACAGTCTGAGGCACGCAACGCCAAGGCATCAGAGGCGGTTAGCAGCAACCAGAAAGCGCTTTTCGAATCGAAATTCGATATCAGCCTCGGCAACCCGAAGGGTGACGTGACGCTGGTCGAGTTCTTCGATTACAACTGCGGTTATTGCAAGCGCGCCATGAGCGACATGGACAACATCCTGAAGTCCGACAAGAACATTCGTGTCGTGCTCAAGGAATTTCCAATCCTCGGACCTGAGTCGCTGGCCGCCCACAAGGTTTCCAATGCCGTGAAGTTGGTGGCGCCGGAGAAGTACCCGGAATTCCAGCGCACGCTGCTTGGCAGCACCGGTCGCGCCAATGAAGACAGCGCCATGGAAGTCGCAACCTCGCTCGGTATCGATGAGGCCGCCATTCGCAAGTCGATGGAAGAAAGCCCCAACACCCCGCAGGTGCAGGAAGCCTATTCGCTTGCCAACAACCTCGGCATTACCGGCACTCCATCCTACATCATCGGCACCGAGGCCGTATTCGGCGCCGTTGGCGCTGATCCACTGAAAGAGAAGATTGCCAATATGCGCACCTGCGGCAAGGCAACCTGCTCGTAACAGAGCAGCCTGCGCCTCGCGTCTTCAACGTTTTCAACTCCCGTGCCGGTCACGGGAATTGCCACCAGCCCTAGTCATCCAGCTGACAAGAAGTATTCCCTTGCAGACAGTTACGAGCGGTTATTCTGTGCCAAAACAGGAATCGCGCTCACGCCGCGCAGTAGCACCGGCCTTGCCGTTTCAATCAAACAATCCACATCAAAATGCTCTTCATGACCAGAAGATTAAGGACAACCCGTGCTTTAAGGCGAACAGGGCTTTTCCTTGATCGCCTTAAAGTCTATAGGTGGCGCTGAATTTTTGACGGAACCGTACATGAGCAAGCTAGTCCTCGTCCTCAACGGCCCCAATCTGAACATGCTTGGGAAGCGGGAGCCGGGTATTTACGGCGGAAAAACCTTGAAAGATATTGAGCAGGATTGCCGCGAGGCAGGCCAGTCGCTCGGCTTTGAGGTGGATTGCCGCCAGTCCAATCATGAAGGTGTGCTGGTCGATTGGCTTCACGAAGCCGACGACCGCGCGATCGGCGTCGTCATCAATCCGGGTGCTTACGGGCATACGTCAATTGCGTTGCATGACGCCATTCGCGCTATTTCCGTGCCGGTACTGGAAGTGCACATTTCCAATATCCACGCCCGCGAGGAATTCCGCCACAAATCGATGATAGCGCCCGCCGCCAAAGGCATGGTTTGCGGCTTCGGCCCATACGGCTACATCATGGCGCTCAACGCACTGAAGAATATCACGCAATAAGAATAAACAAGAGAATAGGGTCTCGTTATGGCTGAAAAGAAAAACGGTATCGACAAGGAACTGATCCGCGATCTCGCGAACATTCTCAACGACACCGACCTGTCGGAAATCGAAATCGAGCAGGACGACCTGCGCATTCGCGTTTCGCGCTCCGCACCGGCAGCAACCGTTTACGCAGCGGCTCCTCCTGCTTATGCAGCACCGGCACCAGCTGCCCCTGCAGCACCGGCCCCGCTCGCAGCGCCAGCGGCATCTGCTGCCCCTGCCCGGAACCCGGCAAACACCGTTACTTCGCCTATGGTCGGCACGGTTTACCTGTCGCCAGCTCCAGGCGCCCGCGCATTCATCGAAGTTGGTGCCACCGTCAAGGAAGGCCAGACGCTTCTCATCGTTGAAGCCATGAAGACCATGAACCAGATCCCGGCTCCAAAGTCCGGCAAGGTCACGGAAATCATCGTCAACGACGCTCAGCCTGTGGAGTATGGTGAAGCCCTCGTGGTCATCGAATAAGGCGGATAAGCATGGTATCCAAGATCCTCATAGCAAACCGTGGCGAAATCGCGCTTCGTGTACTGCGCGCCGCCAAGGAACTCGGCATTCCAACCGTTGCCGTGCATTCCACGGCAGATGCGGATGCGATGCATGTGCGCCTTGCTGATGAAAGCGTTTGCATCGGCCCTCCTCCGTCGCGTGACAGCTACCTCAACATTCACCAGATTGTTGCGGCGTGCGAAATCACCGGCGCGGATGCCGTTCACCCCGGTTACGGCTTCCTGTCGGAAAATGCCAAGTTCGCAGACATTCTAGATGCGCATGGCATTACCTTCATCGGACCGACCGCTGACCATATCCGCATCATGGGTGACAAGATCACCGCCAAGCAGACCGCACAGGAACTGGGTATTCCCGTCGTTCCCGGCTCTGATGGTGAAGTGAAGCCGGAAAACGCGATGGAAATTGCCAAGTCGATCGGCTTCCCGGTGCTTATCAAGGCAACGGCAGGCGGTGGCGGCCGTGGCATGAAGGTTGCCAAGACCGAGGCCGATCTGGACGAAGCCGTTTCCACGGCCCGCTCCGAGGCTCTGGCAGCATTCGGTAACGATGCTGTCTACATGGAAAAATACCTTGGCAAACCACGCCACATCGAAGTTCAGGTCTTCGGTGACGGTGAAGGCAATGCCGTGCATCTGGGTGAACGCGATTGCTCCTTGCAGCGCCGCCACCAGAAGGTCTTGGAAGAAGCAAACTCTCCTGCTTTGACCGTCGAGCAGCGGATGAGCATTGGAGAGATTTGCGCCGACGCCATGCGCAAGCTGAAATATCGTGGTGCAGGCACCATCGAGTTCCTTTACGAAAACGGCGAGTTCTACTTCATTGAAATGAACACCCGTCTGCAGGTGGAGCATCCGGTCACGGAAGCCATCACCGGCATGGACCTCGTGCAGGAGCAGATCCGCGTTGCTTCCGGTCAGGGCCTCTCGGTTACGCAGGCTGATATCAAGTTCAATGGCCATGCCATCGAATGCCGTATCAATGCTGAAGACCCACGCACCTTCGTGCCGTCTCCTGGTACGCTGACCTATTTCCACACTCCGGGCGGTCTTGGCGTTCGCGTCGATTCCGGTGCCTATCAGGGCTACAAGATCCCGCCTTATTACGACAGCATGATCGGCAAGCTGATTGTGCATGGTCGTAACCGTGAGGAGTGCATTGCACGTCTGCGCCGCGCGCTCGACGAGTTCGTTGTGGATGGCATCAAGACCACCCTGCCCCTGTTCCAGGACCTCCTGCAGAACGAGGACATCTTGAAGGGTGACTACGACATTCACTGGCTGGAAAAATATCTGGCCGGTGACGCACACTAAAAATGGCTGGGCGACGCAGCAGAAACGCGGAAATAACACCCGAGATACTGCTGCGCGCCTATTCCGTTGGCCTGTTTCCCATGGCCGATTCGGCTGATGACCCGGAGATTTTCTGGGTCGAGCCAGAAGTCAGAGGCATCATTCCTCTCGACGCTTTCCATGTTTCCAAAAGTCTTGCCAAAGCCATCAGGCGCAAACCGTTCGATATCCGCTTCGACACGGCGTTTGATTCCGTGGTTGGCGGTTGCGCGGCGGAAGCCTCCGACCGGCCCAGCACCTGGATCAATGCCACCATCCGCGCGCTTTACAGCGAGTTGAACATGATGGGTCACGCCCACAGTGTTGAGGCTTGGGAAGGCGATGAACTGGTTGGCGGACTTTACGGGGTGTCTCTAGGCTCGGCATTCTTCGGTGAAAGCATGTTTTCCCGACGCACCAATGCGTCGAAGATCTGCCTCGTCTATCTGGTCGAGCGGTTGCGGGAAAAGGGCTTCACCCTGCTCGATACGCAGTTCACGACCGAACATCTCATGACCTTCGGTGCCATCGATGTTCCCAAGGCAGACTATGCCAAGCTGCTGGAAAAGGCCGTCGACCGGCCGACAATTCGTTTTTAAGGGCGAACATCTGAGCCCCTCACCTGCGGCGTGAGCTCTTCACTGGACAGAACGCCACGGAGATTTCAGCACAAAAAGCGCGTGCCAATGAAAGGCAGAGGCGCTTGGTCGTCATGTGTCGGTTTTGAAAAGTCTGGGGTTTTCCGAGGAGCGCGACACGCTCTCTCAGTTGGTCTGCGATGGAGCAACGACTTCCGACTGCTGTTTGCAGCCTGTCAGCCAAACATCATAGATCGGGTGTTCAACGGCATTGAGACCGGGGCTGTCTGCGAACATCCAGCCGGTAAAGATACGACGTACCTTACGATCGAGGGTGATTTCATCGACCTCGACAAACGAATCGATTTTCTGCGCTTCGGTTTCGTCACGCGAATAACAGACCTTCGGTGTCACCTGCAGCGCGCCGAACTGTACGGTTTCATCGATATAAACATCAAAAGACGTGATGCGGCCGGTGATCTTGTCGATACCGGAGAAGACAGCAACCTTGTTGGAAATACGCTCCGCAGCGGCATTGTTCACCACTGCGAGGGAAGGCAGGCATGCCAGTGCAATAACAGCCAGCACACGCAAAGAACCATCCCGCGTGAATTTCCTCATATCAAACCGTCCCTCAAGAATTGAAACCGCAAGCACGCCAAAGCAAACCTGCTTTCCAGCTATAGTGCGAATATGGCGAAAAGCGTGCAGCAGCCTGATTCAGTTGCCCGGTGTCCAGGCGTCGTAGTCGCCAGTCACGCGAGGACGTTCGCCAGGAACAGCAAGCGAGCCCTTCGGGCGATAAGCCTGCGACGTACCTGTGAGGTTTGGCTGGTGTGCCTTCTGCCAGTCGCGTGGCTTGTAGTCTTCCTGCGAAGGAGGCACATCGGTGCGGTAGTGCATCCAGCCGTGCCAGCCTGGCGGAATTGCGGAAGCTTCTGCGTAACCGTTGTAAACAACCCAACGACGCGGCATGCCCCAGGAGGTGGTGCCGCCTTCGTAGTAGATATTACCCAACTCGTCCTGCCCTACCTTCTTGCCGAAACGCCATGTGTGAAAGCGCGCTCCGATCGTCTGGCCATTCCACCAGGTGAAGATTTGAGTGATAAGAGTCTTCATATCCGTTCCTTCGGCTTGCCCATGCAAGCGCCTACGCAAGCGCAGCATGCTGGCATCAGCTTATGCCGCCATGCGGCGCGATTGTCCAGTATTTCCAATCATCACAATGTTATTTCAGCTTCATTCTGAAGCCGAAATGTCGCCTCTCGAAGCCAAGCCGTTCGTAAAAGCGATGCGCGTCCAGCCGGGCCACGTTCGAGACGAGCTGCACCGTGCCGATATCCAGCTTTTTTGCCTTGTCGATGCAGTAATCGACCATGATTGCGCCAATGCCCTGCCCGCGCATGTCAGACCGCGTCTGCACTGCTTCCATGGCCATGGAAACCGATCCACGACCGACCAGCTTGTTGAGAATGACCGTCTGGAACGTACCGACGATTTCGCCTTCCAACTCCACCACATACAGGCTTTCATTAGGGGATGCGGCAATGGCATCAAAAGCCCTGCTGTAATCAGCAAGCGCCTCCGGATCGGTCGTGTCGCCGTGCGAGCCAACCTCGTCAGCGGCGTAAATGGCGGCGAGCGCTGGAATGTCCCGCTCCTGCGCCTCGCGAATCGCCAGCTGTTCGGCCGAGATCTTCATCTGCGCAGGCTCTTTTCCATGACGATGCCGGGCAGACCTTCAACGCCAGCCATCCGCTCGATTTCATCAACCTCGACAAAACCGACACCTTGATAGAAGGCAATCGCGGGTTTGTTGTTGGGATCGACCTCTAGGCGCATGATTTCCGCATCGGGAAAGCAGGTTTCCAGTTCGGCAAAAATGTCCCGGCCAACGCCCTGGCGCTGGAATTCCGGCGCAACATAAAGCTGATACAACAATGCCGTCTTGGTCATCTTGGTGGACATGGCAGCATATCCCATGCCGCCCAGACGTTTGCCGTCATCTGCAACCAGAAACTCCCCGCCCTTTTTTTCGATGCGCTCCTTGATGGCCTGTGGCGAATGCCAGCTAGCAATCATCTGCTTGACCTTGTCCTCGCCGTAGAGCGGGTCATAGGTGGCGTGCCATGTCTGGGCCAGCAATGTGCGAACTTTCTCAATATCGCGCTCACTCGCTGTGCGAACGAAAAACATGATAAAATTCCTTTTTCTAAAAGAAAAGGCCGGGCACCTTTTCCGGTCCCGGCCCCATCTCTGTCAAAACGACCTTATTCTTCTATGCCCAGCTTGGCCTTGACCAGAGCCTGGACGGCCTGTGGATTGGCCTTGCCGCCGGTGGACTTCATCACCTGACCAACGAACCAGCCGGCAAGGGTCGGCTTTGCCTTGACCTTTTCGACCTGATCCGGGTTGGCGGCGATGATTTCATCCACAGCCTTTTCGATGGCGCCGGTGTCTGTCACCTGCTTCATGCCACGGCTTTCAACGATCTCGGCCGGATTGCCGCCTTCGTTCCAGACGATTTCGAACAGGTCCTTGGCAATCTTGCCGGAAATGGTTTCAGCCTTGATGAGGTCAATGATGCCACCGAGCTGATCGGCAGAAACAGGAGTCTCTTCAATGCCTTTGCTGGCTTTGTTCAAGGCGCCCAGCAAGTCGTTGATAACCCAGTTCGCAGCCAGCTTGGCATCGCGACCAGCCGCAACGGCTTCATAATAATCGGCAATTGCCTTTTCAGACACCAGAATGGACGCGTCATAAACCGACAGGCCCAGTTCGCTGACAAAACGTTCTTTCTTGTCGTCAGGCAGTTCCGGCAGATCAGCCTTCAGGCTTTCAATGAACGCGTCATCGAATTCCAGCGGCAGCAGATCCGGATCGGGGAAATAACGGTAGTCATGCGCATCTTCCTTGGAGCGCATCGAGCGGGTTTCGCCCTTGACCGGATCAAACAGGCGGGTTTCCTGATCGATGGAACCGCCATCTTCGAGAATGCCGATCTGACGACGGGCTTCGGATTCGATGGCCTGACCGATGAAACGGATGGAGTTGACGTTCTTGATTTCGCACCGTGTGCCAAACTCACCGCCCGGCTTGCGCACGGAAACGTTGACGTCAGCGCGCATCGAGCCCTCGTCCATGTTACCATCGCAGGTGCCAAGGTAACGCACGATGGCGCGCAGCTTGGTCATGTAAGCCTTGGCTTCATCGGCGGAGCGCATGTCAGGCTTGGAGACGATTTCCATCAGGGCAACGCCCGAACGGTTAAGGTCTACAAACGACATGGTCGGATGCTGGTCATGCATCGACTTGCCGGCATCCTGTTCCAGATGCAGACGCTCGATACCGATTTCAATATCTTCAAAATTGCCCTGACGGTCCGGTCCGAGCGAGATGATGATCTTGCCCTCGCCGACAATCGGGTCCTTGAACTGCGAAATCTGGTAGCCCTGCGGCAAATCCGGATAGAAATAGTTCTTGCGGTCAAAGATCGAACGCTTGTTGATCTGGGCCTTAAGGCCAAGACCTGTACGAACGGCCTGTGCGACACATTCCTGGTTAATGACCGGCAACATGCCTGGCATGGCAGCATCAACCAGCGACACGTTGGCGTTCGGCGCATTGCCGAACGACGTGGATGCGCCGGAGAACAGTTTCGAATTGGACAAAACCTGTGCGTGGACTTCCATTCCGATTACAATTTCCCAATCGCCGGTAGCACCGGGAATGAAGCGTTTCGGATCTGGTGTGCGCACATCTACAAGGGTCATATCAAGCTCGCGGGATACATTCTTTTCTGTTTGTGGGGTAAAACAAATGTGCTGCATGCGCAAGACTTGTCGCGCTGTTGAAGCCGGGACAAGTTGCCTTGTCACACAATTGGAAAATATATTGGGTATCGCACCCGTCACCGTTTTGCGCCTCACACAGAGATCATCGCCATGAACAAAACTTCGCTCTTTTACGGATCACTCGCAGCCAGCCTCTTTTTTGCCGGCATGGCGCCCGCCCAAGATGCGCCGGTCAAGGATCAGGTTGCCCTTATGACCGACGCCAAGACACAGAAGCTGACGGGCATTGCCCGCAAGACCAAGGACGTCGATGCCCGCCCCGCAGTGGCGGGAGAGGTTATCGTCACCATCATCAAGGGTGAAGGTGTCGAAACCAAATCCAAACCGGCAGAAGCCGGTGACTGGGTTGTTCGCAACCGTTGCCCGGAAACCGGCAACGAGGAGATACTGGTCAAGGCCGCCAAGTTTCCACAGCGTTATGGCGAGGCGCAATCAAAAGCCGATGCGCAGGGTTACAGCGCCTTCAAGCCGCTTGGCAGCGAGATGACCTATTTCATCGTGTCGGAGAAAACCGGCGCCTTCACCTTCACCGCGCCTTGGGGTGAAAGCATGGTTGCCAAGCCGGGCGATGCCATCGTGCAGGTGCCGTCAGACGAAAAGGACACCTACCGGATCGCCGCCAGCTCGTTCAAATGCACCTACGAGATCGTGTCGCCCGCCCCTTAATCCGGGTGGCTGTACAATGCGTTAAAATCCGGGGCCGTAGGTATCCTTCGGCTCCTCGACCAGCTGCTTGCTCAAGCCGATGGATTGCACGTCGCGGTCCAGCTTCGGCGCATAGGTCACGGTCAACCAGTTCACGCTGTAGCCATGCTTCTGGAAAAAGGCGATGGCCTGCTCATTCTGGGCATGGCTTTCCACCCGCACTGATGTGAAGCCCTGCTCGATAATTTCCCGCTCGACATCGGCAAGGAGCAGTGCCCCCACGCCTTTGCGCTGATATTCCGGCGCTATCCAGAAATCACTGATCTTGTCATCGAAGTGTTCGCGGGCCGCCCAACCGACAATTTCGCCATCCAGTTCCGCGACCGTAATGCTCAGCCACGAGGACAGCGTGAAATTTTCAAAGGCAGATCGGGCGTTTTCACTGAGCGCTTTGGTAACGCCAATCGGCGCCATGGCCATTTCCCAGGCCCGCAACCCCAGGGCTGCAAGTGATGCCGCTTCGTCTTCCCGCGCATTGCGTATGCTGACCAAATGCTACCTCCGATCGTCCGGTTGCAGTAGACCATTCATTCCCGCATTTGACCAGTACAAGCTTTCGCCAAGCTCTTCATTCAACATGTATATTTGAGAGTTGTCTCATTTACCGCCGTGGCCGTGTTCTGTGGCCATGCGAACACAGCAACACGGATTGAAACAGGATGCGCACAACACGAGAATCACCTGGACTTGACCATGGCGGCCCTGCTCGCTAACCAGAAAATGTAACGAAGGAGCCTTTATGTTCTCTCAATCGGAGTCCCGGTAACGGCCCTGCCCGCAAGTATCTTGCGCGCCGGGCCCAAATGAAACCGAGCCGGATGCTTTTGTGGCACCCGGGTGTGTTTTCATGCGTCCTTGAGGACGCCGACCGGATTTCCGAAAATGGACATTTCACGCGCCGAACAGCGCATCCTTCACCTGCTCGCGCAAGGCGGCAGAATAGAACTCGTTCGAGACGACAATCGCAAAATCGAAAAGCTGAGCCTTTACACCCGTGACGGCTGGGTTTTCAGCGGCCTCAACCTCGAGACCTTCCGCAAGCTGAAACACAAGCGGGCCATCGCGTCTGCCAGTGGCAAGCCCTATCGCATCACCACACGCGGGCTGGAACTGGTACGCGGTGAACTCGACAACAGGTAAATGGCTGTGCCGGGCAGTAGCATTGCTGCCCGGTGCATCTCCGCAGATTAGAGCACCTGTTCCAACCGCACCTTTTGCAGTTCCACTTTCATGCTGTCAGACCATTGCTGGCCCTGCCAGACGATTTGAAAACCGCACCGTTCGTAAAGGCGGATGGCTGAGACGTTTTTAGCGTGGGTGCTGATCGTCACGGTCCCGATGCCGGCTGCGCGCATCTTCTGCAGAAAATGCTCAACCAGTGCGCGACCGAAGCCACGCCCCTGCCATTCAGGGCCGACCCAAAGGTCAGAAATGTGGTTGGGCTCACCATCCCGCGCACCCCAGCCGGCAATCTCACCGTCGATCTCGACCACTGCGATATCGCTGGTTGATGTGGCGGCAAATTGCGCAAATTCACCCCGGACACGCTCAATGACTGATGGATCGAGATAGACATCCTCGAATGCGTTGCTGGATTGCCATGCCCGAAAACCAACAAGGCCGACCGCTTCACGGTCAGCCTCGTTCATAGCGCGAATGTAAAAGGTGCTTACCACCACTTGGCAGGCGTGAACTTGCCTGCAGCCTGTTCAATGGCATGAGCTGTCTTGAACAGCGTTTCTTCCTCGAAAGGCTTGCCGATGAGCTGCAAACCAAGCGGCAGACCCTTGCCATCAAGACCGGCAGGAACCGAAAGACCCGGCAGGCCAGCCATGTTGACCGTAATGGTGAACACGTCCTGCAGGTACATCTTGACTGGATCCGATGCCAGTTCCTCATCACCAATGGCGAATGCAGACGACGGGGTGATTGGCGCCAGGATGGCATCAACGCCTTCATGGAAGACGTTTTCGAAGTCACGCTTGATCAGCGTGCGAACCTTCTGCGCCTTCAGGTAATAGGCATCGTAATAACCGGCCGACAGCACATAGGTGCCAACCATGATACGGCGCTGAACTTCCTTGCCGAAACCGGCAGCGCGGGAGTTCTGGTACATTTCGGCAATGTTGCCACCGTCAACGCGCAGGCCGTAACGAACGCCGTCATAACGAGCAAGGTTGGACGAGGCTTCGGCAGGTGCGACGATATAATAGGCTGGCAGAGCGTATTTGGTGTGCGGCAGGGAGATGTTGACGATCTCCGCACCCGCATCCTTCAGCCACTCGATACCCTGTGCCCAGAGCTTTTCGATTTCTTCCGGCATGCCGTCGATGCGGTACTCCTTTGGAATACCAATCTTGAGGCCCTTCAGCGACTGGCCAATGGCCTTTTCATAGTCCGGCACCGGCAGATCAACCGACGTGGTATCCTTTGTGTCTACGCTTGCCATGGTCTTCAACAGGATGGCGGCGTCGCGCACGTCGCGGGCAATCGGACCGGCCTGATCGAGCGAGGATGCATAGGCTGCGATACCCCAACGCGAGCAACGGCCGTAGGTTGGCTTGATGCCGACTGTGCCGGTGAAGGCAGCAGGCTGACGGATGGAGCCACCGGTATCGGTTGCGGTTGCACCGGCGCACAGATGTGCAGCAACGGCAGCAGCCGAACCACCGGACGAACCGCCGGGCACCAGGTTCTGGTCAGAACCATTGGCGCGCCATGGGTTGATGGCCGGACCGTAATAAGAGCTTTCGTTGGAAGAGCCCATTGCGAACTCGTCCATGTTTAGCTTGCCCAGCAGAACCGCACCGGCGTCCCACAGGTTCTGCGTGACTGTCGATTCGTACTTTGGCTTGAAGCCATCGAGAATGTGCGAGCAGGCCTGCGTGTGGATATCGCGCGTGGCGAACAGGTCCTTGACGCCAAGCGGAATACCTTCGAGCGCACCGCCCTTGCCGGCTGCCAGCTTCCCGTCAGACGCTTTTGCCATCTCACGTGCCTTTTCAGGTGTGGTGGCGACATAGGTGTTCAGCTTTTCATTGGCAGCATCAATAGCCGCAAGATAGGCGTCCGTCAGTTCGACGGCGGTAATGTCCTTCGCCTGCAGTTTGTCGCGTGCTTCGGCAATGGTGAGGCTGGTCAGTTCGGTCATATCGGCAACGGCTTTCGAATTTTAGAAAATCGGACTGGCAAATGCGGTTATCAAGTTTCCTGTCTAGCACTGGCATTTGCGAAACTGCGTTACGCGTTTCGCGCCAGTATATCCAAGGCTTACTCGACGACCTTTGGAACCATGAAGAAGTTCCGTTCGGACACCGGCGCATTGGCCACAATGTCTTCCGCCTTGTTGCCATCAGTCACGGCATCGGCACGCTTGCGCATCTCCATCGGCGTAACTGACGTCATTGGCTCAACGCCATCGACATTCACTTCCGAGAGCTGCTCCACAAAGCCAAGGATGCCATTCAGCTGGCCCAGCATCTGGTTTGCTTCGTCTTCGGTGACGGCAATACGGGCAAGTTGCGCAACGCGTTTTACGGTGGCGAGATCGACGGACATGTTTCTTCTCCGATGGAATATCCAGAGCCGGTAACCGCCCTTTCGGGAGCTGTGACCGGCCCTTTCGTGTTCTTGTGCTGTTTCCAGCAAAAACCGGCGGCCGGTTTTCCTGAAACTGCTTCACTTCGCTATAATGTTCATGCCCGTCATTCGCAACGGTAGAATATCAGAACGTGATGCTTGCCCCGGCTTTCGGCGTTTCAACCGTGGACTGGGCGCCTTCCATGCCAGCGACGAACTTTTCCGGTGTCTGATCGACAATCGGGAACGAGCCATAGTGGCAAGGCACGACATAACGGAAGTTGAAAAAGCGCTGGCAGGCAAGCGCTGCAACCGCACCACCCATGGTGAAGCGGTCACCGATCGGCACCAGACCAACTTCAGGCTGGTGCAGCTCGTTGATCAGCGCCATGTCGGAGAAGATATCCGTGTCGCCCATGTGGTGGACAGTTGGACCGTCTTCGAAATGCAGCATCAGGCCATTGGCATTGCCCAGTGCGTGCGAAACGCCGTCTTCGGTGATCTGTGCGGAAGAATGCAGTGCATTGGTGAAGGTGGCGGAAAAGCCGAACTTTTCGAACGCGATGGTACCGCCGGTGTTACCGACTTCGATCTTTTCAACACCCTTGGTGCCAAGCCATGCACCAAGATCGGCATTGGCCAGAACCGTAGCACCCGTCTCCTGCGCCAAGCGCACCGTATCGCCAACATGGTCACCATGACCGTGGGTCAAAAGGATATGGGTGATACCGCTTGCCACATCCTTGGCGTCCTGGCCGGTGAAGGATGGATTGCCCGTCAGGAACGGATCGATGAGAATTTTGGCATTTCCGGTTTCAAGACGGAAAGCGGAGTGACCAAGCCATGTCAGTTTCATCGTGTATCTCCTGATTTCAATTCAGATTTTCGTTTCTGTTACGGTAGAAAATGTCATATGTCAGCAACGATAAACACATCATGACAGGGCAGAACCATGGCGAACATTACCATTGAGGAACTGGCGCAGGTTCTGCAACCGGGTCAGGCCATTGCAGGTCTCGACCTTGGCACAAAGACCATCGGTCTTGCCATGTCGGATCTTTCACGACGGTTTGCCACCCCTCGCCCGGTGATCAAACGGGTAAAGTTTACGCAGGATGCGCAGGTTTTGCTGAATTTCGCGGCGAAGGAAAAAGTTCTGGCCTTTGTTATAGGCCTGCCAATGAACATGGACGGTTCTGCGGGGCCACGCGTTCAGGCAACCCGCGCCTTCGTGCGCTCGATGGGTGAAAAAACCGACCTGCCCTTTGTCTATTGGGACGAGCGTCTTTCAACGGTTGCGGCAGAACGTGCGCTTTTGGAAATGGATGTTTCCCGTGCCAAGCGGGCCGAACGCATCGATTCGGCCGCCGCCAGCTTTATTCTTCAAGGCGCTCTGGACAGATTGTCGGCACTTGGCAGGACGATCTCGCTGCCATCTGAAGACTGAGCATTTCCCCGCCACCATTTGGCAATGGCCTTGCGCTTGCGAAAGCCCATGATCGCAAACACGATCAGGCTGTCGACCACGATGGCGCGTGCCACCAATGGCGGAATTGTCTCGGGCGGAATGCCGAGAATATTTCCATAGATATTGAACACCAACTCATGCGCTTCACGCGTCAGCATGAAGATGCCGAAGCTCATGTCGTAGTATGACAGACCGTACCAGCTACCCAGAAGCGTGATTGGCCCGGCCCACAAAATCAGAAACCACTTCATGCCGCCTGCTCCTGATTAAACACACCGTAAGGCAGACCGGACACGACGATCCATCTGGCGAAGGCCATTATACACAGGTTCAAAGTCGGAGCATAAATGTCCAACGGCAAGAATGCAAAAAACGTCATCATGACGCACAAGGATATCCAACGGTACACGGCGGTTCCTCTGCATGCGCTCAACCGGCGCATGGTTAACAAATCATTAACGTAATGTGGACCTGCAGAATTGATGGCGCAAACACAACATGAAAACATGGTTAACGAGAGCCGTCCAACTGTGGAAAACTTTCCGTCCGCCAAAACAACAAAAACCCGTCGGATAAGTTCCGACGGGTTTGTATTTTGATTCACTTATATACCTTGATAGATAGGCGATCTCAGCCGTAAACGCCCCTCACCAGTCGCTTGACAGCGGTTTCGATTTTTTCCCAGTCTTTCGACGTCTTCATCGGCACGCCGGCAAACTGGCCGCTGGTGGCAGCGGAAATAACGATGTGCTGGATTGCCCCGAACAGGACGGCGTTCACGGCGGCGGTATCAACACCCTTGGGTGCAGCCAGCGATCCCTTCATGCGTTCCAGCCACTTGGCTAACGACTTGGCACGGGCTTCCGCCAGACGGGTCACCTGCGGGGAACTGTCAGACACTTCCCAGGCAACGATCTTGCAGACCAGCGGGTCTTCCCGCAACGCATCCATGAAATAAAGCGCCAGCTTTTCCATCAGGTCGCCATAGGTCAACAGAAACATGCCGCCAGTGTCTTCGGGAATGCGGTCCTTGACCCAAGAGCCCAGGTCTTCGCCAATCGCATCGACCAGACCTTCAAGCCCGCCAAAATAACGATAGATCAACTGCTTGTCGCAGCCAGCACGGCGCGCAACGGCGTTGATGCCGAAGCCCTGAAAGCCTTCCTCTGCCAGCAAAGCTTTTGCTGCATTGAAGATGATCTTTTCCGTCGCGGCGCGATCCTTGATGCGCGGGGCCGGTTTTGTTTCAAGTATCGATTCGAGCAAGGCGTCTAACTGTCTGTTGTTGTTGCCGGAAAACAGAAAAAAACTTTCAACGCGGTGCGCCGTTATCAGCGCGCTGCGTCATCAATCTGATTCATGCGACCTGTCTGTTGTCATGTTTTGTCGCCTGTCTTTGCCCATGGTGTGTTTCACCACCGGGAGACATGCTGTTAGCCGGATTACTGCATAGAATCGCGATTGGAAATTGTTTTCAGCAGAAAATCCGCACGATCCTCAACATTTGTTTTGGGAATCGTTACAACGCGATAGCCATAATCGCTGTAACTTTGAATCAAGGCTTCGTAACTGGCCACAGCATCGTCAAAACCATGCTGTCTTTCGCTGTCCGTCTGGTAGATTTCCCGCCATGGCGGAACGGCAAATACCGTCTCGTTATACCTGAATCTGCGGGCCGCCGTTTCAAACCACGGTTTTGGTTCGAGACCGGCATGGGCCGCGCCACTGATCTGATCGATAATACCGCGATCAAAAAACGTCACGCCGGGACGTTTGGCTGCCTCGATCATGAAATTGATGGAACGTGAAATCGTCAGATCGATGAAAGCCGACAGGTTTTGCCAAGGCAGCGCATCGCCGCCAATATAGAGTTGTTCCTTGACCAGTTGGCGGCCGGGCTCCTCGCAGGCGTCAAAACCGCGTTTTGCCAGTTCCGACAACAACGAGGACTTTCCGCCGCCAGAGCAGCCGGTCAGGATGATGAAACGCGCAGACTGCCCCTCAACCAGCGCAGGATCATAGATGTTCTCGATCAAGGCTGTCATGGGCAGTCGGCTTTATGAAACAGGCGGATAAAGAAGGTCGACGATGTATGAGGCGTCGAAGCGCGAATCCAGCATGCCATAGGTCGAGCGCCAGCCACCCGCCAGACGGGTTTCCAGGAAGGCATCGGCGATGCGCCCTGCCCCCAGTCGGCACAGTTCGGCAGCGGCTGCGGCCAGTGCCAACTGTTCGATCAGCAGGCGGGCAGCACCCTCATCACGCTCGCACAGCGCAATGGCGGCACGCAGAACTTCGGTGGTCTTCTTGCCAGATGGCCCAAGGTCACGTTCAAGAACGCTGAACACCAATTCGAACAGATCCTTGCCGCGTTCCAGCACCCGCAGGACATCCAGCGCCATGACGTTGCCGGAGCCTTCCCAGATGGCATTCACAGGGGCTTCACGGTAATGACGGGCAATTGGGCGCTCTTCGACGTAACCATTGCCACCCAGGCATTCCATGGATTCGTAGATCAAGGCAGGCGCGATCTTGCAGCACCAGTATTTGACGGCTGGCGTCATGACGCGCGCATAAGCGGCTTCGGCCGGATTGTTACGCGCATTGTCAAAGGCAGACGCCAGACGGAAAGACAGCGCCGTGGCAGCGGCCACATCCAGCGCCATATCGGCCAGAACACGGGTCATGATCGGCTGGCTGATCAGGTTTTTGCCAAACACCTGACGACCACGGGTATAATGCACCGCTTCCGCAAGCGAAGCGCGCATGATACCAGCCGATGCCAGCGCGCAATCAAGCCGTGTCAGCGTGACCATGTCGAGAATGGTGCGAATGCCGGTACCCGGATCACCCAGAATGTACCCGAAGGCATCGGTGAATTCGACTTCGGCCGACGCGTTGGAACGATTGCCGAGCTTGTCCTTCAGGCGCTGCAGGCGCAGGCCGTTGGACGAACCATCTTCGAGAATGCGCGGCACCAGGAAGCAGCCCATGCCATCGCCCATCTGCGCCAGCATGACGAAACCATCACTCATCGGCGCTGACAGGAACCACTTGTGGCCGGACAGACGATAGATACCCTCGCCCACCCGTTCAGCACTGGTGCGGTTGGCACGCACATCGGTGCCACCCTGCTTTTCCGTCATGCCCATGCCGACGGTGACGGCAGTTTTCTGCATGGCCGGCTTGTTGGTCGAATCATATTTGCGCGACAGGATTTTCGGCGCCCACTCCTTCTGCACGCGTGGCGATGCCATGAGAGCGGCCACCGAGGCGCTGGTCATGGTCAACGGGCACAGATGGCCGGCTTCAAGCTGCGCTGTCAGATAAAACCGCGTGGCACGTGCCTTATGCTCGTTGCCGCGGGTATCGGGATTGGTTTCCCAGGCGCTGGAATGCAGGCCCGATGCCATGGAACGGCGCATCAACGCATGCCATGCCGGATGAAACTCCACCTGATCCAGACGCTCGCCACGCGGACCATGGGTGCGCAACTGCGGCACGCCCTGATTTGCCATGCGGGCAAGTTCCTGCGCCTCAGGCGAGGTAACGTAGCGTCCAAGCTGGTCGAATTCGTCACGCAACGGGCGCGCCAGATCCGATGTCAGGTCAACGATAAGAGGGTCCGAGCGATAGGCATTGATTCCCGCCCATGTGGCAGGTTGATTCAATTCGGCGAGCGCTTCTTCTGTCCGGGAATTCTGAGTCATGAATTGCTTCTAGCTGAGTTTTTTCCAAATTGCATGGGGGTCATATTGGATAATGCCACCCATCAGAAGCTGTCGTGGCAATTCCATTCCCCCATGTGCAACTTTCTCTGCCTTGCAACCAGCCTTACAAAATACCGAAGACATTTCCGGCAAGGCCAAGCGACAGTACCATCAGAAATACCGAGGCAATGCAGCGTACCAGCCGTGGCGAATGTTCGCTGGCGCCGCGTATCAAGAAGGAACCGGCCGACAGCCAAACGAGTGCCACACAGATGATCAGCATGGAAAACATGGCGATATAGGGCAGAAGTTCCGCGACCGACCCCTGCGGCATTAACACGAGTGCGATGATGATTGCCTTGGGGTTAAGGCATGTGGTGACGAAAACGCGGCGCACGGTGACGGCATGTGCGGTGGCTGTCGACTGTGGCAATGTCCACAGGCGAATCGCCAGAAACGATACCCAGACCGCCGAACACAGCTTGATTGCCTGTGAAATGGCGGTGTGCGTGGCCAGAAACTCCGATGCCAGCATGGTCAGCGGCACGACAACCAGCAGATAACCGCAGATTTCGCCTAGCATCAAAGGCAGCGATGCGCGCACCCCTCGCCCGGCACCGGACAAGGCAAGAAGCGTATTTGTCGGGCCTGGTGTCAGCAACAGCGCAAGAATGGCAAATGCAAAAGCGGAATAGGACTGCATTTCTATCGATTCCAATTTACCCTGAACGGCCGTATTGACCGCTCAACCTGTCCTGACACTGCCCATTCATCACGGTTCACGCCTTGATATAAAGCAAGTGGGGGAAACATCACCACGTTTTCACATTCATCCACCATCGGACGCTTGCCCCACGCCGATGCGTTCTCTATAGAGCGCAGGACCGAATTCCGCGGCACTCCACAGGCGTGTTCACAGCGAATGGGAGCGCACGGATACAGCATTCGGGCGTTCCGGGCATTTTCAAGGGAAGATGCGGCGCCCGTCAGGAGGCACACCGCATGGTCTTCTTCCCCCACCGCCATCTGCTTGGCATCAAGGGCCTTTCCCATCAGGATATCACCACTCTTCTCGACAAGGCCGATGAGGCTGTCAAAATCAGCCGTCAGCGCGAGAAAAAGACCACCACTCTGCGTGGTCTGACGCAGATCAACCTGTTCTTCGAAGCATCCACCCGCACACAGTCTTCTTTTGAACTGGCCGGCAAACGACTGGGCGCCGATGTGATGAACATGTCGGTCGGCAACTCCTCCGTCAAAAAGGGTGAGACGCTGATTGAT
This sequence comes from Agrobacterium sp. Azo12, assembly GCF_029193765.2. Lineage (NCBI taxonomy): Bacteria > Pseudomonadati > Pseudomonadota > Alphaproteobacteria > Hyphomicrobiales > Rhizobiaceae > Agrobacterium > Agrobacterium sp. Azo12. The sequence continues at coordinate 1,649,774 of NZ_JARFYO020000001.1, read as the reverse complement.
ACGGCCATGACATTGAACGCCATGCGGCCGGACGTGCTTGTCGTGCGCCACTCCTCGGCTGGTGCAGCCGCCCTTCTGGCGCAAAAAGTGGCCTGCTCAGTGGTGAACGCCGGCGATGGCCAGCATGAACACCCGACTCAGGCACTTCTTGATGCACTGACGATCCGCCGCGCCAAGGGCCGTCTATCCGGCATTACGGTTGCGATCTGCGGTGATGTGCTGCATTCGCGTGTTGCCCGCTCCAACATCATTCTCCTGAACCAAATGGGTGCGCGGGTGCGTGTGGTTGCGCCGCCAACTCTGCTGCCATCCGGCATCGCCGACATGAGTGTGGAAGTTTACCACTCCATGGCGGAGGGTCTGAAAGGCGCCGACGTGGTGATGATGCTGCGTTTGCAGCGTGAGCGCATGGCCGGTTCCTTCGTGCCTTCGGTGCGCGAATATTTCCACTATTACGGACTGGATGCCGAAAAGCTGAAAGCCGCCAAGGAAGACGCGCTGGTCATGCACCCCGGCCCGATGAACCGTGGTGTCGAAATTGCCTCCGAAGTGGCCGATGGCCCACAAAGCGTGATCGAAAGCCAGGTGGAAATGGGTGTTGCCGTGCGCATGGCTGTCATGGAAACCCTGCTTCTTTCGCAAAATCAGGGAGAACGCGCATGAGCGTCGCAACCGTTCTCAAGAACGCCCGTATCATCGACCCGTCCCGCAATATCGATGAAACCGGCACGATCATCATCGACGCCGATGGCACGATCCTCGCCGCTGGCAAGGATGCGCAAAACCAGGGCACGCCTGAAGGTGCCACCGTCCGTGACGCCAAGGGTCTGCTTGCCGTTCCCGGCCTGGTCGATGCCCGCGTGTTTATTGGCGAACCCGGCGCCGAACACCGCGAAACCATCGAATCCGCTTCGCGTGCAGCGGCCGCCGGTGGCGTGACATCCTTCATCATGATGCCGGACACCGATCCTGTCATTGACGACATCGCGCTGGTCGAGTTCGTCAAAAAGATGGTGCGTGACAAGGCCATCGTGAACGTGCACCCGGCAGCGGCCCTGACAAAGGGGTTGAAGGGTGAGGAAATGACCGAGTTCGGCCTGTTGCAGGAAGCCGGTGCGGTCGCCTTCACCAATGGTCGCCACGCGCTGTCCGATACGCTGGTGTTACGCCGTGCCATGACCTATGCCCGCGAACTGGGTGCGGTGATCGCCCTTGAAACCCGCGACAAATATATCGGCAGCGGCGACATGAATGAGGGGCTTTTTGCAAGCTGGCTCGGCCTGTCCGGCGTGCCGAAAGAAGCCGAGATCATTCCGCTGGAGCGTGACCTGCGCATTGCTGGCCTGACCCGCGCCAACTACCACGCTGCCAAGATTTCCGTGCCGGAATCGGCAGACGCGATCAAGGTTGCCAAGTCTCGCGGCGTCAAAGCCACCAGCGGCATTTCCATCAACCACCTGACACTCAACGAAAACGACATTGGCGAATACCGCACCTTCTTCAAGCTGCAGCCGCCATTGCGCGCCGAAGACGATCGCATGGCCATGGTTGAAGCGCTGAAGGACTGCACGATCGACATCATCGTGTCCTCGCATGACCCGCAGGACGTTGACACCAAGCGCCTGCCGTTTGGTGATGCGGCAAGCGGTGCCGTAGGTCTGGAGACCATGCTGGCGGCAGCACTTCGTCTGCACCACAGCGGCCATGTGCCATTGATGCGCCTGATCGATGCGCTGTCGACCCGTCCGGCGCAGATTTTTGGTCTGGATGCCGGCACGCTCAAGCCGGGTGCCAAGGCGGATATCACGCTGATCGATCTCGACGAGCCATGGCTGGTTTCAAGGGACGCACTGGTGTCGAAATCCAAGAACACACCGTTTGAAGATGCGCGGTTCAGCGGCCGGGCAGTTTCGACCTATGTGGCAGGCAAGCTGGTGTACAGCGCGTAGAGCACGGGCGTCTTTAAAGACACTACACAACAATGCTCTATATATAGAATGACGCATTGGCTTTCCGGAAATTGGGTCCGGTTCTCAAGCCGATGCGCATAAGGGGGACTGAATGAGTGAACTCATGACATTGCAAACGGCGCCTGCCCTTCTGGCGGCGGCTGCACTTCTCGGCTACCTGCTCGGTTCCATTCCGTTTGGCCTGCTTTTGACGCGCATGGCCGGATTGGGCGATGTGCGCAAGATCGGTTCCGGTAATATCGGCGCGACCAATGTCCTGCGCACCGGCAACAAGAAACTGGCTGCCGCAACACTGGTGGGCGATGCGCTGAAGGGCACGGTTGCTGTGCTTCTCGCAGCCAAGCTGTGGGGTTATGAAGCCTCGCTGGTTGCTGGCTTTTTTGCCTTTATCGGTCACCTGTTCCCGGTTTGGCTGGGTTTCAAGGGCGGCAAGGGTGTTGCCACCTATATCGGCGTATTGCTAGGTGCTGACTGGCGCATGATGCTGGCCTTTGCACTGATATGGCTGCTGTGCGCCTTCACCACACGTTATTCCTCGCTTTCCGCTTTGGTTGCAATGCTTGTCATTCCGGTTGCATTGTGGATACTGGGCCCGGAAAAGACGGCCCTGCTGGTGTCGTTGCTGAGCATCATTTCCTGGTGGAAACACCGCGAAAACATTGCCAGACTGATTGCCGGCACGGAAAGCAAGATAGGGAAAAAGGGCTGACAGCATTTGCGGCCCGAAGCGGGGGCGCGAAATGCCGGATGACGGTGCAAGACCGAGCGGCATGCCGCTTTCCGAAAAACAGAAAATTGCATGGCTGAGGCTTATCCGCAGCGAAAATATCGGCCCTGCAACCTTCCGCCAGTTGATCAATCATTTTGGCAGCGCCGAAAAGGCACTGGATGCCCTGCCCGATCTGTCGCGGCGGGGCGGTTCCACCCGCAACCTTCATATTACCACCGTGAACGAAGCAGAACGCGAACTTGAAATCGCCCAGCGTTTTGGCGCGCGCTTCGTCGGCATTGGTGAGGCGGACTATCCGCCAGCCCTCAAGGAAATTGATGCCGCGCCGCCGCTGATTGCCATGAGGGGTGACGGGCGCACGGCAACCCGTCCCAGCATTGGCATTGTCGGTTCGCGCAACGCATCGATCAACGGTGTCAAATTTGCCGCGATGATGGCGCGCGATTGCGGGCGTGAAGGCTATACGATCGCATCCGGTCTGGCGCGCGGCATTGATGCGGCCGCTCACCGTGCCAGCCTTTCAACCGGCACAGTCGCCATGCTGGCCGGCGGACTGGACCGTCCCTATCCACCGGAAAACTTTTCCCTGCTGGACGAGATCTATGCCAATGGCGGTGTGACCATCAGCGAAATGCCGTTTGGCTGGGAGCCACGTGCCCGTGACTTTCCACGCCGCAACCGATTGATTGCCGGTGTTTCGCTGGGCGTGATCATTGTCGAGGCGGCGCAGCGTTCCGGTTCTCTGATCACGGCCCGACTGGCTGGCGATTTCGGACGGCTGGTGTTTGCGGTTCCCGGCTCACCGCTCGACACGCGCTGTCAGGGAACCAACGGCCTTATCAAGGACGGTGCGACGCTGATTACCGAAGCAAAAGACGTGCTGGATGCGATCTCGCCGCTGGTCGCGCCCGATCTGCCGCCGTTTAGCCACGTCAATGAACCGGTACAACACAGCGACATAAGCGAGCCGCGCGACGATGACCGTTCGCTGGTTGCCAATGCGCTCGGCCCCTCGCCGGTCGAGATGGATGACATTATTCGCCACACAGGGCTGACGGCATCGGCCATCATGCTTGTGCTGTTGGAACTGGATATTGCCGGGCGCATCCAGCGCCATGCCGGGGGCAAGATATCGCTGATTTCCAATGGATGAAAACGGGCAAAAAACCATCTTCGATTGTAAAACGGCAGCGGAATACCCACTCATACAATTTGTTTTACAGGACAGAAAATTGCGTTTCCCCCTTGACCCGGAGCAATTCCCTGTCCATGTCGAAAGACTTGAGAGCCGTGTGTCGGCAAAGGGCGCGGCAGGAATTATTGGCGGAACCTTGTCCAGAGAAACAATAATATGAATGTCGTCGTCGTAGAATCTCCGGCCAAGGCCAAGACGATCAACAAGTATCTCGGCCCAGGCTACAAGGTTCTTGCATCCTTCGGACACGTGCGGGACTTGCCAGCCAAGGATGGCTCAGTGCTGCCCGACCAGGACTTTGAAATGTCCTGGGAGGTCGATAGCGCGTCGCAAAAACGCATGAAGGATATCGCCGATGCCGTGAAGGCATCCGATGGCCTTATTCTGGCAACCGACCCTGATCGCGAAGGGGAAGCCATTTCGTGGCACGTGCTGGACCTGCTCAAGAAAAAGCGGGTGCTGGGTGATAAGCCAGTCAAGCGTGTGGTGTTCAACGCCATCACCAAGAAGGCCGTGCTGGATGCCATGGCGCAGCCACGCGATCTCGACATTCCCTTGGTGGATGCTTATCTCGCCCGCCGCGCACTTGATTATCTCGTTGGCTTCAATCTTTCCCCCGTTCTGTGGCGCAAGTTACCGGGCGCCCGTTCGGCCGGCCGCGTTCAGTCGGTAGCCTTGCGTCTGGTCTGCGACCGCGAATCGGAAATCGAACGTTTCGTTTCCGAAGAGTACTGGAACCTTTCAGCGCTGTTGAAGACGCCGCGCGGTGACGAATTCGAAGCAAAGCTGGTGGCTGCCGATGGCAAGCGCCTGCAGGCCCGTGGCATCAAGACCGGCGATGACGCCAACCGCTTGAAAGCCCTTCTCGAAGGCGCGTCCTATGTCGTGGACAGCGTTGAGGCAAAGCCGGTCAAGCGCAATCCGGGCCCTCCCTTCACCACCTCTACCCTGCAGCAGGCCGCGTCGTCGCGTATGGGCTTTTCCGCCTCCCGCACCATGCAGGTGGCTCAGAAGCTTTATGAAGGTATCGACATTGGCGGCGAAACTGCCGGTCTGATTACCTATATGCGTACCGACGGTGTGCAGATGGCACCCGAAGCGATTGACGCTGCACGCAGTTCGATCGGCGAGCAGTTTGGTGCGCGTTATGTGCCGGACAAGGCGCGGTTCTATTCCACGAAGGCCAAGAACGCTCAGGAAGCGCACGAAGCCATTCGCCCGACAGATTTCAACCGCACGCCGGATCAGGTTAAGCGTTTTCTTGATCCTGATCAGTTCCGTTTGTACGATCTGGTCTGGAAGCGTGCGATCGCCAGCCAGATGGCGTCGGCTGAAATTGAACGTACCACCGTTGAAATTATTGCCACCAACAATGGCGAACAGGCTGGTTTGCGCGCAGTCGGCTCGGTCATCCGTTTCGACGGCTTTATTGCCGCCTATACCGACCAGAAAGAAGATGGCGAACAGAGTGACGACGGTGACGATGAAGGCCGTCTGCCACAGATCAATGCGCGCGAGAACCTCGCCAAGCAGAAGATCAATGCCAGCCAACACTTCACCGAACCGCCACCGCGTTATTCGGAAGCATCGCTGATCAAGAAGATGGAAGAACTCGGCATCGGCCGTCCTTCCACCTATGCCGCGACGCTGAAAACGCTTGGTGACCGCGAATATATCGTCATCGACAAGCGCAAGCTCATTCCACATTCGCGTGGACGTCTGGTGACGGCATTCCTCGAAAGCTTCTTCACCAAATATGTGGAGTACGACTTCACCGCAGATCTGGAAGAAAAGCTCGACCGGATTTCCGCTGGCGAACTGGACTGGAAGCAGGTTCTTCGTGATTTCTGGAAGGACTTCTTTGCACAGATTGAAGACACCAAGGAACTGCGCGTTACCAACGTGCTGGATGCCCTGAACGAAGTTCTGGCGCCGCTGGTGTTTCCAAAGCGCGAAGACGGTTCCGATCCGCGCATTTGCCAGGTTTGCGGCACAGGCAACCTGTCTCTCAAGCTCGGCAAATACGGCGCGTTTGTTGGTTGCTCCAACTATCCGGAATGCAATTTTACCCGGCAGTTGAACTCGGAAGGCGCGGAAGCAGATGCGGCCGCTCTCAACGAACCAAAAGCATTGGGTGCTGATCCGCATACTGGCGAAGAGCTGACACTGCGCTCGGGTCGTTTCGGACCGTACATACAGCGTGGCGAAGGCAAGGATGCCAAGCGTTCATCCCTGCCCAAGGGCTGGAAACCGGAAGAGATCGATCACGAAAAAGCACTGGCACTGATCAATCTGCCACGCGATGTCGGCCAGCATCCCGAAACCGGTAAAATGATTTCTGCCGGCATCGGTCGTTATGGTCCGTTCCTGCTGCATGATGGTGGTTATGCCAACCTTGAAAGCGTCGAAGACGTGTTTTCGATTGGTCTGAACCGTGCCGTGACCGTGATTGCCGAAAAGAAGGCTGCACCGGGACGTGGCCGTGGCTCGACGCCGGCTGCGCTGAAAACCTTGGGTGACCATCCGGATGGCGGCGCGATTACCGTACGTGACGGCCGTTTTGGTCCTTACGTCAACTGGGGCAAGGTCAACGCCACCATTCCGAAGGCGCAGGCCCCTGACAGTGTGACGATGGAAGAAGCCCTGGTGCTGATTGCCGAGCGCATTGCCAAGACCGGCACCGGTGGCAAGCCGGTAAAGGCGAAAAAGGCGACGTCGAAGGCCGCATCGGCTGATGGTGAGACCACGGCAAAGGCCAAGCCGAAGGCGGCAGCGAAAAGCAAGACAGCTGCCAAGCCCAAGACCGCGGCGAAAAAAGCTGCACCGAAAGCAAAGAAGGCGGAATCGTGAGCAAATCCCCACGCAAGACAACCGGCTCCTCCAACGATGGGTTCGGAAGAACAGGGCGTGGAAAACGGGTGAGCGAAAGCGAAAACATTGTGCACGGCCAGGTACCGCCGCGCGACGTGCTGCTGCGTTTTATTGCCGACCATCCCGAACAGGCATCGAAGCGCGAAATCGCCAAGGCTTTTGGCCTGAAAGGTGAAACACGTGTCGAACTGAAAGCCCTGCTGAAGGAGCTTGAAGTCGACGGCATGGTGCAGAAAAACCGCAAGTCGCTGGTACGGCCGGGTGCACTGCCGCCCGTCACCGTTCTCGACATTACCACCCGCGACAAGGATGGCGAACTGATTGCGCGGCCGGCCGAGTGGCTGGACGAACAGGGCGTTGCCCCTGCCGTGTTGATCCGCCAGTCATCGCAGGACCGTGGCAAGAAGGCGCCAACCGCCGGTCTGAACGACCGCGTGCTGGCCAAGATTTTCCCCGCCAAGGATCGTGGTGGCCCTGCCTATACGGCCCGCATCATTAAAATTCTTGACCGCCGTCAGGGTGCCCTGCTTGGCGTTTTCAAAGCCGCCCCTGGTGGCGGTGGACGCCTGATGCCGATCGAGCGCCGTGGCGATGAAATGGTCATCGACCCGGAAGGTGTTGGCACCGCGCAGGACGGCGATCTGATCGAAGTCGAAGTTGGCCGCAACAGCGGTCGTTATGGCCTGACACGCGCCAAAGTACTGTCGGTCGTAGGTTCCGTTGCGTCTGAAAAGGCGATCTCGATGATCGCCATCTATGCCCATGGTATCCCGCACATATTCCCGCAAGGTGTGATGGACGAGGCCGATGAGGCCAAGGCTGCGACAATGACGCACCGTGAGGACTGGCGCGACCTGCCGCTGATCACTATCGATCCGGCCGACGCCAAGGACCATGACGATGCGGTTTATGCCGAGCCTGATACATCGCCTGACAATCCCGACGGCGTGATCGTGACCGTGGCGATTGCCGATGTTTCCTGGTATGTCCGCACCGGCTCGCAGCTGGACAGGGAAGCGCTGAAACGCGGCAACTCCGTCTATTTCCCTGACCGCGTCGTACCGATGCTGCCGGAGCGTATTTCGAACGATCTCTGCTCGCTGAAGGAAGGCGTTGACCGCCCTGCCCTTGCGGTGCGCATGACCTTCTCCAAGGAAGGTCGCAAGGCTGGCCACACCTTCCATCGCATCATGATGAAGAGTGCGGCAAAACTCTCCTACCAGCAGGCGCAGGCCGCCATCGATGGCAAGCCTGATGACAAGACCGGACCACTGCTGGAGCCGATCCTCAAGCCGCTGTGGCATGCCTATGAGATCATGAAGCGCGGGCGTGATCGTCGCCAGCCGCTGGAACTCGACATGCCGGAACGCAAAATCCTGTTGCGCCCCAATGGCACGGTGGACAAGGTCATCATTCCCGAGCGGCTGGATGCCCACAAGCTGATCGAAGAAATGATGATCCAGGCCAATGTGGCCGCCGCTGAGACGCTGGAGAAGAAAAAGCAGCCGCTGGTCTACCGTGTTCACGACACGCCATCGCTTGCCAAACAGGAAACGCTGCGCGAGTTCCTCAACACACTTGGCATTTCCATGACCAAGGGTGGTGCCATGCGTGCCAACTCATTCAACGGTATTCTGGAGCGTGCCCTCGGCACGCCACACCAGATCATGGTCAATGAAATGGTGCTGCGCTCGCAGAGCCAGGCAATCTACAGCCCTGACAATATCGGCCACTTTGGCCTGAACCTGATGAAGTATGCCCACTTCACATCCCCGATCCGCCGATATGCCGACTTGATCGTGCACCGTGCGCTGGTCGGTTCGCTTGGCTTTGGTGAAGGCGGCATCACGCCAACCGAAGAAGGCATGCTGGACGATATTGCGGCCGAAATCTCGACATTCGAGCGCCGCGCCATGGCCGCCGAACGCGATACGATCAACCGGTTGATTGCCCACCACCTTTCCGAGCGGGTCGGCGAAGAATTTGAAGGCCGAATCTCCGGCGTCACAAAAGCGGGACTTTTTGTCGCGCTACCTGACTATGGTGCAGACGGCTTCATACCCATATCTACACTTGGCACGGACTATTTCATCTATGACGAGGCGCATCAGGCTCTGACAGGTGAAAAGACCGGGCTTGGCTATCAGCTTGGCGACACTGTTCAGGTTCGCCTCGCTGAAGCTGTGCCTCTGGCCGGTGCGCTTCGGTTTGAGATATTGAGTGAAGGTCGCAAAATGCCGACGGCTACGCGGTCCTTCCACAAGGCGGGTCGCAAAACCTCAAGAGTATCGGCAAAACCGGGTACACGGCCACCAAGACGGCGCAGATAACACGGGCGGATAAGAGCCGCCAGAAAAAGGAAGCAGTCATGAGTGCAGATAACAGCCATGATACCGTGACTTTTGGCGACTCGACAAACGACCGTCCCACAGGACGTTCCATCATGCGCGGTATTCGCGGCACCTGCCCGGCCTGCGGCAGTGGCAAGCTTTTCCGTGCCTGGCTGAAGCCTGTGCATGAATGTGCAGCCTGTGGCGAAGAAATGTACCACGAGCGGTCTGACGACCTGCCGCCCTATATTTCCATCGTGATTCTCGGCCACATTGCCGTTGGTGGTTTCATGATGACCGACATGATCATGGCCGTGGAGATGTGGGTACACTTTGCCATCTGGGTGCCAATTACCATTCTGGCTGCACTCGTGACGCTGCAACCGATCAAGGGCGGTGTCATCGGCCTGCAATGGGCGCTGAAAATGCATGGTTTCGGACGAGAGCCGGACAAGGTGCAAATCGACGGTTCATCGTTCTAAACAATGTCACCGGACAGGGGTGTAACGCTTCCGGAGCAACGTTTCGCGGCAACACGGCCGCGCGACGCCGCATCGATCATCCTGATAGACCGCAGCAGCGGTATCCATAAAATCCTGGTGGGTAAACGTGGAGCCGGACATGTTTTCATGCCCGGCGTTTATGTTTTTCCCGGCGGTCGGCGCGACCGTTACGACCACACCCTGCCCTTTACCGGCGATCTTGACCCCTTGGTGCATTCAGGACTGCGCAAACGCGTCACACGGCCACTGGGCGCCGGTGGCGCACGGGCGCTTGCGCTGGCAGCACTGCGCGAATTGCACGAGGAAACCGGGCTGCGCGCCAGTTCATCCACAACTCATGTGCCGGATCTTTCACGCCTGCGATTTGTGGCGCGCGCCATAACGCCACCTGGCCATATCAGGCGCTATGACACACGTTTCTTCTGCGCGTTTACCGATGAAGCCGGTGTGGATCCCGGTGCTTTACACGATACGGATGAACTTGTTGACGTGTCATGGCTTGACACGGACGCCCTTTGCAGTCTGAACATGGCGCAAATTACGCGCAGCATTCTCGAAGATGTCACAAAGCTCATGATAGTTGATCCAGCGCTATCCTTTGAAAACGCGGTACCGTTTTATTTCATGCGTCACGGACTTGCCGTCCGCGAGCACCTTTGAAGGTCTATATGACAAAGCCTGAAACCTGCGGTACCTATCCCACCGACAAAATTCACTGGCCTTCGCTCTTTGCGGCAATTGCCGCGATCAGCGCCGTTGGCGTGGCAATAGGGCTTGGCCTGCCGTTGCTGAGCATGATTCTCGAAAAGCGCGGCATATCGTCGACGATGATTGGGGTGAACTCTGCGATGGCTGGTGTAGCCTCGATGCTCGCCGCGCCGCTGACGTCAAGACTGGCGCATGATTGCGGTGTGGCGCGCACGATGATTATTGCCGTGTTCATCTCGGCCGTCAGCGCGCTGGGCTTTTATTTCGCTGACGCCTTCTGGATGTGGTTTCCGCTGCGCATCGTCTTCCATGGCGCGACCACCACGCTTTTCATTCTCTCCGAATTCTGGATCAATGCCACCGCCCCTCCCTCAAAGCGCGGCATGGTGCTTGGCATGTATGCTACCGGCCTTGCCGTTGGTTTTGCGGCCGGCCCTCTGCTGTTTTCGCTGGTTGGCAGTGATGGCATCACGCCGTTTGTGACAGGCGCAGGTGTAATCCTGCTGGCGGTGATTCCCATCTTCCTCGCCCGTAAGGAAAGCCCGCGGCTCGACGAAAAGCCGAATCATCACTTCGCCCGCTACATCTGGCTGGTGCCAATGGCCTCGGCCGCCGCCTTTGTGTTCGGATCGGTGCAGGCCGGAGGCCTTTCGTTGTTTCCGATCTATGCAACGCGCGAAGGTTTCAACGAATCGCAGGCAGCCCTGCTGCTGACGGTGATGGGTGTGGGCAACATGGCCTTCCAGATCCCGATCGGCCTGCTCTCCGATCGCCTCAAAGACCGGCGTCTGCTGCTGGGTTTGATGGCGCTTTTAGGCTTTGTCGGCACGCTAACCCTGCCATTTCTGGTGCAAAGCTGGGCTTTGCTGGCCTCCATGCTGCTTTTGTGGGGCGGCTGCGTCTCTGGCATGTACACCGTGGGCCTGACGCATCTGGGCTCACGCCTGACCGGTTCTGACCTTGTTTCAGCCAATGCAGCCTTCATTTTCTGTTATGCGATTGGCACGATCAGCGGTCCACAGATCGTTGGCGTGTCGATGGATTTGAACGGAACCAATGGTTTTGCTTGGGCTCTCGCCGCATTTTTCGCGTTTTATGTGGTTCTTTCCATTGCACGTTTGGTTTTGAAGTCAAAACAGGCTTGACTTTTTGGGCGCGATCCGTAGTTTCGCGCCAGATTTAGCCGGGATCGAACAGGTCAGCGGCTCACTATTTTGTTAAAGGCAGGACGACCATGGCGAAAGCTACAACAATCAAGATCAAGCTGCTGTCGACAGCCGACACCGGTACTTTCTACGTCACCACCAAGAACAGCCGTACGTTCACGGACAAGATGACGAAGACAAAGTACGATCCAGTCGTACGCAAGCACGTTGAATTCAAGGAAACGAAGATCAAGTAATCTTCTCCTGGAATTTGCAGTTTTCAAAAAGCGCGCTTTCATTCGAAAGTGCGCTTTTTGCATTGAGGCCCCTCGCCTGTTTTGTTTGGTGCATCACGACAGCACAAGCCATCATTTAGAGTGCGATGTCGTAATGAAAGCGGTGCTGTCGCTGGCGACGGTTCGACGCTGCCCCTTTTCCCACTCCACGACAGATATCACAGACATCATGCCGGCGGGGCGCAAGCGCGCACAAGCAGCCAGATGCCACATGCGTCCGGATGCAGCGGCCGTTATTTGCAGATAAGTTTTGACAGAGAAATGGGGGTCGGTCGGAGTTGCAGACGGTACGAGGAACCGTTTAGTGCACTCCAACCGACCGACCCCACGACCCAGGAGATGCGGCGGACCTGAGCATCATGGGGTATCTTACCAGGCTGGATACTGCGGCCTATAGACCAAGTAAAAACCAACCCTGAAACACCATAGACAAGTAACTTGCGGTTATTTCTGTCTCTGTGCTTGCACACAATTCACGAAAGTTATGCCGTTGAACCAAACGTCGCGCAAACGATGAAAAAAATCAACAACTTCTTAAAGCAATGCCAATTTGAAATGCAAATATGGTTAAATATGACCATAAGCGGCACAGTATTTATTTAAGAGAACATAGCACTTGCCTAAATAAAGTAAAATACACCCAAGTAAAAAATCTTTATTTTCCAAAGAACCGTAGTCTTGACTTGAAGAGCCGCGCGATCCGGCGAAAATGGTGAGAGCATCATCAAAAATCTGTGATGAAATATATCAATGAGTAGGCAGAGGAAATATTCCAACTGCCGCAACGTTACGTGACAAATTGACAAATCGCAAAAAAAGAGCGCGAAAATACAGGCACGAGACTATGCCTGATCGCTCAAAGATTGGGCCATGTTATCCACAAGCCAAATGATGGCAATACCTGAATTCTGAGGGCCGATAATTCGGGAATTCGAATACACACCGCTACCGCCCCTCTAAAGAGGCTCGAAAGGCGTGGCACCTAACGTTGGACTATATTGGTGACTGGATGTCGCGGCTGGCCGTCAGGCGGCGGCGGCCACAACGCGGTTACGCCCTGCCCGCTTGGCATCATAGAGCGCATTGTCTGCTTCTTTCAGAAGCTGTTCAGGCGTCTCGACATTTGGGCTGTTGCACGAGATGCCCAAAGACGCCGTGATATTGATTTCCTGGCCGGAGGAACGCAGGACGAAAGGTTTGCCCTCAATGCTCATACGCAGGCGCTCAGCGATGTTGGCGGCCATTTCCGCCGTAGTATCCGGCATGACCACAACAAACTCTTCTCCTCCATAACGGCAGGCCAGATCCGCACCGCGAACTGTGGCACGCAGGCGGGCGGCAAATTCCTTCAGGATTTCGTCGCCGGCATCGTGACCATAGGTGTCGTTGACCACCTTGAAGCGGTCAATATCGGTAATGCATACCGACAGTGACCGGCCACGGGTTGCGGCTCGGTTGAACAGCACCTTGAGGTGATTGTCGAGATAACGGCGATTATGCAGCCCCGTCAGGCCATCGGTGACGGCAAGCTCAATGGAGTGCTGCACGCTGCTGCGCAGGCGGTCATTGTAACGCTTGCGCTTCAATTGGGTGAGAGTGCGGGCCACAAGCTCGTTGGGATCCAGCGGACGGGTAATGTAATCGTTGACGCCAAGATCAAGCGCACGCACGACCATGTCCTCGCCACCCTGCTCCGCAATAAGCAACACTGGCAGGAAACGTGTACGGTCGAGCGAGCGCAACTGTGAGCACAGACGCAAGGGGTCGTAGTCATCAAGACTGCTGCTAACGATGACCAGTTCAAAGCCCTGCTCCGCAGCCTCGAAGATCGCCGCCTGCGCATCGGAAATGGCTGTCACTTCCGCGACTGGCTTCAACATCTTGATAATGCGTTCCTGAGAGTTCGCACGCGGATCGACCAGCAGCACCTGCCCCGGCTCCTCAATGCGACCTTCATCGCGCAGAAGGTCTTCAATGCCAATGGCACGCGCCGTTTCTGCGCGCATGCGCAATTCGTCGCTCATGGTTTTCAGGCGAACGAGGCTTTTGACGCGAGACACCAGTTGCAGGTCATTGACCGGCTTGGTCAAAAAGTCATCGGCACCGGCCTTGAGGCCACGTACGCGGTCGGACGGCTGATCGAGTGCGGTTACCATGACGACTGGAATATGCATGGTGCGGGGGTTGGATTTCAATCTTTCGCAGACTTCAAAACCATCCATGCCCGGCATCATGATGTCGAGGAGGACAATATCGACCTGGGTGTTGTTGCAAATTTCGAGTGCCTTGAAGCCGTCTTCCGCGGTCAGAACATCAAAATATTCAGCAAGCAGACGTGCTTCCAGCAACTTTACGTTTGCCGGTATATCGTCAACGACCAGAATTCTTGCTGTCATTATCAGTCCTCAAATGCCTTCAGGCATCGCCAAGGTAGGTTTTAATAGTTTCAATAAATTTGGGAACGGAGATCGGTTTGGAGACGTAAGCCTCACAGCCGCCCTGACGAATACGTTCTTCGTCACCCTTCATCGCAAATGCAGTTACGGCAATAACGGGAATGACGTGCAATTCATCGTCTTCCTTCAGCCACTTGGTCACTTCCAGACCGGACACCTCCGGCAACTGAATATCCATGAGAATGAGGTCGGGCTTATGTTTACGTGCCAGATCAAGGGCTTCCATGCCATTGCGTGTCTGGATCGTGGTATAACCCGACGCCTCGATCAAGTCGCGAAAGAGCTTCATGTTAAGCTCGTTGTCTTCAACTATCATGACCTGTTTTGGCATAGCGACAATTCCTCAATGCGCCTTGAAACCATGCCACCGACATATAAGTGTGTCGCAGAACCGATTCCATCGTATATAGTTTAACGACGCTAATGCGATTTGGTTGAAAAATAGGTAACTTCGGCGAAGAAATGCTGCGAGACAGAAAAACAAGTGCTGCCGCCACCGCAAAACCGGAAGAAACAGCCGCCGCCATACTTGGCTGGCTGGCCAATGAACCCGACTTGCTTTCCCGCTTTCTGGCGCTGAGTGGCCTGCAGGCCAATATGCTGCGACATGCCGCCAGCGACCCCGGCTTTTTTGCTGGATTACTTGATTTTCTGATGAGCCACGAGCCTGACCTGATGGCATTTTGCGCAGCAACAGAAACAAAACCCGAGGACGTTGCTGCCGCGTGGCACCATTTTTCCGGTCCGGGTCTCGATTCGGGTGTGTATTGAACCCACTCACCCGGGTTTCTTTTATAGGTCTGTCTTGAGTAAATTCCGGCAACAGAATAACGTGGCGAACGTTCATTCTTTGTTCCTGAGTTGACCATGACAAAACACGCCCCCGGTTTTTGCCGCGATTGTCTGGCCGGTCAGCCCGATGGTATTCGCCGTTGCCAGAAATGCGGCAGCCCTCGCCTTGTCTATCACGGCGAACTTTATGATCTCAGTCTGGCGCATATAGACTGCGATGCGTTTTACGCTTCGATCGAAAAGCGCGACAATCCTGATCTGATGGACAAGCCCGTGATCATCGGCGGTGGCAAACGCGGTGTCGTTTCGACCGCCTGTTACATTGCCCGCATTCATGGCGTTCGCTCGGCCATGCCGATGTTCAAGGCGTTGGAGGCCTGTCCCGAGGCGGTTGTCGTCAAACCCAACATGGAAAAATACAGCACGGTTGGCCGTCAGATCCGCAGCATGATGCAGGAACTGACGCCGCTGGTGCAGCCACTGTCCATAGACGAGGCATTTCTCGATCTGTCCGGCACCGAACTTCTGCATCAT
This sequence comes from Agrobacterium sp. Azo12, assembly GCF_029193765.2. Classification (NCBI taxonomy): domain Bacteria; kingdom Pseudomonadati; phylum Pseudomonadota; class Alphaproteobacteria; order Hyphomicrobiales; family Rhizobiaceae; genus Agrobacterium; species Agrobacterium sp. Azo12. The sequence continues at coordinate 1,634,244 of NZ_JARFYO020000001.1, read as the reverse complement.
GATCCGCCTGCCCGCGTGCTGGCCAAATTTGCCAAGCGCGTGGAAAAGGAAGTCGGTATTTCGATTTCCGTCGGCCTGTCCTACTGCAAGTTTCTGGCGAAGGTGGCGTCAGACCTGCAAAAGCCACGCGGCTTTTCGGTGATCGGGCAAGAGGAAGCTGTCAGCTTTCTGGCCACCCGCCCCGTCACCACCATCTGGGGTGTCGGCAAGGCCTTTGCCGCGACGCTGGAGGCCGATGGCATTCGTTTGATAAGCCAGTTGCAGGTGATGGAAGAAGACACGCTCATGCGCCGCTATGGCACGATGGGACAGCGGCTTTACCGCCTGTCGCGGGGCATTGACGACCGCACGGTGCATAACAACGACCCGATCAAAAGCGTGTCGTCCGAAACGACTTTTTTCAACGATATTTCGCGGCATGAGGACCTTGTGTCCATTCTGCGATCGCTATCGGAGAAAGTTGCCTGGCGGTTGAAAAAGAGCGGCATAGCCGGGCATACCGTTGTTTTAAAAATGAAAACTTCCGATTTCAAAAGCCGCACCCGTAACAAACGACTGGATGACCCAACGCAGCTTGCAGATCGTATTTTCCGCACCGGTCTCAGCCTGCTGCAAAAGGAAACGGATGGTACGAAGTTCCGCCTGATCGGCATTGGGGTGTCTGATCTCAGCGATGGCCACATTGCCGATCCGCCCGATCTCATCGACCAGCAGGCGACACGGCGTGCGGCGGCGGAAGCTGCCATGGACAAGCTGCGCGACAAGTTTGGCAAGGCCAGCGTTGAGACCGGCTATACGTTCGAAGTGAAAAAGTAGGCTGTAAAACGGCGCAATTACACGAAGTCGTGAAGGCGCTTAAAAACTTCATTAAATGCTAATTGATAGACTCCAGGCCTCTGTATTGCGTTGGAGTAAGTAGCCCCATGGTATTGCGTCTTTTTCTGGGTGCTTGTCTTTTGTCGACTTCCGTACTGGCACAAAGTGCCTTTGCGTATGATTCCGCAGGACTGCAAATTATCGTCTCAAAAAGCACCCAGTCTCTTGCTGTTTATGACAATGGCGAACTGATAAAAACCTCAAAAGTTTCGACCGGCAAACCCGGTCATGACACGCCAACCGGCATTTTCTCAATTCTTGAGAAACGCAAATACCACGAATCGAATATCTATTCGAATGCGCCGATGCCCTTCATGCAGCGGTTGACATGGTCCGGTATTGCGCTTCACGAAGGCAAGGTGCCGAACTACCCTGCCTCGCATGGCTGTATTCGTCTGCCGGTCGGGTTTGCCCAATCGCTTTATGGCAAGACAGAGCGCGGCGTGCATGTGATCGTGTCAGAAAAACCGGTTGAGCCGCAGCGCATCTGGCACAGCACATTGTTCCAACCGTCCGTTGAACAGCCAGATGGCAATCTGCTGCTGTCCGATGTCGAGTTGCGTCCCGCCTCCTTCGATCCTTCATTGAAGGTGGAAGTGGCGATGAATGAACAGACCAATTCGGTGACGCCGGAAACGGTCGTTAAACCGAACACCAAACCGATGCGTATCCTGATTACACGACGCGGTGATCGGGAAAAGATGGTCGACATCCAGACCATGCTCAACACGCTTGGTTTTGACGCCGGTAAGACCGATGGCCAAATGGGACAGATGACCATCAGCGCCATCAATGGCTTCAAACGCTGGAAGGGCCTGAGCGAAAAAGGAACCGCTGTTACCGATGCATTCGTGACAGCGCTTTATGCGGCGAGCGGTTACGACGCCCAACCTGCCGGGCAGCTTCAGGTACGCCAGGACTTCAAGCCACTGTTTGAAGTGCCTGTTGGCATCAAGGACCCCAACCTGCCGCTTGGCACACATTTTATGGAAGCGACGGCCGTTGACCACGCCAATGGGCGGGCCGACTGGTATTCGATCACGCTCGAAAACCACCTGCCTGCCGCCACAATGCGCAGGCTCGGCATCGATGCGGACAAATTTGAATTGCAGGAAAGCGCCAGCGAAGTTCTCGACCGGATCGACATTCCCAAGGAAGCGCGCAAGCGCATCGAAGACCTGCTGGTCGCTGGCACATCGATTACCATTACCGACCTCAGTCACTTCCCCGAGACCGGACAGGGCACCGATTTCATTACCATCACCAAGACGATACGACGCCCGTCGTAACCGCCAGGTTTCGGTTCTTGCCTTATCGCCCCGCAGACAAAACGGGGCGATAACTGTTTTAAGGCCTTACATCAATTCAACATCGACAATGCCGGGCGCTGCCCGCAAGGCGGCGGCAATTTCCGGCGAGATGCGGAATTTTTCCGTCAACTCCACCTCGATCTCGCGCTGCCCGTCATCCTTGATCACGATGAAGGATACCAGCCCATCACCCTTGGCGTTGAGATGTTTGGCAATCATCTTCAACGGACCGGAATCGCGGACAAAAACCCGCAATGCCTTCTGCATCGAGACGGATTTTTCCTCGAGTGACTGAGCGGTCAGGATACGAAGGCCGATGCCTTCAGGGCGCTCATCCGCCTGAACGGTGATAACCAGCGATTTGCCAACTTCCAGCAGATCGCGGTACTGGCCAAGCCCTTCCGAAAACAGAACAGCCTCATACTGACCGGACGCATCCGAGAAGGTCACGATGCCCATCTTGTTACCGGTCTTGGTCTTGCGCTCCTGTTTTCCGGTTACCGTGCCAGCCAGACGACCGGCAGTCGCGCCCTGTTTTACCGCGACGGTGAAATCGGCAATGTTCTGCACACGTAACTTTTCGAGCGTCGCACGATAGGTATCGAGCGGATGGGCGGTCAGGTAAAAGCCAAGAACCTGATATTCTCGAAGCAGCTTTTCAGAAGCCAGAAATGGCGAGAAGGTTGGCAGTGCAAGCCGTTCCGGACCATTGGCGCCACCGGAGCCGAACATGTCCGACTGGCCGCTGACGCGGTTTTCCTGTGCCAGCTGCGCAAAACCGATAACGCGATCAAGGCCGCCGATCAGTTCGGCACGGTCACGTCCGAAACAATCGAAGGCACCGGCATTGATCAGGCTTTCAAACACACGCCGGTTGATCTGTTTTGGATCGATGCGCTGGCAGAAATCCTCAAGGCTGGCAAAGGGTTTGTCACCCCTCACCTCAACTATGTGGTCAACGGCGCCTTCACCGACGCCCTTCAAGGCCGCCAGCGAATAATAGATGCGGTTTTCACCCGTCTCGAACTTGCGGAACGACGTCTGCACCGAAGGTGCGACGATTTCGATCCCCATACGCGAGGCGTCCTGGCGGAAGTCGTTAATCTTTTCGGTGTTGGCCATATCAAGCGTCATCGAGGCGGCAAGGAATTCTACCGGATAATGCGCCTTCATATAGGCGGTCTGGTAGGAGACGATCGCGTAGGCAGCTGCGTGCGACTTGTTGAAGCCGTAGTTGGCGAACTTGGCCAGAAGATCGAAGATCGTGTCGGACTGCGCCTTCGACACGTTGTTCTTCATCGCGCCTTCGACGAAACGTTCGCGCTGCTTGTCCATCTCCTCCTTGATCTTCTTACCCATCGCGCGGCGAAGAAGATCGGCCTCGCCGAGGGAGTAACCGGAGAGAACCTGGGCGATCTGCATCACCTGTTCCTGGTAGATGATAACGCCCTGCGTTTCCTTCAGCAGGTGGTCGATCATCGGATGGATCGATTCCAGCTCTTCCTCGCCGTGTTTACGGGCATTGTAGACCGGAATGTTTTCCATCGGGCCCGGACGATAAAGCGCCACAAGCGCAATAATGTCCTCGATGCAGTCGGGGCGCATACCAATCAGCGCCTTACGCATGCCCGCGCTTTCCACCTGGAACACGCCGATGGTTTCACCACGCGAAAGCATTTCATAGGTCTTATGGTCATCCAGCGGAATGCCGGCCAGATCGACATGAATGCCGCGTTTGGCAACAAAATCCACCGCGACCTTCAACACGGTCAGGGTTTTCAGACCCAAAAAGTCGAACTTGACGAGACCGGCGCTTTCAACCCACTTCATGTTGAACTGGGTTACCGGCATGTCGGAGCGCGGATCGCGGTACATCGGCACCAGCTTTGACAGCGGACGGTCGCCGATCACGATACCGGCGGCGTGGGTCGAGGCGTGGCGGTAGAGACCTTCGATCTTCTGGGCAATATCCAGCAGGCGCGCCACCACGGGCTCGGCCTCTGCCTCTTCGCGCAGTCTCGGTTCTTCTTCGATTGCCTTGGATAGTGGCGTCGGGTTGGCCGGATTGTTCGGCACCAGCTTACAGATCTTGTCGACCTGACCGTAAGGCATTTCCAGCACACGACCAACGTCGCGCAGCGCCGCACGCGCCTGCAATGAACCGAAGGTAATGATCTGCGCTACCTGTTCGCGGCCGTATTTCTGCTGCACATAGCGGATCACCTCTTCGCGGCGGTCCTGGCAGAAGTCGATATCGAAGTCGGGCATCGAAACGCGTTCAGGATTGAGGAAGCGTTCGAACAGCAACGAGAAGCGCAGCGGATCAACGTCAGTAATGGTCAGCGCGTAAGCAACCAAAGAGCCCGCACCGGAACCACGGCCCGGACCAACCGGGATATCGTGGTTCTTGGCCCATTTGATAAAATCGGCAACGATCAGGAAGTAACCGGGAAATTTCATACGCTCGATAATGCCGAGTTCGAAGTCCAGTCGTTCGCGGTATTCTTCTTCGGTATAGCCAGCGGCAATACCGAGCTTTTCGATGCGCATATCCAGGCCTTCAACAGCCTGACGGCGCAGTTCTTCCGACTCCGCCTTTTCGGCGGCATCGGTATCGTCACTAGCGCCAGTAAAGCGCGGCAGAATGGGGCCGCGCTTTTTCAGCACGTAGGAGCAACGATGCGCCACTTCGACGGTGTTTTCCAATGCCTCCGGCAAATCGGAAAACAGTTTCACCATTTCCTCGCGGCTCTTGAGATAATGGTCTGGCGTCAGGCGAAAGCGGGTATCATCGGAGACGATCGCGTTGTGGGCCACGGCCATCAACGCATCATGGGCCTCGTAATCGGCGCGTGACGGAAAAAAGGCTTCGTTGGTGGCAACCAGCGGCACGTCGTTCACATAGGCAAGCGTCAAGACACGGCGCTCATGCGCCCGATCATAATTGCCCTGCCGCTGCAATTCCATATAAAGGCGATTGCCGAACAGGCCCTTGAGGGCCAGTAAGCGCTTCTCAGCCAAGGCGGTGTGCCCGTCTTTCAGGGCCATATCGACAGGGCCGCCAGAGGCGCCGGTCAGCACGATCAGCCCGTCATTATTGCCCTCTTCCAGCCAGGAGCGATTAACGCGTACCGACTGGCCACTTTCACCATCTAGATAAGCGCGACTGATGAGATCCACCAGACGCTCGTAACCCGCAGCGGTGGCTGCGAGGAACACAAGGGCGGGAAGTTTTGCGAGATTGTTCGAACGCCGTTCTTCAATGGCGTCTTCCATATCAACGGAAACCTGACAGCCGATAATCGGCTGCAAGCCCTCATCACGCGCCTTTTCCGAAAATTCCAGTGCCACGAACAGATTGTTGGTGTCGGTTATGGCAATGGCTGGCTGCCCATCGGACACCGCCTTGGACATAACCTTTTTAAGCGGCAACGCGCCTTCCAGAAGCGAATAGGCCGAGTGAACCCGAAGATGCACGAAACCAGGTGTTCCACCGGCCTGCCCTGCATTTCCATTGGTGGAATTGGTATCACTCATGCGCCGCATATCCCGTGTTCTGAATCACGGGGATTTTCTGATGTTCAGCCCGCAAAGTCCACAGCCAATAGCACAGAACAACGAGGACAACCGCACATACACGCTGTTATGTGCGGCAAAAATATCAGAGTGCAGTGAGGATCATAGAAAAGCTGGCAACAAAGACAGCGATGGAAGCGAAGGCGGCAACGTCACGGATCATGTCGGTCATTGTACTCTCCTTACTCGTTATGTTTCCAGTTTGTTCTCATTTTGTTTCAGAGTCAATACGTTTTTCTAAGTCTCTTTTAAATTCCGTTGCGGCATGAAAGTTCCCGCCTGATGTGCGCGCAAAAGAAAACCCGGCGCGGTGGCCGGGTTCTCCTCAAACTCAGGTCATGTGATGTGCGGCAAAATCAGAAGCTGACGATCTTGCCTTCGGAGATAGTGACGCGACGGTCCATGCGTGCGGCCAGATCGTGATTATGGGTCGCAATCAGCGCCGCAAGTCCTGACTGGCGCACCAGCGCCTCCAGTGCTTCAAACACATAATGGGCCGTCTCGGGATCGAGGTTGCCGGTCGGCTCATCGGCCAGCAACAGAAGCGGTGCATTCGCAACGGCACGGGCAATGGCTACACGCTGCTGTTCACCACCGGAAAGCTCAGCCGGACGGTGATCGGCACGGTGGCCAATCCGCATGTAGTCAAGAAGCTGTGCGGCGCGCTGACGCGCTTCCTTGTCGGAAAGACCGGCAATCAATTGCGGCATCATTATATTTTCAAGCGCGGTGAATTCCGGCAGCAGGTGATGGAACTGGTAGACGAAACCGATATCGCTGCGGCGGATTGCCGTGCGCTTGTCATCCGCCAATGTGCCACAAGGCAAACCATCGACATAAACCTCACCCTCGTCCGGGTGCTCCAGCAAACCAGCAAGATGCAGTAGCGTGGATTTACCCGTGCCCGACGGGGCGACCAGCGCAACAATCTCGCCACTTCGCAATTCGAACTCGGCATTGTTGAGAATATGGAGGACACTGTCGCCCTGCCCGTAACTTCTATGTACGCCCGTCAGCCGCAACGCGATGTTTCTGCTCATGATATGTCGCGTTCCTTATTCGTATCGCAGAGCCTGCACAGGATCGAGCTTTGAAGCCCGCCATGCCGGAAAGATCGTGGCAATGAACGACAGCGTCAACGCCATGATGACAACGGAAATGGTTTCACTGATATCCATTTCAGCCGGAAGCTGGCTGAGGAAATAGAGCTGCGGATCAAACAGCACCGTACCTGACACCCACGAGAAGAACTGGCGTATCGATTCCACGTTCAGGCAGACAATAACGCCGAGCAGAACACCGGCAAAGGTACCCACAAGACCAATCGCAGCACCGGTCATGAAGAAGATACGCATGACCGCACCGGAACTTGCACCCATGGTGCGCAGAATGGCAATGTCGCTACCTTTATCCTTCACCAGCATGATGAGGCCGGAAATGATGTTAAGCGCCGCGACAAGCACGATCAGCGTCAGGATCATGAACATCACGTTGCGTTCCACCTGAAGGGCCGAGAAGAAGGTCTGGTTACGCTGACGCCAGTCGGTGATGTAAATCTGCCGGCCTGCGGCTTCTTCCACCAGTGGACGCAGTGTATCAACCTGATCTGGATGCTCCACGAACAGCTCGATCGATTGCACCAGACCATCTGCATTGAAATAAAGCTGCGCTTCGGGAAGCGGCATGTAGACCATCGAGGCGTCATATTCCGACATACCGATCTCGAAAACGCCTGAGATCGTGTAGGATTTGACGCGCGGATTGACACCCATCGGCGTGATGTCGCCTTCCGGCGCAATCAGGGTGATCTGGTCACCGGCTGTGACACCAAGTGACGAGGCCAAGCGGGAACCGACCAGCACGCCCTCACCGGACATGTAACCCACGAGATCGCCGACCTTGATGTTGCTGGAAACCTCTTTCAGCTTCTCAAGGTCCTCGCCGCGCACGCCGCGCACCAGCGCGCCGCTGCCTGCACCGGCGCGCCCCTGCGCCAGCGTCTGACCTTCCACCAATGGCAGCGCCATGGTGATGCCCTTGATGCCTGCAAATTTCTTGGCCAGTTCGTCGTAATTGTTAAACGGGCTATCAATGGGCTGCACGACCATATGGCCGTTAATGCCCAGAATGCGGGAAATCAGCTCGGTGCGGAAACCGTTCATCACCGCCATGACGATGATGAGCGTTGCCACACCCAGCATAATGCCAACAAAAGAAAAACCGGCGATCACCGAAATGAACGCCTCCTTGCGGCGGGCGCGCAGGTAGCGCCACGCGACCATGCGCTCAAAGGCCGAAAACGGCCGCGCAGCGGTATCCTTCACGGATTGACCAGCAGCGTTGTCAGCCCCGGCTTGTGCCATCTCGTCTCCCCGCCTCAGCCGTTCAGCCGAGGACCCTGTTCAATGCTGCTTCGATCGTGACGTTTTCACGTTCGCCGGTCTTGCGGTTTTTCACTTCAACTTCACCATTGGCAACCGAACGTGGTCCAACGATGATCTGCAACGGAACACCGATCAGATCGGCCGTTGCGAACTTCTGACCGGCACGGTCGTCGGTATCGTCGTACAGCACATCCTTGCCGGCATTTGTCAGCGTATAATAAAGCTTTTCGCATGCGGCGTCTGTCGATGCATCGCCTGCCTTCATGTTGATGATGACAACATCAAATGGGGCAACCGAATCCGGCCAGATGATTCCGTTTTCGTCATGCGATGCTTCAATGATGGCGGGAACAAGGCGTGTTGGTCCGATGCCATAGGAACCCATGTGGACAAGGTGTTCCTTGCCATCCGGACCCTGCACCTTCGCACCCATCGGCTCGGAATATTTGGTGCCGAAATAGAAGATGTGGCCAACTTCGATACCGCGTGCCGAAATGCGCTTGTCTTCCGGCATCGCGTCGTAAGCGGCTTCATCATGCATTTCAGACGTGGCAGCGTAATCCGAGGTCCAGTCGTCAAACACCGCCTGCAGGCCAGCGACATCATCGAAATTGGTGTCGGCAGCAGGAATGTCGCGGTCGAGGAAGCTCTTGTGGCAGAACACTTCCGATTCACCGGTGTCGGCCAGAATGATGAATTCATGGCTATGGTTGCCACCGATTGGGCCAGTATCAGCACGCATTGGGATGGCGCGCAGACCAAGACGCGAGAAGGTGCGCAGGTACGCGGTGAACATCTTGTTATAGGAATGAATGGCGCCTTCCTTCGTCAGGTCGAAGGAATAGGCATCCTTCATCAGGAACTCGCGCGAGCGCATGGTGCCGAACCGTGGACGCAGCTCATCACGGAACTTCAGCTGAATGTGGTAGAGGTTCAGCGGCAGGTTCTTGTAGGATTTGACGTAAGAACGGAAAATGTCGGTGATCATTTCCTCGTTGGTTGGGCCATACAGCATCTGGCGATCCTGACGGTCCTTGATGCGCAGCATTTCCTTGCCGTAATCCTCATAACGGCCGCTCTCCTGCCACAGCTCTGCGGACTGCAGTGTTGGCATCAGCAGTTCGACGGCGCCAGCACGGTTCTGTTCTTCACGCACGATCTTGTTGACCTTGTCGAGAACGCGCTTGCCCAGTGGCAGCCAGGAATAAATGCCCTGCGAATGCTGGCGGATCATGCCTGCACGCAACATAAGGCGATGCGAAACGATCTCCGCTTCCTTGGGATTTTCCTTGAGGATGGGCATGAAATAACGGCTGAGACGCATATCGGATTCCGTGACTTTGGCGATCCGGACTCTCCTGCCGGGAATCGCCGCAACAAAGGGCTGTTTGCGCCGTTCATAAACGTTTCCCAGACAGAAGGAAACCCGGCACTGGACAACACCAGAAACCACGCACATGACGATTTTGCGACATCAATATCCACTATTACTGATTGTCGCAGAATATTTTTGTCGCTTGCGTTGCGACATATCGCCCAATAGGGAATTTTTTGCCGACTGTAGCAAAAATGCAAAAAATCTAATGACAAGCATCGGAGATTGGGCTAGCTTTAGCTCATAAAACAGGCATGAAGAACAAATTCCTGCCAATTTCGCGGTCAGTCTTGGGAGGATCAGATCTTAGGCGCGCTTCGTCGCTGCCCCGGCAACGGTTACAGATCACGCGAAAATTAGAAAACAAGGCTTCAACGCCTTGTTTTTTTTTGCCTTTTAGCAACCCCTTAAACCGGGCGACGCAAATTTCGGCCAAATTGCGACTGTCAAGTCCACTAAATCACTCGAAATACTCTGTGCCGCATGTTCATGACAGGCATGTGACGGCAAATTTGTTGTAAAAAGACTCATCCCCTCACAAATAAGGGTCGAGCATCCACCTGCACTGATTTCGGCGTCGAAACCCGCCACTTTGCACACTCTCACAGTGTCCAGAAAACGCTGTCTGTGTGGGAGATGATCCAGCGTGCAACATCACCGATTGAACATCGGGAACAGTTCGAAGATGTCTTCCAACTCAAAATTGAACCACCACGTTAAAACCAGCCACGACGCAAGCAGTGCGGCTGAAACGGCGGTGTTGAGCGCGATGACCTTCAAACCGCGGAAACGGGCTGGTGCACTCGCCACTGTGCCGGGTTCAACCGCCCCCTCTTCCGCCTGCGTCCGCAAACCAATGGGCAGCACGATAAACAGCGTGGTCCACCAGATGACGAAGTAGATTGCGAAATACGAGAGAACGGTCATGGGCACCTGCTATCCGGTTTGGAGCGCATCTTTCCCGACTGGTAAGTGCGACGGGAAGACAGGCTGTTATGGGCAACTATAGGCAAACAAGGCTGGCGCACAAACAATGTTTTCAACAGTCTTTTGTGGCCAAGCGCATAAATTGATTCACTTTTTCGCGGCAAGGCATTGTTTTAGAATCGCTTTATCAAACGCCAAGAATTGAGAAACCACTTGAAGTGCGGCTTGCCAGATCTGTTTCAGACCTGCTCAAGCTCGATCAGCGTGCCGAAAAAATCCTTGGGATGGAGAAACAGCACCGGTTTGCCATGCGCACCGATTCTGGGCTCACCATCGCCCAAAACACGCGCGCCGGACTGTTTCAGCTGGTCACGTGCAGCAAGGATGTCCTCCACCTCGTAACAGATGTGATGCATGCCACCGGCGGGATTTTTAGCGAGAAAGGCAGCAATCGGCGACGCGTCGCCAAGCGGCTCCAGCAGTTCAACCTTGGAATTGGGAAGTTCGACAAACACCACGGTTACGCCGTGTTCCGGCAAAGCCTGCCGTTCCGACAGGCTGGCACCCAGCATCTGGCCGTAGGCCGCCTCCGCCGCGCCAAGGTCAGGCACCGCAAGTGCCACATGGTTGATACGTCCGAGCATAGCCTCCTCCCCGAAGCCTGTGGGCCGACAGGATATGGGCAGTTCTTCCTGCCCATATCATTTTACAATGACGGTCTGGCCATCGTCTGTCAGACTTTGGTCAGAAATACCGTCACAACAGGCTTTTTGCCCCAGCTCTGGTGCGCTGTGGAACGCACAGCGCGGCGCACCGCTTCGCGTACCATGTCGAGGTCCTTGCGCTTGCTGCGTGGAATGCTCTCCACAGCGCCAAGAACGGCGTCATAAAGCGTGTCTTCCATATCCTCGCCTTCGTCATCGAACTCCGGCAGGCCAAAAGGCACAACGTCCGGATCGCCAACAAAGTCGAAACGGCTGTCGAGCACGACGTTGACAGAGACATGCCCCGCGAAGGACAGCTTGCGTCGGTCGCCGATGCCCATTTCCTCGAAATCACCCATCAGCTTACCGTCCTTGAAGACGCGGCCATGCGGCGCATCATCAATGACCTCTACCGGGCCGGGTGCCAGGCGCAGGATATTGCCGTTGCGAACCTTTGGCACAGTCGCAATACCGGCCTGCTCTGCCAGCTCCTTCTGGGCCACCAGATGAGCGGCTTCACCGTGAACAGGCACGAGAATCTGGGGACGGGTCCACTCATACATTCTCAACAGTTCGTTGCGACGGGGGTGACCGGAGACATGCACCAGCGCCTCATTGTCGGTAACGATATGCACGCCCTGCTCGATCAGGCCGTTTTTGATATCGATAATGGCCTTTTCATTGCCCGGAATGGCACGGGAGGAGAACACCACCGTATCACCTGCGGCCAGCGCCACATTGCGCATCTCATCGCGTGACAGCTTGGCAAGTGCGGCGCGCGCCTCGCCCTGCGAACCGGTGAGGATCAGCACCACCTTGTCACGTGGGATGTAACCATACTCATCTTCCGCGAGGAATGGCTTGATGCCTTCCATGATACCGATGTCGTGGGCAACGTTGACAACGCGCTTCAGCGAACTGCCAAGCAGCAGCACTTCACGGCCAGCGGCTTCCGCCGCCTGCGCAATCGACCGGATACGGCCAACATTGGAAGAGAAGGTGGTAATGGCCACCCTGCCCTCGGCATTTTCAATGATCTGGCGCAGACCTTCCGACACTTCATGTTCGGATGGCGAAACACCGTCACGGAGCGCATTGGTACTGTCGCACATCAGTGCCAGTACGCCCTCATCACCCAGCGCACGGAAACGGGCCTCATCGGTCAAAGGCCCAAGTGACGGTGCGTCATCGATTTTCCAGTCGCCGGTGTGAATGACGTTACCCAGTGGCGTACGGATAACAAGCGACATTGGCTCGGGGATGGAATGGTTGACGCCCACGGCCTCAATTTCAAATGGCCCGACATTGATACGGTCGCCAGCCTTGAACGGCGTGATCGGGATTTCAGCACGGGTGCCTTCGTAATTGCGCTTGGCTTCCAGCATGCCTGCCGTAAAGCCCGAGGCGAAGACCGGCACGTTGAGGCCCGGCCACAGATCATTGAGCGCGCCGTAATGGTCTTCATGGGCATGGGTAATGATGATGCCCTTGAGATTGTTTTTCTGCGCCTCGATGTAGCTGATGTCAGGCAGCACCAAATCAACACCCGGCAGATCCAGACCGGCAAAGGTTACACCGCAGTCCACCATGATCCACTGGCGTTTGGCAGCCGGGCCGTAACCATACAGCGCCAGGTTCATACCAATTTCGCCAACACCACCCAGTGGCAGGAATACGAGTTCATCCTGTTTCGACATCGTTCTTTTCCATATCGCGGCGAAACGGGACCGGTACCGGTCGTTGTTTCATCACCGCTTGCAAACATCGGCATTTACTTAAAACCGCCAGTTTCACGGAGCCGATGCGCACCCGCTGTGACGCCTTGCGATTACCGAGCTGCAAGGATGCTCCAAGTCCAAAGGTGTTGCCTGCGATACCGAAGTTGCGGTTACCGGTCAGGTGCCACCAAAAAATACATCGCCGGCGGCAATGGCGCGTGAGGGGCCATCGTCTTCGTCCAGCAGAAGGAAACCATTATCATCAATTCCGGTGAAGCGCCCGGAAATGGAACGATCCGGCAGATTGACGGTAATCCGCTCACCAATACCGCAGGCCGCAGCCCGCCAGGCATTCATGATCTCGGCAACACCCTGCCCGCGGTTCCAGATTTCCAATACAGACGCCGTTTCGCGGAACAGATGGGCAAACAATTCATCGGGTGAACAGGACGCACCATGTTCCGACAACATCGTCACCGGATAGGCCGGATTATCAGGCTTGTGGGCGATATTGATGCCAATACCGCCGACAACGGCGCGGCGTCCGTCACTCAAGAATTCCGCTTCCATCAGGATGCCACAGGTCTTCTTGCGACCAATCAGGACATCATTCGGCCATTTGATCTCCAGTGGCTGTCCACCTGTTGGCAAAACCGTGCGCAGCGCACGATAAACACCAAGCGCAAAGGCCAATGGCAAGGAGCCCATTTGTTCAGGCGCAGATGGATCGATCAGAAGAAGGGAAGCGTAGAGATTGCCGCGCTCTGAGACCCAGGGTCTGCCGCGCCGGCCACGCCCGCCTGTCTGGCGGGCGGCGGTAACCCAGAGATTACCAGTTTCGCCCGCTTTTGCGCGGGCGAAACATTCAATGTTGGTAGATGAGGTTTCATCCAGACCCTCGTGCCGGAATTCATCAAGGAAATTCCGGCCGGGTCTCATGCTGGTTCCGCTCAAAAGAATGTCTTGGCTGCAGCGTTGACTGCGTTACCGACAGGTCCGCCGAACAGAATGAAGCCAAGAACGAAGAGACCGGACAGCGCATACACAATGCGGTGTTCGATAGCCGGGCGCTCAAACTCACCCTTTGCATCGTCAAACCACATTACCTTGACCACACGCAGGTAGTAGAATGCACCAACAACCGAGCCAACCACACCGATGATAGCCAATGCGTAGAGCTTGGCTTCGATGGCTGCCAGGAACACGAAGTACTTACCGAAGAAGCCTGCCAGCGGCGGAATACCGGCCAGCGAGAACATCAGTGCGGTCAGGACAACGGCCATGAACGGGTTGGTGGAGGACAGGCCTGCGAGGTCGTCGACATTCTCGACATTGCCGATTTCCTTGCGGCGCATGGACAGAATGCAAGCGAAGGTGCCGAGCGTCATGACCATGTAGACCGTCATGTACATGACAACACCAGAGATGCCCGCTTCTGTGCCAGCAGCAAGACCAACCAGCGCGTAACCCATGTGACCGATGGAGGAATAGGCCATAAGACGCTTGATGTTGCGCTGGCCGATAGCGGCAAACGAACCAAGCAACATGGATGCGATCGAGATGAACACGACGATCTGCTGCCAGTCTGCAAATACCGGCTGGAAGGCTTCAACCACGATGCGGACCAGAATGGCCATCGCGCCGATTTTCGGAGCAGCGGACAGGAACGCAGTAACCGGGGTTGGTGCGCCTTCGTAAACGTCTGGCGTCCACATGTGGAACGGAACGGCAGAGATTTTGAATGCGAGACCGGCCAGCACGAACACCAGACCGAAGACCAGACCGAGCGAACGGGTTTCAGAGGTCAGAACCTTGGCAATTTCTTCAAAGCCAGTGTTGCCGGTGAAGCCATAGACCAGCGACATGCCGTAGAGCAGCATGCCGGAGGACAGCGCGCCGAGCACGAAGTACTTCAAACCAGCTTCCGTGGAGCGCAGGCTGTCACGGTTGATGGCGCAGATGACGTAGAGAGCAAGCGACTGAAGTTCCAACGCCATGTAGAGCGAGATCATGTCGTTTGCCGAGATCATCAGCAAGATGCCGAGGGTGGCAAGCACCAGCAGCACCGGATATTCGAAGCGCCCTATCGGCTCAACGCGGTTGTGGCCGATGGTCAGGATCATCGCCACGATCGAACCGATCAGGGCAATCACCTTCATGAAGTTACCGAAAGCGTCGGCGATGAAAGCGCCGCCGAAAGCGACGCCACTTGCGGGGTTAAAGACGATCCAGAGACCCGCAATGACGAGCAGCGCAACTGCGAGGCCCGTGACTGTCGTTGTCGACTTGTCGCCCGAGAATACGCCAACCATGAGCAACGCCAGGGCGCCGACCGCAAGGATCAGTTCCGGTGTCGCGATATGCAGACTGGCTAAGAGGAGTTCAGCGGTCATGTCCAACGGGTCCTGTCGTCAATTCAAAGTGAGCGCAACATTTTGCGCCGCCTGCAGTGCAGCCGTATAGTTGTTGATCAGCAGATCGACCGATGCGGCAGTCGCATCGAATACCGGAGCCGGATAGACACCGAAGAAGATCGTCAGGGCAACAAGCGGGTAAAGGATGACCTGTTCACGTGGAGACAGATCGAGCATGGCCTTCAGGCTTTCCTTTTCGAGCGCACCGAAAATGACGCGGCGGTAGAGCCACAGCGCATAGGCGGCAGAAAGGATAACACCAGTGGCGGCAAACAGGGCGACCCAGGTGTTGGCACGGAAAACGCCGACCAGTGTCAGGAATTCGCCGACGAAGCCGGAGGTGCCAGGCAAGCCGACATTGGCCATGGTGAAGATCATGAAGGCAACAGCATATTTAGGCATGTTGTTGACCAGACCACCGTATGCGGCAATGTCACGGGTGTGCAGGCGGTCATAAACAACGCCTACGCAAAGGAAGAGCGCGCCGGACACGATACCGTGTGACAGCATCTGGAAGATAGCGCCCTGCAAGCCCTGCACGTTGGCTGCAAAGATACCCATTGTCACGTAACCCATGTGGGCAACGGACGAATAAGCAATCAGCTTCTTGATGTCTTCCTGCATCAGCGCGACCAGTGAGGTGTAGATGATGGCAAGAACGGACAGGGTGAAGACGAACGGCGCGAAATAGTCAGATGCCAGCGGGAACATCGACAGCGAGAAACGGATGAAACCGTAACCGCCAAGCTTCAGCATCACGCCAGCCAGGATAACCGAACCAGCGGTCGGTGCCTGAACGTGCGCGTCTGGAAGCCATGTATGAACCGGCCACATTGGCATTTTCACCGCGAAAGCCGCGAAACATGCCAGCCACAGCCATGTCTGCATACCTGCAGGGAAGCCGAATTTCAGCAGTTCAGTGATGTCGGTCGTGCCAGCCTGCCAGTACATCGCCATGATGGCGAGCATGGTCAGAACGGAACCGAGCAACGTGTAGAGGAAGAACTTGTAGGATGCGTAGACGCGATCCTTGCCGCCCCAGACACCAATGATAACGAACATCGGGATCAGTGTTGCTTCGAAGAAGACGTAGAACAGAACAATGTCGAGCGCCACGAACACACCGATCATGACCACTTCTAGAAGAAGGAAGGCGATCATGTATTCCTTGATGCGCTTTTCAACCGAGTTCCAGCTGGCCAGAACACAGAACGGCATCAGGAATGTTGTCAGGATGACGAACAGCATGGAAATGCCGTCGACACCAAGGTGGTAAGCGGCGATCTCGCCGAACCATGCATGCTTCTCAACCATCTGGAAGCCCGGGTTCGAATTGTCGAAACCGATCCAGATGAACAGCGACACGATGAATGTGAACACTGTCGTCAGCAGGGAGACGTTCAGAATATTACGGCGACCATACGGACCGTTTTCATTCGTCAGCAGCAGAAGTGCGACGCCCACCAGAGGCAGGAACGTGACCGTGGAAAGAATTGGCCAATCGGTCATTACAGGGCACTCCCGAGCATCATCCAGGTAACAAGGGCCGCGATACCAATCAGCATCGCAAACGCATAGTGATAGAGGTAACCGGATTGCAGGCGAACGATGCGGTTGGTTACATCAACCACGCGTGCTGCAACACCGTTTGGTCCGTAGGTGTCGATGACGGCAACGTCACCCTTCTTCCACAGGAACTTGCCAAGGGCTTTGGCCGAACGCACGAACAGGAAGTCGTACAGTTCATCGAAATACCACTTGTTGAGCAGGAACTGGTAGAGGCCACGGTGTGTTTCGGCCAAACGCTTCGGTACCGAAGGCGACTTGATATACATGTACCAGGCCGTCACGAAACCAAGAGCCATTGCCACAAACGGGCTCCACTTTACCCAGGTTGGAACATTGTGGAACTCATGCACGATGTGGTTCTCAGGACCGGTGAACAATGCACCCTTCCAGAATTCCTCATAGTGATGGCCGTAGAAGTATTCCACAAAGGCAACACCGGCAAACAGCGCACCAACCGTCAGGATAAACAGCGGAATAAGCATGACCATTGGCGATTCATGGACGTGGTGCATGACATCGTCAGAAGCGCGTGGCTTGCCGAAGAAGGTCATGAACGCCAGGCGCCATGAATAGAAGCTGGTGAACAGAGCCGCGATAACCAGCAACGTGAAGGCGAAACCGCCAAGGCTGGAATGCGAGGCAAAGGCAGATTCGATGATCGCATCCTTGGAGAAGAAGCCGGCAAAGCCGATCACTGTTCCAGGAATACCAACGCCCGTCAGAGCCAGCGTACCGATTGTCATTGTCCAGAAGGTGACAGGGATGTGCTTGCGCAGACCACCCATGTAACGCATGTCCTGCTCACCATCCACGGCGTGAATGACCGAGCCGGCGCAAAGGAACAACAGTGCCTTGAAGAAGGCGTGCGTGAACAGGTGGAATACGGCCGCGCCGTAAGCGCCAACGCCGAGAGCCACGAACATGTAACCGAGCTGCGAACAGGTCGAATAAGCGATAACGCGCTTGATGTCGTTCTGAACCAGACCGACCGTTGCTGCAAAGAATGCAGTGATTGCGCCGATCAGGGTCACGAATGTCAGGGCATCTGGCGACAGTTCGAACAGAGGCGACATACGGGCAACAAGGAAGACACCCGCGGTCACCATGGTCGCGGCGTGAATGAGCGCCGACACAGGGGTCGGGCCTTCCATCGCGTCCGGCAGCCAGGTGTGCAGCAGGAACTGCGCCGACTTACCCATCGAACCCATGAACAGCAGCAGGCAGACAGCGGTAATCGCGTGACCCTTGTCGAGCTGCATGCCGAACAGGTTGATGACAGCTTCGGTCGATGCAGCGCCTTCTGCAGGCAGATAGGTGCTGGCAGCCGCGAAGATCGTTTCAAAGTTGATCGAGCCGAACAGCACGAACACACCGGAAATACCGAGAATGAAACCAAAGTCACCGACGCGGTTGACGATGAACGCCTTCATGGCCGCAGCAGAAGCCGACGGTTTCTTGAACCAGAAACCGATGAGCAGGTATGAAGCCAGACCCACGCCTTCCCAGCCGAAGAACATCTGCAGCAGGTTGTCGGAGGTGATGAGCATCAACATCGCAAAGGTAAACAGCGACAGGTATGCAAAGAAACGCGGGCGATGCGGATCATGGTGCATGTAGCCGATCGAGTACAGGTGAACCAGCGTGGACACGGTGTTGACCACCACGAACATCACAGCCGTCAACGTATCGATACGGAATGCCCACTGGACATCGATGCCGCCGGACTGGATCCAGCGCAGCACTTCAACCTTGATCACTTCGCCGCCCTCGCCGTGATGGCCGAGCGCAACGTTGAAGAAAACAATCCACGACAGGATTGCGACAACGATCATCAGACCGCTGGTGACATATTCCGAAGCCTTCGCGCCGATCGAGCGGCCAAAGAGGCCTGCGATCAGGAAGCCGATAAGCGGCAGAAAGACGATAGCCTTATAGATCATAGCCTTATCAGCCCTTCATCATATTAACGTCTTCCACGGCAATCGAGCCGCGGTTGCGGTAGAAGACAACGAGTATTGCAAGACCGATAGCGGCTTCAGCAGCAGCAACGGTAAGAATGAACAAGGCGAACACCTGGCCAACGATATCGTTGAGGAACGACGAGAAAGCGACCATGTTCAGGTTCACGGCAAGCAGGATCAGTTCGATCGACATCAGGATAATGATGACATTCTTGCGGTTCAGGAAGATGCCGAACACGCCGATCGTGAAGAGGATGGCGCTGAGCGTCAGGTAGTGGGAAAGTCCGATTTCCATATTTTCTATTCCTTGATCCGTCCGCGCCTCAGATACCCTGCCCCGGCTTCACCTTGACGACTTCGATAGCCGTCTTCGGATCACGGGCAACCTGCTTGGAAATGTCCTGACGCTTGATGTCCGTACGGTGACGCAGGGTCAGTACGATCGCACCAATCATGGCGACCAGAAGCACAAGGCCAGCAAGCTGGAAGTAATAGACGTAATGTGTGTAGAGCACATCGCCGAGAGCCGCCGTATTGGTGCGCTCCGCGATTGGCGGTATTGGCATGCTGATCGACTTTGCTGCCTCAGGCGAAATCATGCTGCCACCGATCACGATGATCAGTTCGGCGGCAAGAATGACGCCGACCAATGCGCCGATTGGTGCGTATTGCAGAACGCCAGAGCGGAATTCCGCGAAATCGACATCCAGCATCATGACGACGAACAGGAAGAGCACCGCCACAGCGCCGACATAAACGACCAGCAGGATCATGCCGAGGAATTCAGCGCCCGTCAGCAGGAAGAGAGCAGCAGCGTTGAAGAAGGTCAAAATCAGAAAGAGAACCGAGTGAACCGGGTTCCTTGCCGAGATAACCATGAATGCCGACGCGACCGCGACGAAGGCGAATATATAAAAGAATACAGCCTGCAGACCCATGTTGGTGCCTTTTTGTCCTGATCGGGCGAGCGAAACCTGTCACCCTGCCCGTTTGGAGGCCTGCGGTAAAACCGGCAGGCCCTACTTACAATTTGCGGTTTTCCGTAACAGTCAGAGCGACGGAAACATGCTTTCTTAGCGGTACGGTGCGTCGAGCGCGAGGTTGCGCGCGATTTCCCGTTCCCAGCGATCGCCATTTTCCAGAAGACGAGCCTTGTCGAAGTAAAGTTCTTCACGCGTTTCAGTGGCGAATTCGAAGTTCGGGCCTTCGACAATCGCATCAACCGGGCAAGCTTCCTGGCAGAAACCGCAATAAATGCACTTCACCATGTCGATGTCGTAACGAACGGTACGACGTGTACCATCATTACGGCGCGGACCAGCTTCAATGGTAATGGCCTGCGCAGGACAGATGGCTTCACACAGCTTGCAGGCGATGCAACGCTCTTCGCCGTTTGGATAACGGCGCAGCGCATGTTCACCACGGAAGCGCGGAGAGACCGGGCCCTTTTCAAAGGGATAGTTCACCGTTGCCTTCTGTTTGAAGAAGTGGCGCATCGTCAGGAAAATAGCTCCGACGAATTCCTTGAGGAACAGTGAATTGACGGCTTGTGAAAGGCTTGCCATCTCAACCTCCAAATCTGCAAGCGGACTGAACGGACATCATTATGCCGTTCCCGTCAGCTTGAGTACGAATGCAACAATAACCACCATGGCGAGCGACAGAGGAAGGAAGACCTTCCAGCCGAGTCGCATCAGTTGGTCATAGCGGTAGCGCGGAACGAATGCCTTCACCAGAGCGAACATGAAGAAGACCATGCCGCCCTTGAGGATAAACCACACAATGCCCGGAACCCAGTTCAGGAACCAAACGTCGACGATCGGCAACCAGCCTCCTAAGAACAGGATGGTTGTGAGCGAGCACATCAAAACGATGGCCGCATATTCGCCGAGCATGAACATCATGTATGGGGTCGAGCCATATTCCACCATGTGACCGGCAACCAGTTCCGATTCCGCTTCCGGAAGATCGAAGGGAGGACGGTTGGTTTCTGCAAGGCACGAAATGAAGAACACGATGAACATCGGGAACAATGGCAACCAGTGCCAGTCGAGGAACGAAGCCGGAAGGCCGATCATTGTTCCAAGTCCGGTCTGCTGTGCATTGACGATATCCGTCAGGTTCAACGAACCGACGCAAAGAAGAACGGTCACGATAACAAGACCGATCGACACTTCATAAGATACCATCTGCGCGGCGGAACGAAGTGCACCAAGGAACGGGTACTTGGAGTTGGACGCCCAACCACCCATGATGATGCCGTAAACTTCGAGCGACGAAATCGCGAAGATGTAGAGAATACCGACATTGATGTTGGCGATGACCCAGCCATCCGCAAAGGGGATAACGGCGTAAGTCGCCAGAGCCAGCGTCACTGCAACCAGCGGCGCCAGAAGGAAAACCGCCTTGTTGGCACCGGCCGGAATGACCGGCTCCTTGAGAATGAACTTCAAAAGGTCGGCAAAGGACTGGAACAGACCCCAAGGACCAACAACGTTTGGACCACGGCGCAGCTGAACAGCAGCCCAAACCTTACGGTCAGCCAGCAGGATGAACGCGATGAAAACCAAGAGGCAAACGAGAAGCAGCAGGGACTGGCCGATCATGATCAGCGCGGGCCAGACATAGCTCCAGAAAAACGAATCCATAATCTCCTGCCTTACTCTGCCGCAGCCTTGAAATTGTTGCGGGCCAATGCGGAGCACTCAGCCATCACGGCGGACGCTCTCGCAATAGGGTTCGTCAAATAGAAGTCCTTCACGGGTGAAGCAAACCCGGACTTGTTCATTTTACCGGCCTTTTTGGCCAGAGCTTCGATATCGGATGCGTTGCCAGCTGCAATTTCATCGAGACCTGCGAAGTGCGGGTGAGCAGCGTAAAGCTGTGCGCGCAGGGCAGACAGCGAATCGAACGGCAGCTTGTGACCGAGAACGTCGGAAAGCGCACGCAGGATTGCCCAGTCTTCACGAGCGTCGCCCGGTGCGAAACCGGCGCGGTTGCCCATCTGAACGCGGCCTTCGGTGTTGACCCAGATGCCGGACTTTTCGGTGTAGGCAGCGGCAGGCAGGATCACGTCGGCATTCATTGCGCCGTTGTCACCATGCGAACCGATGTAAACCGTGAACTTTGCAGCCTTGGCCGACAAGTCGATTTCGTCTGCGCCGAGCAGGAACAGAACGTCCATCGACGATACCATTTCAGCAGCGGCAACACCGCCCTTCCCCGGCACGAAGCCGAGATCCAGACCGCCAACGCGTGATGCTGCGGTGTGCAGAACCGAGAAGCCATTCCATTCTTCGGAGACGGCGCCAACAGCAACGGCAAGCTTCGCAGCAGTTGCCAGAACGTCTGCACCATCAGCGCGCGACAATGCGCCCTGGCCGATGAGGATCAGCGGGTTCTTGGCGTTCTTCAGCTTTTCAACGAAGCTGTGCGAACCATCTGCCAGTTCCTTCAGCGTGTCCGTGCCGGAACCGAGGTAGTCATAGGAGTAACGCAGTTCACCAGCTTCGCCGATCAGACCGATCGGGAAACCGCCACGGCGCCAGCGCTTGCGAATGCGTGCGTTGAGCACGGCAGCTTCGTAACGTGGGTTGGCACCAACGATCAGCAATGCGTCAGCCTGTTCAATACCTTCGATGGTGGCATTGAAGAGGTAGCTTGAACGGCCGAGCGCCGGGTTAAGAGCAACGCCGTCCTGACGGCAGTCGACATTGGCTGAACCAAGCGACGCCAGCAGCGACTTGAGCGCGAACATTTCTTCAACCGATGCCAGGTCGCCAGCGATCGCGCCGATCTTGTCGCCGCTTGCGGCGGACACTGCGGACTTGATGGCGGCAAAGGCCTCACCCCAGGATGCTGGTGCGAGACGGCCATTCTGGCGAACGTAAGGACGGTCGAGACGCTGGGTCTTCAAACCATCCCAGATGAAACGGCTCTTGTCGGAAATCCACTCTTCGTTGATGGCTTCATTGACGCGTGGCATAACGCGCATCACTTCGCGACCACGCGTGTCAACGCGGATTGCGGAACCCAGAGCATCCATCACGTCGATGGTTTCAGTCTTGTTCAGTTCCCACGGACGCGCCGTAAACGCGAACGGCTTGGAGGTCAGCGCGCCAACCGGGCACAGGTCAACAACGTTACCCTGCAGCTCGGATGTCATCGCCTGCTCGAGGTAGGTGGTGATTTCAGCGTCTTCACCGCGACCGATCAGGCCGAGTTCAGCGATACCAGCCACTTCCGTCGTGAAGCGAACGCAACGCGTGCAGTGAATGCAGCGGTTCATCACGGTCTTGACGAGCGGTCCAATATACTTGTCTTCAACCGCACGCTTGTTTTCAGCATAACGCGAACCAGCGATACCGAAGGCCATAGCCTGGTCCTGAAGGTCGCATTCTCCGCCCTGGTCACAGATCGGGCAATCAAGCGGGTGATTGATCAGCAGGAATTCCATCACACCTTCGCGGGCCTTCTTGACCATAGGTGTGTTGGTGAAAATCTCAGGCAGTTCGCCATTCGGGCCGCCACGCACATCGCGTACGCCCATGGCGCAGGATGCGGCAGGTTTGGGCGGTCCGCCCTTTACCTCGATAAGACACATGCGGCAGTTACCCGCGACCGACAAACGCTCGTGAAAACAAAAGCGCGGAACTTCAGCTCCAGCCTCCTCACACGCCTGCAACAGCGTGAAATGATCCGGAACCTCGATCTCTTTACCGTCAACCTTGAGCTTTGCCATGGTTCTACTTACGTCCTGTTGCCTGTCCGTCCCGCACTCTTTGCGTTCCGCGACAAATCCTCATCGCAATAGCGCAAACGAACTGCGCTTCATGCTTCATTTGCCAAAGGCACCGGTATCATTACCGGCACCCTGCCCTGCACAATCGAAACCGATTATTCAGCAGCTTCCAATACAGCGCCATGATCCATGGCTCTGTAGGTGTATTCATCGATACGCCGTTCGATTTCCGGACGGAAATTGCGGATCAGAGCCTGGATTGGCCATGCAGCCGCATCGCCCAGCGCGCAGATGGTGTGGCCTTCGATCTGCTTGGTCACTTCCAGCAGCATATCGATTTCGCGCTTCTGCGCGTTGCCCTTCACCATGCGCTCCATGACGCGCATCATCCAGCCTGTACCTTCACGGCAAGGCGTGCACTGGCCGCAGCTTTCATGCTTGTAGAAAGCAGCCAGACGCCAGATGGCTTTAACAATATCCGTAGACTTGTCCATCACGATCACAGCAGCCGTACCGAAGGACGACTTCACGTCACGCATGCCGTCAAAGTCCATCGGTGCGTCGATGATATCCTCGGCCTTGACGACCGGGCAGGAAGAACCGCCTGGAATAACGGCCAGCAGGTTATCCCAACCGCCGCGGATACCGCCACAGTGACGCTCGATCAGCTCACGGAACGGAATGCCCATGGCTTCTTCGACCGTGCAAGGACGGTTGACGTGACCGGACACCATGAACAGCTTGGTGCCGACATTGTTTGGACGACCAATGGCCGAAAACCATGCAGCGCCACGGCGCAGGATGGTTGGTGCAACTGCAATCGACTCAACGTTGTTAACGGTGGTCGGGCAGCCATAAAGACCCATGTTGGCCGGGAATGGCGGCTTGAGGCGTGGCTGGCCCTTCTTGCCTTCAAGGCTTTCCAGAAGTGCTGTTTCCTCGCCGCAGATATAGGCACCGGCACCATGATGCACGTAAACATCAAAATCCCAGCCGTTCTTGTTGTTTTTACCCAACAAACCGGCGTCGTAGCATTCATCGATAGCGGCCTGCAGCGCTTCACGCTCACGCATGTATTCGCCGCGAACATAAATGTAAGCCGTATGGGCACCCATGGCGAAACCGGCCAGAACGCAACCCTCGATCAGGGTATGCGGGTCATGGCGCAGGATTTCACGGTCCTTGCAGGTGCCTGGTTCGGATTCGTCGGCGTTGACCACGAGATAATGTGGACGGCCGTCGTTTTCCTTCGGCATGAAGGACCACTTGAGACCTGTCGGGAAGCCAGCGCCGCCACGACCACGAAGGCCGGAGGCCTTCATCTCATTGATGATCCAGTCACGGCCCTTTTCGATAAGGATCTTTGTACCATCCCAATGGCCACGCGACATCGCGCCCTTCAGGGACTTGTCCTTAAGGCCGTAGATATTGGTAAAGATGCGATCTTGATCTTTTAACATACGTCACCTCTTACCGCGGCTTCTTGCCGAAGACTTTAATGTATTCGGCTTCGCCACCTTTGGCGAGCGCCTCGGCCTGGCGGACCCAATCGTCCCGCACAATACGACCCTTGAAATTCAGGTAGCCATCAACCCATTCCTGTTCGGCCTTTTTCCATCCCGCAACTTGCGCGAAGGTGAAGATGCCGATGTCATGCAGAGTGGATTCGATTTTCGGACCTACACCCGAAATCAGCTTCAAATCATCCGGAGTTTCAGGCTTTGCAACGGCGGCAGGACGGTTCTTGTCGTCCAGAGAAGGCTTTTCAGACTTCGTATCTACGCCAGTTGCTTCCTTCTCGGCTGCCTTGACGTTTTCCTCGGCTGCCTTTGGGGCAGTAAGAGGTGTCTTCAGCTTTGGATCTGTTTCAGGTGCATCCGTCTTAGGCTTTGCCGCATTGGACGGCGGAACCTGTGCAGTATCTGCTTTGGCGTCAGCAGGTGCAGCAGCCGGAGCTTCAAGATTGGTACGAACCAGCTTGATTTCTTCGGTCAGCGAGGTCAGGCCACCTTCAGGTACCGAGAAATGACGGTCGATCTGTGGGCCGGGAGTGATGGTGTCACCCTTGCCTGCTTCAAACGCGTCGATGATCTCTTCCAGACGCTCAGGCGTCAGATCCTCATAGGCATCCTTGAAGATGATAACCATTGGTGCGTTAACGCAGGCGCCCTGACATTCAACTTCTTCCCAGGACAGCGTGCCTTCGGCGTTTGGTGTCAGCGGATCATGGTGGATCTTGTGACGGCAGACATCCATCAGCGCTTCGGAACCACGCAGCATGCACGGCGTTGTACCGCACACCTGAATGTGCGCGCGCGTACCAACCGGCTTCAGCTGGAACTGGGTGTAGAAGGTCGCAACTTCCAGTACGCGGATATAGGGCATATCCAGCATGTCAGCGATCTGCTCGATGCAGGCACGGGTAACCCAGCCATCCTGCTCCTGAGCCCTCATCAAAAGAGGAATCACTGCGGACTGCTGACGGCCTTCCGGATATTTCTGGATCGTCTTTTCCGCCCATGCAGCATTTGCCTCATTGAAGGCAAAGTTGACAGGCTGGACCTGATCTTCGGCTAATCGACGAACGGACATACTAGCTCACGCCTCATCAGTTTAACGGCTCACACCGCGACTCCACCACCGTGGCGAATTCGCAGGCATAAGCCGATTTGTCTTTTTGCAAAAATACAATGAACTTCTTGCCGTTGGGCACCGAGGCTTTGATCTCGTAGCCTGCGGACAGAAGTCCTCGAATGGTGGAAACGCCGCCACTGGATGCAGAGCTCATGTTGTCCGATGTCTGTGCAAATGCAGCAGACGCGCCGGACAACAGAACAGCCATATATGCCAGTGGCAGACGCATTAGCGGTCGACCTCCCCGAACACGATGTCGAGAGAACCAAGAACAGCCGTCACGTCGGCGAGCTGGTGGCCCTTGCAGAGGAAATCCATGGCCTGCAGGTGCACAAAACCCGGAGCGCGGATCTTGCAGCGGTAAGGCTTGTTGCTTCCGTCGGCAACAACATAGACGCCGAACTCACCCTTCGGTGCTTCAACGGCGGCGTAAACCTCACCGGCTGGCACGTGGTAACCTTCGGTATAGAGCTTGAAGTGGTGAATGAGCGCTTCCATCGAACGCTTCATTTCGCCTCGCTTCGGCGGAACAACCTTGCCGTCAAGCGCCGATACGGCTCCAACGCGGTGCTTGCCCTGCAGAAGCTCAACGCACTGCTTCATGATGCGAACCGACTGGCGCATCTCCTGCATACGAATGAGGTAACGGTCATAACAGTCACCGTTCTTGCCGACAGGAATGTCGAACTCCAGATCGGAGTAACATTCGTAAGGCTGCGAACGACGCAGGTCCCAGGCAGCGCCGGAACCACGAACCATAACGCCCGAGAAGCCCCAGTTGAACGCGTCTTCCAGCGTCACAACGCCGATATCGACGTTACGCTGCTTGTAGATGCGGTTATCGGTCAGCAGGCCTTCGATGTTGTCGAGAACGGTAATGAACGGGTCACACCACTTGCCGATATCATCGACCAGCTCTGGCGGGATATCCTGGTGTACGCCACCTGGGCGAACATAGGCTGCGTGCATGCGCGCGCCACAGGCACGCTCATAGAACACCATCAGCTTTTCGCGTTCTTCGAAGCCCCAAACCGGCGGTGTCATGGCGCCAACGTCCATAGCCTGCGTGGTGACGTTCATGATGTGCGACAGGATGCGGCCGATTTCGGAAAACAGCACGCGGATCAACTGACCACGCATCGGGATTTCAAGGCCGAGAAGCTTTTCAACAGCAAGCGCGAAGGCATGCTCCTGGTTCATCGGCGAAACGTAGTCCAGACGGTCGAAATACGGCACGGCCTGAAGGTAGGTCTTGGTTTCGATCAGCTTTTCCGTGCCGCGGTGCAACAAACCGATATGCGGATCGACGCGCTCGACGATTTCACCGTCCAGTTCAAGAACAAGACGCAACACGCCGTGCGCGGAAGGGTGTTCCGGGCCGAAGTTGATGGTGAAGTTGCGAACATTATGTTCAGTCATGCTTTTGCTCCGCCGACGTGACCATGGCGATGAATTCGGCACCGGTCATGTTCTTCGTGGCCTGGGTGAATGAATAGCAATCAGGCTTTTCGTCTATAAAAATCTGCGAAACGAGCCGGTAATCGGAAGGGTTCTCGAATGCCTGAACGGAAACGGCCGTGTGCGCACCATCCTTGGAACGCCACAAAAGGGTGCTGCCGCATGACGCGCAGAAACACCGCTCACCCCATTCAGAAGACGAATAGACGCCAAGCGCCTTTTCGTCTGCAAACGTCACACCTTCGCATTCAACCGCAAGAAAGACGCCGCCGGACCAGCGACGGCACATGGAACAATGGCAGACACCGACCTCCCGGGCACCAACCTGTGCCTCGAAGCGAACGGCGCCGCAAAGACATTGCCCCTGCTCTCGCGTTGTTTCGGTCGTCATTGCTTCGCCTTCTCGTCGCCCGGAAGAACGTAATCCGTTCCCTCCCAAGGAGAAAGGAAGTCGAAGTTACGGAATTCCTGCTTCAACTCGACCGGCTCATACAGAACGCGCTTCAGTACGTCATCGTAACGTACTTCTACAAATCCGGTAACCGGGAAGTCCTTGCGCAGCGGATGGCCTTCAAAGCCGTAATCGGTGAGAATACGACGAAGGTCGGCATGGCCCTCAAACGGAATGCCGTACATATCCCATGCTTCGCGTTCGAACCATTCCGCACCCATGAACACGGATGTCGAGGATGGAACGCCCTCGTCTTCCGCTACCTGCAGCTTCACCCGCACACGCAGGTTCTGACGAGGAGACAGAAGATGATAGACAACATCGAAACGCTTTTCGCGGCGCGGCCAGTCAACGCCGCAGATATCGATAATGTTGATAAAACCGCACTGGACGTCATCCCGCAGGAAGGTCAGCAGTGCGATAACATTGGCTGGCGTTGTGTTCAGGGTGAGTTCGCCGAAAGCAATATCGGCAGACTCAACCAACGAACCACGTGCTTCCTTAACATAGGCAGCAAGATCGGTAAGAGCTTCACTCATTCGTACTGTCCTTTGCCCTTAACGCTCGATCGTTCCGGTTCTGCGGATCTTCTTCTGCAACAAAAGCACGCCGTAAAGCAGCGCCTCTGCCGTGGGGGGACAGCCCGGAACGTAAATATCTACCGGGACGACACGGTCACAACCGCGCACCACAGCATAGGAATAATGGTAATAACCGCCGCCATTGGCGCAGGAACCCATCGAGATGACGTAACGTGGCTCAGGCATCTGGTCATACACCTTGCGCAGCGCCGGAGCCATCTTATTGGTCAGCGTGCCGGCAACGATCAGAACGTCCGACTGGCGCGGTGACGCACGTGGCGCAACACCAAAGCGCTCAAGGTCGTAACGCGGGCCAGAGGCCTGCATCAGGCCTTCAACGGCGCAACAGGCCAGACCGAACTGCATCCACATCAGCGAACCGGTACGGGCCCATGTGATGAGCTCGTCGGTCGAGGTGACGAGGAAGCCCTTGTCGGCCAGTTCGTCGTTGATTTCGGTAAAATACGCATCGTTGCTGCCAACGGGCTTGCCCGTCGACGGATCGATAATGCCTTTCGGCTTCGGAGCAACCAGCGTCGTGTTGTCTTGACCTACGCCCATTCCAAAGCTCCCTTCTTCCACTCATAGATGAAGCCAATGGTGAGAACACCGAGGAACACCATCATGGACCAGAAGCCGAACCAGCCCAACTCACCGAAGGACACAGCCCATGGGAACAGGAACGCAACTTCAAGGTCGAAGATAATGAATAGGATCGACACCAGATAAAAGCGAATGTCGAACTTCATACGTGCATCATCAAAGGCATTGAAACCGCACTCGAACGCAGACAGCTTTTCCGGGTCCGGATTTTTATAAGCAACTGCGAATGGCGCGATAAGCAGCGCCAGTCCGATGACCAGCGCGATACCAATGAAAATTGCAATCGGAATATAGGAACTGAGGAGTTCAGTCATCGTACTCTTCCCTGTCCGAGCCGAGCGCCGGACAATCCCTTGCGACAAACCGTCTGCAAGGACAAAAATCATGTTGCAACGCCAAAGTCGTTAGCGCAGCCGGGTTCTCTCTGCAAGAGTTTCTGCATCATTTCAACCCGGTTGCCGCATCGTTTCGCAACAATAACGATACACTACCTTGGCACCCACCCCTTTGGATACCGCTAAATACTTAAAAAAAATGAATATTCCGCCAAACAAAAAACAAAGTCACAAAGGTGAGAAATTTGCTGGAAATTGCACTGCAAAAAGCACATTTTGCATAACGGAAATATGAGCAAAAAAGGAAGGAAATGTTGGGCGGCAAACGCGATTCATTTGAACCGCGCGCAACGCGCAAAGCACGCCACAGTCTCTGGAGAGACCAGCGTGTAAACAACGATGGAGGGGACATTTAAAAATAAATGGCGCGAGTGACGGGGCTCGAACCCGCGACCTCCGGCGTGACAGGCCGGCACTCTAACCGACTGAGCTACACCCGCGCATTGCAGATTTTCATCTGCGTTTTTCGAGGAAAGGATGGCGCGAGTGACGGGGCTCGAACCCGCGACCTCCGGCGTGACAGGCCGGCACTCTAACCAACTGAGCTACACCCGCTTAATCCTTATTCAGCAGAAACCTGCCTAACGAAGCAGCCTCGACTGTCCGTGAGCGGCTAACTACGGGGTTCATGTTTGGGTGTCAACAGGTTTCATGACAAAAAATACGCTTTCGTTTTTTTCTTTTCAAAATCCCTCCCAAACGGCTGATTTTATCCACAGCCCTCCCCTGTTTTGGGCGTCCTATAGAGAGTGAAATTTTCTTGAATTTTTTATGATTGGGAAAAACCCTTATTTTCTCGGGATGTTACGCAATTGCGCACAGCGAAATCAGAAAATTTTGAAAAAACTTCACAAAGGGGACTTGCGCTTTTTTTCTGATCCGCATAGATCACAGCCACCGACGCGGCGAACACAACAAACGGTTCGCAAGACGCGAAGGGCGATTAGCTCAGTTGGTAGAGCGCCTCGTTTACACCGAGGATGTCGGGAGTTCGAGTCTCTCATCGCCCACCATTTTCCTTCTTCTCTCCCCTTTTAAGTATCTTGAATGTCGCCACTTATTCATGGCGTATTGTTTTCCGCTTGGTCAGAAAAAACAACCAACGGGAATTATCAACATGGACACTATCTCAATCGACAATCGTGGTGATTTCGGTCTGTGGGCAATCGAACGCGCCAAGGAGATCATTGCCGTTGAGGGCTCATCCCTGGCGATTGCAGCGCGCGACAGCAGTGAAGAGACCATTCGCGAGGCAGCAAATGCACTCGGTGCCGCAATAACCGCTGCTTTGCTCGAGGTGTATGACGGCCTTTTGTCCGACGAAGAATAAGAAACGCACCTACTCGCTGACCGCATCGTTTTTTTTCGCTCCACCATCGCAATCATAGCGCGTATATTTGCGCTTCGCTCGTCGCTTCTCCCGTGATAAAGGTCAACTCCCACGCCTTGACCACGGGAGTTTCCGATGACGCAGATGGAAGGCAGTGCATTTCAGGAAGAATTTTTATCAACAACAGGTGGGCTGCGACTCTTCGTACGCTCGTGGAAACCCGATTCTGTGCCTCGGGCCGTCGTAGTGATTTGCCATGGTGTGAATTCTCATGGCGGCCAATATATTTGGGCCGCCGAAAAATTCATGCAAAGAGGCTTTATTGTCTACGCACTCGACTTACGCGGCCGTGGAAAATCCGACGGACCGCGATTCTATGTCGATAATATTGCCGATTATGTCGCCGATCTCGGCATCGTCATTGATCTAGCGAAGTCCCGCAATCCGAATCTGCCGGTTTTTTTGCTGGGTCACAGCGCTGGCGGCGTCGTTTCATGTTCGTACGCTCTGGAAATGCAGGATGGATTGGCCGGCCTGATCTGCGAAAGTTTTGCTTTCAAAGTGCCCGCCCCCAATTTCGTTCTTGGAATCACCAAGTTTTTAAGTGGGTTCTTCCCTCGCCTACCGGTGCTCAAACTGAAAAATGAAGATTTTTCACGCGATGGCGAGGCTGTACGTATTCTCAATGCCGATCCATTGATTGCCAATGAAACACAGCCAGCTGCAACAGTTGCTGCTCTGGTGCGTGCCGATGAACATTTGAAGCGGGAATTTCCGACCATAAAACTTCCCGTGCTGATTCTGCATGGCACTGCTGACAAAGCGACCATGCCAAGCGGCAGCGAGTTTTTTTACAAAACGGCAGGCTCCAGCGACAAAACCCTCAAACTTTACGAGGGGCATTTCCATGATCTTCTCAATGATCTGGGGAAGGAACGCGTACTGGACGACATGGTGGCGTGGATTGATGCCCGTTTGCCGGAGCACATCAACGTCTGAGTCCTGACGTCAGGATGCGATTCGTCGTCAGTGGCCCGAATTTTCTCACTCCAAAACAAAAACGGCCGGACATTTTGGTGTCCGGCCGTTTTTTGTGCGTCAAAAATCAGTTGGTGCCCTTGAGGTCCACTGCAAAGAACAGTGTTTCGCCCGAGGAATCATCTACGCCGTCATTGTCGGTCACGGCGTAAGCCTTGCCAGACTTGTCGAAGGCAAAGCCTTCCAGCTTGTCGACGGTGTAACCATTGGTCTGCGCCTTAAGGTCTGGCAGGAAGTCATGGGCCAGCTCCTTGGTCACGAGAGGTAGCTCGCCGCCGATCTTGGCAGGCTTCAGGTCAGCCTTTGCAACGCGGTACAGCTTCTTGATGGCTGCGGCATCACCAATCTGGTTATCACGCTCTACGATGTAGACGTGGTCGCCATGGGCAGAGATTTCCGACAGGCCAACCCAACCGGCTTCAGGCTTGTCGAGCTGGTAACGCACAGCGCCCCACTCCTTGGCCTTGGGGTTATAGGAGACGAGCTTCACGAAGCCCTTCTCGTCTGTGCCCCATTCGCGCTGCACAGCCATCCACAGGGTGGCGTCGTCGCCTTCACCCACAACCGTCACACCTTCAAAGCCGTAACGGGTCTCACCCTCAAGCAACTCTTTCGGCAGGGCGATCTCGGCCTTGATCTCACCCTTGGCGTTGACGTTGTAAAGCGCGTGCGGAAGTAGCTTTTCGCTGTTGCCTTCCGATGCCAACCAGAAACCACCCTTGCCATCGAGAGTGATGCCTTCGATGTCGAGTTTCTGGGCAGGCTGACCTTCACGCTTCACGCGCAAGACAGAGGTGATGACAGCAGGTTTCTGGGTTGCGTCGATCGTGTAGATCGATGGCTGCATGCCGTAAACCGAATCGGACACCGCATAAAGGATGCCATCCTTTTCAGCGTCAGCGACCAGACCGGACAGTGCACCCCAGCCGATTGGCGCGCCGTCTACCGTTGCCGATACCAGCTGCGGATAGGCCGCCTCGCCTTCTGCACGCTCAAACAACATGACGTGCGAACGGGCACCACCATCTTCGACCAGATCGGCCTCGTTGGCAGTTGCCAGCAGATTGCGGCCAGGGATCGCCACAGCACCTTCTGGAGAGATGCCGGATGGCAGAAGCTGTGTCAGCTCAGGTTCTGCGCCGGTATCCTTGTAAACGCCAACCACAGAGCTACGCTCGGACAGAACGAAGATAAAGCGGTCATCGCCAAAGGTTGCGACTTCAAGACCTTCAGGCTCTACGCCCTTGGCTCTCGAACGCTTCTCGGGATAGTGGCCGATACTGGCGACGGCATGTTCGAAGGAAGCGCCAGCTTCATAGAGGACCTTGCCAGCTGTGTCGAAAATGGTGAAGCCGCGTGCGCCGCCTTCCCAGTCGCCTTCATTGGCGATGACAACACGATCTGTGCCCAGCCACTTGATGGCGTCAGGTTCGCGTTTACGGGCTTCCTGCTTGTCCGTGAACTTCAGGGCGCCGTCCGACTTGGTGTCGATGCCTTCCAGGTCAACGGTGCCAGCGGGGAAGTGGCTTTTGACCGTGCCGGCTTTGCCATCAACAATCACGATGTGGTTGTTTTCCTGCAGCGTCACGGCAATGTCGCCATTCGTGTTGATGGAAACGAATTCCGGCTCTGGATCTTCCGGTGCGATATCTGCCAGACCAGTCATGTCAATGTGCTTGACGGTTGCGCAATCGGCAACGCCGTCTTTGAGGGCAACCGTGACCAGATAGCCAGCCGGCATCTGCGGCAATGCACCATCATTGACGTCTTCATCGCGTTCATTTTCGATCGCGATGGCGGCAAATGTCTTGTCTGGGGAAATGGCGACAGAATCAGGCTGACCGCCCAGATCGCAGCTGGCTTCTATCTTTTTGCTGGCGATATCGACAGTCACCAGTTTGCCAGATGGCTTGGTGAAGCTTTCAGAGGTATTCACACCTGCCAGAACCTTGGTTCCAGCAACGGCGACCGACGTCGGTTCACCTTCCAGCAACAGGGCACCACCAGCCTTCGGTGCCTTGGCATCGGTAATGTCGATAAAGCCAATGCCGCCCAGCGGGCTGTCGGAATAGATCAGTGTATTGCCGTCTTCACTGGCCGCGATGATCTCAGCAGACGATACCGTTTTGGCGTCCTTGTCCTTCGGCAGGTTTAGCGCCACCGGGAAAGATGCAATGCGGTTGAAAACCTGATCAGCAGCAGCAGGCAAGGCGACGGAAGTAAGCAGCACAGCCATCAGGCCGGCTGAAGTAAAACGAAACGTCATGGGAAGCCTCCTGTTCCATTAAATCGAACAGTCGGCTTCTGCTGCATGCATGTTACACACGAATGACAGACATAGTTTATTTAGCCGGGTCATCCACAGCAAACAGACGCAAGGCAAAATAAAAACCCGATGCAAAGGCACCGGGCTTTCAATTTCAGTACTCACAAGCCAAATATGCGCTCACTCGCCGCGAGGCAGCGCATAGTGGAAACTTTAGGAGTTCACGGCGTCCTTGAGACCCTTGCCAGCCGAGAACTTCGGCACGTTACGGGCAGGAATATCAACTTCAGCACCCGTGGACGGGTTGCGGCCCTTGGAGGCTTCACGACGGCTGACAGTGAAGCTGCCAAAACCTGCGAGGCGGATGTCGCCACCATTCTTCAGTTCGCTCTGGACGGTTTCGAATACAGCGTCAACTGCGGAAGCAGCATCTGCCTTAGTGAGACCGGCCTTTTCGGCAACTGCGGAAACGAGCTCATTCTTATTCATGTTTCCACCCCTTTCTATGGTTTGAAACGACTCAAATTAAGCCGGGCGCAGAATAGCTAGCTACCTGCGACCCGCAACTCAAAAGCGCCGGAATCGCCTGAAAAACAAGAGGTCTAGCTGCTTTTTTCACAACAAAGGCTGGCATTTCTGCCAGCCTTTGTGTGTTTTTTACCAATATGGCTTCACGTGAGGTCGTAAAACCTCAATGTGCGATCGTCTGACCGGCGTCATCGACACCTTCGACGGTGGCAACCAGTGGCGTCTCAATGCTGCCATCCCACTCGATCGGCTCGGGTTTGCGCAGCAGCGCATGCTCGATAACCTCACCCATGCGGGACACAGGAATGATCTCCATTCCGTTCTTCACATTGTCCGGAATCTCGGCCAAATCCTTGGCGTTTTCTTCCGGAATGAGCACCTTCTTGATGCCGCCGCGCAGGGCTGCAAGGAGCTTTTCCTTGAGGCCGCCGATTGGCAGAACACGACCACGCAGTGTGATTTCACCTGTCATGGCGACATCCTTGGAAACAGGAATGCCGGTCATGATCGATACGATGGCGGTTGCCATCGCCACACCTGCCGATGGGCCATCCTTCGGAGTGGCACCTTCGGGAACGTGAACGTGGATGTCGCTCTTGTCGAAACGTGGAGGCTCAATGCCGAAATCAACTGCGCGCGAACGGACATAGGATGCCGCTGCCGAAATCGATTCCTTCATCACTTCCTTCAAGTTACCGGTCACGGTCATGCGACCCTTGCCCGGCATCATCACGCCTTCGATCGTCAGCAGTTCACCACCAACTTCGGTCCATGCGAGACCGGTGACAACACCGACCTGATCTTCACGTTCAGCCTCACCATGACGGAAGCGCGGAACGCCCAGATAGTCATTGATGTTGGCAGCCGTTACAGCCACGGACTTGGTCTTGCCCTTGATGATTTCGGTCACGGCCTTACGTGCCATTTTCATCAATTCACGCTCGAAGCTACGAACGCCGGCTTCACGGGTATACTGCTGGATGACCGCCATGATCGCATCGTCGCTGACGGAAAACTCGTCCGGCTGCAACGCATGTTCCCTGATGGCCTTAGGCAGCAGGTGACGCTTGGCGATTTCACGCTTTTCATCTTCGGTATAACCGGCGATGCGGATGATCTCCATACGGTCCATCAGCGGGCCTGGAATATTTAGCGTGTTCGCCGTGGTGATGAACATCACGTCGGACAGGTCATATTCCACCTCAAGGTAGTGGTCCATGAAGGTGGAGTTCTGTTCCGGATCAAGCACCTCGAGCAGAGCCGACGACGGATCGCCACGGAAGTCCATGCCCATCTTGTCGATTTCATCGAGCAGGAAGAGCGGGTTGGTCTTCTTGGCCTTCTTCATGGACTGCACGACCTTGCCCGGCATGGAGCCGATATAGGTGCGGCGGTGACCACGAATTTCCGCCTCATCGCGTACACCACCGAGCGCCATGCGAACATATTCGCGGCCGGTTGCCTTGGCGATGGACTTTGCAAGCGAAGTCTTACCAACGCCTGGAGGGCCAACGAGGCACAGGATCGGTCCGCGAATCTTGGTGGCGCGTGCCTGCACGGCAAGATATTCGACGATACGTTCCTTGACCTTGTCGAGACCGAAGTGATCGACTTCGAGGATCTCCTCAGCCTTGTTCAGATCAGTTTTGATCTTCGACTTCTTGCCCCATGGCAGACCAAGCAGCCAATCCATGTAGTTGCGAACGACGGTGGCTTCTGCCGACATCGGGCTCATCTGGCGCAGCTTCTTCATCTCCGCCTCGGCCTTTTCCTTGGCCTCCTTGGAGAGTTTGGTGCGGGAGATGCGTTCTTCCAGCTCGGCCATCTCGTCACGGCCGTCTTCGCCGTCACCGAGTTCCTTCTGGATCGCCTTCATCTGCTCGTTCAGGTAATATTCGCGCTGCGTCTTCTCCATCTGGCGCTTGACGCGAGAACGGATGCGCTTTTCAACCTGAAGAACCGAAATCTCGCCTTCCATAAAGCCAAGCGCCTTTTCCAGACGCAGCTTCACGCTGACGGTTTCCAGCATTTCCTGCTTTTCGCTGATCTTGATCGACAGGTGCGATGCAACCGTGTCAGCCAACTTCGAATAGTCCTCGATCTGGCCGGCAACGCCAACCACTTCAGGGGAGATCTTCTTGTTGAGCTTCACGTAGCTTTCAAATTCGGAAATGACCGAACGGGAAAGAGCTTCTACTTCGACAGGATCATCCTTGGTCTCGTCCAGAAGGTCCGCCGTTGCCTCGTAGAAATCTTCGCGGCTGGTGTAAGTGTCGATCTTTGCACGACCCTTGCCTTCCACCAGCACCTTGACGGTGCCGTCAGGCAGCTTGAGCAGCTGCAGAACATTGGCCACCGTGCCAACGTCATGAATAGCAGATGGTTCAGGATCGTCGTCGCTAGCATTGATCTGAGTGGCAAGCATGATCTGCTTGTCGGAACCCATGACCTCTTCAAGCGCACGAATAGATTTCTCACGCCCTACGAACAGCGGGACGATCATATGCGGGAAAACAACAATGTCGCGCAGGGGAAGGACAGGATAAGTGCCACCAGATGCTGCAGACGTAGTGTTCGTCATGTTATTTCCTTTCCATGGCCTCAATGAGCCACTCTGCCGAAGTTCTTGGGTTCTTCGGCGCATTCTCGTTTCCTACCAGAAATGGAGTTTCATCACCCCAATTTCAAGCCAGACGAAACGCCGGTATCCCGCCAGGGACCGAAATTTAAAATGCGGCGTGTACTAAAACTAATTTTTACGCAGTCGCAAGCAACATGCTTGCGGGGCAGAAATACACTTGCCGCCAGACGCGAAACACCGCGTCACAAATCAGTTGTAAAACATTATCAGCAAAGAGCAAACGGCTCTACACGCAAAATAGCCGCCATCCGCAGGAACGTCGCAGAATTGCGATAAAAGCGTCGCCCAAAGCGCCAGAAACTGACCTGACAGCCCTGCCCTTATGCCACAGAGAGGGCAGCGCCGCGTAGACCTATGCAATTACCCCATGGATCGCGAACCTGGCACATCAGGATATCACCATCGATTCTCATCGGGCCGCGGTAAAGCACCGCTCCAAGCGCCTGCAGATGGGTGAGCGATTTTTCAAAGTCGTCCGTCCACCAATAGACCACACTGCCAGCGGCCCCGCTTGCTACCTTGTCATCAGCAGGCACCAGTTCCAACTGCGTCTGACCGACCTGCAAAAACTCGAACCCTGAAGGCTGCGACACGGTTCGCACGGCGCCAGGAAAGGCTTTCTGATACCACGCGATCCCCTCATCCATATCAGCGACATGCACGAGAACGGCAGACACAAAACTCATGAGGCGTACTCCTGGGACACCATGGACTGTGGCCATTGGCCAAAGAAAAAGCCCCTCGCAGCCGTGCTGCAAGGGGCTTTTCAATTCTAGCGTAATCGAATCAGGCCGAAACGTTGGTCTTTTCTTCCTGACGATCGGCGTAGATGTAGAGCGGACGCGCTACACCACTGACGACTTCGTCAGAGATCACGACTTCACGAACGCCTTCCAGCGTTGGCAATTCGAACATGGTGTCGAGCAGGATCTTTTCCATGATCGAACGCAGACCGCGAGCACCGGTTTTACGGGTGATTGCCTTGCGGGCAATTTCGCGCAGTGCGTCTTCATGGAATGTCAGTTCGACATCTTCCATCTCGAAC
The DNA here is from genome assembly GCF_029193765.2 of Agrobacterium sp. Azo12. Classification (NCBI taxonomy): domain Bacteria; kingdom Pseudomonadati; phylum Pseudomonadota; class Alphaproteobacteria; order Hyphomicrobiales; family Rhizobiaceae; genus Agrobacterium; species Agrobacterium sp. Azo12. Next base: position 1,595,719 of record NZ_JARFYO020000001.1, on the reverse strand, counting down.
AGGCGCTGGTACTGCTTGACCAGAGCATTCTTTGGTTCCGACAGAATCTGGATCAGTGCGTCTTCATCGAGATCCTCGAGCGTTGCCAGAACCGGCAGACGACCGATGAATTCAGGAATAAGACCGAACTTGACCAGATCTTCCGGTTCCAGTTCACGCAACACTTCGCCAACACGACGATCTTCCGGACCCTTGACCGTCGCACCAAAACCGATGGAGGTCTTTTCGCCACGGGCGGAAATGATCTTGTCCAGGCCGGCAAACGCGCCACCGCAAATGAACAGGATGTTGGTCGTGTCCACCTGGAGGAATTCCTGCTGTGGATGTTTGCGACCACCCTGTGGAGGAACGGAAGCAACCGTGCCTTCCATGATCTTCAGCAGAGCCTGCTGTACGCCCTCACCCGACACGTCGCGCGTGATGGATGGGTTGTCAGACTTGCGGGAAATCTTGTCCACTTCGTCGATGTAAACGATACCGCGCTGAGCGCGTTCAACGTTGTAATCCGCAGACTGGAGCAGCTTGAGGATGATGTTTTCAACATCTTCACCCACGTAGCCAGCTTCGGTCAGTGTCGTGGCATCGGCCATGGTGAAGGGCACATCGATGATGCGGGCCAGGGTCTGGGCAAGATAGGTCTTGCCGCAACCGGTTGGGCCAACCAGCATGATGTTCGACTTCGCCAGTTCCACTTCCCCGTTTTTCGAGGCGTGTGCCAGACGTTTGTAATGGTTATGAACGGCCACGGAGAGAATTTTCTTCGCCTGCATCTGGCCGATGACATATTCATCGAGAATTTTGATGATATCCTGCGGCGTGGGAACGCCTTCGCGGGACTTCACCATGGAACTCTTGTTCTCTTCGCGAATGATGTCCATGCACAATTCGACGCATTCATCGCAGATGAATACCGTCGGTCCAGCAATAAGCTTGCGGACCTCGTGCTGGCTCTTGCCGCAGAATGAACAATAGAGTGTGTTCTTCGAGTCGCCGCCGTTGCTGCCGCTGACTTTGCTCATATCTCTTTCCTTCCAGCACGCCGTCATTCCGTCAAACGGAATGCGGTAAACTCACCGCTTGCCGGCACGTTTTCCGTTTTCAGGATACGTGCCCGCATTGTTTCCGGGGGTACTAAACCGGACCGGATAAACAATCCGAACCCCGGAGGCAACGAAATCCCCTTCAAGCATCAACGCTACGTCATAAATTTTCAACATAGCCTTAATATGTACTATTAGCGTTTTCTTTCCCGGTTTAAACCCTCTATTTCCACAGAGGGTCTCAAACCATTGTCAAAAACGCGCATGCGTTACTAAGCAGACGCACCTTCGATTTCGGCGCGCGACGTCAGGATGCGGTCGATGACGCCCCAATCCTTTGCCTCTTCCGAGTCCATGAAGTGGTCGCGATCAAGGGTTTTTTCAACCTCTTCAAGCGTGCGGCCAGTGTGCTTCACGTAAACTTCATTCAGGCGGCGCTTCATCTTGATGATGTCACGGGCGTGACGTTCGATGTCGGATGCCTGGCCCTGGAAACCGCCGGATGGCTGGTGCACCATGATACGGGCGTTTGGCGTTGCAAAACGCATGCCCTTCTCACCGGCAGCCAGCAACAGCGAACCCATGGACGCAGCCTGACCAACGCAGAGCGTCGATACAGCCGGGCGAATGAACTGCATTGTATCATAGATTGCCATGCCAGCGGTCACGACACCGCCCGGAGAATTGATGTAAAGCGCAATTTCCTTCTTGGGGTTTTCAGCCTCAAGGAAGAGCAACTGGGCGCAAACCAGCGACGCCATATGATCTTCAACCGGACCAGTCAGGAAAATGATGCGTTCCTTGAGAAGACGCGAGTAGATGTCATAGGACCGTTCGCCGCGATTGGTCTGTTCCACGACCATCGGCACCAGAGCCATGGCGGTATCAACTGGATTTCTCATGTCCGTCCTTTATCAACTCTTGCCCGGCACGATCTGCGAACCGGAATCAAATCTATTTCTTCATTCTCTACATAGAGTGTCCAAGCCCCGTACTTCAAGACACAGGCGGCGGATATCCTTAATAGCGGGCATTTCTTACTGGCGCTCTAATGAGCATTCGCATGAGTCGCCATAGCCACGCATTGACGATGCTTGATCATCAACGACGAAAACCGGATGTGGTGAATGATTGATGAATTCTCAAGTCCATTACCCGTCACATCGTCTCAGCAAAGCCCACGCCAGCACAGTTTTCTCATAACGGGAATAAAATCTGCTGCAAAGATGATCGTCGTAACGGTTTTTCGAAATTTCGAACTCGTTTTTCCACATCTGCAGCCAATATCGTCCGCCACCCTGGCCTTTATATCTGGTGCAGGTTTCAAGAGTTCAAGCTCCTGCATGTCGTGCAACCCGCCTCCTGCGCTTTGGTGGGCTTCATAGGTCAGAAATAAACCTCTGGATCACCCCAGTTTTGCCCCGGTCCGGCAACGAACCATTAGCAATTGGTGTTGATACTTCCGCGCAGGCCCGTCCCGCATTTCCTCCCGGAATAGAACTTCGTGCCATCAGGTTAGTTTCAAGCGTTTCCTCCATGATCATGAGGATCATGGCGCGTGAAACAACGCGCAAACGCGCAGATTAGGATCGTACGGTGTTTGATGCCAAAACAGTAATGCTTCTCTGGGCCGCAGAAACACTCACCCTGGCTTTTCTGCTGCTTGGCATGTGGCTGCGACAACGCGCCAAAACACAATACCTGCTGTTCGCGTCCGGCTTCGCGCTTAATACGATTGGCTGCGTCCTGGTGATGCTGCGCGGGGAAATCCCGAATTTCGCCTCTATTCAGGTGGGCAATACAGTCGCACTGCTCGGCTTTGCCTGCTGGCTTGCGGGCCTGCTCAAAATCAGCGGCAAAAAGATCGAAGGCTGGGTCGCGATCCCTGCATTGCTGTGGGTGGCATTCATGTTTGTCCCACCTGTACGCGACAGCATGGCCTATCGCATCGTTCTTTATCATACGGCCGCGGGCCTTGGTTACCTCATGCTGGCCAGTGTTCTTCTGAATTACAAGGGCAAGCGCAGCCCGACGCGCAAAACCCTAGCCAGTTTGCTGGTATTTCAGGCCCTGTGCGGAGCAATCACCGCCTATGTGGTTATCAAGCATAATATGGCGACCGGAAATGTCGTGCCGCTGACGACCATTACCGCCATTTACGGTGCATTGTTCTTTGTTACCGTGATCACGCTCAGCGCCATGCTCTATATTGAAGAAACGGAAAAGCGCCTGCACCTGTTGGCAACGACCGATGAACTGACCGGCGCTCGCAATCGCCGTGGCCTGACAGAAGAATTCGAAAGACTGGCAAAACGCTCGGCCAGTTCTGGCCACAGCGTGGCTCTCATCCTTTTCGACATCGATCATTTCAAGAAGATCAACGACCGCTACGGTCACCAGTCCGGCGATATCGCGCTCACGCGGTTTTCACGTATGGCGGAAACCATCATTTCCGAGACAGGCATGTTCGTGCGCATGGGTGGCGAAGAATTTGCGCTGCTTCTGGAAACCGCTCTTCCCGACCGGGCGATCATGGTTGCCGAAACCATCAGGCTGCACCTTGCCCGCACACCGCTTGACGATGGCAAGCAAACCATTCCCATGACTGTCAGCGTCGGTATCGCGACTGACAATAGCGGCGCGCCGGATCTCCACGCGCTGATGACGATTGCCGACCGGGCGCTGTACGCCGCCAAGAAGGCCGGCCGCAACAGAACCGTATTCTTCAACGGTGAAAACAACGTGGTGATCGCCGCCAATGATCGTGATGAAGATCCGATGGATAACAATGCCGACCGTCAGGTCGCGGCATTGGCCCGCATCACCGCGATTGCCAAGCGCTAAGATCAGGAACGTACCGCTTATTCATCTCCGGTTTGGAAAACATCTTCCAGCCCGGCACCCATTCCAATAGATATGATTGCATGACTGATATTCCTGATTTTCTGAAAATCGACACCGCTACGCGCCATGTCGCGCTTGATGCCCGCAACCCGGAGTTCTTCGGAAATCCGAATGCTGTTTATGCGGCTCTGCACAAACACTGTCCCACCTTTTATTGGGAGGAACAGAAACAGTGGTTTTTCACCGGCTATGACCACGTCAATGCGCTGTTGCGCGACCGCCGTTTCGGACGGCAGATCCTGCATGTCGCCAGCCGCGAAGAACTGGGCCTTGCCGAGCCGCAGGAGCACGTCAAACATTTCGATGCGGCCGAGCGCCATTCGCTGCTGGAAATCGAACCGCCGGAACATACGCGGCTGCGCACCCTCATCAACCGCGCTTTCGTGTCTCGCCATGTCGAGATCATGAAGCCGGAAATCGAGGCGCTGGCCAACAAACTGATCGACGGTTTTGAAAAAGACGGCAAGACGGAGCTTCTCGCCTCTTTCGCAGATATCATTCCGGTGACGATGATTGCACGGATGATCGGCATTCCCGAGGAGATGGGCCCGAAGCTGCTGGAATGGTCCCATGCCTATGTCGGCATGTATATGTTCAAACGCACCACTGAAGATGAACATGCGGCAGACAAGGCGGCCAAGGAGTTCGCTGACTATGTGCGCAGCATCATCAGGGATCGTCGCGAAAATCCGCGCGATGATCTGATGAGCCACATGATCCACACCGAGCACAAAGGCCAGTTCCTGACGGATGATGAACTGGTGTCGACCACCATCGTTCTGCTGAATGCCGGCCATGAAGCCACCGTTCACCAGATCGGCAATTCGGTTCGGGTAATCCTGGAAAGCGGCGTTGCGCCGGATACGTTATTTTCCGACGACAAGACCACCGAGCGCACGGTTGAAGAGACGCTGCGCATCTGTGCGCCCGTGCATATCTTCCAGCGTTGGGTTCTTGAGCCGGTGGAGATCGACGGCGTTGCATTCAAGCGCGGCGACAAGGTCAGCCTCATTCTGGCGGCGGCCAATCTCGACCCGCAGAAATTCACCGATCCCCTTACCTTCAAGCCAGACCGTGCCGAGGGTGCCAACCTGTCCTTCGGTGCGGGCATTCACTTCTGCATTGGTGCGCCGCTGGCACGTCTTGAATTGAATATCGCGCTGCCGCTGCTGTTTGCCCGTCTTCCAGGCATGAAGATTGCCCGGAAACCCGAGGTCAAGGATGTCTACCATTTCCATGGTCTGGACCGTCTGGACCTTGTCTGGTGATTGGATGGCGCGCCTGAAACCTGCCGATTAAAATGAAAACGCCGTGTGTTTGATGAAAACACACGGCGCTTTTGTCTATATGATGCTGTGGCGGTTAAATCCACTGCCGTCCATCGCTGCCACCCTGGCAACCATACGGCGGGAGAACATTGCCAAATGTCTCGTGAAGCTTGTCACAACCCCATTTGTTGATTGGTCCCGGCATACGGCTGTTCAGCTCGATGCCTACCTCATCATAGGGGCTGTCCGTGTTGGTTACATATTTGTACCACTGGAAACCAATAAAACCGACGGAAACGATCGCTACGATCAGAAACGTTCTCAGTATTCTCATTACATTACCCTATTCATTCCGGCCCGTCCTTTTTCAAAGACGGATCACGTAGTCCTTGCGAGTCGTTTCAAGGACTTCCCAGCTTCCTTTGAAGCCGGGCCTTAATACCATCCGGTCGCCAGCACGCAATGCAAAGCTTTGACCGTCGTCAGATGTCAGCACCGAATGGCCCTCGAGAATGCTGAAATATTCCCACTCGTCATATTCGACGCGCCACTTGCCAGGCGTTGATTGCCAGATCCCTGCGTAGACCCCGCCATCAGCCTCTTCGAAATTCCATGTGGTGAATTTTGGGTCTCCCGAGATCAGACGCTCCGGTTTCGGGGCGCCGTATTCAGGCTCAATATTCGCCAGTTTTTCTTCGAGGTTGAATGACAGGGTCAATGCCATGAGATGCTGTTCTCCGGGTTCTGTTTGTGCAGCTGTTATACTTTTGAAAGCGCCTGTTCCAGATCAGCGATGATGTCCTTGACGTCTTCAAGGCCGATGGACAGACGTACAACATCCGGTCCGGCACCGGCGGCAACCTGCTGTTCCGGCGTCAACTGGGCATGGGTGGTCGAGGCCGGGTGAATGACCAGCGAGCGGGTGTCACCAATATTGGCAAGGTGTGAGAACAGCTGCAGACCGGCGACAAAGCCCTTTCCGGCATCGTAACCGCCCTTCAGACCGAAGGTGAAGACAGAACCGGCACCGGCTGGCGAATAATGCTGCTGGATGGCGTGGTTGGAGCTATCCTCAAGTCCAGCATAATGGACCCAGCCGACCTTGGGGTGTTTTTTCAGCCATTTGGCAACAGCGAGCGCGTTTTCCGAATGGCGCTGCATGCGCAGCGGCAGGGTTTCAATACCGGTCAGGATCAGGAAGGCGTTAAACGGCGAAATGGCCGGACCAAGGTCACGCAAGCCAAGTACACGGCACGCAATGGCAAAGGCAAAATTGCCGAAGGTGGCGTGCAATACCGTGCCGGAATATTCCGGGCGCGGTTCGGACAACATCGGGTATTTGCCGGACGCAGACCAGTCGAATGTACCGCCGTCGACAATGATACCGCCCATGGAATTGCCGTGGCCGCCGAGGAACTTGGTCAGCGAATGCAGTACCACGTCGGCGCCATGTTCCAGCGGTCGCACAAGGTATGGGCTGGCCATGGTGTTATCAACGATCAGCGGCAGGCCATGCTTGCGCGCAACCTCGGCAATGGCGGCAATGTCCACGAAGGTGCCGCCGGGATTGGCAAGGCTTTCGATAAAGATCGCTTTGGTGCGATCATCGATATGTTTTTCGAAGGTTTCCGGTTCAGCCGTATCGGCCCAACGCACCTGCCAGCCAAAATTCTGGAAGGCATGGCCGAACTGGTTGATGGAGCCGCCATAGAGTTGGCGTGCGGCTACAAAATTATCGCCCGGCTGCATCAATGTGTGGAACACCAGCATTTGGGCAGCATGACCGGAGGCAACGGCCAGTGCTGCCGTGCCGCCCTCAAGGGCCGCAACACGCTCTTCCAGCACCGCCTGAGTCGGGTTCATGATGCGGGTGTAGATGTTGCCGAATTCTTTCAGGCCAAACAATGCAGCAGCATGATCCGAATCCCGGAAGGCATAGGCCGTCGTCTGATAGATCGGTGTGTTACGGGCACCCGTGGTCGGGTCAGGCTGCGCGCCTGCGTGAATTGCAAGCGTCGCAAATCCGGGATTGTTGCTGGACATGGTATTTCCTCCAAAATGTCAGACCTTGAACTGGACTTTGGAGGATCATAACGCCTTGGCAGCAAATGATAAGCCTGTTGCGCGCTCAACCCTGTGTAATATTGAGGCGCGGATATTCAATTGCCGGGCAACGGTCCATAACCATCTTGATACCGTAGGCTTCAGCCTTGGCGGCTGCTGTATCGTCACGCACGGAAAGCTGACCCCAAATGACCTTCGGTCGTGGCGAAAGCAGGATTGTTTCTTCAACGACTGACGACAGGTACTCCTTGGCGCGGAACACATCCACCATATCAACGGGCTCCGGAATATCGGCCAAGTGCGCATAGACCTTCTGGCCGAGAATTTCCTTGCCCGCCTGCCCCGGATTAACGGGAAACACCCGGTAGCCCTTCGACAGCAGAAACCGCATGACGCCGTAGCTTGGACGATCCGGGTTTGGCGAGGCGCCAGTCAGGGCAATTGTCTTCACCGAGCCGAGAATTTCTGCTATATAATCATTGTCGTAAGTATCGTGCTGCATGATCCGGTTCCTGGATGGGTGACTATCTTTTCAAAGGGCTACGACATGCGAAGCACTTTTGCATATGGGATCCAACAACAAAAAGAAAAGGACCAGATCATGCTGAAGACAACATTCGCCGTACTGCTTGCCGTGCTTGCAGCCTCTCCGGCCGCTGCCATTTCCCGCTACAATACAACAGGCATGAGCTGTGCGGCGGTACAGAGTGCTATCGACCGTGAGGGCGCGGCCATTCTCCGTTACCCATCGACGCGCGTACGTAACATGACGCTTTATGACCGCTACGTCCGAAGCGACCGTCAGTGCGATACCGGCGAATACGCAGCTGACAGCAGCGTACCAACGCGCGACGCAAAGAACTGCCCGGTGTACAAATGTGAACCGCGCACCAATGATCGTTGCAGCCCGTTTTCGTTTGGCAGAGACTGCTGACCACGGAAAATTCCATCAGTTTTTCGGCGCAACGTTGGTGCGGCGCCGTTTCGCAGGCGCCGAAATAAATTTTACGCGCGAAAAATGTTCACTCTTTGTATTTGATAAATTCATGTTTTATTCATAGGCATTTTAGCGACTACTTATAGTTTAATTAGAAATTCCAACTTTACGAAATAAAACGCCTGGCAGGATCAAATCTACTATCGTCTGAACCAGTAATTTAGTGACGAATGGCAAGTATCGGCACTTCAGATATATCGCAAATTGCAACATTCCCAGAACAACTAGCTTTTCCTCGTCTCGATGCTGCAAAAAACCCATAAAAATTACCAGTAAATCATATCGCCAAATAGTTGTATTATTCTATTATTTGACATTGAAAAATCGACCAATACAGCTTTTCGATGCAGCCAAAAACATCGTTCGATAAGTCGCCCGACGACGACATTTTCTCACCCCCAATAAAGCGTGCATCACACCGCTTGCACTTGCGCTTTCACTGCGAATAGAACTGGACATAACCTGCCGTTTTCCTCGCTCGCGGATCATTGCCTTGTCTATCGATGTGCTTTTATTGGTTCTCTTCGGAGCGCTGCTCCATGCAAGCTGGAATGCCCTGGTCAAATCCGGCAAGGACAAGTCACTGGATGCCGCACTGATTGCGGCCGGCGGCGCCTGCTGTGCCCTGCCCTTTCTGCCCTTCCTGCCGATGCCGAACATCACAGCGCTGCCCTTCATTCTGGCGTCAGCGGTTCTGCAGTTCGTCTATTTCCGCCTGGTGGCCGTTGCCTACACACTCGGTGATATCGGGCTGGTCTATCCGCTGATGCGCGGCGTGGCGCCGTTGCTGGTTGCCGCCAGCAGCAGCTTCATTCTTGGCGAACATCTGTCACCCATGGCGCTCACCGGAATTTTCGTCATTTGCGCCGGCATCATGACACTGGCATTCGAGGCTCGCCACGGCGGCCGCACCGCGACGATCTTTGCGCTGCTCAATGCCGTTGTCATCGCCAGCTACACCTTTGTGGATGGCGTTGGCGCCCGTGAGGCAGGCAATGCCATTTCCTATACCTTGTGGATGTCGCTCTTGCCGCCGGTCCTGCTGTTCAGCCACGCCATTTACATGCGCGGCGGCCGTGCCGTGATCACCCATGTGCGCGGCAACTGGTGGCGCGGCATTCTGGGCGGTGGCGGCTCGATCCTGTCCTATGGACTTGCTCTCTGGGCCATGACCAAGGCGCCGGTTGCCATCGTTGCGGCGCTGCGCGAAACATCGATCCTGTTTGCCATCGTCATCTCGGTTTTTATCCTCAAGGAGAAGGCCAGTATCTGGCGTTATGTCGCCGGTGCCGTCATTGCAGCGGGTGTTTTGGTGATGCGGCTGGGCTAAAAAGTGAGGTATTAAAATACCACACAAACAAACCATTGATTTTACTTGCGTTTTTATGGCCGCATCCAAATTCGAAACCTTGACGGTTTTTCCACACCCACGTATAAGCTCGCCCAAGTCACATTCATGTAAATGCGGCCTACCCTTGCGTTCAGGCGCAAGAAAACCAAGCAACAAAAAACGCCCAGAGCCTTATGGCCCATGGGTCCAGACAGAAAGACTAGTACTATGTCGACTTTCGTTCAGAAGCCCGCTGAGGTGGAGAAGAAGTGGATCATCATCGACGCCGAAGGCCTCGTTGTTGGTCGCCTCGCCACCGTTGTTGCAAACCGTCTTCGCGGCAAGCACAAGGCAACCTACACACCACACGTTGACGATGGCGACAATGTCATCATCATCAATGCGGAAAAGGCTGTCTTCACCGGCAACAAGTATTCCGACAAGAAATACTACTGGCACACCGGCTACCCAGGCGGCATCAAGGAGCGTACAGCTCGCCAGATCATCGAAGGCCGCTTCCCGGAGCGCGTTCTCGAGAAGGCAGTTGAACGCATGATCCCGCGCGGTCCGCTCGGCCGTCGCCAGATGAAGAACCTGCGCGTTTACGCTGGTTCCAACCACCCACATGAAGCACAGCAGCCGGTCGTTCTCGACGTTGCCAAGCTCAACAGCAAGAACGTAAGGAGCGCCTAATAATGGCCGATCTTTCCTCTCTGAAAGACCTCGCTCCGGCAGCAGAAGCTTCGGCTCCTGTACATGTCCGCAAGGTTGACACTCTCGGTCGCTCCTACGCAACCGGCAAGCGCAAGAACGCCGTAGCCCGCGTTTGGGTTAAGGCTGGCTCTGGCAAGATCATCATCAATGGTCGCGACTTCACTGCGTACTTCGCACGTCCGGTTCTGCAGATGATCCTGCAGCAGCCAGTTGTTGCTGTAGCACGCACAGGCCAGTTCGATGTTATCGCAACTGTTGCTGGTGGTGGTCTCTCCGGTCAGGCCGGTGCCGTTCGTCACGGTATCTCCAAGGCACTCACCTACTTCGAACCGGGCCTGCGCTCTGTTCTGAAGAAGGGTGGCTTCCTGACTCGCGACAGCCGCGTTGTTGAACGTAAGAAGTACGGTAAGGCCAAGGCTCGCCGTTCGTTCCAGTTCTCCAAGCGTTAATCGCTTCCGGAATACAGACTTCGAAAAGGCGGGACTTCGGTTCCGCCTTTTTTCGTTTCCGCTTTTTCGTTTCCATGAAGGCGCAACGCTGGCCGCCCTTCACGTCGGGAAAGTGTTGTTGCATGAAAGCACAATGTCGAGCATCTTGCCGCACAGCGATGTCGCTGACAAAGCGAATGCCATCACTGGACATACACATCGCGCACATAGAACAGGCTTACGGATTCGATAAAACGGAGACTGACGCATGCCGGGAAAAACCATCGACCACGCATTCACGGCTTCTTCCCTCACCTCAGCAGCAACAGACCCGACCCATGCGGGCACGCTTTCCTTCATGCGGCGAAAGTTCACCAAAAATCTAAACGGCGCATCGACTGTTGTCTGGGGCATTCCGTTTGATGCGGCGACCTCCAACAGACCCGGCGCACGCTTCGGACCACAGGCCATTCGCCGCGCCTCAGCCATTTTCGACAACGACCCGCAATATCCGTTTCATCGTGACCTATTCGAGGGCATGCCGACCATTGATTATGGTGATTGCCTGCTGGATTACGGCAACCACTGGCAGACCCCTGCCAAGATCGAAAAAGAAGCACGCAAGATCCTGTCCCGCTCAGACTACCTGCTGACGCTGGGTGGCGATCACTTCATTACCTGGCCGCTTCTGAAGGCGCATGTTGCCAAGCACGGGTCGTTGGCGCTGGTTCAGTTCGACGCCCATCAGGACACGTGGTTCGATGACGGCAAACGGATTGACCACGGCTCCTTCGTGGCGCGTGCCGTGCGTGATGGATTGATCGATCCTGACCGCTCTATCCAGATCGGTATTCGCACCCACGCACCCGATGACTTTGGCATCAAGATTATCTACGGGCACGACGTCGAAGACATGCGGGCGGGTGATATCTCGTCGCTGATCGTCAACCGCACTGCCGGGCAGCCCGTGTATCTGACCTTCGATATCGACTGCCTTGACCCGGCCTTCGCACCCGGTACCGGCACACCGGTTGCCGGTGGGCCAACCAGCTCCAAGATACTCTCGATCCTGCGCGGGCTTGGCCAGCTGGACATAAGAGGCTCTGATGTGGTGGAGGTGGCGCCCGCCTATGACCATGCAGACATTACCGCCATTGCCGGTGCCACAGTTGCGATGTATATGCTTGGCCTGCGCGCCGAACGGCTTGCCAAGGCGCGCTGAGGAATTGATTCAAGCGATTGGCACTCTGATTCCGCCAATTGCAGTAACCCACTGAAAAAGCTAGGATAAGGGCATGACAGCGAAAATCTTCATCGATGGCGAACACGGCACAACGGGCTTGCAGATCCGCACACGCCTGGCCGACCGCCGCGATATCGAACTGCTGTCGATTCCCGAAGCGGAACGGCGCAATGCCGCCATGCGCGAAGACATGCTGAACAATGCCGATGTCGCCATTCTGTGCCTGCCCGATGAGGCTTCGAGAGAGGCCGTATCGATGGTCGCGGGCAACAACAATGTGCGCATTATCGACACATCGACAGCATACCGCATCGCGCCTGATTGGGCCTATGGCTTTGCCGAGATGGACAATGCACAAGGCGACAAGATCCGCTCTGCACGTTTCGTCGCCAACCCCGGCTGCTACCCAACGGGTGCCATCGGCCTCATCCGCCCGTTGCGCGCAGCAGGTCTGCTGCCGGACGGCTACCCCGTCTCGGTCAATGCTGTCTCGGGTTACACCGGTGGCGGCAAGCAGATGATTGCCCAGATGGAAGATCTGAGCCGCGACGATGCGATTACCGCCAACAACTTCCTCTACGGCCTGCCGCTGAAGCACAAGCACGTTCCGGAAATGAAGACCCATGGTCTGCTCGATCGCTCTCCGCTGTTTTCGCCATCGGTCGGCCGCTTCGCACAGGGCATGATCGTACAGGTGCCGCTGTTTGCTGCCGACCTCAAGGACGGCACGACGATCAAGACCATTCATGATGCGCTGGTTGCGCATTATGCCGGTCAGGACATCGTCTCAGTCGTATCGCTGGACGAAAGCAAGGGCCTGTCACGCATCGACGCAGAGGAACTTGCCGGCAAGGACACCATGAAGCTGTTCGTGTTCGGCACCGAAGGCGGCGAGCACATCAACCTCGTGGCGCTGCTGGACAATCTCGGCAAGGGCGCATCCGGTGCTGCTGTGCAGAACATGGAACTGATGCTCTCGGCATGACCGAAGGCAAAACCTCACCTGTTATTTCAGAAGACATCAAAAGGCGGTGGAGCATAGCCTCCGCCTTTCTTCTTGCCGATACACCGAGCAGCTTGGTTTACCGCGTGACGCTTGACAGTGGTGAGAAAGCAGTACTGAAGGAACTCAAGCCGCGCGGCATCGGAGAGTTACCGGGCATGGCCTTCCTGCGCTGGCGGGACGGCAACGGCGCCATCAGGCTGATCGATAGCCATGGCATGAGTTGCCTGCTGGAAGATGCGGGAGACCTGACACTACGGCAGTACCGTCTTGAACATGGTGAGGCCGCCTGCAATCGGATCATAACCGATGTACTGGGCAGGCTGCACGCGCCCTCACCCGCGACGCTTGAGAACCTTACGCCGCTCGACTGGCATTTTGCAGCACTGTTTGACCGGTCACTCGACGGCTATGACACAATGTTGCGTGAGCCGCTTGGCTTTGCCCGACAACTGGCATTGCAGCTTCTCGGTACACAGGACAACATCAAACCCCTGCATGGCGATTTGCACCACGACAACATCGTGTCCGGCGGCACACGCGGCTGGCTGGCAATTGACCCGCAGGGGCTGATTGGTGACGCCGCCTATGATGTGGCAAACATCTTCGGCAATCCGCTGAATGCCCTGCCCGATATTATCAAGCCGGCGCGCATCAAGGCGCTGACCACACTGTTTTCACAGATGTTGGGATGTGGGGAAGAAAAAATCCTGCGCTACGCCATTGCGCATGCAGGATTGTCGATCTGCTGGTCTGTGGAAGATGGCACCTTATTTGATGCCAGTGAGAATGCGCGCGAACGTCTGGCATTCCTTCAGATCGCGCGCACCCTGCTTTAAGCGTTATCAGTCACGCACCTCGACGGCTACCGGCGCGGAATATTCGCCGATAAACCCGCGCCAGTGGGCGGTGGCAAATCCAAGAACAACCAATGCCATGCCCTGATGGGCCAGCGCGACATGGATATCGACATGCATCAGCAGCGTGATGATGCCGAGCATCGCCTGGATCAGGATCAGCACGAACAGCAGCACGGAGCGCCGGGCATGCGGCGATCCCGGGATGTCACGGCACAGCCTGACCATGTTCCAAAGTGCTGCTGCAAACAGCGTATAGGCGCCCAGACGGTGGATGAACTGCACGGTCTTGGGGTTTTCAAACAGATTGATCCACCAGGGCTGCTGAACGAAAAGATCACCCGGGATGACCGAACCATCCATCAATGGCCAGGTATTGTAGGACAGACCGGCATTGAGCCCGGCCACCAGTGCACCGAGATAGATCTGGAACAGAGAGAGGCAGAAGAGCACGGCTGCAAAGGTGCGACCCTTTCTTTCACCCACCGCATCCGGCGAGTGGTGTGAAAGACCACGCATGATCCACATACATCCCGCAAAGATCAGACAGGCGATGGTCAGGTGGGTGGCAAGGCGGTACTGCGACACGTCAGTGCGGTTGACGAGGCCGGATGATACCATCCACCAGCCGATGAAACCCTGAAAGCCGCCCAGCGCCAAAAGGCCGACCAGCGGCAGACGGATACGCTTTTCCACGCGGCCGGTGATCCAGAAAAACGCCAGTGGCAGTGCAAAGATGATACCGATGCCACGCGCCAGCAGGCGGTGCGCCCATTCCCACCAGAAAATTGTTTTGAACTCATCAAGGCTCATGCCCTTGTTGACTTCCTGGTATTGCGGAATGCGCTTGTAGAGATCGAATTCTTCCTGCCACTCTTCCACGGACAGCGGCGGGATGGCACCGTGGATCGGTTTCCATTCGGTAATCGAAAGGCCAGATTCCGTCAGGCGCGTTGCGCCACCCACCAGCACAAGGCAAAACAGGGTAAAAATAACAAAACCAAGCCAGATGCGCAGCACGCGGCGATTACGATCCTGCTTTACAAGTGTCTGCTCTATTGCAGCCTCAGAAGGGTTCCCAGCCAATGCTGCGGTATTCAGGCTCATATTGTCAACTCCACAGGGGTTGCTCACCCCGTCAAAGAAGGCCGGTACCCTTGACCTGTATCAGGCCAAGGCAGGACAGTTTCATAAGGCAGGACATGTCATTTTCATGGTCCTGCAGAAAGCTATGACGTTGATTTGCCCCAACCGTTAAGGCAAAACAAGCCCTGCATGTTTGCGGCAAGCCGTCGCGGACCCACAAACACGTCAACACAATGAGAAACTCATGCCCACTCGTCTGCGTTCGTTCATCGGCACCATCGTCATCATCATCATGGTGATTGTCTATGCCATTCTGGCGACGTCCTATGCAGCGGCCAATCTGGCGGAATCGCCCTGGTGGGTTCATTTGCTCTATTTCATCGGCACTGGCCTGTTGTGGGTATTGCCGGCCATGGCGCTGATAAAGTGGATGGCGGGCCGCAAACCCGGCCAGTAACCTTGTGCTAACTGCACTTACAAGTTTCAGCTCGCATCTTGGCCGATAAACTCTTTGTTGCACGGCTTGCTGCTATTTTGCGGCAGATGTTGCGGAGTTGTTGATGAGAGCAATACAGCCAGACCTGCCGGAAGCAGAAAGCCAGAAGGCTTTTGAAAATGCCATTGTGCACGCGGTTTCCGGTCCGCTGTCGGTCGATGTTGTCACCGACATGGCGGCGGTCGAGGCAGACTGGCAGCGTCTGGAGAACTCCCCACTCAACTCCGTCCACCAGAGTTACTGGTGGTGCGCGGCATGGTCCAAGGCCATGGGCACGCCGATTGTGGTCATTCGTGGTCAAGTGTCCGGCCAGACGGTGTTTCTCATCCCGCTTGAAATTCGCAGCAAGGGCCCATTTCGTGTGGCGCGTTTCCCGGGTGGCAATTTCAACAATATCAATACCGGACTGTTCGACGATGCTTATGCGCAGACAGCCAAGCCTGAAGATGCACAGCTCATCCTGAGCGAAATACGCCGCCACTTATCCAACCGCGTCGATGTGTTGGCCTTGCAGAATATTCCGCTTACCTGGCGTGGACGGCGGCACCCGCTCTGCGCGCTGGCGACCAGCGAAAACCAGAACCGGTCATTTCAGCTGCCGCTTTTGCCGCGTTTTGAAGATACGCTGGCCCAAGTCAATGCCAAGCGCCGTCGCAAAAAGTACCGCGTGCAGACCAAACGTCTAAACGAGATTGGCGGTTACGACTATTACCTGACGCGCGATCGTCAGGAACAACATGCCCTGCTCGACACGTTTTTTCAGCAAAAGGCAGAACGTTTTTCGGCACAGAAAATTCCTGACGTCTTCCAGGACAAGGCGATCAAGAGCTTTTTCCACGGCCTTGTCGACGGGCCCTATCACCTTGAGAATGTGCCGCTGGAACTCCATGCCATTCGCCTGCCCGGTTCCAATAACGCAGTGGTGGCGGTGGCTGGTTTGTCGCGCAAGGGCGATCATGTGATCTGCCAGTTTGGCTCGATCCACCAACATTTGGCAGCCGATGCCAGTCCCGGCGAATTGTTGTTCTGGCTGATGATCGAAAAAAGTTGTGCCGAGGGTGCTACCATTTTCGACTTCGGCATTGGCGACCAGCTCTACAAAAGAAGCTGGTGCACGGTCGAAACCGTGCAACATGACATCTTCCGTGCCCTATCTGTGCGGGGGTATCTGCCGGCCATTGGCTACCGCGCGCTTGCCTCGCTCAAAAGCTTTATCAAGGCACATCCCAAACTGTACGGTTTCATCCAGTCCCTGCGGGCCAAGAAGGACACCGCAAAACCAGAAAGCGACTGAGGCCAGACGGTGGCCATTACGCCGCCGTACGGCTGCTATCCCGCGGATGGCGCTGGCTGCTCATGCCGGACATGATCAGCACGCGGGAATGGCCATCATCAGCCAAGGTCTGCATGACACCCGTCAGGCTTTCCTCGTCCGGCTGTGGCGCCGAAACGATTATGTCGGTCGAGAGGTTTTTCAGAATTCCAGCCGCCCGCACCACATCAACCGCACCGCATTCGATCAGTACCGTGTCGTATACGTCAGCCAAAGCGCTTACCACCATTGTCAGACGGTCGATGACCCGCATGGCCTCATGCGCTGGCGTCTTGCCCTGCGGCACTATATGGGCGCTAGACAGGCGGTCATTGTGAATGGTCTCGGCAAAATTGACTTCACCGGCCAGCAGATCGGTAATGCCAGGCAGATTGGAGGACGGTGCCATCAGGCGGGTCGGACAAGCCGACGCCGTCATGTCGACCAGCACGACGGTTCTGCCGCTTTCCGACATGGCGCGCGCCAGCATGACGGTTGCGGTGGAGCCGGCATCGCCAGCTGGCGACACGACGGTTGCAACCGGGCCGACGCCCTTCATGGCGAGATATTCTGCGACCATTTCGATGGAGAATGTTTCAAGACCAGACTGCTCAGCCTCCTCGGCCGCGTCATTATCCACCTCGTTCGCCTCAACCACTTCGGGCGTTTCAGGCGTCTCGGTCAGGTCGAGTGTTTCTTCCATTTCTGCAGTAAGCGCCTCATCACTTGCCACCTGCATGCGGTCGGCAGGTACCTCTACGACAGCGACCGGCACGGCAACTGCCTCAACGACGGTGGCCTCCGTTTCCAGTTCTTCTTGCCTGGATGCACCGACCGGCCGCAAGGCACGTCCGGTGAACAACTCGATCAACATCACGACAACGCAGGACAACAGCAAGGCAACGAGCGAGACAACGATGACAATCGGTCCAACCTTGGGGAAATACGGTTCGCGCGGCTCGATGGCAGCAGAGATGACGCGGGCATCAGCCGGGCTGGAATCTGTGCTGGTAGTACGCGAGGTCGCCTCACGGTAACGGGCCAGATATGTTTCCAGCAACTGGCGTTGTGCCGTCGCATCACGCTCGAGGTCATTGAGGCCAACAGAATCTTCACCAGCACGTGCACCGTCTGCCTTCAGCGTATTGAGCTGCTGCACCAGTTGGCGCTCCCGCAGGCGGGATACATTCGCTTCATTTTCCAGACTTGCCAAGACCTTGCGGGTTTCGGTTTCAATCTGGCTGCGGATGCCGCCAAGCTGCGCGCGCAGTGCCTTGATGCGCGGATGACCGTCGAGCATGGTGGTCGATAGATCGGAGATCTGCGACTGGATACCGGATTCGGTTTCCTTGAGACGCTGGATCATCTGCGAACCGATAATGTCAGGCAGCGTGTCGGTCGGGCGGCCGGAGGACAGCGCATTGCGCACATTTTCAGCACGCGCTTCGGCATTGGCCTTTTCGCCGCGAACACGTGCCAGTTCGGTCGATATGTCACCGAGCTGACGTGTTGCAAAGGTGGTGTTTTCACCGACGGTCAGCAAATCGGAAGAGGCACGGTAATCCGCCACCTTCTTGTCGGCTTCGCGTACCTTTTCGCGCAGGCTGGCAATTTCCGGCTCAAGCCAGCGTGCGGCCTCGGAATTTGCATCGAGTTTGGCGTCGGTCTGCAGCGATTGGTAGACTTTGAGAATTTCGTTGGGAATGGCAGCGGCCAGCACCGGGTCCTTGGAGGAAAACTCCACGGCGATAACGCGCGACGTCTCAGCGCGATAAACCTGCAGCTTTTCCCGGAAAGCGGAAATGACCCGTTCTTCCGGGGCCACTTCCAGCGGGTTCTTTTTCATGCCGATCATGACCAGCAGGCGCGACACCATTGACGGGCTGGCACCGGGGTCGAATTCAGGCAGCTCGTAAAGCTTCATGTTGCGAGCAACCTGCTTGATCAGGTCGACCGATTGCAGCAGCTGCGTCTGGCTGGAGATATTCAGATCGTCCAGCACCTGCTGGGAGCCAGTACCGTTCGGGTCGGCATTGCCGAATGATGCTGCACGGGTTTCGATGAGGACACGGGCCTCGCTGCGATAGACCGGCGACATGACGCTGGACGCGGCAAAAGCCACGCCGCCAGCGATCAATGTCACGGCTGCAATTTTTCCCCGCCTCTCCCAGATGGCAAGCACCAGCCGCGCCAGGTCGATATCCACGTCTTTATCATTACGACCTGTCGCTGACATGCGAACTCCTGCATCGTGACCCCTCAAGGGCAGGCTGGACGAAACGGCTGCACGACGCGCGCGCCCGTCCATTACATTCCTGTTGCCGTAATTTTAGGACTTTATGGTAACCCAACCGTTAACCGCCTTTCGCGATCTTAAAGGCGCTGTTTCATACTTTTTTCGCGTCATTTACTCGGCGTTAACCCTAACAGATCGATAACATCTGCAATTGCCGCTTTGTGGAGCCCAAGCGCGAATGTCCTGCGCCCTGAACCGTACCGCCATAATCGTTGTGACCGCCTTTGCTGCGGCACTGTCCGGCTGTTCGGCTTACCAGCCCGCTCCGAAAGCCTTTCACGAAGCGACCATCCAACCCTACCGGCTGGATAGCGGCGACAGACTGCGGATTACCGTTTTCGAGCAGACCGGTCTGAGCAACAGCTATACGGTAGATCAGGCTGGTTACATCGCCTTCCCTCTTATTGGCCCGGTCCCTGCCCGTGGTCAGACATTGCCACAGCTTGAAGGGGCCATCGCCCAGAAACTGCGACAGGGCTATCTGCGTGACCCGGATGTGACGATCGAAATCGACCGTTACCGGGCAATCTTCATTATGGGTGAAGTCGGTCGTCCGGGGCAATATTCCTATGTGCCTGGTATGACAGTGCAAAATGCTATCGCTATTGCCGGCGGTTTCTCCACCCGCGCCAACCAGCGCGACGTGGATGTAACCCGCAAGATCAACGGGGAGATCGTGACGGGTCGCATCAATATCTCGGGACCAATCCTCGCTGGTGACACTGTGTATGTCCGTGAACGCTTCTTCTGATTGCCAGTAACGGTAACATGACCACAGAAAAACCTCTCCGCATTCTGCATTGTTTTCGCTCACCGGTCGGTGGTGTATTCCGCCACGTTCGTGACCTTGTGGAAGAGCATGTAAAGCTGGGACATGAGGTTGGCATTCTGTGCGACAGTTCAACCGGTGGTGAGCACGAGGAAAAACTGTTTGAACAGATCAAGCCCATGCTGTCGCTGGGGCTTATCCGTTTGCCCATCGGACGTTCGGTCGGCCCATCCGACCTGGGCGCTCTTTGGAAAGCCTATCAACATATCAAAAGTTTGCAGCCAGATGTAATCCATGGCCATAGCGCCAAAGGCGGCGTTCTCGCCCGTCTCATCGGCTCAGCTCTGCGGGTGAACAGGTATCGCGTAGCCCGCCTCTATTCGCCCCATGGGGGCAGCCTGCACTATGACCGCAAATCCCTGCGCGGTCAGGTGTTCTTTAATGTGGAGCGCCTTTTAGAGCGGTTTACCGATGCGCTGTGTTTCGTCTGCCATTACGAGCAGAGCGCCTATACACAAAAGGTCGGCAAACCGCACACGCAAGCGCGGATGATCTATAATGGCGTGCAGGAAAGCGAATTTGCGCCGGTTCCGCTCAATGCAAATGCCAGCCATTTTCTCTACATCGGCATGTTGCGCGACCTCAAAGGTCCCGACGTGTTCATTGATGCCTTTACCCAAGCGGAAAAACTGTCCGGGCAAACCCTGACAGGCGTGATCGTTGGCGATGGCCCGGAGCGTGACAAGTACCGCGACGCGATTGCGGCGGCCGGCTTGTCGGACCGGCTCGTCATGCATCCATCCATGCCGGCCCGCACGGCATTTGCGTTGGCGGATACGGTCGTTGTCCCCTCACGGGCAGAATCCCTGCCCTACATCATTCTGGAAGCACTGGCGGCCGGCAAACCGGTGATTGCCTCACGGGTTGGTGGCATTTCCGAGATCATGGGCGAACAGAGCCCGGCGCTGGTCACGGCTGGCGATGCAACAAGCCTGGCGCAGACCATGGTTCGCAGCTTGCAAGTCCCTGAGTGGCGACAGCAAGCCTTGCCTGATACAACCGAATTCCGGCAGCGGTTTTCCACACCCGTAATGGCCGGACAAATTCTTGCCCTTTATCGGGAATTACTGCCCCGCACCTGACAGGATGCAAGACTAACCATCCGTTTGCAGGTCGTATCAGCACGGTACGACTGTCTAAAGACTTGGTTGTCGCCATAAACGTTTCTTAGCATGTTGCCGCTATGGTTGCGCCAAAATGCAAAACGGAATGCGTCCATGAGCAACGTCCAAAACCAGCAACTCGATATCAATGAACTGCGCCGAAAGGTGTCCGAGATTGCCGGTCGTTCAGCTGGTGATGGAGACAGCCCACCAGTGTCGCTCAACCCGTTGGCACGACAGGTCGCCAATCAGCTGCGTACGGGCAATCACTCCCCCAACATCATTATCGGCCAGCTGCAATTGCTGGAGTTTGCCGGACTGGTGATCCTTGGCTGCATCGTCAGCATGCTGGCATCGGAACACACGGTTGGCAGCCTGCTTGGCCTGTTTGCGATAATGGTGGCGGGTGCAGGTCTGACCGGCCTGATGCTTTATGCCCTTGATCTTTACCAGTTGCCGTCGCTGCGCACGCCTATGGCCAAGATGCCGCGTATTCTGATGGCCTATACCGCCGGTTTTGCGCTGACTGTGTTTCTTCTTCTCGCCTTCCATCCTACCGGTGGCAGTTCGTGGCTGACAACTGCCATGTGGTTTGTGGCCGGTGCTGCCTTTCTTGCGTTGGAACGCATCCTTACCGGCGTCGCAATCCGCCACTGGGGCCGTAATGGCGTCATGGAGCGTCGTGCGGTTATCGTCGGTGGCGGCGATGCAGCCAAGAACCTTATCCGCTCGCTGGAAGAGCAGCCGGACAATGATATCCGTATCTGCGGTATCTTCGACGACCGCACCGGCGATCGTTCGCCTGATATCGTTGCCGGTTATCCAAAGCTTGGTACCTTCGCCGAACTGGTGGAATTTGCACGCCTGACCAAACTCGACATGCTGATCATCTCGCTGCCGATTTCGGCCGAGGGACGTATTCTTGCCCTGTTGAAGCAGGTCTGGATCCTGCCCGTCGATATTCGTATCGCCGCACACGCCAACAAACTGCGTTTCCGCCCGCGCTCCTATTCGCATGTCGGCAATGTGCCGATGCTGGATGTGTTCGACAAACCGATCCGAGACTGGGACTCGGTTGCCAAGCGCATCTTTGACCTGTTCTTCACCGTGGTGGCCCTGCTGTTGTTGTGGCCGGTGATGATTGGCGCGGCCATTGCCGTGAAAACAACTTCAAAGGGTCCGGTTTTCTTCAAGCAGAAACGCCACGGCTTTAACAACGAGACGATCAATGTCTGGAAATTTCGCTCGATGTATACCGAGCTTAGCGACCCGACAGCCAAAAAGGCAGTGACCAAGAACGACCCACGCGTAACGCCTGTCGGCCGTTTCCTGCGCAAATCCTCAATTGACGAGTTGCCGCAGCTGTTCAACGTGCTGAATGGCAGCCTGTCACTGGTTGGCCCTCGCCCGCATGCGGTCATGGCCCAGACCGGCGACCTGAAATATGCCGATGTGGTTGAGCATTATTTTGCCCGCCACAAGGTCAAACCCGGCGTGACCGGATGGGCGCAGATCAATGGCTGGCGCGGCGAGATCGACAATAGCGACAAGATCAAGTTCCGCACCGCTTTCGATCTGCATTACATCGAAAACTGGTCGCTGATGTTCGATCTCAAGATCCTGTTCCTGACACCGATCAGGCTGCTCAAATCGGAAAACGCCTATTGAGCAACGTCAGCCTGACAGATACGCCTGATTTCAACGCGCCATTAGCCGCCATGCGGATGATTGGCGCGTTTGCGCTTGCCTTTGGTGTGTTCCTGTCCGGTTTTGTTATTTCCGAACCGGCACCTTACGAGCTGATGATGGTGGCGCAGGTCGCCATCTGGTTTCTGCTCGGGCTTCGCCTGTCCAAACGCGTCATCGTGCTGTTGGCTTTTCTGCTGGTGTTCAATGCCGGTGGTTTTCTCTCTCTGTTGGTCATGTCGGATCTCGGCGAAGGGCCGATGTATCTCGCCGTCTCGACCTTTCTGGCGCTCACATCGGTTTTTTACGCCGCTGTCACCGAAGATGATCACCGGCGGCTATCGCTGATTTTCAAAGCCTGGGTTTTTGCCGCCCTGATCACCTCGATGCTGGGCATTCTCGGTTACTTCAATGCCATTCCGGGCTTTCAGGTGTTCACGCTCTATGACCGTGCCAAAGGCGCGTTCCAGGACCCGAACGTCTTTGGTCCGTTTCTCGTCACGCCATCGCTGTTCCTGGTTTATGGTCTGTTGACCGGTCGGGTCAGCAGCATGCCGCTTAAGATTCTCGGTCTGCTCATTCTGGCGCTCGGTATCTTCCTGTCGTTTTCCCGTGCGGCCTGGGGCCTGTTTCTTATCGCAACCGTCATGCTCGTTCTGCTGATGCTGCTGAAAGAGCGCTCCACCGCCTTCCGGCTGAAGATACTGGTGCTGACACTGCTGGCCGTGGTGTTTCTGGTTATCGCATTGATGGTCGCCTTGCAGTTCGAACAGGTGTCCAACCTGTTCCTGAGCCGAACAAAGGCCGTGCAGGATTATGACGGCGGCCATCTCGGGCGATTTGCGCGACATCGCATTGGCTTCATGATGGCCATGGAAAATCCGCTTGGGATCGGTCCCATGGTGTTTGCCACCATTTTCCCGGAAGCGGAACACAATATCTGGCTGAAAAGCCTGACGACTCATGGCTGGCTCGGTTTTGTCAGCTATGTCTCCCTGATGTGCTGGACGGTGGCGGAAGGTTTCAGATACCTGCTGCGGGATCGTCCATGGCAACCTTTCCTGATGATTGCCTGGGTCAGTTTTGTCGGTCACCTGATCATTGGCAATGTCATCGACACCGACCACTGGCGGCATTTCTTCCTGTTGCTCGGCATCATCTGGGGCTGCATGGCGCTGGAACTGAAATGGCAGCGTCAGCAGCGGCAATAATTTTTCGCTGACATGGTGTTGCTGATGGAACCCGTTGGCATTCCTGCGCATTTCACTCCCGAAAATATGACGGGAGACATGAATGACGAGAACCAACAATCTTTATTTCATCATCGGCGCACTGGTGATCCTCGCTGCAGGTCTTGGTGCCTATGTTTGGCATCAGGAAAGCAAGCCTGCAGGCATTGAGATGCAGATCGGTCCAAACGGCGTAAAAATTCAAGAAAACTGATTTCAGCCAAGGCTTGCCTCCACTCAAGCCTCGCGCAGGCATATCGCTATAGTTTGAGGACAGGCGATAGAACGCTATCGCTTGTCCGATAACCGCGCGGAAGCCATTTCCGCGAAGCATACAGGCGCAGTTCATGGTTTCTTCGATTCAATCCATCCGGCTGATGACGACGCAAATCGCCCTTAAAGCCCTGAAGGAGCAGGAGGAAACGACAACCTCGACCAGCTCCGCATCCAGCTCGCTTTTGCAGCAATATGGCCTGGACACGTCGACCAGCTCATCCAACGACACGTTGACGCGGCTGCTGACGACACTGGCCACCAAAAACCCCGACTCAACCGTCAACACGACGCCGAGCACCACAACAACAACCGTCTCTACGGATGTCACGACCGCCTCCTTCATGCGCAGTCTGAAAGACAGCCTTGAAGAAATGGCCGATACTGCCGCGGGCAAGAAGCAGGCAGATGCGATGCTGGCCGCCCTGAAGGCTGGCACACTGACGGTGACCGACCCGGTCAGCGGACAGAAGATTGCAGCCTGGGATGTTGATGATGAAAAGCACAAGGACACCACGTCAGGTGCGGCAACCACCATTGCCACCAACAACTGGAGTGACTTCCTGAAAGAGCGTCTGACACGCGGTGAGGATGTCTCTTACGCCAAATCAAGCGACGGCAGCTATATCGACAAGACCACTGGCGAGAACGCCTATTTCGGCACTGTCGGCAGCAAATATTATTACCTGTCATGGCCAGCCGCCAACGCTAACACGCTGGCAAGCGGGACAGACAAGACAGTTTCGTCTTCAGGATCCAGCGACACGAATTAACAGCTGAATATCGGCGCTATATACACGCCTCCCATCGGCGTGTTGCGACACCAACTTCAGCAAGCGGCACAGCATGTTCCGCAACCAAAAGAATGCCCGGAAAGCTTGGCTGTTTTCCGGGCTTTTGCGTTTTTGCAACTTCAAAAAAATTGAAAATATACATCAATGCGGCATGATCTGACGCAATCGGAATGCCCCCTCTTGGTAAATGAAGGCTCAATAGGCACGTCTGTGGACGCGGTGCCGCAGACGCCCGGGTTCACGTAACACCGCGACCAGAGGGAACAAAAAAAATGAAAATGCTTTTGGCCTCCACCGTTCTTGCCGCAAGCCTTGCCGGTCTTGCAACAACGGCCTCCGCAGCAGATTGCGGCACAGTTACCATTGCCAACATGAACTGGCAGTCCGCTGAAGTGGCCGCCAATGTCGACAAACTCATTCTCGAAGCCGGTTACGGCTGTACGGCAGAACTGGTTGCCGGTGACACCGTACCGACACTCACCTCGATGGCCGAAAAGGGCCAGCCAGACATTGCGCCCGAGGCATGGGTCAGCCTGCAGCCGGAAATCGTAAACCGTGGCATCTCCGAAGGGAAATTCGTCAGCGCCGCCAAAATTCTCTCTGACGGTGCCGTACAGGGCTGGTGGATCCCGAAATACGTGGCCGAAGCTAACCCGACCATAAAGACCGTGGGTGACCTGTTTAAAAACCCGCAGCTTTTCCCGGCACCGGAAGACAGCAGCAAGGGCGCCGTCTACAACGGTCCGCAGGGTTGGGGTGGCACCGTGGTGACAGCCCAGTTGTTTAAAGCCTATGACGGCGAAAAGGCCGGATTTACGCTGGTCGACACCGGATCGGCTGCCGGCCTCGATGGCGCGATCGCCAAGGCCTATGAGGCCAAACAGCCCGTGGCCGCTTATTACTGGGCACCAACCGCCCTGCTCGGCAAATACGAGATGGTCAAGCTCGACTTCGACACCACCTATGACGCAGCCGAATGGAAACGCTGCACTTCGGTTGCCGATTGCGCCGATCCGAAGCTGAATGCCTGGCAGACAGACACGGTTGAAACCGTTGTTGCCAAGAGCTTTGCCGACCGCGCCGGTCCGGTCATGGATTACCTCAACAAACGCGCCTGGACCAATGACACCGTCAACAAGCTGATTGCGTGGATGAGCGACAACCAGGCAACCGGTGAAGAAGGTGCAAAATACTTCCTGAAAAATAACGAAGCTCTGTGGACGGCATGGGTTTCCCCTGACGTGGCAGAAAAGATCAAGGCATCGCTCTGATTTTTTAAAAGCCATCGGAAACCGCAGGTGACCTGAGACGCCGGCATTTCCAACACCGAGGCGGCCGGGACTGGAGACACACCCACAATAAACGGGGGATCCAACCTGGCTCTCATCGCCCTTATCGTCATGGGGACGTTCATATGGATTGGTTCTGGAAGTTTCCGACAATGGATGCCGAAACCCTTCGCGGTGTCAAAAAAAGCATCGACGAAGGATTTCGCGGATTTACGCGGGCTTATGGCAGCGACATTGAAGCGCTGTTCAGTCCCCTGCAAAGTTTCCTGATCTGGTCAGAGCGCCTGCTGACAGGCACACCATGGCCGATTATCATTGTGGTCATCGCCGCCATTGCCTGGCTTGCCAGCCGCAGTCTGCCCATCGTCATCGGCTGCGTGTTCACCCTCTTCCTCATCGGTTATTTCGACATGTGGGCCGATACGATGAAGACGGTGTCGATGATCCTTGTCTGTACTGTGGTGTCGATCCTGATCGGCCTGCCGATCGGCATTGCCATGTCACGTTCCAACCGGCTGCAGAATGTCGTCAACCCGGTACTCGACGTCATGCAGACCATGCCGAGTTTCGTCTACCTCATCCCGGTGGTGATGTTGCTTGGCATCGGGCGTGTGCCCGGGGTGATTGCGGTTGTCATCTACGCCATTCCGCCCATGATCCGCCTGACCAATCTTGGCATCCGCATGGTCGACCGTGACGTGCTGGAGGCCGCAGACGCCTTTGGGTCATCCGGCTGGCAGAAGCTGAAGAACGTGCAGCTGCCGCTTGCCCTGCCCACCATCATGGCCGGTATAAACCAGACCATCATGATGGCACTGGCCATGGTGGTGATTGCTTCGATGATTGGCGTGCAGGGTCTGGGGCAACCGGTGCTGAAAGCCATTGCCAACCAGTATTTTACCCTCGGCATTTTTAACGGGCTGGCCATTGTTGGCATCGCCATCATTTTTGACCGTATCAGCCAAGCCTATGGCCTGCGCCTGCAAAAACACCGGGAAATTACGCATGACTAGTCAATCGATTGAGATCCGGAACCTTTACAAGATTTTCGGACCCCGGCCCGCAAACTTTGTTGAATCCGTCGCCAATGGCATGACAAAAACCGAACTGAACCAGAAACATGGCCATGTCCTGGGTTTGCGCGACATCAACATCACCATTCCCGGCGGCGGCATTACCGTAATCATGGGCCTGTCCGGCTCTGGCAAATCAACGCTCATTCGTCACATCAACCGCCTTATCGAGCCAACAGCAGGCGAAGTTCTGTATGGTGGCGATGATGTCTGTCGCATGAGCCAGGACGAATTGCGGGAGTTTCGCCGTCACAAGACGGCAATGGTGTTCCAGAAGTTTGCCCTTCTGCCCCACCGTAACGTGTTGCAGAACACCGTCTACGGTCTTGAAATTCAGGGGGCGGCAAAAGAAGAGCGCGAAGAAAGCGCCCAGATCTGGATCAAGCGTGTAGGGCTGGAAGGTTTTGCCAACCACTACCCCAATCAGCTGTCCGGTGGCATGCAGCAACGTGTCGGTCTTGCCCGCGCGCTGACCCACAATGCTGAAATCCTGTTGATGGACGAAGCCTATTCAGCGCTTGATCCGCTGATCCGCGTCGACATGCAGGGCGTGCTGCTGGAACTGCAAAAGGAACTCAAAAAGACTGTCGTCTTTATTACCCATGATCTGGATGAGGCACTTCGGCTGGGCGACAAGATTGCCATCCTGCGCGACGGTGAGGTTATTCAACAGGGTACGCCGGCAGACATCGTTCTTAACCCGGCCGACGCCTATATTGAATCCTTCGTCAAGGAGGTGAACCGTGGGCGCGTGATCCGCCTGAGCGCGGTTGCCGAACAGACCAAGTCTATCGGCCCTTCCCTGCAACTGTCGGAAGATTTGACTGTCGAACAGTCGCTGCGGGAACTGACCAAGGCCGGCGCATCGGTCGTCAATATTGTCTGCTCACAGGGACGTCCTGTCGGCAGTGTCTCCAAGGAAAAACTGGTCGATTGCATGGTGGGGAATGGGTGAATGGCTAGAGCGCGGATGAGCATCTGATTTGCAGGGTGCGAGGTGCCACCCGCCCCGCACTTTTATATTCACCGAATGATTTTAAGCTTGCATCGGTATTTTAAAAAGATTAATCGAACCAAGCCTTTTTAGGCAGTTCGGAGCGTAGCGCAGCTCGGTAGCGCACTTGCCTGGGGGGCAAGGGGTCGCAGGTTCAAATCCTGTCGCTCCGACCATTTCCTCAATCACACCCCCATTGATGTGATTGATTTTCCTCACAAAACCTCACCTCAGAAAAACGTAAGCCGCATAAACGGCAATGAGTGCGGCTGCAGCCACAGCGCTAATCAGGCCAAGGCGCTTTTCGATGAAGTGGCGGATGTCCTCGCCATATTTCTGCAGCAGACCGGCTAGAATGAAGAAGCGTGCGCCACGGGTGATAACCGCGGAGATGATAAACAGGCTAAGGCTGATATTGGCCGCACCCGACAGGATCGTGACGACCTTGATCGGCGGCAGATGCGCCAGACCCGATGTGATCAGCAAGAGTAGAATGGTTTCGTAGTTGACGGTCGCCTGCAGCTCTTCAAACGCATGCAGTTTACCGTAAAACTCCAGCACTGGACGTGCGATGCTTTCAAAGGCGTAATGGCCAAGGAACCACCCTGCTATACCACCGAGCACGGAAAACAGCGTGGCCACAAATGCGTAGTGCATGGCGCGGTGTGGCTTCGCCAGAACCATTGGCAAGAACAGCACGTCGGCGGGAACCAGAAACACTGAGCTTTCCACAAAGGCGACGATTGCCAGCCACCATACGGCGGTCTTGCGACGCGCAAGCGCCATGGTCCAGTCATACAAACCACGCAGCATTTTCCAAACCTTCCTGAAAATCAAAAATTGAAACCGGGCGTTTTCGCCGGCCCAAAACACTTAAATATTCATTCGTCATGCCATGCGCCATTTAGCGCAGGTCCCTTTACGCGTCCTGACATGCGCAAGCGCAAAACCGCGAACCTTTTAGAAAAGTCAATGCTGCATCGCAACCAAAACATTGTTTTTCTGGCATATATTTCAAAATTGTCATATAGTTGTCAGTGGGAGAACTGAGGAGGAAATGTCATGGACATCTTAGGTCTGTTCACATCGCTTAATCCATTCATCATTGGGGTGCTGATGATTGTTTTGGTAGCGGGCGCCTATACCAAATGGGTTTCGCATTAAATCGCGAACAGTTTGAGGCAGACATCCGGTAAAATCGCGGCCATGTGAAGGGCAGGAGCTTTGTTGCCCCTGCTTTCTCATAGGCAATTCGTGCCATACCTGTTATCAATCCCTGATTTAAATTACGGGATAAAACATGACGGCAAACGATTTCACCTTCACCGATACGTCCGAGAAGTTGAGCGCAACGCTTAGAAAACTGATCGGCAAGCTCGATGGCCAGACGATTACGCTCAGAGAATTGATGGCTTCTATCGGCGAACAGGGATTGCTGCTGGTTTGCGCCATTGCGTCGTTGCCGTTTCTTATTCCGGTATCCATTCCGGGCGTCAGTACCGTGTTTGGTGCGGCAATCATCATGATCAGCGTTGCCATCACGCTCAACCGCATGCCCTGGCTGCCTGCGCGCATCCTGGACAAGCAGATGCAGACGTCAAAACTGCTGCCTGCGCTGGAAAAGGGAATTTCGATCGTCTCGAAGCTGGATAATTATATCCGCCCTCGCCTTCCGGCCCTGACCGGCAGCCTGTTTGCCAACCGCATCAATGGTCTTGCCATCATGGCGGCCGGCATTCTGCTGATGTTGCCGCTCGGCCTCATTCCATTTTCCAATACGCTGCCAGCTGTGGCCATCCTGCTGTTTTCTGCGGGCATGATCCAGCGTGACGGCTTCTTCGTGGTCGGCGGTTATGCCTTCCTCGTGCTGACTGTCGTCTATTTTTCGGTTCTCGCTTATCTGGCGTTTATTGCTGGCCAGGGGCTTGGTGGTCTTTTTGCTGAATAGGTTGCAGGTCTTTTACAGGCACTGGTGAACCTTTGCGCCGCGCCCACCATATGGTGACGCGGCGCCTGCCTCTGCGCACGATGTGCAAATCATGCGACAACACAATTACGCCAAGCGGTAACATCCAGAATCCCAATATTGGCAAAAACCCCAACACACCGCCGACGATGAGCAGAGAGCCCGCCGTGATGCGCCCATAACGGGATTTTGGCATTGAGATACTGATTTTTCCGAGATTCAGTTTGCCATTTTTGGAATCGATTCCAAATTTCATCGACGTATCACTTCTCTCAGCCTCATTTGGCCAAAACATCCAAAATTATTTTCGCTCAACATCCCCTGCAAAATGGGACCTTTTGTGAATAAAACAAGACGAATGCATTTTTTTTGAAAAAAGCACTTGGCAAATGGGAAAAGCATTTGTATTACCCCGCTCACACCACGACAAGCGGTGGACATTCCCTGGTAGCTCAGCGGTAGAGCATTCGACTGTTAATCGACAGGTCGCCGGTTCGAATCCGGCCCGGGGAGCCATTTTTCTAAAACAGAAAACTTGGCTACCGCAAATAAACAAAAACAAAATCAAATGGTTACGACCTCGGCGCAAATACGTCGACGGTAGCGCTAAGTCCGCGACTTGCTTTTCCAGATACATTTTGGGTACATTTTCGCCTACATCAGGCGAGCGCATATGAAATCCGAAGACCTTTCCAAGTACGTGGTGAAAGACCCCACGAACGGCATCTATCGCTATTACAGGCGAGTGCCGACAGAAGTCGCGCACCTCGACAGCCGCGTGCACGTCAAGAAAAGCCTGAAGACAAAGAATCACAAAGAAGCCCTTGAGCGAGCCGAAACGCTGCACAAAGCCTCGGAGAGTTATTGGAAGGCGCTCCTGGAGGGAAAGAACGCGGTGGGCGCTGTCGAGGAATACCAGGCGGCCGTAAAAGCGGCGCAGAGCCTGGGCTTCACCTACAGACCAGCGACAGAAGCTGCCCTGCTCGATCTGGCCGAGCTGGAGCGCAGACTACGGCTGGCGCAGCAGAACATGGACGTTTCGCCCACGATCGTCGACGCATCACTTGGTACAGCAAGACTTCCCCGACCAAAGATCAGTGACATCTGGACACTTTACACTCAGCACAATGAGGCCGGACTAACCGGACTGTCGCGGAACCAGATGCGAAAGCACCAGGTCTCCCGCGAGAGAGCGATTCGCTACGTCAAGGATGTTCTGGGCGATGTGGACCTGCAGGACATCACCAGAGCGGACACGATACGCTTTCGGGATTGGTGGGTTCGCAAGATCAAGGACGAAAAGCTCAAGGCCTATAGCGCGAACAGAAGCTTTACGGATCTTGCAGGCATGCTGTCCGTGGTTGACGATGCGTTGCAGACGGAATTCCACAAACCGTGGGAGAAGCTGCGAATCAAAGAAACCAACGCAACCAAGTTGGAAAAGCGGCCGCCCTTCCCTGTCGCTTGGGTGAGAGACAAGATTTTGGCTCCTGGAGCCTTGGACGGGCTTAACCCGGAAGGTCAGGCAATCATTCAGGTGATGGCCGAAACGGGGATGCGATTGACCGAGGTCTGCAACCTACGTCCGGAAGATATCCATCTTGATGATGAAATTCCTCACGTAGAGGTCGCTGAGCGCGACGATCGTCGAAACAAGACAGATTACTCGGTGAGGCGCATTCCGCTCGTAGGCGTCGCGCTGGAGGCAATGAAGCGGCATCCGAACGGACTGCCGCTCTATCACGACAAGTCCGATGGTGCTTCAGCCAACATCAACAAGTATCTGATGAACGCCGGACTTCGCCCCACGAAAAGACATACAGCCTATTCGCTCAGACACACGTTCCAGGACCGCATCGAAAACGCGGGCGCGTCCGATCGAATGCAGGCGGATCTCATGGGGCATGAGTTTGGCAGGCCGACGTATGGAGACGGCGCAGAAATGCAGCGCCGCCTCGATCTCCTGGAAAAAATCAAAATCTCTTGAATTCACACCGAATAACTAGAGGGTATCGTCTTTTGCCGATATCGACCGTCTGACCATCACGCCACAGGTGTACTATGAAATTTCACAAGTTAGTCATCACCGCTAAAGCGATGGGCGCAGTAAATAATTCCTACAGACACTTTCTGTTTTCATCTTCAATGGCCATTCAAGAAATCAATCTCGCGCTCAGACTGTATGCAATGGGCTTAGCTACGCTTGAAAGGGCGCAAACTGTGGGAGATGACTCTCTGAATGCGATGGCCTACTCGAACATGGCAATGCTTGAGCGGTCTCTTATGTCGAAGCTTTCGGAGTACAGCGCCCTGCTTCATGCTTATAGCAAGTTCCCTCGCCCGCAGCCGGAAACTGTTGAGATGACAGCCTTCAGCATCCGCGCAGGAGAAGCCCTGAAAAATTGGAGCGGCGATAAGATCTTTAGGAGAATGAAGTGGTATCGTAACAATGCATCCGCACATTACAGTTATCAAAAAGACGGCATCGTTGAACTGACAGAAAAAATTGGATGCGATCAGGACGAAAGAGAGTTTGAGATATTAGTGCACGGCATAACCGGCAACACCCACTACAGTCTGGTAGAACAGCTTTTGGCGGAGAGGCTTGGCGATGATGGGCAAGATCCACTTAAAGAAGCGCAAAAAAACGCGGCTTTCATAAAGCCTTTAGCATTCGAAATTACCGAGCTGCATTACGAATTTTTCAAGGCCTTCGTCAAACTTCTATCTGTGGAGCCCGCTGTCACGGAAAACGTAGACGTGCCATATCGATTCACTTGGGAAGAAGGCACTATGCTTCCCATCTTGTGCCGGACACCTGACGTGTTCGCTCATTAACAAGCGAGCCATTAAACACGGAGGCCGCGAACCAAAAAAAGCCGCTAGGATCTCTCCTTGCGTCTTTTGTTTTTCTGGCAAAAGAGCGCCAAAGTTAGTGCCCCTTGCCGGTCCACATCAATTTAGCCTTTACAACTGCTTATCCGGTTTCTGGACACCAGCTTTTGGTGTCGTTTTGTTACGCTTTTTAAAAAAGTGTCCAGCGTCAAAAACAGAATATTGACTCCGTCCCACAATGAGAACATTTAGAGAACAATCAGGAGTGATTGAGCTAAATGACCGATCGCACATATCAACCCAAACACATGTGGGTGAGGACATGGCCGGGCGAATGCGGGCTGAATGGAAAGCTGCTGGATGATTTTGTCTGCATCGTCGAGGGAGAAATTGTCGGGCGGATCTCAGTCCAAGAAGCGGGCCCCATGCGTAACACTTACAAATGGGACGCGGGGCATTCAAAGCGCCTTAAAGTAACGGTGATGCCTCAAGGTGGATATGCTAGCGATGCCCGCGAGGCAGCGCGCCTGGTAGAAGAACACTACGAGCTAGAAAGGCAGGCTGCAGGATGGCCGCCAACGACCGACAAATTGAAATCTCACACAGGGAATTAGATGCGAAGGCGAGGTCAAAAGGCAATCAATGATGATGGCCCGACACTTAAAGACATCAACCTTTCCACCATTGAAGTCGTATGTGTCCCGTGTCAGCACCGCGACCTTCTTGAACGAAAAGCAATTGTGAGAAAACTCGGCGCTGACGCAAGCTTTTCGCGATTGAGACGACGGTTGGCTTTGGGATGTGACCGCTTTTTTCATGTCGAAGGCGATCGGTGCGGTATGCGCTTTCCCTGCCTAGAGGGCGTTGAGCCCACAACGAAGGAATCAAGATGAGCGATGAAAAAAGAAAAGCCGGTGACGGGGTAATCGACCAGCACTATTGCTGCGTGCCTGAATGCAAAAAGTGGGGCGGAATGGGTTACGCACGCACGGCAGCCGAGCCTGTCAATTGGTGGTGCGCAGAGCATTATCCGTACTGGGATATGCATAAGAAATCGTGACGGTGGGCCCGACGTAGCCGAATCTCTTTCGTTATGGTATAACGTTGTACCGCAACTAGGAATTTGACGTGACGAAATCCAGCAGCAACGCAAACGAGATCCGAGAAAAGCTTATCAGCCATTTCTGGCCCGGTGAGCAGCCCGAGATCCGTGTATTTTCGCACCCTACCGTTGGATGGGATGTCACGGTGGGCTCGAGCCGCTCTATTGCTATCCATGAGGCACAAACTGTCGCAAATTTCCTGAGGCCAAAGATCGCTCTTTGCGAGGACCACCCCACCAAAGAATGATGGGGTGTTGAGGCGCTATTCAGCAGCGGTTCGCGATTTCTGATTTAATGGCATCAATCGCGTCCTCGATGGCCTTAAGCGCTTTGCGGGCGTTTGGGCTATGCTGGGGGCCAAGCATTTGTTTGCCTTGATCCAAAGCGTCTTGGTGTTTCACTAACTCTGCCCGGAGATCATCGCATGAGCGCTGGCCTATTGGTGCTGAAGTCATAGGATATCCCTCTCTACTTAGGGGTGCTATTCATATGGCGGCGCAACTTAATTATTCGTTGATCCACATGAGACCAAAGCCGCCAGGATCACCACGAGCGGTTTTTCTGACCCCACCATTTAGTTCTCCGGCGCGATCTGAACGGAGATAGAAACGCAAAAAGCCGCCCGGATCGCTCCGAGCGGCTTTTCGCTGACCCCAGCATTTGATGATGGGGTGATGCGAATTAACCTTGCTTCATAACCTTAATAGCAAGCACAATTTGACCAAACTCTAAAATAGCGCTTCCTAACATTGCTGGGAGGCTGCGTCATGAATGCAAAATTTTTCTTATTGGGAGCGTTTCTTTTAACGGCGGCATGGGCCGGATGTCTCGGGACGCTGGCTTGGCTGTACTGGCCTACTTGATCATGGGGCTTTGCCCTGCCCAAATGCGAAATCAATATGCAACGCTTTTGCAACGCCTGATCATGGGATGGCGGTAGATAGAATTTTACAATTCCCGCAAACGGAAGCTGCACGACTTAGGCTGTAAAAAGCCGAATGAGCAAATTTTCGGTCATCGTACTGTTGGCTTCATCAGCGTCCTTTTTAGGCGCTGGTGGATACACCTTGTTACCGCGCTCACTCTACGACCCAGCCTGCGACATTAAAGGAAATATCTCGATCATCTCAGGCGAGAAAATCTATCACGTCAAAGGCCAAGAGTACTATGAACCGACTGTTATAAGCTACAGGTACGGGGAGCGATGGTTTTGCTCCGAAGGAGAAGCGCGGGCCGCTGGCTGGCGACGCGCACGACAGTGATGATGGAGCGATGGGTTAGCGAAGACGCGAGGATGGCGGAAGCCGCAGTTGCATACCATACAGGTTACGGACGTTCCCGCCTGCCGTAAAACTCAAGACCCTACAGGCTTAAAACGCTGCTCGCTTATTGCATTCACCACGTAAATCTATTTCCTCATTTGACATCTTGTCGCTGGCCATTTGTGAATGTACAGCGCTGTATTGGCAAGAGTCTTTACGATGATGGGTCTTCGTCGCCTCAACTTCGATATTGACGCGGATGCCATTGATCAATTGGAGGCGCGAAAATTGACCAGATACTTCTATGAGCTGCGTGTGAAAAACGGGCAAAGCCATCCCAAGGGCGGCCAGTACTACACCTTTATCAGTGGTCAAAATTGGGCCAAGGTAGATTTCACAGGTTCATACTTGAGAATAGCATCTAGCTCTTTAGACCTCGATAATTTCGTAACGTGGGTCTCGAACGAAACAAAAATTCCCGAGAAGGACATATTGGCTGAACAAATTACCGGCTCATCTTCCAATCATGATGGCTACAGAGAGGTAATACAAAAGTATTACAAGGTCACTCTCTAACAAGCTCGTAGCCTCCTCCTTCACCGCGGAATGCCGATGGTGAAGGAGTGGCGCGACACTGATGTTATAGCGGTTATGTCGCCTGATTATGGGCTGCGCCCTATCCGCTAACAGTGATCGCGTTCAAGCGAGCAGCAAGAGCATTACGTGCTGTAGTCTGCCCTGCATTCTGGACCGCTGGCCATTGAGTCATCACATCGGTAAGGCGTTGCTTGAGTGCTGCGGTAATTGTTCCCGCGCTTTCAAAACTGGCGATACGCCTTTCGACATAGCCCTTCAAGTCCCAGTTCTGTGTGACGCGATGCCGGTATCCATAGGCTCCTTCTTCGCGATAGATGGTGTAACCTGCGGCGGTTCCGTGAATACCATCAGCCATACCTATGGACGTCTCATAGGTATCAAGCCACGATGAATAAAGATCAAGCCGAGGGATGCCAAGACCATCGTCCCAAACCTTCGAATTCTCCACCTGCATCCATGGGTATATTTGCGCATCGTTGTAAGGCTTTGATCCGTATTCAGGGTGCAACACACCCTCTACTGCTGGCTTCGAGCCGTCCAATAAATAATTCCGGAACGTCACCCCCTGCAAATACAAAACACAGTTCGGATAACCCGCCATAACTGATTTAACCGCAGCCAAGGCGTTTGGTAGGTTCATCTGATCTGACGTGTATGGACGGCCAGAAGTAATATCATTGCCGCCGATATCAAGTATCATTGTCCCAACATCTGGATGAGCAGAGAGAGCCGTCTGCACGCTTTCCGTTACCACATCGTTTGCAATAGCGCCCGCCCTGGCTCTGTTAATGCACACGGGATCACGCCCAGGCACCAATGTAGAGAGGTTGAGATTGTGGGTGATTGAGTTCTGTGGCGACATGAGAGAAGGTCCGGAGAACAACACGATGTCATCAGGAACACCTGCGGACGGACGCTGGTACAGACCTACTCTGATCGTTCTCGATGTCGCGTTATCATCCTTTGTAATCCTGACCCGGATCATAGGATTTGCCGCATTGATCGGCGGAACCAGGGCATACTGACCACGGGTCGCCATCGTCACCGTAGAACTTTCACCCGCAGGCTTAACAGGAACAAAAGGAGCAGCTGTCCAAGACCCATTGCTTTCCGTGGTCGCGTCGGAACTCCATTCAACAACGATGCTTTGAACAATACTATCAGGTATGGCGGATGCAGCGGCAAAGGCTACTAGCGCGCCTTTACCTGTGATTGGTCCGTTCGCCTTCCAAGCAATCGTCTTAACTTCACTCGCCGCAGTTAGCGCCACACTGGTTAGAACGGTCGCGGTTCTGGCATTGGCCGTGAGAAGCGTGATGAGGCTGGCGTTACCCCCGCTATCGTAAGCCTGAACGACAGGAACCCGCGATATCTGCGGAATGACAACAGGCTGAACGGTAACAACGCCGTTAGATGTGCGGGGCGAACCGACTGCCCCCGAAAGCGTCTCGACAACATTCACGGCACCAGCCGCACTTGGTGTGCCCGTAATGGCACCAGCCGCGCTATTGATCGATAGTCCAGCCGCGCCAGCACCGGTCAAAGTCAGCGTTGACCCAGCAGTTCGACCAGAAACAGACCCGTTGTAAACCGTGCCTACGGTCGCGGAATTTGGCGTAACCGTGAGAGCATTGAGGGTCGGCACCACCCCACCGCCCTCACCTGGAATGATGCCTGCGCCGATGTAACTGGCAACGCGCCGTTTTCTGGTTGCTGTAGAAACCATATCTTTCTTCTTATACGTCGCGCAGCGCGTATCCGCCTGCATCATTCAGTCTGTAGCGCAGCGGCGTACCGCCATCGGTGATGTACGCCTTGCCGTTTGGAGCAGGCGCGACCGGCGCAACCCTCGTCCAGCCGACAGGGTCAGTTACGCCCGCGCCGATGTAACTGGCCGTGCGTCGTTTTCTCGTGGCGGTATCAGCCATCGCGGTATCCTCTATGATGTGAAAATGTTTCAGCGCGCGCTGCGCTCGATCTCTCGCCGGATCCGGAGCTCTTCGCGGATCCGGTCCATCTCGGTCGCCAGATGGCCTAGATGCTTTGCGGCATCCTCAATGACATCGGTCTGCCGCTTCATCACGGCGGTATGCTCTTCCACCGCAGCGGTGGCCTTGTTCAGCGCAGTCGGGTCGACGATGACGGCCGCGATCGGCGCTTTGTTTTCCGGCCCGGCCTTTTCTCCGGAGGCTAGACCGAAGTGCCGAACAACAAAGATGAAGGCAAGCGTAACCCCAAGAGCAATGAGTGCAGTGGGCGGCAGATCAGCCAGTTTTTCCATATCTCGTTTCCCCCTGGTCGTGCGCCGCGCGATGAATATTGACCAGCTCGCCAACCACAAACAGCGGATAGATGGCGAACCAGGTGCTCACGACACCAGAGGATGCATAGCAACACGAAATGCCGACCCAGATGAGACAGCCTATGCCAGCGGACACCTGCCGAATGACCGGCGTCACGTCCTTTCGAGCTCCATTGATGATGAGGCCAATTGTCCGGAGAATACCAAGCAGCAGCATGGCCCAGCCAAGCAGGATTTCGTTTCCGAAGATCGCACGGAAACCAGCCCATGCCGGTTGATCAAACAGCCGGTCCGAGTACAGCAGAACAGCACCCCACACGGCGGTATGAAAACCCATGAACCATTCCGTCATACGAGGCCCGAAGCGATGGCGTACGCGGATCCAGATCCCGACGCCTGAGTGTGGTGTCGCCTCCATCGCCATCATTTCCTGCACGCCGCATCTTTGGCGCATTGGCGATTGTTGGAGTTGATAGCAGGACCGGCCGTCGCATCTTCCGCAGCCAGGCGCGCGGCCTGGGCGTTAGAAAAGGCAACGTGCTGATACCCTGCCCCGTCAATCGCAGGCGCTGTCTGGCAGCTTGCTGTCACGCATAAGCACAAGGCAACGGTGGCGAGGCGTAAGATCGCGAAAGGCCGCATTGTTTTCCTCCATGGTCTGGATCTTGGAAATGGCTTCAGTGGTCGCCTCGACAACTAGATCCGCGCGCTCCACGCTCTTGCCGAAAAGGTAGGCAGCAGGCGAAGCGACGATAACGCCGATAGCGATGCCGCCAGCCGCAACGGCTACGTCCCGTAGTGTGCCGATCATGTCCCGAACTCCGCATTGAGATCACGCACGGCCTTGGCGAGGTCAAACCGGCGTTTGATGCCGTAGACTGCGAAGCCAACGATCGCGGCGGAAATGAACAGCTGCACACGCCAGTCGAGACCGCCAAGGAAACTCCCGGCTGCGGTAACACCAGTACCGATGGCCGTCAGCGCCCACGTCCATACCGTCTTGCTCTTGGCGGGTGATTTCTCCAGTTCGCCAGGATCAGCAACGACAGGCGTCTCAACGATGATCGGCGCAACCGTTTCTTCCGGCGCAACGTCAATGCCCAGCTGGCGCACGCGATCGAGCACCGCCTCGACGAGTTGCGGCGCAACCAGTGCCTTGTTCACATTGTCACCGGCATAATAGCTTTGCCCGCGCGTCAAGCTACGGTGCGCGCCTTTGGTGGCATCCAGCACCGGGAAGCTTGCCCACTCCTGCGCAAGCTGCTTGCCAAACGCCGTCCGGCTCAATCGGCCAGCCATGAACTCTTCATAGCCGCGACGCTTCAGCAGGTGATAACCAAGCCTGTCCTGAAGATCTCCGTCGAAGATTTGCGTCAGGCGCAGCCGCAATTCGACAATCAGATCCGCCAGCGTCTTTTCCATGAACTGCGCCGCACCAGCAGCCGAGGACGCGACAGTTGAGTTAAACTTTGCCGCCCACACCTTGGTTTTCCATGTGCGCTGCGCAGCTTGTACCTCAGCAAGCGTCATCGAGGTGAGCGGTTTCGGTAGTGCAGTCTGGCGGTGGCCGAAGATCACATTGTAGCAATCCGGCGCTTTCTTTTTCGTCTCTGTCTCGTAGATAAAGACAAGCAGCAGCGCCGCGCCCTTGGGAACGGTTCTGTCCATAATGGATCCTTTCGTATGGGTTCGAGAGCGACCAGCACATTTGCAAGCTGTCACTCTCAGTTTCTGAAGGCATAAACCAAGCCTACCGCCTGAGAGCTACCCTCAACGGTTGAAGCGACCTTGCGCACCTGCTATCGCAAATCCGCGTTCAGAGGGCTGGCATATGCAGATAATGAAATATCGTGCTGACATCGATGGCTTACGGGCCGTCGCAGTATCGTCTGTGGTTCTCTACCACTCATTTCCATCCGTACTGCCTGGTGGGTTCTCAGGCGTAGATATCTTTTTTGTTATCTCTGGTTTCCTGATCTCAAGCACAATATTTGCGGCCATCGACAACAGAGAATTTAGC
The DNA here is from genome assembly GCF_029193765.2 of Agrobacterium sp. Azo12. Taxonomy (NCBI): domain Bacteria; kingdom Pseudomonadati; phylum Pseudomonadota; class Alphaproteobacteria; order Hyphomicrobiales; family Rhizobiaceae; genus Agrobacterium; species Agrobacterium sp. Azo12. The sequence continues at coordinate 1,555,326 of NZ_JARFYO020000001.1, read as the reverse complement.
CTCTTGGATTTTTATATCCGAAGAGTACGACGCATTTTTCCTGCACTCTTCGTCGTTCTGCTGTTTGCGATGGCAGTAGGATGGGCGCTTCTCTCACCAAGTGACTATGAGCGATTAGGGCGCCATGTCGGTGCTGGCGCAATATTCATATCAAACTATGCGCTGTGGTCTGAAAGCGGCTACTTTGACGCGAGTGGACAACTCAAGCCACTTTTGCATCTTTGGTCACTAGCTATCGAAGAGCAGTTCTATTTATTGTTTCCACTCCTCGTGATCGTCCTATCAAAACTTAAGTTCAATCGCCTCTCCGTAGTCGGGACAATTGCGCTTCTCTCGTTCTCGTTGAACATCATACATTACCAAGATGAGCCTGCGAGAGCGTTCTACTCCCCCCAGACACGCATCTGGGAGATCCTAATTGGTTCGATTTTGGCCCACGCAACACTCACCAAACCACTCTATATGAACGATGGCGTTCGATCTGGCTTGTCTATAGTCGGTGTCGCGCTGATCGCTTTTGCAATGGTCAGCCTGTCAAGCTCTGCGCCATTCCCTGGCTGGTGGGCGCTAGCGCCTACGCTGGGAACTGCATTAGTAATATCGGCTGGACCCAATGCTCAGTTGAACAGGCAAGTGCTCTCCAATCCGGTTTTAGTGTGGATCGGCAAGATAAGTTTCCCGCTGTATTTGTGGCATTGGCCGCTACTAGCGTATGCGCGAATCTACTTCTCGGACGAGCCTCCCGCGATCTGGAGGGCATCTGCGGTTGTGATCTCAGTTATCCTCGCATGGCTGACATTGCTCTACATCGAGGCACCGTTGAGATTTGGACGATTTAAGACCTGGAAAGCGTCCGGGTTGGCGGTTTCGATTCTACTACTGGGAGGGATCGGGCTGGCGTCTCCTCCAATCAAAGTGAAAATCGAAGTCAGCAATGAAAAAGCGCTGTTTGATGCGCATTTTGAGAACGCGCCGCCTACACTCAACTATGTTGTGAAATCCGGCGTGTATGCGCAGTATAGAAATGATTGCAATTTCTACGACATGGAGCAGTACAGAGCCGGTCGTCCGACCAATATTCCTGTATCCAGCATCAGCCCTTCCTGCACCGATCCTGGAAACAAAGAAAAAAGTTTGTTTTTGTGGGGCGACTCTCATGTCCAGCAGCTGTATTTTGGCCTAACTAAAACAATGCCTAATGAATGGAACACCTTGATTGTTGCAAGCTCCGGCTGCTCGCCGGACACTCGCTCAGTCCATGATTCCAATTCCGACTATTGCGCCAGATCGAACTGGTTCGCTATGAAATCAATCCACACACTAAAGCCTGCTGTGGTTGTTGTTGCTCAGCAAAAAGATCACGATGTCGCAGCGATGCAAAGAATGTCCTCAGACCTACAAAACGCCGGCGCGCAGGCGGTTATTTTCACTGGGCCTGTCCCAGCTTGGAGCGCTCCACTTTACAAACTGATGTTGGATAAGTGGTGGGACGCCACACCGCAACGGACATATGATGGCGTCAAAAGCGAGGCGTTGGAAGCTGACAACATTCTGAAAAATCAGTTCCCGCAGATGACTTCATCTAGATACGTGAGTTTAATATCGGCCCTTTGCAACGCGAATGGCTGCCTAACGTACCTTGGCGACGATCGCATGCGAGGTATAACAGCCTGGGACACCTCTCACCTAACGCTGGCGTCTTCGCAATACATCGCTGAACAAGTTCTGACGCCTGCTATATTAGATACATTCACCAGCAGTAAAAAATAGTTCGACTACAAGCCGAAGTGGCTGACGATTGTCGAGGCCCATAAGTCAGCATGCATTTGCGATCCCGTTGCTAGAAAGTGCACACTGTCCCTGTAGGCTGGGCCGATAGTGTCCGTGTCTGGCCCTTGGTAGATGCCTAGACCGCCGTTAACTGCCGCCGCTTGACCAGCCCTTACTGCGGCATTGTTGCTGTAACCTGCCCATGTGGAAGCCAAGGCAATAAAGACTGGAGCTGTCACACCTTCGCTGCGGAATACGTCCACCATGCTTCGCAAGGCTGCCGTGATTGTCGCTGCGCTTGTGCCCTCTGCGTTGTCGCTTTCGCCTTGATGATAAAGCACCATCGTTGGCGGCAAGCCAGACGCAGCAAGGCGTCGGCACATCACACGGATGTTCTGGGAGAATACCCCAGCAGCTGCCCAGTCAGAGGCAAGTGTAGCGTTAATACTCATAGGGGCGAGAATGACACGCTGATAGCGCCCGTCAGCGATCAGTTTATCCCCGAGAAATGTAGCAAAGCATCCGGAAGGTCCGGTAGCGCCCAACAGAGGATCGGAGGCTAGATACATGCCTCCATTCTGTAAGTTGAAGTTGTGCACTTTGTTGCTGCTTGCAGCGTGCGCACCGCCGCAGTGGTTTCCGGCATTCGATTGCCCTAGCACAACGATGACCGCCGTATTTTCCCCTGATACGAGTTGTGCAGGGACTTGTGTTTTGCCGCGCAGCTCATCTTGCAATGAGAAAAATGTCGAACCGGATGGGTGCGCAATGAACCTACGAGGGTCATCGAGAAACAGTTTATTCTTAGGGCTGCCTGCGCTGATCATAAAAGTGTCTCCGCAGAAATTCCTGATTGGAAATAACCAATCTCATCTTGATCACCGACCCATGTTTGCACATCTGCTCCAGCCCCCATCTCCAACCATTTGAGAGAATGATAACCGAGCCCCGGATAGCCGTTATATTCGGCGATGGCTGGTGAAAAGCGGTTCACTATTACCGCGCCGGTTCGCCTCTGCGAAACGTCCACAGTCGCGCTATCAATTCCGACGCCCACCGCCGCATTCCGCACGGTTGTGGTGCTATTGTAGACATTCCCAACAACACTCGCAGCAACACGCCTTCCTGCAAGACCATGAAGATATTCGACCTGGTTATCGGCGGCGCCCCTCGCCTGTCTCCACGATGCGACAGAATAGTTCCAGTTCCCAGTGGTATCCACTTTCAACATAGGGCGAAGCTCTGGGTTGAAAACATTGAAGAGCAGGCGCTTTGCCTTGCTGTCTTCCGTCTGACCGTTGGCTGTGGCTCTGAAAGAACCGCGCAACCTGCCCCGACGAGCCGCCACAGTGAACGTGCTCGATCCGTTGCGAACCGTCATGCTATTCTTATTGACGATCCGACCTTGAAATAGCTCAACTTCCGTAGAGCCGACGCCCTGACCACGAGAAGTCGCCGAGCCTGCGGTATCGCCGGCAATCCAAGACGGGCCCGAACCGATCTTCACAACACCCGCATCCAGAAACTCCCAAATGTCGTAGTTGTTACCAGCGGCATGAGCAGCAACCAGCGTCAAGGCAAGCTGGTCGAAAGTGTACTGCGTCCATGCAGAACCGTTATACAGCGACGTTTGATTATTAAGCGCCGGGATCAGATAAATCGAAGTCGCGCCAACTACGTCAGCTTCGGGAACAGGGTCGCCAGACACGAGTGACAACCGCCCTCCCACGAATTCAAAACCGGACCCACCTCCGCCTCCTCGCGTGAACTGCAGGCCGCCTGGTGTGACACCATCATGCAAAGCAAGAATGCCGCGCATTTGGTCCACGGTTACTTCTCTAGCCGGTCCAACATAGGCGTCGAAGACTGCTGCGTTCGCGAGGTCAGCGGCGCCAATGCCTGCTAGTTTGCGAGGTACTCGTGCCATTAATCGTTCCAATCATATCCAGGTGTTGACGGGTCGCTATCAAAATTGAAGTCGTAGACCGCAGCTCCGACCATCTCAGCGTACATTTGTGCGTCTGTCGCGGCAGCTTGTGCCGCATCGCGAATAGGCTCTGTCTGTTCAGTTAAATTGATGACCGCCGACGCAAGCTCATCCTGCATGTCGAGCAGCAAACCCTCGGCCTGCGTAAGTAACGCTGCACTTGCCTGGTCCGATCTCATATAGAAATTCGGTCCGACCTTTACGCCGGATATCGGCATGCCCTCGATCAGTCCACCGATCGCTGGAGAATTTCCAGAGGCTGTTTTGATTGTAAGCGGCTCTGCTCCATCAAATGAGATGGTTACTGTGGAGCTGGTGTTTGTCTCAGGAACCACAAACTCAACCAGAGCCACACCGTCCGCATACGGAAGGCGTGGCGATGTGTTCATGGAATATGCGTTTGGGATGCTCTCGCCATCATCAGATGCGGTGATGAACTGATAACCCGGCAAGAACGTGGTGATTTGCCTCCACGAACCGGTTCCAGCCGCGCCGACCTTTGTGTAAAGGCCGTTATTCTCAGAAGATGGGTCGTCGTACACGACGCCGATATCATCAGCATCATGAGCCAGATCAGCGGCAAGAAGCGCTCTAGTTTCCTTCCAAGTAGCTCCGCCGAGCCCTCCGGTATTCACCAGAGACTCAATACCGCCGATCAGAGATCGAATTTCCGCTTTGACCGGATTGTGTGGACCTGACGAAGGAACGCCCTGCACCACATAGTCACGGAAAACCTGAGCAGCATTCTGCGCCATTTTTCAGACCTTAATTCTGGAGATTAGGAGATATTGAACGCACCGGTCGCCACAGCAGTGGCAGGCACGCCAGAAGCGTTGATCGCCACCAGCCACGCATAGCGCGTGCCGGGCGCAAGGCCGAGTACGGCGCGGTTATCGACCGCACTTGGCGGTCCATATTCCGTCGCCATCAGAGTGGCGGCGTTGATGTTGTTCGTGGACCCGATATAGATCCGGCATGCGAAGTAGTTGGCGCTGTTTGGCGCAGTCCATTCAAACAATGCCTGCCCAGCCCCGGGCGTGACGGACACACCAGCGACTATTCCAGGAGCTACCGGATCGGCAGTCGCCGTCGCCGTGATGTAGTCAGTCCACGCGGAAGGCGTTCCCCCACCCCAGGCTCGAAGCCTGAAGCGATACTGACCGCCATCGACAAGATATTGAGAGCGAACCTCAGCATCAGAACCTGAAGAACTGACGCTGCGCACCGGCTCCGAAACATCTCTCCGTTCCCACTCAAACTCGTAGGTCAGAATGTTTGATACCGAAGTCCAGGAGGCCAGCGCATACGCGGCGGTTGCTCCACCAGATACGACTTCCGTCTTTATCAGAACAGTGAAGCCTGTTGGTTTCGGCACACCGGCAGGATCAACCTTGTCGGGTCGCGATGGTGGTGCGCCTTCCTCAACAGATGCCACGAAGCCATACAGCGATGCAGGCACGATGATGCCGGAGAACTCTACTGTCAGATTTCCCAACGACAACCGTGGCGTTGATGTGATCTCGACAATAACCTCGTCCATTTTCGGTGGATTATGAACGCGAACAAACCGTCGATATGGCACGTTTTCAGCTGGCTCGTAATGAGCAACAATAGATACCCGCTGAGCATTCGCCCTGATGAACGCTATCTTTTGCAGCCGTTGAATATGGTTGTGCCGTTGAACAGCGGCATTCTCAATTGTCTTCGTTCTCTCGCTGTCATCATCAGCCTGGTATGGGTTGCCATAGATGGCAGCATCAGCGGTGACATAGTCGTTGAATACATCAACAAACCGGCCGCGCACTCCGAGGACAGTGGAGGCATCGCGCGTGTTCACGTCCAGCGTGATGCTCTTGATGTCATCTGCCGTCAACCTAATGTCGGGCTCGACAAATTGTCCCGCATGCACGCCGACCTTGCCATCAGGGCGTTCATACACAACCAGCTCGGCCGCCTGATCCATGATCCTGCCGACTTCGGTAGGGTCATTGTTTGCACGAAACCAGAAACCGCCATGATAGCGCGGCTCGACATCACCTTCCCGATTGAGCACAGTACCATCACAGACGTTCGCTGCGTTCGCCCACTCGGGCATATACATATCGTCAAGCGTCAAGCGACCACCGACCGGGCTTGTGATGTGCCACATGCGATGAAGGGCTAAATTTTCGGTGTATGCTAATGTCGATATCCGAGGATCATATATCTGAGCGTGACCACGGATAATGGCTGAATGCTGCGGCATCTGGTTCGGGAATACCGACAGATAGTCTTTCTGCTGCGTTGTCGAACACATCATCATGACCGTTGCCAATCCATCGCCACGGTGTGCGGAACTCCATACAGAAGGAAACGCGGCCCCAATCTCGGAATAGTAGCTTTCAGCCTCCAATCCGATCCGTGAACGGATAATCACATAACGGCTTGAGCCGATCACAAAGTGCGCCGGTGTCACAACATGACCCTCAGGCCCGAGAGTTACCGCCTCATCGTGTAGATAATGCTGAATATAGCTGCTGATCCTGTGAGCAGCCATGACCGTCACATGGTAGGCTGTGCCGTTGAATTCTTCCAGAAAGTCATAATCACCACCCTTTTTCACGCGACCAAGTACATATGGCAGCGATGGAACGTTCTGCTTGAGATTATAAGACCCATCTTCTGGTTTCGGTACCGCTGGCTTGTTTGCAAGCGCACCCTGAAGCAAGTACGAGCCTGCTGCTAGGCCAACATAGCCCAGCGCGAGCGTTCCCAGATACAGGGCGTTTGCCGCAAATGTTGTGGTGGCTACCGAAGACACGATCAGCGCGATGGTTTCTAATCCTGGCATTCAAAGTCTCCAAATCGCCAGAGGCGTAGCCGTCAAAGGGCCAATTCTGTCGATGAACCGAATATTCCAGCGCTCGCCGTCGAAGATTGCGCCGAACTGCTTTTCAATATTTTTGTGGCTACCAATGACGGCCACATCACCGACAGAGGCACGCTGGACGCGCTTTGCTCGTATCCTTGCCGCGCAACGCTCAAATAACGGCACGACGCCGCCAGCCTTGCTGATGATCTCCCTGAAACCTTCATCGCTATCGTAAGAGCCGCGCCAATCCCGTGCTGGGTCCGGGTGACCCAACCAGATGGACCAGGCAGCCACGAACAGGCAGCAGTCGACATGCCCCGGCCGCCATGGCTTCCGCTCATAGGCCCGGAAAAAATCCGATAATGTGTGTTCCATTGATTACCAGTTCGGCCAGCGCACCGTTTTATCGCGCATCAGTGGAACACGTTCACAGAACCTGTCTGCAGGAGCGCCGGGATTTAGGACGGCCGAACGGGCCTTCTGATCCGTATCGGAGAGCACTGCCCCACTCGTCAGAGTTCGCATGGTGAAGCGGTTGGTGATCTCAACCGTAATGCTTGATCGAATACCCTCATCCGTAGCAGCGTCCGCAAAGACGAGATTATCCACCTTCCCGGTGAACTTGACCTGCGGGTCACCCATCGGCTGCTCAAACTCATCGCACTTCTGAATCATGATTCTGAAGCGGGAGCCTTTGATATTTCCAGCCTGATAGTCATCCCAAATGCTGTTTGATGTCTTCCCATCGATACCTGATATCACCAGAGATAGAGTGAAGGCCTCGGCATTGATTGCCATCTCGATCGTATCGAGCGCATCCTCAGTCAGCACGCAGGCGCGCCAGATGTTACCGTCAGCGTCAAGAAAGGCCCCGCCCGAACCATCCCACATGCGTATCGGTCCAGACGGCAAATCCACCTGACATAAAACCCGCAACGATTTGAGTGCCATCAGATCAATCCCAAAGCCAGTTGGTTCCAGTAATCATTCGCCTCGATAAACGAGACGGACCGACGCTCGAAAGGCACCGGATCCACCAGCGCACCCATCTGATCATCGGATGCGAGATGGCAGAGACACGTCGGATTATCGAATTCGAGATCAGCGCCGTCAGGAATTGTCGCGCGGATAGTGGTTGAAAGCGGGACAGTCCACACATCGCCGTCAACGTCAATCGCCGGTCCCGTCTCGTACAATGCATGCTGATAGGAGAACCGAACACCGACGAGGTTGTCCTCGGCATTGATGACCCTCAGCTTGATCACCGTTGCACCAATAGCCGTCTCGCCCACCGACTGCACGGCGATAGCTCCCTGTCGGTAGAGGCTACCGTCAGAAAACGGGGTATCGTCGTCGTGAGGAACAAACACCGGCTCCTCGAACATTCCTGAAGCATAGGGCGCGACGTCCTGCGACCAGGCAGGAACGGCAATCAAACCTGATCGTCCGCCCAGTGCAGTCCGGATCGCCAACCAGGTGCGACGCTGCGCAACGGAAGACACAGGAACATCGGAAAGCTCGATCGACCAGAAACCACGATCCGTACGGACGGCAGGATCAAACCCGCCGAGTGAACGCCCGCCGGATCTTGAAAATGGAATAACGCGTGGCTCGCACGTCAAAGGCGTCAGCAGATCTTTCGGCCAGACCAGAATATCAGCCATTGCGATAATCGCCTCCCGCCTTCGTGGCGTTGTATTGCGCAAGCGCAGCCGGAGCCATTCTGTTGGCCTGACCAACGGCCGAGGCCTGAATGCCCGGCGCAGCCTGATTGATGCTTGTATCCACGTAAGGCTTGATGCTGCCGTTCTTAGGATCAACACCGACCATGATACGCGCTGCGCCGCCTGCCCCCGCAGAGAGGGTTTGTCCCGGCTTGGTAATATCGACCCGCTCGTTAGGAGATTTCCGGAACATCACGAGCTGGCTGTCGATACCGCCAGCACCACCAGGCATGATCGTTCCGCCCCGGGCAAAACCAAACAGCTTTCCGATACCGCCGAAGATACTGCTGAGAAAGCCGCCGCCAGATGCGCCACCACCAAGGATACTGTTAGCCGAGAACAGTGCATCGACCAGCTGCGTCTGCACCTTGTCGATGATCTTGTTCAAAACGTTGAGAGCGGCATTTCCGAACGACTTCCAGACACTTTCGCCACTGGCAAGGCCTTGGCGAAAATCCGACAGGAACCCGTTTGTGGCATCCTTTGCAAAATCGAACGCCGAGCGCATTTTCTCGGTTGCGACCTCGATCGACGCCATCGCTTGAGCGAGACCGGATATCTCTGTCTTTTGGGCGGCGGAAAGCGTGATGCCGCGTTGCTGCGCCTGATTGAGCAGATCAGTCTCGTAACGAAGCGCAGCAGCTGCCTGTTCGGTAAGCCCGATCGCCTGTTGTTCTGCTTTCAGCGTCGATATGCGCCGATTGGCTTTGTCGATGATGTCAGAATACTTCTCGGCTTCTGTCTTGCCGCCCTTTTTGCCACCACCATCACCAGAACCTGCTGCAAGCTCTTTATTGACGCCGCCGATTGCATTGCCAAAATTAACCGCAGCTGGCGTTGCCCCCTCGAATGCCTTGCCGAGCTGGCCGATGTAATCATGGTTCAGCGCAGCGCTGACAGCAGCATTTCGCTGATCAACCGCCCCAGACAATGCATCGGAAAACGGATTGGTGATTTCACCAACCGTCTTTGCATCGGCATCCAAACCTCCGATGCTGACGCCGGGGATATTGTTGACGGCTGAAATGAGATCATTCACCGTCGCTTTTGCGTTGGTCACCATCTGGTTTACAACGTTGATAACCAGATTGGCCGCGCCAATCACCGCAGCGCCAATGATGTTCGGAAAGTTCTGCCAGACGAACTTGATATCTTCGAAGGCCGCAACAAAGGATCCTATGACGAGATTGCCGCCATCCTTGGCAATCTGAACAACATCGACGCCGATTACCTTCTGGATTTCATCACGGAAGTGATAAATCGCCACGACGGCGGCAGTGATACCGACGACGAGCGCGCCAAGCGGGTTAGCCAGAATGGCAGCCGTCAACATGGTCACCGCACCAACAAGCCCGGATCCGATTGCAACAACAAGCGCGCCCACGGCCGACAGGATCGCCGGAGAAAACATGACCAGCAGCGCGCCGCCAGCAACCGCAGCATATTCGGCAATAGTCGGCAGATACTGGATGAGCGAACGAAGCGCCGCCGCAAAAGCGTCGATGCCCGCACCGAGAACCGCCAGCGCCGGAGCAAGTGCAGCGACGCCTGCCAACGCCACATCACTGATCGCCTGCCCGAGATCGCGCATTGACTGGTTGAAGCCACGAAGCTTGTTGCCCGCCTCTTCCGAAATGACCGACGCATTCTCGCCAAGCTTTCGGAATCCTTCGCCGCCCTTCTCAAGCAGAGGAATGAGCGCAGTCGCATCCGAGGCCATCGCCTCTAGATAAAACGTCATCTGCTGTTGATTTGCGCCAGCCTTTTTCAAGCTATCATAATAAAGCTGCAGCGCCTGCGGGCCCGAGAGGTTCTTGAATGCTTCGGCAGTGAGACCGATCTTTGGCGCGATATTTTCAAAAAAATCCTTCATCGGACCACCACCGGTCTGATTGAAGTCGCCGATGCGGTCATTCACATCCTTGAAGATATCAGCAAGCTTATCGCCCTCGATACCAACAGAACGCGCCGCATATTCAAGCCGCTGAAAGCTTTCGAAAGAGGTGTTGGAAATCTGCGCGCGTTTGGCGATCTCATCAACCGCTCCGAGCGTGCTGCGCAAACTGACAGCAAGACCGGTCAGAGCACCGGCAGCCGCCGCAGCAGCAGCAACAAACGCTGTCTTGAGCGCAGCGCCAAACTTGTTGGCCGACGCAAGTGACCGTTTCGTGTCGCTCTCAAACTCAGCAGTATTCAGTCCGAGGTTAACGCGAAGCGCACCGATAACAGCGTTTGTCATTGCCCTGCCTGTTTTTTACGATGACGAGATCCAAGCCAGGACCGGGTGACCGCTTCGATCTGCTCTGCAGACATACGACGCCCGGTCGGCATAGCCGGCTCCCCGATCAGTTTCTCAAGCCGAGGAAACTTGCTCGACTTCTCGGGGGCATAGGCTGATAGGTAGGCAGTATGCCAAGCCTGAAACAGAAGGTTGTCACGCTCACGTTTCCGCGCATTTGTGGCACCTTCGATGATGAGACTGACCTCGTACAAAGTCAGCTCCCAGAATAGTTCGTAAGGCTGACCCGCCTCAATCCAAGCCGAGATCAGCGACGGCCAGTCGATCCAGTCGTCGCTTTCCTGGGGTGGCTTGCACCGCCCTTCTGCGCTTTCGGCTGCATGAGCTGAAATGCCTCTGCAATGAGCTCTCCAGCTTTTTCGTGGCCGATCTCGTCGAGGATATCGTCGCAATCCTCGATCGTGACATCAGGGTGGTGACGGATAAGAGAAGCACGAAAAACCTCGGTCAGAAGGCTGATTGACGCCGTATCATCACCAGAAAGTTCACGGCCAATCTGCGGGAATGTTTTGCCCGTTTCGTTCTCGACATGACGCACCGCGCCATTGCCGAGTTTCATGGTCCAGTCTTTACCGAGCGCGGTAAAGCCGACCTCACCTTTGATATCGTTTGCCATTACGCGGCAGTCCCCCACGTCTCAGCGCCAGAGACAGCAACCGTAATGGTCGCAGTCATCCGGTCATCAATTGGAATGGCTTTGGAGAAGCCGATGATACTCGCCTCGTATGTGACCGTCACGCGCGGCGCTGGTCCGGGGAAAGTGATGCGATGTTCAACGGTTTCGCCGGACTCGAACAGATCGCGGATCCTGACATCCGTATTGCTGCCAGGCACCCAGTTGATTTCGAACGACGCTTCGCCGTTGTCGATAAGGCCAGAGATATATTCTCTGCGGCGGTTCGGGCTCTGCATGTGCGTCGCATCAATGCGATCGGCCGTCGCTTCGCCAGGCGTCACATTGATGACTTCAGCCAACTCGACGAACGCAGGCGTCGTAAGTGTAGGATCAAAGATTTCATAGATCGTGCCGTAGCCAATGCGGGCGTCGGTCATGGTAATTCTCCGTGGTGGATGGTGATATCGATGGAATTGCGGAAAACACTGTTCACCTCACCCGCATCCGCAGCAGGTAGATTACGTTCGCTTTCGATGAAAATGCCTTGGATCTGACCGGCGCTATATCCAGACAGCAGCCCTTTGATCGATCTGGAAATCTCCGTTTCTTCCGCTTTTGTGTCCGCGTAAACGTCGATCTGCACGCGACTGGATGAGAACCCGGATGCACCGCGCATGTGGTAATTCGGATCATCGCCGACGAGCTGTAGCAACACATAGGGCCGCTTCACTTTTTGCGGGGCGCGCAGCCAATAGCGCTGGCCACCGGCGACCGAAGCCAGCAGGCCGGTCAACAACTCTTCCATGGCTTGCCCTACCTTTTGCGAGCCAAACGGCGCGCTGCTTTTTCGATATGAAACCAGAGTGAATTGGCGATGCGATAAAGCGTCGGCATCTTTTCACTATCCCAGGCAGGCCGCATGAAAGGCTGCGCCGGATGGAGTTCATTGCCGAACTCCTGCTGAACACCGGCAGGGTTGTTCGTCCCGACAAACATTTCCTGAAAACTCTGGCTGTTTTCCTGCCGGTGCAGCGATCTCTGGCGCGAATTCAGCCGCGTCGAAACGTCGATACTCTCATACAGGTGATATTCATCTTTCGGAGCCAGCTGGCGCGCAGATCTTGCCATAGGTTCCGCCGCATCTTTCAGAACATCGCGCGCCACCTTTTTGCCGGTTGCACGAGGAAGCGATGACAAAACCGTTTCCAGTTCTTTCAACCCGTCAATCCTGACCGTCTGTTTCGCCATGGTTCACGCTCGTGATGGCCGTGATTTCGAGAAACCTGTTACGGCCCTCATCCGCCTGCTTGATGCCCTTGATGTTCCAGATCAGACCGTCATGCGATATCCGGTCTGTCGGTAGAACTGCACGGGTGTTGGAGCTTGAACGCACAACGAACCGCGTCATCAGCGTTGCGCCAATCTGCCCTGCCGCATCCTTCTCGCCATCGCTGGCGTCACGACGCTTTGCCCGCACCTTCAGCACAGGCAACCATGTGGGGATAAGTTCATTGAACTGGTTAGCAACATCCTGAGACCGCTCAAACGTAATTGATCGATCGAGATCTTGGGCTGTCGTCATAGGGAAAGCCTGCGATATTTGCCGATCAGAGCTTCCTCGACCCGTGAGAGAATATCAGCCCCAGCGCGTGCGCTCTCATCATAAGAAAGCTGCACACGGATCTTTATTGCGGTTTTGATGTCAGCAGGCACGGTGCTTTTGTCGTTAACGACAGGCCATCCGGCCAAATAGTCAACTTGCAAAGACGCTCGCTCGTAGAGATCGCTAGGACGTTCGTATGCATTCCGAAAGCGGATTGACGCCTCACCGGACGAGCTGACATCTAACGCATATTCATTCGCTGCAATCGTTGCTACCTGCCCAGCAGCATTTCGGTATCGCGCCGCAGAGATACTCGATACAGGCCCTAACGGGAGATCGAGACATCCAGCGAATCCGTCAAATGACTGACGCCAAGTTTGCTCCGAAAGGACAATTCCAAGAATACCTGTCCAGCCCTCGTAGTGCTCGACCGCCGATCGGATCTCGTCAGTGATCAGGCCATCGTCTTCATGCTCCAGAATATTATTGTCGCCATCACGCTCAGCGATACGAAGCGCGATCTTCATTTCATTGAGCGTGACCGGGAGCGCAGAAGGGGCGGTAACGAGGACTGGACGATGCATGTTGCTATCCCTTGCCTTTTGCCTTGCCTGCTTTGTTCTCATCTTCAGGAGGCTTGCCAACAAGCTTCCGCTCGATAAGCGGCTTGAACTTCGCCTCACTCATCTCAATGACGGTTCCACGACGGTAGAGGTCAGCGCCATGCCTGAATGTTTTCAATGCAGTGAGTTTCATTATTTTCTCCATCGGTTCATAGAGCGGGCAGACTTCTCTGCCCGCCTTGATCAACCGGCGAGCAACAAGTTACGGTGCGACCGCCTTACCGAAAGGACCGGTAACAAAAGCCTCTGGCCGTTTCACCGCGAGCGCCAATCGCTCTTCGCAACGGATTGAGATGAGGTTCTTTTCGAAGTCATCGGCATTCTCTGTCGAGATAACGACATTGGCATCTTCGCGGTCGAAGATCTGGGCCCCAGTCTTGAACGCGCCCGCCAGAAACTCACCTTCGAATGCCGGAATCTCGGTTTCAACAACCGGACGACCCCACAATGTTGGACCGGCAATGCGCAGCGGATTGGCCAAGATGTAATTGCCGCCAGCGTCTTTGGTGAGTTCGATTTTTGCCCAATCAACGAAATGGATAACAAAGCCATCGATTGGCAGGCGCGCCAGCTGGGCCTGCAATATCGCGAGACGAAGATCATCAATCGGAGTACGGGCGTCTGGAGCAAAGGCAGGGGCAAACTCCGAGGCTTGCGGCACGATACCTTCAAGGTGTCCGCTAGCGCCGGATCCGAACAGAATTTCCTGCTCTTCTGCATATTTCAAGCCGTAACGCATTTCCGCATCGACTGTGGACTGAAGCTGCGCGAAGTCGTCCATGATCTGCTTGGAGGCCTTGAACATGTGCGCGACGGTAGCGACAGGGGTGATCTTTGTATCGAACTCGATATCCGAGTAAGGCTTTGCCGTGCCTTCCGTGGCAATCACCCGTGCCGCATTGGTGAAGCCTGTCTGCTGTACCCAGAAGATGGCCGGGGACGTAGTACGACCAGGAGCGATAAGATCACGGATAAAGAGGCGCTGCTTGGGCATCGTGTCGATGCCAGGAAGCCGCATAGGCTCGACAACGCCCGTCGCGATATCTGGAGACAGCGTCACGTTTTTGACGGGAACGCTGACGCGGCGACCGGCTTGGACGCCTTGAGAAAAGTCTTTGGTCAGCTGGTTTTCAACAAGCTGTGAGCCGATAGATTTGTTCTCGTCTCCGCCCGCTCCACCGCGTCGAGCACCCTTCTGCTCAACCTCACCCAGACGAGCATGGAGATCTTCCAGCTTGCCGGAAAGCTCAGTCTGAGAAAGCGCAAGCTTATCAACTTCCTGCTTGGTCTGTTCGGAAAGCTTGCCGCTGTTCTTTACCTCAGTGAGGCATTCTTCCGCTTTCTTGCTGAATTCATCATTCACGCGCGAAAGGTCGTTCGTTACCTGCTTGAGCAGGTCTCGGATCTCGTCAGCCATTGCTGATCTCCTATTTGGGAAGGGCGCTCAGGCCCGTGTAAGACTAAGTCGGGCCGCCGCAAGGCGCAGGCGGTCGATTGCATCATTGTCAGCGCTCGGCATGACATTCGAAGGCGCAGCGCTCGGCATACCCTCCGAAATCTCTTTTATTAATCGCCTACGCTCAGAGCGAGGCAGCGGCTTTCCCGAAGCGAGAGCCGCTTCCAGGCGATACAAAGCCGGTTTTGAATTGGAGACATCCGAGGTCGATACATCGAAATCCGCAACCTCATCTGCAAAACCTTTGTCGACTGCACCTTGGCCTCCAAGCCAGGTCTCCGCGTCGAGCATTTTCTCGACTTCGGAAATCTCCAGCCCGGTTCTTTCGGAGTACATTTCGGCGCAAGTTGCGTCGAAAACTTTCATGATGTCGCCGGTCTCGTACATGACATGGCGGTCACCCGCAGCAACCCACTGCGTGTTGTGGATCATCACAAAGCCAAGTTTGGCGATTTGTATTTCATCGCCAGCCATTGCAATTACCGATGCGGCAGATGCAGCAATTCCAAGAATCCGCACAGTCACTTTTGATGGATGCGCGCGAAGCAGGTTGTAGATGGTGACACCTTCAAAGAAATCGCCACCCGGAGAATTGATCAGGACCGTCACTGGTTTGTCGCCAATTTGGCGCAGCGCTGCAGAGATGCGTTTGGCTGTAACGCCTTCGCCAGTCCACCAATCATAACCGATGACATCAAGGATTGTGATCACGTCGGCTCCATCAACCGCAGCTGCCCGTGGCGCCTCCACGGGGCGATACATCTGGAGAGCCTTTTCTGTGAGATGTACCGAACCCGTTACGCCGTCCGGGCAGTGTAACTCTGGCAACGCACGCAGGCTCATTCGTTTTCTCCTATCGGTGGTCCGCCGTTATGACCAACAGCACTTTCAGTGATTGGGATGTTCTGCGACTGCATGCGGGGGACATCTCCACCATCGACAGGCGCTAGCCCCTCCAGTCGGCGAACCTCGTTGATGGTCATGACCCCAGCATTCAACAAGGCGGTGTAGAACGCTGCGCGAGCCTGACTGTCGCCACGCAAAAGATCTTCATAATTGAACCTGACTTTGAAGCGCCTCCGCTCCTCAGGTGTCATGATGCGTTTAGATATCGCTTTTTCGATGCGGCGGAGTTGCGATCGCAAGCTGAGATTTAACCAGCTCTGCATGATCGCGGAAACGCCGGAGCCCCACATCGTCTGTCCGTCGCTCGAATGTCCTATGATAATTGGCGGAACCCCAAGCCAACGGCAGATCTCTTCGACGTTGAAACGTCGGTTCAAGATCATCTCGGCGTCACGCGGCGTGATGTTCACAGCCTTGAAGTCGACACCAGCCTCAAGGATACCGACGCCTGGAGCATTCGGCCCACTATAACGATCAGCGAAATTCTTACGGGCCTGTTCGCGCTGCTCAGGGGTGAGCTGGTTAGGGAATGTGAAGAAACCCTTGGCACGCATTCCCTTGCCGAACATTTGGCCCGCTGCTCGCTCTGACGCGATCGCTATGCCGAGCGTTTGACGGGCATGCGCCACCGGAGACATTCCTACGTCTCCATCACCAAAGGCCTTGAGGTGAAAGACCTTGTCTTCCGGAAGGTCGACCAGCATGCCTCTATCGTTAAAGCGATAACGCAAAGATCCGTCCTGTTTGCGCTCGACAGAGGTATCTGCTGGCATGCGATCAAGCGAAACAAGCCGCTTTCCGGAATACACCTTTTCAGCAAACCCGTTTCCGGTTGTGCAGAGCCCGAGCACCCGACCTTCCCAAAACTCGATCGAGGTCTGGTCAGCGTTTGGGCTCTCGTCCAAAAGCTCCTGCAAGGGATGATCAGTGACTCTGACGCGCGTTCCGTCAGACCTCTTCTCCATGAGCTCCAGCGAGAAGCTGGCGATAGTCTGAGAGGTCACCCTGGTGCAGGCCCAGAATGCGGACAGGTTCAACGCGCCCTGCGTCGAAACATGCTCCCCTGCCCAGGTCTCGCCTCCATCCCACATTTCATACAGCTCGCTGTCGCGGGCAGTCAGCTTTTTCCCGAAAAGTCGGTTCCATAGGCCCATCAGACAAACACCGCGTTAGAGATTACATCGCCCATATCGATAGGACTCGCCGCTTCAGGATTTTGAAACATGAGCATTGCCGCGTTGAACAAGGCCATAAGCATGTCGATCTTGGCTGCGCCGGAAACTTCCTTCGTCACCACGTAATTACTGCCCTTCAAAGTCTGCTTTGCGTTGCCCACAGCCCACGCCATCATCGGCTGGTCACCATGCAGAAAACGAGCATCTTCGAGTTTCAGCGGCACAGAAGAGATCGCTGTTTGCAATTTCCACCCCTGCGCCACGGCCTGGACAAGAGGCTGCTCAATATTGAGCCCCTCAAGCGCATCGAGCAGGAGTGCGATGCCCGCACTATCAAGACCAATGCCCGAAGCCTCCGGCAGCAATCCACTATCAAGCACCTGCTTACAGATCGCAGCAGCTGACTCAGCCTGTTCTTCACCGGACTGGGAAACGATTAGATCGCCCGCTTCTTCGAATTGCCGAAGCCTCGGGGCGATGCTTTTTCGCTGCTCAAAGACGGTGGGTCTTGCCCATGCCCTGCCCCAGCCGAGCCAGCGTTTTGTTCGCTTTTCGCGACCGATGACATAGAGTGCAGCCAAATCGTCAGCCCCACCCCAGTCGATACCGATCGTACAAACCTCAGAGCGAGACAACAGCGCCTCCAGACCGGTCAACTTGGTGTCGATACAACCGGCCCAATGAAGCGCGCCAGACCATCCGTCGCCACCAAGCCCCACGCCGATCTCGATGTTGAGATGCTGGCTAGCCCAGACCTGCTCTGTTTCCTTGTTCACCTTGCCGTTGTTTTCGTAGTCATCGACCAGCGCCTGCGGATCGATTGACCGGCCAAGGTTTGGCAGGAGGTGCGGCCAGTTCTTCTGGTTTCGCCAGTAATCCTGATTAACCTGCTGTTCGCGAGGAAACTCGTACAAGATTGGCAGCATGATCGGCGAAGCGCCGCCCTTGCCGTCTCGGATCGCCCGAGCCTTGTCCAGTTCCGTTCGCCAGATACCAGCTGGCGATTCATCCGATTGTGTCGTGATCATGAGAACCTGACCACGCTGTTTGGTGATGCCGCCGCCCCGGATCTGCTGCATTACGCGGGTTGCCTTGGATACTTTGCCCAGTTCGTGCAGCTCGTCGATGATAGTCATGACCGGGATTTCGCCGGTGACAATCGACGTATCGAAGGTTTTCACGTCCAGCTTCGTGCCTGTTTTGACACGAGTGATGCACTTGAGATGCTCCTGCACCTTGAATACTTCACTGAGCTTCGGATCGTTCTGGATCATCAGCTGCGCTTGGCTGAAGCAGCGCTCGGAAATGTTCTGGCTAGGCGCAACGATCAGCATCTGGCGGTTCGGCGCTTCCTCCATAAAAAGCGCTGTGAGACCCAAGGCCGCAACATACGTGGTCTTCGAGTTTTTCTTTGGGACCATGCAAAGCAGTTCCCAAACCAGGCG
This sequence comes from Agrobacterium sp. Azo12, assembly GCF_029193765.2. Lineage (NCBI taxonomy): Bacteria > Pseudomonadati > Pseudomonadota > Alphaproteobacteria > Hyphomicrobiales > Rhizobiaceae > Agrobacterium > Agrobacterium sp. Azo12. Next base: position 1,536,871 of record NZ_JARFYO020000001.1, on the reverse strand, counting down.
ACGTTTTGTTTCCGGATCCTCACTTGCGAGGAAGGCGCAAAGGATATCCCGGAACCAATCTCCGCACGCTTCCGCAAGCGAAGGATTGTCAGTCACATCCGGCAGTTTCAGCCGATTGAAAAACGCCAGAGCCTTGGCCGCTTTTTCCTTGTTGATCGGCACGTCAGCCATGGGTGTTTGACCAGACTGAAGACGATCCCACCAATCAGGGCATGCGAAACGAGGTAAATCCTCAGTGGTGTGCATTGTGCGAGGCTTCCCGCTCCAGTTCCGCCATCAAATCGGCGTCTGCATCAATGGCGCGCCGTTCATCGGCAATCTTCTTGCCGACCTTTTCGGCCTTCACCTTTGGCTCTTCATGCTTCGGCTCAGATGAGAGCTCTCGCTCAATCTCCATCCGGTCGCTGCGTTCAAGGAGTTTGCCGAATTCACGCAACGCACCAACGTTACCTTTCTCGGCAAGCTCCCAGGCAAGCTCCAGCCGTCTGATCTCCAGCTTGTCGCGCGCACCGTCGCGTTGCCGGATCTCATAAAAATAATGCTTGTGCAGAGTGGGCAAAGTGATGCCAAGCGCGCTGCAAATTCTGGGATTTGCCCAACCGAGAGCCACTAACATGCTGACTCTATTGCGACTTCTCTGCGTCACCTCGTGTTGAGGTCGACCGCGCTTGCTCGGCTTATCAACCCAAGGGTTGCCGAACAGGTCAAAATTCTCACTCATGACGAAAAAAAATCTCCGAATGAGGGGGGCGCGGGTCTAGAGGTTTGGGGTCTTTTGAACTTTTGACGCCCCCCCCCCCTCTCCCGGCTCGATCGCCCAATCTCAGCCCTCGGTGGGCGGGTCGCCGACGTCGAGCATGACGGGCGGGTGAGATGATCCGAGTATTCGCAGATGCACCGAGGCACCTGCATTAAGCCGCGCCAACTCGTCAGGGGTCGGAGACCAAGCCGTCACCATCGCTGGTGTCCCCTGACCATTGACCGTGCACTCGACGATCTCATCTCGCAACGGCAGGCCAAGATAACCTTGGCTCTTTCCGATGATGCGTGTCGCACCTTCGATCATGGCTATCTGCATCAGGTCACCAACGCGACTGGGCGCGCTCCTCTTTCTGCTTCAGCTTGTCGTGGCAGGTCTTGCACAGGCACTGGAGATTGTTCTCATCCCAGAACAGACGCTCATCACCACGATGCGGTGTCTTGTGGTCAGCCACCAGTCTCGATGTGTTGCCATCGATGCGACCGCATCCCACCATCTGGCAAGTGAACCTGTCGCGTATCAGCACACTCATGCGCAGCTTCTGCCAGCGTGCCGTCTTGTACCATCCACGGTATTCGAGACTGGCATCACGATGGCGGTTGCGTTCAACCTCACCCGTCGCAGGCCCAAGCCTTGGAGGTAGCGTGCCGATACGTGGCTTGATGGTTGTAAGTCTGCCCATATCTCTAATACGCAAAAAGGCGACCGGTTAAGGTCGCCTTCGCTACTTACATCGTGTGGTAGGGATTCGAACCCACGGCAAAACTGCTATTGGCTATCCGTCGCCAGCAATCTCAACTAGACGGTTAAACCCTTACTCTTTCGGGTTCAGCTTTAGTCCTGACTCGGCAACACATCGAAGAAGTAAACATAGCTGTAGCACTGGCCCTGAATCGGTGTCTCAATCGAAGGGAGACTGTCAGAGTGGGGTCCGGGCGCTAGAGCAAATGCCCGCTAAGAACCGGATCAACCATAGGCGATTTGTACTCACACTTTTTCTAGGTCCGCAAGAGAAATGTTTATTGCCATCGGTTTGCCAAACAGTTCCGTGGTGACGACAGCGTCACCCTCTCCCGCTTCTGCAAACGCCGCGATCTCCATCACGAACCCACTGAATGGACCAGACAACACCCTGACTTTCTGACCCTTTGCAAACACCGGCGCGATCCGCTTCCAGTCGTAGTGTCCATTGTCAGCTTTCTGCTTGAAATCGCATATGGTTTCCGCATCAACCCTGAACGGCCTACCGCCTGACATGAGGATGTTTTTAACGCCATCAAACGAGCGAATACCCTCGACAGCCTCAGGGCTTGGCGAGCAATAAACAAACACCAGACCGTTGAAAACGGGCATCGAAATGGCAGGCAGAATACGATATCGGCGCTTCCTTTCGGGTCCTTTCCGCATCACAACACACGCACAAACACCGGCCGCCATCATCGCACTTTCCACAGCCAATTCGCGTCCATACGCCACCTGGACGATCACCCACGCCGAATCGCTGCTGCATTCCGCAGTGGTCAGGCTTGCTGATTCTCGCCATCTGGCGACCTTGGCAGCCTCCTCGGCAATGCGATCCAGCTTGAGCATACCTTTGAGCGAGACGTGTTTCGATATGTCGTCGAACTTATGCTGCATCATCTGCCCGTCCCTCATTTAGCTTTTCCGCGAAATCGACAATTGCGATCGAGACCGCCTTATCCAGATCGACCACGCCAGCAGGCAGTGGTGGGAACTGGGCGAACTCAAGAACATCAGGAGCAACCGGCCACGGCCAGCACCGGTCAGCATATGCGCGCTTCCATGCCTCCCAGATCTCGCCGCCCACAGCGACCTTTTCGAAATCCTTGCTGAGGTCAACAATGCGGTTGGATACCTTGAAGCGGCGACGCTCGATCAGCTGCACGGCATCAGGCCATCCCTGCTTTTCCTTTTTGTCGCGCCAGATCAGGTCCGACTTTTCCGGACTGGTGTCGACAATGCGCTGCTCGATCGGGGAAAGCGTCAACGGGCGCACCGGCTGCAACAGCTTCGATATCAGCATTGCCCGACCAGCCCGCGAGAACACCGAATAGCTTTCGGTTGATTCAGCCTGTGGCGAGGCTGGACGCTGCTCAACCAGTTTCGTCCAGCGCTGCTCCTTGAGGTATTTCGCAGCGGAGCACAGATGCTTGCGACCGGTGGAAAGCGCAGCGGCCTGATAGGCCTCAGAGCGCTGCAACGCCTCTGCACGCTCCTGTGGCGGCAATGCCAGCCATTCCCGGCGCGCATCCGGCTCGCTGTCGCTGATCGCCGTTTTCCAACCCAGAAAGAACCGTTTGAACGCCATCTCGATCGATTTCGGACTTTCTTCCTCAATCTTCAAAACATCGCCCGCAGCGGCGTCTCTCTCATTCCGTTCAAAGGCAGGCGTTAAAGTAGAGGCGTTAATAGGTGCCTGCCCAGAACCGGCAGGGGGTGCCTGCTCTGGGCAGGCAGGGGGTGCCGATATACCGGCAGGGGGTGCAGATCCATCACCCTCAAAGTTAGGATCAAATTCCTTCTGATCATCCTCATCCCATGCATCAAATGCAGAGCTCGGAACATTGGAATCATAGATCACGCGGTACCAGTGCGCACTGTCGCGACCGTTAGCGCTGACCACCTCACGACGCTCAACGGCGCCGATCTCAACCAGTCTGGAAATGGCAGATTGTACGGTTGAGCGTGAGCAGTTCAGCGCTTGAGCCAGCTTCACCTGACTGCGACGGCACCATCCGTGGCGCGTGTTGGCATTCTGGCCGAGCATGCACAGCACTTGCAGGTCTTTGCCCTTCAGGCGCGGATCCGCGATGATCCATCCGGGAATGATCGATAGTCTGGGCTCATTCATCGCCCTTCCCCCTTTCCAAATAAACTTGGCGGCAGGCCGAGAGCGATACGCTCCATACGCCCGCGCGCCGCCCCAACAGGCATGCTGCAAAACCGTCCGCCGTCCGCAGGGCGCTCACGCCGCAGATCCGCCAGCTCGGCATCGAGGTAATCAAGCCCTTCGCGAAACCGCGCGTTCAGCAGCCGGTTGCGAATGGTCATTTCGCAGGAAAGCAAAGTGTCGAGCGGGCATGACAATAGCCATGCCGCCCGCTCCTCGCGGCTCTGCGCTGCGTCCAATCGTTCGATGTGAGGAATAAGCATGCTCACGCCGCCACCTGCGGGCCAGCGGCGTTAAGCCCATTGAAATCTATGTCGTGGCAAAAATTACCACCACTTATAAACGCGCTGGGGGCGGCATGGACTACAATGCATTTCAAATCATGGAGCAATTTTTTACGGCGCAAGAAGATGCCGAGGCATTTCCAGTACTTATCGAAGAATGCCGCAACGCCTACACGTTCGTCATTAGCAGCTTGGATCAGTTCTTTAGTAGAGATTATCCCAATGGTGGACTTCATGATTACACGGGAAGGACCCTGCCTAAGATTACGGACCACTTGGCAAACTGCTTGATGCCGGGCGTGACGCAAAAACCTGACGTTCCCATCATCACAATGCCCTATGCCGAGGAGTTTATTAGGCGCATAGCGAGCCTTACCGATCCACGAGATCCAAATGCACGCAAGGAGTGGAGCTTGCAGGCATTTGCAGCGCTTCTTCATCAGGTCCAGCGGGTTTGGCGTATTAACAATGACCCAAAGCTGCCAGCATTGCCCCCAAATTTGCTCGCGGAATTCAACAGCTACGGAATGTGGAAGAACATAGAAGAGTCCAAACGCTCTGCGGATGATGTTTTCGGCGTCCAATCGCTTGGAGAGCGGCAGACAACTCTTTTCAACGACCAAGTTAATAGTCTTCTCGAAGAACAAAGAACCAACATAGCCGCCTTGGCTGCTGCGGTGGACACGCAGAGAGAAAGACTCCAAACCGATCATCAACGCAACGAAGTTGAAACCGAGACAATTCGACAAAAGCTCGAGAGTATGAATGAAGCTCTTGATCGATCGTCCGGTAAGCTGGTTGAGGTTGTAAATATCATCTCGACGACAGATCAGAATATCGCAGCTTTCTCTGAAGCGGTCAGGGAAGAGCTGAAAATTGACGCGACCAAGAAGCTTTGGGAACAGCGGGCCAAAGACAACAGACTTGCCTTTTGGATATCCGCTGGCCTCATAGCGTTTGTGATCGTAGCGCCTGCCTTGCTGGTCCTGTGCAATCCAGAAGCAATCGTCCACTTTCTGGAGCGAATTACCCAGGCCGCAACGCCAGGCCTTCTTGACTCTGCCACTACGGCACAACTCACAGCCGCAACCATCAGTAAGATCGTGATAATATCGGCACCGTTGGCCGTATATTTCTGGGCAATCAAGCTTATAGTTCGGTTCAACACTCGCTGCATGGTTCTGATGGACGATGCTCGTCAGCGCCATACTACGATGGATACTTACTTCCATCTTATCGAGAAGGATGGCGCCACTACAGAAGAGCGCGGCCTCATGTTGAACGCGCTTTTCAGACCGCTTGCAGGACAAGGCCAAGATAACGTTGAGCCGCCGAATTTCATTGAATTGATCGGCAAAGGCAAAGATTAAACTCACTCCGCACCGCCTTCCGGCGTTCCGGCCTGATTGCCCCAAAACTCCCAATTGCCATTGAGGCGCACGTCATCAGGCCCGAGACTGTCCTTGCGCTGGAAAAGCTCGATCTTGCGCAGCTCCGGCCACAGACGTTCGATTTGTTCGGCAAACCACACCGGCTTGCGGCTATGTTCGGTCTTGGCTTCGGAATAGAGGCTTTCGGGCTGCGTGCCCATCAGTGGCGCAAGCGATATCGTGCCACGCTTGCCAATAAGCAGGATCTCATGGCGATCGCGCACCCACCGGCCCATGCCGATATGCTGCTTGTCCCAAATCATGCAGGTCGCATACTCAAACCCCCACGACTGCAACACAGCAATACCATCCGGCAATCGGTTGGCAGTCACCCAGAGAAGCAGAACAGCATCCCGAGTGAATGGCGACTTATCGCCTGCACACAGCGCCTTGATGTCGTCGAGGGGCATAGCAGGGTACTTGAGGCCCTTATCTTGACCTGTGACCTCGCTCCATTGCTCCTGCTGCCACGGCGGGTCGGCGTAACCGACGGGATAGGCTGAAAGAGGCATATCGACACCGGCCTTGTGGCCATGTTCCGAAATCAGGTTGACCATGCGCAGACGGGCCTGACGATTATCGGCCTGTAGCGCAGTGCGGATCTTCTTGCTTTTCGCAGTGGTAGCCTTGTCTGAAGCAATAAGCTCGACAACGAAGTTCTCTTGCGCTTCCGCGCTATCCATCCGCTTAAGCCTGTCGAGAAGCGTACCCTTGTCGTGAGACGTGCCGCGCAGCATCCGCAGAGCCTTTTCGGAAATTTTTTCACCCCGCTCGACATCGCGCTGAATGGTGCGCTCTTTTTGTGCGGTCGCATCAGCAGTCGCTGCCGTAAACCGCTTTGCCGTTTCGCCAACTCGGCGAGACGGGGCAACCTCGCCTTTCTTCAAGGTCGCTTCGCGTGCAGTTTCAGGATGCTTGATGAGATAGATCTCTTTGCGCCGCGCGAGAAACAGCGCCCGGTCCACTGGCGACAGGTCTTCACGGATCAGGTTTTCATCGATCTCGCAGAGCTGACGATCGAGGTCATCACCATCATAGTGGAAGCACAGGACCTTGATGCCTAAGCGACGGCAGGCCTCCAGCCGGTGGCCACCCGCACCCAGCTTAACGGTCGCATCTGTTTCCTTGCCGAAGACCTCAATCGGCTGATGCTGCCCAACACGCTGAAAGGCTTCCATGAGCGCCAGCACGGTGCTTTCACCGAGATCGCGCAGCCGGTCATCTGAATTGATGGTGGAAGGATCGCGCAACACGGCTATCTTTTGCGCATCAACACCATCGACGTCTGGAAACTCAGCCTTGGCCCGCGCCGTGGGGTAAAAGTGGAATGACACCTTCGGGTCGCGCGCAAGATAGCCCTGCATATGCGCCTTGCCGGCCGATTTCTGGTCTGTCTGGCCAACGGCAACAAACACGCCAAACTTGACGGCGTCGGAGATGATCGACTGCATGCGTTCGCCCATCATGGTCATGCCGCACCGCCTTGCCGCTTCATCGTCAGGCGCAAGTCAGTCTCGCGAATGATCTTGGCGGCAACGTCAGGCGAAGCGCCACGACCGAGCAACCGCTCGGCAAAGCGAACAGCAAATTCAAATCCGGCGAAATTGATCGCGCTGCGCACCTGCGCCGGGAGCCTGTCAAACCGCTCCATCAGTGCGCCCTCATCAGCCGGTCAAGATGCGCTTGGCCGTGGCCAGTCAGGCGGATCGTGTAGTAATCTTCCTTGATCTGCACGTAACCGGCTTTCTTCAGCTCCTGCACGCTGTCGCCAAACTCGTCGTTTCCGCGCGTATCGAGCGAGCCGCCCGCAATGCGAACCCGGCGCAACAAGGCCGTCGCGCCGGGGCTGATTTTCTTGAACTGAACAGCAGTCGTCATGCTTGGTTCTCCTCGATAATCCGGCAGACTTCGCTTTCCTCAATGCCAAGCGTTGCTGCGATTTCATGGGTGGATTGGCCAGCGCGCCACGCTTCCAGCACCCGCGCAGCGCGGGCCTCATGCACAAGTTTGGAGCGGCTGGTTTCGGCAATGCACAGCGTCATCGGTCCGGCCTTTGTGGCGCATTGACCATCAGCTCTTTCAATTCTCGGATTGCCTCGTGCGCTTCCTTGGTGATGCGCTTGGTAACGGCGGCAGTTCCCAGCGTGCCGTTGGCTTTCGCCTCTCTCACGACACTGAATATGTCATTCATTTCGGACATGAGATCGAGCAGATCGGCATCGTTGATCGGTCGCGCCTCAACCTGCAGCTCGCCGTCGACAACCAGCTTGAAACCGAGCTTGCGCGCCATGGCAGCCACGATCACGGGGCTTTTCGCGCGACGGTCCGCCTCAATCGCAACATCGATCGGGATTAGAGAATCGCTGTTCTCATCATTGAAGCTGGCATATTTCGAAAGCGTCGAAACATTGACCCGCGTCAGCAGCGGAAAATCAGTCACGCCACCGCCCAGCTTATAGCTGGCATCGGTTGCGCCTTTTAGGCTGCGGATCTCTTCATCGGAAATAGTGCGCACGGAAACACCCCTGAAAACGCGTCAAGGAAACAAAATCGGAAAAGGATTCGGTGAAGCGCCAACGGGCGCGAGCTAAACCTCTGCCATCACATCAACCGGAGCCGCGCCAGCGCGGACACGCCGCAGAGGAGCCAGCAGATGCACGCAAGAAAAGACCGCCGGATCTTGGAGGAGAAGCGTCACGGCGAGTGCGCAGAGGCAAGGGAACGAACCGCCGCGCAACAAGAAAAAGTGAGTGGCCGGAAAGGTCCGCAGGCGCGCGCAATCGCCTTTTCCGGCCACAATCCACGCGGCACGAGGCGAGCGCAGCATGGATTTTTTGGAGAGCGATCATTCTGCCGCCTCCAACTTTGAATTTAACTCGTTGAACGATCTCACCAGATCGCTGGCAGTGACTTCCGCGGCAGTCACGTCTTCAATTTTTTCAATAAATTGGGGGCGCGGCAGTATACGGCACGCCTCCCACTTCGAAACCATCCCTTTCGTTGCATCAACAAGACGACCGAACGCATCCTGCGTGAGGCTGTGCTTTCGGCGATATGTCGTGATCGGATGTTCCATGCACAAATGTTTCCAATATGGAAACTTAAATGTCAATAGGGTGATTGGTTTTGGTTTCCATTTCAGGCAACGCATTGCATTCGCCCAAGTGCGATAATCGAAACATGGTCATCAAGATTCACGACAAAGGCAGACGCCCTGCCAAAGTGTACTTACGTGAGTGGCTCGACTATCGCGGGCTGACTGCGGAGAGGCTTGCCGACCGGCTGGAAGTCAGCAAGGGGCAGATATCCAAGCTGCTCAACGGCAAACAAAGATACAATCAGGACTGGCTGGAAATGATCGCATTCGCAATGGATTGCGACGTGCCTGATCTATATCGTCCGCCTGAAGCGCCAACAGCAAACGAGCTGCTGTCGCGAATGACGCCTGAGGCAAAAGAGACCGCCCTAAAGCTGCTTGTCGATCTTGCGAATTATCGCACAGGATCATCTGGATAAGGTTGTTGCATCAATGTTTTCATCCTATGGTTTCACGAAATGAAACCGGGATGGGTGGAAATGTCTTTAAGCAGTTCAGCACATGCGCTGGCGGAACACGTCGAGCGTCGACCTTTATCTGATTCGCCGATATCAATAATTTTGACCGAACGCGATGACGGCGACGATAGAGGTGACCAACTTACCCAGGCAGATGGGCAATCCTTCATAATAGAATACACCGACTCGCAAGGCGGCAGATCTGTGCGCCGCGTCACGGTATGGAGCATAGTCGCCGGATCTGGTGGAGCGCCCTGCCTTTTGGCCTTTTGCCATGAACGGAAGGCGCGTCGTCAATTCAGGATCGACCGCATTCAATCCTTTGTTGATCTAGACGGTGAAGTTTTCGAAGACGTTCAAGGCTTCGTCGCGGAAAACTTTGGCATTACCGTTGGAATAGCGGACGCTAGAGCGCAGAGTAACAAGCATTGGAACGGCGTAATCGCGGTTGTGAGGCATGACGCCGTAATACTGTCCGCCATAATCAGAGCGGACGGGAAGCTGGCAATTGGGGAAGTCGACTATGTGACGGACTATCTGTGGCGCTTAGTCGAGAAGTCTGGAGACATGCTTAGCGACGCCGAGGTTCTCGCACTTCAAAGATACACAGCGAGACTTCGCCCCACGGAAGAATCAATCCTTAGATCCCTAGATGTGATTGCTAAAAGACCCCCTACTGAAATCAACCGTCTGCTTTCCGCAGCAGTAAAGGCCATGGACGCCGACGGCAAAAGACATGACGACGAGATATCCCTCGTTAACTCTATAGCGTTGGACCTAATCGGAACGCCCATCCTCCGATGAATCATCGGTAAAAATAGCCAAAATCCTCGACGATGGTTTCCATTTGAGAAGCCCCAAGAGTTTATGCGGGCAAGTAAGGTTTCCATTTCGGAAACTTTCTTCTTGACAAATAGGTTTCCATTTAAGAAACATGTCTCCATCCAAGCCTAACCACACGGCTTGGCGAATAGACCGGGCAGCGTGTTCCCCCTTTCCCTGCGCTGTCCGGTCTCCCTTCAAGGATGGAGAGAAGCCATGAACGAACGCACACCGGCAGAACGCAAGATCATCAAGGAAATGGCAGACGAGATGCTGCGCCTTGGTGAAGGCTGCACAGAACGCCAGATGCTCCTCAAATTCACCCAGGCGCAAATCAACACCTTCAGCGAAGAAGCTCGCACGATCGCCAACCGGCTGTCGCAGCGCGAAGCCGCGTGACCCAGCATCCCTTTCGGTGACCGCCTCTGCCCGAGGCGGCATCCGAAACGGATGGAGGTTCCCATGTACCAGCTTTCCCCGATGTACCCACTCAACCGCCAGCAACTCGGCACCTTCAAGAAGCAGCCGCAGCCCTATGGCCGGTTCTTTCTGGCCTGCGTCACCGCCACTCTGTTGCTCGGTCTTTTTGGCGGAATCGCACTTTGCGCAACTCGCGTCCACGAAATCGAACGCATGCACGCCGCTGCGGCGCGCGTCTAAACCAAGCAAAAAACGGAGCCATGCCCATGACGGCGCTCACAATCCACATCGACGAGAAAACCGAGGCCAGACTGCGCAAGGCGTCTGAAGAAATGGCACGTGATGTTCACGATCTCGCAGAATGCGCAGTTTCCGAAGCTGTGCTGGACTATTTCCGCCACCGCCAGGACGACCCCGCACGAGACAACAGCCCACGGCCAGCAGGAGAAACACTGCAATGATCGTGCGCGCCTCACCCAACAACACCAAACTGCCGCCCGCACCAAAGCTGCAGGAACTGGTCAATCAGGGTTACGGACGTAACCAGATCGCGGCCATGTACGGCGTTTCGCTCGATCACGCCCGCAAGATCCTGAAGGAATGCGGCATTATCGCACCGCGCAGCCGGGATCCGAACGCGCAGTCACCAACCCCCATCATGACGCTTTATGTCGAAGGCAGGCCCGTAACCCTGCCCCGCGTCTCGATGATTTCCGACATGGAGAAATACGCATGAGCGAGGGCAAGAAAATCCACTTTGGCTATTTCTCCGCAAAGTATCTTCCAGCGCTGAAACCGCTTGTTGATCACGTTAGATCAGCACCAGGTCTCGCGTTCCCTTACGGAACAATCAGCATTGAACCCCACCCGGAACAGGGCGTGTACCTGGTTGCCGTTGGCGGTCACGCGACCGCGATCATCCATGACAAAGAGGGGCACATCGACGAGCCCGTTACACTGGATTTTCCAGACGCTGCTTTTGAAGCGGCGCGCATGCCGCAGCCAATCCGCATGCAGTACGAGAACGCCATTTACGAGACCAAGTTGCCGGAGTGGTCACACCCTCAAACCGTTTTCGTTTCCAGCGCAGGCACGTTCATCCTGCCTAAAATGCGCTACCCCAGCTGGCAAGACGAGTGCGTGCAGTTTCAGCCATGCCTTTACCAGCGCACGGCCAGCGTCCGTCAGCACACCATTGGCCACGACTACCGCATGACAGACGGCAGACCGCGTGACTGGCGCAAAATGCTGAGAGAGGTACTGGCAAATGATGTGGCGACGGCGAGCGAGATGATCTTTGATCCAGCCATCCCGGCACTGTTTGAAGGCTTTAGCCGCCTGTTTGGACCGCAGCGCGTGTTTCATACACTGACAACTCGCACAGGTCACGAGGGGTCCAATTTGTCCAGCCCTGTCATTCTGCGCTTTGAGAAGCAGCCGGAGTTCATAGGCGTTTACATGAGCCAGACATTCGGCCTTTGCGACGCCATCCCGCAGCATTTTTATGACATTGCGGAGATATCAGAATGACTGATCGTCCCATCCTGTTTTCCGCGCCAATGGTCCGCGCGCTGCTCAACGGCACCAAGTCGCAAACCCGGCGTATCATCAAGCCGCAGCCATTCATTGATAAAATGAACAATCTTTGCGCGCCCGATCGCAAGGGCACAATCTGGAACTACGGGCAGAATGCCGCTGGCGTTCCCCACCTCGAAAAATACGCGCTAACTGCCATGAAAATCAAAACCGGCGATCATCTATGGGTGCGCGAGAACTGGCAAGCATTGAGCTTTGGCGATTTCCAACCAACGAAGCGGCAGCCATGTGAGGTGCGATATGCTGCAACGGATCCTTGTGCAGACCTAGAGGCCGACACACGCGGTTACTCTTGGCGTCCCTCCATCCACATGCCCCGATGGGCCAGCCGAATTACGCTGATCGTCACAAGAGTTCGCGCCGAACGCCTGCAGGATGTCAGCCGCGAAGACGCAATTGCGGAAGGCTTGAAGGAAAAACCTACGGCCCTTCGAAGCGCCGTGGAGATGGGCTGCCATTGGGGATTCGAAGGCGATGATCGATACGGATCGCCCATCAGCGCCTACGCTACCCTTTGGGATCACATCAACGGCTTTGGTGCATGGGACGCCAACCCGTGGATCGCCGCATACACCTTCACTGTCCATCCTCACAACATTGACGAGCTGGAGCGTGACCAATGAAAAACCGTCTCATCGATCTCAACAACCATCTATTCGCCCAGCTCGAGCGCCTGGGCGAAGAAGATATGTCTGTGGAGCAACTTGAACAGGAAGTGAAGCGCACCGAAGCAATGGTCGCCGTTAGCACGCAGATCCTGCGCAATGCCGATCTCGGCGTTCAGGCCGCAAAGCTTGTTGCCGAATACGGCGGCAATTACGAGAAGTTGCTACCAATGATCGAAGGGACCAAGTCATGAGACGCGGGCGAACCCCTTACAGCGCGGATGAAATGGCCTGGCTGGAAGAAAACTTCCGGATGGTCATCAGCGATTATCATAAAGCTTTCATCGAGAAATTCGGCCGCGCAGATGTGGATCTCGTCCACCTTAACCAGCTTCGTAAACGCAAGGGATGGAAAGTCGGCAGGGATGGCGGACGCTACAAAGGGCGACTGCGCACGTACACAAGCGCCGAAATGGTTTGGCTGGAAGAAAATCGCCTACTGCCTATCAGCGAGTATCGTGCGCAATTTGTTGCTGCGTTCGGACGGGAAGTGTCTGCGAAAGCCCTGCATCAACTTCGCAAACGGTACGGCTGGAAAACCGGCAGAACCGGGCAATTCCAAAAAGGCCAAATCTCACACAACAAAGGCGTGCCGTGTGCGCCTGGCAAGGGCGGCAGGCACCCAAATGCGCAGCGCAGTCAGTTCCGAAAGGGCAACCTGCCCCACAATACGAAATTCCTCGGTCACGAGCGCGTTTCCAAAGATGGTTACGTCGAGATCAGCGTCGACGAGGAGAACCCGCATACCGGATATGAGCGCCGCTACGTGCTTAAGCACCTTCATCTTTGGGAATTGGCGAACGGCCCAGTACCAGAGGGCCAGTGCCTGAAGTGCGTCGACGGCAACCGGCTCAATACCGACCCTGAGAACTGGATTGCCATACCCCGCGGAGTTTTGCCACGCCTCAATGGCGGCCGCGCAACCCGCGTCATGGCTTACGACACTGCACCGGCAGAGTTGAAGCCTGCGCTGATGACGCTTGCCCGCCTCGACCAGAAAACCAGCGAGATCCGCAAACGCAAGAACGATCGACGGGAGGCCAACTGATGTTTGGCCTCAGAGCATGGATGCGCCGCCGAGCAGAGAAAGCCGTTCGAAAAGCGATCTTTGAGCAGGTAGAAGCTGACCTTCCCAACATCGTGCACGGACGGCTCGTCGAGAATTTCCGCGCGCAGCCCGATCGGCAACTCCCAGCAGGATGGTTTGACCTCTGTCTAACGCACTGCCTTAAGCAGCATTGGCCGGACGTCGATGACGACACGGCGGTTCGTTGGCTGCGGGAGTACATCGGCGTCAAGCACGGCACGAGAGGCTACGACTGGAGCTATTCAGCAGCCGAGGCAGTGGCGAACGAATACGCATCGACCTTCGGAGAGGTGCGATGACCGACGCTTTCGCACAAAACCTTGCTGATTTTCTTGACGCGCTCGACGAATGGGGATGCGAAGACAATCTGGAGCGCGCGAAGCAGATCCTCGATTTCCAGCGCAGCGGCTACGACATGTCCGAGTATCGGGAACACTCACCGAAAGACGGACTGATGCGGCCAAAGTCCGAGGTGAATTGATGACAGACATCATGAACCGACAGACAGCAACACCGCTCTACATCGAAGCCAAGCAACTTGCCGGTCTGGTGTCCGACGAGTGGCAGGACACCTATAATGCCGAAACGCACCAGGCCGAAATCTGCCTGCGTGACCAGCTCACCGATGAGATCTTCCCGATCGCCATTATCAAGCCGGAATGCGGTTACGACGATCGCCGGCTGATGACGCGCGCGCCACAGATCATGCGCGCCCTGCTTTTCCTGTTGCGGGAATCATTCAACGAGATCGAGCGGCTGAAGCCAAAACAGAAAGCCAACAAGCTGGCGCAGGACTGCGCGATCCATTGCGGCAGACAGGACTTCCGTCGCTTCCTGATCGACCATCACGACCTGATCGACTCTGGCGACGACGAACGGGTGAACACCCGCGTGCGCAACATTCTCAACATCCAGTCACGCGCCGAGCTCGACAAGGACCAGGACGCGGCGAAGCGCTGGTTCAGCCTTAAGCAGGCGTTCTATCGTTGGAAAGGTCAGTGATGGCCGATTTTGTCTGGAAGGGTGTCCCGCTTAAGCGACTCGAAGAAATGTTGATCTTCATTGCGAAGGTCGTCGACATTAAGGGACCGATCGCGCAGCCGCTGCTCGATCGCATCGAAAGCGAATACCTGCAGGCTGTTGCCGCACAACAACAAGGCTCACAGTCAGACAGAATACGCAAATTGATAGGAGCCAAATAGACTACTTTTTGGGTACAAAACCGACTACTTTAGGAACTTTTCTGAAAACAAAATCCACACAAGCTACTGATTTTATTTATACTCGTAAAGCTACACGAGTTCGAAACCACCCCGGCCCGGGGAGCCATTTATCTCTTAAATGGTTGTTCTTTATAGAACACAATATCGCTGAAAACTACCTCACCTTCATATCAGCATTCTGGAAAACTTATTTTCCTTTTGTGAAAATCCTGCAACGGTAACTGACACGCTTTGTCATTATTATCGGCAGGCGATTTTTGCGTTTGAGTCGCTGGCTGGCTAAACAGCAACGACAGAGCGTAAGACGCGGCAAGCGGCCCGAGTGGCGGGTTCATCACATCAGAAGCGGAGAATCGCGGAATGACAAAAAAACAAAAAATGGAACACTCCGAGTTTGCCGGTGAGTTTGAAGACGACGGCATAACCGTGCTTGTCGATATCTTTCGCCCTGAAGGAACCCAGGGTGACTGGACACTCGAGGTCATCAGCGAGCAGGACGATGTCACGACCTGGGACGAGCCGTTTGCGACCGACAAGGACGCCTGGGAAGAGTTTTTGGCGACCTGTGAAAAGGATGGCATTCGCAGCTTCCTGGATGGCGAAGAAGAGCCGTCTGTTCACTAAGCCCCTATAGGCTGTTTCGTGCTTGCAGGCGGAGATCTCCGCCTGCAAGCACGAAACAGCCTATATTCCCGGTCGGGCTTGCCCTGCCCGATCCCTGGCGAAAACAAGCATACTTGCAAAGCCAACAAAAAAGGCCGGACACGGAGTGCCGACCTTCTCGTCCGTTGATCCTGTCAGTGCCGGTACATCCGCGGTCAAAGACGTCAACTGGTACTACCATTAGCGTAGCTCGATGACATAACGATGTCAGTGCTGATTGGTTCCTGCTGTTTTCATTTTTTAGATGACAGTGCAGCGTTCTGCCCGCGACTCTCCGTACAGTCGATAATCCCTTGTTTTTCCATCGCGAAAAATCGGCAGATCGTTATTTCTGACAATTGTAATAAACCATCTATTAACCATAACTGGGGCTCTATGTGGGCTATATTTTCATGCTCATGATGAGCGTCTGAATTCCCCAACAGAGCATACATATGACCAGCATTCTCACGAACGCTGGAGCGACTTCTGCGCTTCAGACCCTGCGTACGATCGGCTCCAATCTGGACCGAACGCAAAATCAAGTCAGTTCCGGCCTTCGTGTACAGACAGCAGCAGACAATGCGGCTTACTGGTCCATTTCCACCACCATGCGTTCCGACACCATGGCCATTGACGCCGTGACCGATGCGTTGAACCTTGGGGCAGCCAAGGTTGATACGGCCTATGAGGGTCTGGAATCGACCGTCGACATTCTCAAACAGTTCAAGGCAAAACTCGTCACGGCAAAAGAAGACAGCGTCGACCGAACCAAGGTTCAGGAAGAGCTGGCGCACCTTATCGATCAGGCCAAAAGCGTCTCCGAATCGGCGAGCTTCAGCGGCCAGAACTGGCTGAATACGGATTTCGACGACATCTTTGACAAAGCCCAGTCAATGGACTCCGTCGTTTCGTCCTTTGTCCGAAACAGCAATGGCGGCGTCAGCGTAAAAACAACCGATGTCGACGTGTCCAAACTCACCTTGTTCAACACGACTGGTGACGGCTTGCTGCAAGTCGACTCGCGCGCCATTGGGGATATCGGCGGTCTGCGCAATGTGGACTGGGAAAGCTATGAAATGTCCGGCTGGCAATATTTCAACTTTCCGCACAGCGCCACCTTTGGTGCCGCAGACGTCATAACATTCGATTACACGGCAGATGGCAGCACGCTTGGAGCCGGAACGACCTATACGCTGACAATAGACCGAAGCACCGTCAATGACGCATTGGGTGCAGGCGCCAATGGTTATATCGGCACGGTCCGCGACTGGATGGTGGTTATTTCAAGAGCGACATGGAGCTCACCTCCGCCCTCCGATCCGAGCCGCGGCAGTGGCTTCGGACAGGCTCATAATATCGGTGGCGTGATGCAAACCTACGGTTTCTTTTCTGGAGAAATGGAAGGTCTGCCCGGCTCTTCGGTCAGAATGAGCAATGTCACGTCGACGTTGGCGGGCGGTTACGCATTCGGTCTGAATGCCCCCACCGGTGTTACCGACGGCGAATACGCGGATTTCGGTTTCAATTTCGGCGACAGCTTTCAAATGAAAACCGATGTCGAATTCTATTTCGACCTTTCACTGAACCGTGGAACACCGCAGATGATAAAGGTGACCAAGGATGACGTCGATACGGCACTGGGTATCACGACAGGCGAAGTGAACAATGCGGCCGATATGGCAACCGTGCTTCAGCATGTGCTGACCGGCAAGGGCATATCCAGCGTCACCTCAAGCGGCTCGCGTATCACACTCGACATTGACCAGAGCATGTATCCGGACATGGGGTATCGCTCATCCATGAAGATTTCCGGTGTCTGGGACAATATCGGCAACCCGCCGGATGTGAACCTCGTCGACATGGACATCACCATGCCGTCGGTCGATCTCGACCGCTATATCAGAGTGATCGAAGGCATGACGAAAAAGGTGGTCAGTGCGGCCTCGCTTCTCGGATCAATTCAAACGCGCATCGATCTGCAGCTGGATTTTGCCGCCAAACTTGGCGATTCCATCGACAGCGGCATTGGCCGTCTGGTTGATGCCGACATGAATGAAGCTTCGACACGCCTGAAAGCGCGGCAGACACAGCAGCAGCTTGCCGTACAGGCTCTCTCCATCTCCAACTCCAATAGCGAGAGCCTGCTGTCACTGTTCCGTTAAGCGTCGATCCGCCTACCGCTGATGGAGCCGACAGGATGAAAACCTCGCCCATAAGATGAATTTTGCCCGTTTGAGGCATTCACAGAAACAGAATTTCTTGCCACAACAGGGGTCAATCCGCTCAAAGCAACGGTAATCATACGCGTCCGAAAGAAGGTCGACCCATGACGATACATACCTCTGTTTTGACTGCCATTGGAAACACGCCACTCATTCGCCTGAATGCTGCATCCGAGGCAACAGGGTGCGAAATTCTTGGCAAGGCGGAGTTTCTCAACCCCGGCCAGTCCGTCAAGGACCGTGCGGCGCTGTACATTATTCGCGACGCTGAAAAACGCGGCCTGTTGCGCCCCGGTGGTACGATTGTTGAGGGCACGGCCGGCAATACCGGCATTGGCCTGACGCTTGTTGCCAGAGCGCTTGGATACCGCACCGTTATCGTCATTCCTGAAACACAGAGCCAGGAAAAGAAGGACGCGCTGAAGCTGCTGGGTGCGGAACTGGTGGAAGTGCCAGCTGCCCCCTACTCCAACCCGAACAATTATGTGAAGGTGTCCGGACGTCTGGCCAAGCAGCTTGCTGAAACCGATCCGAACGGCGCCGTGTGGGCAAACCAGTTCGACAACATTGCCAACCGTCAGGCCCATATCGAAACTACCGCGCCTGAAATCTGGGACCAGACGGATGGTAAGGTTGATGGCTTTATCTGCGCTGTTGGCTCCGGCGGCACGCTGGCTGGCGTTGCCGATGGTCTTCGTGATTTCAACCCTGACATCAAGATCGGCATTGCCGACCCCGATGGTGCGGCACTTTATGAATATTACAAAAATGGCACACTGAAATCCGAAGGTAACTCCATTACCGAAGGTATCGGTCAGGGCCGCATCACCGCCAACTTGCAAGACTTCACACCGGATTTCGCCTACCGAATTTCTGATGCGGAAGCCCTGCCCGTTTTGTTTGATCTCGTCACCAAGGAAGGCCTATGCCTTGGTGGTTCAACCGGCATTAACATTGCCGGTGCAATTCGCCTTGCCCGAGACCTCGGTCCGGGGCATACAATCGTCACCATTCTGTGTGACTACGGTAACCGTTACCAGTCGAAGCTCTACAATCCCGCATTCCTGCGGTCCAAGGGGCTTCCTGTTCCGGCCTGGCTCACAGGGAAAAGCGATATATCTGTCCCGTATGAAACCACATAAGGTGCCTAGACTATGCCAGTGAATGCCCTCTTTCGTGATGATTTTTACCTTTCCACCTGCGAGGCAACGGTAACAGACATTCACGAAGACGGGGGCATTGAGCTGGACCAGACCTGCTTTTACGCCACCTCTGGCGGTCAACCTGGCGACACCGGTTTTCTGGAGCGTGCTGACGGCTCCAGAATTCAGCTTGGGCAAACCAGACACGGTCAGGACAAGAGCATTATTATCCACGTTCCGCTTGAAGGACAGGAAAGTGTGGCACCCGGTGAAAAGGTCGTGCTGCATGTGGACTGGGAGCGCCGCTACAAGCTGATGCGGATGCACACCGCCTGTCATCTTCTGTCCGTTGTCTGCCAATGGCCGATTACTGGTGCCGCAGTTGGCGAAGACGAATCGCGTGTTGACTTCGACATGTCGGAAACCATCGACAAGGACGAGGTATCGGCCAAGCTAATGGAACTGGTCAATGCCGACCATCCCGTTTTCCTGCAGTGGATCACCGACGAGGAATTGCAGGCCAATCCCGGCATCGTCAAATCCAAGAATGTGCGCCCACCCGTTGGCCTTGGCCGTGTCAGTCTTGTGTGCATAGGTGAGAACTCGGCAATTGACAGCCAGCCCTGCGGTGGAACACATGTCTCCAAGACACATGAAGTCGGTGAGATACACATCGCCAAGATAGAAAAGAAGGGCAAGGAAAACCGGCGTTTTCGCATCCGTTTCGGTGCGCCCGATTCCGCAGCCTGAACAGCAGGGAGACTAGATCGTGAGCAACGAAAAAAGTCGTTTCGTCGTGTCGGCGGACTGGGTGAACAAACAGCTTGGGGCACCTGAGTTCCGTGTCGTCGACGCATCCTGGTATCTTCCAGCCCACAAGCGCAATGGTGCCGACGAATATGCCAAGGGCCATATTCCCGGTGCCGTGTTTTTCGATCAAGACGTGATTGCGGATCACACCACTGGCCTGCCGCATTCCCTGCCATCGCCGGAATATTTTGCCGAGCAGGTTGGCAAACTTGGCATCCAGGAAACCGATACGATCGTCGTTTACGATGGCCCCGGATTCTTCTCTGCACCGCGTGTATGGTGGATGCTGCGTGTGATGGGTGCCGAAAGCGTTTACGTGCTGGATGGTGGCCTCGACGGCTGGAAAGCGCAAAACCTGCCGCTTGAAACCGACCTGCCAGAACCGCCAGTCGTCAGCTTTATCCCGCACTTCCAGAAAAATCGTGTCACGTCACTGGACGAAATGCGTAGTGTTATCGACGCCGGCAGCAAGCAGATTGCCGACGCGCGTGGCGCTGGCCGCTTTACCGGCGACGAGGCCGAACCGCGTGCTGGCATGCGCTCCGGCCATATGCCGGGCGCCCGCAGCCTGCCTGCCACGGCGTTTTCGGAAAATGGTCACTTCAAGGATCTGGCGACGCTGCGCAAGATGGTGACGGAAGCCGGCATCGATCTTTCCAAACCGGTTGTCACCAGTTGTGGTTCTGGCGTGACGGCAGCGGTTATCACGCTGGCGCTCGAATCGCTTGGCCACAAGACCAACAGCCTTTTCGATGGCTCCTGGTCGCAGTGGGGTAGCCTTGATGACACGCCAGTGGTCACCGGCCCTGCCGAGCCGATCGCGCCCCGAGACACTGATCCGCTAAAAGCCCATGTCACGCAGCTTGAAATGACGGCTGCGCCAAAGATCAGCATTGCGGTTCCGGTCAACATCCAGACCGCGATCATGCGTGCCCCGAACATCCCGCTGCATTTTTACCGCTACCTGTACTGGCGGGTCGGCAAACGCTGGCACTGGCAAAAACGCATGCGCATGAGCGACGCGGAACTTGGCGCTGTTTTGAGCGACCCGAAAAACAGCGTCTGCGTGCTGTATATGAACGGTTCGCCTGCCGGTTTCTTCGAGCTATACAAGCGCGACGATGACGTGACCCAGCTTTCCTATTTCGGCCTGTTCGAAGAAGCGATTGGCGCTGGTATCGGCAAATGGTTCCTGTTGCAGGCACTCTATGCCGCCTGGCAGGACAATCCGAAAAAAGTCACTGTTACCACAAACACGCTCGACCACCCGCGTGCGCTGCAACTTTACCAGATGATGGGCTTCTCGCCTGTCGGCACCTATCAGGCCTGGGTTCAGCCGTTGAGCGAGGCGGAACTGCTCAATATCGCCGTTCAGAACTGATCACTGACGTAGGATTGCACCATTAATCAGTTTGAACCGGCGGCAACCGCCGGTTCAGGTTTCCTTCAGGTTGTGCGTGGCAGTTTGCCCGCGACAATAACGAGTTAAAGGAAACCAGCCATGAACCGTCGATCTTTCCTGACTGCACTTGCTGCCACAGCGTTTGTACCGGCAGTTGCCAGTGCGCAGGAAACTCCATCTTCCGGCACCATCATGCGCCGTCTTGAGGCAGCACCGTCGCGCCGCATGCGTCCGGAAGAGCGCGTGACCATCCAGGAATTCAAACGCCGGCCGGAACTGCGCCGAAGCGCCCCTTCCATCGACATTCAGTCCATCAATTTTGCCTTCGGTTCGGCTGAAATTCCCCGTTCGGAATATCGTAAAGTACGCGAGATCGGCGTTGCTCTGGAACAGATCCTTCGCCGCCGTCGCGGTGCACGTTTCCTGATTGAGGGTCACACAGACGCAGTTGGTTCTGAGGCTTCCAACCAGGTCCTGTCGGAACGTCGCGCAGAATCACTAAAATGGCTGCTGGTGCAGGAATTCCGTGTACCGCCACGGGCGCTGGAAACCGTGGGTTATGGCGAAAGCTATCTGCTTGTTAACACGCAATTTGAAGAGTGGCGCAACCGTCGCGTTACGCTGCGTCGTATCGACGAATTCCTGCGCTAATCCGATCAGGATGAGCGTCACGCATATGGGCATGCCTCATATGCGTGACGCATTGTTTTATTGTCTGGTGAGACCAACAACAGTCGCGTCATCGCTTTCGGTTTCACTTTGCGGCTGGGTTTCGTCAGCGGCATTGTTCAAGAAGTAATTGGCGACCAGTTCGCCGTGGAACTTGGCGAACTCATAACAAAAGGTGATCTCGCGGTCCTTTGCCGACCAGAAGGCATTGGCCTGACCGCATTGTTTCGCGGTCAACTTGATACCGTCCTTGATATTATAGAGGCCGGAAAAGGAGTTACCGATCAATTCCAGCAGTTTCGATTCCTTGACGATGGTTTGAAACAACTCAAGGCTTGGGTCGGTGATCGGCTCATAGGTGACTTCGAACTTCGTGCTGGCATTGGCTGTCGCCTCATGCGGCTTCAGAAGCGTATTCCAGCTGCGCACTTTCTGCGGATATTCCGAGATGCACTCCTCGCGGCGGTCCTCAGGAAACTCCAGAGAATCAATAAATTCCTTGAAGTTCTTGTAGTCGTGGCCGGCCATCGAGCAGGCAATGGCCCAGCCACGCTGTTCGTCCAAACCGTGGGCGCCCCAGAAGGCCTGTTCCTCTTCTGCGTCCGCTGCCGCTTCGCTCGACAGGAACCAGCCATCGGCTGCATCGATAATGGCCTGATCGAGCAGGTCATCATCAGCCTCCAGCATCAGGATCGATGACAGGTTATCAACCGCGTCTTCCTCTCGACCCAGCACAGGCAGGTCAAACTCGGAAACCAGCATGTGGCCGGCTTCGTGGTACAGAATAAAGATACCGTTGCCGACAACGAACTGTACCATTTCCTCGATCTGCTGATCCGTCAGCTTTTCGAAGTCGGGACTATCCTGTGCCGAAACGTTCCATGCGGGAAATACAGCCACCAACGCAGAAATAAAAAACGCAAAAATACTGTGCGGCATAAGGCGCTCCGGGCCGTGCATGAAAGTTTCGCAAATAGAGCATCAAAGCACATGAGTCTGACAATGGGCTTTTCCCGGTCACACACAAGAATCGGGTGGCCGGGCGTTGCTTTGCGGCGCATAGCGACAAAGCAGCAACGCATTTGGAGCCACTGACATGAACACAATTCTGTTTACCGCCATGCCGACTGAAGAGGCTGATGCATTTCGGGCCGGGCGCAATGATGCCTATGGCAACCCCGCCGAACGCTCGGTCTCATCAGGCGGCATGCCCTGCCGCCATTGCCTTGGTGAAATTGCTGAAGGAGAAGCGATGCTCCTCCTGGCCTACCGGCCGTTTATCGACCTTCAGCCCTATGCCGAGACCGGCCCGATCTTTATCCACGAGCGGTCATGCCCTCGCTACGAGGCAAGCGAGGTTTTGCCGCCGATGCTTGAAAGTGCTGACTATATCGTGCGCGGTTATGGCCCTGATGACCGCATCGTGTACGGCACCGGTGCAGTGACACCGACACCGGAGATTTCACAACGTGCCGCCAGCCTGTTTGAACGGCCGGAGATTGCCTATGTGCATGTCCGTTCGGCCCGCAACAATTGTTACCAGTGCCGAATAGATCGCGGTTAGGTTTAATTTTACGCATCGTTCTAAATGGCATGTAAGAATTATCTGCAATGATACCCGTAGCTTAAACTCGGTCGGGTAGACACTATGACAGGTAACATGACGATGCAGACGCGCAGTGCAAAGCGCGAGCAAACCCGCATCTATGCCACGGTGCATTATTTCAACCAATCCGTTGCCGGGCGCGTCGTCGACCTGTCGGCAACAGGTATCGCCATTGAATTGCAGGGGCCATTTACGGCATCCAAAGGCAGCCGGGTGAAAATCCAGAGTGACGATCTGGGTTTCATCGAGGGTGAAGTACAGTGGCATCACATGAACCGGCTGGGTGTTCAATTAAAAATGTCCACCAACACGCTGGCGCAGGTTTCGTCTTATTTCCGGTTCTTCCATCAGGAGGTCAAGCCGACCCTCGCCCGCTAGTTGCACAAAGACATTATGCACATTTAAAAATTTCGGGAAAAAGACGTTTCGTCATTTTCCTGATGCACTCATCTGAGAATGGCCTTAGGCTGGTTTCAGGTCAGCCCAAGATCATATCAAGGAGTTCCCATGTCTTCGTCGCTGTTCGCGCTTCATCCCATCACACGGAGGTCGCTACTGGGAGGTATAGCTGCCTCCTCCGCGCTCGTCATGCTGCACCCGTTTGCAGCGCGTGCGCAGGGTAATCAGGCTCATCTGCGCATTATGGAAACCACGGATATTCACGTCCATGTGTTCCCGTATGACTATTATGCCGACAAGCCGAATGACACGATGGGCCTTGCACGTACGGCCACGATCATGGATTCGATCCGTGCCGAAGCTGGCAACTCCATGCTGGTCGACAATGGTGACTTCCTGCAGGGCAATCCGCTTGGCGACTTTATCGCCTATGAGCGTGGTATGAAGGCCGGCGACAAGCACCCTGTCATCAACGCCATGAATGTTCTGGGTTACGATTGTGGCACGCTGGGCAACCACGAGTTCAACTACGGCCTGGACTACATGTCCAACACACTGGCGGGTGCCAATTTCCCTTATGTCTGTGCCAACGTGACCAAAGGTCAGCTGGCCAGCGACCCGAAGCAGGATGATCTGTTCTTCAAGCCCTATGTCATTCTTGAAAAGAAGATCAAGGATGGTGCTGGCAAGGAAAGCCCGATCAAGATTGGCATTATCGGTTTCGTTCCACCGCAGATCATGCAGTGGGATGCCAAGAACCTTGAAGGCAAGGCGCAGACCCGTGATATCGTGGAAGCTGCCAAGGCCTGGGTTCCTGCCATGAAGGAAGAAGGCGCCGACATCATCATCGCGCTGTCGCACTCCGGTATTGACGGTAAGGGCCAGACCGAGCGCATGGAAAATGCGTCACTCTATCTGGCTGGCGTTGAAGGCATTGATGCCATCTTCACCGGTCACCAGCATCTGGTCTTTCCCGGCCCCAAGACCTGGGACGGCATTGAAGGCGTTGACCCCGTCAAGGGAACGCTGATGGGCAAGCCAACCGTCATGGGCGGCTTCTGGGGTTCGCATCTGGGCCTGATCGACCTGCTGCTTGAAAAAGACGGCAAGGCATGGAAGATCGTCGACTTCACAACGGAAGCGCGCCCGATCTACCATCGCGATGACAAACGCAAGATCGTTGCGGATGTCGAAAGCAAACAGGCGGTTCTGGACGCCGTAAAAGCCGACCATGAAGCGACACTTGATTATGTGCGCCGTCCGGTTGGCAAGACCTCTGCTCCGCTCTACTCCTATTTCGCACTGGTTGCGGATGATCCATCTGTGCAGATCGTTTCCAATGCGCAGACCTGGTACATCAAAGACATGCTGAAAGAGACGGAATACAAGGATTATCCGGTTCTTTCCGCAGCCGCGCCGTTCAAGGCTGGCGGTCGTGGTGGTGCAGAATATTATACGGATGTTGCAGCGGGTGATATCGCCATCAAAAATGTGGCCGATCTCTACCTCTATCCTAATACGGTGCAGGCCGTGCTGATTACCGGTGCGCAGGTCAAGAACTGGCTGGAAATGTCTGCGGGCATGTTCAACACGGTTGAAGTGGGCTCCAAGGACGCTCCGCTGCTCAACCCGGAATTCCCGTCCTATAATTACGACGTCATTGACGGCGTGACCTACCAGATCGATGTCTCGAAACCCGCAAAATACGACAAGGATGGCAAGGCGGTAACGCCTGAAAGCAATCGTATCGTCAACCTGCAGTTCAACGGCAAGCCCATCGATCCCGAGCAGAAGTTCGTGGTTGCGACCAACAACTACCGCGCCAGCGGCGGCGGCAAGTTCCCTGACATCGCCACAGACAAGATCATCTTCGAGGCACCGGATACCAACCGCGATGTGATCGTGCGTTACATCGTTGACCAGGGAACAATCAACCCTGAGGCTGATGCCAACTGGTCGTTTGCGCCTGTTGCCAACACCACCGCAACGTTCGAAACCGGCCCTAAGGGCCGTCAGTATGCGGACCACGTGAAAGGCGCAAAGATCGAAGAAGCCGGCGACGGCGCAGAAGGTTTTGCGAAGTTCCGCCTGATCCTCTGATTAAGGTGAGTGCATAAAACAAAAGAGGCAGAGCAATTGATGTTGCTCTGCCTTTTTATTTGCGCGGTTTCCTGAGGAAACGCCTTTCCTTGGGGGCAGCGCCTATTCGGCAGCCACCACCCTGACTGCCGGTTTTGTGCGGCTGATCATCTTGGTGAAATCCTGATGGTTGAGGCACATGCCAAGCCGCTGGCGGAACGCTTCCACCATCCAACTTGAGGCAGGCCCAAGAGGGGTCGAGACCTTGCGCATGGCATAAAGCGGGTACTCGCCCTGCTCATAGGCCTCAAGCTGCAGGTGGACCAAACGACCGGCGGCCAGATCATCCTGCAAAACGGAGGCCGGCAAGCCGCCCCAGCCCAGGCCACCAAGAATGAGGTTGTGTTTGGTGGCAATGTCGCTGACACGCCATATTTTGTAGGACAGCACATTGAACTGGCGGCTGCCCGTCAGGCCCGACGCATCAGTGACAACCAACTGCACCTCGTCGCGCACATCCGCCAAGGTCAGTGGACGGCCCAACAACACAAGCGGGTGGTTCGGCGCTGCCACTGGCAGCATGAAAGAATGTCCGACCTTTTCCGAGAAGATATCGTCCTGCGGCTTGATGGCCGCGCCGCCAAGGCCGATCGTCGCCTGCCCGTTGGCCACCATGTCGGTGACCATTCCCAGTTCGCCGACATTGAGGCGCAGCGAAACGGAGGGGTATTCATCCCGAAACTCACGCAAGACTTCGACAACAGCACGATTCGGTACCATGGTGCTGATGGCAACCGAAACTTCGGCCTCCAAGCCCTGACGCAAGCCTTTGGCGCGGGCCCGCATGACCTGAAGATCGGAGACGATACGCCGGGCGTCCTCGATCATCGCCTTGCCCGCATCGGTCAGTTTTGGCTGGCGAACGCCATTGCGTTCGAACAGGTTGACCTCCAGTTGCGCTTCAAGATTGGCAATGGTGTAGCTGATAACCGACTGGGCGCGGTTCAGGGCACGCGAAGCTGCTGAAAAGCTTCCGGTTTCTGCCACCGTCAAAAACACCTGCAATTGGTCGAGTGTTGGATTGGCGTCCATGTCTTATCCATTTCATCGATAATTCAAATCTATATTATCACAGTTTTTTCGATGGCTCCATTCAACAATATATGGCTCAAACAGAACGGTTCTCCCTGCCCGCTCTGACCTCCCAAGGCTTATTCGAAGGAAATGACATGTCTAATATTCTGCTGATCACATCGAGCCCACGTGGCGAAGATTCCGTTTCCAACAAGGTTGCGACAGACCTGGCTGAAAAGCTGAAGGCACAGTCCGGCAACAACATCGTGCGCCGCGACCTGGCTGCCGAGCCAATCCCGCACCTTGATACCGTGACCACCAACGCTATCCGTAAGCCTGCTGAAGCCCGTTCGCAGGAAGAGGCTGTTGCTGCCGATTTCTCCGACAAGCTGGTTGCAGAGCTGATGGCTGCTGACACCGTCGTTATCGGCACCGGCCTCATCAACTTCAACATCTATTCCGGCCTGAAGTCCTGGATCGACAACGTTGCACGTGCTGGCCAGACCTTCCGTTACACAGAAAGCGGCCCTGTTGGCCTGGCAACCGGCAAGAAGGTTTATGTCGTTCTCGCTGCTGCTGGCGTTTACTCCGAAGGCCCAGCCGTTTCCATGAACCACGCTGTTCCCTACCTGAAGACCGTTCTTGGTTTCATGGGCATGACCGACGTTGAAGTTGTTTACGTTGAAGGCTTGGCTTTCGGCCCTGAAGCCGTTGAAAAGGCACTCTCCTCTGCTCACGCAAAGGTTGAAGAACTGGCAAAGGCTGCCTGATAATTTTGTGAGCGCTTGCTTGCCTGATTGGTTCAGCGGAGCGCTCCAAATCTTTCTTTTGAAAGATATTCAGTCCTGCAAGACTTCATAACGGCCGCGAACCTGATCGCGGCCGTTATTTTTTGCCTCATAGAGACGTACGTCAGCCTGGGCGAGCAGCGTGTTGAAACTCAAGCCATCTTCCTGCGAGGTTGCAACACCAATACTGAGTGTCAGCAAGGTGCCATCGGGGCGCCTGACCCCTTCATAAAAACTGCTTTGGACGGAACGGGCAAAGGCCATGGCCTTGTCGTGATTGGTCGATGGCAGGAAGATAACGAACTCCTCCCCGCCAAACCGGTACAGCCGGCCGAATGCCTCCGTCTTGCGTGACAGAACGGCGGCGACGGCCTTCAACACCTCGTCGCCTTTCAGGTGACCAAAGCTGTCATTGATCGATTTGAACCGGTCGATATCAATAATCAGCAGGCTGGCAGGGGTATCGTCGCGCAGGCTGGCATCCAACGCCTTTGGAATTTCCGCTTCCATGCGGGCCCGGTCGGGCACACCTGTCAGCACATCCACACCGGACCGCGACAGCAGATCTTCATACCGTTCGCGAAAGGTCAGGTCGTTGAACACGTCGCCGACATTGCGGTTGTTGCTGGCAAAGGCC
This sequence comes from Agrobacterium sp. Azo12, assembly GCF_029193765.2. NCBI lineage: Bacteria > Pseudomonadati > Pseudomonadota > Alphaproteobacteria > Hyphomicrobiales > Rhizobiaceae > Agrobacterium > Agrobacterium sp. Azo12. The sequence continues at coordinate 1,508,645 of NZ_JARFYO020000001.1, read as the reverse complement.
CTTGTGGTCGTGACATTCTGATAGACCGCAAACATCATCGTATAGAGGCAGACTGCCAGCAGCTTGGCCTGCCATCCGTCAAAGAACACCTGCGCCGGAGCATCATAGAGATAGTATAAACCGGCGTAAAAACCGGCCTGATCGAACGTCAGTATAACGGCACCACAGATAGCAAAGCGCAACACAATGCGACGGCGCAGAAAGGTCCCAAGCTTTTCGTACAGCAGAATGATGCCAATGGAATCGAGGTAGAGGAATGCTGTTCCCCACACCATCAGGATGCCCATTTCATCGAGAAAACCGGTGTTGATCGGCTGACCCGGTGTCAGGGTGGAAACATGATGGAATTTTACGAGCTGGGCGATGGCAACGGTCAGCAGGTTACCGAGAAACAGGCCATAGATCGGCTGACGAACAATGGCGGCATCTTCCTTCATGTACAGCATGAGGATCATCATCAGCTTGCCGGCAAACAGGATGGAAGACCCTGGAGATGCCACGCCAAACGGCAGCTGGATGTAAAACACCGCTGCCAGATAGGTTTCCATGAAGTGCATGACACCAAGCGCTGTCAAAAACACCCCAAGCCCCAGCTTGTTGCGAAAATGCAGGAAGCAGGTCATGACGGAGAAATAAAAGACGGCCTCGACGAGGAAAAGCGCCAGATTAATGAATTCCATCGCCAGCCATCCTGAGAACTGTTCAGCCAGTTCGTGTTACGCAAACATCGCGCCCGCGCAGCCTAACGCAGGATGGCAAACGGATTATTAAGATGGAATTTGAGGGCATTTACGCTTTGAGATGCCTAGTTGTTTGAAAACAGGGTGGCACCGCTCTGGTCGATAATTACCTTGGCCTTGCGAATGGTGAATTCGTTGGCATCATCAAGCGATGTGAAGACATCGGCGCGCACGAATTTGTGGCTCAAAACTTCACCATTGACGGTTTTCTCGATACGGCCTGCAAGGCGAAACTGTGCGCCTTCCTTCAACGGTGTCGGATAGATGGCGAAGTCGCCATAGATTTCCGGTTCAGCAGTAGATGCAGCAGGTGCTGCAGCATCCGAATTGCCCGAACCAAACGCCGAAAAGAGTTTCGAGAAGAAGCCAGCCATATGTCTTTCACTTTCGCAGCAATTGTGCAGACGGCGAGCCTTCGTCGCCTGCACAGATGTTTCGTCAGATAATCAGGTTCGCGAGTATATCGTTTTCAGTGATATCCTCATAGCCTAGGCCCGCCTGCTCAAAACGCTCGAGCAGACCGGTAAAGTTTTCCCGCGAACTGGTTTCGATACCAATCAGGATCGAACCAAAGTTACGCGCCGACTTCTTGAGATATTCGAAACGGGCAACGTCATCGTCCGGTCCCAGCAAATCCAGGAAGTCACGCAGGGCACCCGGGCGCTGTGGCAGGCGAAGAATGAAATACTTCTTCACACCACGATAGCGCATGGCGCGTTCCTTGACGTCAGGCAGGCGCTCGAAGTCGAAGTTGCCACCGGACACGACAGCAACCACTGTCTTGCCTTCCAGCTTTTCACGACCCAGCGTTTCCAGTGCCGTAATGGAGAGCGCACCGGCAGGCTCGAGAACCACACCTTCAACGTTCAACATTTCGGAAATGGTGACGCAGATGGCGTTTTCCGGCATCAGGTGAACCTGTTCGGACGGGAAATGCTTCAATGCTTCGAAGTTGAGGTCGCCGATACGGGCAACGGCTGCACCATCCACAAAGTTGTCTACCTTGTTGAGCGTAATCGGCTGGCCGGCCTCAAGGCTTTTCTTGAGGCTTGGCGCACCTTCCGGCTCGGTAAACAGGAAGCCGCTCTGCGGGATCAGGTCAGCGAAATAACCGGTGATGCCGGCAGCAAGGCCGCCGCCGCCAACGGGAAGTACAACCAGATCCGGCACGGTGCCCTCAGGCAGCTGCTGAAGGATTTCATCGGCAACAGTCGCCTGCCCTTCAATGATGTCTTCATGGTCGAATGGCGGCACCATGCAGCCACCGATCACTTCGACATGCTCACGGGCGGCCGCATAGCACTGGTCAAAGATATCGCCGATCAGACGAATGGTGATGAACTCGCCACCAAAGGCGCGGGTCTTGTCGATTTTCTGTTGCGGTGTGGTAACCGGCATGAACACCACGCCCTGAACGCCGAAATGGCGGCAGGCAAAAGCAAAGCCTTGCGCGTGGTTACCCGCGGAAGCGCAAACGAATATCTTGTTGTTCCCCGCGTCATCATTCTGCATGGCCTTGCGCAGAAAGTTGAACGCGCCTCTAATCTTGTAGGAGCGAACAGGCGTCAGGTCTTCACGCTTGAGCCAAATTCGGGCGCCGTAGCGATTGCTAAGATATTCATTCAGTTGCAGCGGCGTTTCAGGAAATAGTGCCCTTACCGCCTGCCGTGCTTCCTCGACATGCTTCTTATCCACGATTATCGTTCCATTGAAATTCACGATGGCACCCGCTATGCCATATGCGAACGTCAGAGACAAAGACTCTTTGCAAAACAACCAACCGAGGCGACTTTTTTGAATACAAATCTGCTGCGCTCGGTGATGTATGTCGCGTCCATTTTCGGGCTTTACATGGCCACTGCCATGTTCATTCCGGCCATGGCGGATCTCTATTATAAAAATAACGACTGGTCGGTGTTTGCCCTGTCCGGCTTCATGTGCGGCGGCTTCTTCCTCGCCTGCGCGCTGGCAACCCGTGGACAGACACCACAATTCAACAAACGTTTCGGCTTTCTGCTGGTTAACGTGTTGTGGTTGGTTTTCTCCCTGGTCGGTGCGATCCCTTTTTATCTCTCCGAACTGGACCTGACCTTTGCTCAGGCGGTATTTGAATCCGTTTCTGCCATCACCACCACTGGCTCCACCGTCATTTCCGGTCTGGACACAGCACCACAGGGCATCTTGATGTGGCGTTCGCTGCTGTGCTGGCTCGGTGGTATCGGTATCGTGGCGCTTGGGCTGTTCATCCTGCCGCTGCTGCGGGTTGGTGGCATGACCTTCTTTCGCATGGAATCATCCGATACCGGCAATGATCGGCCCTTTGCGCGCCTCGCGCATTTTACGCGGGCGTTTGTCGGCATCTACATGCTGATGACGCTGACCTGCACGATTGCCTATGACATGGCCGGCATGAGCCATTTTGATGCGCTAAACCACGCCATGTCGACAGTGGCAACCGGTGGTTTCTCGACACATGATGCGTCCTTTGCCTATTTCGACAGTATCGCCCTGTTGTGGATCGCAACGATCTTTCTGGTTCTCGGCAGCCTGCCCTTCTCGATCATGATTTTGCTGGCCGTCAAACGACGTCTGAACATTGTGCGCGATCCGCAGATTGCGGTGTTTCTCGGTTACCTCACGGTCATTTCCATCGCGGTTGGCGTTTATCACCACCTGCGCAACGGTGTGCCGCTGGATTCGGCGCTCAGCCATTCCTTCTTCAACGTCACCTCGATCCTCTCCACCGGCGGCTTTGCCAGCGACGACTACACGCTGTGGGGACCGTTTGTGGTGGTAGTTGCCTTCTTTGCCACCTTCATGGGCGGCTGCTCAGGCTCGACCGCTGGTGGCATCAAGGCCTATCGATTCGTCATCATCTTTAACGTTGCCAAAACCGGCCTGAAAAAGCTGATCTACCCCAATGCGGTCTATTCGGTGCGGTATGGCGATCAGGTGGTTGACCCTGAAACCATTCGCACCGTGTTCCTGTTCCTCAGCTGCTTTATAGCTCTGTGGATCGGTGGCAGCCTGGCGCTCAGCGCCATGGGCTATGACTTCCTAACCGCAACCTCTGCCGTTGCCACATCACTCGCCAATGTCGGCCCCGGTATCGGCCCGATCATCGGACCGGTTGGCAACTTCTCGACCATCACCGACCCTGCCCTTTACGTGCTGTCAGCCATGATGCTGATGGGCCGTTTGGAAATCCTGACAGTGCTGGTGATCATGATGCCGATTTTCTGGAAGAACTGACGGGCGGCATCCGCCCAACAATGGCTTTGATAAACTCAGCCTCGCGCAATAGTTGGCTTTTACGCATAAGCTCAACCAATTCGTTTCCAGAGGCTGTTATTGATGTCGTCTCGTCTCACACTCTGCGTCACAAGCCTTGTTTTGTTGGCAGTGAACGCAAGTTCATCTTTTGCGCTTAGGCCCTGCCCTCCGCAAGACGAACGTCTTGCCAATGCAAAAACTGTCATTGAAGCACGGGTGAAATCTTTTTCGATCAGCCCATCAGGCTTGTTGTTTCAGGAAGGTTTTCCCGCGCAGATTATTAAAGCCAGTCTCGAGGTCGAGCGCGTTATCAGAGGCGAACTGAAAGAAAAGAAGTCGTAGTATACGGGTTTGGGTACCCTCCATCGCCGTTCAGAGAACTTGCTATCATGGCTCTCTTTTACTCTCCCCAAACAGCAGAAACACTTGAAACGGAGGATATTAAAGACACGTTTGAGTGGGAGCTTGAACAGTCAGACCTCGTTGACTCGCAAGTGGCCTATTACGGCATGAACGGGTGCAACTATTACAAGTTTCCTGACTTCGCGACGCCACAGGACGATGATTGAAGTCATGGAGTGTCGAAAGGAAAGTAGGAGAGTATGACCGAAATCAAGCGGTCATTGGTGCAGACGGCGGGACTTGAACCCGCAAGACCGAGGTCGGCAGATTTTAAGTCTGCTGCGTATACCGATTTCGCCACGTCTGCTTGCGGCTTCATCTACACAGCCACACGCATTCTGGTCAACTCCTGCTTTTCAGCACCATGACTGATTTTTTGCATTGGCCGGAAGTGCCAGCCCTTCCCGGATCAGCTGCTCTCCGAAGGAGGCGCCGGAACGGCTGATAACCTTGCCATCTGCCGCCCCTGGGGCAACATCGAATGCGCCGTGATTCAGCATGTCGCGCAGCCTAACCTTGGCAGCAAAGCCCCGCTGGCGCTCATTCAGGCAGCGGGCATTGTCAGTCTGCGGCACAACGATACCAGCGATTCGCACCTTGGTGCCCTTCAACCAGAAGGTATCGCCGCTGGCCACACAGTTGTTGAGACCTGACATGCCACAAAAAGCGAAGGATGCCTTTGCAGCCTTCTGGATATCCTTGCTGTCTTCAGACTTGACCTCGGCTGGCCGAGACGCTGGCACAGTCGCGTTGAGGGCAACCGGCATCGGAACGGCCCGTGGCGGCACAGGTCCGTCATTAGCAGCCTGCTTCTGTACCTTGGTAACCGGGCTTTCCGGTCTCACAGGCTTTGGCGGAATAGCCGCAGTCTTGAAAGAAGAGACGTCCTTTTTCGGCGCAGCGCCGGTCTGGCTGGCCTTTGTCGTGCGGGTTGACGACGGCAGAAGATTGTCACGATGTTCGTAAACCTGAATTCCGCCCACGACGAGCGCGCAGACACCGAGCAAAGGCCACAGGCTCTGTCCGGATTGCTTTTTTGCCGGCTTACGGCGGGTTCTGCTTTTTGTGCTGCTCACGCGAAACACCCCTTTTTGTCCGATTCGCATTGTCGGCAAAAGGGGTTTCCAAAAGGTTGGCAAATGGCATTATGCCAACCGAGTTGCTGATTTCAGCTGCTTTTTTCTGTTGAGAACAGAATGGAAACTGGTGTCAGCGAACCTGATCCAGCAAGCGCTTGCATTCCAGAAGGTCAAAAAGCGCCTCCTGAAGCAGCGCCTGGTCATCCTTGGTGATGCTGGACTTGCCGATCGAGATTTCCGGCGTATCGCTGTTGGTCGAACCACCGCCAAAGCCAAAAAAACGGCCACTTGGCTTTGCCTTGGGACGGCCGACAACTTCATCATCGTCAGGATGTGCAACGCGCGGTTCGGCAGTTTCCTTCTCGCCGCTTGCAGCCATGATGGCTTCCATCGTCGCCATATCGCCGGAAGCAATGGCAGCAACAAAACGGTTGCCGTTGGCTTTCAGAAGCTTCTGCACACCCTTGATGGTGTAGCCATGATCATACAGCAGATGGCGGATGCCCTTGAGCAGGTCCACATCATCAGGCCGATAATAACGGCGGCCACCGCCGCGTTTCATTGGTTTGATTTGCGGAAACCGTGTCTCCCAGAAACGCAATACGTGCTGCGGCAGATCAAGGTCGTCAGCCACCTCACTAATGGTTCTAAAGGCGTCAGGGCTCTTGTCCAAACTTCACTCCATCCAAACCGCCCAAACGGCATATACAGGGCTCACAACGCTCAACAGAATGGCGAGTGCCTGAGCCAAGCTCACAGATTGCCGACAACAGAATCAGCAATAGAGCAGCATGTTGAAAACATGTGTGGGATTATGATGTGAGTCGTACTTATTTCAATGGCTTGAAGCGCATAATTCATGCGTTTTCACAATAAGAATGCGCAATGGGAGCCAAGCTCCCATTTATGTCGTCACAAAAATCTTCAGTTACCGGGATTTTGCGGCTTCTGTTTTGCTTTTCTGGAGGCATGTGCCTTGAGAATGCGCTGCTTCAAAACGTTGGACGCCTTGAAGGTCATGACGCGACGCGGAGAGATAGGAACTTCTTCACCGGTCTTTGGATTGCGACCGATACGTTCGTTCTTTTCACGGATCTGGAACGTGGCGAAGGACGAAAGTTTTACGACTTCCCCGCGGGTGATCGCATTACAAATTTCATCGATAACCGTTTCGACCAGCTCTGCGGATTCCGTACGGGATAACCCGACCTTTCGAAAAACCGACTCTGCAAGATCTGCACGCGTAACTGTCTTCCCGGCCATTTTTCCCCGCACAAAAATTTATATGGTCTCAATGAAGCCGCCAGAGATTATTTCTCTAAAGACGACCGGTCAAGCGGTTGTTTTTGAATCTGTTTTATCTCTTCGAAACGACGTCTAAGGGTATAATTGCAAGGCGAAGAAATTACAACGCCTTGCAAGCATCTTACCAGCGCAGCAATACCGCGCCCCAGGTGAAACCGCCACCCATGGCTTCGAGCATGACGAGGTCGCCCTTCTTGATACGTCCGTCACCGGCGGCAACGGCAAGTGCCAGCGGAATGGACGCCGCAGAGGTGTTGCCGTGCTGGTCAACGGTGATGACCACCTTCTCCAGCGGAATACCCAACTTCTTGGCGGATCCGTCGATAATGCGCTTGTTGGCCTGGTGTGGGACCAGCCAGTCGAGATCGTCAGCCGTCGTGCCGGTGGCATCGAATGCAGCCTCGATAACGTCAGTAATCATGCCAACGGCGTGTTTGAAGACTTCACGGCCTTCCATGCGCAGATGGCCGACTGTACCTGTCGAAGACGGGCCACCATCCACATAGAGCTTGTCCTTGTGTGTGCCGTCGGAGCGAAGCTGCGATGCAAGAATGCCGCGATCGGAGGTTTTACCCTCGCCCTCGCCTGCTTCCAGCACAACGGCACCGGCGCCATCACCGAACAAAACGCAGGTGGTGCGGTCTTTCCAGTCGAGAATACGCGAGAAGGTTTCCGCGCCGATCACCAGAACGCGCTTTGCCATGCCGCCGCGGATATAGGCATCCGCCGTGGTCATCGCATACACGAAGCCGGAACAGACAGCCTGCACGTCAAAGGCAAAACCGCCTGATATGCCCAGGCGGTTCTGGATGTTGACGGCGGTGGCCGGAAACGTGTTGTCGGGCGTAGAGGTCGCCACGATGATCATGTCGATCTGGTCGGCCTCAATGCCGGCATTGGCAAGTGCTGCACGGGCAGCTGCTTCACCCAGCGATGCGGTGGTTTCACCCTCGCCTGCAATGTAGCGCTGGCGGATACCGGTGCGCTGTACGATCCACTCATCGGTGGTTTCGACAACGCCTTCGATTTCCTGGTTGGTCATGACACGTTTTGGAAGTGCCGCCCCGAAACCGCGAACGATTGAACGGATCATTTTATTATTCCTCATCATCCACGGTCGCTTCGGGGCCAGGTGGCGGCAAGCGTCTCGCGTGGTAAATCTTGAGATCGTTTTCTATCTTGGCGTTCAGTCCGTTATGGACCATGTCATAACCGACATCGATAGCAGACGCGAAACCGAGAGCGTCGGTACTCCCGTGGCTTTTAATGACAATGCCGTTCAGGCCAAGAAACACGCCGCCATTGACCTTGCGCGGGTCCATCTTCTCACGCAGCACATCAAAAGCACTCTTTGCCAGCACATAGCCAATCTTGGCGATGAAGCTGCGCGAAATCGCTTCCTTCAACAATGTCGAAATCTGGCGTGCAGTTCCCTCAGCGGTCTTCAGGGCAATATTGCCGGTGAAACCTTCGGTCACCACCACGTCGACGGTACCCTTTCCGATGTCATTGCCTTCAACGAAACCACGATAATCGATCGTACCGAGGTCTGCCTCGCGAATAAGGCGTCCTGCTTCGCGTACCTCGTCCTGACCTTTGACCTCTTCAACGCCAACATTGAGAAGACCAACGGTCGGACGGTCAATATCAAACAGCGCGCGCGCCATGGCGCCGCCCATCAGGGCAAAATCGAGCAACTGCTGCGAATCCGCACCAATCGTTGCACCAACGTCCAGTACGATGCTTTCGCCTTTCAGGGTTGGCCAGATGCCAGCAATCGCAGGCCGTTCAATACGCGCCATGGTGCGCAGGCAGAATTTCGCCATGGCCATCAGTGCACCGGTATTGCCGGCAGAAACGACAACATCCGCCTCGCCTGCCTTCACCGCTTCAATGGACTGCCACATGCTGGAGACGTAACGTCCGCGCCGCAAGGCCTGACTTGGCTTCTCATCCATAGCGACAGAAACTTCGCAATGATGGAAAACAGACCGCTCGCGCAGTTTGGGATATTGCGCCAAAATCGGTTCACACCGTTCCTTCTGGCCATACAATATAAATGTCACGTCATTGTGCCGCTCCAGTGCCTTTGCGGCACCTGGAATGGCAACATCAGGGCCGAAATCACCACCCATGACGTCAATTGAAATTCTGATCACTCGTCACTGATCCTTCTGGCCGCCGCTGCGGCGGGATTGCCGGGGAAAATACCGTTTCCGCCTTCCGTTACAACCAATTTCTTTCACGTGGCGGCTCGCCTAGTCCTTTTTCCAGTCTTTCAACACGGCAAATGGCGAAGGCTTGCGCTCTTCCTGCGTTTCCTTCTCACCGAAACCAGCAAACTCTGCACCCTCCTTGCGGGGATAGGGATCGATTGCAAGCGCAACAAACTCGGCCACGACCTCGCCTGCATCCACCGTATCACCGGTAAACTGCTCGGGAATGTCTGGTCCATCCGGGTCCAGAACCATTTCACCTTGGTCATTGGTGATGATCCGGGCCAGTTTGGAACCTTCGGGAACGAAGATCTGCTCGACCTGTTCATCGATGCGGCTGGTGATCGGCTCCAGCGTAACAATGCAAGCCTGTGTGATGGTCGCCTGAACAGAACCGAATATTTTTATTCCGTCCTTCTTCCAGCGAGAAACCTGCAACTCGGCCTTCAGCGCTTCCACAGACAATACGTTCCACGACTTGGCAAGCGCCTTCAGCTCATCCTTGTCCGCCTCCAGAGCAATCCTGACCGGATTGGCAGAAATATGGCCAACCTTGACCGGGTAGGAAAATGGCGCGTCGTCGTTGTCAGGTCTGTAGTCGCTCATGAGAACCTCTATTCGGCGGGAGACGGCAGGGTAACAGTGCCGGTCGCCACAATTTCTTCGGACTGATCGACAAGCGATGCCGAAGCCATGATCATCCACTGTGCAAGCATCTCCATGTCAGGAGTGTCGGCATCTGCCTGCGGATATATATTGCGCTTGAGGGCAGCCGCAAGTGCCTGCGCATCATCCCCATCGAGAGCCGCTGCATAGGATTCCAGCCGTCCGTAAAACATGCCGGCAAGCTTCTTCATGCGTTTTGGCACGCCCTGATCGCCAATGCCCAGTTCGCGGATAGAATGATCCAGATCCTGAAAAAACGCATCGACAATTTCCTGGGCGATTTCCTGCCCGCTGGTGTCCGACGTGCGGGTGCGACGGAAATAAAGGATCATGACCGCCGACAACATCTCGAAACGGCCCATGACGGTGTCCGGCACGCCCATATGCAGATAAAAACCTGGCTGGCGTGCGGCGGAGGTCAAGGCCGCATATTGCCGGTCGACAATGGCCTGATTGCTGTTTTTCTTTTTGAACAGTCGGAAGATCATGAATTTTCCCGGATATGAGCGAAGTAAATCGCCTTGATCCCGTTGCCCTTGTTGCATGATTATGAAAGCTGGTTTACCGAAGCAGTCGCGAATTGCAATGCCGTTGCGGTCACGTTCAGTCTCGGTGTGAAACACATGTCAGCATATGTTTCCCGGAATGAGTTCCCGTAATAGTATGTAAATATCGCTACATCCGTGGGCGGTTGTCCCCGGAAAGACATAATCGTGTGCACAGAAGCTGTGCAGCATGCTATGCCGGAAGGTGCCTTATGATTGCAGTCGGGGAAACATCGTTGAGCAACCAGGAATCCACCAAGAGGGTCAAATTTCTCGGCAAAACTGCTATTGCCATCGTCATCGCGTCCAGCCTGCTTTCGGCTTGCTCCAGCACAACGGACATTTTCCACAACGGTTACGTGGTCGATGAGCAATCGTTGCAGCTGATTCCGGTTGGTTCCAGCCGTGAACAGGTCTTGCTGACCATGGGCACCCCTTCGACAACTGCGACCTTCGACAACGAAGTGTTCTATTACATTTCCCAGAAGCGCGAGCGCAAAGCCGCCTTCATGAAGCCGAAGCTGGTTGAGCAGAACATTCTGGCGATCTATTTCAGCAAGGATGGCGTGGTCGACAAAAAAGCCAACTACACCATGCAGGATGGCAAGGTCTTCGACACGATCTCGCGTACGACACCGACCGGTGGCCGCGACCTCACCTTCTTGCAGCAGCTTCTTACCGGTGGCGCCAGCGGCGCGAACGCAGCCCGCAACCTGCTTGGTGGCGGCAGCGATCCACTCGGCTTCTAAGAGCTTTCGAAACATCCAAAGAAAAAGCCCGCGGAGATGTCCGCGGGCTTTTTGGTTTCGGCACTTAGCGTATCAGGCTGCAAGAACGGCCAAGAGCAACAGCGCAACGATGTTGGTGATCTTGATGGCCGGGTTTACCGCCGGGCCAGCTGTATCCTTGTAGGGATCGCCAACCGTATCGCCGGTGACAGATGCCTTGTGCGCATCGGAACCCTTCATATGGCGTTGGCCATCCTTATCAACGAAACCATCTTCAAAGCTCTTCTTGGCATTGTCCCATGCACCGCCACCTGACGTCATGGAAATGGCCACGAACAGACCGTTGATGATCACGCCCAGCAGCGAGGCACCCAGGGCCGCGAATGCTGATGCCTTGGAGCCGGACAACAGCAGCACGCCGAAATAGACCACCACCGGTGCCAACACAGGCAGAAGCGACGGAATGATCATCTCACGAATGGCGGCCTTGGTCAGCAGATCGACCGCCCTGCCGTAATCGGGCTTTTCGGTGCCTGCCATGATACCGGGCTTTTCGCGGAACTGGCGACGGACCTCTTCCACAATTGCGCCAGCTGCGCGGCCAACCGCCGTCATGGCGATACCACCGAACAGATATGGAATGAGACCACCAAACAGCAGGCCTGCCACGACATAGGGGTTAGCGAGACTGAAGGAAATCTCGCCGACATCGGCGAAGTAAGGATATTTGTCGCCATTGCTTGCGAAATAGGCCAGATCGTTCGAATAGGCGGCAAACAACACCAGAGCGCCGAGACCGGCAGAACCGATCGCGTAACCCTTGGTCACGGCCTTTGTTGTGTTGCCGACGGCATCCAGCGCATCGGTGGCTTTTCTGACCTCTGGGTCAAGGCCCGCCATTTCGGCAATGCCACCGGCATTGTCGGTAACGGGACCAAATGCATCGAGCGCCACGATCATACCCGCCAAGCCAAGCATGGCAGTTACGGCAATGCCCGTGCCGAAAAGACCAGCGAACTGGTAAGTACCGATAATACCGCCAACGATGACGATGGCGGGCAGCGCGGTTGATTCGAGCGAAACAGCCAGACCCTGGATAACGTTGGTGCCGTGGCCGGTTACCGAGGCCTGAGCGATGGAGTTAACCGGGCGCTTGTTGGTGCCGGTGTAATATTCGGTAATGACCACGATCAACGCGGTGACGACGAGACCGATCAACCCGCAGATGAACAGGTTAGTACCGGTGATATCCATACCTGCGACGGTGCCGATAGAACCCCAGCCGATGGTCATGGAGGTGGCAACGGCAAGGCCGGCGATTGACAGGACACCCGTTGCAATCAGGCCCTTATAGAGCGCGCCCATAATGGAGTTGTTTGAGCCAAGTTTGACGAAGAAGGTACCGGCAATCGAGGTCACGATACATACCGCACAAATCGCTAGCGGATAGACCATGACGTCAGACAGGATGGGTGTTCCGGCAAAGAAAATCGCGGCGAGCACCATGGTTGCCACGACGGATACCGCGTAGGTTTCAAACAGGTCGGCCGCCATGCCAGCGCAGTCCCCGACATTGTCACCGACGTTATCGGCAATGGTTGCCGGATTGCGTGGATCATCTTCCGGAATACCCGCCTCCACTTTGCCGACGAGGTCGCCGCCAACGTCCGCGCCCTTGGTGAAGATGCCGCCGCCGAGACGTGCGAAGATCGAAATCAGCGAAGCGCCAAAACCGAGCGCGACCAGCGCATCGATGACCTCGCGGGAGCCACTTTCATGGCCAAGGCCAGCAGTGAGAATGAAATAATAAAGCGACACACCCAGCAGTGCGAGGCCAGCAACCAGCATTCCCGTTATTGCACCGGATTTGAAAGCAATATCCAGACCGGCAGAAAGGCTATGCGAGGCAGCCTGTGCGGTACGCACATTGGCGCGGACCGAGACATGCATGCCGATGAAGCCTGCAACGCCTGACAGAACGGCACCAATGATAAAACCAAGGGCCGCCGCGGTGGACAGAAGCAGCCATGTGAGAACCGCCACGATAAGGCCGACGATGAAGATCGTCAGATACTGCCGTGCCAGATAGGCCTGGGCACCCTCTCTAATGTAACCGGCAATTTCGCGCATGCGCTCCGTGCCCTGATCGGCAGCGAGAACGCTTCTGGTGGCCCAGATGGCATAAACGATAGAAAGCAGTCCGCATGCTATTACAACGGGAATTACAGTCATTCACACTTACCTCCCCTAGAGCATGTCTCCCGAAAGTGGCAAAGGTTTTTGGGAACAAGACATGCGACAAAACCAAGAGAAAACACGCCTGGCGGGCATAACCCGTTTCAACGTGGCTTCGAGCGATTCCCGGAAAAGTTCTGAACGGCTTTTCCGAAAGGAATTGCGTTTCATGTATGGCAACAGACCTGCTGGCCCTTCTGAGAAGAACAAAAGATCTGTCTTAAAGTGCCGTGCGTTTTAGAAAGCGCACAAAGGACGCTTTAACATTTTAAATTGCTGCATAATCTTTGCCTTAAATCGGGTACGATTTAAGGAGTCATGCAGTACAGTCCCTTGCCCGCTCGACCGATGAGCGGGGTATAATCGCTTTACTGGCGATTTCGCATTGGCTTCCTCGCCCCCTCCCAAGGGCAAAAGCCATCTGCGTCAAGATTGCGTTGCCGGATGGCTTCGCGTCAAGCCCCATACCTTACGTTAGGTCGATTCTGCTAAAATGACGAACAGTGAGGGTTACTGTTTAGCCTTGGGCGGCTACGGTCTTACGGTTTTTAACTATGAGAAACAGAACCATAATGAGGCAGAGGCCTGCAATCGGCCAAATCATCAGGTTCATGACATTCCAGCCCCAGGCGGTAAACACCTGACCGGAGGCAAAGGATGCCAGTGCAACGGTGCTGAACAGGATGATATCGTGGAAACCCTGCACCTTGTCCGCTTCATGCGGGCGGTAACTGGAGGTGACGATGGCTGTCGCGCCGATAAATCCGAAATTCCAGCCGACGCCAAGCAGAATGAGCGCACCCCAGAAGTTCCACAGCTCGATGCCCATATGGGCAACTACACCGCAGGCCATCAGGATGACCAGACCGGCAGCGACGATTGTTTCTGCGCCGTAGCGGGCAATTAGAATGCCGGTGAAGAAACTCGGCGCAAACATTGCCAGCACATGCCACTGGATGCCAAGCGTCGCCATTTCCGAGGGGAAACCGCAGCCAATCACCATGGCCAGCGGTGCACCGGTCATCATGAAGGTCATCAGCGCGTAGGAACCGATGCCGCAGATCATGCCGGTTGCAAAACGTGGTGTCGCCACGATCTCCATCAGCGGGCGGGCCGGCTCATCCGTCGCCTGCTTGGTATTGACTTCCGGCAGATCAAGGAATGCGAAGAACGCCACCGCCACAAGCCCAAGCGGGATGATGGCGATGAAGGCCCCAGCAAACAGCACCGGGAAGAACATGTCCTTGGTGAAGATGGCAATTTGCGGCCCAAGCACTGCCGAGATGATGCCACCGGCAAGAATCCAGGAAATGGCACGCGGCTTGTAGAAGGATGGCGATGCATCTGCCGCGGCAAAGCGGATTTTCTGGGTAAAGCCGCCAGCCAGACCAATTAGCAGGAAGCCAGTGACAAACAGCCAGAAATCAATGCGGAAAAGCCCAATTGCGGCGATACCGCCACCGATCGAGCAGAGCAAGGCGCCAAGCATGAAGCTGGCTTTGCGACCAAGGAAACGCGAGGCCATGGCCACGGCAATGGCACCAAATGCGACGCCGACGTTAAAGCCGGTCAGTGGTGCCGTTGCCAGAGACTTGTCGGCTCCCAACAACTGGTAGCCTGCCAATGCACCAACCGAAAAGACAATCGGCGGTGCGGACGCAAGAATGGCTTGCGCCATGGTGAGGAGAAAGACATTGCGCTTTGCCTGGCTGAGTTGACTTTCAAGCCCCGGAACAACTGCGCCACTCATGTCTTTCACCCCAATTCACATCATCAGCTACGCTTTGTCTCGCCGCGTACCTGTTTGGCGATGCGGTCTAATACCGCATTCACCAGCTTTGGCTCATCATGCTCGAAGAACGCGCGGGCGATCTCGACATATTCGGTAACGATAACCGCCGTTGGAACATCCTTGCGCTCCAGCACTTCGAACGTGCCTGCACGCAAAATGGCACGGACAGTGGCGTCGAGGCGCGACAGCGGCCAGTCTTCCTGTAGCGCAGAGCGAACCAGCGGGTCGATCTTGGTCTGATCACGCACAACGCCCGATACGATGGAGCGGAACCACGATGGGTCAGCCTTGAGGTAGGTGTCGCCGTCCACTTCCTGACCAAGACGATGTGCCTCATATTCGGCAACAACTTCCATCACGCCTGTGCCACCGACATCCATCTGGTACAGTGCCTGAACGGCAGCAAGGCGCGCAGCGCCACGCTGGTTCACAGGCTTGCTGGATGGCTGACGAGGCTCGGAGCTGTTTTCAGTATTCGACATGCCTCAGCCACCCAGTTTCTTTTTAAGTTCGATCATGGTCAGGGCTGCACGGGCAGCAAAACCGCCCTTGTCCTTGTCCGAGCGACGCACGCGTGCCCAGGCCTGCTCTTCGTTCTCGACGGTCATGATGCCGTTGCCGATTGGCAGCGATTCACTGACAGCGAGGTCCATCAGCGCGCGCGAAGATTCGTTGGAAACGATATCGAAGTGGTAGGTTTCACCACGGATCACCATACCAAGGGCAACGAAACCGTCATATTCAGTGCCGTCATTGTCTGCACCATCCAGCGCCATGGCAATTGCCGCCGGGATTTCGAGTGCGCCTGGAACGGTGATGATATCGTAGGTCGCACCGGCTTCGTCGAGTGCGAACTTCGCGCCTTCGAGAAGCGCATCGGCCATATCGTCGTAAAAACGGGCTTCGACGATCAGAAGGTGTGGGTTGGACATGGGAGATTTCCTGAAAAGGTTTTGCCGAAAACATTCCGGCTTTTTGCGCGGTCAAACCATGGCTTGCGTGGTTTAGCAAGCATTTTCGTATGCGAAACTCTAACTAGCCGTCTCAGCGGTGCTCTATCTTATCTGCAAAAATGCAAATTCAAATCAGCTTCTTTGCAAGGCCAGATGCACACCAAGCCCCATCAACACCGTGCCGGCGGCACGTCGAGCAAGCCGCTGCATGGAACCAGAACGCTGCAACCTGCCCAACATTGCACCGGCCAGAAGCACGCAGACCAGATCGGCAGACGAAAAAATGACATTGACCAGAACGCCGAGGATCAGGAACTGTAGCCATACAGGAAAGGCAGCCGCCGGATCCACGAACTGTGGCAGGAATGCCAGGAAGAACAGAGCCGTCTTCGGGTTCAGCACATCCACGATAATGCTGTCGAAAAAGGCGCGCTTGGCAGATTTTGGCGCAATCGCCAGATTAACCTCGCCACCGGCAACCTTGGTGCGCAGCATCGAAAAACCAAGCCAGATCAGATAGGCAGCGCCGCAAAGTTTGACGACCATATAAAGCCAGGGAACAGCTTGAAACAGCACGGACATGCCGGCAGCGGCGGCGATGATGTGCACATAACAACCGACATGAATACCGAGAACCGACATCAAGCCAGAGGCACGTCCCCGCGCCATGGTTTGAGCCGCCGCGTAAAGCATGGCTGGCCCCGGAATATAGGCAAACACAACAGTCGTTATGAAAAAGGTGATCAGCAGTTCATAAGACGGCATGATTTTTCCTTTCGACCGTAGGTGCAGCAGAATTCATTTTGTAGCCGAAACAAAAATACCCGTTTGGCAAAAGGGGCAAGTGTTTTTATTTTGTCAGCGCTCATAGACCCGGCTTTAAAGAGCAAGCCCCATGAAACCAAAATTGCAGGCGCAGACACCATGATCCCTATCCCGACACTGGAAACACCACGCCTGACTTTGCGCGCGCACCGGCTTGAGGATTTCGAGACCTATGCTGCACTTTGGGGAAATGAAGATGTGGTGCGTTATATTGGTGGCTCACCCTCGACCCCGGAACAGACATGGGCACGGCTGCTACGCGCTGCCGGTCATTGGCACCATTTCGGCTTCGGTTTTCTGATCATTGAAGAAAAGCAGAGTGGCAGGGTCATTGGTGAAGCCGGTTTCCATGAAGCCAAGCGTGACATGAAACCTTCCATCGAAGGCACGCTGGAAACAGGCTGGCTGTTGTCGCCCGACCAACATGGCAAGGGCTATGCGCTTGAAGCACTGCAAGCTTTGGTCGCCTGGGGAGAGCAGAGCTTTCCCGCCATGACCATGACGGCGATCATCAACCCTGAAAACCAGCCTTCCCTAAAACTGGCGGCAAAGCTGGGCTTTCAGGAATTTGCCCGGAGTGAATACCACGGAGAGGTTATTGTGCTGTCGCGGCCGGGAACTCAGCCAGCCTAGCGGCATAACGGGCCATGGTGTCGACTTCAAAATTCACGAAGTCACCAGCCTTGCGTTCACCCCATGTGGTGACGGCCAGCGTGTGACGGATGAGCAGAACGTCGAAATCGGTCCCTTCAACGGCATTGACGGTGAGCGAGGTTCCATCCAGCGCCACGGAGCCCTTTGGCGCAACAAAACGTGCAAGGTTTTCCGGTGCCCGCAGGCGAATGCGAACCGCTTCGCCTTCCGACTCAACCGACAGGATTTCAGCCTTGCCATCGACATGGCCGGACACGATGTGGCCACCCAACTCATCTCCTATCTTCAAGGCGCGCTCCAGATTGACCTTCGCGCCCTTCTGCCAGCTTGCAATGGTGGTCAGGCGCAGGGCTTCCTCCCAGGCTTCCACCTCATACCAGCGTTCATTGCTGCCTTCATCCGGCAGTTTGGTCACGGTCAGGCAGATGCCGCCGTGGGAGATCGATGCACCCATGTCGATTGTCTTGGGGTCGTAATTGGTCGAGACCCGCAGACGCACACCTTCCGGCAGTTCCGAGAGTTCAGCAACAGTTCCAACATCGGTGACAATTCCGGTAAACATCAAAGCGGCCTTTCATATTCAAAGCAGCGGTCGGCCCCAAAGGCCGTCTCACCGACGAACGTAAATTCCTTGGGCATATCGTTGCGCGCAAGCGGTGTTTCAACCCCACCGGCACCAATCGCGTCAGGCCCTTCAAACAGCAGGATACGATCGACCAGTCCAGCTTCCAGGAATGAGCGGGCAACAGCCGCACCGCCTTCCACCAGAAGGTTGGACATGCCGCGCTCACCAAGCGAGTGCAAAAGGCTGGCGAGGCCAACAGCATTGAGAAGTTCAACGCCGACACCGGCCAACAGCCCGCCCTGCATCAGATGCCAGGCTTCATCTGCCCGTGCGGTCTGGTTGCTCGTCACCACAATGACGGGCACGTCACGTGCCGTGCGAACCAGCTTCGACGACGTTGGGATTTGCAAATTGCGGTCCAGCACGACGCGAATAGGAGAACGGTCTTCCATGCCTGGAATACGCACAGTCAGTTCAGGGTCATCGGCCAGAACGGTGCCAATACCGACAAGGATGGCGTCACATTCAGCGCGCAGGGTCTGCACGGCCTGACGTGCCTCTGGTCCGGTGATGGCAATCTGTCCCTCACCTTCCCTGCCTATCTTGCCATCCGAGGAAACGGCAAGTTTCAGAATCACCTGCGGGCGGTTCTTCGTTTTGCGGATGAGGTATCCGGCAAGCCCGCGCTGCGCCTCATCGCGCAGCAATCCGGTTTCCACCTGAATGCCAGCATCACGCAGGATCTGGTACCCACGGCCCGACACACGTTCATCGGGATCATTTACCGCCACCACCACGCGTGCCACACCAGCTTCAACCAATGCATTGGCGCAAGGCGGTGTCTTTCCGTAATGGGAACAGGGTTCCAGCGTCACATAGGCGGTTGCGCCGAGGGCAGCTTCGCCGGCCAGCGCCAGCGCGTTGCGCTCGGCATGCGGGCGACCGCTCACCGATGTTGACGCTTCGGCAATGATGTTGCCGTCCTTGACGATAACACAGCCAACGGAGGGATTTGTATCGGTTAGACCGAGATGGCGGCGCGCAACCTCAATTGCCCGCGCCATGAATTTTTCATCATCGGCAGGGCTGGTCACGCTCAGGCCCCCGCATCCGTATCACGGGCAATCTTGGCGTTGATCTCGGCAATAACGTTCTCGAAGTCCTCCGCATGGGAGAAATCACGATAGACCGATGCGTAACGCACGAAAGCCACGTCATCGAGGCTTTTCAAAGCCTCGAGAACCTGCAGGCCAATTTCTTCCGACGGAATTTCCGTCTCGCCAGAACTTTCCAGCCTGCGAACGATGCCGGAAACGGCGCGCTCAATCCGGTCACGATCAACCGGGCGCTTGCGCAGCGCGATCTCGAAAGACCGCACCAGCTTGTCCCGGTCGAACGGCAGCTTGCGGCCGCTCTTTTTCAGCACCATCAACTCGCGCAACTGCACGCGTTCATAGGTGGTAAAGCGACCGCCGCAATCAGGGCAGATGCGCCGCCGGCGGATGGAGGTATTATCCTCCGCGGGTCGAGAGTCCTTGACCTGCGTGTCTTCCGAACCGCAAAAAGGGCAACGCATCAGCTATTCTTCCTTACATATACGGGTACATCGGGAAACGGCCGGTCAGTGCGACGACCTTTTCACGAACTGCAGCTTCGACGGCAGCATTGCCTTCGTCGGAGTTGGCGACCTTCAGGCCATCCAGCGTCTCAACGATCAGCTTGCCGATTTCACGGAATTCCGCTTCCTTGAAACCGCGCGTCGTGCCGGCTGGTGTGCCGAGGCGCACGCCGGAAGTGACGAAAGGCTTTTCAGGGTCGAATGGAATGCCGTTCTTGTTGCAGGTGATGTAAGCACGGCCGAGAGCAGCCTCTGCACGCTTGCCGGTGGCGTTCTTCTTGCGAAGGTCAACCAGCATCAGGTGGTTGTCGGTGCCGCCGGAAACAACATCCAGACCGCCTTCGATCAGCGTTTCGGACAGGGCCTTGGCGTTCTTGACGACCTGCGCTGCATAATCCTTGAACTCAGGCTGAAGGGCTTCACCGAAGGCAACAGCCTTGGCGGCGATGACGTGCATCAGCGGGCCGCCCTGGAGACCAGGGAATACAGCCGAGTTGAACTTCTTGGCCAGATCCTCGTCATTGGTGAGGATCATGCCGCCACGTGGGCCGCGCAGCGACTTGTGCGTGGTGGTGGTGGCAACGTGGCAATGCGGGAATGGCGATGGGTGCTGACCACCGGCAACGAGACCGGCAATGTGCGCCATGTCGACCATGAGGTAAGCGCCAACTTCGTCAGCAATTTCGCGGAAACGCTTCCAGTCCCAGATGCGGGAATAAGCCGTGCCGCCAGCCAGAATAAGCTTCGGCTTGGTTTCCTTGGCCTTGCGCTCAACTTCGTCCATATCCAGCAGGTTGTCGCCTTCGCGAACACCATAGGACACAACGTTGAACCACTTGCCGGACATGTTGACCGGCGAACCGTGGGTCAAGTGACCTCCCGAGTTCAGGTCAAGACCCATGAAGGTATCGCCCGGCTGCAAGAGCGCCAGGAACACGGCCTGGTTCATCTGCGAACCGGAGTTTGGCTGAACGTTGGCGAAGTTGACGCCGAACAGCTTCTTGGCACGCTCGATGGCCAGGTCTTCAGCGATATCCACGAACTGGCAGCCACCGTAGTAGCGCTTGCCCGGATATCCCTCGGCATATTTGTTGGTCATGATCGAGCCCTGCGCTTCAAGTACAGCGCGGGAAACAATGTTTTCCGAGGCGATCAATTCGATTTCGTGACGTTGGCGACCAAGCTCCTTCTCGATCGCACCGAAAATATCCGGATCGACTTCGGCTAGTGGGCGAGAGAAGAAGGCATCTGTGTTCGACATGATGGAAGCTCCTGAAACAGTAATGCGATGGCGTCTTAACGCCCTGCCCTTTCAAGAGCAATACAGGCAACGAGATTTGCCCGTCAAACTGCGACGTTTGACGAAAAAATCGTCACGTACTGCCATTAAAATACGTCGCGCTTAATCACCCTCATACAATGCGCTTCAAATCTTTGCTGCATGATGCGTTTTTCATTCAAAATCGGCGGCTGTTTTGAGGAGACATTCTTTGGAAAACAAAAAAGCCGCGTCCATGAAGAACGCGGCTTTCATTTAAGGCTTTCAGTACCGATCAGTTACGCGGCACGAGATCGTCATCGATCGAGCCGGATGGCTGTTCCATGCCGCTGGTGGTGTTCAGCGCCAGTTCCGCATTGCCATCATTGCCGTAGATATCATCACGGAACTGCACAACGCCGTCCTTTGCGGACCATGCTGTGATGTAAACGAAATAAACCGGCAGTTCCTGCGCCAGCTTGATCGGCGTGTTCTGGCGGGTGGAAATAACCCGTTCGATTTCCTGACGCGACCAACCGGGCGTGTCACGCAGCATCCAGCTCGTCAGATCGCGAACGTTCTGAACGCGAACACAGCCTGACGATTCGAAGCGCATCAGCTTGTTGAAAAGCCCCTGCTGCGGCGTGTCGTGCATATATTCATTGTTCGGGTTATGGAAGTTGATCTTCGTCGAGGACATTGCGTTGTTCTTGCCCGGGTCCTGACGGAACATCAGGTTCGGTGCCTTTGGCGCAAACCAGTCAACTGTCGTCGGCGAAACCTCTTGGCCCTTGCCATCGATGAGGCGGATATTGTTCCGCTCAAGATAGGTCGGATCCTTCTGCATCAAAGGAACGATGTCCTTTTCGATGATGGAGCGTGGCGAGGTCCAGTAAGGGTTGAGGATAACCTCATAGATCTTGGAGTTGATGACGTGCGTTGGGCGGCTTGCACGACCCACGACAGCCGTGTTGCGCAGAACAACGCGATCATTTTCAACCGCTTCAATATAGGCAGCCGGAATGTTGACCATCACGTAACGCTGGCCAAGATCACCCGATCTGGACTGGATGCGCACCAGGTTGGTCTGCAACTGCGAAAGACGCGTCTGGGCGGGTACGTTCATCGCCTTCAGCGTAAACTCGCCAATCACACCATCGGCCGGCAGACCATGGCGAGCCTGAAAACGCTTCACAGAACCGTCAACATAGCTATCGAAGGAGCTGGACATGCCGGCAGACTGGTCAAGGTCGCCAGAGATCACCAGACGGCGACGCAGATCCTGCACCGCAGCGTCGGTAACGCCAAGCTGAAGGCGCTGCTGGCCTGCATTGACCTGCGGCCAGCCACCATTGGAAACGATGTTCTGGTGGACAAGAATGGCCTGCTGGATATTCATCGGCGCATCAAGGCCGAGGACCGGGCTGTTGGACACAACACCAACTGACGCACGCGATGCCTGTGCGTCGAACTGATCATCCCAATTGCCGCGACGCGGTGCACCGATCAGATCATCGATTGCGGTCTGCGCCAGAGCTGGTGCAGCTAGAGCCGCCGCCCCGACAGAAACAGCCGAACGCAGCAGCGTACGGCGGGAGAGAACTTCAGTTCCGATCTTCTTTGTCATATTTACCCTACCAGCCATTCTAGAGGCACTATGAACAATGCCTAAAGCCATATGTTTAACAAACACGCTCACAGCGTGAACCGGTCGGCAAATACGCTCACCGAAATCGCTGGACCAAAAGGGCCGCAACGCCAGACAAACCACCGGTTTAGTGTGAATTTGCGGTCTCATATCAATATGGCCAATTCGTGTCACCAACCCTTTGCTCACGAAGCTGTGTGACAAGCAAAAATTGTGACGAGGTATTGTTGCAACACGCCAATAACGACAAAACCGGACGCGACGTCAGCCGCATCCGGTTTTGAGTGCAGAATTTTTGAGACCTGTTACAGGCGGTAAGCGATCGAGTCATTCCAGAAACGGTCCAGACGCTGCAGCAGACGGTTCATTTCAGAGAACTCGCCAGTGCCGATGCCACCGACCTTTTCAATCGAACCGATGTGGCGCTCATAGAGGCGGGCAACGGTTTCAGCGATCTGCTGGCCCTTGTCCGTCAGGCTGATGCGAACCGAACGACGGTCGATGCGCGAGCGCTGGTGGTTGATGAAGCCAAGGTCAACCAGCTTCTTGACGTTGTAGGAAACGTTGGAACCGAGGTAGTAACCGCGCGAACGCAGCTCACCGGCGGTCAGTTCAGAGTTGCCGATGTTGAAGAGCAGAAGTGCCTGAACGGCATTGACGTCATCACGACCCTGACGGTCGAACTCGTCCTTGATAACATCAAGAAGACGACGGTGAAGACGTTCTACGAGGTGCAGCGATTCCATGTAGAGCGAACGGATTGATTCTTCCTGTACATCCGAAACTGCTGCCTGTGGCTTTACTTTGCTATTGATCATGACTGCCTCACTGTTTTTGTTTGGCGGTTTTTGTTTTGTGTTCCGCCTTGAGTGAGAACCTATCGAATGCGCATAAAATTCTACTTAAAATGCAGGCTTAACAAATCCTTACCGAACATTTCCCCTTGTGGACGGTCTTTTGACCAATAGCAGGGCATCCAAAAATAGTTCAATTAAATCAATGGTCTAAACATTAAAATTTGAACGATTTCGGCCTTGAAAGCTTTATTATCATGGTAAATCAGACCTTACCCGATCCTCGTTCTGGCGGTTATCGAACCAGAAAGAGGCCCGAAACAGGGCATAAACGGCCGCAACAAGCCCGTGCATAATTGGGACAATTGTGTTGTGTCCGAAGATATCTGGCCAAATCCGATACATGGCAACCTGTGCACCGGCGCCGATAACCCAGATGACGGCACCCCAGGATGCACCGACCCATAATCCAAGTGCGGCAACAGGGAAAAGTACGGCCAGTCCACTGCCGGCAACACGCCATGGCAGGTTGAGCATATCAAAGCGCCCGCGCCCACCCAGCGAATAGCCAGTCAACATCGCCCAATATTGCAAACCGAACCAGAAACAGGAGATGGCGACCAGCCGCAGGAAACCCACGAAAAGGATTTCCGTCAGCGATCTTTTCAGCACGGGCGAAGAATCATGTTCCATGGCGGGACGATACGTCGAACCGTTGCAAGCGACCAGCGGCTTGTTTCCGGTCACTGGTCCTATCCAAGAATTTTATCGCATATTTTTCGAGGGTGCGGCGAAGCGTACATTCGTCAAGTCTGGGCAAGCATGTTAATGAGGCTGTCATCATACCTGCCATCCGCTGATGGCAGGCAGGAAGGACGATTATTATGAATGACAAGACACACCTCGTTGATGATGTAACCGGACACCGCCGCATGCGGCGCAACCGCAAGGCAGACTGGACACGACGTCTGGTTCAGGAATCGAGACTGACCGTTGATGACCTCATCTGGCCGGTTTTTGTGGTGCCGGGCACCGGCATTACCGATCCGATCCCTGCCATGCCCGGTGTCAACCGCATGAGTGTGGACCGTCTTGTCGAGGCTGCACGTGAAGCGGCCGATCTCGGCATTCCGGCAATTGCCACCTTTCCGAATATAGAAATGAACCTGCGTGACGAAACGGGCTCCCAGGTTCTTGAGGCCAATAACCTCATCAATCTGGCAACCGCCGCCGTCAAGAAAGCCGTGCCAAACATCGGCATGATTACCGACGTGGCGCTTGATCCGTTCACCAGCCACGGCCATGACGGCATTTTGCGCGGTAATGATATTGTCAATGACGAGACCGTCGACCATGTCGTCAAGGCAGCCATTCTGCAGGCCGATGCGGGCTCCGACATTATTGCCCCATCGGAAATGATGGACGGACGTATTGGCGCTATCAGGCGCGGCCTAGATGCCGCTGGTCACCAGAATGTTGGCATCATGTCCTATGCCACCAAATTCTCCTCGGGCTTTTACGGCCCCTACCGCGAAGCGATCAGCACCGGCGGTCTGCTAAAGGGCGACAAGAACAGCTATTACATCAACCCGGCCAACGGCACAGAAGCGGTGCGTGATGCAGCCCTCGATGTCGAGGAAGGTGCCGATATGCTGATGGTCAAGCCGGGCCTGCCCTATCTCGATATTTGCTGGCGCCTGAAGGAGGCCTTTGGTTTGCCGACTTTCGCGTATCAGGTGTCTGGCGAATACACCCAGATCAAGGCTGCCGCCATGCAGGGCTGGATCGATGGCGACCGGGTGATGATGGAGACGCTTCTGTGTTTCAAACGCGCCGGCTGCGATGGCATCCTGACCTACTTCGCCGTTGAAGTCGCTCGCGCGCTCGCCAAAGGGAAATGACGGGGAACGCCAGGGAAACAGATTGAAACTCGCGCGTTTCTCACCATATCAAAAGCAAATAGGAGAAACGCGATGAGTATTGAGCCAAACAACACCTATGCAGTGCCGCAGGACTGGCGCGCTTATAGCGGCGTTTTGAGCCGTCGTGTTTTTGCGTTCTGCATCGACTACCTGCTGATTGCCGTGTTGTGGGTGCCAGCAGCGGTTCTGGTGTTTTTCCTTGGCGTTATCACACTCGGCTTAGCGTGGTTCCTCTACCCTGCCCTCTATATTATTGTCGCACTGCTCTATTTCGGCATGACGCTTGGCGGTTCATCGCAGGCATCTCCGGGCATGAAAGCCATGGGGATTGCCATGGCACGCACCGATGGCCGTCAAATTGACTTCCTGATTGCGACTGCGCACATCGTGCTGTTCTGGGTACTGAACTCGGTCCTGACGCCACTCATTCTTCTGGTGGGCCTGTTTACCGATCGCTCACGCCTGATCCACGACCTTTTGCTTGGCACTGTTGCGATCCGTACCTCATAATCGAGGTTCGGTTGCAAACAGTTCAGTAGTAAATGACACGGTAGTATAATCGGCCAGTTGACGTTTTTCCGGTTTTTGCCATTCTGTCACAATATGCGACAGGCGAAGGGAGCAACCAAGGTTCGATGAATACCCAGACAACGCCTTCCCCGCAGTTCTACCTGACGGCACCGGCCACTTGTCCCTATCTTTCCGGCGAACTTGAACGCAAGGTGTTCACACACCTTGTCGGGCCGCGTGCTGCCGAAATGAATGACCTGTTGACCCAGGGTGGTTTTCGCCGTTCTCAAAACATTGCCTATCGCCCGGCCTGTGAAACCTGCCGCGCCTGCGTGTCCGTTCGCATTCTGGCCGAACATTTTACCCCGACGCGTTCGATGCGCCGGGTTCTATCAACCAACAGCGATATTGTCTCCAGCATCCACACGACGGAACCGTCAACCGAACAGTTTGCGCTGTTTCGCCGTTACCTCGACAGCCGCCACCATGATGGCGGCATGTCGGACATGTCGGCGCTGGATTATGCAGTCATGGTGGAAGACACCCATGTGAACACCCGCGTCATTGAGTATCGCGTGCGGGTTCCCGGTTCCGGCATTGACAGCACCAAGCGCGGTGAACTGCTGGCCGTGGCGCTGAGCGACGTCATGAGTGACGGCCTGTCCATGGTCTATTCGTTCTTTAATCCCGAGATGGAGCGCCGGTCGCTGGGCACATTCATGATCCTTGATCATATTGCCCGCACCCGCAATCTTGGCCTCCCGCATGTCTATCTCGGTTACTGGGTCAATGGCTCCCAGAAAATGGGCTACAAGACGCGTTACCAACCGCAGGAACATCTGACGCCGCGCGGCTGGGAGATTTATGATCACAAGCAGGACGAAGGCGCGGAAAAACCTTAAGGCCTCCGTCAGTTTTTACAGCAAAGTCCGGATGTAAAAAAGCGGCGAAACAGATGTCTGTTTCGCCGCTTTTATTGTTTTTCAGTTCCGACTTAGCCGCTGAACTTGCCGCTGCGTGGGAACCCCTTCGGCACGGTGCGGCCGGCGGTTGCGCGGTCGCCCATCCATTCGGTGAGCTCGTCGCCAACCTTGCTGAAGCTGCGCCCTGCGCTGTCTTCCCATGCCAGACCTTCGGCAAAGACAAAACATTTCGCATCGGAAATGCCACCGTCCTTGTAACGCTGCAGGCGAACGCCCTTACCGCGTGACATCTCCGGCATCTGTGCCAGTGGGAAGGCCAGAAGTTTGCGGTTCTCGCCCACAACAGCAACATAGTCGCTGTTGGCAGGAACCGGCACGACCAGCTTTGTTTCATCCGGCATCGACACATTCATGATCTGCTTGCCCTTACGGGTATTGGCGATCATTTCCGATTCAGTGATGATGAAGCCATTGCCGGCGGTGGATGCTAGCAGCAACTTGCGCGCCGGGTCGTGTACGAAGGCAGTCAGGATGTCCTGATCATTCTCCATATCGACCATGATGCGGACCGGTTCACCGTGACCACGACCACCCGGCAGCTTGTCAGCGCCCAGCGTGTAGGCTTTGCCACCGGTGGTGACCAGCAACAACTTGTCGGTGGTCTGTGCCGGGAATGCCAGCTTCAAACCATCGCCTTCCTTGAAGGTCAGCGACGACGTGTCGGAAATGTGTCCCTTCAGCGCCCTGATCCAGCCCTTCTCGGAGATAACAACCGTGACAGGCTCTTTCTCGATCATGGACTGATGGATGGCTTCAAGGTCGGCATCCGGTGCATCGGCGAACTGCGTACGACGGCGACCGAGTTCGGTTGCCTTGGCGTATTTTTTCTTCACTTCGCCAATTTCAAAGGAAACGACCTGCCACTGTTTGTCATCAGATGCCAGCAGCGCTTCGATTTCGGCCTTTTCCTTGCTCAGAGCATCGAATTCCGTACGGATTTCGAATTCTTCCAGTTTGCGCAAGGAGCGCAAACGCATGTTGAGAATGGCTTCGGCCTGGATATCCGTCAGCCCGAAGCGCTTCATCATGATCGGCTTCGGTTCATCCTCCTCGCGGATGATGCGGATAATCTCATCAATATTGAGATAGGCAATCAGCAAGCCGCCGAGAATTTCCAGACGGCGATCAATGGCAGCCAGACGGAAGCGCGAACGACGGACCAGCACGTCCTTGCGATGGCTGAGCCATTCCAGCAGCACTTCATTCAATGCCATCACCTTCGGGATTTTGCCGAGCGACAACACGTTCATGTTAAGCGGAATGCGGTTTTCAAGATCGGTGAGCTTGAACAGCGATTCCATCAATAGTGTTGCGTCGACCGTGCGGTTCTTTGGAACCAGCACGACACGCACATCTTCTGCAGACTCGTCGCGGATGTCTTCCAGCAATGGAAGTCTGCGGGCGATCAGCAGTTCTGCGATCTTTTCAATCAGGCGCGATTTCTGCACCTGGTAGGGAATTTCGGTGATGACGATCTGGTAGCCGCCACGGCCAAGATCTTCGACTTCCCACTTTGCGCGAACGCGGAAACCACCACGACCTGTCTTGTAGGCGTCGAGAATGTTTTCGCGGCTTTCGACAATAATGCCACCGGTCGGCAAATCCGGACCTGGCATAAATTCCAGCAGCTTTTCAACGGGCGCATCGGGATGCTTGATCAGATGCAATGCCGCATCACAAATCTCATGGGCATTGTGCGGCGGGATGGACGTTGCCATGCCAACGGCAATACCGGACGCACCATTTGCCAGAAGGTTGGGAAACGCGCCGGGCATAACGATCGGCTCTTCGTCTTCCTCATTATAGGTCGGACGAAAATCAACCGCGTCCTGGTCGATACCTTCCAGCAGCAGCGCCGTGACTTCCGTCATGCGCGCTTCGGTGTAACGCATCGCCGCTGCACCATCGCCATCGATGTTGCCGAAGTTACCCTGACCATCGACCAGCGGATAACGGATCGCAAAATCCTGCGACAGGCGAACCAGCGCATCATAGATCGAGGCGTCGCCGTGCGGATGGAATTTACCCATCACGTCACCGACGATACGTGCGCACTTCTTGAACGCCGAGTTCGGGCGGATGCCCATTTCGCTCATGGCATGCACGATGCGACGGTGCACCGGTTTCAGGCCATCGCGCACATCCGGCAGCGCGCGGTGCATGATGGTCGACAGCGCATAGGCAAGGTAACGCTCTTCGAGCGCAGCCTTGAGATCGACCGGATGAATGTTATCATCTCCGCCAGACGGAGGAACAAGATTTTTTCCCATGCTGCTTGACTAGCCGAAATGCTGATTCCCAGCAAGGAATCCGGGGGCTTTCGCCTGTGGATGAAGGAAGAACAATCGATATTCGGCACATGGAACACAGTCTGCGTTAAAATCGTTGAAGCGCGATGCCCAAATCTGAACAATTCATTAAGGCTGATTGAGAAATGACATTGCTGCCCTCAGTCCCGCAAGAGTTTGGGGAGTGGACAGCATTCCGCAAGCACCTATAAATGCGACGAACGTTAGATTCAAAGTAGACCACAAAAGGGAAGAAACAACCATGAAGACCAATTTCCGGGCGCTTTTGCTTGCCAGTTCAACGGTTCTGGCATTTTCCGGTACGGCTTTCGCGCTCGACGGTAACGACCTTCTGAAGAAGATCAACGAGTCCTATAAGACGCAGGGTGCAGGCCTCACCGCCGATGCGGTCGAAACGAACGGCTCGACGGTTGTTTTCAAGGGCGCCGCATTCAGTTCGACAGCTGTTGCAGAGCAGAAGTTCCCTCTGGGCGACATCACGTTCGAAGATGTTAAAGAGAACAATGGCGGGTACCACGTCGGCACCGCAAAATTCGACGACATCAACTTCACCGAAAAACAAACAACAATCACCGTTACCGACATGTACATGAAGGGCATCACCATTCCTGCTGCGGCCAACGCCGGCTCGATTGATGGCCTGTTGTTCTATGACGAAGCCCACAGCGGTGAAGTCAAGGTCAAGGTTGACGGCAAGGACGTGGTCACTCTCGAAGAGACGACCGCAACCATGAACATCAGCGAAGACAAGAACGAAATCAGCTTTGACATGAGTGCAACCGGCTTCCAGGCCGACCTGAGCGACGTCAAGGACCCTGCCAGCAAAGAAGCTCTGGACAAGCTCGCCATCAAGTCTCTTGCCGGCCAGATGAGCATGGAAGGCACCTGGGAAGTGGCATCCGGCAAAGTCGATATCAGCGACTACACCTTGGAGCTGGATGATATCGGCAGCCTGAGCATTGCGTTTGGCTTCTCCGGTTACACACTCGATTTCATCAAGTCGATGCAGGAAACCGTCAAGGCGCAAGCTGAAAACCCGAACAAGGAACAGGCAGATCAGGCCGCTGGCCTTGCAATGCTCGGCCTTGCCCAGCAGCTTAGCTTCGTCAACGCTGAAATCAGCTTCACCGACGACAGCATCAGCAAGCGTGCACTTGATTTTGCAGCCGAGAAGCAGGGCATGACAAGCGACCAACTTGCCCAGACCATCAAGGGCATGGCGCCGTTGATGATGGCACAGTTGAACCTGCCTGAGCTGCAGAACGCCGTATCAGCCGCAGTCAACGCCTATGTCGATGACCCCAAGAATTTCACGATTTCTGCGGCTCCAGAGAACCCGGTTCCGTTCCCGATGATCATCGGTGCGGCCATGGGTGCGCCAAACACGCTGCCAACCGTTCTTGGCGTGACGGTTTCTGCAAACGACTAAGTTTGCCTGCACGGCACGTTGCGCGGTTCAATATTGCCAACGTGCCCTCGCCTCCTGAAGCAGCGAGTACCTTCTGAAGACAAGCATCAAAAAGCCCCGGTTTTGCCGGGGCTTTTTTAGGTCTGAACTTATGCCGATCCAAGCGTCATCACGCGACGCGGCGAGGTACCGCACGCTCATGCTGATGTGATGTCTGTTCTTGCAACTGGAACATTTGCAGCAGTTCATTCAGGCGGCCAGCTTCACGTGACAGCACCGCACCGGCTGCATTGTTTTCTTCCACCATGGCGGCGTTGCTCTGCGTTGCCTGATCAAGATGGTTGATGGCGCTGTTGATTTCACCAAGACCGATCGCCTGCTCGCGCGATGCCGCAGCAATGGCGTTGACGTGTTCACGGATATCAACAATCGAACCGCCGATACGTGACAGCGCTTCGCCGGTTTCGCGCACGAAACGCCCGCCTTCGCGCACCTCGCTGCCGGAGTTGTTGATGAGCGCCTTGATCTCACCGGCCGCCTTTGCGGAGCGTTGCGCCAGTTCACGCACTTCCTGCGCCACGACAGCAAAACCGCGTCCTGCCTCGCCAGCACGCGCCGCCTCAATACCGGCATTAAGCGCCAGAAGGTTGGTCTGGAAGGCAATCTCGTCGATGACAGAGATAATGCTGCCAATCTGCTCTGATGACCGCTCGATGCGGGAAACCGCCTTAATTGTATCTTCGAGAAGGCGGTTAGTCTGTTCGGCTTCACTGCCAGCCTGTGTGGCGATGTCCTGCGCCTGTGCGGCACGCTGCGCAGACAGGCGCACATTGGCAGTCAACTCATCCAGTGCGGCTGCCGTCTGTTCCAGGGAGGCTGCCTGCTGTTCTGTCCGGCGCGCCAGATCGTCGGTGCTCTGGCTGATTTCTCGGGCACCGCCGTCAATCGAATAACCGGCTTCGGCGATGCCGCCCATGGCACCATTCAGCTGTGCCAGGGTCTGGTTGAGATCGTGACGCAGCGCCTCGAAATCCTGCGAGAATGGAACCGTCAACTGAAAGGACAAATCACCCTTGGCAAGACGCTGCAGCGCCGATGCCAGCCCCTGCGTCGCTTCCATCAGCCGTGCCTGTGCATGGCTTTCAGCCTCTTCCTGAAGGCGCTTGCGTTCTGCCTCTGAACGGGCGCGTGCATGAGCCGCTTCTTCTTCCAGCTTATGTTTGCTGATCGCCGCCAGACGGAAAACCTCCAGTGCCTTGGCCATGGCGCCGAATTCATCGCGGCGGCTTAGCCCCGGCACGGCCAGCGAGGTTTGACCATCGGCCAGATTGCGCATCGCATCGGTCATGACAGCGACAGGGCGGCTGATCGACCGTCCGATAAAATAGACGCTGACCAGCAGGCTGAACACGGTTAGCGCAATCAGCCCCGTCACCATGCGGATCGTCCATTGTTCTGCCGCAGCATTGTCGCTGGCATTGCGGGACTTTTCAGCCGTGTAATAGGCCATGACATCGCTGACGAAAGGTTGCATGGCGACGTAAGCGTTATCGACGTCCTTGCGCAGCCCCTGCTCCACAATCGTTGCTTCGGCGTAAAAGCGGAAAGATGCCGTGTAGATATCCAGCGCATCCATAATGCGTTGACGTTCGGCACCGGGGCGGAACTCCTTCTTCACTTCCGCCTTGAAGGTTTCGACCTCGTCACGGTGCTTCGCCACATAGGCAGGGTCTTGGCGCAGGATAAAATCCTTCTCGTGACGACGCATCATCAACATGCTGGCCCGGATGTTGGAGTTTTCCAGTCCTGACACAAGGTTTTCGATATTGTGTACGGCGCGGCGCATTGCACCTTCAAGACCGTCAGACGGAACCAGCCCCAGCTCGTTGTTTTTGGCAACCAGACTTGCAACTGCGGTGGAATAGGTACCAAGCGCATTTGCCAGGCTGTTCAGCTTCGAGGTCGCGCCGGTATCGTTGTCAGCGCGCAGCGTCTCGATCCGCGAGCCGGTGTCCTTCACCACGCTGTCAAAACGCTCGATGGCGGCCATCTGTTTTGCCAGCAGGAAATCCTTTTCCTCAAGCTGCGCGACTTGCAGGTCCGAGACGATCTTGGAAACGACAATCTGCCGCTCCTCCACTTGCTCTGCTGATTGTTTGTAACCGGCCTCAAGGTGGCGCTGGAACAGAAACGTGCCGACCACAACCGCCAACCCAAGTAGCGCCACGAGGACAAGAAGAGAAATACGGTGCGATATGCGCAAGGCAACAGGAAAAAAAGCTGGCATAGGGGACCCTTTCGTTGGCCTACGGAATCCCCTGCAAAGTTTAAGAAATGCCGAAATCAGCGTGACAATCCCGTGAATTTTTTGCGACGCACAAAAGGCAGTTGAATCGAATTTTAAGCGATCAACCCATCATAGTATTTCAGTGACTATTCGGACTTGAACCAGGCTGAAACGCAAAACGGCAGCCCGAGGGCTGCCGCTGTAAATGATCGGTGCGAACCGGGTGACGGTCCGCACATATTAGACTTAATCAGTCTTTTTTCTGTGTTGGAACAACACGCAGTGCCAGTTCGCGCAACTGTGTTGGCGTTGCAGGAGCTGGTGCGTTCATCAACAGATCCTGTGCCTGCTGGTTCATCGGGAACAGCGTGATTTCACGCAGGTTCTTGGCACCGACGAGCAGCATGACAACGCGGTCGATACCGAATGCGCAACCGCCGTGCGGAGGTGCACCGTACTGGAACGCGCGGTAGAGGCCACCGAAGCGATCTTCAACGTCTGCCTGGCTCAGGCCAACCTTTTCAAACGCCTTGACCATCAGTTCAGGCGACTGGTTACGGATGGAGCCGGAGGCGATTTCGAAGCCGTTGCAGACTGCGTCGTACTGATAAGCCTTGATGGACAGCGGGTCCTGGCCTTCCAGCGCTTCCAGACCACCCTGTGGCATGGAGAACGGGTTGTGCGCGAAGTCGATCTTCTTTTCTTCTTCGTTGTATTCGAAGAACGGGAAGTCAACGATCCAGCACATTTCAAAGCGGTCGCGGTCGATCAGGTTCAGTTCTTCAGCGGCACGGGTACGTGCTTCACCAGCGAACTTGTAGAACTTGGCCGGGTCACCTGCCACGAAGAAGCAGGCATCACCAGCTTCGAGGCCGAGCTGTACGCGCAGCGCTTCGGTGCGTTCTTCACCAATGTTCTTGGCGAGCGGGCCGGAACCGCCAACCTTGCCGTCTTCTTCCTTCCAGAAGATGTAGCCAAGACCTGGCTGACCCTGCGACTGTGCCCATGCATTCATACGGTCGCAGAATGCTCTGGAGCCGCCAGTCTTTGCCGGGATAGCCCATACCTGAACCTTCGGGTTCGAGGCGATCATGTTTGCGAAGACCTTGAAGCCGGAGCCATCGAAATGCTCGGTCACGGCTTCCATGACGATCGGGTTACGCAGATCCGGCTTGTCGGAGCCGTATTTGCGGATTGCTTCGTCGTAAGGAATGCGTGGCCACTGCTTGGTAACTGGCTTGCCTTCAGCAAACTGTTCAAACACCGACGTCATCATCGGCTCCATGGTTTCCCAGACATCTTCCTGGGTCACGAAGCTCATTTCCACGTCGAGCTGGTAGAACTCGCCCGGCAGACGGTCAGCGCGTGGGTCTTCATCACGGAAGCAAGGCGCGATCTGGAAGTAGCGGTCGAAACCGGCAACCATCAGAAGCTGCTTGTACTGCTGCGGTGCCTGCGGCAGCGCGAAGAACTTGCCTTCATGGATACGGCTTGGCACGAGGAAGTCGCGTGCACCTTCCGGCGACGATGCCGTGAGGATTGGTGTGGTGTATTCGGCAAAACCAGCCTGAGCCATACCATTGCGCATGGAGGAGATGATCTGCGTGCGCTTGACGATGCTCTTGTGCAGTGTTTCACGACGAAGATCAATGAAGCGGTACTTCAGGCGCACGTCTTCCGGATATTCAGGTTCACCAAACACCGGCAGCGGCAGTTCCTTGGCAACGCCGAGAACTTCGATTTCCTGCGCGTAAAGTTCGATCTCGCCAGTGGCCATGCCCTTGTTGACGGTGTCTTCCGAACGGGCCTTGACCAGACCGTCAATGCGGATGACCCATTCGCCACGCACGGTTTCAGCGGATTTGAACGCCGGGCTGTCTGGATCGGCAACAACCTGCGTGATGCCGTAATGGTCACGAAGGTCGATGAACAAGACGCCGCCATGATCTCGCACGCGATGAACCCAACCGGAAAGGCGGACAGTCGCGCCAACGTCGGACTTGCGAAGAGCGGCACAGGTGTGGCTGCGGTAACGATGCATTTTGTTATCCTGAAACATGCTGCGGCCTTGTTGCCGCACGATCAAATTTGGCCGGAAAAGCGCATGGCTCGCCCGATTTGTCAAGGCAAAGCACAAGAATGTCGTGTTCTCGTCTGTCCTTCAAGCCGACATGCCACTAAGACTGTGGAACGTTAGACGCTTTTTTCATTCTCCTGCGATGATTCGTCCCCATGAGCCAGATCCGCCCGCTGATTCCCCTTCTCGCAACTGCCGGCATTCTGATCGGTGGCAATGGTCTGCAAGGCACATTTATTGCGTTGCGCGGTCTCTCTGAGGGCTTTTCACCCAGCACCATCGGCCTGATCAGCGCCGGTTATAGCTTAGGCTTTGCAATCGGCTGCATTTACGTCACCAGCCTGTTGCGAAAAATTGGCCATATCAGGGCCTTCGCGGCCCTTGCCGCGATTTCGTCGGCGGCCTCCATTTCCATGGCACTGGTCACGCATCCGCTGTTCTGGCTTGCCATGCGTTTTCTGATCGGCATTGCGGTTGCTGGTCTGTTTGCCATCATTGAAAGCTGGATCAACGCACAGGTCACCAATTCCAACCGCGCACGGGCCCTGTCCATTTACAGGTTGGTCGACCTCGGCTCCGTCACGCTGGCGCAGTACATTATTCCGATGGCCGGCGTTGAAGGACCGACGGTATTTTCACTGATCGGCATGGCACTGACATTGTCGCTTGTGCCGATTTCACTGGCCGACAAGTCTAACCCTGCCCCGCCCAATGCCATGAAGTTCAACCCGGCCGCCGTGTGGCGCATCTCGCCTTTGGCGGTGGTCGGTTGCGTGGCCGTCGGTCTCAGCATGGCAGCATTTCGAAATATCGGTCCGATCTATGCCGAACAGATCGGCATGTCGGTCACCGCCATCGCCACCTTCATGAGTGCCGGCATTATTGGCGGCGTGGTGCTGCAATATCCGCTGGGTGCCTATTCCGACCGTTATGACCGCCGCATCGTCATTCTCGCCACAACGGCCGGGTCTGTCATCACCGGCCTGTTCCTGGTGCTTTTCGGTGGAACGGACGAATGGACCAATATTATCGGCGTCTTCGTTTTTGGTGCCTTTGCCCTGCCACTCTATTCGCTGAGCTCGGCGCACGGCAATGACCACGCCAAGGAAGGTGAACATGCTATGGTCGCATCCGGGCTGTTGTTCTTCTGGTCCTTGGGCGCCACCATCGGACCGTTGCTTGCCTCGGTGCTGATCGATATCTACGGGCCAAAGGCGCTATTTATCTATACGGCTGCGGTGCAGGTCGTGTTTATCATCTACACCATCTACCGCCTTCAGATGCGTCCAGGCGTGCCTGTTGAAGAGCGCAACTGGCGTTTTAGGGCCCTTTTGCGAACCTCCGCCTATTTCAGCAAACTGGCGGCACAGCCACCGAAAAGTCGTGACAAAAACGACAAGGATGCCGTCTGAGTGCTGGAAAACAGCCCCTCAAAGGCTGGGAAATGGCGAGTTTGTATTGACATACGGTGCTCAAAGGGAAAGTAAGACGCATACGTTACAGTACTGGCCAGAAGAACATGATCGAAACGACAGCAGCACTTGCCGACGCCTGCAAGGAACTTGCAAAATCGGACTTCATCACAATCGATACGGAATTTCTGCGAGAGACGACATTCTGGCCTGAATTGTGTCTTGTTCAAATGGCGAGCCCAACACTGGAAGTGCTGGTCGACCCGATGGCGAAAGACATCGACCTTTCTCCGCTGTTCGAACTGATGGCAAACCCTGATGTGGTGAAGGTTTTCCATGCCGCCCGCCAGGACATCGAAATCATCCACCACCTCGGCGGACTTATTCCACACCCGATCTTCGACACGCAGGTTGCCGCGATGGTGTGCGGTTTCGGCGACTCGATCTCCTACGACCAGCTTGTCCAGAAGATCAAATCCGTTCAGATCGACAAGTCGTCGCGCTTTACCGACTGGAGCCGTCGTCCGCTGTCCGAAAAGCAGCTGGACTATGCGCTGGCCGACGTGACCCATCTGCGCGATGTCTATCTGGCGCTGAAGGCCAAGCTTGAGCGCGAAGGCCGCTCGCTGTGGCTGACCGAGGAAATGAACATCCTCGAGTCGCGCGATACCTATGAGTTGCATCCTGACGATGCATGGTTGCGTCTGAAGTCGCGCCTGCGCAAGCCAACTGAACTTGCCATTCTCAAATTCGTGGCCGCATGGCGTGAGCGTGAAGCGCGCAGCCGCAATGTGCCGCGTTCGCGCGTTTTGAAAGACGATGCGATTTTCGAGATTGCCCAGCAACAGCCCAAG
Source organism: Agrobacterium sp. Azo12 (assembly GCF_029193765.2). Taxonomy (NCBI): domain Bacteria; kingdom Pseudomonadati; phylum Pseudomonadota; class Alphaproteobacteria; order Hyphomicrobiales; family Rhizobiaceae; genus Agrobacterium; species Agrobacterium sp. Azo12. The sequence continues at coordinate 1,471,587 of NZ_JARFYO020000001.1, read as the reverse complement.
GATAGCGAGGCATTGTCGCGCCTGCGCACCATTCCAAAGGGTTGGGAGCGCTCGTCGTCGGGCACCGCCATCATCGAAACCGTTAACGCCGCTCTTGCCCTGCCGAAGACCGAGATGCCACAAGCGCCACGTCACAGCCACTCGCCGGAAGGCTCAGGAGCCGCCGTTGAACTGCTCAAGGTTCTGTTGAAACTGACGGCAGACAAGCACGGCGTCGCTGCCAAGATCATAGCCAACAGCGATGACCTCGACAGAATTGCCTCCGAAGGTGAAAAGGCCCAGGTTGCCGCTCTCTCGGGCTGGCGCAAGGAACTGTTCGGTGATGTGGCATTGAAGCTCATCAATGGCGGTGTTGCCCTGCGTTTTGCAGGCAAGAAGGTTGAAGCGGTCGAACTGCCGACCGAATAATATAGACCAGTCTCCTCGTCGCCCTGTTACAATCCGGCCTCTGGGGAGACCGGATTTAAACGCGCAAGCCATTTCCAGTAAACGGGTTAAACGTCCTGTCGTCATTGCCCAACCGGCCAAAATGGCCAGCTAAACGTGCAATCCGGCAACAGTGAAAAAGCGTTTGAAACACCTTTCCAAATCGTCACTTTTGGCAAATCGATTTCCACATTAAAGTCTCGGTTGCAGTCTAGGCAGCCAACGCGCCGACCTCGACGGCGGCTGCAACTCATCGAAAGTATCGGAACCATATGCGAAAGCTCCTTTTAATGCTGGACTACCTGCTGCTGTTTTTGGCAGTTGCCGGCAGCGGCGTCGCATATGCCTTTCTGGAATATGGTGGCGGTCCGTTCATCGGCGCGACCTATGCACTCTTTGCCTGTGCGCCTATTCTTGCCTTTGAGCGCGGCTACATCCTGCCCCGGCTTTCGCACCGCATCAGTTTCCTGCCAACGCCGGCATACATAGCAATAGGCCTGATCGTGTATGCGGTTCTGGTTTTCTGCGGATTTGCCGTGGGAGGAACATTGCTTTGGGCAACCGGCATTTTGAAAGTTGACTGGCAACGCGCGGTTCATGCCGAACCGCAAACGTTGATTTTCACAGGCATCGTTTGCAGCATCATCGTCTTCGTGATGCGGGTGAGAGAACTGCTCGGCCGCGACATTTTTACGGATCTGCTACTGGGCCGTTATCGCCGTCCTGTGCGTGAAGAGCGTGTTTTCATCTTTATCGATCTTGTTGGCTCCACGACATTTGCCGAAAGCCATGGCGATATGAAAGCGCAGGAATTCCTACGTGAAATCTTCGCCACCTATGCCGCACCCGTGCGCCGGCATAACGGGGCGATTGATGACTACATCGGCGATGCCGCCATCATCACATGGCCGTTTCAGGATGCCATCAAGAAATCAGCCTGCATCAAATGTGTCTTCGACATTCTGGCCGCTATCGAAAAACGGCAGGACTTCTGGATGAAGACCTTCGGCGTCATGCCAAAGCTGCGCTTTGCCCTGCATGGCGGTCCTGTCATCACGGCTGAAATCGGTGTCGACCATCACAAGATCACCTATTTCGGAGACACGGTGAATACCACCGCCCGCCTTGAATCCCTCAGCAAGATGCTTGGCCACCCGATCCTGATCTCGTCCGATCTCATTCACCGCCTTTTGCTGCCAAAGGGCATCAAAAGCGAGTATCTGGGCGAACATGCCGTGAAGGGTCGCGGCCAGACACTGGGTGTCTGCTCGCTGGTGAAGTCATAAATTTTATTAAAAGAACCAGCAGCTTACTAAAAGTGCCCGATTTGGCGATGATAACGAAGCCATCATAAAACTTTCACCAAAGCTTCAATCACCCATCACCTCAGTTTCACAAACTCTGCGTACCCGACACAGCATTGTTTTAGTGCCAACTGACAGGTGATTTTAATGACCAAAACACTTCTTGCTTCTGTTGCTATTTTTGCGTTCTCCGGCTTCTCGGCAATTGCCGCCGAAAAAGAATTCCCTGCCAAGCTCGTTTCGCATGCCATTCTGCCTGCCAACACCATTATCCCAGTACCGGCAGATGCGCCTGAACACCTCAAAACATCTGCCAAGTTCACGACAGCAGATCGCAAGCGCGCTGAAGGTCTCGGCACGGTTCCGGGCATGGACGGCGTGCGGCCAACCGGCCTTTCCATGCCGTTCAACGGTCAGGCGATGCAGGGCTTTTCCGGCATCAAGGCTATGGAAGATGGCACCTTCTGGAGCCTTTCCGACAATGGTTTCGGTTCGAAGATCAACTCAAGCGATTCCATGCTGATGTTGCACCACCTTTCCTTGGATTGGGAGGCAGGCAAGGTGAATGCGCTTGAAACCGTGTTCCTGTCCGACCCGGACAAAAAGGCTCCTTTCCCAATCGTCATGGAAGGTTCCGACAAGCGTTACCTGACCGGCGCTGATTTTGACATTGAGTCCATCCAGCCTGTTGCAGACGGTTTCTGGATTGGTGAAGAATTCGGACCTTATATCCTGAAATTCACCCGTGACGGCAAGCTGACCGATGTCATCGCCACCAAGGCTGGCGAGATCGACGTGAAGTCGCCTGATCATCCTACCCTGACGCTGCCGGGTAACCCGACACAGAAAATGCCTGCTTTCAACCTGAAGCGTTCAGGCGGTTATGAAGGCATGGCCATGTCCAAGGACGGCTCCAAGCTGTACGGCATGCTGGAAGGCCCACTCTACACCGCTGATGGCCAGGTGGAAAAAACCGAAGACGGAGCAACCGGCCTTCGTATCATCGAGTTGGATGTTGCCTCGAAGTCCTGGACAGGCCGCACATGGCTTTACCCGCTGGCCGAAGGTGGCGAAGCGATCGGCGACTTCAACATGCTCGACGAAACCACCGCTTTGGTCATCGAACGTGACAATGGTGCCGGTACTGCCGACAAGGCCTGCGCCGACCCGAAGAAGCCTGAGACCAACTGCTTTGCCGTTCCGTCAAAGGTCAAGCGCATCTACAAAATCGAGTTCAACGATACCAATGTTGGCAAGGCTGCCCGCAAGATCGGTTACATCGACCTGCTGAAGATTTCCGATCCGGACAACAAGAAGCGTCAGGGTGGCGGCGAAGGTTTCTATGACATGCCGTTCGTTACCATCGAGAATGTTGACCGCGTTGACGCGACACACATCATCGTTGGCAATGACAACAACCTGCCCTTCTCGGCCGGTCGTGCACTCGACAAGGCAGACGACAATGAATTCGTTCTGCTTGAGGTCAAAGACCTGCTGGATGCCAAGTAACTAAGACAAACAGAAGCGCTGCCGGGATATCGGCAGCGCTTCTGATTTTATTCGAAAACGAAAGCCAGCTTCTTGCCGGTTAGTTTTGCCAGCTGCTGCAAACGGCCTTCAAGCCGTTCACCGGCAAAATCGCAATAGTCATGCGGCACCACGAACTCCAGATCGACATCCGGGTTTTCCGAAACGCGGAAACGCAGGTGATCAATCACACCGGGCATGGAGGCAGAGAACAAGTAGACCACACGCAACATGCCACCCACCAGCTTGGCAAGTTCCGACAGGCGGTCACCGGCAATCGCCGTCAACGGCTTGGTCGTGCCGTCATCATTGAGGCCTTCGAAGCGGTAATAGTTGGCAAGTGCGATATAGGCGCGGCCGGGATGGCTGATGCCAACAAAGGAGGAGTGGGCGATGATGTTGACGGCCTGCAAACCGCGATAATCCGGATGTGCGCGCCAGCTGATATCGGCCAGAAGGCAGGCGGCACGCCGGTAGCGGCTTTCTTCCACCGTTTCCTCAATGCCGAAGACCGGTATCGTCCGACCACTCCAGTCTTCCAGCTCACGGGCATGTTCGGGCGAACGTGCACGCAGAATGGCAAGCTCATCGGCAGAGACCAGCAGCGGATCGGTATCCTGATCCTCTTCGCTGAGCAGCGAATAGAGATAACCTTCGCGCACGCCCTGAGCAGAAAACACCACTTTGGAAGGTTTCATCGCTTCCAGCACTTCACGCATGGCGATGGCACCGTAGGGCAAAAGCGAACGGCGGCTTTTTGAGACCGCCTGCCATGCCGGATCTTTCGAATCCTTGGCCGTGATGACGTCATCGAGAAATGCCAGCATTTCCTGCAACGGCACTTCGTAACCCTGCATCATGTGCAGCGGGTACTGGCGAATTTCCATGTGCAGCTTGGCAATACTGCGCCATGTCCCGCCAACCGCGTAGAAGGTACGGCCCTCGCCCTTGGCGAGCAGCTTGGCGGTCTTGATCTGTTTCTTGGCAAAGGTTGCGGCCTTTTCAAGCGAGCTTCCAGATGTCTCGGACAACCTGATACCACCGAGCGGCAAGGTAATGCCCTGCCCGCAGGATTTGCCCTTGATATCGATCAGTTCAAGCGAACCGCCGCCAAGGTCACCGGCAATGCCATCGGGGTCATAAAAACCGCTGATGATGCCGTACGCCGAATAGAGCGCTTCTTTTTCGCCGGAGAGGACTTCGATTTCGCAGCCCAGAATCTCTTCGGCTTCACGGATAAAATCAGGTCCGTTGCTGGCTTCACGCGCGGCAGCGGTTGCCAGCACGTAGAGTTTGTGGGCCTGGGCCTGTTCTGACAGGGCACGGAAACGACGTAGTGACGCAAGCGCGCGGCTTACCCCTTCGTCGTCCATACGACCGGTAAGCGCCAGCCCCTTACCCAGACCGCACAGTACTTTTTCGTTAAAAAGTACTGCCGGTGCACGGGACAAACCTTCATAAACGACGAGACGAACAGAGTTCGAACCAATATCGATGACGGAAACGGGGGCGATGCCGGTAAGCCGCCCCTGTGCTTCTGATCTTGTCATTCAGCCTGTTTCTTGCGAGCCGAGATAAGACCCGCAATCAGTTTTGGCGCACTGGATTTCAAGGCTTCACCACGTCCGGAAAGGCTGGGATTGGTCATGAAGTAGTGCTGCGCGTTGAACGGTTCCTCGCCCTTGCGCACCTCAATGCGCCTAGACGTTCCGTCGGCAAGTATCTCGTAGCTTTGCTGGTTGTCAATCAGGTTACCCAGCATGATCTGTGAAAGAACTTGCTCATGCACCGTTGGGTTAACCAACGGCACCAGCGTTTCAACACGTCTGTCAAGATTGCGCGGCATCATATCGGCGGAGCCGATATAGACCAGCGACTTTTCCGAAGGCAGGCCATATCCGTTGCCAAAGCAGAAAATACGGCTGTGTTCCAGGAAGCGTCCAACGATCGATTTGACGCGGATGTTTTCCGAAAGGCCGGCAACCTGCGGACGCAGGCAGCAGATGCCACGGATCACCAGATCAACTTCAACGCCTGCTTCACTTGCACGGTACAGCGCATCGATGATTTCAGGATCAACGAGCGAATTCATCTTCATCCAGATGGCGGCCGGCGCGCCATTCTTGGCGTGCTGGATTTCATCATTGATGTGCTTGATGATGCGTGGGCGTAGCGTGTAGGGCGAAACCGCCAGCTTCATGCCCTCTTCCGGCTCACCATACCCCGTGATGAAGTTGAAGATATTCGCCATGTCGTGGGCGATCTTCGGGTTGCAGGTGAAGAAGGAAAGATCGGTGTAGATCTTGGCGGTAATCGGGTGGTAGTTGCCCGTTCCAAGGTGGCAATAGGTGCGCAGCTTGCCGTCTTCACGGCGAACGACCATCGACATCTTGGCATGCGTTTTCAGTTCGATAAAGCCAAACACCACCTGAACGCCAGCGCGCTCAAGATCGCGGGCCCAACGTATGTTTGCCTCTTCATCGAAGCGCGCCTTCAATTCGACAAGCGCCGTCACCGACTTGCCGGCTTCGGCCGCATCGATCAGAGCACGAACGATCGGGCTGTCGTTGGAGGTACGGTACAGTGTCTGTTTGATAGCCAGAACATCCGGGTCGCGGGCCGCCTGCAACAGGAACTGCGCCACGACGTCGAAGGATTCGTAGGGGTGGTGAACAACCATGTCCTTTTCGCGGATCGCGGCCAGGCAATCACCGGCATGTTCACGCACACGCTCCGGGAAGCGGGCATTGTACGCCTCGAACTTCAGCTCGTCGCGCGGTGCCTTGACGATTTCGGAAATCGTATTCAACGCCAGAAGGCCGGGCAGAACGGCGACGCGATTTTCCGGCACACCGAGTTCGTGGACCACGAACTGACGCAGGTATTGCGGCATTTCGCTGTCGGTCTCGATACGGATAACCGAGCCGCGACGACGGCGCTTCAGAGCGCTTTCGAAATAGCGAACCAGATCTTCCGCTTCTTCTTCAACTTCAAGATCGCTGTCACGGATCAGGCGGAAGGTACCAAAACCCTTGACGGCATAACCGGGGTAAAGCCTGTTTATGAACAGCCCAACCACATCTTCCAGCGTGATGTAGCGAATGGTGTTACCTTCATCCGGCAGACGGATGAAGCGGTCGAGTGCTGGCGGCAGGCGCAGAAGGCCGGTCATCGGCTCACGACCATGCAGGCTTTCGAGCTGCAGAACCATGGAGAAACCAAGGTTCGGAATGAACGGGAACGGGTGCGCAGGGTCGATACACAGCGGTGTCAGAACCGCAAAGATTCTTTCCTCGAACTCTGTCTCAAGCCAGAGGCGATCCTCATCAGCCAGTGCGGCAGGGCGCACGATGTAGATATCTTCCTTGGCAAGATACTGCTGCAGAACAGCAAGCGACGCCTGCTGCTCCATCTGCAGGTTGTCGATTTCTTTCAGGATGTCTTCGAGCTGTTCAGCCGGTGTCTTTCCATCCGGCGTCCTGACAGTGATCGACTGGCGCACCTGTGCCTCAAGGCCGGCGACGCGCACCATGAAAAATTCATCGAGATTGGCGGCGGAAATCGAGAGAAAACGCAAACGCTCCAGCAGCGGATGCGCGACGTTCAGCGTCTCCTCGAGAACGCGGCGGTTGAACTGCAACCAGGAAAATTCGCGGTTGATAAACCGCTCAGGGCTGTCCCACAAAGGGCTACGCTGAGGAGCTTCTGTAATGCCCTGTTCGTGACTGTCCTGTACTGCCGAATCCATCAACAACTCCACCCGTAAAACATTGTTCTGCCATTATAACAGTTTGACGACGGAACTGTGACAGTCAATCATCATCCATGTCATTGCCTGGTTCGTTCAAAACCTCTGCGGCCAGGGCTCGAGTGATGCGGATACCACGGGCAAGCGCCAGCCTGTCCAGTTTCTCCACCACCGTCTGCGCCGCATCCAGTGAACGCTCCATTCGCGCCACGATATAGCTGATGATTTTGTCATCCATGTAAAGCTGACGATCAGCAAAAAGCTTCATCAAAACCTGTGCGAGGAGGTCCTCGTCCGGCTCACCGATTTCCACCACGGTCGCCGCCTTGAGGCGCGAGCGCAGATCTGGCAGCGTGACCGGCCAGGCAGATGGCCAAAGCCGGGTGGTGATCAACAGCGACGTGCCGTTTTCCCGGACACTGTTGATGACATGGAATAGTTCCGTGTCATCGAAACCGTTGCGATCAGCATCTTCAAAGATTACCGGACCGGTTTCGGCCTTGCGGGCCGCTTGGCTGCCTGCAATGGGATGAATGTCGGTCGCACCGCTCTTTTCCCGCCAGATATTGGCAAGGTGCGATTTTCCAGAACCGATAGGGCCGGCCAGAATCACCACCGGCGACGGCCAGTTCGGCCATGCATCGACAATTGATACGGCAGCATTCAAGGGCGCAGACACCAGCAAGTCATCGCGGCTGGACGCCGTGACATGAGAAAAGACGAGTGGAAGCTGCTCGGCTTTTGGCCGGGCCCGGTCAGGATTTTGTGGGTCGTTCATTTCTGGCTCTGTGTGATCGTCTTGACGGCTGCTTCATCCTTTTGCCCCTCCCAAGGCAAAGCTTGCGCACGTCCGTGGTATAAATCGCTTTCAAGATATCGCGACAGGGCAAACCGCACGAGTACGCCCACCGCCGCTGCCGCCGGCACCGCAATCAGCAGACCGACGAAACCAAACATCGCACCGAAAGCAAAAAGTGCGAACATCAACCATACCGGATGAAGGCCCACGCTGCCACCCACCAGTTTAGGCTGGAGAACATTGCCTTCCATGAACTGGCCAGTGAAATACACGCCCAGAACAATGGCAATCGACACGTAATCCGCACCGAACTGTACGAGGGCCACGCCGCCGGCAATCAGCAGGCACAGCGTCGCACCAACATAAGGAATGAAGCTGAGCATGCCCGTTGCAAAACCGATCAGCAGGCCGAAATTCAGGCCGGCCAGAGAAAGGCCTACGGCATAATAGATGGCCAGGATCAGGCACATGGAGCCCTGCCCGCGTACGAAACCGGCAATGGTGGTGTCCATGTCGCTGGCGATCTGGCGTACGGTCTGCACATGATCGCGTGGTATCCAGCTGTCGACCTTCTTGATCATGCGATCCCAGTCCAGCAGCAGATAGAAGGCAACAACAGGTGTCACCACCAGCAGCGACACGACATCCAACAGAGATTTGCCGGAGTTCCAGATCTGCGTCAGCAGCGTGCCAATAAAACCGGCGCCCTCTGCCAGCAGCTTGGAGAAGTTTTCACGGATGGATTCGACCTGTGCAGCCACCCAATCCGGCAGGATTGTCGAACCGGTGCCAGCGACAAGCTGCTGCAGAGACGAGATGTAGCCGGGAATACGGGTGATGAAATCAGAGGCCTGCGCGACAACCACCGGAATGATGATGATCAACGACAGAGCAAACAACAACACGAAAGTAATCAGAATGACCACTGTCGCCATCATACGGCTCAAACCGCGACGCTCCAGCCAGTCGGCAACCGGATCAAGAAAATAGGCTAGCGCCATGCCTGCAACGAATGGCAGAAGGATGGAACTGAACACCGTCAAAAAGATCACAAAGATCGCAAGCGCGCCGATCCAGAAAAACACCTGGCGTCGCAAATTTGTGCCACTGATATGAGGTTGCATCGTCGGTTCCTTGTGGCGCAATCGCCTTTGCATTTCATCAGGAGATAGGATGCACCTACCGGAACGGTCAAGACTTGATCGGGTTTAAGGCCACAGCGAACAGGCAGAAGTGAGGAAAACGTGGTCAAACCCGTGAAAAAGCGGGACAGAGGCCCTGGTTACTCTTGCATAACACCCTCGCTCATGCGAAGGGCACGCCAAAAGGCGATAGCGGAGACAACAGCCATGAGCCAGTCCGGCAAGAACGGTCTTACCTACAGCGATGCAGGCGTGGATATCGACGCCGGAAACCTGATGGTCGAGAAAATCAAGCCTGCTGTTCGCTCGACGCGCCGCCCCGGCGCTGATGGTGAAATTGGCGGCTTCGGCGGTCTCTTCGATCTCAAGGCGGCAGGCTTCAAGGATCCGGTTCTGGTTGCGGCCAATGACGGCGTCGGCACCAAGCTGAAGATTGCTATCGACGCAGATTATCATGACACGGTTGGTATCGACCTCGTTGCCATGTGCGTCAACGATCTTGTCGTACAGGGCGCCGAGCCACTGTTCTTCCTCGACTACTTCGCAACAGGCAAGCTGGACCCGGATCAGGGCGCTGCCATCGTATCCGGCATTGCGGCCGGTTGCCGCGAATCCGGCTGCGCGCTGATCGGTGGTGAAACCGCTGAAATGCCTGGCATGTATTCCGATGGTGATTACGATCTGGCCGGTTTTGCAGTTGGTGCAGCCGAGCGTGGCCAGCTGCTGCCAGCCGGCGACATTGCCGAAGGCGACGTTATTCTGGGCCTCTCCTCCTCTGGCGTTCACTCCAATGGTTTTTCGCTGGTGCGCAAGATCGTGTCGCTGTCTGGTCTCGAGTGGAGTGCACCTGCACCATTCGCAGAAGACAAGAAGCTGGGTGAAGCCCTGCTGACCCCGACCCGCATCTATGTGAAGCCACTTCTCAAGGCGATCCGCGAAACCGGCGCATTGAAGGCACTGGCACACATCACCGGCGGTGGCTTTCCGGAGAACATTCCGCGCGTTCTGCCAAAGCACCTCGCCGCAGAAATCGACCTCGGTTCGATCAAGGTACCCCAGGTCTTCTCATGGCTTGCCAAGACCGGCGGCGTTGCCGCCAATGAAATGCTGCGCACCTTCAACTGCGGCGTTGGCATGATTGTTGTCGTCTCGGCTGAAAACGCCCAGAAGGTGACCGACGCGCTGACCGCAGAAGGCGAAACCGTATTTCCGCTTGGCCGTATGATTGCCCGTAACGAGGGTGACCATGGCACGGTTTACAAGGGTACGCTTGGTCTATGAGTAACCAGTCCTCGCCTGCCCGCAAAAAACGGGTTGTGGTTTTTATTTCCGGCGGCGGTTCCAATATGCTGGCGCTGGTTAAGGCATGCGAGGATCCATCTTTTCCAGCGGAGATTGCCTGCGTCATCTCCGACAAGGCGTCGGCTGGCGGTCTGGAAAAAGCCGGGGCACTTGGCATTGCCACCCTTGCCTTCGAGCGCAAATCCTTTGCCAGCAAGGCAGAGCATGAGAGCGCCATTTTGGCGGCGCTGGCTGACATCAATCCTGATATCATCTGCCTTGCGGGTTACATGCGCTTGATTTCGGGTGACTTTATCGCGCCCTATGAAGGCCGCATCATCAATATCCATCCATCGCTACTGCCGCTTTTCCCCGGCCTGCACACTCATGATCGCGCAATTGCATCCGGTGCAAAGATTACCGGCTGCACAGTGCATTTTGTGACTGAGGGTATGGATGAAGGTCCGGTGATCGGCCAGGCTGCGGTTCCCGTTCTGGCGGATGATACCGCCGAAAGCCTTGCAGCCCGAGTGCTGACTGTTGAACACCAGCTTTATCCGCTTGCGCTGAAGCGTCTCGCCGAAGGCAAGGTGCGCATGGAAGGCGGCAAGGCAATCTGCGAAAGCGGCGCCACAGACGCCACCTCCTTTATCATTTCCGCTTAAGCCCCGAGCCGCCGAGGTTTAGGCTATTCGCCTTTATAGCGTCTGCCGGTTCAGCATTGCCCATTGCAGCAGGATGATTGTCTTTGCGTCGGTGATTTCGCCCGTGGAAATCATCGCAAAGGCATCGTCGAGCGACAGGGCGATGACTTCCAAGTCTTCGCCTTCGCTGTCGAGCCCACCGCCCTCACCTGCCTTGATATCCAGATCGATCCTGCCGAAAAACAGGCTAACCTTTTCCGTCAGCGTGCCGGGGCTGGCATACATGTCGAACAGATATTTGACGCTCTCGACCGCATAACCGCTTTCCTCCATTGCCTCGCGGCGAATGGCGTCTTCGGCATTGTCGTCATCCAGAAGGCCTGCCGGTACTTCCAGCAGAAAGGCCGGTTCGCCATTCATGAACACGGCTGGCCGGAACTGGCGCACAAACACCACCATGTTGCGTGCCGGATCATACAGAAGAATGGCGGCAGCACTGCCATGATCATGCACTTCACGATCAATGCGGATCACCCGGCCATCAGGCATTTTCTGGTCAAACACTAATGTTTGCATATGCACGAAGCGTTTCCAGACGGTTTGTTTTTCAACCAGCGTAATCCGGCCATCATCATTGGCTGCCAGAGAACCGCTATTCACCTGATTATCCACACTCATCTCCATTTCGAATTCCAATTCCGCTGTCACGTCACCACACAAGACAATCAACATGTCTCGTCGCGCTACGAAGCAGGATGCGCAACACCGTTTTTTACCATCTTCATGGCGTCCGCAAGACAAGCCGGACGTTACTCCTTGCGAAGCCAGACCTTGTTATCGTGGAATGCCGCGCCGCCATAGGGGGCTGGCGAATCCGCACCGGTCAGCACATTGATGCCCTCGCCGTCGAGATGTGCCTTGTTTGGCCACAGCCCTTCAGCGATCAGCACGCCCACGCGCGCACCGGCGACGATTTTGGCGTGAAGCCGGACTTCGCCGCGTGTATTGCCAATGCGCACCACATCGCCGTCAGCAATAGCAAAGGTCTCGGCATCCTCAGGACAGATCATCACTTCCGGACGACCTTCCTTTTGCAACGATGTCTTGGTTTCGCTGAAGGTCGAGTTGAGGAAGTTACGCGCCGGCGACGTGGCAAGCCGGAACGGGTGTTCGGCATCGGCCGTCTCGATCACATCGACCTGATCGGGAAACTGTGGCAACTGATCGACCGGCCCCATCAGGCCAACATTCTCTGGTGGCTTGTCCGGTGACGGACCGTTGCGCCAATCAGGGCGGAAACGGAATTTTCCATCCGCATGACCAAAGCCCTGCAGATAATGGGCGACCTCAAAGGGTGGCTGGGCATCAATCCACTTGTCTTCCAACAGCGCGTCAAAACCCGGCCAGCCACTGGCCGACAGAATGCGGTCGACATGTTCACGTGCCGTCAGGCCAAAACCCGGCATATGGCTGACACCGAGGCGCTTGGCCAGTTCCTCGATAACAAACAGGTTGGCGCGCACCGTTTCAGGCGGCTCCACCAGCTTGGGACCAAGGGTGATGTGGTTCTGTCCTCCGGCGCGGTAGATATCATCATGTTCCAGGAACATGGTGGCGGGCAGCACGATGTCGGCGACCTCAGCCGTTTCCGTCATGAACTGCTCATGCACCGCAACAAACAGGTCGTCCCGCAGGAAGCCCTGCTTCACCAACCGCTGTTCCGGCGTGACATTGATCGGATTGGTGTTCTGGATCAGCATTGCCGTCACAGGCCCACCATGGCGAAGCGCTGCGGCATCACCGGTCAGCACACGGCCAATCTGCGACTGGTCAAGCTGGCGAATATCCGGATCAGCATAGGCCGTGCCCATCAATTCGGATTTGTCGAGGCGGAAGATTTCACCATTGTTGTGAAATGCCCCGCCGCCTTCATATTGCCAAGAGCCGAGCACAGTTGCGATGGACAGCGCCGCGTGCATTGCAACTGCGCCATTGCGCTGGCGGGAGAACCCATACCCAAGACGGAAGAAGCTCTTTTTGGTCGTGCCGACCAGCCGCGCAAAGGCCTCGATCTCCTCGACCGACAGGCCAGTGATTTGCGAGGCCCATTGTGGTGTTTTGCTTTGCAGGTGGGCTTCGAGCCCTGCTGGATCATCGGCAAATTTGGCCATATAGGCGCGGTCGGCATACCCGTCACGAAATGCAATATGCATGACAGCACAGGCAAGCGCCGCATCGGTGCCGGGTTTCAGCACCAGCCCCAGATCGGCCTGTTTCATGGTCGGATTGTCGTAGATATCGACGACGACGATCTTGGCCCCGCGTTCCTTGCGTGCCTTGACCGCATGGGTCATGACATTGATCTGCGTGGCAACCGCATTGGTGCCCCAGATCACCACGACATCGGCCTTGGCCATCTCGCGGGGATCCGGCCCACGCAATGCGCCGGTGCCCATCACATAACCCGTCCAGGCGGTATTGGTGCAGATAGTGCCGAAAAATCCGGAATACCGTTTGGCATGGCGCAGGCGCTCAATGCTGTCGCGCTGCACCTGCCCCATGGTACCGGCATAAAAATACGGCCAGACGGCTTCCGAACCATGTACGGCTTCTGCCTTGACAAAGGCATTGGCAATTTCATCCAGTGCGTCATCCCAGCTGATTTCCTGCCAGTCACCCGCCCCTTTCGCGCCCTTGCGGCGCTTTGGGGTCAACAGTCGGCCGGGATGATAAATCCGTTCGGAATAGCGGGCCACTTTTGCGCAGATGACGCCTGCGGTATAGGTGTTGCTATTGGCTCCGCGCACACGGCCAATACGCCCTTCAGAGGTGATATCCACCTCAAGAGCGCAAGCGGAGGGACAGTCATGCGGACAAACAGTGTGTCCGGTGGTGGATTTGGGTGAAATCTGGGTCGCAACGTTCATCAGTTTTCTATATTGCAAGTGTGAGGCGGCCAAAAGTGCCAACTGACCATCATCAAGATTATTCATAAAAGGCATCGGCACGCATGAATTACCGCCATATCTATCACGCAGGCAATTTTGCGGATGTTCTCAAACACGCGGTTCTGGCGCGGCTGGTTCGTTACCAGCAGAACAAGGACAAGGCTTTCCGGGTTCTGGATACCCATGCCGGTATCGGGCTTTATGACCTGTCCTCCGAAGAGGCGCAGAAGACAGGCGAATGGCAGACCGGCATTGGCAAGCTCATGCAGGCGGAGCTTGCCGCCCCTGTCGCCGATCTCTTGGAACCTTACCTCTCCGCCGTCCGGGAACTGAACCCCGATGGTGGCGTCAAGCTTTATCCCGGATCACCCAAGCTGACCCGCCTCTTGTTGCGCCCGCAGGACCGGTTGTCCGCCATGGAACTGCATCCGGACGACGCCCGAGCATTATCGCGCCAGTTCGAAGGGGATTTTCAGGTTCGTGTTACCGAGCTGGATGGCTGGCTGGCGTTAGGCGCCCACCTGCCACCTAAGGAAAAGCGCGGCCTCATTCTGGTCGACCCACCCTTTGAGATAGCCGGTGAATATGAGCGTCTGGTGGATGGCCTTGCCAAGGCTTACCGACGTTTTGCAACAGGCACCTATTGCCTGTGGTATCCCATCAAAAAAGGCGCACCGATCAAGGACTTTCACGAGCAATTGCAAGCGCTCGAAATTCCAAAGATGCTGTGTGCCGAACTTTCGGTGCGCAGCGACCGCGAAGAGGGATTGAGCGGTTCCGGCCTGATAATCGTCAACCCACCCTTCACGCTGAAGGATGAGTTGCACACGCTCTTGCCGGTGCTGAAAACCATCATGGCGCAGGATCGTTATGCGTCCCAGCGGGCCTTCTGGTTGCGCGGCGAGGCCTGAAACCTCGCCGGCCGCGTGGTGTCAGCCACTCGTAGACGGTTCGTCCGGCTCGGACAATTTTGCCCGTTCAAACAGCAGAATGACGATCAGCCCCATGACCAAGGGGATGATCAGGTAAAACAGGCGGAACACCAGAAGAGCAGCAATGACATCTGCCGGGTTCATATCCGGCAGGCCGGTGACGAACAACAGTTCGAGCACGCCAAGGCCACCCGGGGCATGAGAAATCAAGGCCGCAGAAAAAGACACCAGGAAGATGCCGAGAATAACCATGTAGCCGGGGTTACCGGCTTCTGGCAGCGCAAAATAGATAATGCCAGCCGCACCGATCAACTCCAGCGGACCGATGATAAGCTGTTGTGCGACCAAGGGCGGGGCCGGATAGGGAAACACACGGCTTCCAATTTTCAGAGGGCGTGGTCTCAGCAGACTTCCGGCGACATAGATGCCGCAAAGCACCAGCAATATGCATCCGGTTGTCCTTGAAGCACCAACCGGCAGCAGGTCACCGAAGCGTTCGGTGATGTCTGGTTCATAAACCAGCACCAGGCCGGTCAGGAACATTGTGCCGAAGAAAAAGGTAAAGGAGCACATGGCCACCAGAATACCCACTTCCGTGCCACTGAGACCTTTCGACGTATAAGCGCGGTAACGCACCACAGCGCCTGAGAACACCGACGCACCGACATTGTGCGACAAGGCGTAAGTGGTGAACGAGGTCAGTGTAATAAAAAGAAGGTTCACCTTGCGGCCAAGATGCTGCAAGGCGATCCGGTCATATCCGGCAAGGGCCGCGTAGGCCAGAAGTGTTGAAAGTGCAGAAAGCGACCAGCCTTTCCACGAAATCGCTGTCAGGCTATCCCAGACATCATCAAGCGATAATCCGCGTACTTCATGGTAAAGCAGCCATATCGAGAACCCTATCGTCGCGAGGCCGACGACCGGCCATAGATATTTCTTCACTTTCATACGCACATGCCCGCTCGTTCCTCCCGGCAGCGTCACTGCCTTGTTCACACTCCATCCTATCCATCAGCGTGATCACTGATGAATAACGCGACGAGACGACAAAAGGCTGCACAACCTTTTCATCTTCCCGCACGCCAACGAATTAAAAGATTCGTCCAACTTTAGTCGTTATCTGAATAAACTTTCAACCTTTACCATCGCGTTTATCGTATCAAACAATAGTTGAAATCCCTCCAGAAAATGCGCGATGGCCCCGTTTTTCTGGGGTGTAAAGCTGATATAAAGCCGAAACACATTTCAGTTATCCATTCAGGTAATTGCCCTATGCCTCATGCCTACGAACGTCCTTGCTGCCCATGAAACAATATGCAGGCATAATCGCGCTTGGCGTGATGGCGGTGGCCGCGGCAGTTTTCTTTCGTGAGGAAGCGCCCGCTCCTCAAAAACCGGTAGTGCCTTCACCCCAAATTCAGGCTGGTAACAACACGCAGACAACCGGCACCGCACCAGTTGGCACGCCGACACGCACCCTGCCAAAGTCCACAGGTTTTGATTTTTACGTGTTGTCCCTGTCATGGTCGCCCAGTTACTGCGCCAGTTCCGAAGGCGCGGGCAACCGTCAGCAATGCGGCACCAACCGCCGTTATGGTTTTGTGGTGCATGGCCTGTGGCCACAAAATGAGAATGGCTACCCGCAGTTTTGTTCAAGCAGCGAACCGGAACGGGTTCCCGATGCGCTGGGCAGATCGATGTTCGACATAATGCCGTCAATGGGGCTGATCGGCCACCAGTGGCGTAAACACGGTTCCTGCTCCGGGCTTTCGCAAAAGGACTATTTCGCGGCCACACGGGCTGCCTTCGACGCGGTAAAGTTGCCGCAGACGATTTCACAAGGCCAAAACAATCAAACAATCTCTGCCGACGGGCTGGAAAAGGCGTTCATTGCCGCCAATCCGCGCATGAGCCAACAGGGTATCTCAATCAGCTGCGACGGCGGACGTTTTGAAGAGGTCCGCATCTGCCTCACCCAGGATTTACAGTTCCGCTCCTGTCAGCAAGTCGACAGGCAGGGCTGCCAGACAAAACAAATGACCATTCCCCCCATCCGATAGGAAACATCCATGGAACTGCTTTATTCCCCTGCCTCTCCCTATTCCGCCAAGGTGCGTATGGCTGCCCGCTATCTTAATCTCGGCATCAAGGACGTCAGCGTCGATACCAATGCCGAACCGGCGACGCTGATCGACAATAATCCGCTTGGCAAGATTCCGACCTTGCTGTTGGATGACGGTAATTCGGTTTATGACAGCGTCGCCATCATGCATTATCTCGACCGGCTTTCGCTTGGAAAACTCTATCCAAAAAAACATCAAAAACGCGCCGATGCGGAAATCCTCGAAGCGCTGTGTGACGGCGTAATGGATTGTCTGCTCGCCATTGTTTACGAGCGCCGTTTCCGTCCGGAAGAAAAAATCCACCAGCCATGGATCGACAAGCAGTGGAGCAAGGTTGCGCGTGCACTGGACTACCTCAACGGTAACCTGCCCAAAACAGGTAAAAAACTGAATGGCGGCCATTTCGCGCTTGCCGCGATGATCGGTTATCTCGACCTGCGTTTTGCTGGCGAATGGGCGACCGGCCGCGAAGACCTGGCCGCCTGGCCAGAAAAATTCGGCAAGCGCTTCAAGGAATATGCCGAGATGAAGACACCGGCGTAATCGGACTCTTCAACCACCGACATACAAAAAGAGCAGAGAGGCCCGCCTCTCTGCTCTTTTATTGCACGCCCTACATCAAAAAAAGCGCATTAAAAAACCGGGGCTGTTGGCCCCGGTTTTCTTTTAATCGCGTTTCCGCAGATTAGAACTTCACGCCGATACCGACCTTAACGCTGTGGTCATCGTAACCACGGGAGAAGGAACCAGAGTCAAGTGTGTAGTCCTTCTTAGCGTAGTCAGAGTAACGGTACTCAAGACGAGCTGTGATGTTGTCGGTTACGAGAGCTTCAACACCTGCACCAACGGTGTAGCCGAGTGCTGTTGCGCTGTCGCTGGACGTTGCGTCACGCAGCTTGTTCTCGGAGATTGCGAGACCACCCGTACCGTAGATCAGGAATGGGTTCATGTCGTAACCAACGCGAGCACGCAGCGAGCCATTTACGCCCTGCTTGCCGGAAAGACCGGTGCCAACTGCACCAGCAGAACCGCTTTCGTCGCCGAGGCCGATGTCTGCTTCTGCACCGTAGACGATCTGGCCATTCTGCCAGTTGTAACCGCCGTACAGACCGCCGCCGAAGCCCTTGGCATCACGACCGTCATTGCTGCTGCTAAAGCGGCCCCAATCATAGTTTACGGTACCACCAACGTAAGCGCCGGACCAATCGGAAACCGGTGCTGGCTGCTCATAAGCAACTGGTGCCTGTGGAACTTCGTTGACCGCGTCAGCCGCCTTGGCTGCCGAGAAAGCTCCTGCTGCCATCGTGGAAGCCATAAGAGTTGCAACAAAAATACGCATGTCATTCTCCTTTTCACCACCGCATTGTGCGCTAAACCAAAGTCTCAACGCGGTTAAAAACAGTTAGGTTCCCTGCCCTTCTGGAAATTGAAAATGATGGGTGAATGAGGAGATCAAAAAGCCAAACTGTGAATTCTTTGTGGCGCGGCAGTGACTGAAGTTTGACGTTGCTAAAATACAACGAAATTTTGTTAAGGATAACACTTCATTAAATTCAGAACAGTCGATTTTTACATGTATTTATTTAAAATAAACGCCAAATATACTTAAAACCCTATTCCTGTATAACCCGAAACGACGCTGTACAGGGCGTCGAAATTTGATTTATATCGTCTTCCTATATACTTAGATGCAGATATAAAGCCGGTTTCGATGGAAAAAATACCCAAAACAGTCTTGATCACCGGCGCTTCCAGACGACTTGGGCGGGCAATTGCCGAGGATATGGCTGCTCACGGCTTCGCTATTGCTGTCCATGCACGCTCTTCCATACTCGAAGCAGAAGAGTTCGCTAATACAATAAGGCGCAACGGTGGCAAAGCGCAGGCTTTTGCGGCAGACCTCGCCGATATCGCCTCGACATCCGATTTGATGGAAAAGGCCAGTAATGCGCTTGGTCCTATCGGAATTCTCATCAATAACGCCTCGATTTTCCGAAGCGACTCGGCAGACACATTCGATTCGGCGACATTTGACGCACATTTTGCCGTTCATGTCCGGGCGCCGTCCATTCTGGCAGCCGGATTGATGCACCAGTTGCCGCAGGAAATGAACGGGCTGATCGTCAACATTATTGACCAGCGCGTCTGGGCACCCAATCCACGCTTTTATTCTTATACCTTGTCTAAATCTGCACTTTGGACAGCAACGCAGACCATGGCGCAGGCCTTTGCACCACGCGTGCGGGTAAATGCCATTGGCCCTGGTCCGTCATTTAGAAGTGAAAGACAGCGACCACAGGACTTTCAGGCGCAGATCGACGGCCTTATATTAAAGAGAGGACCGCAGCCGGATGAATTCGGCCGCACGGTTCGTTTTCTTTTTGACACACCGTCTATCACCGGGCAGATGATCGCCCTTGATGGCGGGCAACACCTCGCTTGGGAAACCCCTGACGTGGCGGAGATACCTGAATGAACGGACAGAAGCTGCCCGAGGGCGGCATTCTCTTCGATGAAACCGACGATGATGAAGATGACGCCATTGCTTCGTCCCCTGAGAACGAAGTCGCAAGCGTTGGCGCATCCATTGACTGGTCTGCCGGATGGAAAAATGAAACCGGCCTGAAGGGCATGGACCTGATTGCCGAGTTTGTGAAACACCTGCCGAACCGGCCGGGCGTTTATCGCATGTTCAACGACGCAGGCGACGTGCTCTACGTCGGCAAGGCGCGTTCGCTGAAAAAGCGTGTCGGCAATTACGCCCAGGGCCGCTTCCACTCCAACCGAATTGGCCAAATGGTGCGGCTGACGGTGAATATGGAGTTTGTCACCACCCGCACGGAAACAGAGGCTCTGCTGCTGGAAGCAAACCTCATCAAACGTCTGCGCCCGCGGTTCAACGTGCTGCTGCGCGACGACAAGTCGTTTCCCTACATTCTTATTACGGCTGACAATCGCGCCCCCGCCATTTTCAAACATCGTGGCGCGCGGGCCCGCAAGGGCGATTATTTCGGACCATTTGCATCGGCCGGTGCGGTTGGACGCACCATCAACTCGTTGCAACGGGCGTTTCTTATCCGCACCTGCACGGACAGTGTGTTTGAAACGCGCACCCGCCCCTGTCTGCTTTACCAAATCAAACGATGTTCCGGCCCCTGCACGCATGAAGTCAGCGATGCGGGGTATGCAGAACTTGTTCAGGAAGCCAAAGACTTCCTTTCGGGCAAAAGCCAAAGCGTAAAGACCGCGATTGCCCGGCAGATGAACGAGGCGGCGGAAGATCTGGATTTCGAGCGCGCTGCCGTCTACCGCGACAGGCTGGCAGCCCTAAGCCATGTGCAGAGCCATCAGGGCATCAACCCCGCTGGAATTGAAGAAGCTGACGTGTTTGCCATTCATCACGAAGGTGGCATTTCCTGTATCCAAGTGTTCTTCTTCCGCACCGGACAGAATTGGGGTAACCGCGCCTATTTTCCGAAAGCCGATCCTTCTTTGCCGCCTTCGGAAGTCCTCAACGCGTTTCTCGCGCAGTTTTACGACGACAAACCGGTGCCAAGGCAAATCCTGCTTTCCGAGACAGTGGAAGAACAGGAATTGCTTGCGGCAGCGCTTGGCGAAAAGGCCAACCACAAGGTCACGATCTCGGTGCCGCAACGCGGTGAGAAAAAGGATATCGTTGACCACGTACTGGGCAATGCACGTGAAGCGCATGGCCGCAAGCTAGCCGAAACATCCTCTCAGGAGCGCTTGCTGAAAGGTTTTGCAGACACCTTCAACCTGTCTTATGTGCCACGCCGTATCGAAATCTACGACAACTCCCATATCATGGGCACCAATGCTGTTGGCGGCATGGTGGTGGCGGGACCGGAAGGTTTCGTGAAGAACCAGTATCGCAAGTTCAATATCAAATCGACGGACATCACGCCCGGCGATGACTTTGGCATGATGCGCGAGGTGATGACCCGCCGGTTTTCACGCCTGCTGAAAGAAGAAGGCAAGCCCGATCGCAATCAGGTAACGTCAACCGAGGATGCCGCTGACATGCCTTTCCCCGCATGGCCAGACGTTATCCTGATCGATGGTGGCCAAGGCCAGATGACAGCGGTTCGTGGTATTCTGGATGAGCTTGATATCCGCGATTGCGTCACGGCCATCGGTGTAGCCAAGGGTGTCGACCGTGATGCCGGCCGAGAACGTTTCTTTGCCGACGGTCGCAGCGACTTTTCCCTGCCACCACGCGATCCGGTTCTCTACTTCATACAGCGCATGCGCGATGAAGCGCACCGTTTTGCCATCGGCTCCCACCGGGCACGCCGCAAAAAAGAAATGATCAAGAATCCGCTGGATGAAATCAGTGGTATTGGTCCCGGCCGCAAACGCGCGCTTTTGCAGCATTTCGGTACGGCAAAAGCCGTTTCGCGGGCTGGTCTAAATGACCTGATGAATGTAACCGGCATTTCCGAGGCGGTTGCCCGGCAGGTTTATAATCATTTTCACGAAAATGGCGCAGAATGACGATCTCCTCGTCATCTGCTTGCTAAAAAAAACACAAACAGATGTTGACGCTGACAGCGTGCGGCTTCATCTAAAGCTGAAATTCCGTAAGGCAGGTTCTCAATGGCTTCTCGCGCGTACAATATTCCGAATCTTCTTACCTATGCCCGTATTCTGGCCGTACCGGTCATTGTGCTGTGCTTCTTTGTGGAGGGACAGCTGGCAAGCTCGGATTTTGCGCGCTGGACAGCGCTGTGGATTTTTATCGTCGCTTCTATCACCGACTTTCTCGATGGCTATCTGGCGCGTATCTGGAACCAGACATCCAACATCGGCCGCATGCTGGATCCGATTGCCGACAAGCTGCTGATTGCTTCCGTTCTTTTGTTGATGGCAGCAGATGGTACGATTGCCGGTTGGTCGGTATGGGCCGCCATTACTATTCTGTGCCGTGAAATCCTTGTGTCCGGCCTGCGCGAATATCTCGCTGCATTGAAGGTGTCCGTTCCGGTCACGCAGATCGCCAAGTGGAAGACCACCATCCAGATGGTGGCCATCGCTTTCCTGCTGGCCGGCCCTGCCGGCGACAAGGTTCTGCCTTACACCACCGAAACCGGTATCGGCCTGTTGTGGCTTGCCGCCGCACTGACGATTTACACCGGCTATGACTATTTCAGGGCTGGCCTCAAGCACATCGTGGACGCCGAATAATGACACGCCTCGTTTATTTCGCCTGGGTTCGGGAGAAGATTGGTACGGCCGAAGAGGAGCTGGATATCCCCGCTTCGGTCAAAACGGCAGGTGATCTGCTGGCCTATCTGACCACGCTTGGCGAGAATTACGAGGCGGCATTTGAATTTCCGCACGCCATCCGCGTCGCTGTCAATCAGGAACATATCGACCACGATGAAAGCATCGAGGGCGCGCGCGAAATCGGAATTTTTCCACCAATGACCGGCGGCTGATTGGGATGGAAGGGCGCAACACCCCTTCCCTCAATTCTATGCTTGTCACAGGAATAAGGGTGTCCGTAGGTACACCCCGGCCAACTCACTAAGAGCTGTTACGAGTACACCATGACGATCAAGCCGACCATTTGTGTGCAGTCCGATGACTTCGATGCAGCCGCTGAAGCAAAAAAGCTGACCGACAATGACCGCAGCATTGGCGCAGTCGTTACTTTTACCGGTCTTTGCCGTGATGACGGCGGCACATTGTCTGCACTGGAGCTTGAGCATTATCCCGGCATGGCGGAAGCGGAACTGAACCGCATAGCCGCGCTTGCCATTGAACGTTTTGACCTTCTTGGTCTGACGGCCATCCACCGTTTTGGCAAAATCCCAACCGGCGACAACATCGTTCTGGTTATTGCCGCCTCGCGTCATCGGCAGGCAGCCTTTGATGGCGCAAACTTCGTGATGGACTATCTGAAAACATCCGCGCCGTTCTGGAAAAAGGAACATGGCAAGGATGGCAGCGCTGGTGAATGGATCAATGCCAAAAACGCCGATGAAACGGCCAAGGACAAGTGGCGCTAAGCACCACCATCCCTATGGTCTTTGAGTTTCGCTTCTGCGGATCACCAACCAGACCACAAGCCCCAGCAGCACGGCTGCGTCGCGCCACATGACCGGACCATAGCCGCCCCACAGCGTCTCTGCCACTCCGATGCTTGCCGCGCCATAGGCAGAGGAAAGCGGACTGGAATAACCGCCGGCCGCCGAGATCAGCACAATCTTCAACCCGAATGTCAGCCCAGCGCCAAAGTCCATATTGCCATAATAGCTGGTCGCAAAAATCGCGGCGATGGCCGCAAGGCAGGCGGCCAGACAATAGGACAGCAACAGGATACGGCCGGAATTGACACCACATAGCTCGGCTGCAAAGGCATCATTCGCCACAGCTTTCCATTGCCGCCCAAAAGTCGACACGCGCAGGTAATAATTGATCAGTGCAATCAGGCACACGAAAACCGCCGTGTTGAAAAGCTGCACGGCCGTCACCGTCAGGGAAAAGCCCTGATAGGAGAACAGCACAATCGGTCCCTGAAACAGAGGCGGCAACCATAAGACCCGCGTATTTGCTGCAAGCCGCGCGCCCTCCATCAGGGCAATCAGCACGCCAAGACCTGCCACCATGACCGCATTGGGTGAGGCCATCACCAAGGGACGAATGATCGTGCGTCCGACGACCACGCCCGCCCACAGCCCAGCCGACAGGGCAAAGGTTGCGCCAAAAGCCAAGGTGGCTGGCAGGATAAGCCACAGCTGGTTCCAGCCGAAATCGGCAAACAGCAGATAGGTCTGGCCGGCAAAAGCGAAGATCGCACCATAGGTAACATCGGCACGCCGGGTCAGGGAAAAAACGATCGTGTAACCAAAGGCCAGCACGGCATAAAGCGCTGCAATGGGGATGGCATTCAAAAGCTGCTGCACGAAATACGCCATCACGCCGCCCTCAACCGTCACATTATTATAACTGGTAAAAGTCATTTTAATAGTTATAATTTGGCATGGATTTTTCGTGGACACCACACCGATTTTCTGGCGGCGCGCTTGCCCTTGATGTGGCAAACAGTGTGATTTTGCGATTTTCTCCCGAAAAATCTCTCGACCGGTTTGCCGTCCCCGCGCAGATCGACAGTTTTTCGGCCGCCGCAAGTGCGCTGAGCGGTGACCAAAAACACGGTGCTGCGTTGGTGCCGACAGAGGCACGCAATCGTCCCATTCTGCTTTCGCTGCGTGAGGCAACTGACTGCTACTTCCGAATGGCGGTCTCGGGAGTAGATGACCGCCTGTTATTGGCGCGGTTGCTGGAGACGGCTGCGGCAGCGCTTCGTCATGCGCCGCACGATCAATCGCTGGAAGCCGCAACCGCCAGATCAGCGCTGCAGCTGATTGCCGGCACCGAGCGGCAACGCATCAGGATTTGTGGCAATTGCGGCTGGCTGTTCATTGACCGTAGCAAGAACCGCAGCCGCGTCTGGTGTGACATGGCCGTGTGCGGCAACAGGCAAAAAGCTGCCCGCCACTATCATCGCACAAAGGAGGAAACGGCATGAAGAGGTTCAGCCTTGCATTGCTCCTTCTGGCTGCGGTGTCGATGGCCAGTTGCCAGCGCGAAGACCATGGCGACATCGCCAAACTGTCCGGCCGCATGTTTGTGTTCAATTACCGGGTGGCAAGCGCCAATTATCTGGTCACGCTGCAACCGTTGGCACCGATCACGGCTGGCAGCACGGCAGAGGCGGAGTTTGAAAATCCACGCGGCGGTGCTCCTCTCTCGACCGTCGAGAAGCTGTTTCCCAAAACGGAAAAAATTGTGTTGCAAAGCCCGCCAATTGAATGCGTCAAAAAAGGTCGGCCTTACAAGGTGACGATCCGGCTGAAAGATGCCGATGGGTTGTTACGGCAAACAATCGAAACCAGCATAAGCTCGAACACCGATCAGTCACTGCTGCCGGCCAAGCCGCTGGTCGTCGGGCCGCTTTATACACCGAACCCGGATGTGTTTCGGAGCGATGGCACGACGGACATGAGCCCTGTTCAGGGTTGCCCGACATAAAGCCAACACCTCCAAAACCCTAAACACCAATAAAAAACGGAGCCTTTCGGCTCCGTTCTTCGATTTATTTCAGTTGCTTGAACCGTTTCCCTGAAAAGGTGATTCCGGTTGCTCACAAACTGATTCAGCCAACGATTTCTGTTTCTGCGAACCAGTAAGCGATTTCCTGAACAGCTGTTTCCGGAGCATCGGAACCGTGAACGGAGTTTTCGCCGATCGACAGAGCGAACTGCTTGCGGATGGTGCCTTCGTCAGCGTTTGCCGGGTTGGTAGCGCCCATGATTTCGCGATTCTTGAGGATAGCGTTTTCGCCTTCCAGAACCTGAACGATGGTCGGACCAGAGGTCATGCCTTCAACCAGTTCACCGAAGAAAGGACGCTCTTTGTGAACAGCGTAGAAGCCTTCAGCTTCGCGCTTGCTCATCCAGACGCGCTTGGACGCGATGATGCGCAGGCCGTTGTCTTCAAATACCTTGGTGATGGCGCCAGTGAGGTTACGCTTGGTTGCGTCCGGCTTGATCATCGAAAATGTGCGTTCAATCGCCATGTGTCCGTTTCCTTGTTCTTTAAAGAAAGTGGGCGGTGTTTACCCGCCCAAAGGCCCGAAAACAAGGGGGATCGCCCAAGTTTCATGCGGGTGTCACACTCCGGCCCCTCGCACCATAGAGATCAAGGCAACGCTCGAACCACTCTCGCACCGGGTCATCAGCGCCAAAAAGATCGACGCCGGAAACAATCCGTGCCCATTGCAAGGCACCAAACACGATGTAGTCGGCAAACAGCGGCCCGTCGCCACCGATAAAGGGCTGATAGCCCAAAGTGCGGCGCAACGGTTCCAGTTTCTGCGGGAAGGTCGCAATTTCAGCATCCCGCTCTGCACTGGCCTCTTCCAGCGATTTACCAAGAGCCCGTGTCCGGCTTTCGCGGAAATAGACCTGATCCTTCAGTTCCAGCATGTCATGAATATCCACAACCGCAATGCGAACAATTGCCGGGTGCAATGTGGTTTGCGACCAGCTCTCAATCATCCGTGCCATGGCCTTGCCGCCTTCGCCATTAAACAGCGACGGCCGTTCCGGGTAGGCTTCATCGAGATAGAGAGCAATCTGGAAACTGTCATTCACCAGATAGTCGCCGTCACGCAGGATAGGAACGGTTTTTGAAAAGCCGCCCTCTACATCGGGAATGGCGCTAAAAGGCAGTGGTCTTTCTTCAAAATCCAGCCCTTTATGCCCCAGTGAGAGAACTGTTTTCCAGCAATGTGGTGAAAAAGGCCGGGCCGTATCCTTGCCACAAAGGGAATAAAGCGTTCTCGACATTCAGTGTTCTCCTGGCTGCTATGCGCCCTATCAAATCTTATCTTCTGACCATGATCAAATCAGCAATTATCATAGCGCCTATCAATAATAACAATAACGAAGCATCGTTCCCTAAATACAGAATTCTGCAATGAGGCCTTTATTCAATTTTAAGGAGAGTTTGTCATAAGACGATGGAATTGCTGCAATAACCATTAAAAATACAAGTAATCGCAAATATACGTAATTGCTTGGGCATCATTTCGTTCGACAAGGGGACCAAGACGGATATGGGCGCAGAACTGGCTAAAAAGGCGACAAAGAGTGTTGCCAGAAATAACCTCGTTGCTTCCAAGATCATCCAGTTCATGGCGAAGATGCATGTTGCCCCGATCCCTCGCAACTATGAACTGTTTTATGAAGTCTTGTCCGGCCACAACCCTGAAATGGGACGCGATATACTCGCGCTTGGCAATGCACCGCAGCAGCACGACCTTGACGAGATTGGCCTGAAATACAATCTGCCGGGGCATTGCGGCATTACCGCCGGCAAAGCTGCCTCCGAGATCAGCCGTACCATTGAACAGATTTCGCAGCGTCTGACTGTTGCTCTGCACCGCTCCACCACGCTTCTCGCTTCCTCTGGCCTTGATGCAGACCATATCGGCACGCAGGAAGAGCTGTTGCATTTTGCCGCCTCGCTTCATGAGGAACAATCCAGCCTGCTGCATTTCGTGACCAAAGGCCTGGAAACCATGCAGGAGTGTGAGGCCAGCATTGAAAAGGCTCGCCATATTTCCTTGCGCGACCACTTGACGATGCTGCCCAATCGCATCGCCTTTGCTGAAAAACTCTCAGCCCTGTTCATTGACAAGCAACCGCAGACCCACTTTGCCATGCTGCTGGTCAATATCGACAATTTCCGTCATGTGAATGAGCGTTATGGCGCAACAGCCGGCAACCGTGCCCTGCGACGTCTGGCAGCCCTGTTCCGCAAATCGATCAAGAAGCAGGATTTTGTCGCCCGCACAGCTGGCAACGAGTTCGCGTTCCTGTTTTCGGAAGTTCCACTCAACGCAGCCGAAAACATCGCGGAGCGTCTGCGTCGCACCGTTGAATCGCTGCGTTTTATCAACAAGACCGGACAAGACGACAAACTGACCGTGTCGATCGGTGTCGCTGTTGTCGATGGACTGACCTCAGCCGCCGAGTTTTATGGCAATGCCGAAATTTCGTTGCTGGCGGCGCGCAGCCGTGAAGGCAACTGTGTGGTTCCCTATTCGCGGGACGTCGCCAAACGTTCGCGCAACAGCTATCTGCTGCAAATCGGCGCCTGAATTCAAAAGCCCTCAAATTCCTGACGTAAACTGTGGCTTTCACGCTCTTGCCTTAAGCCAAGAGTTCAGCCAAAACGGCGCCATGATTACGATTAGCGACCTTTCAGCCCGCATTGCCGGACGCCTTCTTCTTGACCACGCCAGCGTGACACTGCCGTCCGGCACCAAAGCCGGTCTGGTGGGACGCAATGGTGCTGGAAAATCCACCCTGTTTCGGGTGATTACCGGCGATATGGGCGCTGAAAGCGGCGCCGTCACCATTCCTAAAAACGCACGTATTGGCCAGGTGGCCCAGGAAGCGCCTGGCACCGAGGACAGTCTGATCGAGATTGTTCTGGCGGCCGACAAGGAACGTGCTTCACTGCTGCTGGAATCGGAAACCGCAACGGATCCGCATCGCATTGCGGAAATCCAGATGCGGCTTGTCGATATCGACGCCCATTCGGCGGAGGCGCGCGCCTCCAGCATTCTGGCCGGTCTCGGCTTCAACCAAGACGCACAGCTTCGCCCGGCATCGTCATTTTCCGGCGGCTGGCGCATGCGTGTGGCGCTAGCATCCGTGCTGTTTGCGCAACCGGACCTGTTGCTGCTCGACGAACCGACCAACTATCTCGACCTTGAAGGTACGCTGTGGCTGGAAGATTATATCCGTCGTTATCCCTACACGGTTATCATCATCAGCCACGACCGTGACCTGTTGAACAATGCTGTCAATGCCATTGTGCATCTGGACCAAAAAAAGCTGACCTTCTATCGCGGCGGTTACGACCAGTTTGAGCGCCAGAAGGCCGAAAACGACGAACTGCAGATGAAGGCCAAGGCAAAGAATGATGCCGCGCGCAAACACCTGCAGAGCTTCATCGACCGTTTCAAAGCCAAGGCATCCAAGGCAAAACAGGCGCAGAGCCGCGTCAAGGCTCTGGAGCGCATGGGGACCGTCGCGTCTGTGATCGAAGATCACGTGCAGCCGATCACCTTCCCGGAGCCGGAAAAACAGCCCGCCTCGCCCATCGTTGCGATCAATGGCGGCGCCGTTGGTTATACGCCGGGCAACCCCATCCTCAAGGGATTGAACCTGCGCATCGACAATGACGACCGTATTGCGCTTCTGGGTTCCAACGGTAACGGCAAATCGACATTTGCCAAGTTTATCTCTGGCAAGCTGGCCCCTGAAAGCGGTGACCTGCGGCTGGCGCCGTCCCTCAAGATCGGCTTTTTCGCGCAACATCAGCTGGATGATCTGATCCCGGATGAAACGCCGGTGGAACATGTGCGCAAGCTGATGCCGCAGGCACCGGAAGCCAAGGTGCGCGCCCGCGTTGCGCAGATGGGTCTGGCCACGGAAAAGATGGCAACGGCCGCCAAGGACCTGTCCGGTGGTGAAAAAGCCCGCCTGCTGATGGGCCTGGCGGCGTTCCACGCGCCAAACCTGCTGATCCTCGACGAACCGACCAACCATCTGGATATCGACAGCCGCCGCGCCCTGATTGAGGCACTGAATGACTATGATGGTGCAGTCATCCTGATCTCGCACGATCGCCACCTGATCGAGGCAACCGT
This sequence comes from Agrobacterium sp. Azo12, assembly GCF_029193765.2. Lineage (NCBI taxonomy): Bacteria > Pseudomonadati > Pseudomonadota > Alphaproteobacteria > Hyphomicrobiales > Rhizobiaceae > Agrobacterium > Agrobacterium sp. Azo12. The sequence continues at coordinate 1,442,460 of NZ_JARFYO020000001.1, read as the reverse complement.
TGACCGGTTGTGGCTGGTAAACAACGGCACCGTGACGACCTTTGAAGGCGACATGGATGAATACCGTGACCTCATCGTTTCCTCGGGTAAAAAAAAAGAAGAAAAAGTTGAAGTCGCAGTAGATGCGGCTTCAAAGGCGGACCAGCGCAAGGCGAATGCTGAAAAGCGTGCCACGCTGGCGCCACTGAAGAAAAAGATCAATGAAATCGAATCGCTGACAGCAAAACTTGAGAAGCTGATTCAGTCTCTCGATGCGGAACTCGCAGACCCTGCCCTTTACGAAAAGGCGCCAGCCAAAGCTGCGCAGAAGGTGAAGGAACGTGGCGAGGCCGCCGCCAAGCTTTCCGATGCGGAAGAGCAATGGCTGCTGCTTTCCAGCGAATATGAAGAGGCAATGGCCGGTTAAAATCTTACGCGACCGTTAAAAAGCGCGCAGTGAAGTAACCAGTCATTAACCATAATCGGAGAAAGTCGCAGGCACTTAAGCCTGCTCTTTTTTCGAGAATCTTCATGCTGTTACGCGCCATTTCCGCCGCCGCACTTGTTTCTGTCTGCCTGTCCGGTTGCGCCGGAAAACCCAATCTTAATGGCGCCTCGCTGAAGACCTCTTTTGCCGCGACCATGCCAGTCCATGGCCCTGTTCATGCCAATGACCCAGTTGCGATGTCGCCTGTTGCGTGGATGCGTCCCGGAAGCCCATTTGGCCTGGCCGGACGCGATATCGTCGTTTCATCCTTCTCGGATATCAGCCTTGCCAATAAGGAAGTGGTATTGAGTTTCGACGACGGCCCGGTGCCCGGTAAAACGGAAAGCATTCTGGCGACGTTGGACGAGTTCGGCGTGAAAGCCACCTTCCTGATGGTTGGCGAAATGGCCAAAAGCCATCCTGACATTGCCAAGAAGGTTGTCGCAGACGGTCACAGTATCGGCAGCCACACCTATCGCCACCCCAATCTGCGCAGCCTGTCGTTCGACCAGGCAATGTCGGAAATCTCTCGCGGCGCCAATGCTGTTGCAACAGCAACCGACACGGACGCTGCCTTCTTCCGTTTTCCTTATCTGGCCGACACCGGACGTCTGCGCCATGCGCTCGACAGCCGTGGCATGGTCATCATGGACGTACAGGTCGATTCGAAGGACTACTTCAAGGATTCACCAGCCATTGTCGCCTCACGTACAATGGACGCATTGCGCCACCGTGGCAGCGGCATTATCCTGATGCATGACATTCACAAGCGCACCGCCAGCATGCTGCCAGCGTTGCTGACACAGCTGAAGGCCGAAGGCTATAAAGTCGTACATTTGCGCTACAAGAAGCCAGACGCAAAACCGATGCTGATGGCAGGAATCATCTGAAAACCCGTTATTTTACCGGCAAATTACGGCCAATCCAAAACTTGCACATGGATGGCTCGAGCCATCTTGCTCACCTTCATCTTTCTGCTACAACCTTGTAAAATAATATTTATAGCGTGAACAGTCAGACGGATTATAGCAATCATGCCAAGTACAAAGCTCGCCATCGTTGGCGTCGGTAAAATCGTCCGGGACCAACATCTCCCGGCTATTGCCAGCAACCCGGATTTCAATCTGATCGCGACAGCAAGCCGTCACGGCACTGTTGAAGGCGTTCCTTCCTACGGCACAATCGACGCATTGCTGGAGGCCGTGCCTGAGCTTGAGGCCGTATCGCTGTGCATGCCGCCACAGTATCGTTACGAAGCCGCACACAAGGCGTTGATGGCTGGCAAACATGTTTTCCTTGAAAAGCCACCGGGCGCCACCCTGTCGGAAGTGCAGGATCTCGTGCGCATTGCCGATTCCAAGGGTCTTTCGCTGTTTGCAAGTTGGCACTCGCGTTATGCCCCCGCTGTAGAGGCTGCCAAGTCCTTCCTCGCCTCCACCAAGCTCAACAGCGTTCATGTAATCTGGAAAGAAGACGTGCGCCACTGGCACCCCAATCAGGCATGGATCTGGCAGGCTGGCGGCCTAGGTGTGTTTGACCCCGGCATCAATGCCCTGTCGATCATCACCCATATCCTGCCGCGCGCCCTATTCATCACCAAGGCTACGCTCGAGTTTCCGGAAAACCGTGATGCGCCAATTGCCGCTGACATCCATTTTGCCGACGTGACCGGCCTTGATGTGCATGCCGAGTTTGACTGGCGCCAGACCGGCAAGCAGAGCTGGGACATTGTTGCCGAAACCGACGCTGGCCAGATGGTGCTGTCTGAAGGCGGCGCGAAATTGTCGATCAACGGCGAGTTGAAGTTTGCCGAACCGGAACGGGAATATCCGGCGCTTTACGAACGTTTTGCCGAGATCATCAAGGCGAAGCAGTCGGATGTCGATCTGGCGCCACTGACCCATGTTGCCGATGCATTCCTGCTCGGACGTCACAAGTTCGTGGATTCCTTCTACGATTGATATGTTTTTTCCGCGCCGCGATCTGTCGTGGCGCGGAAGACCCCGACTGAGTTTGATCAGTTCGTGCGGCAGACGAAACGATCGCGGCCTTCGGCCTTGGCCTGATACAGCGCCTTGTCGACGGTGCGCAGCAGGGTTCCCAGATCACGTCCCGCCTCTGGTGCAATGGCGCCGCCAATGCTCAATCGGGCATGGACGAGATGTTCTCCATCTGCATCGAAGGGTTCGCGGAATGCCACCAGCAACCGATCTGCAAGTTCGCCCAGCTTCTCCGGACCAACCGGCCTTGGAATAAAAATTGCAAACTCGTCGCCACCAACACGGATCACCACATCCTCGGCGCGAACCGTCTCGCGTATACGCATGGCAGCTTCCTGCAACACCGTGTCACCAGCGCTGTGGCCGAGCGTGTCATTGATCGACTTGAAGCCATCCATATCGAGGTAGAGCGCACCAAAAAACTGGTCGTCCCGCAGGGCGGCATTGAGCTGCAGGGTCACGAGATGGTCAAGCGCCTTGCGGTTAAAGAACCCTGTCAACGGATCGGTCATGGCAGCCGTTTTCAAATCCTGTTCGGCAAGGCTCATGGTGAAGTTGGCGCGTTGCAAACGCAGCAACGCCGCCGCCAGCACCGCGAAACGGTGCAGACTTTCAATTTCATTGGGCGACAGGTCACGCGGATATGTATCGACGATACAGAAGGCGCCAACCACCAGACCGGTATCAAGCTCAATCGGCACGCCGGCGTAAAAGCGCAGACGAGGTCCGCCCTGCACATAGGGCATCACTTTCAAATCAGGATGCAGAGCAAGATCGGGGATAATAACGGCCTTTTGTGTCGATATAACCCGAGAGCAGATCGAGATATCGCGCGAGCAGGCAGAAAGCTGCATACCGGCCTGATAGGCAATATGCATCCAGTCTTCATCGATGATGTGAATGGCTGCGCGCAGGGTGGAAAACACGTTTTGTGCGAGTTCCGTCAGGGCGGACAGTTCTGGAGTAGGTTCAACACCAAACGGCATTATCGACCGTACGGCGAGCAATCGTTCAGCTTCGTTGTCCGGCGCTGGCACGTTCAGACCCATCGTGTCTCCTCTCACGCCCTGCTTGAGGAGATGACGTCCTTCAGCAAGGCTCACGACCAGCAAACATTAGCCGTGACTACAAAATTAAACAAAGATTTATCAGCAGACTAGGGTCTCGTTCCACCCGAGAAACAACCCGTAATTATTTCCATTGATATGTTGGGTCGGCACCGTACCGCTGCCGATGAAACTGCCCTTGTCAGACAGATATGGCGCAAGCGTTAGGCTTTTTTCTGCCAGCGGCCTTCTGGCGATTGCTGCCAGTAGGTTAGGTTATGCCCCTCGCCTTTCAGTTTTTTCCACTGGGCGCGTGCGCCCTCAAGCTGGGTTGCATCATACCCGTCGAACATGAAGACGATACGTTCATAGGAATCAATCGACGGTGGTTCGGCACCATCAACGATAAACCGCACGCTGGCCTGATTGATGTTGTCGGGAGATGACGTCAGCAGAACCGGCTGGTTTGCAGCCTCATCCGACGCTTCGGTGGCATGCGGCAGAAAACTGTCATCGCGAAATGTCCACAGATGCGTGTCGAGTACATCGCGCCGATCATCAGCTGCGGTCTGGACCACAACTTTCCATCCGCGCTCCAGGCTTTTTTCAAGCAGAGGCGGCAGAGCATCCTCGAGCTTCGATTCCGTCAGATGGTAGAAAAGAACTTCCGTCATCGGAATGCCCATGCCTTTATTCGTTATGTTTCAAATCGCTGTATAACATACCGCCCTAGGGGTATTGCCCTTGGGCGGTACGATGATGATCAATCTTCGTAGTGGGCGCGAACCAGCTCATTCAGCAGACGCACACCGTAGCCGGAACCCCAGGACTGGTTGATCTCGGTTAGTGGCGAACCCATTGCGGTGCCGGCAATGTCGAGATGCGCCCAAGGCGTATCACCAACAAAACGCTTCAGGAACTGGGCAGCAGTGATCGAACCGGCCAGACGTCCAGCACTGTTCTTCATGTCGGCAAACTTGGAATCAATGATCTTGTCATAGTCCTTGCCGAGCGGCAGACGCCACAGTTTTTCTTCGGTCACGTCACCGGCAGTACTCAAGCGGGCCGACAGTTCATCATCATTGGAGAACAGACCAGCCTGCAGATTGCCGAGAGCAACCGTGACCGCACCGGTCAGAGTGGCAAGATTGATCATGAATTTTGGCTTGAATCGGTCATTTGTGTACCACAGCGCATCAGCCAGCACGAGGCGACCTTCGGCATCGGTATTGATGATTTCGATTGTCTGACCGGACATGGAGGTGACGATGTCACCCGGACGCTGGGCATTTCCGTCAGGCATGTTTTCAACCAGACCGATGACGCCAACCACATTGACCTTGGCCTTGCGGGCCGCCAGCACATGCATGAGGCCGGTCACGGCCGCAGCACCACCCATGTCGCCCTTCATGTCTTCCATGCCAGCACCTGGCTTCAGCGAGATACCACCGGTATCGAACACCACGCCCTTGCCGACGAAGGCAATCGGCTCATCCTTCTTGGAGCCACCCTTCCACTGCATGACTGCGAGACGTGGTGGGCGAACCGAACCTTGAGCCACGCCGAGCAGTGCGCCCATGCCGAGCTTCTTCATTTCCTTTTCGCCCAGGATTTCGACTTCGACGCCGAGCTTCTGCAGTTCAACAGCCTTGTCGGCGAATTCTTCTGGGCCAAGCACGTTTGGTGGGAGGTTGACCAGTTCGCGGGCGAGATTGACGCCATCGGCAACGGCCTGCGCCGTCTTAAACGCCTTTTCGGCAGCGTCATGCGCTGTCGTTACAATGGTGATTTCAACCGTCTTCGGTGTCTTTTCATCGTCAGACTTCTTCTTGGTCTTGTAAGCGTCAAATGAATAGGCGCGCAGCAACAGGCCAAGCGCGATGCCGCTTGCAGCTTCACCATCCACATCCACGCCTGGTGCATCGGCATAGATCACGACCTTGCTGGCCTTCTTGAAGTTGGCGGCAGCGACACCGCCAGCACGCAGCCAGTCATGGGCGGTCAGCTTTCCAGCCTTGCCGAGACCCAACACCACAATGCGATCAGCATCGGAATTATGCGGCGCGATCACATCGAGCACGCTCATCGACTTGGCCGAAAAGCCTGCAATCTTCGCCGCCTTCGGGATCACACCACCGGGATCAGCCTGCTGGGCACCGGCGGGCGCATCTTCCCCTGCCGCTTGCAGCAATACGGCAACGGCATCTTCAAGGGCAGCAGATTTGGCGAAAGAGATATTGAACTTGGCGGACATGATTTTCCTGCTCGTACATAATCGTTTAAGGACCGGTTTGTGTTCAGGCACCATATGGGTGGCGCAACCAGAAGATCAAACCGGGTGGCCGATCATCGTCTTTTAATTGACCAGCGCAAGTGTTCAATCCATCTCGAAACGGTCATTTTGATGTTTCATTGCGCTCAACCTATATGAATTATCCACATAAGCTTGCGGCAAGCAAAAACGCGCCATAAGCGGCGGACGAAAAGACACAGTGTCCGTAAAAAAAGGTTTTATAAAACGGATTTGTGACTGGCATGGAGTCGCCAACGCCGTTCGATGCGATTAGATAAGCCGAACTTCCTTAAGGGAATGAAGCCAAAACGTCTTCAGGGACCGGAATGACGCTACTTGAAAAATACATAATGCAACGCACCAGCCAGATGTTTCTGGCCGCATTGCTTCCGGTCCTGGCAATTATCTGGACGATACAGGTTCTTCAGCGGATCAACCTAGTGACGGACACTGGCCAGTCCATGGGTTCGTTTGCCACGCTGGCAACCATGCTTCTGCCGACACTTATTCCGGTTGTTTTGCCGTTTGCGCTGGTGATTGGCATCACGCAGACCATGACAGCCATGAACAATGATTCCGAGCTGGCCATCATCGACGCAGCCGGTTCGCCGCGCAGCATCCTGTTTCGGCCGGTTCTTATTCTCGCGGTTGTGCTCGGCGCATTTTCTTTCGTGGTCACCAATTTCATCGAGCCGCCCGCCCGCAGCACGGCGCGACAGATGGTGGCAACCGCTTACGCCGACCTTCTGTCTTCGGTCATCGAGGAAAAGACCTTCCGCACCATTCAGGACGGTCTTTATGTGCAGATCGATGCACGACAGGGCCGTGTTTTGCGTGGCCTGTTCGTTGCCGACCGGCGCGACCCGAATTTCGACCTGATCTATTACGCAAAGGAAGGCGCTATCGACGCCGGTGGCACCTCGCTCACCATGCGTGACGGTGAAGTGCAGCAGAAGACGCCTGATGGCAAAGTGTCTATCGTCAAATTCATGTCCTACGCCTTCGACCTGTCGACCATGTCGGAAAGCAGCAAGACCGAGCAGACATTTGCCGCAAGCGACAGCAGCCTGGCATTCCTTCTGTCTCCTGATGTCGAGTCCGATTCCTACAAGAAGTCGCCTGGAAACTTCCGCTCCGAATTGCACCGCAGACTTTCCGACTGGATGTTCCCAGTCGTCTTTGCGTTGATCTCGCTGGTCATTGCAGCCGACGCGCGTTCGCACCGTGAAGCCCGCATGCATCCGATGGTCGCAGCGCTGATCACCGCCTTCATGCTGCGTTGGCTCGGCTTCTATTTCACCAATCAGGTGAAACAGAATGCGGCCTTCATTCCATTCGTTTACGCCATTCCGGTGCTGAGTGGCGCTATTGCCATGTACCTGTTGGCGACCGGCCGCAAGTTGCGCCTGCCTTCTGCCCTCGCCGACGGTCTGGGTAAGCTGCGCCGCTCTGTCGTCAAGCGCTTTACCTCTGACAAGGGAGGTGCCAGCGCATGATCTTCAACACGCTGTCGCGCTATTTCCTTAGCCGTTACCTCATCACCATGGTGTGGTTTCTGCTTGGCGTTTCCGGCATTATTTTCCTTGCCGATTTCAGTGAAACGGCAAGACGCCTTTCCGGCCTGCCGGGATACTCGGTGCCTGCGGCGCTCGGTCTGACAGCACTGCGTCTGCCATTGATCTTGCAACAGACCATTCCGTTCATCGCGCTGTTTGTTGGTATGACGACGCTGATTTCGCTGAACCGGCGTTATGAGCTGGTTGTTACCCGGGCCGCCGGTATTTCCGTCTGGCAGTTCATGATGCCGTTCATCATCGGCGCTGCCCTGATGGGCGTTGCCACGATGACCATCGTCAACCCGCTTGCAGCCTGGGGCCAACGTCAGTCCCTGACGATGGAAGCCGGATGGCGCAACAGCGGCGGCAGCGTACACCAATCCGACATGATCCCATGGCTGCGTCAAACCAGCGCCGGGCAGGACACAATCATCGGCTCGAAGAGCTTCGAGGACGGTGGCACCCTGCTCAATGATGCCGTGCTGATCCATTTTGATACGGACGGCAACATCACCATGCGGCAGGACGCACGCACAGCAAAGTTGGAGGATGGTTACTGGAATCTTACTGATGTGTATCAGACACAGCCAGGACAAATTCCGAGCTTCCTTCAAAGCGCAAAAATCAGCACCAATTTGAGACAGGAGTTCGTGCAAGAGCGTATGTCGCAGCCGGAAACCGTTGCTTTCTTTGATATTTCCCGAAAAATCGAGATTGCACGTTCGTTCGGTCTGTCGTCAAAGGCACTCGAGACACAATATCATTTCATGCTTTCGATGCCGTTACTGCTGGTCGCCATGACCTTGATTGCAGCGACAGTATCGTTAAAATTCAGCCGGTTCGCTCAATCCCGCTCAGTGATTCTGGGTGGAATAGTTTCCGGCTTCGTGCTTTATGTAATAACCGTGCTCGTAAGGGCATTCGGAAGTAGTGGCGTGATCCCACCTTTCGTCGCGGTCTGGGTACCAGTCATCGTGGCGGTCGCGTTAGGGGCAACAGTGCTGCTTCATCAGGAGGACGGCTAGTGGCGGTATATGACCGCGGGAATATCAGACGGCTATGGGCGGCCCTTCTGACGGGTGCCGCTGTGTGCGCGTACATATCATCTGCTCCGGTGGCCTTTGCCCAAGACGGCATTGTCACGACGGAAAACACAGATGATTCGAAACTCCTGCTTACAGCAAATCAACTGACCTATAATCGTGACTCCGAGCGCGTTATCGCGACGGGTGGCGTCCGTATGCATTATACGGGTTACCGCATGGTGGCCCAGCAAGTTGAATACGACCAGAAGACTGGCCGCGTTATTGCACGTGGCAACATCGAGTTGATCGAACCTGACGGTAACAAGATCTACGCCGATGAACTTGATGTCACGGATGACTTCTCGCAAGGCTTCCTGAATTCCCTGCGTGTTGAGACAACCGACAATACCCGTATTGCCGGCGAAAGCGCGGAGCGTATCGACGAAAACACCACCGTATTGAACAATGGTGTCTACACAGCCTGTCTTCCGTGCGCCCAGCGCCCTGACAAAGCACCGCTGTGGCAGGTCAAGGCAGAACGCGTGGTTCAGGACGGCAAGACGCACACCGTGCGTCTGGAAAAGGCCCGTTTTGAACTGTTCGGCAAACCGATTGCTTACCTCCCCTTCATGGTCGTTCCTGATAATACGGTAAAGCGTAAGTCCGGCTTTTTGTTCCCGCGCATGAGCGTGACGGACAATCTTGGCTTTGGTATTGGCGTTCCGTATTTCCAGGTTCTGTCCGATACTGCCGATGCGACGATTACGCCATATTACTATACGAACCAGGGCCTCCTGCTTCAGGCAGAAATCCGCCAGCGGTTCGAAAATGGCAGCCACACGGTTAACATGGCTGGCATCAACCAGAAAAACTCTGATGCCTTTACGCTGGGCACCAGCGACGCGGAAAATGACACCCGCGGCATGATCGCCTCCAAGGGCGATTTCAAAATCAACCCGCGCTGGTCATTCGGCTGGGACGTGATGGTCCAAACCGACAACAACTTCTCGCGTACGTACGAACTGTCTGGATATAGCGGTTCTACCCAGACCAACCGCATCTACCTGACCGGTGAAGGTAAGCGTAACTCGTTCGATCTGAATGGTTACTATTTCAACGTTCAGGACCGCGACGAGGCTGAGACTGAAGAGCGCAAGCAGGCGATCATTCATCCGTCGCTTGACTACAAATGGTATGCCCCTGACGATGTTTATGGCGGCGAATTGTCGGTTACGACAAACTTCACCAGCCTGACACGACTTGAGCAGGACATCTACACACTCGACGGCAGCCAGCGCCGTAACGGACTTGAAGGTACCTATTCGCGCTTCACCACCGAAACTGAGTGGAAGCGGACATTTACCTTCGACAGCGGCCTGCAGGTCACCCCGCTTCTCGCCGCACGCGGTGATGCAAGCTGGAACGACATGACAGCACCTTCTACCTATGACGGCGATTTCCGTTCTGATGCGACGCTGCGCGGAATGGTCACCGGTGGTCTTGAAGTTCGTTATCCTGTTTTGATCTCGGGTACGAGCAGCAGCCACGTCATCGAGCCGATTGCGCAGCTGTTTGTTCGTCCAAATGAACAATATGGTGGCGGCCTGCCAAACGAAGATGCCCAGGCATTCGTGTTTGACGCGACCAACCTGTTCGAACGCGACAAGTTCAGCGGTTTCGACCGCATCGAAGGCGGCACCCGTGCCAACCTCGGCATTCGCTACAACGGTACGTTTGATAATGGTTATGGCATCCGCGCCGTGGCTGGACAGTCGTTCCTTCTGGCTGGCGAAAACTCGTTTGCAAGCCCGGACCTACTTAACGTCGGTGCCAATTCCGGCCTCGAAACAGATCGCTCCGACTATGTGGCGATGGCGGCAATCGACGCCCCAATCGGCCTCACTCTGTCGACCAGCCTTCGCTTCGACAAGGATGATCTGGAGATCGAGCGTTCTGAAACCGGCGTCGGTTACACTGACCGTCGTTTCAGCGCCAAGGTCAGCTACACCCAGGTCAAGGCGCAGCCTGACTATGGCTACGTGTTTGACCGTGACATTGTTCAGGCGGCAGGTAGCGTGAAGGTCAACGACAACTGGTCGCTGTTCGGTTCGATCAACTACGATCTGAACAACAAGTTCTCCAGTGAGCGCAAGATCGGCATCACCTATCAGGACGAATGCACGATCCTGACCGTTGCCTATACCGACGTCGGCACAATCAATTCGCAGCGCCAGGCCGCGAATGACTGGTCGATCGGCGCACGCCTCAGCTTCCGTACGCTGGGCGACATCAACATCGGCTCGACCGACTGATGACAACATTTTTAAACCGGTATCGCCCTGTCGATGCCGGTTTTTGCTCGATTATTGAATGCGAGCACGGCAACGCCACGCTTTTGCCAAATCCTGCGGGCAGGAATAACGCTTTGCAACCGTTGCTGTTTCAGCATAAGCGGTGATATATACGGGCGCCTTACAATAACAGGCAGCATAAATCGTGATATTCAGGGGCGAAGATCATCCGCTTCGGGGATAAGGAGAAGGACATGATGAATTTCGGCAAGGCCACATTACGTACTGTGGCACTCGGAACGGCTCTCTTGGCCCTGCCCCTGTTCCTTGCACCTCATTCATTTGATGCAAATGCTGCCGCAAGCTCTGTGGCTGTGGTTGTCAACAAGAACCCGATTACCAGCAGCGACATTGCCAAACGCGTCGCCTTCCTTAAGCTGCAGCGCCAGAAGGGTGACCTTAATAAGCTGGCACGAGAGCAGATGATCGACGAGGCATTGAAGCGCGAAGAAATCGCGCGCATGCGCATGTCGGTCAGCACGGAAGCCGTGGATGCTTCCTTTGCCCGGTTTGCTGCCAGCAACAAGATGAACCCGACCCAGCTGACGCAGATCCTGTCGCAGTCTGGCGTAACCGCTGAACACTTCAAGGCATTTATCGCCGTGCAGATGAGCTGGCCTCGTCTGGTCAATGCTCGTTATGGCAGCTCTGGCCGCATGTCCAACCAGGACCTGGTCACGCGCATGATGGAACGCAAGGAAAAGCCGGTTACCACGGAATATTTCCTGCAGCAGATCATCTTCGTCGTACCTGAGGCAAAACGTCAGTCAATTACCGGCAAGCGCAAGTCGGAAGCCGAAGCATCCCGTTCCAAATACCCGGGTTGCGAACAGGCCAAGACCTTTGCAGCCACGATGATGGATGTGTCCATTCGCGATCTCGGCCGCATTCTGGCGCCTGAGCTGCCACCAGACTGGAAGCCGCTGATTGAAAAGACCAAGGAAGGCGGCACCACCGCTACCCGCGTCACGGAAAAGGGCGTCGAATACCTCGCGATCTGCAAACAACGCCAGGTGTCGGATGACTTCGCCGCAGAAGTCGTTTTCCGTGCTGAAGACCTGACCAAAGAGCAGAATGGCGACAATCCCAACGAAAAGAAATATCTTGATGAGTTGCGGAAAAAGGCTCAGATCGTCAATAACTGAGTCTGAGGAATATACGTGGCTGCTCTTGAACTTCCGCTTGCCCTGACGCAGGGCGACCCCGCCGGGATTGGTCCTGATATTGCAATTGCAGCATGGAAAAACCGTTCGCAGAACGGCATAAAGCCATTCATCTATGTCGGTGACCGCTCCGTGCTGGAAAGCAGGGCAGCGGTGATCGGCGTCGGTGTCGCAGTGCAGGATGCGACACCAGAAGATGCGGCAAGCGTTTTCGACAAGGCCATTCCCGTTCTCGATATTCCCGCAGGTTTTGCCGTGCAGGCCGGTGAGCCGCACGAAGCATCCGCTCTTGCGACGATCAAATGCATTGAGATCGCCGTCAAGCTGTGCCTTGAGGGACGGGCGGCTGCGATCGTGACAAACCCGGTTGCAAAGTCGATCCTTTACAAGGCTGGTTTCGGTTTCCCGGGTCATACGGAATTTCTGGCCGATCTTTCATTGCAGATTGCTGGCAAGCAGGTCTTCCCCGTGATGATGATTGCCGGACCTAAGCTCAAGGTCGTGCCTGTTACCATCCATATTCCTGTCAAGGACATTGCTACACAGTTGACGCAGCAGTTGATTGTCGACACCTGCCGGGTTGTCGCCAAGGATTTGAAGGAACGTTTTGGCATCGCGTCGCCACGGCTTGCTGTTGCCGGCCTTAACCCGCATGCGGGCGAAGATGGCGCAATTGGCCACGAGGATCGCGACATCGTGCATCCGGCCACCATGCAGCTGCGTGATGAAGGTATCGAGGCCATTGGGCCCCTGCCCGCCGACACAATGTTCCATGATTCAGCGCGCAAACGCTATGACGTTGCGGTCTGCATGTATCACGACCAGGCGCTTATTCCTGCCAAGGCGCTAGGTTTTGACGATTCGGTCAATGTCACGCTGGGCCTGCCTTTCATTCGCACCTCGCCGGACCATGGCACAGCATTCGGCATTGCTGGTCAGGGCATGGCCAGCGAGAGCAGCCTTGTTGCCGCACTAAACCTCGCTTCCGAGCTTGTGGAACGCCAGAAGGCGGCAACGGTATAATGGCGGGCATTGACGAACTTCCGCCACTGCGTGACGTCATACAGCGACATGGCCTTGATGCGCGCAAGGCGCTGGGACAGAACTTCCTGTTCGACCTCAACCTGACCCAGAAGATTGCCCGCACCGCTGGCCCTCTCGAAGGCGTCACGGTGTTTGAGGTTGGTCCCGGCCCCGGCGGCCTGACCCGCGCTATCCTGTCGCTTGGTCCCAAGAAAGTAATCGCAGTGGAGCGCGACGCGCGCTGCCTGCCGGTTCTCGAGGAAATTTCAGACCATTATCCCGGTCGTCTTGAAGTGATCGAAGGTGATGCACTGAAGACCGATTTCGCCTCGCTGGTACCAGCGGGTGAGCCGGTGCGCATCATTGCAAACCTTCCCTACAATGTGGGAACGCAACTGCTGCTCAACTGGCTGCTGCCACCTGTGTGGCCGCCCTACTGGCTTTCGATGACGCTGATGTTCCAGAAGGAAGTCGGCCAGCGTATTGTCGCCGAAGAAGGTGACAATCATTACGGCCGTCTCGGTGTCCTGACCGGATGGAGAACTGTATCAGAAATGGCATTTGACGTGCCGCCACAGGCCTTCTCACCACCACCGAAGGTCAACTCGACAGTGGTGCACCTTCTGCCCAAGACCAACCCTTTGCCATGTGACGCGGCCAGGCTGGAAAAAGTAACAGAAGCTGCCTTCGGTCAGCGCCGCAAGATGTTGCGCCAAAGCCTGAAGCCGCTGGGCGGTGAAACACTGCTCGCAAAAGTTGGTATCGACGCCACGCGCCGTGCAGAAACGCTATCGGTTGAAGAATTCGTGGCGATCGCCAACGCCCTCTAATCAAAACCTGTCATCAGCTCCCTGCTATGGGGTTGTCACCTGCGGCAAGAAACCATGCCGCAGGCTTGAACTTCTGTAGGTCCGGCAAAAAGCACGCCGGAAGATTGCGTGATATCAGGCTGGTGCCTCAACCAGGATCTTTATCTGGGTCTTTTCCTTTACCAGCGTTTCAAAACCCTCAGCGACGATATCATCCAGTGCAATGCGCTTGGTGACCAGACGCTCGGCCGAGAAGTATCCCTGCACCATCAGGTCCATGACTGCGGGGAAAATATCGCGGTAAGCGATGATGCCCTTCAGGGTCTTCTCTTTCAGAACAACCGTATTAGGCTGGAAGCTCGCTTCCTTTTCCCAGATCGAAACGATGACCGTTTCACCTTCATAACGGGTGGCATCAATGCATTGCTGCAGCACGGCCGGAACGCCTGTCACTTCAAACGCCACGTCGACACCGCCACCGGACAGTTCCTTGATACGCGCCGCTGCATTTTCCTTGGACGGATCGATCACTGCCGTTGCTCCAAGCTCCTTGGCCTTAGCGCCACGCTGCTCGGACAGTTCGACAACATAGATCGATGTTGCACCGGCAACGCGCAGTGCCTCGATGACCAGAAGACCGATAGGGCCTGCACCGAACACGGCGGCTGTACCCCCTGCTTTGAGGCTGGAGAGACGGACGGCATGCAATGCCACCGCAGCGGGCTCTACAAGCGCGCCCTGCTCGAAGGACAGGCCATCGGGCATCTTGTGTGTCCAGCGCTCACCAACGACCGTGTAGGCCGAAAAACCGCCACCACCGCCAGAAAGGCCGTGGAAGCCGAGGTCTTCGCAAAGATTGTATTTGCCGTGCTGGCAAGCGGGGCACTTGCCGCAGGACAGGATTGGTTCAACGACCACGCGGTCGCCTGGCTTGACCTTGGTGACACCTTCGCCGACTTCAGCGACTTCGCCAGAGAATTCATGGCCCATCACAATGGGGGCGACCTCGTGGCTGACGGCGTGGGGTTTATCAACCGGCACGAAAATCGGGCCTGCGACATATTCATGAAGGTCGCTACCGCAAATCCCGGTCCATTTGACCTTGATCTTGACCTGGCCCGGACCGGGCACAGGTGTAGGCACGTCTTCAATGCGAATATCTCTGGCTTTGTGCCAGCGCGCAGCTTTCATGGTATTCTCCTGTATGCTGTGATTTCACAGCCAGGAGAATACATCGCAAAAATCATACTGAAGTGATCTGGATCAGAAAGGTGAGCAAATGTGTCGCCTTCCTGCGACACCTTTACAGCTTAGGTTCTTCTTCCAGCAGCTTGGTGACGAATTCGAACATGCCGTGGCGACGATCGCGGCGCAGGCGTTCTGCGTAGACAATGCTTTTGACCGAACGGAAGGCGTTATCGAGGTCATCATTGACGATGACATAGTTGTAGTCGCGCCAGTGTTCGATTTCAGAGCGGGAATTCAACAAGCGGGTGCGGATGACCTCTTCGGTGTCTTCGGCGCGGCGATGAAGACGCGACTGCAATTCCGTCATGGTTGGCGGCAGGATGAAAATCGACACGACATCGGCCGACATCTTGTCCTGCAACTGCTCGGCACCCTGCCAGTCGATATCGAACAGCATGTCGCGGCCCTCGGCCATTGCCGTTTCGACAGGTTCGCGTGGCGTGCCGTAAAAATTGCCGTGAACCTCGGCCCATTCCAGCAACTGGTCGGATTCGCGCATGCGCTCAAACTGCGGGATGGTCACAAAGTGATAGTGCTTGCCGGCGATCTCGCTTGGACGCTTGGCCCGCGTCGTCACGCTGATGGAGATGCCAAGCGTTGGATCATCTTCCAGAAGATGATGGGCAATCGTCGACTTGCCTGCCCCCGAAGGAGACGAGATCACCAGCATAAGCCCTCTGCGGGCGATCTTGTCGGGAGAGTTGCTCACCGGTGCCATATGTCTACTCCAGATTCTGAACCTGTTCACGGAACTGGTCGATAACCACTTTCAATTCGATACCCGCTTCCGTTACGGCAACGGCGTTCGATTTGGAACAGATGGTATTCGATTCCCGGTTAAATTCCTGTGCAATAAAATCGAGCTTGCGACCTACAGGGCCGCCTTTTTTCAACAATTCGCGTGAGGCAACCACATGGGCGCCGAGACGATCGATTTCTTCGCGCAGATCCGCCTTGGTGGCCAGCAGGGCTGCCTCGGCGTGCAGACGGTCGCGGTCCAGCCCGTGTACACCATCGCCAAGCTGTGCCAGCTGCGCGGAAAGCCGCGCGGCAATCTTGTCCGGCTGGCGGGAGGGATCGTTTTCCACTGTTGTTGCCAGTTCGGCGATACGGTCAATGTGACCGCTCAGGACCGTAAACAGAGCCGCACCTTCGCGCTCGCGCATTTCCGTCAGTTTCGCCAGAGCATCACCAAAACCGGCCAGCAATTCCTGCTCGCGCTTGGTACGTGTGTCTTCGTCGTCTTCCGCCTCACGAAAGTCGACAAGCCCGCGGATCGACAGCAGCGTATCAAAGCTCATCGGCCCATCAGCAATGATGCCGCCAAGCTCCTTTTTCAACGTCATCACCGCATCCAGCGTTTCGCGGTTGACGACGGCCTCAAGGCGATTATCGGTCACGGACACGGACAGTGAAGCCTGTATGTTGCCACGCACCAGGCTTTCACCGGCAAGCCGTCTTACCTCGACTTCTAGAACCTCCATGCCGGGCGGTAGACGCAGACGCATATCCAGCCCCTTGCCATTTACGGAACGAAGCTCCCAGACCCAGCGGTGGCGACCACTGGTGCCCTCGCTGCGGGAAAAACCGGTCATGGATTGCAATGTCATCTTGCCCTCATGGCTAAGGCATTTCAGGTGAATGGAGCTCACCGGAAATGCCCTATCTCTTGTTTGGCGTACTCAAAAGGAAAGGCACCTGCAGTTTTCATGCAGGCGCCCGTAACAAACGATCAGTTGGCTGGCTTTTCCGCCTCAGCGCCACCCGGTTGACCGTCAACAGCGGTTTCCGCGGTGCCACCGGCGGCAGCACGTTCCGCCTCAATCTTGCGCCAGCGGCGCACATTGGCATTGTGCTCATCCAGGGTCTTGGCAAACACGTGACCACCCGTGCCGTCGGCAACAAAATACAGGTCTTCGGTGCGCCACGGGTTGGCAACGGCTTCCAGTGCGGCCTTGCCAGGGTTGGCAATTGGGCCCGGCGGCAGGCCGCGAATGATATAGGTATTGTAAGGCGTTTCCTTCTTCAGATCCGACTGGTAGATCGGACGATCAGCCGGCTTGCCGTCACCGCCGAACAGACCATAAATGATGGTCGGATCAGACTGGATGCGCATGCCCTTCTGTAGACGGTTCATGAATACCGAGGCGACATGGGCGCGCTCATCGTCCTTGCCGGTTTCCTTCTCGACGATGGAGGCCATCGTGACGAATTCTTCAACTGTCTTGATCGGCAGATCGGCATCCCGCTTGGCCCATACCTGTTCAATCAACCCCTTCTGGGCCGCCTGCATCTGCGACACGATTTCCTGACGCTTGGTGCCGCGCGAGAAACGGTATGTGTCAGGCCGCAGGCTTCCTTCAGCAGGAATTTCTGCAGGCAGATCACCCTCCAGAACCGGATCATTCAACAGGCGATCAAACATCTGCTTGCTGGTCAGGCCCTCCGGCAGCGACACGGAATAGAGAATGGACTTGCCGGATTCGAGAAGGGTCATGATTTCCTTCATCGAGGCATTGGCCTTGATCTCATATTCACCAGCCTTTAGGCGCTGGCCCTTGCCCATACTATCGGTCATGTAACGGAACACGCGGCTGTTATCGATAATGCCGCTGCGCTCAAGATTGTTGGCGATGTCAAACAGGCTTGCGCCATTGCGCACGATGAAGTGCGTGTTGGTGGCCAAGGGGCCCGGCGACTGGAACGTGTTGATCATGTAATAGAAACCGCCAACAGCGACGATACAGCCGATAACCGCCAGGCTCATCAGGAAGTTCAGGAAAACGATGAACTGTCCGTGTGCCTTGCGCGAACGCTTTGGTGGGGCTGGAACCTTTTCCGGGCGCAAAGCTTCGGTCGGCGATTTGGGAATGATCGGGCCAGTCTTGTTTTCGCCTGAGGCATCACGTCCGTAAGGCGACTGATTGTTCTGGTTCGTATCGCTCACCGGCGGTCCTTTTCAGTTCTGCATTCCAAAATGGCCTATGTGACCATCCAATGCGGCAAAAACAGGTTCGGCAGGCAGTCTGCACAAATTTGCCCATGTTTCGAGGTCGTTACGCGTAAAAACTGTAATAACATGCCATGGGAATAAACAACGGGCCGGAAAGCATCTGGTTTCCGGCCCGCGATGTTCATCGCTTTTTGATTGATTCCGCTACAAACGGCAAGTCACGAAAGATTTGATTAGTCTTCGTAACGACGCAGCACCAGCGAGGCGTTGGTACCACCGAACCCGAAGGAGTTCGAAAGGGCAACGTTCACGTCACGCTTGCGCGCCTTGTGTGGCACGAGATCAATTTTCGTCTCGACATCGGGATTGTCGAGGTTCAGCGTTGGCGGCACGATATTATCGCGGATTGCCAGCGTTGCAAAAATCGCCTCGATTGCACCGGCCGCACCCAGCAAGTGGCCGGTGGCTGACTTGGTGGACGACATGGAGATTTTCGACGCCGCATCACCAACCAGGCGCTCAACCGCACCCAGTTCAATGGTGTCAGCCATGGTCGATGTGCCATGGGCATTGATGTAGTCGATATCGGCAGCCGTCAGGCCGGCACGCTTGAGTGCCATGGACATGCAGCGATATGCGCCGTCACCGTCTTCTGATGGCGCGGTGATGTGGAAAGCATCACCGGACAGGCCGTAGCCAACCACTTCGGCGTAAATCTTTGCGCCGCGTGCCTTGGCATGTTCCAGTTCTTCCAAAACAACGATACCGGCACCCTCACCCATCACGAAACCATCGCGGTCACGATCATAGGGGCGAGACGCCTTTTGCGGGTCGTCATTATGCTGCGTGGACAAGGCTTTGCAGGCTGCAAAACCGGCCAGCGAAATGCGGCAAACAGGTGATTCAGCACCACCGGCCACCATCACATCCGCGTCGCCAAGTGCGATCAGACGGGCTGCGTCGCCAATGGCATGCGCGCCTGTCGAGCACGCCGTTACTACGGAGTGGTTCGGTCCGCGCAGCTTGTGGCGAATGGAAACCTGGCCAGAAACAAGATTGATAAGTCGCCCTGGAATGAAGAATGGTGAAACACGCCGCGGCCCCTTGTCGCGCAGTGTATAGCCCGCTTCAACAATACCATCGAGGCCACCAATGCCAGAACCGATCAAAACACCAGTCATGATCTGGTCTTCGTCAGTTTCCGGATGCCAGCCAGCATCGCTCAGCGCCATTTCTGCCGCTGCCATGCCGTAAATAATGAAAGGATCGACCTTGCGCTGCTCTTTCGGTTCCATCCAGTCATCTGGATTGAACGTTCCGTTGGAGCCATCTCCGACTGGAATGCGGCAGGCAATTTTTGCCGGAAGATCTTCGACTTCGAATTCAGTTACGAGACGGGCACCGTTTTGGCCGGCCAATAGCCGTTCCCACGTTACTTCAGTTCCGCATCCAAGAGGAGATACCATGCCGGTACCGGTGATAACGACACGCCTCATCGCCAACGCTCCACCTATATAGAATTCACATGTCCATGATAAAACTTTGGCCCGGAACTTAGCCGGGCCAAGGCGGGAAGGCTCTCACCCTCCCTCATTCTGATCGATTAGGCCTGAGCCTTTTCGATGAACTTTACAGCGTCGCCAACCGTCAGGATGGAGTCAGCAGCGTCGTCCGGGATTTCAACGCCGAATTCTTCTTCGAAGGCCATAACCAGTTCGACCGTGTCGAGCGAGTCAGCGCCCAGATCGTCGATGAAGCTTGCGCCTTCAACAACCTTTTCGGCGTCAACGCCAAGATGATCAATTACAATTTTCTTTACGCGTTCTGCGATATCGCTCATGTCGGTTTCCTCGACCTTTATCCTTGAAGGGCTGCCTTGCGACACCCTGCCCTGTTAACACCCGCATGCGCTGTTCAAATCCAGCACCGAGGGCAAACCCTTTCACCCCGCCTAAGGCTAGCCATAGTCACAAAAAAGAGCAACCATCGCCTGTTCCCGACGGGACAACTGTTCACAGTCTTCGCCCGATTAACACGGTTTCATTCGGGCGAAAAGACTGAAAATCGCGCCGCACACTGCACTCTACAGACTATTTGAGCCTGACAATGCCTGTGGGCATAACGCATGTCGCACAAAGACATTTGCAAACAACATGCGAAGAAACAAAGCTTTAGATCATCGCCATGCCGCCGTTGACGTGCAACGTCTGTCCAGTCATGTACGCAGCCTCATTCGAAGCAAGGTACAGAACAGCAGACGCGACTTCGGCGCCAGTGCCCATGCGCTTCATGGGAATAGCACCCATGATGGCTTCTTTCTGCTTTTCGTTCAACTTGCCGGTCATGGCCGATTCGATGAAGCCTGGAGCAACACAGTTGACGGTGACGTTGCGGGTTGCAATTTCCTGCGCCAGCGACTTCGAAAAGCCGATCATACCGGCCTTGGAAGCACAATAGTTTGCCTGGCCCGGGTTGCCGGTCACGCCAACAATCGAGGTGATGTTGATGATACGGCCAAAACGGCGACGCATCATCGGATGGGTCAGTTCGCGCGTCAGGCGGAACATGGCCGTCAGGTTCACTTCGAGAACATTGTCCCAGTCCTCGTCGCTCATGCGCACGAACAGGCCGTCCTTGGTGATGCCGGCATTGTTGACCAGAATGTCGACGCCACCCAGCTCAGCTTCAGCCTTTTCGCCCAGCGCCTTGACTTCGTCGCGGTCGGAAAGGTTAGCCGGGAAAATCTTCACGCGGTCGCCAAGTTCAGCAGCCAGCGCCTCAAGCTTTTCGACGCGGGTGCCATGCAGGCCAACGGTTGCGCCCTGCGCATGCAGCATACGGGCGATTTCTTCGCCGATGCCGCCGGTTGCGCCGGTAACGAGTGCTTTGCGGCCAGTCAGATCAAACATGTTTTTATCCTTATCTCAAAATGCGCGCTGCATTCAGCCAAGAAGCGTTGCAATGGCGGCGTCAATATCGGCTGCAGTATTCACAGCAGTGCCAGAAACCGTCTTGTCGATACGCTTTGCCAGACCGGTTAGCACCTTGCCGGAGCCAATCTCATACAATTGAGTCACATCATTGGCGGCGAACCACTCAACGGTTTCGCGCCAGCGAACCTGACCCGTCACCTGCTCGACCAGCAGTCTGGCGATTTCTTCCGCATCTGTCACCGGGGCTGCGCGCACATTGGCAACAACCGGCACGACCGGGTTATGTTTTGTCACCTTGGCAAGCGCTTCGCGCATGGCGTCAGCAGCCGGTGCCATCAGTGCAGAATGGAAAGGTGCGGAGACTGGCAACATGATGGCGCGCTTTGCGCCCTTTTCGGAGGCTAGTGCGGCCGCCTGTTCAACAGGAGCCTTTGAGCCGGAGATAACCAGCTGGCCACCGCCATTGTCATTGGCAATCTGGCAGATACCGCCAGCGGCCGCTTCCTTGCAGATCGCTTCGACATCACCGTGCTCGAGACCAATGATGGCCGCCATTGCGCCCTGACCAACTGGAACCGCAGCCTGCATGGCATTGCCACGAATGCGCAGCAAACGGGCGGTGTCGCCCAGCGAGAATGTACCGGCAGCGCACAGCGCAGAATATTCACCGAGTGAATGACCGGCAACAAAGGAAACCTTGTCGGCAAGGTTCAGGCCCTTGGCTTCCAGAACGCGCATAACCGCAACGGAAACAGCCATCAGCGCAGGCTGGGCATTTGCCGTCAGCGTCAAGGATTCTTCCGGGCCATTCCACATGATGTCGGAAAGCTTCTGTCCCAGAGCCTCGTTAACTTCTTCAAAAACCGCACGAGCTTCAGCGAAATTCTCGGCAAGATCCTTGCCCATGCCAACGGACTGGCTGCCCTGTCCGGGAAAGGTGAAAGCGATTTTCATGAGGTATTTCCTGTTTTTCCGGTTATTTTTTGCTTTCCAATTCACGCAATGACGTACGGAGTCAAGTGCGATGCCGCTTAGAAACTGCGGATTCACAAGTCCTTGCGGTTTTATACCCGGTTACCAGAACCAATATTTTTGACTTGCGCCAGCGCAATTCCTTCCTAAATTCCAAGGCCCCTCCCTTTTCTTTCATCACGTCAGGAATTTCATTCATGAAATACAACACCCTCGGGCGCACGGGCATTTCAGTGTCGGAAATCTGCCTTGGCACCATGACATGGGGCACGCAGAATACGGAAGCGCAAGCGCACGAACAGATGGATTATGCCGTGGAAAACGGTGTGAACTTCTTCGACACCGCCGAATTGTATCCGACGACACCAGTTTCAGCCGAAACCCAGGGCCTTACCGAAGACTATATCGGCACATGGTTCCAGAAAACCGGCAAACGCAAGGATGTCGTTCTGGCCACCAAAGTTGCCGGTTCCGGCCGTCCTTATATCCGTAACGGTCGCGATATCGATGCCGATGGCATTCGCGAGGCCGTCGACACCAGCCTGAAGCGCCTGCGCACAGACTATATCGACCTTTATCAGGTCCATTGGCCAAACCGCGGCACCTATCACTTCCGCGGCGCGTGGGGTTTTGATGCTTCGGGACAGGACACGGTCCGCACACTTGCCGAGATCGATGAAAAGCTCGAGACGCTGGGTGAACTGGTGAAGGCCGGAAAAATCCGTGCTATCGGCCTGTCCAATGAAAGCGCCTGGGGCACGCAGAAGTATATCGATCTGGCAGAGGCCAAGGGCCTGCCGCGCGTCGCCAGCATCCAGAACGAATATAACCTACTGTATCGTTCATTCGATCTCGACCTGGCTGAAGTTGCACACCATGAGAATGTCGGCCTTTTGGCCTATTCGCCACTGGCTGGCGGCATTTTGACCGGCAAATACCAGAACGGCGCACGGCCAGCCGGTTCGCGCGGCACCATCAACACCGACATCGGTGGCCGTCTTCAGCCTCTTCAGGAGGCACCTGTCAAAGCCTATCTCGATCTCGCTGCCCAGCACGGACTGGATGCAGCACAGTTGGCGATCGCATTTACACTAACACGTCCGTTCATGGCGTCTTGCATTATTGGCGCGACGACGATGGAACAGTTGAAAATCGATATCGCTGCCAAGGATGTCACACTTTCCGACGACGTGCTGAAGGGCATTGCGGCAATACACCGCCTGTACCCGATGCCGATCTGATCCCATAAAAGCGCGGTAGCTCACCCGAGTTACCGCGCTTTTTAATTCGCCGAAGGCATCAGGCATGGCAGTACCGCAGACCAAGGTAGAGCTTTTAAACGCCATGGAGAGCGGTTTTGTAAAACTGCTGACCGAGCTTGCTTCTATACCTGAGACCTTGGCGACCACGACCGATATGGAAGGCCACGCCAAGGGCACGACCATGAGCGTGAAAGATCTGGTGGCCTATCTGACCGGCTGGGGTGAGCTGGTTCTCAAATGGAACAGATTACGTACTGCCGGTGAAGAACCCGATTTTCCGGAAACCGGATATAAATGGAATGAACTCGGCAAACTCGCAGCCAAGCTCTACTGTGACTATGATTCTCTATCCTATGTGCAATTGCTGCTGCGCTTTGAAACCACACATCAAGAGTTGATGTCTCTCGTTCACTCGCTGGATGATGGCGCCTTGTATGGCCGCCCATGGTACGGCAAATGGAGCCTGGGTCGCATGATCCAGTTCAATACGGCGTCACCCTACGCCAACGCCCGTAGTCGCCTGCGCAAATGGAAAAAGCAGACGTCACCACGTTCGTAAAAGAAGACTTCAAGCATGGAAAGTTGAAGACCTCACGTTGAACCCACCGTCTTAAAGACACTTCCGCACCGCCTTTTTGCTGCGAAGTCTTGCAATACGGCCAGAAATGCGTATAAGCGCGCTGTTCGCAACATCCGGTCTTACTGGCTGGTGGCTGAACGGAGGGCTGGTTTCGTTTTCGAAACAGCAGGAACCATAAGGTTTTTCCGGCCTCCCGTGTCTCCGCTCTCGACCGTCTCGAACAACACTTTTCTTGCGCCGGGTTTTCCCGATCAAGACCAGTCGTTGAGGCTTAGCGCCGTAACCGGGTGAGAACAAAACGCAAGAAAGGCAAGCTATTATGGCTCTTTATGAACACATCTTCCTTGCTCGGCAGGACATTTCCGCCCAGCAGGTTGACGCACTCGTAGAACAGTACAAGGGCGTTATCGAATCGTTCGGCGGCAAGATTGGCCGAGTCGAGAACTGGGGCCTCAAGTCCCTGACATACCGCATCAAGAAGAACCGCAAGGCTCACTACGCCCTGATGGACATCGATGCACCAGCAGCAGCTATCCACGAAGTAGAGCGTCAGATGCGCATCAACGAAGACGTTCTTCGTTACATGACCATCGCTGTTGAAGCTCACGAGGAAGGCCCGTCTGCTATGATGCAGAAGCGCGACCGTGACGACCGTCCACGTCGTGATGGCGACCGTCCAGAGCGTTCTGATCGTGGCCCGCGTGAAGGCGGCTTCGAACGCGCTCCCCGTCCGCGCACAGACCGTGCATAAGCGTTAAGGAGAAAAACAATGGCTGACGCATCATCTTCTCAGGCACGCCGCCCGTTCCACCGCCGTCGCAAGACGTGCCCATTCTCCGGCGCTAACGCTCCGAAGATCGACTACAAGGACATCCGTCTTCTGCAGCGCTACATTTCCGAGCGCGGCAAGATCGTTCCTTCCCGTATTACAGCCGTTTCCCAGAAGAAGCAGCGCGAACTCGCTCAGGCGATCAAGCGTGCACGCTTCCTCGGCCTGCTGCCATACGTTGTAGCGTAATGAATTAAGGCGAGGCTGCATCTTGTGCGGCCTCGTTTTTCTACAGCGCAACTGACTTTTAATCAGTCGGTCGCAGCTTCGAATTCCTTCCGCGTTGGGCGCGGATCGATACCAGACATAAAACCCATGTTGGGGACGACGTTTTTAAAGACGGTCCTCTAACTGCTATAGAAGCAGGACAGCGACGTGATAAAGTTGAACCAGACAGTGCTGATTTCCGGTATTCTTGCCGGTATTGCCGCCGTGTTTCTGACACTGGGCGCAAGCAGACAGCCGTCTTTAGCGTTCCTGCTTTACGCCGCCTCCGCCATGCCTGTTTTCATTGCCGGTCTCGGCTGGGGCAATCGCGCCGCCATTATCGCCGTTATTACCGCTTGCGTTGTTGGGTCAATGATGGCTCCGATGTTAGCTGTGCTGAGTTTGGCAATTTTCACGCTGGTACCTGCTGCCTGGATTTCGCATCACGCCAATCTGGCGCGTCCGGCATCGGAAATCGGCGGTCCTGAAGACCTGCTTGCCTGGTACCCACTGTCCGGCATCATCCTGCATCTGTGCATCGCCATCAGCATTGCCGTTATCATTCTCGGCTCGATCATCGGTTACGGCCCGGAACTGGTGTCGCAGATGGTTGACCTGATGATGTCGTCGGTCACGGCGCAGGAGCCATCCTTTTCCCCTGACCAGCTGGCGCTTGCCCAGACCAAGTCTCTGATGGTGCTGATGCTGCCGATCATGCAGGGTGCTCTCTGGGTTATCCTGCTGTTTGCAGCCTATTATTTTGCCAGCCGCCTGGTTGGTTCTTTCGGCAAGGGCCTTCGCCCACGTGAGGACATTCCGGCAGCGCTTCGGATGCATCGCAATGCGGTATTCGTGTTCCTTGCCGGTATTGTCGCAACCTTCCTTGGCGGTGTCATCGCCATGTGTGGTGCTGTTATCGCAGGAACATTCGGCGCAGGTTTCCTGATGTCGGGTTATGCGTCGCTGCATTACCGGACACGCGGCAAGGACTGGCGTCTGCCGGTTCTACTGCTTGCTTATCTCTCGGCGGTCTTCATGTTGCCGCTGCTCATCATTCTCGTTATCGGCATGAGCGACGTGCGCAGCACGATTTCTCTCACGCCGATGCGGAAAACAGACACAACGAACGAAACCAACAATTAAAACAAGAAAGGATCAAGAAGATGGAAGTCATTCTTCTCGAACGCATCAACAAGCTCGGCCAGATGGGCGAAATCGTCAAGGTTCGCGACGGTTACGCACGTAACTTCCTGCTGCCACAGGGCAAAGCTCTGCGCGCCAACGCTGCCAACAAGACCCGTTTCGACTCTGAGCGTGCAACGCTCGAAGCTCGTAACCTCGAGCGCAAGTCTGAAGCCGACAAGGTTGCAGCAGCACTCGAAGGCAAGTCCTTCATCGTCGTTCGCTCCGCAGGCGAAACCGGCCAGCTGTACGGTTCTGTTGCTGCTCGCGACGTTGCTGAAATCCTGTCTGCAGAAGGCTTCACCGTTGGCCGTAACCAGGTTGAGCTGAACACACCGATCAAGACCATCGGCATTCACAACGTTCTCCTGCACCTGCATTCCGAAGTTGAAATCTCGGTTGAACTGAACGTTGCTCGTTCTGCTGAAGAAGCTGAACGTCAGGCAAAGGGCGAAAGCCTCACCTCTGCTGACGCTATCTACGGCGTTGACGAAGATGCTCTGCGTCCAGAAGACTTCTTCGATCCAGAAGCCGAAGGCGACTTCGACAACGAATAAGAATTTCAGCCCCAGGGCTGAAAAAGAAACCCCGGATGGCAACATCCGGGGTTTTGTCGTTCTTGGGTACCTGCGGTAACCGATCATTACTTGGGTATAGATTGTGCGACCGTCGGCGTGACGATCGCAGCAGTCCCTCCCCTTAATTGGAGACGCTGTGAACGGCTTCCGGAGCCTTGCTCTTGTCCACTCGCACCACGACAGACATGCCCGGTGACAGCTCAGAAGTCATATCCTGGCCGGGATCAATCGCCACACGCACACCGATGCGTTGGGCAATCTTCACGAAGTTACCCGTCGCATTATCAGGCTTGATAACAGAGAATTCCGAACCGGCAGCGGGCGAGAAACGCTCGACATGCCCACGAATTTCCCTGCGCTGCATGGCATCAACGGAAATCGAAACCGGTTGCCCCACCTGCATGCCAGCAAGCTGGGTTTCCTTGAAGTTGGCGATGACCCAGACGTCGGTTGGCACGACCGCCATCAACTGTGTGCCTGCCGTGACATACTGGCCAAGCCGTGCGCCAACTTCACCGACTTTGCCGTCACGCGGCGCGCGAATGACAGTGTTGCCGAGATCGATCTCTGCCAGCTGAACACTGGCTTCGGCGCTTGCAACAGCCGCTTCAAGCGATCCCCTGTTGACGATGATGGTCTGCAGATCCTGATTGGAAACCTCGAGTGCTGCCTTGGCCTGCAACAACGCCGCCTTGGCCTTTTCAAGCGTGGCATGCGCCTCTTCCTGCGTGCTGGATGTGCCAACACCGCTCTTGGTCAGGTTGTCCTGCCGGTCGGAAGCCAGCTGTGCCTGCTTGAGCGCGGCCTGCGCACTTTCAATCGACGCTTCGCTGGAAGAGATATTGGCGCGAGCGGCATTTTCCTTCTGGTCGGAATTGGCAAGGGATGCCTTCTGGCCGTCCAGTGTCGCCTTTGCCTGCGCCAGTTTCTGCACGTAGCTGCGGTCATCGACGCGGGCCAGAATGTCGCCCTGCTTGACGTCCTGGTAGTCCTTCACGGGCACATCAACGATGTAACCGCTGACCTGCGGGCTGAGCAGCGTGACATAACCACGGACATAGGCATTGTCAGTCATTTCCACGGAGCTGGAAAAAGGTGGCAGGCGCCATGCATAAAGCACCATGCCGAGACCAGTCAGACCAGCCATGAGGACGATAAGGGAAACCGGGGTGAATATTTTCTTGAGCATTTTCTGACTCGTTCGTTATGAATTCTGGCGTTATGAGTTCTGGGGTGCCGCGGCGGGTTCAGCAGGCATCAGCGTGGGCTTGATCCTGTTCAACGCCAGGTGGATGAGAAGCATGACCAGCGCAGCGGCGGTCACCATGGAAATGAGCAGGAAGGTATCGGCATAGGCCAGCACATAGGCCTCGCGCGTTACCTGCTGTGCCAGCATCGATACGCCTTCGGCGTTGAGCAGGGTCTTGTCGGTAATGACTTTGCCGTATGACGAGGCAAGCTGCGATATTCTCAGCGCAACATTCGGATCAGTCAGGACGATATGTTCCGACAGAATATTTGAATGGAATTTCTCACGGATCGTCACGAAGCTGCCGAGTGCCGCCGTCATCATCAAAGAGCCACTGATCTGCGTGAACAGGAAGATGGCGATGAAGTTGACGAGATAGGGCAAGCCCTTGGCCATGGCGCTGGCAAATCCCTTGGCCATGACAGGCGGCAAGAACATCGCAGCACCTCCCGCAATCATCGCCTGGCTGAAATACATCTGTTCCGGCCGGGTCAGGTTGGTCGCCTGGCTATCCAGAAAAGCACCAAT
Source organism: Agrobacterium sp. Azo12 (assembly GCF_029193765.2). NCBI lineage: Bacteria > Pseudomonadati > Pseudomonadota > Alphaproteobacteria > Hyphomicrobiales > Rhizobiaceae > Agrobacterium > Agrobacterium sp. Azo12. The sequence continues at coordinate 1,414,207 of NZ_JARFYO020000001.1, read as the reverse complement.
CGCAATCAGGCTGAGCGCAATGACGTGGGCTGTATCAACATATTTCGTTACCATCAGAAAGGCACAGAACGCGCCACCAAGGATCGTTGCCAGCAGAATGATGCCATAGAGGGTCACCGTCTGGTCATTCATGATGCCCAGCTGCTGGTAGAAGCTGACGGCCGTGGTCGACTGTTCTGAGGTCACGGCACGAAAGATGATAAGAACAGCGGCAATATGCAAGTTTTGGCGCGAGAATATCCAGCGCAAGTCAATCATCGGATTCTTGCGGTGCAATTCGATGAAGGACATGCAGGTCAGGCAGACGACGGCAGCCGCAAGCAACAGACCCAGCCAGCTTGCTTCCAGCCACCAGTAAAACCGGCCAAGCGAGAAGAAGAAGGCCAGACAGCCAAGGCCTGTAGCCAGAAAGAGATAGCTCAACACGTCGACACGCTCGAGAATCTTGGCGCGCGGTGGTGCTGTTAGAGGCAGGAGGTAGATGGCTGGGAGCGCAATCAGCGCCACGCCGAGTTCCATCGTATAAAGCGATCGCCAGCCATCGATCTCCATCAGTGAGGGAGAGATGATGCGGGCAATAGGGGCAGACAACAGCGTGCCAGTGAGCGCCGTGCAGAGACCGAAAGACAATTTTCGGTGCGCCGGATAGGCTTCAAGGATATAGAGAAAGCCGAGCGACGATAGCGGTGCTGCCGCCATGCCGCTGACGAAGCGCACGACAATTGCCGAATGCAGGTCTGTGACAAACAGGTTGAGACAGGAGGCCACGACGAACAGAATAATGCTCAGTTCGGCAAAGGGACGCAGACCATATTGTGCCCTAATCTTGAACAGCGCGATCGACAGGCTGGCATAGGGCGCCATATAGGCAGCAGACAGCCAGACGACTTCGGCAACCGTAGCTGAAAACTCGCCCTGCAGCTGATACATGTTGGCCGTGACGATATTCATGCCCAGACCCTGCGTAACGAAAAACAGCAGGCCAGCGGCGATATAGATCAATTTTTCCGGTAGGGATTTCTCAGGTGGTTGAGCGGGTGCTGCAGGTGGTGGCTCTTCGACCACGACCTGTTGATCCGCAATTGCGGGCGATGCCTCATCCTCAGCCTGTGCAGACAATGTACCGCGCGTGCTCATCTGTCTTCCTCACCTGAAGAAAGAGCCTGAATATTGCTGATAAGACTACGCACGACTTTAAGCGTGGTGGCAATATCTTCAGAAGAAATGTCAGTGGTAATTCGCTTGCGCAGATCCGCAGCCGTTGCATTGACCGTGGCGGCGGTCGCCTCGCCTTCCGGTGTCATGTGAATGCGCTTGGCGCGCCTGTCGCCGGCTTCTTCACGGCGCTCGATGAGGTTCTGTTTTTCCATACCATCGAGAACGCGCACCAGAGTAGGCGTTTCAATTTCAAGCTCTTCGGCAAGCTGCTTCTGGGTCAATGATCCGCGGCGCGACAGAGCAAAAAGCACCCGCGTCCGCGCCAGTGTCAGCCCCTGCTCGCCTACCCGCGCATCGAAAAACGTCCTGAGCTTGCGATTGAAGGATGACATTTCATCCAGCAGTTGCTCCTTGTCGGTTTGTCGCGACACGATATGACTTCCTTATAATTAGCATACTACTTATTTATTGCCTATTTATACGTGATACTGACGATTTTCAAGATGCTTTGCTGACGTGGCAGCCATGCCATAAAATCAAGGCTGACGCGGTTTGATTCGTTTTGGGGTTTTGCACTCAACGCCGAAAGGGCTGTGGATTGATGGGGACAACATAAAATGTGATCGCCCAAATCCCCCTGAAATGCGGCTGTTTGGCAGTGTTGCAACTATGTCATTGACTGTCCCGGCCGGTACCGCCACATCGTTAAGTGAGCGTGTGTGCCAAGCTGGATGTACCAACGCGATAATTAATGCATTTGCGTCCGCTGCTTTCCGAAACCCGCACCCCGGTTTTCGGACGGCTGTGTTAGCGCACATGAGACGCAGATACAGGGAGACCATTAGACAATGAATGATGCAGCACGAAAGATCGCCCCGGTCTCCCCGGCCGAACCGCATTACCGCGAAGCGCCAAACAACATTGAAGCCGAACAGGCCCTTCTGGGTGCTATTCTCGTCAATAATGACGCCTATTATCGCGTTTCGGACTTTCTGAAGCCGGTTCATCTGTATGAACCGCTGCACCGCAAGATCTTCGAAGTCGCCGGCGACATCATCCGCATGGGCAAGACTGCCAACCCGGTCACGATCAAGACCTTTCTACCTTCTGATGACAAGGTGGGTGATCTGACCGTTGCGCAGTATCTCGCACGTCTTGCTGCCGAAGCCGTGACCATCATCAACGCGGAAGACTACGGCCGCGCGATCTATGATCTGGCGCTGCGCCGCGCGCTGATCCAGATTGGTGAGGATGTCGTCAACATTGCCTATGACGCGCCGCTCGACATGCCACCGCAAACACAGATTGAAGACACCGAACGTCGCCTGTTCGAGCTGGCGGAAACCGGCCGTTATGACGGTGGCTTCCAGTCATTCAACGATGCCGTTTCGCTTGCCATCGATATGGCGGGCCAAGCGTTTGAACGTGACGGAAACCTGTCGGGCATTTCCACTGGCATCCACTCGCTTGATGGCCGTATGGGCGGTTTGCAGCGTTCTGACCTTATCGTGCTTGCGGGTCGTCCGGGTATGGGCAAGACCTCGCTTGCCACCAACATTGCCTACAATATCGCCGCTGCCTACGAGCAGGAAATCCAGCCGGATGGCTCCTTCAAGGCCAAGAACGGCGGCGTCGTCGGTTTCTACTCACTCGAAATGTCGTCCGAACAGCTGGCAACCCGTATCATTTCCGAGCAGACAGAAGTGTCATCCTCAAAAATCCGCCGTGGTGAAATCACCGAAGCCGATTTCGAAAAGCTGGTTGCCTGCAGCCAGATGATGCAAAAGGTTCCGCTTTATATCGACCAGACCGGTGGTATCTCCATTGCCCAGCTGTCGGCACGTGCGCGTCGCCTCAAGCGCCAGCGCGGCCTTGATTGCCTGGTAGTCGACTATATTCAGCTGATGACCGGCTCCGGCAAAAGTGGTGAAAACCGCGTGCAGGAAATCACCCAGATCACCACGGGTCTGAAGGCGCTTGGCAAGGAACTGAACGTTCCGATCATCGCGCTGTCTCAGCTGTCCCGTCAGGTGGAAAGCCGTGAAGACAAACGCCCACAGCTTTCTGACCTTCGTGAATCTGGTTCGATCGAGCAGGACGCCGACGTTGTGCTGTTCGTGTTCCGTGAGGAATATTACGTCAAGAACATGGAACCGCGTGATCCGGATGATCCGAAATATGCGGAGTGGGAAGCACTGTTCGACAAGGTGAAGGGCACGGCTGACGTGATTATCGCCAAGCAGCGTCACGGACCGACCGGCACTGTTAAACTCGCCTTCCAGTCGGAATTCACCCGCTTTGCGGATTTGGCCGACCCATCGTTCAGCCAGTACGAAGAACACTGATACCAAACGCCCCGCTGTTCAGCGGGGCGTTTTGTTTTCAATGTCTTGAGCTCGCGCCCTCAGAAACTGATTCCGAATATCGGGGGACACGCTCTCATTCTGCTTTAACGCCTGAGGGCAAAGCGATGACCTGATCCTGTGGCCGGATACTGCTTTGGCGATGAGTGATCGCAATGATGGTCATGTCGGCATCGACCTTGCGCAACTGGTCCATGATCTCGCGTTCGGTTTCATCATCAAGGGCAGAGCTTGCCTCATCCAGCAACAGAATGACCGGCTCTGCATAAAGCGCCCGTGCAATGGCAATGCGCTGGCGCTCCCCTCCCGACAACTTCAAGCCACGCTCACCCACCCTGGTTTCGAACCCCTGTGGCATGGCTTCGATACGCTCAAGGATCGCCGCACGCTCGGTTGAACGGCGCAGCTGCACTTCGTCATAGGGACGTCCCAGAACAATGTTGGCGGTGAGAGTATCATTGAGCAGTTGCACTTCCTGCGGAACGATACCGACCGCTGAAAACCAGTCATCTCGGTCGATCGTTCCAATATCGCGGCCATCGATACGGATATGCCCCTTTTGCGGCAGCATGGTTTTTTGCAGCAGCTTGAACAGGGTCGATTTTCCCGAACCGGTTTCGCCGGTGATAAAGGTGAGCCGTCCGGGCGAAGCACGGAACGAGACATTTTCAACGCCGCGTCCATTTTCATAGCGGAAACCGACATCCTCAAATTCGATTACGCCCTGCGACAGAACCAGTCCGGCCTCCCCGCCCGCCCTTTGCTCTTCCGGTGCATTCCACATGCGGGCAAAGGGCGCAAAACGGGCAAGCGCCCTTACTGTTTCATTGATCGACTGGCCAATCAGCTCAAACGGCACATTCAGCTGCAACAACAGCATGTTGAACAGCACAATGTCACCCACGGACAGTTGCCCTTGTTCATAGCGTGGCAAAAGCAGGTAGAAGGTGATGATGAATTGCAGAGCCAGCGCCAGCGAAATCATTGCCACGAACACGATACGGCGCAGTGAATAGAGCCGCCAATTGTCGTAGATCGAACCTGCACTCTCGGCAAAGCGTGCCTTCATCCATTCCGTACTGGCGGTGTGCCGCAAAGGTTCGATCATGCTGATGGCATTACCGACAAAACCGGCATTCTGCTGTCCGGCATCAATGGCCTTTTCGAGATAAGGACCGGTGATGCGATTGGAGACCAGTGTCAGGCCGATAAAGATGACACCGTAGAGACATACGATCAGCAGCACATCAAAACTGATGACCGCGCCCAGCATCAGGGTCGCAAACAGGAAAGCCGAAATCCCAGGCAGAAACGAAATGAACATCATCTGCATGAAGATGGATGTTGCCGATGCGCCTTGCGTTTGCGCCGCTTGGATTTCGGCCGGATTGTGATCGGTAAAAAACGATGGCGGTTTGTTGATGATACGCTCGAAGAAACCGGTCGCAGCGATGTAATCCAGCCGTTCAGAATGAATGACGGCCATATATTGCGTGCAGCGCTGCACGCCCATGGCACCGGCTGTCAGCAGCGCATAAAAGGTAAAGGCCAGCATCCAGCGGGCCGGCGTATCCGGCAGATCGTCCACCAGCCGGGAAAAGACATAAGGGCCTGTGACAGCCAGTATCGATCCGGCAAGGATGGTCACGACAAGAAGGGAAATCGACAGCCGGGCATTCTTCCAGTAGTCAGCATAAATGCGAAGAAGCGGCCCGATTGCAGCCCTGTAATTATTCCGCATAAACGGCACTCCCCAGGTTGAGACAACTCAAGGTGAATAACCGCAGTAAAGGTCGCGGGCGGGCATTTCAACCCGCAGCAGCCTCAGGCGGGGTTTTCAAAAACCGATCGAACGCAGGATAGCGACCGTTGCCACGCCGGTAAAAGCCGCCGGTAGAAGTGACAGGCGAAGTGCGGCAACGGCCGTTATCAGACAGGCAATGCTTTCCGCCGTACCGGTTGACAAGGCGGTGGGCGTCACAACAGCCATCAGCACCGCTGGTGGCACCGATGACAGTGCCTTTTTCATGCGTGGGCCGGGATTGGTGTAGCGGACCAGCAGCAAACCGCCCATACGGGTGCTTATCGTTGCGACCATCATCGCAAGGATGGCAAAAAATGTTGATGTATCAAGGCTCATACCGGTTGCTCCGCATCAGCCTTGTTCTCATCCGACAAACTTTCCGTCCGCCCAAAGGCTGCAACGGCCAGCCCGGCAAGTGCGCCCGTGGCAATGTACCAAGCACCGGGAATGTAGAGGTGTGTCACCCATGAGGTCAGTGCACTGCCCAGCAGGACAAGTCCGGTTTCGGTGCCCTTCCAGAACCCCATCAGCAATACAATGAACACGGCGGGAAAGGCAAAGTCGAGCCCGATCACCGTCATGTCGCCCATGACCGAGCCAAGCAAGGCGCCGGCGAGTGTCGAGACATTCCAGACGGCGTAGATCGACAGCGCAGCACTGGCAAAAAAAGCCGGTGTCAGCCTAGCCGTCATCGCACGGAATTCTGACAACGCCCAGGATTCGTCCGTCAGTACCAGCATGGCGGCATATTTACGCCAGCCGTTGAACCCATCCAGCTTCGAGGCGATGGACGCACTCATCAGCACGTGGCGCAGATTGACCAACAGAGCGGCAAAACCGAGCGCCACCCAGCTTGCCGGATGGGTCCATAAATCCATTGCAACGAACTGCGAGCCGCCGGCAAAGACAAACAGCGACATCAGGCAGGCCTCGAGTGCCGACAGACCCTTTGAAACCGCGACCGCACCAAACACCACGCCAATCGGTACCATCGCCACCAAAAGCGGCGCTGCGGCCCGCAACCCCGCCAGCACGTCACCCGACTTCACTATCTTTGCCATCACCATCTCCGATATCCTGGGAGATGGCAGGTAGAGAAGGATGATGGGTGCGTCTTGAACAAAAGTGATGGGGACAGAGAACACCACGGAACCGTTGCCAGACGATTTGGTCTCAGGCAGCGCGGAACTGACCCGGTGTAATGCCGGTGCGCGCCTTGAAGTGGCGAGTGAAATGCGCCTGATCGGCAAATCCGCATTCCAGTGCTACAGAGGCGGGATTATCACCCAACCGCAGCAAACGACGCGCCTTGCGAATACGCACATCCGTCAGATAGGCGTGCGGCGTGATGTAGAATTCCTTGCGAAACGCCCGGATCAAATGCGCGCGGCTGAGCCCGGCAATGGCCGCTAGTTGTTCCAACCCGATGTCGATCTCGCAATTGTCGGTGAGATAATCCCTTACCCGGTAAACCGCTGTACGTTCGCGCGTTTCCACCGGCAGGATGATCGTGCTGCCGTGGCGACGAAATAGTTCTGCCAGTACGCTGAACATACCTTCATCGGCCTCCAGCGCACCGGACTTCTGCTCGAGTCGCTGATGGGCAATCTGGAACGCGGCAGCCATTTGCGGGTCTTTTGGCAAAAAGCGCGGGAAAGACGGCGTGCCATGAAACGCCCTGCCCGTCACGTCCTCAATCACCTCCTGCAACAACTCCATGTCGGGATAGATCATCCGGTAGCGATAACCTTCACCTCCCGGTGCACCATCATGGATCTGGCCGGGATTGATCAGGTAAAGATTGCCGGGACCAGTCTGCTCTCGGGTGCCATTGATCGTCGATATCTGCGAGCCGGATTCGATGGCGCCAATGCTGAAGGTCTCATGCGCGTGCGGGGAATATTCATGCGTCAGGAAAGTCGCGCTCAGGCACTCCATATGCCGGAACCGCCTGTCGCGCCAGAAACGTGTGGTTTCCGTCGTGGCAAGCGGCATATCGTCAAGGGCCTGTTTCTGCGAAACGCTGTGCATAGTGAAAGAATAAAGCAATCCGTCATTACCGTCTTGAACAAAAGTGATAGGCTTTGGCTCAAATAGTTTTTGAGCAGCATTGCGAGACAGCATGACCGATTTCGACGATAGCCTTTCCGATTATGACGAATTCGAGCATGCGCCGCTGCGGCTGACTGTTGATCTCGGTGCACTGGCGGATAACTGGCGCGACATGAAAAAACGCTCCGGCAAGGCGCGGACCGCCGCCGTGGTCAAGGCTGACGCCTATGGCATGGGTATCGAAGATTGCGGCACCACGCTGTACCATGCCGGGGCACGGGACTTTTTCGTGGCAACCGTTGCCGAAGGCGTGACACTGCGTCCGCACGCTCCGGAAGCACGTATCTTCGTGCTGTCAGGCATCTGGCCAGGACAGGAAGCGCATTTCTTCAACAATGATCTTGTGCCTGTCGTCGCGTCGGAAGAGCAACTGGCCTTCTGGATGTCGACGCTTGCCGAACGGGGTGATCATCCCTTCGCCCTCCATGTCGATACCGGTTTCAACCGTCTTGGATTGCCGCTGGATGAGGCGCTGTTTCTGGCTGACGATATCTCGCGGCCAGCCAGCTTCGACCCGGTTCTCGTGCTATCGCACCTAGCATCGGCGGACACGCCCTCTTCCGCCATGAACAAGGCACAGCTTGAATCATTCCGTAAGGTTAGCGCTGCTTTCGAAGGTGTCGAATCAAGCCTTTCAGCGTCTGCTGGAATATTTTTGGGTCCAGACTATCACTTCGATCTGACCCGTCCCGGCATCGCGCTTTACGGCGGCGAAGCCGTCAATGACGTGGATAATCCGATGCGCCCGGTCGCCAAGTCGGAAGCGCGCATCATTCAGGTGCGTGAAGCCGGTGAAGGACAGACCGTCAGCTACGGTGGCACTTTCCTGCTCAAGCGCGCCAGCCGCCTTGCCATAGCTTCAGTCGGTTATGCCGACGGTTATCAGCGTTCGCTTTCCGGTTCCGGCATTCCTTTGAGGGAAATGGGTTATGGCGGCGCCTATGGTTTCATCAACGGCCACCGGGTACCGGTTGCCGGTCGCGTGACCATGGACCTCACCATTTTCGATGTCACCGATGTGCCCGAAAATGCCGTGCGCGCTGGAGATTACATTGAACTGTTCGGCTCTAATGTGCCGGTGGATGAGGTTGCGCGTGCGGCGGGAACCATCGGCTATGAAATGCTGACCGGCCTTGGTCTACGTTATGAGCGGCAGTATTTAGTCGACGGCGAATAATTAAAACCGCACCGCCTTTAAACAACAGGCTTGCAAAGCCGACGGCTGGCGTTTATCCCGGCATTAAGTTCTTTATTTGTTCTCATTCAAGATACTGCCGGGAGCCACAACCGCATGGCCAAGACCAAAACCCAATTCGTGTGCCAGAACTGTGGCACGGTGCACACCCGCTGGGTTGGCAAGTGTGAAGGTTGCGGTGAGTGGAACACCATCATTGAAGATGACCTGATGGGTGGCATCGGCTCAGGGCCCGGCAAAACACCCAAGAAAGGTCGTCCGGTCGCTTTGACGGCACTATCAGGGGAATCCGAAGAAGCGCCGCGCATTGCAACCGGCATGGACGAGTTGGATCGCGCAACCGGTGGCGGTTTCGTCCGTGGCTCGGCAGTGTTGATCGGTGGCGATCCCGGTATCGGCAAATCGACGCTGCTGATGCAGGCCGCCGCAGCCCTGTCGCGACGTGGCCAGCGTATTATTTATGTCTCGGGTGAAGAGGCCGTGGCACAGGTTCGTCTGCGTGCGCAGCGTCTGGGCGCGGCACAAACCGACGTGCTGCTGGCGGCAGAAACAAATGTCGAAGATATTCTGGCAACCATTTCCGAAGGCAAGCGCCCGGATCTGGTGATTATCGATTCTATCCAAACCCTGTGGAGCGACACGGCCGATTCGGCACCCGGTACAGTCACCCAAGTGCGTACCGGCGTACAGGCGATGATCCGTTTTGCCAAACAGACCGGTGCCGCCATGGTGCTTGTTGGCCATGTGACCAAGGAAGGCCAGATTGCCGGTCCGCGTGTTGTTGAACACATGGTGGATGCGGTGCTTTATTTTGAGGGCGACCGCGGTCACCACTACCGAATCCTGCGGACGGTGAAGAACCGTTTCGGACCGACGGATGAAATCGGTGTGTTCGAAATGTCCGACAAAGGACTGCGGGAAGTTTCCAATCCGTCCGAGCTTTTTCTGGGTGAACGCAACGCAAAAGCCCCGGGCGCTGCAGTTTTTGCCGGCATGGAAGGCACCCGCCCTGTGCTGGTTGAAGTGCAGGCGCTGGTGGCAGCCACGTCTCTCGGCACCCCGCGCCGCGCCGTTGTCGGCTGGGATTCGTCACGCCTTGCGATGATATTGGCGGTGCTGGAAGCCCATTGCGGGGTGCGCCTTGGTCAGCACGATGTGTACCTCAATGTCGCTGGCGGTTACCGCATCTCGGAACCGGCCGCCGACATGGCTGTGGCTTCCGCACTGGTTTCGTCGCTTGCCGGTCTTGCCCTTCCGGCCGATTGTGTTTATTTCGGCGAAGTCAGCCTGTCAGGAGCGGTAAGACCCGTTTCGCACACGGTGCAGCGGTTAAAGGAAGCGGAAAAACTGGGCTTTACCCAGGCGCTGCTTCCAACAGCATCGGCGGAATTGCCTAAAACCGGCAATGGCCGATGGGCAGAAATTGAAAGCCTGCCGGATCTCGTTGCGCGCATCGCAGGTTCCGCCAACCGCTTCAAACAGGTTGAGGAAGATGAATATTGATCCTTTCGCTGGCTAAGCCTGTGGTGTAAGAGGATCGCAAACAGGCAAGACGGTGCTTTGATAAAGCCCCGCGACCTTTGGAGCTGGTATATGCCCATCACGATTTTCGACGGTATTGTTCTCGCCGTTGTACTTTTCTCAGCCGTTCTGGCCATGGTGCGCGGTTTTTCCCGCGAAGTTCTGTCCATAGCAAGCTGGGTTGGTTCGGCTGCTGCCGCCTACTATCTCTACCCGGTTCTGGTGCCTTACGCCAACAACTACACCAATGACCACCGTATCGCGATTGCCGGTTCGGCAGGTGTGGTCTTTCTTGTTGCGCTGATCGTTATTTCGTTCATCACGTCCAAGATTGCCGACTTCATCATCGACAGCCGCATCGGCGCGCTGGACCGCACGCTTGGCTTCCTGTTCGGTGTGGCCCGCGGCCTTCTGCTGCTGGTCGTTGCACTGGCATTCTGGAACTGGCTGGTTGACGTCAAGATCCAGCCGACATGGATGACCCAGGCCAAGTCCAAGCCATTCCTCGACATGCTGGTGCAGAAGCTGGAAGCTGTGCTGCCAAGCAACATCGAGCCGGAAGTTCTAGACCGCATCATGGGCCGTAATCAGGACGCGACGACGGAACAGGCGCCTTCTGAAGAGGCCCCTGCAACCAACGCACCGGCAACAAACAATTGACACTGTGTTGCGTCTTGCGTGATACGCAAGACGCCTTACATGTGGTATGGTTTTTTCAATAGAGCAGTAACGGACCTTCCCGGAGAAAGATTTCACCGGTCAGGTCTTTGTTTTTTGGGCGCATGACTTTCAAATCCACGACCATTTGAAGGTTGGGCGAAGATCAAAATATTACAGTACCTCGAACGCTTGATGACATGAAGCACGGTACTGTAGGGAGCAAAGGCAAGACGCATGAACCAGCCGCTTTCGCATTCCACGATCAAAGATGTTATCGATGGCGACACGCTGCATGAAGAGTGTGGCGTGTTTGGCATTTTGGGGCATGAGGACGCAGCTACGCTGACCGCTCTTGGCCTGCATGCCTTGCAGCATCGTGGACAGGAAGCCGCCGGTATCGTTTCATTCGACGGCAAGCGCTTCCATCAGGAACGTCATATGGGTCTGGTCGGTGATCATTATACCGACCCTGCAACCCTCGCCCGCCTGCCCGGCCATATCGCCATTGGTCACACTCGTTATTCCACGACCGGCGAAGTGGCGATGCGCAACGTGCAGCCGCTGTTTGCCGAACTGGAAGAAGGCGGCATTTCGATTGCCCATAACGGCAACTTCACCAACGGCCTGACCCTGCGTCGCCAGATCATCGCCACTGGCGCAATCTGCCAGTCGACCTCCGATACCGAAGTTGTGCTGCACTTGATCGCCCGTTCGCGCCACAGTTCGACATCCGACCGCTTCATCGACGCAATCCGTCAGATGGAAGGCGGTTATTCGATGCTGGCCATGACACGCACCAAGCTGATTGCCGCACGCGACCCCACCGGCATCCGCCCGCTGGTCATGGGTGAACTGGACGGCAAGCCGATCTTCTGTTCGGAAACCTGTGCGCTCGACATTATCGGCGCGAAGTTCGTGCGCGATGTTGAAAACGGCGAAGTGATCATTTGCGAAGTGCAGCCGGATGGTTCGGTCACTATCGACGCCCGCAAGCCAAGCAAACCGCAGCCGGAACGCCTGTGCCTGTTCGAATATGTATATTTTGCACGCCCTGACTCCGTGGTTGGCGGCCGCAACGTTTACACCACCCGCAAGAACATGGGTATGAACCTGGCCAAGGAAGCCCCGGTCGAAGGTGACGTCGTTGTGCCTGTGCCGGATGGCGGCACGCCTGCAGCGCTTGGTTTTGCCCAGCAGAGTGGCATTCCGTTTGAATACGGCATCATCCGTAACCACTATGTCGGCCGTACCTTCATCGAGCCGACCCAGCAGATCCGCGCTTTCGGCGTCAAGCTGAAGCACTCTGCCAACCGCGCAATGATTGAAGGCAAGCGCGTTGTGCTGGTCGACGATTCCATCGTTCGTGGCACGACCTCTGTAAAAATCGTCCAGATGATCCGCGAAGCAGGCGCCAAGGAAGTTCATATCCGTGTTGCCAGCCCGATGATCTTCCATCCGGACTTCTACGGCATCGACACGCCTGACGCCGACAAGCTGCTGGCAAACCAGTACGCCAATGTCGAGGACATGGCGAAGTTCATCGGTGTGGATTCGCTAGCCTTCCTCTCGATCAACGGCCTGTACCGCGCCGTTGGTGGTGAGGACCGCAACAATGCGCGTCCGCAATTCACCGATCATTACTTCACGGGTGATTACCCGACCCGCCTTCTCGACCAGAACGGCGAGGCCATGGGTAGCAAGATATCGATGCTGGCCAGCAACGGCTGATAAACCAAGCTTTAGCCCGCGCCCACTGCGCGGGCTTTTTGTTTGTGGCAGTTGCTTTGCGACCTTCTGGCCTATTGCCGCCCATGTCGCTTCCTCATAAGACGGCAGTCACAGACTGATTTACTCTTCGGGGGAGACACATGACCATCGACCTTACTGGCCGGATCGCACTGGTAACTGGTGCTTCACGCGGCATCGGCTACTTCACCGCACTGGAACTGGCAAAAGCTGGCGCACACGTCATCGCCTGCGCCCGTACTGTTGGCGGTCTTGAGGAGTTGGACGATGCCATCCAGGCCGCAGGCGGCTCGGCCACGCTGGTGCCGTTCGATCTCGCCGACATGAATGCAATCGATGGTCTTGGCGCCTCCATTAACGAACGCTGGGGCAAGCTTGATATTCTGGTGGCCAATGCCGGTGTGCTGGGTGTGATTTCCCCCATCGGCCATATCGAGGCGAAAGTCTTCGAAAAGGTCATGAACATCAACGTCACCTCGACCTGGCGTCTGATCCGTTCGGTGGAGCCGCTGCTCATCAAATCTGATGCTGGACGCGCCATCCTGCTGTCGTCGGGCGTTGCCCATTCCTGTCGCCCGTTCTGGAGCGCCTATTCCGCCTCCAAGGCTGCCGTGGAAGCGCTTGGCCGCACATGGGCTGCAGAAACGCAGAAGACTGCGCTGCGCATCAACTGCGTCAATCCCGGTGCGACACGCACTGCCATGCGCGCGCAGGCGGTTCCGGGCGAAGATCCGTCGACGCTGCCGACACCGTCCGATGTTGCAAAGACCCTGCTGCCCTTGCTGGCACCTGAACAGACCGAAACAGGCAAGCTGTTTTCTGTGCGTGACAACAAGTTCCTGGACTACCATCTGCCGGAATAAGACCTGCCAAACATGCCACCCAAGTGGAGACCTGTTCCGGGAGGCATGACACCGCAGCAAGGTTGCAGGCTCTTGACCAAATCTATCGGGCGCGCCATAAGGCTGACCATGAAAATGGCGCCCTTCAACCATGGTTTTGATACGGTTTGCGACATCGACCCGAAGATCATTCTTGATGTTCGCGGCGCACGATGTTCCTGTTCAGACCGCTAAGCGCATTTTGTGCGGGCGCCTGCACAGTCACGTCACTCAAAGCACGTTATCTAGTCTCCAAACCGGCCCGGCTGTTTCGCATCTTCTCAACGGCAAGATGACAAACGCACCCGCGCCCGTTACGCTTCTGTTCGGGAGAAATTGAAATGAACCTGAAATTTTACAATACCCTGACCCGCGAAAAGGCTGCATTTGCGCCTATCGATGAACAGAACGTGCGCATGTATGTCTGCGGCCCAACCGTGTATGACTTCGCCCATATCGGCAATGCGCGGCCAGTAATCGTGTTTGACGTGCTCTTCCGTGTGTTGCGCCATGTCTATGGTGAGAAGCATGTCACCTATGCCCGCAACATCACCGACGTCGACGACAAGATCAATGCGCGTGCACTGCGTGACTACCCGCACCTGCCGCTCAATGACGCCATTCATGCGGTAACCCAGAAGACCGCAGAGCAGTTCCATCAGGATGTTGCTGCACTTGGCAATCTCGAGCCCACCATCGAGCCGCGTGCGACCGACAATATCGCCCAGATGATCGATATCATCGAAAAGCTGATTGCCCGTGGCCATGCCTACAATGCTAGCGGTGAAGTACTTTTCGACACCCATTCGATGAGCGATTACGGTCAGTTGTCCAAGCGACCGCTGGATGAGCAGCAAGCTGGCGCCCGCGTTGCCGTCGATGCTCACAAAAAACATCCGTCCGATTTCGTTTTGTGGAAGCTGTCCAACGATAACGAACCCGGCTGGGAAAGCCCGTGGGGTCGTGGTCGTCCGGGCTGGCACATTGAGTGCTCGGCAATGTCCGGTCGTTACCTCGGCGAGGTTTTCGATATTCACGGTGGCGGTCTCGACCTGATTTTCCCGCACCATGAAAACGAAATTGCCCAGTCGCGTTGCGCACACGGAACGCATGTGATGGCCAATTTGTGGATGCATAATGGTTTTGTGCAGGTTGAAGGCCGCAAGATGTCCAAGTCGGACGGCAACTTCTTCACCATCTATGAATTGCTGCATACGGACCGGTTTGGCGAGCGCCAGTGGCCAGGTGAGGTTCTGCGTCTCGCCATGCTGATGACCCATTACCGCGAACCAATCGACTTCTCGGTCAAGAGACTGGAAGAGGCCGAGCGTTTGCTGGCGAAGTGGCCGGCAGCTGAGCCAGGCGATGCCACACCTGACACAACGGTTCTGGATGCACTTGCCGATGACCTGAATACGGTTGCTGCCGTACAGGCTTTGCATGCGCTGGCGCAGGCCGCCAACGCCGACCCGTCCAAGATGGCGGTCTTTGCTGCCAGTGCGGCCCTTCTCGGTGTCTTACCAAAGAAGGCGGAAGTGGATGAAGCCGTTGCCGCAGCTATCGATTCGCTGGTGGAACTGCGCCTTGAAATGCTGAAAGCCAAGAAGTTTACTGAAGCGGATCGCATTCGTGACGAGCTTGCTGAAAAGGGCATTCAGCTCAAGGACGGCAAGGACAAGGAAACCGGCGAACGGGTGACGACTTGGGAATTGAAGCGGTAACAGCGCCTTCCCTGTCCGGCTCTATCTTCAATAGATCATCGCTCTGAGGGGCGATGATCACTAATATAGGAAACTTAAACTGCAACACGGATCGACCGTCCTGCGTTTCTGGAACAACGATGTCCTGCAAGATATCGACAATGTTAGTCTTCGTGCTTTGCGGATGATAGAAGGAAGCCAGTCATGACGATTTACACCGGTGGATGCCAGTGTGGCGCGATACGTTTTCGTGCTGAGGGTGACCTGAAAGACAGCTCCATCTGCCATTGCCGCATGTGCCAGAAGGCATTTGGCGCTTATTATGCGCCGCTGGTGTCGGTGCGAAAAGCGAACTTCACCTGGACGCGAGGTGAACCGAAACGGTTCCAGTCATCCGATGTGGTGAAACGCGGATTTTGTGCCGACTGCGGCACACCCCTAACCTATGAAGCGCCTGATGGCATGGCCATTGCCGCCGGTGCCTTCGATAATCCGTCCCTGCTGCCGCCTGTTATCCAGTGGGGTGTCGAAAACAAGGTTGGCTTTGTGGACGATCTGCACCGCCTGCCTGCCGTTGCGACCGAGGAAGATTTGACCTCTGTGGATTATCTGGTCAATCTGACCTCTTACCAACACCCTGATCACGACACGACAAATTGGCCAGACACAAAAGCATGACCACGCAAGATCCACGCATGAAAATGCCCACATGGCTGCTCTATGGGTTAATTGCCAAGGGCGCTTTGATTGTGATCTTGATTGGTGCGGTCATGACCTATGTAGTCCTGAAGTAAGCAAAGGCGCATCATGCAAGAGAGCGGATTTTCCGGTGGCTGCCAGTGCGGCGCAGTGCGGTTTCATGCGGGCAAGATCGGACGACCATCGATCTGCCATTGCCGCATGTGCCAGAAACAGTTTGGCAATTTTTTCGGTGCTCTTGTCAGCGCCGATCAGGCCCATCTGACATGGACCCGTGGGCAGCCAAAGCTGTTTCGGTCCTCTGCCAAGATTCACCGTGGCTTCTGCGAAAAATGCGGCACGCCCCTGACCTATCATTACCCCGGCGGTGTAGAACTGGCTATCGGCGCGTTCGACACGCCAGAGGTGCTGGAACCGCAGGTTCAGGTCAATTTCGAACATCGCATGCCATGGATCGACCAACTTTTTGAAAAACCGTCGGTCCAGCAGAGTGTGGATGAAGCCACCATCATTTCTTTCCAGCATCCCGACCATGACACAGCAGTCTGGCCGCCAGAGGACCAAGCATGAGCAATGACCTTCGTACCCTCTATCCCGAGATCGAGCCCTATGCGACGGGCATGCTGGATGTCGGTGACGGGCATACGATCTACTGGGAACGGGTCGGCACACCGGGCGCGAAACCGGCGGTGTTCCTGCATGGCGGCCCAGGCGGCGGCGTCAACGCCATGCAGCGGCGTATCTTCGACCCGGCGCTCTACGATGTCATTCTGTTTGACCAGCGCGGCTGTGGCCGCTCCACGCCACACGCCCATCTGGAAGCCAATACGACCTGGCACCTTGTTGATGACATCGAGCGTCTGCGTGCGATGGTCGGTGTCGATACATGGCTGGTGGTCGGTGGCTCATGGGGCTCGACACTGGCGCTTGCCTATGCCGAAACCCATCCAGACCGCGTTAGTGAATTGGTCCTGCGTGGCATCTACACTGTGACCAAGCCGGAAATGGATTGGTATTATCAGTTCGGCGTCTCGGAGATGTATCCCGATCGCTGGGAAAAATTCATTGCGCCCATTCCAGAACATGAACGGGGCGACCTGATGCTGGCCTATCATCGTTACCTGACTGGCGATGACGAGGCTAAGAAGCTGGAATGCGCCAAGGCCTGGAGCCAGTGGGAAGGTGCCACCATATGCCTGCTGCCCAGCGACGATCTTCTGGCCAAACATGGTGACGATACATTTGCCATCGCCTTTGCCCGCCTGGAGAACCACTATTTCGTCAACAACTGCTGGCTTGAAGAAGAGCAGCTGTTGCGTAATGCCCACAAGCTCAAAGACATTCCCGGCGTCATCGCACATGGCCGTTACGACATGCCCTGCCCGCTGAAATATGCCTGGCAACTGGCAAAGGCATGGCCGAAGGCGGAGCTTCATGTCATCGAAGGTGCGGGACACGCCCTGTCGGAACCGGGCATTCTGGATCGCACCATCCGCGCCCTTGACCAATTTGCCGGCAAATAACGGCCTGAACGCCTGTCAGCACGGTGAAGCTTTGCTGATCAATGGTTCACTGAAATGAATTGGCTTATTCTGCCGGACTGGACTATTGCGTTCTCAATAAAAAAATCCGGCAGGAAACCCCAATGGAAATCGAACGCATCACCCCCGCTGCACCACGCAGCGAAAGCACGCGCGGATTCAGCCTTGCGCTGAGTGCCTATCTCTTGTGGGGTATTTTGCCGCTCTACATCAAGGCAGTGGCACATATCTCACCAGCAGAAGTGCTGGCCCACCGCGTTCTCTGGTCCATTCCCATTGCAGCCGTGGTGCTGATTGTGCTGGGTCAAACCAAGGACCTCAAGGCGGCCTTTCGGTCGCCGCGCACCATTCTGCTTGCCTGCATGACGGCAACGCTGATCACCATCAACTGGGGCATTTATGTCTGGGCGATTGGTGCCGGCCACGCGATCGATGCGGCCCTTGGTTACTTCATCAATCCGCTGTTCAGCATCTTTCTCGGTGCGGTGCTGCTGAAAGAACGTCTGCTTCCCCTGCAAATCGCGGCCATTTCTCTTGCCGCGGTCGCCGTCGTCATCCTGACCTGGGACGCTGGCACCATGCCGTGGGTAGCGCTTGGCCTGACATGTTCGTGGGGTTTTTACGGCTTCTTCCGCAAGACCCTGCCGGTTGGCGCCAATCAGGGCTTTTTGCTCGAGGTTCTGCTGCTCAGCCCGGCTGCCATTGGCTACATGATCTATCTTGGCGTGACAGGCGGCGGCCATTTCCTGGCCGATAGCTCCAGTGACACCATACTGCTTCTGGTTGCTGGTGCCGTGACGGCCATACCGCTGATGCTTTACGGCAATGGCGCCAAGCTGCTGCAGCTTTCGACCATCGGTATTATGCAATATATCGCGCCAACCATCGTCTTTCTGATTGCGGTGTTCCTGTTCAACGAACATTTCAGCACGGCCAAACTGGTGTCGTTCTGCCTGATCTGGACTGCATTGGTGATTTATACATTCGCCATGCTGCGGCAGCTCAAAGGCCGCTAAAGCATGAGACTTTCCTGTCTTCCACGAGGCAGGAAAGTCATTTTTGTACAGTGCTTGTTATAGCTGGGAGATAACCGAGCTATCGCCATCCGGATTGGCCTGTGCCGTTGCCCGTTCAATGATAGCCGGAACGATATCCTTGATTTCGTCAATCACAAGCGGGTTCAGCATATGGGCCCGGTGAATGAACCCTTCGTCGCGCATGTGGCGAATAAGCTCCAGCATGGGATTCCAGAAACCGTTGATATTAGCAAAGACCATCGGTTTGGCGTGACGGCCAAGTTGCGCCCAGGTCATGATCTCCACGATCTCTTCCAAAGTGCCAACACCGCCAGGCAAGGTGACGAACGCGTCTGAACGTTCAAACATCTTGTGTTTGCGTTCATGCATGTCCTTGGTGACGATCAGCTCGTTCAATTGTCCGAGAGAATGGCGGGTCGCCTCCATGTCGACAAGAAACTCCGGTATAATACCGGTTACTTCGCCACCATTGGAGAGTACGCCGCTTGCAACGGCGCCCATGATGCCCTTTGTGCCGCCGCCATAAACGAGGCGAAGACCGTTGTCGGCTATAGCTTTTCCAAGCGCGCGACCGGCTTCCATATAGGCCGGATCACGACCGGGTTGAGAGCCGCAATATACGCAGATGGATCGAATCGAATGTTTTTCACTGGTCATGGACCGAAGGAACAATGCCTTTCGTCATCCGTCAAGAAAATATGGGTGAATGAATTGCCCGAAAACGCTGTTTTCCCTTGCAAACGCTTGTGTATAGGGGTGGAAAAAGCTAGCAATTCCGATTGATAGAAAAGAGACATATCCGGAGACTCAAAGGATGAAAAACAAACGGGCCGGCCTACTGGCGCTTATCGTGCTCGCGGTAGCGACGTTGCTCATGGTGTTCTTTGTGCTTCCACGGATATCGCAGGACGGCAAGCCGATTGGCGATGCCATCAACAATGCGGGCACTGCCGTCAAGGATGCCGTCGAATTGGGCGGCCAGAGTGCGTCCGATATTCTTAACGATGCAGCAGAAGAAACCTCCAAGGTTGCCGACAAGGTTGCACGCCTTGCGGCCTCTGCAACGGATTCTATCAACCAGATGACCGGCCTGTTTGCCAATGGCGCCATCCCATCTGATGCAGACTACGCCACAGCCCGCACCAAGGTTGAGGCTGCTCTCAAGGAGTTGTCTGACGTCGATATTCCCGAGACGCTGGATGACACGACATCCAAACTGATCACCACGGCGCGTGCAGCAGCCGAGCGTGCTGGCACGTTCCTGCGTCAACTACCAGTAAGCGCCAAGGATGCTGCCGCACAGATCGGCCGTCTGGCTGGTATTTTTGCAGGTACCGATGATGGCGCACCTGTCGCGCCGGCATCTGCCCCTGCTGCGGCACCGGCAGATAACCAGCAGTCTTCCAATGACCTTCCGGTGTTTGACGTGCTGCGCGTTGAGCCGGATGGCTCTGCCGTTATCGCCGGCAAGGCCAAGGTCGGTTCGGTACTCGAAATTCTCAACAATGGTCAGGTCATCTCCAAGGCCGACATCGGCCAGAGCGGAGACTTTGCGGCCGTTCTCGACAATCCGCTGCCTCCTGGCGACCATCAACTGATCCTGCGCAGCACAGACAAGGACGGAAAGGTTCTGCAGTCTGATGAAATCGCCACGGTCTCTGTTCCGAAAGACAAGGCAGGTAACCTGCTGGCCATGGTCACCAAGCCAGGCGAAGCGAGCCGCTTGCTGACACTGCCGGAGCAGACACCGGCAGCAAACGTACCGGCCACCCCTGCCACGGGCGAAGCGGCAACACCAGCTGAAACCGCGGCCCTGCCCGGTCTTCCTGCCGGCTCCGACGAAGTTGCAGCACAGCCACCTGCAATTAACGCAACAGCGCCAACCGATGCAGGCACAAGCGAGAAGGCAGCCATTCAGGTCACCGCAGTTGAATTCGAAGGCGACAAGATTTTCGTTGCCGGTTCGGCTCCTGCCGGTTCTACCATCCGCGCCCTGGTGGATGATAAGGAAATTGGCACCACTACCACGCTGGCGTCTGGCAGCTTTGTCGTTGAAGGCACGATTGATCTCAGCGTCGGCAACCACACCGTCAGCACCGAAATGCTTGACAGCACCGGCAAGGTTTTGGTGCGCGTCAATGTTCCATTTGCACGCCCGGCAGGCGAACAGGTTGCCGTAACGGTACAGCCCGGCGCTGCTGCGGCCACCAGCACTGCCGCCGCCGAAAGCCCACTCAGCGATGTTTCGGTGTTCAAGAACCTGCGCGAAGAAGTCGCCAAGGCATTCGGTCTGTTGCAGGCGCTATATGCTGACGGCAAGACACCGCAGATGGAACAGATGGTTGCGGCCCGTTCCGCCACCTCGTTTGCACTGAAGTCCCTGTCGGAGTTCCGTGCGGCCGCCTCTGCAGAAGCAGGTTTTGCAGCCTTTGTTGGCACAACGGCAAACCGCGCCAGCGAAATTGCTGCTGTTCTCGACAAGCTGCCGAATGACGTAAGAGCCGTCGGCAATGCCCTTGAAGGCCTTGCTGCCCGCATTGCGGAACTGACCTCCGAGCCGGTTCCACAGAGCAATGAAGGCCCCAAGACATTTGAGCAGGCGCCGCTTGCCCACAATGAAAATGCCGTCATCATTCGCCGCGGTGATACGCTGTGGCAGATTTCCCGCCGCGTTTACGGACAGGGCGTTCGTTACACCACGATCTACCTTGCCAACCAGGACCAGATCAAAAACCCTGACCTGATTGAGCCCGGCCAGATTTTCGGCCTGCCTGACAAGGCACTGCCGAATGCAGAAGAACTGCACCGCAAGCGTTTGACCGGTGGCTAAGGGCGGTAAAATCCTCCGGTAGGATTGCAATCGTCAAGTTCAGCACTTATTTCGCAATCAACGGCGGCTATCACAGCCGCCGTTATGCTGTCGGCCTCTCGGCAGTGGTCGGAGCCAGAACATGCAGCAAGACAAGAAAAAAACCATCTCCGCGGATTCCAGCAATCCGCTGAACACACTGGTGAACCTGTGGCCCTATATGTGGCCGCATGGCAGAACTGATCTCAAGATGCGAGTGGTCTGGGCCACATTGTTTCTTGTTGCTGCCAAGCTGGTTTTGATCCTTGTTCCCTATTTCTTCAAATGGGCAACAGATGCACTGAATGGCAAACAGGATGCGACCAGCCTGTTACCGGTATTTCTGCTGGGGGCGGTCGCTCTGGTCATCGCCTATAATTTTACTCGTCTGTTACAGGTTGGCCTCAACCAGTTGCGCGATACGCTGTTTGCCAGCGTTGGCCAGCACGCGGTGCGCCAACTTGCCTACAAGACCTTCGTGCACATGCACCAGTTGTCCCTGCGCTTCCATCTGGAGCGCAAGACAGGTGGCCTGTCGCGTATCATCGAGCGCGGCACCAAGGGCATTGAAACCATTGTCCGGTTCACGATCCTCAACACCGCCCCGACCTTCATCGAATTTCTGCTCACCGCCGTCATCCTGTGGTGGACCTATGGCTTTACCTATGTGCTGGTAACGGTCATCACGGTCTGGACCTATGTGTGGTTCACGGTGAAGGCGAGTGACTGGCGCATTGGTATTCGCCGCTCAATGAATGACAGCGATACGGACGCCAATACAAAGGCCATCGATTCACTTCTCAATTTTGAGACCGTCAAATATTTCGGCAATGAAGAAATGGAAGCGAACCGTTTCGACGGTGCGATGGCGCGGTATGAAAAATCCGCGACCGCCATCTGGACGTCGCTTGGCTGGCTGAACTTCGGCCAGGGAGTCATTTTTGGCATCGGCTCTATGGTGATGATGGTCATGTCGGCACTGGCCGTACAGCGTGGCGAACAGAGCATTGGTGACTTCGTGTTTATCAACGCGCTGTTGTTGCAGCTATCCGTGCCGTTGAATTTCATCGGCTTCGTCTACCGCGAAATCCGCCAAGGTCTGACCGACATCGAGCAGATGTTTGATTTGCTGGAAGTGGAAGCAGAAGTTACCGATGCCCCACATGCCAGGGAGCTGATTATCGGCAGCGGTGCGATTTCCTTCAAGGACGTCCATTTTGCCTACGACCCTGACCGTCCGATCCTCAAGGGCATTTCGTTTGACGTACCGGCTGGCAAGACAATAGCGATTGTTGGTCCTTCAGGTGCCGGCAAATCGACCATTTCGCGGCTTCTTTATCGCTTCTATGATGTTCAGGATGGCACGATCACCATTGATGGGCAGGAAATCCGTGACGTGACGCAGAAGAGCCTGCGCTCTGTCATTGGTATCGTACCGCAGGACACCGTGTTGTTTAACGATACAATTGCCTACAACATCCGTTACGGCCGCACGTCTGCCGCTGACAGCGATGTGAAGGCTGCTTCTGACGCCGCGCAGATCAGCGGCTTTATCGAACGCTTGCCACAGGGTTACGAGACAATGGTGGGTGAACGCGGCCTGAAACTGTCAGGCGGTGAAAAGCAGCGTGTTGCCATTGCCAGAACCATACTCAAGGCTCCACCTGTCCTCATTCTTGACGAGGCAACATCGGCGCTCGACACCAATACCGAACAGGAAATCCAGAGTGCACTGGATATCGTCTCGAAAAACCGCACGACACTTGTCATTGCGCACCGCCTGTCGACCGTCATTCATGCCGATGAGATCATCGTGCTGAAGGATGGTTGCATCGTTGAGCGCGGAACACATCCCCACCTTATCGCTGCCCATGGCCTTTATGCATCGATGTGGGATCGCCAGCGCGAAGCAAGCCGCGCCGAAGAGCGCTTGCGTCAGGTGCGCGAGACCGACGATCTCGGCATTGTCGACCGGGGAACACCGGCACACTGAGCCACCTTGCGGTAGCAATGTGATCTGTGCCGGACCTGCCGCATGTCTTTACCCCAAAACCGGGAAACCACTTTTGGGAGACATGCGGTAATTTGCGACATGGGGAGATAATTCCTATTATCCCCTTATTATCGCAGGCAGAGCACACACAAACCGTTGATGCCTCGGTCTGACGCATTGCCCATCCGGCCTTTTGCCTGTAGTCAGCATGGGTCTGGTTTGGCGCGCACGTTGGAAACAATCGATGCTTCCGGGCGGCATGCAAGAAATATAAAAATCGGAGAAAAATACCTATGAACCTGTTCGATACCATTCGTAACACCATCGTACCGATCCATAAGGAAGGTTACGTTTTCGTCGCTGCCTTTTTCGTGGCGTCGCTGGTGCTAGGCTGGATTGCCGAGCCGCTGTTCTGGGTTGGTCTGGTTTTGACCCTGTGGTGCGCCTACTTCTTCCGCGACCCTGAGCGCGTCACACCGCAGGATGATGACCTCGTCATCAGCCCGGCAGACGGCAAGGTTTCCGCAATCCAGATGGTTGTTCCGCCGCATGAGCTGGAGCTTGGCAAAGAGCCGATGCTGCGCATCTCGGTCTTCATGAATGTCTTTAACTGCCACGTGAACCGTGCACCGGTTCGTGGCCGTATCGTCAATATTGCTTACCGTCCGGGCCTGTTCCTCAACGCTGAAGCCGATAAGGCCAGCGAAGACAACGAGCGCAACGGTCTGGTTATCGAAACCCGTCACGGCCAGATCGGCGTCGTGCAGGTTGCTGGCATGGTTGCCCGTCGTATCGTCTGCTGGGTCAAGCCAAACGAGCCTGTAGATGCCGGTGAGCGTTTTGGCCTTATCCGCTTTGGTTCGCGTCTTGACGTTTTCCTGCCAGCCGGCACCGAGCCGCGCGTGTCTGTCGGCCAGACCGCCATTGCCGGTGAAACGGTTCTCGCTGAATTTGCCGCGACCAAGGGTCCGGTCATCAGCCGCCGCAACTGACGGATAACCGCAAGGACGCCTTCATGCAAACCCCTACCCCCGCAGAACCGGCACCGAACGGCAAACATGAGAATGGGCAGGACAATGCCCGTGGGCCACGCCTGCGGGAAATCCCCATGCGGCTGGTCATCCCCAATCTGATCACGGTATTGGCGATTTGTGCGGGGCTTAGCGGTGTCAGGCTTGCCTTCGAAAACCGCTTCGAATTGGCAGTCGGCATGGTTCTGCTGGCTGCGTTCCTCGATGGTATCGACGGACGTGTGGCCCGCATGATGAAGGCGACCTCCAAGTTCGGCGCACAGATGGATTCGCTGGCCGATATCGTCAATTTTGGTGTTGCGCCGGCGCTTGTACTCTACGCCTTCATGCTGGATCAGGCCCGCAGCTTCGGCTGGATTGCCGCCCTGATCTACGTCATCGCCGCTGGCCTTAGACTGGCACGTTTCAACGTGATGATTGAACGTGAAATCAAGGCACCCTGGCAGAATGAATTCTTTGTCGGTGTCCCAGCCCCGATGGGCGCGCTTTTGGTATTGCTGCCGGTCTATCTCGGTTTTCTCGGCATGCCGCCAACGGCCCCCTTTTCCTATGTCGCCAGCGCTTACACAGTTTTGATTGGTTATCTGCTGATCAGCCGCCTGCCGGTATGGTCTGGCAAATCCGAAACCCGTATTCGCCGCGACATCGTTCTGCCGCTGATGCTGATCGTCGTGCTCTATGTTGCATTGTTGATGAGCTTTACCTGGGAAGTGCTGGCGGTGACCGTTGCAGCCTATCTCCTCTTCCTGCCGTTCAGCGCCCGCGTCTGGCACAAGCGCTATGGCACGCTGACAATCGAAGAGGACAGTCACGGCGATAGCGGTGACGGCCTAGATCGCGGTATCTGAGAGAAAACAGGTACCTCTGATTGAAGATTGGCAGCATCCGCGCACGATTTGTCGCAGGCTGCAATCTTCAATTGATTTGTAATCGCCTCGAATTTGTCATGATTGGTCATGAAACAACACGGCAACGAATCTGCCAAATATCAAGACCATGGACTATTCGAGGAGAGAGACAATGAGTGAAAACAAGACTGCCAACCCGACGCCGAAACCTGATCTGAACAGCCACTACAAGCCACTGGGACTGAAAGCTGTTGCCGCCGCATCGATGATGCAGAAGAGCAAGCCAGCCCAAGCACCGGCCAAAAAGGCCTGATTGATCCGCGGGAATACCGGCTCACTCTGGTGAGCCAGCACTTTTTCCTGCCGCCACTGCTTCTACACGACGAATTGCTTTACGAACCGGACCAGAAGGCTGAGAGCCAAGAGGCTCATGACCACGCCGATAATGGCATCCAGCACACGCCAGGCGGATGGACGGGCAAATAACGGCGCCAGATAACGGGCGCCGTATCCCAAGGCAAAAAACCACACGAATGATGCGACGACGGCACCTGCACCATAGGCGACACGCGCACTTCCCTCGTAGGCCGCTGACAGGCTGCCCAGCAGAACCACAGTATCCAGATAGACATGCGGGTTAAGGAAGGTGAACGCCAGGCAGGTCATGACCGCAGCGCGCAGGCCCAGCCCTCGTGAATTATCGGCCTGCATGACGCCGGGCTTCAAGGCACGGCGGAAAGCCAGAAAACCGTAACATGCCAGAAAGAGCGCACCACCCAGCGTCACCACCGCAATCAAAATGGGTGACTGCGACACTAGCGTTCCAAGGCCGGCAACACCTGCGGCAATCAGCAAGGCGTCGGACAGCGCGCAGATCAGGCACAGCAGGAAGACATGATTGCGGATAAGCCCCTGTCGCAGAATGAAGGCATTCTGGGCGCCGATTGCGACGATCAGGGAGCCCCCCAGCAGAAAACCGGCAAGGCTGGCAGACATTAAAGGCGGCATATCTCTGTTTTCCTGAAATTCATGCGGGGCTCTCAGCCATCCGCGAGGCGGGCTCTGCGTCATTGGACAATGACAAATTTACTACTGGCTTCCCGCAAGTATTATCAAGCCCCGCGTCGAGGGTTTCTGAGAAACCACACATAGGAATTGGAAAGTGCTGCGACCTTTCGTCCGTGTTAAGTTATCCTAAGATATTGGTAATCCACCTTCATTATCTGACTCGTGAAGAGTAACGGCCAAGGGGAATGCAATGTCTTACGTACGGGATAACCGGGATGCGCACTACACTGACGTGAACGCCCTGCCCCACAAGATCTTGCTTGTCGAAGATTCCATTGCGCTGTCGATGTTGCTGAAGCAACGGCTGGAAGGCGAAACCAGCGCCGAGGTCATTCATTGCGATACTATGAAGGCAGCCGCCGCGCTGATTGCCGAACATGAATTTACCCTTGCCTTGACCGGTTTGAACTTGCCTGACGCACCTGATGGCGAGATTCTCGGGCTGCTTTCGGCCGCCAGAATTCCAACAATCGTGTTTACCGCGACATTCGATGAGCAAGCGCGCAAGCGTTACACCGAAAAGAAGATCATCGACTACATCATCAAGGACGGCCATCGAACGGTGGATGCTGTCATCAAAACAGTTGAGCGGATTATCACCAACCGGCTGTTTTCCGTTCTCGTTGTGGATGATGCTCGCTCTGCCCGCTCAGGGCTGGTTGAAATACTCGAACGACAGAACTTCCGCGTTATAGAAGCTCTCAGCGGCAAACAGGCACTCGACATTCTGCAAGAAGATGAGACAATCGAGTTGGTTATTACCGATTACCATATGCCAGACATGGACGGTTATCAGTTGACCCGTAAGGTTCGCGAATATCGCAGTTCGGAAGACCTGCGCATTATCGGCGTGTCATCCTCGACGGACCGCCTGCTGTCAGCAAGCTTTTTGAAAGCTGGCGCATCGGACTTCATCTACCGGCCGTTTGTGCTGGAAGAACTGCAATGCCGTATCGACAACAACATTGAGACTCTGAAGCAGTTAAAGCGCCTGCGGCATCTGGCCGAACGTGACCACCTGACCAACCTGCCGAACCGCCGCTCCTTCTTTGAGAAGACCAAGTTGATGATGGCGGATTTGCAAAAGAACAATGGCAAAGGTGCGCTTGCCATTCTCGACATTGATCATTTCAAGAAGATCAATGATACCTACGGCCATGATGCAGGCGACCGCACGTTGAGAAATATCGCTGCCCTGCTGGCTGAAAGCTGCGAGACAAACAAACATCTTCCCGCCCGTATTGGCGGTGAAGAATTTGCCATTTTCCTGAGAGGTTTCGATGCAACACAGGCTCGCGCATTTTGCGAAAACCTGCGGCATGCCGTTGAGACCGCTGGCGTAAAACTGACGGGCACCGAAATCGCTGTGACGATTTCGCTCGGCGTGGTCGAAATCGAAAAGGGTGAACCTTTCGACAACCAACTGAATGCCGCTGACCAACTGCTCTACATGGCCAAGAGCAATGGCCGAAACCGGGTATTTGCCGACCTCGACATTCTCAGCGGCTTCACGGAGCTTACCAAAGCGCACTAGGCTATGTCACCGTTTAAAACAGTGACATCTGGCCAGAGTCCGGCCCCGTTTTCTTTTTCTTCTGTGGAAGCGTTTCTTCAACCGGCTCAAGCAGATCAGGGCCGACATTGCCGACCTTGTTCACCTTGTCGGATACGGGAATGGCTTCAAAAAAATCCTCATCCGCTGGCACCATCAGGTCCGCCACCTCACGTGGCTCCTGCGTCTTGCAGTCCAGCCAGCGGCTGAAATCCTCCGGCGCAATAACCACAGGCATCCGATCGTGAATACGGCTGATCGACCGATTCGCGGAAGTGGTGAGAATGGCCGCCGTGTCGACCTCGGAACCATCGGCCGACGACCATGTTTCGAGCAGGCCCGCAAAGGCAACAATGCCACCGCGTTTCGGTTTTATGAAATAGGCCTGCGGTTTGCCGCCTTCATCCTTGTCAGGACGTCTCCATTCGTAAAATCCACTGGCCGGGACAAGTACACGACGGTGACGCATGGCCGCACGAAACGACGCCTTGCCTATTGCGGTTTCGGCTCGAGCATTGATCAGCAAGGGAAAATCACTGGGATCTTTCAGCCAGCCGGGCAACAGTCCCCAACGCGCCAGCACCGCCTGCCGTCTCGGCAGGTTGCTGCCCGGCTGCGACGTCTCTGATTCCACAACGACAAGGATCGGCTGGGTGGGGGCGATGTTATAACGCGCGGGAAAGTCATCAAGCTCGATGAGGCTTAGAAACTCAGCGAGTTCGTCGGGCGTTGCCAGCAATACAAATCGTCCGCACATGTTATTTTCCTCCGGCAACCAGTGTCACGGCATCGGCAAAATGATCTCAGGCACGCGGCCCAAACAAAATGAGACTTGCACCAGCAAGGCAGATGGCGCCGCCCGCGAAATCCCATCTGTCAGGTGACTGGCCTTCGACACCCCATAACCAGAAAAGTGAGGCAACAATATACATGCCGCCATAAGCGGCATAAGCCCGCCCCGCCACTTCAGACGGCACCAGTGTCAGCAACCACGCAAAGGCGGCCAAAGCGACCATGCCCGGCACCAGCCATAGCGCCGATTTTTCCAGCCGCAGCCATGCCCAGAAGGTAAAACATCCGGCAATTTCGGCCAAAGCGGCGGCGGCATAGATCAGATAAATCTTCATTGATTCGGTTTTCGGCCCGGATGAGATGTTGCGTCACAGGAAAGACATAGTGATTCCCTGCTTATGATAGCGGTTTGGGGCTGCTGCTAAAACACGCCAGTCCAGGTGCAATCTTGGGGAACCCGAGCGATGACACTCACCTTGCACATGCATCCGCTTGCCTCGTTCTGTCACAAGGTGCTGATTGCACTTTATGAGAACGACACAGAGTTTGAAAAATCACTGATCGATTTTTCCGACGCCCAGTCCACGCAAAAACTTACCGACCATTGGCCGGTCGGCAAGATACCGGTGCTGGAGGACCAACGGCGTGATCAGGTGCTGGCTGAAACCAGCATCATCATCGAATATTTGCAGCAGCACTACCCTGGCGACACAAGGCTGTTGCCGAGCGCCCCGGATGCACAGCTGGAGATACGCTTATGGGACCGGTTCTTTGACCTCTATATCAGCGTTCCAATGCAGAAGATTGTCACGGACAAAATAAGGCCGGAAGGCAATCAGGATGCCTTTGGAGTGAACGAAGCGCGCCAGACGCTGAATACCGCCTATGAAATGCTGGAACGACAACTCACCGGCAAAATCTGGATATGCGGAGAAGAGTTCACACTGGCAGATTGTTCTGGTGCCCCTGCCTTGTTCTATTCGTCTATCGTCCATCCTATCGGACCGGGCAAACCGGCACTGGATCGTTACTTCGAACGGCTCATGCATCGCCCTTCGGTAAAACGTGTCATCGCCGAAGCACGCCCCTGTTTTGCAATGTTTCCCTTCCATGAAGACATTCCAAAGCGCTTCCTGAACGATTAAGCATGTATCGCAGACATCATACGCACAGGTCCTTTTCCATGCCGCAGCCTCGTCCCGCCTCTTCCGCAATCGTCACACGCGGTGACCGCATGTTGCTGGTCAGGCGCAAGAACCCGCCATCGGCGGACATGTTCGCCTTTCCCGGCGGCAAGGCAGAGCCGGGTGAGAGACCGGAAGACGCGGCACTGCGTGAATTGCTGGAAGAGACTGGCATCGAGGCGCGCAATCCACAGCTTTTTGCCACCTATGATCTGAAGCCTGAAACGGCAAGCGGCGCCGCCTCCAGCCACTATTTCCTATCGGTATTTCTGGTGGAAGCAGACCATACGGCAGAAGCGGTTGCCAATGATGATGCGGCAGATCCCGGTTGGTACACGGTGGAGGAAGTGCGTGATCTGCCGGTTCCGCCAAGCGTTCTGGAATGCTGTGAACGCGTGGCCAAGCAATTGCGCTCATTACAGAATCGCGGCATGAAACCACAATGAGCAAACCACGATCACGACTTTCAGCATCGTCTGCATTTTGCGCAACGCTGTTTGTTGCCATGGGTGCGTTTGCGCAACCGTCAGCCCCGTCGGCCACTGCTCCATCAGGTTCTGCGCCTGCCAATTCAGCCTCGACAGCTTATGATCAAAAGCTGTCACGTCTGGCCGAAGTCACAGGCGCCGTGCATTACCTGCGCAACCTTTGCCAAAAGGATGTCAAGGAAGACTGGCGCAAAGCGATGAGCGATCTTTTGGCCGCAGAAACGGCCAACGAACCGGAAAGACGGCAGAAATTGACCGCCGCCTTCAACCGTGGATACCGCTCATTTGCTGCCGTTTATACCGAATGCACACAGGCTGCCGTGGTGGCCGAAGAGCAATACCGTAACGAAGGTGCAACACTTGCGTCAGAAATTGCTTCCCGCTTCGGAAATTAGGAAATAATTAACCTGTTTTTACCGCAACCCGTGCCGTTTTGATAAAAGGCTGTTAGAGTTGTTAACGAGGTGGTAAGACTTCAACCGTCTCGACGAGGAAGAAAGTATGCAAGAAAGCCGCAACGACATCGCCGAAATGATTGTTCACGAGAAGATGCAGGTCGCTCTGGAACACCAGAACGAAGCCTGGGCCGACGGTATGGCCGACGGCATCGAACCGGAAATCATTGCCGACGCTGCCATTGCACTGGCCATGCGCGAAACGATTCGCCTGCATGGTGAGGCTGGAGCAGAAGCCATGCTCGAATCACTGCGCCAAAGAATGCTGGCAGGCGAATTTTCCCCGACCCGCACCATCCAGTAAAACCGGAGGGTAGCATTATGACGTTTCGTGTGAGGGAAGAACTGGCCCTGTCGGCAGCTATTTTTGCTGCGGTTTTGGTGACAGCCCAACCGGTATTTGCGCTTTCAGAACTCAAAAACATGCCTGATCAGGCTGCCAGCGAGAGTGCGCAGAGTGCACCGCAGGTGACCGAGCCGAATACCGTAGAGGGTGATTCGGACGGCGGCATTCCCATGCCAAGCCCATTGATCGATAAATCTGCTGGCACCAACGACCAGACGGCCGGTGAACCGGACGAAGATCAGCCTGTTGTTTCCGATATTCAGCACGACAATACCAAGGCCCCTGCCGCCGTGCAGCGCCTGCGTCAGCTAATTGTTGAAGCGTCGGCCACAGGCGACATCGAAAAGCTGCGTCCGCTGGTCAATCCCGGCCCGAACCAGGCTCAGATTACCGGCGACGACGGGGATGACCCGATTGCTGCGCTGAAAAGCTTCTCCGGCGATCCTGACGGGCTGGAAGTTCTGGCCATTCTTCTTGATCTGTTGTCCACCGGTTATGCCCATATGGATGCCGGCACCCCGGAAGAAATGTATGTCTGGCCTTACTTTGTGGGCAAATCACTGAATGAGTTGACCGCACCTGAAAAGGTCGAGTTGCTGCGCATCATCACCGCGGGTGATCTTGCCGACATGCAGGAATACGGCACCTACAGCTTTTACCGCATCGGCATCACGCCGGATGGCCAGTGGAAGTTTTTCACCGCAGGCGACTGAACTGAAAGCCGATGCATTCGATAATGTGGCAAGCATGGCTTGCCGCAAGAACGTTCAATGCCTAAATCCCTGACATACAGTCTTGCCTTGTGTTGACTGATCCCTTTTCGCCGACTGTCGTCAGTGCGACGGGATATCGCCATCCATCACACCTGACACTTCAACAGGAACACATCCATGTCCTCCGCCTTTTTACCGCAGCAGCGCCAGATCGAGATTACGGGCAAAGACGCACAGGAATTCCTGAACAATCTCATCACCACTGACGTTGAGAACCTGCCGGAAAACGAGGTGCGCGCTGGCGCCCTTCTGACACCACAAGGCAAAATCCTGTTTGATTTCCTGGTGTCGCGTGAGGCGGACGGTTTTATTCTCGAAACCGATAGCAGCCAGCTGGACGCACTGATCCGCCGCCTGACCATGTACAAGCTGCGCGCAGCCGTTGAGATCAAACCGCACGCGCAGGACGGTGTCAGCGTTTTCTGGGATGGCGACAAACCTGAAGGTGCAAAACTGGATAGCCGCTTTGCCAAGGCAGGCATTGAGCTCTATCGCGCAGCCGGTGCCTCGGCTAGCGGCGCAATTGAGCCCTATGATGCGTTGCGGATTTCCGTTGGCATTGTTCATTCGGGCGCAGACTACGCCCTGCAGGATGCCTTTCCGCATGACGTGCTGATGGACGTCAATGACGGTGTATCCTTCAAGAAGGGCTGCTTCGTCGGACAGGAAGTCGTTTCGCGCATGAAACATCGTGGCACGGCCCGTAGACGTGTGGTGATCGTGGAGAGCGATGCTCCCCTTCCCGCTGGTGGCACCGATTTGACGGTCAATGGCAAAACGATTGGCACACTCGGCAGTGTGTCCGGCAATAACGGTGTGGCGATTGTGCGTATTGACCGCGTGGCAGATGCTCTGGCTACCGAGACGCCTATCCTGGCGGGCGAGACGCCTGTCAAACTCACATTGCCTGCGTGGAGCGGTTTGAGCTTCCCTGCCGCGGAACCCACAGCCAGCGCGGAGGAATAAGGTTGGCCGCGAAGCTCAACACCCGCGCATGGCAACGGATGTTGTCCGGCCGCCGCCTCGACCTGCTGGACCCCTCGCCGCTTGATGTTGAAATTGCTGACATTGCCCATGGTCTTGCCCGCGTTGCGCGCTGGAACGGCCAGACCCACGGCAATCACGCATTTTCGGTTGCGCAGCACAGCCTTATCGTTGAGACAATTTTCAGCCGCAGCAATGATGCTACGCCAGACGAAATGCTGATGGCCCTGCTGCATGATGCACCGGAATATGTGATCGGCGACATGATTTCACCGTTCAAGTCGGTGGTGGGCGGTGGTTACAAGTCGGTGGAGAAACGGCTGGAGGCGGCCATTCATCTGCGCTTCTCGTTGGCGCCGCACCCATCCAGCGAGCTCAAGGACCGCATCAAGAAGGCCGATACGGTTGCGGCCTATTTCGAAGCGACCGAGCTTGCGGGCTTTTCGATGACCGAAGCCAAAAAATTCTTTGGCCAACCCCGTGGTATTACCTGCGACATGCTGTTGATTGACCCTTTGCCGGCCCTTGAGGCCCAGCACCTGTTCATTGAGCGTTTCAACGCCATTGAAGCCTTGCGCACCCAGCAGAAAAGCGGTGTTGCATGACCGCAATTGTTGTTTCACCACTGGGGCGAATTGCCGAAATGGCGGTACGCCACAAGTCTCGTGAAATGGTCAGCCTGCTGGCCGAGAAACAGGATTTCCATCGCCCTGCGGTCATTCTTGCAGAGCGTCACCTGACGCTTGCGATGAATGACATCAGTTTTGCCGGCACCGGTAATTTGATCGCCCCGCAGGATGGTCATATCCAGAACCTGATCGATTTTGCGAAGAGGTGGGATCAGTCGGCGCCGCTGCTGGTCCACTGCTGGATGGGCGTTTCCCGCTCTCCGGCTGCTGCTGTCCTTGTTTCGCTGGCGCTATACCCGGAACAGAACGAACAGGATCTGGCCAAACGTTTGCGGCAGGCTTCACCCTATGCGACACCCAATTCACGGATCATCGAAATTGGCGACCGCCTGCTGAACCGTGATGGCCGATTGGTTGCCGCCTTCAAGGCTATTGGCCGCGGCGCCGATACAGATGGAAATGTTCCCTTTGTACTGCCATTGAACGGCTGACGACACCCAACGGCAGGTTTGACTGGTTCGAAGCACGCGTTGCGCGCTATATAAAATGCACAGCATTTTTGGCGGAACCATTTCCAATCTTTGTCGTTGGCAATTTGAACATTCAGGAAACAGGGCTTCAGAATAGTTTCATGGAACAACAAGCTACGGAATTTTTTGTCGCTTCGCAGGCGGCTCTTGGTCAGGCAAGCGCGCTGCTTGTGCAATATTCCTTCTCGATCGTGGGCGCTTTGTTGCTCTTGTGTATCGGCTGGTTGGCGGCATCGTTCGTGCAGCGCTGGGCTTTCGAGGGCCTGTCACGTATTCGCGGTTTTGACGAAACGCTGGCGCGGTTTTTCTCCGGTGCTATCCGCTATGTGATCCTTATTCTGGTCATCGTCATGGTGCTTGGCCAGTTTGGCGTGCAGACCGCCTCTATTCTGGCGGCTCTTGGTGCTGCAGGTTTGGCCATCGGTCTTGCCCTGCAAGGCACGCTGCAGAATATTGCTGCCGGTATCATGCTGCTGGTGCTGCGCCCGTTTCGGGTTGGTGAATATATTGAAACCAGTGCTGTCAGCGGAACTGTGATCGAAATTGGCCTGTTTGCCACCGAGCTTAAAACCAGTGACGGACTATACAGACTGGCTCCAAACTCGACGCTATGGAATGTGCCGATTACCAATTACAGCCGTTTCCCGTCGCGCCGTCACGAGCTAAGCGTTACCGTTCCTAAGGGCGAGAGCCTGGCGGAAGCACAGGACACGCTGATGAATGTCGCGCGCTCCAACAGCCGCGTGTTGCTTGAGCCGGCCCCCATCACCTTCATCGATTCCGTCAGCGGTGATACTGCAACCGTGAAGCTACGCTACTGGGCGCGCAGCGAAGGCTGGTGGGCAACAACCCGCGACATGACCAAGGCCATGAAGGTGGCGTTTGATGAACGCGCCGAAGTGACGGCGTCACAGCCAGCCGAATAACCGGCACACAATCCAAAAAGAAAAGGCCGATTTCGCAATCGGCCTCTTTCATTGCAGTGAATTTGTGGCTCATTGCCCCATGGTGGAGCGATGCGCCCAGCCGGTCATGCGTCTTTCAAGCCAGGCCATGACCGCGTACATGACGATACCTTCTATCGCCAACATCAGCAGGCCAGCAAACACCAGGGGCACGTTGAACTGGCTCTGCGCGGAGCTCATCATATTGCCCAGACCATAATTGGAGGCCACCGTTTCTGATACAACAGAACCCACGAAGGCGAGCGTGATGGCGATTTTCAGCGATCCAAAGAAATAGGGCATGGAGCGTGGGATACCCACCTTCAGCATGATATCCATTTTCTTCGCGCCAAGCGCGCGCAGCACATCTTCGGTTTCCGGCTCTATGGTCGCCAGACCCGTGGCAACATTCACCACGATCGGGAAGAAGGAAATCAGAAACGCCGTCAGAACAGCCGGCACCGTGCCGATACCGAACCAGATGACAAGGATTGGCACCAAGGCGACTTTCGGAATGGCATTAAAACCGATCATCAGCGGATAAAGCCCGGCATAAATGGTCTTTGACCAACCAATGAACAGGCCGATAGCTAGACCTGCGACAACCGCCAGAATGAAACCGAGCGTCGTCGTGTAAAGCGTCTGCAGCGAGTTTTTCCAGATGGGTGACCAATATTGGGCAATGGCCTGAAACACCCGTGTCGGCGACGGCAGGATGGTCGGCGGCATATCCAGCGCCTTGACCAGCAGTTCCCACGAAAGAAATAGTGCCAGCGTATAAAGCCACGGCGCCGCCTTGACCCAGTTGACGCGGGCGATCAGCGGTTTTGGACGTTCCGTGGCGATCCCGGTTTCGACGAACGCACTCATGCGGCTACCCTCGCCTTTGCAATTTCACCATGCAGTTCGTGCACCATGTCGTTAAAACCATGCTCATACATCAGGTCCAGTTGTCGGGGCCGGGCAAACGGCACCGTATGTTCTTTCAGGATACGGCCCGGTCGGGCCGTCATCACAAAAATCTTGTCCGCCAGAAATACCGCTTCACGCAGATCATGCGTGACGAGAATAATGGTGACGTTCTGGGCTGCGTGCAGATCGCGGATCACACACCACAGTTCTTCACGGGTGAAGGCATCCAACGCACCAAACGGTTCGTCCAGCATTAGCAGTTCCGGCTCATGGATCAGTGCGCGGCACAGATTGGCGCGCTGCTGCATACCGCCTGAGAGCTGCCAGGGAAACTTCGAGCCAAAGCCTTTCAAGCCGACAATCTCCAGCAGGCGTTCTGCCTTGGCGACATATTCGGCCTTGTTTGCACGCAAGCGATGGCGATGCTTTTCGACGATTTCCAGCGGCAACAGGATGTTTTCCAACGTCGTGCGCCATGGCAGCATAGTCGGGTTCTGGAACGCCATGCCAACAATCGACACAGGCTGTGTCACCTGTTTTCCAGCAACAATCACGTTGCCAACCTGCGGAATGTGCAGGCCGGTCACCAGCTTCATCAGCGTCGATTTTCCACACCCCGAAGGCCCGACGACCGCAGTGAATTGCCCCTTGTCCACGGTGAGGTTCAGACCTGACACGGCAAGCGTTCCCGCCGCGCCACCATAACGCATGTCAACGTTATCGATTTCAACCAGATGAGCCATGTTCCCAGTCCCTGTAATTCTGACGCTCACCTGCATGGGCGGGGACCGGGCGATTGTTGCCCCTCCCGGTCCATTCCCCATGCAAGTTTATGAGCGTTGGTAAATGCCCGGGAACAGCCCGGGCATAACGATGCGACTTTGCGGCCAATCAAGGCAGCATGCGTTCTTCCTTGGCTGGCAGATAGCTGGCATCAAAAACCTGCTCAGCCTTGACGTTGCCCTTGAGACCGAGCGAGATTTTCAGTGTTTCGATCGATGCGGCCAGACGCTCAGGATCAATACCGCCCATGCCGTTTTCAACGACGTAAGGTGTCTTGATGTTCATGGCATTGGCCATGTTGAGGCGCTCAAGTTCGATCTCGCTGTTCAGGGTTTCATTGCGCGCAAGAACGGCTGTGACACCCTCTTCCGGCTTGGCCACGGCATCAGCAAAGCCCTTGGCGAGAGCCTTTAGGAAACCCTTGACGGCTTCTGGATTTTTCTCGGCAAAATCAGTGTTTACCAGCACGGCGTTGCCATAAAGATTCAAGCCGTTTTCAGCCATCAGAATGGTGGCGATATCATCGTCGGAAATGCCCTGCGCCTTCAGGTTCAAAATGACCGAGAATGCAAAACCGAAGACCGCATCGACATCACCCTTGGCCAGCATCGGCTCACGGACCGGGAAGCCAATTGATTCGATGGTGATCTTGCTGTCATCAAGAGCCGCCACTTCCTTGAAGGCCTTCCACTGGGCAAACGCACCATCTGGTGGTGGCGCACCAAGCTTTTTGCCTTCCAGCGACTTCGGGTCTGTGGTGACGCCAAGCGACTTGCGGCCAACAACCGCAAATGTCGGGCGCTCATAAACCATGTAGACCGCCTTCACCTTCTGGCTTGGGTCTTCATCCAGGAATTTCATCACCGAGTTGATGTCGCCAAAGCCCATCTGGTAGGCACCGGTGGCAACGCGTGGAATGGCTTCCACCGAACCGTTACCGCTATCGATGGTGACATCCAATCCCTC
Source organism: Agrobacterium sp. Azo12 (assembly GCF_029193765.2). NCBI lineage: Bacteria > Pseudomonadati > Pseudomonadota > Alphaproteobacteria > Hyphomicrobiales > Rhizobiaceae > Agrobacterium > Agrobacterium sp. Azo12. The sequence goes on along the minus strand of NZ_JARFYO020000001.1, from coordinate 1,376,664 downwards.
GGCCTTGAAGTAACCCTTGTCCACCGCCAGCAGGAAGCCGGCAGCCGGACCTTCAAACTTCCAATCGAGCGTGAACTTGATTGGCGTTTCGGCAAAAGCCGGTGCAGCGAATCCGACCGAAAGGCCGAGAGCCGTAAATGTCGCGATTTTCGAAAACAACCTGCGCGTTAACATTGTTCTTCCCCCTGGAAGTTTTTGATTGAATTAGCCTTATCAAATCCAATTCAAACTCAAGGCGCAAGTGAAAAACGCACATAAAATATGCTATATTTAATGATGTTTATTTTTTAATCATTCACCAGCAAGACAAAAAGCACAACGCACGCTTTTTGCGCAAAACTTTCACCTCCTAGTGATATCCACACCCCTGCCCTTGCGTAATGTCAGGTGACGCGACCATATGGTGCAGAGCTGACAAGGATTGAAGAAAGGTCGTTTGAGCATGATCGCGGATGCAGGCATTCATCACATCACCATGATTGCCCGAAAGGTACAGGCCAATGTCGACTTCTATGCCGGATTTCTCGGCCTGCGCCTCGTCAAACGCACCGCAGGTTTTGAAGATGCGATGCAGCTGCACCTGATCTATGGCGATCACTCCGCAAGCCCCGGTTCCCTCGTAACGTTCCTGATCTGGGAAGATGGTGGTCAAGGCCGTGTGGGTCACGGGCAAACGCTCGAAGTATCTCTGGCGATTGATCCCGCCAGCATTGGCTTCTGGTTGACCCGCGCACTAACGGCAGGCATTCGCACCGAAGGCCCGATAGAGGAATTTGGCGAACCGGTCATCCGGCTGAAAGATCCTGACGGAATCATCGTCAAGCTTTGTGGCACGACCGCATTTGCCGAGGCCGACCCGCATGAAGCGCCGGGCATTCCGCGTGAGCATGCCATCCGCCGCATCCGTGGCGCGACGATGCTCAGCGAAGCGCAGGATGAGACCCAGAGCTTTCTGTCCCGCTATTTCGGTTATGTTTTCACACAACAGCAAGGCGCCATCCGCCGCATGGTTTCGGCTTCCGGCGATATTATCGATGTGCGCGATGCTACCGGTTTCTGGTCGAGCGCACCCGGTACCGGCACGGTTGACCACATTGCCTTTCGCGCCCGTAACGACGACGAATTGAACAGTGTGCATGCCGAGTTGAAAAAGCTGAACTCCAGCGTCACCAATGCCCATGACCGCAAATATTTCGCCTCACTCTATGTGCGTGAGCCCGGCGGCGTGCTGATCGAAATGGCGACCGATGGTCCCGGCATGACCATTGACGAAGCGCCCGACAGACTCGGTGAAGCGCTGTTCATTCCACCCGATTTTGAGGCCGACGCTGAGGCTGCCCGAGTTTCCCTGCCGCAATTTGCAATGCCGGGCGATGAGCGGGTGATTTACCGCGAATTGCCGTTCGTGCACCGCTTCTACACACCGCAGCAACCGGATGGCAGCGTATTGATATTGCTGCATGGTTCCGGCGGCAGCGAAACGAGCCTTATGCCTCTCGCCGCAAAAGCGGCACCAAACGCCACCCTGCTTGGGGTGCGCGGTCGCAGCACCGAAGAGGGCATTGCCCGCTGGTTCCGACGGTTTGGCAATTCATCCTTTGACCAGAACGATATTGCCCGCGAAGCCGAGGCCTTTGCCGCCTTTGTCGAGGGCGCGATTGCCGCCTACGGCATTGATGTCAAAAAACTGCGTTTCATCGGTCACTCCAACGGTGCCAACTTCCTGGCGGCATTTTTTGCGCTTCACCCGCAGTTTGCGGCCGAGACACTTCTACTGCGGGCCATGCCGGTGTTGGAACATTGGCCGGCGGCGGATTTGAGCGGCCGCAAAATCCTGCTCTCAGCCGGAGAGACCGACAGATACCGCGATCAGACTGTGCGTCTTTCCGAGATATTGTCAGGCGCAGGCGCAGAAATACGGCTGGAAACCGTGCCTCACGGACACGATATCGGTGCATCCGATATTGAGCTGGCTAAATCATGGCTTGCACAATAAATTCGCACACACGTATAAAACCGGATGAGGCACAGGAATGAACAGTGCTTCCGGACATGTTTTGTCACGGAAACGCCCCTCATTCCTGTTTATGCGCTGTTTAGCAGACATGGCCACGCGCTCGTGTTTCTGAACCGCTATAATCGGGAGAGTGACTATTGGAAATGCTCGTTCTGCTGGCCGTAGCCTATGTGGCCGCCTTTATCTACACGCTCGTTTCCAGTTTCCGCAGTGCCAGCCGCATCAATGTCCTTGAACGAGAAGTCAAGGCGCTGAAAAGAATGCTGGCAACTGGCCAGTCGCCCGTGGCAACGCAAGAGAGCCTGCAGGCCGAGGCAGAACAGCAGGACGCTTTACTTGGCGCAGGTGTGCCAGCAAACGATATTACCGCCTCCGACCTCACGCTTGGACCACAAGAGCAGCAACCCTCACGCCCCGCTGATCTCGTCGCGCAGGATGTGGCACAGGACCAGAATGTTGTCACAGAGGCACTACCAGAACAGCCGCCAGCAGCAGCAACCTTGCCGCCGCGCGAAAGCTTTGAAAACCGTCTAGGCGCGCGCTGGGCGGTTTGGGCCGGTGGCATCGCGCTGGCCTTGGGTGGCATCTTCCTTGTCAAATATTCCATTGAAAGCGGACTGCTCAGCCCTGCCGTACGCCTTGCTCTGGCCGGTATCTTTGGTCTTCTGCTGTGGGTTGCAGGTGAAGCGATTCGCCGAAAGGCCGTCCCCAGCGTAACAGCCGCCTATTCAAACGCCATGATTCCCGGCGTTCTGACGGCTGCAGGCTCACTCACCTTGTTTGGCGTGGTCTATGCCGCCTATGGAATCTACGAGTATATCGGCCCGGCAACAGCCTTTATAACGCTTGGTCTGGTGGCCTTTGCCACTCTTGGACTTTCGCTGCTGCATGGGCAGACACTGGCAGGGCTTGGTCTGTTTGGCTCCATGTTAACGCCAGCACTGATTTCGACCGAGACACCCAACATCTGGGCGCTGTTCATTTTCCTCACCATTTCCTGGGCCGCCACCGCATTCGCCTGCCGCAGCCAGAACTGGAAAATTGTCCCGGCACTTGCCAATGCCGGCCTCGGTCTCTGGGCGCTTGGTTATATCGGCGCCAGCGATGTCGTTGATTTGACACCACCAACACTAGCCTTGCTGGCAATGCTGGCTGGAACCATCTTCCTCTGGCCGGGCAAGGCGTTTGATGGACAACTGCAACAACAGGAAAGCGTCGCAGAGACGGATCCGCCGCAGAAGCCCACACCTGCCAGATTGTCCGTGCGCATGCTGAAACTGGCGGCGCGCCACCCGATCGCTATCAGCCTGACCGCATCACTGGCGGCGATCCTGCCCGCAATGGCCATGGTCCTGACAGCCGCATCGACAAATATTCATCCAAGCTTTGCCATGGCAAGCGTGATCGCTGCCCTTGCGGCGCTGGGTGCCAGCCGCCATTTTGCCGTATGGCCTGCGGTATTTTCCGCACTTGGCGCCCTTGCCATCGTCACACTGACCACCCGTAGCGTATTCTATTTCTCGGGAATGATTACCGGCACCAACATTGCCCTGCCGGCAGTCGCACAGGGCAATGGTACCGATATTGCCATCGCACTCGGCCTTGGCGCCATTTTCCTGCTGTGCAGCTTTGCCTTCCTCAAGCGCAAGGGCGAGCAAGATCCTGACTTTGCGTTGCTTTGGGCCGGCATTGCAGCCATCATTCCCGTATGGCTCGGCACAATTAGCTTTGTTGAATATGGTAACCTGACCCGCGACTGGCTGCACGCAGCCTATGGTCTGGCACTTGGCCTTATCCTGATTGCCGGGGCGGAGTGGCTGCACAGGCAGGATAAGGATGCTGCTTATCGGATGCCGCTCAACCTGCTGGTGACAGGCTCATTTATCGCCTTCGCCTTTGCCCTGCATACGCTGACCGATGGTTTAGCAACAACCGTACTGCTTTCCGTGCTGGGCTTTGTCTATGTTCTGGCCACCCGTTGGCGCACATGGGACGCTTTGCCGTGGATCATGGCCATCGCCAGCGTCGGCGTTCTTGGCCGCATCGCTTGGGAACCGACAATCGTCGGACCACAAAACCTTGGGCTGACGCCGGTGTTCAACGCGCTATTGCCCGGTTATGGCATTCCGGCGGTGCTGGCCATCGCTGCCGCTTACCTGCTGCGCAACTGGCCAGAAAACCGCATCAAGAACTTCCTGCAGGCCATTGCCAGCCTCATGGGCCTTCTGGCGATTGCCATCCTCGTTCGACACGCCATGAATGGCGGCATACTGAACGACGCGGTTCCGACACTTGGTGAACAGTCGATCTATACGCTTTTGACCATCGGCATGTCCGGCGTGTTGATGACGCTCGACCTGAAATCACCAAGCCCGATCTTCCGTGTTGGCTCGATGATTGCCGGTGCCATTGCCATGGTCAATGTTCTGACCATGCATTTCGGCGCACTCAACCCCTATTTCAGCGGTGAAAATACCGGACCATGGCCGTTCCTCAACCTGCTGCTGATTGGTTATCTGTTGCCTGGGATCGCCTATGGTGGACTTGCCTACTACGCGCGCGGCAAACGCCCGTTTGCCTATGTGGTGATGCTGGCACTGTCTGGTGCGGCACTTCTGTTTGCCTGGGCAACGCTGTCGGTGCGCCGTTTCTGGCAGGGCGAAAATATCGCCAGTTGGAAAGGCTTCCTGCAGAGCGAAACCTACACCTATTCGGTGGTATGGCTAGCAATCGGTGTTCTACTGCTGGCGCTCGGCTCGAAATTTGATGCCAAGAGCCTGCGCCTTGCTTCCGCAGGTCTAGTGTTGCTGGCGGTTGCCAAAGCCTTCCTTATTGACATGAGCAACCTTGAAGGTGTGCTGCGTGCCCTCTCCTTCATTGGCCTGGGTGTGGTGCTGATCGGAATTGGTCTGTTCTACCAGAAGATACTGACCGGAAAATCAGCGGCGGCAGTTCTCGCCGAAAGCAAGACGTGATGCAGATTGCCATGGCCTGCACTTGGTTCTAAACAGCGGAAAAATTCCAAGGAAAGAACATATGCAGGCCCAATCCTTCGCCCCCTTCGCTTCGCTTGCCGAGCATTTGATTCCTCACGCAACCGACGGCGATGACGGCTCGCATGATCTGGCCCATATCCACCGGGTGTTTCGCAACGCAATGCGTATTCATGCGACCGAAGGCGGCAATGGACCTGTTCTGGCGGCAAGTGTGTTGCTGCATGATTGCGTGGCCGTTGAGAAGAACTCACCGCTGCGGGCACAGGCCTCGCGGCTGGCGGCGGAAAAGGCCGAAGGCATATTGCTGGCGCTAAATTGGCAGACCGCAGATATCGAGGCGGTAAAACACGCCATTACCACGCACAGTTTTTCCGCCAATCTGGAGCCGCAGACGCTGGAAGCAAAAATCCTGCAGGATGCGGACAGGCTGGACGCCATTGGCATGGTGGGGGCAGCCCGGTGTTTCTATATTGCTGGTCGGTTGGGTTCAGCACTTTATGACCCGGAAGACCCACTCGCCAGAGAACGCCCCCTTGACGACAGGACATTTGCAATAGACCACTTCCAGACGAAGTTGTTCAAGCTGGCCGACGGTTTCAAGACAGAAACCGGAAGGGCGCTGGCCAAGGAACGGCATGACAGATTACAGCAGGTGCTGGATCTGTTTCTGGATGAAATCTGAGGAGGTTTGCATGCGCATATCGGCGCTGAATATCTACCCGCTGAAAAGTGCGCGCGGCATTCCGCTTTCGCAGAGCCCTATCACCTGGGAGGGTTTGCCCGGCGATCGCCGCGCCATGTTTGTGCATGCTTCCGGTCAGTTCATTACCCAGCGCGAATTGCCATCCATCGCGCGGATTACCGCCTTGCAGTCCGGCAGTGGACTGCGCCTGTCCACCGACACGGATGGCGAGATTCTCGCCCTGCCCTCGCCAGAGCGCATGGATGTCGTGGTGTGGAAATCGACAGTCAATGCAGCCGTGGCACCGGATGAGATCAACACCGTGCTATCAGGCTGGATGGGCACCGAACTCAAGCTGGTGTTTTTTGATGAGGCGTCCGCGCGCATCGCCTCTGAAGAATGGGCTGGCGATGAAACGCCCGTCACCTTTGCCGATGGCTATCAGATCCTCGTCACGACAACTGCCTCGTTGGCTGCACTCAATGAAAACATGGCTGCCAATGGCGAAGATGGCATTGGTATGGATCGTTTCCGTCCCAACATCGTGCTCGACACGGATGAGCCATGGGCAGAAGACCGCTGGGCGGCATTGGACATCAACGGCATCCGTTTTGATCTGGTCAAACCTTGTGCCCGCTGCATCATGACCACTCAGGACCAGCTAACCGGTTCGCGCGAGGGTGCGTCGCCCATGAAGGCGATGGGACGGTTGCGCATGTCGGCCGACCGCCGTGTGCCCGGCCCGCTTTTCGGTTGGAACGTAACACCGCGTGGTGAAGGCCAGATTGCCGTGGGTGACACGGCAACCATTATCGAAAGCCGCAACGAAGGCTGGGCAATCAAGAAGCGCGGTTAAACCTCAACCGCGCTTTTTCTCGTAACGAACATCACCCTTGTCATCGACGCCAACGGCAATCCAGTTGCGTTTCTGGTAAAAGCCATTGGCGCGAATATCCGGGGATGCATCCGTCTCCAGCCAGATGGTTTCATGGCTGGCAAACAGGACTTTCTCGGCTTTATCCATCAGTAGATTGCCAAGGCCACGGCCTTCAAATGACGGTTTCACGAACAACGCAAATACCGAGGCGTCTTCAAAGTCCACGATGGCGAAGGCAGCCGGCTGCCCGTCCACCTCGGCAATCCAGCCGCATTCTGCACTCTCCAGCGTTTCGGTCACCACATCCTGCGAGATGCCCATCTCCAGCAGTTGTTCATGCGTCAGATGGTTCTGCGTTACACTCGTCCGGATATCAAAAATGGCGTCGACATCAGCAGAGCGGGCACGGCGAACACATATCATTGGCTGAGATTTTCCTTTTAAATACAACATAGAATGGTGGCGATGCTTTTGACACCAAATGCAGTTTCCATCAACGCGCATTATGCACAACGTCAACAAAACTGATTGGCGCGAAAATATGAGGAAAGCTAATATGGGCGCCTATCAGGAGATTACTGAATGCCCGATTCTATCCGCCAGCCGATGCCCTGGCTCATCATCATTGCCGGATCGCTGATTGCCGTCATGACCTTTGGCCCGCGCTCGGCCATGGGCTTTTTCCAGCTGCCAATGTTGCAGGACACTGGCTGGGATCGCTCGACCTTTGGGCTTGCCATGGCGTTGCAGAACCTGTTCTGGGGCATCGGCCAGCCGTTTTTCGGTGCGCTTGCCGATAAATATGGAACAGGCCGTGTGCTTATTCTGTCCGGCATTCTTTACGCTGCGGGTCTGGTGTGCATGTCTTTTGGCACATCACCCTTCTGGCTGCATTTTGGCGGCGGCGTACTGGTCGGCCTTGGCATTGCCGCCGGTTCGTTCAGCGTCATCCTGTCGGCCTTTGCCCGCAATGTGACGCCGCAGCAGCGCACGATGGCGTTTGGTATCGGAACGGCCGCCGGTTCTGCCGGCATGTTCCTGTTTGCGCCCATCAGCCAAGGCCTGATTTCGGCCTATGGCTGGTCCGACAGCCTTGTCTATATCGGTGCAATGATGCTCATCGTGCCATTGCTGGCATGGCCGCTGCGCGGCAACGCGACATCCGGCACGCAGTCACAGGCGCAGTTTAAGCAAACGGCTGGCGAGGCCCTGCGGGAAGCTCTTGGCCACAAAAGTTATTTGTTGCTGACAACCGGCTTTTTTGTCTGCGGTTTTCAGGTGGCCTTTATCACCGCCCACTTCCCGGCCTATCTCGGTGATATCGGCATTGAACCACGTTACGCTGTCATTGCCATGGCACTGATCGGTTTCTTCAACGTCATCGGCTCGCTGGCGGCAGGTTACATCAGCCAGCGTTACTCCAAGCCTTATTTCCTTGCCTATATCTATATTGGCCGCTCGATTGCCGTGACGGCCTTTCTGCTGCTGCCGCAGACGCCGCTTTCAGTTGTCATTTTCGCTGCCGTGATGGGTCTGTTGTGGCTGTCCACCGTTCCGCCAACCAATGCACTGGTCGCCATTATGTTCGGCACGCGTCATTTGGGCATGCTCGGTGGCGTGGTGTTTCTCTCGCACCAGATCGGCTCATTCCTTGGCGTCTGGATGGGCGGCTACCTCTACGATATTCTCGGGTCTTACGATCTCGTATGGTGGCTTGGTGTCGGAATGGGTATCTTTGCAGCCATTGTTCACTGGCCAATCCGCGAACAGGCGGTTGAGCGACCAGCGATCGCCTAATCCAGCACTGGCTGCTGGACAGCCATCAACGCTTTTAATGCCGCCTGGACGAAACCGTCTCGGGCGGCATTGTCGTTTAGGCCACGCGGCTCATAAACATGGCGGTTGAGGAAATGACCGGTCAGTCGGAAAGCGGCGGTCAGGCTCTCACAGGTGGCGGCAGCTCTGCCCTGATGCCCAAGGAACGGCGGCAACATCAACATTCGGTCTGCATAGGGTTGACCGGCAGCACGACACACAGCACGCCCGGTTTTGGGTGAGACATAGACAAGTTCGTCGCGCGTGCCGGTTGCGGCACACTCACTCAAATCCAGTCCAAAACCGAGATCGTTCAGCACGGCGAGCTCAAACCGCACGAACAGTTCCCCGGCATCGGCGGGATTGGTCATATTTTCAAGAATCACATTCATCGCTTCAAACAGATGCGGATGCGGATCACGTTCCGGCAACAATCTGAGAAGCGCACCCATGGCCTGCACACCATAGACCGCCGTTGCCGTTTCCATCAACTGGGCGGCGCGCAAGCGCACCGGCTCCATGCGGTATTCACCAAGATGGTCATGCAGACGCGCACGCCAAGTCACATCAACCAGATTGCCCGGCTGCAACACCGGCTGCATGCTACGGGAACGACCGGACCGAACCATGCCCAAATGGCGGCCACGCGAACGACTCATCACCTCGGCGATAACACTCGTTTCGCCGTGGCGCTTCACGCCAAGAATGATTGCCTCGTCCTGCCACTGCATGGAATAAACTGCCGCTATGCTGATTCAAGTCACTCTACAGCATCGGCCCGTGAAGCGAAATTGCTTTACAGACTATCGCGCCTCAGACGAGGCGCGTTTTTCATGTTTGCCGAGAATGCCGGACACAAAGGTCGCAAATTCGCCGTCATCAAACGGTTTGCCCAGCACTACCGCCTGCTTCAAATCCTCGGGGAAGCCACTGGTATCGTTATAACCGCTGATAAAGCCGAAGGGAATTTGCCGCTCGCCCAGCGCACGCGCCAGATCAAAGCTGTTTTCTCCTGCGATGTTCACGTCCAGAAACACGCAATCATAAATGTGCGTTTCCAGAGCCGTAACTGCGCCTGCAATAGATGTCGCGATGTCAACCGTATCGAACCCCATACCAAGCAAGGTTGTCTCGATATCCAGCGCGACGAGATATTCATCTTCCAGCACGAGAACTCGTTGCCGCACCATATCTTTTCTCTATCCTCACCCGTCTGCCCGGCCCTCGCAACACTGCGACCCGTATTATGGAATCGCAAATACGGACCACGACGTCATTTAAAAAAGACATGTTCCTGGGCGTTAGCTCAGATAAACGGTCGACTCTGTTTGTCGTCACCGTCCCAACCAGCAACCGCCGCCAGACCTGCCTCATCCAGCACGAGACAGCCTTTGTCCGTCCAGCGCAACAGATTGCGATCGGAGAGCTTGCGCAGGGTCTTGTTGGTATGCACGATCGACAGGCCCAGCGTATCGGCCACATGTTGCTGGGTGACCGGCAGAGTATCTTCCTTACCAAGCAGATTGACCGCACGCGCCTTGCTGTAAAGAAATGCAATCAGGTAGGCGGCACGCTCCAGCGCAGTGCGTCGACCGATGCTGAGCAAGTGACTGTCCAGCATTCTCTCCTCACTGGCGGCAATCCAGGTCAGGTCATAGGCAAGCGTCGGATGATCGGTGAAAAGGTTGTTCAGCCTGCCACGTTCAAAAACGCACAAGGTGACCGGAGAGAGCGCTTCGACAGAATGCTGCATCTCTCCCATAACCGTGCCCTGAAGACCGACAAGATCGCCAGGCATGAGGTAATTGAGGATTTGCCGGCGCCCATCCTCCAGCGTCTTGTAGCGAAATCCCCAACCGTCGAGCACGGTATAAAGGTGGGCGCTGTGCGATCCTTCCATCAGGATCAGCGCGCCAGGTTCAACGGTCAGTTCACCGGTTTTGAAACGAGATACAAATGCGAGTTCACTACCAGAAAAATCTCGAAAATGCGGCATGTGCCGCAAGGGACACTTTTCACATGGGGTGGTTGACGATCCAGCTGGACTTCGAGGGGCCATTGATCCTCAGAACGGTTGTGAACAATTAAGTTATGCGATTACCAACTCGTACACTTAAAAATTGTTCCAACCGTCCCATTGAAAATCAGCCTTATCCCCTTGGGAATTCCAGACCCATTTCGCGGAAGCGTTCCGGGTCATTGCCCCAGTTCTCGCGCACCTTCACGAATAGGAAGAGATGCACCGTCTGCTCGAGGATCTCAGACAGTTCCTTACGGGACGCGGTTGAAATTGCCTTGATCGCATCGCCGTTTTTGCCAAGGGCGATTTTTTTCTGGCTGTCGCGCTCGACATAGATCACCTGTTCGATGCGAACAGAACCATCCTTGCGCTCTTCCCACTTTTCGGTTTCGACATGCGATGCATAAGGAAGCTCCTGATGCAGACGCAGGAACAGCTTTTCACGGGTGATTTCAGCAGCCAGCTGGCGCATCGGCAAATCGGAAATCTGGTCTTCCGGATAATACCAAGGGCCTTCCGGCAGCTTTTCCGCCAGATAATCCATCAGGTCATCACATCCGGAACCATTGGTGGCCGAAATCATGAAGGTGCGCTCAAAATTCACTTCGGCATTGGCAGCAGCCGCCAGCTTCAAAAGATCTTCGCGCTGCACCTGGTCGATCTTGTTGAGGCACAGGATCTTTGGCTGTGGCACATCTTTGAGGCCGGTGAGAATGGCTTCCGCATCGCCTTTCAGACCGCGCTCACTGTCGATCAGCAACAGAATGACATCCGCATCCTTGGCACCACCCCAGGCAGACGTCACCATGGCGCGGTCCAGCTTACGGCGTGGTTTGAAAATGCCAGGCGTGTCCATGAACACTATCTGGGCATTGTTGTGAATGGCGATGCCACGCATCACGGCGCGTGTCGTCTGCACCTTGTGGCTGACGATGGACACTTTCGCACCGACCAGCCGGTTTACCAGCGTCGATTTGCCGGCGTTGGTCGGGCCGATAAGCGCGACAAACCCGGAATGGGTTGGACCGGCGACAACGGTTTCGTCGCCCAGGCCTTCAGTGTTTTCATGTTCGGTCATAATGTCCAATCAGTCTGCGGCGGGCGTTTTGTGCCAGACGCCTTCTCGTTCGAGTAATTTGGTGGCGGCAACCTGTTCTGCTGCGCGTTTCGAGCGTTCAACACCCGTTTCCGGTGCGACGCCGGGAATTTCCACGGTCACTGTAAAGCGTGGATCGTGATCCGGTCCACTGCGATCGTCAACCCTGTAAGATGGGGTGACGGCAAAACGGGCGTGCGCCCATTCCTGAAGTTCGGTTTTGGCGTCACGGCGACCGGCATCAATGCGGGTGGCGCGCTTCTGCCAAAATTTGAGAATGAAGCGTCGCGAGGCATCCAGTCCGCCGTCGAGATAGATCGCGGCAATCAGGCTTTCCACAACGTCGGCGCGAACATTCAGCATGCTCTTGCCGGTCAGTTTCTTGACGTCTGCGCCGGTACGAATGAATTGATGCAGGCCCATTTCATCGGCGATGGCGGCGCAGGATTCTGCGCTGACCAACTGGTTCAGACGAACAGACAGTTCGCCTTCCGCAGCAGAGCGGAAGGTGGAAAACAGAAGTTCTGCAACACATAGGCCCAGAACGCGGTCGCCCAGAAATTCCAGTCTCTCATAATTTCCGGCGGAAGCAGAACGGGCACTTGCATGCGTCAAGGCGCGGTCAAGCCGCGCCTTTTCTGTGAATACGTGACCGATGAGAGCTTCGATACGGCCAATTTCCTCCGGCGAAAGAGGTTTTGCCTTGCTCATTCCACGGCCTTGAACAGTCTGTCCCAACGCATGTTGGCAGGCCATTTCCAGAATTCACGGAAGGATGTGTCATTGCCTAGCGAGAAGAAGATGATGCTGGCGCGGCCGATCAGGTTTTCCGCTGGAACGAATCCGACGTCAAAACGGCTGTCGAGAGAGTTGTCACGGTTATCGCCCATGAAGAAGTAGTGGCCTTCCGGCACGACAAATTCACGGGTGTTATCGCCGCGCGAATCCTGCACCTGATCCAGCGTATCATAGGTCACGCCGTTATCGAGCGTTTCCCGGAATACCGGAACGTCAGAGCCTGGATCAAGGCGGTAATCAGAGGTGAAGGTGCCGTCAGGCTGCTTTGGAACCGGCTTGCCATTGATGAACAGCACGCCATTGGTCACCTGAATACGGTCACCCGGCAGGCCGACGAGACGCTTGATGTAATCCACTTCCGGGTTTGGCGGCAGACGGAATACGATGATGTCACCACGCTCCGGCTCGCTTGCAAAAATGCGGCCCGAAAACAGGTTTGGCGAAAATGGCAGCGAATATTTCGAATAGCCGTAGGAGAACTTGTTCACGAACAAATAGTCGCCAACCAGCAGCGTCGGCATCATCGAGCCGGACGGAATGGTGAAAGGCTGAAACAGAACCGTACGAATAACCATCGCAAGCAGCAGTGCCTGCACGATGACCTTGATGTTTTCCCAAAGGGCGCTCTGCTTCTTTTCAGCTTTATCGGACACTTAAAGACCTGCCTGCTCGTTCCTAAAATCGAAGACTTCTCTAGAACCTTTCCAGCGTAAAGGAAAGTATTCTGTTTCAATGCCAGACCGTGGCGGCAATTTCACCACCGCCTGGCGAAAATTGCTCAAGCGCTGACGGGCCTTGCCTCAATAATCACGAATGCTTGAGCGTAAGGAAATTCGTCTGTTATCGTTAGATGGATAAATGCTTCGTGGCCTGCCGGCAGCAATTTTGCCAGATGTTCACCTGCCCCGCCAGTCAGGGCCATGGTCGGTTTTCCACCCGGCAGATTGATAACACCCATGTCGGTCCAGAACACGCCATGCGAAAGCCCGGTGCCTAAAGCCTTGGAACAGGCCTCCTTGGCTGCAAAACGTTTGGCATAGGACGCAGCCCGGTTTTTCCGTCCGTCGGATTTGGCCCGTTCAATGGGCGTAAAACAGCGGTGGGTGAAACGTTCGCCAAAACGTTCAATAGACTTCTCGACCCGGCGAATGTCGATGAGATCACTGCCGATGCCGATTATCATGCAGAAATTCCTGTATCGTTATTGGAGAAAGAAAGTGCTTGCTGACGCTGCCGGCGCATGGCGCGCAGCAGAAAAAAAACACCAAAATAGGCAATGAAGGCGCTTAACAGTGCAGGAAGCGCCGATCCGACAATCATGGGCTCCAGCACGGGCCGCCAGAGTTCGCGGAAACTCACATGGTGGATAAGCGAACCCAGATCGAGATTATTGGTGGCAGCCGTTTCGTCCCTGCGCAAAAGCAGGCGACCGATTTCCCATGTGGATGCCCAGATGAAGGGAAGTGTCAAAGGATTGGCAACCGCCGTTCCCAGTGCCGCAGCCACAAGACTGACACGCAATATGAAGCCCACAGCCAATGCCAGAATAATGTGGACACCCAGAAATGGCGTCCACGCAACGGCAACACCGATGGCAAAGCCTGCCGCAATCGAATGCGGCGACGCCGAGAGGCGTGAAAGTCGCAGCGCCAGATAGCGAAACGAACGCTTAAACCCTTTGCGCGGCCAAATCAGCGCGCGCAATCTTTCCACAAATCCAGCAGGTTTTTTCCGGCGAAATGGCATCTGATTAGCTTATTGCATCGCTTCAAAACCGCCAAGCGGCGTTTGTTACAAAATGCAATCCATAGAGGCCTTGCCGTTAAACCTGACTAGATTAACGGCGGAACAGGCCGCGATCGATTTCGCGCTGACGAAACTCAAGATCAACCTGCGACATCGAAGCATTGAGGTAGTCAAACTCGCGTTCCTGGACAGTCTTACCACGAACAGCACGAGCAATCTTACGAATAGGACTAAACATGATCTTTTCCTTTTCTTCCAAACCGGCCCTGAATTGAATTTTCACCAAGGCGTCGGAAACTTTGTTCCTGTTTTCTGATCTGGAAGATAGTCCTGCACGAGCAACTTGACTACAGACATGAAAAGGCCGCTGGTATGCACTCCACGCATAACAACGGCATTAATGTCTATTTTGCGTGCAATTTCTGCCTCAATCGAAGGCACGTGTCACGGTTGAGACGCAATCGAGGTCCTTCAATTGCGACTGAAGCTGATTCAACTGACGCAAATCCCAGACTTCGACATCAAGCGACAGCTCGGAGAAGTCCGTACCGATGCGGATCATGTTAAGGCTGCGAATGTTGACGTCGAGCGTGGCGATGGATTGCGCAACAGAGGCAAGCGTGCCGGGCTCATTCAAGGCATTGATCATCAGACGCGCCATGAAGCGTGACTTGTTGGCCTCGTCCAGATCCCAGCGCACATCAATCCAGCGTTCCGGCTCATCATCAAAGCGCTGCAATGCCGGCGACTGGATGGGGTAGATGGTAATACCCTTGCCCTTTTCCATGATGCCGACGATACGATCACCCGGCACGGCACCAGCCGAACCGAAATGTACGTCAACATTTCCGGACAGACCGCGGATCGGCAAAGGATCAGGTCCTTCGGCAATCTCTGCCGCACCATCGTCTTCCAAAACAGAACGCGACTTGCCGGGAATCTTGAAGACCATGCCGGATGCGCTGCGCATGTTAAACCAGCCGTCATCGCCATTCAGCTTCACGGTGACGCGCTCGTCCTGATAATCAGGATAAACTGCACGCAACACGTCGAGCGACGACATTTCGCCACGACCAACAAGCGCGATCGCGTCTTCAACGTCCTTCTGCGCCAAACGATGCAGGGCTGGTTTCAGCGCATCTCGAGAGAAGGCCTTGCCTGCGCGCTCAAAGGTGCGCTCCAGAATACGGTAGCCAAGGCCTGCGTATTGTTTGCGGATGGCCATACGGGTTGCACGGCGAATGGCGGCACGCGCCTTTCCGGTGACCACAATCTCTTCCCAAGCGGCAGGAGGCACCTGCACGCCGGAGCGAATGATCTCGACTTCATCACCGTTATTAAGGCGCGTTACCAAAGGCATGATACGGCCGTTGATCTTCGCACCTACGGTCGTGTCACCGATGTTGGTGTGAACCGCATAAGCGAAGTCGATGGGCGTTGCACCACGCGGCAGCGCAATCAGCTTGCCCTTCGGCGTGAAGCAGAACACCTGATCCTGGAAAAGTTCGAGCTTGGTGTGCTCCAGAAACTCTTCCGGATTGTCGCCTTCGGCAAGCGCCTCGATTGTGTGACGCAGCCAGGAATAGGCGTTGGATTCCGGAGAGAGCAAATCCCCCTCGCCGTTTTCGCCATCCTTGTACAGTGAATGCGCAGCGATGCCGAACTCGGCAATCTCGTGCATGCGCTTGGTTCTGATCTGCAGCTCGATACGCTGACGAGACGGACCAACAATGGTGGTGTGGATAGAGCGGTAGTCGTTCTGCTTCGGCGTCGAGATATAATCCTTGAAGCGGCCAGGCACCACGCGCCAGCGCGTATGCACAATGCCCAAGGCACGGTAACAAGACGGGATATCACCGACCAGAAGACGGAAGCCGTAAACGTCAGAAAGCTGCTCGAACGACAGTGACTTCGACTGCATCTTACGGAAAACCGAATAGGGCTTTTTCTGCCGCCCCTTGACCATGGCACCGATTATTCCGTTCGCTACCAGCAGATCACGCAGTTCGTCCTCAATCTTCTTGACGAGACCCTGATTGCGCTCCTCAAGCTCACTGAGTCGCTTTGTCACGGTCTCGTAGGCCTCAGGATTGAGATAACGGAAGGACAGATCCTCCAGCTCGTCACGCATATCCTGCATACCCATGCGGCCGGCAAGCGGCGCATAGATTTCCATGGTTTCTTCGGAAATACGGCTGCGTTTGTCCGCAGGCATGTACTCCATCGTGCGCATGTTGTGCAGACGGTCGGCCAGCTTGACCAGCAACACCCGCACGTCGTCGGAGATGGCCAGCAACAGCTTGCGCAGGTTTTCCGCCTGCTTGGCCTTCTTGCTGACCAGATCCAGCTTCTTGAGCTTTGTCAGACCTTCAACAAGGCGGCCGATATCCTCGCCGAACAGCTCGTCGATTTCCTGACGGGTGGCAGAGGTATCTTCAATTGTGTCATGCAGGAGAGCAACAGCGATGGTCGATTCATCGAGGTGCATTTCGGTGAGAATGGCGGCAACTTCAAGCGGATGCGAAATGTAGGGGTCACCGTTGGCGCGTTTCTGCTGGCCATGTTTTTGCATCGCATAAACATAGGCTTTGTTCAGCAGCGCCTCGTTTGCATCCGGCTTGTATTTTTGAACCCGCTCAACGAGTTCGTATTGCCTCATCATTGGAAACCAACCGCCATTAAAAAGAAAGCGCGCCAATCTATTAGATTGGCGCACAATTCTGCATCATATGGGATCAAATTATGACAGCAAAGATTTACAGACGGTAACCGCCTGCCCTAGCCGACATAAGAGAATCAATAATCGTCGCTTTTTTCCGGCGGAACGAGGCCTTCGATACCGGCCAGCAGATCCTCTTCCGACATCTGGTCGAATGTGATCGCTTCTGGCTGGTCATCCTCTTCGCTGTCGGAAGATGCAGCATTTGCCGCAACAGCAGCTGGATCGGGCTCTGGCTCATCCACTTCAACATGCTTCTGCAGCGAATGGATGAGGTCTTCCTTAAGGTCGTCAGGAGACAGGGTTTCGTCAGCAATTTCGCGCAGAGCCACGACCGGGTTCTTGTCGTTGTCGCGATCAATCGTGATCTGCGAGCCCTGAGAGATCTGCCGTGCGCGGTGGCTTGCGAGAAGCACCAGCTCAAAACGGTTGTCTACCTTATCAATGCAATCTTCTACTGTGACACGGGCCATTGCCTGTCCTTTGCGGTCGTTATATCGCTTGTATGCTTGCCCGATACAGTGATTGGGCACAAAATTCAAGTTTTTCGTGAATGGGCGTAACTTTAGTAGGATTTGCGCATTGTTTGCGCTTTTAGGTGAATTATCAGCCATAATTGACTTGGAATAAAGCTAAACCTCGAATAATGAACTTTATATGACGTGCTCATAATGTATGATGAGTAACTAAAGTGATTTGCTACTACCGGTTTTGAAATCCTGGTCAGCATTTCTGGCCCGCATTTATGAGGAAGGACCAACCATACATGTTCGATCCCCGAGAGAAAATTGCTCTCTTCATCGACGGCGCAAATCTCTACGCAGCTTCTAAAAATCTCGGCTTTGATATTGACTACCGCAAGCTGCTAAAAGCTTTCCAGAAACGAGGTTACCTTCTGCGTGCGTATTATTACACGGCCCTTATTGAAGATCAGGAATATTCATCCATCCGACCATTGATCGACTGGCTTGATTACAACGGCTACAAAGTTGTGACCAAACCTGCCAAGGAATTCACCGATTCCATGGGCCGCCGTAAAATCAAAGGCAATATGGACATTGAACTGGCTGTCGATGCCATGGAGCAATCCAGCACTGTCGACCATCTTGTCATATTTTCTGGTGATGGTGATTTCACCACACTCGTCGATGCCCTGCAGCGTAGAGGCCGCAAGGTTTCCGTCGTTTCCACCATGGCAACACAGCCACCAATGATTGCTGACGACCTGCGTCGCCAAGCAGATCACTTCATCGATCTCGTATCCTTGAAAGCAGAGATTGGCCGTGACCCGTCGGAAAAACCACAGCGTGTTACCGAAGGCGCAATTCAGGAATAAAATCTTGTTCTGGAATTTATACTTCATCTTCACAAGACCGCACTGTCGAACAGCCTAGTGCTTTGACAGTGCGGTATCATTTTTACATTCTCTGCATTTCCACACAATGGATTTTATAGTTTTTGTTTAATCCGCATTATTTTCTGCAATCAAAACAATAACAGAATAAAACTAAGCACACATTCAATTTGCTCAAAGTCAAATTGCTGCAAAAAAATTTTTTAACTTAACCTAACCATCTATATTCTTGCTGGACACTTGGGCAAGATAACCGCTGCGCTTGGATGCATGAGAAATATGCGATGCAACCGAGGATACTTGGCGCTATCTGCTCCACACTGCCTATTTCATCAAAACCTTTGTTAGGAATTGATTAAACCTAATTGTGGCCTTGTCACGCCACGGGACCAGGAGACTCTTCTCCTCGGGCAAATGAACGAGTTAAATTCATGAGTGGCAAGCAGAACAGTTATCAGGCACTGGAAGAACGACTTTCCTTTTTGGGAATCGCCGCAAACCAAAAGCGTGATCTTCACAACATCATGCCTGTTATCACAGATTCGCTGAGCAGCTCTCTGGATACATTCTACAACAAGGCAAAGACGGTTCCCCATACCGCAAAGTTCTTCGCTAATGATGCGCATATTGCACACGCCAAGAGCATGCAGGTCAAACACTGGTCGCGCATTGCCAGCGGTCGTTTCGACGAAGATTACGTCAAGGCCGTCAGTGCTATTGGCCACACCCATGCCAAGCTGGGACTTGAACCACGCTGGTATATCGGCGCCTATGCGCTTGTTGTCGAAGGCATTGTTAAGGCGCTGATCGAAAACCAGCTGAAAGGCTTTCTCTACGACAGCAAGGCCAAGGCACTGACGCGCGACATTTCCGTTGTGCTCAAAGCCGCCCTGCTCGACATGGATTACTCCATCACTGTGTATCTTGATGCGCTGGCTGAAGAACGTGAAAAAGCGGAAATTCAGCAGCAGCAGATGAAAGCTGAACAGGAAAATGCTCTGGCAGTTCTCAACCAGGCCCTGAATAAATTGGCCAGTGGTGATCTCGCCACCAAGATTGATGCAACCCTTGCGCTGCAGTTTGAATCACTGCGCGATAACTACAACCAGGCTGTCAGCAATCTTTCCAAAGCATTTTCCAATATCGTCGTCGAGACACACAAGATTTCAGCCAATACGCGTGAATTGACAACGTCGACGGACGATATGGCGCGCAGAACAGAACAACAGGCTGCAGCGCTCGAAGAAACCTCGACCGCGATCGAGCAAATCACCACAATTTCCCGCCAATCTGCCCAGCGTACGCGTGAGGCCGAAGATATTGTGCGCAGTTCGGCCCAACAAGCCAATAAATCACGAGATATTGTCGCCGAGACCGTTCAGGCAATGGGGGCAATTGAAGATTCTTCGCAGAAGATCACCCAGATCATCAGCGTGATCGACGAAATTTCTTTCCAGACAAACCTTCTGGCACTCAATGCCGGTGTTGAAGCGGCGCGCGCTGGCGAAGCCGGCAAGGGATTTGCTGTGGTTGCCCAGGAAGTCCGTGAACTGGCACAACGCTCCGCCTCTGCTGCCAAGGAAATCAAGACCCTGATCGACAAGTCCTTCGCGGATGTGTTGCACGGTGTTTCTCTCGTCAACAAGACCGGCGAAGCCCTGCATTCCATTGGTGAAAAAGTCGACAGCATTCAAGAGCATATCGGTGCGATTTCGACGGCTGCGCAGGAACAGGCGGCCGGAATTCAGGAGATTCACACCGCCGTTGCAAGCATGGATCAATTGACGCAGCAGAATGCTGCGATGGTTGAAGAAACCAATGCAGCGACACACGGCCTCAGCGATATCAGCAGCAGCCTTGCGGATCTTGTTTCCCGCTTCAAGGTCTCTACCCAGATGAGCTTCGAACAACCGGTTTACCGCGCAGCTTAAGGTACAACAAAACAAGAAGGGCTCCAAAACGTCGGTTTTGGAGCCTTTTTTTATCTTAAGCCTACTTTTGATGGCATCCTTTTGGATAGAAAGCTTAGCGGGAATCACCCTTGAGTATTCGGGACTTCTGGCGATTCCAATCGCGTTCCTTCTCCGTCTCGCGCTTGTCGTGCAACTTCTTGCCCTTCCCTAGCGCAAGCTCCATCTTGGCGCGGCCACGATCATTAAAATAAATCTTAAGCGGAATAAGTGTCATGCCATCACGATTGATGGCAGAACGCAGGCGATTGATTTCACGCTTGGTCAGCAGCAGCTTGCGACGGCGGCGCGGCTCATGATTGAACCGATTGGCCTGCAGATATTCCGGCAAATGCGAGTTGATCAGCCAAATTTCATCACCTTCATCCGACGCATAGGATTCAGCGATGTTTGCCTTGCCTTCACGCAGCGATTTGACCTCGGTGCCCGTGAGTACCAAGCCGACTTCGTAGGTATCAATAATCTCGTAATTGAAGCGTGCCTTGCGGTTTTCCGCGACAATCTTCTTTACCGTGCGCTGACTGCCTTTGGGAGCCATGGAATCCGATCCGCCTTTTGTCGTTTTTTTGTTATGTCGTCGCGTTGTATGCGCAAACGGCTTTATACGCCTTATTTAGTGCAGGCATGTCGGAATGTGAAGGCGCGCAACACAACGCGCCTCCACCAGTTGATATCAGTTGATGAGTCCTGCGTGTTTCAGCACAGCGTCAATAGCGCTTTCGGTCGCTGGCTCCAGCGAACTCATCAGCGGAGAGCGAACGGTGCGGTTGATGCCACGAATTCTCGAAAGTGCATATTTTGCACCACAAACGCCTGGCTCCATGAAGATTGCCTTGTGCAGCGGCATCAGACGATCCTGATAATCCAGTGCGAGAGCATAGTTGCCAGCCAGCATGGCGGCCTGGAACTCTGCGCTCAAGCGGGGAGCAACGTTTGCGGTAACGGAAATGCAGCCAACACCACCATGGGCGTTAAAGCCAAGCGCTGTAGCATCTTCACCGGATAGCTGAACAAAGTCCTTGCCGCAGCAAATGCGCTGCTCGGATACACGTTCAATCTTACCAGTAGCGTCTTTAACGCCGACAATGTTTTTGTGTGCCTTGGCAAGCGCACCCATCGTCTCCGGGCTCATGTCGATGACTGAGCGCGGCGGAATGTTGTAAATGACGATAGGCAGGCTCACAGCTTCGGCAATAGCCGAGAAGTGAGCGACGAGCCCCTTCTGCGTTGGTTTGTTATAATAAGGTGTCACCACCAGCAGTGCGTCAGCACCAACGTCCTGCGCGTGCTTTGCAAGCTCGATGGCTTCGCTGGTGTTGTTAGAACCGGCACCTGCGATCACTGGAACCCGTTTGTCCGCGACCTCCACACACAGCTCGACGACACGTTTGTGCTCGTCATGGGAAAGGGTTGGCGACTCTCCCGTCGTGCCAACCGGCACAAGGCCGCTGCTGCCTTCCGCAATCTGCCACTCGACGTGAGCGGCGAAAGCCGTTTCATCTACCGCGCCTGAGGCGGTAAACGGAGTAATGAGGGCGGGAATGGATCCCTTGAACATACAAAGCTCCTTGCGACTGGCTATCCACGCTTCAGCCGCATTTCCATGGTTAAAACCGCCACACATTAGTTCCGGTCTTATCAACCGACAAGCATGCAAGGGCGCTATTTTCTGCTAAAAACAAAATCATGTGACAGTTTTATTTCTCAAACTGGTCTGATTACGCCTGCACGGTTCGCTCAAAGATATTTGATCGAATTTGAAGCAGTGGAGTAAGGTTTCGTTAATGCAGCAGGCGGTTAATGGAAGGTGAATTTCCAAAGTTGCGAGTGACGGAATGAAGAAGACGGCGATAACCTTTTTGGCGGCGAGTTTGAGCGCAGGTGTGTGGCATGCCTTTGCATCACCCGTGCCGGACGCCGCTACCCTGCCGACATCGGCGCCACTGCCTTACGTTCGTCCCAATGCCCCTGCCCCGTTTGCAGCGCCCAATCCTGAAATTATTACCGGTGCTATTCCCCGCACGAGCCGACCCGGTGATGTGTCCGACCTGAAAAGCGGACTGGACGCCCTATCATCTCGTGATGCGGCTCGCGCCATCGCGATTCGCAACGGTTTGGCAGCAGACAGTCTGGACCGGCACATTCTGACTTGGGCGATTGCCGTTTCCGGCATGAAAGAAGTACCTTCCTCTGAAATCGCTACAGCACAACGCGAGCTAAAGGGCTGGCCGGGTGTTGCAGCATTCCGCTCCAACTCGGAACGGGCGCTGCTGCGCGAAAATCCACCGACAGCTCAGGTTCTGGCATCATTCGGCAAAAGCCAGCCGGAGACAGCCGAAGGCGCCATTATTCTTTCGCGCGCCTTGATGGCGACTGGCAAGGCAAGTGAAGCCGCGGCCAATATTCGCCGTATCTGGCTGCGCGAGGGTATGGACACGGATCTTGAGGATCAGGTCCTAAGCGAGTTTTCGTCTCTGCTGACCAGCGCTGATCACAAGGCCCGCATGGATTATCTGATGTATCGCAGCCGGATTAGTCAGGCTAAGCGATTCGCAGATCTCGGCAGGGCGCAGTCGCTTTACAAGGCTTGGGCTGCCGTTTTGCAGCGCTCCAGCAATGCGCCATCACTGCTCAGCGCCGTTGACAAGTCATGGACGAGCGATCCGGCCTATCTGTTTGCCCGTGTCGAATATTTGCGCAGCCAGCAGAAATATCCTGAAGCTGCCAAGCTTCTCGAGCAAATGCCGCAGGATAAGGCAAAACTCGTCAATCCCGGAGAATGGTGGAACGAGCAGCGTATCATCGCTCGCGGCCTGACTGATCTTGGGGATTTCAGGCAGGCCTACCGTATCGTTGCAAACCACGCCGCCACATCTCCAACCGATGTTGCGGACGCAGAGTTTCATGCCGGTTGGTACGCGCTGCGTGCGCTGAATGATCCCAAGACCGCCGAAAAACATTTCCAGAAACTGCTTGATACCTCCAATCGCCCTCTCTCCGCATCCCGCGCGTACTACTGGCTTGGCCGTGCCGCAGAAGCTGGCGCGCCAGGAAATGCACGCGACTATTTTGCGAGAGCGGCGAACCATCCCGGCACGTTTTATGGTCAATTGGCGGCGGCACGAATCGGCGTGAAGACGCTCAATGTCACCTACCCGACCCCTAGCAACACAGACAGACAGGTTTTTGCGTCTCGCGAAGCGGTGCGGGCAATAGACCGTCTCGAGGCCGCCGGATACAACTGGAGAGCTGACAGCCTGTACCGGGCGCTTTCTCAACAATTGGACAGTGCCGGTGAACTCGCGATTCTGGCCGCACGTGCCGAGCGTAACGGTAACCATCAGGTATCGCTGCAGATTGGCAAAACCGCCTTTTCACGCGGTATCGACGCTGCAGCACTGGCCTATCCGCTTGGCGTCATCCCTGACAGCGCCAATAT
Source organism: Agrobacterium sp. Azo12 (assembly GCF_029193765.2). Lineage (NCBI taxonomy): Bacteria > Pseudomonadati > Pseudomonadota > Alphaproteobacteria > Hyphomicrobiales > Rhizobiaceae > Agrobacterium > Agrobacterium sp. Azo12. The sequence goes on along the minus strand of NZ_JARFYO020000001.1, from coordinate 1,353,135 downwards.
TGCCGGTTCCGGCAAGGCTTTGGCCTATGCGATTGCCAGACAGGAAAGCGCGTTTAACCCGGCCGCTATATCGCCGGCCGATGCCCGTGGCCTTCTGCAGCTTCTGCCAGGAACAGCCAAAGGCGTTGCAAACCGCCATGGCCTGACCTTCACGCCAGCGAAGCTGACCAGTGACGCAGGATATAATGCGACGCTCGGCGCTCATTACCTCGGCGAACAAATCGATGCGTTTGGCGGATCCTACATCCTGACTTTCATCGCTTACAACGCAGGTCCAAAACGCGTACCTGAATGGATTACGCGCTACGGCGACCCGCGTGGCAAGCCGATCGATGAGGTTGTTGACTGGATTGAACGTATCCCCTTCCCTGAAACCCGCAATTACGTGCAGCGGGTGATGGAGAATTATCAGGTCTACAAAACACGGCTGGGGCAGAAGTCCGACATTGTCTACGATCTGAGAAACGGTCGTTAAGCACAGTCATCTCGTGACGAATCAAAACGTTGCCAAATGCTCCGGCCGCATTTTTTTGACTGTCACTTTTCAGTGTCTTTAATGTCGTGCGCTATCGAGCGCATTCGATTTGAAATTCAGCAAGCATCATAGAGAAGTTGTGGCGCAGCAATATATGGTGTGGCTGTCTTTATATTGAAGCCAGCAAGTACAGGGTACTGCCATAGGCATACCGACGACCTAAACTTTACGAACGAAATATCTTCCAAAACATAAAAGCCCGGCATTGCTGCCGGGCTTTCACTAATTGACTTAACGTCAGATTAGAACGAACGGGTCAGACGAACCCAACCAGAAGTGTTGTCGCCGAGCAGGTCGGAGTCCTTGTAGTCAACAGTCGCGCCGACCTTCAGGCCAGTTGCGAGCTGGTATTCAGCCAGCAAGCCAACGCCCCAGATGTCGTCGTTGTTTTCGGTTTCCCAGTAAGCAGCCGATGGAGTGATCGTCAGCTTGTCTGTAGCCTTGAGGGCGTAAGAGGCGGAAACAGTCCACTCGTAAGACCAGCCAGAAGTGAGGCCGAGGTCGCGGTAAGAACCAACGTAGGCGTTAACGCCAGAAGACCAACCAGCGCCGATGTTCAGTTCGCCTGGGCCGATTGGAGCAACGAGAGTTGCGTACAATGCGCCTTCTTCAGCTTCAGTGTCGTAAACGCCGCGCAGAGCGAGGTTCGAAGCGCCGAAGTCAACCTGAGCATAAGCCTGGAAGCCGATTTCGTTGCCAGGAGCGCCAACCCAAACGTTGGAGATGTCGTCTACACCGAGACCGATGCGGAACGCGCCAGCATCGTACAGGTAGCTGATTGTATTGAAGTTGGTTGCGTTATCGAAAGCGTCGAGTTCGCCGTTGATACCGATGTCATCCCACCATGTGAGAGCCTTACCAGCCTTCAGGCCGCCAACAGTGATGTAAGCCTGCTCGAGCGAAACGCCAGAGGAAGGAACGCCACCTTCAGAGCTGTAGTTGCCCTGCAGACGGATGTAGGTGCCGATGGTGCCGAGTTCGGAGTCAGACTTCGTGTCGAAGAATACGCGGCCACGAGTAGCGGAGTACCAGTCGCTAGTTTCGTCTGCACCAACGTCTTCACCGAAACCAACGGTGAAACGAACTTCACCACCGATGCGCAGGCAGGTTTCAGTGCCTGGGATGTAGAAGTAGCCAGCGCCGAAAGCGTCGCAAACGCGAACGTATTCCAGGGGCTCTGGCTCAGCAGCGACGATAGCGTCAGCGGCCTGTGCGCCAGAAACTGCTGCGAGAGCTGCAGCGGAGCCGATGAGAAGGCTCTTGATGTTCATATTGACCTCCAGTCAAGTTTGACTAGAGGTGTCAAAAATCACCAAAAATCACCAAAAATTGCAGAAAAATGCCGATTTTGCAGAGTTCTATGCTTTTGGAGATTTCAGCGAGAGAAAAATGTGCCCGAAGAAAAACAGGAGATGAATGCGAAGTCGCATCGCGTTTAATGAGGGGGAATTATTTTGGGAAATCAAAATGATGGCGGAGAGGATGGGATTCGAACCCACGATACGCTTTTGACGTATACTCCCTTAGCAGGGGAGCGCCTTCGACCACTCGGCCACCTCTCCGGTGCGGCCTGATTATTGCGTAACTTTTTTGAATGCAAGGCCTTTTATCATTATCAACGAAAAACACTGCGCTTTCTTCACAGGTAGACGCCTCATGCACGCGCCATATATAGGATGGCGCGTTTATAGGGGGGATTCTGAAAAGAATCACCCAACACTTCAGCAACAGAATCGTGGACGATTCTCCAAATTTCGTGATGGGACAGCTGTTGGGACGGGTGAACCAGCTGCATGCGATAACCTGCCCAAGACGGCCCGCCAGCCGAAAACACCTGGCTTTTAGCCCTAAAATCCCTTGAAATTGTGCTGAAAGAATACGAAACCTCGAAATGTCGTCTCGTTAAGTGACGGATTCAAAAGGTTTTTATTAAGAAGTTGTAAACCTTTTCCACTGTCGGCACCGTGTTTTGTGTCCTTTGCGCAACAGCGTGGGATGAAGCAACACAGGAAAGTGCGTTTACGTGAAGATGGTGATTGCATGCGCGGGTTCGTTTTGTATTTTCAACATCAGGAAGCGCGGCGGTGGATCGTCCGTTTCTTAAATCGACGGGAATGGGGCAGGGAATGCTGTCCTTCAGCTAAGAACCCAGACCCTTGTGAAACTTGACTGGAGGTCAATATGAACATCAAGAGCCTTCTCATCGGCTCCGCTGCAGCTCTCGCAGCAGTTTCTGGCGCACAGGCCGCTGACGCTATCGTCGCTGCTGAGCCAGAGCCCCTGGAATACGTTCGCGTTTGCGACGCTTTCGGCGCTGGCTACTTCTACATCCCAGGCACTGAAACCTGCCTGCGCATCGGTGGTGAAGTTCGTTTCACCGTTGGTTTCGGTGAAGACGTTGGCGGCCCAGCTCCTGGCGGCTTCTCGAGCGATTGGTACTCTGCAACTCGTGGTCGCGTATTCTTCGACACGAAGACCGACTCCGAACTCGGCACCATCGGCACCTACATCCGTCTGCAGGGCAACTACAACGGCAACCAGCAGCTTCCTTCCTCTGGCGTTTCGCTCGAGCAGGCTTACATCACTGTTGGCGGCCTGAAGGTTGGTAAGGCTCTCACATGGTGGGATGATATCGGTATCAACGGCGAACTCGACGCTTTCGATAACGCAACCAACTTCAACACTGTTAGCTACCTGTACGACGCTGGCGCGTTCCGCATCGGTCTCGGTGTAGACGACATCTCCAACGTTTGGACTGGTGCAGCTGGTTCCGAAATCGGTATCCAGGGATACGCCCAGGTTGACTTCGGTGCAGCTAACCTCGCTCTGCGCGGCGTTTACGACACTGAAGCTGAAGAAGGCGCATTGTACGCAACTCTCGTTGCTCCAATCGGCCCAGGCGAACTGAACATCGGCGCTGGTTGGTCTTCTGACATCAACGCCTACGTTGGTTCTTACCGCGACATCGGCTTCCAGTCCGGCTGGGCATATGAGTGGACAGTTTCCGCTTCTTACGCTGTCAAGGCTACTGAAAAGCTGACGATCACTCCATCGGTTGCTTACTGGGAAACCCAGAACAACGACGACATCTGGGGCGTTGGCTTGCTGGCTGAATACCAGCTCGCAACTGGCCTGAAGGTCGGCGCGACTGTCGACTACAAGGACTCCGACCTGCTGGGCGACAACACAACTGGTTGGGTTCGCCTGACCCGTTCGTTCTAATCTGACGTTAAGTCGATTAGTGAAAGCCCGGCAGCAATGCCGGGCTTTTATGTTTTGAGCATTAGGGCTGCTCAATTCATAAGCGTGGTAAATTTTTTATTACGGATTATTCATCTTCGTTCACAAACGCCGACAGACTTGGAGACACGGGTATTATGTCGGCTGTTTTATGAGGCCGTTTTTCTCGCGGACGCATAAAAATCGAAACATTCTAAAATGCGAAGATAGTTTGCATTTTATGAAATTTTAACCGGCCATGGTCATTGGCGGAAAGGGGGCAAAGGAGCATATTTTATGCAGCAATTAAACGCGGCCGAAGATACGGGTATTTCGAGAGACTATGCGTCCTATGATTTCCCATATCGTTACAATTTAACGACAGCAGCAAAGCTCGTCAGGGAAATTTCATTAAAAGGTTTGCTCGAGCGTTACGGGGACATTCTGTGGCAGCCGGGAAGCCATAAATACAACGTCAATAACTTCATTGGCGAATTGCATGAAATTTTAGAAAATCCGTTATTTACTGTATTTTCTCAGGATATGCTGGATGGCCTGATTGGCAAGCTGCGTAATCGCGGCAACAGCAATGCCACCATCAACAGAAAGATGGCTGCACTCCGAAAGTTGCTGCGCAAGGCGCATAAAATGGGGGATATCCACAGCTTGCCGGAATTCCGGCGAGAGAAGGAAAAGGCCGGACGTATTCGCTTTCTTGATCATGAAGAAGAGCGGCGCCTTTTTGAGGCCATAGGTAAAGAATCAGACGTCTATCAACGACTTTGTATTTTTCTCGTCGATACCGGCGCACGCCTTGGAGAGGGTCTTGGGCTGCAATGGGGTGATATCGTCGAAAGACGTGCAACATTCTGGGTGACTAAATCCGGCCGTAGCCGTTCAGTACCGTTGACCGCACGTGCCTATGATGCGGTTTTTGCATCTGAGAAGCGCGGAAAAGGCCCATTTGCTGGCATTGATCAACAACGGTTCCGGACAAGCTGGCACGCGGCTCGCCACACGGTCGGGCTTGGAAGTGATGACGATGTTGTTCCGCACATCTTGCGACATACATGCGCGTCGCGGCTTGTTCAGGGCGGCATTGATATCAGGCGTGTGCAAATGTGGCTCGGTCATCAGACACTACAGATGACAATGCGTTACGCACATCTGGCGTCACACGATCTCGATATGTGCCTGCCCGTGTTGGAACGGCACGTCAAATAAATCATGCCTCGTAGTTTCGAGGCTGTATGCGCCAGATATATTCGACCTGCCCTGCCCTCTTTGGCGCGCGGCAGGTCGAAAGCTTTCATCTCAAACCAAAATACGACCCGACATTGGAACCAAATGTTAGTTCAGGCCGTTCTTTACCCGTAACCATATGAGGTGATTGGTAATGGCACAAACCAAACTCAATGTCGTGGAAGACACGATTGAAACGCAGATTGCAGAACTGCGGTCTCAGATTGATTCACTGACTAAGTCAGTGTCGGCAAGAGCCGGAAGTTTTTCGGAAAGCGCTGCTGAAGTCGTAGACGATGCTAGCAGCCGGGTGCGCAAAGCAGCCCATAACGTACGTGAACAAGGCTACAATGTCGTCGAAGCCGTCAAGGAAAACCCTGGCACTGCGACGTCGCTTTTGACGACGGTTGGCGTTATCGGATTTGCGCTTGGCTATTTTATCGCCAACAGCAGCTCGAACCAGCCTCCATCGCGCTGGCGCCTGCCGTAAGACAGCAAGACACTATCTCAAAGGGGCGTTTACCGCCCCTTTTTGTCGTTGGCATTTTGAAAGCGGGGAGGAATAGTAATCATGCAAATGGACAAAACGAAAGTATTCGAACCAGAACTCGAGGAAGCATTGATGTCCTTTGCGACATCGAGGCAGATGCAGCGAGATGACGCTATACGGCAGATCCTGCGCAACTGGCTGTTAAATGAGGGCTATTTGCATTCTGGCGATCAGGGCATTCCACCGGAAAAACTGAACGCCAGCAACGATGACTGAAGCGGAAACCACTGTCGGGGCCACGTGACAGAGTATGTTGTTACTCCGCCTCGTCCTTCAATATCCCTTGGCCGGGCTTTTGGTCGCTGAAGAGCCCACCTTGTAGCGAGCAGACAGGTTCCTAAGCGCAGTAGCAAACTCGAACACATCCGCGCCAACAGCAACAAAAGTCGCGCCGAGTTCAAGGTAACGACGGTTGAAGGTCTCATTGAAGGTCAAGATGCCAGCGGCCTTACCTGCTGAAACAATCTTGGTGATGGCGTTTTCAATCACCTCTTGCACTTCCGGTGCGTCCATCCGACCAAGATATCCAAGATCAGCCGCAAGGTCAGCCGGACCGATGAACACACCGTCGACACCTTCAACAGCGAGGATATTATCGAGATCGGCAATCGCTGCGCGGGTTTCAACCTGCACCAGCAGACACAGACCTTCAGCCGCCGTTTCAGCGTAGTCATCAATCGTGTTGAACGCTGATGCACGCGCAACCGCCGCTCCCACCCCACGAATGCCGTGGGGCGGGTAATGAATTGCACGCACAAGTTCTCTCGCCTGCTCCGCCGAATCAACCATCGGCACCAGAAGTGTGCGAGCGCCAGCATCGAGCATTTGCTTGATGATCCAGGTGTCACCGACGGGAACACGTACGACGGGCTCTGCGGGAGAACTGGAGAGTGCCCTTAGCTGTTCGATAATGCTACGTAGGTCATTCGGACCATGCTCACCATCAATGACAAGCCAGTCAAATCCGGAGGTTCCGGCAATCTCGGCAGCGATTGCCTCGCCCATGTCCAGCCACAGACCGATCTGTGATTTTCCCGATTTAATGGCTGTTTTGAAACGATTTTCAGAGGCGGGCATGCACTTTCCTTTAAACAAGAAGCTGCTTGAGATCAGCTGAGGTATCGGCGAGAATCACACGGTCCGGATTGATGCCGCTTTCGAGCATCTTTTTACCGGTGACATAGGCTTTGGCATCATTGATCGCGTCAACGGCGATGAACTGGCCCTGACGGAAATACCAAATGGAAAGACTACCCTCACGTGTGCCGACACGCACCAGGGTTTCGTCATAACCAGCATTAAATCCGGCGATCTGAAGCTTTACATCATACTGATCGGACCAGAACCACGGTTTTGGATCATAGGGACGATCCTCACCGGTCAAGACGATGGCAGCGGCTTCTGCCTGCTCAACTGCATTCTGTACGGATTCAAGCCGGATCTGCGTGCCCTGCCAAGGCAAGACTGCGCAATCGCCCAATGCATGAATTGAACTGTCCGATGTGCGGGTAAAGGCATCCACAACCACGCCATTGGCGACATCCAGCCCGGCTTCGCGCGCCAGGCGGTCATTGGGCGTCACGCCGATACCGGCAATCACAAAATCCACATCAATGACAGAACCGTCTGACAGTTCCGCGGTTTTCACGTGACCGTTGTCGCCATTCAGACGAACCAAACCGGTTTTTTCCCTGATGGAAACACCATGCGAGACGTGGATTCCCCTGATGGCATCGGCAGTTTCACGCGCCGCAACGCGTTGAAGGATACGATCCGCCATTTCAATCAATGTGACGTCAAGGCCGAGATGGCGGGCAACAGCCGCAGCCTCAAGTCCGATGTAACCGCCTCCAACAATCAGCAGGCGGCGGCCGGGACGCATCTCTTTCATCAGGCGATCCGCGTCGCGCTTGTCGCGAACCGTAAAAATGCCTCGCAAATCACCACCGATGCCAGGTGGCAGACTGCGCGGTTCGGCCCCGGTTGCCAAAACCAGTGTTTCATAAACTACGGTGCTGCCATCCTGCAGACGAACGCTCTTTGCAGTGCGGTCGATTTCCTCAACCCACGCCGACGTTCTGATTTCAACATTATGGTCGGCGTACCAATGCTCAGGGCGAAATAGCAGCCGATCGAAGGTCATGTCACCGAGAAGATATTTCTTGGATAAGGGTGGACGTTGGTAAGGCAGGACATCTTCTGAGCCGAGGATTGTGATGGGCCGATCATCCTTTAACCCTCTCAGTTTAGAAGCAAGTGCGAAGGCCGCCTGCCCTGCCCCCACAATGACCAATCTGCCACTCACAACACCAACTCCCCCACATCACGATTCGCCTCAACACAATCGCATGCCTGTTTACATGACAAAGGCGTAACGCTGCGTACGGCTTGCGTCAACTCCCGTGGAGCCAACCACACAGAACAACTGCGCAGAAGCAATTCTGAGCGTCGTTGTGTGGCAAAATCATGCACATTGTTTTGTATTTTAGAAATTCGATTAAGCTTGGAGCAATGCTTGAGGCGTACCTTCATATATAAATAATGGGCAATCATGGGAGGTTGTCATGCCATTGAACGTAACAATTGATCCACGGCAATCGGTTCCTCAGGATGAGATGTACGAGAAGTTCACGATCGATCGCCCCGGCAAGATCGTGGTACTCGGCCGCCACCTGAGCACCAAGGACAGCGTACGTTGCCTAGTCAGGACGATTTCACTCTACGGCGCTGAACTCGAAGTCAGCCCTGAGGTGGAAATTCCCAATAACTTCTTCCTCGAATTGCTCGGAATTCGTGATGAAATTGGCTGCACTCTGATCCGCCGCGAAGAAGAAAAAGCGGTGATCGGCTTCAATATGCTGATCGATCCTGAATTCCTGCACCACGTGCAGAGACTGAGTTTCGACGCCAGCCTGTAAGTGCAGACACATTGAAAAGATCAAGGCGGAGGTCATTCCTGATGACCTTCGCTTTTTGTATTTTGGGCAAATTTGTGCGGTGTCGTATGACGCAAAAGTCATTGGCGTCCGTACAGTTTCAGCAAAAACTTGGCTTGCACGGGATGGTTTTCAACCTATTGTGTCGTCGATTTCAAATCGATACCGGAATAGTCTGTAATGTCCGCATTTTCCCGCTTTACGCCCCTCGCCGCCAGCCTGCCATCAACCGTTCCCTTCGTTGGACCTGAAGCCATAGAGCGTAATCGCCATTTGGCCGTCAAAGCCCGTATCGGAGCCAATGAAAGCAGCTTCGGCCCAGCGCCGTCTGTTCTGGAGGCTATGCGCAATGCGGCAACCGAAACGTGGATGTATGCCGACCCGGAAAATTTTGAACTGAAGGAAGCACTGGCCATCCACCATGGCGTATCGCGAGACAATATTGCGGTCGGCAGCGGCGTGGATGGTATGTTGGGTGAAATTGCCCGGCTTATCGTTGAGCCCGGCACCCCTGTCGTCACGTCATTTGGCGGGTACCCAACCTTCAATTACCACGTCAATGGTTTTGGCGGACGCCTGGTCACAACACCTTATGTAGATGACCGCGAAGATCTGAATGGTCTGCTTGACGCCGTGAAGCGTGAAAACGCACCGCTGGTCTACTTCGCCAACCCAGACAACCCGATGGGCAGCTGGTGGAACGCAAACGAAGTCGAAAATTTCGCGAAGTCCTTGCCGGACAATTGTCTTCTCATTCTGGATGAAGCCTATTGTGAAACCGCGCCCAAGGGCGCAACGCCCGACGTCAACGCACTTATCGGCCTGCCGAATATCTTGAGAATGCGCACGTTTTCAAAGGCCTATGGCCTGGCAGGTGCCCGGGTCGGTTATGCGATCGGCACACTTGGAAACGTGCAGGCATTTGACAAGATTCGCAACCACTTCGGCATGGCACGGGTTTCCGTCGCCGCAGCACTGGCCGCGCTGAATGACCAGGCCTATCTGCATGAGGTCGTGCAGAAAATTGATGGGGCTCGCACGCGTATCTCGGCAATTGCCAAGGCCAATGCCCTGTCGCCGCTGGCCTCCGCCACCAATTTTGTCACCATCGATTGTGGTCGCGACGGCGTTTATGCCAAGGCTGTCGTTGATGGCCTGATGGAACACGGCGTGTTCATCCGCATGCCGGGAGTTGCACCGCTTAACCGCTGCATTCGCGTCAGCGCCGGCATTCAATCGTCGCTTGATCTCTTTGAAGAAGCTCTGCCGAAAGTGCTGAAAAAGCTGGCCTGATACGGCCAGCGTCCTTACGCAGCATCGAACAAGAAAAAACCGCGCTGGCCTTGTTCCTGCCAGTCGCGGTTTGATGTGTCAGCGCAAGTTTCGGTTTTCTGCAACATTTTCGCAAATGGATTTGCCCTTCAGCATTTGCGTGTTGTCAGTCCGTCCCAAATTCCCCGCCGCGTTCCTCTTGCGAGTTATCTTCGTTCTACCCTCCCTTGGGTATCTCGTTTTGGCCTTTCTGGCCTGATCAATTAGTGAATGGTCATCCATTCACGTGCAGCACGCAGTGCCGCAGCCAGGTCGGCCTTGCTCATGTTGCGGGCCAGGTCGGCACGCAGGCTTGCCGCGCGCTCAGATCCTTTGATTGCTGCAATGTTCAGCCACTTGTGGGCTGCAACCACATCAACGTCACATCCGCGCCCTGTGGCGTAGATAAGACCCAGATTGCAGAACACATCGGCGCGGGCTTCACCGCCCATTGCTGCTGTTTCGATATCGCGAATTTCAAAGCGTGCCATTGTTTTTCTATCCCTGTTAAAGCCTGTTTTGGTTCAGTCGTTGTGCTGCCCCTTATCCGGGCTTCCGAAAGGATCGCGCCGTCTTCTGCGGCTTTGCGTATCCTTCCGGTTTGGCGGGTTATTCCCTGCTCGTTTGATGGGCTTACTATGCCAAAGCCGCTTCAACGGACGCTTAAAATGCATGATTAATTTGAGACAAACAAAGTCCAAACAGTTGGTAAATTTGAGTTTTTGTTAAATATGGCTATGCCTGAGAATTAAGGGATTTCGCGAAAATTTTACGAAAACTTTACCGGCCGATTTCAACCCTTTGCTAACTTTAAAAACAGCATCCATTTTTCCGTTTGCATAAATCACCGCGTTTATCTGGGTGGAAAACCACTGTCAGCGGCAGCAAACCTTCTTTCCTTTTACGTGAACGTAAACTATAAATTGCCCACTCGTGTGGAGGAACACGATGTTGATGGCACGTGCGCGCACTTGACCGTCAAACACCGGAGGAGGATTTATGAAACGGATTGCACTTCTTGCTGCACTGCTGATTTCAGGTCAGGCATTTGCGGCTGAAAATATCGAAGGAAATTGGAAAACCCAAAGCGGTGAAACGGCAACGATCGCTTCTTGCGGATCTGCGTTCTGCGTCACGCTGAAAACTGGAAAACATGCGGGCAAGCAGATTGGCCGTATGAGCGGCAGCGGCAATGAGTATTCGGGCGAAATCACCGATCCTGCAAATGACAAGACCTATAGTGGTTCAGGCAGTGTTTCCGGCAATTCCCTGAAAATGAAAGGATGCGTTCTAAAGGTTCTGTGCAAGTCGCAGACCTGGACAAGGCTTTAGAACGTTTTTTGTTCAATAACGGGAAAGAGCCAGGATGGCACCGCCTGCCATTCTGGCTCACTTACTTAAGGTCCCCGAAAATTGCCCGCGCAATCCTTATGGTTAAGCGCACATCTGCACTTATCAGCCCTGTTAATGCTTCTGAACGCGAGATGAATTTGGCTCTCAGCAATGGTTCAGACCGAATGTGGCAAAACCATAGCATCACATTCGCAAAGGGGAGCGGACAATGGCAATTCTGATACGGCGTTTAACGATCATTACTTTGCTGATGGCCATTTTTGCGATGTCGTTTGCGGCACTTGCCATCAATCCGCACCGTAATTTCCAGCGGATGCAAATTGGCACCATTACGCCTTGCAGCCAATCCATCCAGACCAACTGCACGACCATTCTGTAAGAAGGACGAAATACCATGACTAAGACCTTCTCCGGCGCGGTTTACAGCAGTGTTCGTCTGGCTCTCATCGCCACCATGTTTCTCGGCCCCATTGCCGGGCTTGCCGCCATGAAAGAAAATGAACGTAGCGCGATGAACAAAGGCGCTGGCTTTGTTCTGTTGATGAGCTTGCAGCGCGGCGCGCTAGGCTAAAACATCAGGGTTTGCAGGCCATGGAAATCGCCGCACTCACAGATAAAAAATAACAGTCTCGTTGTACTTCATTGCTGCGTGCTGTCGCTTGCGTGTCTCAATAGCGTATCTATAATGCCTCATGAGCACACGAATCCCTTCTATATCAGCCCTTACTTTCATAAGCCCTGAGCCCTATGCGCCGCAGGTCTTTACAGATCACAAAGAGGCGGTCGAGGCCCTGACCGCGCTTTACGAACGCAACACCAAATTTTTGATTGATGCGTTTACCGCACTTGCGGCGGGTGCGCCGATAACCGGCCGTTACCGCGCCTGCTATCCGCAGGTCAGCATGGAAACGACCAGCTTTGGCCATGCGGATTCCCGCCTGTCCTACGGCCATGTCACGTCGCCCGGCATTTACACCACAACAATCACCCGTCCGCATCTGTTCAGGCATTATCTGAAAGAGCAGCTCGAGCTGTTGATGCGCAACCACAATGTTCCGATTACCGTATCGGAATCGGCAACGCCCATTCCGCTGCATTTCGCATTTGGCGAAGGCGCCCATGTCGAGGCCTCCGCCACATCGTCTCTTTCCGATGTGCCGCTGCGCGATCTGTTCGATACGCCGGATCTCAACAATACAGACGACCTGATCGCCAATGGTGAATATGATCAGGTATCGGGCGAGCCTGCGCCGCTGGCGCCGTTCACCGCACAGCGCGTCGATTATTCGCTGGCGCGTCTGAGCCATTATACGGCCACCAGCGCCAACCATTTCCAGAACTTCGTTCTGTTCACCAACTACCAATTCTACATTGATGAGTTTGCCAACTGGGCGCGCGACCTGATGGCCAAGGGCGATGAAGGTTATACGGAGTTCGTCGAACCCGGCAACATCATCACCCATGCCGGTTCAGACCGCCCGGAAACCGACATGACCCTGTCGCGGTTGCCACAGATGCCTGCCTACCATCTGAAAAAGAAGGGGCATGCCGGTATCACGCTGGTCAATATTGGGGTTGGACCATCCAATGCCAAGACGATTACCGACCATATTGCCGTGCTTCGTCCGCACGCGTGGCTGATGGTTGGTCACTGCGCCGGCCTGCGCAACAGCCAGCGTCTGGGCGACTATGTGCTGGCCCATGCCTATGTGCGCGAAGACCATGTTCTGGATGATGACATACCAGTGTGGGTGCCTATTCCGGCACTGGCGGAAGTGCAGGTTGCACTCGAGGCAGCCGTGGCCGAAGTTACCGGTTACGAAGGTTTTGAGCTGAAGCGCATCATGCGAACCGGCACCGTCGCCACGATTGACAACCGTAACTGGGAACTGCGCGATCAGGCTGGCCCGGTTAAACGGCTTTCGCAATCGCGCGCCATCGCACTGGATATGGAATCGGCAACCATTGCCGCCAATGGTTTCCGTTTCCGTGTGCCCTACGGCACGTTGCTGTGCGTTTCAGACAAACCGCTGCATGGCGAGTTGAAACTGCCGGGCATGGCAACCGCATTTTATAAAACGCAGGTTGCCCAACATCTTCAGATCGGCATTCGTGCGGTGCAGAAGCTGGCGGCCATGCCGCCGGAAAAACTGCACTCCCGCAAGCTGCGCAGTTTCTATGAAACGGCCTTCCAATAATTCCAGAAAGACAAAACCCCGCTTCAATGAAGCGGGGTTTTCCTTAAGCGCCAGAAGGAATGTCTTATTCCTTGACGGTATCGCGAAGGTGGTCCAGCCCCTTGCGCAGTGTTTCGATAATGCGGTCCACTTCCGAATGGCTGATTGTCAATGCTGGTGAGGCCAGCATGCGGTCGCCGGTGGCACGCATGACCAACCCGTTTTCAAGGCAGTGATTGCGCACGACAATGCCGACATCGTCCGGTTTGGCAAAACGCTGGCGCGTGGTTTTATCGACAGCAAGCTGTAAACCGCCCATCAAACCGACATTGACCGCCTCACCGACGATTTCATGATCGGCCAGGCTCTGCCATGCCTTGGTAAAATAAGGCCCAATGTCGTCTCTGACGCGCTCAACCAGACCCTCATCTTCCAGAATGCGGATATTTTCCAACGCAGCCGCCGCGCATGTCGGATGACCGGAATAGGTAAAGCCGTGATTGAAGTCACCGACTTCTTTGATCATCACTTCCGCCACACGGTCCGACACCAACACACCGCCAATCGGCAGGTAGCCAGAAGACAGTCCCTTGGCGACCGGCGCGAGGTCCGGTTGGTAACCGAAATGCTGGAAACCGAACCATGAACCGAGTCGGCCGAAACCGCAGATGACCTCGTCGGATACCAGCAGAATGTTGCGCGCCTTGCAGATGCGGGCAATTTCCGGCCAATAGGTATCTGGCGGCACAATAACACCGCCCGCGCCCTGAATGGGTTCAGCAACGAAAGCTGCGACATTGTCTTCGCCCAGCTCATCGATCTTCGCTTCAAGTTCGCTGGCCATTTTCAAGCCAAACTCGGCGGGAGATAGATCACCGCCTTCAGCATACCAGTAGGGTTGGCCGATATGGGCGATGCCTTCAATCGGAAGGTTGCCCTGCTCGTGCATCCACTTCATGCCGCCAAGCGAGGCACCGGCCACGGTGGAACCGTGATAACCATTGCGGCGCGCGATGATCTTGATCTTTTGTGGATGGCCCAGTGCCTTCCAGTAAACACGTGCCATGCGGAACCAGGTATCGGTGGCTTCCGAGCCGGAATTGGTGAAGAACACATGGTTCATGTGACCGCCGGTGTGGGACGCGATCTTCTGTGCGAGCAAGGTGGTTGGCGGGGTCGTGGTACCGAAAAAGCTGTTGTAGTAGGGTAACTCGTTCATCTGGCGAGAAACCGCTTCCGCCATTTCCTTGCGTCCGTAACCGATGTTTACGCACCACAGGCCGGCAAAGGCATCGAGATATTTTTTGCCGTTGCTGTCAAAGATATAAACGCCTTCGGCACGCTCGATAATCCGAGTTCCGGCCTCGTTGAGCTTACCCATGTCTGAAAAAGGATGAAGATGGTGAGCAGCATCTATAGCTGCGAGATTGGAAAGGGTTTTGCTCATTTCATTCATGCCAGTTACCACCGATTTTCCCAGTCATGTTGCTGGAGCGAGCATGGCGTTATGAAATGCGTTTGGCAAGGCGGTGTGTTTAAGCTTATCGTTGCACGTTCTACGATCAGACGAGAAAGCCGAAATACCAAAATGACCCGCAGAGAAACCGTACTCCCTAGCCATTTTGTTGAAATGCAGCCACGCATAGAGCTGCTGCTTGTTGGCATGAATGGTGATCTGAGAGGCAAACGCATTCCGCTCAAAGCCGAGAAAAAAATATGGGAAGGCTCCGTCCGACTTCCCGCCTCCACGCAGTCGCTGGATATCTGGGGTGATGACAATGACGAATTTACTGGCCTGTCGCTAACGCTCGGTGATCCTGATGGCGTGTGTGTGCCAGACAAGCGCAGCCTGGCGCCGATGCCTTGGGCACCAGAGGGTTCAGCGCAGGTGTTGGCCACCATGCACGACATGGATGGTGGACCAAGCTTCATGGACCCACGCGCCATCCTGTCACGCATGCTGGAACGTTACGCACAGCTTGGCCTCACACCGGTTGTCGCGACCGAGCTTGAATTTTATCTTGTTGAGGATGACTGGCGTGCAACCGGCAAACCGCGCCCGCCTGCCCGGCTTGCCTACAAGGGCGAAGCGACCGGTGCGCAGCTCTACGATATGGGCGCCACAGACATCATGGACGATTATCTGCAAACGCTGAATGCCTGGGCCAAGATACAAGGCCTGCCCGCTGATGCGACAACAGCAGAATTTGGCCCCGGCCAGTTTGAAGTAAACCTGCTGCACAGGCCGGATGCATTGGCGGCCGCCGACGACTGCATTTATCTGAAGCGGATTGCCGAACAGGCTGCCAAACACCATGGCCTGAAGTCGACATGTATGGCCAAGCCCTATTCGGATCAGGCCGGATCAGGGCTGCATGTCCACATCAGCATTCTTGATGGAAAAGGCAACAACATACTCGACGCGAAAGGCGGTGAGCCAACACGGCTGAAATCCGTCTGTGCCGGTATGTTGGAAACCATGCGGGATGCGCAACTGATCTTTGCACCTTTTGCCAATTCCTACCGGCGTTTCCAGCCCGGCTCATTCGCACCGGTTGATATTGACTGGGGCTTTGCCCATCGTGGTACCTCCGTTCGTATCCCCGATACGCACGGTCCGGCAGCGCGCATTGAACACCGGGTTGCCGGTGCAGACGCCAATCCGCATCTGCTACTGACGGCCATTCTAGGGGGGATGTTACGCGGCATCGAAAATGATCTTGATCCCGGTCCGGCAACCGAACCCGGCGGCGCATCACAATCCCAGAGCAAGCTGACCCATGATTTTCTGACAGCCGTCGAGGATTTTGCGGCGTCGGCTTTTATCGCCGATACGTTTGGCGCGGCCTATCAAAAGCTGTTTGCCGATACCAAACGCAAGGAAGCCATCACATATCTGCAGACGGTGTCGGACTTCGATTACCGGACTTACCTGCCGAGACTATGATCGTCAGGCAGCAGCCTGCTGGATAACCGGGGACGTGAACACTTTCAATTCCCCGGGATGCAGCTTGATTAGCACATCCCGTTCCATCGGCAGCAACTCGCCATCGATAACGCAGCGCACATCGCGGCGGCTTTTGGGAAAATGCAGCTCCAGTTCCGGCGTGGTCATTGAGGTGACCGCAGCATTTTCCTTCAGCTTGCCTCGCAAGATATCAAAGGCCAGCCGCACCACGCCCGGTGGCGTCATGACGTCGGCCAGATAAAAACCCAGATGACCACCGGCAACATCATCCGGCACCAGAAAGGGATGTTCGCCAAACTCATTGTTGGAGACAGAAATGGCGCAGACCTCCCGGTGGCGCATCACGCCATCGACCATATATTCGACATCGAAGACCGGTGGATTGAGCACGACACCCAGCGCCGCACGGGCACTCGCCTGTATTTTGCCGAGCCTTGAGGCAAAGGCCATGTTGTTGCGATAACGCACCATGCGGGCATGCAGACCAGCGGAAAACTGGTGTACAAAAGGGCGTCCGTTGACGCTGGCAATGTCCACGTCACGCACATTACCTTCCGCCAGCACGTCAACGACCGCCCTTATATCAAGCGGCAGCTTTAGCGAACGGGCAAACAGGTTCATGGTACCGGCGGGAACGACACCGAGTGCAAGACCATTTTTCCATGCAATACCGGCAGCAGCCGAGATGGTGCCATCGCCGCCACCGGCAATCAGGCCATCGAGCCCTGGTGTTGCCGCTGCCTTTTCCATTTCCTCGACGATATTGGGGCCTTCAACAAGGCGGCATTCAATATCATGCCCTGCGCCGCGGAACGTTGTCTGTACCAGAGAGCAATATTCAGTCATGTCAGTTGTTTTGAACGTACCGCCGTCGCGGTTGAATATAGCAATCAACTTCATCTCTGTTCCCCACAGACGGGCCGCCCGTTACCGCGGCGAGAAAACACCCAGTTTGAAATTCTGTTCCAGATAAAAATCGTCTGATGCCATTTTTGATGCGAATCCTCTACCGCACCGCACAATCAAATGATAAACGTCAGATCAGGTCATTTTGGTGACCAGTTTCCAGTCCCTGCGCATCGTTGCAGCTCCCGCACCGAATACAGTTCACATATCAGGTTTCCTCATGACCGAGTCCGTCATGCACGATACACGTGCGCAATCATCCGGTTCCGCGAGTGACGCGGCCAAGTTATCGCCCCTTGCAATCGCGCTTATCGAAATTGCGTTGGCTGCCGGCGGCTTTGGTATCGGTACCGGTGAATTCGCCATTATGGGTCTGCTGCCGGAAGTGGCCAGCACCTATGGGGTCAGCATTCCGCAGGCCGGATATGTGATTACCGCTTACGCACTGGGTGTTGTGGTCGGTGCTCCGATCATTGCGGTTCTGTCGGCACGCCTCAGCCGTCGTACGTTGCTGCTGTGTCTGATGGGACTATTTACCATCGGCAACATCCTGAGTGCCGTAGCTCCGGACTTTGCCTCCTTCACCGCACTGCGATTCATAACCGGTTTGCCACATGGCGCCTATTTCGGTGTTGCCGCTCTGGTCGCCGCCTCCATGGCACCAGTTCACAAACGAACCCGAGCTGTCGGGCGTGTAATGCTGGGATTGACCATTGCAACACTGCTCGGCACACCTCTGGCGACATTTATCGGCCAGTTGATGAGCTGGCGCGCAGCCTTCATGCTGGTGGGTGGTATCGGGCTTTTGACGGTTGGCTTGGTGTGGTTGTTCCAGCCTCGCGACACGGTTGCCGAAGGCGCCAGCATTGCGCGTGAGCTTGGTGCATTCAAACGCGTTCAGGTCTGGCTGACTCTGCTGATCGTTTCGGTCGGGTTCGGCGGCATGTTCTCGATTTTCAGCTACATCTCCAAAACAACGACGGATGTTGCGATGATGCCTCTTGCTTCGGTTTCCATCGTTCTGGCGCTGTTCGGCATCGGCATGAATGTCGGTAACATCATCGGTTCACGCCTTGCCGATATTTCGCTGACCGGCACGATTGGTGGCATGCTGGTGTTCAACATTCTGGTCATGACACTGTTCTCGCTGACAGCTGATAACTGGTTCATGCTTTGCCTTTGCGTGTTCCTTGTTGGCTGTAGCTTTGCAGCTGGCCCGGCTGCTCAGACCCGCCTGATGGACGTTGCAGCGGATGCACAGACGCTGGCCGCCGCCTCCAACCACTCCGCCTTCAACATCGCCAATGCGCTTGGCGCGTGGCTCGGCGGTCTGGTGATTGCGTGGGGCTACGGCTACGCTGCAACCGGTTATGTCGGCGCTGCACTCTCAGCCGCTGGCCTTGTGGTTTTTGCGATTTCCGTCTCCATCGACAAACGCGCAAAAGCGGCCTGAACTGACCCCTTAGCGCATTGCTTTGGCACCGTTTTTCGAAACGCGTGCCAAAGCAATGCAGCCTTGCAAAAACGTAATTATTCTCTTCTTGACTATTGGCCGTTTCAGGCGCAACACATGCCTTACGCGCATGGTTTTTCATCGCGCGGATTTCAACCGGAGCATCATTAGATGTCTAGCGACAGTAGTAGTCGATTGCCTTTGCCGAGAACGGCGTTCGTGCACTGATCTGACTCCTGTCGGCTCACCACGATCTGCCGCAATCGGCGGATCGATAGAAAGGTGAGCAATCATGAACTTTCACACCCTCTCCCAGAGAGCCAGCAAGGCTGCACGCCTCTTTCGTGGCACCCATGCAACAGGCCTCACCATTGCAGAACGTGTAGACCAGCTGAACACGCTTGACGTGGCACAGGCTGCATCTGCCCTTTCCACCATGGCACAGCCAAAAGCCGTGGCCATTCTGGCTCGGCCAGAGCTGCATCACGCCGCCGCCATCATCAACGCGATGCCGGTCGACGTTGCCGTTCGCCTGCTGAACACCATGGCAAACGATCGTGTCGCAGACCTTTTGCAGGAAATGCAAGACGGTGAGCGCGCCCGGCTGTCTTCACGGCTGGACCGCACAACGGCACTCGCCATACAGCATCTGATGAACTATCCGCCCCGCACTGCGGGCAGCATCATGACCACGGAGTTTGTCAGCGTCCCTGATGACTGGACCGTTGAGCAGACGCTTGATCATATCCGCACAGTCGGTCGTTCGCGCGAAACGGTCTACGCCATCTATGTGCTGAGCCATGACGGCGTTTTGACAAATGTCGTGACACTACGCCGCCTGCTGACCGGTCAGCCAGAAGCCTCGATCCTGTCGGTCGCCCAGGCAGAAAGTGTTGTTTTCATCGATCCCTTGGCCTCGCAGGAAGTGGTAGCCAAGCTGATCCGCAAGCACAACCTGCTGGCCCTGCCCGTCGTTGATGAGCACGGACATGTTCTTGGCATTGTGACCGTCGATGATGTGATCGACACGATGATTGCCGACACGACCGAAGATGCACAGAAATTCGGTGGCATGGAGGCGCTTGGAAAGCCCTATATGAAAATCGGCTTTCCAGAGATGATCCGCAAACGTGCCGGATGGCTGGCTGCGCTGTTTATCGGTGAAATGCTGACAGCAAGCGCCATGCAGCATTTTGAGGGTGAACTGGAAAAGGCTGTCGTGCTGACACTGTTCATTCCGTTGATCATGAGCTCCGGCGGCAATTCCGGTTCGCAGGCAACGTCACTGATCATTCGTGCATTGGCGCTGGGAGAGCTAAAGCTTTCCGACTGGTGGCGTGTTCTGCTGCGTGAACTGCCAACCGGCCTGATGCTGGGCACCATACTCGGAGCAATCGGTTTCCTGCGGCTGACCGTATGGCAGAAGGCAGGTTTTTACGATTACGGCGAACACTGGCTGCTGGTTGGCTTCACGGTATTTTCCGCGCTGGTCGGCATCGTCAGCTTCGGTTCGATCTGTGGTTCCATGCTGCCATTCATCCTGCAGAAACTGCGTCTGGATCCAGCAAGCGCCTCGGCACCCTTCGTGGCAACCCTTGTCGATGTCACGGGTCTGGTCATCTACTTCAGTGTCGCGCTGCTGATCCTCAGCGGCACCGTGCTCTGATCAAAAGACTGGCAGCTCAGGCTGCCAGTTCCTTCCTGCCATCCGGTGTGCGGACGTATTTCGTGCCATTCTCGCAAACGACGTGGCTATCACCCCAGGTTTTCAGGGCGGCGATAACCGGCTGCATGCTGAGGCCCAGTGGCGTCAGCGTATAGTCCACCCGAGGCGGCACGACGGGAAAAACCTTGCGAGAAATCAGACCTGCTTCTTCCAGCTCACGCAACTGCTTGGTCAGCATGCGCTGGGTGACGCTTGGAATGTGGCGACGCAGTTCGTTGAAGCGAAGCGTGCCACCATTCAGCAGGTGATAGAGGATGACGCCCTTCCACTTGCCATCGAGAAAACTCAGCGTGGATTCAACGGGACAGCCGGGAAAGTTGCCAGTCAATTTTGCACGAGGACGAGACATCACAGTATCCTTTTTGTGCGTATATACAGAATTTGTGCATTCTTGCGGTTTCATTTCATATGTATCAATTACCATGCATGCAAACAAGCAAGGAGGCTTTACATGCGTGCCGTCGGTTATCTGAACCCTCAACCCATCACTGCCGAAACGTCCCTTCTGGACATTGAATTGCCGGTTCCTGTCGCCGCCGGTCACGACCTGCTTGTCGAGATCAAGGCGGTGTCTGTGAACCCCGTTGATACCAAGGTGCGCAAAAGTGCTGTTCCTGAAGATGGCCAGCACTGTGTGCTCGGCTTCGATGCGGCGGGTGTGGTCAAGGCGGTTGGCGACAAGGTCAGCCTGTTCAAGCCCGGCGACGAGGTCTATTACGCTGGGGTCATTAACCGGCCGGGCTCCAACAGTGAATTCCAGTTGGTGGATGAGCGCATTGTCGGCGCAAAGCCCAAAAGCCTGAGCTTTGAAGAAGCGGCTGCCCTGCCCCTCACAGCCATCACCGCCTATGAAACCCTGTTTGATCGCCTTGATATCAATGAGCCGGTTTCCGGTGGCGCTAACGCCATCGTCATCATTGGTGGCGCCGGTGGTGTTGGCTCGATTGCCATCCAACTGGTGCGGCAGTTGACCGATCTGACGATCATCGCAACGGCGTCACGTCCGGAAACGAAAGAATGGGCAAAAGAACTTGGCGCTCACCATGTCATCGACCATAGCCAGCCGATAGCCAAGCAGGTCGAGGCACTTGGAATAGGCGCACCTTCCTTCGTGTTTTCCACAACACAGAGCGATCTTCATGGCGGCGAAAGCGTGACCTTGCTCGCACCACAGGGCCGTTTTGCATTGATTGATGATCCCAAAGGCGGGTTCGACGTCATGCCATTCAAGCGTAAATGCCTGTCGGTGCACTGGGAAATGATGTTCGCACGCGCCGTCTTCCAGACACCTGACATGATCGAACAGCACAAGTTGTTGAGCCATGTCGCAGAACTTGTCGATGCAGGGAAAATCAAAACAACGCTGACGGAAACCTATGGCAGCATCAATGCCGCCAACCTGAAAAAAGCCCATGCGCTAATTGAAAGCGGCACGGCAAAGGGCAAGATAGTCCTGTCCGGCTTCTGATGATCTTGAATCCCCCTAACCTTTGGTCAGGGGGATTTTTTTCATCATGACGGGTCTTCGTCTGGATGGCAGGGCCACTCTTTAGATGCCGTAAGGCCTTCCGGTAGCTTGGTGTTTGCATCACCACAGGCGAGATCAAGCTGGCCTTGAGATAATCCAGAGACCTTCGACAGGTCGACGCCTTCAAAACGTGCCAAGAAAAGAAATGCGTTCTGCAAATCCACCGCGCCGCCAAGCTTTGCACCGATGAAGCGCGCGCGAGACAAGTTTGCCATGCTGAAATGCACGTCATCCAGCACCGCGTTCTCAAAATTTGCCCGGCCGAGTTCGGCCTTCGAAAAATCCGCGCCAGCGAGATGTGCGCCGGTAAAATCGGCTCTTTGCATTTCCGCGTTCACGAATGGCACCTTGTCGGCCTTCACATTGGTGAAATCGCTGCGGTAGGCTTCAATCTTGTTGAGTGTTGCGCCTGCAAGATCGGTATTTGCGAGTGACGTTCTGACCAGCTTCGCCTTGGTGAAGTTCACCGATTTCACAATCGACTCACGCAGGTCTGTATAGGTGAAATCAGTGCCCTGCAGGTTGGCACCTTCGAAATTGCTTCCACCGAGCATCAGCAGTCGCTTGTTGCACTGGCTCCAGTCCACGCCGGGGGCCGGATCAGACCGGCAATCGGCGGCGGCAGTGAAATGCGCTGAGGTCATGACCGATAGAAAACCGCATGCCGCAACAGCAGACCATAGCCATCTGCTTTTAAGGCCAGAGGAGATAACGCCGCATTTAACACCAAAGTCCATAACACCACCCCAGGACGCGATATGCGCCACAGCATTATATCAGCACCTCCCCACATGTCATGGTTAAACGCAGGGAATTCAACAGGCCGTTGCACGCGGTTGTGGATTTAGTGCTTAACCCAAGCCATGGCGACGCGGCGGGCAGGATCAAGACCACATTTAATCTGGTGGTCCAGTGTTTGCCGCAGATGAGACGACAGTTCATCATCTGCCAGCACACGGAAACCCTTTCGGGCATAAAACGGCGCGTTGAACGGCACAAACCGGTCGGTGGTCAGCGTCGCACGTCGCAGTCGGCGTCGCCCCATCTCTTCGACAACCCAGACAATCAGAGCCTTGCCCAGCCCCTTGCCTTGCACTGCCCTCAAGACATCGATTTCATTGATGTAGAGTTCATCACCGATCTGCGTTGCACCGAGAAAACCCAAGGGGCGATCTTCACTGTTTGCGGCCACGACAAGAAGACCATTTTCAAGCATGACGCGAAGGCTGTCAGCCGATGTGGCGCTTGGTTCGCCCGGAATACCGCCAGCATCGCGAAGCGCAAAAAAGGCATCGAGCTCAATCTGTCTCAATGCCTCTATTTCATCGCGTCGCGCAGGCCGGATGGAAAACGAGACAAGATCATCCATTTTCACACCCTGGCCTTCTCGTTGTTGACGGTGGTCCGTGCGGGCCGGGCCATCTTTACAAATTGGCGTAGACCGGCCCTTCGCCGAACATCCTCGCTGGCGGCGGTCCGTGCGGGCCGGGCCATCTTACATATTGGCGTAAACCGGCCCTTCGCCGCCTTGTGGCGGAACCCAGTTGATATTCTGGTTAGGGTCCTTGATGTCACAGGTCTTGCAGTGCACGCAGTTCTGCGCGTTGATCACGTAGACTTCTTCGCCATCCTTCTCGACCCATTCGTAGACGCCTGCCGGACAGTAACGTGTCGAAGGCCCTGCATAGACATCATGCTCGGAGCGCTTCTGCAAATCCATGTCCTTGACATGCAGATGCACCGGTTGGTCTTCCTCATGATTGGTGGAAGACAGGAACACCGATGACAGGCGATCGAAGGTCAACACGCCATCTGGTCGCGGATAGGCAATCGGCTTGTGTTTCGCAGCAGGCTCAAGGCTTTCCGCATCGGTCTTTCCGTGCTTCAGGGTGCCGAAGATTGACAAGCCGAAAATCTGGTTGATCCACATATCGAGACCACCCAGGCCAATGCCCAGCAACGTGCCGAACCTGGACCACAGTGGTTTGACGTTGCGAACCCGCTTCAGGTCCTTGCCAATATCGCCCAGGCGCCATTCATTTTCGATCTCGACAACTTCATCATTGGCGCGACCTGCGGCAATCGCGTCGGCGATCTTTTCTGCCGCCAGCATGCCAGACAGCACGGCATTGTGGCTGCCCTTGATGCGCGGCACGTTGACCAGACCGGCTGAGCAACCGATCAGTGCGCCACCGGGGAAGGAAAGTTTTGGCACCGACTGGTAGCCGCCTTCGGTGATGGCGCGAGCGCCATAGGACAGGCGCTTACCGCCCTCAAAGGTTTCGCTGATTGCCGGATGGGTCTTGAACCGCTGGAACTCTTCAAACGGATAGAGATACGGGTTTTTGTAGTTGAGGTGTACCACGAAACCGACAGCCACCAGATTGTCTTCCAGATGATAGAGGAACGATCCGCCACCGGTTTTAAAGCCCAGCGGCCAGCCGAACGAGTGCTGCACGAGACCCTGTTTGTGCTTTTCAGGCTTTACCTGCCACAGTTCCTTGATGCCAATACCGAACTTCTGGACATCACGGCCTTTCTGCAGGTCGAATTTCGAGATAAGCTGCTTGGCCAGAGAACCACGCACACCCTCGCCGATCAGCACATATTTACCCATCAGGGCCATGCCGCGCGTGAAGTTGGGGCCAGGTTCGCCGTTTCTTTCAATGCCCATGTCACCGGTTGCAACGCCAATGACAGCGCCATCATCACCATAGATAACCTCGCTGGCAGCAAAACCGGGATAGATCTCGACACCGAGAGCTTCCGCCTTTTCCGCCAGCCAACGACAGACCAGACCAAGCGACACGATGTAATTGCCGTGATTGCTCATCAGCGGTGGCATCATGAAGTTTGGCAGACGAATTGAGCCCGCAGGTCCCAAGAACAGGAACCGGTCGTCCTTCACCTCGGTCTTGAACGGATGGCCCTCTTCCTCACGCCAGCCGGGCAACAGGCGGTCGATACCAATAGGATCAACCACCGCGCCGGACAGGATATGGGCTCCAACTTCGGCGCCCTTTTCCAGAACAACCACCGACAGGTCCGGATTAACCTGCTTCAAACGAATTGCTGCCGACAGACCCGCAGGACCTGCACCCACAATCACAACGTCGAATTCCATCGACTCGCGTTCAGGAAGTTCATGTTGCTCTGTCATATCAGCCTCTCAATCCCGCCGGGTTGACCACCCCGTCCCTGTCTTTCGGTTCTTTCTTGGCAAAGCAAACAGCACTTGTCGAGCGCTGAATGCGGCAAGTCATGTCGATTCACACATTATTGTCAGACAACCTGACGATTAAATTACTTTTACGTTCACGTAATATACAAATAAGGTCGGTTTTAGCGTCGGTCAAGGCGCGTTTAAGCAAATGATCACGCTTGACCTTCAACGCAAATCGCCATCAAAATCAGTGGATTCTTCAAACTGCATTGGACGCCTGACCGCAGGCTGCTATTGATTTGCCAACTGAATTCACGCCGCGAAGCGAACCGCTCATGTCAGACACGTCCGCCCTCACCCTTGCAGCGAAGCTGAAATTTGCCTTCCCCGATATGCACGTAGCCACACATACCGACTTGCAAGGACGCGACCCCGGAGAACACCCAGACAATTTTGGCGCTGGCATTCTGGTGTCTCCCTCTAGTGCAGTGGACCTCGCTGCGTTGGTGACATGGTGTCGCGAACAGGGCGTCAACATTGTGCCTCACGGCGGGCGCACCAGTCTTGCTGGTGGTTGCGTCAGCCATGAAGGGCAGATCGCCATCTCGACATCACGGCTGAACGCCGTTGATAGCATCAATATCGAAGAAAAGACCGTCACAGTGCAGGCGGGCATGACGTTGCAAGCCCTTCAGGAAGCGGCAGCGGCATACGGCCTTACCACCGGCATTGACCTTCCTTCGCGCGGAACGGCAACAATTGGCGGCATGGCGGCCACCAATGCAGGCGGCTTGCTGGCGTTTCGTAACGGCGTCATGCGCCATCAGATACTCGGCATCGAGGCCGTCATGCCTGATGGTACGATATTCAGTGACCTGACCCGCGTAGTCAAAGTCAGTGCCGGGCCTGACATCAAGCAGTTGCTGATCGGAAGCGAAGGCACGTTCGGTATCATCACACGCCTCGTACTGAAACTTGAAACTTTGCGGCCATACCGCGCCACCGCCATGCTGGCAGTCAATAATGCCAAAAGCGCGCTGGCCATTGCCGAACGTCTCACTGACATGACGGGCCTCAAGCTGGAAGCGGCAGAAATGATGTGGCCGCTGTTTATCCGTGACCATGCCGCCTTGCGCAATTTTGACCTTTCCTGGCTGCCGGAAAGCGCCTGCGCCTTTATCGTTGAGCTTTCGTCCACAGATGAAGAAACGGCTCGCGGCAATCTGGAAGCGGCCCTTGCCGATATCTGGGAGGACATCGGTATTCTCGATGGCATTGTCGCGCAGTCCAGCAACCAGGCCAAACAAATCTGGGCGCTGCGCGAGGAATCCGGTTTCTATTACCAGTCCTACAACAATCCACCCTCCTTCGACGTATCCTTACCGCCTGCCCTGCTGGATGCCTATGTCGCGGATCTACATGCTCGGTTTCAGGTGCTGAATCCGGATTACCAACTTTATGTCTATGGCCATATTGCCGATGGCAACCTGCATCTGACGGTCAAATGTGATGAGCCAGACGAAGCGGAACTCATTCGCATTCAGGATGCGATCTATACCGATGTGCGCGAAATTGGCGGCAGCTTCTCGGCCGAACATGGCGTGGGTTTTGAGAAACGGTATGGTTACGAAAATTATGCCGACCCGGTAAAACGCAGTCTGGCAAAACAGATCAAGCAGGCTCTCGATCCCGATGGTTTGTTCAATCCCGGCAAAGTGCCATTTGCCTAAATGCACCAAAGCAGGTCTCGACCTTCAAATCGTGACCTGCGCAGCCTATACAAACAATGACGTCTCGATTTCATAAGGAATGACACATGGATTTCGGTATTTCCGGCAAACGCGCACTGGTTCTCGCCTCTTCACGCGGTCTTGGCCTTGGCATTGCCACTGCGCTGGTCAAGGAAGGCGTTAATGTATTGCTGGTTGGTCGCACCAGCGAAAAGCTGGAAGCAAATTGCCAAGCTCTCAACGCGCTTGGCAAAGGCAAAGCCGATTGGGTTCGTGGTGACATTTCCGAGGCAAATTTTGTGGCGGAGATGGTTGATGCCGTTAAACAGAAACTCGGCGGCATCGACATCCTGATCAACAATACCGGCGGCCCGACACCCGGCACTGCCGAAGAAATCACAGCCGAAAAGCTCGAGACCTTCTTCCAGTCGATGGTGCTGCGCGTCATCACACTGACTGGCGCTTTCCTGCCGCAGATGAAGGAGCAAGGCTGGGGCCGTATTGTCACCGTCGCCTCGTCAGGCGTTTTTGAACCGATCCCCAATCTGGCGCTGTCCAACACTTTGCGCGGCGCGCTGGTTGGCTGGAGCAAGACATTGTCGAGCGAAGTGGCAGGTTTCGGCATCACATCCAACATGCTGTTGCCCGGCCGTATTCACACCGATCGTATCGATGAACTGGATGGCGCCAATGCCAAGCGCACCGGCAAGAGCATCGAGGAAATCCGCTCATCGTCCGTCAAGACCATTCCGGCTGCACGTCTCGGCACTGTCGATGAATTTGGTGCAGCAGGTGCGTTTCTGTGCTCGCAGGGAGCAAGCTACATCACCGGCACCATGTTGCGGGTCGATGGCGGTGCGGCAAGCTCCATCTAACGATCAATTCGTTCAAAGTCCTTTGGAGCGCGCCACGGCATGGTTGTGGCGCGCTTTTGTTTTGTGCTGTGGAAAACGCAATTACCTCAGTATTTTAATAAAATCACGCTACCCAATTCCACTAAATTTTGGGGGGTGGAAGGTTAGACGGGGGGCATTGATAGTTCTGGTACCCCTTTCATGCTCGAAACACTTCTGCCGCCCACCTCTTCAAATGGGCAAACGTCTATTGGCAACAGCGGCAACACAAATTCTTCTTCCGGCAATCAGGCTTCGCAAACGCCGCCGGGCACACATGCACAAACCGGTGAAAACACGGCACTAGAGACCGCAGCACAAGATGATGATGGCACCTATTCTGCGGCGCCTACTCAGCCCGATGGCGACACAGAGGCAGACGCTGGAGCTGCGGCTGGGGAACCGCCTTCCGCCGTCGATGATAACGACATATCGGAAGACGGTGATAGCGCCGGTTCAGCGCCGGAACCGACCGATGCATCTCAGCCCAGTGAACAGGTCAACGCAGCGCCCTCGTCGACTGTCGAGACCGATAGCGCGCAGAATGATAGCAAGGCTGACAGTGCCACCACGGCACCTGCCGCAGCGGGCCCTAATCCGCAACAGCAAGCCGCGCCGGTTCAGTCAAGACCAAAAGCCGTTTCGTCTGTGTCAGCGCCCACCTCTCACCCACTGGTTTTGAAAAATGACGCCGCGCTGGAGCGCAGTTTCAGAGTGGTTAATGACGCCGCATTCACAGCCTTGCGCAATCGTGCAATCGCCGCCCAGAAAGACCAGATCATTCGTGGTGTCTTGGACGCGATCGAAAAAAGCACGTTTGAAGGAACGGCGTCAAAGGCTTCGCAGGATACCGACACTGAAAACGAAACAAATCTGATCGTTCGTTATTACGCTGAAGCGTAAACGACGGGAGATTGTGACCATGGCGCGATAGACCGCTTCAGGTTATGATAGAGACCTTGTCTCTTTCGGGGTTTATCATGCAGGTGCTTCGAATTTCGCTGACCGTCCTTGGGGTTCTTCTAACGCTTATCGGCGCAATCTGGATTGGGCAGGGTAGCGGTTATTTCCCCTACCCCGCCTCCAGCTTCATGATCAATCAAAGCCCATGGATGTTGCGCGGCGCACTTTTGGCGATTGCCGGGCTGGCCATGATCTTCGTGGCACGGCGCTTTATCCGCTAAATTATTTCACCAGCTTTGGCAGATCGGCAATCAGCGCGTCACGGGTCGCAAAGCTGATCGGTTCCTTGGTTGTCCATTCCCGGACATTCAGCGTGGCAAAGACCACCCGCTGATCGCCCTTTTCTGCCCAGCCGACAAACCAGCCAAGCCAGTTATTACCATCCGCCTTGCCGACCTTGTTGCGAATACGACCGGAACCGGTTTTACCGTGGATCAACCAGCCATCAGCGGCGGTAAATTGCGGGATGATCGCCTTTGTATTGTCATAGGCTTGTTTGGAGGCCGGTATTTTTCCACTCACGAAGCGGCGCATGAAATCGACCTGCTGATCAGGAGAAATCCTCAGCGATGACATTAGCCAGGATTCCGTCAGCCCATCCGTATGACCGGGTACGCCTTTGACATCGGCATTGCCATACTCGAATTCCTTGACGTATTCGGCAAACTTCTGCTTGCCGAGCTTTCGGGTAATTTCCTGCGAATACCAGACGATGGAATCCTTTTCCCAAATCGTCGGATCGACCGATTGCTGTTCGCGCTTCGGCCTTTTCCATTCGGCCTTGTAGTCCCATCGCGGCGTTGTGGCGTCCTTCAGAATGCCGGCATCATAACCCATGATCGCCAGAGGAAATTTGAAAGTCGATTGAGGTGCAAAGGCTTTATCGCAATCCCCCTCACGGTGCAGAGCCTGCCGGCTCGCCACATCCAGAATGACCGTGCAGTGAACCGGTTCTGCTGCACCGGCCGCACCAAAACTCAGACAAACGCCTGATACCAAACCAAAAAACAATGCCGAACGATAAAGTGTTTGCGTCATACGTCGCCCTCCTGATGCGCTTTACTCAAAACAACAAGCGCCGTGCGTTTCATCAAATCATGTCCATCCCCATCTTCGTATTGCGCCAACCGTCGTGGCTTTATTGCGGCATGACCTAAGAAAACGCATGCGCCATGCTTGCCATTCACAATCTCCTATGCGATCACCCGCCCTCTTCAAAAATCACAGGTGTCAATTGACGCCTTTTTATTTGCGGGACTGACATCGTTCAGTCCGGCCAGCTATTTTATCGACAAAGGATACCGCAATGGCACGGGCGCTCGGCCTCGACTTCGGCACGACCAACACGGTCATGGCTCTCTCTGAAAACGGCACGCAGAGCCGTTCCATGCAATTCAGCAGCATGGCCGGTGACACAGACAGCATGCGAACCGCACTTTCCTTTATGAAAGATCCGTCGCTTGGTGCTGCGGCATTGCACGTGGAAGCCGGTCAGGCCGCCATTCGCCAATTCATCGATCACGCCGGTGATTGCCGTTTCCTGCAGTCGATCAAGACATTTGCCGCCTCCTCGCTTTTCCAGGGCACGTTGATCTACGCCAAGCGCCAGACCTTCGAAGATTTGATGGAGGTTTTCCTACGCAAGCTGAAGACCTATGCAGGCGATAACTGGAACGGTGATATCGGCACCGTTGTAGCTGGTCGTCCCGTGCGGTTTGCCGGCTCCAACCCAAATGAAGACCTTGCCCTGCAGCGCTATAATGAAGCCTTGACGCGCATGGGTTTCCCAAACATCCACTATGTTTACGAGCCGGTGGCAGCCGCCTACTATTTTGCCCAGAGCCTCAAGAAAGATGCGAATGTTCTGGTCGCCGACTTCGGCGGCGGTACAACCGACTATTCACTCATTCGTTTTGAAACCAATGGCGGCCAGCTTTCGGCAAAACCGATCGGTCACTCCGGTGTCGGTGTTGCCGGCGACCATTTTGATTTTCGCATGATTGACAATCTGGTCTCGCCAGAGATCGGCAAAGGCAGCCAGTTCAAGAGCTTTGACAAGGTTCTCGATGTACCGGCCGGCTACTACGTCAATTTCGGCCGCTGGAACCAGCTGTCGATCTTCAAAACGTCAAAAGAATTCACCGATCTAAAATCACTGGTGCGTTCTGCTCTGGAGCCGGAAAAGCTGGAAATGTTCATCGATCTGGTTGAACATGACGAAGGTTATCCGCTCTATCAGGCCATTTCGGCCACCAAGATGGCACTGTCGCAGCATGAAGAGGCGGAGTTCAATTTCTCGCCGCTCGGAAAGTCCGGCCGCAAGACCGTGCGCCGCGCCGATTTTGACACCTGGATCAGCGACGATCTCGCCAAGATCGAAGATGCGCTCGACGAAGTCCTGACCAAGACCAACACCGATGCATCCAGCATCGACAAGGTCTTTCTGACAGGCGGCACATCCTTCGTTCCTGCGGTACGTAAAATCTTCACGCAGCGTTTCGACGCCGATAAGATTGAAAGCGGCGGAGAATTGCTGTCGATTGCGCACGGTCTGGCCATGATTGGCGAGAGTGGCGACATTGAGCGTTGGACGGCGTAACCAAAGACGCTTTTTACTTTGATCTACGCCGCCAGATCATTATGTTGACCTCATGATATCCGCAAATGACCTATCCCCTGCCGAACTCGCCGCGCTTCTGCATTTTCATGCAGATGCGGGCGTTGACTGGTTGCTGGAGGATACAGCCATTGACCGGTTTGCGGAGTTTGAGGCAAGCCGTGCCAAACAGCAGGTACGGCAGACGGACAACGCACGCTCCGGCCAAACGGCAGGACGGAGCGATGCCGGCAAACCATCTGCCACGACCGGTGGACGTCCGCCAGCGGCGGCACCCTCCATGCCTAATATGGCGGTGCCAGACGAACAGGCGGTGGCTGCGGCCCGATTTGCGGCCGAAAGTGCCCGTTCCCTGGAAGAGTTGAAAACTGCCCTTGAAAGCTTCAACGGATGCAATCTTAAAAACGGGGCGCGCAATACCGTGTTTGCGACGGGTACCCCGGGCTCCAAGGTCATGATCATTGGCCCGATGCCGGATGCGGATGACGACCGCGATGGTCTGCCTTTCTCTGGCAAGGCAGGCATGCTGCTCGACCGTATGCTGGCAGCGATCGATCTCGACCGCAATCAGATCGCACTTGCCAACACCGTGCCATGGCGCCCGCCGGGCAACCGCGCCCCTTCCGGGCCGGAAATGAACATTTGCCGCCCCTTCATCGAGCGGCAGATCGCGCTTTTTGAGCCGAAACTGCTGTTGCTTTTGGGCAACGTTACCGCGCGATTCTTCTTTGGCGGCACCGGCACCATCCACACAATGCGCGGTCAGTGGCGTGAAGTGCCCGTTGGCGGCGCGATTATTCCGGCACTTGCCAGCCTGCATCCGCAAGAATTACTCAATGCTCCAGCCAGTAAAGCATTGGCCTGGCAGGATTTATTGTCTTTCAAATCCCGTCTCGCTCAAATGTAAATGCTTGGTTTTTGACCATTGTAAACGTTTTATGAAAATAGCCATGCGGTTAACGCATAACAGCGCCGCATTTACCCTGATTGTCGAATCCGACGACCGCTGTCATAAGCACCTCATGTCTTGGGAGGAAATAGGTTTAAGGAACCAAGGCTATGACAACTCGCTTTCGTCCGGTTCACTCCGGCTTTGAAACACTCAGGCTCGCAGGGGTTGGCCCCCGCTCCAGTCAGGGTTACCACCGTTTCGGTTCGGCAACGAACGAACAAATTACCGCACGTGCCTATGCTGTTCAGCATGGTGTAACGCGCCCTTCGCAAGTTTTTGCGGATTTTCGTGCACGCTGATCCAACGGCGTCATGTTTTAAAAATTGTGTTACCGTGAGCGTTTTTCGACAGAAAGACGCTCTTTTGGTTTTTATGGGCTTTTTTTGGAAATAAAGCGCAATTAGCGCAGTGGTACCATCGACGGCCAGCAAGACCGCACAATCAGTCGCGGTTGACCTGCGGCAGCGTCATCTCATCACCGTGGCTTTCCACTACCGTCACGAATGCATTGTTGACATGAGCAATCTTTACAGCTTGCCAGCCGGCGTAGTCATGCAGAAACTGCTTCGATATCCACATACCAGAACGCGGCGCATCGTCTGACCAGCCTATCAACTCCATATCCATGGCCTTGCGCATCATGCGCTGGAAATGGGTACGCGACATCATGAACTCGGTCGCAAGTTCGGGAATGTTGACGTAGCCAATATCGATCCGTTTCTGGGTTATATCGGCATTTTTGATGCGGGCGATAAAATCATCGACCACCAGACCGCCACCCTCCGTCCACATGAACATTGCAACGTTCTCGGGCGGTTCGCGCCATTCCTTGGATTCGATGCAACTGCGAATGGCGCGTGGATGAGCAAGCCGGAACAATTGCGGTTGGCTGATCAGCCGCGCCGCGCGCATGCCGCCATCCATGCCATCCACCACCATCAGATTGCTAGCATACCAGCGGAACATCGCGCTTTCGGTTGTGTCCGTCGCGCGGTAACGACGCGGATAATAGCGGCCATTTTTACCGACTACTTCGATGAAGCGGTAGATTTCCAACTGCTCGAGAAAGTTCTGAACCGTGTTACGGCTGGCAATGCCATGGGGCGTGATCAAATCGCGCAGGGAGGCAATTGTTAGGCCAGCCTCGCCGTTTTCCAGATGCAACGCCATTCCGGCCTGACTTAACAACCAGCGTTGGTGGGCGGCCAGCATCTTGGCCATCCGTGGACCTTCCGCGAAGACGGCACGTAAAACCTGCGCCAGATCACTCAAGCCACTAACGAATGCCGGATGCTCTACAAGTTCAGCGGGCGTATATCTTTTCAAGATATCCTCCCGACATGAACGAACCTGGTAGTCTCACTATAATCACTGATTGAAGCATGCATCGCAATCATGAGCGTACAGGATAATACACTGACTGCAAAAGCAGCCCATGTACTTTACCACGCTCAACCCCATTTCCCGCTTTTGCCAGCCTGCAACACAAGCATTAGCAAAACTGCATTACCCTAGAATTGTCTTTTAACTAAATTTTAACAACCAGGACAACGGGTAACAGGTGCAATAGACAGTTATATTACAACTCCACGCATTTATGTGAAGAAAATCAGCCCTGTGGGGTTGAGGCTTTCTTGCTTGCCTTGCGGCTCAGGCCGAGACGATGTTCGCGGTAAATAATGAAGATACCGGCTGAGATGACGATAGCTGTTCCCACCAGCATGGTGAATGTCGGGATATCACCGAACATCACATAGGAAATCCCGATCCCGATGATGATTGAGCTGTATTCAAACGGCGCAATGGTCGAAACCTCGGCATGGCGGTAGCTTTCAGTCAGGAACAACTGCGCCACGCCACCAAATATACCACAGGCGATGAGCAGCGTCGTATCGGTGGCGCTGAGTGACACCCAACCGAATGGCAACGTAAACAGCGACAGCACAGCCCCGGTTATCGAGAAGTAGACAACTATAGTGGCGGTCTTTTCGCTGACGACCAACTGACGCACCTGGATCATCGCCATGCCTGCCAGCACTGCCGCCGCCATGACTGAGAGAGCGCCCATGCCTTCGCTGCTGCCAAAGCCACCTTCGCGTAGCAAAGTCAGCTTCGGAAACAGAATAACAATAACGCCGATCATGCCGACGAAAACGGCCGTCCAGCGATAGACCCTTACCTGTTCACGTAACAACACGGCGGCAAAAATGACCGCCATCAGCGGGGAGGCATAACCAAGCGCGATGGCATCGGGCATTGGCAGATGCACAAGGCCATAAAAACCACAGGCCATTGACAGGATGCCGAGAACGCCACGTTTGAAATGACCGAAAGGATGACGGGTATAAAAGGCACCTGGCAGATCCTTCAGCCAGGCAAGATAGATAAGAATGGGGACCAGCGCGAAGGCCGAGCGAAAAAAGGTAATCTGTCCCGCCGGAATATCCGCGCCTGCCGACTTGATGCAGGTCTGCATCATCAAAAACAGCATCACCGACAGCACCTTGAAGCTGATACCGCGAATTGGATTTATTGCTGCCACGCTCATCGGAATTGCACTCAGGACACCTGGAAAAACGCGCTATCGAAGCAAGCAGAGACGGCGGCGCACGGAAATGGATTTTACCTATAACCCATATTTGATCGCACTTTCATCAAAACGTGTTATCGAACCATGAATAGGCTTGGAAATTTACGGCAACTGTTGCGGCGCGTGTTTTGATCGTCGCTTTCAAGGCATTTTCCAGCGCGACATACGTTCGATGCTATGGCCAGGATATTGTCTCCGCCAACACAGTGAAAACGAAGTAAGCTTCGCGAAGAACTTGCTACCTGAGAGGTCAAGTCTGCTTCGACTTACTCGTCCATATAGATTTGCCAAATTATTATTCGGGCAAAGACATAATTTCAGTAATCGTTCAACATTTGATGTGAATATGTGCCAATGCGAGGCACATTCACTGGTTTTCCGTGAACAGATTGTCTGGCAGCTACTACGAAGGACATTATGTTTTTCGCCTTTCACATGATTGTGAATCTCAAAATTAATTTTACATTCGGGCGGCATGTTCCATGATGTCCGGTAGCGGCAGACATAAGTTCATTCAGGAATAGTCATGCGAACAGACACGGGCCAGATCGTTCACCTGGCAGATTACCGCCCAACAGATTTTGTTTTGGAACGGGTGGATCTCACCTTTGAACTCGACCCTGAAAACACCAAAGTCGAAGCGCGTCTGATTTTTCACCGGCGCGAAGGCGTCGATGCAAAAGCGCCGCTGGTACTGGATGGTGACGAGCTTGTTCTGTCCGGTCTGCTTCTGGATCAGATCGATGTTCCTGCTGCACAATATGACGCAACTCCGGAAAGCCTGACAATCCGTGATCTGCCGGAAAGCGAACCGTTCGAGATTTGCGTCACCAACTATATCAACCCGACATCCAATACCCAGTTGATGGGCCTTTACCGCACTGGCGGCATTTATTGCACGCAGTGTGAAGCAGAAGGCTTCCGTCGCATCACCTATTTTCCGGATCGTCCGGATGTATTGGCACCTTACACGATCACCATCATCTCGCAGAAAGAGGGTAATCCCCTACTGCTGTCGAACGGCAACTTTCTCGGTGGTGGCAATTACGACGAAGGCCGTCATTTCGCAGCCTGGTTCGACCCACACCCGAAGCCAAGCTATCTGTTTGCGCTTGTCGCAGGCGATCTCGGCGTTGTGGAAGATACATTCACAACCATGTCTGGCCGTGAAGTTACCCTGAAGATCTACGTCGAGCACGGCAAGGAGCCGCGCGCCACCTACGCCATGGATGCGCTGAAGCGCTCGATGAAGTGGGATGAAGACCGTTTCGGCCGCGAATACGATCTCGATATTTTTATGATCGTTGCCGTGTCTGACTTCAACATGGGCGCGATGGAGAACAAGGGTCTCAACGTATTCAACGACAAATACGTTCTGGCCGATCCTGAGACCGCCACCGATGCGGACTACGCCAATATCGAAGCGATCATCGCCCACGAATATTTTCACAACTGGACGGGCAACCGTATTACCTGCCGCGACTGGTTCCAACTGTGCCTGAAAGAAGGCCTGACCGTTTATCGCGATCATGAGTTCTCGGCCGACATGCGCTCGCGCGCCGTCAAGCGTATTGCAGAAGTGCGTCACCTGAAAGCGGAGCAGTTTCCGGAAGATGGCGGACCGCTCGCACACGCCGTTCGTCCAGAGAAATACCGCGAAATCAACAATTTCTACACGACGACGGTGTATGAAAAGGGCTCCGAAGTTACCCGGATGATTGCCACCCTGCTTGGTCAGGATGGTTTCAAGAAGGGTATGGACCTGTATTTCGAACGTCATGACGGCGATGCCGCCACCGTCGAAGACTTCGTGAAATGTTTCGAAGATGCCAGCGGTCGTGACCTGACACAGTTTTCGCTGTGGTACCGTCAGGCCGGCACGCCGCTTGTCAGCGTATCCACTGCTTACGACGCGGCAGCGAATAAATTTACCCTGTCTCTTGAGCAGACAACTCCGCCAACACCCGGTCAGCAGAACAAAGAGCCGATGCATATTCCGCTCAGCACCGCGCTGCTGCTGGACAATGGCCAGATTGCCGAGCCGACACAGGTCGAGGGTGGCGAGTTTTCCAACGGCGTGATCCACCTGACCGAGCGCTCGCAGACGTTCGTGTTCTCCGGCATTTCGCCTCGCCCGGTTGTTTCGCTTAACCGCAGCTTCTCAGCACCGATCAACCTGCATTTCGACCAGACACCTGCCGACCTCGTGCATATTGCTCGCAATGACGCAGACCTGTTCTCGCGCTGGCAGGCGATTACCGACCTTGCACTGCCAAACCTGATTGAAGCCGTGGCATCGGTCAAACAGGGCAAGGCTGTCAGCTTTGCACCGGACCTGATTACCGCGCTGTTGGAAATCGCATCCGACGACAGTCTGGAACCTGCCTTCAGAGCGCAGGCGCTGGCGCTGCCAAGTGAATCCGACATTGCCCGTGAACTTGGCCGGGACAATGATCCCGACGCCATTCACAAAGCACGTGGCGAAGTTTTGGCGATCATCGCGCAGGGTGGCCAGGAGACCTTTGTCCGCCTGGCGGAAGACATGCGCACCGAAGGCGAATTTACGCCAGATGCAGCCAGTGCCGGACGCCGTGCCCTGCGCAACAGTGCTTTGCTCTACCTGTCTTACGCCGAAAAAGATCCGGCACGGGCAGCAGAAGCCTTCCGCACTGCCAGCAACATGACTGACCTTGCCCATGCCCTGACCGTCCTTGCGCACCGCTTTCCTGCGGCGACCGAGACCGCAGAAGCGCTGGCATCGTTTGAAACACGCTTTGCCAACAACGCACTTGTTATCGACAAGTGGTTTGCCATTCAGGCCACCATTCCCGGCCACGACGCGCTGGACCGCGTAAAGAAGTTGATGCAGTCGAAGCACTTCATTGCAGGCAACCCGAACCGCGTTCGCTCGCTTGTCGGCAACTTTGCCTTTGCAAACGCCACCGGTTTCAATCGCCCTGATGGTGAAGCCTACGCTTTCATTGCCGAGCAGATCATTGAAATCGATAAGAAAAACCCGCAGCTTGCTGCGCGTATTCTGACATGCATGCGCTCATGGCGGTCTCTCGAGGCCGGCCGGGCTGACAAGGCACGTTCTGCCCTGATGAAAATTGAGCACGCACCAGCGCTTTCCACTGATGTGCGTGACATCGTTGAGAGGACTCTCAAAGGCTGATTGAGAGTTTCTTTTGCAAAAAAGGCTGGAGCTTCTCCGGCCTTTTTTGTTTTAAAACAGCATTTCGCAACCGACCGCAGACAAGAGTAAAAAACCTTGAGTCGGTTCAAGGGGTTAATAATCTTTTAACCAAAGCCTCTGGACAACACACAAAGCCTTTGATTCATTAGGGTAGATTCGAGCGGCGGTGCTTTGGATCAGCGCATTGGTCTTGGGGATCTGAACAGATCTTGAGAGTGGGCTATGCGGCTTTTCAAATTGTGACAGCGTCCTGATTTGCGACATGAATGGCGCGGCGCTGTAATCGAGGGACATCAAGGCGGGACAATGACGAACGTGCGGCGGGCGACTGCGGGCGATGAGCGACCGTATGCCAAATTTTCTGATTTTTCAGTCTGGAGCGAGCAGCTATCAAGCAATTTGATAGGGCTGGTTCACGGATCTCCGCGTCAGCTGCCGCAGGTGGAGACGACGCTCAAGCGTCTCATTCCCATACTCATCACAGCCTTCCTCGTTGTGGTCGCTGCGTCACGCACGCTTGGCATCATGGCAGAGTATAACCGAATGGACGATGCCGCCCGGCAGTCCACGGCTCTAATCGCCATAACCTCCCGCTCCGTATTGTCTGAAAATGCCGCCCCGCTTTCATTTCAGAACCGCCTGCAAGCTGAACAGAAACTCTCTGCCGCATTTCCCGAAGGCAGCATGGGTGGCGATACCTTCGTTTTGCTGTCTGACGCCTCAGGCAAAGTCTTTGCAACTTCCAGCGTGGCCTCTTCGATCTATATCGGCACCAGCCTGACAAATCTCCTGCCGGAAATTGCAATTGTGCGCCGTTTTGCCGGCGCACCCGGCACGATCGAGACCAATATTGACGGCACGCCACATTACGCCACGATGATGCCAATCGGCACCGAGGGCGGCATGGTGATTGCAGCGCAGTCGCTGGAGTCCATCCGCTCGTTCTGGCGGCAGGAAATTGCCATGAACGTCACGTTGTTCGCCGGCATTTCCTCGATCCTCATTGTGATCCTTTATGCCTATTACATGCAGGTCAAACGGGCGCGTGAAGCCGACGAGATCTTCCTGGAATCCAATCTGCGCGTTGATACGGCGCTGTCGCGCGGCCGCTGTGGTCTGTGGGATTTCGATCTCGCCAACCGCCGCATGTTCTGGTCCAGTTCGCTTTATGAGATGCTCGGACTGCCGCCGCGCAACAAGCCGCTATCGTTCAGCGACGTTGCCCGCATGATGCACCCTCAGGACGGCAATCTCTACGCACTTGCCCGTGCTGTTGCCGGACACGAACTTAACCAGATCGACCAGATTTTCCGGATCAAACACGCAAAAGGTCACTATGTTTGGATGCGCGCCCGCGCGCAGGTCATCCGCACCGTGACCGGCCGTACCCATGTCATCGGCATTGTGATGGATGTGACTGAGCAGCATCGTCTGGCGCAACGTTATGCGGAAGCTGACCAGCGCCTTGCAGATGCGATTGAATGTACCTCTGAAGCCTTTGTTCTCTGGGATAAAAATGACCGCCTGGTGATGTGTAACGCCCACTTCCAGCAGGCCTATGGTCTGCCAGATAGCGTCCTTATTCCCGGCACCGAACGTTCCGCTGTCAACGCTGCGGCGGCGCGCCCTGTTGTCGAACGACGTATTGCCGATGGCGACCAGTCCGGTCTTTCCCGTACAACAGAAGTACAGCTTGCCGATGAGCGCTGGCTGCAGATCAATGAGCGCCGGACCCGTGACGGTGGCCTCGTTTCGGTTGGTACCGATATTACCCTTCTCAAGCGCCATCAGGAACGGTTGCGTGATTCTGAAAAGCGGTTGATGGCGACGATTGGCGACCTCTCAGCCTCCCGCCACACGCTTGAACGACAGAAGTCTGAATTGTCTCTGGCAAACGCCAACTACCAGGCGGAAAAAGACCGCGCCGAAGCGGCCAACAAGGCCAAGTCAGAATTCCTTGCCAATATGAGCCATGAGTTGCGCACGCCGTTGAATGCTATTCTCGGCTTCTCGGAAATTCTGGTGAACGAGATGTTCGGTCCGGTCGGATCGCCGAAATACCAGGAATATTCTCATGACATCTACGACAGCGGCAAACATCTGCTGAATGTCATCAACGACATTCTCGACATGTCGAAGATCGAAGCCGGGCATATGCGTATCAACCCGGAAAATATCGACCTTGCGCCACTAATTGATGAAGCTCTGCGCCTGACCTCCATTCAGGCCGAACAGAAGAGCATCTCAATTGAACAGCGCATCTGCACCGGCCTGACAATGACGGGTGATCGCCGCGCCATGAAGCAGATTTTCCTCAATCTTCTCTCGAATGCGGTGAAGTTTACGGAAGAAGGTGGCCGAATTGCCCTACGCACCCATGTCCATCAGGGTGCATTGATGCTGACGATTGCCGATACGGGCATCGGTATTCCCACCAAGTCGTTGCACAAGATCGGCCAGCCGTTTGAA
Organism: Agrobacterium sp. Azo12; assembly: GCF_029193765.2. Lineage (NCBI taxonomy): Bacteria > Pseudomonadati > Pseudomonadota > Alphaproteobacteria > Hyphomicrobiales > Rhizobiaceae > Agrobacterium > Agrobacterium sp. Azo12. The sequence goes on along the minus strand of NZ_JARFYO020000001.1, from coordinate 1,312,658 downwards.
CAGGTGCAAAGCCAATACGCCAAAAGCAAGGGCGGCTCAGGTCTCGGCCTGGCAATCTCACGCTCGCTTGTCCACCTGCATGGCGGCACGATGAAGATCCGCTCCTGCGAGGGCAAGGGCACTGTCGTTACCCTGATTATCCCTCACGTCCAGCCACGTGGATGCAGGCTGCATTGACCCGGATGCAACTGTCATCCACCGTTCTTGACCAACGCATTGAAGGTTTTCCGAACAGTTTTCGACAGGCGCTTCACTTCACCTTCAAGCGTTGCAATGTCTGGGCATTCGCCTGCACGGCAGACCAGATCGATCAGCCCCGCCGGGGCCTCCTTCGGTTCAAAACGGCTATCGATGCACAGGCGGATGATCTGCGACAACGCCGTCCATAGCCGCATGGCTTTCAGGCAATCGTCAAAGGCTGACGGCTCCATCGCCCCAACTGCCTGCGCGTCCAGCACGTCATAGGTGCTTTGGCCAAGCAGCGGCAATTCCTGCCCCTTGGTGACGGTGACGAGCAGCAGGAATTGCGCCATGAACTCCAGATCGATCTGACCACCGGGGATCAGCTTGAGATCCCAAATGTCAGCCGGTGGCTTTTCCTGTTCGATCAGCGTGCGCATTTCCTTTACATCGGCGGCAATTTTGCTGATTTCGCGCTTCTGCGACAGGATCGAACGAATGATGGTTGCTGCATCCAGTCTCAGGCTTGGGTCACCGCAGAGAGGGCGGGCGCGTGACAGTGCCATGTGTTCCCAGGTCCAGGCTTCCTCGCGCTGGTACTTTTCGAAAGCGGAAAGACGCGTTGCCACCGGCCCCTTGTTGCCGGACGGGCGCAGGCGCATGTCGACTTCATAAAGGACACCCTCTGCCGTCGGCGCAGACAGCGCAGCGATAAGCCGCTGGGTGATGCGGGTGAAATAACGCACAGCATCCAGCGGTTTTTCGCCGTCAGATGCGGTTGCACTGTCATCGTAGTCATAGAGCAGGATCAGGTCGACGTCGGAGCCTGCAGTCAGCTCGAAGCTACCGAGTTTCCCCATACCGAGCACAGCCACGCGACCACCAGGGAAACGGCCATGCGCCTGCTCTATCTGCTCCAGAACAGCATTGAGGGCTGATTCAATCACGAGGTCCGCAAGGTGTGTAAACGCTCGTGCCGCCATCTCTCCACGGATCGCGCCTGTCAGAAGCCGCACACCGATCAGGAAACGCTGCTCGGCGGCAAAGATACGCAACCGGTCAAGAATGTCCTCATAATGCTGGGCAGGCGCCAGGAAGCCAGCCATACGGCCTGCCAGATATTCACGTGTCGGAATATCGTTCATCAGGCCGGGATCGAGCATGCCATCAAACACATGCGGACGCGAGGCAATGATATCTGCCAGTCGCGGCGCGGACGACATGATAGTGACCAACAGTGACAACAGGGCGGGATTGTTACCGAGCAGCGAAAACAGCTGGATGCCGGCTGGCAGGCCGGACAGGAAGTTGTCAAACCGCAGCAAAGCCTCATCGGCGCGTTTGCTTTCGCCAAAGGCTTTCAGCAATTGCGGTGTCAGTTCTGTCAATCGCTCGCGTGCCTCAACCGACTGCGTGGAGCGATAGCGGCCATTGTGCCATGTGCGGATGACACGCGAAATGTCCTGTGGCCGTTCAAAGCCCAGTTTGCTGAGGGTCTGCAATGTGTCTGGGTCGTCCTTTTGGCCGGTGAACACCAGATTGCCCGAACCGATGGAAAGACGAGTCTCCTGCTCGAACAGTTCGGAATACTGTTTTTCGACCCGACGCAGCACCTCTTCCAATCGGCTGGAAAATGTTTTGGTGTCGGCAAAACCAAACATGAAGGCAATGCGCTTCAGTTCAGCCTCGCTGTCCGGCAGTGTATGAAGCTGCTCATCGCGGACCATCTGGATGCGGTGTTCGATTTCTCTCAGGAACCAGTAGGCATCGATCAGCTCGTCGCGGGTATCAGCATCAATCCATTTCGCCGTGGTCAGCTCATTCAACGCCGGTTCGGTGGCACGAACGCGAAGGGCCGGCATGCGGCCGCCGGCGATCAATTGCTGGGTCTGGGCAAAAAACTCGATCTCGCGAATACCACCGCGACCAAGTTTGACATTATGGCCTTTGACGGCGATAGCGCCGTGGCCCTTATGGGCATGGATCTGCCGCTTGATGGAGTGAATATCGGCGATCGCGGCGTAATCGAGATATTTACGGAACACGAAGGGTGTCAGTTCACGCAGGAAGTTCTCACCTGCCTTGATGTCGCCCGCCACCGGCCGTGCCTTGATATAGGCGGCACGTTCCCAGTTCTGTCCCCTGCCCTCGTAATAAAGAAGAGCTGCCTCAACCGGAATGGCAAGCGGCGTTGAGCCTGGATCAGGACGCAGACGCAGGTCCGTGCGGAAGACATAACCGTCACCGGTACGTTCCTGCATGATGCGGATAAGGCGGCGCATCAGGCGCCCGAAGGTTTCAGTCGCCTCAAGCGGATCCGCCACGATACCGGCCGATGGTTCAAAGAAGATCACCGCATCAATATCGGAGGAGTAGTTAAGCTCTCGCGCACCGAGTTTACCCATGCCAAGCACGACAAGGCCGGATTTTTCCGATGGCGCATCGGGATTGCTGAGTTGCAACTTGCCCGCCTGATGGGCCGACAGTAGCAGAAAGTCGATAGCGGCAGACAGGGCCGCATCGGCCATGTCGCTTAACCAGCGCACCGTGTCACGGGCGGTATAAATACGGGCGAGATCGGCTAGGGCAACGATGAAGGACAATCGACGCTTGGCAATGCGCAGCCGTGTCATCACGTCGCTTTCGCTTGGGAAAGCACCTTCTGCATCGGCACGCCAGCAATTGCGTGCATCATCGACAAGCTTTTGTAGCGTGGCGTCGAGCGGCTCACTGATTGCCAAAGTCAGCAATCCGTCATCCATGGTCGCCATATCGCGCAGGTAGGGCGAGAGCGTGAAGGCATTGGCAATAAAGTCTTTTAAAGGCATCTCAGTCGCCAGAAGGCTGGCAACGGCCGGTTCATTTTTGGCGATGTCCTTTAAAATGGAAAAAACGGATTTCAGCTCCGTCTGCGTGTAGGGACGGATGATATCCGCCGCGACAGCATCCAGCCGGTTCTGCGTTGTCTTGTCCTGCAGCAATGTCTCTCTCCCTTGTCGATACTTTTCTGCCGCCGGTTCCACGCAAATGGAATCGGCTTAGTATCGTTCAATGGCGGGAGTTTAGGGATTTGAAACGGGAAAGACCATCGAAACAGTAAGCCCCGGACATGCCGCACCGAGAGGATTGGTATCAGACAGTTCCAATGTGCCGCCATGCAGTTCCATCACCGCTTCCACCAGTGACAGGCCAAGGCCAGTGCCGGGCTTGGAACGGCTTTCATCCAGACGGACGAAGCGCTTTTTCACCTCACCACGCTTATCGGCGGGAACACCCGGCCCGTCGTCGCTGACGGAGAGAACAATCTTCTGGTCTTTTTTGGCAAGGCTGACACGAATGCGTTTTTCGCCATCGCTTTCTGCGGAATATTTGATGGCGTTATCGATCAGGTTGGTCAAAGCTTGCCCGATAAGTTCGCGATTACCATTCAGCGAGATGCCCTGCTCTACCTCTGAAATCAAGGTCAGCCCGACCTCTTCGGCAACCGGCTCATAGAGTTCGGCGCTATCGGCCGCGATGGCGGAAATATCCACTTCCGTCATTTCGGCGGCGATTGAGCCAGCTTCAACACGAGAGATCATCAGCAGTGCATTGAAGGTGCGGATCAGCTGATCGGACTCACCGATAATGCCTTCAAGCGCGATCTTACGACTATCGTCATCCGGGCTACCGAGCGCGTCAGCAGCCTTGTTGCGCAGGCGCGTCAGCGGTGTCTTCAGGTCATGGGCGATATTGTCAGAGACCTGGCGCAGGCCTTCATTGAGCTTTTCAATACGTCCCAGCATGGCGTTGAGGGAACTGGACAGCCGGTCAAATTCATCACCGGAGCGACCCTCCGGCAGACGCTGTGACAGATCACCCGCCATGATCTTCTTGCTGGCGGCAGACATGCGGTCGATACGCTTCAACGCATTGCGCCCGATGGCAAACCAGATGACCAGTGCACCAATACCCATGATGGCAAGTGCCACCATCAGCGCATTGCGAACCAGCAGACGCAGCTTGGTGGGTTCACCCAGATCGCGGCCGATCAGGATCCGCATGCTGTTATCAAGGAAAAATACGTGGCCTGCGGCCAGATGCTTTACGCTATCGCCACTTTCCGAATAACGCTGGTAGCGGAACGGAAATCCGGTCCAGCCTTCCTTGTCGAAGATACCAGGCTGCACCGAGGCAACGTTGCCTGCAAGGATTTCGCCATTGGGGCCAGCGATCACGTAGAGATTGGCGCCCGGCTGGCGCGCACGCCGCTCGAGCATGCGCAGCATGGGGTTGATGCCACCGCGCTCATAGGCGCGCTGGACCTCAAGCACTTCCTGCACCAGCGAGTCTCTCGTCTGCTGGTTTAGCAGACGTTCGGACAGCGCTGTAACGTAGAAAACAAGAAATGCCGCGCACAGGGCAACAAGAAGAATGTAAAGCGCAGAAAGACGAACCGCCGTCGATCTCTGAAGAAGCCAGAAACCAGCCATAATGCAGGCTTACCCTTCGTCTTTAATCATGTAACCCGCGCCGCGGATGGTTTTCAGCAAAGGCTTCTCGAAGTCCTTTTCGATCTTGGAGCGCAGGCGGGATACGTGCACATCGATCACATTGGTCTGCGGGTCGAAATGATAGTCCCAGACGTTTTCCAGAAGCATGGTTCTGGTGACGACCTGACCGGCATTCTTCATCAGATATTCAAGCAGCCGGAATTCACGGGGCTGCAACAGGATTTCCTTGCCGTTGCGGCGTACGTCATGGGACAGGCGATCCAGTTCCAGATCACCGACACGATAGACCATATCCTGTTCAGGCTTGCCCTTGCGGCGCCCAAGCACTTCGATACGAGCCAATAATTCGCTGAATGCATAAGGCTTCGGCAGGTAGTCGTCACCGCCGGCACGCAGGCCCGTGACACGGTCATCGACCTGGCCGAGAGCCGAAAGAATAAGAACCGGTGTTTCAATGCCCCGACGGCGCAGCTCGCTGATGACCGACAGGCCATCACGGCGCGGCAACATACGGTCAATGACCATAACGTCATAGGTATTCTCGCAGCCCATGAACAGGCCGCTTTCGCCATCACTGGCATGGTCGGCCACAATCCCGGCTTCGCGGAATGCCTTGGTCATGTAGGCCGCAGCTTCAAGGTCGTCTTCAATAACAAGAATCTTCATGTGCGGCACATTAGCGCCGTCCGCCTTTTCCGCACAACTGGAAACAGCTGAGGCAGTGGTATCCTGAAGCTTGATATCCATAAGAAACCTCCTGAAAAGGAAATGCCGGGGCACGAACGCCCCGGCACACGTTCAAACGGGCTTAGCCAGCATCGATATCGAGAGCGACGAAGCGACTGCCGTTTTCGGTCTGGATCTGGAACAGAGCCTTGGAGCGGCCGTCTTTTTTGGCCTGTTCAAGGATTTTTTCCACATCAGCCGCAGAGCTGACCTGCTGGTTGTTGACGGAGGTGATCGTTTCACCGGTCTTGAGGCCACGGGTTGCGGCATCGGAATCCGGATCAACGTCCGTGATGCTCAGTCCCTTGCCATCTTCAGCCGGAGCGACCGTCACACCAAGGCTTGCAAGTGCCTTTTCGCTGGATGGCTGCTGTTCATTGCCCTGCGAGGTGCTTGGCGTTGTCGGGGAAGCCTCATCGCTGGAAAGGTCACCCAGTGTTACGGTGACGGGCTGAGACTTGCCGTCGCGCCACAGGGAGATTTCAACCTTGGTGTTTGGCGCCAATGCACCAATCTTGCGGGACAGATCGCGGGCGTCCTTGATGGTGTCGCCATTGACGGCAGTGATGATGTCACCCTGCTTGATGCCAGCCTTGTCGCCAGGCGAGCCGGCCTGTGGTGCAACGACCAGAGCACCACTTGCTTCGGACAGACCAAGCGATTCCGCAATGTCTTTGCTGACCGGCTGGATCTGAACGCCGAGCCAACCGCGCTCTACCTTGCCGTCCTTCATCAGGTCAGCAACGACGTCTTTGGCGACGGCTGCCGGAATAGCGAAGGCAATACCGACGTTACCGCCGGATGGCGAAAAGATCGCGGTGTTGATACCGACAACTTGACCATTGAGGTTGAAGGCAGGACCACCGGAGTTACCGCGGTTAACCGCAGCGTCGATCTGCAGGTAGTCGTCGTATGGGCCAGAACCGATGTCACGGCCGCGGGCAGAGATGATGCCCGAGGTGACCGTACCGCCGAGACCGAACGGGTTACCAACGGCGACAACCCAGTCACCAACGCGCACCTTGCTGTCATCGGCAAACTGAACATAGGTGAACTTGCGGTTCACATCGACCTTCAGCACGGCCAGATCGGTCCGGCTGTCCTTACCGACCAGCTTGGCATCATATTCGGTGCCATCATTCATTACGACGGTGAAGGCAGCGCCATCATCGACAACGTGGTTATTGGTGACGATGTAACCATCCTCAGAGATGAAGAAGCCGGAACCCTGCGAGGTTGGACGAAGTGCGCCCTTGCCAGGTCCACGGCGGTTCGGTGCGCGGTCTGCATGATCGCGGTCACCGGGTGTTGGGCCGCCGAATTCACGGAAGAAACGCTTCAACGGATGGTCGTCAGGAAGCTGGTCGAGACCACGACCGCCAAAGTTGAAGGAAAAGTTGCTGTTGTCGTCAGAGGCTGGCTGGACATTGGTCTGCACACGCACCGAAACAACGGCCGGGGAAACGGCATCAACCACGTTTGCAAAGCTTGCAACCTGCGGCGCGTTAACCTCGACTGGGGCAGCCAAGGACTGACCAACATGGAGTGGGAGACCGGTGGCCAGCATCACGGCAGCCAGACCCGCAACAGTTGATGTCTTGAGCGCGGTGTTTACGGAAATGCGTCCGGTTAAATTCTTCAGCATGGAGGTACCTTCTTTCATCATTCAAACTGGAGCCCGTTAGCGGGAAGCGGTGGATGATGAAGATATAGGAGCTCTCACCTTACAATCAGGTGTCTGCTGCATGAAAAATCGGTAATGTTGGTGCTGGCCAGTCTTTCAGGAAAAGGGTCAGTCCTGTTTTTCCAGCAGTGAGCGGATTTTCGCTTCCTCGTCAGAAGACAATTTCTGCTGTGTGGGCAGTGTATTACGCCGTCTGGCAAAAACCAGCAGCGATGTGACGCCAGCCAGCGTCAGCAGGATAGGTGCGCCCCACAACAACACGGTACGAGCGCTGAAACGTGGCTTGAGAAGCACGAATTCGCCGTAACGGGACACAACATAAGCAATCACGTCCTGATCGCTGTCGCCGCTGACCAGACGTTCCCGCACCAGCACGCGCAGATCGCGGGCCAGTTCTGCGTTCGAATCATCGATGGACTGATTCTGGCACACCATACAGCGCAGTTGCGCCGAAAGATTTCTTGCGCGCTCTTCCAGAACAGGATCGCTCAAGATTTCATCCGGCAGAACCGCCATGGCAGGGACTGTCGAAAACAGCAGAAGCACGGCGACGACGAGACTGCGGATCATTCGGCCGCCTCCAGTGCTGGTGTCTTGACCGGTTTGACCTTGCGCGTGGGCGCCCCCACCCGCAGCCTGCGGTCACTCAGAGACATGAAGCCGCCGGCCATCATGAACAGCGTACCGCCCCAGATGCACAGAATGAATGGTTTCCACCAGACACGCACGACAATGCCACCATTTTCGGTGAGATCACCAAGCGAGACGTAAAGCTGGCTGAGGCCGAAGGTCAGAATGCCCGCTTCAGTGGTTGGCATACGTCGTGCGGTGTAAAGCCGCTTGGACGACCAAACGTCAGCAACCATCACACCGCCCTTCAAAATGTTGAAGTGGCCACGATCTTCGGTAAAGTTCGGGCCGGCAGCACTGCGCATGCCGTCAAAAACCAGCGTATACCCCCCGGCTTCGGTGACCATGCCCGGTTTCATTTCCAGCACATGTTCGGTTTCGTAAGTGGTCACGATGACGATGCCGAGAACCGTGATGCCAAGGCCCATATGGGCAAGAGCCGTACCGAATGCGGAGCGTGGCAAACCTTTCAGACGGCGGAAAGCAATGCCGAAGGCCAGCTTGCCAAAGTTGGCGCGGTACCAGAGGTCGGTAAAGGCACCGATGATCAGGAAGAAACCGGCGGCAATACCCAGCGCCGCCATAACCGGGCCGCCATTTTCCACGTACCACAGAACAAGACCGACCAAGAAAGCAAGTGAGGCTGCAACATAGAGCCGCTGCAGGGCACCCAGCGCATCACCGCGTTTCCAGGCCAGCAACGGCCCAAATGGTGTGATGATGAGGATCGGTACCATCAGAAGGCCGAACGTCAGATTGAAGAATGGAGCACCGACCGAAATCTTTTCACCGGTCAAGGTTTCCAGAACCAGCGGATAAAGCGTGCCGGTCAAAACCGTTGCGGTGGCAACCGTCAGGACAAGGTTGTTGAGGACAAGCGCACCTTCGCGCGAAATCGGCGCGAACATGCCACCCGCCTTCAACATCGGTGCCCGCCAGGCAAACAGCGCAAACGCACCACCGATAAACACGGTCAGAATGCCGAGGATGAAGATACCGCGGCTTGGATCGGTCGCGAAGGCGTGGACCGAGGTCAACACACCGGAACGCACCAGGAAGGTCCCCAGCAGCGATAGCGAGAAGGTCATGATGGCAAGAAGCACCGTCCAGATTTTCAGCGCTTCGCGTTTTTCCATGACGATTGCCGAATGAAGCAGTGCCGTACCGGCAAGCCATGGCATGAAGGACGCGTTTTCAACCGGGTCCCAGAACCACCAGCCGCCCCAACCGAGCTCGTAATAGGCCCAGTAAGAACCCATGGAAATGCCTGCCGTCAGAAAGGTCCATGCGGCCAGCGTCCATGGACGCACCCAGCGCGCCCAGGCGGCGTCGATGCGACCGTCCAACAAGGCAGCTACAGCAAAGGAGAAACAGACGGAAAAGCCGACATAACCGAGATAGAGAAGCGGCGGATGGATCGCCAGACCGAAGTCCTGCAGGATCGGATTGAGGTCCTGGCCTTCGGCTGGCGCCGGATCAAGTCGTTCGAACGGGTTCGAAGTCAGCAGAATGAACAGCAGGAAAGCGAGAGTAATCCACGCCTGAACTGCCAGCACGTTGGCCTTGAGCGTATCCGGCAGGTTGCGGCCGTAAATGGCGACCAGCGCGCTGAAGAAGGTGATAATCAGCAACCACAGCATCATCGAGCCTTCATGGTTGCCCCAAACGCCAGTGAGCTTGTAGAGCATTGGCATCATCGAATGCGAGTTCTGGTAGACATTGGCGACCGAGAAGTCGGACACCGCATAGGCTCTGGTGAGCGCTGCAAAAGAAAGGCTGACCAGCAGGAACAACATGATGGAGCCGAGGCTTCCGATATCCATCAGTGCCACATCGTTACGACGCGCGCCAATCACCGGCAGGATCGACACGATCAAGGCGACAGCCAATGCAAGCACCAGCGAATAGTGGCCGACCTCGGTAATCATTGCTTTGCTCCACTTGCGGCTTCTTCCTCACCATGCTGCCACAGACCCTGTTTTTTCAGACCGTCGGCAACTTCCTTGGGCATGTAGTTTTCATCATGTTTGGCCAAAACACTATCGGCCACGAACATGTGGCTTGCCGCATCAAACGAGCCCTCGGTGACAACGCCTTGTCCCTCGCGGAAAAGATCTGGAAGAATACCGGTATAGGTTACCGGTACGGTTGCCGAGCCATCGGTAACGTTGAAGCTGATCGTCGTGCCCTCGCCGCGCTTGACGGAGTTTTCACCCACCAGCCCGCCGAGACGAATGCGAGTGCCAGGTTCAACGGTGGTCTTGGCCAGATCAGACGGCATGTAAAAATAGGCAACGGCCTGCCCGAAGGCGAACATGACCAGCAGAACTGCGGCAATGATAAAACTGACCCCTCCGCCAATGATCGTCAGGCGTTTCTGCTTGCGTGTCATTGCGAAACTCCTTCAAGCGACAGTCCCAGCTCTTTTGCCAAAGCAACCAGCTGTTTTCCCTGTACGCCCTGTGCGGGGAATGATTTCAGGCCGGTTTTCAGAGCTTCCTGTGCCTTGGTCTCGTTCTTGAGCATGGCATAGGAACGGACCAGACGCATCCAGCCCTCAAAGTTGTCAGGATTTTCCTGCAGTCGTGCATCAAGGCTTTCCACCATGCCGAGGATCATCGCCTGACGGTCTTCGGTGTTCATGGTTTGCGCATTGGCGATATCTTCAGCGCTCGGATTGCCAAGCTGCTCACTACCCTGTGATTGTGCCTGACCCTGTGTCTGGGTTTGCGCCCTGTCGACAGTCGGTCCGTTGTCCTGTTTCAATGCTGCGATATGCTCATTGACCAGTGGCAGCCACGGCGAATCCGATTTGGAATCCTTCACCAATCCCTCAAAGGCGGCCAGTGCCTCCTGTTTTCTGCCCGCCTGCTCATAGGCAAGGCCAACATAAAAACGGGCGCGCGGATTGGTGGCGTCAAGGCGAAGGCCTTCTTCAAAGGCTGAGCGTGCATCTTCGGTGACGATACCGTCATTTGCCGCCACCAGCGTTTCTCCAAGACCAATCAGGCGGTCTGAGCTTGGCCCCTGGATACGGATGGCGTTGCGGTAGGCAAGCTCGGCATCACCCAAACGCATGGTGCGGAAGTAGATCGGTGCCAGAATGTCCCAACCTGCGCCATCCTCAGGGTTTTCCGCCAGATGACGTTCGGCCTTGGCGATCAGCAGCGACATGTTATTGCCTGGGTTTGCAAGACGTGCCTCTAGCGGCATGTCCGGTTTTTCCGGACTGCCGGTCAGCAAGTAAAGACAGAGACCAAAGGCAGGCAGCAGCACAGTGACAAATGCAGACGCAAACTTGTGGCTGCTTTGCACGCGGGCAGGCTTGTTCGCTTCCGTGGAACTTTTTGCATCAGCAGCCAGAAGCCGCCGGCCGATTTCCGCACGCGCATATTCCGCTTCGGAATCGCTTATCAGGCCGCCTTTACGCTCGCGTTCAAGTTCCGCGATCTGGTCCTTGTAAACAGCAACTTCACCGCTCTCTGTTGCCTCCAGCACTTCGGCCTTGCGCATCAGGGGGTACATGAGGACAACAGCCACGGCTGCCGTCAGTATGGCGACGATAATCCAGAACATAATGCCCATTACTCGAAGGCGGTCCCTTTTGAAACAAGCAGGCCCGCAATAACGCAAATTTGAGGCAATGTGCCGCAACCTTGCGTATCTTTCATGGGGCTAAAAACACCCTCTTGCCATGACTTATGTCAAAGGCGTCCAGGATCCGTCCGCATTTCGGCACGCTGTTCCGCGCACTTTCGTTTCGCGGCTGTCCGCAGTGATGGTGTGGGTATACTGGCGGCAATTCTGTCCGCCGACCTGATACGGGGCTGCCGCCACAACCTGACCCTTGCCGTCGTCGCCGCTCCAGGCCACGGGCTGGCCACCGGGGGCTGCCTCAAGTGCCTTGTATTCGGCTTCCAATGCGCGCTGCAGGTCATTGCGTTCAAACTTCAAACCGCTGCGCGCGATGATGCCCCCCTGCAGGCTGGCGATATAGGGTGTCGAGGTGGCGGAGCTGCGCGACAGCAAACCACCGGTGCCCGCTGCACGGTTGGTCGTTGTGCAGGCACTCAAAACAGACAGGGATACAGCCGATACGACTGCCGAACGCATTGCGAGATTGATCATCTTACCAAATCTTGTTTTTCTGTTTTCACCGGCCACGAATACGCTTGTCGCTATTCTAGAACACTTCCAGAAAAAGAGTGAAGCAGTTTTACTTCGGGATACACGTAAAAACAAAGACATGGTGCGTTTTAGTGACTCTTTGCCGTCAGCCGTTCCGGCACGATCCACGAAAGCTGCACGGTTTTCCGGTGTCGTTTTTTGAATAGCATGCACTGTCATCCGTGTTCTTTCGAAAGTCCCGGCAGCAACAGCTCAGCCTTGAGGCCGCCGAGTGCGCTGCGCGACAGCTTGAATGTGCCATGATATTCCGAGGCAACCTCGCTGACGATGGACAGGCCAAGCCCCGTTCCGGGCTTGCTTTCATCCAGACGTTTGCCACGTTTCATCGCTTCACTGATCTGCTCAGGCTCCAGTCCCGGACCATCATCCTCGACAACAAGGTTCACCCAGGTTCGGCGGGCATCTTCGGGATCTGACGGTCCCTGCGTGGAAACTTCCAGCGTCAGACTAACGTTAGAGGCGGCAAACCGTGCCGCATTCTCAAGCAGGTTGCCAACCACCTCTTCGAGATCCTGCTGCTCCATGGCCAGAACCAGACCGGCTGGCGCCACTTGCAGCGTAAAATTCTTGTCGCTGTTAAGGCGGCGCATCACACGTACCAGCCGCTCCAGTGCAGGCTCTGCTTCGACACGCGCCAGAATGGAACCCCGCTGCGCGGCGATACGTGCCCGGCTGAGATAAGATTGAACCTGCGCCTGCATCGCCTCGGCCTGCGTGCGAACAAGTTCGCCTTGCTGATGATCCAGCAGCCGAGCCTCATTCAACAAAACGGCAATCGGGGTTTTCAGCGAATGGGCCAGATTCCCCACCTGCATACGTGCACGCTCGACAAGTCTGCGGTTGCTATCGATCAGCGCATTGATTTCCGTGGCAAGCGGCTGAATTTCACGCGGAAAGGTTCCTTCGAGACGTTCGGCATCACCACTGCGCACTTTTCCAAGCGCAACCTTTGCCCGGTCGAGTGGACGAAGGCCGAACAGAATGGCAAAGCCATTCACTGCAAGACTACCGACACCAAAAATGGCCAGTGCGATGTAAAGGCTGTTGGAAAAGCTGGCGATATCATCTTCGACGACATCAAGGTTGCCGGTCACGCGAAACCGCGCTGCACGTCCCTCGCCATCCAACACCACTTCCGTTTCCGCAACCAGTACACGGTTACCGGCCTCATCGACCACGGGATAAAACCGCTCATAACGGCTGTCGAACGGAGCGTCGAGAATGCCGGGAACTGGCAGGCTTGCCACACCGAGCGATGACGACACCAAGGGAGCGGCGGTAAAGTTTCCAAGCGGTTCCACCACCCAGTACCAACCGGTATCAGGCTGGGCAAAGCGCAGGTCGCCTAGCTGCGGGCTGCCGGTCAGCGTATTTTCATTGCTGATCGAGACCGAGTTGATGACGTTATAAAGCTGGGCACGCAGAAGGTCGCTGAAGCTGCGCTCAGCACCCTGCCGGTACAATGTGGAAATTGTCACAGCAATCACCACCAGCGCCAGTGCTGACCATAAAGAGGCTAGCAGCAGAACGCGGGCAGTTAGCGAGCTATTTTGCATTTTCAGGCGCTTGCATGCGGTAACCCAGACCGCGAATGGTCTCGATAAGATCGATGCCGATCTTCTTTCGCAAGCGACCGACAAACACTTCGATCGTGTTGGAGTCACGGTCGAAATCCTGATCATACATATGTTCGACCAGTTCGGTGCGGGACACGACCTCACCCATGTGATGCATGAGGTAGGACAGCAAGCGGAATTCGTGTGAGGTCAGCTTGAGCGTGATGCCGTTAACAGTAGCCTTGGAGGTCTTGGTATCGAGGCGAACCGGACCACAGATGATTTCAGAAGAGGCATGGCCAGCGGCGCGGCGAATGAGTGCGCGCACACGGGCAAGAACTTCCTCGACATGGAATGGTTTGGTGACATAGTCGTCGGCACCGGCATCAATACCGGCCACCTTGTCGCTCCAGCGATCGCGCGCCGTCAGCATCAAAACCGGCATGCCCTTGCCACTTCCACGCCATTTTTCGACAACGGTAATGCCATCCATCTGCGGCAGGCCGATATCCAGCACGACAGCATCATAGGGCTCGGTATCGCCAAGGTAGTGCCCTTCCTCGCCATCAAAGGCTTGGTCGACCACGTATCCTGCTTCCTTCAACGCGTCTGTCAGCTGTCGGTTGAGATTTGTGTCGTCCTCGACCACAAGAATGCGCATGTCCGCCCTTAACCCTCTAATTCACCCACCGCCCGGTTGCTGGCGAGGATATACCCCCGCCGCCAGCAACTCCAGTTACATGGGAACTCTCATCGTGACTTTTCTTGGTCGCTCACCGCCGCCCTGCACCAGCACAGTCACAACGCAACTCTGGCCGTCCCCCGACGGCTGGGCGGAAAGAAGCTGGCCGCCGGTTTCGCGGATGACACGGGAGACGGCAGCACTGCAATCTACAGCGGCCAATATCACCCGGTCCTGCATATCAGCCTCCGGCGCTATGAAGCCGGATAGTCCGGCTGCAAGCGTCGCTATGATCAGAGGTGATGCCATTCCACAAACTTCCAAATACAAAACACGGTAGAGAATATGTAGCGCAATACGTCTGAATGGCAAATGAATGACGCCATAATTCAAGAAAACAAGGTTTACAGCGCCCTTCCCTGCTTTGTCATTTCAAAGACTTGATGGCAAAAACTTTGCCGTAAAACGAAGTCGTACTACCAAGTACATGGAGACGCTGTCTGCGGATATCCACAGTGTGATTCTACAAGAGCGAGTTGGCGAGCCCCTTTGCGGATGAAAACTGTTACTATCCCACCAATCGATGCCGCCCTTGCAGTTGCCGGGTTCGATCGGGAAGTTCAGACATATTTCATTTCTTCGAATTAAGATTGGCATTACTGGCAGGACCACCAGTCTTGGCCTGAAAGACCGTGTTTTGCGCTTTATCAAACCTGATTTGATGATTCATTTGAATCTCTTGCGCGCTGTCCTTCACACAATGAGTCCGGTACTTCACACACTGATTCAACTTTGGCGGAATTTGATTCCGCAAAAGGTCGTAGCGGTTTGTTTTCGTGAGGTATTGGTTATGCTCAAAGTCATTGCGCAGGATTTCATCAGGCCAGAGGCGGTCGATATCGTTATGCCGCTGTACCGCGAGCTGGTTGAGAAAACCAAACAGGAAAAACTCTGCATCGCCTATGATCTTTTTGTTGATCAGAAAGATCCCGGCCACTTCATTTTTATTGAGGAATGGCCAGACCGAGCAGCACTCGATGCCCATTGTGCGACCGAACATTTCACCCGTCTGGTGCCGCTGATCAATCAGCACCAGCGGCAGGAAGGTACCTTCATCCTCATGGATGATTTCGATCCCGCCACCTAGAATGATGGCCAGCGAGTACAAAAAACCGCCCTGAAATCTCTATCGGGCGGTTTGCAAATCCTGTCATTTTTATAGGGCGAAAAGCTCAATCGACGATCGGGCTGGTCACAGCCTTGGCGTTATCATAGTCGGCAGCGATGCGGATTTCGCGCAGCGGCTTTACCGTGGAGGTCGAGCGATTGTATTCCGGGTGGGCCTTGTAGGCGGCAAGAGCTGCTTCGTCTTCGAACTCACCGTAGACGACAAAATCAACCTCATTGTCCCACTGATCGTTTTTCACATTCTCGCCGATCTCCAGCTTGGACGCGTGCGGGATCGCCGTGAGGATCGACAGACCTGCCCGGACCGCTTCGCGATTTGCTTTTGTGGCTGTGAAAAAAACGATGTGACGGATCACGGCTGCACCTGCTTTATATTCGTCTGAACTGCCCCGGCGATATCACCTGCGCGTTGTATGTTCAATCCGCGTGGTTGGGCTGAAATAATCTCGCAGCAGTTTTGGGGGCAGATTCTTAGTTCAGGATTTAATGCATTTTCTGTCCTGAAAAAGGACGGCCTGCCTCGAAAGACCCGCTATGACACAGGGCGTCACCTTTCCTCGGCAGGCCAATTATTGCCGTTCATCAAATGCTAATCGATTTGAAAAAATCTTAATCGATTTTAATGCCTCAAAGCCTAGTCGGGAGTATTTTTTTGCTTGAAGCCGGGAACAATCACAGTAATCCTCACGTTCATCACCCCGCCATGACCAATAGGAGGAATGCCAATGACATCGACAATTCCCCATGATGTTGCACAGCGTCTAGAAGATGAATGGCGTCAGATGCGCGATCTGGGATCGAAGCAAAAGCCGGCTACGTCGAGCAAAAAGTAATATTTTCTTAGTTTTCGTAGGGGGCACATAGTGCCCCTTACTTTATTGGGGTGCCTGTACCATATGACGCAACATGTTGCGTCGGACCGACACTTCAAATCTCTCTGTCGATTTTCCGGAATTGTTTGGCACCGCTTCTATAACCGGTGCGGGCCCTCTGATGGAGTGCTCGTCAGCGCGACGTTAAAGCATTCATCGAAGCTGAATAAACGCCAATCAGGAATGGGTGGCGTGTTGCTTTCACCATCTACTTGCCAAGCGCTCATCGCTGGCCGAAACGCCGTTGTCGTTCCGACAGTGTGAACTTCGACAACCCTGGGAAGGCCTTCATATGTCAGCGACAAACACTTGCCGCGGTCGATCGCCTCAATAGCCATCAGACGATTGTTAGCGGCCTCGCCCACGTTCTTCGGCTTGTTGGTCTTTATCTTGTGTGAATAACTTCCACCCCAAGGTGACGTTCGTTTGGCCATTGCCGGTTTCCTCTAATTCAACAGAAAAGCCGTCTTACCATAAGCGTGTCTTATCGTGGGACTTTAATCACGGGACCACATTCCTGCCCCCCATTGATTATTACAGTTATCTGTTGGCTTTAGCCAAACACCCGTAATAGACTTGCGGGAATGACCAACAGGATTTTGAAACCCTCATGAATTTTCAATTCCTTAGGAATAGTCTCCGTTCTCTTTCAATCACCGGCATTCTGATTGGCACGCTGTTTTTCTGCGTGTCGCTGACGCCAAGCCTGCTGCCACGGACCTATGTCATGCAGGGCGCACTGTGTGGATTTGCCTTCAGCACCGGTTACATGATCGGTGTCTTCCTGCACTGGGTGTGGGCCTATCTGCAATTGCCGGAACCGAACCGCCATCAGGCGCGCGGCATACGGTTCCTCATTTCTTTTGCAAGCCTGGTTACCGCGATCTTTTTCCTGTGGCAGGCAGCCGAATGGCAGAACTCCATTCGTATATTGATGCAGCTACACCCCGTTGACAGCGCACATCCAACCAAAACCGGCCTGATCGCTGCGGCGATCAGCATTGTGCTGATTGCAGCCGGTCGCCTTTTCCAGTTCATCCTGCGGTTTACGTCACAACGCAGTGGCCGTTTCCTGCCGCGCCGGGTGGCGAATGTTGTCGGCATCGCAGTTGCCGTGTCGCTATCATGGATGGTGGTCAACGGCATCATTTTCGACATTGGCCTGCGAGCAATGGACTCGTCCCTCAAACAGTTCGACTCGATGATGGAACCGGATGTTGCACGGCCGACCGATGCCAGCAAAACCGGCAGCAGCGCATCGCTGGTCAATTGGGAGGGGCTTGGCCGACGCGGGCGTGAATATGTGGCAACCGGCCCTTCGAAGGCAGAAATCGAAGCGTTCACCACCAAACCGGCGATGGAACCCATCCGGGTCTATACCGGCCTGAACTCAGCCGAGACACCGCAGGCGCGAGCAAAACTGGCGCTGGAGGAATTGAAGCGCCAAGGCGGCTTTGAACGCTCGATGCTCGCTATCATCGTGCCGACCGGCACCGGCTGGATCGACCCTGAGGCAGTCGACACGCTGGAATATCTGCACCATGGCGATACGGCCAGCATCGCCGTGCAATACTCTTATCTCTCCAGCTGGCTGGCGCTGCTGACAGAGCCGGATTACGGCATCGAAACCGGCCGGGCGCTGTTTCAGGAGGTCTATGGTTACTGGACCACGCTGCCAAAAGACCAGCGCCCCAAACTCTACCTGCATGGGTTAAGCCTTGGTTCGCTGAACTCCCAGAAGTCTTCGGATCTTTATGATGTTTTGGCCGATCCGTTTGACGGTGCCCTATGGAGCGGACCACCCTTTTCCAGCACAACATGGCGCATGGCGACCAATGGCCGCGAACCGGGCTCGCCGGCATGGTTGCCACGCTTCCGGGATTCGTCGGTCATCCGTTTTGCCAATCAGACCAACACGGCGGAAATGCCAGACAAGCCGTGGGGACCGATGCGGATTGTCTACCTGCAATATGCCAGCGACCCGATTACCTTCTTCGAGCCATCGGCGCTTTATCGTCGTCCCGCATGGATGGACACGCCGCGAGGGCCGGATGTGTCGCTGTCGCTGCGCTGGTTCCCTGTCGTGACACTTCTGCAATTGGGACTTGATGTCGCCTCTGCGACAACGGCACCGATGGGTTATGGCCACGTCTATGCGCCGGAGCATTATATTGACGCGTGGATCCAGGTGACGCAGCCACAAGGCTGGAACGCGGAAGAGACGGAGCGGCTAAAGGCGTTTTTCATTCAGCGGCGCAGTCTGACAGAATAGGGCAGAACAGCTCTGCCCTATCTAAAGTCTTCGCTTACGCCTTGAGTGTCGCGAGATTATCGGCGATGTAGGTTTCCAGCGAACGTGCGGGTTTACCAGTCAGTGTTTCAACATCACCGGTTACACCTGACGTCCAACCCTGACGGACCGGGTAGAAGATCGAGGTGAGGAATGTTGCGTAATCCTCCGGTACACCAACACCAGTCAAAAGACTGATAAAGGCCTCGTCACTCAAGGTCGAATAGGTCACAGGCTTGCCGGTTGCCTTAGAGATAAGAGCGATCGCATCCGCGTAACCCAATGCCTTAGGCCCGGTCAGGTTAAATGCCTTGCCATCAAAATTGCTAGAGGTCAGTGCTGCGGCCGCACTGGCAGCAATGTCCCGCACATCGATGAAACTGGACTTGCCATCATCGGCGGGAACCGAGACCTGACCATGGTCGATGCCTGCCTTCCAGTAAGTGTGGAAATTGTCCGAGAACCAATTGGGCCGCAGGATGACATAAGGCACACCCGAATTGATTATTACCAGTTCCACTTGGCGGTAAGGGATGCTGTCATCGGCATCGACACCGAGCACGCTCTGGAAGACGATTTTTATCTTGCGGCTGATAGCAGCCTCAATCACCGGCAACAACTTGCCCTTGGCATCGACGTAACCGCCAGCCAGCATGATGTAGGCGCGATCTACGCCCTCAAAAGCCGGGCCGAAGGTTGCCGCATCATCATAATCAAACCGCACGCCTTCCGCACCATCGAGTGCGTTACCGGAGCGGGACGCGGCCTTCACGCTTTCGCCCTTGTCGAGCAACAGCTTGACCAGCGGTTTGCCGACGTTTCCATTTGCCCCCAATACGAGAACCTTGCCTGACATTTCAAAACCTCTTAGTATCTGTTAGAAACTATCTATGCTCGAGATACATACTTTCATCACGAAAGTAGCGAAAGAGAGCACTTTAAAGTCACATGGTTTCCATCAGGAAACCGGTGACGATGCCAAAGCGGGGTTGAGATGGAACATGTCTATGATGTCTACGAGGATCGCTGTCCGACGCGCATGGTGCTGGACAGGCTGGCCGACAAATGGGCGCTGTTGATCCTGGACCGTCTGCGCTCCAAGACCGTGCGCTTCAACCATCTGCGACGCGACATCAAAGGCATTTCGCAGAAGGTTCTGTCACAGACATTGAAAAAGCTGGAGCGTGACGGCCTCATCAACCGCGAGGTCTTCCCCACCGTCCCGGTGACCGTGGAATATTCACTGACACCGCTTGGGCTGACATTAAATGAAACCGTTGCGGCGCTGACCCATTGGGCGGAAGGCAATATAGAAGCGGTGCTTGCGGCGCAAAAAGCCTATGATGACAATGCTGCCGAGAAAAACTGAGCGGTTCAGCGCGAAATACGAGTCGAAAGAATAATCGACGACAGAGTTCGCTCGACCCCATCGATTGCGCCGATGCGATCAATCAGGCTGTCGAGGTCGGCAATGGATGGCGCTGCCAGAATAGCAATCAGATCAAAGGTGCCGCTGACAGAGTGTAGTGTCGTGACTTCGCTGATCGCGGCGAGTGCCGCCGTCACCGCCGGCAGGGATTTGGGCGCGATGGTAATCAGCACATGCGCCCGCACCAGCCCGCTGCGATAGGCATCCGACAGCCGAAGGCCGTAACCGGCAATTACCCCATCTGCTTCCAGACGCTCGATCCGGGCCTGTACCGTGGTGCGTGACAGGCCGAGTTTGCGCGCCAGTTCGGTCACCGGCATCCGGGCATTTCCACTCAACAGCGCCAGCAAAGCGCGATCCTTGTCGCTCACCGTCATATTGCGCAATCCTATGGGCATTATGCGTTATTTATTTCGTCTATATGAAACATATGCAGCTACGAATCGACAAGAAAAATCGTCATTCTGTTAAAAAATTGCATCATCCTGTGGGGAAATAAAAATGAAAAACATTGTCGTCGTTGGCGCTGGAAATATTGGCTCTGCCATTTCATGGATGCTGGCAGCCACAGGTGATTACCGGATTATCGTTGCGGATCGTTCTACAGAACAGTTGGCCAATGTGCCGGCTCATGAGCTGGTTGAAACCAAAGTTGTCGATATTACCAACCGTCCGGAACTTGAGGCCTTGCTCAAAGGCCAGTTCGCGGTGCTGTCTGCCGCACCGTTTCACCTTACCTCAGGCATCGCCGAAGCAGCGGTTGCAGTCGGCACACATTATCTCGATCTGACCGAAGACGTTGAATCCACCCGCCGGGTCAAGGCACTGGCGGAAACCGCCAACACCGCGCTCATCCCGCAGTGCGGACTGGCACCCGGTTTCATCTCCATCGTGGCTGCCGATCTCGCGTCGCGCTTCGACAAGCTGGACAGCGTGCGCATGCGGGTTGGTGCCCTTCCGCAATATCCGTCCAATGCGCTCAACTATAACCTGACCTGGAGCACCGACGGCCTGATCAACGAATATATCGAACAGTGTGAAGCGATTGTCGAAGGACGTCTCACCGCCGTTCCTGCTTTGGAAGAGCGCGAAGAGTTTTCACTGGATGGCGTGACCTATGAGGCGTTCAATACATCGGGTGGCCTTGGCACACTGGCGGCGACGCTGGAAGGCAAAGTGCGCACCATGAACTACCGCACTATCCGTTACCCCGGCCATGTGTCGATCATGAAGGCGCTGCTAAACGACCTCAACCTGCGCAACCGCCGCGAAGTGCTGAAGGACCTGTTTGAAAATGCCCTACCTGCCACCATGCAGGATGTTGTGATTGTGTTCGTGACTGTATGCGGTACGCGCGGTGGCCGTTTCCTTCAGGAAACCTATGCCAACAAGGTGTATGCCGGCGCCGTATCTGGCCGCATGATGAGCGCGATCCAGGTCACCACAGCCGCCGGAATCTGCACGGTGCTCGACCTTCTGGCCGATGGTACCCTGCCACAAAAGGGTTTCGTGAAGCAGGAAGAAGTTGCTCTGCCCAAATTCCTCAATAATCGCTTCGGCCATTATTACGCGCCGCATGACGGTTTGGCGAAGGTCGGCTAAAGCTCCACACTGGGGGCGATCACGTTTCGCCCCCAATCTGCTTGCGCTGGACTTAAGTCCCGCAGAATGTCCTGAACACCCGCTCATGGCCCATTGGCGGCTGCATGTAGACGGAAAATTCCGGCAGTTCTTCAAACGGCTTGGCAATTGCCTTCAACATGTCGTGGAAGGGTTCAAAGTCACCATCTTCAACCGCCGCCGCAATCAGCTCCTCAATGCGATGGTTGCGCGGAATGATTGCCGGGTTGGTGGCGCGCATATTGATCACCCGTTCTTGCGGTGACGTAACTTCGCGCCCTGCCCGCTCTTTCCACCGCGCAAGCCACGTATCCATCGAATGCAGATCAATAAACATGCTGCGGAAAGGCTCGACGTTACCCTCGGCGGCATCGCACAGCCGACGAAAGGCGAGTGTGAAATCGACCTCACCCAGCTTCATCTGCTCCAGCAGATCCTGCACCAGCGCTTCGTCATCGTCCTCTTCATTGCTTAAGCCGAGCTTCTGGCGGAAACCGCTTAGCCAGCGTTGTGGAAAGGTTTGGGCAAAATCTGCCAGCACGCCATTGGCCATCTCGGCCGCTTTCTCGACATTCTCATCCAACAGCGGCAACAGGCACTCCGCCAGCCGGGCAATGTTCCACTGGGCGATGCCGGGCTGGTTGTTGTAGGCGTAACGCCCCTGCGCATCGATGGAAGAAAACACCTTCAGTGGCTGGTATTCATCGAGAAAGGCACAGGGGCCAAAGTCGATGGTTTCGCCTGACACTGCCATATTGTCAGTGTTCATCACGCCGTGAATGAAACCGACCATCAGCCAGCGTGAAATCAGTTCAAGCTGGCGCGCGGCGATGCCCTGCAGCATGGCAAGATAGGGGTTTTCGGCCTGTCTGGCGTCCGGATAGTGGCGATCGATAACGTGATCGGCCAATGCCTTGATGGCCTCATTGTCTTCTCTGGCGGCAAAAAACTGGAATGTGCCGACGCGGATATGGCTTGCGGCAACGCGGGTAAAGACACCGCCCGGCAGACCTGTTTCACGCTGCACCCGCTCGCCTGTCGTCACAGCGGCAAGTGCGCGTGTGGCGGGAATGCCAAGCGCATACATGGCCTCTGATACGATATACTCTCGCAACACCGGTCCGAGCGCCGCGCGCCCGTCCCCTCGCCGAGAGAACGGCGTACGACCCGACCCTTTCAGCTGGATGTCGCGGCGTTTGCCTGAGGTGTCGACCACCTCACCCAACAGGATTGCACGACCATCCCCAAGCTGCGGCACGAAGCCGCCGAACTGGTGACCAGCATAGGCCATGGCCAGAGGCTCGGAGCCTTGTAGAATGGTGTTGCCGGAAAAAATCTGCGCCAGACGGGCATCATCGGCATCGGCCAGATCAAGCCCCAGCTCTTCGGCGAGTGGCTTGTTGAAAGCAATAAGCTGCGGCGCTTTTACCTGTGTTGGCATGACCGCTGCGGTGAACCGCTCAGGCAAACGGGCATATGAATTATCAAATTGGGTCAAGGTTTCACTCCCTGCGTTTGCCTCTATATGGGGCTTGTCAGGCAAAGATGCGAGAGGATTTCACCCACACAGCGTCATGCAGCGGAAACGGTGACTGCACGCCGGCGAACAACCAGATATTCCCAAATGGCGACCATCAACAGCACGGCGGCACTGGCAATCTGCAACAGATAAAGCGGCAGGCCCGGCAGGAAGAGCAAGCCGACCAAAATGGCAATGCCGACAAAATGCGACACTGGGCGCATATGGGCCGAGGCTATTTTCACACCGATCGCTCCGGCCAGAAACAGGACCGGCCCACCGATGATGGCCAGTGTCTGGCGCAGCGTTGCTTCGTCATGGCTATGCGACAGGCTGAAATCTTCACCCACAGCCGTCAATATGATGCCGGCGACAATTGGCAAATGACCGTAATTAAACAGGCTTTGAGCAATCTTTTCCGGTTCCGCCGCCCCATCCACCTTTTCGGACACCCGCTTTTGCGCATAATCAAAATAGATCCACCACATCAGTACCGTGCTGGAAAAGGCGCAGAAGAATACTACGAAAGTCAGGCTGGAATTCATATGCTCCGATGCGGTGCGCCCGGTCGTCAGAATGGTTTCGCCGAGGCAGATGATGACGAAAAGGGCACAGCGTTCAGCCAGATGTTCGCCCGACAGCCCGAGCTTTTCTTCGCCACCGGTTTGCAGACCCGGTACGTAGTACTTTGCCAGCGGCCCTGCATATTCCACCGCAATGGCAAGCGTCCACAGCACGATGCGCAGGTGCAGTTCGGCCAATGCGCCAGCAAACCAGAACAGGCTTGAAAACACCAGCCACACCGCAATACGCGCAAAGATGCGATAATTCTCGTCATCAACGCCTTTGAACACATAGAGTGCAAAACATGTTCTGCCGATCTGAATGGCGCTGTAGATGGCGGCAAACACCATGCCCTGTTCGGCAAAGGCTTCTGGGATGGCAATGGCCAGCAGTATGCCACCAAACATCATGGCAAACAGCAACAGCCTGACCACTTCCTTTTCAGTGTTCAGCAGGTTGGTCAGCCAGGTGGTGTTGATCCACAGCCACCATAAAGCAAAGATAAGGATTGCCGCCTCAATGAGGGCGGTCGTGCCGAAATCTTCGGCTAGCGTGTGCGATAACTGAATAAGTGCAAATACAAACACCAGATCAAAGAACAATTCAGGGAATGTCGCCTTGCCGCTTTCCTGATCATCACGTTTCAAAAGCCCGGCTTTCGCCGGCCCTGTCGCCTGTGTCTTTTTCATGATGTGCCCCCGCATACCGCCTGTCGTTTATCGCGCTGCTGCGTCAGCCAGATCATTTCGTTCCAGCGTCGGGTTTTCCCTGCCGGGAAACTGCATGGCATTTGCTGGATCCGTGTAAAAACGCGGGCCGACAAGACGAACGCGCTTGCCTGCAACATCGGTGATGTAATGGACCTCACCCGAAGCGGCGGTCACAGCTTGGTTTTTCTGGGCCGGTGGGCTGACAGCCTTTATGGATTGAGACAAAGCGGGAAGTGAAGTGGCTGTGAGGGTGATTGCCGCAAGACTTATCGACAGCCAATTCATATCTGTTCTCCACACATGATGAGATTTCACGCATGAAGAACAGCAAAGGGAAAATTTTGTTCCATCGCCGGGATGAAGGCCGGCAAAGGATTTATCAGGACGCCTTTGGAAGAACGTCCAGGGACGGTTTGTTTTTCAGTTGCGGGATTTCGTTGAGCAGTTCGCTGACCTGATTTTTCGTCAAAGGTCGCGCCATCAGGAAGCCCTGAACCTCATTGCACTGATCCGCAGTCAGCATGACAAGCTGCTCGTTGGTTTCAACACCTTCGGCGGTGACGGACAGGCCAAGCGCCTTGCCGAGACCGAGGATGGCCTGAATGATCGAGCGTGCGCTGTCGCTTGAATCGATGTCCGAGATAAAGCTGCGGTCGATCTTGATCACATCAAATGGAAAGTTGCGCAGGTAGCTCAGTGAGGAATATCCGGTTCCGAAATCGTCCATGGCGAGCTTTATGCCCAGCGCCTTCAAATCCCGCAGAACTTCATTGGCGCGCTCGGCATCCTCCAGCAGCACACCTTCGGTGATTTCAAGTTCCAGCAGATGGCCAGGCAAACCGCTTTCCAGCAGGCAGGATTTGACCTTGTCTACCAGCCCGGCATCTCGGAACTGAATGGGCGATACGTTGACGGAAACGCCGATGCTGTCCCATTGTGCAGCAGCATTGCAGGCGGTGCGCAATATCCATTCGCCCAGCGGAACGATCAGACCGTTCTGTTCGGCAATGGAAATGAAGTCCATCGGGTTGATGCGGCCATGTTCCGGGTGTGCCCAGCGAACAAGTGCTTCAACGCTGCGGATCGTTCTCTGGCGCGTATCAAATCGTGGCTGGTATTCGAGATAGAAGTCGCCCGCCGTCAGGCTGTGACGCATGTCTTCGGCCAGCTGACGCTGTGTGCTGATCTTCTCATTCATGTCGGATGCGAAGAAGCTGTAATGCCCGCGACCATTTTCCTTGGAGCGGTACAGCGCCGTGTCGGCCATCCGCAACAACTCATCCGGTGTCGTCGCATCGGTTGGCGCGATCGCAATACCGATTGACATGCCAATGCTCACCTCACCACCATCGTGACGGATCGGCTGAGTGACAGACTTGTAGAGATTTTTGCAGAATGGCTCGATCTCATCCATCGTCATACCAGGTGCGGCAATAACAAATTCGTCGCCTCCGATACGGGCAACAAGCTGGTCGTCTTTCAGCGCGCGGCGCATACGGTCTGCCACCTCACCCAACACCCGGTCGCCGACATGGTGGCCATAGGTGTCGTTGACCGGCTTGAAGCGGTCGAGGTCGATGTAAAACACCACCATGCTGGCCTCTGGGCCACCAAGGCAGGCATTCATGAAGCTCGAAAGCTTGGCGCGGTTGGGCAGCGACGTTGCCGCATCATGGTTGGCCTGACGGCGAGCATCTTCGAAGGCTTCGGCCAGGGCAACATTCGAGCTGACATCGGTGGCGTATTTGATGACCTTGACCGGCTTGCCGTCGAGATCGAGAACGGGGTTATAGGAGGCCTGAATCCAGATTTCACGACCGTCCTTGCCTAGACGCTTATACATGCCCGAATGATAAGCACCTGTGCGCAGCAGATCCCAGAACTCAACATATTCTCGGCTGGCAGCAAATTCTTTTTCAACAAGCGTCGCGTGATGTTTGCCGTCCAGTTCATTGGCCTCATAACCAAACATCGACAGGAAGTTTTCATTGGCCTCGGCAACCGTGCCATCAAGGTTGAATACGACAACGCCCTGAGATCTATGGATCGCATTGATCTGACCGACATGATCGGCATGCATCATTTTGTCAGCGGTGACATCGGTCGCATATTTGACGATTTTAAACGGCTTACCGTTCATGTCGAGAATGGGATTGTAGGTTGCCTGCAGCCAGATCTCGCGACCATCCTTGCAGATGCGGCGATACTCACCCGCGCAATGATTGCCCTCTGACAGCTTTTTCCAGAAGGACTGGTAGTCCTCGGTTTTGGCATACTCTTCTTCGACAAACATGCTGTGGTGCATGCCGCGCACGTCGGAATAGCGGTAACCGGTGGCATCGAGGAAGTTTTCGTTGGCATCGATGATCGTGCCGTCGAGCTCGAAGGAAATCACACATTGCGCGTTGTGGATCGCAGCAATCTGGCCCTGATTATCGGCCTGCAACAAACGTTCATCAGTGACCACAGAGGCGTATTTCACCACCTTGACCGGCTGGCCATTGGTGTCGAAAATCGGATTGTAGGTCGCCTGCAACCAGACCTCCTTGCCGTCCTTGCCGATACGGCGGTACTGGCCGGAGCGATGGTGCCCCTTGCGAAGGTCCTGCCAGAAGGCGGCATATTCGCCGCTATGGGCATAAGAAGGCTCAACGAAAATGCGGTGATGACGTCCGCAAATTTCGTTTTCAGTATAGCCGGTGGCTTCCAGAAAGAGGTCATTGGCATCCAGAATGGTGCCGTACATATCAAAGGTTATGACAAGGTTCGACTTGTGGATGGCGGTAATCTGCCAGCTGTAATCGGCTTGACGCAGCTTTTGCTGGGTAATGTCTGTGGCGTATTTAACCACCTTTGTCGGACGTCCAGCAGGGTCTAGTACCGGGCTGTAAACCGCCTGCAGCCAGACTTCCTTGCCATCCTTGTTGATCCGGCGGCATTCCCCCACGCGGTGTGCGCCGCTGGACAGTTCCTTCCAGAAGGCTTTGTATTCTGTACTTTCTCGTTCTTCCTCTTGGATGAAAATTGAGTGGTGCTGGCCAAGTATCTCCTGTTCCTCATAACCCATGGCATTGAGGAAGATTTCATTGGCACTGAGAATAACGCCGTTCAGCGAGAAATGGGCAACGGCTTGCGTCTTGTTAATGGCGATGATCTGGCTGCGCTCGTCCGCTTCGCGGGTCTGCTGCTCAGTCACATCCTCAACGATCTGCACGATTTCAGTGATATGGCCACCGTCGTTCTGCAGGGACACATAACGCGAATGTAGCCAGATTTCATGCCCGCCATTTGTGATGCAGAGCGAACGCTTTTCAACGAACTTGCCAGCGCGCAGATCTTCCCAGATCGCGTTCTGTTCTGTGCGCTGGTAACTTTTGGACAGGAACATGGTTTCCTGCTGGCCAATCAGGTCAGGTAGTTCATATCCAGTGATGCGCAAAAACCTGTGATTTGCAGCCTTGATCCTGCCATCCGGTGAGTACCGAACCGTAGCAAAAACCTGATTAAGCGCACGTAACTCGGCATGCACTTCAGAGGTTTTATTAGTAATGACAGACATTTGTTCTACCGAATAAAAGTGAAATTTCGGCACCTTTATAGTCCATGACTATCTAAACAAATGTAAACCCTTGTATCTCCACGATAAGTTCAGCTTCTAAGTTAATGAAACATCTATAATGTTCCGCAAACATAGCGTCGTGGTTGCGGCAATATGTGCGCCTTGAAACCACGTGGCCTTTTTCTTGCTGAACTTTTGCGCCTTAGTTTCGTTGTCTAAAGTTAGACACAGACGAGAAAGGACGCCGAATGAACGACACATCCTTGCCCATCGAAGCAGAGAGCGCCATTCGCACCATCCACCTCGACCTTCCTGTTAACACGACATTCCACATATGGCTGAAGGCCAAAAAAGAAGATGAGGCAGGTGCCGTTTCCTTTTCCAATGCCAATGGGAAATTTGCGGAAGTTTCCAGTTCCAATACCGACGAATATTCATTTCGTATCTACCAGATTTTCGGCGGCGGCCATGTGGAACTGAACTATGACACGGCGCTAACGGCCGTTTCGGTTATCTACTGGTTTACTGCCTCCGACGTACTGGAAACCGGCATTACCGTGGTTCACACCAAGCCCGACAACGCTGCACCTGACATATCAGGCAGCTATCATTTCCGCCCACCGTTCGGCTGGATGAACGACCCCAATGGTTTTGGTCGTTTTGAAGGGCGACCGCACCTGTTTTATCAGCATTATTCACACGGGCTTCACTGGAATACCATGCATTGGGGCCACGCGGTTTCATCCGATTACCTCCGCTGGCGGCATCTGCCGATCTTCCTGTTCCCATCCGAGGAGCTGGCCGCGAAACCCGACAAGCGTGGCGGGGCATTTTCCGGCACCACCATTCCGCTTGCCGAAGGACCGGGCATTCGTGTGTTTTTCACCGAGCAGGAGTTGGGGCGCGAGCCTGAACAGCAGATTCAGCTGACCGCCACTTCACATGATCTGATCATGGCCGGACAGGCCGACGTTATTCTCGCCAATCGCCCCGCCAATGAAGGTCTGACGCCCGACTTTCGAGACCCCTATGTGTTCAGGGGACCGGATGGCATCTGGAAAATGCTCCTTGGTAGCCAGAGCGATCAGGGCGGCGTTATCCTGCTTTATGAAACACAGGATCCGACCGCCGCTTCCGACTGGACCTATGTCGGTAAATTGCTGATCGAGACCCGCTACAAGACAACGGCCATCGAGTGTCCATGCCTGTTGCCACTGGATGGGCCGGTGACCGGGCGTGCCACGCGCTGGGTACTGATTTATGGCCTGATGCACAGCGAGGATGCGCAGACCGGTCGCAAGAACCTGACCATGGCCGATGTCGGCTGGTTCGACGGAAAAACCTTCATCAAGTCCTTCGGTCAGGAACTGGATTTTGGCACCGATAACTATGCGTTTCAGGCCTTTCTGGATGGCGATATCGCCGTTGGTATCGGCTGGTTGGCCAACTGGTGTGATGCAAGCCCGGAAATCGATTTCCCCACCGCCATGACATTGCCAAGGCGACTGCATCTTGCCGGTGATGCCTTGTTAACCCCACCGATTGGTGCGGCAGAAAGCTTGCGCAGTCATATCCTTGACCGCACCCGTTTGGCGGCTGGTGAACGCGTGACATTTCTCAGCGGCGCCATCGAACTGCTTTTCGAAACATCGGAAGCCGGTAGCCACTTCGATCTGGAACTTGAACACCCCACCTTGCGCCTCGGCGTCGTGTGCGATGACACCGGTCTGTGGATCCGCCATGAGGATAAAAATGGTGCTCCATCCCCACATTATTTGGCACGGGATGCGAGACCATCCCGCTTTCGTATTTTCCTCGATTTCGGCTCGATTGAAGTGTTCGCCGACAGAGGACGCTGGGTCGGCACAAAACGGATCGACGGCTTTGCCCCCGTCAGTTCCGCATTGCTACACGCGCCTACTGGTTCTGTACAACATGCAACCGTTTGGGCACTCAAACCGTAGTCTTCTAAATTTCATCCACCCTGCATTGAATTAGATTGCGCGACAATAACTTCTGATTATTATCCTCGCCAGATGCGTAAATGGCGGGGGCGCTAGTTTGTATCATTCCATTCGTTCGTTGATATCGGTCGCGGCTCTATCAGCCCTTGCTTTTCCAGCTTTCGGCGCTGATTTCAACGCAGAGCGCATGGCCCCTGAACGCGAATGGGCCGTGATAGTCAGCCCTTATGCTTGGGCGGCCAGTCTGAACGGTGACGGTTCACTGGCCGGCTTCGACACTGATGTTGACGTGCCCTTCTCAGATGTTCTCAAACATCTCGACTTCGTCGTTATGGGCAATGTCGAAATCACCAATGGCCTTTGGGGCGTCTATTTCGATGCGCAACATGTGCGTACCAGTCAGGACGAGCAGTTGCTGGCCAACGAACTCGATCTTGGTATCAAGACCACTTCCTTGAGTGCCGGTGCCTTTTTCAAGGCCTATGAGGCTGAACTGGGTGGGCAGACTGTTTTCAACCGCCCACGCACCATTTCGATTGAACCGACCGCTGGCATTCGCTGGACCAAGCTGGAAGGTACTGTGCATTTTCTGGGTCTGAGCGCCAAAAAAAGTGCCGACTGGGTTGATCCCTTCATCGGTCTGCGCGTCAATGCCGACCTTACCGATCGCTGGAACCTGTTTAGCTCGGTGGATGTTGGCGGGTTTGATGTCGGATCGAAATTCACCATCAACGCACAATCCTATCTCGGTTATCGCACCACATTGTTTGGTAAACCGACGATCCTGCGGGCCGGATATCGCGTGCTGCATCAGGACTATGAAAGCGACGACTTTACCGGTGCCAACAAGTTCCGCTGGAACGTAACGCAGCACGGGCCTGTCGTCGGTTTTTCCATGCGCTTTTGAATGTCCTGATACCAGGCTCCAAGCAGAGGAAATCTCCCATGAAAGCCAGACGCCTTAACGTTTCAAAATCATTGGTCGCCCTTGCCTTCGCCAGCGTTTTCACACTTCAGACCACTGCCGAAGCCTGCACACGCGTTGTCTATCTCGGTCCAAATGACAACATCATCACTGCCCGCTCCATGGACTGGAAAAATGACGTTGCGACCAATCTTTGGGTACTGCCGCGCGGCATAGAACGAACAGGTGAAACCGGCCCCAACTCCATAAAATGGAAAGCCAAATATGGCAGCGTGGTCGCCACGGGCTACGATGTCTCCACGACCGATGGCATCAATGAAATGGGTCTGAACGCCAACCTGCTGTGGCTTGCGGAATCGGAATACCCGGTGCTCGACAAAAAAAAGCCCGGGCTGACAATCGCCGCCTGGGCGCAATATGTGCTGGATAACTTTGCCACCGTTGCAGACGCTGTCGAAGCACTGGAAAAAGAACCCTTCACCGTTGTGACCGACAACGTGCCTGGCGAAAACCGGCTGACCACGCTTCACCTGTCGATATCCGACGCCAGCGGCGACAGCGCCATTGTCGAATATATCAAGGGCAAGCAGGTCATTCATCACAACCGTGATTACCAGGTCATGACGAATTCTCCGCAGTTCGAGCAACAGCTGGCACTCAACGCCTATTGGAAGAGCATTGGTGGCACCACGATGCTGCCAGGCACCAACCGTGCGGCGGACCGTTTTGCCCGCGCCTCGTTTTACGTGAACGCCATTCCGAAGGAAGAAGATTCCAACCGGGCACTTGCCAGCGTATTTAGCGTGATCCGCAATGCATCGGTGCCATTTGGCATCAACACGCCGGAAGAACCCAATATATCCTCCACCCGTTGGCGGGTGGTGACGGATCACAAACGCAAGCTTTATTTCTTCGAGTCGGCACTGACTCCAAATACTTTTTGGGTCGATTTGAAGAAGCTGGATTTTGCGGAAAACACCGGCAAAGTCCTGAAGCTCGATCTGGGACCGGATCAGGACCACACTTATTCTGGCGAAACCAGCGGCGAGTTCAAGGAAAGCCCTGCCTTCAAATTCCTCGGCATACCAGAATGACACCTGATCGGGCCACATTACCGTCGTTGGCTCGTTTATGGACCTGAAATCATCGAAAATTCACGTGACGAGATTTCGCTTTTCTGCTTGATGCGTGTGCATGAACGCATATCTCGCACTTGGCATTGCCATTGTCTCGGAAGTCATCGCCACGGCTGCCCTAAAGGCGTCGCATGGCTTTAGCCAATTGGTACCGTCACTCATTGTGGTGGTCGGCTATGGTGCGGCGTTTTATTTCCTGTCGATCACGCTGAAAACCATCCCTGTCGGCGTGGCTTATGCCATCTGGTCCGGCACCGGCATTGTGCTGATCTCCATTATCGGTTGGGTTCTGATGGGCCAGAAGCTGGATCTGCCGGCGATTATCGGTATTGCGCTCATCATGGCCGGCGTCATCACCATCAATGTCTGGTCTTCAACAGGTCATTGATGGCGACGCGAAGGGTACGGGCGGCTGTCACGCTGCCTTTTCAGGGCTGTAACCAGCCTCGCGGATGGCCTCTTCTGCGGCCTGCGCATTTCCTGTGACAGACACGCTGTGTGTCGAAAGATCGACGCTGACCACTGCATCCGGCAGCACATCTGCCAGCGCGCCACGCACGGTCTTTTCACAGTGGCCGCAGGTCATGTCCGGCACGTGGAATGTTACCGTATCGCTCATGATATTTCCTTTCATGCTGTTTCAGTTTTTATGACGGTGAGATGGGTTGGATGGCAGCATGTCAAACCCCGCGAGATCATCGAGGATCGGGCAATCGGGCCTGTGGTCGCCACCGCAGCAATGGGCAAGGTGTGACAGGGTCGTCACCATGCTTTTCATTTCTGCGATCTTGTGTTCAAGATCGGCGATATGCGAGAGCGCAATTTCCTTCACGGCACTGCTTTCGCGGCTCTTGTCCTGCCAGAGTTTTAGCAGCGTTTCGGTCTCCTCCAGTGAAAAGCCGAGCGTTCTCGACCGCTTGATGAAGCGCAAGTTGTGAATATCCTGCTCGCCATACACGCGGTAATTATTACCTGTTCGCTCTGCCGGATGGATGAGGCCGATCTGCTCATAATAACGGATCATCTTGGCAGAGACGCCGGAGGCTAATGAAGCTTGTCCGATATTCATGCGGCATGGGTTCCCTGTTGAGACATGTCATGGTGCGAAACCCTGACGGTTTTCAGTCGCAGCGCATTGGCCACCACGAAGACACTGGAGAGCGCCATGGCGCCCGCGCCGAGCATTGGTGACAATAGAATGCCAAAGGACGGGTAAAGTACACCGGCAGCCACCGGCACCAGCGCAACGTTGTACCCAAAGGCCCAGAACAGGTTTTCCTTGATGTTGCGAATGGTCGCGCGGCTCATTTCAATGGCATTGACCACGCCGGTCAGGTCACCACCCACCAGCACCACATCGGCACTTTCGATTGCAACGTCTGTACCCGTGCCAATGGCAAGGCCGATATCGGCCTCGGCAAGGGCTGGAGCGTCATTGATGCCATCACCAACAAAGGCAAGCGTCTTACCGCCCTGACGAAGATCATGGATGGCCTTGACCTTGCCCTCTGGCAACACTTCCGCCACGACACGGGTAATGCCAACCTGGCGGGCAATCGCTTTGGCGGTGCGCTCATTGTCGCCGGTCACCATGACAACCTCAACGCCCATATCCTGCAGCGCCCTGATGGCAGTGACACTGGTTGCCTTCAGCGGATCGGCAACGGCAATGATCGCAGCCAATTGGCCATCGACTGCCGCGTAAAGCGGGCTCTTGCCCTCGTCGCCCAGACGGTTGGCAACCTCCGTAAACACGTCAACGGCAAGCCCGAGCTTTTTCATGAAACGATCAGCACCGACCTCAACCTTGCGGCCGGAGACTGTTGCCGCAATGCCGTAACCCGTTACGCTCTCAAAACTCTGTGCAGCTTCTACGACACCCAAATCCCGGTCTTTGGCAGCCTTGACGATCGCCTCTGCAATCGGATGCTCGGAGCGCGCCTCTACGGCGGCAACCAAAGCCAGCACCTCGTTATCGGCAAACCCTTCCGCGACGACAAGATCGGTCAGTTCCGGGCTTCCCTTGGTCACGGTACCGGTCTTGTCGACAACGACGATTTCGGCAGAACGCAAGGCTTGCAGGGCATCCCCCTTGCGGAACAGCACACCAAGCTCAGCTGCCCTGCCGGTTCCAACCATGATGGATGTCGGGGTTGCCAGGCCCATGGCGCATGGGCAAGCAATGATCAGCACCGCCACGGCATTGACCAGAGCGTGGGTGTAGGCCGGTGACGGACCAAAGGTCAGCCAGACAAAGAAGGTGATGATGGCAATGGCGATGATCACTGGCACGAACAAGGCCGTGACCCGGTCGACCAGCAACTGGATTGGCAGTTTGGAACCCTGGGCCTCTTCAACCATGCGGATGATTTGCGCCAGCATGGTATCGCCGCCAACCTTGGTCGCCTTGAACTTGAAACCGCCTGTCTTGTTGATCGTGCCGCCGATCACCGCTGCGCCGACTGTTTTTTCAACCGGCACCGGTTCGCCCGAAATCATCGATTCGTCCACGAAGGAAGTGCCCTCAACCACCTCACCATCAACGGCAATACGCTCGCCAGGGCGAATGATGATGACATCACCCAGCACCACGTCATCAGGAGAAATCTCAATTTCCTGACCTTCACGTTCAACACGTGCGGTTTTGGCTTGCAGGCTGGCAAGTTTACGAATGGCATCGCCGGTTTTGCCGCTGGCACGTGCCTCCAGCAAGCGCCCCGTCAGAATGAGCACCACGATAACGGTGGCCGCCTCGTAATAAACGAACTGCGCCTCGTAGGGCAGCAGATCAGGCGCAAAGGTCACAAACACCGAATAGGCATAGGCAGCGAGGACACCCAACGACACCAGCGAGTTCATCTCCGGCGCGCCATGCAACAATGCCGGAATGCCCGCCTTCAGGAAACGCCAGCCGGGGCCAAAGATGACCACTGTCGCCAGCGCAAAATAGATATAATACAGCGTCTGCGTTTCAATGACGCCCATCAGCCAGTGATGAAAAGGCTCGTAGATATGGCCAGTCATTTCGAGAATAAACAGCGGCAACGTCAGCGCGCCACCAATCAACAGGTCACGCTTTAAGGTCGCCTCGCTGCCAACATGGTGCATGTGGTAATGGCCACCATGGGAGGGGTGATCACCCGACGTATCACTGGTATGGCCAGCATGTGCGTGGCCCGCATGGGCATGATGTGCCGTACCCGATACCTTTGTTTTGAAACCGGCCGCATTGGCCGTTTGCAACAGAGTGTCGCGCTCGTGACGCCCGCCAATCGTCTCGATATGGGCAGCGCCCTGTTCAGCATCGACGTGAACATTGACCACGGTCGCAACCGCTTCCAGCACTGATTTAAGACGTTCGGCTTCCTGAGGATTGTTCAATCCTTCGAAATTCAGCTCAAGATGGTTCGGGGTTACCTCATAGCCCATTTTTTTCACGGCAGCGGCCAGTGCCTTGGCCGAAAAACCGTCGCCAGGTTCAACGGTCAGTTTCTTGGTGGCAAAGTTGACGGAGCTGGCTGCAACGCCCGGCACCTTCGCGGCGGCTGTTTCCACCCGGCGCACGCAGGAAGCGCATGTCATACCTTCAACGGGAACAGAAACCGGCTCAGCGGTGTGGATATGTTTAATGGTCTCGTTCATGGGACACCCCTTTTTGAAATCCACCGGATGTCAGATGGATTTCATAATCAAAACGGCGCTTGTCGGCGCGATCGTCTTTTGCTGAACCCTATGTAGGGCTTCCCATCATGGTAAGGTCAAGGGACGGTGTTGTTTTTTATTGAAGCGTGGCAAAACACTGCCAGCTCTGGCGTAAATCTCAATAAAAATAGCCGCTTAATGGATGCGCTTGCCGCGCTCAGTTGTCGAAGGGTGTGGTGATAGAGGATGGTGCGTATCAGTTTTTCTGTGCCAGCCACACGGTTGCGCCGCCGCATTGCGGATCTTCCACCCTGTGATGCAGCACTCGAAATCCGTTGTCATGTAGTAGCTGGCGATACTCTTCTGCAGAAAGGCTGGCGTGATAAAGCGGCCTGCCCTGCCACTCACCAATCACCTCGCCAGCGGTCGGCCCCGAGGTAAAGATCAGTGCGGCGCCGGATTTTGCGTGGCTGGCAAAACGCGGAAACATAAAGCGCTGGTCATCCGGCGTCAGGTGGAAAAAGCTGTGCCAAGCAATCAGGCCATCAAATTGCTTGTCTATATCAAGCTGACGCATATCTTCTACGTGCCAGCAGTGCTCTGGAAAACGCGAGCGGCACAACGCAATCAATTCTTCGGACGCATCAATACCGGTCAGAGCGCAACCGCGCTCGATGCAATAGCGCGCTATAGGTTCGCCCGAACCACAGCCGATATCAAGAGTATGCGATGAGGCAGGCATGAGAGACAGGAAGCGATCAAACCACGGCGCTTCCCGCATGTCTTTGCCGCGCGACTGATCGAACTCCGCGGCGTGCGCACGGTAGAGATCAATGACGGTTTCACTGATCCCCTTGCCCTTGTTTTTGGTGTCAGGGGCGCACAGGCGCGTTTTCTCCCACCCGAAGCGGCCAGTCGACCACATGATCCTCGAAATCATCCACGTCGACGTCAAGTTCGCTCACGGTGCGGTCACGTGCCGAAATACCGGCAATGTGAACAGTTTCCTTGTCTCCAGACACCAGCGGATGCCACCAGTAGAGGTCGTCTCCGTCACGCACCAGCCGGTAACCGCAGGTCGGAGGCAGCCAACCGATTTCATCTACCAGTTCCGGGGTCAGCTGGATGCATTCTGGCACCGTTGCGCGACGATTGGGGTAATCGCTGCACTGGCAGGAATGGCCATCCAGCAACTGACATCGCACGGAGGTGAATACCACGTCGCCGGTGTCCCAGTCTTCCAGCTTGTTAAGACAGCACAGGCCGCAGCCGTCACAGAGGCTTTCCCACTCCTGTGTCGTCATTTCCTCCAGCGATTTCGTTTTCCAGAACGGAAGGTCACTCATTATTCATCATTCCATTTCATCATCGCGCGCCATCGCCGGATTTTGCCACCTCGTCAAGCATCGAGATATGCGGTATTTCTTATCTACAGGGGCCGATGCAGAGGAATGACCCGCGCAAGCTCAATGCGTCAAGCATTCCTTTCAGACCCGAACAGGACATGGTCGCGACGTGCAGGAAGACAAGAACATAAATAAACCGCTCAAACGCAAGCGCCACATTCTCTTGCGAATCGATTCATGGATCGATTCCAGCTTGTGGACCGCCGGGTTCCGCCTCGTTGACCTCTGGGAAGAAGTAACAATCTTTTCGCGGAAATTCCATGTCGAGGGTTGGAAAAAACATCTTATCAACCTCACAGGCAATGCGCTGACGCTTGGAGCCGCCGGTTCCGTGCTGTTGCTGACGCTTGCCATGCCTGCCTTTGAAGAAACCAAAAAAGACTGGCGATATCGTGGCGACTTCGCCGTTACATTTTTGGACCGTTACGGCAATACAATTGGCCATCGTGGCATTATCCATGAAGACTCAGTGCCAATTGATGAACTGCCCGACCATTTCATCAAGGCGGTTCTGGCAACGGAAGACCGTCGCTTCTTTGAACATTTCGGTATCGACTTTATAGGTCTTGCCCGTGCCATGAGCGAAAACGCCCGCGCAGGCGGCGTTGTCCAAGGCGGTTCAACGCTGACCCAGCAGTTGGCCAAGAACCTGTTTTTGACCAATGAGCGGTCGCTGGAACGCAAGGTCAAGGAAGCTTTCCTCGCCCTTTGGCTTGAAGCCAACATGTCGAAAAAAGAAATCCTCAGCCTCTATCTTGACCGCGCCTATATGGGCGGCGGCACCTTTGGTGCGGCAGCGGCCTCGCAGTTCTACTTCGGGAAGAACCTGAGCGACGTCACACTGGCGGAATCCGCCATGCTGGCCGGCCTGTTCAAGGCACCGGCGAAATACGCCCCGCATGCCAACCTGCCTGCGGCACGCGCGCGTGCCAACCAGGTTCTGTCCAACCTTGTTCAAGGCGGCCTGATGACTGAAGGTCAGGTTATTGGTGCGCGCCGCAACCCGGCAACGGTAATCGACCGTGCCGAGGTCAAGACCCCCGACTACTTCCTCGACTGGGCCTTCGACGAGGTGCAGAAACTTTCGGCATCCGGCAAATTCAAGGATCACACTGTCGTGGTACGCACCACGGTTGATACCGGATTGCAAAGTGTCGCCGAGCAGTCGATGGAATCCAGTCTTCGCGAATATGGCGAAGGCTACCGTGTCAAACAGGGTGCAATGGTGATGATCGAAAACGGTGGCGCCGTGCGTGCCATGGTCGGCGGTCGTGACTATGGCGAAAGCCAGTTCAACCGGGCCACCAATGCGCTTCGCCAGCCCGGTTCGTCCTTCAAGGTCTATACCTATGCCGCCACAATGGAAAAGGGTTACAAGCCGGAGACGTTGATTTCCGATGCGCCTGTGACCTGGCGCGGCTGGTCGCCACAGAATTATGGCCGCTCTTACGCCGGCAAGGTGACGCTGGAAACCGCTCTGGCCAAGTCCTACAACACCGTACCGGTACGCCTCGCCAAGGACGTGCTCGGCACCAAGGTCATTGTCGATACGGCAAAGGCGATGGGTGTGATGACCCCGCTGCGCGAAGACAAGACCATTCCGCTTGGCACATCGGAAGTGACCGTTCTTGATCAGGCCACCGGTTACGCGGTTTTCCCGGCAGACGGCATGCAGTCGCGTCGCCATGGCATTGAACAGGTACTCGATTACGAAGGCAATGTGCTCTACGATTTCGAACGCGACGAACCACCTGCCCGCCGCGTCTTGAGCGAAGAAGCCAACTCCAAAATGAACCGCATGCTGGTAACTATCCCGGTCAATGGTACCGCCCGCCGTGGCGCGTTGGACAACGGCATTGTCAGCGGCGGCAAGACCGGCACATCGCAGTCCTACCGCGACGCCTGGTATGTCGGCTTTACTGGCAACTACACCACCGCCGTATGGTTTGGTAATGACGATTTCTCTCCGATGAACAACATGACCGGCGGTGCCTTGCCTGCGATGACATTCAAGCGCCTGATGGATTATGCCCATCAGGGTATGGAGCTCCGCCCGATCCCCGGCATTCAGAACCCCCTTCCGTCGGGCTCGCGTCCGGAACCGGCAGCAGGGTCTGCCAATGTGGCCAGTGCGACAGAAAACATGCCGGTATTCGTGCGTCCCCGTTCGCTTTCGACCGAAGCAACTCGCATCATTCGTGACATGAGCAAGCGCTTCAAGGATGCACCTGCACTGTCGCTATCGGTGCAAAAGGTCGCGGGTATCGACACTCCATCCACTTCAACCAAAGAGCAGAATTGAACCAAAGCGGGGCATGACACAAACTCTGCATTTCCCAAATCGGGAATCAGTGATACCCCTCTAATGCATCGGAGCGGGGACGAGCACGATGCTCGGCAAGCACGATATGCAGATTCAATAGGTTAGAATGCCCTTGATGTGTTTTGAAAACACGGCGGCGCTCTAACATTTGCAGGGGCATACCGGCACCGGTTTTGCCCGAGAAGCAAACGACACAAGGCTGGCGGTCTGAGGCAGGTAAACCAGACAGGCTCACAGCCTCCGCAGACTGACTTTATACTCGCGGTAAACCATGGCGCGGTTCGGAACAGGAAATATACAAGTGCTAAGGGTTCCCTTTCTTGTCGCCATCATGCTGGTCATCGCTTTTGGTGGCGGTATTGTCTCGACATTAGCGGCGCTGGAAGCGACCTCCGGTTTCGGTTCCATCCGGATCGGCCAGTGGGACGCCTTCCCGGAAGCCCAGACAGTCAATGCCGATCCCTATGCCAAATCTCACCGCGCAGACGCTGGCAAGTTGCTGTACGGCACCGCCGAGGGCCTGGCCTTCACCGCGACAGTCGACAATCAAGGCAACAGACTGGTCGGCGACTGCCGATACAATATCGAGGGCGTGACACCACCTGCCCGCTTCTGGACGCTTTACGCTGCCGATATGCAGGGCAATCTGCTGGACGACGGCAGCGGACGGCCAGCGGCACTGAATTCACGGACACTTTTGCGCGGTCCTGAAGGTGATATCGATATCGCTGTCGCCTCCACCGCCCAGACATTCAACTGGCTGGCCATTCCCGCAAGCGGAGAGTTCAAGCTGGTGCTGACACTGCTCGATACACCGGTGGCGGGCAGTTCCGGTCTTATCGATCTGACCATGCCAAGCATTATCCGGACGGGGTGTGGCAATGCTTAGGATCGCACTGGCAATCTTTACCGGCCTGATCGGTGCGGCCCTACTGCACCTCATCATCGTGCTGGCTGTTCCGCATTTCAGCAATCGTGATGCCTACACGCGCTCATTGGCCGAAGGGCCCGCGAACACGTTTCATCTGTTGAAGGATACACGTGACAAGGCAGCACTTGGCAGTGGCGATCCGTTCATTAAGGTGGCCGTCTGCACCTTTGACATTGAAGAGATGCCCTTGCGGTTGACCGCCTTCGGCAATGTCCCGTTCTGGTCTATAGCCATTTACGACAGCGCATCCAACGAAGTGTTCAGCATGAATGACCGCACATCGGCCGAAGGTGTGATGGATATTCTGGTGGCGACACCGGTGCAGCTTTCAACAATTCGCAAAGCGCAGCCTGCAGCACTGGCACAGGCCATTCTGACATCATCTGTTCAAACAGAGGGATATGCGGTTTTGCGGACAATGACACCGCAGAGCAGCTTCGTTCAGGAAGCCGAGACATTTCTGGATCAGGCGAAATGCGAGCCATTTCAATGGCAATAATGGCACCTAGCGGATATTGACCCGCTACCTGCATGTTAACTGATGCGGCCCATCAGGATTTGGCGGCTTTTCCTGGCTGTACAGGGCGACCGTTGGTCGTTGTGGGTGCCGGCGTTTCCGGTTCCGTCGTGCGGCGTTCATAACGCACGCCAGTGAAAAACAGGATTTGCGCCGGGCCGTTGATGGCTGGGCTGTTTTTCGCTTTCACACCATGGAAAGAGCGATCATTCGCACTGTCCAGTTTGATAATGTCTGCCATGCTCCTCTCCTTCGCTGCATCATTCATTGACCTTTGGCACACTCATGGGCACTTGAGTCAACATTATGAAGAAGGCGGCAAGTCAGGCTCATTATCTGCGGTCACACTGACATTT
Organism: Agrobacterium sp. Azo12; assembly: GCF_029193765.2. Classification (NCBI taxonomy): domain Bacteria; kingdom Pseudomonadati; phylum Pseudomonadota; class Alphaproteobacteria; order Hyphomicrobiales; family Rhizobiaceae; genus Agrobacterium; species Agrobacterium sp. Azo12. The sequence goes on along the minus strand of NZ_JARFYO020000001.1, from coordinate 1,271,568 downwards.
AAAACGCCTTCTACACTCGGTATTCGAACCACTGCATAGTATGCGATCAAGCCACATTATGGTTAACAGATAGTTAATGCTAATTTGGACGCAACTGTGCGAATATCCACAGGCCGGCCCCTAAAATCTCGTAGTAGATCAACAAGATTTTATTAATCTTACAACCACGGGCCCTAATTTGAACAACCCAAGATTTAGGCGATTTATGCCGTTGTAATGAAATAGTTTTTTCTCACGCCATTTTTTGACACCCCAAAATTTGGGGGCGAAATCCGTTTATCAGCGTTTGACGGAATAAGGTTCAGTGTTCTCTATAGGATTCAGCCGTCATGACGACGGTTAGGGCCCGCATTTCATAGCAAAACTATGGTGCGGGTTCCGCATTTTCAGATGCTGCGCTTTGTTCGCCATTTGCTGCCCTCCCTGATTTTTCCGCAATTTTCCACAGCAACTTTCATGCTCGCTGAAAAACTTGGCACACAGCCCCCCATAGTTAACAGGACGTCAACGCATTTGTTCTAAATCTACACAATATTGCGTTTGCGTAAGTTGTATTGGGTGCGCTTTGGACGACCGGTTTCGAGAACTTGAAAGGCCTACGGCCATGCGGAAGAAAGATGTCGTGCTGATGGCTACGGTCACAAGCTTCGAGACACTTGCACATCCATCGAAGTCGGAATTGCGCCAGTTTGCAGAGCTTTTCATGCCTTTGTTTGCCGCTTCGACCGATGAGGCACGGCGCCAGGCCATTGCAGCCCTGTCTCAACATCCCGACATTCCGGCACCGGTGGCATTTTTTATTGCCAGCCAGCCGATTTCGATTTCCGCACCGTTTCTGATTTCTTCGAAATCTCTCAATGACGAAACGCTGATCACCATTGCCCGGACGCAAGGGCGTGCCCACGCGCGCGCCATTGTGCGCAGAGAATCTCTCTCGCCAACCGTCATAGATGCCCTGGTCGGCATTGGCCATTCGCAGTCCGCCTCGCAGCCCGTGGAAACGGCAAAGGCAGCGGACGCGCAGGCCGTTCAGGCCGCACCTGTGCCTTCCGAAATCATCGATGTACCGCCAAGCAATCCGTCGCGTGAGGAAGAACTTCGCCAGCAGATCAAGACCATGGCTCGGCAGGTCAGCCGTCCATCCGACGATGTGCTGGGTCTTCGCCGCCTGAGCGACATTCAGGAAGCCTTGCTGGTGCGTTTTGCCCGTGAGCGGGATGCCCGGCAGTTTTCTGCCGCCCTTGCAAACACACTTTCGGCCAGCCACTGGCTTGCAGAGCGCATCATGCTGGATATTTCCGGCGTGCAGTTGGCAACAACCCTCAAGGGGCTGGGTATGAACGCGTCAGACGCGATATTCGTACTACAGGGCTTCTATCCGCATCTTAGCCAGAAGACTGGTGACATCAGCCGGGCTGAAGGCATCTTGTACAAGCTTGACGCGATTGCCTGTGAACAACGTATCGAAAGCTGGCGCCGTGCCGACAGCTATACGTTCCAGCCCAAGGATGCGGACAAGCAGAAGCGGTTTGGCTGACACGACCAGTCAGCATGTTTCTCAGATATCGCCGTTCACGACTGTAAACAGGTCACTGGCGTTTTCCGTTTCAATTTCCACCAGCCAGAGATCGCTGTCAAAGCGACTCTCCTTCTCGATGACAGCGGCAACCGCCGCTGCATCCTGCCGCCGCAGACGTACCTCGAAGCGGCGCCCTGCGTCGCTTTCCTCACTGTCAGAGAACACCTGTGGCGCCGGGCCAAAGAGCGTTTCGGAGCCATCACGAAATCGCTGGCGGATAAAGATCGCACCCGCCTCTTCCGCACCGCGTTTTTCAACGGCTGCGAAATCACCAGTGGCAAATACCCGCCGAATGAGCGCGGCGACAAAGATATCCGATTTCAACCGCATTCAGGGTTTCCTGCTTGAATGGAGAGGCGGCCCTGTTAAAGGGCGCCGATATCCTTCAGCTTCTTCAATACCGCATCGCTTGGTTCGCCTGTTTCAGGCAGGCGGTAATGTTTTTCAAAGTGGCGGATCGCCGTGCGGGTCTGCTGCCCAAGCATGCCATCCACGGTCACATTGGCATAGGCGATGTTGACCAGACCCTGCTGGATCTTGGCAACAAGCTCATTATTGACCGGCTTGATCGCGGCATTCTGCGCCGTCGCATTGACCGGTGACGGCTTGGCATTTTCCGATTTGCGGATTGCCGCTGCGACGGGGTCAATCGCGACACCCTGATTGCCGGCGCTCTCGTTCGGGCGATCTCTGGGAATTGCCGATACGGTCGAACCATCGATTTTCAGTGCAGCGAGAACGCGCGTGGTCGGCTCACCGGTTTGCGTCATGCCAACGGTTTCTTCAAAGAACAAGATTGCCGCAGTGGTGCGTGGACCGATCTTGCCGTCAGCTTTGCCATCGTAGAGACCGCGGCGGGCCAGTTCCTGCTGGATCTCGGCTACGAGTTGCGAAGGCACCTGGGATGGTTGACCATCGGAGACCTGTGTCGAGGCCTGCGGTGCGCCGTCCTGCGGCTGGCCACCGTCCTGCAGATCTCCTGCTTCACCCGGTGCGCGCTCGATACGGAATGTCGTTACATCGCCCGTGGCATCGAGTGGCTGTGCAACGCGATAGCCGGCAATGCCGTTGGGATCGACTTCGTCACGGGTTCTGAGAAACGGCGACGGATGCACACCTGGCTGGTACCAGAGCGCGTTGGCGGACACGAAACCGAAGACAATCGTAAAGGCGGCGACACCCGCTACAAGGCGCGGATGTTGACCGAGTTGATACCCCACCTGGCGCCCCACAGCGCCAATAGCCAGAGAAACGACACCCGGCTCACGGCGGGCTGGTTTCCTCTCAGGCGATTTTCGCTTTCGCGGTGCCATTTACACTTCCCTCTTTCATAACTTCCACAGAAGCGATCTGCCGAAGACGTGGCGGAAATTCGACCATGCGCTCGGTTTCATCATTCTGTGCACAGCCAATTGCGCCTGAACCGTCAATTGGCAATGTAACCGTTACAATTGTTCCTTCACCCGGACGGCTGGCAATAGCGAAACGACCGCCATGCAGACCAACCAGTCCCTTGACCAGCGAAAGACCAAGCCCCGTGCCCTCATAGCGACGGGTATATTCGTTCTGAACCTGCATGAAGGGCTGGCCCAGCAAATCGATCTTGTCAGCGGCAATACCGATGCCGGTATCGCTGACAGAGATTTTCAGCGTGTTGCCCTCGCGGGCCGCATCCATGCTGACGACGCCACCGGCATCGGTAAATTTAAGTGCGTTGCCAGTCAGGTTGATGAGAACCTGCTGGATTGCTCGCTGGTCTGCAACCACATCACCGAGATCGCGCTGGACGCGGCTGGTCAAAGTGACGCCCTTTTCCTTGGCCTGCAGACCAAGCATGGCTTCGCAGGTCGAAATCGATTCGCCTATGTTGAACGGCTCCATCAGTAGCTCGTAACGACCGGCTTCCAACTTGCTCATGTCCAGCATGGTGTTGACCACAGACAGGAGATGCGCACCGGACTGGCGGATCAGCGCAACATATTCGCGCTGGCGATCATTTTCGAACTTGCCGAAATATTCACCTGCAAGGATATCTGAAAAACCAAGGACGGCATTGAGCGGCGTGCGCAGCTCATGGCTGACGGCGGCCAGAAAACGCGACTTGGCGTCATTAGCCGATTCGGCCTCGGCGACCTTGCGTGCCACTTCACCGCGCAAAACTTCCTTTTCGGTCGTATCACGCAGCTGGCCAATGACCCGCAGAAGTTCACCACTCGGCTCGCGAACCGCCGTCAAATCCATGCGGGTATGCAGGAACTGATCGACACCACGGCTAAGAGACGATTGTTCGAAACGCAGCTCGACAGACGACTGCTCCGCACCCTGGCGCAGGCAATCCAGCGCCTGTGCAAAGGCAATACGGTCCGTCACATGAATACGCTCGGCAAACATATAGCCGGCGCAATCCTTGACGCTCTTTGGAAAGGCGTCGATGTCGCGACCGGCAACATTTTGCACCATGCCCAGCTCGTCAAAAAAAATAACCACGCCAGGAACATAGGCAGCAAGCGCATCCAGCTTGACCGGCTGGTTGGCCACAGTTGCAGCGGAGGATACCGGACGGCGCACACCCAGATATACGGCAATGACAATAAGGAAGCTTGCCAACACGATCGCCGCCCCTGCTGGAAGCGCAATTGCTGGACTTACAAACAGGCTCAAAATGGTCGGCACGACGAACAGTGCACATAGGCTGAAAGCCATGAACCGGCGCAGCACCGGCACTCTGGCGGTCCGCTGCACGGCATCTTCTTCCATGCGCGCAAGCCACGTGCTTGCGACATGATCAATGCCTGCAACCGCTCTATCAGCAATGTTACTCAATACTTGCACACCAAAACCCTAAAACGGTCTTCTCGAGGCCGGAGAATAGGTCTTGGCACTTAAAGAAAGGATAAAGACATGGGTCAGATGGGGCAGCAAAAGGGCCTGAAATCTCATTTCGGAACATTTCACAGCGACTTTGCCAATCATGGTTAATGACGGGTAAGCGACGGATTTTGCTCAATTTTCCAAATGCTGTTAATCATTGTGGCGAAGAGAACCCAAGGTTTGCGGTGCATTAGGGCCGCGCTGCCGCAATTATGCTTAACATCATCGTTTAAATTAGATCCAATTGCTTAGGACGGCATGCCGGAAAAGGAAAAAAGATAAAATTTGAATCAAATTTGATGAAAATACCGCCGGAAATTTCAAACGGCTGTTGGTCTGTTGTGTGTAGGTTCTGCTCAAGCCCGAAAAACAGGGCATTCGCATACGGGAATACCGTTGCAAAACAAGGCAGGCCTGAAAGGCAAGCCAACAAACAGGGTAGTTGACAATGTGGTTTCTTATTAAAGGAACATTCTGGTTTTCGCTGGTGCTGGTGGCGCTATCCTATTTTGGCGCCGCGCAGAACGAATCGCAGACCTCGACACCGATGAATGTCGCAGGTGCAGTTTCGGCTGCCAGTGAAGCCTACCGTTATGTCAGCGCAATCTGCACGGAGAAACCTGAAGTTTGTGAACAAGGTGCAGAGACATTCCATGCACTGGCCGGACGTGCCCGTGACGGCGCCAAGGTTGCCTATGAATTTCTCGACACCCAGATTGGTGTCAACGAAGACAAGGCCACCGCTGAGTTGACCACCGCCTCGACCGGTACGCCAAGCATCAGCGTTGAATTCCCTCAGAATGGCGACAAGGCGACATCTGAGGGTTTCGTGCCCGTTCCGCAAAAGCGCCCTGCCCTTTAATATCCTCTGAATTCGCCGCTGCCCTCGCCATCTGAAATTCCTGCCGAAGATGACCACTCCTTCGGCACATACACCTTGCGGACAGTTGATAGCCATCGTCTGCCGCCGGACTGCCTGAACTGGACTGAGAATTTGGTCACGCCCTGCCCGGTGAAAATCCGGCAGGGCTTTTTCTTTGCTTTGCGGTTCTAATCACCACGATTTTCGCCTATATGGCGGCAAGTAGTTAAATGGATAGTGTGATGACCTCTCTCGACAAAATGATGGACGACTTTGCCTTTCTCGATGATTGGGAGGATCGCTATCGTTACGTGATCGAGTTGGGCAAGGAACTGCCTGACCTGGCCGACGAGCACAAGAACGCCCATAACAAGGTTCAGGGCTGTGCCAGCCAAGTTTGGCTCGTAACACATGCAGATGCCGACAAAGACCCTGTGATGACGTTTGAGGGCGATTCTGACGCTCATATCGTGCGCGGGCTGGTTGCTATCGTGCTTGCCGTCTATTCGGGCAAACATGCCTCCGAAATCACGCAGCTGGATGCCATCCAAGTCTTCGACAAAATCGGTCTGGTTGAGCACCTGTCTTCCCAGCGCGCCAATGGCCTGCGCTCGATGATCAATCGCATCAGGGAAGAGGCACGGCTGCGCCTGCAATAATAATCCAGTTGGCGGTCAAGTCCTTCGGACTGGTTTCATCCTGGACATGGTTCTACCGTTCTACCCACAAAGGCGCGATTGTGGTCGCGCCTTTTTTGTGTCGTCTATCTTCGTTCACCGCGACATGGCGAACCGTTTCAGATGTCGGCCTTGCTGAAGACTGAGGCCGTAATACGCTCAAGGACAGAAACGAACTCGTCGAAACCGGGGTCGTCGCGCCTGTCCTCTACAACATTGCAGGCATAACCGACTGTTGTCCTGTCCTTGCCAAAGGATATGCCGATGTCACTGAGAGATATGCCAAGCACAACATGGCATACATACATCGCAATCTGCCTGATGTGGCAGGCCGCTCGGCGCCGGTCACTGCGCACCAAGGTACGCTCCCCCGCAAGTACCACCAATTCGCTGGTCAACTGCCTGACGATACGGCAGACGCGGCGGGTGGGAAATGGCAATCCGCCGCACATCACCATCGGTGCGGCCGGGTTCTTCTGGCCTTGTTGTGGCTGGATATCTTTCCTTTGTGTATCCCCTGGCATGAACGAACTCCCTTCATGAATAGGAATTAATTCATGTCATGCGCTGCATGCAAGGGGAAATTATCATATCACTTTTGTACATCCCCCCAGCGACCTTGCGGAGTGACCACAAACAGACCTTCAGTGAACCATTATTTAATCATTATAAAACAGCATCTTCACATAATTTCAGTCTGTCGAAAAAGAGATATTGCCGCGAGGACTGCGTATCGAACAATGAAATAAATGTGATTTTTTTCCTCTTTATACACAAAAAATCCGCGCAAAAGAAAACCGGCCTCTAAGGGCCGGTTTTCAAAACTGCTTATTATTGCCAGTTTAAAGTCGCGACCTCGAACGTGGCCGAAGCACTGCAAACTTGAAAGCGATTAGCGCGAAGCCTTGCGACGCTGGCCAAGACCCATTTCCTTGGCGAGGCGCGAACGTGCTTCGGCATAGGCTGGGGCAACCATCGGATAATCAACCGGCAGTTCCCACTTTTCGCGGTAGTCTTCCGGCGTCATGTTGTGATGGGTTGTCAGGTGGCGCTTCAGTGACTTGAAGGAACCGCCGCATTCGAGGCAGATGATCTGATCGTCCTGAACCGACTTTCTGACCGAGATGGCAGGTTTCTGTTTCTCGGCAGCAATTACAGAAGGGGCTGGGGCTGTTGTACCACTCAAGGCGGAATGCACATCAGAAATGAGGCTTGGCAGTTCTGCAACCGGAACAACATGATTGCTGACATAGGCAGCAACAATGTCAGCGGTTAGTTCAACCAGCAGATCATGTGCACTACCGTATGCGGTTTCAGTCATATAAGTATCTCCTATCAATTCGTTCCGGTACGGCAACGTTTGATCCTGCCCTTCCATGTTTGTGAACATGTTACGAAACCACCCCCAAATGGCTTCCAGCAGACAAAGCAAACATCGTCTGTTACTGGCCATTCAACGGCGCCGCACAAAGCATATGCTCATTTAGGAGAGCACTGATCACGTAGTCTCAATGATCACAAAGCATGTTGCGCGGCAGGAAAACCAGCATCAGAAACTTAATGGGAAATCGAATAACACCGTTTCAAAAAAAGTCCAATTATAATTTCATACTAATTTAAGCTACTGATTTCTTATAATTTACGTATTCCTCAAGAAAATTCTATCTTGACGTTAGAGAACCTTATGATTTGGTAATATATAGCTGGAGATCTGGATAATATTCAGATTTTCAACTTTCGGTTATCTTCAATTCATCAATAACAGACACATCACAAAGCTTGTAACCTGCGATATGGGCAGCTCTGGCAAGCAAATGCGCAGATATCGGTGCCGTCAATATAAAGAAAAAGAAACCGGCTATGGTTCGCGCCAAAATTGAAATATCGACAGAATGAATTCCTACCGCCAATAGCAGCAAACCAGAGCCGATCGTACCCGCCTTTGAGGCGGCGTGCATGCGTGTATAGAGGTCCGGGAAGCGGTTGACGCCAATGGCTGCCACCAGCGCAAACAGCGCACCGGACAGCATCAGAAACGCGGTTATGAGCGCGATGATCAACTCCATTACTTCTTCCTTTTCGATGCTTTTTTTCGTTGTAGTTTTTCCTGCGGTCGTGCCGCTTTGGCGGTAACGCCGTTGTTGCTCGGCGCGCGTGACAACACGAAGCGGGCAAAAGCAACGGTTGCCAGGAACCCGACAAGACCGAGGGCTATCGCGATATCGATGTAGAGCGTGAAACCCGTCTTGATGGCGATGACCGCGATAAAGCCGATCACAATACCAACGAGCATATCAAGGGCAACAATCCTGTCCGGAAGTGTTGGCCCCTTTATGACGCGGTAGACGGTCAGCAGAAATGACAGCGAGAGAATGACGAGGGCAGCAACAGTTGCCCATGATACGATCAGGGATACGGCGCTCATCGAAAGGCCTCCATGATCTTGCGCTCAAAGCCATTGGCAATATCCCGCTTCGTTGCCTCGATATTCGAGCAATCCACGGCGTGCACGTAAAGGAAACGCCTGTCTTCCGACACATCCACCGACAGGGTGCCCGGTGTCAGCGTAATAAGGTTGGCGAGCAAGGTTATCTCAAAGTCACTGGTCACAGTCAGGGGAAAGGCAAAAATGCCGGGCTGCAGGTCAAGGCGTGGTTTCACCACCATCACGGCGACAGTCCATGCCGACAGCATCAGCTCCTTGAAGAACAGTCCGATCAACGACGCTATACGGCCAATACGGATCCAGTAACTGCGTCCGCCCACCTGATCACGGATCAACCAAAGCGCAAATGCTGACAGAAGAAAGCCGAAACCGATATTGAGAAGCGTCGCGCTGCCGGTAATGGCAACCCAGACGACAACAAAGAGAACATTGACGATAAGCAGGGTCATCTTACGCTCCCCTCTGGAAAGACAGATCGTATATAGGCCGATGGATCCACCAGCCCTTCTGCTGCCAGCTGGCTGAGGTTAAAGACGGTTTCCGGAAATACGCCGCCAATCGTCACAAGTAGTGCAAGGCCGGCGATAGCAGTAACCGCAATCGAAAAACCTGGCTGGATTGTGACAGCAGTCTGTGTGCCAACCTGCTTCACCTGTGGGCGCCAGAAGGCCAGAAGATAGACACGGCCTAAGGTCAGCGTGATGATGAAACCGGCCACCAGCAGCGAAGCTGCCAGCCACCACGCGCCGATATCAATTGCAGACTTGACCAGCATGGCCTTTGGCCAGAAGCCGATGAAGGGCGGCAGCCCTGCCCCGGCAAAGAACAGTGCCAGCGCCATGCCGGAGAACAGAGGAGCGGTTTTGTAGAGGCCGCCTAGTTCAGAGAGCAACCAGCCACCGCCAATGCGGGCGGCAACACCTGCCACCAGATAGAGCGCCGTCATCAGCAGCACGGACTGGACAGCATAAAATATTGCGCCGCTGATACCGGCTGTGGTGCCGATGGCGACACCTGCCATGATGTAACCAATACCGGACACCACAACGTAGCCCAGCATGCGCCTGATATCATTTTGTGCCAGAGCGCCAAGTGCACCGAGGATCATGGTGAGGGCTGCGACGATGGCGATCACAAAGCTCAGTTCTTCGCGCTCTACCGGAAACAGCATGACCATGACCCGCAGCAAAGAGTAGACGCCGACCTTCGTCAGCAAACCGCCGAACAATGCCGCAACCACGATCTTGGGCGTGTGGTAGGATGCAGGCAGCCAGAAATTGACCGGGAACGCTGCCGCCTTCATCGCAAAGGCCAAGGTAAACAGGCAGGCCAGCGTCATCATCGGAGCAGTACCCCGTAGATCACCGGCCTTCAGCACAATGTCAGCCATATTGAGCGTGCCGAAGATGGCGTAAAGGTAACCGACAGTGATCAGGAACAGGGTTGTGCCTATGAGGTTGAGAACCGCATATTTGAGCGCACCGTCGATCTGCTCTCTTTCCGACCCCAGCACCAGCAGGCCAAAGGACGAAATCAGCAGCACTTCAAACCAAACATAGAGGTTGAAGATATCACCGGTGAGGAATGCGCCGCTTACACCGGCCATCAGCAACATCAAAAATGGATAGAAACCGTACCGCTTACGGTTTTCATCCATATCCGACAGGGAATAAAGGCCGCAGGCAAACGCCGACAGCGCCGCGACAAAGGCCAACAGTGCACCCGTCAAATCAGCGGTAAATGCAATGCCAAATGGCGGCAGCCAACGCCCCATGACCATGGTGAACGGCCCTTGTGTTGCGACCTTCCACAACAGGGCTGCATCCAGAACCACGAGCACCGCAAGACCGGTCAGTGCAATACGCGCATGCAGCCATGTGGAGTGGCGCACCATCATCAAAATGGCGCCAAAGGCAATGCAGACGGCGACCGGCAGAATGATCAGCCACTCGGAGGCAGCCACAGGCTGCATGACCATGGCGGCGGCGTAATCTGGCACTGTAGAAGAAGGAGCGGCCATTTTTTCTTTCTATGCTGAAACGTCAGTAGCCAAGCGGCGGCAAGGGTTCATGCGCCGGTTCGGCTTTACGCATTTCGTCCGTGTCATCGGTTTTCAGCTCCTGAAAGGCACGCCAGGTCAGCACCAGCAGGAAGCAGAAAAACGAAAATGAGATCACGATGGCTGTCAGGATCAGTGCCTGTGGCAAAGGATTGGCCGTGTCTGCAGGCAACGTGTCCATGCCTGCACCAATGATTGGCGGGATTTCGCGGGTGAGACGGCCGGAGGTAAATAGCAGCAGGTTGACGGCATTGCCCAGCACCGCAATGCCCAGCAGGATGCGGATGCTGTAGCGCGATAACATGAGATAGATGGCGACGGAAAAGAAAATGCCGACCACAACAGAAAGAACAGCTTCCATCAGTCAACGTCCCTTTCTTCCAGCGCCAGCGCAATGGAGGTTATGGCCCCGACAACGACAAGATAAACACCGATATCGAAGGACATGACGGTGGCAAGCGGCACTTCGACGCCGAACAGGCTGGGATAGACCCACAGGCCTGTCATGAAAGGCACGCCGGCAATGACAGATACCAAACCGGATACGGTTGCCAGCAGCAGACCCGCGCCTGCAATGGCCAGCGGATGGAAACGGATAGCGCGACGAACGGCGTTGACCCCAAAGGCAATGCCATAGATGGCCAGCGCGGAAACGGCGATCAGTCCACCGATAAAACCGCCACCCGGCTCATTATGGCCGCGCAGCAGCACGAAGATAGAAAAGAGCACCATCAGACTGGTAATTATCGGCGCAATGGTCCGCAGGATGATCGTATTCATGCACGTTTCTCCTGCCCGCCCTGGTCATCATCCAGCGGGTGAATACGCACACCTGCCCGCAGCCGGATCAGCGCCAGAATGGCAAGGCCGGTGATCATCACGACAGAGATTTCGCCCAGCGTATCCGTGCCACGGAAATCGACAATAATGACGTTCACCACGTTGGCGCCGTGGGCAATCACCTTGGACCACTGATTGAAGAAGTCCGTCAGATTGTTGTTGAATGGCACTTGCGTGGATTTGAGCAGCATCAACGCAAAACCGGCACCGCATGCAATAGCAATGGTGCTGTCAAGTATGATCTGCCCCCAGGAACGGTGATCGACCGCAGACAGGCGCAACCGGGTCATGACAAGGGTTAGAATGACCACCGACAGGGTTTCTACCATGAACTGGGTGAAGGACAGGTCTGGTGCGCCGAACAGCAGAAACAAAACGGCAACCGAGAAGCCCTGTATACCAAGAGCAACAATGGCATTGAGGCGGGTCTTCGACATCAGGATCGCCACGAGGCCGATCAATGCAATGACGATGAAGGTAAATTCATGCAGCAGAATGTCCTGCGGCCAGACCGGCATGTCAGGCAGTTCATCGTAAACGAACAAGGGTACCAGAAGTGCAAAGGCCAGTACCGCAAAGGTCGCCGTGACATAAAACTCCATGCGGCCCGGCTGAATGAAGCGGGTAACATGAAATGCAATCTTGACCATCAGGGCCACGAAACAGTCAAAGCCCTTGTCGGGTCCGCCGCCAATTGCCTGCAGCGTCGACGCAATAAGGATGCGCAGCTTCGCAATGCTTTTATAGGCGATAATTCCAAGCACGACTGTCAGTAGCGATAGCGCCAGCGGAACACCGATATGCGGCAGCAGGGATATCTCCACCGCCCTCATCTCTCCGGCAACGGCACTTGCCATTGGCGTCGACAGGAACTGGTGGGCAACACCGGAAAACAGTGCCAGCAGCAATCCGCATGCGGCCAGGACGGTCGGGCCAAGCCACAACAATACCGGCCCTTCATGCGCATGTTTCGGTGTTTTGACCGGCCCACCAAGGAACGGTTTCAGCGCCACGGCAAAGGCAATGGCAAACATCAGTGCATTGCCGATGATCGCGACACCGAGAAACAACACGGCGCGCGGGTCATTATGCGCCAGCGCATAGTAGATTTCTTCCTTGGCCAAAAATCCAAACATCGGCGGCAGGCCGCCCATGGAAATCGCAGAGACCAGCGCCGCGGTAAAGGTTATCGGCATGGCCTTGCGCAGTCCGCCAAGCTTCGTCACATCACGGGTGCCTGCCTCATGATCGATAACTCCGGCGACCATGAAAAGTGCGCCTTTGAACAGCGAATGCGCGATGAGATAGAGCACGGCCGCCTCGATGGCATGTGGCGACCCAAAGCCGGTCAGCATGACCAGAAGACCAAGAGAAGACACCGTTGTATAGGCCAGCATCAGTTTGAGGTCGGTCTGCCGTACCGCGAGAAACGCGCCGACAAGCATGGTAATGCCGCCAAAGAGCGGCAGCAGGATTTCCCAGGCGGGCGTATCGCCCAATACCGGATTAAGGCGCATCAGCAGGTAGACGCCAGCTTTGACCATGGTCGCTGAGTGCAGGTAGGCCGAAACAGGTGTTGGTGCTTCCATGGCGTTGGGCAGCCAGAAATGGAATGGGAACTGCGCGGATTTGGTAAAAGCACCGCCAAGAACCAGCACCAGCGTGACCAGATAGAGCGGGCTGGCACGCAAGATATCGCCGCCCTGCATCAATTGGGAAAGTTGGGTGACGCCACTGATGTTCCAGATAAGGATCAGGCCTGCAAGCAGAGCCAAGCCACCACCACCGGTGACCAGCAGCGCCTGTAGCGCGGCGCGGCGTGATGCCGCGCGCTCATGGTCAAAACCGATGAGCAGGAATGATGTGATCGAGGTCAGTTCCCAATAGACGAACAGCATCAGGAAACTGTCGGAGACCACAACGCCGAGCATCGCCCCCATGAACAGCAGCAGAAAGGACAGGAAGCGCCCCTGCTGCGGATGGCCCTTGAGGTAGCCGCCAGCATAGAGAACGATGAGAGCTCCAATACCGGTAATCAACAACGCGAAGGTCAGCGAAAGGCCATCAAGAAACCACGAGAAACTAAGATTGAAGCTCGGCACCCAGATATAACCGCCAGTGACGGCTTCCCCTGCTGCGACAAGCGGCAGAAAAGAGGCGAACTGGGCAAAAGCAACGGCCGGAATGAGGACAAGTATCCAGGCGGCGTTGTGACTGAATCTGCGAACCAGAAACGGTGCAACCAGCGCGCCTGCAAATGGCAGAAACAGCACAATGAATGTCATCAACGTGACATTTTCAGACATCTCACCCCCTGTGGAACTGTCAAGAATCCCCCTCGACAACACCCTCTTTTCAATAGGGTAACATGGGTCGTGCCTCAACCATTTTCAGCGAGAATCGGGCCATACACAAAGTTCTCCACCAAATGCGGGGAACTGGCACTTGCGGGCTTTTTTCTTGACGTAACGCACCTTATCTAAAGGGACAACAGAAAGGATCAGCGCCATGAACGACATCAAGACATCTAAACTCGTCAAAACCGATGCGGAGTGGAGAGAACAACTGACCCCGGAACAGTACCATATCCTGCGGGAACACGGTACTGAGCGCGCGTTTACCGGCCCCTATTGGGACAGCAATGAAAAGGGTCTTTACCGTTGTGCTGCCTGCGATGAGCCACTGTTTTATTCAGACACCAAATTCGATGCGGGATGCGGTTGGCCAAGTTACTTCGAGCCGGTCAAGGCTGATGCGGTGACCGAGCACAGTGACACAAAATACGGCATGGTCCGCACTGAGATCCGTTGCGCCAATTGTGGTGGCCATCTCGGCCACGTGTTCCCTGACGGACCCAAACCGACGGGATTGCGTTACTGCATTAACGGCCATTCCATGGTGTTTGAGCCGCAATAACAAACCGCGTATTCATGAAATTGAAAAAGGGCAGGATCACATCGACCTGCCCTTTGTCTTATGGGATGTCCCGTTGCGTGGAAGGGCTGCGGCTTTCACCCCGACAATCGCTTAATCCGGTGTAATGGATTGCCATCTGCCAAGAACGCGCTGCTCCTCACGTGACCATGTCCAGTAATGCCCCTGGAAGGGCTGATCATGGGCGCGGTCAATTTTTACGCCTTGCAGGGCGCAGAGCAGCAGCGTGCCAACGCCGCCATGGGCGACAATTGCCACATCACCCGCTCCGTCTGCCTCTGCTCCAATCAACTGAAAAGCCTGTAGAACACGGGCCTGCGCATCAACTGCTCTTTCCCAACCGCGCACGCTTTCGTTAGGTTCGGAGAAAAACCGGTCCGCCATGACCTCGAATTCAGAGGGCGGCAAAAAGCCGGTCGCGTTGCGATCATTTTCATGTAGCGCATGCTGCACCTGAACCGGAAGACCATGGAACCCGGCCAGAATGCCCGCCGCTTCAATGGCCTTTGTTTCATCACTTGCCCAGACGTTCCTAACCTCGGCCATGGCTGCAGAGGCAGCAAACACCCGCATACGGGCAATGCCCTTATCGGACAGGCACCAGCGAGGCACCGGTTTTGCCGGATCGACCACGATTTCAGGGTGGGTGATAAAATGGATGTTGCTCACGTCGGATCCGCTTCGCCGAGGCGTAGTTCCATGCAGGTCAGGTCGAGCCAGCGACCAAACTTGATGCCGACCTGCTCAAACCGGCCGACATGGCGAAAGCCCATTTTTTCATGCAGACGAATGGACGCGGCATTTTCCGCCTCGATTGCTCCGATCAACACATGCACACCATTGTTTCTGGCGCGCCGGATCAACTCCTGCATCAGCGTTTTGCCGGCACCGGTGCCGCGCGCTTCTTTGTGCACGTAAACCGAATGCTCCATGCTACGGCGAAAACCATCAAACGCCCGCCAGTCGCCGTAAGAAGCATAACCGACACATTTGCCGTCCAGTTCAGCTGCAAGAACAGGATATCTCTTGTCCTTGCGTGCCTTGAACCAGTTCAGGCGGTTTTCCAGATCAACCACCGTGTCATTCCAGATCGCCGTGGTGTTGAGAACGGCGTCGTTATAAATATCCATGATCGCAGACAGATCTGCTTCCGTCGCGTCACGCACAATAAGTGTCATCGGGTATGTCCATCACATGTAAAGCCGGAATATGGCTGTTATGTCTCACAGGCCGGTGACAGGCGAAAGGCTGAAACAGGTGATAACCGCAGAATAATGCACGGCAGCAGCAGCCACCACGAAGCCATGCCAGATGGCGTTCTGAAATCGCAGTTTTTCCCAAACGTGAAAGATCACGCCCAGCGAATAGATCATGCCGCCCGCCACGATCAGCCAGATGGTTACTGTCGAGAGATATTGTGAAAGCGGCGCGGCGATCAGAACACCGCTCCAGCCCATGCCAAGATAAAGCAGGATAGCCAAACGGTCATATCGACCGGGAAACAGGCATTTCAGAGCAATGCCACCGATGGCTGCCAGCCAGATGAAAGCCAACATAAACACGATTAGCGGTTCGTCTGCACCGCGTTGTAGGAATGGGGTGTAAGTGGCGGCAATCAGCAAAAAGATCGCAGAATGATCGAGCCGCCGCAGATACCATTTGGTGCGCGAATGTGGCCAGATATTATAGGTAAAGGAAATGGACAGGCACAAAACCAGCCCCAGCCCATAGACCCAGGCGGCGGCCATGCCGCTGAATGTGCTCCATACTGTAGCGTAGAAGATCAGCGCGGTTGCGCCGATCAAGGCCAGCACGATGCCGACGCCATGCACGATGCCGTCGGCGACGATTTCGTGAAAATCATATTTGCGGCCTAAACGCCAAAGTTCACTCATGGCCCGTTCCTGCTGTCAGGCGTGTAGAATGCCGACAACACGCGCCAACAGCAAGTGGTGTCTCGAAACTGACGATCACGTTGCGTTCGATTATGTTGCAGCCTGTCATGAAGATGTGGCCAGCGAAGCGCCAGGCCACATCCTCGTCTCACACCTGTTCAGCTTGCTGTTCTGCCGCACATTCCTGGCAAAACGGCGTGTAGGGCACGGCTGCGAGGCGCTCAGCGGAAATGGTCTTGCCACATCTGACGCAGGTGCCGAATGTGCCATCGGAAATGCGCACCAGAGCAGCATCAATTGCCTTCAACTCATCCTGTCCGACTTGGCCAAGCTCATCCAGAACTTCGTCATTGCTGCGTTCAACGGCACGGTCCTCATTGTCAGGGTTTACCGGCTGCTCAAAGTCATCCTCGATCTTGCGCAGCCGCTTGTTCAGTTCACGTTGCCTGTCGCGCAGGATTTTTTCATAGCCAGACGTATCCATAACCCATGTCCTCTAATGGTCGATTTCAGCGCGGCGGCCACCCATCGAGAGACCGCCGTGCCAATTCAAGATGTCGTGCAGCCTTGCTTTTAACGGTCGATCAGCACCGAGCATTTTGCATGGCGTACAACGCGGTCCGCTGTCGCACCGATGAAATAGTTGGTGAAATCAGGCGTATGCGAAGCGACGATGATGAGATCGGCATGATGTTCCTCCGCGCAGGCAAGAATTTCGCGTGCCGGAGGGCCACTGCGGATTTCAACTGTTGCCTGAATGCCTGTCCGCTCTTTCAGTTCCACAAGTTTTGCCTTGCCATCCTTGATCGCATTTTCAATCAGGTCGACTGGAAGGTCTATGGCGATATAGCCCGGTAGCTGCTCGACCACATTCAGCAAAACGATCTCGCCACCAGCATCCAGCAAACCCGATGCCTTGCGGATGATCTTTTCACCCTTTTCAATGGCACTCATGTCAACAGGTACAACGATCTTCTTGTACATATGCTTCTCCTTCCACGTTAAGGCTGCGGCTATTTGAGCGCGATGACAGCCCCAGTTCCCAAACCCCGACGCAGCGCAAAGCCAGTCGCCGCGAGAATTATAAAACGGTTCCACACCGATACATGCAGTTTCCCAAATTTGCGGTGCTCTGCCTTGATTAAGGTCAAGCGCAGACAACTTCATTGTCAACAAATAGTGCACGCTCAATCACCAAACGCCCCTCTTTCCTGAACGTTCCCGAGAGACCATATTCACGTCAAATAAAGCGTCGCCGGAACGGCGCCGCAGCGCACGGCCGCCTGCTGATCAAGCACGCCAGCGCAGATGGAGTTCGTGACATCATGACTGAAACATCGCAATTCGCACTGACACGGCCGGCCTATGTTGGGCAGGCACATCTTGTCGTGAACGACCTGGCGGGCGTTTCTGACTACTACCAGAAGGTCATTGGCCTGTCGGTTATTGAAAAACAGCCAAGCGGAGAGATACTTGGCGTCAACGGCCAACCCTTGCTGACCCTGTCCACATCCAGCAATGCCGAACGTGCACCACGCAACGCGGCAGGCCTGTTCCATACCGCCTTCCTGCTGCCAAGCCGCAAGGAGCTGGCGCATTGGCTGACCCATGTTGCGCACAACAATATTCAGCTTGATGGCGCATCCGACCATCTGGTCAGCGAGGCGATCTATCTGTCTGACCCGGAAGGAAACGGCATCGAGGTTTACCGGGATCGCTCGCCTCTGGAATGGACCTACCAGCAGGACGGCACGGTGGAGATGAACACGCTGCGCCTCAACCTGCAGGAGCTATACAACTCTGCCCCCAAGGCACCCTGGCAAGGTGCGCCTGATGGTACCGCCATCGGCCACATTCATTTGCAGGTCGGCAACATTCCGCAGGCAGACGAGTTTTATCAGGACGTGCTCGGCCTGAAGATCATGGCGCGCTATCCCGGCGCCAGCTTTTTTGCCACGGGCTCCTACCACCACCATGTTGCCGCCAATATCTGGAACAGCCGTGGTGCCCAGGCACGACGCGACAACATGACGGGTCTTGCCGGTTATTCGCTGCGCTTCAACGAAAAGGGTGCGTTGGACAGCGCGGTTGCCTCACTGGACCGGTTGGGCATTTCGACTGAGCGTCAAAGCGACGGCATCGTTCTGAAAGACCCATGGGGTATTGGTCTAAGGCTCGCAGCCTAACATCTCTGCTGGTCACCCTCGCCCTTCGGGAACCGTAACTGTTGTTGAACGTTACTGTCTCGGACGGGGATATGAAATCATGAACGGCACCATAAAAATCGATGAAAAAGTTCCGGTGACACCGATCGTAGAGGCGCCGCAGCACAGACACGTATCAAGAAAAAATTCACCGGATGACGATGCGCGCAGCCAGCAGCCATTGGGTCGCGAAGCGCTGGAAGTTGCGGCCAAGTGGTCGATCGTCGGTCTGTTCACCATTGCCTTTCTTGCCTGCGTACACCTGCTGTCCGTAGTGCTGATCCCCATCGTCATGGCAATCGTTGTCGGGATGATCCTTGGGATGGCAGCGGAAAAGCTGGCTGGTTACGGTATTCCGGGCTTTGGCGTGGCGCTCATTCTGTCAGGCCTTGTGGCACTGGTGTTCATTTTCGTCATCAATTCGCTGATCGATCCACTTTCCATGCTCGCTTCTCAGGGGCCGCAACTTCTGGATCAGACCGCAGAACGTTTCCTGCCCTATCTTGAGCGTGTGAGATGGCTCAATATTTCTGCGGCGACCTTCAGCTTCGGCACAATGTCGATGGAATCGCTGCTGGACCGCAGCACCGGTATCCTGTCCGTCGTCACGTCCAGCCTGACACCCGCAATTGTGCAAGGCTTGATCTTCTTTGCCGGACTTTTGATGTTCCTTTACAGCCGCTTGCGGTTGCGCAAGGCCATCATCATGGCCTTTCCAGCCCGCCATCAACGGCTACGGACCATACGTACCATCGGATCGGTGGAACATGTGCTTGGCACCTATTTCGCCACGGCCAGTCTGATTTATGCCGGGCTTGGTGTTACCATGGTTCTTATCGCTTATCTCGGCGGTCTGGCCATGCCATTGCTATGGGGGCTGTTTGCCTTCCTCTCCAGCTTCATACCGTTTATCGGCATTGCCGTGATGACCATATCCCTGACGATTGCTGGCATGTTGACCCATGATACGTTGCTGCTTGGCCTGCTGCCCGCCTTCGTGTTCTTTACCATTCACCTGTTGATGGAAAATCTGGTGTTTCCGGCCGTGATCGGCCGCAACCTCGAGATCAATCCGTTTATCGTGTTTGTCGCGATTATCTTCTGGACGTGGATGTGGGGTGCCGCAGGTGCCATGCTGGCGCTGCCTTTGTCGTTGATTGGCATGACAATCGCGCAGGAGCTTTTCCCGTCGCGCAAAGTGGTGCCGAACCTTCCCGACTAGCTTTAGTTGGTTTCGGGATCAAATCCCGGATCATCCAGACGGACGAAGGTGACACCGCGTTTTTTCAAGGCGAGCAACCCCTTGGCGACGCCCTCGCCTGCCTGATGGGTCGGCTGGTTGATATGGGCAATCACCACATCACCATCCTTAGCGGCAGCAATGCGTTTTTGCGCAACGCCGGCACCAAGTAGCGAACCACCGTCGCCGTTGATGGAGTAACCGGCGATACGTTCGCCGATACCATTGATCTCAATCATGGAGGAATGGGTGTATTTAGCCGTCGCCCCACGGAACCAGCTGGGCTCCTTGCCAGTGGCCGCAATGATGGCCTCACGCCCACCATTGACCTCCCGCATGACACTTTCCATGCTGCCGGCAGCGGCAATACCATAGACAGAGACCTGACGGTCTATGGCCGGGATATGGTCTTGTCCGTGGTTCTCAATCTCAAACAGATCAGGATTGGCCATCATGATGGCAAGCGCATCTCGATTGTGCCTGATCCAGCGTGCGGTCACGAACACGGTCGCGGGAATGCGCTCTTTGACCAGCGTATCGAGAATTCGAAAGTCGGTCTTGCCCATGCAGGCATCCAGCGTGATGGCAACCCGCGTTACGCCACTTGCCTGCGGGCGCATTTTAAGCGTCGGCTCAACCAACCCTGATGACGCAAAGGCGGGCACTGAAAACAGCGCAACAAAACAAACGCTGGCGAGGCTGGAAAGAAGATAACGGCGCATGGCAGACACAGCTCAACGGGAGAATATCAAAAGCGGATGCGCCGGATAAACGCCTGAATTATGGCCGGGTCAACAGCAAAGCTGCTTCAGTTGTAAAGGTAATACTGGCCCCATTGCGATTCCGGGACTTTTTCGCCCACACGGTAATCAAAGGATTGGATGGCAAGGTTCTGTTCGCTGGTCCGGCACTTATATTTCAGCTTGTACCATTCGCCACTGCTGCGAAACACGGCGCCTGCCGCCTTGATGGAGTTTTCCGTGACCTGCGGCTCACCGAACGTGTAGGCGATGACCTTGTCCGGCCTCATGCCCTTCTGTTCGGCGGCGATGCGCTCCATCGCCTCGATATCACAACGCTGCTCAAGACGTTCTTCCGGTGCGAGCGCGTTCAACTGTCTTTTGACGGAACTATCCAGTGCAAGGGATGGAACAGCTGACACGACAACGAGAACAACTGCCGGGAGAAGGTGACGCATATTATCCTGACCTGGTGATTTCGATTCCCTGGAAAATAAAAACAGCAACCGCTCTTTTCCACGTACCTAAGGCTGTATCGTCGAATTGTGCCCGAAACAGGGTAAATCTCAAGGGGCCAGCAGAGATGCCTGTGGATATTCAACCTTGATCCTTCCCCCGCCCCTCTCTACATCTTCTTCCACTGGTGCCACGGCCTGAAAACGGCCACTGGCGCTGCCATTCATTTCCGATGAAAGCGAGTTTGTTTTGTCGATATTCAAGAACCTCCCCGCCGCTCCTGTCGCAGAAAAAAAGCCGGTAACGGATACGCGTCACGGCATCAGCCGCACCGATGACTATGCGTGGTTTCGGGCAGACAACTGGCAGGCAATGTTCAAGGACCCGACCCTGCTCGATCCGGCAATCCGTAGCCATCTGGAAGCGGAAAACACTTATATGGAAGCTGCCCTCAGCGACACCAAACCACTGCAGGAAAAGCTGTTTGAAGAGATGAAGGGCCGCATCAAGCAGGACGATTCGTCCGTGCCTATGAAAGATGGTCCTTACGCCTACGGCACGTTGTTTGTAACCGGTGGTGAGCAGCCACACTATTTCCGCACCCCACGCGACGGTGGTGAAAAGCAGGTCCTGCTTGATGGCGATAAGGAAGCTGAAGGCAAGGACTATTTCCGCCTCGCTGGCATCGACAACTCGTCCGACCACACTCATGGCATTTGGGGCTATGACGACAAGGGCTCTGAATATTTCACACTGCGGGTTCGTAATCTCGCGACCAGTGAAGACCTTGATGACGTGATCGAAAACACTGGTGGCGGCAGCGCATGGGCGCCTGACGGTAAAAGCTTTTTCTACACCTTGCAGGACGAAAACCATCGGCCGTCCAAGGTCTTTCACCACATCATCGGCCAGCCGCAATCGACAGACCGCCTCGTCTATGAGGAAAAGGACCCTGGCTTCTTTATGGGCGTTGGCGGCTCATTGCTTGAAGACTGGATCTTCATCGACATTCATGACCATGAGACCAGCGAATACCGCCTGCTGTCCACCGCCGACCTGACTGCCGAGCCTGTCATCGTGGCGAAGCGTGAGGAAGGCGTGGAATATTCCATGACCGAGGGCGGTGATGTTTTTTACATCCTGACCAATGACGGTGATGCCAAGGACTTCAAGATCATGGAAGCGCCGGTGACGGCACCTGGCAAGGAAAACTGGAAGGAAGTGGTGCCGCACGAGTCTGGCCGCCTTATCCTGTCGCACCTTGCGCATGCCCGCCACCTGCTGTGGCTGGAGCGCCGGGATGGCCTGCCGCGCATCGTCATTCGTGACCGCGCGACCGGTGAAGAACACGCCATTGCATTTGCCGAGGAAGCCTACTCTCTCGGCCTGCAGGGTGCCGCCGAATATGACACCGACACCATCCGCTTTTCCTATTCGTCGATGACCACCCCAAGCCAGTTGTTCGATTACAACATGGTGACGCGTGAACGCGTATTGTTGAAGACCCAGGAAGTGCCATCCGGCCACACTATCGATGACTACGTGACGCGCCGCGTCATGGCGACATCGCATGATGGAGCATTGGTGCCGGTATCACTGCTCTACCACAAGGACACCAAGCTGGACGGTTCGGCCCCTTGCCTTCTCTATGGCTACGGCGCTTACGGCATCAGCATTCCCGCCTCGTTCAGCACCAACAATCTGTCACTGGCAGATCGTGGTTTTGTCTATGCCATCGCCCATATTCGTGGCGGCAAGGACAAGGGTTTCGAGTGGTATGAAACCGGCAAGATGGAGCATAAGCAAAACACCTTCAAGGACTTCATCGCCGCGGCCGACCATCTGGTTATGGAGGGTTTCACCTCCTACGACAAGATCATCGCCGAAGGCGGATCGGCCGGTGGCATGCTGATGGGTGCTGTGGCCAATATGGCACCAGAGAAATTCGCTGGCATTATTGCTGCCGTTCCGTTCGTGGACGTGCTGACGACGATGCTGGACGACACGCTGCCGCTGACACCGCCGGAATGGCCGGAATGGGGCAACCCGATCGATTCAGAAGAGGAATATAGCTGGATTGCGGCTTACAGCCCTTACGACAATGTCGGTGCAAAGGCTTACCCGCCACTGCTGGCGATTTCCGGACTTACCGATCCGCGCGTAACCTATTGGGAACCAACGAAGTGGGTGGCAAAACTGCGCGAGTACAGCACAGGCGACGCGCCAATTCTGTTGAAGACCAACATGGCAGCCGGCCATGGCGGCAAATCCGGACGCTTCCAGCGACTGGAGGAAATCGCCTTTGAATATTCGTTTGCCATCAAGGTTGCGGGCAAGATGTAAAGTTTGAATTGAACGGCCCCGCCTGTTTTCCGCAACAGACGGGGCCGTTTTGTATCAGCCGTTATTGGCCTCGGTATTCGCCGTGACGATACTCGCCCTCACGAAGGCGGCAATAAACATCGCCGACAGCAGAAGCACGATGGTCGGTGCCGGGGCGCTGTCGATAAAAAACGACAGGTAGACACCGAGTAAAGACGCAGTAAGCGCAATGACCACTGCAAGCATCAGCATGGTGGAAAACTTGCGTGTGAGCAGAAATGCAATCGCGCCTGGCGCAATCAGCATGGCAATGGCGAGAATGATGCCGACGGCTTTCAGTGCGCCGACGATGGTCAGCGAAATCAGGCACAACAGACCGTAATGCAACAGGTTTACCCTGAGGCCCACCGCCTTCGCCTGAGCAGGGTCAAAGGCATGCAACAGGAAGTCTTTCCACTTCAGACTGATAATGCCAGTGGTTATGACCGCAATAATCGCCGTCTCGGTAATGTCCTGCCAGCTCACGCCCAGCATGTCGCCAAACAGGATGTGATCGAGATGCACATCTGACTGGATTTTGACGTAGAGCACCAGCCCCAGCCCGAACATGCCGGAAAACACCACACCCATCACCGTATCCTGTTTGATACGGCTGTTATCCTTGAGATAACCGGTGGCAAGCGCACAGACCATGCCGGCCACGAATGCGCCAACCGCAAATGGCAGGCCAACGATGTAGGCGATGACGACGCCTGGGAACACCGCATGGCTGATGGCATCGCCCATCAGCGACCAGCCTTTCAGCACCATGAAACAGGACAGAACGGCGGTTGGCACGGCAACCAGAGCTGCTATGACCAGCGCGTTGACCATGAAGTCAAATTCAAAGGGCTCGAGGAAGTTCATAGCGCCACCTCCTGCGCCTGCGCTGCACGGCGGCGAGATGCCACCAGCCCATGTTTAGGGGCGAAAAAGAAGGCGATGAGGAAGATCAGCGTCTGCAACACGACGATGATGCCACCGGTCGCACCATCCAGGAAATAGCTGGCATAGGCACCGGTGAAACTGGTGATAGAACCAATGGCAACAGCAATGCCCAAAAGACGCGGAAAACGGTCTGTCAGCAGATAGGCCGTTGCGCCCGGTGTGACCACCATGCAGATGACAAGAAACGCGCCGACCGTCTGCATGGCTGCGACTGTCGATGCTGCCAGCAGCGTGAAGAACACGGCCTTCAGAAACGTTGGTCGCAGACCGATGGAGCGGGCATGGCTTTCGTCAAAAAACGTCACCATCAGGTCCTTCCACTTCAGCAGCAAAATGGCCAGCGACACGAAACCGATAATGGCAAGCTGCAATGTATCGGCAGGCGTGATGGCAAGAATATTGCCAAGAACAATGGTCTGGATATTCACAGCCGTCGGGTTGATCGACATCATGAACAGTCCAAGTCCGAAGAAGGACGAAAAGATCAGCCCGATGATTGCATCTTCCTTGAGCTTGGTGCGCTGGTTGAGAAACAGCATGGTCACCGCCGCCAAGCCGCCTGAGAAAAACGCCCCGATGGAAAATGGCAGGCCCAGCATATAGGCGCCGGCCACACCGGGCACGATGGAATGCGAAAGCGCATCGCCAATCAATGACCAGCCTTTCAGCATCAGGTAGCAGGATAGGAATGCACAGACACCGCCAACCAGAGCGGACACCCACATGGCGTTGAGCATGTAGTCATAGGTGAAGGGTTCAACGAGGGCGTTCATCATTGTCTGCCCCTTCCGATGTCACGCTTTGGCCCGAGACTGGACGTCCGTCGCGCAAAACCAGCGGCCGTTCATCATCGGTCATGACACCAACCGGCCATGGCTTTCCGCCATCCGAACCATTCAGAACAAAATGGCGCAACACGCCACCAAAGGTCTTTTCCAGATTGTCCTTGGTGAAGGTTTCTTCGGTCGGCCCATAGGCCAGCACCGTGCCCTTGATCAGAATGGTACGGTCACAGAATTCCGGCACGCTGCCGAGATTGTGGGTCGACACCAGCATGACCTTGCCTTCATCCCTGAGGGCGCGAAGAAGGTGAACGATCTGCTCCTCGGTTTTTACATCAACACCGGTAAAGGGTTCATCCAGCAGAATGACCTTGGCATCCTGCGCCAGCGCACGCGCCAGAAACACGCGCTTTTTCTGACCACCGGAAAGCTCACCAATCTGGCGGCCACGAAACTCGCTCATGTTGACGCGGGTGAGAGCTGCGGTCACTGCATCACGGTCGGCAGCCTTGGGGATGCGCATGAAACCCATATGGCCGTAGCGGCCCATCATGACCACATCTTCCACCAGCACCGGGAAGTTCCAGTCCACTTCCTCGCTTTGCGGCACATAGGCCACCAGATTTTGCCGAAGGGCTTCCGGCACAGTTTTGCCCAATATTGAAATCGTGCCCTGGGCAATACGCACAAAGCCCATCACGGCCTTGAACAGCGTCGACTTGCCCGCGCCATTTACCCCCACCAGCGCCGCGATCGTGCCTGTTGGTATCTGGAATGTTGCATTCTTTAAGGCCGTATGGCCGTTGCGATAGGTCACGGTGGCGTTGTTGACGGAAATACCGGAACCCTCCGTTCCCGTTTGCCAGCCGGTGTGCGCATTCATGAAAAGCATTCCTTTTCAGCGGTTACAAAAACAAACGGCCTGCAAAAACTGCAGGCCGTAAAAGTTCGGATCATGTCAGGAGGACGATGCAAGTCCCTTGGCAATGGTATCGGATGTGACCTTCAGCAGGTCGATATAGGTTGGCACCGGACCGTCAGCCTCAGTCAGGGAATCGACATAGAGAACGCCACCGTATTTTGCGCCGGTCTCGCGGGCCACCTGCTCTGCCGGTGCGGCGGAAATCGTGCTTTCCGAGAAGACGACGCCAATCTTGTTTTCACGAACGGCATCAATGACCTTACGCACCTGCTGTGGTGTGCCCTGCTGGTCGGCATTGATGGGCCACAGGTACAGTTCTTTCAGGTCGAAATCGCGTGCCAGATAAGAAAATGCGCCTTCGCTCGACACAAGCCAGCGCTTGTTTTCAGGTAGGGATGCCAGCTCCTGACGAATTGGTTCGATGGCGTCCTTGATCTGCTGTTTGTAGCTTTCCGCATTGGCCTTGTAGGTCTCGGCATTGGCCGGATCATATTTCACAAAGGCGTCGCGGATATTGTCGACATAGATCAGCGCCGCATTGGGCGACATCCAGGCATGCGGATTGGGTTTGCCTTCATAGGGACCTTCGGAAATGCCCATCGGCTCGATACCATCGGATACAACAGCGCTTGGCACATCTCTGAGTTTTACGAAAAACTTCTCAAACCACAATTCGAGGTTAAGGCCGTTCCACAACACGAGCTGCGTGCCCTGCGCCTTGCGAATATCGCCCGGCGTGGGCTGGTAGTTGTGAATTTCAGCGCCGGGCTTGGTGATGCTTTCCACGATGGCAGCGTCGCCGGCGACATTTCTGGCGATGTCAGCAATGACCGTGAAAGTCGTCACGGCTTTGAACTTTTCCTGCGCAAACGCCACGCCACCGGTAACACCCAACGCCACCACGGCAGCCATTCCGCCCAAAAGCCCGCGCCTGACAATATCAAACATAAGTCACTCCTTGCTCACACCAACACTACGCTATTAAGAACCATTTGCAACAAGGTGGCATGTTTATTTTTGAAATGCAATTGCGAATTACTTGCAACAGACTACGTCAACGTTATTTGAGGCAAGATTGTTCCCAGACCTCGGGCTGGGCATCTGAATTGCTGCGATTGCGCGCTTGTGGTCGCGTGAAAACCCGCATCCAAAGACAACTGAGCGGGAAAGATTGTCGCGCCAAGTCGACAAGATGGCGGTGCACGGGTTCGTCAGGCACTCAGAGCGAACGCACAAACAAAAAGGGCACCCGATCGGGTGCCCTGATTTAGTCCTTAAGCAGCGTCGGCAGCTGCTTCGGTTTCCGTACTGCCCTTGCCGGCTTTTGCCTTGAAGTGCAGCCGGTCGGTGCCGGATGTCACCTTGACGCGAGAGCCATCAGGCACTTCGCCACCAAGGATCATTTCAGCCAGCTTGTCCTGTACCGTCTTCTGAATAACGCGTTTCAGCGGACGTGCACCATAGGCCGGATCGTAACCCTTATTGGCAAGCCAGACACGGGCATCTTCATCCAGATCAAGCGTGATCTTGCGCTCCGACAACAGGGCCACCAGTCTCTTCAACTGGATATCGACAATCGCGCCCATTTCTTCACGCCGCAGGCGGTGGAACAGGATGATGTCATCGATACGGTTGAGGAACTCTGGACGGAAGTGGCTACGCACCCTTTCCATGACCAGTTCCCGCACCGATTCCACATCGTCATTGTCGCCCATCTGCGTCATGAATTCAGAACCGAGGTTCGAGGTCATGATGATGATGGTGTTCTTGAAATCGACGGTACGACCCTGACCATCGGTCAGGCGGCCATCATCAAGAACCTGCAACAGCACGTTGAACACATCTGGATGTGCTTTTTCAATCTCGTCGAACAGCACAACCTGATATGGGCGGCGACGCACGGCTTCCGTCAGTGCACCACCTTCCTCGTAACCGACATAACCGGGAGGCGCACCGATCAAGCGAGCCACGGAGTGCTTCTCCATGTATTCCGACATGTCCAAGCGAACCATCGCGGTTTCGTCGTCGAACAGGAAACGTGCCAGCGCCTTTGTCAGCTCGGTTTTACCAACGCCGGTCGGGCCGAGGAAGATGAACGAACCGATTGGACGGTTGGGGTCCTGCAAACCGGCACGCGAACGGCGCACCGCCTTGGAAACCGCCTGAACGGCTTCACCCTGACCGACCACTGATTTGGCCAGTTCGTCTTCCATACGCAGCAGCTTTTCACGCTGGCCTTCCAACATCCGGTCTACCGGAATGCCTGTCCAGCGCGAGATTACCTGGGCGATGTTGTCCGCCGTCACCACTTCCTGCACCATTGAACCAGCACCGCTTGCGTCGCGTTCTTCCGCCGCAGCCAGTGCTTTTTCAAGGCCCGGAATAATACCGTAGGTCAACTCACCTGCCCGCTGGAACTGGCCACTGCGCTGGGCAATTGCCAATTCGTTGCGTGCATCGTCGATCTGCTTTTTCAGGTCAGCCGCATGGCCGAGTTTCTGTTTCTCCGCCTGCCAGCGCGCCGTCAGCGCATCCGCCTTCTCTTCTGTGTCAACCAGTTCGTCTTCCAGCTTTTTCAACCGGTCGGCAGAGGACACATCGGTCTCCTGCTTCAAGGCTTCACGCTCAATCTTCAGCTGAATGATACGACGATCCAGTTCGTCCAGTTCTTCCGGCTTGGAATCCACCTGCATACGAAGACGCGATGCGGCTTCATCCATCAGGTCAATCGCCTTATCCGGCAGGAAGCGATCAGTAATATAACGGTTGGACAAAGTCGCAGACGCCACCAGTGCCGAATCCGAAATACGGACCTTGTGGTGCTGCTCGTATTTTTCCTTCAAGCCGCGCAGAATAGAAATCGTGTCTTCCACGGTCGGTTCATCAACCAAAACGGGCTGGAAACGACGGGCGAGAGCCGGATCTTTTTCAACGTGCTTGCGGTACTCATCCAGCGTGGTCGCGCCAACGCAGTGCAACTCACCACGCGCCAGAGCCGGCTTCAGCAGGTTGGACGCATCCATTGCGCCATCTGCCTTGCCTGCACCCACCAGCGTGTGCATTTCGTCGATGAACAGGATGATGCCGCCGTCTTCTGACTGGACCTCGTTCAGAACAGCCTTCAGGCGCTCTTCAAATTCACCGCGATATTTTGCACCGGCAATCAACGCGCCCATATCTAGCGCCATCAGCTTTTTGTCCTTGAGGCTTTCCGGCACATCACCATTGATGATGCGCAATGCCAGGCCTTCGGCAATCGCTGTTTTACCAACACCGGGTTCACCGATCAGAACCGGATTGTTTTTCGTGCGGCGCGACAGAACCTGCATGGTGCGGCGAATTTCATCGTCGCGGCCAATCACAGGATCGAGCCTGCCTTCGCGAGCTTCTGCAGTCAGGTCGCGTGCAAATTTCTTCAGCGCATCAAAGCCCTGTTCTGCATTGGCAGTATCTGCCGTGCGACCCTTGCGAAGGTCGTTGATAACCTGGTTCAGGCCTTGCGCAGTAACACCAGCCTTTTTCAGGGTCGCTGACGTCGACGCGCTGCCTTCAATGGCCAGAGCCAGCAAAAGGCGTTCGACCGTGACAAAGCTGTCGCCGGATTTCTTGGCGGCGTCTTCGGCCGTGGCAAATACCTTGGCAAGCGGTGCCGTCAGCGACAGTCCGCCGTTGCCACCGGAGACCTTAGGCAGCTTGGAAAGCGCAATATCATTCGCGAGCCGTGCTTCCTTGGCATTACCGCCAGCACGTTCAATCAGCGAAGACGCCATGCCCTGGTCGTCATCCAGCAATACTTTCAGGACGTGTTCCGGCGCAAACTGTTGATGGTCCTCAGCAAGCGCATGGGTTTGGGCAGATTGCAAAAAGCCGCGCACCCGCTCGGAGTATTTTTCGATATTCATATATGCCTCCTTGAACCGGTCTGCCCTCAAGCGGCACAGACCCGGATGTTAGGGTAAAGGCTCCCGACAACGGCAAGCCCCGATACGACGCCAACGGACATATCCGCACCATCGCCTCTTCGTTTCGCATGTCCTGGATAGAAACATGCTTTGGAAGCAGCCAACCGGCCCTTCCGTTGTGCTTGATATGGTAAGCGATTTTCGCGGTTTAAAGAGGTTGCAGACAACGCAACGCAGAAAAACATGAGGGCATGACAATCCTCAAATTTGCTGCGGCACGATTAGTCGTTGCGACCGCATCTGCACAAAACAGAAAACCCCGGCAAGCCGGGGTTTTCGAAATATCTCTACAGGAAGTATGTCGCTTATTCAGCGGCGCCTTCAAGTGCGGCTGGCTCAGCAGCAGCCTCGCCACCGGCCTCTTCGCCACCTTCCGCATTTTCAGCGGTGCGACGTGGACGACGCGGACGCGGGCCAGTGCTGCGGCGGCGCGGCTGGCGCTCACGAGGAGCCTCAGCGGCCTGAGCTTCTTCTTCCACGGCGACCTCGAGCGGCGTGCCTTCGATTACTGGCTGCGGACCGCTACCGTCATCGTAGGAAGGCTGTTCATCGTCATCACCAGACTGCTGCACCTGCGGAGCAGCGGAACCGATTGTGTCGTCGCTATCGCTGTCGTTGTCGTTGCCGTCAACGTCGTCGCCATCGCGTTCATTGTTGTAGTCAGCATTACGTTCGTCACGCTGGACACGTTCCTGCATATGCGCCTGTGCGGCAGCAATGATACGGTTGTAGTGTTCTGCGTGCTGCAGGTAGTTTTCAGCCATAACCCGGTCGCCGGAGCTTTGCGCATCACGGGCCAGAGCGGAATATTTTTCAGCAATATGCTGGGCAGTACCGCGGATTTTTACATCCGGACCGGAGCTGTCATAGGTCCGAGTGAGCGGATTCCCGCCCTTGCGGTTGAAGTTGTTATTACCACCACCGCCATTATTGTTGTTATTGTTGTTGTTATTTCCACGCCCACGGCCGCGCTTATTTTGCTGTCCTGGCCTCATCAATTGCTCACCTGAATTCTGTTGTGCTCACGAATTAACCACGCGGCTTGCCGGACAGGCCGGATCAAGACCTCGCCTTCGCGTCCGGTTGCCCCCATGGCTTTACCGGGTTGCTTGCGAAATGAAGTTTATGATTCACATGCCGGAAACGCCCAGCCTTTCAGAGTTCTTCAAGGAACTCCCCTAGGGACTGACCAAACCCGGGCGAATCTAGTTCGCCCTCAGTCACCCTGCATGTGGCTGCAAACTATCCCGCTTCATGCGGAAAACCAAGTCTTTTCTTTTGCTTTGCAAAATATCCTTAAAACAGGAGGGAAGCGCAGCGGCTCCCTTACTTTTGAAATACTAGAACACGATCGTTTCCACCGTAATCTTTCACCCCTGCGATGCAAGGAAAACCGGCTGACTTGAAGATCGTTTCAACATCTTGTCTCTGATCAAACCCGATCTCGACCCCGATGACGCCATTTTCTGTTAAAAATCCGCCTACAC
Source organism: Agrobacterium sp. Azo12 (assembly GCF_029193765.2). NCBI lineage: Bacteria > Pseudomonadati > Pseudomonadota > Alphaproteobacteria > Hyphomicrobiales > Rhizobiaceae > Agrobacterium > Agrobacterium sp. Azo12. The sequence goes on along the minus strand of NZ_JARFYO020000001.1, from coordinate 1,240,303 downwards.
CACGGGCAATTGCCCTGTAGGGCTCCAGACCATCCGGCCCGCCATCCAGCGCAGCCATGGGATCGAACTCCCGCACATCGCGGTCCAGCGTTTCAATGACAGAGCTTCGTATATAAGGCGGGTTTGACACGATTATGTCGAAACTGCCCTCGATTTTGTCAAACCAGTGACTTTTCACTGTTTTAAAGCGGTCAGAAACATCATTTGCCACCGCATTACGCCAAGCGGTTGCCAAGGCATCCTCGGAAATATCGCTGCCGATACCTTCTGCGCCCGGACATTCATGGATCAACGAAAGACAGATTGCGCCCGTCCCGGTCCCCATATCCAGCACCTGCGCAGATCCCTTGGCGGCAACTGCGGAGCGCAGATATGGTAGAATGGTATCAACAAGTATTTCGGTATCCGGGCGTGGCTCCAGCGTGCCGGACGAGAGGAAAAATTCCAGCCCGTAAAACTCACGTTTGCCGAGAATGCGGTGGACAGGTTCGCCGGTTTCTCGCCGTGCAATTGCACCCAGTACCGCTTGCGCTACATCATCGGCAACACTATCGCTGCCCTTGAGCAAAATATCGGTCAGAGACAGTCCGAGAATGCCGCTGACCAGAAGGCGTGCATCAAAGACCGGATCAGCCACACCGGCCGCGTCGAAACGTTTGCGGGCCTCAGCCAACAGGTCGGCAATGGTGCGCGGTGCGACCGTCATCCGCGCTGTTCACCCAACTGTGCGAGTTGTCCGGCCTGATAATCGGCAATCAGCGCATCCACCATCTCGTCAATTTCGCCCTCGATCATCCGGTCGAGCTTGTAGAGCGTGAGGTTGATACGGTGGTCGGTTACACGACCCTGCGGGAAATTGTAGGTGCGGATACGCTCAGAACGATCGCCCGAACCAACCTGGCTTTTACGATCGGCGGACCGTTCGCTGTCGACCTTCTGTCGTTCGATATCGTAGAGGCGCGAACGCAACACCTGCATGGCCTTGGCGCGGTTCTGGTGCTGCGACTTCTCTGAACTGGTCACAATGAGACCGGTCGGCAAGTGAGTGATGCGCACCGCAGAGTCCGTGGTGTTAACGTGCTGACCACCGGCACCGGAGGCCCGCATCGTATCGATGCGAATGTCTTCCGGGCGAATTTCAATATCGATTTCTTCGGCCTCGGGAAGCACCGCAACGGTTGCGGCCGACGTGTGAATACGGCCGCTCGCTTCGGTATCCGGCACGCGCTGAACGCGGTGGACACCGGATTCGAATTTCAGCTTGGAAAACACGCCGCGCCCGGTAATGGTGGCGATGATTTCCTTGAAACCGCCTGCGTCACCTTCGCTTGATGACAGCACCTCGACCTTCCAGCCCTTGGTGCTGGCAAATCGTTCATACATTCGGAAAAGGTCGCCTGCAAAAAGAGCGGCTTCCGAGCCACCAGTACCAGCACGAATTTCCAGAATAGCGCTCTTTTCGTCGGCGGCATCCTTGGGTAGCAGCAGAATTTGCATCTCTTTTTCGAGCTGCTCGATGCGCTCGGAAAGATCAGGTAATTCAGCTTCGGCCAGATCACGCATGTCGCGGTCCGTCGTCTTGTCAGCCAGCAGCGCCTGCAGGTCGGCCTGTTCGGCCAATGCCTTTTCATATTCCTGGATCTTCTTCACCACAGGCTGAAGCTCGGAATATTCAGACGCCAGCTTCACATAGACATCAGCAGCAGGGCCAGCCGACATCCGCGCTTCGATTTCCTCGAAACGCCTTGAAAGCTCGCGCATTTTTTCGACGGGTAGCTTTGCCAACCTTCGCTCCGGTATTTGAATTCAAAAAGACCTGAAACACATTGCGCTTAAAAACGCGGGAAATCCCTTGTGCTTCAGACTGGAATGGAATGTTCCGCGGCGAACCTTTGCAACAGGACGCGCGGACTTTCCAGAGATTTATGGTCATCGAGCGCCGCATTCAACTCGACCGACAGCGCACCAACATCCAGCCCCAGTAGCATGGCCTTTACCGGACCAATCGATGTGGGCGACATGGAGACTGAGCGGAAGCCAAGGCCGATGAGTGCCATGGCTGAAAGCGGCCTGCCGGCCATTTCACCGCACAACGTCACCGGCTTGTTGTTACGCTCACCGGCCCGCACGATATCACGCAGGATCCGCAGAAACGGTTTGCCCAGAATGTCGAAGCGATCTGAAACACGCGCATTGCCACGGTCCACCGCCATCGAAAACTGGAACAGATCATTCGAGCCAACCGACACGAAGTCGACTTCCTGCATCAGTTCATCCAACTGCCACAGCAAGGCCGGCACTTCCAGCATCGCACCAAATTGCAGCTTGCGCGGCAGGGCATGGCCGAACTTGGACAGATGCTGAATTTCCTTCTGCATCAGTTCGCGCACCGCGTGAATTTCAGACACTTCCGTAATCATCGGCAGCATCATCTTCAATTCGGCACCGGAGGCGGCGCGCAACAGAGCACGCATCTGAGTACGCAACAGACCGGGACGGTCCAGCGACAGGCGGATCGCACGCCAGCCAAGCGCCGGGTTTTCCTCTTCCTGTCCGCGCATATAGGACACGACCTTGTCACCGCCAATGTCTAGCGTACGGAAGGTAACAGGCTTGCCTTTCGCATTGCGCAGAACACTGCGATAGAAGGCTTCCTGCTCCTCGCCTTTCGGCATCGTCGAGGCAATCATGAACTGCAGTTCGGTGCGGAACAGACCGATGCCATCAGCGCCGGATTCGGCCAGTTGCGGCAGGTCTACGAGCAGGCCAGCATTCATCTTGAGATTAATGAACTGGCCATCCTTGGTGATTGGATCGACAGAGCGCAAAGCGCGGAACTGTTCCTGACGGCGGGCGCGCAGCCGTACTTTTTCTTCGTAAGCGCGCTGCAGGTCCATGATTGGACGCAGATGCACCTGCCCATCATCACCATCAATGATGATGGCGTCATTGTTTTCGGCCAGCGCGACGATGCCTGCGGCTTGCCCGATAACAGGAATACCCATGGCACGCGCCACGATTACAACGTGGCTGGTAACCGCGCCGTCTTCCAGCACAAGACCGCGCAGTTTTTCCCGCGGATAGTCCAGCAGTTCGGCAGCGCCCATGGCACGTGCCAGAATGATCGCGTCGCTCGGGAAATCCTCGCCCGGGCCACGCCCGCTAAAGCCGGTAAGCTGGCGCAGCAAGCGGTTGGCAAGATCGTCGAAATCATGCATGCGCTCGCGCAGATAGGGATCGGTCAGGCGCATCATGCGCGCCTTGGTATCGCTCTGCACTTTTTCGACCGCCGCCTCAGCCGTCAGGCCGTTGCGGATGGCTTCCTCCATGCGCCGCACCCAGCCCTGATCATGAGCAAACATGCGGTAGGTTTCCAAAACCTCACGGTGTTCACCTTCGGTCGGTACGTCACGGCGCTGCAGCATGTCGTCGATCGACAGGCGCAGGGAACCGATCGCCTCAGCCAGACGACGGATTTCGGTATCGGCATCCTCGTTTAGAAGATTGGTGACCACGACACGCGGATCATGCAGCACGACGTGGCCAAGGCCGATGCCTTCACTATAGCCATCGCCATCGACGCTGACTGCGCGCGTCAGGTCAAGCTCCACGCCGGGCTTGGTTATTTTCTTTAGTTCACCACTCGCAACGATTTCGGCAATCAACATGGCAGTCGTTTCCAGCGCCTCTACCTCATCTTCGCGGTAATTGCGGCTGACCTTGTTCTGCACAACGAGAACGCCCAAAGTGCGGCCAGATCTCAAAATCGGCACACCGAGGAAAGAGTGATAAATTTCTTCGCCGGTTTCCGGCAGGTAGCGGAAAGCGGGATGCGATTGGGCATCGGAAAGGTTGAGCGGTTGCGCCGATGCGGCAATGGTACCGACAAGGCCCTGCCCCATTTTTAGCTGGGCCAAGTGGACAGCACCTTTGTTCAGACCCTCTGTGGCGTAAAGTTCGAGGACGCCATCAGAACGCAGCACGTAAACGGAACACACCTCCGCGACCATGTTCCCGGCAATCTGCCGCACAATCTGGTCCAAGCGCTCCTGAGGCTCAAGTTGCTCCGCCATCATTTCGCGAAGCTTCTTGAGGAGGACGCGCGGACCGGCTGCAAGGTCTCTCATCGCGATGCTCCTTCATTCGCTACAGCATCCGCACGAAAACGGTTTACGTTTTGAGTGATGCACACATCAAACAAGTTGGAGCGTGCTTCGTACGACGCCCACTCCTCAAGGCATCATACAAAGCACGCTCCAAACGGAGGACAGTGCTTCGGCAAACCGAAGCAATGCGAACCACCGCTATCGAATCAACTTTTATCCAGACCGTAAGCGGAATGCAAAGTGCGAACTGCAAGTTCCGCATATGCACCGTCAATCAGGATAGAAATCTTGATTTCCGACGTGGTGATGGCGCTGATGTTGATGTTCTTGGCTGCGAGCGCCTTGAACGCGCTGGCAGCAACACCTGCATGGCTGCGCATACCGATACCAATGACGGAAACCTTGGCAAGGCCAGGCTCGCTCTGGACAACGTCAAAGCCGATATGGGCCTTGTTTTCTTCCAGGATCTTGAGCGCCTTGTCCATGTCGCCAGCCGGCACGGTGAAGGTCATGTCGGTGCGCGAACCATCTTCAGAGATGTTCTGCACGATCATGTCGACGTTGATATGTGCTTCTGCCAGCGGGCCAAAGATGGCTGCCGATACGCCCGGGCGGTCTGCCAGACGGCGCAGGGAAATTTGAGCCTCATCCTTGGCGTAAGCGATGCCGGTGACTACTTCCTGTTCCACGATCTCATCCTCGTCACAAATCAACGTACCGGGCGGATTGATAAGGTCACCCATGCCCGGTGCATCGGGATCCTCGAAACTTGAACGCACGAAGGTACGAACCTTGTGCACCATGGCCAGCTCAACGGAACGGACCTGCAAGACCTTGGCGCCGAGCGATGCCATTTCAAGCATTTCCTCGAACGCGATCTTCTTCATGCGACGCGCTTTTGGCTCGATGCGCGGGTCAGTGGTGTAAACGCCATCGACGTCGGTGTAGATATCGCAGCGATCTGCCTTGACGGCAGCGGCAATAGCAACAGCAGAGGTGTCGGAGCCGCCACGGCCAAGCGTTGCAATGCGGTTGTCAGGACCAATGCCCTGGAAACCGGCGACAACGGCAACCTGCCCCTCGCCCATTCGACGGATGATGTCCGAACCATCAATTTCCTGAATACGGGCAGCACCGTGAGCGTTATCCGTGCGGATGGCGATCTGCCAGCCCTGCCAGGAACGGGCATTGACCCCCAAAGACTGCAAGGCAATGGCCAGAAGACCAGACGTTACCTGCTCACCGGATGCAACAATGGCATCATACTCGCGCGCGTCATAAAACGGTGAATCCGCACCGGCGACCTTGGGCATGTTCTGCACCCAGTCAACCAGTTCATTGGTCTTGCCCGACATGGCAGACACAACAACGGCCACTTCGTGACCGGCATCTACTTCACGTTTCACATGGCGCGCCACGTTATGGATGCGTTCGAGATTGGCGACGGACGTTCCGCCGAATTTCATGACAATGCGAGCCATAGTCTTGACCAGTACCACCCGTTACGCCGTCCGCACGGCGGATACGGCACCTCATACCAGCTCAATATGACCTTGAGCCTCAAGTTGCGCGTCTATTACCGAAAAGGTCAAGCACGCGCAATGCCGGTTTTTCGCAGATCGGTTCGCCCGGCCAAAAACCTGATTGGTCACACGGCGCAGTAAATGCCGTTGCAAATAGCAAAAGGCCGCGGCACTCAATCGCATTCTTGATCGCGAGCGCTCCTTTGTTTGATAGGTGCGAAGCAGAGATTCCGCAGCTGCCGATCAAGCAACTTCAATTTCTTGGGTAAATTCATCCTGCATTAGGGTATGGCCTGTGACTTTTTCCCGGCAATATTCACCATGTTAGTGTGCTTGAAGCGTTGAATTCAGGCATTTTCGACTGCTGGACTGTACAAAGCCGCGTATTCCAAGTAGAAGCGCGGCCAATGAACCGGTATTTCCGGGGCTGAATGGTCCACCAGCACTGTTTCCAAGACCTGTGCAGGCGGACGCTCTCCAATTCCGAAAGACGATAGATGACAGAAATCCAGGGCCTTGCCCCGGCGCTCGCTCAGGCGTTGCAAAAACGTGGCTATACTGATTTGACCCCTGTGCAGCAGGCCATGCTTGCACCTGAGCTGGAAGGCGCCGATGCGCTTGTTTCCGCCCAAACCGGCTCCGGCAAGACCGTAGCCTTCGGTCTTGCACTTGCTTCCACCCTGCTGGAAGACCGCAAAACCTTCGGCCCTGCGGCCGCACCTCTGGCGCTGGTAATTGCGCCAACCCGCGAACTTGCCCTTCAGGTAAAACGCGAACTCGAGTGGCTCTACGAAATGTCTGGCGCATCGATTGCGTCCTGCGTCGGCGGCATGGATGTTCGCACCGAACGTCGCGTGCTTGAACGCGGCGCGCACATTGTTGTCGGCACACCTGGCCGCCTTTGCGACCACATCAATCGCGGCGGGCTCGACGTTTCGTCGTTGCGCGCCGTCGTGCTGGATGAAGCCGACGAAATGCTCGACCTTGGCTTCCGTGAAGACCTCGAATTCATTCTGGAATCCTCTCCTAAGGATCGCCGCACACTGATGTTCTCGGCAACAGTGCCGCGCAGCATCGCCAAGCTAGCTGAAAGCTACCAGAAAAACGCCATTCGTATCGCGGCCGCTTCCGAACAGAAGCAGCACGGTGATATTGAATATCGCGCGATGCTGACGGCACCTGCCGACCGCGAGAACGCCATTATCAATGCGCTGCGTTTCTACGAAGCACGCAATGCCATCGTGTTCTGCTCGACCCGTGCAGCCGTTAATCACCTGACAGCGCGCTTCAACAACCGTGGTTTTTCTGTTGTTGCCCTGTCCGGCGAACTGACACAGAACGAGCGCACACACGCGCTGCAAGCCATGCGTGACGGCCGTGCCCGCGTCTGCATCGCAACCGACGTTGCCGCCCGCGGTATCGACCTTCCCGGTCTGGAACTGGTTATCCATGCCGACCTGCCGACCAACTCGGAAACACTGCTGCACCGCAGTGGCCGTACCGGTCGCGCTGGCAACAAGGGCGTCAGCGCTCTAATCGTGCCCGTCAACCAGCGTCGCAAGGCCGAGCGTCTGCTCGAGGGTGCACGCGTACAGCCACAGTGGGTACGTCCCCCCTCTGCCGACGAGATCATCGAGCGTGACGCCGAGCGCCTGCTGGCCGATGCCTCGCTTTCGCAGGCAATCAGCGACGACGAAAGCGGCTTTGTCAAAACGCTGCTTGAAACGCACGGCGCAGAACAGGTGGCAGCGGCCTTTATCCGCCTCTACCACTCCGGCCGTTCCGCTCCGGAAGAGTTGACCGAGGTTTCGGTTGATAACACCCGTAAGCCGCGCCGCGAAAACACCGAGGGCGACACAAACACGGCACCACGCCGCGATCGCAACGAGTTTGCCGACAGCGCATGGTTCTCGCTTTCGGTTGGCCGCAAGCAGAGCGCTGAACCACGTTGGCTCATTCCTATGTTGTGCCGCTTCGGCAAGCTGACCCGCCAGGATATTGGCGCGATCCGCATGCAGCAGAACGAAACCTATGTGGAACTGGCGGCTGATGCCGTTGACCGTTTCGTATCTTCGATTGGCAAAGACATGGCCCTTGAAAAGGGTATCCGCGTCAAGGCCCTTGAGGGCAAGCCGGATATGTCGACTGAGCGCCGTGACGACCGCAGCTTTGAGCGTCGCGACGAGAAGCGTGGCGAGCGTCGTGATGACCGCCCCTCCTCCTCCGGCCCGAAGAAGTTTGGCGGCAAGCCTGACTTCGCAGCCAAGACCAGCGACAAGCCTTGGAAGAAAAAAGACAGCAAGCCGAAGTTTGAGAAGACCGGCGACAATGCTGGCAAGCCGCAAGCCAAGAAAGACAAGCCCTTCGCCAAGCGCAAGCCAAAGGCCTGATACAACATTCCCTGCCCCGGCACTGCAAACGCAATGCCGGGGCAGTTGCTTTTGACGATCTCCGTTTCTGAAGACCTCTGTCTTGATGGACATCCTGCTACCGGCATTTCAGTGGCCGTGTAGCAACCGATTCTCTCCCCGACTCAACAACCAAATAAAAACCCCGCCGATTCTTGGCTGAAACAGTCATTGGCGCGCAAATTGGTTGCGCACCCCAAGTAATGACCGGTCATTTCTTCTCAGAATGTGTGGTTTTAGTGCCGCGAAGCAGCACCTTTACCCCTGTCAAGCCCGGGAAACCGGCAAAAAACAGCCTGACGCAAGTTCTGGACGATAGATAATCGTCATATTTTTCAACGCAGGATAAGTGCCATGCAGATTGAAAGCAGCGTTAGTGGCAACCCCTATCAGGGTCGCATACATGACTTGGACAAGAAGAACGCCGAGCCTGTGCAGCAGGAACAGGAGCAGAGCAGACGAAGTGGCATGCCGACCGTCAGCAGCACGGTGCTATCCAGCTCGTTGGCCAATGTTCTGTGGGCGGTCGGCGGGGCGCGTGCACCTGTTGACCAGGATGCCTCCAAGCCCATCTCGGCAGAAGAAAAAGTTGCCGCCAAGATGGAATGGGTTCAGGGCGCCTATCAGGAATATGAAGAGTTCTGACAGACCGTGCCGCATTACGCGGCAGCGGAGACTTCCACGGTAACATGCGCCAGTTTCGGAACTTTACTTAATTCCTTTTTATAAAGCTCAGGACTTTTTCCAGCCGGAGACACCAAGGCAACAATGGTTGCGTAATGCCCCGGCCCAACTTGCCAGACATGCAGATCTGTCACCACATCACCGTCTTTCTCGACGATATCGCGGATTGTTTTGGGCAACCCCTTGTCGGCAGGTGTCGCATCCAGCAACACACCCGAGGTGGCGCGAATTAGCCCCCAAGACCAGCGCGCAATAACAAGACCACCAACAACCCCCATCAATGGGTCCAGCACGACCCAGCCCTGCCATTTACCAAGTATGAGCGCAACGATGGCCAGAACCGAGGTCAAGGCATCTGCCAGCACATGCAGATAGGCGGCGCGCAGATTGTTGTCGTGCCCTCCATGACTGCCGTGCGATCCATGAGAACTGTGGGACGCATGAGCGTGGTGGTCGTGACCGGCGTGATCATGATGAACATCGTGTCCGTGGTCATGACCATGGTGCGAATGATCGTCCTTCAGCAACCAGGCACTGACCAGATTGACGCCAAGCCCCAGCACGGCAACGAGAATGGCTTGGTTGAAATCAATCTCGACCGGCGCTACCAGGCGGACCACACTTTCCCAGGCGATTAGCAGCGCCACCAACGCCAGGATGACCGCACTGGCAAATCCTGCGAGATCACCGAACTTTCCGGTGCCGAAGGAGTATCGTGGGTCGCGGGCATATTTGCGGGCAAACATGTATGCCAGTGCCGAAATCAGCATCGCGCCGGCATGAGTGGACATGTGCCAGCCATCGGCTGTTAGCGCCATCGATCCGTAAATCGTACCGGCAGCAATTTCCGCTACCATCATTACACTTGTCAGCGCGATAACCATCCACACACGGCGCTCGTTCCGCTCGTGGTCTCGGCCCAGAAACACGTGCTCATGTCGTGCATTGTTCGCAAAGTTTCCATCAACAGCCATGGCCGTTACCTTTCGCTCATCGAATATAGGTTTTGAGGACCTGCGCCAGTTCATCGGCGGCCTTTTCACGCTCAGCATCGCTTTCCGCATGCACAACATGTTCATGCAGGTGGTCGTGCATGATCTCGCCCGTCAGTCCGGACAGTGCGCCGCGCACTGAGGCCAACAGTTGCAAGATTTCGCCGCAGGGCTTCTCTGCCTCCAACCCACGTTCGACCGCCTCCATCTGCCCCTTGAGGCGACGAACACGAGCCAGCAACCTTTCCTTGTCACGAACGGTATGAGACATGAGGTTCTCCTAAATATAATATAGGGGGGTATACTATCACTCTGTGAAAATTAATAGGCACACTTCGAAGTGCAGAACCATGCCGACGCAGCCCTCGCGAATGTTTCGGCTCGTAGATGTTGGTCATCACGATTCCCGAAGGAAGAATCACAATGACGACCATTTCAAATATGGACAGTTATTATCCGATGCGTTCGAGAATACGGGACGCGAAAACCGAAGACAGCTTCTCGCCGGTTACATCGGGAGCAACATTCACACCAGACGAGGAAAAATTCGGTTCGCGTGGCCGCGAGGATGCCGCAAGCAGCGTCAGTAGCTACGCGTCTCTCGCCTCTTCCCTTTGGGACATCGAACAACTCAAGTCTGAAGCCACCACCATGTCAGGCGATGCAGTTGATACATCATCCAGTGATCGTCTTTTGGCCGAATTGCAGGAATGGTCACAAATGACGCCGGGCGAAATGATCCGCGCCAAACTACTGGAACAACTGGGTCTTTCCGAAGAAGAATTTGCCGCTCTGCCAGCAGACGAACGTCTGGCCGTTGAGGAAAAGATCAAAGCGGCACTCAAGCAATCGCTTGATGTCGATAATACCCAATCCGGCAACAGCTATGCTGAACAGTCGCTTGAGGTAGACGCTGTTTGACATTGATATATCCCGCGAAAAACCTTATGTCTTCTAGAGCTATAGGTTTGAGGAGCGGGACATGCTTTCCATCGGTGATCTTTCCAAGCGAACGGGCGTCAAGGTCCCGACCATCCGTTACTATGAACAGATGGGGCTGATTGAGGCGGCAGAGCGATCCGAAGGCAATCAACGCCGGTATGAAAAGGCCGATCTGGAACGGCTGGCCTTTATTCGTCACGCACGCGATCTCGGCCTCAACATCGATGCCATCCGTGAGTTGATCCGCCTCAGCCACCACCGACAGCAGCCCTGCGAGGGTGCTGACAGGATCGCAGCTGATCATCTGGTTGCCGTGCGCGAGAAAATTGCCAAGCTGAAAAAACTGGAGCAGGAACTGGAGCGCATCGTTTCGCATTGCGACGGGCATTCCATAGAAGATTGCTACGTGATCCGGGCACTTTCGGACCATAAGCTGTGCGAAAGTGAGCATTAATTTCAGGCGGCCTTACTGAAACGAAACATCTGCAAAAATCCCGATTGACAATCTTGTGATTCAGGAGCATCTAGTCGCCCATGATCAACAATCGCGCACCAATCTCTTGCACGTATTTTTGGGCCTACCTGTAAAGGGCGGCTCGACAGATCATCATGTCAACAAGCCGCCGTCAGGCGGCTTTGTTGTTTTTCAAACGTCCTGATGGCACCTCAAAAAACCCGAAGGACCGAAAAATGACCGAAGACAGTGCCATTACCCTTCCACGCCCCGCCGTTGTAACCATTCGTGGCGCACGCAAGGCTGACCTGCCACAGCTCAACGAAATGATCGCTTTGCTTGCCAAACATCACGGCGACGCATCGGTGATGACGCCGGAAAAGCTGGAACTCGACCTGTTCAGCCCTATTCCATGGATTACCGCACTTGTTGCCGAAGCTGGTGACGAGTTGATCGGCTACGCCATTCTCGTTCCGCTCTACAGAGCGCAGGAAGCGCGTCGTGGCATGGAACTGCACCACCTCTACGTCCGTGACGGTCATCGCGGTCACGGTACTGGCCAGCATCTGGTATCGCGTGCACGCGATGTCGCCAAGCGTTGCGGCTGCGACTACCTCTCGGTCAGTGCAGCCACGGGTAATGTTGCTGCACATCGTTTCTACGAAAACATGGACTTCACACCGCGTCCGGTCACCGGCATGCGCTACATGCAGGCTATTGCGTAACGTTGGATTGCTGTCAGCAAGGACAAAGACAATGACCCGTATTGCAATTGCATTGACGCCCGAGTTCGCCGATTGGGAAAGCGCCCTGTTCAGTGCTGTGGCGCGCAGTTATCTGGGTGCCGAGATCATCATTGCGTCACCGGATGGTTCGCCGGTCAAGTCAATGGGTGGCCTGAAAGTCATGCCCGATGTAGCCTATGGTGCACTTGATCCGGCCTCGATCGATGCGCTGATTGTTCCCGGCGGACTGAGTTGGGAGCGTGGCACCGCCCCGGACTTTACCGAGATGGTGCAGCGGTTCCGGCGGGAGGGACGTGTGATCGCCGGCATTTGCGCGGCCGCCAGCATGCTGGCTGGCACCGGCATTCTGAATAACGTTGCCCATACCGGCAACTCACTTGCCTCACACCGCGCCTATCCAGCCTATTCGGGCGCCGATTATTATCGCGACCAGCCACAGGCGGTGCGCGACCAAGGCGTTATCACGGCAGCGGGAACCGCGCCGATCAGTTTTACCACCGAGATCCTCAAGGCGCTTAACCTGTGGGGACCGGAAGCAGAAGCAGAAATCAAGGCGTTTGCAGCCGAGCACCGCTGAGATAACTCAGCTGGCAACATCGCGGTCGAGAACCCGACAGACACGCTGCGGACCCGACGCGATATCGTTACCCAATGCGCGACGAATATCCCGACTGTTCAGATGAAGGCTTTTATCCGTCGCCAGATTTTGTCGCTTGATCTTGTCGAGGGCGGCAGCTTCAAACGCAGCCTGATGCTCGGTAAAACAGGCAAGGCAGGCCTCGCTATCCGGTGGTGCACCTAGCAGTGCCTTGAAAGCAAGGCGGTGCACGGCGCAAGGCGCGCCATGCCCGGGAACAGAAAAACGCAGCGCATCAAGCGCCACGTTCCATTCGGCAGAACCGTTGTTCACTTGGCCGCTTCAAAGCGCTTGAGGAACGTGCCGCTCAAGGCACCCAGCAACACCCAGAACACAAAGCTGGTGAGTGTGGCAAGGATGATGAAACGGCGCTCCAGTGGCAGTGGTGCCAATGCGTGCTCGCCTTCCGGCGGCAACGGCGCACCAATGACATGCGGCGCAGCAATCAGCACGATGGCGAGTACCGCCGCCCATGGCTCACGACGGAAAGCCAGAAGCGCTATACCACCTGCTGTTGCTACCGCAGTGCCAATCCACCAGGCCTGACGCGCGGCAAGTTCACCAGCCGGGCTTCCCGGCAATTCAGGCGGCAGACCGACCATCGGCGCCAGAGCCACGGCCGCAAAGCCGCCAAGCCCCCAGAACAGACCTTCACGCCAGCCAATATTGCTGCCCCGCAGTGAGATGAGGCCGGTCAGAACCAGTGCATAACCGATTGCCGTCAGAATATTGGCAGCAGCCGTGTAGGCATTCCGCTCAAAACCATCCGTCGGTCCCCAGGCTTCTTCGTCATGAGCGTGGCCAGCAGGCGCAGCCGCTTCACCGGTTGCCGGTGCTGCGTCATGACTATGCCCGGCCTCACCGCCAGCCGATTCGAATGTCTCGGCATGCAGGATCAACGGTGTGGTGCCGACATATTGCATGAGGCTGACGGCAAGTCCGCAGATCAGCCCCACCAGAACGGATGTGAAAACGATATTACGAAAAGACGACATGCCGCTCTCCCTCAGTGGCAGGGAAAGGCGTTGGCATGGCGCGTATCATGCGCGGCATTATGAACGGCCTCGATATGCGAAAAGCCGACAAAACCGATGATGAACAGGCCGCAGAACACGGCCAGAAGCGACTGGACTGCGCTGGCAGATTTGACAGATACCGCCTGCGTGGCGACGTTGTTTTGGACAGACATGGTGAACCCTCTCGCTCAATGCATACGCAGTCTCAAAAACGGAACCGGCAGCGTATGCAATGGACACGCGGATCCGCAATCGACATCCGTCACCACGGGGAAGCACACGAAGAAAGAGGAAACCGCCGAAGCATTTCCGCAAAACCGCGCAAATTCCGGACACCCCGCCGGCATGGACACTCTCGCGATGGCAGGTCTCCTGGCTCACGGGTCGTAACCTGAAAACACCTTCCCGGTCTGTCTGTTTTTTCGCATCGACAGTGCAAAATCACTATGATTCCGCATCGATGCGCCAGACCAGTGGCTCTTTGTTTTCAGGCTCTCCGTTCACAGTTGCGGGGGCAGCCACGAATGAGGACAATTCCCTATCGTGTTCCCTTTTCATCCCGCCGTAAAAACCCCGGCAAGGAACCATCACATCATTGTTATCCGGCGCGGCCCGGTTTGAGTCAATGGGCGACGTTTCAATCGGGCAATCAGTGCCACTGCGTGACAAGGTGATTGTACCGTTAGAGCTGAAAATACGGAAATCTAATCAAAGTTTTAACTAAAATTTGCCAGTGAATAGTTATAGACATTAACCAAGTTTGACAGGTGGAGTTATGGGGTTTGATCGCATTTTCAGCACGGAAGCCGCGGCTATCCTGTCTGCATTCAGCCGATCGCAGGCCATCATATCTTTTACACCCGACGGCATGGTGCTCGACGCCAACGAAAATTTCTGCGCGACGCTCGGTTACCGACTCGATGAGATCAAAGGCCGTCATCACAGAATGTTCATGCGCGCAGAAGACGCTGCCGCAGCAGACTACAAGACGTTCTGGAAGGGCCTCGCTTCCGGTCAGTATGAGCAACGCCAGTTCCGCCGCCTGACCAAGAGCGGTGAAGAAATCTGGATCCAGGCCAGCTACAACCCGATTATCCGCGGCGGCAAGGTTGTCAAAGTCGTGAAGATCGCCACCGACATTACTGCCGCCAAGCAGGAAAGTGTGGAAAGCAAGGGCAAGATTTCCGCGCTGTCGCGCGCGCAGGCCGTCATCGAGTTCAAGCCGGATGGCACGATCCTGACCGCCAATGAAAACTTCTGCTCGGCGCTAGGTTACAGCCTCGAAGAGATCAAGGGACGCCACCACAAGATGTTCTGTGAGGCCGACTATGTTGCCTCCAATGAATATGCCGGTTTCTGGCCACGTCTGGCGGCTGGCGAGTTTTATGCCGACGAGTTCAAGCGTATTACCAAGGATGGCAGTGCCATCTTCATTCAGGCGACCTACAACCCAATCCTCAATGATGAAGGCAAGGTCATCAAGGTTGTGAAGTTTGCCACCGATGTCTCTGGTCGCGTACGGGCACTTCAGGAAGTGGGCGCTGGTCTTGAACGTCTGGCGGAATGCAATATTCGTCTGACAATCGACGACCCCTTCGTTCCTGAATTCGACCACCTGCGCCACGACTTCAACCAGTCGCTGGCGAAGTTTCAGGAAACCCTTGAGCAGGTGCTGACCGAAACGGCCATGCTGTCCAGTAAAAGCGGCGAGATGCGCGCCAGCGCCAGTGGCATCGCCACCCGCTCCGAGCAGCAGGCGGCGGCTCTCGAGGAAACTTCCGCCGCCCTTGAGCAGATTACCGAGACGGTTCGCGAATCCACCGGTCGCACCGCCGAGGCCCGCAAGCTGGTTCAGGACGCCCGCATTGCAGCAGTCGATTCTGTGCAGGTTGTCGATGCAACGGTTGATGCCATGGCGCGCATTGAAACCGCATCACGCGAGATTTCCAAGATTATCGGCGTCATCGATGAAATCGCCTTCCAGACCAATTTGCTTGCCCTCAACGCGGGTGTTGAGGCTGCCCGCGCCGGTGAAGCAGGCAAAGGTTTTGCGGTCGTCGCGCAGGAGGTGCGTGAGCTTGCCCAGCGTTCAGCCTCCGCCGCCAAGGAAATCTCCGGCCTGATCAAGAACTCGACCAATGAGGTCAATGAAGGAGTCAGACTGGTTGGTAAGACAGGTGATGCACTCAAGAACATTCAGGGCTTTGTGCAGAGCATCGAAAGCAATGTCGAGGCCATCGCGATTGGCTCTTCTGAACAATCCACGAAGCTGTCAGAGATCAATTCGGCAATCGGCTCGCTCGATCAAATGACCCAGCAAAATGCCGCGATGGTCAGCAGCATGAGCGCCATTTCCGAAGCATTGGCCAATGGTGCTGGTGAACTTGAACATCTCGTCAAGCGCTTCAAGCTTAACCGCCGCAAATGG
Organism: Agrobacterium sp. Azo12; assembly: GCF_029193765.2. Taxonomy (NCBI): domain Bacteria; kingdom Pseudomonadati; phylum Pseudomonadota; class Alphaproteobacteria; order Hyphomicrobiales; family Rhizobiaceae; genus Agrobacterium; species Agrobacterium sp. Azo12. The sequence continues at coordinate 1,224,367 of NZ_JARFYO020000001.1, read as the reverse complement.
CAGCGTGAGCCGGGCTCGGATGCCTCCAAGCTTGGGCCGGAAGATCGCGGTTACGGCAAAAACACCATCTACCAGCCAAAAGCCGCCATCAAGGGATTGGCCAAGGCGTCATAACCTCCAAGGCAAGGATTGCTCCTTGCCTGTTGTTCATCAGTCTCTACGTCACTGAAACAGTCGAATTTCAACCTGCCCGTTTCTCACGAGACGGGCAGTAATTTTTTGCATCAACTCAGACAGCTTTGCCGATACCAAAAAGAAGAGGCGTGGAAGCTGACAGCTGTTCGCGTGTTGCGGGGCGACCGAACAGAAAGCCTTGAACCTCGTCGCATCCTTCCGACAAAAGCACCTGCAACTGTTCGCGTGTCTCGACACCTTCAGCCAGCACCGCCACATCGAGGCTTTTGCCGAGTGCAACAATTGCCCGGACGAAAGCCTTGGACTGTCGGCTTTCAAGCTCATGTACGAAGCTCTTGTCGAGCTTGATCTTGTCGAACGGGAAGGACCGCAGTGTTTCAAGCGACGAATAACCAGTGCCGAAGTCATCAATCGCAATCGTTACGCCCATCGCCTTGATCTGGCGCAGGATATGCAGTGCACGCGCCTTGTCGCCAATGATGGCGCTTTCGGTGACTTCAAGCTCAAGACGTGCAGCGGGCAGGCCGGTGTCCAGCAGAATCTCGCGAACCTTCTCAACTAGGATGACATTGTTCAACTGCAATGGGGACAGATTGACCGCAATCTTATGCGGGATGTCCCAATCTGCGGCCTCACGGCAGGCCTGTTGCAGCACCCATTCGCCGATCGCCGAGATCGCACCACATTCTTCTGCAATCGGAATGAAATCGACTGGTGAAACGAGACCTCTTTCCGGATGCAACCAACGTAGCAGCACCTCGTAGCCGGTGACCTCATCGGTCTTCACCGAACGCTGTACTTGATAGGTCAAGTAGAACTGCTTCTTTTCAAGCGCAATCCAGATATCACGGCCCATGGCCCGCCGTTCTCTGGCGGCCTCGTCCATCGCGGCTTCATAGAAGCTGATCTTCTGTTCGATGCTGGCCTTGGAACGGTACATTGCCATATCGGCATTGCTGAGCAACTTTTCCCGATCAGTAGCATCCTGCGGATAAATCGCCACGCCAAGGCTGGCACCTGGCACAATCTCGGTGTGGGACAGTTCTATTTTGGTGGTCAGCAAGCGGTTCATGCGACGGATGAATTCATCCAATTCTGTCTGATCGTTGAAGCTTTTTATGGCAACAAATTCGTCGCCGCCCAAGCGGCCAACCGTTTCGCCAGTTAGCAGTCGTTCGCCCAGGCGCTTTGCCAATGTCACCAGAACGCTGTCACCTGCGGCGTGGCCGAGCGTATCGTTGACCTCTTTGAAATTATCGAGATCGACTGCGATAACGGCGACCTTTGAAGTGAGTGTATCGGCGTCTCGAATAGCGGCATCCAGCGTTTCGACAAATTGGCGGCGGTTTGGCAGGCCGGTCAAGACGTCATGGCGAGCAAGATGGGCAATGCGTTTTTCAGATTTAACCCGTTCGGTAATATCCTCGACGGTTGTCACCCATGCGCCTTGCACGGCCGGGCGATGAATGACACGCACAGTGCGTTCGTTCTGGATCGTGCGAATGGTTTCGCCACCTTCCGTCGCACGGATCAGGTCGATATGGCCGTGATAAAAATCAGAGGCGTCGATCTTGCTGCCGGCATCATGGCCATAGGGCAGTTCGCAGATTTCCCGGAAGGTCTTGCCCACCAGATCCGCGTTATCGGGAATACCAACAATTTCATTGAGGCGTGTATTCTGCAGAACCAGACGCTCGTCCTTGTCGAACAACATGATGCCATTGGCCATGTTGTCCAGAGCAAGCGCCAGATTGTCGGAAGCTTCCTGAATGCGGTTGGCAGCACGTTTCTGCTCGGTGCAATCCCGCGTGATCTTGGCATACCCGGCCAGGGTGCCGTCCTCAGCATAGATTGCATCAATTACCACAGCCGCCCAGAAGGACGAACCGTCCTTGCGGTAGCGCAGGCCCTCGGATTCAAACTTGCCCTTCGTCCGGGCTGTCTCAAGCGCCTTTTCAGGCAGTCCTGCGGCCCTGTCTTCCTGTGAATAGAATTGTGAAAAATGCTGACCGACAATTTCGTCTGCAGTGTAACCCTTGGCGCGCTCGGCACCGACGTTCCAGTTGCTGACCCGTCCCTCAGTATCCAGCATATAGATTGCGTAGTCGGTAACGCCCTGTACGAGGCGTCGGAAATTGGTTTCACCTGCTACCGTGGCCATTTCCGCCCGCATGGCAAACATCGCTGCCGTCAGCCCGGCAAACAGGAAGGACAGTGTCACGCAGGTGATGATGAGAACCATCACGCCCGCAGAGATGACGTTGCTGGCTGGCGCGGAGTAATCTGGCACAACAGTGATCGCGCCCATGGCGGTGAAGTGCATGCCAACAATTGCCAGCGTCAAAAGTGCGGCAGGCAGAATGACAGGTGAACCGCTGGTCCTTTCAGCGCGACGTACCGCGAATGCTGGCACAGATAGCGCAACGGCCAAAATGGAAGCCGCAATAACCAGGGAACGATCCCAGACAATGGTGCCAGGCAGTTCAATTACCGTCATGCCGATGAAGTGCATGCTGGTGACGCCGATACCGAACAATACACCTGCAGCAACAGTACCGTGCCGACCGGTATCGTAGGTCGCACAGGCCGCAGCCGCCACGGTCGTTCCGATGGCAACCGCCAGCGAAATCAGCGTTCCATTAATTTCATACCCGAACACAAAACCGGGATCATAGGCAAGCATTGCCACGAAATGGGTGGTCCAGATGCCAAACCCGCTTGCCCCGCCGGTCGCAGCAATCCAGATCACACGAGGTAAGCCGCTGCTTTTTACAGCGCGCCGAAGCAGCAACATCGCTACCGTCGCGGAAAGAAGGCACAATATTCCCGCAAGCACTACCAGTCGCATATCGTGCTCATACACCAAGCACGTCAGTATCGAATTCATTTCATACCCCGAATATGCAGAGACGTCACATGCCTGAAATAAGCAATGGTAGCGCCCGTCTAGGCCGGGCATTACTGAAGGCGACAGCTTACGAGATGATTAATTCCGCAGGGTTCTCAAAGGCTTGGTTAACGAAGTCGATCCATCTTCAACGCTGCATCATCAACCACTAAAGGTTTGCACGTTAAGAGCGTTTTTTGTGATTTTTAGTTGTTGAGTAAAACAAATGCACCAGTGGATAGTGGTCGTACTCGTAGTGAGCATGGCGTGTGGTTACACAACATATTTCTACGCCCGCAAGATCGCCAGAGAAGATGGGCTGGATGACCAGAAGCCAACATGGTTCGGCGGATGGAGGAATGTTTCGAAGATCAACACCATCTTGAAACAACGCGCACAGAAAGGCGACCGATTGGCCGCGCGAATACGAATGCTGCATATCGTGAGCAACGCGTCCATACCGCTTTTCATCATCGGCATGGCTGTTCGAAATGTCTGGATGCGCTGACATTACCTGCCGCCAACCGACGATGGCGGCCGCATAGAACCGACTGTTGACGACGGTGCTTTTGCCACACCAATCATCCACATCGGTTTTCTAGCCAGGATGTCACCGTGCCGGAATGGCCTTGAGATAGGCGGCAATCGCATCCCGGTCTTCGGCTGGCAGGCGCGCCATGTTTTGCTGCACCTTCACCATTGAGCCGCCAACACTGTCGAACTCTGGTGTGAAGCCGGTTTCCAGATAGCTTGCGATATCTGCATCAGCCCAGTTTTCCATATCACTGGAACCAGGGGTGATATTGGGAATGCTGCCCTCGCCTTCCGGATTGGGACCACCGGCCAGCCACTTGTCTTTGAGGAATCCACCCAACAGGTTGCGTGGTGTATGACATTCACCACAATGGCCCGGCCCTTCAACCAGGTACTGGCCGCGCACCAGTGCGGCATCGGCGTTTGCCAGCTCGACGCGTGCCGCACCTTCGTCAAAATACAGGAACTTCCAGCCACCCAGAGCAAGCCGGATGTTGAACGGGAATGGCAAGTCATGGTTCGGTGCGACGTGATCGCTGGCAGGCAATGTCTTCATATAGGCAAACAGATCGCTGATATCCTTGGCGGGCATCCGCGCGTAGGAAGCATACGGGAAGGACGGATAGAGGTGCTCACCATTGCGGCCGGTGCCTCGGGTCATGGCATCGCCAAATTCTGCAAGGGTCCACTCACCAATACCGGCCTTTGGATCCGGCGAGATATTTGGCGCATAGAATGTGCCAAATGGACTGTGCAATGGCGCGCCACCAGAGAGTTGTAACAGGGCATCCCCCGTAGCATCAGGCGCTGCATGACAGCTTGCGCAACCACCGGCCCAGAACAGGTTTTCGCCATTGACGAGATCTGGAGTTCCGGCATTGGCCCAATGGCTTGGCGCCTGCCTGTCCGGCGCCGTAACTACGAAGAAAATGCCTGCACCTGCAACAGCAGCCAGAGCCGCGGCGGCACCAAGCTTTACAAGCTTCGAAGCCATATCATTCTCCCGAAATGCACAGTCTGAAAAACAGTCTGAAAAATGCCGGTCTGCGCGTACCCCCAGCGATCGGGATGACAGACCATGGATATCGTCAGCAGAATGTGCGGCCCATGCTGAACAGCCGCACATTCTCAGCAGGCTTAAAGCTTAACGCTTCAAGCGGTAGGTCTGGTGGCAGACACCACAATCAGCGCCGAGTGACTGCATGGCGGTTGCAACGCCAGCCTGATCGGCTGGCAACTGCGCCAGAACGGCATCAGCGTCTGCGCCGAGCTTTTCGGACTTGGCCTTGAAGTCATCGAAATTCTGCCAGATGGCTGGAGAGGCTGCACTTCCGGTCTCCGTACCCGCCGGGAACTGATCAGGGAATGCCTTGGCATTGGTGCTGATGGTCGTGACAGCAGCCTTCACCGCTTCAGCATCGTAAGGCTTCTGGCCCTTGGCGATGGCATTCAGCGCGCCCATTGCGCCGCCGATTTGCTTCATCATGCCTTCGCGCTTTTCAATTTCGCCAGCAGCGGAAACCGCTCCGGCGCAAAGACAGCCGAACAACATGGCAGCCGCAATGGTCTTCAATTTCATATGCTTCTCTCCTTGATACCGGCCAAAGGGACGATTCAACATTTAGGGACGCCCGAACATGCCCCGTTTGACGTTTCGAGAGAAGTCACAATAAGGTGAGGTTTGGTGATTTTCGCTGCTAAAACAGTCATCTAAGAGACTTTTGTCAATTCCGCCCACAGGGTTAGCGCCGATACAACAACCAGCACCAGACCCGCCGCACGTCCGACGAAAACCGTTGCTGCAGGTGATGAAACCAGAAACCTGCGACTTTTATCCGCCGTCAACGCCAATGCGCCATAGACGCTGAACTGGGTTGCAGCCACCATGGCCCCCATGATCAACCCTTGTGTCCACACCGGGCCATAGGCGGGTTTCAGAAACTGCGGATAAACCGCCAGCATGAACAGATAGGCCTTGGGGTTGGCAAGGCAGGTCAGGATGCCGCGCCGGAAGGCACGCCATGCCGATTTGCTGGACGATGCCTCATCTCCCTGCACGGTAATTGAACTGCGCATCAGGCTGATGCCGATCCAGATCATGTAACCAGCGCCCAGCACCAGCAGCGGTGTGAACAGGCTGGGCATCCAGGCAGCCAGCAGCCCGACACCGGCCGCACCATACAGCGAGTGAACGACACCACCGGCCACGATACCGAGAATGGCGAAAAAGCCGGTACGTTTTCCGCCGGTCAAAGAGCTTGCCAGCACAAACAGCATGTCCATGCCCGGCACAATGATGATGCCAAACAAAAGCAGGAAAAACAGCCAGAGGTTTTCGCTATAGGCCATGTCAGTATCTCCCCCGCATTATTTGCTGCAAACTGCGCGCGATCCCAAGGTTTTCAAACCGTTTCTGGTGTTTATAATCTCGTGCTACTGACAGCGTTCTGTCAGTAGCCTTCGCACGGAGACAGAAATGCGCAAAGCATCACGGCTTTTCGAAATCATCCAGATATTGCGGGTGGCACGCCAGCCGGTGACCGCACAGCAGATTGCCGACACGCTGGAGGTGACACCTCGGTCGGTTTACCGCGACATTGCCGCCTTGCAGGCCATGCGTGTGCCGGTCGAAGGGGAACGTGGCGTGGGTTACATCATGAGGCCCGGCTTCAACCTGCCACCGCTGATGTTTTCGATCGAGGAAACGGAAGCCATCGTTCTTGCACTGGCACTTGTCAGCAGAACCGGCGACACGGAGTTACGCCAGGCAGCCAAGCGGGTCAGCGACAAGATTGCCTCATCGGTCCCCGAACCCCTCTCCCGCATTCTGTCCACCACTGCGCTACATGCCTGGGGCATTATTGCCAATGCACCTGATGGCGTGGACCTGTCGATGATCCGACGCGCAGTTCGCAACGAGGAAAAGCTTGATATCACCTATCAGGACGAAGCCGGTTCGCTGACCGAACGGCGGATACGGCCAATCGCGGTGATCTATTATTCCGAAACCGCCAATATCGCCGCCTGGTGCGAGTTGCGGCAGGCGATCCGCAACTTCCGTGCGGACCGTGTCAAAAGCTGCATCGAAACGCAGGACTTCTTCAAACAGCAAGGTGAGGCTTTGCGCCAGCTATGGATGGGCCAACTGGCAATATAGTCAAACGCCGAAGACCAATCCTTGAGCGATCAAAGCGCTAGCGTGCGGCTGTCTTCACGACCGAAACCGCGAACCTCGATACGGTCAGCATAGACATCGGCAATGGCAAAGGTGTTTTCGTCAGGCGTGTCCACCATGCCCTTGAAATTGAGAAAATGCTTGCCGTCTATTTCGCCGTAATTACCGACATGGTTATGGCCGCAGAACCACGCCACAAAACAATCATGGTCGGCCAACAACGACAGAATGCGTGGCGTATCCCACAGGTTATGGGCATTATCAGGGAAGACAGGATAGTGGCAGAAGATCACCACCTTCTGATTGAGACGTGCTGCGTCTTCCAGCGTGTTTTCCAGCCAGCCAAACTGCTCATCACTCAATGAACCATTCCAGGTCTGCGCATTGATGGCGCCAACCGCCTGCAATGTCTCCAGCCGCGTGGCGGCGATTTCACGCTTCGGGTCATGTCTTTCCGGTGCAAACAGACTGACGTCAGATCCATCAAGAACAATGAAACGCATACCCTGCTCGGCAAAGTCATGCCAAGGCGATGGCATGCCCAGTCGCTGATAGACGTCTGGCAATTTCTCAGCATCGACGGCAAAGTCGTGATTGCCCGGCAACAGAACGGAACGGTGCCGCAGCTTGTCATAACAAGCAAGAATTACATCGTAGCTGTTCCAGTCACGATCGACCAGATCACCCAGCGTCACGACGAAGGCCAGATCCTCGCCATTCATCGTTTCAATCGCCGCATCGAGCTTGCGTGGGCTACTGGCGTAATAGCGCCCCATATCAGGCTTCGGTTCGATGTCGGCATATTGGGGGTCGGCGATGATGCCGAAGGAAAATAGCGGTGCAGCAAGATGTGTCATGGCGGCGGCTTTATGCCCTGCACATGACAGCGATATGACATCGCGGCCACATAGCAAAACACCCGGCACGAAGGCCGGGTGTCTCGTAAAATCAAAGGTTGAAAACCTTACTTGGAAGCGGCTTCGAAGCGCTCCAGAACGTAGTCCCAGTTGATGAGGTTATCAACGAAGGCTTCGAGGTACTTTGGACGCAGGTTGCGGTAGTCGATGTAGTAGGAGTGTTCCCAAACGTCGACGCCGAGGATCGGCTCTGCACCGTGAACCAGCGGGTTTTCGCCGTTCGGGGTCTTGGAGATTTCGAGCTTGCCGTTCTTGACCGACAGCCATGCCCAGCCGGAGCCGAACTGTGTGGTACCAGCAGCGATGAAGTCTGCCTTGAACTTGTCAAAACCGCCGAGGTCGGAGTTGATTGCAGCTTCCAGCTTGCCAGGCAGCTTGTTGCCGCCGCCGTCCTTCTTCATCCACTTCCAGAAATGAACGTGGTTGTAGTGCTGGGCAGCATTGTTGAACAGGCCAGCATTGGTGCCGAAAGACTTCTTGACGACTTCTTCCAGCGACAGGTCAGCAAGGCCAGCTTCAGCAGCAAGCTTGTTGCCGTTGTCTACGTATGCCTTGTGGTGCTTGTCGTGGTGGAATTCGAGCGTTTCGCGCGACATGTATGGTGCGAGAGCGTCGTAGTCGTATGGAAGTTCGGGAAGTTCGAAGGCCATGGTGGTACTCCTTGTTGCAGCGGTGACCCGCTCCTTGAAACCTTGTGCGCGGAACATAGGAGCGGAACTCAATTGAGGCAACCTGCGAAATATCAAAATGTTCCGGCAAAAGAGAAAATTCCACTACCAACATCACAAATTCACAATCGCATTCGATGGTTGCGTACCGATTCAAGAACTTCGGTTCGGCATTACTGACAAGGAAAGCGACAAGATGAGGAAAACCCTCTGCACTGCAATTCTGGCAAGCCTGATCTCACTCCCTGCTGCCGCCTCATCGGATGAAGCATGGCAGGAGTTTACTGCCGACGTCCAAGCGAAATGCCTTGCCGCCACGGAAGGCATGATCGAGAACGCCAAGATCGTGGTCGATCCGTTTGGTAGCGAAAGCTACGGCCTTGCGATCGTCAGCGGCAAAGCCAAGGGGGCCGACGCGACGATCAGCCATATCTGCGTTTACGACAAGCAGGCAAAGACCGTGGAAATCGGCGGTGAAATGACAACGGACACCGTCAAGATTGATATTCCCGATCAGGCCAAGCCATAAGGCGAGATAGCCCCAATCATATCAGGGCTGGAAGCGCGGCGTCGTATCTGCTTCACCAAGCGGGCGTTGCATCAGCACAGTATCAAGCCACTGGCCATGCTTCCAGCCGATTGACTTCAATGTTCCGACCATTTCAAAACCTGCCGCGCGATGCACGCCGACCGAGGCGGCATTGGCGGAATCACCGATCACTGCCACCATTTGCCGAAAGCCCTTGGCCGTCGCGTCGCCAATTAGCGCATCCAGCAATTTTCGGCCAATGCCCATGCCTTTGGCATCGGGGCTGACATAGACCGAATCCTCGACCGTTGCGCCATAGGCCGGGCGCGCACGGTAGGCACCGGCATAGGCGTAACCAGCGATACGGCCTTCAACCTCAGCCACCAGATAAGAAAACCCGCCGGAGACCAAAGCGTCGCGACGCTTGAGCATTTCATCAACGGAGGGCGGATCGATTTCGAAGCTCGCCTTGCCGTGCAGGACAGCATCACGGTAAATTTCGGTTATCGCTGGGATATCGTCTGTATGGCTCTGACGAATAATGATGTTAAGCGAAGATTTTTCGGCCATTTGCCGTCATCCGGAATATGTGTTGCAGGAGAAAAAAACGGCCGGGGAACCCGGCCGTTTGGTAGATGTGCAATTAGGCGTCAGTGCCTGACTTGGCCCATTCGAGATAAAGCTCCAGTGCCTTGCGGGCGACCGGGCCAGCCTGCAATTCCTTCTCGTCCAGCTTTGTGACCGGCGAAACCTTGGAATAGTTGCCGGAGCAGAAAATCTCGTCGGCGTTCTTGAAGTCTTCCACCGAAAGCGTTGCTTCGCGAACCTCGAAACCCGCCTGACGAAGCAGACCCATAACGCGCGAGCGGGTGATGCCGGCAAGGAAGGTGCGGTTTGGAACCGGGGTCAGGACAACGCCATCCTTGACCATGAAGATGTTGGAGGCTGCCGTTTCAGCAACATTTCCGTTCATATCGCGCATCAGGGCATTGTCGAAACCACGCGAACGGGCCTCAATGATCGCACGGCCGCTATTCGGATAAAGGCTGCCTGCCTTGGCGTCGGTCATTGCAGTTTCCGGCGAAGGGCGACGCAGCGGAGAAACGGTGAGCGTCAGCGACTTGCCCGCATCCATAGGTGCTTCAAACAGGCAAAGAGCAAAACGGGTGGAGGCACCATCCGGTGCAACAACGCTGCCAACCGAGCCATGTTCAGCCCAGTACATCGGCTTGATGTAGATAGCGGTCTTGCCATCAAACTTCTTGACGCCTTCCAGCGCCAGCGCCTCTATCTCTTCCGGGGTCTTTGTCGGGATCATGCCCATGTTGGTGGCCGAGCGATTGACGCGCTGGCAGTGCAGATCCAGATCCGGTGCCAGACCGTCAAACCAACGAGCGCCATCAAATACTGTCGAAGCCAGCCACATGGCATGCGAGGTGGGGCCAATCAACGGCGGATTGCCGGGCAGCCATTCACCGTCAACATAGGTCCAGGTGTTTGATTTCGGTGAAGTATCGACGGCCATTCTCAAAGTCTCCTATAGATAAGTGGCCGGAGTGAATGCCTCGACCTGCATCAGGTCAAGATAATTTTTCCGCAAAAACACAAAACGACGCAAAACAATATCCACCTGCGGTATCTGAGCAAGAATCTTCCATCGAACCAACAACTTGATAAATGGACGCATAACGATAAATGATGGAGCGGGTAAAAACTGTGTAATTGAAACGGGACACCTGAGCGAAGGTGTCAGCATGGGAGACTCACAGATATGGCATGGTCCGCCGCACAATACCTCCGGTTTGAAGATGAAAGAACACGCCCTGCCCGCGATCTGCTGGCGCAGGTTCCGCTGGAAACGGTAATGGCGGGTTATGACCTCGGCTGCGGTCCTGGCAACTCCACAGAGCTTCTGACAAACCGCTACGGTCTGAATGTGATCACCGGCGTGGACAGCGACGACGACATGCTGGAAAAGGCCAGAGATCGCCTACCGAATACCGAGTTTCGCAAAGCCGGCCTCTCCACATGGCAACCCGATACACCGGCCGACCTGCTTTACGCCAATGCGGTTTTCCAATGGATACCGGACCATCTGAGTGTGCTGGAAAAGCTGATGGATCATCTGAAACCGGGCGGCGTGCTGGCGGTACAGATGCCGGACAATCTGTCTGAACCGACCCATGTCTCGATGGGAGAAACCGCGTCTGTCGGGCCTTGGGCCCCGGCCTTTGCCGACGGATCTTTGCGGCGTAAACCACTGCCCTCCCCAACCGCCTATCTCGACCGGCTTGGTCCAAAATCGGCACGGGTCGATGTTTGGCACACGATCTATAACCACCCGATGACGGATGCCAGCGCGATCGTCGAATGGGTGAAAGGTACTGGACTGCGCCCCTATCTGAATGCCGCAGGTGCTGAACATCAGGAAGCGTTTCTGGCTGACTATACGGCGCGCATCGCCAAGGCTTACGCGCCGATGGCGGACGGCCGTGTCCTGCTACGCTTCCCGCGCCTTTTCGTTGTTGCTGTCAAGAAGTGATCCTGCCGGCCGAGCGGTAGCCCCGAGCAAAACAGACAAAGACCCCGCCCATATGCATGGGCGGGTCTTTCATTTTTCAATCAGTTCAGCCGATAGGCAATAACACTGTCACCCAGTGTCGTGCCGATTGAGCCATGACCACCGGCGGCAATGACGACATATTGTTTGCCATCTGCTCCGCGATAGGTGACGGGCGTTGCCTGCCCGCCCGCCGGCAGACGGGCCTGCCACAGTTTTTCACCTGACTTCATGTCGTAAGCTCGCAGATAGTTGTCGAGCGTGGCAGCGGTGAAGGACACACCGCCTGCCGTGGTCAAGGTGCCACCATGGGCGAGGATGCCCATCGGCAACGGGATCGGCCATGAGTATCCCAATATCTTCTGGTCCTGCACCGTGCCGTTGCGACGTTTCCACGCGGTTTTGCCCGTTGTCAGGTCGACGCCAACCATTTCACCCCATGGCGGTGTATTGCATGGCAGCCCGATGCCGGACCGGAAGTTAAGGATGCTTATGCCAAATGGCCCACCTAGATTTTCATTGCCAGGGTTAGTGCCCTCCTTGGTGAAGAGACGGGCATTCAAATCATCCGGTTTGCGTGGATAGGCCTGATAAAGATAGGGCAGATATTGCGGTGTGCCGATCAGCCATTTGTTGACCGGATCAACCGCGATCGACCCCCAGTTGAACACACCAATATTACCCGGCCAGACAAGCGAAGGTTTGCCGATACCCGGAGGTGTAAACGGATTTCCATCGTATCGTGCCTGCTTGAATGCCAGACGGCACATCGCCTGGTCGATCGGTGAGACACCCCACATGTCGACTTCACGCAGCGGTGCCGGTGTGAAGTTCAGCGACGAGACAGGTTGTACCGGTGACGGTTTTTCATTGGGTACATCGGTTTCCGTGCTGACCTTCTGTTCACTGACCGGTAAGATCGGCGTGCCGTCCTGGCGGTTGAGAACCCACAAGTTGCCGCCCTTGGTCGGCATGATCACCGCCGGTACATTCTTGCCGTCCTTGGGAAGGTCGAGAAGTGTCGGCTGAGACGGATTATCACGGTCCCAAAGATCGTGATAGGAGGTCTGGAATTTCCAGCGCAACTTGCCTGTTTCAATATCGAGTGCTGCCAGCGCATCGACAAATTGCGTGTCCTCTTCAGTGCGGTTCATACCGAACTGATCAGGAGACTTGTTGCCGAAAGGCACATAGACAAGACCCAGCGCTTCATCGGCACTGAAGGTTGTCCATGCGGTGGGAGAGTTGGCCTCATAGGTTTCACCGGCGGCGAGAGGCGCTGTTTCATCCGGTTTTCCGGCATCGAATTTCCAGACGATTTTGCCCGTGCGCACATCATAGGCGCGGATCACGCCCGAGGTATTGTCCTCGTAATAATTGTCAGACACCGAACCGCCGATGATGATGAGGTTTTTCGTCACCAAAGGCGCTGATGTCTGCATGTAAGAGGATTCATGCAACATCGGCATTTGCGCCAGAAGATTGACATAACCATTTTCGCCAAACTCGGTGCAAAGTGCACCGGTATCGGCATTCAGCGCATAAAGGCGACCATCAACCGTGGTGGAAATGATACGGCGTGGGCAGGTCAATGTAGCCGGAGCCGGCGCGACCACTTGCGGTGTTTGGGTTTGAGCCTGCGTTTGTGGCTGTGGCTGTGTCGTGCCATCGGTTGCCGGAGCAGTGGGTGCTACAGGAACTGATGTGGCAGCAGGTACTGCAGGGGCGGCGACAAAATCGCTGCTGTCATTATAGGACACACCACGGCATGTCTGGTGTTGGAAGAATGTGCTGGGTTTCAGCTCAGGGTCAAACTTCCATTTAACCTCCCCCGTTTCCGGGACCAGTGCCTCGACAATGTTGTGTGGCGTGCAGAGATACAGCAGTCCGTTGACCTTCAAAGGTGCCACCTCGAAGGTAAACTCCTTGCTGTCATTGGCAGTTTTCAAATCGCCGGTATGGTGTTCCCAGGCAACGGTCAGCCCCTTGACAGTATCGACGTTGATATCACTGAGGGAGGAATAACGTTGGCCGAGATTGTTGCCGCCATAGGCAATCCAATCATCTGCCGGGTAAGCCGGCGTGCCAGTCGCAGCGGGCTCGGCCTGGGCGGTTTGCGGTTGAAGTTCGCCATCAATCAGCCGCGGGTCGACAAACCATGACACGACACCCAATACAGCGATAACAAAAACTGTCATGCGCAACAAAGCAACGCTTTTGCCTTTGGTTTTAAGGCCATAGGGCACCAGCGGTAGGCTGAGCAATAATCCCAGGAAGGTCAGCAATGCACCGCGCGGTATCCATTGCCACTTGTCGAAACCCACTTCCCAGATAGTCCACACGAAGGTGGCGATCAAAAGCAATGCGTAGAGAAAATAGCCGGATTGTCGACGGCGAATGAGCTGGATGGACGCCAGCAACAGACCAATGCCGATAACGACATAAAAGACGCTTCCGCCAGCCATTGCGAGTTGAACACCGGGATACAGTATCGCCAGAGCCAGTATGGCTGCAACAACCCCAATAATGAGAACAAACATGTGTTCTCCTTTCGCAGATCTGAAAAAATCACCGGTGCCGGAAAGGGCTTTCGACATCAGCATCAGCAGAGGTGAAGCGCGCTCTTTTCTCAGGGTGGCTTCAGCGGATGAGCCCATCTTGCCGGGCGTCATTCTTCAAAGACCACAATCCGGTGTCGTAGCTGAACGACATTTCAGGCACCGGTTGCGACAATGTTTTTGACATGCTTCAACTTTAAAGGGAATGCTAATTAACGAGCTTCTGATACACGCAAACAGAATGCTCCGGACACCTCATGTCAGGTTGCACCTTTGCCCCAAACGCAGTGTCGCCTGAAATGTTCCTTCCGCATAGGGAAAGGACGACCGAAGCCGTCCTTTCCCTGCCTCTCGGGCCTATCTTACCGAGCCATTGCGGTGCGGGTTCGATGGTCGAACACCCGAACGCCGAGAGCAGCAATGGCAAGCACCGCGCCCAGAACACTGACGGCAGTCCATCCATCATAGCCCCAGGCGGCGGTTGCGAGAGCAGAACCGCTAGCACCTCCCAGAAACATACTGGTCATAAAGATGGTGTTGATGCGGCTACGGGCTTCCTGATCCAGCGCATAGATGATGTGCTGGTTGGACACGAGGGCACTCTGCACCCCGAAGTCGAGGATGATGACGCCAATAACCAGTGCTGCCAACGACGCCCATGCGCCGAAGACAATCCAGGAGACAAGAGCCAGAACCGCGCCTGACCATACCACGAAGTGTGGTCCACGACTGTCAGCGATACGGCCTGCCAGCGGTGCTGCGAAGATGCCGACAGCACCCACCACACCGAACAGACCAGCGACATCTGCACCCAGATGGAAGTCAGGACCTTGCAGGTAAAGCGCAAGGATGGTCCAGAATGCCGAGAAGGAGCCGAACAGCGCCGCCTGCACCAATGCAGCGATACGCAAATCCGGTTCACGCTTCCAGATGTGCACCAAGGACACCATCGCCTGACGATAAGCCATGCGCGACGATGGCTTGTGGTTTGGAAGGGCAACGAACATCAATGCGGCGGCAAAAAGTGCCATCGGCACGCCGATCCAGAACATTTCCCGCCAGCCGGCATGCTGGCCGACAAAACCGGACAGGGTGCGGCTTAACAGAATGCCTGACAGGAGACCGGCCATAACGGTACCGATGGTGGCGCCACGTTTTTCCGGTGCTGCCAGCGAGGCTGCAAAGGGTACAATCTGTTGAGCGACCGCGGACCCGACGCCGACGGCAAATGAGGCGATGACCAAGATCCATGCGGTTGGTGCGACGGCCGTTGCCGCCAGCGCGACAGACAGAGCCACAAATTGCCCGATGATGAGATATCGGCGATTTACGATGTCCCCGAGCGGCAGAAGCAGCAGCAGGCCGAATGCAAATCCGAGCTGTGTGGCGGTCGGTACAAAGCTGGTGATCGCATCATGCGGGAAACCTGCCTTTATGATGCCGAGCATCGGCTGGCTGTAATAGATATTTGCAGCGGCAATGCCGCTGGCAACCGCCATTGCCAGCAAGCTCCACTTGCTCAAGCTGGCATGTGCCTGCGGTGCACTGGTCTTTGTCGTGTTCATGTTTCACGCCTTTCTGGCCGAAGAGTTGGCGCAGATATACAATTTAATCAAAATAAGATTTAGTGCCCCATATAGTTCAACCCGTATAACGGAAATTGATATAATGAATATCCAAGACGTGTTGGTTTTCACCACGGCTGTTGCTGCTGGTAGCCTGTCCGAGGCGGCAAGACGGCTTGGCATGCCGTCCATGACGGCCACACGTCGCCTGGCTGCACTGGAGGCAACGGTTGGGGTGCGCCTGATGCACCGTACCACCCGCTCGCTTTCGCTAACAGCGGAGGGCGAGACATTTCTACCTTACGCGCAGGCACTGGTGGAAAATACCGAAGAAGCACTCGCCCAGTTTAATTCTGGCACACAAAAGGCAAGCGGCTTGCTGCGCGTGTCCGTTCCTGTGGCTTTTGGCATCCAATTTGTGGCACCTCTCGTGCCACAACTGCTAGAGGCCCATCCCTCCTTGCGCATTTCCCTTGATCTCAACGATGCCCTGCCCGATCTGGTGTCCAGCGGTATGGATCTGGCCATTCGTATTGCCAGGTTAAAGGACAGCAATCTGATTGCCCGCAAATTGGCAGACAATCCGCGTGTTCTTGTGGCGTCACCCGATTACCTCGAAAAATACGGCACGCCGCGCACGCTCGAAGAACTGCAACAGCATGACTGCCTGCCGATTGCCAACATCCAGCAGTGGAACTTCATCGCCGATGGACATGAACGACATATGCGGCTGAACCCGCGCTTTTCCGCGACCAGCATCGAGGGATGCCATGCGGTTAGTATTGCCGGTGGCGGCATTGCCCTGCTTGCCAACTGGAATGTCAAGAAGGACTTGCAGTCCGGGCGACTGGTAGAGGTCAAGCTGGAGGATGCGGCGCCTCAGACAATCGCTATCTGGGCGGTTTATCCCGCTCGCAAGCTGCTGCCAGCCAAGGTCAGCGTGTTCATATCGGCGCTGCAGGACGTTCTGGATAAAAACACATCCGGCAACGGGTGATGGTTGCCGGATGTTGTCTGTCTGGACCGCACCTGTTTATGCGTGGATGGAATTGACCATCTGGAAGACCTTGTCGAAAGCACCGTTTTCAACGGAAAAACGCAGCGGCTTGCAGCGCTCGACCACCACTTCCTTTTCATCCGGACGATTTGTCAGGATATCCATGACTTCCGTGATGAAGGCTTCCAATGGCATGGCGCGTTCGTCCGTTGCCTGATGTTCACCCTGCAGGGTGGTCTGCACATAAGGCGGAACAATCTCGATCACCTCGACCGGCGTTGCCTTTAGCTGCTCGCGCAGCGTCACCGAATAGGCATGGATGGCCGACTTGGTGGCGCTATAGGTTGGGGTTGCAACCATCGGCACAAAGGCAAGGCCTGACGATACGGTCAACACGGTCGCATTCTTCTGTTTCAGGAAATGCGGCAGCAATGCCGCCGTCAGGCGAATGGGCGCCAGAAGATTGGTGGCGATGGTTTCTTCCGCAATCGCAAGGTAGTCAGGCGCTGACGGAATGGCTTCGTTTTTCATGATGCCTGCATTGTTGATGACGGCGTTGAGGGCGGGATAGGCAGCCACGACTTTGTCGGCGAATGCGCTGATGTCGGCTGCGTCCGTCGCATCCATGACAAAGGATGCCATGCCGGGATTTGCCTTGGTGACCTCGTCCAGAACGTTAGCGCGTCTACCGCTGATGATGACCTGATTGCCGAGGGCATGAAATGCTTCGGCCAGTGCACGACCAATGCCGGAACCGCCGCCAGTGATGAGAATGGTGTTACCTGTGGTTTTCATGGCGATGACCTTTCCTTGTTGTCTGGACAAAGATTAGCTATCATCCTCTCCAATCGAAAGAAGGCACCCAAAAGATTTATACTTACCAAAAGGAGAGTGTCTGCATGAAAAGGCATTCCGTCGATCCGATCATCGAAAAACGCCTGCATGATGAGATACCTGATAATGTTGACCCGGTGATTGAAGCGCTGGTGCAGGACATCATCGCCAAGGTGGCAGACAAATGGACGATGCTCATTCTGGAGGTTCTGGAAGAACACGGCACCGTGCGGTTTACACAACTGGGCAAGTTGGTGGGCGGCATCAGCCAGAAGATGCTGACCAAGACACTTCGGCAGATGGAGAGTGACGGGCTGGTGAAACGCACCGTGCATCCAGTTATTCCACCGCATGTCGATTATAGCCTGACCAATCTTGGCCGCAGTCTGGGCGGTGCATTTTGCGGAGTATGGATCTGGGCGGAAACCCATCATGCCGAAATTGAAAAGGCGCGGCGCAATTTTGCTGCAGCGTCCGGCTGAGCCCTGCCCTGTCCCTTGACCAGCCTCCCAAAAAAAGGTGCATCTGCGTTCGAACCGCAGATGCACCCTTTGAAACTTCAGGCGATCAATTTCTGATCAGGTGAACTGGCTGAGACCTGGAACGGAGGCGATAACCTGATCGACAACTTCATCACCAGCGTGCTGGCGGGCAACTGCGATGGTTTCCTTTGCAAGAGCGGTAATCTCGCCCATGCCAAGGCCCTGGCTCATCAACTGCTGGCCAAGCCCCATGATGCCGCCACCACCGATGGCGCTCATCAAGCCACCCAGCAGACCGCCGCCGCCACCGGCGCCTTCACCGTTAAAGCGCGCAACCAGCTCGGTCGCACCGGGAATGGCTTCGATCATGCGGGCGATTGCACCGTCATCGGCTTCGCGCTGCAGAAAACCCAGCATCATGCCAACGGCCTTTTCAGCCACTTCCGGGCTGATACCGACCTTGTCGGCCACCTGCGTTACGAGTTGGTTCATATCGTCACCTCCTGATTATTTTGACGTTAACGTCAAGGTAAAACAAATATCTTGCCGACTCAAGCCACTGTGGCAAACTATGCAGTGATTAGCATGGCGCACAGCAACTTGTTGTTGGACATTGCTTGCAGCCTTACAAGAACATTGCAATAGATTGATAAACAACGAAGCGTGCCTCGTGTATTTGCGAGTGTACCAGTTTACAGTCAGACGCCTAACAGGAGAGATGCCCACATGTTGCAGGATGGAAAACTCTACATCGGCACAAGCCGCAATCCGGACGACACTCTCAACAAGGGCGAATATCTGGAGCTTAAATTCGGCAACAGGCACGGCTTGATTACCGGTGCGACCGGTACCGGTAAAACCGTGACTTTGCAGGTTCTGGCAGAAAGCTTTTCCAATGCCGGCGTGCCGGTATTCTGCGCCGATATCAAAGGCGACCTCTCCGGCATTGCCGCCATTGGCGAGGCAAAAGACTGGGTCAGCAAACGCGCTGAACAGATCGGTTTTTCTGATTTCGCCTTCCAGGAATTCCCGGTCATTTTCTGGGATCTCTATGGTGAAAAAGGCCACCGGGTGCGCGCAACTATTGCCGAAATGGGACCGCTGTTGCTGGCGCGATTGATGGATGCGTCCGAAGCGCAGGAAGGTGTGCTTAACATTGCCTTCAAGATTGCAGACAAGGGTGGCCTGCCGCTTCTCGACCTGAAAGACCTGCAATCCCTGCTCAACTACATGGCGGAAAATGCCTCCGAGCTTTCCGGACAGTTTGGCCTGATTTCCAAGTCATCGGTCGGTTCGTTGCAGCGTGGTCTGCTGGTGTTGGAACAACAGGGTGCTGAACATTTCTTCGGTGAGCCAGCCCTGAAAATCAGCGACATCATGCGTGTTACCAATGATGGACGTGGCGCTGTTTCTGTTCTGTCGGCTGAAAAGCTGATGATGAACCCTCGCCTCTACGGCACCTTCCTGTTGTGGCTGCTGTCGGAACTGTTTGAAGAACTGCCTGAAGTGGGTGACCCGGACAAACCAAAACTGGTGTTCTTCTTCGACGAAGCGCACCTGCTGTTCAACGACGCACCTAAGGTGCTGATCGAGCGCGTGGAACAGGTTGTCCGCCTGATCCGGTCCAAAGGCGTTGGCGTCTACTTCGTGACCCAGAACCCGCTCGATGTGCCAGAGACAGTATTGGCGCAGCTTGGTAACCGTGTGCAGCATGCCTTGCGCGCCTATACCCCACGCGAACAGAAGGCGGTCAAGACCGCTGCCGACACCTTCCGCCAAAACCCTGCCTTCAACACGGCGGAGGTCATCACCACGCTCGGCACCGGTGAGGCGCTGGTTTCAACCCTGCAGGAGAAGGGTGCGCCTTCAATCGTGGAACGCACGCTCATTCGCCCACCCTCTGGTCGCGCCGGTCCCTTGACCGATGCGGAACGGAAAAGCGTGATGAATGTCAGCCCGGTTGCCGGACAGTACGACACCGACCTCGACCGTGAATCCGCGTTTGAAATTCTGACTGCCCGCGCTCAAAAAGCAGCTGAGGCCGAAGCCGCCAAGCGTGCCGCCGAAGAGCAGTCCGCGCAGCCGGACAGCGCTGCAGGGCGATGGACCCTGCCGGGATTTGGCGATGCACCGAAAGAAGCCTCAACAACCGGTTCGCGCGGTTCTGCGCCACGCCGTACCGGTGGTTACCAGCGCGAGACGGTGATTGAAGCCGCAATGAAAAGTGCCGCCCGTTCGGTCGCGACATCGGTCGGTCGGGCGATTGTGCGCGGCATTCTCGGAAGCCTGAAGCGATAAAATATGCCACCGCCCGGCCAGAGAGCACGGGCGGTGGCATCTAATGACGTTCTGGCGACGGCTTATTTCTCGCGGTAAAAAATCATGCCGCCATGATAGAGCACATCGTCAACAAACTTGCCGTCCGCAGTAAAGCCGGTGTCATCCCAATAATCGATATGATTGCCGGTGACTTCGTAACGCCCCTGATAGGCGCTTTTGCGTTGGCCGCGCGCTTCATCATAGCGCCCGTTTGCCAACAGTTCCTGGCGGATCTGACCGTCGCCCGTCACCCACATGCCAATGTAAGGATGTGTAACCGCTTGCGATGTCTGCTCGGTGTTTTCTGTTTTCATCATGGAGTTCGCTCTGGACGGGCTGGCATCTGCAGCGACAGATGCGAGCGCCATCGCAATTGATGTTGAAACCATTTTCATTTGCTGGACCTCCTCGCGTCACGCAGCCGTCGGGCGCACGACGATTTCATTAACGTCAACGCCATCAGGTTGTTCGATGGCAAACCGCACGGCGCGGCCAATGGCATCCGGCTTCAACGCAATGGCGCGGTAGCTTTTCATCAGTTCGGCGGCTGCCGGATCGGTGATGGTGTCAGCCAGTTCGCTTTCCACCACGCCGGGATGGATGCAGGTCACCCTGATATCCTTGTGCTCCTGACGCAGACCATCGGAGATGGCGCGTACCGCAAATTTAGTCGCACAATAGACCGCTGCCGTCGGAGACACTGCAAGTGCACCGATCGAGGCGATATTGATAATCTGACCGGACTTACGGTTGATCATTTCCGGCAGGACCGCCGCAACACCGTAGAGCACACCCTTGATGTTGACGTCGATCATGCGGTCCCACTCGGCAACCTTCAGCGACGACATCAGCGACAAGGGCATGATACCGGCATTATTGACGATAACGTCGACCTGTCCGAAAGCCTTACGACCAGCCTCGACGAAGTCTGCGACGCTTTCCCGGTGTGTCACATTCAACGGATGGGCGACCACATCGGCACCAGTCAGACGTAACTCGTCTGCCAATGCCTCCAAGCGATCCGTGCGACGGGCGCCCAAAACCAGCTTGGCGCCAGCGGCAGCAAGTTCCCGTGCAATGCCTGCACCGATACCACTGGATGCGCCTGTAATAAGAACGACTTTGTTCATTGCCATGTGTCATCTCCTTGGTTTGCCAGCTCGACCTTTCCGGCCTCTGCTGTTGCAATTAAGATAATTCACAGGCATTGTCGTGATAACCGCCTCAATCATGAACTCAGTAGTTAGATTTTCTAACCAATGAATATCGATCTCAATGCACTATCAGCTTTTTGCCTGGTCGCCGAGGAGCGTAATTTCCGCGCCGCAGCCGACCGTCTTGGTGTCACGCGCTCGGCGGTCAGCCAGACCATTCGCAAGCTTGAGGAAACGATGGGCATTGCGCTCGTCCAACGCACGACACGCAGCGTCAGCCTGACCGAAGCAGGGCAACAGCTTTATGCCGATGTGTCACCATCAATCGCCAATCTCGTACAGGCCACCCTCACCACATCGTCGTTCAGCGGTGCGGTGCGCGGGCAATTGCGGCTAGCGGTGTCGTCGATCGCCGAACGCTTTCTGTCCGGGCCGCTGCTGGCCAGTTTTGCCGAAACCTATCCAGAAGTGCAGCTGGATATTGTCGTCACCGATGAGGAGTTCGACATTGTTGCCGAACAATATGATGCGGGCGTACGACTGGGTGAGTTGATTGCCCAAGACATGATCGCGGTGCCTGTTTCGGTCGAGCAGCGTCAGCTTGCGGTCTGCGCACCAGCTTACAGAGATCGCCATGGCCTACCCTCACATCCTGCAGAGCTGATCGACCACAGATGTATCGGTTGGCGTGCCCGTCCCGGCGTTGCCCCCTATCGATGGGAGTTTGCGGAAAACGACCGTGAATTTACCGTGGCGGTGGAACCGGAATTTACCACCAATGATATGCAACTGATGATCAAGCTGGCCTGCGCCGGTGCCGGCATTACCTTCGGTATGGAAGAGACATTTCGTCCATACATAGAACGTGGACAGCTGGTGTCGATACTGGATGGTTATTGCCCGAGCTTTGCGGGGTTTTATCTCTATTACCCAAACCGTCGTAATCTGGCACCCAAACTTCGGGCCTTCATTGACCACGTCCGGCTGCCACGGCGCAGTTGACCGCCAGGTGGCCAATGTCGGCTGATTGTTTCAGAAAACAGCCTGTGTTATGAATTGGCATCCGAAACCGGTTTTGAAAGGAGGCTTCGCATGGACATTTCATGCTTCTGGCGTTTTTGCCAGATCACGCACCTTTCTGCCCTGCAAATGCGTTTGCGGGGCTGACCGGACACATATCACTCTGGTTTGCCTACCGTAGCGGTTATACGCAGCACGACCTTTGCGTTGTGCCTGCACGTTCTTGATCGCCGGATTTTGCTGTCGTGTTGCCGAAGGCACCGTCAGCATATTCTCATGGGTAATTCCCATGGGTTCCGGCTTGGCAGACCCGAGAATTTCAATGACTTTGATCAATATTCGTGACCTTGGCGTCACACTCACCACACCCCTTTTTACGCACCTTAACCTGAGCATTTCGGCCGGTGACCGCATCGGCCTTGTTGCCGCCAATGGGCGGGGCAAGTCGACCCTGTTGCGGGCAATGGCAGGAGAAATAGACACAACCGAAGGCCAGCTCACCTCGGCGCGCGGCGTCACCATCGGCCATGTTACCCAGCATATAACACCGGCGCTGGCGAAGCTTTCTTTTCGCGACATGGTCTCCGGTGGCCTGCCTGACGAGCAGGCGACCATGGAAAGCTGGCGTGTCGACATGCTGCTGGATATGCTCGAGGTACCAGCTGAGATGAGGGGCCGGTCGCTTTCTGAATTGAGTGGCGGCTGGCAACGACAGGCCCTTCTGGCCAGGGTCTGGATACGCGAGCCCGACGTGTTGCTGCTGGACGAACCGACCAATCACCTCGATCTGGAGCGAATAGCTGTCCTTGAGAACTGGCTGGCCGGGCTGCCCCGAGAAACGGCAATCGTCATTGCCAGCCACGATCGGGCGTTTCTGGATGCAACAACACGCAGCACCCTGTTCCTTCGGCCGGAACGTTCACAATCCTTTGCCCTGCCCTACAGCAAGGCACGTATTGCACTTGATGAAGTGGATGCCTCGGAAGAACGCCTCTATCAGCGCAACATCAAGGTGGCGCAGCAACTGCGCCAGCAGGCCGCCAAGCTGAAGAACATCGGCATCAATTCCGGCAGCGACCTGCTTGTCGTCAAAACAAAACAACTGAAGGAGCGCGCAGAAAAGCTGGAGGATGCTTCACGTCCTGCGTACCGCGAACAGTCGAGCGGCAACATTGCATTGGCCAGCCGCCGTACACACGCCAAGGTGTTGCTTAGCCTTGAGGACGCCGACGTGACGACACCGGACGGAACGCTGTTGTTCAGGACCGGCAAACAATACATTCGCCAGGGCGACCGCATCGTCCTGCTGGGTCGCAATGGTGTTGGAAAATCCTGCCTGATACGGATGTTGAAGGCCGCGATTGAACAGCCGTCGGCGACCGGCCGTATCCGCGCAACACCGTCGCTGGTGCTTGGCTACGCTGATCAGGCGCTGAATGTGTTGTCACCAGAGGAAACGCCGCTTGCCGCAATAACCCGGCGTTTTGATATCTCCGACCAGCAGGCTCACACCCTGCTGGCAGGGGCCGGCATCAGCATCATCATGCAACAGCGCGCTACCAGTCTGTTGTCAGGCGGGCAAAAGGCACGGCTCAGCATGCTGGTGCTGCGGTTGATGGCACCCAATTTCTACCTGCTGGATGAACCAACCAACCATCTCGACATCGAGGGCCAAGAAACGCTTGGCGAAGAGCTGACCGGCAAGACCACGAGTTGCGTTCTGGTATCCCATGACCGCAGCTTTATCAGGGATGTTGCCAACCGCTTCTGGCTGATCGAAAAACGCAAACTGATTGAGGTCGATGACCCCGAAGATTTCTTTGCGTCCTTCGGATAAAAAATGTCCCCTTTGCCGGGTCAGGGCAAAGGGGACATATCTACGTTTACTTGCGTGGTGCGACGAGCGAGAAATAGGCCCCATGTGGGTCAAGGCAATTGACGATCCAGCTGCCGCCGGGCACTTCCATGGGACCGTTTATTACCTGGCCGCCGCCGGTGCTGACACGTGTAACGGCCTCATCGATGGCGTCGACATTGAAGTAGTAACCCCAGTGACAAACGGGAACCTGTGGCAAGCGTTTCATCATGCCGCCAATGGCTTTGCCCTTATAGGCAAAAATGCGGTATGGCCCCATTTCACCCATGTCCATATCATGGTCCTTCGTCCAACCAAAGACACTGCCATAAAAGGTACTCGCCCGTTCGACGTCGTCAGTGAAAAGCTCGCTCCAGCCGACGTGGCCGGGTGCATCCGGAGCTGCTTCCGGTGGCTGGTTATCCATAGGCAGAGGTGTCATGATGCACAGAACCGCCCCGTCAGGATCTTTCACCACGGCGAACCTGCCAACCTCTGGAATGTCTTCCGCCGGGCGCATGATGCTTCCGCCTTCGGCGTCGATCTTGCGCACCGTCTCATCGACATTGTCGACAGCCACATAACCCGTCCAGTTCGGTGGTATGCCACTTCTCGCAAACTCGTCGGTCAGTTCCATCATTCCGCCGACACCCCGACCATTGGTCTCGAAAATGGTGTAGGGCATGGCGGCATTTTCGAATGGCGCCGCCGTCCATCCAACAACAAAACCGTAAAACCGTGCTGCAGCTTCGGTATCGGGCGTCATCAGTTCATACCAGATGAACTTGCCATGCGTATCAGACATTGCACTCTCCCATTGGTCACATGTTAAGCGGCACAAACGTAACCGCTGTCATTTCCGGCGAAATTCAGAAGACATGAATTGTTTGAAACTGCCATCCGGCTGCCTGACGCTGCCGGAAAATGTTCTGTTATTGTCGTCATGCAATGTCAGGACATCGTGATAAAGGGCGGTGCCGCCAGTGCCATCCATGGCGGGACCTTCGGCTTCCAGCGTCAGTGTTTTGCCGTCTGCTTCCAGCCGGCCCTTGTAGACCCAGAGGTTGGTCATCATAGACCCGACCCAGGTGCCGACAAAATCTCCCTTATCAGGGTCATAGCCAACCGTAATAAGCG
The DNA here is from genome assembly GCF_029193765.2 of Agrobacterium sp. Azo12. NCBI lineage: Bacteria > Pseudomonadati > Pseudomonadota > Alphaproteobacteria > Hyphomicrobiales > Rhizobiaceae > Agrobacterium > Agrobacterium sp. Azo12. Next base: position 1,199,041 of record NZ_JARFYO020000001.1, on the reverse strand, counting down.
CAGTCATCGGGCTGCCATCCGGCATCTTTCCCTTGCCTTCGCCAACGATCCAAAGACCGCCGATGGATTTAACAGTTTCGGTAAACACCTGCTCGGGATCATCGGGATTATAGCCTACATGTCCCGATGTGGACACCATAACCCAGTCACCCACGATCCGTTGCAGGAACTCATGCTGTTTTTGCGGCTTGGCACTTTCCATAATCTTTCCCTCCAGAGATTACGTAAGGGTGTTAAGCACTCCAAATCCTTTTGTTGACGCATGATCCGGTTGGCGGTGTTGCAGCCTTTCCAGATGATGTTTCAATGGCAGCAGCTTGCGGCCTTCGGTACATCTTCGTACTGATCGTGGCGTCGCACCCAGTTCATCACGCCGTCTTCGTTTCGTCCCTTGGGCACCAGATCCAGCAGCATCAAAGTACCGATGGTCTGTTCGCAGCCGCGGGCATAGGTGGAATAGGTATGGAAAACCTCGCCATTTTCGTCTTTTGCAAACACGCTGATACCATGCAAATCCTTGAGGTCGCCCATGGGCGGTATCTCGCGGTAGTTATAAGTGATCCCTCCGTCTGAAAGTTCTTCATCCCGGAAAGACACCTGATAGTCGTAATTGAAATCGCTGTCCCCGGCCGAGACCCAAGGAAACTTCCAGCCCATACGTGTCTTGTAGGCCTCAATCTTTGCCAGTGGCGCACGAGACACGGCAACGAATGTGGCATCGGCATGCTGCATGTGTATGACAGAGCCATCGACGTGATCGGCGAAGAAAGAACAGCCGACACAGCCCTCCTCCCAGTCCGGTGCCAGCATGAAATGATAGATGATGAGCTGGCTGCGGCCATCAAACAATTCGGAAAGATTTTTGGGACCAGACGGTGCGTCGAAAATGTAGTCCTTGCTGACCTTCTCCCATGGCAGTTCTCGTCGCGCTTCATTCAGCCGGTCTCGCGCACGTGTGGCTTCCTTCTCCAGCACGAGAAGGTTTTTGCGGGCTTCCAGCCATTCCTTTTGGGAAACGACAGCATGAGACATGATCAATCCTCCTTCGATCAGCTTTTGCTTGACTAATTACGTTGATATCAACATATATTAGCCATGTCAAATGTCACAGTGATTCCTTTTTCAACAACGCCTCTGGTGCGCGATAGTTGCCTTTGCCTTCACGCACAAAGGGCAGCGCGTGCGCTGGCGCGGCGTTTCGACAATGCATTGAAGCCCTTGGGCATGACCAATGGCCAGTTCTCACTGCTGATGTCGCTCAACAGACCGGAACCGCCGCCGATGGGACCAGTGGCGCAACTGCTCGCCATGGACAGGACCACACTGACGGCCGCCCTCAAACCTCTTCAGAAAAAAGGCCTCGTCAGCATTGAGCCCGACCCCAGAGACAAGCGGGGAAAAAGACTGCGCTTGACCGAAGCGGGCATGCAACTGCTGGTCAGCGCCTTTCCGATCTGGGAAAGTGTCCATGCGGATGTTGAACGGCGTATCGTCAGCGGTGACCCAAGCCGTCTGCGGCAGGACCTGCTCGACATCTCCAGATAACATCCTTCATACAAACCCATGAAAAAACCGGCGGGATGAACCGCCGGCTTTATGTTCGTATTACTGCAATTACTCAACAGTGACAGGCACTTCCGTCGAGGTGCGCAAGGCGTGGCTGTATGGGCACACGATGTGTGCTGCAGCAGCCAGTTTTTCAGCCACTTCGCGCTCGACGCCTGGAATATGGACGCTGAGAGCAACATCAATTCCGAAACCACCGCCATCCTCGCGCGGACCAATACCCACGGTTGCTGTCACAGTGGTGTCTTCAGAAATCTTTACCTTTTCCTTGCCAGCAACAACCTTAAGCGCGCCGAGGAAGCAGGCCGAATAACCGGCTGCAAAAAGCTGCTCTGGGTTCGTGCCGGTTGCGCCGTCGCCGCCGAGCTCTTTAGGAACTGTCAGTGTTACATCCAGAACACCATTTTCCGAAACGGCGCGGCCAGCGCGGCCACCGGTTGCACTTGCTTTTGTCTTGTACAGAATTGGCATGGCATTAACTCCCTTCGGTTGATTTGATAAGCATTACCTATCACTCCATTTAATTGCGCGCAATATAATTTTGCGCATTGCCATCAAAAATATTATCTGTGAAAAGCAGAACAACGTCAGAAATAATCTTTGGCGGCATGACCAAGGAACTTACAGCCCCGCCGATTGTTCCATTACGCGAGGGATTTGCAGGAGACGCCATGGACAGGGATGAACTTGAGAAGCATCTACAACTGGAACATCAGATTTGCTTTGCCCTTTACGGTGCGGCCCACGCATTTACGCGGGCCTATAAACCTCTTTTGGATCCGCTTGGCCTGACTTACCCGCAGTATATAGCCATGATGGCCCTTTGGGAAAAAGAGACCGCCACCGTCAAGGCGCTCGGCGAAATGTTGGGCCTAGATTCAGGCACCCTCTCCCCCCTCCTCAAGCGGCTTGAGCAAGCAGGGCTGATCAGTCGCAAGCGCAGCCTTGAAGACGAGCGTCAGGTATTGATTACGCTGACCGATCGTGGACGGGACTTGAAGAAAGATGCGGTTGGCGTGATGCAGGCGATTGGCCAGGCAACCGGCTGCGGATTTGACGAATTGGCAGCCATACGCGACACGCTCAAGAACCTCAGCGCACGGCTCAACGACACCCAAAACTAAAACGCCGCATGCGCACTGCATACGGCGTTTTGAAATCATATATTAATGTCAGGACAATTACTGCCAGACGACGATACGCGCCTTGTTGGGAACGCGCTCATAGAGGTCAATGATGTCCTGGTTCATCAGACGTACACAGCCTGAGGAAACGGCCTTGCCGATGGAATTCCACTCGGGAGAACCGTGCAGGCGGTAAAGCGTATCCTGCCCGTTCTGGAAGATGTAGAGCGCACGCGCGCCAAGCGGATTCTTCAAACCAGGCTGCATGCCGCCATTCTTGGAAGAATATTTGGCGAGTTCTGGCTGACGGGCAACCATTTCATCTGGCGGGGTCCACTTTGGCCATTTCTGACGCCACTGGATAACGCCCTCACCCTGCCATGCAAAACCCTGGCGGCCGATGCCAACGCCGTAGCGCATGGCCGAACCACCCTGCTCAACAAGGTAGAGGAAGCGCGACCGCGTATCGACAACCACGGTGCCGGGCCGTTCGCCGGTCGGGTCGACAACCCGCTGGCGGTAAAAACGCGAGTCGATCTGCCTGAAAGGCACGGCTGGGATGACATAACCGCCATCCTCAATCGAGCCGTACATGACATTCAGTTCTTCGTCACTCAAACGACCGCCAAAAAACTGGCGAACGCCACCGGATATATTGTTGGCGACTGCGGAAGGATTGTAGTTGCCGGAAGATGCACAGCCCGTGAGCAGGGCCGCGGAAGACAGGCCAAGCAAAGACAGGAAGGATCTTTTGGAAAAATCTGGTTGGTCGGGGTTCATCATGAAGGCCGGAATTCTTTCATAAGCGGGACATCACATACTGACGTGCGGTACTCATTTCGCAGTCAAGGATTTATTCCCACATTAGTTAAGGCATCCCTAAATTCCAGCAACCGGTGCTTTAAACCGCAGTCACAGCGATACGATCAAATGGCGACCGTGCTCAAATAACCACAATTGGCGCACCCTGCGGCACGCGTTCATAGAGATCGATCACGTCCTGATTGAGCAACCGCACGCATCCGGATGACGTTGCCTTGCCAACGGACTGCCAGTCAGGCGTTCCATGAACGCGGTACAGCGTGTCCTTGCCGTCCTTGAAAATGTAAAGCGCACGCGCACCAAGCGGGTTGTTCAAACCGGGCACCATGCCGCCGTTGCGGGCAGATACGGAAGCGAGTTCAGGCTGACGCTGCACCATCTCATCCGGAGGTGTCCAGCGTGGCCATTTGGCCTTCCACTGAATTTTGCCACGGCCAGACCAGGCGTATCCGTCTTTTCCAAGCCCAACGCCATAACGGACGGCCTTGCCGCCATCCTGCACCAGATAAAGGAAATGTTGGTTGGTATCGACAACAATCGTGCCCGGCGGTTCGTTCGTCTGATAACTGACTTCCTGCCGTAGGAAACGCTGATCGATGCGGCTGTAGGGAATGGCTGGAAGCGTGTGGCCATCATCATTGACCACGCCATACATGGCGCGGTGTAGCGGATTGGATACTGGCAAGCCATAAGACAACGGCTGGCCCGGAACAGGTAAGCCATATTGCTGATGGAAGCGTGTGCGGAATAGATCTGGCGGCTGCGGCGACAATTGGCCGGGCAGACGCTCCCGTGGCGGCTGTCGGTTGGAGTTCACATCATTATATTGGAACACCGGTGCCGTTTCGCGCACGAAAACATCCGCATTCATGCGGCTGGTGTCCGTCACGAACAGGCAGCCCCCCAAAAAAGGCAGAACCATCAAGGCCGCTACGGACAGCGAGCGACGGCAGGTTTTCTTGAATTTGTCTGTCATTGAACCGCTTCACACAGATATCGTTGCCCTCATGATGAACCTTTCGGCTGGCGCGAAGCTGGTGTGATCAGCGTTTACGACAGGTTTGCCAAAGGGAGTCAGCCCTCAAAACGGGCGAAACGCACATGACTTGTCGGCCTGACAGGTCCCTGCTGTGCAATGGCGGCCGGTGGCGCGTGGTGCGGGATCTGGCGGTAGCCTTTTCTCGGCTTCCAGGCCTCTGCATGACGAGCAGACAGAAGAAGAACAATCGCGAAACCGGCCAGAACCGGACCTGCGAAAGCATCGATTACGGCATCTGTGCGTGACATTTTATTATCTCCGTAAAGCTCTAAATCGAATGATATGCTTTACGAAAACTATAGGCCTGGCGGCTTTGTCTGAATTTGAGCGAGATCAAATGCGCGCGCAGTCCAAGCATTCCGTCCGGACTCAAAATCAAAAATACATCAACAAAATCAATGGCGAGAAAACTGCACATGCGACTGACACATAATGCCGCAGGCTGCGATTTACCGTTGAAGCCCGTTTTTGCAGATCATTCTTCGACCTGCACCACCGTCAATCGGTTACCACCTGCCTTCTTGGCACGGTACATATCGGCATCGGCTGCGGCGAGCAGGTCTTCGGCCGTTTGGCCATCGCCGGGGTAAAACGCAACGCCGATCGAACAATCGACTTTGAGTCGAGCGCTCTCAACATCAATCGGCATGCCGACCTTTTCCCTGATCTGCGCGAGACGTCGACGCACGCCCTCTTCATCATGCTTGGGATTGCTGAACACCAGCGCAAACTCATCTCCGCCAAGACGTACGGCAATATCGGCAGCACGGATGCAGGAGACGAGCCGGTCCGCCACCCTGCACAGCACCTCATCACCGGCGGCGTGGCCAAACAGATCGTTCACCTGCTTGAAGTCATCGAGATCGAGATAGGTGATTGCCACCATGCGGTTCTCGCGCTTGGCCTCGTGCAGCGCACGATTGAACTGCGTCCAGAACAGCGTGCGGTTGGACAGGCCTGTTAACGGGTCATGATGCGCCATGAAACGCACCCGCTCTTCATTGTGCCAACGATCAATCGCGATACTGGCAATGCTGGTCGCCATATCGATCAGCTCTTTTTCGTGAGCGGAAGGTTTGCGCACCTCACCGGAATAAAGCGCAAAGGTGCCGAGCACCTGCCTGTTGGCGTTCATGATCGGCGTAGACCAGCATGAGCGAAGCTTAAACGGCCGGGCGATCTCGACATAGTCCTCCCATAGAGGACTATTTTCTATGTCTTCAACGATAACTGGCTCACTACGCCAGGCAGCCGTACCGCAAGAACCAACCTTCGGGCCGAATGTAATTCCATCGATCACGCGGCAATAGGCTTCCGGCAAACTGGGGGCAGCACCGTGACGCAGCTTTCCGGTTTCCTGATCAAATAGCAAAACCGACGCGCAAATTCCCTCAACCATGCTCTCGACCAGCAAAGTCAGTGCATGCAGGATCATGTCCAGCGGCTGATTGCGCGCTATCAATTCGAACAATGCTGCACTGCCGCGTCGTATCGTATCCTGTCTTTTATTTTCGGTAATGTCGCGCCAAATGGCAACCAGACCGTTGATGCGACCCTGCTCGTCTCGCAGTGGAATTTTCGTCGTCGAAAGCCAACAAACAGGCCTGCCGCTAAAAGAAAAGCACTCTTCCACGTCGGAAGTCGACTCGCCTGTCTCCAGAATTCGAGCTTCGGCGCTAAGAATATTGCTGACTGACTTTTCGGGCAGGAAATGACTTTCGTGAAAATCGTTCAGCGGTTCGTCAGACCTCAGCCCGAGATACTTGCGAAGTGCTGCATTGGCAAAGATAAATCGACCTGCGGCATCCTTGACAAACACCATGTCAGGCAAAAGATTGACCAAGCCAAGAAGTTGATCTGCTTCGGTAAAGCCGCCGTTACTCCTGAGAAAAGATACATCAAGAACTTTTGTCATGGGCTTCGCCATCTCTTCACGGCCTGTTTCAGGAAATACCCATCCAAACTTGCCTTAAATTTTTCTGCGCATCCTCAAATGCACGTTTAAAACAGGTAATTCATTTGATCTGCGTCGTTATTCTATAGGACATAGCGAATATTTGCTTATGCTTGATTAAAGATTCCCGGAAAAACCAAACATGCAACCGATTTGTTAGAAAATATTACAAATTAACGGAAAAGGTAGCAATCTGATCCGGATAGCAGGTTCAGAAAAATTCATGATAAACGGTCTAAATTTCCTTTCGTTTAGACAAAAGCGCCAATAGGCTCACCGCGAAAACTGGCCGCTGTAAAGCACAAAAGTGCCGCCTACATGGCCTTAAGGTTTTGAGATAATTTGCTTTCTTTCGCAGTTGCGAGACGCGACTGCACACAGGGGACCCTCATGCTGACTATTTACGGTGTTTACCGCTCCCGCGCCACGCGCACTCTCTGGTTGGCTGGAGAACTTGGTATCGCCTACAAACATGTGCCGGTCATTCAAGCCCGACGTCTCGACAACCCTCTTGCCGACACAGCACCTCTGAACACGCTTTCCCCGTCTTTTCTGACAATCAATCCTATGGGGACGATACCCTGCATCGAAGATGACGGCATAGTTCTATACGAATCGATGGCGATCAATCTTTACCTTGCGCGCAAATATGGTGGCGCGCTTGCGCCTAAAGACCTGTCCGAAGATGGCGCAGTGATGCAGTGGTCATTCTTCGCTGCGACCGAAATTGAAACGCAGTCACTGAAAATATCCACCACCTTTGCTGAGGATCTGGCCGAAACGGCTGCTGGCAAGGCGGTGATTGATGTCGCAGCCCGCCTGCTGCAACGGCCGTTGCGTGTTCTCGAGCAGCATCTTTCGTCACAGGACTACCTGATCGGTGATCGTTTTACCGTTGCCGACATCAATGTTGCTGAGGTGGTCCGTTATGCGCAGGCCCATACGGCACTGATCGACACATATCCTGCACTTAAAGCCTGGCTGGAACGCTGCCAGTCCCGCCCGGCTTTCAAGGCGATGTGGGATGCACGTGGCGCTGAAGCCGCATGACACGCCAATGATAAAACAAGCCACCCCGAATGTTGACCGGGGTGGCTTGATGTTTCAAGCCTGCTTTTCAGCCTCAAGCACCTGATGACGGCAGCGCGCGCCAACATGCGCTGGTAATGGTCATGCACTTTTGGAAAACGGGCGATGTCGACACCGTCGCTTTCCAGCCATCCCGACATCACGAACAGATAGGGATCGGACACTGAATACTGGCTGCCCAGCACCCATGGGCCGCCGTGAAAACCCTGCTCGATAATCTCGAAACAGTCGCTCATGACCTGCGGCACCTTGCGTTTCATGTCTTCCAGCGAAGACGCCTCATCCGCCCACCGACTGCCACGACGGCCATGGGCATGCGCAACGTGCACGGTGGATGAAATATAAGCGTTGAAGGATTGCATGCGCGCAAATTCAAAGGCGTCATCCAGCGGCGCCAGTTTGGCGGCCGGTGCCATTTGCGCAATGAACGACAGAATGGCAGGTGTCTCCGTCAAAACACCACTAGATGTGACCAGCGCCGGCACCCTGCCCTTCGGATTAACGGCCAGAAACTCCTGCGAATGCTGCTCCTGCTTGCTGAAATCAACCCGCTTGACCTTGTAGGGCAAACCGGATTCCTCAAGCGCGATATGGCTGGCCCGCGAGCAGGTGCCCGGCATGGAAAACAGCGTAAACATTTTCGATTTCCTTTAATTTCACTCAAGGACGAAGTTTCGCGACCTCACTGCGCAAAACCGGCAGCGACCCTGACGTCGCCGACGTGGATCTTGTTCCAGTTTTTCATGCCACGGTTCGACATGGCCAGCAGGTCGGCCTGTTGCTGACTTCCCTTTTCAGAGTAACGCGCCAACAGCGCCGCAATCATGGCTTCTGCCGCACGCGTTGTTCCGTCTTCGCATTTCACCGCCATGGCAATTCCGCTCTCGGGCAGCGCCGCGACGAACACACCTTCCGCTCCGGTCTTGGCAAAGATACGACCGGGTGAAACCTGCATCAGGCGCGTGCAGGTTCTGCCCGTCCCGGCGACGTAAAATGGTTCAGCCATGCAGGCGTCGATCAGGCGTTTCGCCGATTTCGCCCGTAAAGGCTCAAGCCCGGTGCCGGTTGCCATTTTCGCAAAGCCATGTGCGAGCCCCTTCAACGGAACCGCATAGGTGGGAATGGAACAGCCATCGGTGCCGCAAGTTTCATGGGACAGCACGGCGCCAGTCAGCGCCTGCATGGTTGTACGGATTTCCTGCTGCAAAGGGTGGTCGTAACCGACGTAACCTTGCGGGTCGACGTCCATGTGGCAGCAGGCGCAGACAAAACCGGAATGTTTACCGGAGCAGTTGTTATGCAGGGCTGTCGGTTTTTCCAAGGTACGGGCCTGATGAATGAGTGTTGCCTGATCGGACGACCAATGGGCGCCGCACTCCAGCACATTCACGTCTCGACCTGCTTTTGCCAGCATCGAGGCCGCCAGCTCGACATGGGCATCTTCGCCATTGTGCGACGAGCAGGCCAGCGCTAGTTCCCGGTTACCGAAGCCATAGGCGTCTGCGGCACCACTTTCCACCAGTGGCAGAGCCTGCATGGCTTTGCAGGCCGAACGCGGGAAAACACCGCTTTCAATATCGCCGGCGGAAAACAGGATCTTGCCGTCACCATCGACCACCACTGCCATTCCATGATGACGGCTTTCGACCAAATTTCCGCGGGTAACTTCAACAGTAACAGGATTGTTCATAACGGCCTCAAAAAACTCCAGATAATATACGCTTCTACTGCATGACGCCTTAAATCGCACCTGATTCAAGGCATGGATCATGCAGCCATTCCAGCTTCCCTTGCGCAGTGTACAGAAGGCGTTGCGCTTTGAAAGGCAGTGGATACAACGCACGGGGCAATATGAGATACGTCAAACGTTTCTTCGTTCTGGTTTTTGTCATCTTCCTTTTACCGGCCATCGCATCTGCCGGGTTATGGGCCATTCGCGACAAGCCCTCCAGCTGGCGTGAGGCAAAGTGGTCATCATCTGGACTATTGCCGAAAACCGATGACCAGAAGGACGCTGCGGTTTATGTGTTTTCCGCGATGACTGGCGGTTTTAAGGGCGCGCTGGCCAGCCATGCATGGATCGTTACCAAGGAAAGAAACGCGGCGCGCTACAACCGCTATGACAAGGTTGGCTGGGGCAATCCTATCAGGGTGAACAACTATCCGCCTGACGCTTTCTGGTATTCCAATCCGCCACGTCAGGTCATTGCGATCAAGGGTGATGAAGCTGAGTGGCTGATCCCGAAAATCGAAAAGGCGATTGCCGCGTACCCGTACGCCAAACAGGGTGGTTATCAGATCTACCCCGGCCCCAACTCCAATACATTTGTTGCGCATGTGCTGCGCTCGGTACCGGAACTGGGTGTAGCCTTGCCGCCAGATGCGGTCGGGCGGGATTATGTGCCGAATGCCGCCTTGTTCCATGTCGATGACGATTGGAAAGATGTCCATGTGTCCTGGAGAGGTCTGATCGGGGTTGCCGCTGGCGTGCGCAGCGGATTTGAAGTCCATCTGCTTGGGCTTGTCGCCGGTATCGATGTGGTCAATCCCGGCATAAAGGTCCCCGGCCTTGGCTGGTTTGGTATGCAACGCACCGGCAATATCGCGATTTGATAGGTCGTAAAAACAGGAAAAGGGCCGCTCACGCGACCCTTCCATGAGTTTGATCCTGATAGAGGACCCGAACTGTCATTCAAGATGGCAGTCCGAAGGAAGGTTGGTCAGGCCGAGGGCTGCCCCGTCAAAACCTTCTCCTTTCCCAAGCCCAGTACAGATCGAAATCTCATTAGACATTGGATCACCTTCCTTTCGCTACGTTGAACATGAGAGAAAGGTAATCCATCCATGGGCGATTTCAAGGGCTTTCTTACGTATTCAACTTAAGTACGATTTTGCCGATGTGCTGACTGCTTTCCATCAGCCTGTGTCCTTCAACCACATCGCTGAATGGAATGACCTTGTGAATGCAAGGCGCAATGGTTCCGTTTTCGATGAGCGGCCAGACCTGTTGTAACAATTCGTCCCGGATAACCTGCTTTTCAGCCGCGGTGCGCGGTCGCATGGTAGAACCGGTTACCGTCAGTCGCTTGACCATGATTGGTGTCAGGTTAACCTTTTCGGCAACCGCACCGCCGAGAAACGCGATAATGGACAGGCAACCATCCTTGGCAAGACTTACCAGATTGCGCTCGAAGTAATCAGCGCCGATCATATCCAGAACAACGTTGACACCCTTTCCGCCAGTGTTTTCCTTGATGATGGCAACAAAATCATCTGTCTTGTAATTGATGGCGACATCGGCCCCGATCTTAAGGCAGGCTTCGCATTTCTCCGCGGATCCCGCCGTGACATAGACCTTGGCACCAAACGCCTTGGCAAGCTGGATGGCCGTGGTACCAATGCCGCTTGTTCCGCCATGAATAAGAACGCTCTCGCCTTCGCCGAGACCTGCCATCTGGAACAGGTTTGCCCAGACGGTGAAGAAGGTTTCCGGCAATGCAGCTGCACGTTCTCCATCATATCCCTTGGGAAACGGCAATGTCTGGCTAGCCGGAACGGCGCAAAATTCGGCATAACCGCCACCATTGGCGAGCGCGCAGACCTTCTGTCCGATGGCAAAACCGTTTACGCCTTCGCCCAGCGCAACAATTTCGCCGGCGATTTCCAGGCCCAGAATCGGATTGGCGTCCTTGGGAGGCGGATAGGTTCCCTGCCGCTGCGCCACATCTGGCCTGTTGATTCCTGCCGCTTCAACCCGGACCAGAATTTCGCCCGTCTTCGGTTGAGGTACAGGCCCCTTGGCCAAGACCATAACCTCGGCGCCGCCAAAAGAGGGCAGATCGACAAAATTCATTTCATGCGGCAATGCCATAGAACAATCCTCCTGAAACAATGCAGGGGTAAAGGCTTAGAGGAATGGTATGGCGAAGAAAAGAAGACGCTTTGCCACTGGCGTCATTTTGTCCCGTTAAATACCCGGACCGTCAGGCCGTCCTTGCTGTCCTTGGCGGCTTTCTTGATAGCAGCGATTTCACTTCCGATACGCTCGCTGTCGCCAATCATCAGACCTTTCGGCAGCTCCAGAACGGCAATAGAACAACGCAGCAGCGCAAAGAAACGCTCTGTTCCGAAGCGGTCGTGACCAACGATACGGCCTGCTTCCCGGTCATCTTCAGAGTAGAGTTCGATGACGTCGCCGTGAAAATCGCTGAGCAGTCTTTCAAGAATCTCCAAGATTTCCTCACGCGACCAGCCACGAACGCCAATGAAGAAATCATCGCCGCCAATATGGCCGAGGAAACAGCCGCCAGCAAAGAAGTAACGCCGCATAAGAGCGGCGAATAATGAAATTGCATGGTCTCCGATGTGAAAACCGTATTTGTCGTTGAACGGCTTGAAGTTGTCAAAGTCGCAGTAACACAGGAAACGGGTATCGTCGTCGTCGCGGCAGCCCTCTTCAATGAAGCTGCTGATGGCACGGTTGCCAGGTAGTGCCGTCAACGGGTTCTGGTCCTGCGCCATTTTCAGCTTTTTCTCATTGACGACCTTGATAAGCGAGGCCGCAGAGACAACACCGACGTAACGTAGATTTTCCGTCAAGATCACGCAGGCGCTGCCATCCATGCTGGCAAACATCGACATCAACTGGTCTGCATCAGCGTCCAGACCAACGATCGGCGCGGCGTCGACAAAGTGCGATATGGTGCGCTCATAGACCTTGTTCTTTAGCAGGTCGCGACCAAAGGGCTGATAGATATATTCTTTTAGGTGGTGCTCGTTAATAACACCGCGCGGCTCGCCATTTGCATTGAGAACCGGGAAAAAGCCTTGGGCAGGGTTTCTGCGAAACAGTTCAAACACGCTGTCGATGCTGTCGTTCTCATAAACGGTCGGCAGACGTTCAATCTGTTTACGGATGAGTATTTCATCCAGTGACTGGCTGCTGCGACGGTTCTCGCCCAAATGTTGGAGATGTGGGAAGGCCGGCTGCAATTCAGTGGTAAAGGTTGTCGGCCGGGCAATGAACCAGCCCTGTACCAGATCAACGCCATATTCGCGGCATACAAGGAATTCCGCTTCGGTTTCAATGCCTTCAGCGATAACCCGCACACCCAGAACATGCGCAATGTTGACGATGTGGCGCACCAGATGGCGTTTGCGTGCATTGCTGTCGACACCATCGATGAAGTGGCGGTCAATCTTGAGATAATCCACCTGGTAGTCGCTAAGAAGTTTCATTTCGCCATGACCGACACCGAAATCGTCGATGGCAATCTTGAAACCTTCCTTGCGCATTCTGGCGATCAGCGAAGAAAATTCCGGCACGCTGGTATTGTCGAAGCGTTCAGACAGTTCAAAACAGATTGAAGACGGCGCGATACCGGCGCCCGAAAGATGCGAAACAAGCTTGTCGAGAATGGCATCCCCATGACGTATCAATCGAACATCAAGATTGAGAAAAAGCGTGGCAGAGGTAAAATCAGGTAAGGTCGAAAACTTGGCCAGTGCCCTGCTGGCCAGCAGGTTTTCCAGCGCGACAAGTTGGCCGTCACTTTCCGCCTGATCAAGCAGCGCCAAGGGAGAAGAAAAGCCCAGCTTTTCGTGACCGCGCATCAGGGTTTCGTAACCGAACACCGTTCCTGTTGTGGTTTCCACAATCGGCTGAAATGCCGTTTCCAGAACCAATTTAGACATGGACATCATCTGTCCGCTGGCAAAACGACGTATCGAAGGGTGATCCAACGCCAGAGCCGTTGTCATGATTATTCTCCGTACCATAATTATACGGGTTTACGCGGCCTTTTGGGCACGGCGACAACACCGCTTTTTACGGAGAAGCATCCTGAAAACTGGTCAATAAAAGATTGACCGTATGTGAATGTTGGATGAAAGTTTTATGACATAACTGTCACACTTCAGCCGGCCAATATTGTCAGACAAGACGCTGCATCAGCCGCACCGCTTCTTGTCTGCGTGAGCTGCAAAAAGCTCTGCAACATTCACTCGCTCATCTTCATGATTTTGCTGACCTTTAGCAGCAACGTTCAAGTCGTTTGTCTGCGACGATGCGACCCACAAACGCAATGCGGCACGCACAACCTCGCTGCCGGATGCGTATGCACCACATTCAACAGCATGGCGCATTCTCGCCGCCTGCTCCGGGGAAACTGACACAGTGACCATAGGCATATTGTTTCTCCCTTTTTCTCAAATCATGACCCTTGGCAGAACTGCCGAAAAATTGGGCCAGCTTTGGATTGGTTGCGGTCTTATTATTTTGAGCCTGACCGTGGCACCGGACATTGGTAATCCGAAGACATTATATTAGCACAAACTACCGCAACTTACAAAACTCATTCGGGATGAATGTTCGACGCAAGCGCACCCGGTTGAGCCGAGCAATAATGCAGACGATACGCTGCAGGTTCCGCCGCCCTTGTTATTTTACCTGCATTTTGATGTTCAGGATTTTAGCGCAAGCCCAAGCGCAATCAGCGCCCAGCCTTGCATCATCAAATCAATCGACAGGAAAAGGCCCAGCACCCAGATGCTGTTGACTGGCCAGCCAAGCGCGATGATGAAGCCCGCCAGTGCGGTGACGACACCCGCGACAACCACCCAACCCCAGCTTTTCAGCGGACGCAGTTTCACGCCAAGCCATATGCGCGACACACCGGCAATGACTAGGGCGACGGCCATCATCAAAGTCAGCACGGCAGCTGTCAGGTTCGGGTTCTGAAACGCAATGATGCCTGCCAGCAGATAAAGGACACCGCTTAACGTCCAGAACAGGATGCTTTCCCAACCTTTGACCTGGAAGGCATGGATAAGATGGATGACACCACCCATCAGCATCAGCAGGCCGACATAAAAGACTGAGGCGGCGGTCGCGACCATCAGGTTCGCAAAGGCGATGATACCAAAAACAAGAAGAGCAACCCCGAGAACGACAAACCACCCCCATTTGGCGTGAATACCGGACATTTTCAAAGGCTGGAAATCGGACATTTTTGACACTCCATCCGCACGGTATGATTTCATCATATACACCTAATAGGTGACTGCAATTGATTTAGCGCAACATCAAATAAGCGCCTTTAAAGGTGCCATTTATTTTTATTGATTGATCAATCAATCAAATGTAATTTTGACTGATATCAGGAGACAGTCATGCCGAAGATTGGAATGGAGCCGTTGCGCCGAAAGGCTTTGGTGGATGCCACGTTGCGGGCAATCGGCCATCACGGTTCGCTCAGTGTCACAATGAACGAGATTGCCCGGGAAGCCGGTGTGTCTGCGGCATTGGCACACCATTATTTTGGCAGCAAACAACAGCTTCTGCTGGAAAGCATCCGCAGCATGCTGCGGGATTTGCGCGTTGACGCGATTGCGGCACTCAACAGTGCCTGTGGTCCACGCGAGCGGCTTTCTGCCATTATCCGTGTTTCGTTTCAGCAAGACCAGTTCACCAGCGAAACGATTGCCGCATGGCTTGCCTTTTACGTCGAGGCACAGCGTTCGGAGGAAACCAGACGGCTATTGTCTCTCTATACACACCGGCTGCGCTCAAACTTGTTGGCGGATCTCAAGCGGCTCTGCCCGCTGGATGATGCGGCGCGCATCGCCGAAGGTGCCGCTGCGATGATCGACGGTCTCTACATCCGTCACAGCCTGCGCGCCGCGCGCTTTGACATCAAATCGGCAATCGCCCTGGTGGAGGATTATCTGGACGCAAAACTCGTCCCCTTCACCGATGCCCTTGCCCCTAAACAATAAACGAATTTCTTTTCCGGAGTTCTATATATGAAAACCCAACCAACTGCCTCGCATTTCATTGACGGCGAATATGTTGAAGACCAGCAGGGTACTGCTTTCGAAAGCATTTATCCTGCGACCGGTGACGTGATCGCAAAGCTGCATGCCGCAACCCCTGCTATCGTCGAAAAGGCGATTGCTGCGGCCAAGCGTGCGCAACCGGAATGGGCCGCGATGAGCCCGACGGCGCGTGGGCGTATTCTCAAGCGCGCTGCCGACCTTATCCGCGAGCGCAACCGTGAGCTTTCCGAGCTGGAAACCTACGACACCGGCAAGCCCATTCAGGAAACCATTGTTGCCGACCCGACATCGGGTGCCGATGCCTTTGAGTTTTTCGGCGGCATTGCACCGGCAGCTCTCAACGGCGACTACATTCCGCTGGGCTCCGATTTTGCCTATACCAAGCGCGTGCCACTTGGCGTCTGCGTGGGTATCGGCGCCTGGAACTATCCACAGCAGATTGCCTGCTGGAAAGGTGCACCTGCTCTTGCAGCCGGTAACACCATGGTGTTCAAACCTTCGGAAAACACACCGCTTGGCGCCCTCAAGATTGCAGAAATTCTGACAGAAGCCGGTGTGCCCAAGGGCGTTTTCAACGTCATTCAGGGCGACCGCGATACCGGCCCGCTTCTAGTCAACCACCCCGACGTTGCCAAGGTCTCGCTGACCGGCTCCGTTCCGACTGGACGCAAGGTCGCCGCTGCGGCTGCCAGCCACCTCAAACACGTCACCATGGAACTTGGCGGCAAGTCGCCGCTGATCGTATTCGATGATGCCGATATCGACAGCGCCATTGGCGGCGCGATGCTTGGCAACTTCTATTCAAGTGGTCAGGTCTGCTCCAACGGTACGCGTGTGTTCGTCCATCGCAAGATCAAGGATACGTTCCTTGCCAAGCTGAAGGTCCGTACCGAGGCCATGTCGGTTGGCGATCCGATGAATGAAGAAACTCAGCTTGGCCCGCTGGTGTCGTTGGCGCAGCGCGAAAAGGTTCTTGCCTATATTGAAAAAGGCAAAGCCGAAGGCGCAACACTCATTACCGGTGGCGGCATTCCCAACACGGTCTCCGGCACCGGATATTATGTACAGCCAACAGTGTTCGCCGATGTCACTGACGACATGACGATTGCCCGTGAGGAAATCTTCGGGCCTGTGATGTGCGTGCTGGATTTCGACAGCGAAGAAGATGTGATCGCACGTGCCAATGCGACCGAGCTTGGTCTTGCCGGTGGCGTCTTCACCAGCGATCTGTCGCGCGCCCACCGCGTTGTCGACCAGATCCAGGCCGGTACATTGTGGATCAACACCTACAATCTTTGCCCGGTCGAAATTCCGTTCGGTGGTTCCAAACAGTCCGGTTTTGGCCGTGAAAATTCGGTTGCGGCACTGGACCACTACAGCGAATTGAAGACGGTCTATGTCGGCATGGGCAAGGTGGACGCGCCGTACTGAAGAGATCCCTACTCGTTGTAGGAACGTCTTCTCCCCCTCATTCCTGTGCTTGTCACAGTAATCCAGCCACGCAGCGTCTGCTGCGTGGAAAAGACTCTGGACCGTAATTTACCCTTGAGCGATTGATATTTGGGATTGATACCAATGCAGCAAGCAGATTTCGTTATCGTCGGCTCGGGTTCGGCCGGTTCAGCCATGGCCTATCGTTTGTCGAAAGACGGCAAATACTCCGTCATCGTGATCGAGGCTGGCGGCAGTGATTTTGGCCCCTTCATCCAGATGCCGGCAGCCCTTGCCTGGCCGATGAGCATGAAACGCTACAACTGGGGTTACCTGTCCGAGCCGGAACCCAACCTCAACAATCGCCGGATCACCGCACCCCGCGGCAAGGTGATTGGCGGTTCATCCTCGATCAATGGCCTTGTCTACGTGCGCGGCCATGCGGAAGACTTCAACCGCTGGGAAGATCTTGGTGCACGAGGCTGGGCCTATGCCGACGTACTGCCCTACTTCAAGCGCATGGAGCACAGCCATGGCGGGGAAGAAGGCTGGCGCGGCACCGATGGTCCGTTGCATGTGCAGCGCGGTCCGGTCAAAAACCCGCTGTTCCACGCCTTTATTCAGGCCGGCCAGCAGGCCGGTTTTGAAATGACCGAGGACTATAACGGCTCCAAGCAGGAAGGTTTTGGCCTGATGGAGCAGACCATCCATGATGGTCGGCGCTGGTCCGCCGCCAATGCTTATCTCCGCCCTGCGCTCAAGCGCCCCAACGTATCGCTGGTGCATGGTTTTGCCCGCAAGATCGTCATTGAAAACGGTCGTGCGACCGGCGTGGAGATCGAGCGAAAAGGCCGTGTCGAGGTCATCAAGGCAGGCCGCGAAGTGATCGTGTCGGCCTCCTCGTTCAACTCGCCAAAATTGCTGATGTTGTCTGGCATTGGCCCGGCTCAGCATTTGCAGGATATGGGCATTGAGGTGAAGGTAGATCGACCGGGTGTCGGCGCCAACCTGCAGGACCATATGGAATTCTATTTCCAGCAGATATCCACTAAGCCAGTATCGCTTTATTCCTGGCTGCCATGGTTCTGGCAGGGTGTGGCGGGCGCACAGTGGCTGTTATCGAAGGGGGGCCTTGGGGCTTCCAACCAATTCGAGGCCTGTGCATTCCTGCGCTCAGAGCCAGGCCTCAAACAACCGGATATCCAGTACCACTTCCTGCCGGTGGCCATTTCTTATGACGGCCGCGCTGCCGCCAAGAGCCACGGTTTCCAGGTTCACGTTGGCTACAATCTGTCAAAGTCGCGTGGCAACGTGACCTTGCGCTCTGCCGACCCGAAGGCCGATCCGGTTATCCAATTCAATTATATGAGCCATGAGGAAGACTGGGAGAAGTTCCGCCACTGCGTTCGCCTGACGCGCGAGATTTTTGGCCAGAAGGCATTTGACGATTATCGCGGCCCTGAAATTCAGCCAGGAAATGCCGTACAATCCGATGATGATATCGATGCCTTCCTTCGCGAACATCTCGAAAGCGCCTATCACCCTTGCGGCACCTGCAAGATGGGCGACCGTGATGACCCACTGGCGGTCGTCGATCCGGAATGCCGGGTGATTGGTGTGGAAGGATTGCGTGTCGCCGACAGCTCGATCTTCCCGCATGTCACCTTTGGTAACCTGAACGGCCCATCGATCATGACTGGCGAAAAGGCCTCTGACCATATTCTTGGACGCCAGCCGTTGCCGCGCTCCAACCAGCAGCCATGGACCAATCCACGCGCTGCCGTCAGTGACAGATAAAACGAGTGCTACCGTCAAAATCGAAAATCCCCGCCAGATATGCGGGGATTTTTATTTGCAATGGTATTACACGAGGCAGATAAGAGGGCAGCCTGATCGTTGACTGACTAAAGATCGTTTCCGATGCCCATGAATTACAAGAAGCTGAAAATGCTGCGTCGCTCACGCGTGATGTGGGGATCTTGGCGTGTGTGGAAACCCAGAGGAATTTTCTGGCTGGGTGCAATAGCAGTCGGCGTCATCAGCGTTGCCTTTGCAAAAATGGCGGATGCCGCGCAGCACCTGTTTTTTGCCATGACATCTGCAGGCGAATACACCTTCCTGCTGCCATTGATCATTACACCTGCCGGCTTCATGCTTTGTGCATGGATTGCAGCAACCATTTTTCCCAACTCTCAGGGCAGTGGCATTCCGCAGGCTATTGCTGCGCGCCATTTGCGTGATGTCGAAGATCGCTCACGGCTCTTAAATCTGAAAGTCGCCACGGGAAAAATCATTCTCACGATCACCGGTCTGCTGTGCGGCGCGTCAATCGGACGTGAAGGCCCGACCGTCCAAGTGGGTGCATCCATCATGCTGCAAGCCGCCCGCTGGGGCGGTATAGCGCAAGCCCGCGGCCTCATTCTCGCTGGCTCTGCTGCGGGCATCGCGGCGGCCTTCAACACGCCGCTTGCCGGCATCGTTTTTGCCATTGAGGAAATGAGCAGAGCGTACGAATCCCGTGCCAACGGCCTGGTGCTCATGGCCGTCATTCTTTCCGGTCTTGCCTCGCTTGCGCTGGTCGGCAGCTACACTTATTTCGGTGCAAGCACTGTCTTGGCCACCACGGCAAAAGACTGGGCACTGGTTCTGGTTTGCGGTGTTGGCGGTGGCGTTTTCGGTGCCTTGTTCAGCGCACTCGCCTTGAAGATTTCGCAGCGTATACGTCGATGGAACCGCTATACACCGCTGCGAAAAGTGCTCATCATTGCCCTGATATGCGGTTTGGGTTCCGCACTGCTCGGCGTCATGACCGGTGGCGCAACATTCGGCACCGGCTATGAACAGGCGCGTGCGGCCATTGAAGGACATGGAACCGGTCAGTTGTTCTTCGTCGAAAAACTTGCCGCAACATTGCTTGCCATGCTGTCCGGTATTCCCGGTGGAATTTTTGCTCCATCGCTGTCGGTTGGAGCAGGTTTTGGCAGCACGGTTGCCTCGATGCTCGGCGCCAGCATCGGCCTTGGTGCGATTGTCGGCATGGCGGGGTATTTTGCCGGTGTCGTTCAAGCGCCCATGACGGCCTTCGTGATCATTCTGGAAATGACCGGCAACCACGAAGGCGTTCTACCCATCATGGCAGCCGCCATGCTGGGCTATCTGACGTCGCGGTTCATTTCGCATGAACCACTTTATCATGGCCTATCCCGAGTTTTCCTGGCACAGAGCATTCGTGACAAACGCGCGACGCAACGTCACGATGCTACGGCCAGCACACCGAGCCCCTAAGATTACTTCTGAAAAATCTTCCAGCGCGTTGGGCGGAAACGCAGTTCCTGCCCAACCACGATCGACGCATGCAGCGGCACTTCGATTTCCAGATGATAGGGATCATGGCCGTTATTGGCGATGTCGATTTCTGCAATGCGTGTTCCGGCCAAACGACGACAGGTGGTAACCTTGCCGTAGAGCGCGCTCTGATCGATAGTCAGTTCGACATCTTCCGGACGGAAGAACAACTCGCCCTCACCCTTGCCTTCATCGGAAACGCCGATCTGCTCACCCTGGAACAGAACATGGCCGTCCTTGATCGACACCGGCAGGCTGGAAGATTCACCGATAAATGAAAACACGAAAGGTGAGTTGGGACGATCGTACACGTCATCGGCCGTTCCGACCTGCTCGATCTTGCCCTGGCTCATCACCACCACACGGTCGGCTAGTTCGAGCGCCTCTTCCTGATCATGTGTTACGAAGACGGTGGTGTGCCCAGTACGGTCATGGAATTCACGCAGCCAGCGGCGCAGTTCTTTGCGCACCTTGGCGTCAAGCGCACCGAAAGGTTCGTCGAGCAGCAGGACCTTTGGTTCGATTGCCACGGCACGTGCCAAAGCAACACGCTGGCGCTGACCGCCAGACAGCTGGTTCGGATACCGTTTTTCAAGGCCGCTCAGATGCACCATATCAAGCAGTTCCGACACGCGGCGCTTGATCTCGCTTTTGGCCGGACGTGTGTCCGAGGGGCGTACCTTCAAGCCAAAGGCAATATTTTCGGCCACCGTCATGTGGCGGAAAAGCGCATAGTGCTGAAACACGAAACCAACGTTACGTTCCTGAACACTGCGGTGCGAGGCATCCTCATCACCGAAAAAGATCTGCCCTTGCGTGGGTTGCTCCAAACCGGCGATCAAACGCAACAGCGTGGTTTTGCCCGAACCGGAAGGTCCAAGAAGCGCGATCAGTTCTCCAGAACGAATGTCCAGCGACACATCGTTCAAAGCCGGAAAACGATCAAACTGCTTGGTAATGCCGGAAACTTTGACTTCCATAAAAATGCCCTTCAATGCTTGCCGGCAGCGTTGCCCGCGCCAAAGCGAATTTCAAGAATAGTTTTCAGAACGAGCGTAACCAGTGCCAGACCTGCCAGCAGCGTTGCGACAGCAAATGAAGCGCCGATATTATACTCATTATAGAGAATCTCGACATGCAACGGCATGGTGTTGGTTTCACCGCGAATGTGACCCGACACCACCGACACAGCGCCGAACTCACCCATAGCGCGCGCGTTACACAGCAACACGCCGTAAAGCAGGCCCCATTTGATGTTGGGAAGGGTCACGTACCAGAAGGTCTGCCAGCCGGACGCCCCGAGCGAAATGGCCGCCTCTTCGTCACCCGTTCCCTGCTCCTGCATCAGCGGGATCAGTTCGCGTGCCACGAAGGGAAAGGTCACAAATACCGTGGCCAATACGATGCCGGGCACGGCAAACAGGATTTCGATACCGTAGCTTTTCAGCCATGGACCGAGCACGCTGTGGGACGAAAACAGGATGACATAAACAAGGCCCGAAATCACAGGTGAAATCGAAAACGGCAGGTCAATCAACGTGATCAGGAACGCCTTGCCCTTGAATTCGAACTTCGCAATGGCCCAGGCGGCTGCGACACCGAAGATCAGGTTTAGCGGAACCGAGATGGCCGCAACTAGCAATGTCAGGCGAATGGCCGACAGAGCATCCGGCTCGACAATCGCTTCCCAGAAGGCTTCCCCGCCCTTGCGGAAAGCTTCAAAAAACACCGAAACCAGCGGAAGCACCAGAAACAGGGCCAGAAAGAGGAAAGCCAGAGCAAACAGCGCCAACTTTGCAAGCGGGCCTTCAGTTGCCGGATCACGGAATGGTCTGGATTGGATGGTGCGCGCGTTATCAGGCATATCCGTACCTCTTGCGGCTCCAAGCCTGAATGAGATTGATGACAAAAAGCATTGCAAAGGAAATGATCAACATGATCGTCGCAATGCCTGTCGCGCCTGCGTAATTGAATTCCTCCAGACGGATGACAATCAACAGCGGCGCGATTTCCGAGACATAAGGAATATTGCCAGCAATAAAGATGACCGACCCATATTCACCCACGCCACGCGCGAATGCCAGTGCAAAGCCCGTGAGGATTGCCGGAACCAGACCCGGCAGCAGAATACGAGTGATAGTCTGAAAACGATTGGCGCCCAAAGTCGCGGCAACCTCTTCCACCTGACGGTCAATTTCCTCCATGACCGGCTGCACGGTGCGCACTACAAATGGCAGACCGATGAAGATCAGCGCGATGACAATACCGGTTGGTGTGAAGGCGATCTTGATGCCGAAGGGCTCAAACCATGACCCAACCCAACCACGATTGGAATAAAGTGCAGTGAGCGCGATACCGGCAACGGCGGTTGGCAAAGCAAACGGCAGGTCGACGATGGCGTCAACAAACCGGCGGCCGGGGAAGCGATAACGCACCAGCACCCATGCGATTATGACGCCGAACACGGCGTTGACCAGGGCGGCTACGAAGGCCGTGCCAAAGCTAACGCGCAGGGCGTTCAGTGTTCTGCTATCTGTGGCGATGGCAATAAAGTCTGCCAGACCGAGTTTTGCGGTGGACCATACCAAGCCGCCAAGAGGAATGAGAATTATAAGAAAAAGGTAAGTTATCGTGTAGCCCAGCGTCAGGCCAAATCCTGGCAGGACACTCGACTGACGCCACTTCCACCTGCTTGGCGATGGGGTATTGCTCATCAATGCTCCGGGTAAACTCTGGTGGCGAAAGCCACCCTTTTCAGAACGCCGGGAAAACTGGACTAATCCCGCCACTCTCAGCTGTTGTTCAGGCACCAGGCGTCAGGACACGCTGTCAGGCAAAATCCACGCCGGCACTTTACGCGCCATCGACCGGCTTGTGGCCGGTCGATATTTTATCCGGTCTGGACTGGTTTGCTGCCAATCCAGAATGTTCACATCATCCGCTTACTTGCCGGGCTTGTAAATCTGGTCGAAGATGCCGCCGTCACCAAAATGTTCCGGCTGCGCCTTGGCCCATCCGCCAAACAACGGGTCGTCGATGGTGACCAGCTTGATGTCTGGCAGCTGCTTCAACAGGTCAGGTGCAACGACAGACGGGTTGGATGGGCGGTAGAAGTGCTTGGCAGCAATGTTCTGACCTTCGTCAGAATAAAGATACTGCAGGTAAGCTTCTGCAACCTTGCGGGTACCCTTGGCATCGACGTTCTTGTCAACCACAGCGACTGGTGGCTCCGCGAGGATGGAGATCGGCGGCACAACGATATCGAAAGCGTCCTTGCCGAATTCCTCACCGGCCAGATAGGCTTCGTTTTCCCAGGCCAGCAGCACGTCACCAATCTGACGCTGTGCGAAGGTTACCGTTGAACCACGGGCGCCTGTGTCCAGCACCGGAGCGCGTTTGTAGAGTTCAGCCACATAGGCTTTGATCTTGTCCTGATCGCCCTTGTACTCTTCATTGGCCCATGCCCAGGCAGCAAGATAGTTCCAGCGTGCGCCACCTGAGGTCTTCGGGTTTGGCGTTACGATCTGGATATCGCCCTTTACGAGGTCACCCCAGTTATGGATGCCCTTCGGGTTGCCCTTGCGCACCAGGAAAACGATTGTCGATGTATAAGGAGATGAATTGTGCGGCAGGCGTGTGCGCCAGTCGGCATTGATCTTGCCACCATTCTTCACGATCGCATCGATGTCGCTCTGCAGGGCGAGCGTAACTACATCGGCTTCAAGACCGTCGATAACCGAACGGGCCTGTTTGCCGGAGCCGCCATGCGACTGCTGAATGGTAATGTCTTCACCCGTATCTGCCTTCCACTTCTTGGCGAAGGCGTCGTTGAAATCCTTGTAAAGCTCACGGGTCGGGTCGTAGGAAACGTTCAACAGTTTAGTATCGGCCGAGGCGGCGCTAAACGAGCCAACCGTCAGTGAAAGGCTCAGAGCCAGAACGCTCAAGCCGGAGAGAAGCTTTGACATAGGTTTTCCTCCTATTGGATGCCTCTTAACTCTACTGGTTCAGTCGTCTTGGTCAATCGCAGGAATTGTGATTGCAAAAGTGTTTCCCCCCGGCTTTCCGGCGGGCAATAAACACAGTGCACAACGGCAAAATTGCGCAATATGGCCCTTTGAACTCAAACACACAGGCAAAACGAATTCACGTTTTTATGCAAAAACGGGGCACTACAGGCAGGATAATTCATTCAGGCGGAATATTGTTCCCCGACAAATCGCGTCAAGCGTCAGGCCTTGAGCAACTCCGGAACCATCACACCGCTGACCGAATCCTCGATGGTGGTGTTGAACAGGATGTTGCGGGTGCTGTCGGCAACGCGGGCAAATACGTGGCGAATTTCGCACTGGCTTTCGCCATCACAGTCCTCACATTGGCGGTACGCCGTCTGCGACAGACAGGGCAGCGGCGCAACGGGACCATCGATCAGACGTAGGATTTCGCCAAAAGTAATATCGTTGGCTGGGCGCAGCAGAAGATAACCACCCTGCTTGCCACGTCGGCTTTCGACGTAACCTTCGCGTTTCAGCTCAAGAAGGATTTGCTCCAGAAACTTTTTCGGAATGGCTCGTTTCTTGGCTATATCGGAAATCTGCACAGGACATGCGTCATCGCTTTGTGCCAATGCGGCCAGCGCCCTCAACGCATATTTCGCCTTCTGGGAAATCATAACAAAACCAAAAACACGCCACGCAAACAAATGTTCCCCCGCATTAGCGCAATTTCCGAAAGAATTCAAACCGATGACTGCCCTTCTTACGCGTGGGCACGTTTTGCTTAAGAATTGGCATGTGTGAGAGATATTTGCTCCCTAAAGCAAAGGCCAAAGACTCACATTTCTTACAAAGAGCGGCCTGAAGACCGATAATCGCCAAAATCGCAGATGGATGCCGATGATGACGATGCCTAAGCCTTTGCAGACCGATAAACCTCTCGACATTGTGTCGCTGGATGAAGCCCTTGCCTCACTGGATTTGGCCGGGAGGTTGTCGCTTGTGGCAGGGCTTGGCGGTCGTGCGGTGTTTACCACCAGCCTTGGCATTGAAGACCAGGTTATCATCGCTGCCATCGGCACCCACCGGCTGCCAATCGAAGTGGCAACGCTTGAAACCGGCCGTCTGTTTGCCGAAACCGTTACGCTGATTTCGGAAACCGAAGAACGCTACGACATCGCCATCCGTCGCTTTTATCCCGAACAGGACGACATCGACGCCTATGCCGCAAAGTACGGCCTGAACGGCTTTTACGAGAGCGTTGAAGCCCGCCATGCCTGCTGCCATGTCAGAAAGCTGAAGCCGCTGGCCAGAGCGCTGGAAGGTGCTTCTTTCTGGATTACCGGCCTGCGCCGTGGTCAGTCCGGCAACCGGGCGTCCACGCCCTTTGCCGAATATGATGCGGACAGAAACCTCATCAAAATCAACGCCCTTGCAGACTGGGACATTGATGCGATCCACGCCCATGTGACGAAGGAGAGCATTCCGGTGAACCCGTTGCACGGACGTGGTTATCCCTCGATCGGCTGCGAACCGTGTACACGCGCCATCAAGCCCGGTGAGCCTGAGCGCGCCGGACGCTGGTGGTGGGAAAACGACGAAAAGCGCGAGTGCGGCCTCCATGTTGCGGAAGCACCTCAAGCCTCTCTCCTCCCCTCATCATCCCAGCAGTAACCTTTTCTCAGAATTCAGAAATCCCGGAGTTTTTACATGTCCAGTGCCCTTCCGGAAACGGAAAGCAAAAGCCCGCTTGCACCCAAGCCGCCTCTTGATCCCCATCTGAAAGCCCTTGAAAACGAAGCCATTCACATTTTCCGTGAAGTTGCAGCCGAGTTCGAAAATCCTGTGATGCTGTATTCCATCGGCAAGGACTCGTCGGTCCTGCTGCATCTGGCGCGCAAGGCTTTTTTCCCTGGCCGCGTGCCGTTTCCGTTGTTGCACGTCAACACCGGTTGGAAGTTCAAGGAAATGATCGAGTTCCGTGACCGCATGGTCAAGGAATATGATCTCGACCTGATTTCCCACACCAACCCGCGTGGTGATGCAGAGAAGATTTCGCCGTTTACCCATGGTTCGCTTTACACCGACATCATGAAAACCGAAGCGCTGAAGCAGGCGCTGGATGCCGGCAAATTCGATGCTGCATTCGGTGGCGCACGCCGCGACGAAGAAGCAAGCCGCGCAAAGGAACGTATCTACTCGTTCCGCACGCCGGATCATCGCTGGGACCCGCGCAACCAGCGCCCGGAACTGTGGAACATCTATAACGGCATGATCAAGCGTGGCGAAAGCGTACGCGCCTTCCCGCTGTCCAACTGGACGGAAGTCGATATCTGGCGTTACATTCAGGCGGAAAACATTCCGCTGGTGCCACTCTATTACGCCAAGAAGCGCCCCTATGTTGAGCGCGATGGCATGATGATCCTGGCGGAAGATGAACGTCTGGAACTCCTGCCGGGCGAAGTGAAGCAGGAAGGTATGATCCGCTTCCGCACACTCGGCTGCTTCCCACTGACCGGCGCCATCCGCTCCACAGCGACGACGCTGACAGAAGTTATCGACGAGCTGGAAATTGCGACCGTTTCCGAACGGCAAGGCCGCGCCATTGATCGTGACCAGTCCGGCTCCATGGAAAAGAAGAAACGCGAAGGATATTTCTGATATGGCCTCCCATAACGAAACCACCTCCGCAACAATTCTGCCGTTTGCAGAACCGGTCAAGGCAGTGCGTGACACGCGCCCCTTGCGCCTGATTACCTGCGGCAGCGTGGATGATGGAAAATCGACTCTGATCGGCCGCCTGCTTTGGGACACCAAGGCTGTGAAGGAAGATCAGGCTGCAACGCTACGTCGTGACAGCGGCAAGCAGAACGACCTTGGTCTGCCGGACTTTGCATTGTTGCTGGATGGCCTTCAAGCCGAGCGCGAACAAGGCATCACTATCGATGTCGCCTATCGTTATTTCTCGACCGAAAAACGCGCCTTCATCGTCGCAGACACGCCCGGCCACGAGCAGTACACGCGCAACATGGCAACCGGCGCTTCGACCGCCGACCTTGCCATTCTGCTGATCGACGCCCGCGTCGGCATCCTTGAGCAAACCCGTCGTCACGCGACGATTGCTGCCCTGATGGGCATCAAGCAGTTCGTGTTGGCGATCAACAAGATCGACTTGACCAATTACGATAAGGCCGGCTTTGAGCTTATTGCCCATGACTTCCGCGAATTTGCGCTGTCGCTGGGTGTGAAACAGATTACCGCCATTCCTATGTCTGCGCTGAAGGGCGAAAACGTGGTGCTGAGCGGTCATGCCGCCATGCCATGGTATGATGGCCCGACTTTGGTCGAAACACTGGAACTGGCAACTGTCCGTTCCTCGCAAACTGTTGGTTTCCGTATGCCGGTCCAGCGCGTATCGCGTCCGGGCGAAAGCTTCCGTGGTTATCAGGGCACGATTGCCGGTGGCTCAGTCAAGCCGGGCGATTCCGTCGTCATTCTGCCGTCCGGTACGGTTGCCAACGTCAAGCAGATCGTGACGTTCGATCTGGTGCGCAACGCCGCCGTGGCTGGTGATGCAGTGACACTGGTGCTTGACCGGCAGGTCGACATTTCCCGTGGTGACGTCATCAGCTCAATTGACGGCCAGCCGCATGCCGGGCTTGCCTTTGATGCGCAACTGGTTGCCTTGCAACCCGGTGGCATTGAACCCAATAAACGTTACTGGCTGAAAAGCGGCAGTCGCCGCCAACGTGTAACAGTTGAGCCGGTCTCACAACTCGACCTCAAGAACGGCAAATGGCAAGAGCATTCGACCGCACTGGCAATGAATGCCATCGGCAAGGTGCATCTGGCGTTTGATGAGACAGCGATCTTTGATCCCTATGAACTGAACCGTGCGACCGGCTCGTTCATCCTGATCGACCCGGACACCAACAACACGGTTGCGGGTGGCATGATCGTGTCCAAGCGCAGCGATGTTAGCGCATTGGGTAGCAATGAACGGGTGATCCTATCACTGCCAGCAGATCTGGCTGAAAAGTTGCTGTCGAGCGAGCTGTTTGCGAACCGCCGTGATGACATTGACGTTCGCCGGACAAATGCAACTGCAGCCAACCGGATCATCAATGATCTGAGCTGAGGTTCCGCGTTCAACCAATGCAAAAGCCACCTTCCTCGGAAGGTGGCTTTTTGATTTTTGCCTGTTACGGCATACCGCGCTTGGTTTGGAGATCTTCAAGTATTCCTGCTAGTGCAGGAAGAACATCCAGATCAAAAGCACAACAACAAACGGTACGCCCATGGCCCACAGAAGCATTGCTCTTAACATGTTTCTACCTCCTTGCTTGTTCGAATAAATAACGACAGGGCGATGGAAAAGGTTCCAGAGCAGTTCAGAGACTTATTTCAAATTGATACAGGGCTGCGTAGACGCCGCGTGGTTTGCCGCTCGACAAACTGATAGTCGAGGCTGACGATTTTCTCCTCAACCTTTTTTCCTGCCGCCAGCGTCAGCAGCATGTCGGCAGCGCGGTAGCCCATCTCGAAACGCGGAATACGCACCGTCGTCAGCGGCGGTTCAGTAACGCTCGCAAAATCCAGGTCATTAAAACCGCAGATTCCGAAATCCTCGGGGATACGGATGCCGAGACGTTGGGCTTCAAAAATAACACCCAACGCCACATCATCGCTGTGACATAAAACGCCGTCGGCATCCGGCACCGCCTCGATGAATGCGCGCGCAAGGCGAGAGCCCAGCCTTGGGCTTGGCGGCGTATCCTCCCAGATCACCAGTTTTTCGTCGTATAGGCCAGCATCGCGCATCGCCTCGCAATAGCCCATCTGGCGCTGTCGGACGCGGAAATCATTGCCGCCACCGATCAGTGCGAAACGACGATAGCCCTGTGCCAGCATATGCCGTGTTGCGGCTCGTGCTGCACTCCGATGGTCAATCGCCACTGCAAATTCCGATAATGGAAAACTGACATCAACGGTTTGCACGATGGGGCATGCGGCCTCGCGCATGAGCGCTTCCATACTGCCGTGATCTTCTACCCCGGCCAGAATGATACCGGCCGGACGCTGCGCGGCAAACAGGCGGATCTTGGCAATTTCTTCGGCCAGATCATAATGGGTATTGGCATATTGAATGCTGTAATCACTGCCCCTCACCCGCTCCTCGATGCCACGCACCACACTCAGTACGGCAGCATGTGACAGGGATGGAACAAGCACGCCAATGAAACCACTGCTGCCACGCGCGAGGGCCCGCGCTGCGAGATCCGGAACGTAACCCATTTCCGCTACAATTTGCAGAATCATCTCACGCAACGTCTCGGAAACCTTGTCCGGCTCCCGCAATGCTCTTGAAACGGTTATTGCACTGACACCAGCTTTTTCTGCGACGTGCTGCAAGGTAATCTTTTCACGCGCCGTGCGTTTGTTGCGTAATGTCAATCATGCACCTCTGGAGAACGATCCCAGCTTAATTACCCTATTTTAACCGCATTTTCAAACTGCAACGTTGTAGATTGAATATTATCGGCCGGAAATTGAATCGCTTCTGTTCATAATATTTAAAAGAAAACGCATTACGTGCCACACCCCCATAAATGGGGGTACAGTATTAAATCATCATAAACCAAACCAAACACTGTATTGCACGCAAGTGATGGAAACTAGTTTTCGTCCCTTCAAAATATCGTAGAGTATTCGCAAACAATTTTACGGAAATGAACACGCATATGATTACCACAGATCATTTTTTCCACTCCGGCAATGCCCGCCTTGCTTTTGGTGAAGCTGGCGAAGGCGAACCGGTTATTCTGACCCATGGCTATACCTCCAGCACCGCCACCCAGTGGGGCAAAGATGGCGTATTAGACTCCTTGCCGAGCCAGTTTCGCGTCATCGCACTCGATAATCGCGGCCATGGCAACAGCCAAAGCCTGCATCGCCGCGAAGACTACGGCCGGGAAATGGCGCTGGATGTGTTGCGTCTGATGGATCATCTGAAGCTAGAACGCGCGCATATTCTAGCCTATTCGCTTGGTGCGCATATCGCCGCTCAAACACTGACTATCGCGCCCGAGCGTATGGCAAGCCTGACACTCGGCGGCGGGGTCGGACGCTGGAATTTTACGGCCGCAGAACTTCAGGCTATCTCTGACGAGGCGGATGAACTGGCCAATGGTGCAATGACCAAGCACATATTGCGCATGTGGACTGGTTCGCCCAAACCCGGCCCAGCGGAGGTTATCGAGATTTCGCGCCAAAGGCTCGCGGGCAAGGATGCACTGTCGCTTTCGGCCATCAAACGCTCGATGCCGGACCATATTGTGACCATCGAAGAGATGAAGGCAAGCATCGAAAGGACTTCTCTGCCGGTTCTCGGCATTATCGGTTCACTGGACTGGCAGGCGGAAGCCATGCGGAAACTCAAGAGCCGCATCCCGCAAATCGAGCATGTGGAAATTGACGGCGCCACTCACGGCAACGCTCCATCCCACCCGCTGTTTCGGCAAGCTGTCACGGACTTCCTCAAGCGTCATCCAATGGCATGACGGTTTGGTATCCACGATCTCAGTTTGCCGGTTGATCAGCGGAACAGTTGCGCGATATTTTCGGAGTTGGAGTTAGCAATCGACAGAGCCTGGATTGCTAACTGCTGCTGTGTCTGGAGCGCTTTCAATCGCGTCGAGACTTCGTTCATGTCGGCATCGACAAGCCGGCCGATGCCCTGACTGATAGACTGGGAAAGTCGGTTGGCGAATTCGCTCTGCATGTCGATACGCATGGAAAGCGCTCCAAGTGTCGCGGCGCTGTCAATCGCCTCGCGCAGCATGTGCTCAACGCCCTCAATGTATTTGTCGATCTTGAAACGGGTGGAGGTGACATCGATCTCGGCGAGGTCAAAATCCAGCGAGAATGGCAGGTTGGTGCGCACGTTTGAAACGTTGAACCTTGCTGCCCGGTTTCCGGCCTCGGGATACATCGCCGGATCTGCCATGAAGACAACAACGCCTGGATATTCCAGATCATTGGATATGACCGTGACGCCGGTACCTGCGGTTACATAGGCAAGCACAGTCGCCAGTTCGTGGCGGTCGCCAATATATCCATCTGTTGTGCCAAGGGCCGCATCAACAGTTGCCTTGTCTATGAGCATTGACTGCACGCCACCGCCATTGACCTCAACGTCAAAGCGGATTTCCGCAGTTGCCGAAACCGTGAAGCCTTCGGTGAAGCTAAGAGTGCCCTTGGGGAACATGTTGTCGTGATTGTTGGACGGCGCATCCTCGAGTCCCAGCGCAAAACCCGCTGGATGTCCCACCGCGAAACTGGAGGTTACCCCGACAATGTCCACGCTGGAACCATTATGCCCTGATGTTTCAAGCGAAC
The DNA here is from genome assembly GCF_029193765.2 of Agrobacterium sp. Azo12. Lineage (NCBI taxonomy): Bacteria > Pseudomonadati > Pseudomonadota > Alphaproteobacteria > Hyphomicrobiales > Rhizobiaceae > Agrobacterium > Agrobacterium sp. Azo12. The sequence goes on along the minus strand of NZ_JARFYO020000001.1, from coordinate 1,167,442 downwards.
CGATTTCGAAGCGGGTGGCAGAGTTACCGAAAGATGTATAAGCCGAAGGCCTTACAGCCCACAAGGGAACGCTGTTATCATCAAACACTTGCTGCAACACACGTGTCATGTCGTAGGCATTGTTGATGGTGCCGGTGGTCGTACCAAGGGCGTTATCGATCACGCTCTTGTCTATTCTCAAATTGTTGACCGTTACACCGGCGTCGGTGTCAAAGGCATCGATCAACACCGAAAACTCGATGAAGTCGGCGACATCAAACGTGGCAGGCCCTGTAAATTCGTGGGTTTCATGGCCGTTATGGGCAGAGGCATTCATGTTGGCATTGGCAAAACCGCCCATGTCGCTCACGCCGCCGAGATCTTTCTGCAGAATGCCGCCGCCGCCGGCATTAAGCATGCTGATGCTTTTCAGATCGACCTCTGTCGTCTTGACGGCAACCGAACCGTCGCTTGATCTGACGAAAGCGGAAACCACTGATGATGTCAGGCTGTCCGTTTCCATCAGATGGGTTGTCGCGCCGGTGTTCAGCCAGTTGGCACCGCTGAAGCTTGAAGACGCCACGATGCTCTCGGCCTGCGCATTCAACTGCGTCAACTCTTCCTGGATCTTGGAGCGGTCCAAGCCCTCTTCCTTCGCAGCCACCAGACGGGCCTTGAACTGTTTGAGCACATCAACAACCGAACTGGTTCCAGCATAGGCCGTATCAACCTTCGCAGCGCCAAGACCCAGAGCATCGCTGACGGCAGACAGCGCCATGTTGTCCGATCGCATGGTGGTCGCAATCGACCAGTAGGCAGCATTGTCAGACGCAGACGAAATACGCAGACCAGAAGAGGTCTCGTTCTGTGCTTGCCGAAGACTGGAATCGATGGCGCGCAACGTCTGGAGTGCAGACATCGCTCCAACGTTCGTAAGAATGCTGGTCATAATAGCTCATGGGAAAATTGTGAGATGCTCGTCATGAGCTATGAGAGGTTGCATGCAATACAACCGAACATGGTTAACAACTCGTTAACCAGGGCGCCAAGAGGTTAAAATGGTGATAATTTTTACGCTATTGGCGGCATCAAACACTGTGGTTGAACAAGAGCGCAACCGACCGACACCAGTCGGGCATCAAGCCATGAGTTATTAATCTGGGGAAAGCAAAAAGAGCGTTTTCAAACTGTGCGCAGAGGCGAAAAAGAACACGCAAACCCGCTGAAGTCGCAGGTCAAAATATTTGATTTTATGGGATAATATGGTCGGAGTGGAGAGATTCGAACTCCCGACCCTCTGGTCCCAAACCAGATGCGCTACCAGACTGCGCTACACTCCGTTACCTGCGGCACTCTATAGACCAGCCTAAAACGTTCCACAAGCGGACAACGCAGCTTTTGTGTAAATTTTATGATGGTTCTTTTCTTATTTCGTTTGGGCTTGCGCATCTGCAATTTTCAGCCGGGTGCAAACGTTACAAAAAAGCAATTCCGTCAATAAATCGCACATCAGCACTCGCAAAACACTCCATTCGACGCAACAAATCTGCTAGGCGACGCACATACACGGCAATCAGCCGGACAAAATTCAAAAGGATCTCGACCATGCGATTTCGCAGCGTAATGCTGGCAGGGCTGGCTGTTGCCCTCACCGCCTGCACCACAACGTCACTGCCAGCAACAAACCCAATCGAAAGCCGCTGGAAGGGACAGTCCGCAGGCGTATTTTTCGCAAAATACGGCCCGCCGATCAGCGACACGGCATCTGGCAGCGAAACGCTTTACACATGGCGCGGCGGATACAAGAACACACGCGTTCCTGCGCAGTTTGAGCAGACCAAGGACGGCAAGCGCGGCAAACAGACTGCACCAGCCCGCACGCTCTACCTCTCGTGCACAGTGCAGATCACAGCTTCAGAAGATTACACGATCCGCTCGATCCGCCCGGTTGCCGACCGCCCAGGCGTGAACGGCCCAAGCTACTGCGCAGAATTCCTGACTGCTGAGTAATACATACAACGACCAATACGGCCCCGCAGTAACGTCGGGGCCGTAATGTTATTGACGCTGCCAGACCGATTGATCAGCAGACTTCAAACGCAAAATCATCTTGAAAAATGTGGCTGGGGCGCCAGGATTCGAACCTGGGAATGCCGGTACCAAAAACCGGTGCCTTACCGCTTGGCGACGCCCCAACAAAACAGCAGGGCGAAGCGCTGCTATTCGAGTGGCGCCTGATTAGCAAAGCATAAGGGCAGCGGCAATCATTAAGTTTGCAGAACTGCAATATTTCTTGTTAGGACCGGACTATCTTCATGGTAGTTCATAAAGCAACCGATATTGCCGATCATTTTGCTTGAAAGTGCACATGAGCAAATACAGCGCACGTCCCCCAGCCACGCCAACCACACTGCTCGATGACGATGTCGTGCGGATTATCCGTTGGGACTTTGAGCCAGGTGCCGATACCGGCCATCATACCCATGGGCTTGGTTATGTCGTTGTGCCGATGACTGATTGCCATTTCCTGATCGAGGATGAAAATGGCAGTCGTCGCGTCGACACACCGCGCGGCATGCCGTATCGGCGGGAGGCAGGCGTTTCGCACAATGTCGTCAATGCTGGTGACGAGCCGATGTCATTTATCGAAATCGAATACAAATAAGGGCGTTAGCCAGACAGATGTCAGACCCGGAATTCAGCCGCGAATTTCTGCCCGCCTATGGTACAGCCGTTCCGGTCAGCGATCATGTCCAGCGGATTACCGTCAACAACCCTTCGCCGTTCACCTTTCACGGCACCAACAGTTACATCGTTGGTAACCGCTCAGTGGCCGTCATTGATCCCGGCCCGGAAGATGACGCGCATTTCCAAGCTCTGATGGACGCCCTGAAAGGTCGGGAAGTCAGCCATATTTTTGTCAGCCATACACATCGCGATCACTCGCCGCTTGCTGCCCGGTTGAAAGATGCCACCGGTGCCATCGTCGTGGCTGAAGGTCCACACCGGTCCGCACGTCCGCTGCATGCCGATGAACGCAACCCGTTTTCAGAAAGCTCCGACTACGCCTTCGCGCCGGATATCGCCATTGGCGACAATGAGAGCATAGCAGGTGATGGCTGGACGTTGACGGCGCTGCACACACCCGGCCATACCGCAAACCATGCGTCCTTCGCGCTTGACGGTACCGGCATCGTATTTTCCGCCGACCATGTCATGGCATGGGCAACCACCATTGTGGCACCACCGGATGGCGCGATGAGCGACTATATGGCTTCACTGGAAAAGCTGCTGGAGCGAGACGACAGGCTGTTCCTGCCCGGTCATGGCGGCCCGGTGAAAGACCCCTCCTCTTTTATGCGCGGATTGAGGACCCATCGCCGTATGCGCGAACGGGCCGTTCTGGAGCGGATAAAAGCTGGCGACCGCAGGATACCCGACATGGTCAAGGTTATCTACCAAAGCACCGATCCGCGTCTGCACGGCGCTGCAGCACTTTCGGTTCTGGCGCATCTGGAAGACCTGCTTGAAAAGGGGCGCGTTCAAACCGATGGCCCGCCATCGTTGTCAGGGCATTATTTCCCGACGTAAGGCTTAAGGGATCAGTCCCCTACGCCGAGCATCTCAGCATCCAGCGCCAGCAGATAGGCTTCCGCCAGACTGGCGCTTGTCCCGAGATCATGCGGCCCGAAACGTGAGGCAACGCGAATATCGACCAGCGTCGTTTCCGTTTCTTCCCGCAGCCGCAACAGGACATCAAAACGCGCACCGAGGATGAAGGAGCGTGTCGCGCCCTGCACCAGCACATCGCCGCCCGTCCCAAACATTGGTCGCGGTGCATCCGCCGGTCTCGACAGCGGTACCGGCACATTTGCCGGTGGCTCGTCATTCAAGGTCTCACCCGATGGGTTTTCTTCCGGCGCGGGTAACGCTTCCGGCTGGTCAGGAATGGCGCCTGCAAGCCCGCGTGTCTCGGTGATACGGATGCCTTGCGCCGTCGCGACTTTACGTGCCGCCTGATAGATACGGTCCACCGCGCCTTCATAACGCCGCCCGGTCAAACCGGGATAGGCTTCAGCCTGTTCCGCCCTCGTTTCGGCTGTGATTGGCGGACGAGTAAACCATTGCTGGTTGGCCGTGGGCACCTCGATCCATTCAGGGATATCAGTGGTATCGGTCGAGACATCGTAAAGAACAGGGTTTTGCCAATAGAGAAAACCTGCCCAAATCGCGACGCCCAAAGGCAGAGCTGATAGCAGGATGGCTTTGAAGGCAGATCGACCGCCCTTTGCCCCTGTCATCCACAGCCGATAAAGACCAAAAAATGCCAGAAGTACTGCGACAAGCGCCAGGCCTGCCGAAATCAGCACGAGGCTGACAAAGTCTGGCATGGTGAGTGGCCCGAACCGAAACAGCGGCACGGCAAATACAAATAGGCACAGTGCGACAAGGCCGAAATAACGCGAGGCAGCGGCAGCACGGGAAACAGGTCGAACGAAGCGCACAGCCATGGAAACAGCCACCCGGATATTTTTCAGTCGTTATATGAAGCCTACCATCCGGCGACGGATGGTTAGACCAATGGCCCAAGAATCACCATCTGCCAGTAAATAGACCGGATTCGCCTTGCGGCAAACGTGACGACAAAAGAAATTCTTCCGAAAGCGATCAAACGGGCGTATCAGTCGAACCAGATGCCATTCTATTCGTTGTAGAAAATGTGCATCACGGCCATTCGGCATTGGAGGTGTTCAGATGCGTATTTTCTCTCTCATCGGCTTGTTTTGCGCGGCAGTGACGTTGGCGTCCTGCCAAACGATGACACCGGAAGAGCGGCGTGCTGCCGACGAGGCGACCTGCCGCGGTTATGGTTTCAAGGTTGGAACAGATGCCATGGCCAGATGCCTGCTCGATATCGATCTGGACCGCCGTGCAGAAGCACGCAGCTGGCAACAACGGCAGAACGACATGTTCTTCCGCCAGCCGGTGGTTATTGAACGTCGGGTGATCGTGCAGAAATCCTCTTAAGGGAAACGCCAGTCAGCCGGACAATGCCCTCGCCGCTATAGTAGCCTGCGCGGCGGCCAGCCGTGCAATCGGCACACGGAACGGTGAACAGGACACATAATCCAGCCCCGCATCTTCGCAGAAATGGATCGATGCCGGGTCGCCACCATGCTCGCCACAGATGCCGAGCTTGAGGTCGCTTTTGGTCTGCCTGCCGCGCTCAGCGGCTATGCGGATCAATTCGCCAACCCCGTCAAAATCGAGCGAAATGAACGGATCACGCTCGATGATACCCTTGCGCTGATAGGTCGTGATGAACCGCGCCGCATCGTCACGCGAAATACCAAATGTCGTCTGCGTCAAGTCATTGGTACCGAACGAGAAAAACTCGGCCGCTTCGGCAATGATGTGGGCGCGCAAGGCAGCACGCGGCAGTTCGATCATCGTGCCGGTGAGATAATCGATTTTCACACCGGTTTCTTCCGCCACGCAGGCAGCGATGCGATCGATGCAGGCACGCACATAATCAAGTTCTGAGCGCAAGCCAACCAGTGGCACCATGATTTCCGGCACCACAGGTGCGCCAGTTTCCTTGGCGGCGGCAACGGCCGCTTCAAAGATCGCCCGCGCCTGCATTTCGGCAATTTCCGGATAGGAAATGGCAAGGCGGCACCCGCGATGGCCGAGCATCGGGTTAAACTCGTGCAAAGCATCCAGCCGTTGACGGAATACGGTTTGCGGCATGCCCATGGCCGCCGCAACCTCAACGATTTCGCCATCGGTCTTTGGCAGGAATTCGTGCAAGGGCGGGTCCAGCAAACGGATGGTCACCGGCAGGCCATGCATGATCTTGAAGATTTCTGTAAAGTCGGACCGCTGCATGGGCAACAGCCGGTCAAGTGCAACCCGCCTGCCCTCTTCACTGTCGGCAAGTATCATTTCCCGCATGGAATGAATGCGGTCTTCCTCAAAGAACATGTGCTCGGTACGACAAAGGCCAATGCCTTCCGCACCGAAGGCGCGGGCAGCACGTGCATCCTGCGGCGTATCGGCATTGGTACGAACGGTCATGCGGCGTGCTTCATCCGCCCAGGACATCAGGCGGGCAAAATCACCCGACAACTCAGGCTGTACCATCGGCACCTCACCGCGCAATACCTGCCCGGAGGAACCGTCAATGGTGATGATGTCACCCTTTTTGAGCACACAGCCCAGCCCGACCAGCGTGTTGTTGCGCAAATCAACACGCATGGAACCGGCACCGGAAACACAGGGAATCCCCATACCGCGTGCAACAACGGCCGCGTGGCTGGTCATGCCGCCGCGTGTCGTCAGGATACCACCTGCGGCATGCATGCCGTGAATATCTTCAGGACTGGTTTCCATACGCACGAGAATGACGCTGCGACCTTCCGCATCCGCAGCAACGGCTGCCTCTGCGGTAAAGACGATTTCACCGGTGGCAGCTCCAGGGGAGGCAGGTAGACCGGAGCCGATGACAGGACGCTGCGAGCGCGGGTCAATCGTCGGGTGTAAAAGCTGGTCCAACGACGAGGGCTCAATGCGGGATACTGCTTCATGACGGGAGATCAGCCCTTCATCCACCATATCGACCGCAATTTTGAGCGCTGCGCGTGTTGTCCGTTTGCCGGCGCGGGTCTGCAGCATCCAAAGCTTGCCACGCTCAATGGTAAACTCCATGTCCTGCAAATCGCAGTAATGCCGCTCGAGGTCGCCGCAGATGCCGGCGAATTCTTCGAACGCTTCCGGCATCAGTTTTTCCATGGACGGCTTGTCCGAGCCGGATGCAATACGGCCTTCTTCGGTAATTGATTGCGGTGTGCGAATGCCGGACACGACATCTTCGCCCTGCGCATTGACCAGAAACTCGCCGTAAAGGGCTTTTTCTCCGGTTGATGGATTGCGCGTGAAAGCAACGCCGGTTGCCGAGGTAGAGCCAAGGTTGCCGAACACCATCGCCTGGACGTTGACCGCGGTTCCCCAAGCTGCCGGAATGTTGTGAAGCTGTCGGTAGGTGACGGCACGCGGGTTCATCCAGCTGGCAAAAACAGCCTTGATGGCGCCCCATAACTGCACTTCAGTGTTCTGCGGGAATACCTCGTCCAGTTCATCTTCAATGATCTGTTTGTAGAGCGTGACGATGTGCTGCCATTCGACGGCGGAAAGCTCGGTGTCATATTCATAACCGAGGCGTGCCTTTTCATCTTCCAGCACCTCCTCGAAAACCTCGTGGTCGAGGCCCATGACCACATCGGCATACATCTGGATAAAGCGGCGATAGCTGTCCCAGGCAAAACGTGCGTCGCCAGCATCGTGGCCCAGCGCCTCCACGGTTTGATCATTGAGGCCGAGATTGAGGACAGTGTCCATCATGCCGGGCATCGAGACTTTTGCGCCGGACCGAACTGAAAGCAGCAAGGGTTGCGAACCGCAGCCGAATTTACGACCCGACATGGCCTCCATGTCGGCAATACCTGTCATGACTTGTTGTTTCAGATCGTCAGGCAGATCGCGGCCGTTGACGTGGTACCAGCCACATGCTTCGCTGATGATGGTCAGGCCAGGTGGCACAGGCAGACCAAGACTTGCCATTTCGGCAAGATTCGCCCCTTTGCCGCCAAGGATCTCGACGTCACTCGCCCTGCCTTCGGCTGCCCCGTTGCCAAAGGTGTAGACCCATTTTTTCATCAACGCTCTCCACCCAGAAGCGGTCTTGTTTTTCAAATCTTTATAGCATCATCCGGCTATTTAAAATCGATACCGTATAACTGCTTCGGCGCAGTGCAACAGAAATGAGGCGATTGCATGCTTTGCCTCTCAGGATCACGAATTTTCCGTAAACGGTTGACGCATTCGTGAGATGCAAGAGCACAAAACGCGGCGTAAGGGAAATCAATCTCACTCCCGGATTTTTTCCATGAACCATTCTCGCAGACATATTCTGAAACTTGCTGGCGTGACATCTGCCAGCGCTGCCCTGGCCGGTGCTGTCAAAGCCGAAGGCATGACCAACCTGACCCTTTCCACCGATGCCCTGCCGTTTGCTCTGACCACGCCAATGCATGTCCGCGAGGCCGCAATCCGGGTAAAAAACCTTGATAACATGCTTGCCTATTACCGGCAGGTGATGGGCTTCACCGAGATTGCGCGCAACGGCAACACCGTCATTGTTGGTGCCGGTGGCATACCACTGCTGCATCTCATTCACCTGCCGCAGGCGGAATTTGAGAGCCAGAGTGCTGCGGGCCTATTCCACATCGCCTACCTGATGCCCACCCGCAAGGATCTTGCCCGCTGGCTTGTGCATGTCGCAAGAATGCAGGCACCGGTTACCGGTTTTGCCGACCACAATGTCAGTGAAGCCGTCTATCTGAACGACCCCGAAGGCAACGGCATCGAAGTCTACAGTGACCGTCAGAAGGACAGCTGGCAGTGGGATGGCGATGTGGTGACGATGGGCACCAAGGAACTTGATATCGACGACATCGTCGCGCTGACCGATACAACAAAGGACGACTATACGATCGCGCCGGATAATCTGCGTATCGGGCACATGCATTTGCGGGTCGGCGATATCGCTAAGGGACGTGCGTTTTATGAAAATGCAGTGGGCCTCGCCTCGACACGCGGCAACCGTGAGGACGCTGCCTTCCTGTCTTCCGGGCGGTATCATCACCATGTCGCTATCAACACCTGGAACAGCCGGGGCGCCGAATTGCGCGATGACAAGCAGACCGGGCTTGCCTGGTTCTCGCTGAAGATCACCGACGCGGCAGACATCAAGCAGCAGCGGGATCGTCTTGAGGCGGCAGGTTACAAGGTTTCCCAGCTTGAGAATGGCGATGTTGAAGCTGTCGATCCCTGGGGAACCGGCCTTAGACTGCAAAAAGCCTGATCACGCAACCTCGACAAGCCGCTCTGCGGCCTGAAGATCGACAGACACGAGCTGGGACACACCCTGCTCTGCCATGGTCACACCGAACAACCTGTTCATGCGGGCCATGGTGATCGGGTTATGGGTGATGATGACGAACCGCGTTGCGGTTGACGCCACCATTTCATCCATAAGGTTGCAGTAACGCTCGACGTTGTGGTCATCCAGCGGTGCGTCCACCTCGTCCAACACACAAATGGGTGCCGGGTTGGTCAGGAACACAGCAAAGATCAGCGCCATTGCCGTCAATGCCTGCTCGCCACCGGACAAAAGCGTCATCGTCTGCGGCTTTTTGCCGGGTGGGCGGGCAAGAATTTCCAAACCGGCTTCCAGCGGGTCTTCCGATTCAATCAATTGCAGTTCCGCAGTGCCACCGCCGAACAGGTGCGTGAACAGCCGCTGGAATTGGCCATTGACCACGTCAAAGGCAGCGATCAAACGCTCGCGTCCTTCGCGGTTCAGGCTCTGGATACCGGCGCGCAGTTTCTTGATGGCATCGATAATGTCATCGCGTTCCTTGACCAGAGCGGTCAATTTTTCCGAAAGCTCTGCTTGTTCTTCGTCGGCACGCAGGTTAACCGCGCCTAGTCTTTCGCGTTCTATCTTGAGGCGATCAAGTTCACGCTCCACTTCGCGCAAATCAGGCAGCGCTGCATCAGCGGCAAGGCCCGTCAGGCGGTAGGCCTGATGTGGACCGACATTGAGCGTCTCTTGGATGCGATGTTCGGTTTCCTGGCGTCTTTCGCGCGCAGATACCAGACGTTCTTCGGTTCTACCGCGACGCTCGCGGGCCTCCGCCAGTTCTGACAGTGCCGTTGCAGCCGTGCGGTCTGCTTCACGTTGCAGATTTTCCGCATGCACCAGCTGGTCAGCGGCCAGACGGCGGGCCTCTTCAGTCTTTTGAAGTTCCGTCAAAAGCGCTCGGCGTTTTTCATCGAACTCTTCTGGCGCGACCTCGAGATCGAGCATTTCTTCGCGGGCTTCTTCCTCACGTTCACGCAAGGTCGAAATATGATCGGAAGCGCTGGCAACACGTGCCTGCCAGGTACTGCGCTCCTGCGCGATGGCGTTGATACGGCGCTGACGGGCTTCGGCTTCCCTGTTCAGACCTTCGTGACGGGCGCGGGCTTCGGCAAGCAGGCCACGATCGGTAGCAACCTCCATCTGGACTTCGCGCAAACGGGTATCGATCTGCGTCAGATCAGGCGCATCATCCATTTCGATACGCGCATTTTCTTCCTGAATGACAACCTCTTCGATCTGCGACCGTATCTGGTTGAGGGCTTCGCTGACGATATCGCGACGACGCATCAGGTCACCGGAGGCGCGCTCTGCACTGGACAGCGCGTCACGTGATTCCGCCAGATGCCGCACGGCAAGGCGGCTCATTTCGCGCGCTTCATTCAGGCGAATATCGGCAAGGCGAATTTCATCCGCCGTCGCCGCAAGCTGTTCTTCTGCTTCTGAGAGCGCAAAACGCGCTTCTTCCATCTCGCCTTCCAGCTCAGCTAGACGGTTTTTCTGCGCAAGCCGCAGGGCGGCCGTTCCCGGAGCATCTGCACCGGTGACATGGCCGTCCCAACGGAACACTGCACCTTCACGCGTCACAAGCCGTTGGCCGGTTTGCAGCTTCGGCATCAAGCGAAAGGCGTCTTCAATGTTCGCGACAATGCCGATTTGCTTGAGCGCACGCGACAGTGCCACCGGGCCTTTCACATGTTCGGCCAGAGAGGCAAGTCCGGTTGGCAGCGCAGGATCAGCACTCGCGTCACCGCTGACGCTCCAATAGGTCGGAGCTGCCGGATCAAGTGAGCTTTCAAGATCATCGCCAAGGGCAGCGCCAAGAGCTACCTCAAAACCCTTGCCAACCGTCAATTCTTCAGCGATCGGCGTGAATGTACCAGAACTTGCGCCGGCCGCCAGCATGCGTGAAATGGTACGGGCTTCGGTTTCAAGGCCGTTTACCCGCGCCCGCGCGGCATCCACCGGGGCACGCGCCATGGCCTCACCACTGCGCGCTTCCGTCAGTGCCGTTTCGGCATCTTCAACCGCAATCTGCGCGTCACTGACCGCATCTTCCGCAGCCTCGACCACCGAGCGCTTTTCAGCGGGGTCCGGCAGTAAAGACAGTTTTTCGGAGATGGCATCCAGTTCGGACGACGCGTCCTGCGCCTGTTTTTCCAAGCGCATCTTGCGATCGGCGAGATCACGAATGGCGCGTTCAAGCTGGGTACGGGCAGCAGCCGCTTCCGCGCGCTGGGCCGTCAGTGCCGTTGCGGCATTTTCGCTTTCGCTGAGCTTTGCTGCGGCAGCCTCAAAGGCTTCGCGCGTTTCCTCGGCATAACGCCCGCTATCGGCCAGTGTCTCGACCAGCTCGGCCTCTTCGGCATCCAGCCGTGTCAGGATCTGGGCATTGTCGGCAACCAGCCGCTCTTCGCGGGCGATGTCTTCTCCCAGTTGTGCCAAGCGTCTGGTCAGTTCATCGCGACGTCTGAGCAGGCGGCCTGCTTCCTCATCAAGCTGGGTTCGGGCAATCTGCAGGCGCTGCAAGGCGGCTGCGGCACGCGCTTCATTCTCGCGTAATTCCGGCAGCTTCAGGCTGGCAATGCCTTGTTCCTTGGCCGCCTCCATTTGCTTCTGGGCTTTTTCAGCAACCAGAACAGTGGCCTGATTGAGTGCGCTTTCGGCCTCGCCTTCCGCCTGCTTGGCTTCCACCCAACGGATGTGCAGCAACATGGCCTCGCGGGCACGAATATCGGCAGACAGGCTCTTGAACCGGTTTGCCTGACGGGCCTGACGTTTCAGGCTCTCAATCTGGCTTTCCAGCTGCGCCGTTACATCTTCCAAACGTTCAAGATTGGTTTCCGCAGCGCGCAGGCGCAGTTCCGCCTCATGACGTCTGGAATGCAGACCCGAAATGCCGGCTGCCTCTTCCAGCAACTGACGGCGGGCCTGCGGTTTGGCGTTGATCAACTCGCCAATGCGCCCCTGCCCGACCATCGATGGCGAGCGGGCACCGGTTGATGCATCGGCAAACAGCAGTTGTACATCCTTGGCGCGGGCTTCCTTGCCATTGATGCGATAGACCGAGCCATTTTCGCGCTCAATGCGCCGCGTCACCTGAATTTCATCTGCGTCATTAAACGCCGCGGGTGCGGTACGATCAGCGTTGTCGAGATAAAGGCCAACTTCGGCGGTGTTGCGGGCCGGACGATTTCCAGAGCCTGAAAAGATGACGTCATCCATTCCGGAGGCGCGCATGTTCTTGTAGGAGTTTTCCCCCATCACCCAGCGTAGCGCTTCAACAAGGTTGGATTTTCCGCAGCCGTTCGGACCGACAACACCAGTCAGTCCCGGCTCGATGATGAACTCGGATGGTTCGACAAACGACTTGAAGCCGACAAGGCGTAGCTTGTTGAACTTCATTGATCGTTATCCCCGGCAGCGCATAAGCAATAAAAAACGGGCGAACGGAATGATCCGCCGCCCGTCATTTGAATGGAACGTCGTTTAGCTAAGGCTGTCGATAAGGGCCGACATGGATTCAAGCGACATGTCTCCAGCATACTTCTTGCCGTTGATGATGAAGGTTGGCGTAGAGTTTACACCAAACTCGCCAGCACCACGCTGCATCGTTGCGTTCACATCATCCAGAAGCTTCTGGTTCGTCAAGCAGGCTTCGAAGCTCTCCTGTGAAAAACCGGCAAGTTTCGACATTTGCAGCAATGCGGCGCGTGCATCCTGTGCTGTCGCCCATGTCTGCTGCTGCTTGAACAGCATGGAGACGAATGGGTAATACTGGTTTTCAGGAGCGCAACGGGCCAGCATAAAGGCCGCAGCAGCACGCGGATCGAACGGGAATTCGCGGATAACGAAGTACACCTTACCGGAGTCGATGTACTTTTCCTTGATCTTGTCGAAGGTGTTGTTGTGGAAGTTTGCGCAATGCGGGCAAGTCATGGACATGTATTCCACGATCTTGACTGGTGCGTTGGCATCACCAAGCGCCTTGTCTGGCAGAGGGCCAGGCTTGAGCACTTCCGTCATGTCCACATCGCCAATGGATTGCGGCAGTTCCTGCGCGCTTGCGTAATCCGCAACCAGCGAAATCGGCAAGGTTACGCAAACCGCTGCCAAAGCAACGCTGCCAAGAAGATTACGGCGGGTCATGGTAAGTTCGGAAGAAGGCATTGAAGCACCTGTTCGTGTGAAGACTCGATATGTCTGTATTTCCGATATCGCGGCGGCCTGTTCATAACAAGCAGCCATTCTCATTCTTATTGTCAAAGAATTGTGACCAAAGCTCGTTTCGCTAAAATATCAGTGCACATTCGGAAGTATTTTCCGACACTATTGCCGTTGATCAAGAACGTCCGCGCGCAGGTTTCTGCAACACTGCGGTGCCCAATCGCTCCACCGCCTTGCGAAGCTGTTCGCTTTCAATACCTTCCATCATGTCGTGAAGACGCTTCGCGGCGTCTCCCTTTAATGGCTGCGGTTTTTTCTTGCGCAGTATCGCCTGCGAAACGGGCTTTTGCACAATACGGATCTGGCGCACGGCGGGATAACCGAAAAATCCGTTGATACGGGCAATCAGTTCACCTTGCGCATGGGTCAGGAAAAGCGCACGTGCGCCTTCGCAGGCAATCGTCAGAACACCGGGTTGATAACCGCTGCCGTCGGATGCATCGTCGCGTTGCGGCCAGGCAATTTTTTCAGGACGGGTGCAGTCGGCAAAATCTTCACCGGCAATTTCATCCCAGGAACCAAGCAGGGCGGTGCTGATCCCTGCCCGGCGCGCCAGCACCGGGTCGATGATACCGTTGGCTACTTCCGATATCTGGACAACAGATGGTCTGCGTCCCTTAAACGGTGCCACGCACATTTCCCTTCGTGTTCTCTTCAGTTGTGACTGGCAGAGTGACAAAAATAACCAGCGCCGACCACAGGAAAATACTGTCGTAGATATCGTGGCCGAAGATGAAGTTCGTCATGCCGCCAACCACATATGTAGCAGTCAAAACGATAGCGACAAACAGGCGCTGGCGATAAAAATCATCACGAGCGGCATTGATCGCGGCCAGAAGCGGTGCGCAGAGCAACGCAACCAAAGACAGGAAACCGACGATACCTGAATCAACCATCGCCGTCAGAAAACCATTGTGGAAGTGGGTGAACTGCAGTCCGGTCTGTTCAATCAGCACACGTCTGTTTTGAACACCATAACCAAAAAACGGGTTCTGCTGAACCAGCTCAAGGCCATATTTCCATAAGTCCATCCGGACACTGTATGATGTGTCGGTTGCAGTGGCATTTTCACTGGTCATGTAGGCAATGGTATCGCGAATTCTGTCGGCACTGCTGATGCCGAACCAAACGATGATCACGGCAACAACAGCCAGAATAAGCGCACCCTTGATATTCAGCCACGGCTTGATAGTGGCCGGGAAAAACATTGAGAACAAAGCGATAGCAAGGACGGTTGCCGGCAACATGCCGCGTGACTGAGACAGCAGCAGACAGACGAAGCCAGCCACAAAGCCAATGAAACCAACAATCTTGCGCCATTTGACCTCAGACAGCAGGTTCAACAATGCAAGCACTGAAAACAGAGCGCAAATCAGGGCAAATGGCAGCGCGTTACCCGCTCCACCCTCTGCACGAGTCCGCAGAATAACGCCCTGCCACATGGCAACGGGCAAAGCGAGGATGCCACAGATCGCAGCGCCCAGGACAAAACTCTCAAAAAGGCTCCGTCCTGACGTAATGCGCAGACGCGGCAGCATCAGCCAGAACAGCAAGAACGGCAGCAATGGTGCCAGCTTGCGCAGTGCAGGCATCAAACCGGTATCCGAATTGATGATCATGGCGAGGAGCTGCACCAGAACGTAGACGATGGCCGGTATAATCAGGAAAAGATCCTGTCTGGAAAAGGCTGGCGGAAAACGTTTCAGAGAAAGAGAAACAATCGCCCAGACAATGGAGGCTATCAACAGGATCGTCGTGACCGAGCCGCCGACACCTGCCAAGGCCGCCACGGCAATAATGAACACATGGTTGTTTGCATTCATTGACAGAGGCTTCATCAATTCCACTTTCATTGACTAAGGTTTGCATGGCCCTATATGAGATGGTTGGCATAGTTTAAAGAATGCGCCATTACCAGTGACATATCCCTGCTTTTCCGTTGAAAACAGTTTCCACCAGGGGTGTCGAGTGACATAAATATCGCGGAAAAGGTGCAATGCTCCTCACGAACGACCGTCCAGCATTATCCGACCTGCTATTGCGATGGTATGACAGGCATCACAGGGAACTCCCGTGGCGCACATCCCCTGCCATGGCAGCAAAAGGTGTCACAGCTAACCCTTATCACGTTTGGCTGTCTGAGGTGATGTTGCAACAGACAACCGTGCAGGCGGTAAAACCCTATTTCGCAAAATTCCTGGCATCCTGGCCAACCGTTACCGATCTGGCTGATGCACCGGTTGAAGATGTGATGGCCGCCTGGGCTGGGCTCGGTTACTACGCACGTGCGCGTAATTTGCAGAAATGCGCCGAAACCGTTGCCCGTGACCATGCCGGTATATTTCCGGACACTGAAGATGGCTTGAGAGCCCTGCCCGGTATTGGTGATTATACCGCTGCCGCCGTCGCAGCGATCGCCTTTAATCGGCAGGCTGCCGTGATGGACGGTAACGTCGAGCGTGTTATCTCGCGGCTCTTTGTCATCGACGCGCCCCTGCCATCTTCAAAACCGGCCATGAAAGCGAAGGTGGTTGCGCTGACGCCGTCCGACCGTCCCGGCGATTTTGCGCAAGCGATGATGGATCTGGGTGCTACTATCTGTACGCCGAAGCGTCCGGCCTGCGCACTCTGTCCGTTCAACGAGCACTGTCTGGCGCTTGCCACTGACAATCCAGAGCGCTTTCCGGTCAAGGCACCCAAAAAAGACAAGCCGGTCCGGCTCGGTGCAGCCTTTATTGCTGTCAATGACAGCGGCGAGATTCTGTTGCGGCGGCGGATTGAAAGCGGCTTGCTGGGTGGCATGACAGAAGTGCCAACAACGGGTTGGACAGCGAGGATCGACGGCACGACGGGGACCGAAGAAGCGCCGTTGCCAGCGGACTGGGAGGCCGCAGGCGCAATCGTGCATGTCTTTACCCATTTTGTATTGAGACTTTCGATCTACCGGGCAAAAATTCCTGCGGACAGCCAAAATCATGTCAATGACGGATGGTGGGAGCCAGTCATAAATCTTGATGCGCAAGCGCTGCCAACAGTCATGAAAAAAGCGATCAAACAGGCTATTCCGTTTGCTTTCGATCATAACAGGACCTCTGCATGACCCAGACTATTCGGCATATTGTTTTCGATATTGGCAAAGTACTCATCCACTACGATCCTGACATTCCCTACAGCCGCATCATTCCCAACAAGGAAGAGCGCCAGTGGTTTTTCGAGAATGTATGTACGCATGATTGGAATCTGGAGCAGGACAGAGGTCGTACTTGGCAGGATGCTGAAGCGTTGCTGATTGCAGAGCATCCGGAAAAAGAAGCACATATCCGTGCGTTTCGCGAAAACTGGCATGAAATGGTCTCGCACGCCTATGACGATTCCGTTGCGATCATGCTTGGACTGATCGAGGACGGTCGTGACGTGACGATGCTGACCAACTTTGCGTCGGACACATTCCGGCAGGCGCAGGAAATGTACCCATTTTTGAAACGGCCACGTGGGGTCACCGTTTCCGGCGATGTTGGATTGATAAAGCCCGATGTCGCGATTTACGAAACACATCACAAGGCTTTTAATCTGGAGCCTTCGGCCACATTGTTTATCGACGATTCCTATCCAAACGTCGAAGGCGCACACAAGGCCGGATGGCAGGCAGTGCATTTTACCGGCATTGAAAAGCTGAGAGAAGATTTGAAAGCGCACGGCGTGCTGTGAGCGAGTATCTGACGCAGGCAGGAAATGGCGGTCTCCCACCTGCGTCAGTCCAGCCGTAAACGGCAGGATTTCAGAATTCATGCGTGAGACGTTTATGCTTTCGCAACTCGCCATGTCTCCTCTGAAAACAGAGATAAAGACACAGGCTTGTGTGAAACTGTCATGGTTTTGTTATCTAAAGCAATACTTATATGACCAACATTTCAGCACTATACAGAAATAGCTTATAAACAGAGCGGCCCCCGAGGCTTTCGCTTCGGGGGCCGTTCATCTCCTTCCGGGACTAGAGGTACTTACACCGGAAAGAGAAACTGGCAGACAGGCGCGGCGGTGGATCGTTTATTCTACCTTTGCCAGTTCAGAACGAATGACACTTCTCAATTCATCGATAGGCTTGAGGTCAGCACCATCTTCAAAGTGCCAAAACATCCAGCCATTGCAGGCATCCAGCCCTTGCACCTTGGCTCCAAGCCGGTGAATTGAGCCCGCATCACCGCCTGAAGCAATCGTACCATCCGCACGAATAATGGCGCTATAACGGCGCTTCACATCGGTCAGAACCTGGCCTGGACGAACAAGTCCACTTTCAAGCAGCGTATTGAACGCGACACGTGGTTCAGCACGCTTGCCAGTCATAACCGTCAATTCGGCTTTACCCAGCGGCTCTACCGACGCGATGCGAGCGGAAGCTGCATCAATGTAATCCTGCTCACGCTCAATGCCGACGAAATGGCGTCCCAAACGCTTGGCAACGGCACCGGTGGTACCAGAACCGAAGAATGGATCGAGAATGATATCGCCCGGCTTGGTCGAGGACATGATGACACGCGCCAGCAATGCTTCAGGCTTCTGCGTCGGATGAACCTTCTTGCCGTCTTCGCCTTTCAGGCGCTCATGGCCGCTGCAGATCGGGAACAGCCAGTCGGAGCGCATCTGTACGTCATCGTTAGATGCCTTCAGCGCTTCGTAGTTGAAGGTATAGCCTTTGGCCTTGGAATCGCGGCTGGCCCAGATCATGGTTTCATGTGCGTTCTGGAACCGGCGACCCTTGAAGTTCGGCATCGGGTTGGTCTTGCGCCAGACGATATCGTTGAGGAGCCAGAAGTTGAGATCCTGTAACATCGCACCGACGCGGAAAATATTGTGGTAGGAGCCAATAACCCAGATTGTGCCGTTGGGCTTCAACACACGACGGCAGGCGAGAAGCCATGCACGTGTAAAAGCATCATAAGCCTCAAACGAAGCGAACTGGTCCCAGTCATTGTCAACGGCGTCGACAACAGACTGATCCGGACGATGCAGTGTGCCGCCAAGCTGAAGATTATAGGGTGGATCGGCAAAAATCGCATCGACCGACTGGCTCGGCAATGCTTCAAGAGCTGCTACGCAATCGCCCTTTATGATGCTGTCTTTCCAGGCATCCTCCTGCCCTGCACGATCAAAACCGGCACGCCGAAAATCGGCCAGCGGATAAACTGATGCCATCGGTACTCGCTCCATACGCTTACTCGAACTGAACTGATGCCTATGGTTACCGAAGATGGTTATCAAAGACTGAATGCGGGACAGAAAAACGCAAATATCTGACAAAAAAGCATTATTTCATTTGTATTCAGTTGGTCATCGCAGTGTGACAAATAGAAGAAGCAAGCGTGCCATTAACCATGGCACGCAGCGGGTTCGACGGTTTCAGAGATGATTTTCACGCCCTTGAAACCGGAGGCGGCAACCTTGTCGCAAAGCGAACTCCATTCGCAATCATGACAGGCTTTGCGAATCGAATTGTGTGAAAATGCCAACCGCAAACGTGACAGAAACACGTGGTCGGGTTTCAGCGTATCACCAATCAACAGTGTTTTCCCGAGCAACCGCCCAACCGCATCCAATGCAGCAATATCGCGCTGCACGACACTTTCCTTGTAACAATGCGCGCCATGACTGCAGAGCAAGGGTTGGCATATATCGTCCGGTCGATCGACAATCTCGATTGTCTCACCGGCAGACAGCCGTTTGGCGATTTTGCGATAATTATCGGTGAAGGCCGCTGTGTAGCCCTCACCGACAAAGGTCAACATGCAGAGCAGATGATGCCCGCGCAGACGTATACTCAAGAGGTCTTTACCCGGCCTTTGGTTGCCTTGAGCACCGTTGCTGCCAAAGCAGATTTAAGGACTGCGCCAATCAGGAATGGCACAACACCGGCGATCCAGGCTTTTTCAGCGCCGATCACCTGTGCCAGCCACATCCATCCCAAGAGCAGGCAAAGCAGGTTCGCGGCAAGGTGCAATGAAAAGCCGGCAAACAACCGATTGGCAGATATGCCCTTTTCAGTGAGGAAACCGACAAATATCGCCATTAGCGGAAATGCCACGAGATATCCTGCGGTTGGCCCCATGAAAGGTGCAATGCCCGACTTGAAATCGGCAAGAACGGGGAAACCGACCATCGCCTCAACGAGCCATGCCAAAACTGTCAGCCCGCCCAATCGCCATCCATAAAGCGCTCCAATCATCGTCACAGCAAATGTCTGCATGGTGATTGGCACAGGGACCATCGGCACCGAAATCTGTGATGCGATTGCCAACACCAGCGAGCCGACAACCACGAGGACGACTTTCCCAAACAGAGTCTTTTCGAGATTATCGATAAGACGACCGTTCAAAGCAGATACTTTTCCAGACATTATCTTTCCTTTTCAAAATTATAGATAATTCTGAATTTATAAGGATCGAACCGTCCAAAAACCAAATGGAATCTTCAAAAATTGAAAAAATATCACGCATCTCCGCCAGGAGACTGTGGAGATATTTCAATAAATGGCTTTATTTACAGTGAATTACGCGGAAATAAAATTATCTATAATTTTATCCGACGATAGCAAAGGCATCCTTCGTGGAGCCGGCTGGTGTGCGTATGGCGGTTCTGCCAATCCATTGCACGTGACCATCCAAAATACGCACAGCTTCCTCTCCCCTGCCAGAACGCAAGGCATTCAGGATAGCGCGATGGTCATGGTCTGTACGGCGCTCCCATCCGGCACGCCATGCCGAAAACAGGAAACGCGCGCTCGCCGCATGCAGCCCGTCGATCGTTTCAAGCAATCGCGGCATGCCGCAGGGCGTTATGATCAACCGGTGAAAGCGCCGGTTGGCCGCCTCCCAGCTCCGCACGTCTGCCGCGCTGTCGCCTTCGGCTGTTGCGGCCTCAGCCTCATCAAGAATGGCGGCAGTCATGTGCGGAATGGCATGGCGCAAGGCCAGAACCTCAAGAGCCGCGCGCATCTCAGCAACTTCGCGGACTTCGTTCAGACCGAAATCTGCAACCCTGACGCCGCGTCGCGGCAGGCTGATGGCCAGCCCTTGCGCTTCCAGCCGACGAAAAGCCTCACGCACAGGGACGTGACTGGCACCGAACTCTTCAGCAATATGATCCTGCCGCAGCCGCTCACCCGGCGACAATTCACCACGAACGATCCGGTCGCCGAGACTGCGTGCGATACGCGCCGCGATTGTATCATCCGGCTTGCGGGGTTCTTTAGGGGCCATGCCTTCCCATAGAATGCGCCGCAATGCTTGTCGAGCAACAAACGCAAGCAGGTTGAGCTTAACCGCCGCATGGTCTAAAAGCGCCGCGATTTGTTATTCTGAAAGGAGCGCAGATGAGCGCCTTCGACCTTATCATTTTTGACTGTGACGGCGTGCTAGTCGATTCCGAAATCATTGCCGCGCAGGTCGAATCCGCACTTCTGACAGAAGCAGGCTATCCGATTACCGTGGAAGAGATGGGCGAACGTTTTGCCGGCATGACATGGCACAATATTCTGCTGGCTGTTGAGCGTGAAGCAAGCATACCGCTGTCGGCATCGCTGCTCGACAAATCGGAAAAGCTGCTGGATGCCCGCCTACAGCGCGACGTCAAAGTCATCGAAGGCGTCAAGTTTGCGCTGGCGCGCCTGACACTGCAGCGCTGCATCTGCTCCAATTCCAGCAGCAAGCGTCTGGACATGATGCTGACCAAAGTCGGCCTGAAGCCTTATTTCGATCCGCATATCTATTCGGCCAAAGACCTTGGTCCGGACAGGGTAAAACCGAAACCGGATATTTTCCTGCACGGCGCCAGCCAGTTTAATGTCTCGCCATCCAAGACCGTTGTTGTCGAGGATTCCGTTCACGGCGTTCATGCAGCAAAAGCGGCTGGCATGCGCGTTATCGGCTTTACCGGCGCCTCGCACACCTACCCCGGCCACGCTGACAAGCTGACCGATGCGGGCGCAGAAACCGTCATCGCCCGCATGATGGACCTGCCGGCTGTCGTTGCAGCGCTGTCCGATTGGGGCGGCATTTCCTGATAAAGAAAATGGGCGTAGGAACACTTTGTTCTTCCGCCCATTTTTCAAAACCTTAGGCCACCCGTCTAATGCAGATTTACGCTGACGGGCCAGCCAGTCGTCACTTCTTCTTTTTCACACCATCATCGAAGCCGACGAAGACGTTTACAGTCTTAGGTGCGCCGCCGGGGCCATTTGGAATGGCAACATGGTCATTGTTGAAGATGAACTGCGCGCCACCATCAGCCGCAATATTGACCGGAAACTGCGTTACCTCGGAGAAAATTTCACCGTCGCCATCTTTTACAGAGACGCGAATTGGCAATGTCACCGCGCCTGGCTTTGCCTGTGGACCGGGAACGATTCGGCCCTGCACCAAAACATTCACAGTCAATGTGTCCATGTTCATCGTGCAGGCGCGGGTGCTGTCAGCCAATGACGCCTGATAAACCAATTGTTCTGGATTATCCTTGGCGCCGCGCGCATAAACGCGATGCACGGCATTGCTATCGAGAACCGTTACCTTGGGGCAGTTTGCCTGCACAACCGGCGTAACAGCTGCGGCTGCCGGGGTTGCACTGCCGCCGGTTTCGCCGATGCCGAGCGCTTCCGATGGGCTGGAAGAGTTGCATCCGGCAACGATAGCCAGCAGCGACATGGCGGCGGATAAACGCAAAATATGACCTGACACTCTGTTCAATCCTCTACACTGCCTCCGAGGTGTACCGGAGAACCTGTTTAACGGCCTTTCACGCCAGTTGGCGATGGTCTATAGCAGCGACGTCGGAAAAAATCGATTGGCCTGTTCGGATTTGCTTGAATTTTCCTCAGCATCACTGAATACCACCATATCTGTTTTGCTTCGGCGACCTGACTGCTTACGACAAGGGACCATCTCGTGGAATATGTTTCGACCAGGGGCGAAGCCCCTTCGCTGGGTTTTTGCGATGTACTGCTTGCCGGTCTGGCACGCGACGGCGGGCTGTATGTGCCGCGTAAATGGCCGTCGATGAGCAAAAAGGAAATTCGTGCGCTGCGCGGAAAATCCTATCAGGAAATCGCCTTTGAAGTGCTTTACCGTTTTACCGGCGGCGAAATTCCGGCTGATGATTTTCGTGCGATGATCGACGAGGCCTACGCCACGTTCAAACATCCAGCCATTGCTCCGCTGGTGCAGACCGGCCCCAACTCCTACGTGCTTGAACTTTTCCACGGCACGACGCTGGCGTTCAAGGACGTCGCCATGCAGCTGATCGGCCGTTTGATGGATTATGCCCTGACGCAGCGCGATCAGAGAGCGACTATTGTTGGCGCCACATCCGGCGACACTGGTGGCGCCGCAATCGATGCGTTTGCCGGTCGCG
Source organism: Agrobacterium sp. Azo12 (assembly GCF_029193765.2). NCBI lineage: Bacteria > Pseudomonadati > Pseudomonadota > Alphaproteobacteria > Hyphomicrobiales > Rhizobiaceae > Agrobacterium > Agrobacterium sp. Azo12. The sequence goes on along the minus strand of NZ_JARFYO020000001.1, from coordinate 1,144,854 downwards.
AACGTACAGACATCTTCATCCTGTTCCCGCACGGCAAGGTGTCGCCAGTGCAGCAGCGCCAAATGACCAGTTCTACCGCATCAAACGTGCATGCCATTGCCGTTCACGGCAATTTCGACGATTGCCAGAACCTCGTCAAAGAAATGTTCAATGATGCCAAGTTCCGCGACACCGTCAAACTGTCCGGCGTCAATTCCATTAACTGGGCGCGCATCATGGCGCAGGTGGTGTATTACTTCACATCGGCACTGACACTCGGTTCTCCAGATCGCAAAGTGTCCTTCACCGTACCAACAGGCAACTTCGGTGACATTTTCGCAGGCTACGTCGCCAAGAAAATGGGCCTGCCAATCGATCGTCTGGTCATCGCCACAAACGACAACGACATTCTGGCGCGCACGCTGAAGACTGGCCGTTATGAAATGCGTGGCGTGAAGGCGACCACCTCGCCTTCGATGGATATCCAGATTTCCTCGAACTTCGAGCGCCTGCTGTTTGAAGCCTATGACCGCGATGCGCGTGCCGTGCGCAATTCCATGGATGGTCTCAAGCAGTCCGGCTCTTTTGAAATTCCAGAAGAAGCTATGAAGTTTATTCGTCGCGACTTCCGCGCAGGCCGTGCAACCGAAAAGCAGGTTGCAGCAACCATTCGCGACACCCTGCAGGAAACTGGCTATTTGCTGGATCCGCACACAGCAACCGGCGTTTTTGTGGCGAAAAAGCATGAAAAGCCACGCAGCCCGATGGTTACGCTGGCCACTGCTCATCCAGCAAAATTTCCGGCGGCTGTAAAATCCGCTTGCGCAATCGATCCGGCCCTTCCATCATGGCTCGCTGATCTTATGAACCGGGAGGAGCGTTTCGAAATTCTTGAGGCCGACCTTAAAGCCGTTGAAACCTTTATCGGCAAACATGCGCGCGCCAAGGAATAGAGACGCGGAAAGACGTTAAAATGAATGTTCAAGTAACCCGGCTTGCGTCCGGGTTGACGGTCGTAACCGAGCGCATGCCACACATTGAAAGTGTGGCCCTCGGGGTTTGGATCAAATCGGGTTCACGCAATGAAACCGATAATGAGCATGGCATTGCTCACCTTCTTGAGCACATGGCATTCAAGGGCACAGCGAGACGCACAGCCCGCCAGATTGCCGAAGAGATTGAAAACGTAGGCGGCGAAGTCAACGCCGCAACATCGACAGAGACCACCTCCTATTACGCCCGCGTCCTGAAGGACGATGTCCCGCTCGCAGTGGACATTCTGGCTGATATCCTGACAGAATCCTCGTTTGAGGAAGACGAGCTGGAGCGCGAGAAAAACGTCATTCTGCAGGAAATCGGTGCTGCCACCGACACACCCGATGACGTGATTTTCGATAATTTTTCCGGCGTTGCCTATAAAGACCAGACCATCGGCCGGCCAATTCTTGGCACACCTGAGACGGTCCAATCGTTTACCACCTCACAAATTCGCGGATATCTTTCCCGCAACTACACGACTGACCGTATTTTCGTCGTTGCTGCTGGTGGCGTTGATCACGAAACATTCGTCAAGCAGGTCGAGCAGCGCTTCTCCACCTTGCCGCAGACACCGAATGCGCTGCCTGTCATGCAGAAGGCAATCTACACGGGCGGTGAAATCCGCGAAACGCGCGACCTGATGGATGCGCAGGTGTTGCTCGGTTTTGAAGGCAAAGCCTACCACGCCCGTGATTTCTACTGCTCGCAAATTCTCGCCAATATTCTGGGCGGCGGAATGTCTTCGCGACTGTTCCAGGAAGTGCGCGAATATCGCGGTCTGTGTTATTCGGTTTATGCGTTCCACTGGGGCTTTTCCGATACCGGCATTTTCGGCATCCACGCAGCAACAGGCGCAAACGATCTGCCAGAACTGGTTCCAGTTATTCTGGAGGAGCTGCGCAAGTCTTCTGATAAAATCCACAATCAGGAAATCGAGCGTGCCCGGGCCCAGATTCGTGCGCAGTTGCTGATGGGTCAGGAAAGCCCTGCCGCCCGTGCCGGACAGATTGCACGGCAGATGATGCTTTATGGTCGGCCCATCCCCAATGACGAGATGATGCAGCGCCTGCGTGACATCACCACCGAGCGATTGACGGATCTTGCCGGACGCCTGTTCTTCGACAAGGCTCCGACACTGTCTGCCATCGGCCCGTTGGAAAATCTCGCGTCCATGGACGATATCTCCGCTGCCCTCTCAGCACCGCAGCACTTACAGAAAAAAGCGAATGCCTAGGTTGACGCCCCTGACAACGATCAGGAGGCGATGGTCGTAACGGGGAATTGAATGAGCCGAGCCATGTTGCGTTTTTTCTCACGAAACGGCGACAAACCGGAAATTCGCGATTCGTCCTATCTGCTGCGCCTGCCGCAATATTCGGATTTTCGACAATGGCACGGGCTACGCTCTGAAAGTCGTCGGTTCCTGCAACCATGGGAACCGACCTGGCGGCCAGATGAGTTAACAGAAGGTTCTTTCAGAACGCGGGTTATCCGCAACGGTCAGGAATTCTCCTCCGGCACCGCTGTAGCGCTCCTAGTTTTCAAACAGCCCGAAATGTTACTTCTCGGCGGTCTTACAATCGGCTACATACGCAGAGGTGCAGCGCAAAGCTGCATGATCGGATACTGGATGGGCGAACGATATGCGGCACAAGGTCATATGTCTGCCGCATTAAGACTGGTAATACCCTACATCTTCAATGGGCTACAGTTGCACCGAATTGAGGCAGCCTGTATTCCAGATAACTTCAAAAGCATCCGGTTGCTCGAAAATGCCGGCTTTCAGCGGGAAGGTCTCTTGCGAGAATATCTCAAGATCAATGGTGAGTGGCGCGATCATGCCATGTTCTCCTTAATCGCTGATGGTCGCCATGACAGTAGGAAACCGGACTAATTATGGCTGGCATGTATTCAAAATTTCGAGTTTCACGGCTGATCGCAGCAATCGCCATCTTTTTTTCGGCCCTACTGGCGCTGGCCGGTTTCGCAACGACTGCTGCTGCCTTTGAGCCGGTGAAGATTTCGCGCGATGCCACCGCGCTGGACCTGACCGCCACGACCGATATTCATGTCAATCAGGGTGAAGCCTTTCAGGTATCCACCGCACCGGGACCCGATGGTATTCGCCGCCGTATCGAGGTGCGTGCCAGCTCTCCTGCCCACCAGGGTGACTGGGCAGTTTTTGCGCTCGCCAACGTGTCCGAAGAGCAGCTTGAGCGCGTTATCGTTGCCCCGCATTTCCGTCTGGTGAATTCCAAGGTATTCTGGCCGGATCTTGGTTCTCAGCGCATCATCGCTATCACCCCCAGTGAAGGTTTTGCGCTGGACCGTCAGCCAAGCCCGGATGCCGACGTTTTCCGCATCACCCTGAACCCCGGTTCTGTCATTACCTTCGTTGCCGAGCTTTCCACGCCGCAACTGCCACAGATTTACCTGTGGGAACCGGAAGCCTACAAGGACACCGTCAACGCCTTTACACTCTACCGCGGTATCGTGCTTGGCATTGCCGGCCTGTTGGCGGTGCTGCTGACCATTCTGTTCGTGGTCAAGGGCACATCGGTTTTGCCAGCTTCGGCTGCCCTTGCCTGGGCTGTTCTTGCCTATATCTGCGTGGATTTCGGTTTCCTTGAGAAGCTGATCAGCGTGACCTCAAGCGATCAGCGAATATGGCGCGCGGGGGCGGAGGTCGCTCTCGCATCCAGCCTTGTGATCTTCCTGTTTACTTACCTCAACCTCAACCGGTGGCACGCCCATCTTGGTTATGCGACATTCGCTTGGGTTGTCGGTCTGGCACTTCTGTTCGGCGTTGCGATCTATGACCCGTCGGTGGCGTCGGGTATCGCCCGTATTTCCTTTGCCCTGACCGGTGTCGTCGGTATTGCCCTGATCATTTATCTCGGCTTCAACCGCTATGACCGCGCCATTTTGCTGGTGCCGTCATGGGCGTTGATCCTGGCATGGCTTTTCGGCAGCTGGCTGACCGTTACCGGTCAACTGGACAATGACATTATCCAGCCGGCGCTGGGTGGTGGTCTTGTCCTGATCGTGCTGTTGATCGGCTTTACCGTCATCCAGCATGCCTTTGCTGGCAGCGCCTACCAGCAAGGCCTGTTTTCAGACCTCGAGCGCCAGTCACTTGCCCTGACCGGCAGCGGCGACACCGTTTGGGACTGGGATGTAACCCGTGACCGTATCGTGACCACGCCAGACATTTCCCTCAAGCTGGGTCTTCACCCCGGCAGCATGCATGGCGCAGCGCGCAACTGGTTGCCACGCCTTCATCCCGACGACCGCGACCGGTTCAAGGCAACACTAGACGTGCTACTCGACCACCGTAAGGGTCGTTTCAATCATGAATTTCGCATTCGCGCCGAAGATGGTCATTTTCATTGGCTGCAGATTCGGGCACGGCCGGTGCTCGGTTCCAACGGTGAAATCATTCGCTGCGTGGGAACGATTACTGACATTACCGAGCAGAAAAACTCGGTGGAGCGCCTCTTGCAGGATGCGCTCACCGACAATCTAACCGGCCTACCGAACCGTCAGGTTTTCCTTGATCGTTTGCAATCGATCCTCAACCTGACCGCTGACGGCGACAGTGTCCGCCCGACGGTTCTTGCCATTGATATCGACCGCTACAAGCTGGTCAATGATACGCTGGGCATTGCCGCCGGCGACAATATCCTAATTGCACTGACCCGCCGCCTGCGCCGCCTGCTTAAACCGCAGGATACGCTCGCCCGCCTTGGTGGTGATGAATTTGGCCTCATCCTCGTTTCCGAACGAGATCCGGCCCGTATTGCTGATTTTGCCGATGCGGTGAACAAGGCGATCATGGTGCCGATCAACTTTGCCGGACGTGAAATCATCCTGACGGCATCGGTTGGTCTGGTTTCCTGGATAGATCAGCAGGACAGTGCAGCCGGACTGCTCAGCGACGCCGAACTTGCCATGTACCGTGCAAAACGGTCTGGCGGCAACCGTGTCGAACCGTTCCGTCCGGCGTTCCGCAGTTCCGGTACAGACCGTTTGCAGCTGGAAAGCGACCTGCGCCGAGCATTGGAGCGAAAAGAGCTTTACCTCGCCTATCAGCCCATCATCCGGCTTGACAATGGCGATATTGCAGGCTTCGAGGCTCTCATGCGCTGGGAGCATCCCAAGCGCGGCAATATTCCACCCAGTGAGTTCATTCCTATTGCAGAGGCCTCAGGCCTGATCGAACAGCTCGGGATGTTTGCACTTGAGCGCGCTGCGACCAACCTCGTGGAATGGCAACAGGCGATCGACAAATTGCCGATCTTTGTTTCCGTCAACATCTCCAGCGCCCAGTTGCTAAACAACGAACTTTACAACGATGTTCGCAGCATGCTGGCACGCACACACTGCAATCCCAAGCAGTTGAAACTGGAACTGACCGAATCCATCGTGATGGAAAACCCAGAGCAGGCACGGCTTGTCCTCAACAAGCTCAAGGACACAGGTTTGAGCCTTGCCCTTGATGACTTCGGTACCGGTTATTCATCGCTTGCCTATTTGACCCGCTTTCCATTCGATACGATCAAGCTGGACAAGGCGCTGGTCGCCAATTCTACAGAGAAGCGCAATATCCTGCTTATGTCGGTGATCGCGATGGCCCGTGCCCTGGAAATGCATGTGGTGGCCGAAGGCATCGAAACGCCAGAAGACGCAGCCGAACTGGCACGCATGAACTGCCATTACGGCCAGAGCTTCATTTTCGGCACACCGGAAAATGCAGACGCTTCACTCAAGCTGTTGCGCGAGCGTTTTCAGCCAGCCAAACGCGCCTGATCCGTTGAAATATCGCCATGCACCAGTTCGTGAATGAACTGGAGCTTGGCGGTAACAACCGGTGTAACGACAAATGGATAGAGATCTCCCTGCCCCATGCTGCGGTGGATGGAGTTCATCGCCACGCTGAGCGGCACCCAGACGGATACGAGCTGTTCTGCACTGCGGGCTTTATACGGATCAAACTCAACTTCTGCGGCCATCTCCTTGTGACCTTCAGGTTCGATCGCCATGCCGAAAGACCCAGCCGTCTCCAGTGTATCGATGATATGCAGGTAATGGGCAAAACATTCGGCAAAGTCTTCCCAGGGATGGCTGGCGGCATAGGTACTGATGTAATTTTCCTGCCAACCTTCGGGCGGTCCACTCTGGTAATTGCGCTCGAGCGCTTCGGCGTAGTCTTGCGTTTCGTCGCCAAACACGGCGCGGAATGCTTCGAACCGATTTGCATCACGTACCAGCTTGTTCCAAATGAAGTGCCCTGTCTCGTGCCTGAAGTGCCCGAGCATGGTGCGATAGGGCTCATTCATGTTGCTGCGAACCTGCTCGCGTGTCGCGTCATCCGCTTCAGCGGCACGGATGGCGATCAACCCTTCCTCATGGCCGGTCATGGCGGGAATGATATTGCCATCCGGCGTTACCTCGTCCACCAGGAAATCAAACACCAGCCCGCTCTGCGGGTCTTGTAGGCGGTCAGGCACAGGCAATCTCAACCGTAAAAGCGAATAGAACAGGTGGCGCTGCGCTTGGCTAATACGTCTCCAGCGCTCAAGACCAACCGCGGTCGAAGCATCGGGCACCAGTCTGTTGTGTTTACAGACTTCACAAAACTCACCGTCCTGCTCGGCAGGGATCGCCCAGTTACAGATGTCGTGAACCTCGTTGCCGCAGAAACGAACTTGTCGCTCAGGAGATGACACCAAGCTCCAAAGCGGTTCACCAGCTGGCTGCAAAGCTTCCAGCGCAACCATGTCTGGCACGAAAGCCAGACGGCTTCCGCATTTCACGCAATATCTATTATCGAAATGAATGGATTGGCCGCACGTCGCGCATGTAAAAAGTCTCATTTCAACCCCGCAGTCGCATCAATGAAACAAAAGAAAAGTGCAGGTAAAAGGTTACCTGCACTTAACGTTGCTTTGCCGGTCAGACGGCAAGTCAAGCATGGGGTGTTTACATGCGGTCGACTACATTCTTCACGGTATCTTTGGCTTTGCCGGTTGCTGTCTGAACCTTACCTTTGGTTTCCTGAACAGCACCTTCAGCGCGCATCTGGTCATTGCCAGTTGCCTTGCCCACGCCCTGCTTCACCTTGCCAGCGACTTCGTTTGCCTTGCCAGCAACCTTATCAGACATGCTACCCATTGGACTTCTCCTTTAAACTTTTCTGCCGTCTGTAGCGGCAGCGTGGAGAAAACGTCAGCGACGCAGGCTGGTTCCAAACGCTGTTGAATTATTTTGAGTCATCAGGCGTGCCCGGCCGTAGTCGACAATGCAGAAAGCTCAATGCCCATCAATGAAAGCGCACGCTGGTACTTGTTATCGAGCGAGCGGTCAAAAATCATACCTTCATTCGCCTCGCAGTTCAGCCAACCATTCTGGACGATTTCTTCCTCCAGTTGGCCCGGCCCCCAACCAGCATACCCAAGCAGCATCGTCGCACGATCCGGTCCACGGCCATTGGAAATGGCACGCACGATATCCAGCGTTGCCGTCAGGGAAATTTCGTCGCTCACCGGAATGCTGGACTCACTGGAATAGTCATCGGAATGCAAAACAAAGCCGCGGCCGCTTTCTACCGGACCACCGCATTGGATCGGGAATTCCCGCGTGTGGTTTGGCAGCATGATAGCGTCGTTGCTGTCCATAAGGTTCAAATGCAGCAACACGTCGGTAAAGGTTATCTGCTGTGGCCGGTTAATGATGAAACCCATGGCACCAGCTGAGGAATGCGCACAAATGTAAATCACTGAACGGGCAAAATTGCCGTCGTTCATCGCTGGCATGGCAATGAGAAATTGCCCATCCAGAAAGCCCCGTTCTCGCTTGTCCATGAGAGTTGAAAACTTCATATTCACCTCCGGATCGTTGGAAACTGTCGGCCCTGCCCTTTGCCCAATTCATTCAGGATGCGGTATTGTGACCAATCAATCAACTGAAAATGATTGAATTTTTTTGATATGAAGTGGCAGAGCGCTGGCGGCTGGAGTAAATCAGAACCCATGCGTATTTCCAGATCACTTCAAGCCCTGTCCATATTTGCCAGCCTGAGCGTCCTTGCAACAGCAACTTCCGGCAACGCAACTGTCACCGAATGGGCGGAAAGCGAAGGCGGCCGCATGCGTGTGGTGACACTGGATGTCGACCAACATGGCATGCTTCAAGCCGGACTGGAAATCGAACTCAAGCCAGGGTGGATCACCTATTGGCGTGAACCGGGCGAAGCAGGTATTCCGCCGCATATTGAAGCCAGTTTACCGGGCGGTGGCGTCACTGTTCAATCGCTTGTTTTTCCAGTTCCGAAACTCATCATGAACGGCGAGTTGCGCGATATCGGCTATGATCAGTCCGTGTTGTTGCCCTTCAAACTTGGCGCGTTCGACCCCTCGAAAGAAATCTCTGCCAAGCTATCTGCTTTTATCGGCGTCTGCCAGAATATCTGCATACCGTTTCAGGCGGAGTTCGAAATCACCGTAAGCAGGTCTTCCAAAGCAACCTTGGATGAACGCCAGATCATTGAAACCGCATACAAAAAACTGCCTCAGCAACCCGACGACAACTTCAAGGTCGCATCCTACGCCCACAAACGCGACAATACGGTCGCTTTCGACGTCTTGCTACCCGAGGGTGCTGGCGAGACATTCGAGGTCTATCTGACAGGGCCGAATGGCTACGCATTCTCCAGCCCCTCCAATATCAAGAAAACGGGACGACACGCCGTTTTTGATATGGATGTGAGCGGACTGCCCAAACGCTTCCGCATGCCGGGTAGCAATTGGCGTGTTCTGATAAAGGCCGGTGGCAAGGCAATCGAAAGCCCGCTTCAGTTTTAACAAAATTCATTTTTCACAGACCGATTTAGCCTCTACGGTGCCCGCGGAAAATCTTTCAGTCATTTCCATTTATTCAACAGGAGCATTCAATGACCATTGCAATTGGTGACAAGCTGCCTTCGGCCACCTTCAAGGAAAAAACAGCGGATGGCGCGGTAGAAACCACCACAGAAGACCTTTTCAAGGGTAAGAAGGTTGTTGTTTTCGCCGTTCCGGGCGCGTTTACGCCGACCTGCTCTCTCAACCACCTTCCTGGCTATCTTGAAAACCGCGATGCCATTCTCGCACGCGGCGTTGACGATATTGCTGTTGTTGCGGTCAATGACTGGCATGTCATGGGTGCGTGGGCGCAGTCTTCCGGTGGCCTCGGCAAGATCCACTTCCTGGCTGACTGGGATGCTTCTTTCACAAAGGCACTTGGTCTGGATGCAGATCTGTCTGGTGGCGGCCTTGGCGTTCGCTCCAAGCGCTACTCCATGCTGGTCGATGATGGCGTCGTGAAGTCTCTGAACGTCGAGGAAAACCCAGGCCAGGCCACGGTTTCCTCCGCGGCAAAGATGATCGAACAGCTTTGATCTGATAGACAGTCAAAAAAATCAGGGCACATTCCGGCTGGAATGTGCCCTTTTTGTTGTACGATGGATATCGCGCACCAGGCGCGCGTGCCGCTCAGATCAGCATGTCAAAGACGAGAATTCCCGCCAGTCCGCCATCGGTCAATGTGATGATCTCATCGCCGACCTCAACATGCTGCGGGTGGGTGAGGTAGGCATCACGGGCTTCGATGCTTTCCAGTGTCACGATAAACCCATCCAAAAAACCGCCATTCAAGCCTTCCGGCGATACATTTTGTCCGAATTTGATATCGAGAATTCCAGGTACAACATCTTTCAAGGCCGCAATGGCATCATAAATTGCCTGCTTTTGATCAGCCGTGGTCGAGGCTTTCAAACGCAGAAATACGCAATGTTGAATCATAAATGACCTCTCCTGTTATTTGACGACAAGATAGGTAGAGATGAGGCTTTGGCAAGGTTAAATCAGACGCATATTGGCGTCACCGTGTCTTGAATGGCTCCATGCCCTTGCGCGCCAGTTCGTCGGCACGTTCGTTTTCCGGGTGTCCGGCATGACCTTTGACCCAGTGCAGCGTCACCTTGTGTCGGTCACGCGCCTCTTCCAGTGCCTGCCACAGCTCGACATTTTTCACCGGCTTATTGTCGGCGGTTTTCCAGCCTTTTTTCTTCCAGCCGAAAATCCATTTGGTAATACCGTCCTTAACATACGAGCTGTCGGTATAGAGATCGACCTCGCAGGGCGATTTCAGGGCGTTAAGCGCCTGAATTGCCGCCATCAGCTCCATGCGGTTGTTGGTCGTTTCCGCCTCACCGCCACACATGTCCTTTTCGATTTCGCCGTAACGCAAAACAGCGCCCCAGCCACCCGGTCCTGGATTTCCCGAACAGGCGCCATCGGTAAAAATATCGACGTGTTTCATTCGCTGGCCAATCCATACTCGGCCACGTCGTTGATGGACCGGTGGAAGCGCAGCTTGCGCAGATATTCAATCGGGTCTTTCTTGACCACCAATGCCCCTTCCGGCGTTGTCAGCCAGTCGTAGAGGCGTGTCAGGAAGAAGCGAAGTGCAGAACCACGCGCCAGCAACGGCAGTGCGTTCAACTCTTCAGCGTTCAGTGGACGCACGGACTGGTAACCTTCCAGCAATGCCTTGCCCTTGGTGACGTTGTAGGCGCCATCCTTTTCAAAGCACCAAGCGTTGAGGCAGATGGAAACGTCATAAGCGAGGAAGTCATTGCAAGCGAAATAGAAGTCGATCAGGCCAGACAGTTCGTCGCCCAGGAAAAACACGTTATCCTGAAACAGATCGGCGTGAATGACGCCGGCCGGCAAATCCTTCGGCCAGTTGGCTGCCAGAAAATCGATTTCCGGCTGGATTTCCTGCTGCAGGCCTTTTTCAACTTCGTCAGCGCGTTCACGGGATTTTTCCCAGAGAACTTTCCAGCCTTCAACGGACAGCGCGTTAGGTCGCTTGATCTCGAAACCTTCGCCCGCGAGGTGCATGGCGGCCAGAGCCTTGCCGACTTCGCGGCAATGCTTGGCTTCCGGCTTGCGCAGCCACATGCCTTCCAGGAAGGAGATCAGGGCGGCCGGACGGCCCGAAAGTTCGCCCAGCAACTCGCCATCCTTGCGGGGCAGCGGCAGCGGGCAGGAAAGTCCCTTGTCTGCCAGATGGTGCATGAGGCCAAGGAAAAACGGTAGGTCCGACTTTTCCACCCGCTTTTCATACAACGTCAAGATCAGCGGCGACTTGGTGGTGTGAAGCAGAAAATTGGTGTTCTCTACACCTTCGGCAATGCCTTTGTAGGAGGTCAATTCCCCTGCATCATAGGCTTCCAGAAAGCTCTTGAGGTCGTCTTCGGTGATATCGGTGTAAACTGCCAATTTGAAGTCTCTTACATATCAGAGGTTTGCAGCAAAGATGGATTTTGCAGGCATGATGTCGCGTGAATCGCCATTTACGAATGCCATATCGGCAGTGGTCAATTCAATGCTGCGCAGCTCTCTGTTGACAAGGAAATGCTCGGTTTCTTCAACCGTCACAGCCAGATCCAGCGTCGTGTCGTAACGCTCGCGGAATGCGCTGATAATCTCGTCAACGATCACTTCAGGGGCGGAGGCACCCGCCGACAGGCCAACCGTGCGGATATCGCCAATCACGTCCCAATCGATTTCCGAGGCGCGCTGCACCAGAACGGAGCGCGTTGCCCCTGCCCTCAAGGCCACTTCAACGAGGCGCTTGGAATTGGAAGAGTTGGGTGCACCGACCACGATGAACAGATCACAACCAGGAGCAGCCTGCTTGACCGCTTCCTGGCGATTGGTCGTTGCGTAACAAATACTGTCAGCCGCAGGCGACTGAATGGACGGGAAACGTTCCTGCAGCTTGGCAATAACGCCGGCCGTATCATCCACCGAAAGCGTGGTCTGCGTGACGAAACCGAGATTTTCGGAATCGGCCGGTTCATAGACCGCTGCATCCTCAATGGTTTCGACAAGCGAGACGGTGCCATCAGGCAATTGACCCATGGTACCGATGACCTCCGGGTGACCGGCATGGCCAATCAACACGACGTGGCGGCCCAAACGCTGGTGGCGCATGGCCTGCTTGTGCACCTTGGAAACCAGCGGGCATGTTGCATCGAGATAGAACAGGTTACGGGCCTGCGCATCTTCAGGCACCGACTTCGGCACACCATGGGCCGAAAACACCACCGGCTGCTCACGGTGTTCAGGTGGAATCTCGTTCAGTTCCTCAACGAAGATCGCGCCCTTGGCCTCAAGCCCCTCAACCACGTAGCGGTTGTGAACGATTTCGTGGCGGACATAAACGGGAGCACCATAGGCTTTCAGCGCCAGAACGACGATCTGAATGGCCCGGTCCACGCCTGCACAAAAACCGCGCGGCCCACAGAGCCGAATCGTCAGGGGCGACTTGGAAACGATGGTGTTCATTCCTTCTCCTTGGCGAGCCGGTAAAGTTGCTACCCGGGTTTACCTTTAGTTCCCCGGAAATAGGCAAATCCGGCGACGATGACAAGGGCAGCGGCCAGTCCGTACCATGTTATCGCATATTGCAGATGATTGTTTGGCAAATCGATGAGCGTTACGCCACCTTGCGGCCAGCCACCTGGGTTCGGCGCATCGTTGGCGTCGACAAAAAAGCCCACGACCGTGGCCGGATCAAGACCGGCACTGTTCACCATTGCGTCAAAATCTTTCCAGTAGAAGATATTCTTGGCGAGATCGTTTTCCGGAACCATCGAGGAAGGCTTTTCCGTCAGCTTCTCGCGTAGCAGTCCTTCAATAACGACAGGGCCGCTCATTATTTCTCCGGCGAGCCGTGTTGCCGGTTCCTTCAACTCATAAGGCACGAAACCACGGTTGATGAAAATGAAGCGATCATCCTCCAGTCGCAACGGCGTGTAGATATAATACCCGGTCTGCCCACGATGGGTGGCAAAGAAGTGACGTTCACGGGTATGGTCAAACAAACCCTGAACCTTCACCCGGCGATATTCCAACGGTTGTTTGCCGAGCATCTGCTCGGCTTGTGCAAGCGTCAGCGGCTGGGAGGTGCGGCGGGTTTCGATGTCCTGCAGCAGCGTCTCTTTCCAGTGCAGGCGTTGTACCTGCCACGTACCAAGCCCCAACAAGATTGCCAGAGCGACCAAGGCGCTCAAGCCAGCGACCAATTTCCGTGTTCTTCCAACTGTTGTCATGTTGATGTCAGCCACGATCTATGCGGCCTTCGCTGGCGTTGTTTCTATATTGCAGGGCAATCATGATGCCTTTCAGAACGCGCAACAGCGTAAGGGACACGATGACCGTCATGGGCAACCATATCAGAGCGTGAACCCAGACGGGTGGTTCAAAGGTCGTCTCAAGCCAGAGCGCCAGACCGACAATCAGGAAACCGACGATCAGCATGACAAACACGGCCGGCCCATCACCCGCATCGGCAAAAGAATAATCAAGCCCGCAGGCCGAACACTCTGGTTTTACCTTGAGAAGACCATCAAACAGTTTCCCCTGCCCGCAGCGCGGGCAATGCCCCTTCAAGCCACACTTAACCGGATCAACCGGTGGATAAAGGGCGCTGTCATCCTGCATGGCTTTTCCTCTGTCTCCACGTATTTCCGCACTAAAGCATGTTTAACGGCAACATGCTTCAGGGTCGGCAAAAAGAAAGGGCGGCATTGCTGCCGCCCGACATTGTCTGTTGTTTGGCGATCAACCGTGAACCGGTGCGCCCCAACCGCCCCAGATATAGATTGCGAAGAACAGGAACAGCCAAACCACGTCAACGAAGTGCCAGTACCAGGCGGCCGCTTCGAGACCAAAGTGTTGTTTCGCCGTAAAGTCCCCGGCTATAGCACGGAACATGCAGACCAGCAGGAACACGGTACCGACGAAAACATGGAAGCCGTGGAAGCCGGTCGCCATAAAGAAGGTGGCGCCGTAGATAGAATTCTTGAAGTCGAACGGCGCGTGCATGTACTCATAGATCTGCACGGACGAGAACAAAACGCCAAGCGCAACCGTGAGCGCCAGACCGTTAATCAGCCCTTTGCGATCATTGTGCAGGATCGCATGGTGTGCCCAGGTTACACAGGTACCCGACAACAGCAGGATAACGGTGTTGTACAGTGGCAGGTGCCATGGATCGATCACCTCGATGCCCTTGGGTGGCCATTGACCGCCGGTATATTCAAGGCGCGAAGCCTGAATTGCCTCATGCGGGTAAAGGCTGGCGTCGAAGTAAGCCCAGAACCATGCCACGAAGAACATGACTTCCGAGGCAATGAACATGATCATGCCGTAACGAAGATGCAACGACACAACACGGGTGTGGTGCCCTTCATGCGCTTCTTTCACGGTGTCTGCCCACCAGGCGTACATGACGTACAGCACCAGCGCGAGGCCGATGTAGAACAGCCAAGGATTGGCCATTTCCAGACCAAACAGCTTCATCGAGCTACCCGAGAGGTAGCGCATATAACAGACGCCACCAAAGGTCAGCACAAATGCACCAACAGCAGCCAGAAGTGGCCAGGGGCTTGGATCTATAATGTGGTAGTCATGTTTCTTTTCGTGCGTGTCTGCCATATCCGACAATTCCCCGAATTGACTGCTTTCCCAAAATCACACCCTCCCGATCAGAGCGTGCGATTCCCTCTCTCAAAGTTTCTGTTCCTGACCTTCTGTTTTCACCGGCAGCGCTGCCACCGGCTTGTCCGTCTTTGACGGATAGAAAGTATAGGACAAAGTCATTGTGTGTATGTCTTTTGTTTCGCGCGTCTTGACGATATCCGGATCGACAAAAAACACCACAGGCATTTCCAGCGTTTCGCCCGGCTGCAAGGTGGTTTCCGTAAAGCAGAAACATTCAACCTTGTTGAAATAGGCGCCCGCTTCCATCGGCGTCACGTTAAAGACAGCTGTGCCCGTGGTCGGGACCGTAGACCGGTTGGTCGCCTTGAAGCGAACCTCGACCGTCTCACCGATCTTAGGATCGATTGAGCGTTGTACCGGACGGAAGTCCCAGTTCAGGCCATTGGATGTGTTGGAATCGAACGTCACCTTTACGGTGCGATCAAGAATGGTCTCGGAGTACTGCTCTACGCGTTGCGTGGTGCCGTTATAACCGGTGACCTGACAAAAAAGGCGATAGAGAGGGACGGCGGCATAGGCCATGCCGACCATGCCACAAACGAATACCAGGCACAGCACCAGAATTGTGCCGTTCCCTGTGCGTTTTGCAGGTCCTACATTTGCCGTTGTCATTTCGCTCCTCCTCCCTTTTTCGTTACGCGCTTCGAAAAACTCCGGGCGTATAACGACCTTTAAGATGCAATTCCTGCACTGCCCGCCATTTCTCCCCGCATTGTTGCGTCAGAGGTGACCGCAGCGCAGTATTGCGCGACATGCTCTAGTGCGATCCAATCTTGATGATCGTAATGACGTAGAAAAGGACCACCAACGCCGCCAATACAAGGCCGAGCGCGATGTTTCTTCCACGTCTGGATTTCTTTTCTGCTTCGCTTGGTTTTACTGTTTCCATTAGGCCCACCCCGCCATTAACGTCTGGAATGATGGCACGAAGTGATCGGCCAGAAGTCCAGAGAAGATCGCGAACAGGTAAAAGATCGAGTAGGCGAACATCTTTTTCGCAGGAACCATCTTTTCATCTCCTTCCGGCATGCGCAGCACGGTCAGAGAGAAATAGATGAAGATCACACTAAGTACGGCCGCGAAAATGCCGTAGCCAACCCCCGCAAGACCGGTAAATGATGGCGCGACAGCGACCGCAGAGGTCAGCAACGTATAGGCCAGCATCTGGTTCTTGGTAGAAGATTCGCCCGCTACATTCGGCATCATCGGGATACCGACGGAACCGTAATCTTTCATCTTGAACAAGGCCAGCGCCCAGAAATGCGCAGGCGTCCAGAGGAAAATGATAAGGAACAGGAGAACGCTGTTCAGCGTCACATCGCCGGTCACACAGGCCCAACCGATCATCGGCGGGAAAGCACCGGCCGCCCCACCGATCACAATGTTCTGTGGTGTCGAGCGCTTCAGCCACATGGTGTAGACCACGGCGTAGAAGAAGATGGTGAAGGCAAGGATGCCTGCGGCAAGCCAGTTCAGCGCCAGTCCAAGGATCATCACCGAGAAGGCCGACAGCGTAAGGCCGAATGCCAGCGCTTCGCCGGGCGCAACGCGACCGGAAGGCACCGGACGATTTGCCGTACGGGTCATCACCGCATCAATATCAGCATCGTACCACATGTTGAGCGCGCCGGAGGCACCTGCGCCAACCGCAATACACAGAATGGCAATGAAGCCGAGTACCGGGTTAAGGCTGCCTGGCGCCACGATAAGACCGGCAAATGCTGTGAATACGACAAGCGACATAACGCGTGGCTTGAGCAATTCGAAATAATCACGAGCACCGGCTTCTGACAGACCAGAGCCTTTCGCATCCAATACGTCGTGATTGTCGATAACAGTCATTTCAAACTTAATCCTGATTCAATCAGGATACCGCGCGCATCGGCGCGATATCCTTGTACCAACGTCATTTCGCCTTAGCGAATGCGCGGAAGCTGTTCCCACTGGTGGTATGGAGGCGGAGACGAAAGCTGCCATTCAAGGGTGGTTGCACCCTCGCCCCACGGATTATCACCCGCAACACGCTTCCTCGCCAAGGCTTCCCATACACCGTAAAGGAAGATGAGAACAGCCACTGCGGAAATATAAGAACCGTAGGACGACACCATGTTCCAGCCGGCATAGGCATCCGGATAGTCGATGTAACGACGTGGCATGCCTGCAAGACCGAGGAAGTGCTGCGGGAAGAACACCAGATTCACGCCCACGAACATTACCCAGAAGTGAATGTTACCAATGGTTTCGCTGTACATATAACCGGTGATCTTCGGGAACCAGTAGTACCAGCCTGCAAAGATCGCAAACACCGCACCCAATGACAGCACGTAGTGGAAGTGTGCAACCACGTAATAGGTGTCATGCAGCGAACGGTCGAGACCGGCATTGGCGAGCTGTACGCCCGTGACGCCACCAACCGTGAACAGGAAGATGAAGCCGATAGCCCAGATCATCGGTGTGCGGAAGCTGAGTGAGCCACCCCACATCGTGGCAATCCACGAGAAGATCTTGATGCCGGTCGGAACGGCGATAACCATCGTGGCGAACACGAAGTAACGCTGTGCTTCCAGCGACAGGCCAACCGTATACATGTGGTGGGCCCAAACGATGAAGCCGACGGCGCCGATGGCGACCATAGCGTAAGCCATGCCAAGGTAACCGAATACCGGCTTTTTCGAGAACGTCGAAACGATGTGGCTGACGATGCCGAAAGCAGGCAGGATCAGAATGTACACTTCCGGATGACCGAAGAACCAGAACAGGTGCTGGTAGAGAATCGGGTCACCGCCGCCTTCCGGCGAGAAGAATGCAGTGCCGAAGTTACGGTCAGTCAGCAGCATGGTGATGCCACCAGCCAGAACAGGCATGGAGAGCAATAGCAGGAACGCAGTTACCAGAACCGACCATGCAAACAGCGGCATTTTGTGCAGGGTCATGCCCGGCGCACGCATGTTGAGAATGGTGGTGATGAAGTTGATCGCACCCAGGATCGAAGACGCGCCTGAAACGTGCAGCGCAAAGATCGCAAGGTCAACCGCAGGTCCCGGCATGCCGGTTGTCGACAGTGGCGGATAAAGCGTCCAGCCGCCACCGACACCATAAGCACCCGCTGGTCCTTCCACGAAAAGCGACAGGATAAGCAGAATGAATGCCGGAACGATGAGCCAGAACGAAATATTGTTCAGACGCGGGAAAGCCATGTCAGGCGCACCGATCATGATCGGCACCATCCAGTTGGCAAAACCACCGATCAACGCCGGCATCACCATGAAGAAGATCATGATGAGGGCGTGTGCAGTGGTGAACACGTTGAACATGTGCTTGCCGCCATCGATAGCGGCATCGCCTTCAAAACCATAAACCATGGCCGCAAGACCGTGGAAAATCTGAATGCCAGGCTCCTGCAACTCCATACGCATGACAACCGAAAGGCCGCCACCGACGATACCCGCGATGATCGCGAAAATCAGGTAGAGAGTGCCGATGTCTTTGTGGTTCGTCGACAGGAACCAGCGGGCGAAAAAGCCCGGTGTATGTGCATGATGTTCGTCATGCACGTGCTCGTTGTGAGCGGAATGACCATGAGAGTGATGGTCGTCGTGTGCGGAATGTCCAGCCATTTGCCTCACCCTACCTTTACTTGGTTTCGTTTCCAGCCACTTCGACGGTGCTTACCCCACCCTCGACAGAAGCAGTCAGTGCCTTGTTGGCTGCGCCCAGGTCAGAGCCTGCGGCGGCATGCCAGCTATTGTACTGATCTTCGGAAACCACTCGTATGGCGATTGGCATGAAAGCATGATCCTTGCCGCAAAGCTCGGAACATTGACCATAATAAAGACCTTCACGGTCAGCCTTGAACCATGTTTCGTTCAGACGGCCCGGTACGGCATCGATCTTGATACCGAAGGCTGGCATTGCAAAAGAATGGATAACATCTGTCGGAGCAGCCGTCACCAGAAGGCGAACGGTCTTGCCAACCGGAACGACCAGTTCATTATCGACAGCCAGAAGGCGCGGATAAACAGCCTTGTCGGTCTTGCCGGCGGCGTCTCTATCTTCTTCCTTGAGCATGTAGCTGTCGAAAGACACGGGTTCGGCCCCCTCAGCCGCCGCATATTCATAGCTCCACAGCCACTGCGTCGCAGTCGCCTTCAATGTCAGGTCCGGATTTTCCGGTTGAATAAGTTGTGCATTCAACAGCTTGAAAGACGGGAAAGCCAAGAACAGCAGGATCAGAACTGGCGCCAGTGTCCAGACGACCTCAATTGCCGTGTTATGGCTGGTCTTGGATGCAACCGGATTGGCGGCTGCGCGAAACTTGATTGCCACTAGGATCAGCAGCGCAAGTACAAAAAGCGTAACTGGCACAATGAACCACAGGGTGTACTGCTCAAACGCACGAATGTCGTGCATAATAATTGTGGCAGCTTCCTGCATCCCCATTTGCCAATGTACCGGCTGGTCGGCATGGGCGCCGCCAGCCGTGAGCAGACAGAAAAATGCCCCCAGCGCCACGTAAATTCTGTTAATCACGGTATCTCTCCCTCACGCGTTTGATCCATCTCAAACTCAAACGCAGAATCCATGCTATAGAATAAACTCAAACCATAGTTTGCACGTCGCCGCAATATCCGCAATCGAAAGCGGGTGCGGCTTTTTGGCATTCATCAATTTCAGAATGTTTTTCATCGTTTATATCTAAAAAACATGAACTAGCTGGCATATCAGGCTTGTTTGAAGATTTCACGGGGAAGTCCAATTTCCGCCGCACTCAACTGGAATTGAAGGATTAAGGCTTTCATTTCCTTGAGCGAAGGGCAAAATAGCCGCATTGATTCGAATTCCAGAGGTACTCATGGGTTTCACCCCGTTTGCCCGCACTGTGCTTGCAGCCGCGGGACTAGCGATCATCATGCCGACAGCATCGGTCATGGCACAGCAACCGCAGCCTGCACCTGGCCAGCCACCCGCTCCGGGCATGGCGCGTTCCAACCATGGATCGTGGTCGGTGATTTGCGACAAGCCGGCTGGTGCGTCTGAAGAGCAGTGTGCGCTGATGCAGAACGTGATTGCGGATGACAGGCCCGAAGTTGGTCTCTCCGTTGTCGTGCTAAAGACCGCTGACCGTAAATCCCGCATCCTGCGCATTCTGGCGCCGCTTGGCGTGCTGCTGAAGGACGGGATGGAACTTTACGTCGACAACAACAATATCGGCCGCGCTTATTTCACACGTTGTTTCTCTGAAGGTTGCTACGTGGAAGTGGACATTGACGACGAGCTGATGAAGGTGTTGCGTGCCGGTAAGGCAGCCGTTTTTGCGCTGCGGGAATCGGTTGATCAGGATCGCGTTGGTATTCCGATCGAACTTTCCGGCTTTTCCGAAGGGTACGACGCACTCCCCTAACCAGATTGCCTGACCGCTGGCCTGCTTGCGCCAGCGACCACCAGAGCCTACATCATACCTTGAGGGCGTTCGCAGACCCGGCGGACGCCCTTCATAATTTTACGCTATGGTCTGCACTATCAGGGATTAGGTCCGCTAGTGACAGAAACCACGGCAAACCGATGGAGCATGTGATGACGAAAGATCTTCTGTCCCTGTTTGATTGCGACGAAGCAAAGATGCGCGCGCTTGTGGCAGATGCTCTTTCGGGAGCGGATGACGGTGAACTTTTTATCGAACATGCGCAGGCGGAATCACTGACCTTCGACAATGGTCGCCTGAAGGGCGGCAGCTTCAACACCGACCAGGGGTTTGGCCTGCGCGCCGTGGCCGGCGAGACTGTCGGTTACGCCCATGCCGGTGAGTTGTCTGAAGGCGCATTCAAACGCGCGGCGGATGCTGTTTCTGCCGTAACGAAGGGTTATTCCGGTTCTTACGCTGCCGCTCCACAGGGAACAAACCGCAAGCTTTACGGTGATGAGAACCCGATCGGTTCACCGAGCTTTGAAGAAAAAGTAAAGCTGCTGCAGGATATCGACACCTATCTTCGCGACAAGGATCCGAAGGTCCGTCAGGTGACGGCATCGGTTTCGGCAAGCTGGCAGATCGTTGATATTTTGCGTGCCGACGGTCACCGTGTCAGCGACATTCGCCCGATGACCCGTATCAACATCTCCGTTATTGCCGGAGAAGGCGACCGTCAGGAAAGCGGCTCCTTCGGGTCGGGCGGACGTGTCGGCTTTGGTGATTTTATCGCGACAGACAACTGGCAACGCGGCGCCGACGAGGCGTTGCGTCAGGCACTGGTTAATCTGAGCGCCATCGATGCGCCCGCCGGCACCATGGATGTCGTGCTAGGTTCCGGCTGGCCGGGTGTGATGTTGCATGAGGCGGTTGGCCACGGCCTTGAGGGTGACTTCAATCGCAAGAAAACCTCAGCCTTTGCAGGTTTGCTGGGCGAGATGGTTGCAGCACCTGATGTGACCGTGGTTGACGATGGCACCATAGATAACCGTCGCGGCTCCATCACCATCGATGATGAAGGCACACCGTCTGCCTACAATGTCCTGATCGAAAATGGCAAACTGGTCGGTTACATGCAGGACCGTCAGAATGCCCGCCTGATGGGTATGACGCCGACGGGCAACGGCAGGCGGCAGGGTTATTCCCATGTACCAATGCCCCGCATGACCAACACCTACATGCTGGGCGGCAACAAGACGCCGGAAGAAATTATCGCCTCGGTCAAGAAGGGCATTTATGCCGTATCCTTCGGTGGCGGTCAGGTGGACATCACCTCCGGCAAATTCGTGTTCGGCTGCACCGAAGCCTATCTGATCGAAAACGGCAAGATCGGTGCGCCGGTAAAGGGCGCAATGCTGATCGGCAACGGCCCGGATGCCATGAAGCGCATCTCGATGGTTGGTAACGACATGAAACTCGACACAGGCATTGGCAACTGTGGCAAGGCAGGCCAGTGGGTTCCTGTTGGTGTTGGTCAGCCGCACCTGCGCATGGATCAGGTCACCGTCGGCGGCACACAGGCTTAAACCCTCGTGGGAACGAAGGTTGAAATCGTTTCCTATGATGCCTCATGGCCACTCGAATTTGAAAAAATCCGGCAGGACCTACAGCTCCTTCTGCCGGGCAAATCCCTTGATATCGAGCATATTGGCAGCACCGCCGTTGTTGGCCTGTCTGCCAAGCCCTGTATCGATGTAGACATCATCCTTGGTAACCTCACTGATATGGATTGTTGCCGAGCCGCTCTGGAAGACGCTGGTTATGAACCGCGTGGCAGCCGTTATGGCGACGGCGTCTGGGCCTTCTTGCGTCGCGACGCCCTGCCCCATCAGCGTCTTTATGTATGTCCGCCTGAGAGCTTGACCCATACCCGCCGTGTTCTGTTCAGGGAAAGGCTGCGCGAGAACAGTGATCTAGCTCTGCAGTACCAGCGGTTAAAACTGCAACTGGCACAGAAGTATGAGTATGACGGCGATGCCTATACGCGCGCCAAGACCGACTTCATCAACACAATCATCGACGCAGCTGTGCGCGATTTGTAAAAGATAATGCCAAGGCAGATGTATCAGGGCTGCGGTGCGAGGTCCGGATCATCGGAGCAGTTACCGGTCATCATACATAATGAGCCGATCTGCGGCAAACGCTGCGGCAATCCCTTGATACGCTCACAGCGATTGATGGTTTCAGCAAAGACATTATCGAGCTGCGTGCCATCAACCATGACGACATCATTTCTGATGGTGGGTTCGGCGCCATCAGCGATCATCAGCGCCAAGGAGCGGATGGCAATATTGGCGTGGTGACATGGCCC
Source organism: Agrobacterium sp. Azo12 (assembly GCF_029193765.2). Lineage (NCBI taxonomy): Bacteria > Pseudomonadati > Pseudomonadota > Alphaproteobacteria > Hyphomicrobiales > Rhizobiaceae > Agrobacterium > Agrobacterium sp. Azo12. The sequence continues at coordinate 1,122,446 of NZ_JARFYO020000001.1, read as the reverse complement.
CATTTGCAAAGCAACCTGGTGTGGATCAACCGCCATCAGCGCCAGCTCTTCGCTGACATCCTGTTCCTGCTGTTCGACGATCAGCGTCAGAATATTGAGAAATTCTCCATCCTTGGCCTGAATGTCTTCAGCCAATTGCGTGAGCTTTTCGAGGTCACCTGATTTTACGTAACCGGCAATCTCATTCTCCAGCCGCTGCGCTTGCGCCGCTTCGCCAAACGACGCCATCGCCGCTTTCAAGGCCACGTCGTCCATGGCATGCGCTGGACCACTGAGTGTCAAAGCCACCACGGAACACAATGCCAGGGCCGGAATACGGGCGGCTTTTATTAAACGGGCAAACAGCCCGGACTGAAACGATTTCGTCTTGGACAACACGCAAATACTCATCATCAAGATACAATGTGTGTCCGGTGCGCGGTGCCAATCCGCCACGCATCGGACAGATGCTCACGGGTACATGCGGACCTTGCTCCAGTCACCTTCTGCCGTGTCGCGTCTGAATTCCACCCGGTCATGCAGGCGGAAATTACGATCGTGCCAAAACTCGATGGTAACGGGGCGGATACGGAAACCGGACCAATGCGGCGGGCGCGGAATGTCTCCAACCGCATAACGTACGGTATATTCGGCAACGGCCTTTTCCAGCGCAAACCGGCTTTCCAGCGGGCGCGACTGCTTGGACGCCCATGCGCCGATGCGGCTGCCACGCGGGCGGGACGCGTAGTATGCATCCGCTTCTTCGTCGCTGACAATTTCCACGTCGCCACGGATACGGACCTGTCGGCGCAAGGATTTCCAGTGAAAACACATGGCTGCCTTTTTCTGGCCAAGAATTTCCAGTCCCTTGCGGCTCTCGAAGTTCGTATAGAATACGAACCCTCGCTCATCAAAATCCTTGAGGAGAACCATGCGGACGCTCGGCATGCCGTATTCATCGACAGTTGCCAATGCGACCGCATTCGGATCGTTGATCTCGGACGCGGTTGCGTCGTTCAGCCATTGCCCGAAAAGAGCAAAGGGTTCGTTTTCCTCGGTGAAGTCACCGGTTGTTAACCCACTTTCAGACATATTGAATAAAAAGCTCCTGAACTGATTGGCAAACCCGGAGATGATCTCCGGCATGAAGATGGTGAACGTCATAGCAAAGTCGAACAGGCGAACAAAGAGCAGCTTGCAAACAGGCGCAGGTGTTTTCCTGAGCATGTCGGCTGTTTTGATGCTTACATCCTGTGTCAGCAGCCTCAACTTGTTTGGTGGCGACAAGGCTGATACCAGCCTTTCCACGGCCTCCGTGTCCGGTGGCAACCGCCCCACTGTTCAGACAGACGATGTTACCGTGCGCAATGCCGTAACGTCAGCCGATCTTTCAAAACTATCCAATTCTCCCCTTCCCTGGGCCAATACCACAACCGGCAGTGCTGGCGTGATTACCGCCATTCGCGAAGACAACTCCACCGGCTTCCTTTGCCGCAACTTCGACACCACCCGTCATTCCTATGAGGGTATCGCCAGCTATTCGGGCCAAACGTGCCTTTCAGAAGCAGGCGAATGGTTGATGACCCGCTTCAACCAGAAATAATCTATTTACCTTATCCACGCGAAAACCCGCCGGGAACCCGGCTGAACCGCCCGCGTAAAGGTCTGATTAGCAACTTGTCGCCAAAGTCTTGTGCAGTTTAAGCAGGAAGAGGGCGCGAATGATCGCGACCAGCTTACCGCAAGTGTATTTTCACCCTCGTTCTCATGATGAGAAGAACAGGGAAAAGCGTTACCGGTGGTTCATATGCGTGATCCTTATTCCGTGCTTGGCGTCAAACGTGATGCTCCCGCCGACGAGATCAAGGCGGCGTGGCGCTCCAAAGCCAAGTCAATCCATCCCGACCAGAACCGGGATGACCCCAATGCATCGCAGCGTTTTGCCGAGGTTGGGCAGGCCTATGACGTTCTGAAAGATCCCAAAAAGCGTGACCGCTATGATCAGGCGCGCAAGGCAGCGGCACAAAAACACCGCGAGCAGACCATCATGCAGCAGCGCGAAGCCGCCCGTGAGGCCGCCGAACGCGCAAAGGCTGCCGAAAAGCTGATGGAAGAATTGGCAAAGGCCGAGGCCCGCAAACCGCAGGGCACTGCCTCCGGCAAGCCTGCCGATGCGACAGCACCCGAAGCCCCGGAAGATATGCTGGAGCGGATTTTTGGTGCGCAGGCGCGCCAGCAGCAGGCAAAAACCTCTGCAAGCGACAGCAGCGCTTCCGGTACGGCTGGCACGTCTGGCAACGGCACAACATCAGACGAGGCTCAGGCCTATTCCGAAACCGATGCATCCGGTGACAAGACACCGGCGGCTATTGCTGCTGCCGGATCCTTCATCACATCCCTTTTCAAACGCCTGACGGGCACAAGCCAGGTGATTGAAAAAGCGCCTGATATCACCGCAGAGGCAACTGTGACTGTCAGCGATTTCCTGGAAACGAAATCTGTCAGCTTGACGCTGAGCGACGAACGCGAGGTCCGGTTCCAGATTGAGCCTGGCATGACCGACGGTCATATCGTACGGCTTAAGGGTCAGGGCCTGAAGATCCCCGGCATGCAGCGCGGCGATCTAACCATTACCCTGCTTGCCGCACGCAGCGACAATTTCAGGATCAATGGCTACGATATCCACACTCCTCTTTCGGTGTCGTTGCAGGACGCCGTGCTCGGTTGTGAAACTACATTGCTAGCGCCCGAAGGCGAAATTTCCGTCACCGTGCCGGCATGGTCCGGTTCCGACCAGACGATCCGTATTCCAGGTAAGGGTCTCTACGACGACAAGGGCGAACGTGGTGATCTGGTAATGGAAATCCGCATCGTGCTTCTGGAAAAGCCCGACGAAAAGGTAACAGACCTGATGCGCCACATGCGTCAGGGCCTTTATTTGTGACATTTTCACGAAACCTGTTGGTCAAGCACCCTTTGTGACACTCCCTAACAGGAGATGATCCTCTGCCTGCTTGAACCGGCAAGCAGGCTATGCCATAGGCAGGTCAATCCACTGCATCACCCTAAATCGGAATCGATTTGCGGTGAAAATCTTGCAGCAACTTAAAATATTACAGCGTCCTTGTGCGTTTTCTCAAACGCACAAGGACGCTGTAGGTATCAGGGAGCATAACATGGCTCAGACATCCGGCCTTATGGCTGGCAAACGCGGCCTCATCATGGGCGTTGCAAACAACCGCTCAATCGCTTGGGGCATTGCCAAGGCTTGCGCCGATGCAGGTGCCGAACTTGCATTGACCTGGCAGGGTGACGCTTTGAAAAAGCGTGTTGAACCGCTTGCACAAGAGCTGGGCGCCTTCATGGCCGGCCACTGTGACGTGACGGACCTAGGAACAATCGATGAGGTTTTTGCTGCGCTGGAAAAGCATTGGGGCAAGATCGACTTCGTTGTTCACGCCATCGCGTTTTCCGATAAGGACGAGCTGACCGGTCGTTACCTCGATACCAGCCGTGACAACTTCAACCGCACGATGGACATTTCGGTGTTCTCGCTTGCGGCTGTCGCCAAGCGCGCGGAGCCTATCATGAATGATGGCGGCTCGATCATCACCCTCACCTATTACGGTGCGGAGAAGGTCATGCCGAACTACAACGTCATGGGCGTTGCAAAGGCTGCTCTGGAAGCCAGCGTTCGTTACCTGGCGGTTGATCTCGGCAACCGCGGCATTCGCGTCAACGCGGTTTCGGCCGGCCCGATCAAGACGCTCGCTGCATCTGGCATCGGTGACTTCCGTTATATCCTGAAATGGAACGAATATAACGCGCCGCTGAAGCGTACCGTGTCCATCGAAGAAGTTGGCAAGTCTGCGCTTTATCTGCTGTCTGATCTTTCGACCGGCGTTACCGGCGAAATTCATCACGTCGATTCGGGTTACCACACCATCGGCATGAAGGCCGTGGATGCGCCAGACATCTCCGTAGTGAAAGACTGATTGAAATACGCCGGAAGGCGGCGAAAGGATACGCGTGCTTATCTATGTAATCAGACATGGACAGACCGACTGGAATGCCGAACGCCGCCTTCAAGGGCAAAAAGACATACCGCTGAATGACTTCGGGCGCAGCCAGGCGGTTGCGAACGGCAAGGCGCTGGGCGACCTGCTTGGTGATACTGTCTCGCAGTTTGATTTCGTGGCCAGCCCGCTTGGCCGTACACGCGAGACAATGCAGCTTATCCGCAGCGCGATGCAGCTACCTGCACTCGACTATAGAACCGACGATAGACTGGTCGAGATTTCCTTCGGAGACTGGGAAGGCCGAACGCTGCCCGAACTGAAACTGCAAGTGCCTGACCGCGTTAAGGCCCGAAACCGGGCTAAATGGGACTTTATCCCGCCAGGCAAACATGCCGAAAGTTATGAGATTCTCTCATGGCGCATCGGGGCATGGCTGTCGTCTGTCGACAAGCCAACGGTCTGTGTCTGCCACGGCGGCGTTATCCGCTCAATTTTCAGGCTGGTCACGGGAATGGATACTGCAGTTGCGGCCAACACGGAAATTCCGCAGGATCGAATCCTGAAAATTTCGCTTGCCGATAAAACGGCTGACTGGCTGTAATCAGCCAGTCCTTATTCTTCAAAACAGGTCGATGATTGCGGCGTCACTGGACGACTTCCAGATCGTCAACGACGCGCTTGCCATCAACTTCGGTGTAGAACACGACGACCTTTACGCCAGCCTTCAGCCCTTCGAAGTTAAACTCCTCCGGAACCTTGTAGTTCTTGCCATCGATCAGGGTAATGGTCAGGCCATTTTCGTCGACCTTGCTGATGGTGGATTCGACATCCGCACTCTGAGCGAAGCCGTTGATCGGAGACAAGAAGCTTGCCGTCGCCAACAGTGCTGCAATCATCAAACGCATCGACTTAACCTTCCCAAGCGCATTCGCCATCAAAACCTGTGACAAGATTTGCCTCCTGATTGTGGCGGAATTCGCCCGTAACAATGACATTTTGGCGCAATTGATGACCTGAATTTTTAGTGCAATCAAGCGGCCGCAAAGAGATTTCCCCACCATCCCGTACCAAGTAAAATTTCAAGTCTAAATTAACTCGCGTCGACTATAGTGCGAGCCTGGGTAAAATGAGAATGCCTGTGAAATCTGTGCTGTATTGCGCAGTATTTCCATAACACGGCACACTTTTTGGCGAGGAGAGTTTTCCCGATTTGAGTGCGGCATCTTTTTTCCAGCAAAAATATACAGGCATTTCACGTACTTATCGCGGTTCAATTGTCGCATCGGTGTTGCTTTCCTGCATTGTGATTATCGCAGTTCTGGTCGTGGACATGCGCCATACTGAGAATTTCCGCACCGAATTGCGGACCACGGCGCATAATCTGTCACAGCTTTTGCACAACAGATTATCTGCGCGTATTGATCATGACGTCAGCCTGATCCGCTCGTTGGCCCATTCCACGATCAATGTTTCCAATGATCCGGTTGAGCGGTTTGGCAGTCTCGCCGAACATAACCTCAATTCCAGCGGTCATTTCATCAGTATCGGGATTGCACCGGGCTACCAGTTGCAGAACATCTACCCCGCCCAATGGGTCTCAGATTTTCCGAAAGAGAAAATCCGGCAGATGATGGAAAAGCGGCTTGAGGAAATTCGTCAGGGAACACCTGCCGACACCAAGCTGCCTGCACCGATCATGAGCAATGCAGAGGATGGTGCGCTTATTCTCGTCGTTCCGATCATGGACAGCGAAACAGAACAGGCTAACGCGCATGGCGCGGTTGTTCTTGTTATCGATCAGGACAAATTTCTGGATGCAGCCAATGCCCATCCCGACAATGAGATCGCCCGGGAAATGGACGGGCTGCAAGTGGCGCTGAAAAACAGCAATACGACCACCGCCTTCATCGGCGCAGACCATGTCGTCAACTCGCAGCCTGCGATCAGACAGCTGAATATTCCCGGTGGTTCCTGGGACATCATGGCCAGCCCCAAAAAGGGTTGGGATGCCCTGCCTGAAGGCAAAGGCACCTTCCGGCTTATGCTATCGTCGGCTGCAATTGCGATGATCCTGCCAATTTTTATAGCGAGCTTCCTGATTTCAGAGCGTAACCGCAACATCGCGGTGCTTCGCGCCCGTGAAAGCCGATTGCAGGAGATTTCTCAGCGTTTCAAGCTGGCAATGGAGTCTTCCAACATCGGCATCTGGGAATTGGATGAACATGGAGAACGCTGTTTCTGGGACGAACGTGCTTCCGGTCTGCATGGTCTGGCCATGCTGGAACAGGATGTTTCGCTGCAGAGCTGGTTAAGCATGATTGTTGCGGAGGACCGCGCGGCCACGGAAGCCTATGTCTTCAACTGTATGCTTGGCACCAAGACATTCTCGCAAATCTACCGGTTGAAACTAGCCGATAACTCCATCAGGTATATTCGCTCAGCCGGCGCCAACTATACCAGACCGGACGGCACACGCCGCACGACCGGCATTGCCTGGGATGTGTCTGCCGACAGCATGATGGCGCAAAATCTGCGCGATGCGATGTCGACCAGTGAAATCAAAAACGCGGAACTTGAACTCGCCCTGCAGGAGCTGTTCAGCCGCGAACAGGATCTGGAACAGCTTTCCGGCCGTCTGGACCTTGCACTTGCGTCCTACCAGTGCGGCACATGGGAATCGCATCTCTCTCAAGATGGTGCGATCTGGGATCGCCGCATGCATCAGCTTTATGAGCTGGAGTATATCGGTAACGGCCACGTATCTCGCCAGCGTTGGCTGGATTGTCTCGTGCAGGAGGATCGAGAAACTGCGGCGGAGCGCGCCGACACGTCGACCTCTAACAACACGCAGTTGTCAGATATCCAGCGTGTCCGCCTGCCCTCCGGCGAGGTGCGCTACGTCCGGTCCGTAGGACAGATTTACAGAGGGCGTAGTGGCGAGGGAAAAATCGTCGGTATTGCCTTTGATATTACCGCCGACATGTTGCTGGCCCAGCAGTTACAGACCGCCAAGGAAGACGCGGAAGCCAAAAATGCCGAGTTGGAAATTGCCAAGAACCGCATCGAGCATAACTCACTTCATGACCCGTTGACTGGCCTTTTCAACCGCCGCAAGTTGGACCTTGAACTGGATGCGCTGCCGCAACGGGAGGTCAAAAGCCGTAACCGTTTTGCGATCATCCACTTGGATCTCGATCGCTTCAAACAGATCAATGACACGCTTGGCCACGCGGCCGGCGACGCCATGCTTATTCACGCTGCCAAAATCCTCAAACAATATGTGCATCAGGATGATCTCGTGGCGCGTATCGGCGGCGACGAATTTGTGATTGTCGTGCAGAACAATTGCGACCGCGAGACGCTGAAAGACCTGTCGCTCAACATCATCGACGCTTTCCGCCAACCTCTGGATTTCGAGGGCTTTTCCTGCCGTTGCGGTGTTTCCATCGGCATTGCATTTGGTGAGGGCATACATGCAGATGCCCGCAAGACGCTGATCAATGCCGACCTTGCCCTTTATCGTGCCAAAAGCATGGGCCGTAACCGCTATGAGTTCTTTACGCAGAACCTGCAGGCTGAGGTTATCAACACCAAACGTATCGCCGATGAAATTCTGGTCGGCATCGAAAACGGCGAGTTTGAAACCTGGTACCAGCCACAGTTCTGCGCCAGGACCAGGCAGATTGTCGGTGCTGAAGCCCTCATCCGCTGGCGCCATCCGACACGTGGTATCGTCACGCCAGACAAGTTCCTGAAAATCGCCGAAGACCTTAACGTCATGGCATCGCTTGATCGGCAGATGCTGGAAACGGCGCTGACCGACAAACGCCTGTGGAACCTGAAGGGCATTACCCTGCCCCGCGTTTCGGTGAACGTATCACTGCGACGCCTCAACAACGAACACCTGATGGAAAGCCTGGCTGATTTGAACATCATGCCCGGCGAAGTGGCGTTTGAACTGGTAGAATCGATCTTCCTCGATGAGAGCGAACATCTCGTTTCATCGAATATTGAAAGCATCAAAGCACTGGGCATTGATATCGAGGTCGACGACTTCGGTACAGGTCACACCTCGATCGTCAGTCTGCTGCGGTTGAAGCCAAAACGCCTGAAGATCGATCGTCAGTTGGTCATGCCCATTCTCGAGGCCTCGCAAGAACGCGCGCTTGTTCGCTCGATTATCGACATTGCCCGCTCGCTCGGCATCGAAACCGTGGCGGAAGGCGTGGAAAGCATGGATCATGCCACCATGCTGGCGCAGATGGGTTGTGACCTTTTGCAGGGTTATGCCTTTGCCAAGCCGCTGAGCGCAGAAGACTTTTCCGCACAGGCGAAATCCGGCGTCTGGTCGATGGCCTCCTGAGGCTTGATTGCCGTTTCTCTTGCCGCACGGGAAGAAAGGCTTTTGCCTTCTTTCCTTTTTCCACTATGACAGCTTTGCTTTCATCAACAATGCGCCCTTCACAAACGGTCGCGATTGCCTTGGTCTGAATACATGTCGCACAATACTTTCGGTCATCTTTTCCGCGTTACCACCTGGGGCGAGAGCCACGGTCCAGCCTTGGGATGTGTCGTTGACGGCTGCCCTCCCGGCGTCCGTTTTACCCAGCGTGACATTCAGGATTATCTCGACAAGCGCAAACCCGGCCAAAGCCGTTTTGTGACGCAGCGTCGTGAAGACGATATCGTCAAGATACTCTCAGGCGTGATGCTGGATGAGGATGGCGAGACGTTTATTTCCACCGGCACTCCAATTTCCATGCTGATCGAAAATACTGATCAGCGCTCTAAGGATTACGGCGAAATTGCCCGCCAATATCGTCCGGGGCACGCCGATTACACCTATGATCTGAAATACGGCATTCGTGATTACCGTGGTGGTGGCCGCTCTTCAGCGCGTGAAACGGCAGCCCGTGTGGCGGCCGGTGGTTTGGCGCGCAAGATTCTGCCGCAGGTCACTGTGCGTGGCGCACTGGTGCAGATCGGCAAACACAAGATCAACAGAGATAACTGGGACTGGAACCAGATCGACCAGAACCCGTTTTTCTGCCCTGATGCAGAGATGGTTCCGGTTTGGGAAGACTATCTCGACGGCATCCGCAAAGCCGGTTCGTCGATTGGTGCGGTTGTCGAAGTGATCGCTGAAAATGTTCCGGCCGGACTGGGCGCGCCTATCTATGCCAAGCTCGACCAGGATATCACCAGCAATCTGATGTCGATCAATGCCGTAAAGGGTGTCGAGATCGGTGAAGGTTTTGCCTCTGCCGAACTTACCGGCGAAGAAAATGCCGACCAGATGCGCATGGGCAATGACGGTAAGCCGATATTCTTGTCCAACCATGCTGGCGGTATTCTCGGCGGCATCTCGACCGGTGAACCTATCGTGGCACGTTTCGCCATCAAGCCAACTTCCTCCATTCTGACGGAACGCCAGTCGATTGATGCTGACGGTAAGAACGTCGATCTTCGCACCAAGGGTCGTCACGACCCATGCGTCGGTATTCGCGCTGTGCCGATTGGCGAGGCGATGGTGGCATGCACTGTTGCTGATCATTATCTGCGGGACCGCGGCCAGACCGGCCGTCTGAAGTAGGGAACTGAACATGGCCTATGATCAAAAACGTGTCGTTGAAGCAATCCGCGCCTTCGAAGCCGGTGAGATCGTTGTTGTCATGGATGATGATGATCGTGAAAACGAAGGTGACCTGATCGTTGCTGCCGTGCATTGCACGGCGGAAAAAATGGCCTTCATCGTGCGCCACACTTCCGGCATTGTTTGTGCGCCCATGCCGCGTGAGGAGGCGAAACGCCTGAACCTCAATGCGATGGTGGCTGAAAATGACAGCGCCCACACCACGGCCTTTACCGTGTCCGTCGACTTCAAGCACGGCACCACGACCGGTATTTCTGCCGATGACCGTACATTGACGGTTCGCAACCTTGCCAATCCCAATGTCGGCGCGGCCGACTTTACCCGCCCCGGCCACATATTCCCGCTGGTGTCGCGTGAAGGCGGCGTTTTGATGCGCTCCGGCCATACCGAAGCAGCCGTTGATCTGTGCAAGCTGGCGGGCCTGCCATTGATTGGCGTAATCAGCGAGCTGGTCAATGATGACGGCACCGTTATGCGTGGCCCGCAGGTTTCAGCTTTTGCCGAGACCCATGGCATGAAGCAGGTTTCGGTTGCCGATCTCATCGCTTATCGCCAGCGTAAGGAAACGCTGGTGGACATGGAATCTGAATTTACCATCGAAACGCCCTATGGTCCTGCCAAGGCGCAGACCTATTCGCTGCCTTGGGATCCGATGCAGCACATGGCGATCATCTTTGGTGATATTCGTGACGGCGTCGATATTCCGGTGCGTCTGCATCCTGAAAATGTTGCTGACGATATCTTCGGCAACAAGCAGCCCGTGCAGCACTATATGCAAAAAATTGCTGAACAGGGCCGCGGCGTGATCGTTTACCTGCGTGAAGGCTCTGTCGGTGTTGGTCAGGCAAGTGACCCAAGCCGCAACCGCAAAAAGACAGCCATTGACGAGGATCATGCACAGGCGCGGTCACGCGAACATGAGTGGCTGGAAATTGGTCTCGGCGCACAAATCCTTAAAGACCTCGGCATTAGTTCGATCAAGCTCTTGGCCAGCCGCGAGCGTCACTATGTCGGCCTTGAGGGTTTTGGTATTAATATCACAGAGACCGAAATCTGCTGATTGCAGAGTTTTAGATTACCGGTGAAAGGGGATTAGCCCCCTTTCCAGCCCTCCAGATAATTGACGCTCTCGACACCGGTAAACCGCGCCAACCGTTTAAGTTCGGCATCCAGCTTGTCAAAACGCCCGGCAGAACCGCGTACACCCGGCTCCAGCCAAAGACGCTTTACGTCCAGCGTCCCGCGCTTGCGATCCGCCTTCATATCGATGCGGCCGATCATCTGATCCTTTTCCAGCAACGGAAACACGTAATAACCGTATTGCCGCTTGGGTTCGGGTACGAACACCTCGATACGATAGAAAAAGCCAAACAGTCGTTCCGCCCGAGCGCGGTCGCGCAGCAACGGGTCAAAGGGGCTGAGGACACGAATGCCGCTTGGCGGCTCAGGCACTGCCTGCAAATCATCCTCAATGTCGCGGAAGGCGACGCAGGCACGCAGTTTTTTGCCATCGGCTGACGCAAGGGTCACATCGGTCAATTCATCGCGGTGGCTGTCAACCCAGGCCTTAGCTTCCTGCGGTGTCACGATATCCCAGAAGGCAGCAATTTCGCCCGAGGTTGCAAAACCAAGCCGCTTGAGTGCCTCGCGGCAGGCCCAGTCAAGAAACGCATCATGATCGACATCCGATTCGTGATGATCAGGGCGTAATACCCGTTCCGTCAGATCATAAACCTTCTGGAAGTTCACCCGGCCAGAAATCGACAGCTTGCCGGTATGCCACAGAAATTCCAAGGCAGTTTTGGAAGGATGCCAGTTCCACCAACCGCCCGACTTATGATCCTCGGCCTTCACGTCACGTGACATGACCGGACCGTTCTCCACAATCCGTGCGTAGGTTTCCTCAACAGCCTGACGGAACCCCTCGCCCTGCCATCTGGTCCAGCGCTCAATCATACCCGGTTCGCGGCGGCGGAAACGGTGTTTCCAATAGGGAAAAAATCGAGACGGCAGAATGGAGGCATCATGCGTCCAATGCTCAAAAAGCAACCGATCCTTTTCCAGAAGTTCGGTCAGATGTTTGGGTTTGTAGGTGCGGTTGCGTGAAAAGATGATCTGATGGTGGGCGCGCTCGACGGTAGCGATACTGTCCACCTGAACGAAGCCGATATTATCGACAAGCTGCAACAGGCCCTGTTTGTCCATGGCACGTGCAGGCGCGGCACAAAGCCCCTGCTTCGCCAGAAACAACCGTCGTGCCATCTGATTTTCAATCTCAATCGCCATGGTCGAAACGTTAGTGCGATAAAATCTGAAAATCAATGTTCTTTTTTTGTTCTTAATGATCGCCACTGCTGAACCCTTTACAGGTCCATTCTGATGCTCCAAACGTTCCGCGTAAGCTTGAACAAGAATGATCGTATTTCAGGAGACGTGGCGGTTGGACATCTGCTTTAACCAGGCGGGCGCACGGTTTGAAAACCGCACTGCCCTTCACCCTCTGAGCCTGACGCTGAAAGAACACCGTATCGGTATTATCGGGTTGAATGGTTCCGGCAAAACCACCTTTGCTCGCATGATCAACGGATTGACCAAACCAACAAGCGGCACCGTCACGGTCAATGGGCTCGACACCGTCAAGGATGATGTCGCCGTTTTGCGGCAGGTCGGCTTTATCTTCCAGAACCCGCAAAACCAGATCATTCTGCCCGTTATTCGCGATGACATTGCTTTCGGGTTGAAAAACCGCGGACTGAGCAAGGCGGCGCTGAATGCCGCAGTTGAAGCCGTTTTGCAACGTCTTGGCATCGAACATCTGGCAAACCGTCGCGCTCATGAGATTTCCGGTGGCGAGTTGCAGCTGGTGGCTCTGGCCGCATTGACGATAACCGGCCCACAAATCCTGATCATGGATGAACCGACCAACCAGCTTGATCTGAAGAACCGTGCGCTTGTGGGAAAAACAATGGCTGGGCTGGAGCAGGACTTGATTGTCATCACCCATGATCTTGCCCTGCTGGAAACTTTCGATCGTGTGCTGGTATTCAATCAGGGTAGTCTGCATGCCGATACGTCACCTGCTAATGCCATCAGCCTCTACCGCGAATTGGCCTTGTCATGAGAAGCCTGCACGTTGAGGGAACCGGCTGGCTTTACCGTTTGTCGCCACGCATCAAACTGATTTCGCTTGCCCTGTTCAGCATTGCACTTTTCATGACGCGCGATCCCTTTCTCTTAGCCGTCGGGCTAATGGTCGGTGGTGGCGTGTTGTGGCAGGCACATCTGGGCTTGAAAGAAACCCTATCGCGGCTGCGGCCGGTCATGCTGACGATTACGGTAATCGCCTTGTTTAGCTTCGTGTTTGCCTCACCGCTGGAAGCCACCATTGCTCTTTTTCGTCTAACTGCGCTCACGCTCTTGGCAACCGCGATAACGGCAAGTGTCAGTATCTCGCAGTTCATGGACGAAATCACGCTTGCCATTCGTCCGCTGGAAAAACTGGGACTGGCCAAGGCTGCTGACATCGGCCTTGCGGTTGGGCTGGTTATTCGTTTCGTACCAGAGGTCGTTCACCGCTACGAGTTGTTGCAGGACGCCCATCGGGCACGCGGGATACGGGCGAAATTGCACACAATCCTTGTTCCGCTGATTATTATGACGTTGAAGGATGCGGATGCGATTGCCGACGCCATTGACGCGCGCGGTTTCAGAGGCCAAACCTCATCTCCTGATATTTTGAGGGGAGACTAAACCCATGAAGACCCGTGACCTCGTTCTTATTGCGTTGTTTTCAGCGATCATCATTGCGTTTGGATTGCTGCCGCCAATTCCGGTCGCCATTATCCCCGTTCCAATTACGGCGCAGTCTCTCGGTGTGATGCTGGCCGGTGTCGTGCTTGGCGCAAAACGTGGCACGCTGGCCGTGTTGTTGACGATCCTGATTGCCGCCATCGGCCTGCCGGTGCTATCGGGCGGTCGCGGAGGTCTGTCGATTTTCAACACGCCGACAACTGGTTATCTGATCGGCTGGATTTTTGCTGCCTTCGTCACCGGTTACCTCTCGGAGAAACTGGTCAATCGTCAGCAGTCCGGTCTGGTCCAAGGCGTTGGTTTCTTCATTGCCAGCGTCACCGGCGGTGTTGTGGTGCTTTATGCTTTCGGTGTGCCTTATCTGGGTTACGCGGCCGGCACGGGTCTGGAAAAAGCTTTCCTTGGTTCGCTGGCCTTCATTCCAGGTGACGTTCTCAAGGCTGTTCTGGCGGCACTTGCAGGGCGTGCAGTTCTGGCGGGTTATCCGCTTTTGCCGCATCGCGCCTGACCGTAATCCCCACATCCGATCCTTTTTTTTCGAAAAGACACCTGGATAGACCATGGCCACACGTCTTTATGAGCATCCCATTTTTCTTGAACACCTGACACCGGAGGGGCACCCTGAGCGCCCCGATCGGTTACGGTCGCTCAATATTGCGCTGGAGCACCCGAATTTCGGCGGCCTCGAGCGCAAGCAGGCGCCGCAGGCCAATGAGGATGCAGTGCTTCTGGCACATCCGGAAGAACATCTTCTGAGCGTGATGCGGGAAATTCCGGAAGAGGAAGGCCGTATCAACCGTCTCGAGGCCGACACCTATGCTTCGCCGAAAAGCCTGCAGGCTGCCTTAACCGGCATTGGCGCGGCTATGGCGGCGGTGGATGATGTATTTTCCGGCGCCGCCGATAACGTGTTTGTGGCATCGCGCCCTCCCGGCCATCATGCCGAGACGTCAAAAGCCATGGGCTTTTGCCTGTTCAACAATGCCGCTATCGCCGCACGCCACGCACAGCAAGTGCATGGTGCTGAACGCGTGGCCATTGTCGATTGGGACGTTCACCATGGCAACGGCACACAGGATATCTTTTGGGAAGATACCTCCGTGCTGTTCTGCTCCACGCACCAGATGCCACTTTATCCGTGGAGCGGTGACAAGAACGAAACCGGCGTGAAGAACAACGTGGTCAATGCGCCTCTGTCTCCCAACACCGGCAGCGATCATTTCCGTGAGGCGTTCAAATCCCGCATCTTGCCAGCGATCTCCGATTTTTCGCCGGACCTGATTATCATCTCTGCCGGCTTTGATGCCCATTACCGCGATCCGCTGGCGCATATCAATCTGGTTGGTGATGACTTCGACTGGGCAACGGGCCGACTTCTGGAGATGGCGGACAAATATTGTCAGAACCGGGTCGTCAGCCTGCTTGAAGGTGGTTATGATCTGGAAGGGCTGGCGGAATCGGCGGCCATGCATATTTTGAGAATGATGAAGGGTTGAATATGACGGACACGACCAGCGCAACCGATGTTAGCAGCTACTCTTTCGAGAAAGCTGTCGCGGAACTGGAAAGCATCGTGGCCCGTCTTGAACGTGGTGATGTTGCACTTGATGATTCCATCAAGATTTACGAACGCGGCGAAGCCCTGAAAAAGCATTGCGAAAACCTGCTGACCGCCGCAGAAAAGCGCATCGAAAAAATCCGCCTTGATCGGAATGGTGCACCACAGGGTGTTGAGCCGCTCGACGGCGAATAAGTCGTTCAGGCGGATTTCCGCTTTAAGTTGATCGGTTCAAAAACAGTACACGCTGTTCACAAGACGTGCTCTGCCAATTTCGTTCATCTGTGCTAGTTTGCCGGGAAATAAGAAGGAAAATACACGATGTCCTTTTTTCCCGGGAACGATCCTGCCGCCGGTGATGCATTTAGTTGCGACGCGATCGAAAACCTGATCATTCCGCGCTCGAGTGATATTGGCGGTTTTGCAGTGCGCCGGGCACTGCCCACCCGGCAAAGACGCCTTGTCGGGCCATTCATCTTTTTTGACCGTATGGGCCCTGCCATTTTGAAAGCCGGTGAAGCGCTGGATGTGAAGCCACACCCGCATATCGGCCTTTCAACTGTCACCTATCTGTTTGACGGCGAGATCAAACATCGCGACAGCCTGGGTACCGAACTTGTCATTCGCCCCGGCGATATCAATCTGATGACGGCCGGTCGTGGCATTGTTCATTCGGAGCGCACACCGGAGAACCTACGCGGGCATCCGCTGTCGATGTCCGGTTTGCAGACATGGCTGGCGCTGCCCAATCATCTGGAAGAAATGGCACCGGCCTTTGCCCATACCGGGCGTGAACATATGCCTGATATTGATGTCAAAGGTGTACGCGGCCGTGTCGTTGTTGGTTCGATGGGTGGGCTGGTTTCGCCCGTTACAACCTATTCCGATACACTCTACGCTGATATCAGCCTCGAGCCGGGGGTCACATTCCCGTTCGACGCAACGCATGAAGAGCGGGCAATCTACATTCTTTCCGGCTCTTTGGATGTTGCTGGCGATATTTTCGCCGCCGATCAGTTGCTGGTATTTCGCCCCGGCGACAATATAACGCTGAAGGGCGGACAGGCAGGCTGTCATATCATGCTGTTTGGCGGGGCTGCCCTTAATTCCAAACGATATATATGGTGGAACTTCGTTTCTTCATCAAAAGAACGTATTGAACAGGCCAAGGAAGAGTGGAGAACCGCCCGGTTTGACATTGTTCCGGGTGATGAAGAAGAGTTTGTTCCTTTGCCGCAAGGTTGACATTTTGTAGAAGTGGACCAATTGCTCAGACAGAATTTCGCAATACATGGATTTGCGATAATTTATCTGCTGCTGGAGCCATCTGAATAAAGGCCGGACGATTGACCGTATTGCCAGAAACACCATTGCTTGACCGGGTGCAGTTTCCATCCGATCTGAAAACGATTGAAGACCGCGACCTGCCCCAACTGGCACGGGAACTTCGCGATGAAATGATCGATGCCGTCTCCCGTACCGGTGGCCACCTCGGTGCTGGCCTTGGTGTGGTTGAGCTGACCATCGCTATCCATAAGGTTTTCAACACGCCTGAAGATCGGCTTATCTTCGACGTCGGGCACCAGTGTTATCCGCACAAGATCCTGACCGGACGTCGTGACCGTATTCGCACGCTGCGTCAGGAAGACGGTCTTTCTGGTTTTACCCGTCGGGCCGAAAGCCAATATGACGACTTTGGTGCAGGTCACTCGTCCACGTCGATTTCTGCCGGTCTGGGCATGGCTGTGGCAGCCGAACTCGACAAAAGCGACCGCAAGGTCATTGCTGTCATCGGTGACGGCTCAATGTCTGCCGGCATGGCCTTTGAGGCGCTGAACAATGCCGGTGCACTCGATGCGCGCCTGATCGTTATTCTGAACGACAACGACATGTCTATTGCACCGCCAACCGGTGCGATGAGCGCCTATCTGGCGCGTCTGGCGTCTGGCCGCACCTATATGGGCATCCGTGATTTCGGCAAGAAGCTGACCGCCTATCTGGGCAAGACCATCGACCGCGCCATTACACGCGCCGTCACTCATGCCCGCGGTTATGTAACTGGCGGCACGCTGTTTGAAGAGCTTGGTTTCTACCATATCGGCCCGATTGACGGTCATTCCTTTGACCATCTGCTGCCAGTGCTGCGCAATGTGCGCGACAACCAGCAAGGGCCTGTACTCATTCACGTGGTGACACAAAAGGGCAAGGGCTACGCCCCTGCCGAAGCTGCGGCCGACAAATACCACGGCGTCAACAAGTTCGACGTCATTACTGGTGCGCAGGCCAAGGCCAAGCCCAATGCACCGAGCTACACCAGCGTATTTGCTGAAGCGCTGGTGCAGGAAGCGACGCTTGACGAAAAGATCGTTGGCGTTACCGCGGCCATGCCAAACGGCACTGGCCTCGACAAGCTGTCCGATCTCTTTCCGTCGCGGACCTTTGATGTCGGTATTGCCGAACAGCACGCCGTTACATTTGCAGCCGGACTTGCTGCGGATGGTTACAAGCCGTTCTGCGCGCTTTATTCGACATTCCTGCAGCGCGGTTACGACCAAGTCGTCCATGACGTTGCCATTCAGGGCCTGCCTGTGCGCTTCCCAATCGACCGCGCCGGGTTTGTTGGTGCCGATGGCCCAACCCATGCCGGTTCATTCGACACCACATTCCTTGCCACCCTGCCCGGCATGGTGGTCATGGCAGCCGCTGATGAAGCCGAACTCAAACATATGGTGCGCACAGCTGCCGCCTATGATGAAGGTCCTATTTCCTTCCGTTACCCGCGTGGTGAAGGTGTTGGCATTGAAATGCCAGCCCGTGGTGAAATCCTTGAAATTGGCAAAGGCCGTGTCATCAAGCAGGGTAGTAAGGTTGCCATCCTGTCATTTGGGACACGGCTTGCCGAATGCCTGATGGCGGCGGAAGATCTTGACGCCGCCGGACTTTCGACAACGGTTGCCGATGCACGATTTGCCAAGCCGCTGGATCTCGACCTTATCCGCCAACTTGCCAGCCATCATGAAGTCCTGCTTACCATTGAAGAAGGTTCTGCGGGTGGGTTCGGTGCCCATGTGCTGCATTTCATGGCCAGTGCCGGTCTCCTGGATACGGGCCTCAAGGTTCGCACTCTGACATTGCCAGACCAGTGGGTTGAACAGGCCAAGCCGGAAACCATGTATGCCAATGCCGGGCTTGACCGCGCTGGCATCGTCAACACTGTGTTCAAGGCACTGGGCCAGGCACAGCCGGGTACGGGTTACGCCGTTTAACGCCGGCGTCCTTCCGTCCATCATGCCATGGATGACATGGAGGCACATCGTTTGCGAGGGGCAAGATGCCTCCGCAACGTGCTTTAGCGCAAAGATCAACCCTCCATATTCGATACATTGATTTTGCAGCAAACGGGACGTCACACCCGGTGTTGCAGACATGTTCCCATGTCCAGGCAGGCAGTGCGCAACACCGGGCGGGGGTTTCGCACTGCTGCTTGAAAGCAGAAACGCCGTGCCTCCAGTCGGACGCACGGCGTTTTCGGATCTCCGTATGGAAACCATGACGCTGTAAGTAATTGCCTACAGCGCTTTCAGGAACCGCTTATCAGAACTCTGTCCAATCCTGCTCAGCGGCTTTGGCTGTGCTTTCTGCCGGTTTGGCATTAAAGGCACGTGCCAGTGTCTGTCCCAGGGAACGGGCTGGTGACGCAGCCGGACGCGACGTTTCAGTCGCCGCAATCGGGCCACGGCTCGTCACTGTTTTTCTGACAGCCGGTTGAACCGATTGACGCGCCGAAGACGACTGGCGGTGGGATGATGTTCCCGTCGCAGCAACGCGGTTGACGGCACCGATATTGAACTGGCCAAGCAACGTGTTCAGGCCTTCGGCTTCACGGGCCAGTGAATGGCTGGCTGCCGTCTGCTGTTCGACCATGGCAGCATTCTGCTGCGTGCCCTGGTCCATGGCATTGACGGCCGTGTTGATTTCCTGAAGGCCAGTGGATTGCTCACGAGCGGCAACAACAATGGCGCTGACATGCGTACTGATTTCAGCGACGTCGGAGACGATCTTTTCCAGCGCCTTGCCGGTTTCATCAACGAGGTTCACACCGTTTTCGACCTGCTGGCTCGAAGCGGTGATCAGCGACTTGATTTCCTTTGCAGCATTGGCGGAACGCTGCGCCAGTTCACGCACTTCCTGCGCAACAACTGCAAAGCCCTTGCCTGCTTCACCGGCACGCGCCGCTTCAACACCGGCGTTCAGCGCCAGAAGGTTGGTCTGGAAGGCGATGTCATCGATAACACCGATGATGTTGCCGATTTCACCCGAAGACTTTTCAATTTCCTTCATGGCTTTGACGGCATTACGCACCACCACGCCAGACTTTTCGGCACCTTCACGGGTACGCTGTACGAGGTTGCCTGCTTCTTCCGCACCACGGGCAGAATCGCGAACTGTCGTTGTAACTTCTTCCAGAGCAGCGGCCGTCTGTTCGATCGATGCAGCCTGTTGTTCAGTACGTCGGGAAAGGTCATCGGCAGAGGACAACATTTCAGCAGCGCCAGAATTGATGGCGGAAGCATTTTCGCCAACCGAGCGCAGCGTCTGCTGCAGCTTTTCAAGCGAATTGTTGAAATCGTTTCTAAGCGAGTCCAGACGCGGAGCGAACTGCTTTTCAATACGATAGGCGACATTGCCGTTGGAAAGAGCCGTCAGGCCATTCGCGAGTTCTTCAACTGCAACGTTGTTCTCAGCGTCTTCGCGAGCCTTTTCAGCTTCGTTTCGGCGACGTTCATCGTCCGACGACAGGCGCATTCTTTCGGTCTCGTCGGCAAGACGCAGCTTTTCGATACCGGCCTGTTTGAAGACCAGAACGGCCTGCGCCATTTTACCGACTTCGTCCTTGTGGTCGAGTGCCGGCACTTCGACAGTGTTGTCACCCTGTGCAAGGCGGCTCATCGATTCCGTCATCTGGACGATTGGCGTCGCGATAGCGCGTGCCAGAAGCAGGATCAGAGCAATGGCAATCACGCCAGCAACTGCACCGCCGCCAAGAAGCGCCATCTGAAGGTTAAACTGTGCGGCGTCCTGTGCCGCATAGTGTGATGCAGACAGTTCAGCAAGCTGCGATTTGATGGTCGCCGCATTGGTGCGGAAACCATCCAGCTGACCCTTGGCCTGGTTACGGCCAATTTCAATGATCTCGGAAATCGGCGCTTCCGTCGTCTTGCGCGCAGCAATCTGTGGCTCGGCAAGCTGCTTGTGGAACACCGTTGCCGATGCTTCCATCGCATCGATGGATTTCAGGATTTCCGGCATACCAGCTGCATAAGCGCGGGCTTCATTGAGCTTGTTCAGCATCAATTCGCGGTTGGCGAATACGTCATTGTATGTGCTGTCGCTGCGGAACAGCAGGTAGCCACGCTGGTTGACGGCCTGCTCAAGCATTGCTGCGAGCGACGCATCCACCGACTCCACGATCTTGTCTGTTTTAAACTGTTCAGAAGATATACGTTTTGTGTCGAGTGTCTGCCAGAAAACCACGGCAGATGCCACAAGACAGACCCCCATCAACGCGACGAAGGTTATGATCAGTTTCAAATTGATCGAGAAATTCTTCAAGGACATTGAATGCTCTTTCCGGAACAGTTGATGTATCAACAGCACCATGCCCGACGCTCAAGAACCCCGGTGTCGCAACATGGATTTTTAGAAAATGCCCTCATGGCAAATCGGCGGGATTAAAGGCAGCCAGCCAATCGCACCTTGCAGATAGCGCGTTTAAAATCACTTAATCGGCCACGCAAAAGCGCCCGGATTTCGCGTATGCAGCAAAATTATAGGTCAGAACCAACCATTTGCGTTGCAAAGATGATGCCCATCACCGCCATATGGTTGTCAGATCGGTGTTCGCCTCGACAAAAGGCTTGCGTTCAGGGCGCACCGCAGTCATTGACACTTCCCATGTCTCACTCAACAGAAACACAACGCCTAGACCAGTTGCTGGTGGCACTTGGTTTGTTTAGCAGCCGTTCGCGGGCGCGCGATGCCATTGAACGTGGCACGGTCAGCGTCAACGGGCAGGTGGTCATCAAACCAGCTGCGATGTTTGCAGCCAACGTGGCCATCAGAACCGCAGACCCTGCGCAGGACTATGTCTCGCGAGCAGCGCTAAAACTCGTGGCTGCACTCGACCATTTCAAACTCGATCCGCGCGGCCAGGAATGCCTCGATGTCGGTGCGTCGACCGGCGGCTTTACCGAAGTGCTTCTTGAGCGCGGTGCAGCCCATGTAACGTCAATCGATGTCGGCCATGGCCAGATGCACGCCCGCATTGAACAGAACCCGTCGGTGACCAACATCGAAGGGCTCAACGCGCGTTACCTGACAGCGGAAGATATTTTCGACCGGCCGGTGACGTTTATTGTCTCGGACGTTTCCTTTATATCGCTGAAGCTGGCGCTTGCGCCTGCGCTGGAGCTTGCCGAAGCTGGTGCCCACGCAGTGCTGCTGGTCAAACCGCAATTTGAAGCGGGCAGAGATGCCATCAGCAAAGCCGGACTGCTCAAGGCACCAGAAACCGCGCCTGATGTTGCACGCGAACTGGAGCGATGGCTGGTTGAGGACATGGGTTGGCTAAGCCATGGTCTCATTCCCTCGCCTATCGCAGGAGGAGACGGAAACATCGAATTTTTGCTCGGAGGCCAAAAGCCATGACAACGCAAACCGTGAAAATCCAGAGCATGGGCGCGCAGGGCGATGGCATTGCACACTGTCCCGACGGCATCGTCTATGTCCCGTTCAGCCTGCCCGGCGAAACGGTTGCCATTGCGCGGGTTAAGGACCACGGCACGATCATGTCGATTTCGGAAGCCTCTGTGCAGCGACGCGAACCGCTCTGTCGCCACTTCGGACCGGATGGTCAGGGCGGCACCTGTGGCGGCTGTTCGCTGCAGCACATGGGTGATGAGGCCTATCACGAATTCAAGCGCGATCTCGTCGTTTCTGCCTTGAAGGCCAAAGGCCTGACACCTGAGGTCGATGCTCTGGTGACCTGTCAGCCCAAACAGCGTCGGCGCGCGGTCTTTGCCTTACGCAAAACCGAAAAAAGCATGCTTCTCGGTTTCAGCCAGGCAGGCAGCCACCACATCGTCGATATTGCAGAATGTCCCGTCACTTCGGATGGCATTGTCAGCCGACTGAACGATCTTCGGGCCATTGGTACAGCCATGGTTCAGAGTGCCGAACCATTTCGCATGACGGTGCTGGAAAGCTTGTCGGGTCTTGATGTCGCGGTCGAGGGCATAAAATCTGTCAATGACAAACAGCGCCATGTGCTGACCCAGACCGTTTTGGCGATGAGAGGCATTGCCCGCGTTTCGTTGAATGGTGAAATCCTCATCGAACCGCAAAAACCGGCGCTAAAATTTGGCAAGGCCGAGGTTAACCCGCCGCCCGGAAACTTCGCGCAGGCAACCATTGCTGCTGAGAATGCGATGGCGGAAATCGTGGTTGACCATTTTGGCAAGGCCAAGCGTGTGGTTGACCTGTTTGCAGGTTGCGGCACGTTCTCATTGCGCCTGGCGGAAAAATCGCAGGTTCTCGCGGTTGAAGGCGATGACAAGGCCATCAAGGCACTGGATGCCGGTGCTCGCAAAACACAGGGCTTGAAACCCGTCAAAGCCGAAAAACGTGACTTGTTCCGTCGGCCATTGATGACAAGCGAGCTCAAGACTTTTGATGCCGTTGTGTTTGATCCGCCACGGGCCGGTGCAGAAGCGCAATCGAAAGAGCTGGCACGCAGCACCATCAAAAAAATCGCTGCGGTCAGCTGCAATCCGCTGACGCTGGCACGCGATCTGTCCATTCTGGTGGAAGGTGGCTACCGCATCGTGCGCGTTGTGCCTGTGGACCAGTTCCTGTGGTCACCCCATGTGGAAGCGGTGGCACTGCTCGAAAAATAGGGTGAGTGCAGCACGCTCACCCCCAAAGATCTCTTTTTACCATACTGGCTGAAGGTTGCCGCTCCCGACAATGCCCGGGCAGCGGCAGCGCCCGCCTGCCCGGCCGGTTTCGACACGGCAGACATAGGGTTGCGAGCGCCGTGCGCTTTCTGGCGGCGTGATCACGCAGGCAAAACGTGCGCGGTTGTTTTTTTGACGATCTGGGCGTGACTGCGAAGAGTTAAAATCCATGTTCTGAGACTGCGCCAGCAAAACATCACTGTTTGGCACAACAGACATGGCTGGCATGTCACGGCTTTCGGCGGCTGTGGTGAGCAGCAGCGCCATGCAGGCAAGGGCAATTTTACGCATTACATTGGTTCCCGAATAACCGATCATCCTGGCTTCAACACCCGTTTAAGCGTTTGGTTGCCAGCGGCATTCTTTTACCGCCTTCAGCATTAACGGCGCATGAAAGCCTCAAAGGCAGCCCGCGCTTCTGCACTTTTCAGGCGAGAACTGAAATGGGCAAATTCCTCATCCATTCTCTGCAGTTTTTCCTGCTCGCTTCCGCGCAGCAAGTCGCGTGCAATGCGCAGAGCCTGCGGTGGCTTGGCTGCCAGTTTGCGGGCGATTTCCAGCGTTTCCGTTTCCACATTCTCGGGCTCGGTGACTTTCCAGATCAGGCCAGCCTCAAAAGCCTGTTTTGCCGAAAAACCCTCCCCTGCCACCAGCAACGCAAAAGCACGTTGGTGACCCATAACGCGTGGTGCCAGCAGACTGGACGCGGCTTCTGGCACCAGCGCCAGATCGACGAAAGGCGTTTTGAACAGGCTGCGTGACGATGCGACCGTCATATCGCAATGCAAATGAAGCGTCGTGCCGATGCCAATCGCCAAACCATCAACACCGGACACCAAGGGCTTTTTCGCTTCCGCCAGCGCTTTGATAAACTCAAAACCTGCGGGCGGTTCCACCGCCTGCCCCATGCCATAGGTCAAGAAGTCGGCCATGTCGTTGCCGGCCGAGAAACAGCCTTCCGTGCCGAGAAAAACAACAACCCGCACGCCCTCGTCTTCATTGGCAGAATTCAGTGTTTTCACCATACGACGATACATTGCCTGCGTTATCGCGTTTTTTTTCTCAGGCCGGTTAAATCGAATGACGAGAACGCCTGATCCGTCCTCAGACCTTTCCACCAAAATATGGTTGTCCTGCACGGCATTCCTCCCACGACCTTACACACCACGTTTTCACGTATGGTTTTCAGAAATAATTTATTTTTACGTAAACGTCAATTTACTCATGAGATTTGAATTCCCATTGAGCACCAATGGCTGTCGAGCCAATGCATAAAGCACAAAACAAAACTCCGCCCGGTTTGAAACCGGACGGAGCTTGATGGACATCTCTGTGATACGGATCAGAAATACGGCGACAGGCACTGACGGCGGGGGCCGTAATTTGGCTGGAACGTATTGCTATAGGAATCATAAGACCGGTAACGGGCCGAGCACCAGTCGTAGTGACGTGGATTGATATTGCTCGTAGGAACCGGGCGATAAACTGGTTCCGGGCGATAGACTGGCGCAGGACGATAGACCGGGGCTGGTCTGTAGGTCGGAGCGGCCATAGCGCCGCCAATCACCGCACCCGCCGCAAATGCAGCAAGCGGGAACCAGTAACCGTCATGATGACGATAGCCCTGACGAGGCTCGCGATAACCGCGATAACCGTTGTAATAGCCACGGCGAGGGCCGCGATCATAGTCGCGGTAGTACTGTACATTAACCACGTCGGGGTTAACGCTGGGCTGGCTTGGAACCACCGGCAGCGGCATGGCTTGCGCCGGTGCGATCGCTGTTACTGCAACAAGTGCAGCAAAACCGGCACCGGCAATTTTCTTGAGGTAGTTACTCATCTGACTTCTCCCTACTCTGGGCAAGTCTGCACCAACAGAGCGATAAACGTTATTTGTTCTACCGAACTACATCTGCACCACGCAGGTCTATCCGGAATTTATATTACGAACATATTTCAGTTCGCATGAACCCAGCATTAACGAATGAAATCGCAGGAAAACCCGTCTTTTAAAAAATTAACCCGCGATTGAATCGCGGGGTAATAAATTCTGTTTATCGACCATAAGGCGACACACACTGAGCGCGTGGACCGTTATAGGGCTGATAGGTGTTGTCGTAAGCGCGGTAGGATCTCCACCGGTTGGCGCACCAGCTTGTGTGGCTGTTGCCATAAGATGGCTGGCCCTGCTGCATAGCGCCACCTATAATGGCGCCCGCAGCAAACGCTGCCATGGGGAACCAGTAACCATTGTGATAACGATATCCGGGACGTCTGTCGGAATAACCACGGTGGCCATTGTACCAGCCATAGCGTGGACCGTTATCTCTTACTCGTGGTCCGTCCCAACGATCACGGGGCGAAACATTTCGGCCGTGTCTCGGTATATACCTCGGCATATCTACAATATTGCCATTCCGATCCCGGCCTAGGCGCTGAAACTCATCCCTCACCTGAACAGTAGGTAACCGATTATCGTCTGGCTGCTGCACAGTGGGCATCTGGAATGCCTGAGCTGGAATAACGCCGCTTAGGCACATCACGATCGCCGTAGCAACGCTTGTCGTACGAAATCGCATCATGGGTATTCCTCCATAGTAAATCGTCAATGACGAAACGAAGTTCTTTTGAGGGCATGCACTTACCAGACGACTATCGCGGAGAGTACATTAACTTCAAATTCAACTATAGAGAAACGAGCTTGATAGGACTTTGTTCCGCAACATTGCGATAACCAAAGTAAAAATCATGTGATTGTATTCAGACCTCAACTTTTACATCACCCAGCGGCCGTGAGCAGCACGCAAGAATATAACCTTCCTCGATCTCCTCATCGAGAATGCCGCCATTATGGGCCATATCGACATTACCGGAAAGTTTAAGCACCCGGCAGGTTCCGCAAATACCGGATTCACATGCTGCCCCTATACGGACGCCAGCAGCACGTGCGGTGGTCAGAATTGTCTGTCCCGGCTGGCAGAAGGCTTCTTTCCCGGCAAGCGTGAAGGTGACCGTGGCGAGCACCTCACCATCTGCACCGGCGATAACTTCCGCCAAAGGCGGCGGCGCGGCCGGAGCGAAACTTTCCTGATGGTACCGACTCATGTCGAAACCAGAGGCTTCCAGCAACGAGCGTACCGCTGTCATGAACGGTTCCGGACCGCAACAAAACACCGTGCGATCCATGAAGTCAGGCGCAAGAAGTGCAATCTTGGCCTTATCCACCATGCCCTTAAGGCCGGACCAGAGGTCTGTGCGCCCGCAATTTTCAACGATGAAGCCGAGCGACAGTTTCGGCATAAAACGCGCCAGATATTCCAGCTCGTGCCGGAACACGATATCGGAGGGCGAGCGAGAGCAGTTTAGGAAGGCGATATCGCTTTGCGGCGCGCGATCACTCATGTCGCGCACCATCGACATCATCGGAGTGATGCCGGAACCCGCCGAGATGAACAGATATTTGTCGCCGGGATGTTTCACATAGGAAAAGTCACCGAATGGCCCCAGCGCCCGGATCTTCATGCCCGGTTTGAGGTTGTCGAACATCCAGCGCGTGCCGATACTATTGGCCTGTGCCTTCACCGTCACCGACAATGCATAGGGCCGTGAGGGGCTGGATGACAGCGTGTAGGTGCGCAATAGCACCTCGTTGCCGACAGGAAGCTCCAGCGTCACAAATTGACCCGGCATGTAGCGGAACCAGTTCGGCTCTTCCGAGCGAAACAGGAACGTCATCACATCTGAAGTTTCCGGTGTCACGGACAGGCATTCGAGAAGGTGGAGCTTGTCGCTCCACGGCTTCATTTCGTCGAGATGTTTATAAGAGAGCACCATGTTCACGTCAGGCAACCACTGCGAGTTTTGCCTTGTCGCCCTGCAGGCGATCAATCATGAAATCCGCATACCAGTTGACGAATTGCATGACACCGCCTTCATGAACCATGGAGTAGGGTCCCGGCTCATAGGCAGGTGAGCGAATACCAAAGGCATTTTCTTCCACGATCTGGCGATCCTGGTCATTGGTCTCGTTCCAAACGTGGGTCAGTTCCTCGATATTATAGTCCACCCCTTCAACCGCATCCTTGTGCACCAGCCATTTAGTGGTGACCATGGTTTCCTCGGGCCCAAGCGGTAACACACGGAAGGAAATCGTGTGATCGCCCAGGAAGTGGTTCCATGTTGTTGGATAGTGGAACAGCAGCAATGCGCCGATATGGCTGATCGTGACATCATCCGAGAGCTGACGTCGCACCGCACGCTTGCCGGACATTGTGTAGCTTTCTGCGTCGCCAATCAGCGGCATACGCGCGACACGGAACTGTCCACGTGGATCAATCTGGAAGCGGCTTGGCAGGCCTGCGTCCTCACACCGTGACCAG
Organism: Agrobacterium sp. Azo12; assembly: GCF_029193765.2. Taxonomy (NCBI): domain Bacteria; kingdom Pseudomonadati; phylum Pseudomonadota; class Alphaproteobacteria; order Hyphomicrobiales; family Rhizobiaceae; genus Agrobacterium; species Agrobacterium sp. Azo12. Next base: position 1,095,033 of record NZ_JARFYO020000001.1, on the reverse strand, counting down.
TGACCGCCAATTTCGGGGTCATCAGCGCCACCATCCGTGCCTGTTACACTTGGGTTTTCCGGGTAGGTACGGCACAGTTCCGGGTGGTTTGCCGCGCAGTGGTAACATTCGCGGTTGTTTTCCCACACCAGCTTCCAATTACCCTTTTCAATGATCGTGCTTTCATGGGCGATCTTCGCATCGGCAATGCGATGCGGGGCCATGTAGCCCTCGACCTGCGCACGCACCAGCGAGAAATCTAACGGATTTTCGGCAAGACAGATGAAGATGTAACCGGCGACACTTTCGCAGGCGACCGGCTTAAGACCAAATTCGCTCTTGTCGAAATCATCACCCATATGGCGGGCAAACAGCAGTTTGCCATCCAGATCATAGGTCCATTGGTGATATGGGCAAACGAGACGTGCCGACTGTCCCTTGTGGCTGGTGCAGACCCGAGAACCGCGGTGGCGACAGGAGTTATGGAAAGCGCGGATGACACCATCTTTGCCGCGCACGATGACCACGGCATAATTGCCGATCTGGACGGTGAAGTAATTGCCAGCCTTCGGCGCTTCGCAATCATGTCCGATAAACAGCCAGTCACGGTACCAGATTGTTTCCATATCAAGCTGGAAATAATCCTTGTCGATGTAAAATGGCTGCTCAAGACTGAAGCCTTCCCGACGGTTCTTCAGCTGGCGCAAAACGGTGTCACGCAAATCCATGGCCACATTCCTCATTGGCAAAACAGAATGTCGAAGAGGTACTCCAACTGCTGTTTCAACGGCATGTGAACATCTAATCACGCCTGAAAGAGCGCAGGTGCGCAAACAGCGACATGGTTTTCCGCATTGGCGACAATTTGCGACATGGCGAAACAATGCCGTGATCTACATCATTGTTTATAATCAATAGTTTAATTAGATTTCCGACACACGAAGTCGCAACCAGACATGCCACCTGTTCAGAAAATCACCGGAAACCGTGTATTAACTCCTTAAATCTAAACTGATGTCCCAGTGACCATGGAGAACCTGTCGCGTGGAACAGGCAACACGTATCCGTTATTACGACGCCAGTGCGCGCAAGAAGGCCCCTGCCCGTGCGCGCAATATGCATTCGGAATTCCTGCGGACCGGACGCATCCTGCGTTACGAAGAACGCTGGTTGCCCGAGGAAAAGCGTTACATGACGCATGACGAGGTTGCGGACCGTACCGGCCGTAAACTCGAAACGGCGGGATACAAGACGCATTCCCACCTCAACAATTTCCACCGATCGATCCAGTTCCCGAGCATGATCTTTCACAAGACGCTCGAAGACAGCCCACATCTTGGCTACTGCCATGTGACGGCATCGAAAACCAGTTTCGACATGCGCCGGCAGATCCTGTGGTCGTTCTATTTTGCCAATTTCTTCGCGGAAATCGGCGGTGACAAGGACGGCTTCTTCGTTGAGATTGATCCACGCTATTCCCGCATGTATTTTGCCATCGCGATGAACGCGGTCAACGGCCACAGCGTTGAGATCGATCGTTCGGTTCATAAGGACGGTCTGCTGTTTCGCACGCATGACCCCAAGGTCGCGTTGAAAAACGTGCTGACGCTTGGTGCGCGTACGGAAGAAATGCGCAAGCTCATCATGGCGATGTAAATAAGTTGCCCGTTGCGCACCGATAATGTGCGCTTCACAGGCGGACCTAAAATGCGCTATGCACCACACCACAGGAACGGTGCATTAGATGGCTCGGCATATCAATATCCATACACATCCACAGGAAGCTCTTGAGGTTGCCTCCACAATTCTCGGCGACGGTTATCCCGTGGCAATTCCAACGGAAACTGTTTATGGCCTGGCTGCCGATGCGACCAATCCCGCAGCGATTACCCGCATTTACGAGACCAAGGGCCGCCCGCGTTTCAATCCTTTGATCTGCCATATGTCTGATCTAGAGATGGCGCAGCGCTACGCAAGGTTCGATGACCTGTCTCTTGCGCTGGCGAAGGCATTCTGGCCAGGCCCGCTAACCATCGTTTTACCGTTAAAAGACAACAGCGGCATTCATCCGCTGGCTACTGCCGGTCTCGAGACGGTCGGTATTCGTGTGCCGCAGGGTTTTGCCGGCGAGCTGATCAAGACATTTGATAGAGCGCTTGCTGCACCAAGCGCCAACAGCTCCGGCAAGATCAGCCCCACAAGTGCGTCGCATGTCGAAGATGATCTGGGCGAGAAGATCAAGCTGGTTCTGGATGCAGGTTCCGCCGGAGTTGGCGTCGAATCCACCATCGTCAAAGTTGAAGAAGACGGCAGTTTGCGATTGTTGCGGCCGGGCGGTCTTGCCTCACAGGACATTGAACGGGTTGCAGGCAAAAAACTTTTGCGGTCCAAAACGGCATCGCCAGCCATTGAAGCACCGGGCATGCTAGCCTCCCACTATGCGCCGGGTGCGGCCGTGCGTCTGCAAGCCACGTCGGTTGACGCAGGCGAAGCCCTTATTGCCTTCGGTGATATCCCGCCGCTGCAGGGACAGGACAAAGCCAAGGTCGTTCTCAACCTCAGCCCTTCCGGCGATCTGGCCGAGGCCGCCACAAATCTTTTCGGATATCTCAAACTGGCGGATGCCAGCGGTGCTGCCAGCATTGCGGTTACCGCCATTCCGCAGCATGGTCTCGGAGAAGCGATCAATGATCGACTGGCACGAGCCGCCGCACCCCGTTCATAAGATCCAGCAATCTCCACGATAAAGGTGAAAGATGACTGTTGCCGCTCTTTCAGACGATCTCATTGCACAGTTCACGGCCATTGTCGGTGCAAGCCACGCCGTTCGCGATCAGGCCGAACTCGCGCCTCGCCTTGTCGAAAACCGTGGTCTTTACCATGGTACATCGCCCTTGCTGCTGAAACCTGCTTCGACAAAAGAAGTTGCCGAGATAATGAAGCTGGCGAGCAAAACCGGCACGGCCATCGTCCCACAAACCGGCAATACTGGCCTTGTTGGCGGTCAGACACCACGGGCCGGAGCCAGCGATATCATTCTGTCACTGGAACGCATGAACAAGGTGCGTGAAATCGATGCCGTGGCCAATGTCATTGTTGCCGACGCCGGCTGCATCCTTGAAGACATTCATACGGCGGCCGACAGTATAAATCGCATGTTTCCGTTGACGCTTGCATCGCAGGGGTCCTGCCGCATCGGCGGTAACCTTGCCACCAATGCCGGGGGCACTGCCGTTCTGGCTTACGGCAATATGCGCCAGCTTTGCCTTGGCCTTGAGGTGGTTTTACCGACAGGTGAAATCTGGAACGGGCTCCGAAAACTGAAAAAAGACAATACGGGTTATGATCTGCGGGATCTGTTCATCGGCTCGGAAGGTACACTCGGTGTCATTACCGCTGCCGTTTTGAAACTGTTTCCCAAACCACTCGGCCATCAGGTTGCTTTTGTCGGCCTGGCGAGCCCTGATGCTGCCTTGACGCTGTTTGAAAAAGCAACCAGCCTGTGCGGCTCTGCCCTTACCGGCTTTGAATTGATGCCGCGCCTCGGTGTTGAGTTCACCACCAAACACATTTCCGGTGTCAGGGATCCGCTGGCACGGCCACATGCCTGGTATGTGCTGATCGATATCTCGACATCCGACTCCAGCGATGCAGCTGATGCGATGATGCAGGTCCTGCTGGAGCAGGGCCTGGAAAACGGTATCGTTGAGGATGCCGTCATTGCGGCATCGGACGCACAACGTCAGGCAATCTGGCATATGCGTGAAAGCATGTCGGAAGCGCAGCGCCCGGAAGGCGGTTCGATCAAGCACGACGTGTCAGTGCCGGTTTCCAGCATCCCGGAATTTATGGCAGCGGCAGAAACGGCTGTTTTGCAGGTCATTCCGGATGCCCGCATCTGCGCCTTCGGCCACATGGGTGATGGCAACATCCATTATAATATTTCCCAGCCGATTGGAGCAGACAAAGCAGAGTTCATTGGGCGCTGGCGCGAGGTCAATGCCATCGTGCATCAGTTGGTATTGTCTTGTGGCGGGTCAATCTCGGCTGAACACGGCATTGGTCAGCTGAAGCGCGATGAACTTGCCCATATCAGGGATGGTATCGAGATTGATCTCATGCGGCGCATCAAGTCCGCTTTTGACCCTGCCGGCATCATGAACCCCGGCAAGGTCATAGCGACGCCATAACAGGCACCGCCTATTGCGATTACCGCGACGAACCGAGCGTTGCTACCGCCATCAACGTGTCGACGCTGATGGTTGTAGACCCACTGAACATGGCCAGAGTCGGATTGTAGCTTCCATTGACCATATCATACATGACGGTGAAGCGTGAGATCAGCTTCTTGACCTTTTCTTCGTCCTGAAAGTCCTCGATGTCGAAGTATTTCTTCATCATCGTCACCTGCGTGTCGACTTCCGCATTGGCCATTTCGTCAGGAATTTCGAAGGTCGTCGTAATGAACTTCTGAAGCGCTGTATCGCCAAGAATGGTGTAGTAGGACGTCGTATCCTTGGCCATACGCTGGAAATACAGCGCAAGACGAACACCGGCATTGTCTTCACCCGCCTGGGTTTCCAAGGTCTGCTGCAGATAGTTGTCGAGCGTCTCATAAAGACCGCTGCGGTTTTGAATGGAGGCGCGGTCCTCCCGCATCAGGTTGCCTTCGGTGTCGAAATTGAAGGAGGTTACCAGCCTGCGGAAAGAGGTATCGGCTTCCGTGTTGATGTAGCTTTTTGGATCGTCCAGATCGGACGTGAAAATCTTGTAGAGTTGTTCGGTCGTAACGCTGGCCGGATCAATGTCGAAAGCTTCCATGGCAAAGGCCAGCAGTCTGGCATTGCCCAGCAGGTCCTTGAGAGATTTGATCTTTTGAATTTCTTCCGTGTAATATTCGGACTCTTTTTTCGCCAGGGTCTTTTCGTCTTCGGTGCCGAATGCAGAGCGGCCATTGATATAGGCGGCAGCCACGGTTTGCACGTCAAGCTCCGACTGCGCGAGAACCGGCGCGCCGATTGTGCCATCCGACTTGAAGTTGAAAAGCTCCGCCAGCTTGACGTAGCGCTCGTCCTTCAGGGTGTAGACAAAGCTTTTCGGGTCCTGAAGGTCGCTTTTTAGCACCTCTTTAATGGTGCGTTCGCTTTCCGTGTTCGGATCGAGACCAACCGCCTTAAGGGCATAGCTGTAAACGCTGGTGTTGGTCATGAAGGTCGACAGCGACGTGACCGTGGCAATCTGGGTCTTGAACGACGCAAGCGCCTTTTCGTCGGCGGCTTCATCCTTGTCGTTATGGTAGCTCATATAGCCCATATTGGTAATACGGCTCTGTTCGGACGTCTGCGGCAGAGTGCCATCGGCAAGCGTGCCATCCGACTGGAAGTTGAATGCGTTTCTCAACGCAATATACCGCTCGTCGTTTTTGCCGACTGTCGCGATGTAGTTGTTCGGGTCGCTCAGATCAGCCGTCAGAATGTTTTTGATCGTTGCCGGCATGATCGTTGCGTCAGTCAGGTTAAATGCAGTCTGGATATAGGCCAGAAGGCGTGCGTCACCGGTTACACCACCACCGCCAGCAATCTGTTCAACCGAGGTGATCGTGTTGATCTTGCTCAGGAAGTAATCCCGCTCCAGTTCGGCCTTGGCGATGGTCGAGCGAGGGTTGGTCAGGATATAAGCGTTGTTCATAACCAGACGGTTTTCTTCCGTCTGGGCACTGCCCGGGGTTACGGTGCCATCGGCATTGAAATCAAACGCATCGGCAAGGGCCCGGAAGACATCCAGATCAGAGTTGGTCTTCGTCAGCGTGGTCTTTTCGGTATTCAACTTCGTGGTTAAAGCCGTTGTCTCGGTGCCAACGGCTGGAAGACGGGTGTTATAATCGTCAATCAGCGCCTGATTGGTGGTGATTGCAGCCTGCGCCGCATCACGGTCGGTCACGCTGACCTTGCTCCAAACGCTGGCAAGCTGGGTTTTCAGATCTTCGATCTTGGCAGTCAGTGTTTCCTCATCACCGCCATTGTCCAGTTCCTCCTGCGCCGCATCAATCTGCACCTGAAGGGCATCGCCCTTGGTAATCGCGCTATTGAGATCACTGACCTTGGTAATAGCTGTGGCACGCCCGGTGATTTCGGTCAGCGTGGTGTTAATTTCGGCCAGACGCGCGGCATTGGCACCGTATTTAGCGCCGTAGGTAATGTTGAAATAGCTGTTGGGATCATCTGTATCACTGGTCAGCAATCCCCTGATGTTGGCATAGGAGAAATACTGCTGATCAATTCCGAAGACACTGAGCGTATAAGAGCGAAGGCGCTCGTTCTGCATAAGCTTGTCGACGTTATCAATCGTCTTGATCATCACATTGTAATAGCGATTTTCTTCGGTAATCGCCGAGTCCGCATCCGCAACATTGGTGTTGTAGAGGCCGATCATCGCTTCCAGCTGCGAATCCGATTGCAAGGTGCTGGTCGGTGTACTGAAATTGAACGCCTCGGCAAACTGGCGATAGCGGGTGTCAGTCAGCTTGTTGGCAAAGCTGTTTGAATCATTCAGGTCGCTCTCAAGCACCTTCTTCATGAACGCCTTGGCATAGCTCATGTCGGACAGACCGAAGGCTTCCATGGCATACGTATAGAGCTGGTAATTATCCAGAAACTCATCGACGGTTTTCACCTTGCCGATATTCTCCTTGTAATACTCGGTTTGCCGGGCGGTCATGCTTTGCTGGGCAACGCGTGACAAACTGGTTTTCATGTCCCGGTTTATCAAATCGTAGCTGAGATAAGTCGACACCATTGCGCGTATTCCTTCGCGTAAATTCCACCGCAAAACAAAACCAAGCAATTCCGTCCGATAAAATCGCACAGAACTCCGAGATTGGCAAAATGCCCTCGTAGCCTTGCCCGGAGCTTGAACCATGAGACCTTTGCCGTGGCCAATTGGAGAAAATTGCACTGTCTCCGTTCACACTTCCGCAACCCTGATCATTGGGCACTTTGCTAACCATCTGGGAATGCAAAGTTTTTTAACCTCGTTTTTTAAGCGGTCCAGAATGAGCAGGCGCTATGTTCACATCATCAGAGGACGAAAAGTCCCGGGAGATGCCCAAAAGGCTCTCAGGTAAAACAAGGGTTGCATGAATATGACAAATACGGTTTTGAAGCCCGAATGGGCCGCAGCGACACTCAGACTCGATCCAGCGCGGTTTCCGCAACAGGTCACTTATGGAGTCCGCGACGGATGTTCCGACGTTGTCATTACACTTGATGAACGCGGTGCCGTACTCAAGAAAACACTCAATTCAAGCGGCCTGCCGCTTTCCTTTGCCCTGCCAGCACGCGCTTTCAAGGGTGTTGCAGCCCGCGCCATCGACCATGGTGATGGTCAGGTTACCGTAACGCTGGAACTGCACCACGAGGACCCCGCCCTGTGCATTCCACTGCTGGTAGCCCATGATCTCTGTGACATTGCTGCCGACTGGCGCAACTGGTCTGAAACCTATCGCATTCCGATGCTGATGGTTGAAGCAGATGGCGTTGCCCGTCCGTTGGAAGACCATATTGGCGGCCCACGCCCGCAGGACCTTCGTCCGCGCCGTCGCCATTCCTACTTCGCAAATCGTCGTCCACGTTTCCTTGTTCGCCGATCCACCGGCAAGCTTGGCGTCGCGATGAAGATCGAAGGCAAAGAAATTATCGCACGCAACTGACTTTAAACGTGATCTCCAGATCAAAAAGAACCCGGCACGGAAGTCATTCCTGCCGGGTTTTCTTTATTGAAGCAGATTGACGGCAAGCGGCAATAACAGACCGGCAAATACCAGCGCGCCAACCCGCGTGTTGGACTTGAACAGCGCAAGGCACTGGTCGCCATCATTGATATCCAGCACGATGATCTGGCGAATGAACATACCTGCTGCGGCAGCAACACCAGCATAGGCCAGCAAGCCGACACCGGCAGATGCAAAAGACATCACCATCAATACAAGCGCCAGACAGTAAAGACCGATAAGCCACGTGCGTGTGTTGTCACCAAACAGGCGGGCGGTTGAGCGCACGCCAACCAATTCGTCGTCTTCCTTGTCCTGATGGGCGTAGATCGTGTCATAGCCAATCGTCCAGGCAATTGACGCTCCGTAAAGCAGGAATGCTGCCGGTGCCAGAGTGCCGAACTGCCCCGACCACCCCATCAGCGCACCCCAGCAGAAGGCAAGACCGAGGAAGAACTGCGGCCAGTCGGTAAATCTTTTGGCGAAGGGATAAATGACGACAAAGATTAGCGAAAAAATGCCAAGCGCCCAAGAGAAGGTATTAAACTGCAACAGCACCACGAGACCGGCCAGCGACTGCAGCACAATAAAAATCTTCGCTTGCTTGCGGGTAACTCGGCCTGATGGCAATGGGCGGGAGCGTGTACGGGCAACGGCCAGGTCGATTTGGTGATCGACCAGATCATTATAGGTACAGCCTGCACCACGCATGGCGACCGAACCGATAAAAAACAGCGCAAGATGGAAGGCCAGCAGGCCCCATGAAAATGTTCCGGCGTCCATGGCGACATTTGCCGCCAGGGCGGCCGACCAGAAACACGGCCACATCAGAAGCTGCCAACCAATCGGGCGATCCCAGCGGGCGAGCTGCGCATACGGCCAGACCCAGCGTGGCAGCAGCCGGTAAACCCAATTGTCGGATGGCGCGTCTGAAACGCGGCCAGTCATATCGCTATTATGAACCATACCGGGGTTTCCAAGCCTTTCCTGCTACCATGAGACAGGAAAGGCTCTAAACCCGCGCTTTTTGCAAAGCAAGGATGATTAGGGAACGCTGAACCCGAATTTGTAGCTGGCGCCGATACCGACAACAAACTGGTTCTTCGAACCACGTTCACTGACCAGCGTGCTTTTGCCAGCGTCGCCCATCAGGCGCTTGTATTCGGCAAAGGATGTCAGCTCGATATTGTCGGTTGCCTTCCAGGTGATGGCAACACCAACACCGGCAGAATGCAGACCGCCATCGGGATTGTAGGCCGAAGGACCACCGGACGCCGCAGCCGCAGAACTTACACCGTAATATTTGTCGTTATATTTGTTGCTGACCCATGTCGCGCGTGGACCGGCCGAGATCTGCAGACCGGGCGTGATGTCGGTGAAAACGTCCGCTGACAGATCGGCAACGACACCGCTATGGCTGCGTATGCCCTGGCGCACTTCACCGCGAACACGCACCCAGTCTGTTGGGTAGACTTCAGCAAAGCCACCGAGTTCACCGCCGAGCTTGATTTTCTGCATGCCACGAAGGTCAGAAGAATCACCCTCATCACGCGGCATGATCAGCTTCGCAGCGACACCGGCGCGAAACGTTCCCTGATCGAGAAGACCAAACGACGCACTATCATTGCGCGACGAAAACTTTGCGGATGGGCCAACTTTGCCCAGCGAAATGATTGGCGCAGCGCCAAACTCATTCTTGTTGTCGCCCTGATACTTCGGCGCGGAAAAACCGACCGCACCAACTTTCAGGTACCAGTCACCGGAGAACCAGCTTTCGGCCTGTGCAGTGCCCGCAAGACAAAGGGGAATAAGGCAGGCGGAAAAAGCCAGCTTTGAAAAAGACATGTATGAACTCCGGATACGCAAAACAGAAAGGAGAAACAGATACTCTCATTTCAAATTAAGCATATTCCCTTGCCAATCTGTTAACTACGCAGGGTAGCTGCCGGCGTGTCAAATCCTATCCGAGATTGTGTGTCAGAACTCGACCTTCTCCATCGGCAGGCGGGTCTTCTCAAACTCTGCCAGTCGCTGTTCTGCCAACTGAATGTAATTGCGGTTGTCGGGAACAACATCACCGCGTTTTGCCAGTTGCAGCTGGAAGATATGAAAATTCTCGTGAGTGAAGGCCATTTCTGAGCCGGCCAGATAGAACTCCCACATCCGGAAAAAGCGCTCGTCATAAAGCGCCACGGCTTCGTCCTTTCGAGCGACGAAACGTTGCCGCCAGTGCCTCAGCGTATGGGCATAATGCATCGGCAGTATTTCGATATCGCGCACCAACAAGCCGGCTTTTTCCACCGCAGGCAATACTTCCGCCAGTGACGGAATATAACCGCCGGGGAAAATATACTTCTCGATGAACGGGTTGGTGGCCAGTGCCGGATAGGGTTGACCGATGGAATGCAGCACCATCACGCCGTAGTCATCCAGCACTTCTGCCGCCTTGTTGAAATACTCCCGATAATGAGTTGGCCCAACATGTTCGAACATGCCAACCGACACGATACGGTCGTATTTTTTGGACGGCAGATATTTATAGTCCTGGAGTTCAAACCGCACCTTTTCCGACAGGTTGCGTTTTGACGCACGACCCCGCGATACCCTTAGCTGTTCTTCGCTTAAGGTGATGCCAGTTACATCAACACCGGAACTTTCGCTCAGATACATCGCCATGCCGCCCCAACCGGAGCCTATTTCCAGGACGCTCTGGTCCTCGGCCAGCAACAGTTTTGCGGCAATATGTCGTTTTTTGGCAGCCTGTGCCTCATCCAGCGTTATTCCGGGCGGATTGAAATAGGCGCAGGAATATTGCCAGTCCTCGTCCAGAAACAGATCGAACAGCTTGGCGCTCAAATCATAGTGGTGTGAAACGTTGCTTTTGTTGTGATTGACTGGCAGGTGCATCTTTATGCGCGAGGCGATAATGCGCGCGAAACCGCGCCAAATCATGCCGAAGGTCAGCGCCTCGCTCAGTGTATTCGCCTTGATCAACGCCAGAAAATCATAAATGTCGCCCTCGTCGACATTCATACGGCGTTCCATATAGATTTCGGCGAGTTTCAATGTCGGGTCTCTGGCAATCTCGTCCGACGCTTCATCATCGGTAAAACTGATCGCGACCCGTTTTCCTGTACCGTCGCCGTAAATGTGAAGTCCATTTGGACCGGTAACGACGAGGTCGCCGGTTCTGACTATTTTCTCAAGCAATGCATGCAGAGACGAGGCCATTTCACCTCCCGAATAAGCTAAGTCTCACTTATCAAGTTTTGTAACCGTATTCCTTTCGGCCAAAGTTTCAAGACAGGCAGTTTTCAAAAAAATTGATGCATTTCAGACGCAAAACGCCGCCCCGTAAGTCACACGGGGCGGCGTTGTTTGTTCTTCAATCTATCGCAGATAAGGTTAGCGGCGTTTCATCGCCTCTGCGAGTGCGGCAGCCAAAGCACCACCGGATTGGCCCGTATCATTGCCACGACCCTGCGGTTTGGCACTGGCGTGCTTCATGGCGCTGGCATTGCCCTTTTCCCGCATCGACTGAGGTGCCGCTTCGCCACCATCCTTGCGCATGGTCAGGCCGATGCGCTTGCGCTTAACGTCAACCTCAACCACTTTTACCTTAACCACGTCGCCGGCTTTGACGACTTCATGCGGATCCTTGATGAAACGGTCTGCGAGTTGCGACACGTGAACAAGACCGTCCTGGTGCACACCGATATCCACGAAGGCGCCGAAGGCCGCCACGTTGGTAACCGTGCCTTCCAGCAACATGCCCGGCTTCAGGTCGGTAATTTCATCGACGCCCTCTGCAAAGGTTGCTGTCTTGAAACTTGGGCGCGGGTCGCGACCGGGTTTTTCAAGTTCTGCAATAATGTCCTTGACCGTCGGCAGACCAAATTGCTCATCAATGAACTTTTTCGGATCAAGCGATTTCAGGGTGGCACTGTCGCCCATAAGAGTGCGCAGATCACGGCCGCAAGCGGCAACAATCTTCTTGGCAACGCCATAGGCTTCCGGGTGCACCGAGGATGCATCCAGCGGCTCCTTGCCGTTTGGAATACGCAGGAAGCCTGCGCACTGCTCAAAGGTGCGCTGGCCAAGGCGCGGCACTTTCAGCAAGTCCTTGCGGCTGGCAAATGGACCGGTCTGGTCACGATGCAGAACAATAGCGTCGGCAATCGATGCGCCGAGGCCGGAAACACGTGCCAGAAGTGGTGCCGAGGCGGTGTTGAGATCAACACCAACCGCATTCACCGCATCTTCCACGACCGCGTCCAGCGAACGCGACAGCTTGCCCTGATCAACATCGTGCTGATACTGGCCAACGCCAATTGATTTGGGTTCGATCTTGACGAGTTCGGCCAACGGATCCTGCAAGCGGCGAGCAATCGACACCGCGCCACGGATTGAAACATCGAGATTGGGGAATTCGGCAGCGGCGCGCTCAGAGGCCGAATAGACCGAAGCGCCAGCTTCCGACACGATAACCTTGGTGGGTTTCGGACCGGTCAGCTGGGTCAGCATGTCAGCCACCAGTTTTTCGGTCTCGCGACTGCCGGTGCCGTTGCCAATCGCAATCAGCTCCACGCCATGTTTGCGAATAAGACTTGCCAGTTCGGCCTGTGTACCACGAATGTCGTTTCTGGGCGGGAATGGGTAAACGGTCGAGGTATCGAGCAGTTTGCCGGTGCCATCGACAATCGCCACCTTGACGCCGGTACGGATGCCCGGATCAAGACCCATGGTGGCGCGCGAACCGGCAGGTGCCGCCAGCAGAAGGTCTTTCAGATTTCTGGCGAACACGTGGATCGCTTCTTCTTCCGCCCGTTCGCGAACTTCTCGCATCAGGTCGAGCGACAGCGACATGGAAAGTTTGACGCGCCATGTCCAGCCGGCAACCTCCATCAACCAGGCATCGCCTGCTCCGCCGGAACGGATATCAAATGCACTGGCAATGGTTCTCTGGCACGGTTTGACCGGCGATGGATCATCTGCATCAACGTCGATTGTCAGTGTCAGAATTTCTTCGTTCCAGCCGCGCAACATCGCCAGCGCACGGTGACCCGGCACTGTGGCCCAGCGCTCAGAATGGGCGAAATAGTCGGAGAATTTTTCGCCCGCTGCTTCCTTGCCTTCGACAACCTTGGCACGGAACGTTGCGTTGTGGCGCATGTAGTCACGCAGGCGGCCAAGCAGTTCGGCATTTTCGGTCATGGTTTCGGCAACAATGTCACGCGCACCTTCAAGGGCGGCCTTTACATCGGCGACTTCACCCTGAACATAAGTCTCAGCGAGCTTGGCAGGATCGGCACTGCGATTGTCCCAGATGGCTTCTGCCAGCGGTCCAAGGCCACGCTCACGGGCGATTTCCGCACGGGTACGGCGCTTTGGTTTGTAAGGCAGGTAAAGGTCTTCCAGTTCGGCCTTGGTGACTGCCGATACGATCTTGACCATCAAATCGTCGGTCATTTTTCCCTGACCGGTGATGGATTCGACGATCGAGGCACGACGCGCATTCAGTTCACGCAGGTACGACAACCGCTCGGCCAGTGTGCGAAGCTGGGTGTCATCCAGACCACCCGTCACTTCCTTACGGTAACGTGCGATGAACGGAACCGTCGCGCCTTCATCGAGCAGCTGTATGGCAGCCTTGACCTGATCGGGTCGGGCATTGATCTCAGATGCGATGACTGGCGCAAGGCGGGCATTATCTGCGGACATGTGCTTCTCTGGTCTGTTTAAAATCTGGCCGAACATAGAGGCTGATTGTGGCATGACAACACGAAGTGTGAACAAACCCACAGAAAAGCCGATAAAGCATCGTGAACAGCTGGTGTTAAAGGCCCCAGAAGGCGGATATGCGGGAACAAACAGGCCGGAAGGACAGCTTTCTCCTTGACCTTTCTCCCCCCTGCCCTTAACGCCGCAGAAACGAGATTACAGGGGTGAGACCATGAAAGTTCTGTTGATCGGTTCTGGCGGACGCGAACATGCCTTGGCGTGGAAAATCGCGCAGTCCCCCCTGTTGGACACACTCTATGCGGCACCCGGCAATCCAGGCATCGCGGAACATGCGACGCTGGTGTCTCTCAACGTTGAAGACCACGCTGCGGTCATCGCGTTTGCCAAGGAAAAGGCGATAGACTTTGTCATCGTTGGTCCTGAGGCTCCGCTTGTTGCAGGTTTGGCGGATGATCTTCGCGATGCAGGTATTGCCACTTTCGGCCCGTCGAAGGCAGCAGCCCAGCTCGAAGGATCCAAGGGTTTTACCAAGGACCTCTGCGCCCGTTACGATATTCCAACCGGCGCGTACCAGCGTTTCAAGGAAGCAGAACCGGCCAAGGCCTATGTGCGCGAACAGGGCGCACCTATCGTCATCAAGGCCGATGGACTTGCCGCCGGCAAGGGCGTGACAGTTGCGATGACCGAAGCTGAGGCGCTTTCCGCCATTGACGATTGTTTTGATGGCGCCTTCGGTGCTGCTGGTGCAGAAGTGGTTGTCGAGGCATTTCTGGATGGTGAAGAAGCAAGTTTCTTCTGCCTTTCGGATGGCAAAACGGCGCTGGCGCTGGCAACCGCACAGGACCACAAGCGCGTTGGCGATGGTGACACCGGCCCGAACACCGGCGGCATGGGTGCCTATTCCCCTGCTCCGGTCATGACAGCTGACATGGTTGACCGCACCATGAAGGAAATCATCGAGCCGACCATTCACGGCATGGCCAAGGACGGCCATCCGTTCAGCGGTGTGTTTTTCGCCGGGCTGATGATCACCAAAAAAGGCCCCGAACTGATCGAATATAATGTGCGTTTCGGCGATCCCGAATGCCAGGTCCTGATGATGCGCCTGAAGAGCGATCTGCTACCTATTCTCTACGCCACGGCCACCGGCACGCTGGACAAGGTGACAGCAGAGTGGATCGACGACACCGCACTAACAGTCGTTCTGGCATCAAAGGGTTATCCGGCAGCCTATGAAAAGAACACACCCATCGTCGCCATTCCCCAGGCTGACGAAGGCGCAAAGGTGTTTCATGCCGGCACAGCGCTTAAGGACGGCCAGTTGGTGGCCACCGGCGGTCGCGTGCTGAACGTCACGGCAACCGGCAAAACGGCGAGCGAAGCGCAGCGTCGTGCCTATGACCTGCTTTCCAAGGTTGAATGGGACAATGGCTTCTGCCGCAAGGATATTGGCTGGTTGGCAATTGCCCGCGAACAGGGCTGATAAGCTGTCGCCCTGACAGGTTATTCGTTCAACATTTACCAATTTTACTGACCGGACGGAAAGGAAGTCCGGTTACTATACTTCTTCGAATGAAGGAGTATTGGCCCATGCGTTATTTTGTTTCGGTTGCATTGTTTGCACTGACAAGCCACACCGCTATGGCTTCCTCGATCGAGGTCATTGACCATGACCGCACAGACAACAAGAGCATTATCAACCTGCGTTGCGGGTCTTGCCCTCCCCTGAAGGAGAAGGTGACGGCTAGCCAGTATGTGGCGCCATCGCTGCAATCCGGCGTTCAGAAAACCGAAATCCGTGATGTGAACGGCACCAAGGAAATGTTCCGCACCGAAGCATGGCTGGGCGGTTCGCCCGTTGTCTACGTGAGCACAGCCAAGACCTGGATGCCAGCGGAAGATAGCGGCACAACGCTGGCTGCCACGAAGGACGGCCCCGAACACGCACCTGATGGCATTGATTTCGAGGCGACAACGACCTCAATCAGTAAACCACAGCCACCTGTTGCGGCTTCTACCGTGACAAAACCCGATTTCAGCAATTTTCCGCTGCGCTTGAACTAACAGACACGATCAGCGATCGGCCCTTGAGGCCTGTTTCACCCGCGTGGCAACAACAGGCGGGTGTTTTTATGCGCATGTCTTTCTGCCAGCTGGGCTTTGAGCTGCGATCAGCCGATGCAGATTTACGCAACCAGTAGCGGATTGTGAACCAGCGCACTGCCAGCCACCGCGTTAACTATTTGTCTTTTGTCAGATTTCTTTCGCATCCCCGAAGCGGGGTTTGGCGCAACATATATTTAAAACTCAACTGCGGGGAGTTTTATTATTAGCGACAAGCCGCCATGTATTAATATGTAGTATTTATGACAGACGCAGAAAAATGCTCGCTTTGGTTTTATTTTTATTTGCCATCAACTTAATCATACTGAATAACGACATCATAATACTCGTCTCTTGAAGAGATCTCCCCCACACCAACTGCTCAATTAAATATTTATTCAACAATATGTATTTTTTTAATGCATGGTTGTGCGATGCAGCATGATGACCAGTGCAGAATGCGCTCCCCCTTTTTTTAGATCTTGCCCCACCGCTTCATGAGAAGCGGTGCCGCAAAAGCGCGATGAGTAGATATGAAAAATCTTCCGATTTCCCGACAGTTGCTATTGTTGGTCATCACCCTGATGATCGCATTTGCCGGTGCAACATATTATCAGATCAGCTCTTCCGCGAATGCGATCTATGAAGAGCGGTACAACATGTTGCGCACGCAGGTTCAGTCTGCAGTCTCTATTCTCAAAGAGTACCACGCCAAGGAACAAGCAGGCACTTTGACGACCGAGGAAGCCAAGAAGCAGGCTTTTGAAGTCGTTTCCGCTATCCGATACACGCCGGATGGTTATCTGTTCGGTTATGACTACGACGTGAAGATGGTGTTCCACCCAGAAGCAAAACGCGTTGGCCAGAACTACAAGGGCCAGCCGGACAGCAAGGGTTACCAGTATCGCGACGAGTTGGTAAAGCTTGGCCGCGCCGGTGGTGGCCAAACCGACTTTTACGGTCCAAAACCTGGCCTAGAAGGCTCCTTCCTGAAAAGCTCCTATGCACTGGCTTTTGAACCCTGGCAGCTTGTCGTGGTAACCGGCGTTTATGTCGACGATCTTCAAGCACAGGTTCGCGCTGAAATCTTCAAGGCATTGTCGCTTGGCATCGCCGTTCTGGTGCTTGGTATCGGTGCAGCACTTTATGTCATTCGTGGCATCTCCCAGCCGTTGGCCGATATTCACAAGGCACTGGGTGAAGTTGCTAACGAAAATGTCGCCATCGACATTCCGCACACCACCATGACCAATGAAGTGGGCATGATGGCCAAGGCTACTGCATCTCTGCAGCAGAAGGTTCGTGAACGCCACGCCATGGTCGAGCGTCAGGAACAGCAACAGCGCGAACTGAACACAGAACGCCAGAACAACCTTGATATGCAGCGCAGCGAAGCTGAATTGCAGGCGCATGTCGTCACCATCATCGGCCAGTCGCTTGAAAAGCTGGCAAAGGGCGATCTGACCGTTCGTTGTGGTGATCTTGGCCCGCGTTATGCGGATCTGCGCAGCAACTTCAACGAAGCCCTGACGCATCTTGATGCTGCCATGGCCAAGGTGAACGCCAAGAGCATCGACATTGGCGGCTCGAAGGAAGAAATCCGCAAGGCATCGAATGAACTGTCCCAGCGTACCGAGCTTCAGGCTGCAAACCTTGAAGAAACCTCCGCTGCCCTCGACCAGCTGACTGTGGCCGTTCGCCAGACCGCAGAAGGTGCACATGAAGCCGCCAAACGCGTTACCGCAATTAGCGGTGAAGCAAGCCGTAGCGACCTCGTTGTCGAGCAGGCCATTGGCGCGATGAGCGGCATTGAGCAGTCCTCGGATGAAATCTCCAAGATCATCGGCGTGATTGACGACATCGCCTTCCAGACCAACCTTCTGGCGCTGAATGCCGGTGTTGAGGCGGCACGCGCTGGTGAAGCAGGCAAGGGCTTTGCCGTCGTGGCACAGGAAGTTCGTGAGCTGGCTCAGAAATCTGCGGCTGCGGCCAAGGAGATCAAAGACCAGATCGCCCGCTCGTCCGGTCAGGTTGAAAACGGTGTTCGTCTTGTTGGCGAGGCTGGCGATGCATTGAAGCGTATTTCCGACCAGATCAAATCGGCCAATGAGATTGTCACCAAGATTGCCCATTCGGCGTCCGAGCAGGATACGACACTGAGGTCCATTTCGTCCTCGCTGAACCAGCTTGACGCAGCCACACAGCACAATGCCGCCATGGCGGAAGAAACCACGGCGTCGGCTGAAGCCCTTGCCGTGGATACGGAAGAGCTGCTGACGCTGATCCGCACCTTCCGGGTGTCCGCCTCGTCCAACGCTTCCGGCAGCCTCTATGGCATGGGAGAGCAGATGCGCCGGGCAAGCTAAGGTCGCGATAGACAATCAGATAAGACAAAACGCCGGAGATCACTCTCCGGCGTTTTTATTTGGGCCATGTCCCTCGGCCATATCTCAGCCGCGACGGGCGGCCTCAATTTTTGCCACGTCGATCTTTTTCATGGTCATCATGGCATCAAAGGCACGTTTTGCTTCAGCTCCACCAGCGGCCATCGCCTGCATCAGAACACGTGGGGTTATCTGCCAGGAGATACCCCATTTGTCCTTGCACCAGCCGCACTCACTTTCCTGCCCGCCATTACCGATAATGGCGTTCCAGTAACGGTCGGTTTCTTCCTGATCGTCTGTGGCGATCTGGAATGAAAAAGCCTCATTATGTTTGAAGACCGGTCCTCCATTCAGACCAACGCACTGCACGCCAGCGACGGTAAACTCGACCATCAACACATCGCCTTCGTGGCCTGATGGGTAATCACTCGGCGCGCGATAGACCTTGCCCACCACGCTATCCGGGAAAAGTTCGGCATAAAAACGCGCGGCTTGTTCCGCCTCGCTTTCATACCAGAGACAGATCGTATTCTTAGCCATGCTCGTTTCCTCCCGATTGACCACCTCCTCAGGCATAGAATGCGTAGCAAAGCCTAACGTTCCTCGAGACATCGGAGATGTCGCGTGTGGCAGCGCCGGATCATTTTTTACTCGGGCAGTTGCACGAGTTGTTCAATCTGGTCGTGGGAGAAAATTGAGATGCCCGCTTTTGCAAGAAGAGCGGCGGTTATGCCGTTGCCGGCATGTTTCAGGCCGGAAAACGAGCCATCGTAAATGGCAATCGAACCACAGGAAGGGCTGCCATCGATCAGCAAGGCATAGTCGCAGCCGTTATCCTGCGCGAAAACCAGCGCCTTTTGCGCACCGCGAATGAATTCGGCCGTCACATCACCACCGGTGATTTCCAGCACGCGGGCACGGCCCTCAAGCACATCGAGACCGGAGGCACCATTTTCTATTTCAGCAGGAGGACGGGGAACGGGCATTCCACCTGCCATTTCCGGACAGATGGACACAAGACGCCCTTCGTTTTTCCAGCGTTCTATCGCCGGATGGGAAAGCAGCTTTCCCTTGCCGTCATACCTTACGGCATGGCCCAGAAGGCAGGCGCTGATGAGGATTTTCCCGCCCACCAGACGCCCCTTTATCAGCCAGTGATTTTCGAGAAGTCGGCAACAGTGCCGGTTGCTTCACGAATAGCCTTCAGCAATGCCAGACGGTTGGCGCGGATCGCCGCATCTTCATCGTTGACGAGAACGTCTTCGAAGAATTTGTCGACCGGCGCACGCAGCGTCGACAGCGCCTGCATGGCAGAACGGAAGTCCTCGCCTGCAACAGCCTTGGCGGCATCAGCAGCGGCCGTCTTGATTGCAGCGTAAAGCGCCTTTTCAGCATCAAGCTTCAACAGTTCGTCTGCCACGCCATCGGCAACCACGGTGCCCTTCTTTTCTTCCGCAGCCAGAAGCTGGGTGGCGCGCTTTGTGCCAGCCAGAAGGTTGATACCGTCCTGATCGGTGATGAATGCCGTCAGCGCTTCAACGCGGCGCGCAACCATCAAGAGATCGTCCGATTCCGGTGTCAGAACCGCGTCAATCAGATCGTAACGGGCACCGAGATCACGCAGATACACCTTCAGGCGGTCATGGAAGAACGACAGCAGGTCCGGGTCCTTGATGACGGAAAGCAGCGGCAGGCGAACATTGCGTTCCATGATGATGCGCACAACACCAAGTGCCGCACGGCGCAGTGCAAACGGGTCTTTTGAACCGGTTGGCTTTTCATCGATGGCCCAGAACCCTGAAAGGGTGTCCAGCTTGTCAGCCAGCGCGACAGTCAGCGAAACCTTGTCACGTGGCACGAGGTCGGTCGGGCCCTGCGGCTTCCAATGTTCTTCAATGGCAGCGGCAACGCTTTCGTTTTCCCCCTGCAACAGCGCATATTTGCGGCCCATCAGGCCTTGCAACTCTGGAAACTCGCCAACAGCTTCGGTGCGCAGGTCGGCCTTGGCCAGAACCACAGCGCGATCCACCAGCGCAGCATCGGCACCAACGATTGGTGCCAGCTGTTTTGCCAGTTGGCGAATGCGGGTTACGCGCTCACCCTGCGTGCCAAGTTTGGCATGGAAGGTTACGTTGAGCGCGTCCAGCTTGGCCATGCGCTGATCAAGCGGCTTATTAAGGTCGAGGTTGAACTTTTCGGCAGATGCCTTCAGCGTCTCGAGGTCCGGCAGGTTACCCTGGTCGCGGGTCCAGAAGTGCTTGGCATCCGACAGGCGGGCACGCACAACCTTGCCGTTGCCATGCATGATTTCCTTGCCGCCATCGGTTGCCTGAATGTTGGACACCAGAATGAAGCGGTTGGACAGACCTTCTTCCGCACCCTGCGGGCGGGTCACGAAACACTTCTGGTTGGTCTTGATGGTCAGACGGATGATTTCTGCCGGGATCTGCAGATAATCTTCCTCAAACGTTCCCATCAGCACTTGTGGCCACTCTACAAGACCGGACACTTCTTCGAGAAGACCTTCGTCCTCGACCAGTTCGAGACCATTGGCGAATGCGATGTCCTTGGCGTCATGCAGGATGATATCCTTACGACGCTCAGCATCGAGAATGACCTTGGCCTTTTCGAGGTTGGAAACATAGTCTTCAAAACGGCGGACAGTGATCGCTTCAGGCGCATGGAAACGGTGACCATAGGTCACGTTGCCGGCAACGATGCCATCGATCTCAAACGGAATGACCTGCGTCTCGTCATGTTCTGGCCCAAAAAGGCAAACGATGGACTGCAACGGGCGCACCCAGCGCAGGCTTTCCGAACCTTTGCCTTCGATGCCGCCGTAGCTCGAACCTTTTGGCATGGAAGCCGGGCCGGAGCGCATGGACTTTGGCCAGGCAAAACCACGAATGATACCCGGCATAACGTCAGCAATGATGTCTTCCGCCGGACGGCCGGGCTTGTTGACCACGGCGATATAGAAGTCACCCTTCTTCGGATCGGAAACGACCTGCGCCTGCGAAATATCGCTCAGACCCGCGCCGCGCAAAAAGCCTTCGATCGCTTTTTCATTGGCGTCGGTGCGTGGACCCTTCTTTTCTTCCCGCACATCGGCGGAACGGGCGTTCAGGCCGCGAATGTCCAGCGTCAGGCGACGTGGTGTCCAGTATTCGCGCGCGCCATCATAGGTCAGGCCAGCTTCAACCAGTGCGTCGGTGACGAGCTTTTTGAGGTCACCCGCCGCCTTGCGCTGCATGCGGGCGGGGATTTCCTCGGAGCGGAGTTCAAGCAGAAGATCGGGCATGGGATGAAAACTTTATCTGTTTCAAAAGAGTGTCGCGGACTTAGCAAGCCCAGTGAAAAAAGTCACCACGGCAAACGGTTAAATTACCGACAAGGTAAGGTTTATCTAGCGGATAGAAGCAACCAGCACCATGATCCGGCAAAACTATAGCGAAAAAACCGGCCAATCACTTTTTCTCAGGTTCAGGAACAACGGCTTCAACCCTTTGCGCAAGAGCGGAGGAGAAGTCGGCTATCCAGTCACCAAAACATTTTTCGGGGCTACCGCCATACCATGATGGCGCATAGGATGAGGCAACACCTGCGCTGATCAACCAATTTCTGAATTGCTGGCACCAGTTTTTCTCAACACCCAAAGCAACGGCATAAGGCAACATATCCTCAAAATGCGATGCAGACATCAATGGTGCACGGGCCATCACCGCGCGCTCCTTTTCTGACAATTGCAGATAAAGGCTGAAACCTTCAAAGCGCTCCAGTACCGTACGGCCAAGTGGTGTCCGCCCGCCGATCAGGAACAGAGAAGCCACATTTGTGAGAAAAATGCCGCCAATAGCCAAAATTATGGGAGGTAAACCAAGGTCAATAGTGTCCTGCCACACGTCGTGCGGGAAGCTAAGTGCGATATCCCTACACCGGTAGACAACAAACACCAGGATACCAGTTACAAAAATCTTGGCGGCACAACCCGCACGGACTTCAGCCATAAGTCTCCAAATGAATAGGGGAACAAGAATGAAGAAAAAGGGAACAACCACAGAAACGCCAAGGAGCATTTTAAACTGCTCAAAATTAAAGTCGGTCAAAAATACAAAAACACCCAATGACACGATGCTGAGAATGAATCCGAACAGAAAATATGAGGAGTGATCCTCATGATATTGTCCCAAATCTTCGCCTCCCAGCGTCTGGCGAAAATCTTTGACCAACGTGTCAACCGCCCAGCCATTGAACCTGTCGATGGTGAACTCTGACCCTGGATTTGCAATGTGGGAAAGAATGGCCTGTTGGCTGGCCGGCAACTGTTTGTCTTCTGACTTATTGGTGCGGCGGAAAACAATCTCGGTTCCCAGATCCGTCAGCACAACAAAACCTTTCACCGCGAGTTCGAATATACTGGCAGAAAAGGCCGTGTAGCCTTCCGACGAAAAAGTGTGGTGCGCAAGAAAGTTTGCGCGGACGGGCGACATGTCCTCTGGAACAGACCAATGTGGTCTGATCAAACCTTTCGGCAGGCCAGGGCCAACCTTGAGCCTGACACCGAGATAATAGAGCGCGACAACTGCTATGCAGATGAGTGCCAAAACATATGGTGACGTATCAGCCATTCACAGCCGCCCTTTTGCACTCTTGCGCCGTGCGGAATTACCAGCCGCCGCCACCACCGCCACCACCGCCACCGCCTGACGAACCACCGCCACCGGAAAAACTGGACGAAGAACTGCTGACCGGTTGCGGAATCGTGGACGCAATGGTTGAGGCCATCGACGAGGAAAACCCTCCGATCCGATCACCGAAGCCGCCACTATAATTGCCGCCATACCACCCCGGTGCATAGGCCGCCGCAGCGGCACCGGCCGCGGCCGTTGCCAGCCATGTTTCAAACGCCCTGCTCCACGGCTTTTCCACACCAAGAGCGACAGCATAGGGCAGCAGCTTCTCGAAATGCGATGGCGACATTTGCGGTGCGCCCGCCATGTTCATGCGGTCTTTTTCAGCCAGTGTGAGATAGATGCGCAATCCCTCGATACCGTCCATCATCTTGCGACCCAATGGCGTTGGAGCGCCCATCAAGAAGATAAACAGGCCATTCAGCAAGGCGATGCCACCCAGAGCGAGAATGATCGGAAACTGCGCGCTGTGACTGAGATCAAACCACATCGCCGACAGGATGCTGGCGAACATGCTGATAGCGGTAAACGCAAAAATCGCACCCACCACAATGCCACCAATCTTTTTCGGAAGGCTGGCGCTGCCGCGAAAGTTCTTGCCAATGATGGTTGCGGCAATGCTGAAAAACACCGCAAAAAATATCCCGATGATAGCCGCCGCAATAACGTTTTCATCGAGATCGCCGAGGATGAGAACCGCCGCGACAAAGGCAATGCTCAGGAACACGCCAAACAGCGTATATCCCGCATTGGAATGGTAATATTTGCCGCGATGTTCCTTCTCGATCGCCTGCCGGAATTCACGCCCCATGGCTTCGACCTTTGAGCCGTTGGTTTTGTTGATAGGAAATTCCGAGCCGGCCTTGCCGACTTTTTGTAGCAAAATCTTTTGACCGCTTGGCAGGTCCGCATCGGCCGGTTTGTCGGTGCGTCGAATAACGATCGAACTTTTCAAATCGTCGAGAATAACAAAACCCTTTACCGCAAGATCGATGGCGCTGGCGGAAAGCGCTGTCCAGCCTGCACCTGAAAAGCCATTATTATCGATGTAGTTGACCAGTGCGGGCGAAATGCCCTCCGGCGCATCCCAGCGCGGCACGACCACGCCCTTGGAAGGATCGCGACCCACTGCAAACCAGGCCCGCAGGTAATATAGGGCAACGACAACCAGTCCAACAATCGACAGCAGATAACCGGCATTGTCACGAAAATACCACTGGCCTTCCTGCCCTGATGACGGCGCGGCAATGGCACCTTTGGGCAGTTTGACGGCGATGGTCATGCCTTCGCCCTCGTTGAAGGCGCGCGTGCTGGAGAAGAAAACTTCGTTCCCCTCGGTCATGACCTGAGCATCCGTGCCCGTCTCTCCTGCCGCACCGGTAAAGACCGCCGTTTCGCTGGCTTTCACCGTCGGCGGAAGAACAACTGTTGCGGAAATCTCCTCGATCCGAAACTGCCAGCCATTGCCAGTCACATTCCAGTAGAGCTCGTCATAACCATCGAAATAACGGATCTGCCGGTCTGTCGTGTAGGTGATCTGGTAGGTGTGCTCCCCCGCCTGCAACAAACGGTCGGCACTGCCGGTGTAAATGCGTATACCGCCAGAGATATTCTCCGTGTGCCAATCTTCCGGCGCACCGTCACGCTCGACGGAGACGACACCAAAATCAACCTTGGTGCGCCGTCCTTCAGCGTTCTGCGCATAGAGTGGGAAGTCACGGAAGATACCGCGCTTGATGTCGATGCCTTCGGAATTGACCTTGATGGTTTCCGTGACGGTGAGTTCACCGGCAGCGGAAACATCAATAACCGAATGGTAGGACTGGATATATTCTTCCGCCATTGCTGGCGAAACGGCCAAAAACAGCAGCAGGCCCAATAGTCTCGCAACAAGGATTTTCATCCGGACCTCCTGCAGTTTCAGCAACTTCAAGCTTCTGTGTATTCAACCCCGAGTGAAGCCAACGCCTTCCAGTAACCGGGATAGGTCTTGCCGACACACAACGGGTTCTGGATGGCGATGCCACCGGTTTTCAAGCCAGCCAGCGCAAAGCTCATGGCAATGCGGTGGTCGTGGAATGTGTCGATGGATGCCGTCACACTCTGTCCCGCCAATGCAGGATCAGAATGCACGATCAGATCGTCACCTTCCTCATGCGCCAGACCTTCACGAATATTGTTCAGCCCTAGTGACAGGGCACGCACACGATCGCATTCCTTGACACGCAGGTTGGCGATGCCGACGAAACGCACCGGCGTTTTGTTATAGGCCGCGAGAACCGCAATGGTCGGAATGGCATCCTGCATCTGGCTGCCGTCGATAACAGCTGGCAGATTGGGGAACTGCGCAATCACGTCGTAAGCGCGAGCATCTGGCTGTGAGAACTTGTCGGCCGGTGTGCCGATATCGATCTTGCCACCGGTCAGCACTTCTGCACCCCAGAGATAGGTTGCGGCAGATGCATCCGGCTCGATATGGAAGTCGGTTGCGATATAACGGGTTGGCTCAACACGCCAGACAGCGGCACTAACGCGTGTAACCTTTGCCCCAAAAGCTTCCATGGCTGTGACGGTGAGATCGATGTAACCCTTGGCACCGATTTCCTCGCCGGCCAAAATGATGTCAATCGGTTTACCCGCGCAGGCTGCTGCCATCAGTAGCGCCGACACATATTGGCTGGACAGGTTGGCGTCGATTGTCACCTTGTCGTTGAGGAAGCCTTTTTTGCCGCACACGGTGACCGGCGGGCAGCCGGTTGGGGCATCGGCTTCAACGCCCAGCGAACGCAGAGCATCGACCAGCGGCGTGATCGGACGCTTGCGCATATGTTCGTCGCCATCAACGATGACGGCACCGTCAACCAGCGCGCCAGCGGCCGTCAGGAAGCGGGTGGCCGTGCCTGCATTGCCGAGGAACAGCGGGTTTTCCGGTTGGCTGAGATAGCCATTGCCCTCAACGACAAAGGTCGTTTCGTCAGGCTCGTTAATGGTCACGCCCATGGCGCGCAGCGCGTCTGCCATATAGAGCGTGTCATCGCTTTTGAGAGCGCCGGTCAGCCGGCTGACGCCCTTGGCCAGCCCCGCCAGAAGCAGCACGCGGTTGGTTATCGATTTGGAGCCGGGAGGCTGCACCTTGCCGGTAAGAGGTCTGCCGGGGGGAGTAATCGTCAGTTCTGTCATTTGTATCTCATGGTTTCCCGTATCATCGGGATAACGCCGGGTTGTTGGCGTTTCAGAATTTCACGGAAGGAACGGCGCGGTCTGCTTCGTTGGTGATTTCGAAATAGCTGGCTTTGGTAAAGCCGAAATTGCGCGCTACCAGATTGGACGGAAAGCTTTCCACCTTGACGTTCAGGTCGCGTGCTGCACCGTTATAATACCGGCGTGACATCTGGATTTCGCCCTCAAGCGTTTCAAGTGATGCCTGCAAATCGAGAAAGCCCTGATTGGCTTTCAGGTCGGGATAGGCCTCTGCCAGAGCAAACAGTTTGCCCAGCGCCTGCCCCAGCATGCCTTCTGCCTGCGCACGGCCGGCAACGTCACCAGCAGGTACGGCCTGCGCCTTGTTTCGCAGGGTTATAACTTCTTCGAGGGTGCTTTTTTCATGGGCGGCATAGCCCTTCACCGTCTCGATCAGATTGGGAATAAGGTCTGCACGGCGCTTGAGCTGAACGTCGATACCCGACCATGCCTCCTCCACCATCTGACGGGATTTGACCAGCCCGTTATAGACGATGACGGCATAGACAAGAACGGCAGCAATAATGGCAAGCGCAGTAAACATTCAGGATACCCCTCTCCTACGTGACCACTGAGAGCATGAAGTCCGCTGCCACCCGAGTGGTACGGCAACTTCATGCTCCAGGTCATTTGCTGCCGGACAATATTCTCTCCTCAAAATATTGTCACTGCTTCTATGCATGCAAACGGTTCGCCCGATCAGGCGGCCTTATTCCAGTTTGCGCCGCCGGCATCCGTCAGCAGGAATGCTTCACCACAGGCCTTGGCCAGCGTGCGAACCCGCAGGATATAGCTCTGGCGCTCGGTGACCGAGATAACGCCGCGCGCATCCAGCAAGTTGAAGACATGGCTTGCCTTGATGCACTGGTCATAGGCCGGGAACACGCACTTGTGCAGCATGTGGTTATCATGTTCGCCCGGTGCACCAGCGGCGAGAAGTGCCATGCACTCCTGCTCGGCATCGATAAAGTGGCGATGCAGCATCTCGGTGTTGGCGAATTCAAAGTTGTGGCGGGAATATTCCTGCTCTGCCTGAAGGAAGACATCACCGTAGGAAATCTTCTCGTCGCCTTCGCGGCCATTGAAGTTCAAGTCATAAACATTGTCCACGCCCTGCACATACATGGCCAAACGCTCAAGACCGTAGGTCAATTCCCCGGCGACAGGCGAGCACTCGATTCCGCAAACCTGTTGGAAATAGGTGAACTGCGACACTTCCATGCCGTCACACCAGCACTCCCAGCCAAGGCCCCAAGCACCGAGTGTCGGGCTTTCCCAATCGTCTTCCACAAAACGGACATCGTGCAGCAACGGGTCGAGCCCAATGGCGCGCAGCGAGCCGAGATACAGCTCCTGCAGGTTGGACGGGTTCGGCTTCAGAATGACCTGATACTGGTAATAGTGCTGCAGGCGGTTGGGGTTTTCGCCATAACGGCCATCGGACGGGCGGCGCGACGGCTGGACATAGGCAGCCTTCCAAGGTTTTGGACCGAGGGCGCGCAGTGTTGTTGCCGGGTGGAACGTACCAGCGCCCACTTCCATATCATAAGGCTGCAAAACGGCGCAGCCCTTGTCAGCCCAGTAGTTATGGAGCGTCAGAATGAGCGCCTGAAAAGAACGCTTCGGGTTCATATGATCTGGAACGTCGGTCATGGGATAGGCCAGCACTTGCTTATTTCGGATGCGGACAGGTGCCACGACCGGCGCGACGGGTCAAGGTTTTATGCGCGCCGGACAGAGACTGAACAGCTGATGGAGCCGGTTGCGCACAGGCACAGCCAGCTCTATCTATTCAACATGTAGTAACCATGCGTCGATTGTCTGAAGATCAGGCCTCATCGTCCTTTTTGAGACGATATTCACCGGTTTCCGGGTCCTTGACCAACGTGCCGGTTGCGCCGGTTTCCTTTTCCTTGCGTTCCTGACGCGAGCGTGCAGCCAGCTTTTCCGCGTCGGAGATAAACCGCCGATACAAAAGAAGAGCCCCGCCAATCAGGACCACCAGAAATATAATTTGCGCCATGCTGCGTTCCCCTTGGCACGATTGGCCAAAAGCAGCGGATGAAATTGGCGTTTCCCGCTACCCTGTCTTTTTGTTTGATGTCGGGCTTTTGAAACAGCCTCACGTTTCGACGCGAGGCGGATTACAGACCGAAACGTCCCCACAATGCCTTTTCTTCAGCCACCTCTGCAAGTCCTGCAACAGAGGCTGCGGCAATGTGTTCCGCGTTCAGCGAGACGCCCGGGACGCGTTTGCCAAAAAGGCTTCGTGCGCCGGTTATCAGCTCCAACTTTACTTTCTTGCCGTAACGGCGACGCAGCACGTCCCGCATGTCGCCAAGCCCATCAATCAGGCCAAGGTCGAGACCACGCATACCAGTCCAGAACAGGCCGGAGAAAATATAGGGATCGTCAGCCAGCTTATCGCCACGACGCATACGCACCATGTCCATGAAAACCTTGTGAATTTCGATCTGCAGGGTTTTCAGATATTCGACATCGCTTTCCTTTTCAGGCTGGAAAGGATCAAGGATCGCCTTGTTTTCACCGGCGGTGTAAACGCGCCGTTCCACACCGATCTTCTTCAGCAGTTCCGGGAAACCGAACCCGCCGGAAACAACGCCGATGGAACCCACGATCGATGTCGGGTCGGCAAT
Source organism: Agrobacterium sp. Azo12 (assembly GCF_029193765.2). NCBI lineage: Bacteria > Pseudomonadati > Pseudomonadota > Alphaproteobacteria > Hyphomicrobiales > Rhizobiaceae > Agrobacterium > Agrobacterium sp. Azo12. The sequence continues at coordinate 1,066,469 of NZ_JARFYO020000001.1, read as the reverse complement.
GATCTCGTCACCGGCAAGGGCGATCATGTAACCACCGGATGCGGCCACGTCTTCCACAAAAATCAGAACCTTCTTGTCGTTTTCTTCCGCCAGCATGCGAATGCGCTGATAAATCATGCGCGACTGAACCGGCGATCCACCCGGCGAGTTCAAAGAAATCGCGACAACTGGCGCATCCTTGCTGGCAAAGGCTTTTTCAAGCAATGGCGCATAGGTGGCAAGGTTAAGGGCGGGACGGAACTGGCTGCCGCCTGCCATGATAGCCCCATGCATTCTCACAACCGGGATAACAGTCTCCCGTTTGCGAAAACGTTTGGGCAAAAGCCGCCTCAATAAACCTGCCATACACTTGCCTCACTAGTAACATTTGCGGACGCCGCTCTGCGAAAACCGCACCGGTTTTCAGCAAGCATGATGCATCCTGCTCTCGTTTGGTGATGTATGCATCGAAGCGTCAAACGCAATGGCAATGGTTAAAAAAAGCGCAGTTTTTACGCGCCTTTCAGAGGCTTGCGCGCATAGGCCGCACGGCCGTTACTGAGATCATCCACGAAACAGGAGAAGGCGTGGCCTTCTTCTGCATGCATGACCAGCGCCGCACGGAAGGACAAGCGGGCCCTTGACCCCTTGATGGCGGTCACCAGCACCCGCACGGCATTTTGGCCCGGACGCGGATGAACGAGCGTTATTTCCAATCCGCCAAAACGCTTGCCGCAGGCGCTTATCAGCTCACCAACCGATTCCGGTCTGGCAATAAGGGAAAGCTGACCTCCGGGCATCAGCACAGCGGCAGCCGTTCGCAGCCAGTCCTCAAACAATGTTTCCGTCATGGCATGGGCCTGCGCCTTCAGTCCATCCGGAGTGCGCCTGTCCGAGGCATCATTGAAGGGCGGGTTCATGATCACATGATCAAAATAGTTGTCCTGCAATCCGGCTGCTGCGCGCGCTTTGGCCCGCAAGGTAACATCGGCCGCATGTACGCAAACACGGTCCGCAAAATAGGCGTTTTCGGGAAGTTTCAGGCTGCGCTCAGCAAAGGCAACCATTTCGTCCGAGCGTTCAAATAAGGAAACCTCTGCTTTTGGCAACCGCGAAGCCACGGCCATGCCAGCGGCACCCGCACCGGCACCAAGATCCGCCACTCTGCACGGTCGGTCATCCGCGACCAGCGAGGCAAGCAACATAGCATCCATGCCGGAACGGTGGCCACGCCCCTTGGGCTGCACCACCAGAAACCGTCCGCGATGAAAAGCATCGATTGTGTCCGCATCGACCTCAGACATCGCTTGCCTCAGGCCTTTTCGTCACGCAATTCAGCACCCAGTCCCGCCTCACGCAGGATGGTACGCGCCTCTTCTGCACGCCCTTCCTCGACAAGAAAACGCCGAGGCAGAAGCCCTAGTGACCCTTCCAATATGCTCATGGATTGGTCTGCTATCATGCAATGAATCCCCGCTTCACTCAAAAGTGTTTCCACGAAGGACAGAAGAACCGCATCGTTTGTGCGGATTATTTCCAGCATATCAACGATAATCCCATAATTTTGAATGCCCAGTGGCAATTCGCCCCTTGCCGCGCAAAGCGCCCCTTTCTATTGTCCAATCGAAATTATGAACAGGAGTCCGGGCCGTTGGGCATCGTCATACCGCTTGAAGAGAGCAAAAACAAACACGCATCCGTAAAACCGCTCGTCGAGCTGACAAAAGCAGACATGGAACGGGTAAACCAGCTTATTCTTTCCAAGGCCGGTTCGGATGTGCAGATGATCCCGGAGGTTGCCAATCATCTGATTTCCTCCGGCGGCAAACGTCTGCGTCCCATGCTTACCCTCGCCTCTGCAGCGATGTTTGGTTATACGGGCGATCATCACATCAAGCTGGCAACAAGCGTCGAGTTCATGCATACGGCCACCCTGCTGCATGATGACGTGGTGGACGAAAGCGACCTGCGCCGCGGCAAGTCCACGGCGCGCACCATATGGGGCAACCAGGCCAGCGTTCTGGTTGGCGACTTCCTGCTTGGTCAGGCCTTCCGCATGATGGTGGAAGTGGGCTCTCTCGATGCTTTGGATGTTCTGTCTACCGCCGCTTCTGTTATCGCCGAAGGTGAAGTGCTGCAGCTTTCCGTTGCCAAGAACATGGAAACGACTGAGGACGATTACCTCTCGGTTATACGCGCCAAAACTGCAGCGTTGTTTGCAGCCGCCGCCGAAGTTGGTCCTATTGTGGCCAAGACCACCAAGGCTGAGCGCAATGCACTGAAGTCCTACGGCATGAACCTCGGCCTGGCCTTCCAGCTGGTCGATGACGTTCTCGATTACGGTGGCAAGGCTGCCGACCTTGGCAAAAACGTCGGTGACGATTTCCGTGAGGGCAAGATCACACTTCCGGTCATCCTGTCCTACCGTCGTGGCAGCCCGGAAGAGCGACAATTCTGGAAAAACGCCATTGAAAATGGCGAAAGCTCCAACGAGAACCTCGACAAAGCCCTCGGCCTGATCGGCAAATATAACGGCCTTTCCGATACGATCACCCGCGCCGTCCACTACGGCACGATTGCACGCGATGCGCTCGCACCGTTGCCTGAAACACCCTGGAAGTCTGCGCTGATGGAAGTCATCGACTTCTGCATCGAGCGCGTGAACTGAACCGGAGAAACTACCCGGTGTGGTTTTGAACCACCGAGGTGCCTTTTCTCGGAACGTCATTTCTCTGGCAGCCCGCAACCAAAAATCGATTTGGTTGCGGGCCTGCTCCAAAAAAGCCATTCTGTTGTGACGAAGAATGGAAAGTTGTATTTTCAGTGCTTCGGCACCAATCAAGGGTTTCCACATGCGGCGCAAACCAGCATTTCGTTTTCTCTGTGGCGTGGCTTTTGTCGCCTCTCTCACCTTGGGGGCGGCACCGGGAACGGCCAGCGCTGAAACGAAACCTGCGGAAAAAGCCGAAACCTTCGATCCGGCCAGCGTCAACTCATTTTCCGGAGCGTTTCTGGCGGCCCGCACCGCTGACGTCGATCAGGATTACGACACGGCAATTACACTTTACACCAAGGCTCTTGACTTCGATCCGGCCAATTCGGAAATCCGCCAGCGTTTGATGATTGCACAATTGCTGAACGGCAATTTCGATGCAGGTGCAAAAATCGCGGAAAGCCTCAAGAACGATTCGTCCGTCGAGCGGGTAACAACCATCGTTCGCGCCCTTGATGCGATGCGCAAAAAGGAATTCACCTCCGCTGAAAAGCTGCTGAAATATACCGGCCCGAACGACCTCGACAAAATGGTCAATACGCTGCTGATCGCCTGGGCGAATGCCGGTGCGGGCAAAAGCAAGGAAGCCCTTGCCATGATCGATGGCATGAAGGGTCCCGGCTGGTACGCGATTTTCAAAAACTACCATGCAGGCGCCATGGCGCTGGTAGCAGGCAATGTTGAAGTTGCACGCAGCCGACTGAACGCCGCGATCACCGACCGCGAAGGCGGCGCTACCGCCAGCGACACCTATATGCGCGCCGTGATGGCTCTTGCCCGCCTGGAAGCAAAAGCCGGCAATAAACAGAAGGCACTGGATGCCATTTCGGTTGGCGATGATTTTGCCAACAACTATGCCCCGCTGAAGGCCCTGCGCGAAAGCATAGAAAAGGGTGAAAAGCCGGAACAGCAGGTTACCACTGCGACCGAAGGTGCTTCCGCGGTTCTGTTTTCCATTGCCGGCGCGTTGAACCGCGAAGGCGCGGAAGAGATTGTTACGCTCTACCTGCAGATTGCCCATGAACTGGATTCGAAAAGTGCCGATACGCTGATCCTGCTGGGTGGCCTTGCGGAGAACCTCAAGCAGCCGGAACGCGCTATCGAATTTTATTCGAAAGTGCCTGCGACATCGCCGATGCACCGCATATCGGAGTTGCAGCTTGGTCTTACTCTTGCCCAGACAGGTAAGGTTGATGAAGCCCGCGAACATCTGAAGTCGCTGCTGGCATCTGACCCGAAGGATATTCGCAGTTACCTCGCCTATGGCAGCGTTCTCTCCGATGCCAAGGACTACAAGGCAATGGCTGAGAACTACGACAAAGCCGTTGAAATCCTCGGACCAGTGGCAAAACGTGGTGATTGGGCCGTCTATTTCCAGCGCGGCATCGCCTATGAGCGCTTGAAGGAATGGGAACAGGCCGAGCCAAACTTCAAGAAGGCTCTGGAACTCAACCCTGAACAGCCGCAGGTTCTCAACTACCTCGGTTATTCCTGGGTCGATAAAAACCTCAACCTTGATGACGCGATGGACATGATCCGTCGCGCGGTCGAGTTGCGCCCGAATGACGGCTACATCGTCGATTCGCTTGGCTGGGCTCATTACCGCCTTGGCCAGTTTGATGAAGCTGTGGTCGAACTGGAACGCGCCATCGAGCTGCGCGCTGGCGACCCGACCATCAACGATCACCTTGGTGATGTTTACTGGCGCGTTGGCCGTAAAGTTGAAGCCGTTTACCAGTGGAACCGTGCACTGATTGGCGACAGCGATGACGTCGATAAGGCGAAGGTCAAGGAAAAGATCGCCAACGGCCTGCCGCCGCTGGAAAAGGATGCCGAAAACACCGCCAAAAAGGATGTGAAACCGGAAGAACCGGTTGCTCCTGTGCCTGACAAGAAATCCTGATCAACCGCATGCCAGTTCAGCTTTTTTCCGGAGCGGCGGAGTTTTACGAAACCGCTCCGGCCAAAATCAACCTTGCCCTGCACGTGGTGGGGCAGAGGGCAGATGGCTATCATCTGCTGGAAACGCTGGTCACATTCGCTCATGCTGGTGACCGGCTGTCCTTCGTAGCTGATGATGCGGATCGATTTTCAATCTCCGGCCCCTTTTCCGCTGTACTCGCCAACAATGACGGTTTGAGCGATAATCTGGTGTTGCGTGCACGTGATCTTTTGCGTCAAGCGGTGATCGCCACTGGGCAGCAAGCACCGGCCGTGGCCATCCATCTGGAAAAGAACCTGCCAATTGCGTCGGGCATCGGTGGCGGTTCGGCTGATGCCGCAGCGGCGCTGCGTGGGCTTCTGCGGTTCTGGCGCTGCTCCATCCCCAATGAAACACTTGATACGATTGCCCTGTCGCTTGGTGCAGATGTACCCATGTGTTTTGCCGGAATGCCGCTGATGGCGCGTGGCATTGGTGAAGAGCTGACCTTGCTACCACAGCTACCGGCATTTGCCATGGTGCTGGCAAACCCTTTGACAGGTGCCTCAACACCGGAGATTTTCCGCAGGCTGCAGACGAAGAACAATCCGCCCGTGCCAAAATTCTTGCCGCAGAATAAAGACGATTGGCAGGCTTTCATCCATAATTTGCGCAATGATCTCGAGGCACCTGCGATTTCAGCCCTACCCGTCATCCAGGATGTGTCAGATCTGTTAAAACAGAATGGTGCCACGCTGGTGCGGATGTCCGGCTCCGGGGCCACCTGTTTCGGGATCTTCCCCTCTTTCGAGGTGGCACAACAGGTTGAGGCATCACTGGCAGCACAAAGGCCGGACTGGTACTTCAAGGCAACCATGACAAAACAGGAAGCGCAGCCATGAGCGATACGTCCCGCCCGTTTATCCCGGTCAATATTGCTGTTTTGACAGTTTCTGATACGCGCACGCTGGACAATGACAAGTCCGGTGACACGCTGGTTGCCAGAATAACCGAGGCCGGTCACAGGCTAGCGGACCGCGCCATCGTCGCCGATGATCGCGAGGCGATTTTCAACACGGTGCGTGACTGGACCCTGTCAGAGAGTGTCGATGTGGTGATTACCACCGGGGGCACAGGTTTTACCGGACGTGACGTGACGCCGGAGGCATTAGAGCCCCTGTTTGAAAAACGCATGGACGGTTTTTCCGAAGTGTTTCATCGCATTTCCTACGATAAGATCGGAACCTCGACAATCCAATCTCGGGCGACTGGTGGTGTGGCCAATGCCACGTATATTTTCGTGCTGCCTGGCTCTCCCGGTGCCTGCAAGGATGCGTGGGACGGCATATTAAAAGCACAACTCGATTACCGTCACATGCCCTGCAACTTCGTGGAGATCATGCCGCGGTTGGATGAACATCTGAAACGCGGGTAATTTTGCAGGGGCCGTTAGCGGCCTTTCCGCGCTTCCGTCACCACCCATGAAGGGATGATCTCCGCACTCAGGCGGCGCAGCTTTTGGCCTTTGGTGAAATGCTCAAGCGCCATGCTGGATTTGGCTAGGCTGACCGCCTGCTTCTTCGGCAAAAGCAGCCCGTATTCCAGCGGTTGCGGTTTCTGAAAAAGGCGGCGAAGAAATGGCCGCCGGTAATTGCGCGACGGCGTGAATTTGGCGGGAACCCTGTTCAGCGCCACGTATTCCTGAATGTCTTCAATCCAACCGGTTTGCGGACGCGCTCCCGGCTCTAGCAGCAACAGCCATTCGCCGCGTGCCGATTGTACGATGTCATTGATGTCCCACTCGGCATGAAAGCGGCAACCGGCTGCATCGGCAACATGCGATGATCCATCACGTGAACCATGATCCAAGATGACAACGTCGCTTACCAGTCCTTCGACTGCACCTGATACCAGCGTGGACAAGGTGTGAGCCAACTCAGGTTCTTGATCCCGGCATTCCATGATCACTGTCAGCATGGGTGGTCCCAATCGCCAGCGATTGTGGAAGGTCGTATCGAAGCACTTAAGCCCTGTGAAAGTCGGTCCGTTCTGTTTTGCAAAACCTTGATGGACATCATTTCCATCCGTGGTCTTGCTTCCGAAACCGAACGATCTTCCCTCATGCCGCAGTCCAACCCCTGATGTCCTATGCAACCTAGCATTATCGTATCAGATCATAAATTGCCACAATCTGTTTGTGCATTTTGTTCTTGTAATGTTCTCATGAATGTTTTAGGAATTTAATCATCGAAGCGAAGAGTCGTTTTCGCACGGAGCAACCAGATGACAAACCATATGCTTTCGGGGCAAAGCGCATTCGCGCCTGCTCATACGGCAGATATTGCCAACGCACTTGCAAATGCATCCGGCCTGCGTATCGAAATTGATCGTCGCCGGGGGCGTGGTGCCGGGCTTAACCCGTCCGGTCGCTTTGAGACAGAACAGCGCGAAGCCTTTGATGATGGCTGGCAGACACTGGAAGACCTGCCTGCCTTCAAAACCGAGGTGCAGGTTGAAAAGCCACGTTCCATCATCACACGCAATGAATCGCCCGACATTCCCTTTGATCGCTCCATCAATCCTTACCGTGGTTGCGAGCATGGCTGCATCTATTGTTTTGCCCGTCCGACGCACAGCTTTATGGGGCTGTCAGCCGGTATCGATTTTGAAGCACGGCTTTTTGCCAAACCCGATGCAGCGAAACTGCTGGAGCGCGAGTTGGCGAAACCCGGTTACAAACCACGTACACTGGCCATTGGCACAAACACGGACCCCTACCAGCCCATCGAGAGAGAATGGCGCATCATGCGACAGATTCTCGAAGTTCTGGCAGAGGCGGAGCATCCGGTTGCTATCGTGACGAAGTCGGCTCTGGTAACGCGTGATATCGATATTCTCGCTCCATTGGCAAAGAAGGGTCTGGCCAAGGTTGCCTTGTCCGTGACGACGCTGGACAAGAAGCTGGCGCGCTCAATGGAGCCGCGTGCCTCGACGCCGGAAAAGCGGCTTGAAGCCATCAAGGCACTGACCGAGGCAGGCATTCCGACATCCGTCATGGTCGCACCGGTGATTCCCGCACTGAATGATCACGAGATCGAACGGATTCTCGATTCGGCTAAAGCTGCCGGTACAACTGAGGCAAGCTATGTATTGTTGCGTCTGCCGCTTGAGGTCAGCCCGCTGTTTCGCGATTGGCTGTTGCGCAATTATCCCGACCGTTACCGCCACGTCATGTCGCTTATTCGATCGATGCGTGATGGCAAGGATTATGACGCTGAATTTGGTAAGCGCATGAAGGGTGCCGGTCCCTACGCCTGGCAGATCGGCAGACGGTTCGAGATGGCGACCAAACGCCTTGGCATGGTGCGGCGTGGCATCCATTTGCGCGATGACCTGTTCGTTCCTCCGGGAGGTGCTGGCGTGCAGCTTTCGCTTCTCTGAACCGCGTTCCACCTCAGCACAGTCTTCAGCGACTTCAGGACATCCAGGGTCTCTGCCAGATCAAAGGTTGAATGTGTTTGAAAGATATCGTTCGCGTCGTCCCTGCCGCGAACCGATCCCCGGACCGCTTTGTGATGATCCCGCCGCATCTGTCATGACGACAGGGGCCGCCAGCAGAACCACCGTTGCCGCCGCTCGGGTACTTGCTGCAATTATCATCGCACCGGGGCTTGCAGGAGATCGGGTTGGCATGCGAGTTTCCGCCGCATGAAAAAGCGTATGCCTCCCGACTCTCCTGCTCTTTTTGATTTCCAGCTGACTGGACCGGATTTCAGCATTGAGACCGAATGCCAAAAACAAGGTTTCTGGCCGGTTGCAGGCACGGATGAAGCAGGGCGTGGCCCCTTGGCCGGTCCGGTTGTGGCAGCAGCAGTCATTCTCGATCCCAACAATATTCCGCCGGGGCTGAACGATTCCAAACAGCTTTCCAAAAGCAAACGGGAAAGCCTTTTCGAACTTATCCTCAAGACCTCAATCGTCTCCATTGCCTCGTCCTCACCGACAAGAATTGACGACATGAATATCTTGCGTGCCAGCCTTGATGCCATGCGTCGGTCAATCCTTGGTCTGACGACATCACCTGCCATCATCCTAGCCGATGGTCGTGACGTACCGCCTGGCATAGCCTGCCCCGGCCGCGCCGTGATCAAGGGCGATGCGCGATCCGTCTCGATTGCAGCGGCGTCCATCGTCGCCAAAGTAATGCGAGACAGGATGATGGAGCAGGCTGGAGAACTTTTCCCGCATTATGGTTTTGCAGGGCACGCAGGTTACGGCACAGCAGCCCACAGGCAGGCGATTGAACAACATGGCGCCTGCCCATTGCATCGCATGAGTTTTCGCCCTCTGCGTCAGGATTGAGCCTTACCGCCTATGTCGCCATGTCTTGGTTGAGGATGGTCGACCGTTACGCCGTCGTGAGACAATCCAAGCCTAAGTTCGCCGGGCGACTCTGTTCATAGCGCCAGTACTAATCATTGCAATCGGGATTGAGCCGGTCAGATGGGCACTTGCCACAAGGTGGCAATGCGAGACCACGCACCCACCGTCCGGAATGCCCGTGTCTATGCAAGGCCGTGCGATCAACCCTTCTCATGGCCAGGACAGGCGCAGCCGTCGTCCAGATACAAAAAAGGCCGGGTTGCCCCGGCCTTTCAAAATTCAAACTGCAATCCGCTTAGTTCAGACGAGATTTGACTTCGCCTACTGCAGACTTGAACAGCTTACCCTGCACAGCAGCGGTAGACTTGTCTGCAATCAACCTCTCAGAAGCAGCAATCGCGAGATCAACAGCTGCGGAACGAACTGCCCCAATGGCGTCGTCTTCAGCCTGCTTGATCTTTTGTTCAGACAGAGCGGTACGGCGTGCGACGAATTCTTCCGTCTTCGCCTTGGCTTCAGCTGTCAGGGCTGCCGCTTCACGCTCGGCCGCAGCAACGATGCTTGCAGCTTCTGCTTCGGCATCCTTGCGCTTGCGCTGATATTCAGCCAGCAGGTGCTGGGCTTCTTCACGCAGACGCTTTGCTTCGTCGAGTTCATTGCGGATATTGTCGGCGCGCTCGTCCAGGGACTTCGCGATCATGCCAGGGACCTTGAGGTAGGCAATCAATACGAAGAAAAGAACAAGACCAACCAGTGCAAAGAATGATGCGTCTAAGGCCATGTTACGCCTCCTTCTTTTCAGAAGCGGCAGCAACAGCCGCCTTGGCATCGGTATCCTTGATTTTGGAACCAATCAGCTGATCAACGATCGCAGTCGTTGTTTCCTCAGCAATGGCACCAACTTCTGCAAATGCCTTTTCCTTGATACCGGCAATACGCTGCTCGGCAGCGGTCAGCTTTTCAGCCAGTTCTGCCTCTACAGCGGCGCGGTCAGCATCGGCCTTAGCCTTGGCTGCGTCACGAGCCGAAGAAGCGATAGAGCTTCCCTTGGCTCTCGCGGCTGCGAGTTCTTTTTCATAGCTTTCAATCGCGGCATCGGCTTCAGCATTCAAACGAGAAGCTTCATCCAGATCCTGCGCTATACGCCCGTGACGGTTTTCAAGAATACCGCCGACGCGGGGTACGATGACCTTTTGCATAAGCACGTAAAAAAGGCCGAACGTAATCGCCAGCCACAAAAGCTGCGAAGCATATGTAGACTGATCGAACGGGGGAAAAACGCCAGAACCGTGTTCAGCACTTTGTGCTACGCCGGTTTCCGTATGCGTTTCACCAGCAGCCGGTGTTGACTCGGCATAAGCCGGGGTCACAAACATGCTTACCTCCAGGTGTACTGCAAATACGAAAGATCACGGCACGCATAAAAAACGCGCCGCGATCAATAAACGTCACTGTCGATATTAGACAGCGAACAGCAGAAGAAGAGCGACGAGCAACGAGAAGATGCCCAGAGCTTCCGTAACGGCGAAGCCGAATACCAGACGGCCGAACTGGCTGTCTGCTGCAGATGGGTTGCGCAGTGCGCCGGAGAGGTAGTCACCGAAGATACGGCCGAGAGCGAGGGACGTACCAGCCATGCCAAGGCATGCGAGACCTGCGCCGATGTACTTTGCTGCTTCCGCTTCCATGTTAAGCTCCTTAGAAATGGTTGTTGCGGCTTTTATTGACGCCCGGGAACCGGGGCCAGCGACTTTACTTCTCAGTGACCACCATGCACGGCGTCGTTCAGGTACATGCAAGTTAGTACCGCGAAGACGTATGCCTGCAGGAAGGCAACGAGAAATTCCAGACCAGTCATTGCGACAGTCATGATCAGTGGCAGAATAGCGCCGCCAATACCGACTGCGCCCATAGCGCTCATCGTGGCAACGAAACCTGCGAAAACTTTGAGGGTGATGTGACCGGCCAGCATGTTCGCGAAAAGACGAACCGAGAGGCTGATCGGTCGGGACAAGAATGAGATCACCTCGATGGACGACACCAGAGGTAACAGAACCTTTGGAACGCCAGCCGGCGCAAAGACGCCGAGGAAGTGAAGACCGTGCTTGTAGAAACCGTAAACGACGACCGTGCCGATAACCAGGCACGCCAGTGCGAAGGTTACGATGATCTGGCTGGTGATCGTGAAGAAGTATGGGAACATGCCGAGCAGGTTTGCGGTGAGCACGAACATGAACAGCGAGAAAACAAAGGGGAAGAACTTCATACCCTTGCTTCCGGCGCCTTCGCGAAGCATCGACGCAATAAACTCGTAGGACATCTCAGCAACAGACTGGAAACGGGTCGGGATAAGACCGCGGTTCGATGTTGCGAAATACAGGAAACCAGAAGCGGCTGCGATAGTAGCGACCATAAACAGCGATGCGTTGGTAAAGGAAAAATCGACCCCACCGATTTCGATCGGAATAATCGGCTGTACCACGAACTGATGTGTCGGATCGTTTGCCACCGGCTGCCCTCTTTGCCTTTGGCGCCATCAACGGCGCCTCTTCATCGTATTGAAAAACCAGCTTTAAGGGCTGTTTTTCCCATTCTGTTTCTTTGTCTGCGCATCGTCCGAAAATTGTGGCTGAGCCACGACACCGGCCGAACGCAGAACGTTCAATACACCTGCACAGAAGCCGAGAAGAAGAAGTATAATCATCCCCCAAGGCGACGTACCAGCTAAGTAGTCCAGAAGGTACCCGAGCATGGCGCCAACCACGATCGCGGATATGAACTCAGAAGACAGCTTCATTGCCATTGCGAAACCCTTGCGTGTCTCACCGGCATTTCTCTCCGCCGCTGCTTCGGCCTCATCCTCCGTCTTCACCTTTGCCAACTCGTTGGCGAGGCGTTTACGGCGTTCTTCCAGACTATCGTCACGGTTGCTATTCATGTCCCACCTGCCTTTTCTTCCCTCGTTCCAGCACCGCCAGAACGCTTTGAGGTTGTAAACGGCAAGGGCTTTGACATGTTCCAGCCCGTTCTGAAGTCGCGCGCAACATAGTTTTGAGTGCCCGTATAGTCAAGGCGTTGAACACGCTTGATTAAATACAAATTAACACTGTAAAAACATAAGCTTAGACTTCAAAACCGGTTTCGGGCGTCTATAGCGCACAGGAATCACTGGATTTGTTCACACTAATCGTTGCCATCAGGCCACAATTTCAGCTCCATCCGCCGCCATATGTGCGGTAAAACACGTGCAATCCGATACGACCGACCTTTTTCATGCTCTTGCCCCAAGCCGGGCGCACGTAAACAGCATGGTAGTGGGTTGCAGAACCAACTTCAGGCAGCCAGATTTTGCCGGCTGTGGTGGCCATGGCGATTTCGCGCGCCATTTTCCAGTGCCGCTGCGAGTTGACGCGGTCACGGATGTTGTCGCAGGCAAAGGAGAACTGGCAGCGATTGCGCCAGTCCTTGTTCTGATAGACAACACCACAGATCGTTGACGGGTAGGTTGGGTTGCGAACACGGTTGAGAATGACCTGCGCGACGGCCGCCTGTCCCTTCACCGATTCTCCACGGGCCTCAAAGTAAATGCCGGAAGAGAGGCACTGCTGCTCCTCAGCAGAAAAGACTGCCGGCGGCAGTGGCGTTGCCGCCCACGCATGGTCGTCCGGCCCGATGTCAGGAATGAAACGTCCGGTCTGCGGCTTCTTCAAAATAGCGTCGAAGGGAGATTCGCGGGCAAAATCAGGTTCTGCTGGTGCATAGGCCGTTGCCAGCACATCCGCGTTACGGTTGGTGACCAGCGACGCCAGCATTGGCGAAACGCCATTGTCCATCTTCTTTTCTTCACGACGGAAATAGAATGAGGCCAGTTCGACTGGCTTTTCGCGCTTTGCCTTTACAAAAGACGGGCGCTCCTTGCGGCTCAGCGGTTCGACGTCGATCATGCTTGTGCGCTGCAGAACTGAGCCCGCTGTAAAAGCTGGCGGTGGCTGCATGATTTCCAGTGCGACAACGCGGCCCTTCTTGGCGGCGCGATTGACGCGTTCGCTATCTGGCGTTGTCGGATGTTTTTCCTTGTCTTCGGCAAAAGCGATCTTTCGGCCGTCCGGCAGGGTCATGCCGGCACCAGATGAAGTTGAGGCGCTGTCGGCATTATTAAATGCAAGCGAAGCGGAATGGACGGAGCCAGCCGGCGAGTTGGTCAACACCATGCGCCACTGGCTATTGCCGCCATCAAGGCCGGCAAGCAGTGCGGCCAGATCGGCCCGCGATGCCAAAGTGGGGAAAGCCAGCCATGCAGCAAGGCCAAGAACTAAAGGCGAGGTCCATTTTCCACTCGAAATGAACGACCCGCGACGCATCACACCTTTTGAACGCAAAACCGGCACTCCAAACACGCAGACACACACAAATGACGCGACCAGAGGGGCCAGCGACACGAACTCGTATATGAGCAAAAATAGTTCGTTAACCTTGATGCTTGGTTAACGAGATGTCCGTCTGCGCAGCGGATTTAACAAAGTGACACATAATATCGGCACACGTTTTCGTGAATCGGTGCGGAACGACTTAGCGAGACGCCAGCCGTGAGCACAACACGCAATGAGAGACATAAAATAAGGTGAGCAGAGTGGTCATCCACCCTGCCCGCTCCTTGAGGTTTTTCGGGCGTTTTCAGATCACCACGTGAGAGCCAAGTTCAACCACCCGGTTGGCTGGCAGGCGGAAATAGTCTGAGGGATCAGCCGCTGTTTCTGCAAGGCCAATAAACAGGCGGTTCTGCCATGTCGGCATTTCGGAGTTTTTATCTGGCACCAGCTTGCGACGTCCGAGATAAAAGGAGGTCGACATGATATCGAACTTGAAACCGGCTCGACGCAGATAGGCCAATGCCTGTGTGACGTTCTGGGTTTCCATGAAGCCAAAATGCAGCTCCACCACAATAAAGCGGTCGCTTAACCGCCGCATGGTGAAACGTTCCACCTGACTAACGCGCGGTTGGTCTTCCGTGCGGATCGTCAGGATGACATTCTTTTCGTGCAGGACGTGATTGTGCTTGAGATTATGCAGCAGCGCTGCAGGAGCGGTCTCGGGGTCACCGGTCAGGAAAATCGCCGTGCCGGGAATACGCAATGGTGCATGCGCACTTTCCTTCTCGACCGAAGCCACGAACAGTTTAAGCGGCACATCGGTGCGGCGCGTCTTGGCAAACAGGATTTTCGAGCCACGCTGCCATGTCCACATTATAATAGTGAAGACAATGGCAAACATAACCGGCACGTAACCGCCATCATGAACCTTCAGCAAGTTGGCGCCTAGAAACACCATTTCCAGCAGGAACAGTGGCAGAAGAACCGCAAGTGCCAGCCACAGTGACCAGTTCCAACGGCTGCGCACAAACTCAAAGAACATCAGACTGGTGACGACCATCGCACCAGTGACCGAGATACCATAGGCGGTGGCCAGTGCATCCGAGCTCTGGAAGCTGAAGACCAATGCGATAACGCCCAAAAGCAGAATGGTGTTGACCGACGGCAGATAGATTTGCCCGGTATTGGTTTCCGAAGTGAACAGGATTTCCATACGCGGCAGATAACCAAGGTTGATAGCCTGCCGGACAAGCGAGAAGGCGCCGGTTATAACGGCCTGACTGGCAATAATGGTTGCCGCGGTCGCAAGGATGACCGCAGGGAGCAATGCCCATTGCGGGAACATCAGGTAAAACGGGTTAGACATGGCCTCAGGTGTTTTGAGCACAAAGGCCCCCTGCCCGAGATAATTCAGCGTAAGCGCGGGAAAGACCAGCAGGAACCAGGCAAGCTGGATAGGACGCCGACCAAAATGCCCAAGATCCGCATAAAGTGCTTCGGCACCGGTAACGGTCAGGAAAACCGCGCCCAAAACGACGACGCCCAGAAATCCTTCTCGCAGCAGGAACTCTGCTGCGTAGAGCGGATTGAACGCGGCAAGAATTCCAAAGTCATCCGAGATGTGCATGACACCAACGCCACCCATGACCAGAAACCACAGGACGGTGATAGGACCGAAAAATTTCGCGACCGTGCTGGTGCCGTGTGACTGGATGGCAAACAAACCAACCAGAATGGCAACCGAGATCGGGATGACGAACTCATCCATGGCAGGTGTGACGAGCTTGAGGCCCTCAACGGCCGAGAGGACCGAAAGGGCTGGTGTGATCATGGCGTCGCCAAGAAATAGCGCCGCACCCACCAGTCCAAGGACAATCAGTGTTGCCCGTCTGGAACCGGCCGTCTTCATCAACATGGCAAGGAGGGATAATGTACCGCCCTCGCCGTCATTGTCAGCACGCAACAGCAGCGTCACATATTTAAATGTCACGATGATCGTCAAAGCCCAGATCATGAGAGAAATCAGGCCGATGATCTCGATCCGGGTTACGCCGTCCTCGGCGATTGGCTTCAGGGCTTCCCGAAAGGCATAAAGCGGGCTGGTTCCGATGTCGCCATAGACGACACCAACGGAACCTAGGGTCGCCGCCAACAAGCCTTCCGCAGACTTTGTTTCGCTGTTTTGGCTATCGTTAACTTCACTTCCAAATCCGTGAGACATGTCACCTCAGGCTCGTCAGAGCCACCCCTTCCAGCGGAAAAAGAGAAACGGAATTACTGCCGACAAGAGCATTACACACACCGCAACCGGGTAACCGTAGGTCCAGTCTAACTCCGGCATGATGTGAAAGTTCATTCCATAAATGGACGCAACCAGAGTTGGGGGCAGGAAAACGACCGACGCGATCGAGAATATCTTGATAATGGCGTTCTGCTCGACATTGATCAGGCCGAGTGACGCATCCAGCAAGAACGACAGGTTGCCGGAGATAAAGGACGCATGCTCCGACAGTGATGGGATATCACGACCAATGGAGCGGCAAAGCTCCTTTGCGTCCTTGTCCTGCTGAATTGCCGGTACGCTGAACAAAAATGTCTGCAGGCGCGACAATGACATCAGGCTATCGCGTACTTTTGACAGCAGGCGATGATAGGACGCAATGTCGCCCAAACGGTCTTCCAGAAACCGTGGCGCCTTGCGTTTGACCCTAGCCTGACTTCCAAATATGCCTGCCGAAAGCTGATCAATGCCGGCTACGGATCGTTCGAGAATTTCCGCAGTGCGGTCGACAATCGTTTCCAGCAATTTCAGCAGAAACTGAACGCCGTTGCGCTGTTCGCCTGAAACACGTGAAATGGCGGCGATGAACAGATTGAAGGATTTCGGCTCAGCATATCGGATGGTGACCAGTCTATTTCCAGCCAGAATGAAGGCAACATCCGTCAACTGGGGCACATCGGTTTCTGCCTTGCAGATCAAAGATGCCGTCATGAAGACATTGCCGTTATCAATATAAAGACGGCTGGACGGTTCAATATCTTTCAAATCTTCGCGGGTAGGAACCTCTATGCCCAGCAGAGTCTCTATATATCGCTCTTCATCCTGAGTAGGATTGAGCATGTCGATCCAGATTATATCGGGATATAGCTCCGCAATCGGCTGTTGCGCCGAGAGGGTTACTGCCTCGCAGGTCGAGCGATAGGCATTGATCAATCAGTTTCTCCGGTTTGCAAATCTGACTGTCATCAGCCTGCCGCCAAATCGTTCATTATCATGATCTGGGCGGAGGCGACAAACAAATGATTGCAGCAAGCCAGAACGGCAGGGGATAAAGTTAAGCCGTCCTGTCGCTCTGTTTTTGTTCAAGCCTCGGACGCCCTGATCCAACGTCTGAACGGCGCAGGCATGTGCCCGTAAACGGATTTATAATCAAGCGCTATTTATCGGCTCACAAAACCGGAGTGTTATTCAAACACGATTTTTGGTGCAGCCTTGCCACTTCCAGCCTTCAGCGTATCCCAGACACGCAAGGCAATATCGCGGTAGATTTTAGCAACCGGACCGTCCGGCTCCATCGCAACGATTGGCGTTCCAGCGTCGGACATTTCACGGACCGAAATGGTGAGCGGCACTTCACCAAGGAAAGGAACATTGATCCTTTCAGCTTCTGCCTTGGCGCCGCCGTGACCGAAAATGTCATAGCGCGCGCCAGTATCCGGCGCGATGAAGTAGCTCATGTTCTCGATAACGCCGAGCAGCGGAACCTCGACCTTGCGGAACATGGTGATGCCTTTGCGCGCATCGGCCAGTGCCAGATCCTGAGGTGTCGACACGATAACTGCACCGGACAGCGGAACCTGCTGCGCCATGGTGAGATGTACGTCACCTGTGCCGGGTGGCATATCAACGACCAACACGTCCAGCTCTCCCCATGCGACTTCGCGCAACATTTGTAGCAATGCTGACTGGACCATGGGACCACGCCAGATCATGGCCGCTTCTTCATCGACCAAAAAACCCATCGACATGGTTTTAAGGCCGTAATTTTCCATCGGCACGATGGTGCGACCTTCCAGCTGTTTCGGGCGACCGGAAATTTTCAGCAAACGCGGCAATGAGGGCCCGTAAATATCGGCATCCAGAATACCGACTTTTAGACCGATCGATTGAAGACCGAGGGCCAGATTGACGGCAGTGGTGGATTTGCCCACCCCACCTTTGCCGGATGCGACCGCCAGAATGGCACCGATGCCGGGAATGCCCGCCTTGGCAGGAGGCCGAGGTGCGGGTGGACGCAAACCGCCGGCAGGAGGAACCGGCCGCGATTGCGCAGAGGAAGATGGTTCGCCCGCCTTCTTGTCAGCCGTCAGGGCCACCATAACAGAGGCAACCCCGGGAATGGTCTTGACCAGAGTTTCAGCCTGTTTTCGCAGTGGCTCCAGCTCTTCTGCTCGTCCGGCGGGCACGGAAATGGAAAAATATACTTTGCCATCGGTGACAAAGATTTCCGAAACCATTCCCATATCCACGATGTTCGAGGGGCCGCCCGGCACCTGAACCTTCGCAAGAACTTCGAGAACTCTCTGTTTTTCGACCTGTGCCATGACTGCGCTGCCTTCCGGTTTCCAGCGTAGATAAACACGTCCGGGCCATTCGCCAATGCCCGGATTGCACTATCCCTGACATAGATCAAAGATCGTTGAAGATTTCAAACCGCTCCGGATCGAAAATCCGGCCATCAAAAAACATGTCTGGACCCAAAACGAGACCCGAACGAGAGGAGCCGACATGAACCGGCTGGCGCAATGTTCCCTCCATTTTCAGATTGGCGGATGGTACATGCGCAAATAACGGTTTTAGGGCCTTGCGAAAAATATCCGGCCGGAACGCATCTCGCACCGCCTCGCATGTCGTGGGGTCATCGGCCAGTGTGGCCGGGCAATCGCCCCAGCGCATCATCTGGTTGAAGTACCACAGCGCCTGACTTTGCCATGGGAAATTGGCCGCCTTGCCACTGGTGACAAAAAACTCCTCGATTTCCAGCATCTGCAGATCGGATATCGACAGAAAGCCGGTGAAGGACGGCAGGATAAGATCACCATCTTCGCCCAGATATTTTGGTGCCGCCAAAATGCCGGTCAGTTCCTCGATATTGCTGGCATTGGCGCACCACTGGCCGGCACGGTAAAGGGCGCGCAGCAAGGCTTCCAGATGCTGCATATTTTGTTCGGCCCAGCCCTGGCTGACGGCAAGCACCCTTTCCGGAGAGTTGTGCCAGATATTGGACTTGGTGGTGGCCATAAAGCCTGTGCCATTGAGGATAGACGCACTGCCAAATGGCTCCGGCGCATAAAACCCGTCAATCGTGCCCTCTTCCAGAAGATAAGGCATGGCCTGTGGTGACGAGATAACGATGCTGACGTCGGTCGGCACCGCGATGCGACAGTGTGCCAGCATGTAGCGCAGCTCATACCACGAGGTGGCGTATCTGCTTTCAACGGCAATCTTTAGAGGTGTTGCCAGACCTTGCGCTCTTCGGCGTCCGCACAGGCGCGACAGGGCAATGGATAAAGTGGACGGGCTCAAACCGAGCGCGCCAGCATCCTCCAGACGTTTATGCAAATCCGGAGAGACAACCAGACTGGCACCGCCGAGCGACAGCGTAAAGGGTGCAAAATACCCTTTGGGCATACCAGCCAGTTGCAAAGCAGACAAAACGGGGAATGTTGCAGGCAATTGACCCAATGACAGTTCGTCATCGCGCAGGGCTTCGACAATATCACCAACGAGGTTTTTACGAACGAGTGAAAGGCGGATGCCTTCATCCGCTGCAAAACCCTTCTCAGCTGCAATCGCAAGAATTGCGCTATCGACGGAAGGAGAGAAACCAACCGAGATAATGGGGTTGTCCGGCAAGCACGGGTCCTCCTGACGAATCGTATAGAGGATTGCGCATGGCGCGGCAGATAACAATCACCAAACAGCAAAATCGTCTTATTTTATAAGACCCACGCGCAACGCTTTTGCTACAGCCTGGGTCCTGTTGACGGTATCCAGCTTTTTGGTTGCCCGGTTGAGGTAATGATTGACCGTATGCTCGGAGAGAATGAGGATTTCCGCAATCTCAGCGCTGGTCTTACCAGCAGCGGTCCAGTTCAAGCAATCCAGTTCCCGGTCCGTCAATGTGTCCGGTACGCGGTTGTCGAGGCGCTTGATATACGCCAGTCGGTCGAAGATATGGGTGGCAATATAGGAAATTTCGGCAATTTCCTGATGCGAGAACGCTTCTCTGTTGCCAGAGAAGGACACGGCCCCCCGCGCCCCAGAAACGTCATGCGCCGGACACCATATGGAATTTAACATTTCGAAGCGCTCAAACAGCGCACGCACGACTTTTGTGGTTGCCGGGTCTTCTGTTCGATTGAGAAAGTCAGCATCAACGAAAAAAGGAACAGTCGATTTTTGCAGCGCCGCCATGACCGTGCTGCCACGGATGAGGCTTTCGTTGTCATAGGACTGCAGCAGTTCGGCCGGCCAATTGGTGATAATCGTATATTGCGATAATTCAAGTCCTGCCTGGGTGGGCAAATTGACGACCATGAATGCCTTCATACCCCAGGTTTCCGTCAGATTTTTCAAAAAGCGGAAAACATCAAATTGTGTCTTCAGCGCTTCGATCTCAGTGACACGCTCTGCATGCGTCCTGACAGGTCTATCGTGTTCAGACATGGACATTGGGCTTTTTCTTTAGATGGATAAAACAAATAGACCGGCTTCAGAAAACGTGGTTCGAGTATCTACCCAAGACCGCATTTTTTTACAAACCGTAGTTGAGCTAAAAAACCACAACCGCGCCGTTTGTGTAACCCCACAAATTGAAACTCAATGACCTAACGGGATGATGGAGATATTCTGACGGATATATCAGTTGCAATTTTATCGGCGATTTCACAAACAACCGGCGCGAGCTTTTCAAGATGCTCAAGCGTCAATCGATACGCCGGACCCGTGACGGAAACTGCCGCTGCAAAGTCATGACCGGTACAAAGAATTGGCGCTGCAACACAGTGGATACCGTCCTCATGTTCGGCCAGATCAAAGCCAAAGCCGCGGGCTCTTATGGCATTGACCTCGTTCAGCAGCGCCTCACCATTTGTTATGGTGCTGGCTGTAAATGAACGAAATTGAATATTATCAACGATTTGCAAGAGCCTCTCTTGCTCAAGCGTGGCCAATGCTGCTTTGCCAACCCCGGTGCAAAAGACGGGTGATGCATTGCCGATTTGCGAGTGCATGCGAATGGCACGGCTACCCTCCACCTTGTCCAGATAGATGACTTCAGTGTCGCGCAGCATACCGAGATGCACTGATTCTCCGGTTACCGCCTGCAATTCTCGCAAATAGGGTGCGGCAACACTTCTGAAATCATTACGGGCCCATGCCTTGCCGGCAAACTTCAAAAGCCGCATGCCGGGCACATAGGCCTGATGGGCGTCGAGTTCCAATAGCCCTTCCTGCAACAAATGGGTCAATTGCCGGTGAACAGTGCCGCGCGGTTGGCCAACAATGTTCAATATCTCGGTGAAACGCAAAGGCTCGGGCGCCATCACAACCAATTCCAGCAGAGCCATGGCCTTGCCAAGTGTACCGGTTGCTGATTCTTCCCCGGCTGTGCTTACTGATGATGCGACATTATGGTCGGGCATTTGCCTTGATATCCTTGGCCGCAAGCTTGACAGCTTTTGAAAGAGCGACGAATAATTCCATTTAATTGAACATAGTTCCAAATAATGGAATTAACAAGACTTCAGGGAGTGAGTGTCCATGGCGAGGAGCGGTTAATATGGAGCAGCCCGGGTTTTCCGATCTGAAAGATGCTGGCGTTCTGATTTCCGGCGGAGGCTCCGGTATTGGGGCGGCCCTGACTGAGGGGTTCGCCCGCGCGGGCGCCCGAGTGACCTTTCTCGATATCGCCAAGGCACCGAGCAAAGCCCTGGCAGCAAGGCTTTCGGCCGAATGCAGCCATCCGGTGAATTTCGTCCATGCCGACTTGCGCAATATCACTGAAACGAAAACAGCGATCGATGAAGCTGGGCGCAAGGCCGGTTCGTTTCGCGTGCTGGTCAACAATGCCGCATGGGACGACCGTCATGACATCGACACCGTGAATGAGGACTATTGGGATAATAATCAGGCGATCAACCTGAAGCAGTTGTTTTTCGTCACGCAGGCTACTCTTCCCTACCTGCGCAAGGAAAAGGATGCGGCGATCGTCAATTTCTCATCCATTTCCTTCATGCTCAACATGGGTGATCTACCATCCTACGCGGCAGCGAAGGCCGGCATCATCGGCCTGACGAAAAGTCTCGCCGGACGGCTTGGGCCGGAAAACATTCGGGTCAATTGTATCCTGCCGGGCATGATCGTGACGGAGCGGCAAAAGGAACTTTGGCTCACCGAACAGTCAATCGAAGCGACAATGGGCAAGCAGTGCCTCAAGCGCGTCTTGACTGCAGAAGATATTGTTGGCCCATGCCTTTTCCTGTCTTCAAAGGCAGCGGGGGCCATTACATCACAATCTATTATCGTTGACGGAGGAATTTTCTGATGGCGCAACCCGCATTCGTAGCCGTGGACTGGGGAACCACCAGTTTCCGCATGTGGCTACTCGACAAGAGCGGAGCCATTCTTGCTGAACGACGCAGCAACGAAGGTATGACCACAGCAGCCCGTACCGGCTTCGCCGACGTATTGAACGCACATCTGGCGGCGACGGATGCGCCCGACGATATTCCGGTGCTGATCTGCGGCATGGCTGGTGCGCGCCAAGGCTGGATCGAAGCCGGTTACGTTGACGTACCCGCACAAATCGAAGACGTCCTGAAGGGCGCTGTTCGTATTCCGGGCGAAAGCCGGGACATTCGTATTCTGCCGGGTCTTGCCCAGCGTGCAGAAACAGCACCAGACGTTATTCGCGGTGAAGAAACCCAACTGCTTGGCGCATTGGCCTCCGATGAGGTCAAAAACAATTGCCTCGTCTGCATGCCCGGAACCCATTCCAAATGGGTGACCGTGCAGGACGGCACCGT
This sequence comes from Agrobacterium sp. Azo12, assembly GCF_029193765.2. Lineage (NCBI taxonomy): Bacteria > Pseudomonadati > Pseudomonadota > Alphaproteobacteria > Hyphomicrobiales > Rhizobiaceae > Agrobacterium > Agrobacterium sp. Azo12. Next base: position 1,043,953 of record NZ_JARFYO020000001.1, on the reverse strand, counting down.
TGAAGGTTTCTCCACCTACATGACCGGTGAGCTTTTTGAAGTTATCGCCAAACATTCGATCCTTGCTCACGCCGTTTCGGAAGGTGAAGCAACGACGGGCGAGAACCCTGAATTTATAGCTGCCGTGCGCAAGGCAGTTGAGAACCCGCAGATGGCGACACACCATGTGTTCACTGTCCGCTCCGGTCAGCTGCTGCATGCACTGTCCGCCACCAACGCCAAGGCACGCCTCTCCGGTATTCTGATCGGTGTTGAAATTGCCGGTGCCCGTTCACAGGTATCCAGTGACACGCAGGTTGTTCTGGTCGCATCCGGCGGACTTGGCGAACTCTACAAAGCCGCATTGGCGGCTCTGGACATTTCCTACACGCTTATCGATGCCGATGCCGCAGTACGCCACGGTCTTTACGCCGCCGCTACGACCATCTGGCCGAATTTGAAAGGTTGATACCCATGCGCATTCCATTTCCATCCATAAAATATCCGCTGGTCGCCATTCTGCGTGGCCTGAAGCCGGAAGAAACCCATGATGTGGTCAGCGTTCTGATCGAAACCGGTTTTCGCGCCATCGAAATTCCGCTGAACTCGCCAGAGCCGTTCAAGTCCATCGAGATAGCTGCAAAGCTTGCCCCTGCCGATTGCCTGATCGGTGCAGGCACCGTGTTGAGCGTTGACGATGTAGAAAATCTCGACAAGGCTGGCGGCAAGCTGATGGTTAGCCCGAATGTCGACGTTGAGGTTATCACCGCCGCACGCGAAAAAGGCATGGTGACATTGCCGGGGGTACTGACACCAACCGAAGCACTGCTGGCCGCCAAGGCCGGTGCAACCGGTCTGAAGTTTTTCCCGGCCAGCATTATCGGCCCCGCCGGTATTGTTGCCATCCGCACAATTTTGCCAAAGGATCTGCTGATTGCAGCCGTCGGCGGCGTATCGGACAAGAACTTCTCCGATTACACCAAGGCAGGCATCACAGCTTTTGGCCTTGGCACAAGCCTGTACAAGCCCGGCCTCACGGCTGCGGAAGTCAAGGAACGCGCCATCCTCACCATCAACGCCTATGACGATGCGATCAAGGAGGCATAATGGCGACCCTACATCCTTTCACAGGTAAAGTTCTCGACGAAACTGCACTTCAGTTGGGTGAAGGCCCGACCTATGACGCGGCGACCGACACTGCATGGTGGTTCAATATTCTTGGAAAAGAGTTGCATGAATTGCACCTCGCATCCGGCCGAAAGAGCGTTCACAAACTCCCCTTCATGGCCAGCGTTCTGGCCAAGGTGGATGATGACCGTCAGTTGATTGCATCCGAAAATGGCCTGTTCCTGCGCCAGATCGCAACCGGTGAGCTGACGCTGCACACCGATTTCGAGCCAGGCAAACCGGCAAACCGCTCCAATGATGGACGCGTGCATGCCTCAGGTGCCCTGTGGATCGGCACGATGGGTAAATCAGCTGAAGACGGAGCTGGCGGCATTTATCATGTTGCCAATGGTACTGTGACGACGTTGTTTGACAATATCAGCATCCCCAACTCCATCTGCTTTTCACCGGATGGAGCCATCGCCTACTACACCGACACAAGGGTCAACAAGCTGATGCGTGTTGCGGTTGATCCCTCGACCGGCCTGCCGCTGGAGAAACCATCCGTTCTGGTTGACGCAAGCGATGACGATGCCGGTATAGATGGATCGGTATGCGACAAGAACGGCGATATCTGGAACGCCAAGTGGGGTGCCGGGCGCGTTGCCCGTTACAACGCCAATGGACAGTTGCTTGAACAGTATTCCGTACCGGGTCTGCAAACCACATGCCCGGCGTTCATCGGCAAGACTGCAAATCGGCTCCTGGTCACGTCAGCTTTTGATGGCATGGCGGATGCAGGTCTGTCGCCTGATGCCCTGCAGGGTGCAACATTCGATCTCGGTATCGACGTGAATGGCGTTCACGACTTCGCGTATCGACTCGCCTAAAAGAAATGAGCGGCGGAACTGTTTCCGCCGCTCAAATTCTGATTTTACCCGGACGTTTTCAGGCGCCCACTGGTGCCAAATCGCGGAAATTGTCGCGCAGATAACGTAGTGTTGCATTTGCATCTGCTGGGCGGCCAAAGAAAAAGCCCTGCCCCATTTCGCAACCAAGCCCACGCAGTTTTTCAGACTCGTTGCGGTTCTCAATCCCTTCAGCAACGACCTCGAGATCAAGACCATCACACATGGCGACGATTGCCTTGACGATGTGTTCCGACGGGCGATCCGTTGAAATGCGCGACACGAAGGCACGGTCGATCTTGACCTTGTCAAAGGTGAAGTCCCGCAGACGGCCAAGGCTCGACTGACCCGTTCCAAAATCATCCAGTGAAATACGCACACCGGCCTGCTTGAGGTCTGAAATGATTTTGGTCGCCGTTTCAGCAGAGGTCATGACGGCGGTTTCGGTAATTTCCAGTTCCAACCGGCTGGGATCGAAACCCGCGCGGCCAAGGATGGAGAGAATATTGTCTGCAGTGCCCGGATCCATCAACTGTGCCGAAGACAGGTTGAACGATAGGAACAGGTCGCGTGGCCAGGAGAGTGCAGCCTCAACTGCCTTGCGCAGCAGCGTTTCCGACAGTGCATCGATAAAACCGCGTTCTTCCGCCAGTGGCACAAACACGGCTGGAGATACAAATCCAAGATCAGGATCGTGCCAACGCGCTAGGGCTTCAAAACCAATGACCATTTCATCGGTCAGGCGAACGATAGGTTGGAAATGAACTTCAACGGCATCGGTGATAATGGCATTACGCAACGCCTGTTCCAGCTGCGTCGCCCGCTTCATTTCCTGCGCAATTTCGCTGGAATAGACTGTGATCTGCCCGCGACCACGGCGTTTGGAACGATACAAGGCAGTTTCGGCGCTTTTCAGCAAATCTTCGAATTCCTGCCCCGCAAAGGGATAGACGGCAAAACCGAAGGACGACGATAGACGCACATTGCGGTCCCCTAGATCATAAGGCGCCGACAACACATCCTTGATCATATGACCAATGCGTTCGGCGCCTGTACGCTCGAAGACAAGCGGTAAAATGAATGCAAATTCATCGCCCTCGTGGCGGGTAACGGTCGCACCATCGGGGATACAGGCTTTCAGGCGATGGGCGACCTGGCACAAAATTTCGTCACCGGCAGCCGCACCAAACAAGTCATTTATTGGCTTGAAGCCGTCAATATTGGCAATACCGATGGTAAAGGGAGCAGGATCACTGGCGCGTTCCGCAGCTAGCTGACGCACCTTGTCTCGCAGGCGATAGCGATTTCCAAGACCGGTCAATGGGTCACTATAGGCCATGGCCTGCAACTCATGCTGACTGATCTGCGGGTAGTTTGCTTCCGCCGACTTCATGTTCGCGTCCTAAGAAATCTGCAACGATTTAGCGCACAATGATGGCTATGTCTTAAGAAACATATAGCGTATATTTAACAATGGTTAAATACCGACGATTATCGGTGGCCAGTACCTGGCCGACCATCATACACTCATATCGCTACGCATAGCGGTGCTGCTGGACGGCAAAAATCGCCTGAGAACGGTTTCAATCATGTCCGGGCTGACCGGCTTGAGAATCATATCATCCATGCCGGCATCAAGGCACGCTCGGCGATCACCATCAAAAGCATGGGCGATCACACCGATCAGCGGGATCTTCTTACTATCGCCTTCGGCGGAGCGAATACGTCTTGCCAATTCAAACCCGTCAAAGTCAGGCAATGTCGCATCAACCAGCACCAATGACGGTGAATGGGCGTCGATCATCCGCAATGCCTCTTCACCGGAGCCCGCGACCTTGTAGCCGACATTCAGGCTTTCGAGGATCTGTGAAAAAACGATCTTGTTGACTTCGTTGTCCTCGACGACAAGCACATCGATAACCGACGTCTGGGTCTTGGGGCGAGCAGTCTTGATTGCATTGTCCGCTGCGGTTTCCTTGACGCTGGATAATGTGTTGACCTGCGATGTCGTGGCCAAGAAGTTATAGATATGGCGGACAAGGTCTTGCTGGATCTGGAACGCATCCAGTGTCAGCACCGACAGCCCATATTGCTTGGCAATATCAAGGCTGGCGTGGCTCATGTTGGAATCAACAACCACGAGATCGATTGCCACACCTGATGATGTCGCGACATCAAGGAAGGTCACCTGCTCCTCAAAACTACTGGCTGCCGCATAATCCGCTTCGACAAAGGCAAAGACGTGCGAGGCATTATCCCGCACGCCCTGATCTGGCGATACGAAAAGAATGCGGCATCCCTTCAGGCGGGCGGCGAAATCCGGCTCTTCGCGTTTCTCGACCGGTCGGCCTTTGTGGGAGGTTTTCACGAATGGTAGATGCACCATGCCGGGCAGAACAGGTTCTCCGGTTTCATCGGTAACCGACAGAGCCGTGACATCTTCCATTGTTGTGACCAGGAAATAACGGCCGGGTTTGCCCACACGCTGCTTACGCGTGATCAGCAATGCATGTTCGCCGTCAATTTTGGTAAGGTGTTCGGGAATCGTACTGCTTTGGCCGGTCTCCAGAATCCGGCGATCCATCGCATCGATCCGGCTTGCCAGTTCATGACTGTGAATATCAAAAACCGTGCGGCCCAGCATTGCTTCCGGGCCGACTTCCATCATATCGCAGGTCGCCTTGTTGACGGCGACATAGGTCAGGTTGCGGTCCTTGACGACGACCGGGAACGGAATGTTGTCCAGTATTTCCTCGGTCAACTGCAACCGCTCGAGATCAGCGCGCCATTGCTCCTCGCGCTTCTTTTGTTCGGAGACATCTGTGATCACACACATTCCAATGCCGGATGGCAGCCGTTTCTTGACGTAACGATACCAGCGGTCGCTACCGCGTTTTTCAAGATGTTCGGATTTTTCTTTCCAGTGGGCGGCAAGCCGTTCGGCGATCCATTCCTCACGGCTGCTCTTGCGGCCTGAAGCGATATTCTGACTGGAAACGTCCTCACAGTCATAACGTGTATTCAGGAAGTCCCGCAGGCGCATACCAACGAAAACACGTTCTCCAAGCGATGGCAGATAATTGGTAATGTGGCGACTGACGAAGGTAATGATGTCGTTTTTGTCATACACAATGACGGCGGTCATCAGTGCATCACACACGGTTTCCAGCAGTGATATTTGGATGTCTACGTCTTGCGACGTCACATCAGTCATTGCTGCTCCCCACGCCTATCCTCCAGCCACAAGGGCATTCCGAAAATTGATAAAACAACTGATGTCGAGCACGGGGCCGCTACTGTTGCAATCGCTGAGAAAACATACCGGGCATACCTTGAAACAAAGCACATATTACAAATTGGCGACCCTCCGGTTGGCCACCCAATGCTTTGACGGAAATACTATCCCGTAATCATTTCAAGTCTTTGCGAGATTACAGTTTTTGTCTTAAGCGTTGCTTAATGGTCGGGTTTCATCCGTGAATAAGGCGCGGAAAACATACGATTTCTCTTTTCCCACCACAACAAATCCACGACAATAGAATCATGTCCATAAAACAGCTTTCAGAAACGCTCATCAACCAGATCGCAGCTGGCGAGGTTATCGAACGACCGTCCAGCGCGGCCAAGGAATTGATAGAAAATGCTATCGATGCCGGTGCGACGCGTATCGAAGTTGCGACATCCGGTGGCGGCAAAAGCCTCATTCGCATTACCGACAACGGCACTGGCATGAGCCCTGACGATCTGGCGCTCGCCATCAAGCGGCATTGCACCTCCAAGATCTCGCAGACACTGGACGATATACGTACACTCGGCTTTCGTGGCGAGGCACTGCCATCGATCGGTTCGGTGGCAAAGTTGACTATTACAAGCCGCCAGCATGGCTCGGAACAAGGCTCCGTCGTTGCCGTAACTGGCGGTAAAGTGGCAGATGTCCGTCCTGCAGCCGCCAATGTCGGCACCGTCGTTGAAGTGCGTGACCTGTTTTTTGCGACCCCTGCCCGTCTGAAATTTCTCAAAAGCGAGCGTGCCGAGACGGCTGCGATTACTGAAACCGTCAAACGCATGGCGATTGCCTTCCCGAATATCCGCTTTGTCCTTTCAGGCACGGACCGGTCCACGTTGGAACTGCCCGCGACTGGCAGCGATGCGCTTGCACGCATGGGCCAGATCCTTGGTGTGGAATTCCGGGACAACGCGATTGCAATCGATGCGGCACGTGAGGATGTTGCGCTGTCCGGTTATGCCGGTGTGCCGACCTTCAACCGCGGGAACTCCGCCCATCAGTATATGTTCGTGAATGGGCGGCCGGTTCAGGACAAATTGCTGCTGTCTGCCATTCGCGGTGCCTATGCCGAGACCATCCCGCATGGCCGTTATCCGGTTGCGGTGCTCTCATTGACGCTCGATCCGGCACTGGTGGACGTCAACGTGCATCCGGCCAAGTCCGATGTGCGGTTCCGTGATCCCGGACTTGTTCGTGGCCTCATCGTCGGTGCGATCCGTGAGGCGCTTTCGCGCGAAGGTGACCGCGCCTCGACAACGGCGACCAGCGGCATGATGAATGCGTTCCGTCAGGGTTTCCAAGCCGCTCCGGCAGCCAGAGCGCAGGCGGCAACCGCGTGGAGTGCTGCTGCATCACCATCCCGTCCCTTTTCCTATCCGCCATCCGCTGGCTTTGCAGAGAACACACAAGCCGAGTTTCTGGACGTCACAGCACCTGCAGCCCGGCAGGAAACGGCAACGGTTTTTGCCGAGCAGCCAACTGAAAGCCTATCGAGCGCGCAGTACCCACTCGGTGCAGCCCGCGCGCAAATTCACGAAAATTACATTGTTGCACAAACCGACGACGGACTGGTGATAGTTGATCAGCATGCGGCGCATGAACGTCTGGTGTTTGAAGAAATGCGCAAGGCGCTGCATTCACGGCGCCCGCCATCGCAGGTGTTGTTGATTCCTGAAATCATCGATCTTCCGGAAGAAGATTGTGACCGGCTGATGGAGCATGCCGAAGGTTTCGACGCTTTGGGGCTGGCAATTGAACGTTTCGGCCCCGGTGCCATTGCAGTGCGCGAAACACCTGCCATGCTCGGCAAGGTCGATGCTCAAGGCTTGGTGCGCCAGTTGGCGGATGAAATTGCCGAATGGGACACTGCATCAACGCTGAACGGTAAGCTGGAGTATGTGGCGGCCACAATGGCGTGCCATGGTTCTGTCCGTTCCGGTCGCCGTTTACGGCCAGAAGAAATGAATGCGCTTTTGCGACAGATGGAAAACACTCCCGGCTCTGGCCAGTGTAACCATGGGCGGCCTACTTACATCGAACTGAAACTGTCCGATATTGAACGGTTATTCGGCCGAAGCTGATGCTAAATGCTGGTATTTCATACCTGCAACGATTATTGGATAGAGATGATCGGGCCTGCAATTGGCAGTGCTTGACCTCACGAAATTGAATGGAGACAGCGGATGAACCGGTTTGAAGGCAGCGGCAGCCGCGAAGCAAAGATCAAATATCTGGATGGCGATTTTCAAATCGTCACCAATGGATCTTATGTGACCTGCGCCATGACAGGGCAGCAGATCCCCGTCGATGAACTGCGTTACTGGAGCGTTGCGCGACAGGAACCGTATGTCGATGCCGCTGCATCGCTGGAAGCAGACAAGATTGCAGGCATTTTGCCGAACCAGAAGCGCCCGACGGCCTGATTATCGTCAGTTGCCCTTGAGCACACGCGTGCGGCAGTTCTCGATTGCCGCATGAATGATATCGGAAGCCGTGTTTGGGTCATCAAACACCATTTCGATTTCAATGACCTGGCTCCGCTGGAGCAACTCTTCTGCCTTGCCGTGACCACCCTTCAAACGCACGAAGTCCTTGGCGGTCGTGACCAGTTGCAGCTGCTGTTTGTCAGCGAGCGCCAGCAGATCGGAAATCTCATCCTCTTCGAACGTATGGTGATCGCTGAACGAGCGACGCTCGACGATATTGCCACCGAGACTTTCGACCGTTCTGTAAAATTTATCGGGATCAGCAATGCCGGCATAGGCCAGCACCCGTTTGCCGACAAAATCTGGGGGCACGACCGGCTGAATGGCAGAGACATAGATTGTCTTGCCCGCCCTTGCCGCTTTGCGAACCAGCGGGTCGGCGGCGTCACCAGTGCCGACCTTGAGAATGGCGGAAAGCTGTTGCATCTGTTCCTGGATTGGCGCACGCACCGGCCCTGACGGCACAAGGCAACCATTGCCAATGCCGCGCACGCTATCGATCACCACAAGCGCATAATCCAGCGTCAGACGAGCGCTTTGAAAACCGTCATCCATGATGATGAGATCGGCGCCTGCCTCCACCAGACGACGTGCACCTTCGATCCGTCGTCGCGAGATGGCCGTCATAGCGTGGCTGACCAGCAAAAGCGGTTCGTCACCGACATCGGCGGCGCGATGATGCGGTTCGACCAACGTCGTGACATCCAGCGTGCCACCATATCCACGGCTGAGGAAGCCAGGTTTCAACCCGTTTTCGATCGCAGCTTTGGCAATTGCGACGGCGGTGGGCGTCTTGCCGGCACCACCGACCGTAAAGTTACCGATGCAGATCACCGGAACAGGCACGGATGGCCGGTTCTCGCGGCGCATTCTTTTGCCCGCAATCCAGCCATAAACCCATGAAACGGGTTTGAGTGCATATGCCTGCCAGCCCGGTTTTTTCCACCAGAAAGGCGGCGCTTCCGAAATCATTTCTCGCTCCTGCCGAATACGCTGTCTGCCAATATCCGATTGAAACGATAAAATATACTAAAGTGGCAAAACGTTAGCCTGGCTTACTGTTTAAAGCGGGTTAGATTGCAGCCCGTTGCGGCAAAAGCGGCTCTAGCGCGGTGATATCGGACAGGCAATAGTCGCTGTCGTCACTGAGGCTTTGCGGCGAGCCGGTTCCGGTGAGAACGGCAACCTTCAAGGCCGCCCCGGCGCTTTTTGCCATATGTAGATCGTGATTATTGTCACCGACCACGGCAACCTGCGACGGCGACAGTTTTACCGCCTCACAGAAACCGAGCACCATACCCGGCTGTGGTTTGGTACCAAATCCACTGTCATAACCAGCAATAAAATCAATGTGCTCTTCAAAACCGAAACGGCGCGCCGTTTCACGGATCGAGCGCTCATTGTCGCTTGATGCGATACCGATGCGATAACCGCGTTGGCGCAGGCGCTCGAAAAAAGCTCGCAGATCCGTGACCGGAACGGAATGGGCAGCGGCTTCGGTAAATAGTGTGTCCAGACGTTTCGTCAGTTCTTCCTGATCGCAAGGGGAACCAGCAGCGACCAGACCGGCCGCGATTTCCTGCGTATTGCCGGCCGCCAGCAAGCTATCCGGCATGACCTTTCCGCTGACCGGGTCCATGCCGCATGCCAACAGCAGCCTGTCTGCCAGTTCAGGATCGTCCATTGAGGCAATGCGGGCCAGTTCCCGGTTTACCGGGCCCCAGCTTGCGTCATAACCCAACAGGGTTCCGTCCTTGTCGAAGAGGATACCGGCAATCGACTGTGTGTCTTTATTCACGGGAAAGCACCAATTTTAAAACATGTTACCGGAAACCCGACAGCTGTCCCGCTGTCAGGCCACGGCACATCATCATGATGGAAAGCAATGTGGATAGACAGGCTTCGATGCGACGTGCTTTGGTGGATATCAACCGGCAGCCACATTTCTTGGCATCAGCTTTGCAGTCACGGTCAGCGGTGCGATGTAGGGTTCAAGTCCCTTAATCGTCGAGGACAAGGCGCCACGCATTTCCTGAATGACCCGGTCGCCCGCATCCATCATCTTGTAACGCTCGTTGTCGTTGACCATCAGATAATGAACGGCCTTGGCCAACATTTCGACGTCACGAATGATACGTCCGCCACCGGCCCGCAGCAGCTTCTGATAGGCCTCACGGAAATTCTGCACATGTGCACCGGACAGCACTGCGCAACCGAGCATGGCCGGTTCCAGCGGGTTCTGGCCACCCTCACCGGTCATCGAGCGACCGACAAAGGCGATTTCTGTCAAACGAAGATAAAGCCCCATCTCGCCAATGCTGTCACCGAGGAATACATCCGTTTCCGGCGCAATGACATCGTTGCGGCTGCGACGGGCAACAACCAGACCCATTTCCTTCAGCTGCGCTTCAATGGCGTCGGCACGGTCGGGGTGGCGCGGAACGATAATCGACAGCTGACCGTTGCGCGCCTTGATGGCGTTATGAACGGTGCCGGCAATCTTCTCTTCGCCTTCAAAAGTCGAGATGGCCGCCCATGTCTTGCGGGTGCCAATCTGCTGACGATACCGATCCAACAGTTCCTGATCCACTGGCGGCGGATCCGTGTCGCCCTTGAGGTTACCTGAAGTCATCACCGGCCAGGCGCCCAGATCACGGAAGCGTTCGGCATCGAGATCCGACTGCGCGATAACCAATGACATCTTGTTGAAAATGGTTTCGGCAAAATCGGCATGCGATTGCCACCGGGCGAAGGAACGGTCCGACATGCGGGCATTGACGCGGATTTGCGGAATGTGGGCCTGTTCCAGTTCCATCATCGTCACCGGCCAGACCTCAGACTCCGCCGTGATGGCTGCATCCGGATGCCAATAGCTGATGAAACGTTTTACCGCGATTTTGATATCAAGCGGCACATATTGGTGAATGACGTCACTACCAAGTCTGGAGCGGCACAGCTCTGCCGACGTCACGGTTCCGGTTGTCAGCAGCACATGAATTTCGCGTTTGCGGATTTCGCGGATCAACGGAATAAGCGCCATTGTTTCGCCGACGCTTGCGGCATGAAACCAGATGAGCGGGCCTCTAGGGCGCTCTACGCTGGCATAACCGAAGCGCTCCAGCTTTCGGCTTCGGTCTTCCTTACCCTTGATCGCACGATAGGTAAGGTAAGGACCGGCAAATGGATAGGCTGCCATGCCTGCCAACCGGTAACCGGAAAGTGCCACCCGCGCAATTCGGCTTTTCATGACGGTATGCCTTCAATCCGTGCGCCCAATGGTGCCATCCCCTTGTCAGGTGTTTTCTTGAACTTTCTGTCTTCTCGAAATGCGTCAATAATTGAGCCGACGTGAATCTTTTTGTTCATTTGCGGCAAAAAACTTTGGATGCGGCACGGATGTTTTTACACCCATGCCGTGCGATTCTACGATATATATTATAGCATAAATCGGGGTCTTTAAGTCTAAACCCGGTTATTTCGTGGTTTGTGGATCAAGAAGTCTGTGCATATGCACTATAAAGTAGCGCATGTGAGCGTTATCCACAGTCTGCTGCGCCTTTGCTTTCCAAGCTGTCAGTGCAGAGGCATAGTCCGGGAAGATACCAACGATATCCAACCCGTTCAAATCCCGGAATTGCACGTCTTCAAGACTTTCAAGCTCGCCGCCAAAAACGAGGTGCAGAAGTTGTTTTTTTTCACTGGATTCGGTCATTTTCTTTTATCTCTTGCCATGTGATCTGGTCCCTTTCCTGTGCGGGATTTCCGCCAAAAGGTCAACCATTACCTGACTTCACAAAGCGTTCAGAAGACCACCAAGCGTCGCTTCGCTGGCTGCACATAATGACGGATGACTGACCACCGGCTTGTTGTAAACGATTGGTGAACCATCAAGGTTCACAAGGCGACCACCGGCACATTGCAGGATAAGATCGGCTGCGGCCAAATCCCAGTCATGTGAACCTGTGCGTACCAGCGTTCCATCAATACGGCCATCGGCCACCATCGCCAGACGATAGGCGAGCGACGGCACATGTTTAATGCGATTGATGGTCTGAGCGGTGTTTTTCTGCAGATCCGCCACGACATCTTCCGGGGCTGCAATATTGAGCACTACGGATGGAAATGACACAGTAATCGCCTGCCCGTTTCTTTGGGCGACGCCACCTTTAACAGCCAGAAATTCTTCCCCTAGCGCCGGCGCAACAAGAACGCCTGCGACCGGCAACCCGTCGTGGACGACTGCGACGCTGACGCACCAAGTATCGAGACCAGAGATAAAGGCCCGCGTGCCGTCGACAGGGTCGACAACAAACGCTGTCTTGCGGCTCAGGCGATCATGACCGTCTTCGGTCTCTTCAGAAAGCCAGCCATAATCTGGCCGAGCTGTGCGAAGAACCTTTTCCAGAACAGCGTTCGCCGCATAATCCGCCGCACTGACGGGAGAGCGGCCGTCATTCTTCCACCAGACCTCAGGCTTATTACCGAAGTAGCCAAACGCGACCTCACCTGCCTGCCTTGCCGCAGCAAGAATAAGGTCGAGATCGGCCTGCCAGTTGTTTTGCTCTGCCGTCATTGTTTAATCGCTATCTGCTTTGCCGGATCAGCGGCCGGCAAGCGTCATGCCCTCAATGGCCAAAGTGGGCGCTGCCACGCCGTATTTGCGGTCGACATCATTGGCCGGAGTGACACGCATGAACATGTCCTTCAGATTGGACGCAATCGTCACTTCCGATACCGGGAACGACAATTTGCCATTTTCAATCCAGAAGCCGGTTGCTCCACGGCTGTATTCACCCGTGATCATATTGACGCCCTGACCGATCAGTTCTGTCACGTAAAAACCGTTGCCGACGCTGGCGATCAGCTCTTCCGGCGAAACATCTCCTGGTTCCAGCGCCAGATTGGTCGAGGCAGGGCTAACTGTGGTGCCACCACGAACGCCACGCCCGTTGGTGTCAAAACCGCCAATTTCCTTGGCTGCCGATGTGGACAAGAACCAGTGCTTCAACACACCGTCCTCGATCATGACAAGACGTTCGCCCCGGACACCTTCGCCATCGAATGGACGGGAAGACGAACCGCGCACGATTTGCGGATCATCGGTAATAGACAGGCCGCTTTTAAGAACCTGCTGTCCCATCTTGTCACGCAGGAAACTGGTCTTTCTGGCAACTGAAGCACCATTGATGGCACCGGCGATATGACCGACGAAACCACGCGCCACGCGTGGATCAAAGACAACGGTAACGTTTTTACCCGTATCGACCTGACGCGGGTTCAGGCGTTCAACCACCCGTTCACCGGCACGACGACCAATGTCCTGCGCACTGTCGAGATCGGAAAAATACAGGCGGCTGTCGAAATCATAGTCGCGCTCCATCTTCGTTCCTTCGCCAGCGATAACACTGACGGAACGGCTGAAACGGCTGCCCATATAGCTTCCGGCAAACCCGTGCGAAGTGACAAGCACAAGACCGCCCATGCCGGTAGAGGCGCCGGCGCCGGATGAATTGGAAACACCCTCCACTGCGAGAGCGGCCTCTTCCATGGCCAGGGCTGCTTCCTGCAAGGCAGCAGATGACACTTCGGTCGGATCGAAAAGATCAAGATCATCATATTGACCAGCAAGGTGTGCTTCGTCCGCCAGGCAGGCGAAGGGATCTTCTGGTGAAACCTTTGCCATGGCGACAGCACGCTCGGCCAAGGTTTTCAAGTCGAAGCCCGGATTGGCAGAAACACTTGCTACCCGGTTGCCAACAAAAACACGCAGGGCGAAATCATCGCTTTCCGAGGACTCGGTATTTTCAACCTTGCCAAGACGCACGCCAACAGAATGGGAGCGGGAACGAACCACAACTGCGTCGGCCTTATCCGCACCTGCCTGTTTTGCAAGGTCCACCAACTGGCTTGCGCGATCAATGAGAGCGGAGGAATTGATTTCAGAGGACATTATTTCGCCTTTCGTTACGCTCCATTTATTGACCGGTGCGCCTATCATCAAGGGTAAAGGGAGAACTCGGTCGCAAAATCAGGCAAAGAACTGAAGCTACTTTCAAAGCTCGCACAGATTTGACGGGATTAAATTCGCCCTTCCCGACGGCGATGGTACAATTCGATCTGCGTTTCGATCTGCCGTTTGAGATCGTCCTTCACGGACGCCGTTTCTGCCAGAACCTCTTCAGCTTTCATAAAATCCATGACGCGGAAACGGTTTACCGGTGGACGCAGGAAGATATGTGGCGGATTGAGCTTCAATTTTGCAGCAATGGCAGAATGCATCATCAACTGGCTTGCACCGAACAAGCTATCGATACGGCTGGGAATTGTGGTGCCGTCACCTTCCGGTCCGCCCACCACATCGACGCCGATCACGATATCGGCATCATCGAGAAGCGGTTCATAGGGAACGGGATTAAAGATACCGCCGTCGATCATCACCCGACCGTTAACCCGGACCGGCATGAACAGAGCCGGGATAGCTGATGATGCAGCAAGCGCCGTGCAAATGTCGCCCTCTGTTACCACAGCCTCGCACTGGCCGTAATAATCCGTCGTTACCACCTTCAACGGGGTTGGCAGTTTGTCGAATGTCTTCGGAATCGCCTGGGGCAGCAGTGCATCAAGGATAAGTTCCAGATTAAACTGGCCGAGACGAAAACCATCGACGGGATGGCGCATGGTGGCGGGCCCAAGGCTCCAAAGACGGTTAGCCACGCTGCCTTTTTTGCCCATCAGGTCGATCGTATAATGGCGGATATCCGCGCCTGTCATTCCGGCGGCGTAACCAGCACCAAAAATCGAGCCGATTGAGGCCCCGGCCACGGCGACTGGCTTCAAGCCCAGCTCATCCAGGGCTTCGATGATGTTGATGTGGCAGATGCCACGCGCGCCACCGCCGCCAAGGGCAATTGCAAATCGTGGTTCGCTATGGGTAAGTGCTGGTTGCGAAGGTGTGTCCTGCATTTCGAGAGCGTCCTTCACAACAACCATAACATTCCTGTTTTCTCTTCAGAGTGAAAACATCTTCAGGGACATTGCGCACCGCATGATGTTACGGCTCGTAACGATAGAAATGCATCTTCGTATCGCCAAAGGTTCTCTGCTCCAGCGGCTTGAAGACGGGAGCAACACTGACCATGACGTCGCCACGCTCTTCGAGAATGGCCAGAGCGCCTGGCACCAACCAGCCGCCCTCATGCGCGGCAACAAAAGCCTTCTCACCCTGTCCCAGCCCATAGGGCGGGTCGGCAAAAAGCACATCGAAAGGTTCGATATTGTTGACGCTGCCAAGTTTGGTCGCATCCCGCCGCAGGATACGCGCCCGGCCGTGCAGGCCCAGCGCGTCGATGTTTTCCCAGAGCAGACCACGGCCTTCAACGCCGTTTTCCACAAAAAGCGCAATACGACAGCCTCGGGACAATGCCTCAAGGCCGACGGCACCGGTGCCAGCAAACACATCGAGAATGCGCGTGCCATCCAGTGCTTCCGGATAGGCGTGGCTCAATATGTTGAACAGGCTTTCCCGGGTCCTATCGATTGTCGGGCGAATGCTGTTTGATTTTGGGGCCGCTAAACTACGGCCACGAAACTCACCGCCTACGATCCGCATTCCGTGTCATCCCTTTGCCACCTGAAGACTTGCCGCCGGGTCCCTTGCCAGGACCTTTGCCGCCGGGTTTGCCTCCAGACCCATTACCATCGAATTTGCCGCGTGCGCCGCCTTCGGAACGTTCACCGCGCGGTTTTCCAAAACCAGATTTGCCGTCCGGACGTCCGCCGCCAGGTTTGCCACTGCGTGGCTTGTCACCAAATGGTCGCTCGCTGCGCTCGCCACGGGCCGGGCGATCACCAAACGGACGGTCACCGCGTGCCGGACGCTCAGAACGTTCGCCACGTTCAGCACGATCTCCGCGTGGCGGACGATCGCCATAAGGTTTATCGCCGCGTGGCGGGCGGTCACCGAAAGGTCTGTCGCCACGTGCTGGACGATCACCGTAAGGCTTATCACCACGTGGTGGACGGTCGCCAAAGGGTCTGTCGCCACGGGCTGGACGTTCGGAACGTTCACCACGCTCCGGTCTGTCTCTAAAAGAACGCTCTTCGCGCGGGCGATCCCCAAACGAACGTTCGCCAGCGGGACGATCTCCACGTGGAGGCCGAGCACCAAACGGCTTGTCGCCACGGGCTGGTCGATCCGAGCGGTCGCCGAATGGTTTGTCACCCCGTGGCTTGTCACTGCGTGGGCGGTCACCGAATGACCGTTCGCCCCGTGGTCGGTCGCCACGCTCACCACGGCCACGGCCTTGTTCTTCGTCACGCGGTGGAGAATCGGAGCGAATCCACTCACCCTCGGCATCTGCATGGCGCACGACGCTACGGCGTGCTTCTTCCTGTGCAGATGGCTGCTTGAACAGGCTTTCAGCCTCAGCGCGCGCTGATGTCTTGCGTGCCTTGCCATCGCGGGTCGGCTTTGCACCCGGTGCCATCCACACATTGGCAGTGCGGCTGCTGCCCAAAGCAGGACGGGATGGACGGCGATCGTCGGCTTCGTTTTCGTCGCGGCCTTTCGCGCCAAATTTCGAACCGGGTTTGGAACCAAACTTCCCAGCGGGCTTGTCAGAACGTTTTGTATCGAGGCGTCCTAGCGAACGTTCACGGTCATCACGCTTGTCGCCGGATCTTGCTGGACGTGAATTTTCATCACCGTCCGAACGCTTTGCCCACTCACCCTTCGCAGGACGGGCCGCTGGTGCCTCATCGTCTTCTGCACCAGCATTGTCGTTGTAAAGCGGCGCTTCGAAGTTGGCGCCAGCAGCTTCAATCAGGCGTGGACCCAACTGATCGCGCAACATGCGTCCACGAACTTCCACAACCTTGCCTTCCGGCAGGTCACCCAATTGGAAAGGACCGTAGGAGATACGGATCAGGCGGTTAACTTCCAGACCAAGCGCACCGAGAACGTTCTTGATTTCACGGTTCTTGCCTTCACGCAGACCCATGGTAATCCAGACATTGTGGCCCTGCTTGCGGTCCAGCGTCGCATCAATTGCGCCGTAGAGAACGCCGCCGACGGCAATGCCTTCCTTGAGCTTGTCCAGTTCTGCCTGATCGACCTCACCATGGGCCCGCACGCGGTAACGGCGCAGCCAGCCAGTGGTGGGCAGCTCCAGAACACGAGACAATCCACCGTCATTGGTCAGAAGAAGCAGACCTTCGGTATTGATGTCCAGGCGGCCGATCGACAGAACGCGCGGCAATTCTTCCGGCAGGTTGTCAAACACTGTCGGACGACCTTCAGGATCGAAATTGGTGGTCACCAGACCAGCAGGCTTGTGGTAGAGCCACAGGCGGGTGCGTTCTGCACCACGGATCGGCACGCCATCCACTTCGATCTGATCGGCAAGTGTTGCATTCACGACCGGCGAATCAAGCTTGACGCCGTTCATTGAAACACGACCTTCCATGATCATGCGCTCGACATCACGTCGCGATGCGACCCCTGCTCGTGCCATGATCTTGGAAATGCGCTCCGGCTTGCCGACCGGCGCGTCTTCAGCTGCGACCTTTGCGGCGGCCGCCTTGTCATAGGACTGTTTTTTCGCCGCCGGCTTGCCTTCTGGCTTGCCAGCCTTGCGATCACGGTCAAATTTCTTGTCACCACCGCGCGTCGGCTTGTCTTTGAATGTCATTTGTTGTTTGCCTGTTGTTTGCCGTGTCCTATCAGGTCAAACGGCCGTGGTTAAGAGGAAATTGCAGACAATGGCGGAAACAATGCATTTCATGGACCTTGCCTTTGCGGCTGCGCAAGAGGCTGGAGAAAAGCAGGAAGTTCCTATCGGCGCTGTGGTCGTCCTCGATGGTTATGTTATTGGCAGTTCCGGAAACCGCACACGTGAACTAAATGATGTCACGGCACATGCCGAAATCATGGCGATCCGCATGGCATGTGAGGCATTGGGGCAGGAACGGCTAAGCGGCGCCGACCTGTATGTGACCCTTGAACCATGCACGATGTGCGCTGCCGCCATATCATTTGCACGTATTCGCAGACTGTATTACGGCGCCGAAGACCCCAAGGGCGGTGGCGTTGACAATGGGGTGCGCTTTTACCAGCAGCCGACCTGCCACCACGCACCCGATGTTTATTCCGGCATAGGCGAAACTTCGTCCGCGCAGCTGCTCAGGGATTTTTTCCAGAGCAAGCGAGAGGATTAAAACGCTGCGATCTCATGCCGTCGCGATAAGGGCAACGGCATGATACCTCAACCGGTCATTATTGGAATGGCATCCACCACTTGCTGCCCTGCTTGGCAGCTGCGGCCTCTTTCTTAAGGCGCTTGGCCTTTTTCTGTTCCGGTTCGCCCAGATCATTCAACTCTTCTTGTGAGGCTGAACGATAGCCGGTTGGCGGGTCTGTCAGGTATTTGCGCTGGCCGTTGACGGCGTTGCCGCCTGAGGCTTCCGCCTTGGCCTTACGGAATGCTTCCCACTTCTGGCTTTCGGTCATCTGGCCATTGGTGCCATTGCCTGCCAGGAGTGGCGAACGGTAGTTCGGGTTGTTCTTGTTGGCTTCCGCCTCTTCACGCAGGCGCTCGCGGGTTTCTTCCGGCGCTTCCACCCATTGCGGGTTGTTTTCGCGGCTGGCAAGAGACTGCTGCGGCTGGTTGAGCTGACGTGTGTTGGCGTTGGCAGGCACAACGAGACCCGGACGCGGCGTGTATTTCAGATTGCGATTTTCCTGATTGCCGGTCAGCGAAACCGACGAACCCAGATCTTCGACAAGCTGCTCCATGGAGGATTTGCCCGTGCCATAGGTCGGACTGCCGGTACATGCACTCAAGGCCAGGCAAGCGGTGAGAACACCTGCGATACCGCCGGACATGCGTAAACCTTGCATCATCTTCATCGAACCCTTCAAGCCAAGCCAGAACAAAAGACATAGCCAATTTCATTTGGCAATGCTGGGAAAATCCGGCCAATTTCAGGCAGGTTTACCGGATGAAGCACCAAAGTGCAATTCATCCGGTCATTTTCCTTAGTTTACTGCGGCCAATTCACGCAATGCTGCTGCATCACGCGCTGATACGTCAGGATATTCAGGGTCGGAGCCGACATCAGCCGTAATCCGCCAGGACCGTGCGCACTTCTTGCCTTCGGCCAGCTTCTGCTCAACCGAAACCTTCTGTACTTCGTTCAGACGGAAGGCATCAGACGCACCCTCGCCCGTCACCACCGAGATGGCAGAGGTGATGCAGATTTCTGCGAAATCCTGGCCTTCAAGTGCCTTTAGCAGTTCCGGATCTGCAATGTGCACAACCGGAGCGGCTTCCAGCGAAGAACCGATACGCTTTTCACGGCGCTCGATTTCAAGCGCGCCGGTGACAACCGTGCGAACCCTGCGGATCTTGTCCCACTTGGCGGCAAGCGCATCGTTTTTCCATTCACCCGGCACAGTTGGGAACTGCTCAAGGTGAACCGATTCGCTTTGTGGATAACGCGAGAGCCACGCTTCTTCTGTGGTGAATGGCAGCATTGGTGCCAGCCAGCTCACCAGGCAATCGAACAGCTTGCGGATAACCGCAAGCGATGCACGACGCTTGAGCGAAGACGGCGCGTCGCAATAAAGCGTGTCCTTGCGAACGTCGAAATAGAATGCCGACAATTCGACATTCGAGAAATCGATCAGGGCACGGGCGATCTTCTTGAATTCGAAGGCGTCGTAACCTTCACGGACAACCTTATCCAGCCCAGCCAGACGGTGCAGCATCAACTGCTCCAGTTCTGGCATGTCGGCATAGGCAATGTCTTCACCGGTGTCATGCGCGAGCGTACCAAGCATCCAGCGGATGGTGTTACGCAGCTTGCGATAGGCATCGATATTAGTTTGGATGATGGCCTTGCCGAGACGCTGGTCTTCCCAGTAATCGGTCGTCATAACCCACAGACGCAGGATGTCGGCGCCGGATTCCTTCATGACGTCCTGCGGAGCGACAACGTTTCCAAGCGACTTGGACTGTTTGCGGCCCTGTTCGTCCATGGTGAAACCGTGGGTAACGACAGCCTTGTAAGGCGCACGGCCACGCGTTGCGCAACTTTCCAGCAGCGACGAGTGGAACCAGCCGCGATGCTGGTCAGAACCTTCCAGATAAACATCGGCTGGCCATTTCAGGTCAGGGCGATCTTCCAGCGTGAAGGTGTGCGTGCAACCACTGTCGAACCACACGTCAAGGATATCCATGACCTGGTGCCACTGGGCATGATCGTGCTCGCTGCCGAGGAAACGATCCTTGGCGCCATCTGCAAACCATGCATCTGCACCCTCAACCTCGAACGCTTCAAGGATGCGGGCATTGACGGCGTCGTCCACTAGCACTTCGCCCTGCTCGTCTGCGAAAACAGCGATTGGAACGCCCCAGGCGCGCTGACGCGACAGCACCCAGTCAGGGCGGTTCTCGATCATTGCGCGCAGACGGTTCTGGCCGGACGCAGGCACAAAGCGGGTGTCGTCGATGGCCGAAAGCGAGCGCGAGCGCAGCGTGGTGCCGTCACCCAGTTCCTTGTCCATGTAGACAAACCATTGCGGCGTGTTGCGGAAGATAACCGGCTTCTTGGAGCGCCAGCTATGCGGGTAGCTGTGCTTCAGACGGCCGCGTGCAAACAGGTTATTGCCGGCGATCAGCGCCTTGATGACACGATCATTGGCATCACCCTTCTTGCCGTTATCGTCCATGACGCGTGCGGGACCGCCTTCAGCCGACGGACCGAAGCCCGGAGCATCCTCGGTGTAAAAACCGTCATCACCAACCGGGAACGGGATTTTGGGCGAGATGCCGCGCGCTTCCAGTTCGCGAACACTGGCCATCCACGCGTCAAAGTCTTCGCGACCATGGCTTGGTGCGGTGTGCACAAACCCAGTGCCGGCATCGTCGGTGACGTGATCGCCGTCCAGCAGCGGAACCGCAAAGTCGTAACCCAGGGATGCCAACGGATGGGCGCAGGTGACCGACGCCAACTCCTCCGCTGTGACACCGCGCAGCAACTTGAACGTAACCTTGGCCTTGGCTGCAGCATCATCCGCCAGGCGGGTGGAGAAGATCAACTTTTCGCCGGGCTGCGGGCCAAAATCATTGGTGGCCGTTTCAACCTCATAAAGACCATATGGGAAACGCGACGAGAACGAGATCGCGCGGTTGCCCGGGATTGTCCAAGGCGTAGTTGTCCAGATGACAACAAAGTTGCCCTTCAGGTCAGCCGGGCCTTCGACAACCGGGAACTTCACCCAGATCATGTCGCTTTCGACGTCAGCATATTCAACTTCGGCCTCAGCCAGAGCCGTGCGTTCGACAACCGACCACATAACCGGCTTGGAGCCGCGATAAAGCTGACCGCTTTTGGCGATCTTCAACAGTTCTCCAGCGATCCGCGCTTCCGCGTGGAAGTTCATGGTCGTGTAAGGGTTTTCAAAATCGCCTTCGATACCGAGACGTTTGAATTCATCCGACTGCTTCGCGATCCAGCCAGATGCAAAATCACGGCATTCCTTACGGAATTCGTTGATCGGAACTTCGTCCTTGTTCTTGCCCTTGGCACGATACGCTTCTTCGATCTTCCATTCGATCGGCAGACCGTGGCAATCCCAGCCAGGAACGTAGTTGCTGTCGAAACCGCGCATCTGGAACGAGCGCGTGATGACGTCCTTAAGGATTTTGTTCAGTGCGTGGCCGATATGGATATTACCATTGGCATAGGGAGGGCCATCATGCAGCACGAACTTCTCACGTCCGGCGGCGGAGGCGCGAAGGCGCTTATACAGGCCCATTTCCTGCCAGCGCTTTACTGTTTCTGGCTCTTTTTGCGGCAAGCCTGCACGCATCGGGAAATCCGTCTGCGGCAAATAGAGCGTGGAGGAATAGTCTAGTTTTTCTGCGGTGTCGTTCATAACCGTACCGTTACTGAGGCGCCCTCATGGGGTCGCGTCGTATTGATTTTGATAAACAAAAGCGGAAAGCGCCTCGACAAGCGCCAACATCCCGGACCTTCCGGCTGTTACAGCGGGCGGAAGGCCGGGCCAATAATTCGGGATATGAACGTCGACCGATATTGGAACATAGTGCCGGTTCTTTAAGGCGTTTCAGACCGTTTGAAAAGAGAATAGATGGTGATAGCGTCTCAATAGCCCGCCACCCGCCAAAAAAATGCAACAAAATCGCTCTCTTGCCGTGCAATCAAGCATTGTCCGCTCGAATTTTCCGGCGGATGGCAAGACGTCTCAAAAAGCGATTTTTGCATCCAGTTCGCCCAGCGGACGAACACCTGACAGAAGCGCCCTAGCCTCTTCTTCATCGCGCTTGATCTGGGCGACAAGAGGCTCGAGCCCGTCAAACTTCAACTCATCGCGCAGATGACCAAAGAACGATACGGAACAGGTTTCGCCGTAGAGATCGCCCGAAAAATCGAACACAAATGTTTCCAGCAACGCGACGCCATTTTCCGTGACGGTCGGGCGGTAACCGAAGCTCGCCACACCATCATGAAGCGTGCCATCGGCACGACGGAAGCGCACGGCGTAAATGCCGGGTTTCAGTGCAGTCTCCGGAGGAAGCGCCATATTGGCGGTTGGATACCCCAAGGTGCGGCCAAGTTGCTGGCCTTTGATAACCACTGCCTCAACCGTATAACGATAACCCAGAAGTCCGGCAGCGCCGACAACATCGCCCTGGGTCAGCAATGCCCGGACACGACTGGACGATACCACCTCTGCACCTTCATCCCGGAAGGCATCAATCAGCGCGACATCAAAACCGTAACGTTTGCCCGCTTCCATCAGGAATGCAGGCCCGCCTTCACGACCTTTGCCGAAATGAAAATCAAAACCTGTCACCACTGCACTGGCACCCAACCAGTCCGACAATATGGATTTGACGAACTCATCGGCAGAGCGCTGCGAAAAATCATGGTCGAATGGATATTCGATGACCGACTGGAAACCTTCGGCTTCCAACAAACGCGCCTTGAGCGACGCAGGGCTCAGACGGAAAACAGGTTCATCCGGTTTGAAAATCGTGCGCGGATGCGGCTCAAACGTCAGCACCAGCGCAGGTACGCCACGCGACCTGGCCAATTCCAGTGCCCGCTCAAGCACAGCCCGGTGGCCGCGATGCACGCCATCGAAATTGCCGATGGCAATGACCCCACCGCGAAGATTTTCCGGCAGCGGCTCTTTTTTTTCGTTGCGATGAAATACTGTCATTTCCGCCAATTCCTGTTTACGCCAGACGTGGCATCCACCAGCCAGGCGCCGCACCCTGCCCCTTCAGATAGGCATTGAGCAATGCCTCATCCGTCTGGCCGTTCAGCGTATATTCCGCAGCGTGAATGCCACCGCTTATATAGAGCAATTGCAGGCCGTTCGAGAGGGCGCCCTTGACATCTGTCGGCATGCCGTCGCCTATTGCCAAGATCCGCTCCTGCGGAAACGGGCCACGAACCTCTTCGGCCGCAGCTAGGCACGCCTGATAAATTGGCGTGTGCGGCTTGCCAGCAATACGGACCTCGCCGCCAAGCTGCCCATAATAGGCAGCCATGGCACCTGCACATGGAATGATGCGCTCGCCGCGCTCAACCACCAGATCTGGGTTTGCACAGATCATTGGTACGGAGCGGGCAATAAAGCCCTTCAGCATATCGGTGTAGTCTTCAGGTGTTTCGGTTTCATCATCGAAGAACCCGGTGCAGACAACCGATTCCGCGTCGGCTTCCGGTACGATTTCAACGTCCAGTCCGTCGAGCAACGGCAGGTCACGTTCCGGTCCGAGCAGAAAAACCTTGCTTGGGCCTTCGGCGATCAGTCCACGTGTCACGTCTCCTGAGGTGATGATGCGGTCATAGGCAGTATCGGGAATGCCGAGCACGCGCAGCTGAGCAATCACACCGGGCGCCGGGCGCGGAGAATTGGTAATCAGCACCACGGTCTTGCCCACCTTGCGCGCTTCTTCCAAGGCAACGGCCGCATCCGGAAATGCCGAAACGCCGTTGTGCAAAACACCCCATACATCAGACAGAATGACGTCGAAATGCTCGGTAATGTCGCCAAGAGTGGTTATGCGGTGGGCCATGACTACTTTCCGGGTAAAAGACAATTGAGGCTGACATTGCAAAGCGCAACGTCGATGGCAAGAAAAAAAGCCACCGGATTGAAAGGCAAGTTGACGTTACGGCGGTTAACCGCCGACCCAGAGGCGGGCGAAACCGGCGGCGATGCACAACGCCAAAACCGGCACCATGCCAAGCTTGAAGCGAAACAGCATCAGTGTTGAGGCCACAAACAGTGCGAGCGCAACCGGATCCAGCGTGTTCCACACCGGCACCGACAGGTTGAGATTGATGACAGGGACGAGCGCCACACGCTCGACATCCCGAAACAGCACATGCAGGCCAAACCAGACAGAAAGATTGAGAATGACACCAACGACGGCAGCGGTGATTGCTGACAAGGCGGCAGAAAGCCTGCGGTTGTGGCGCGCACTTTCCATGTAAGGTGCACCAAGAAAAATGAAAATAAAGCTGGGTACGAAGGTTGCCCATGCCGCAACACTTGCCCCCATGACACCTGCCAAAAGCGGATCAAGCAGACCGGGATTTCTGAACGCTGCGAGAAAACCGATGTAGGACAGTACCAGCACCAGCGGACCAGGCGTCGCCTCCGAAAGAGCCAGACCATCAAGCATTTCACCTGCTGTCATCCAGCCATGGTTTTCGACAGCAATCTGCGCCACATAGGCCAGCACCGCATAGGCACCGCCAAATGTCACAACGGCCATCTTTGAGAAGAAGGTTTGCAATTGCGCCAGGGTTTCAGGTGCCGCAAAAATCCAGATCAAGGCAAAGGGGATTTGCCAGATAGCAAGACCACACAGCAGGCCGACCGCTCTTTTGTGCAAAGGCGGCACGTCGATCTTTGGCGCGCTTCCTAAAGAAGGCGATTGCTCACCAGCTGCACTGGAGGTTATGGCTCTTCGCGCCACAAACCAACCGACAGCACCGGCGATCAGTATCACCAACGGGAATGGCAGACCAAACAGAAACAGAGCAATGAATGCTGCGCCAGCGATATACATAAGAGACCGACTGACAAGGGCACGTTTTGCCACCCGCAGCAGTGCTTCAATGACGATGGCGAGAACGCCAGCTTTCAGACCTGACAACAATGTTGGCAGCCAGTGGGTATCCTGATAAAGCGCGTAAGCTGCCGCCAGCGCCACGATGACGATAAAGCCAGGCACAATAAAAAGTGTTCCGGCAATGATGCCACCGCGCCTGCCATGTAAAAGCCAACCGCAATAGGTGGCAAGTTGTTGTGCTTCTGGACCGGGCAGCAGCATGCAATAATTCAAAGCGTGTAGAAACCGCTCCTCAGAGATCCAGCGGCGTTCATCAACCAAGATACGGTGCATCATGCCGATCTGACCGGCCGGACCGCCAAAGCTAAGCAGGCCGATCCGGGCAAAGGTCGCAGTCAACTCAAAAAATGAGGGTCGGGTCGTCGAAATGTCGGGGCGCAAAAAATCTGTCATGCAGACGCAGTAACCATTTTACATGAAATTTTTCCGACAGGCTGTCCTTGACTCGTACAGGTAGCCTGCTTATCTCCGTCTCGCTGGCACTCACATACAGGGAGTGCTAACACTATCCAGATGGATCACAAGATCCATGAATGTCATTTGATCGAGGGATTAGACAATGGCAAGCACAACTTTCCGCCCGCTTCACGACCGCGTTGTCGTTCGTCGCGTTGAGTCCGAAGCAAAGACCAAGGGCGGCATCATCATTCCTGATACCGCCAAGGAAAAGCCACAGGAAGGCGAAATCGTCGCCGTCGGTTCCGGCGCTCGTGATGAGTCCGGCAAGGTCGTCGCTCTCGACGTCAAGGCTGGCGACCGCGTTCTGTTCGGCAAGTGGTCCGGCACCGAAGTCAAGCTCGACGGTGAAGACCTTCTTATCATGAAGGAATCCGACATCATGGGTATCATCGGCTAATCTGCCGAACCCGTCGTTTCCTTAAATTTTAAGCCGGACACCGTCCGGCAATTCGAAACCAGGAGTTTTGAAAATGGCAGCTAAAGAAGTAAAATTCGGCCGCAGCGCACGCGAAAAGATGCTGCGCGGCGTAGACATTCTTGCAGATGCAGTGAAGGTAACTCTCGGCCCTAAGGGTCGTAACGTTGTTATCGACAAGTCCTTCGGCGCACCGCGCATCACCAAGGACGGCGTTTCGGTCGCGAAGGAAATCGAACTGGAAGACAAGTTCGAGAACATGGGCGCACAGCTCGTTCGCGAAGTTGCATCCAAGACCAACGACATTGCAGGTGACGGCACCACCACCGCTACCGTTCTGGCGCAGGCTATCGTCCGCGAAGGCGCAAAAGCCGTTGCAGCTGGCATGAACCCAATGGACCTGAAGCGCGGTATCGACCTCGCTGTTGCAGAAGTCGTCAAGGACCTGCAGGCAAAGGCAAAGAAGATCAACACGTCCGAAGAAGTTGCACAGGTCGGCACGATCTCTGCAAACGGCGAACGTCAGATCGGTCTCGACATTGCTGAAGCAATGCAGAAGGTTGGCAACGAAGGTGTTATCACCGTTGAAGAAGCCAAGACTGCTGAAACCGAACTCGAAGTCGTTGAAGGCATGCAGTTCGACCGCGGTTACCTGTCCCCTTACTTCGTAACCAACCCAGAAAAGATGATTGCGGATCTCGAAGACGCATACATCCTTCTCCACGAAAAGAAGCTTTCGAATCTGCAGGCTATGCTGCCAGTTCTCGAAGCTGTTGTTCAGACCGGCAAGCCACTCGTCATCATCGCTGAAGACGTAGAAGGCGAAGCTCTTGCTACGCTCGTCGTCAACAAGCTGCGTGGCGGCCTGAAGATCGCTGCTGTTAAAGCTCCTGGCTTCGGCGACCGCCGCAAGGCCATGCTCGAAGACATCGCCATCCTGACCGGTGGTACAGTGATCTCCGAAGACCTCGGCATCAAGCTCGAAAACGTTACGCTCGACATGCTCGGCAAGGCGAAGAAGGTTTCGATCTCCAAGGAAAACACAACGATCGTAGACGGCTCCGGCCAGAAGTCCGACATCGAAGGCCGCGTTGCCCAGATCAAGGCTCAGATCGAAGAAACCTCTTCTGACTACGACCGCGAAAAGCTGCAGGAACGTCTTGCTAAGCTCGCTGGCGGCGTTGCTGTTATCCGCGTTGGCGGTTCGACAGAAGTTGAAGTTAAGGAAAAGAAGGATCGCATCGACGACGCTCTCAACGCGACGCGCGCTGCTGTTCAGGAAGGTATCGTACCAGGCGGCGGCGTTGCCCTGCTGCGTTCCTCCACGAAGATCACTGTCAGGGGCGAGAACGACGATCAGGAAGCTGGCGTCAACATCGTTCGCCGCGCTCTGCAGGCTCTGGTTCGCCAGATCGCTGAAAACGCTGGTGATGAAGCATCTATCGTTGTTGGCAAGATCCTCGACAAAAACGAAGACAACTACGGCTACAACGCTCAGACTGGCGAATACGGCGACCTGATCGCACTCGGCATCGTCGACCCAGTCAAGGTTGTTCGTACAGCTCTGCAGAACGCAGCTTCGGTTGCTTCGCTGCTGATCACCACCGAAGCCATGATTGCTGAACTGCCAAAGAAAGATGCTCCGGCTCTTCCAGGCGGCGGCATGGGCGGCATGGGCGGTATGGACTTCTAATCAGTCCTACCCGTTTCGTATACGAAAGGGCGATCTTCGGATCGCCCTTTTTTTGTTTGCGCCAATACTCGTCTTGTAACGTTAATGCACGCGGTTAAACAAAACGGTCAACACACAGGTCTTATCGTTTTTGCCAATTTAAATGTGAGATCGGGCCTTTTGCGCGCCCGGTGCCTTTACAACTTGCGCATCCTTCACAGTTTTGCCTCAGATCTCAGCAAAACAGTTTGGACGGCAGTCACTATTTTATGTTTCAAATGCCGTTTGCAACAAATTAGAAATATAAAATTATCTAATATGAATCATTATGGGACAGCATTGATGTTAGAAAATACTTGTCGCGGTAGAAAAATAGAGTATGAGGACTTTCTTCTTCCGTCCCTGAGCTTACCGGATGGTAGATGCTGACAGACGAACACCCTTGAAAACCTAGCAAATTGTCGTATTTTCGAGTTATCGCGGAAAAAACATAGTATGTGATGTTTTTTAGCAAAAATGCATTGCCGTTTAAAAAAAAGAAACTATAAATCCTGCGCGAACAGCAGATATTTACAACTCTAAGATAAAATTTCAGAGCGCGTCTAAAACAAAAAGCATTTATCAAGACTCGCCGACATTCGTATGAGTGAATACTTTGCGCATTCGCAATATTCACGATTTCAGGTTTCTCATGATGAGCAACCAGCATCGCAATGCCACATGCTTCAGCGAAAAACGCAATCTGAAGTGTGTCACGCGCAAGTGTACCGGAACTTTGCGATAACGATACGTAAAACAACAGCTTAAACTACGCCAGCAAATCGGGGTCATCGCGACGTGTTTGAGTATGGGAATTGTTAAAGTGCCATTTTGCATTCCAATATCGTCAGGTACGAGAGACCAGCGAATGCATTCCGGCATAAAATTCGGGGACTACTGTGTTTAAGATTTCGCGAAACAACAATGCCGAATTTTCCCCTTCATGGAGCCACGAGGACCATGGAATTTTTTCGCAGCTCTGCGTTTCGGAGAAATGGACCGGCAACCTGTCAAACGGCATCATTGAACTTGGCAGCCTGTCGTCGTCACTTCATGGTCTTGAAGGTAAAGAATGCGGCTTGCTTAGCCTGATGCGTTGTTATGATCCCCATGATCGCGCCAGCATTCTGGCCCTGTTCGAGCAAGCTTCTATGGCTGCATCACGCTTTTGTTTCACAACAACGGTGAAAATAGACGGCAACAAACGCCAACCAGTGTTCTGTGCAGGTGAATCTCGCGGCCAAGAAGAGCGTTTTTACGGCAGCATAACCGGCCTCTTCATGTTCCCACGCTTTCAGGTGCCTGTTGGTCAGAATGCATTTTATTCAACCCGTTTCGCGCAATAAGCTCCAACTCCGACCGATATAGGGTATGGGACCGTGGAAGGACAAACCAGCCCTTTCCTAGGCCGGAACTTTTAGGCCCTTTATGCTGGCTGGGCGAGATTCTGCTTTATGGTGCCACGCTGCAACAGCGGGATAACGTTCCAATTGCAGAGCCTCCCTCGCGCCGTAATGGACTTCCAGACCCCGCACCCAAGGAAATGTCGCGATGTCGGCGATCGAATAGTCATCACCTGCCAGCCATTGATTGTGCTCCAGCCATTTTTCCAAAACACTCAGCAGGCGCTGGGTTTCTTCACGATAACGGTCCGTCGCGTATGGATTATTGGCGACCTTGTCGGAGGCATACTTAAAGAAATGGCCAAACTGGCCGAACATCGGGCCGACCCCACCAACCTGAAAAAATAGCCATTGTATCGCAAGATACCGCTTCTCCGGATCGCGGGGCAAAAGTTTCCCAGTTTTTTCAGCGAGATACAGCAGGATGGCACCGGACTCAAAAATACCAATGGGCCGTTTGTTTGGCCCATGTGGATCTATGATTGCGGGTATGCGACCGTTGGGATTGAGCGACAAAAACTCCATCGATTTCTGGACATTGGTTCCTATATCGATCTTGTGAACCTCATAGGGTAGCCCCAATTCCTCCAACGCAATTGCAACCTTCACGCCATTGGGCGTGGCAAGTGAATAAAGCTGTATGATGTCTGGATTGGTGGCCGGCCATTGAGTGGTCACAGGAAAAGCAGAAAGATCGATCACGGCACATCTCCTCGGTCGTTATGAGACTGTATGCGCATTGCAAATATTTTAATGCTTGCAACTAAACCCGAAAGTCATCGCTTCGGATCTTTATTGTTCATCAATTGCGAACAAAGCGTCTTTGTTCGTCTATCTTTCGTAAACAGACAAACTGATCCAAATATGGTTGCAGAATTCAGCATCACACACAATCGCCTACACGGCGCATGGAGCCTTATATGTCTGCAACAAATTCCAATACCAACAGCCTGATCTTGCTTGGCGCACGCGTACTTCTTGCCGCCATGTTCCTGCTCGCAGGTTTTCCTAAACTCATCGATCCGTCCGGCACCTCTGGCATGATCGCCGGCGCTGGCCTGCCTGCCGCAACCGCGCTTGCTTACATTGCCGGCATCTTTGAAGTCGTTTCCGGTCTTGCGATCCTTCTCGGTTTCCAAACGAAGATTGCAGCATTTGCTCTGGCGCTCTTCTGCTTGTTCACCGCATTCGTCTTCCATAATGGCCCGATTGTTGTCCCCGACTTTCCTGAAGGCGCAAACAACCTCCTGACCATGTTCAACGGCTTAATCTTCTGGAAAAACATTGCGGTCGCAGGTGGTTTCCTCGGCCTGGCAGCAGCTGGCGCTGGCGCCTATTCCATCGATGGTCGTCGCGGCTAATAAGCCCTTCCTGAAAAACACAAAAACCGCCGGATTGTTCCGGCGGTTTTTTATTCCACATAGTCTTTCTCATGGGATGGAAGATCATCGATCTGCGACAGCCATGCCACTGAGGAGCGCGCCCATATCTGGGCTTTGGGAGTCAATACATCACGCTCGTTAATGCTGCTCCAGCGAATTCCCCATTCCTTCTCGTCCTCGCCCTCGCCGCTGGTAAACAGCGGCGAACCGCACTCTGGACAAAAATATTGCCGGCGGGCACGGCCGTTATCACCGACCTTCCGGTAGAGCTTGGGTTGGTTATCGAGAATTTTAAGATCGGCCCTCGGAACGAGCAGTGTGACGCGGAAGGGTGAGCCGGTTAGTCTCTGGCAATCAGTGCAATGGCAAATGCCCACACGGCTCGGATCGGCTTCCGCTTCAAATTTGACATGGCCACAGTGGCATTGCCCGCTAATATGCATGATGGCCTCCCTCTTCAGGCAGGCCATCATAAATGAACAGTACAGAAACCGACAGTCTAAAGGGCAGACTGCACGCGGGCGATGATATCTTTCGCCACCGCATCGCCCTCATGTTCAGGCTTGCGTGCCCGCACAAAGCAGGCCTCGGAGCGCAGGATGACGCCATCCGACAAGATCTTAAGGTGGTTTGCCTTCAGTGTCGAACCCGTCGAGGTGATATCAACGATGATATCAGCTTGACCTGCAGCAGGTGCGCCTTCGGTCGCACCAAGGCTTTCGACAATGCGATAAAGTTGAATGCCGTGGCTGCCGGAAAAATACTGCTGTGTCAGACGCCAGTATTTCGTGGCAATGGCCAAACGACGTCCATGGCGCGCACGAAATTCGGCCGCCACATCACCAAGATCCGCCATGCTGTCGACATCCAGCCAGATTTCAGGCACGGCCACGACAACATCCGCATGACCAAAACCGAGGCGTGCACAAAATTCGACACGTCCATCGGCATTATCAAGTCCTTCGCGCACAAGATCTTCACCGGTCACGCCGAAGTCTACGGTGCCATTGCCGATCTCACGAGCAATCTCAGAGGCAGACAGATAGGCGATCTCGATGTCGTCGCGTCCGTCAACACGGGCGCGATAGGAACGATCATTGCCTATGGCAGAAATCTTCATGCCTGCCCGTTCGAGAATGGCAGAGGATTCCTCTTTCATGCGACCCTTGGAGGGCAGGCCAATGGTGATGGTCATTTGGAAGCCCTCGCCATTTCAATACGGTCCAGCCACAGGGAGAAGCCAACGGCGGGGATACGATCCGTCGCGCCGAGCAGCGTCATCAGCCGGTCAAAACGTCCGCCGCCTGCCAGCACCTCAACACTGCCTGTTTTGGTGATTTCGAACACGAGGCCGGTGTAATAGTCCAGCGGACGCCCGAAGGCCGCCTTATACTGAATGTTGTCCAAGTCGGCACCGGAATTTGCCAGCGCAGCCACGCGGCCATCGAAGGTGGAGAGAGCTGCGCCGAGCTGCAAACCGGCCTCCTGCGCAAAGGCGGCAAGCGCCTCGGATGCACCTGACAATGGCGCCTTCAAGGACAGGAATGTCTTCAGGGTGTTGAAATTATGGTCGGAAAGACGGGTGGCCGCCAATGCCAGCTTTTCGCGCAGACGTCGGGCAATTTCTGCCGGTGCGCGGCTTGCATTGGTGGAATAACCGGTCTGCTGCATGACGGTATCGATGTAACCGACAAGCTCCGTTTCATCGCCTGAGGCAAGCAGGCCTGCTACCCGCGAATCCAGTCCCGTTACCGGTTTTGGATTGATCAGTCCCTCGAGCAGGGCTTCCAGTTGCTGGATATTGCCAAATGCCTGCACCAGCCGCTTTTGCCAGCCTGATGGCAGGCCAAGGGCTGCAACAACCGCTTCGAAAACCTTCTGGTCGCCCAGCGTTATCGACAGCGCCTGCGATGGCAAAAGTCGGTTCAAAACCGCCGTTGCATCGACAATGGCGCGGGCGTCTGATGCAGCGATATCCGCATCGCCCAAATCTTCGATACCGGCCTGGTAAAATTCGTTGGCGCCTTCACGACGCTGGCGAAATACCTGCCCCATATAGGAATAACGTTTCGGCGTCCCGGTTGCCGTTTCGATGTGGCGAAGGCAAACGGGAATGGTGAATTCCGGGCGCAGGCAAAGGCTTGCGCCGGTTTCGCTCTCGGTCAGGAAAATACGGCGGCGCAAATCTTCGCCCGCCATATCCAAAAACGGTTCGGCGGGCTGAATGACAGGCGTATCGATGCGCACTGTCTTGCGCTTGGCAAATTCATCCAGTAATTCACCGGCGAAATCCGGCATGTCGATGAAAGGCATGTTACCCTGCCCGCGCTCGGTCTTCAGCCTGTGCGGCCAGAATTTCCTTCACCTTGGCAACGAGTTCAGCTTCCGGAACGGTTTCCTGCGCCACACGCGCCTCACGCCAAGTCGCATTGTCCTCGATCTCGCCGGAAAGTCGCTTACCTTCGATTAGATCCTTGATCTGAACGACGCTCTGCGCACGCTCATCACCACCCTGAATGATGGCGACAGGAGAACCGAGGCGGTCGGCATATTTCAGCTGGTTGCCGAACTTCTTCCAGTTGCCCTGATACATTTCGGCGCGGATGCCTTCGGCGCGCAGTGCCTGGGTGAAACGCTGGTAACGACCCATGCTTTCCACATCACCGTCCATGACGGTAATCAATACAGGTGCCAGTGCCTTTTGCTGTCCAAGCTTGCCAAGATTTTTCAGCGCCGTCATCAGGCGCGAAACACCAATGGAGAAACCGGTTGCCGGAACAGGCTGGCCCATGAAGCGGGATACCAGACCATCGTAACGGCCGCCACCGCCGACTGAACCGAATACGACCTTGTCACCCTTGTCATTGGTAACGTCGAAGGTCAGTTCAGCTTCGTAAACCGGGCCGGTGTAATATTCGAGACCACGCACGACGGACGGGTCGATCTTGATGCGGGTTTCATCGTAACCGGCGCTGGTCACCAGCGCGCCGATGATATTCAGTTCTTCGACGCCTTCTTCACCCTTCGAGGTGCCGGCAACGAGTGCTGCCAGATCAGCGGCGCTTTCCGCATAATTCTTGATACCTACGAAGAACAGAACCTTTTCGATCTGTCCTTCATCAAGGCCTGCGCCCTTGGTGAAATCGCCTGACTCATCCTTGCGGCCGGGACCGAGCAGCAGCTTGACGCCTTCAGGGCCAAACTTGTCCAGCTTGTCGATGGCACGCAGAACGTTAAGACGGCGGGCAGCATTTTCGTCGCCACCCAGACCCAGTGCTTCCATAACGCCGTCGAGAACCTTGCGGTTGTTGACGCGAATAACGTAATCGCCACGCTTGATGCCCAACGCTTCCAGCGTATCGGCCATCATCATGCACATTTCAGCATCGGCCTGCACACCGGCAGCACCAACCGTGTCAGCATCAAATTGCATGAACTGCCGGAAACGGCCCGGACCCGGCTTTTCGTTGCGGAACACATAGCCAGCGCGGTAAGTGCGGAATGGCAGCTGAATTTCGTTGAAATTTTCTGCGACATGACGGGCGAGAGGCGCGGTCAAATCGTAGCGGGCGCTCATCCACTGTTCATCATCGTCCTGCAGCGAGAACACGCCTTCATTTGGGCGATCACTGTCGGGCAGGAATTTTCCAAGCGCATCGGTGTATTCGAACAGCGGTGTTTCGATCGGATCGAAACCGTAAAGTTCGTACACCTTGCGGATTTTTTCGACCATTTCATTGGTGGCATGAATGTCGGCAGCCGAACGGTCCACAAATCCACGCGGCAAGCGTGCTTTCAGTTTCTGCGGTTTCTTCTGCTTTTCACTCATTTTTACCATTCCGGTCTTCTTCAGGATAATGCCGGTTCTTAGAGGATCGGGCTGCATGCGGCAAGCACGAACACGACCAATCTTGCCTCAGAGAATGGGCCAGCGGTCGATAAATCAGCACAAGTCCTGCCGATTGGATTTTGTCGCGGCAAGGGATCGACCCAAAGCCGCTTTTAACAGTACGGCTTCCCGCATCCTAAGCGCTTGCGAAGCGCCATACCATCTGTTAGTCGCTTGCCCGTTGCATGCAGCAACCGTAAGCGTCTGACGTCAAGCAACGCACCTAACCCTTCGTCATCAGGAGGGCGCTTATCCAAGGTGCTGTCCATGAAGACGAATTTCCAGAAAGCGAAGCTTTATGAAACTGTCACGCTTACCCGCGAAATATGGTGCGCTTCTGACACCTTTGATCCTGTCGATCATCATGACCTTCATCGTGTCGCTGATTGCCACCGTCAAGGCGGTCGGTATCAGCGATTTCTCGGCACGTGAATGGATGTCGGCATGGGGCCTGTCGTGGATGGTTGCCTTCCCGACGCTTCTTCTTGTGCTGCCGCTGGTGCGCAGGATCGTCGGGCTTTTGGTAGCCCCTCACCGCGCCTAACGTGTTACGCCGCGCTCAATACGAGCGCGGCCTCCGCCAGCAAACTCTTTCAAACACCCTGCAAAAAACCGATAAAGGCATCATGATTCTCGAAGCCATCCATTATGCTGCCACGTTTGCCGTCACTCCACGGGAGTTCCGGCCTTATATTCGTTACAGCATAAACCTGTGGGCGCGTGCCAAACGCTGCACACAGGATTGGAAGGTGCATGAAGAAAACTGTAAGCGCACCATACTGGAACGCGCTGCTAAACTGCGGCAACGGCGAACCGCTGTCGTGCTGGGCTCCGGCCTTTGGCGCGATGTGCCCGTAAGAGAGCTCTGTCGACTGTTCGACACCGTCGTGTTGATCGATCTTGTCCACCCGGCCAGCGTGAAGCTGGAACAATCATTCCGCAAACTGAAAAACCTGCGCTTCGTTTACCGCGACCTCTCCGGTTATGAAGACGCAGCGGAAGATCGACCCGGTGAGCCACTAGGGTTTCTGCGGCTGGTGCCCTATCTCGATTTTGTCGTTTCAGCCAACGTGCTTTCACAGATCGGCACCGGTGCCCGCGACCGACTGTCGAAACACGGGCTGGAAACCAGAGAACAGGACGTTCTGCCCCGGCTGATCAAGGCGCATGTCGAGGGGTTGGAAAACCTGCCCTGCGCAGTCTGCCTGCTGACCGATACCGACTACACGGTTATCGATCGTAACGGAAACACCCATGAAACCGTTGATCTGTTGTATGGCGTGGAAACGCCGACGCCTGTTTCAGACTGGGTATGGCCGGTGGTGCCATTGGGTGAAGAGAGCCGCGATTACAAAGTCGTGCACAAGGTGATTGCTGTTGACGTGCGATGATCGCCAGCTTTAAATCAGCCTATGCGATTTGCGGCAAAAGCATTGATGATCTTGGCATGGCTGTTTTACGGGTCGATCCCGGCACAGTCTTCTTTTCTCATTGAGCCGATGAACGTTCGCCCCATCATGCAGGACATGACAGGCGATAACTCCTCTCATTCAGATCATAAAAAGGTCGACCACACTTCCGCGCATCAGCAGCAGGCGACCCAAAAAGGCGACCCCTGCCCGCACCGCGGAGACATGAAGCACAGTGGCTTGTGTACCGCCTGTCTGACGACAGCACCACACATCACTGTTTTTGAGAGCGGAAAACACATCTTCGCCTATCCCACACCGGATTTTGGTGATGTTTTCCTGACCTCCGGCTCTGCGCCACCGATCCCGCCTCCCCGATCCTGATTTCTCATCGTTCAAAATCAAACCCGCGGATCATCCGCTTTACTCTGAAACAATGAGAACTCAGGATTTACACTCATGACCAAAACACTTCTTTTGACGGCAGCCTTTGCTGCGATGCTTGCTGGCCAAACCTTGGCGCAAGACACCAACAGCCATGCCGGTCATGGCGCGGCGGCCCAAACGCAAGAGAGCCCATCGACCAAGGCGTTCATGGAAGCCAATGACAAGATGCACGGCGACATGTCACTGGAATTTACCGGTGATGCGGACGTGGATTTCGTACGTGGCATGATCCCGCACCATCAGAGCGCTATCGATATGGCCCGCATTCAGCTGCAATACGGCAAGGATCCTGAAATTCGCAAGCTGGCCGAAGAGGTCATCAAGGCGCAAGAAGGCGAGATTGCCATGATGAAGGAATGGCTGAAAAGCAAAGGCCACTAAACGGTAAAAAGGGAATGCGCCTGACGGGCGCATTCTCCCTCATATCAGTTAAGACGCAGGCATCGGCGTCAGTTTTTCTCGATACGTAAATCGTAATGAGCACCCAACCCGCGGCGTGGTGCACTGAGGATAAGGATGGGACGGATAAGCCACCAGCTATCCTTGTTAGTCTTTAGAGTGGCGACCTTCACCCCGGCATCGCTGAAAAAAATTGCGTCGTCATCGGGATCGGCCATATCGAAAACCGCAAAATTCAAGAATTCGCTTGAGGACGTAAGTGTGATCCGCATGGCGTCGCCCGCCTTGACATTGAGACGGTAGACATTGCCTCTGCCTTGACGCGTCCAGCCGCCGACATGCAGACCTTCCGGCGTAAAAGAGCCAAGATCTTTCAACACTTCGCCAGGATTGAGCCATGACGGCCTCTCATCTTGTGCAATTGCCGTGATTGGCGCGGCACATGATGCAAGAAGTAACATCAGAAACTGGCGTTTTTTCAACTCGTCGCTCAAGGACGTACAAACTCCGCGCGCAGTTTTTCCACCCGGTTCCGGCAATAACAACCCTCAATATGATCGTTGACCATGCCCATGGCCTGCATGAAAGCATAAACGGTGGTCGGGCCCACAAATGTCCAGCCACGTTTTTTCAGGTCTTTAGATAATCGCACCGAGGTTGGTGTTGTCGGGTTGGCTCTCAGTTCCTGATAATCGAACACCGCCGGACGCTGGTCCGCAGACGGTTCATAACTCCAGAAATAATGGGCCAGCGTGCCAAATTCCTGTTTCAGGTCCAGCGCACGCCGGGCATTGTTGATGGTGGAAACAATCTTGCCGCGATGCCGCACAATGCCTTTGTCGGCCAGGCACCTGTTCACATCATCCTCAGTGAAAGCTGCCACGATGGAAAAATCGAACCCACTGAAGGCGGCGCGGAACGCCTCACGCTTGCGCAGGATCGTCAGCCAGGACAGGCCAGACTGAAAGCCTTCAAGACAGATTTTCTCAAAAAGCCTGATATCATCGACCACAGGCTTGCCCCACTCTTCATCATGGTAGTGACGGTAATCTTCAAGCCCCTGATGCCACGAGCAGCGCACTTGTCCATCCGGACCCGTCAGAAGCCCATTTTCACTCATCTGATGCCATCCCTCGTGCAAATCACCATGGAATTACCATTGATTCACCCTGTTTCAAAACCCCACAGTAACCTTACGACAAGGTTTCCATGATCCCGCCTGTTTTAATTAATCGGCATTTACCATTCGCTTGTCCGAAAGTGAGAACGTCAAAAAATGTTTCGGTGCATGTAACGAGTAGATCCGATGACGATGAAGTCTCTATGTCTGGCATTAAGCCTTGTTTCTGTCTTTTCTTCAGCCGCTTTGGCAAATGACCGCTATCGCGAACGACCTCCGGTTATTGTCAGCCCCGATCTTTCGGCACCGTGGCTAATGCAGCTTGGTGGCGGCAGTGCACGTCCCGTGGTGGTGCCACAGCGCCAGACGGTACGTCAGCCAGTTTACCAGCGCCAGCAGGCGGTCAATGTTCGTCCAACCCGCCAATATAATGGCGTGACAAGCCAGCGTCCGGCCGGTGTTCAGCAAGTTGCTGTACGACCAAATTCACCGGCCAAGGCACAGATCGCGCCGCAGTTCCTGCCACAGATCGTATCCTACCAGACACAGCATCCGGCCGGCACAATCGTTATCGATACGCCGAACCGTTTCCTTTATCTGGTTCTGGCAGATGGCAAGGCACGTCGTTACGGCGTTGGTGTCGGCAAGCCCGGCTTTGAATGGGCGGGCACCCACCAGGTTACCCGAAAAGCGGAATGGCCAAGCTGGACACCACCGAAAGAAATGATCACCCGCGAAGCGGCAAAGGGTCATTATCTGCCGGCATTCATGGAAGGTGGTCCGCAAAATCCTATGGGTGCACGCGCCATGTATCTTGGCTCAACCCTGTACCGCATTCACGGCACCAACCAGCCATGGACAATCGGCAGCAACAATTCTTCCGGCTGCATCCGCATGCGCAATGAGGACGTGACCGACCTCTATGAGCGCGTCAATGTCGGCACCAAGGTTATCGTCATGTAAGGCTTTAAAGCCGACAAACAGAACACGACATTCCGGCAGTATAGCGTGTATTGCCGGAACAGATGCACGTTTAGACTTGCGTTCATGGGCGGCTTGGCTAACTTCAGCCTGTATCAGGTTTGAGGGGAGCATAGATGAACCGAAGAGATCTTCTTGCATCAGCCATGGGGATGGCAGCGCTGACTGTGATTTCCGTACCATCCGCACAGGCAGTCACACTCGCCGACAAGGCGTTGAACGTACCCGCAGGCACCGATGTCCAGCCGGTGGCAATTCAGAAAAAGCAGGTTGAGGAAAAATACAAACGCCGCGTCGTTCGTCTTTCCACCAGCGAAACGCCCGGCACGATCATCGTCGATACCAACAACAAGTTTCTCTATTTCGTTGAAGGCAAGAACCGCGCGACCCGCTACGGCATTGGCGTCGGACGCGATGGTTTCGGTTGGTCCGGTGTTGTGAAAGTCGGCCGTAAGGCGGAATGGCCCACATGGACCCCGCCTGCTGAAATGCGCCGCCGCGAAGCCGCGAAAGGCCGCATTCTGCCAGCCGTTCAAAAGGGTGGCGAAGACAATCCGCTGGGCGCACGCGCGCTTTATCTCTATCAGGGCGGACGCGACACCATCTTCCGCATTCACGGCACAAACCAGCCGTGGACAATCGGTCTGAATATGTCATCCGGCTGCATCCGTATGATGAACAAGGATGTCGAACATCTGTATGCCCGCGCCGATATCGGCACGAAGGTCATCGTTGTCGGCCCGGGCAACAAGCAGGGCAACGTATCGTTCAACGATCGCGGTATTGATATTCTGCGCACCATTTTCGGTGGCTGACACACCATCCATGACAGGGTGGATGACGCCCTGTCATGGTTTTGCGATTTTGTCGCCGGTTGAATGATCCATCAGATCAACCACTTGTAGGGATCAGCGATCGGTTCCTGATTACCGGCTTTCTGCAGTCCCACGACACAACGGACAACGACCCAGATAATTGTGGCCAGCATGCCCAGAAAACCGATGAAAACGACTGTCAGCATCAGCGAAATGAAGCCGTAGAGAATGCCTATCCAAAAGGTCCTGATAGCCCAGATGTAATGCGACTGCATCCAACCGGTTGCCTTTGTCTTGTTCAGATAGGCGATAACAACTCCGACAATGCTGGTAATGCCGACAACGAAGCTGAGCATATACAATATGTAAACCAGCTGGATGTTGGTTTTGCCCGGTTCGAGCCAGTTATCGTCAGGGGAGCGCACAGGTTCGTTGGACATAGGGTCTGCCATGAAATACCTCCGCTATTCATAACATTTACTTCCGCCTTCAACATTTAGGGCGTGTTTGGAATTTTACCAGATTGACCTGCCAGGAACGTCTTGCCTGACCCATGACGTGGCTAGCAATTGCTGCTATTGGATTGATGACCGTTCCGGCATAAATGGAAAAGATTTTGACCAATCTGGGTGACCTTGAAGTCTTCAATCTCGTGGCGCAATGCGGCAGCATGTCAGAAGCGGCGCGTTCCCTAGGATATTCGCCAGCGGTTATTTCCAAACGCATCAAACGACTTGAAGAACGCCTTGGGGTCCGTCTTTTCCAGCGCACCACACGTCAGCTTTCATTGACCGAAGCGGGTCAGGGGTTTTATGAGCGGGTTCAAGGCATTCTCGTCAGTCTGGGCGAAGCAGAGGATTTTGTCGCCGGACGCGCCAATGCCATTTCAGGGTCGCTGAAAATTTCGGCCCCCACCTCTTTCGGGCGCCTGCATATCGCACCCCACCTCAAACCCTTCATGGATGCCAATCCCGCCCTTGCCATCAACCTGGTGCTAAGCGACGAGTTCACCGATCTTGTGGCCGGCGGTTTTGATCTGGCCATCCGCATCGCCGACCTTAATGATTCAAGCCTTGTGGCACGGCGCCTAGCCCCGGTTCGCCGCGTATTGTGCGCCTCTCGCAGCTATGTCGAG
Organism: Agrobacterium sp. Azo12; assembly: GCF_029193765.2. NCBI lineage: Bacteria > Pseudomonadati > Pseudomonadota > Alphaproteobacteria > Hyphomicrobiales > Rhizobiaceae > Agrobacterium > Agrobacterium sp. Azo12. Next base: position 1,003,442 of record NZ_JARFYO020000001.1, on the reverse strand, counting down.
ACACATGGATTCCCGAAGGACATCAGCGACCTTGCCAATCATCGCTGCCTGCCGGCCCATAACAATGACAGTTGGCGGCTGGAGGGCCCCGATGGTGCCGTGACATTGCGGCCCGACGGCATGCTGGTCACCAACTCGAGTGAAGTTATTCGTGAAGCTGTCATCGCCGGTCTTGGCATTGCACTGCGCTCGACATGGGATATCGGGCAGGAACTGCGTGACGGTTCGCTCGTTCAGGTTTTGCCTGATTATGAGGGATCGAAAAACGTCTCGCTCTCGGCGGTTTATTCCAGTCGCAAACTGTTGCCTGCAAAAGTGCGGCTGTTCATCGACTACCTGACGACACTTTACGCACCAGTCCCCTACTGGGAGCGATGACACCGTCGTTTTTCAGTCGAAATACAGAAAAACCAGAAACTGCACCATTCCGATGGAACTTTTTCAACGAAGTCGCATTTGCATTCATTAGTTGAAAAATTATACCAAGATGGATGTATATTTCCCATGACCGATCAGGATCGCTATCCAAGGATTGCACTCGTTTCGACCCATGGCTATGTGGCCGCCCATCCCCCCTTGGGCGCCGCAGACACCGGTGGCCAGGTTGTCTATGTGCTTGAACTTGCCCGAAAACTTGGGCAGCTCGGCTACACTGTGGACCTGTATACACGGCGCTTTGAAGATCAGCCGGAATTCGACGAGGTTGACGAACGCGTGCGGGTGGTCCGCATTCCCTGCGGCGGCGGCGATTTTATTCCCAAGGAATATCTGCACCGCCACATGATGGAATGGTGTGAGAATGCGCTGCGGTTCATCAAGAAAAACAACCTCACCTATTCCTTCATCAACAGTCACTATTGGGACGCCGGTGTCGCGGGTCAACGCTTGTCCGAAGCGCTCAAGGTGCCGCACCTGCATACGCCGCACTCCCTCGGCATCTGGAAAAAACGCCAGATGGAGACCGACTACCCGGAGAAGGCAGACAGTTTCGACCTGGAGTTCAACTTCAAGGAACGCATCCAGCACGAACTGATCGTCTATCGCAGCTGCGATCTGGTGATCGCCACGACCCCAATACAATTGGACATGCTGCTTGAGGACTACAATCTCAAGCGTAAGCAAGTGCACATGATTCCGCCGGGTTATGATGACAATCGCTTTTTCCCTGTGTCAGAAGCATCCCGCCAGATGCTGCGCAGTCGTTTTGGCTTCGAGGGAAAAACCGTGCTTGCGCTTGGTCGGCTGGCGACCAACAAGGGCTATGATTTGCTGATTGACGGCTTTTCGGTTCTTGCGGAACGCGAACCGGAAGCTCGCCTGCATCTGGCCGTTGGCGGCGAGAACATGGATCCGCAGGAAACAACAATCCTCAACCAGCTCAAGCAAAGGGTCGAGGATCTTGGTTTGCAGGACAAGGTCGTATTTTCCGGTTACGTGTCAGATGAGGATTTGCCGGATATTTACCGCGCAGCCGACCTGTTTGTTCTCTCCAGCCGTTACGAACCTTTCGGGATGACCGCCATCGAGGCGATGGCCAGTGGCACACCCACTGTGGTGACCATTCACGGTGGTTTGTTCCGGGCGGTCAGTTATGGTCGTCACGCACTGTTTGCCGATCCTTTCGACAAGGAGGATCTGGGCATCACCATGATGAAGCCCTTCAAACATGAAAGGCTGTATGGCCGCCTGTCGCGGATGGGTGCCCACAAGGCTCGCAGCCTGTTTACCTGGACCGGCATTGCACAGCAGGTGCTGGCACTGGTGGAAGGGCGAAGCATGATGCCTGTGCTGGAAGAAGCCGATTGGGCAGAACCGTGGAATGACGGCGATTGATGCGGCTTTTTTCGACTGACCTCGACGGCACGGTTGTCGGAAACCCAGAGGCGACCCGTCGCTTTGCGCGTTTCTGGCATTCCCTGCCTGACGATATTCGCCCGGTACTGGTTTACAACAGCGGTCGTCTGGTGGACGATCAGCTTGCCCTGATTGACGAAACCGGCCTGCCCGAACCGGACTTCATTATTGGTGGCGTCGGCACGATGTTGCACCACAAGACAAATACCAGTCTTTCCGACAACTTCAGTTCGGCCATCGCCGACGGCTTTGATAGCCATTCCGTCGAACGCGTCATGTCCGGTATAGACGGCATAAAGAAGCAGCCGGATGAGTATCAGCATGCGCTGAAATCAAGCTGGTATCTTCACGATTCAACGCAGAATGCGCTTACCGCCATTCAACAGCGGCTGGAACATGCGGGGCTTCAAGCCCAGATCGTGTATTCCAGCAGTCGCGATCTGGACGTGCTGCCACGCAATGCCAACAAGGGCCATGCCGCCCTTTGGCTTGCAAAATCGCTGGGCATCGCACCAAGCGATATCATCGTGGCTGGCGATACTGGCAATGACCGCGCCATGTTTGAAATTCCCGGTGTGCGCGGCATTATCGTCGCCAATGCACTGGATGAACTGCGCCAGCTTGGCAACACAAATGATCGATTGATGATTGCAAAATTACCGATGGCCGATGGCGTTATTGAGGGGCTTACCCGATTGCTGGCGCGTGAAACTTAAATTTCCGGTGGAACGTCGCCGGAATGCCGCAAACAGGATATTGACGGTCCTTTTTCAAGCGCAGACTATCGAGAATCATCATATTTTCATGATTTGCAGATAATATTCGACATCGCTTATATTTAAGCATGCCCAAATGGAAGGAAACTCCGTTATTGAACCTGCTCAACCGATTGACCAATGACGTTTATCTCATGCTGCGCCGTCCACCGCGTCAGCAATATGCGGCTTTGTGCTATCGGATCAAGAAAAAGCAGGGCGACGTTGAGATCCTGGTCCTGACGAGCCGCGATACCGGACGTTGGGTTATTCCGAAGGGCTGGCCGATGGACGGCAAGCAGGCTCACACGGTTGCCGCGCAGGAAGCCTACGAGGAAGCTGGCGTAAAAGGTAAAGTCGAAAAGGAAATTCTCGGCTTCTACGAATACCAGAAAAAACTATCCAACGGCATGAATGTTCTTTGCAAGGTACAAGTCCATGCACTGGAAGTTGAAGAGTTGATCAAGAACTTCCCTGAAAAGAACAGCCGTAAACTTGAATGGGTTTCCGTCGAAGAAGCTGCAAGCCGCGTCAATGAACCGGAGTTGAAAACTCTCATTCGTTCTTTCGGAAAGCGTATTTCTACAGTCATTCCAGCCAAAATCTGATAAGAATACCGACTTTGGGGGCCGTCCATATTGATTTTGCGGGCTCCATAAACTAACCGATATTCCTCATCATGATAACGAATGCTTTATCCTGGCGCTCCGTTCGCAGGCCTAGTGTTATCATGAGTTTTCCTACCCTCCCTTAAGCCGCCTGAACCACGGATGAAAGGATACCCGGCATAGAGGTGACGATGGCTATGGAATTGCCAGACTTAACAAAACGTACACTGGACAAAGACCTAGACAAGCTGACCAATGTCGAGGCGGCGACGCATTATCTTGCCAGGCAATTTGCGAATTATGCCACTGCAACGCTGTTTCTGATCGTTGCAGGTTTCTTTGCGGGTGCGTCGGTCAGCAATAGCCCTGGGGTCTGGATCATTATCGCGGCTGGTGCTGTCGGAGCCTACATGGCCGTCAATATCGGCGCCAACGACGTGACCAACAATGTTGGACCGGCGGTAGGCGCAAAAGCCATCAGCATGGGCGCAGCACTTGTGCTTGCCGCCGTTTTCGAAATTGCCGGCGCGCTTTTAGCGGGCGGCGGAGTTGTGCACACGATTTCGAGCGGAATTATCGACACGTCCGACGTCGCCAATGCCGACGTCCTCGTGTGGATCATGATGTCCGCCCTGCTAGCGGCGGCCTTGTGGGTCAATCTCGCGACTTGGCTGAAAGCACCAATTTCCACCACGCACGCGATTGTTGGCGGTGTTGCCGGTGCAGGCATTGCAGCGTCCGGCCTTGATGCCGTTGACTGGATTGCCATGGCGCGCATTGCCGCAGGATGGATGGTCTCTCCGTTGTTGGGCGGACTGGTTGCCATCGCATTCCTGGCCTTCATCAAGGAATTCATCATCTACCGTACCGACAAGGTTGCAGCGGCACGTTTCTGGGTGCCTATCCTGTCGGCAATTCTGGCCGGTGTATTTGCGAGCTATCTGGCCCTGATCGGCGTACAGCAAATCGTGCAGATTTCTGTTGGCAACTCTCTGTTAATAGGATTGCTATGTGCGGGTCTTACCTGGCTTGCCAGCGCACCCTTTGTCAAAAAGCAGTCGGTTGGGCTTGAAAACCGCAATCAGTCCCTGCGCCAGTTGTTTCAGATACCGCTGATTTTTTCTGCTGCGTTGCTGTCTTTCTCTCATGGTGCAAACGACGTATCCAATGCGGTCGGCCCCTTGGCTGCAATCGTACAGGCCGTGCAGAACAACTCGATGAGCAATGACGTTGACGTGCCGTTGTGGGTCATGCTGATCGGCGCATTTGGGCTGTCCTGCGGTATTCTGCTGTTCGGGCCGCGCCTGATCCGGTTGGTTGGTGAACAGATTACCAAGCTTAACCCGATGCGCGCTTTCTGCGTTTCCCTCGCAACAGCGCTGACCGTTCTCTTGGCATCCTGGCTCGGCATGCCGGTCAGTACGACACATACCGCCGTCGGAGCGGTGTTTGGGGTCGGCTTTTTCCGTGAGTGGTACACCCGCAATTCCAAGCGCCGTAAACTTACGGTGCGTGCACAGCCGATCCGCGCAACCGACAATGTGTTTGAAACGGACGCCGTGGAAATGCGCAGACGTTATCTGGTGCGCCGTTCGCATTTCATGACCATCATTGCGGCCTGGATGATAACGGTTCCTGCAAGTGCCACTCTTGCAGCCTGGCTTTATTGGGTTATGTTCCGGCTCTTCATATAACGGAATGTAAGAGCAGAAAATGCGCGCCAATTTTCGCATGCAACGTCTTTATGTCGAGGATGCCATTATCCTCGGCACCGGCATTGCCGCCAGCAGTGAACAGTTCAACTATCTGGCCAATGTGCTGCGCATGACGGACGGCGCAGAGGTGCTGATTTTTAACGGCCGTGATGGCGAGTGGAAAGCGCGTCTGGCGTTCCCATCGAAAAAGAAAATCGTGCTGATACCACAGGAACAGACCCGGTCACAGCCGGCGCCCTGCGACCTGCATTATCTCTTTGCTCCTTTGAAAGTTGGACGTATCGATTACCTGATCCAGAAGGCTGTCGAAATGGGTGCAGGTATTCTACAACCGGTCATGACCCAGCATGTGCAGGGCAAGATCACCAATCTGGAACGCTTGCAGGCCAACGCAATCGAAGCCTCCGAACAGTGCGGCATCTTGGCCATTCCGCAGGTGCAACCGCCGGTAAAGCTGCGCGACCTTCTGGAGAACTGGCCATCGTCACGCCGCATCATTTATTGCGATGAAGGCGACGAGGGCCAGAACCCCCTGCCCGTTCTGTCACGTATCAAGGAGCGCCAACTTGCGCTGTTGATTGGCCCGGAAGGCGGCTTTTCCGAAGAAGAAAGACAGCTGCTTCGCAACCACCAAAGCGTGACGCCGATACCACTCGGCCCACGGATTTTGCGGGCGGATACGGCTGCTGTTGCCGCACTTGCGGTTATTCAGGCGGCCATCGGAGACTGGCAATAATCAATCCTGGCGATGGCGATTATCGGCATTAAACCATGATTGAAAGAAATTCATTTGCAGAGGCTATCGTCCCGCCCTATCTGGCTTTTTGAATGACAGACAGACGTTGCGCAGTAAGGTTACATCAATGGCTCGCGATACTACCGATCAGACCCCGATCTCCTCAAAACAGGAACTGACAGACTATCTGGCAGGCGGCAACAAGCCGGTTGAGAAATTCCGCATCGGGACTGAACACGAGAAGTTCGTGTTTTTCCGCGACACACATAAGCCTGTGCCCTATTTTGGCGACGCGAGCATTTCCGCCCTGCTGAACGGCATGGAATCCCGGCTAGGCTGGGAACCAATCATGGACGGCGAAAACATCATCGGCCTTGCCGAACCCACCGGCATGGGCGCCATTTCCATCGAACCAGGTGGCCAGTTTGAACTTTCCGGTGCACCGCTGGAAAATATTCACGAGACCTGCAAGGAATCCAACCAGCATCTTGCCGTGCTACGTGACATTGCAGAGCCGCTGGGCATTCGTTTTCTGGGTATGGGCGGTACGCCATCCTGGAGCTTTGCCGACACACCGCGCATGCCTAAGTCCCGTTATGCCATCATGACCGACTACATGCCGAAGGTCGGCAGCAAGGGTCTGGACATGATGTACCGGACCTGCACCATTCAGGTGAACCTCGACTTCTCGTCGGAAGCGGATATGCGTCGCAAGATGCGCGTCAGCATGAAGTTGCAGTCACTCGCAACTGCCCTGTTCGCCTCCTCGCCATTTACCGAGGGCAAGCCGAATGGTCAGCTCTCATGGCGTGGCGATATCTGGCGCGATACGGACAACAACCGCTCCGGCATCCTACCCTTTAGCCTGAAAGAAGATTTCGGCTTCCACCACTATGTCGAATGGGCGCTGGATGTGCCGATGTATTTCGTCGTGCGTGACGGAAAATATCACAACTGCACACACATCACCTTCCGCCAGTTCATGAATGGCGCATTGAAGGGTGAAATTGCCGACTGGCAGCCAACACTCGGTGACTGGACAAACCATCTCTCGACGCTGTTTCCGGACGTTCGCCTCAAGCGTTTTCTTGAAATGCGTGGTGCAGACGGTGGCCCATGGCGCAGAATCTGTGCGTTGCCGGCTTTCTGGGTGGGTCTACTTTATGACGACGAGGCCCTGTCGGCTGCCGATGAACTGACCAAGGACTGGTCGTTCGAGCAGGTCAATCAGTTGCGTGACGATGTGCCGACCAAGGCACTGAAGGCAGAAATTACCGGCCATAGCCTGCTGGATATTGGTCGTGAAGTTCTGAAAATTTCTCACCTTGGCCTGAAAAACCGCAACAGACTGAACGCGGAAGGTCAGGACGAAACAGTTTTCCTGTCCACTCTTGATGAAGTTATCGCCAAGAAGACCACACTCGCAGAAGACATGCTGTCTGCCTATAACGGCCGCTGGAACCAGTCGGTTGATCCGGCTTACGAAGAATACCAGTACTGAATTTGCGTCAGCAGTGTTGGCTCATTGAACCCATTGAACCGGCAAGACAATTTGCTACACCGGGCACAAAAAAAGCCCGGTGCGGCATAGCCTGGCACCGGGCAAAAGCAGGGCTATTGGCAATCACCCTGCGGGGAAAACTCAAAAAATCAGAGCGTCTTGCGAGCGAACCGTTGGGTCGCGTGCACTTCCGCTGCCTTTATTAACTGCTGAGCGGGGTCATCTAGCAAGCCCACATTCAGGGCTTTTAGTACGTCCTGACGAACAATACCGATATCTGCCAACATTCGATCATCGAGATCGGTCAGGCGGTTGACCTGGAAACGGGTCACGAGGTTGCGCCAAACCATATTCACGCGCATGCCGAAGCGGGAAACATTGCGTAGTTCGACACGCTTTTCCGGCTGGCAAATACCGCTTGCAATAATCTGGTCTGCCGTGCTCATGATGAGATCCTTTCCTTGGCACGATTGCGACCATCAGGCTTACTGTCCTGATCGTCATTTAGTTGCACCTTTAATGACGCAGCCCCATTGATCAGTCCAACGAATGTTTTTAATGTTAGTCATCAATGGTTCTTATGGGATGCACCATGTCCGCCCCGCTTGATATCGATCAGCTACACACATTTATCGCCATCGTGGATACAGGCAGCTTCACCAAGGCTGCGGATCGTATTTTCAAAACGCAATCTGCGGTGTCCATGCAGATGCGCCGTCTTGAGGAGCGGATCGGCAAACAGCTGTTCACCAAGGACGGGCGCGGCAACCGCCTGACCAACGAAGGTGAGAAGCTGATGAATTATGCGCGGCGCATCATTCGTCTGAATGATGAGGCAATCGCAGCTTTCGATGATAATCGTCTGGAAGGCACATTGCGCATCGGCACACCTGACGACTACGCCGACCGGTACATGCCAGAAATTATCGGCCGTTTTGCCAAGACACACCCCAATGTCGAACTTTACATCGTCTGCGAACCATCCGTCAGCCTGGCGGAAAAAATGGCCCGTGGCGAACTTGATATAGCACTGGTGACGCATAATCCCCGCGCCCGTATTTCTGACGTGGTGCGCACCGAACCGCTTTGCTGGGTGGCCTCCGCCAATCACCCGTTGCGTGACAATGCACCGGTGCCGCTTGCCGTGGGCCGTCGTGACTGTCACTGGCGCCAGCTTGCCTGTTCAGCGCTGGATGCCGATGGTCGCGATTATCAGGTTCTGTTTACCAGTTGGTCGTCTACGGTTATCGCTTCAGCGGTTCTCGCAGGCATGGCGGTTTCGGTCCTGCCGGAATCGGCTTTAAGGACCGGCATGAAGGTACTGACCGCCAGTGATGGCTTCCCGCCACTTCCGCCCGTTCAAATCGGCCTGATGAAACGTCCGGGCATTTCGCCGTCACTTGCCAACGCCATTACCGACCATATCTCGGCCTGCCTCGACAATATTTCACTGACGGCGGTGGCAACCGATGATCTGGATAGTGACGTCAAAAGTTATCCGAAGATGCCGAGGCTGCGGGCCGGACATATGCTGCCGGGTTGGTGAGCGACGGTCTGAACGGTGTTAGATGCTTTCACCGATCAGCACCTTGCACTCCGCCAAGAGACGTTGTGCTTCATCCTGATCACTCAGCAGCGACAAGCGCATGCAGGAGCCGAGAAAATAGCTGAGTAGTTTACAGCGGGCTTCATAATCTTCGCCCGGACGTGGACTGCGCAATGATGAGGTGTAACGGATGAAAATCTCTGCCAACCGATAGCTTTGGTCGATGTTCAACCTGGCCAGCGCCTTGTCCATCTCCATGCTCAGCCAGATGCTGAGATAGATGGGGTTTTCGCGGCACTCCTGATAATACCAATCAATTAAAACGAAAACGTGCTGTTTCAGTTCATCCAGTGACGTCGCCTCGTCCAGCGACCGAATGACATGATCTTCGACACGGTTCGAGATCATGTCGAACAGCGCACGCAGGATGGCGGCTTTTTCAGGAAAATATTGGTAGATCGACCCAATTGGAATACCGGCCTCTTTGGCGAGAGCGGTCATGGTCAGGGAACTGACACCGCTTTTGGTAATCAGTCTGGTTGCCGATTCAAGAATGGCATTAACGCGCTGGATGCTGCGATCCTGTTGTGGCGTTTTTCTTGGTTCAATGCGTTCTGGCGTACCACGTCTTGGCATATTGTTTCCCGTCCTGAAACACATGCGGGTAGCTCCCTTGCCACCACAATGGTTGCGATATGGCATGAGCTTTTTTGACGAAAGTTGAACTGCGTTGCGGGCTTTTTAATGAAAACAGCAAAAAGCCGGACAAAAGCCCGGCTTTCCGTTTTCAACTGGCAGTTTAGTCTCACTCGGCCGCGCTGATAGTATCGGCCTGATAACCGTGAGCGGCCTTGAGGGCAGCTCTTAAACCGGCTTCATAGTCCGGATGAACCTGGCGGAAATGCGCAAGCTGGCGCTCAACGATAAAGCCCGGCACACCACCCATGGCTGCAGCTATGTTCGAAAAAAGGCGCTGCTTCTGGCCTGCATCGAACAGGTTGAAGAGCGCGCGCGGCTGGCTGTAATCGTCGTTGCCGATACGGTGGTTGTAACGAGCGGCATCACCGGAGATACGCAGTGGCGGCTCTTTTGCAGCCGGCTGTTCTACCGGGCCATTAAACGAGTTTGGCTCGTAATAGGCATCCGGGTTACCGGTCTTGATACCACCGTAAGTATTCATCTGACCATCGCGATGGTAGTGATGCACGGGACACTTCGGAGCGTTGACCGGAATGTTCTCGTAGTGGGTACCGAGGCGGTGACGGTGGGCGTCCGCATAAGAGAACACGCGCGCCTGCAGCATCTTGTCTGGCGAATAACCGATGCCTGGCACGATGTTGGACGGCGAGAAGGCAGCGTTTTCGATTTCGGTGAAGTAGTTGTCCGGGTTACGGTTCAGCTCCATCACGCCGATATCGATCGGTGGGTACTCGGCATGTGGCCAGACCTTGGTCAGATCGAACGGGTTATAGGTTGTCTTTTCGGCATCCAGTTCCGGCATGATCTGAACCTGTACAGTCCAACGCGGATATTCACCGGCTTCCAGCGCGTTGAATAGGTCTTCCTGCGTCGACTCGCGGGTTTTACCGATAACGGTTTCGGCCTCTTCATTGGTCCAGTGCTTGTGGCCCTGCTGGGTCTTGAAGTGAAACTTTACCCAGTAACGTTCACCGGCATCATTCCAGAAGGAATAGGTGTGTGAACCATAACCATTGATGTGACGAACGTCGGTCGGCAGACCACGGTCGGACATCAGGATCGTCACCTGGTGCAGGCTTTCAGGCGACAGCGACCAGAAATCCCACATGGCAGTTGCCGAACGCATATTTGTGCGCGGATGACGTTTCTGCGTGTGGATGAAATCAGGGAACTTGACCGGATCGCGCACAAAGAACACCGGCGTATTGTTGCCAACAAGATCCCAGTTGCCTTCTTCGGTGTAGAACTTGATGGCAAAACCGCGCACATCACGTTCGGCATCGGCAGCGCCCTGCTCACCGGCCACTGTGGAGAAGCGCAGGATCAACGGCGTTTCAGCGCCCGGCTGCAAGGCCTTGGCCTTTGTGTAACGGGAGATATCGCCAGTGATTTTTAGCGTGCCATAGGCACCCCAACCCTTGGCGTGAACGGCACGCTCAGGAATACGTTCACGGTTCTGATGTGCCAGTTTTTCAATCAACTGGTAGTCCTGCAGCAGAAGCGGGCCACGCTCGCCTGCACTCAGGGAATTCTGGTTATCAGGAATTGGTGATCCTGCGCTGGTTGTCATTGTCGGGCGATCAGCCAAGATTTCCTCCTTTTGGGTTCACTCTCGATGGCAGCAAGTCACCGGCAATCGGGCCGGACGCTTGTCTAGAATACTTCTAACACTGGATTTTTGGCATCCCCTCTCCATAATTTCCAATTGTATTTACGTTCATTTCCGATAGGATTTTCCTATCATGATTACACTTCGGCAAATGCGGTATTTTGAAACTCTGTCCAACACACTTCACTTTGGAAGAGCGGCCCGTGCAGCCAACATCAGTCAGCCAGCGCTATCGGCCCAGATTATGGAGATGGAGAACCATCTCGGCGTAAAGCTGGTAGAGCGGAGCCGCAGCGGGGTCATTATAACCCAAAAAGGCATGGAAATATTACAGCATGCCCGGGCAATTCTTGCTGAGGTCGATCAGCTTGAGGCAACGGCCCGCAAGGGGTCGGGTGTGCTGGAGGGTCCGGTTCGTATCGGCATCATTCCAACCATTGCACCTTATCTTGTGCCACAACTGATACCGCGACTGCGCCAAACCTATCCACGCATTGAAATCGAATTGAAGGAAGCCGTCACAGACCGGCTGCGCAGTGACCTGCTTGAAGGTAAGTTGGACGCGGTGATTGCTGCCCTGCCGCTGGATGACGAATCACTTGCCAGCCAGGTGCTGTTTACGGACCGCTTTTACATGGCCGTTGCCAGCAATGAAGACAGCGTGCTCTCCTCCCCGATGACCGAAGCGCAGGTCGACATGAACAGGTTGCTGCTTCTGGAAGAAGGTCATTGCCTGCGCGACCAGGCACTGGCGGTATGCGGCACAGCTGGCAAACGTAGTCTGGTGAATTTTGGCGCAACGTCGATGACCACGCTGCTGCAGATGGTGTCCCACGATATGGGCATGACACTTATTCCCGAGATCGCGGTACCCTTGGAAACCAAACGCAACAATCTGAGGATCGTTGCCTTTGCCGAGCCGCAGCCATCCCGGCAGATTGGCCTTGCCTGGCGACGCTCCAGCGCCCGTGCGGACGACATGGCGGCACTGGCACAGATGATAACAGCCTGTGCTTCGAAAGAAACACAGGCTGTCGGACATGTGAAAGACTAGTTCAGATCGACAACGATACGGCCGTCGATCTTGCCTTCCTCCATGCGGTGGAAAATATCATTGATGTTTTCCAGCTTGTCCCATGAGAAGTGGGCGGCCACCTTGCCCTCACCTGCAAAGGCCAGGGATTCCTCAAGATCCTGTCGGGTACCGACAATCGAGCCGCGCACTGTAATGCGCTTCAACACCGTATCGAACACCGGCAGGGAAATGTAACCCGGTGGCAGACCGACCAGCGCCATCGTGCCCTTGGAACGCAGGAAACCAAAGGCCTGCTCCATAGCCTTCGGCGAAACGGCTGTTACCAATGCACCGTGAACACCCTTGGTTGCCTTCTGCACCTGCTCAATCGCATCCGGCGCCTTGCCGTTAACGACGATATCCGCACCGAGCTTTTTCGCCAGTTCCAGCTTGTCGTCAAAAATATCAGCGGCAACCACATGCATGCCCATAGCCTTTGCATATTGCACCGCCATGTGGCCAAGACCGCCGATACCGGAAATGACCACCCATTCACCGGGTTTCACCTCGGTTTCCTTCAGGCCTTTGTAGACGGTCACACCGGCGCACAGCACGGGAGCCGCAGGGCCGAAATCGAGATTGTCAGGCAGACGGCCAACATATTTCGGATCGGCAAGGCCATATTGCGCAAAGCTGCCATTCACAGAATAACCGGAGTTTTTCTGTTCGGCGCACAATGTCTCCCAGCCGGTGCGGCACGGAACGCAGCAACCGCAGGCACTGTAGAGCCAAGGCGTGCCAGCACGGTCACCTTCCTTGAAGCCGGTTACGCCAGCGCCAATCTTGGCGACATAACCAACGCCTTCATGGCCGGGAATAAAGGGTGGATTGGGCTTAACCGGCCAGTCACCGTTTGCTGCGTGCAAATCCGTGTGGCAAACGCCGGTCGCCTCATATTTCATGAGGATTTCGCCGGGGCCCGGATCGGGAATTGGCACCTCTTCAATAGAAAGCGGTTTGCCAAATTCCCTGACGACTGCGGCCTTCATCATTGCTGCCATTTGTCTTGCCTCCTTCAACCATAGAACGGTCAAAGGATAGAACAACAACATTCAGTAGAGTTGATCTATCGCAAGAGAAAACGGTTTCGTTTCGCACAGTGTCGCAGTTTTGCGGCAGTCGCGACTATTCAAATGCCAGCCAGATCACCATCCAGCCCCACATGCAGACCAACGCGGCAAAGCCGATGGCAAATGCCGGTGCACGATAACGCAGGCGATTGCTGGTGACATGAAAGTAAGAATGGGCGTAACGCGAAAGCACAAAAATCCATCCCAGCACGATAGTGACGATATTGTCCGCATCAGTAATGTAGAGCAACAAGCATGCCGCGTGGAACAGCACGGGAAGTTCGAACTGGTTGGCAATATTCTTGTTGACCAACTGGCTCTCGCGCGCCTCCTCACCGGCATCCCTGAAACGGCGCGCCGCTTCCGCGTTGAGGAAGGTATATTTTTTCCGTCGGATAAACAGCAAGCAATAAAGACCGAAAACAAGGAAAGCATGCGCAATCATCGGCCAGAACATCGCGGTTGTGGGTGACATGCGGGTTCTCCTTAATCGGTATTCATAGTTACGCTCCCTGACCCGATCTGGATCAGGGAGCGCACAAAAATTCAATTGGCCGTCAACCTAGCCTGCGTAAGGATCAAACGCTACCCGGATAATTCGGGCTCTCGCGGGTAATCGTCACGTCATGGGCGTGGCTTTCGCGCAGGCCAGCACCGGAAATACGAACAAATGTCGCGCGGTCCTGGAATTCAGGAATGGTTGCGCCACCGACATAGCCCATAGCAGCCTTCAGGCCGCCTGCCAGCTGGTGCAGAACGCCGGAAACCGGGCCCTTGTACGGAACCTGACCTTCAATGCCCTCGGGAACCAGCTTCAGAGTGTCGCGAACTTCGGCCTGGAAATAACGGTCTGCGGAACCGCGTGCCATTGCGCCAACGGAGCCCATGCCACGGTAAGCCTTGAAGGAGCGGCCCTGATAGAGGAACACTTCGCCTGGGCTTTCATCCGTACCGGCCAGCAGCGAACCGATCATCACGGCAGATGCACCGGCGGCGATAGCCTTGGCGAGGTCGCCGGAGAACTTGATACCACCATCGGCGATCACAGGAATGTCCAGGGACTGTGCTGCATCAACGGCCGACATGATGGCTGCAAGCTGCGGAACGCCAACACCTGCGACAATACGTGTGGTGCAGATCGAACCTGGGCCGATACCAACCTTGACGGCGTCAGCGCCTGCATCGATCAGCGCTTTGGTGCCGTCAGCGGTCGCGACGTTACCGGCGATGATGCGAACAGCGTTCGACATCTTCTTGACCTGTGCAACAGCGTCGAGAACACGCTGCGAATGGCCATGGGCGGTGTCGACAACGAGGATGTCCACGCCGGCATCGATCAGGCGTTCTGCACGGTCACGGGCATCATCGCCAACGCTGATGGCGGCTGCGGCACGCAAGCGGCCCTGCGCATCCTTTGTCGCATTCGGGTTGAGCTGCGACTTTTCGATGTCCTTGACAGTGATGAGGCCAACGCAGTTGCCCTGGGCGTCTACCACCAGCAGCTTTTCAATGCGGTGCTTGTGCAGAAGGCGACGCGCTTCCTGCTGGTCAACACTGCTTTCCTTGACCGTCACGAGGTTTTCGCGGGTCATCAGTTCGTAGATTTTCTGAGCTGGATCGGAAGCAAAACGAACATCACGGTTGGTGAGGATACCAACCAGACGGCCTGTTTTGTGGCCGCCCTGACCGCCGTTTTCGACAACCGGAATACCGGAAATGCCGTGTGCCTTCATCAGGCTCTGGGCTTCAGCAAGGCTGGCATCCGGACCGATAGTGACCGGGTTTACAACCATGCCGCTTTCGAATTTCTTCACCTGACGAACTTCTTCAGCCTGTTCAGCAGGGGTAAGGTTGCGGTGGATAACACCGATACCACCGGCTTGTGCCATGGCAATCGCCAGGCGGCTTTCCGTGACGGTGTCCATTGCGGAGGAAAGAATAGGCAGGTTCAGGTCGATATCACGTGCGATACGCGTCGAAATATTCGTCTGGCCCGGCATCACTTCGGAGTGTCCCGGCTGCAAGAGCACATCGTCGAAAGTGAGGGCGTCCAAACCTGTGGGCGTTTGAATAATGCGTGCCATGCCAATTTCCTTCATTAAAGAATAGGGTATCCGCCGGGAGGAATCATCCACCGGTGGTTTCACAAGGAGTTCTTGGAAGTTGGCGAGGGCTGGTAACACGTCTATGACAGGAAGGAAATAGCAAAAACCCGGATTCATGAATCCGGGCCTGCTGATCAGCTCACACAATTATGCATAGCTCATTGTGTTTCAACCACAACGGGAGGCTATTACAGGTCAAATTGGTAGGACTTAGGGACGAACCTGTAGCCCTGATCCTGCTTTTCGACATAACCGACGGAGGGGAATGGCATGTGGTACCCGAGGAATGCCAGCTTGTCGGTCGCAATCATATCAAAGACTTTTTTGCGGGTTGCCGCAGCGGCAGCCTTGTCCATGTCGAAACGCACTTCCCATTCCGGACGCTGCAACGACAGCACATAATGGTTGGCTGTATCAGCGGTCAGAACAAGTTGGCGACCTTCCGACTCCACCCGGAAAATCATATGGCCGGGAGAGTGGCCGAAAGCCTCGATACCGGTAATGCCTGAGACAACTTCAGCACCTTCACCGATAAAGGTCATCTTGTCTGCCAGTGGCTTCACCTTGCCGAGCACACCCTTGTGGCCGTTTTCGGCAGGAGTTCCGACGCGAGCGTCGCTGGTCCAAAAATCATATTCGACCTTGCCTGCCACATAACGAGCGTTGGGGAATGCCGGTGCGTCTTTCTCCATCAGGCCGCCAATATGGTCGCCATGCATGTGGGTCAGGACAACGATCGAGATATCCTCGGGCTTGTAACCGGCCGCAGCCAGGCCTTCCTGCAGGCGTCCATTGCCGTTGGCGCGGCCAGCCTCACCAAAGCCGGTATCAAACAGCACGCGCTCGGACCCGGTATTGATCATGACGGGTGCAAAGCTGTTGACGAACTTGTCCTTGGGAAGAAAGTTCTCTTCCAAAAGTGCGCCGACCGCTTCGGCAGACTGGTTGGTGCCAAAGGTTTCGTTTGGCGGTCCCGATACGGCTGCACCGTCCTTGATGACCAGAACCTCGAAATTGCCAAGCTTGAAGCGATTTGTTTCCGGCCCCATAGCGTGGTTTATCTCCATGGATGTTTGTGGTTGCGCGGTTTGCGCCATCGACGCACGCGCCATGATAAACGGAGCAGCCAGTACACCTGTTCCGGCAGATCCCAGAAGTACGCGTCTGCCGATTTTTGAAATCTCAGCCATTGTCCTGTCTCCTCAAAAAAATGTCCGTTTTCATTTGGACAGGAGTATGCAGACAAGACTAAGACGTTGATACCACTTAGATGAAACATCACACACACGTGATGGATGTCAAATCAATGACAAAGCAATTGGCATTGGCCCACATAGAAACTAAACACACACCGTGTGAACCTGATCACAAGCGCAGCGCAGGCATTTCCCATGAACCGCATCATACCGCTTATTCTTGCCGTGGCATTGTTCATGGAGCAGATGGATTCCACCGTTATTGCAACAGCCTTGCCGACTATTGCCCAGGACCTCAATGTCGGGCCGATTACTCTCAAGCTGGCCCTCACCTCCTACATGGTGGCATTGGCAATCTTCATTCCGATCAGCGGATGGATGGCTGACAAATTTGGCGCCAAGACCATCTTCCGGCTGGCCATCGGCGTCTTCATGGTGGGTTCGCTGTTCTGTGCGGTATCCGGTTCATTGGCAGAATTCGTGCTTTCGCGCTTCTTGCAGGGCATGGGCGGCGCAATGATGACGCCGGTTGGTCGTCTCGTCCTGTTGCGCACAACAGACCGCAAGGAACTTGTATCGGCCATGGCCTTGCTGACCATTCCGGCGCTGCTGGGTCCACTGACGGGGCCACCGGTTGGCGGCTTCATCACGACCTATTTTTCCTGGCACTGGATTTTCCTGATCAACATCCCGATCGGTGTCGCCGGTATCGTGCTGTCCAGCATCTACTTGCCGGTGATCGAAACCACCAATCCGCCGGCCATGGATGTGAAAGGTTTTATTCTGTCATCCGTCGCCGCATCGGGCGTGGTTTTCGGTGTTTCGGTTATCAGTCTTCCCGCTCTGCCGCCGACCATCGGCATCGCCTCAATTCTCACCGGTATCGTCGCTGGCGTGCTTTACGTGATCCATGCCCGCAGGCACCCGGCTCCGATCCTCGACTTCAAGATTTTCCAGAATACGACATTCAGAATAACCTCGGTCAGTGGCACGATCTTCCGCATCTCGACTGGCGCCATTCCCTTCTTGATGCCGCTGATGTTGCAGATCGGGTTCGGGTTGAATGCATTTCAGTCTGGCATGGTGACCTTTGCGGGCGCGTTCGGCGCCATCACCACGAAGTTTATTGCAAAGCGGATTTTCGCCGCGACCGGCTTCAAGACCACATTGATTGTCGCCTCGGTAGTTGGCGCGTTTACAACAGCGGCCAATGCGCTGTTTGTGCCGGAAACACCGCACTCGATCATCATCAGTGTTCTTGTCGTGTCCGGTTTTGCTCGGTCGTTCTTCTTCACCGGTTCAAATGCGCTGAGCTATTCGGAGATCGACAACAATCAGGCCAGCCAGGCAACATCCATGTCGTCGGTTCTGCAACAGATCAGCCTTGCATTGGGTGTGGCGTTCGCCGCAACCATTCTGGAAGTCAGTGCCGCATTGACCGGTTCGCACCTGCAACTTGCGGACTTCCATCTCGCATTTGTGATTGTCGCGGCATTTTCGCTTCTCGCCCTGATACCGCTGTTCAGCTTGGATAAAAACGCAGGTGAAGCAATATCCGGGCATCGTCCGAAAATCAGATAACAGCGGAAAACAACACTGCGCAGCGCCTTATAAAGGGCTGCGCAGCCATTAAAGATCGAAACGTTGTCGCTTAGACGTCTTCGTCGGCGTCCTGCTCCAAAGTATCGCGCTCGTCGGCATGGTGGTCGGCCGCTCCTGTATCTTTGCGGCCCTTGAAGCCCTTGGCCAGCAGGAACATTTCTACCGACTCAGAGCGCGATGACGCAGGTTTGATATGCAGGACCTGTTTGAAGTTGCGCTTTAATAGATCAAGCAGCGACTTTTCCGTGCCACCTTGGAAGGTCTTGGCAAGGAAGTGTCCGCCTTCTGCCAACACCTCAATGGCAAAGTCCGCCGCGACTTCGCATAGATGCATCGTGCGAATATGGTCGGTTTTTTGATGGCCCGTGGTCGGCGCTGCCATGTCCGACAAGACCAGATCCGGTGTGCCGCCGATTGCTTCCTTCAGCTTTTCTGGCGCAGTCGGATCAAGGAAGTCGAGCTGCAACAGACGAACGCCAGGAATAGGATCGACCTCAAGGAAGTCGATCGCGGCAACGCGGATATCGTCTTCGGTCGAATCCGTAACCTTGGCGGCAATCTGCGACCAGCTGCCCGGAGCGGCACCCAAGTCGATAATGCGGGTCGCACCCTTCAAGATCTGATGTTTGTCGTTAATCTCGAGAAGCTTGTAGGCTGCGCGGGCGCGGTAGCCTTCCAGCTTGGCGCGCTGCACATAGGGGTCATTGATATGGCGTTCAAGCCAACGGCGCGATGACGCCTTGAGCTTGGTTTTTTTCACCTTCTGGCCAATTTTACGGCCGGTGCGATTGCTTCCGACTGGAGGCTTACTCATAAACTTTGTTCCTTATCTCGCACCGTTTTGCTGGCGGCGCAGACGATTGCGTCGCCACGCGCCATCATCCGCCATCATATCGGTCAACAGGCCTTCACGCAGCCCGCGGTCCGCGACCCGCATACGCCGGGCTGGCCAGCGGCGACGAATGGCCTCCAGAATAGCGCAACCCGCCAGCACCAGATCGGCACGATCCGGGCCAATGCAGGCATTGGCGGCACGGCCGGCAAAATCCCAATCCAGCAGCTTGTTC
This sequence comes from Agrobacterium sp. Azo12, assembly GCF_029193765.2. NCBI lineage: Bacteria > Pseudomonadati > Pseudomonadota > Alphaproteobacteria > Hyphomicrobiales > Rhizobiaceae > Agrobacterium > Agrobacterium sp. Azo12. The sequence continues at coordinate 984,304 of NZ_JARFYO020000001.1, read as the reverse complement.
TGCATGGCTGTCACTTCGCGGTCCGACAACCACAATCCATCCACCTTGCGGCGATCATACCGTGGCAAATCCAGATGGACACCTGCCAGTGTGGTGACCGTGCCTGAGGTGCCGATCAGGTGGAAATCTTCCAGTACGTCGCTTGCCGCAAATGGCGGGCACACGAACGAATCGAGAAGGCCTTCAACTTCGGTCACCATCGCAGAAAACACCTGCGGTGTAACATCGCGACCACCGTGACGTTCCGACAGGGTGACCACGCCAACTGGCAGCGATGTCCAGTGGGTGATGTGGTTGGCAAGACGGTTGGAGCGATTTTCACCAACGCGGATCACGGCAATTTCCGATGAACCGCCACCGATATCAAACAGCACAACCGAGCGGGCATCACGGCCAATCAACGACGAGCAACCGGAGACGGCAAGACGCGCTTCAGTTTCACGGCTGATGATTTCGAGGTCCAGGCCGGTCTCGCGGGTGACGCGGGAAAGGAACTCCTCCCCGTTTTCGGCAGCGCGGCAGGCTTCGGTCGCAATCAGGCGCATGCGCCGGATGGGACGCCCCGACAGTTTTGCAGCACAAACGCGCAGTGCTTCCACGGCACGGTCCATCGCTTCATTAGAAAGGCGGCCGGTTGAAATCAGCCCCTCTCCCAAGCGCACGATACGCGAAAAGGCATCAACCACACGGAACTGGCCGGGACGCGTTGGCTGGGCAATCAGCAGGCGGCAATTGTTGGTGCCGAGATCAAGCGCCGCATACATATCGGCGGCCTGATCCGCATCACGGTCATGGCTGTGCTGGCGCTGGCCATCCCGGTGACCATCACCACGCGATGTCGATCCCGTTCCGTCCTGCCCGGACGACTGGCCTTGCGGCTTGCCGTTCTTGGCAACATGCGTCGGAACCAGCGGCCGGCCTTGCGGCCCGCGGTGTCCACGGCGACGGTCGCGAGATTTGCGTCCCTCGGGTGAACCGGCATTTGGTCCCGCCGTCTTGGCGGCCTGGCCATTGGCTTGAGCACCATCGTTGGTAGATTTTGTTTCTGGATTGGAATTTTGTCCGCTGCCGCGCGAACGCCTGCGCCGTTTGCGCTTGCGCTCACCGGCATCCTGGCCGGGTGAGGTTTCATGCTGAGAATCAGCATGGGAACCGACGACAACAACCGGCGTAGCAACTTGGGCGCCACGGTTAGTACCGTTGCGCTTGCCTTTACCACGTCGAGAGCGTTTCGCTCTGCTCTTGTTTACCGTCGACGCCCCTGATTCTGACGGCTTTTCGCCGCTGCCGGGGTCAGTCACTGTCTTGTCCATTTCGCCGCGCAAAGCGAGAGGCAATGCCGCAGGCGTTTAAAGGTTTCGTTGGGCAGAACATACCAGCACAAGGCATTTTAGCCAACCGTTTTTTGTTTTGCCCAATGGCGGCGGCAGCCTGACACCACAACCGCAATCACAAAAAATCAGTGCACCCCACTTTGCGTGCGAACTGGACAGAGAGGTCGCGGTTTAGAAATCCCAGTCGTCATCCTCAGTCGCAACCGCTTTACCAATGACGTAGGACGAACCAGAGCCGGAAAAGAAGTCGTGATTTTCGTCTGCATTGGGTGAAAGCGCTGAAAGAATTGCCGGATTAACCTTGCATGCTTCCGGCGGAAACAGGGCCTCATATCCCAGATTCATCAGCGCCTTGTTGCCGTTGTAGTGCAGGAATTTCTTGACGTCTTCGCTGAGGCCAACACCATCATAGAGTTCCTCTGTGTATTTCGCCTCGTTGTCATAAAGCTCAAGCAGCAAATCAAAGGCAAAGTCCTTGATCTCCTGTTTCCTGGTATCGCTGAGACGAACCAGCGCCCGCTGGAACTTGTAGCCGATGTAATAACCGTGAACGGCTTCGTCGCGAATGATAAGGCGGATCAAGTCAGCCGTGTTGGTCAGCTTGGCGCGGCTGGACCAATACATCGGAAGGTAAAAGCCGGAATAGAACAGGAAGCTTTCCAGGAAGACGCTGGCGACCTTCTTCTTGAGAGGGTCATCGGAGGCATATTGCTCCATGATCAATGTCGATTTGCGCTGCAGGAACTCGTTTTCTTCCGACCAGCGATAGGCATCATCAACATCAGGTGTCAGGCACAGCGTCGAGAAGATAGAAGAATAGGAGCGCGCATGCACGGCCTCCATAAAGGAGACGTTGGACAGCACCGCCTCTTCATGCGGCGTGATGGCATCTGCCATCAGCTTTACCGCACCGACACCGTTCTGAATGGTGTCGAGCAGTGTCAGTCCGGTAAACACACGGATGGTGAGCTGCTGTTCCTGCGGGGTCAATGTTGCCCAGGATGGGATATCATTGGAGAGCGGTACCTTTTCCGGCAGCCAGAAATTGCCGGTCAAACGGTTCCAGACTTCCAGATCCTTGTCGTCCTCGATGCGGTTCCAGTTGATTGCACGCAGACGGCTGGCCGTCTTGATTTGCATATTCATGTTGCTTGTCCCTCAAATTTTACAGCGTGCAGGAAACGCAGCCCTGAACCTGCGTGCCTTCCAGCGCCATCTGGCGCAACCGAATGTAATAAATGGTCTTGATGCCCTGCTTCCACGCATAGATTTGGGCGCGATTGATATCGCGGGTGGTGGCGGTGTCGCGGAAGAACAGTGTCAGCGACAGTCCCTGATCGACATGTTGTGTGGCCGCGGCATAGGTATCGATGATCTTTTCAGGACCGATCTCATAGGCATCCTGATAATATTCAAGATTATCATTGGTCAGATAAGCTGCGGGATAATAGACGCGGCCAATCTTGCCTTCCTTGCGGATCTCGATTTTCGAGACGATCGGATGGATCGAAGACGTCGAATGGTTGATGTAGGAGATCGAGCCGGTTGGCGGCACGGCCTGCAGGTTCTGGTTATAGAGACCAGATGTCATGACCGCTTCTTTCAATTCCTGCCAGTCGTCCTGGGTTGGAATGTGAATACCGGCCTTTTCAAACAGTTCCTGAACCCTCTCAGTCGCAGGCGTCCATTCGCGCTGTGTGTATTTGTCGAAATATTCGCCGGACGCGTATTTGGAGTTTTCAAAGCCCTTGAAGCTTTCACCAAGTTCCGTAGCCAAGCGGTTCGATGCGCGGACTGCGTGGTAAGCCACAGTGTAGAAATAGATATTGGTGAAATCGATGCCTTCTGGCGAACCATAATAAATGCGCTCGCGGGCGAGATAACCGTGCAGGTTCATCTGGCCGAGACCAATCGCGTGGCTTTCCTCATTGCCCTTTGCAACCGATGGCACGGACGAGATATGGCTCATCTGCGAAACGGCGGTCAAAGCGCGAATTGCCGTCTCGATGGTCGTGCCGAAATCTGCAGAGTCCATCGCGGCAGCAATATTCAAAGAACCGAGATTGCAGGAAATATCCTTGCCCATATGGCTGTAGGAAAGGTCATCATTAAAGACACTTGCGTCGCTGACCTGCAGGATTTCGGAGCACAGATTGCTCATGGTGATACGACCGGCAACAGGGTTTTCCCGGTTCACCGTATCCTCGAACATGATGTAGGGATAACCGCTCTCGAACTGGATTTCGGCAATGATCTGGAAGAACTCACGGGCCTTGATCTTCTTCTTGCGAATGCGGCTGTCGGCAACCATTTCACGGTATTTTTCTGTGACTGAAATCTCGGTAAACGGCACGCCGTAAACCCGCTCCACATCATATGGCGAGAAGAGGTACATATCCTCGTTGTTCTTTGCCAGCTCAAAGGTGATGTCGGGAATGACCACGCCGAGCGACAGGGTCTTGATGCGGATTTTTTCATCGGCATTTTCGCGCTTGGTGTCGAGAAACCGCATGATGTCAGGGTGGTGCGCATGCAGATAAACAGCCCCTGCCCCTTGGCGTGCGCCGAGCTGATTGGCATAGGAAAATGCGTCTTCCAGCAGTTTCATTACCGGAATGACGCCGGATGACTGGTTTTCGATGTTCTTGATCGGTGCGCCCATTTCACGGACGTTGGTCAGGGACAGGGCGACACCGCCGCCACGCTTGGACAATTGCAGCGCGGAATTGATGGAGCGGCCAATGCTTTCCATGTTGTCTTCGATGCGTAACAGGAAGCAAGACACCAGCTCGCCGCGCTGCTTTTTACCGGCATTGAGAAATGTCGGCGTCGCCGGCTGGAAACGACCGGAAATGACCTCATCCATCAGGTTGCGGGCCAGCTGCTCATTACCGCGCGCCAGCGTCAGCGCCACCATGCAGATACGGTCTTCGTAGCGCTCAAGGTAACGCTTGCCGTCAAAGGTTTTCAGCGTGTAGCTGGTGTAATATTTGAACGCACCCAGGAAGGTCGGGAAGCGGAATTTACGCGCATAGGCTTCGTCGAAAAGATCACGCACGAAATTGAAGGAATACTGGTCCAGAACCTCCTGTTCGTAATAGCCTTCCAGCACCAGATAATCGAGCTTTTCCCGCAGGTTATGGAAAAAGACCGTGTTCTGGTTGACGTGTTGCAGAAAATATTGCCGTGCCGCCAGCTTGTCCTTGTCGAGCTGGATTTTGCCATCCTCATCATAGAGGTTCAGCATCGCGTTCAGCGCGTGATAATCCAGCGCCGTTTCACCCGCCTTTAGTGGGCGCTCGAGTGTTGTGACGTCCAAAATCGTTCCAATCCATGTTTGGCTTTCGCAACATCTTCCCCGGTACCCAACAGCTCGAATTTGTAGAGAAAGGGCACGTCGCATTTGTGGGATATGATGTCACCGGCAAGGCAGTAGGCCTCGCCGAAATTGGTGTTTCCAGCGGCGATAACACCGCGAATTAAGCTTCGATTTTCCGTAGAGTTCAAAAACTGGATAACCGGTTTCGGCACCGCACCTTTTGCGCCGCCACCACCATAGGTCGGCACGACGAGCACATAGGGTTCTGTCACCAGCGGCGGGACCTGATCTGCCGCAACTGGTAGGCGCAGCGCCCGAAACCCCAGCTTTTCAACAAAACGGCGGGTGTTTTCCGATGTCGATGAATAATAGACTATCAGCCCCATGCCGATCGTCCGTCACGACAGCGTGCTGATCATATCCGGCCTGAAACCGGCCCAATGGGTGTCACCCGCCACAACAACCGGCACCTGACGGTAACCGAGATTCTGCACATGCATCAGCGCCTGATCATCAACGGAAACATCGATGACATTGTACGCAATACCCTGTCGCTCGAGAGCGCGTGTCGTGGCCGTGCACTGTACGCATGCAGGTTTGCTGTAGACGGTGATATTCATGACGTTCCTCGTTGGTCGATAAAATTGGGCAAGCGGATGCATTCGGTTACGTCTTGGGGACAAAACCGTTGGTTCTTAAAATTCTCGGGGGTCTGAAATCACATCAGATTAAATACCGCGCGCGCATCATGACGAACGGAACAGATATTTCACACAGCATGCTTTCACCCCGAAGCTTTGGCAGGGGTCAAATGTGCGCATGCCAAGCTATGCCTGGGATAACACGCACCCTTCGGACACCCCGCCCGTGGATTGTCTTGTTCGAGGCAGGTCTCCTGGCTCGCGGGTCACGGCATCATACCCAGTCTTCCCAAAGCACACATGCTTCAGTGACGGAATTAAGTAGACGCTATCCGCTTACAGTTGCGGGGGCAGCTATGGCATCGCCTGACTACGCTGGCTCACCATATTCCCATCTTAGCTTCCATGTCTTGCGACCGGAAGAACCTAGAACGCTACATATAGTAGTTATTGCGCGCGATTCGTCAATCAACCACAAGCCCGAAAACTGCTTTCCTCACAACAGAATGCATTCGTTTGATGGAGAGCGTGTGACGGAACGTTTGTCGGCCTGCATTGCGGGCCTTTCCCCCATGCTGCACCGACCCAGCCTCACGACCGAGATATCCTGTAAAAAGCGTGCGACAAGGTAACTTCACTTGAAAATCACCGCAATATTGGGATGCTGCCTGCCAACAGTGCTAAGCACGTGATTCGAAATTGAAATTTCGCATAATTTAAAAGGCGGACGTCATGGTTTCCCATCAGGAAAAATCCGAGATTTATTGGAAAAACACCAGCAATTCACATCTGGCTGCACCGGAATATTACGAGAAAAAGAAAAAGATTCTCGAGGTTATTATTTCACATATTCCAGCCGCACATTCGACTTTGGATATCGGATGCGGCAACGGCGAATATACCGCAATGTTTTTGCCGAAATCTGAGAAGATCGTCGGCTACGATATCTCGCCTGGCCTGCTGGATGTTGCCAGACAAAATTTCGCGCACGAACCCAAAATGACCTTTCACTGTGCAACGGTGGACGAAATTTCTCCAAACCAGGAAAAGTTCAACACCATCCTGTGCATGGGCGTAACGAGCTGCATCATTGACGATGAGAAATTTAATGCTCTCGTCAAGAAAATGGTCCATCTGGCGTCCAACAACGCATTCATCATCATGGGTGACTCACTGTCTCACCACAATACTCTGTCTCTCGAAGACCAGTCCGGTTACGTGGCCAAGTACAGAGACCTGCATCTTTACCAAAACACCTTCATCAGCGAAGGTTTGCGGCTCGTCAGCGATATCAAGGTGATGGACGGCTACGGCGGCAAGACGACCAACAATCTGATGTTGTTCTGGAAGAAATAAGCGTGACAGCGCTGCTCGAAATCGCCGCCTCATCTCAAACATAAAAAGCCTCCCGTACGTCAGAATGCGGGAGGCCTTTCATTTGGACGTAATCAGAAGCGTCGCGACCGGTAGGGTGCAGAACGTTCTTTTTTGCGACATTAAGCTTCGGCTTGACCTCATCTGTCGCATTTTCAGTCGCGCCAAAGTGATTGCCTGAACGACAAACAGATGCAGTTAGAATGTTGAGATAAAATCGCGTTTAAGCGAATCAATGTGCTGCTTTAGGCGTAGTGCGCCACAAGTCGCGTTTCAAAGCCGGAGATTTCGATCTGAACACACAAACCGGGCGCACCGGACGCAAATTTGCGAAAATTCCAGAAAGCGGTCACATGGTGAGAAAGCATGGCAGACAGGGCAACCGGGGCTTTTTACATCCCTGGCGTCTTACAACTGTCTGAATTTATGTGGAAAAATGGTACGGTTGAGTGGAGTTGAACCACCGACCTCAGGTGCCACAAACCTGCGCTCTAACCAACTGAGCTACAACCGCACACGACCGGCCGCAAGGCCGCTATGGGGGTCACATACGGGGTGTTTTCCGTTTTTGCAAGACCCTTTGAACTTTTTACAAAAAAAGACGTGGAATAGCAAATGCCGATCATTGACCGCAGGCCCACCAACAACCAAACTTCTGGCAATTAACTCTGTTTGCCAATTCCCTGCTGGTGATTATGGACCGCCGTGCGCTGGGAAGTTATTTAATATTCTGTTAACATGCCCTGCACGCATTAATGCTTGGCTTTTCATGAGGAAAAGCGACAGAAACATGCTGGGGTCAGCAGTACCAGAATAGGTTTCGAGATGCCCGCCGTTCAATATCCTTTCATAGATATAGCTGTTCATGAGCGTGTGCGTGACCGTTTTGGCCGGGGCGAAGCCCTCGTGTTGTTTTCTGTCGATCTCGAACATGTCCTGTGGGCAAACGGTCGCGGCGCCTCGCTGTTCGGCACGCCTTCAATCTATGATTTTGTGGATCATGGCCCGAAGCCGCAGGATATCACCTTCCGACAGATTTCGATGGCGGCGAGCAAGCTATCCGGCGTTGGCGATTCCCAGTTTTTTACCGCGCGTATTGCCGCGGGTTTCAGAACCTTTCCGGTGAAGGCAATCGTCGAACTCATCGAGGTCGATAACAATACCCAGGCCATTCTTTTTGCATCGCCCGTTGATGTGCAACAACCGTCGGCGCAGGACTGTGCAAATCGCATGATCGAAGGTTTCAGCGATCCCGACATTCATCTGGCGGTGCTGGATGAGAGTGGGCTGATCCTTGCTGCGTCGGATAATTTTCGCAATCTCGGCATCACGCCTAATACCGTAAAAACGCTGACAACAATGACCCAGCATCAAGCCGGGCATCTGGTTAAGCGCCCTATTCCAACCGGCAAGGGTTATTTGCCAGCTGCGACCGGCCAGCTTAGCCAGACACCGATCATGAACCTGTTGTTTGTGGTGGAAACTGCAATCGGGACACTCGACCCGGTTTTCGACGGCAGTGAGCAAGACGATGTCGCTCCGGCAGCGCCCGTGGCAGCTGTAGAGGTGACAGAACAGGTTATTGAACCAACTGAAAACAAATTCGAGACACTGATCAACGATATCGCCACCATTGAAGATCTGCCGCAGCAGGACGAAGAGTTTGATGCGTCGCAAGCACTTGATGCGCAGGCGTCGCTGATCTTCTCTGAAGTTGAAGCGCCTGAACAGGCTGAGGCTGAGGCTGAGGCTGAGGCTGAGGCTGAGGCTGAGGCTGAGGCTGAGGCTGAGGAAAACATCGACGTTGCAGAGGAAGAAGTACATCTCTCTGTTGCCGAAAATTATGATGAGCGTTCCAAGGACCTAGACTTTCCAGTTTTTGACGACATCGAGCCCCTTGCCGCCGCGGATGTAGCTGTTGAAACCGTTGTAGAAACAGAAACGGTCACCGAACAGATTGAACACGCTGACGACGCACCATCTGCGGCGCCGGGCACATTCATATTCAATCCATCGGCCCGGGCTTCGCGGTTTGTCTGGAAAATCGATGCGAATGGTTGCTTCAGCTCGATCTCGCACGAGTTCGCCGAAGCCGTCGGACCACGTTCGGCTGCTGTTGAGGGCATGTCCTTTGCGGATGTTTCGAGCCTGCTGAACCTCGACAAGGACGGCAAGATTACTGAACTGCTCAGCAAACGTGACACATGGTCCGGCAAAACGATTTTCTGGCCGGTCGAAGGCACATCACTTGTTGTGCCGATCGATCTCGCGGCCCTGCCGACCTATACGCGCACCCGTGAGTTTGACGGCTTCCGTGGTTTCGGCATCGTGAGACTGGCCGATGCCGTTGAAGACCCGCATGCTATCGGCCTGACACTTGCCGAAACCGATATCGCTCCTTTGGTAGACGTGGTCGACACGACGCTGCCAGAGGCCGAGACTATTCTGCCTCAGGAAGAGCCACAGGCAGACGAGGCGCCAGTCGCCGAGGTCGAAGACCGTGAGCCGGAAGCCGAACTGACAGACGAGCCGGTTATCGTCGCGGAGGAGCAGAGCGAAGCAGAACGCGGAAAGCCTGCCGCTTTGCAGCCGCCGCACGAAGAAGTTCCTGTGCTTCGGATCAGCGAAACCCCAAATCGCCGTTTCTCGGACAAGATCATTCAGCTGGAAGAACATCGTTCCCGTGGGCGCGATGGCTTGAGCCCCGGCGAACAGGCTGCATTCCGTGAAATTGCGCGCCAGTTGACGCCCAAGGACGAATTGGAACCTGCGCCGGTGTCCGAGCCTCTGTCACCCGTGCAAGAGGTTGAGCTGGAAAGCCCGGTTGCTGATGTCTCGGACGTTTCTGAAGAGATCGCTGTTGAAGCGCCCATCTCGCTCACTGACGAGCTGACACCGGCAGAAGAAGAAATCACAGCCACGTCAGAGGCTGACGAACCGGAAGCGCCTGAGGTAACCGACGTAGAACCTGAGATCACCGAGGCGGAACACGAAGCGCCACCTGCCCGTGAGGTCGGTACATTGACGGAAGAAACCGTTGATGCGCTGCCGCTGGCGCTGCTCATCCACACAGGCGACGACCTTATTCACGCCAACCCGGATTTCCTGCGTCTGACTGGCTATAGCTCTGTTGAGGAACTGGCTTCGGTTGGTGGCATTGACGCGCTGCTGCAAAGACAGGATCTGGAGAATATCGGCGAAGGCAGCGGCGGCATGGTTGCCGTAAGCGCCGAAAACGATCTCATTCCTGTCAATGCCCGCCTGCAGTCCATTCGCTGGCATAGCGCCGCCGCACTGATGTTGTCGCTGGTGCCAGTCCACAAGGCCATGGAGCCAGCCCCTGTCGCTCCAGTGGCCGAGGTGATCGAAGCTCCTGCGAACACCCTTGCGGTCGAGACATTGCAGGGTGAAGTCGATGAGTTGCACTCGATCCTCGAAACGGCAACTGATGGCATCGTCATCCTGGACGAGGAAGGTACCATCCGCTCCCTCAACAGGTCTGCCAGCGCCTTGTTCAATTACGACAATGGCGAGATCAGCGGCAAACCCTTCGTTGTTCTGTTTGCGCATGAAAGCCAGAAGGCCGTTCTCGATTACCTGTCGGGTCTGTCGAACAATGGTGTCGCCAGTGTTCTGAACGACGGCCGTGACGTTATCGGTCGTGAAGCAAGCGGTGGTTTCCTGCCGCTGTTCATGACCATTGGGCGGCTCAAGTCTTCCAGAGGGTTCTGCGCGGTCATCCGCGACATTACCCAGTGGAAACGTACCGAAGAAGAATTGCGCAATGCCAAGCGTGTGGCGGAAACCGCCAACGCGCACAAGACCGACTTCCTTGCTCGCGTCAGTCATGAAATTCGCACGCCGCTTAACGCCATTATCGGTTTTGCCGACATGATGGCAACGGAGCGTTTCGGGCCGATTGGACACCCGCGTTATGTCGAATATGCCAATGATATTGGCCGCTCTGGACGCCATGTGCTGGATATCGTCAATGACCTGCTCGACATCTCGAAAATCGAAGCCGGCCAGATGGATCTCGATTTCGTGGCTGTTGAACTGAACGAAACGATCTCTGAAGCGGTATCGCTGGTGCAGCCACAGGCCAACAACCAGCGCGTCATCATCCGCACGTCGCTGTCGCAATCGGTTCCCGCAATTGTGGCCGATCTTCGTTCGATCAAGCAGATCGTGCTCAACATTCTCTCCAATGCCATCCGCTTCACACCGGCTGGCGGGCAGATTGTTGTGTCAACCGCCTACGAGCCAAATGGAAGCGTCAACCTGCGTATTCGCGACACTGGTATCGGCATGAGCCGTTCGGAACTGGAACAGGCGATGAAGCCTTTCCGGCAGGTGGCGTCCAGCAACCGCATTCGTGGCGATGGTACCGGCCTCGGTCTGCCACTGACCAAGGCGATGGTTGATGCGAACCGGGCCAATTTTTCGATCAGTTCTTCGCCAAATGAAGGCACGCTGGTTGAAATCAACTTTCCCTCGCAGCGCGTTCTCGCCACCTGAGTGAATGAATTTTTTGAGAGGGCGTTGCATCCCATCACAGGAACGCAACGCCCTTTTTACGTAGTTTCACCACGCAAATCTGCGGTCGCTTTTGGCAGCGTGCTTTTGCCGCGGGATTTTCACATGATGCTTTATCAAAGCAGTTCCTGTTTGAGTAACGATGCTGTAAATAGCGGACTTCTTTTGCAGTAACGGATTTCTGCCGGACAGCCGGTGGAAGGATCAGACAATTGCAGTCAGCCGATACCAGTCTCCAGCATGTCTCCGGGCCAAGCACACGCTTTAACCTGTTGAGCCTCATTGCAATTCTTGTGGCGCTCGTGGTCGCCATTCCCATCATTGCGGTTTTCTGGATTGCCATGAGCGGCGGTGTTGGAAACTGGGAGCACCTGTTAGCCTATGTGTTGCCACGCGCCGGTGGTAGGACGGTATTGCTGTTGTTGTGCACCGGCTTGCTGGCAACTTTGTTCGGTGCCTTGACCGCCTGGCTGGTCACGACATTCGAATTTCCGCTGCGGCGTATCCTGTCTCTGGCGCTCGTTCTGCCGCTCGCCATCCCCGCCTATCTGGCGGCCTATGCTTTTGGCGAATTTTTCGATTTTACCGGGCCATTGCAAACGGCAGTGCGTGGCCTGTTCGGCTATCACAGCATCAAGGATTACTGGTTCCCGGACATTCGCTCGCTGGGTGGTGCGGTGCTGGTGCTCAGCTCAGTGCTTTACCCTTACATCTATCTGTCTGCCCGCTCGGCGTTCAGTATGCAGGGTCGGTTTGCGGCCGAAGCTGCGCGTACCATGGGGGCTTCATCCTGGCGGATTTTCTGGCAGGTGCAATTGCCGATGGCACGCCCGGCGATCATGATCGGCCTGACACTGGTGCTTATGGAAACACTCAATGATATCGGCGCTGTCGAATATCTCGGTGTGCAGACACTCACCTTCACGATCTACGAGACATGGTTGAACCGTGGCAGCCTGGCTGGCGCCACGCAGATTGCTGCGGTGGTACTGCTGATTGTTGGTGCGCTGATCCTGTTGGAGAGAACAGCGCGCAAACGTCAACGCTTTTCCACCCAGAAAACCACGATGATGGCGCAACGGTTTCTGCTGAAACCGCTGACTGGTCCCAGAAAATGGCTGGCGACCTTTACCTGTGCGATCCCGGTTTTGACCGGTTTTGCCATTCCCGTTCTGGTTCTTGGCACCTATGCGGCCAAAAGGCTTGACGGATTTCTGTCTCCCAAGCTGCTGAAAGCCCTATGGCATAGCCTGTCTGTTTCAGGCACCGCGGCCTGCCTGACACTCGTCATGGGTTTCGTGCTGTCTTACGCTGCCCGCGCCAATGCATCGCCTGTAACGCGCACCGCTGGCCGGGTCGCTTCGCTGGGTTACGGAATACCCGGCACTGTTCTGGCGATTGGCGTGCTTATTCCGCTTGCCGGCTTTGACAATCAGGTCGACGCTTTCATGCGCAGCACATTTGGCTATTCAACCGGTCTGATGATGAGCGGAACGGCCTTTGCGATCATCTACGCAAGCACAGTGCGTTTCATGACCATGGCAGAAGGATCGCTGGATGCCGGCTTCCAGAAGCTTTCACCACATATGGATATGGCGTCACGCACTCTGGGCCGCACAAAACTGCAAACGCTTGTCTCGGTGCTCATTCCCAATATGCGGCCGGCAGCGCTGACCGCATCGCTATTGGTGTTTATCGAATCTTTGAAAGAATTGTCAGCGACAATTCTGCTGCGCCCATTCAGCTTCAATACGCTGGCAACACTTGTCTATGAAGATGCCTCGCGCTCCAAGGTGCAGGATGCATCTGTCGCGGCCATCATCATCATTGCAGCAGGGCTTATTCCGGTGGCACTGGTTTCACGATCGCTCGAACAGCGACCGTCTGAGTAATCACCCAAAAAGAAAGGCAGCTAACGCTGCCTTAAAAATTAATGCTGTTCAACGAAAGGAGGAGTAGGCCGACATCATGTCTGTAGGACCAGAGGTCCTTGCGCCATCCACTCATCGGATGGCCCCACGTTGGTTTACTTTTGTCAAACGCCTCTTAACAGTGTGTTAAAAACCGCCCCAATCTATCAATGGCAAAAACTCGCGCATGTCTTTTGACACATGCCTTAAACCGACACCGGATTGCCTTAGAGCCGAATGCAAAAGCGCGCCAGAGTTTGACCCTGACGCGCCTGATAGGTTCAAACCTACAATGCCGTTCAGCCTGCAGCAGCCTTGGCCGCCGCGTGCTCATCACGAATGCGTTGCAGTTCGGTCCGTTTCGAGGCAATCGACGCAAAGATCACACCCATGGTGACCAGACCGATCAGGATCGTACATATCGCATTGATTTCCGGCGTCACGCCAAGGCGAACCTGCGAGTAAATCTTGATGGGCAGCGTCGTGGCTCCCGGACCTGTCGCAAAGCTGGCAATAACCAGATCGTCAAGTGACAGGGTAAATGCCAGCATCCAGCCAGCCAGAACCGCCGGGAGAATAAGTGGCAAGGTAATGCGGAAGAAGGTTTTGACAGGTGGGCAACCAAGATCCTGCGCCGCTTCTTCAAGGCTGCGGTCAAAGGTCAAAAGGCGTGATTGCACGACGATTGCCACGTAGCACATGGTGAATGTTGTGTGGGCAATGACCACCGTCCAGAAACCTCTGTCGACACCAACCGCCACAAACAACAGCAATAGCGAAAGACCGGTGATGACTTCCGGCATGACGAGCGGTGCATAGATCATACCGGAAAACAGCATGCGTCCCGGAAACCGGGCAAAGCGTACCAGCGACAGCGCTGCCAATGTGCCGAGGATTGTGCCAAGGGTGGCGCTCAACACACCGACCCGGGCTGTCACCCAGGCGGCGTCCATCAGACCCTGGTTTGACCACATGGCACTGTACCATTGCAGGGAGAAACCACCCCATACAGTGACCAACTTCGAGGCATTGAACGAATAGATCACCAGAATGATGATAGGGATGTAGAGAAACGCAAACCCGAGGGTAAGGATGGTTACGTCAAACTTTCTGTTTTTCATCGCCCTGCCCTCACGCTTTCTGCTGCTGGTTTTGGAAGATGGCAATGGGAACCACCAGCACCAGCAGAAGCAGAACGGCAACAGCCGAGGCAATTGGCCAGTCACGGTTACCGAAGAACTCGGTCCACAATGTCTTCCCGATCATCAATGTTTCCGCACCACCCAGCAGATCAGGGATAACAAATTCACCGGTAATCGGGATGAAGCAGATCATGGAGCCGGCAATCACACCCGGCATGGAAAGCGGGAACGTAATTTTCCAAAAGGCTTTCCATGGTGGGCAACCAAGGTCGGTTGCCGCTTCCAATAGGGTATTGTCAAGTTTTTCCAAGGCTGAATAAAGCGGCAACACCATGAACGGCAGATAGGAATAGACCATGCCGATAAACACGGCCGTTTCCGTACGGAAGATATGGACCTGCTGATCAGGCGCCATAAGTCCCAGCCATTGCAGGAACACCGTCAACAGCCCCTCCGGTTTCAGAATTCCGATCCATGAGTAAACGCGGATCAGGAACGAGGTCCAGAATGGCAGGATCACCAGCATCACCAAAGTCGGGCGAATGGTAGACGGTGCACGCGCCATGGCAAGTGCCATCGGATACCCGATCAGCAGCAACATCAGCGTTGAAATGAAGGCAATTCTTACCGAAGAAAAATAGGCATTAACGTAAAGTGCGTCTTCGGTGAGAAAGAGATAATTGTCAAAATTGAGTTGCGACAGAAAATCGCCGATAGCGCCGAAACCCTCAAAAACCGGCGTATAAGGCGGCATGGCAATCGCGGTAGCAGACAGCGATATTTTGACAATGATAAAAAACGGTACTGCAAAAAACAGCAGCAGCCAGAAATAAGGAACTGCTACTACCAACCAGCGTGCAAGACTTTGTTTGTTTTCCGAAGAGGCCGTTGCCATGAGAACCTCCCTTAGTTGGTCAAAACCATACCGGAATCTGGTCGCCAGTTGAGCCACACCGTATCATCAAAGGTGATCGGGCGATCAACAAGGCGGGACACGTTGGCTTGAGCCGCACGCATGATGCGGCCATCCGCCAGCTTGACGAGGAACACCGAGAAGTCCCCAAGATAACCGATGTCCCAGACCTGCCCACTGACTGCATTTGTCGTGGTATCTGCTGGTGGATCGATAGTGATACGGACCTTTTCCGGTCGAATGGCAAAAGCAACCTTGTTGCCGACTACGGCCTTGCAATCCTGCTCGACTGTCACACCCAAACCTTCACAATCGAGAAGGACGGTTCCGGGTTTGCCGACACCTGCCACATTGGACAACACGCTTGCCTCGAATATGTTGATATCGCCAATGAAGTCCGCAACATAACGGCTGTTGGGTGCCTCATAGATTTCCGCAGGCGTGGCAACCTGAACCACATTACCCTTGTCCATGACTGCGATACGGTCGGAAACGGTCATCGCCTCTTCCTGATCGTGAGTCACAATCAGGAAGGTCAGGCCTAGGCTTTGTTGAATATCCATGAGTTCGAACTGGGTTTCTTCGCGCAGTTTTTTGTCGAGCGCGCCAAGCGGCTCATCCAGCAACAGAACCTTCGGGCGTTTGGCAATCGAGCGCGCTAGAGCAACGCGCTGTCTTTGACCGCCCGAGAGCTGACTTGGTTTGCGTTTTGCAAATTCTGTCAGCTTGACCATGCGCAGCATTTCTTCAACGCGCGCCGATATGTCGGCTTTGGGCAAACCATCCTGCTCCAGGCCGAACGCAATGTTCTTTTCGACCGTCATGTGCGGGAAAAGTGCGTAGGACTGAAACATCATGTTGGTCGGTCGTTTGTGCGGCGGGGTACCGGAAATATCCTTGCCTTGCAGCAGGATACGGCCCTCCGTAGGCTCTTCAAAACCGGCCAGCATGCGCATCAGCGTAGTCTTGCCACAGCCGGATGGTCCCAGCAGCGAGAAGAACTCACGTTCATAGATATCAAGTGTCAGATTGTTGACGGCGACGAAATCACCAAAGCGCTTGGTGATGTTTTCAAACCGGATGAAGGGTACGGATGCGGGATCGTCCCAGGGACTGAATTTTCGTTTTACAGGTCCGAGAGACTTCGCCATTCGCAATCCCCTAAAAATAATAATGAGGCGGGCAAATGGTAGCTGCCAGCCCAATAAGCTGGCAACCAATGGTCAGAAACGAGCCCGCCGGCCGTTTCTGAACCAGCGGGCCCAAAATCAGCTACCGGTTTTTATCTGTGTCCAGACGCGGTTCAGAACGCGCTGTTCTCTCGGTCCATAAGGCGAGATGGTGAAGAGCTTCTTCATTGTCGCTTCGTCAGGATAAACCGCCGGGTTCTTGGAAACGGCTTCATCCATCAACGCCTGTGATGCCAGGTTGCCGTTGGCGTACTGAACATAATCAGACGCCTTGGCGATGACTTCCGGCTTCATCAGGTAGTTGATGAAGGCATGAGCTTCGTCAACATTCTTGGCATCCGCAGGAATGGCAAGGTTGTCAAACCACATGTAGGTGCCTTCCTTCGGAATGACGTAGTCGACAGTCACACCGTTCTTGGCTTCTTCAGCACGCGTCTTTGCCTGAAGAATATCGCCGGACCAACCGATGGTGATGCAGGTATCGCCATTGGCAAGTTCGTCGATATAGGCAGACGAGTTGAAGGTCTTTACCGATGGACGGATCGCCTTGTAGACTTCACCACCAGCTTCCAGATCAGCAGCTTCCTTGCTGTCCGGATCCTTGCCGATGTAGTTCATTGCAATTGCGAAGGTTTCGTCCGAAGCATCAAGAATGTTGATGCCACAGCTCTTCAGCTTTTCGGCATTTTCAGGCTTGAACAGAATGTCCCAGCTATCGATTTTCACGTCACCGAGAGCTGCTTTAACCTTGTCAACATTGTAACCAATGCCTGTTGTGCCCCACATGTAGTTCACGGCATATTCATTGCCGGGGTCGTACTTGGCGAGACGCTCGCTGACTTCCGGCCACATGTTGCTGAGGTTTGGAATTTTCGATTTGTCGAGCTTCTGAAACACGCCTGCCTGGATCTGGCGGGCGAGGAACGGTGCAGTTGGCACGACAACGTCATAACCGGAGTTACCGGCCAGCAGCTTGGTCTCAACCAGTTCGTTGCTGTCAAAAACGTCGTAGACAACCTTGATGCCGGTTTCCTTGGTGAAATCGGTCAGGATCGATTCGTCGATATAATCGGACCAGTTGTAAACATGGACCACTTTTTCCTGTGCGAGGGCCGTACCGGCCATCAACATTGCGGCGAAAGCGACAGACATACCAAGTGAGCGCTGCGTCATGATTTCTCCTGTTAATACGCCTTTCGAAGCAGGCGGCATCCCCTTTTTGGATGAGACTAGAAAGGAAAAAGATTATCGGCAAGCGGGAAATGTGCAGTGCAGAATTTTCCCACTTCACTTTTTTGGAGTTACTGAAAATCAAAAACACTCAATCCTGTAACCATTTCATCCAAACCCAATGGACGGGTTACCGGCGCTTGTGCTCTTGAGAGACAACCGGAGCGTTCGCACAGACGACAGGAAACACCGATGCCAACGGTTCCACTGGTTACTCTGGCAACATCACCATAGATTGTCTCGGCGCCCTGAGTGATATCGCAAGCCAGCAAAATCGCTGTGCGCCGCACCCTTTCACCAAAGGCTGTTTTGGGACCCTCGATCGTTCTGGCGATTGTCAAAAACGTGTCCCCATCTAGCATCTCGGCCGCTTCGGCCATAAGTTGTCCCGGCTGACTGAAGGCGGCGTGGATATTGAGCCGCGGACAGAGGCCACCAAAGCTGGAATGCGGAAAGCCATGCGCCCCGATCTTGCGAAAGCGATTGCCTGCCTGATCAATCTCCATCAGGAAAAAAGCAATGCCAGGCGCACCCGGCCGTCCCAAAGAGACAAGTCGATTGGCGACCTGCTCGAAGGACACCTGAAACCGTGACGCGAGAAGATCCAGATCATATCTGAAACGCTGAGCCGCCGCGAAAAATGAGCCGTAAGGCATGATCAGGGCATGAGCAGCGTAGCGGGCGAGTTCAAAACGCGCCAGGCGTTTGGCTTCTGGGCTACTGAGGTCCAGGGTTTCCAGCGACGCCTGTATCTCCGGCTGGAGCATCAGAAGGCATGCCTCCATCGCCATTTCCTGCAGCCGGTCAAAAGGTGACAACCGTTCGGACAGAAACAGCCGCATGGAATGCCTGTCATACCGCCTGCGAAGATTTGGCATCGCATGGATGGGCAAGGTGCGCACCACGACGCCGTGCATTTTCTGCAGCCAGGTTTTCAAGGCTGCCGGCAGGTCGTCACCCGGTTTCAATTGCTCATGGAATGTTTCGGCCGCGTCATCGATCACGGCAAAATAATAGCTGCAATGTTCAAAGGCATCGCGGACCTCATCGATCGGCAACCGCGCCGATGACAGCGACGGTCCTTGACCATCCCTGGCCATCAAGCCCGCCAGGTCAGACAGCCGTTCAGCCTGTTCACGGTAGGCCCGATACAGTTTCATGATGCCACCGGCCACATTGGGTGCAGCATCTGCCACCTCGACCAGTTCCTGCGGAGATGGTACCTCGCCCGTCAGCAGCGGATCGGAAAACACTTCCCGTAACTGCATGGCAACGCCGCCGCTTTCGCCCTGTAATTCATCCAGGTCAATCTTGTACACAGACGCCAGCTTCAATAGCAGCTGCACGGTCAAAGGGCGCTGGTTGCGTTCGATCAGGTTGAGATAGGACGGTGAGATGCCCAACCCCTCTGCCATGGAGGTCTGTGTCAAACCAAGGCCATTGCGCACGCGCCGCACACGCGGGCCTGCAAAAATCTTATTTTCCGCCACAGGCTCCTCCCTTTGACAAGAATATTACAAGTTAGAGCTGTCGTTTTTTTTACAGTTTTTACAAATTTACTACAGCCATCAGTAAAAGACACTACATCCTAACCTCTTTCAAGTCACTGATTTTATGTTTCCAATAGAACTAAACGGAGTGATTATGTAAATTCAGTCATAGAAAATCTGAGACATCTTTTTAGGAAGAAACGTCTCCTTTTCTATTTTTACATTCGGGAGAGAGATATGACTGATTTTTACAATCTGGTACCAAACGCACCCAAAAGCCGTTTTGACGGCATCGAGCGAACATATACCGCTGAAGACGTGAAGCGTCTGCGCGGGTCTGTGGACATTCGTTACTCCCTGGCGGAAATGGGTGCAAACAGGCTGTGGCAGCTTCTGGAGCAGGATGATTTTATCAATGCGCTGGGAGCACTGTCGGGCAATCAGGCCATGCAGATGGTTCGCGCCGGCTTGAAGGCCATTTACCTCTCGGGTTGGCAGGTTGCCGCCGACGCAAATACTGCATCGGCCATGTATCCTGATCAGTCTCTCTACCCCGCCAACGCGGCACCGGAGCTGGCAAAACGCATCAACCGCACCCTGCAGCGGGCGGACCAGATCGAAACATCTGAGGGCAAGGGCCTGTCGGTGGAGACATGGTTTGCACCAATTGTTGCCGATGCGGAGGCCGGCTTTGGTGGCCCGCTCAATGCGTTTGAGATCATGAAGGCCTTTATCGAGGCGGGTGCCGCCGGTGTTCACTACGAGGACCAGTTGGCATCGGAAAAGAAATGCGGACATCTGGGCGGCAAGGTGCTGATCCCTACAGCGGCCCATATCCGCAATCTCTCCGCTGCGCGCCTTGCCGCAGACGTCATGGGTGTCTCCACGCTGGTGATCGCCCGCACCGACGCCGAGGCTGCCAAGCTTTTGACATCCGATATCGATGAACGCGATCAGCCCTTCGTCGATTACGATGCTGGCCGCACGGTTGAAGGTTTCTACCGCGTCAAAAACGGACTTGAACCCTGCATCGCACGCGCCAATGCCTATGCGCCTTATTGCGACCTGATCTGGTGTGAGACATCAAAACCGGACCTCGAGCAGGCACGCAAATTTGCCGAAGGCGTGCACAAGGTTCATCCGGGCAAAAAGCTCGCCTATAACTGCTCGCCCTCGTTCAACTGGAAAAAGAACCTGGATGACGCAACCATTGCCAAGTTCCAGCGTGAGCTTGGAGCAATGGGTTACAAGTTCCAATTTATTACACTTGCCGGTTTCCATCAGCTCAACTACGGCATGTTTGAACTGGCACGCGGATACAAGGACCGGCAGATGGCCGCCTATTCGGAATTGCAGCAGGCTGAATTTGAAGCCGAGATCAACGGTTACACGGCGACAAAACACCAGCGTGAAGTTGGCACCGGGTATTTCGATGCGGTCTCAGTGGCGATTACCGGCGGGCAATCATCCACAACCGCCATGCATGAATCGACTGAACACGACCAGTTCCGCCCTGCGGCTGAATAACTGGCACTGCAAAACCTCGCATCAAAAGTCCGGTCCGGACCGATGCGTCAAAGGAGGAAAAGGAAATGGCTTCTATTTCGAGAGTTCGTGAGCGGGCCGAGGAACAGTCTTCGGCCATGACACAAGACCAGCAGGCCGCCATCCGTATGTTGGCCAATGATCTGCATCGCCTCAATCAGGCGGTTATGAATGCGGTTGAGGCGGGTGTTTCGGTTGAGCTGGTTCGCTCGGCACGCCACCACAGCGGCGGCGGCAATTGGGGTGATCTGTTGATCCCTGTTATCGTTGCCCAGAACAACGCAGCAGCCTGATCACAGGCTGCAAACAACAGGCCGGGCGGTTCACTGCCCGGTTTTGTTTTGGAAATTTAGGAAAATTACGCCAACAACAGCGCGCAAAGCGTGGCGAAAGCGCCAGCAGCAATGAGCGTCAGTCTGAAGGTGAGAAGCTGCTTGCGGTCCTCTGCGCGAGCAATAGCAATTGCGCGGGCACGTCTGCTGTTGTTTTTCATGAGCGGTTCCTTACGAGAAACATAACCGGCATTGCCACTTGGCGGCGCCCAGCAGCACATCATGTAACGGTATAAACCGCGCTGGTATCAAGGAGGATGCCTCGACGCTTGTTAACAAGTCCTTAATGAACGTGGTGTTTCACCATCGCTATTAAAAATGATTTAACTCGTTGTTTTATTACAGATCAGGCCGTTTCGCCTGCCGCATGGCCACTCGCCCAGGCCCACTGGAAATTGTAGCCGCCAAGCCAGCCGGTTACATCAACACATTCACCGATAAAATACAGGCCCGGGACTGTTTTTGCCTGCATATCCCTGGAGTCGAGACCGTTTGTGTCAACGCCGCCGAGCGTGACCTCGGCGGTACGGTATCCTTCCGAACCGGAGGGCTTTATCTGCCAGTTCTGGATAGCTTCAACCAGGGTCGCCAACTTGCGATCAGCCATATCCGCCAAAGGCCCGGTTATGCCGGAAGCTTCGACGGTATACTGCGCCAGACGTTTCGGCAGGATATCTCCCAGCACCGTCTGCGGTGACTGTTTGCCGTTGCTTTTGCGGGCTTCTTTCAGCCGTTCCAGGATATTGGTGTCCGGTTCCAGCTTCAGGCGGATGGTTTCGCCTTCCCGCCAATAGGATGAGATCTGCAGGATCGACGGCCCGCTCAAACCACGATGGGTAAACAGCAAGGCTTCCCGGAAACTCGTTTTGCCTGAGGATACTTCAGCAGGCACAGCAACGCCTGAAAGTACGGACAGCTTCTCCAGCATGGTCGGATCAAGCGTTAAGGGCACAAGGCCGGGCCGCGTTTCGATGATCGGCAGGCCAAATTGTTCGGCCACACGATAGGCGAACCCAGTCGCACCCATTTTGGGAATGGATTTGCCACCGGTCGCAATAACCAGACTTTGTGCCTCGATCACACCTGATGAGGTGGTGACGCTGAAACCACTGTCGGTTTTTTCGACGCCGAAGAGCTCGGCCTGCAACAGAAGCTCAGCGCCAACGCCGCGCATCTCTTTTAACATCATGGCAATAATATCTTTGGCGCTATTGTCGCAAAACAATTGCCCAAGGGTCTTTTCGTGCCAGGCAATGCCGTGTTTTTCGACCAGCGTCAGAAAATCGGCGGGCGTATAACGCGCCAGTGCCGACTTGGCGAAGTGAGGATTTCCCGAGAGGTAGTTTTTGGCCGTGGCATGAATATTGGTAAAGTTGCACCGCCCGCCACCGGAAATTCTGATTTTTTCACCCGGTGCCTTGGCGTGATCGACAATGATGACCGAGCGTCCACGCTGGCCGGCGCGGATGGCACACATCATGCCCGCAGCCCCTGCTCCCAGCACCAGAACATCGCATCGCCGAACCATTTTTCATCCTTTGCTATCTCCTGCCTTCTCTTTTCAGAACATGGAGCAATGTCAATGCGGTTTCCCCCTCGCCAATTGCCAAACTCTGGTTATGATAGCGCCATTCGAAACAGACCTTCGGTGATTTATGCCTGCAAAGAGAACCATGCTCCGCCCAAAAAAATCGGCAACCATGGCAAAACCGGCAGCTCCAGACCTTTCCTCTACTCGTGGTGTTTCCTCCTGGCGTGAAGCCGCACAATGGTTGCGGGCACGGGGTATCGAGGACATTGAGTGCATTACACCGGACCTTGGCGGTGTACCGCGCGGCAAGATGATGCCGACCTCGAAATTTACCGGCGATACATCGCTGGCGCTGCCATCGGCACTTTATCGCCATACGATTTCCGGCGAATATCCTGACGAAACCGCGAACTTCCGTTACGAGCCACGCGACAGCGACCTCAAGCTCGTCCCTGATCTTTCGACACTGTCGGTTGTGCCATGGGAAAGCGATCCAACCGCACAGGTTATCTGTGACGTGGTTGACGCCGAAGGACAATCCGTTCCCTATACTCCACGCAACGTTCTGAAAAACGTGCTGTCGCTGTATGCCGACAAGGGTTGGAAACCGGTTGTTGCACCGGAAATCGAATTTTATCTGGTCGCCATGAATGATGACCCGGATTACCCGCTGCACCCACCAAAGGGACGTTCGGGACGTTCGATTGTCGGCGGACAGAGCTATTCAATTGCCGGCATCAATGAATTCGACGAGCTGATCGACGATATCTATCACTTCTCGGAAAAGCAGGGTCTTGAGATCGACACGCTGATCCACGAAGAAGGTCCGGCACAGCTTGAAATCAACCTTCGCCACGGCGATCCCATCGAGCTTGCCGATCAGGTTTTCCTGTTCAAGCGAACCATTCGCGAAGCAGCCCTCAAGCACGGTATCTATGCAACCTTCATGGCCAAGCCCATGCAGGGACAGCCAGGCTCGGCAATGCATATTCACCAATCGGTTCTGAATATTGAAACCGGCAAGAACATTTTCTCGACCGATAGCGGCGACGCATCGAAGGAGTTCTTCCATTTTGTTGGTGGCATGCAGCGTTATGTTCCCAATGCACTGGTGATGCTGGCGCCTTACGTGAATTCCTATCGCCGTCTGACGCCTGACATGGCCTGCCCGGTGAACAATGCGTGGGGATATGACAATCGCACCACCGCTTTCCGCGTACCGATTTCCGGTCCGTCGGCAAGGCGTGTTGAAAACCGCCTGCCCAGCTCTGACGCCAATCCATATCTGGCATTGGCCGCATCGCTAGCGTGTGGTTGGCTTGGCATCGTCAATGAAATACAGCCGACAGAACCAACCTATGAAACTGCCAATGAAGGCTCCATCGAGTTGCCGCGCGGTCTGCTGGAAGCGGTTGCGCTGCTGGAGGGAGAACCGGAACTGGAGCGGGTGTTTGGCCATGAGTTCGTTGGTCTTTATGCTGGCCTGAAACGGGGGGAGTTCGAAACGTTCATGCAGGTTATCAGCCCGTGGGAGCGGGAATTCCTGTTGCTGAACGTTTGATCCTACGGCATCGCTGCCATGGTCGAGGCCGACCTTTGGAACACGATGCGTAGAATTGAGTAACTTGGAGCACGCTCATGTGTCTGGCCGAAGGGTGGGCGCTCCAACACCGTCAAGGAATGTGCAATGACATGGCAAAGCCCGATAGCTCCCGGAATTTCCTGGTATCAGGCAACAATTGCTGACCGACCTGAATATCCCGCGATGGATGGGTCGAGAGAGGTTGAGGTCGCCATTATCGGTGGCGGTTTCACTGGCCTGCAAGCCGCCTATAATCTGGCTTTGAAAGGCATTTCCGTTGCCTTGATTGAAGCGAACCGCTTTGGTGACGGTGCATCGGGCCGCAACGGTGGCCAGTTCGGCACCGGTCAACGGTCATGGCCGGATGAACTGGAAGACGAGATCGGTTACGAGCGCTCCAAGGGCCTGTTCGATCTGGCAGAAAATGCCAAACATTACGTGCTGGATTTCGCCGCAGCCCATGGCATCGACATGGAGTATCTGCCGGGTCAGTTGAATGTGGCCCACAAACAGGCCTATGAAAAACATTATCGTAAAAGTGTCGAGGCGGCGGTCGAGCGTTATAATTACCCGCACATGTCCTATATGGACAAGGCAGAGGCCGAAGAACGCCTTGGCTCCACACATTATTATGGTGGCGTTCGCGACACCGGCACCGGCCATATCCATCCGCTGAAATTGTTGGTGGGGCTTGCAAAAGCCGCCAAGGCCGCTGGTGCTGAAATCTACGAGATGACACCAGCGACCAGCCTTCGCCAGTCAAGCGGCAAAACAATCATCGAAACAGCGAAGGGCAATATAACAGCCCGTCGCGTGTTGCTGGCGACCAACGCCTATATCGGCAATCTGGAACCGGTCACCGCTGCCCATATCATGCCGATCCGCTCCTTTATTGGTGCGACTGCGCCACTAGACAAGTTCCCGACCATTCTGCCGGGCAAAGAGGCGGTTGCCGATTCACGTTTCGTGGTTCGTTATTTCCGTATGACGCCGGATAACCGGCTGTTGTTTGGTGGGCGCGAGGCCTACACGGCCGATACGCCACGGGACATTTCTACCCATATTCGCAAGCAAATTGCCGAAATCTATCCAGAGCTTGCCAATATCGAGATTACCCATGCATGGGGTGGCTCGGTTGGTATCACCATGCCACGCCAACCTTTCGTGCGTGAGGTGATGCCTGGCGTCATGTCGATTGGTGGTTACTCCGGTCACGGTGTGATGCTTTCCAACTACTGCGGCAAGCTGTATGCGGATATGCTGACGGACAAGGATCGAGCGCTCGAACAGTTCTCATCTTTGAATGTCCCAGGCTTCCCCGGCGGGGCAACGTTGCGTGCGCCTCTGCTTTTCCTCGCATTGTCATGGTTTGCGCTGCGAGACCGTTTTTAATCGCCCGCTTCTGACAATGGGCATAACCATAGATAAACTTTCATTTTCGCCGGATAAAAGCGAAGTGACATCAAAATAATAATTCCCGACAACAAACTCTGGCGTTTTTAAATCGATTAGATTATCAATGCCCCCAACCCGTGAAGATCGAGAGAATCGGTATGAGCAGTCAAATTATTCCTGTTGACCCCTTTGATTGCGTCGTTTTCGGCGGCACAGGCGACCTGGCAGAGCGCAAGCTTCTGCCTGCGCTTTATCATCGTCAGGTAGAGAACCAACTCACGGACCCGACCCGTATTATCGGCGCGTCACGTTCGGTCATGACACATGAAGAATATCGCAAATTTGCCAAGGATGCTCTGAAAGAGCATCTGAAGTCAGGTGAATATGACGAAGCGCAGGTCACAAAATTCTGCGAACGCCTTTTCTACGTGCCAGTTGATGCGAAGTCCGACAATGGCTGGGATGTGCTCAAGAAGCTGCTGGAAGAAGGTAAGGAACGCGTTCGCGCATTTTACCTCGCCGTTGCACCGGGCATTTTTGGCGACATCGCCGACAAGATCCGCGAACACAAGCTGATTACCAAGTCGACACGTATCGTTGTCGAAAAGCCGATCGGCCGTGATCTCGCATCCGCTCTCGACCTGAACGACACGATTGGTCATGTCTTCAAGGAAGAGCAGATTTTCCGTATCGACCATTATCTGGGCAAAGAGACCGTTCAGAACCTGATGGCGCTGCGTTTTGCCAACGCTCTCTATGAGCCGCTGTGGAATTCCGCACATATTGATCACGTGCAGATCACCGTTGCCGAAGCTGTCGGCCTTGAAGGTCGCGCAGGTTATTACGACAAGGCTGGCGCGATGCGCGATATGGTGCAGAACCATATCCTGCAGCTTCTTTGCCTTGTTGCGATGGAACCTCCGTCTTCACTCGATGCCGAAGCCGTTCGTGACGAAAAGCTGAAAGTCCTGCGTTCGCTGAGACCAATCGACAGCTCAAATGTCGAAAAGGCCACCGTTCGCGGTCAGTACCGTGCCGGCGCATCTGCCGGTGGCCCGGTCAAGGGTTACCTGGACGAGCTTGAAGGTGGCGTTTCCAACACCGAAACCTTCGTTGCCATCAAGGCTGAAATCGGTAACTGGCGTTGGGCCGGCGTTCCTTTCTACATCCGCACCGGCAAGCGTCTTGCCACGCGCGTTTCGGAAATCGTCGTTACCTTCAAGCAGATCCCGCACTCGATCTTTGACGATGCAGCCGGGAAGATCGAAGCCAACAAGCTGGTCATTCGCCTACAGCCGGATGAAGGCGTGAAGCAGTCCCTGCTCATCAAGGATCCAGGTCCAGGTGGCATGCGTCTGCGTCAGGTTTCGCTGGATATGAGCTTTGCAGAAGCCTTCAGCGTGCGCAGCCCGGACGCTTACGAGCGCTTGCTGATGGACACCATCCGCTCCAACCAGACCCTGTTCATGCGCCGCGACGAAGTCGAAGCCGCATGGGAGTGGGTCGATCCTATTCTGAAAAGCTGGGAAGACATCGGACAGGGCGTTCAGGGTTACACGGCTGGCACATGGGGTCCAAGCGGTGCGATTGCTCTTATCGAGCGCGACGGCCGTACCTGGCATGACGCCGACTAAGGAGATATGCTTATGGACGCACAGATGCATGTTTTCGAAAACGGCCCGGCGCTTGCTGAAAAGCTGGCCGCCGACGTTGCCGAACGCCTCAAGGCAGCGATCACCGAGAAGGAGACGGCCAGTATCGCCGTTTCCGGCGGCTCTACGCCAAAGCTGTTTTTTCAGGCGCTGTCCAAGCACGATCTGGAATGGAGCAAGGTTAATGTGACGCTGGTGGATGAGCGTTTTGTTGCCGCAGATAATGACCGGTCCAACCACAAGCTGGTTGCCGACAATCTGCTACAGAATAACGCAAAGTCCGCATATTTCATTCCGCTTTATCAGGCGGCCGCAACACCGGAAGATGCTGCGACCCTTGCCACGGTAAAGACGGAACCGTTCTGCGATCCGTTCGACGTGGTTATTCTCGGCATGGGAACCGATGGGCACACCGCTTCGTTTTTTCCCGGTGGAGACAATCTCGAAGAAGCACTCGACCTCGATGAACCGCGCAGTGTTCTGACAATGGCGGCGGAAACCGCAGGCGAAGAAAGATTGACCTTCAATCTGTCCAGCCTGCACGATGCCCGCTTCCTTGTTCTGCACATTGAAGGTGCTGCCAAGAAGGAAACGCTTGAAAAAGCGAAGGCCGATCTGGACGAAGACGAAATGCCCATTCGGGCGGTGCTGAACAGGGCAGATTCGCCCGTAAACATCTATTGGGCACCCTGATTTTTCCGGCCGGATCGTGACCGGCCGGAAACCGGGTTTACCCCAAGACTGACAACAACATGAACATCGGCCTGTCCGTCCCAAGCGGAGGCCGATGGTCACCAACAGACAGGATGAACGCCCATGGCCGCCGATTCCCGTATTCAGGCAATCACAGACCGTATCGTTGAACGCTCCAAACCTTTCCGT
The DNA here is from genome assembly GCF_029193765.2 of Agrobacterium sp. Azo12. NCBI lineage: Bacteria > Pseudomonadati > Pseudomonadota > Alphaproteobacteria > Hyphomicrobiales > Rhizobiaceae > Agrobacterium > Agrobacterium sp. Azo12. The sequence continues at coordinate 956,306 of NZ_JARFYO020000001.1, read as the reverse complement.
GAAACCTATCTGGAGCGACTTAGGCTTCAGGTTTCAAAGGGTGTTCACCGCTCTGTTCTCTCATGTGGTAATCTGGCACATGGATTTGCGGTCTGTTCCCCCGCCGACAAGGACATCCTTGCCGGCGACAAGGTTCCAAACCTCGGCATCATCACTGCATATAATGACATGCTCTCGGCGCATCAGCCCTATGAGATCTACCCGAACATCATTCGTGATGCGGCGAAGGAAGCTGGCGGGATAGCGCAGGTTGCCGGCGCGGTTCCAGCCATGTGTGACGGTGTTACTCAGGGGCAGCCGGGCATGGAACTGTCGCTGTTTTCGCGTGATGCCATTGCCATGACTGCCGGCATCGGCCTGTCGCACAATATGTTCGACGCTGCCGTCTACCTCGGCGTCTGCGACAAGATCGTCCCCGGTCTGGTGATCGCCGCTTTGACCTTCGGTCATCTGCCCTCGATCTTCATTCCTGCCGGTCCCATGACAACAGGCCTGCCGAATGACGAGAAGTCCCGTATTCGCCAGCTTTATGCGGAAGGCAAGGTCGGTCGTGCCGAACTGCTCGATGCGGAATCCAAGTCCTATCACGGTCCTGGCACCTGCACCTTCTACGGCACAGCCAATTCGAACCAGATGCTGATGGAGATCATGGGCTTCCATATGCCCGGTTCTTCCTTCATCAATCCCGGCACCGAGCTGCGCGATGCACTGACGCGTGAAGCGACAAAGCGCGCACTGGCGATTACCGCACAGGGCAATGAATTTACCCCAGCGGGCGAAATGATCGACGAACGTTCTATCGTCAACGGCATCGTTGGTCTGCACTCCACTGGCGGTTCGACCAACCACACCATGCACCTCATCGCCATGGCGCGCGCTGCAGGCATTGTCCTGACTTGGCAGGACATTTCTGATCTTTCCGACGCTGTGCCGCTGCTGGCTCGCGTCTATCCGAACGGTCTTGCCGATGTGAACCATTTCCATGCTGCAGGCGGCATGGGCTTCCTCATCAAGCAGCTTCTCAAGCATGGTTTCCTGCATGATGATGTGCGCACGGTGTTCGGCCAGGGTCTCGAAGCCTACACCGTTGACGCAAAACTTGGTGAAAACGGCTCGGTCATTCGTGAAGCATCCCCTGAGGTCAGCCATGACCCCAAGGTTCTTGCCAGCATCGAAACACCGTTCCAGCCCACGGGCGGCCTGAAAATGCTGACCGGCAATCTCGGCAAGGCCGTGATCAAGATTTCTGCCGTCAAGGCCGAGCGTCATGTTATCGAGGCACCGGCTGTGGTGTTTAACGATCAGCAGGAACTTCACGACGCCTTCAAGGACGGCAAGCTCAACCGCGACTTTATCGCTGTCGTGCGCTTCCAGGGACCAAAAGCCAACGGCATGCCCGAACTGCACCGCCTGACACCACCATTGGGTGTGTTGCAGGACCGTGGCTTCAAGGTGGCGCTGGTGACTGATGGTCGTATGTCTGGTGCATCAGGCAAGGTGCCTGCCGCCATTCACGTGACCCCAGAGGCCGTTGACTGCGGTCCGATCTCGCGTGTTCGCGATGGCGACATCCTGCGCCTCGACGCCGTCACCGGCACGCTGGAGATTCTGGTGAGTGCGGCAGAACTTGCTCGCCGCGAACCGGCCACGGTGGACCTGTCTGGCAATGAATGGGGCATGGGCCGCGAGTTGTTTGCGACATTCCGCCGGAATGCCGGACCGGCAGACCAGGGCGCCAGCGTTCTGTTCAACTGAACCAGTTTCCCTAAATATAAAAAGCCGCGTTGGTGACAACGCGGCTTTTTCATATCCAGACGATGGACATGCTCCTGATTACCAGGATCGAAGATCAAGGGTCCTATCGCGATGCGCCGGATGCGTGCTGAACACAAAAATCCGGTCCAATTCCTTCTGCGTCAACAGACGGAGGAAACGTACCTGCATGGTGTTGTTGGCGTGGACTCGCATCAACACGCAGCCAATCTTGCTGATACGGGCGTCAGGGATATCCAGATAAAATTGCTGCGGCAGGTTATACTGTGTCAAAAGAGCAAGAACTGCTTCCGACTGTGAAATCTTGATAACATCACAACGACGGGAAGCCATATTCATGACTGCTTTTTCAGTATATTCGATGCGCGCCGCATTCATCGTATCTTCCATCTTAAACCGCCCCTCGCGGTCATACATGAAAGACTCTTCCCTGCTGAAGTAACTGCTTTTTTGAATATTAGGACGGGCGTTCACAATATTTCCCCACTGAATTTATGGGTTCATACTAAGATCAGAATCTTTAAAAGTTTGTTTGCGCGTTTCGATATGAAACACTTCGGTAAATGCAGTGTAACCGGCCGAAAATGGCTTGATTTTCAGGCACTCCGCACCCATCAAACACTTGAATTTGCCTCACCTTTCGCCTCCAGAAACTAACCTTCAAACCGCAAATTACGCAATTTGAAGGTTAGCAGAAGGTTTACAAATTCATTCTATTTGCGATAAGTCGCCCCGTTCGCGTCAAAGAGATGCAGTTTTTCTCTCATCGCGTTAAACTTCAAAGTCTGACCTTTCTGGACATTCGCGATGCCGGGGATTTTTGCGATGACCGGCTCCTGAACAAAGCCACTGTCGATATAGAGAAGCGTGACCTCGCCCAAGGCTTCGACAATTGAAACCTTGCCTTCAAACAGGTAATCTTCACCGTCCTTGGCAATGTAAAGATCCTCAGGGCGAACACCAAAACTTGCCGTCTTGCCAACCTCGCTTTGCGCGGTCTCGATGGCAATGCGAAGGTTCTGGTTGCCGTTGAGTTCGAGCGCAGTTTCCGGACCAGCAGCGGTTATCTTGACCGGCAGGATGTTCATGGCAGGCGAACCGATGAACTGGGCGACAAACAAGTTGGCGGGGCGTTCATAGAGATCAAGCGGTGCCCCGACCTGCTCCACACGCCCGGCATTCAGAACAACGATACGGTCCGCAAGCGTCATGGCTTCCACCTGATCATGCGTTACATAGATCATCGTCGTGTCGGGCATCTGTTCGTTGAGCTTGGCAATCTCGATACGCGTTGCAACACGCAGTGCTGCATCGAGGTTGGAAAGCGGCTCGTCAAACAGGAAGACCTTCGGGTTACGGCAGATGGCGCGACCGATTGCAACACGCTGACGCTGGCCACCGGACAGCGCCTTTGGCAGGCGTTCCAGATACTGGGTCAGCTGCAGGATGTCTGCAGCGGCCCTTACCCGCCGGTCGATCTCCTGCCGGCTTTCCTTGGCGATCTTCATGCCGAACGCCATGTTATCATACACGGTCATGTGTGGATAAAGCGCATAAGACTGGAACACCATGGCAATGCCACGACGGGACGGAGGGATTTCGTTGACCAGTTGGCCATCGATAAACATCTCTCCGCCGGTGATGTCCTCAAGCCCGGCAATCATGCGCAACAAGGTCGATTTTCCGCAACCGGAAGGACCGACGAATACGATGAATTCGCCCTGCTTGATATCGAGATCGATACCATGCAGAACCTTTACCTGCCCATAGGACTTGCGAATGTCTTTAAGTGTCAGACCCGCCATTCTACCCTCCCCGTTTTCTCAGGCATAACGCGCGAAAAATGCGCCCCATGCAGGCAATTCAATATTGCGTCCGTTCAGACTGCTTTCAAAGCCATGGCCTTCCAGAACTTCCCAGTTGCCGTCAGGCAGTGCCGCCGTGGCAGCTGCCGGAGACAGGTTGAAGAAGCAGACGATGGTTTCGTTGCCCTTGGAGCGGGTGTAACCAACGACGCTGTCGCTGACCGGCAGAAACTCGATTCCGCCCTTGGCGAAAGACGGGTGCTGCTTGCGGAACGACAGGAAGCGACGATAATGCTCCAGAACCGAGGCGTCGTTGCCTACCTGCGTGCTGACGGCACGGGCCTTGTGCTCGGCAGGAATAGGCAGCCAGGTCTTTTCAGAGGTGCTGAAACCTGCCTGTGCATGACCGGCATCCCAAACCATTGGTGTGCGGCAGCCGTCACGACCCTTGAATTCCGGCCAGAACTGAATGCCGTATGGGTCCTGCAGGTCTTCGAAGGCGATATCGGCTTCGGTCAGCCCAAGCTCCTCACCTTCGTAAATGCAAACCGAACCGCGCTGCGTCAACAACAGGGCTGAGAGCACCTTGGCATAGGCATCCTTGTCGGCCACATCTGCACCCCAGCGGCTGACGTGACGGACAACGTCGTGGTTTGAAAATGCCCAGCACGCCCAGCCTTCAGGCGCGGCTGTCGCAAAGGCTGCCTGAACATCTGCCACACGCTGCGGGGTGAGCGCATCCGGAGCCAGGAATTCGAAGGCGTAGCACATCTGCATCTTGTCATCGCCGGAGGTATATTCCCCGACAATTTCCAGACCACGCTGACTGTCGCCGACTTCACCGACGGCGGCAATATCCGGGAACTCGTCCAACACGGCGCGGAAGCGCTTGAGGAATTCCAGGTTCTCCGGACGGTTCTTGTCGTAGAGATGTTCCTGGAAGTTATACGGATTAACGGCCGGCGCAGTCGAAGCATTGCGGCGCTCTGGTGCAAGAGCCGGGTTGTCGCGTAGTTCCAGATCGTGGAAATAGAAGTTGATGGTGTCGAGACGGAAACCGTCCACGCCACGCTTCAACCAGAAACGGGTGGCATTCAACAACTCGTCCTGCACCTGCGGGTTATGCAGGTTGAGGTCGGGCTGTGAGGTCAGGAAGTTGTGCATGTAATACTGCATGCGGGTCGGGTCCCACTGCCAGCCCGGGCCACCGAAAATCGACAGCCAATTGTTGGGCGGCGTGCCATCCGGCTTACCATCCGACCACACATACCAATCGGCCTTCGGATTATCACGGCTGGAGCGGCTTTCAACAAACCACGGATGTTGGTCGGATGTGTGCGACATCACCAGGTCGATCATGACCCGCACGCCCAGTCGGTGGGCTTCGGCGATCAGACCATCGAAATCAGCCAGCGTGCCAAACATCGGATCGACGTCGACATAGTTCGACACGTCATAACCGAAATCTTTCATCGGCGAGGTGAAGAAAGGCGAAATCCAGATCGCATCTGCACCGAGGCGAGCAATATGTTCGAGGCGGTCGGTAATGCCTTTCAGGTCGCCGATGCCGTCTCCATTGGAGTCCTGGAAAGATCGCGGATAAATCTGATAGATGACAGCACCGCGCCACCAATCCTTGTCAGACTTAAGAGCGGATGTAACCGAAGACGTCATTGCATTATCCTTGGTATAAGCATTCATAGAATATCAGCCTCCCTTGACGGAGCCGGCCAGCAGGCCGCGTACGAGATAACGTTGAAGGGCGAAGAAAACGCAGAGCGGCACGATGATGGTGACGAAGGCCGATGCAGTAAGAATTTCCCAGTTGCCGCCGCGTGAACCAAGCAACGCATTAAGGCTGCCGGTCAGCACCAGCTGATCTTTCTGCGTGCCAAGAAAGACCATGGCGACAAGCAGGTCGTTCCATGTCCACAGGAACTGGAAGATTGCAAAGGATGCCAGTGCCGGGAACGACAGCGGCAGGATGATCTTGACGAAAATCTCGAAATCGCTGGCGCCATCAACACGCGCCGATTCAATGATTTCTTTGGGCAGACCGGAGATGTAGTTACGCAACAGATAGATAGCGAGCGGCAGGCCGAACGCCGTGTGCGCCAACCAGATGCCGGCATAGGTTTTGGATGGTACGCCGAAGATGTTGCCGATCTCGTTGTAAAGTCGCAACAACGGGATGAGCGACATCTGCAACGGTACCACAATCAGGCCGACCACCATGGCAATCATCAAAGAACGGCCGGAAAAGCGCATCCAAGACAGAGCATAAGCGGCAAAGGCGGCAATGAGGATCGGGATGATCGTCGCGGGAATTGTCACAGTCAGCGAGTTGACGAAGGATTGTCCTATGCCTTCTGAAAAAAGCACCGTGCGATAGTTGTCGAAGGTGAAGACCGGCGGAGACAGAACGGAGATGTAGATACGTTTGCCGCGAGAACCCTCAAAGCTGGCGTTCTTGCTATACTCATAAGCGCCGTCCTTCTGTAGCAGAAGGTTTTCGCCATCGCCGAGATCGACAACTTCACCGGTCGGATAGGCAGCAGGGTCCTGAACGCGCACACCAAATGCGGAGACCTGACCACCCTTGCCATTCTCGAATACCGAGCCGGAGATGATGAACTTGTCACCCTCCTGCCGTTGTGTTGATGGGTCAGCCAAGCGCACCGCTTCCGTTTGCGTTGAACTGGCAAAAGACGTCCACCAACCGGAGACGGTGATCTGATCCTTGTCACGTAGCGAGCTGACAAGGATGCCGAGTGTTGGCAGCAACCACAGAATGACGATCAACAGCACACTGGCATGAACGATCAGTCGTGGAAGGCCGACACGGCGAATACGTTTTACGATATCCATATCAGCGACCCTCCATTTCCTTGTTGGCCTGGCGAATGTTCCAGATCATGATCGGGGTCACAGCTGCCATGATGACCAGCGCAATAACCGCACTTCGGCCGCTGTCGCCGCCGCCGCGGAACATCCAGTCAAACATCAGGTTCGCAAGAACCATGGTGTTCCACTGGCCGTTGGTCATGGTCAGCACGATATCGAAAACCTTGAGAACGAGAATGGTGATCGTTGTCCACACAACCGCAATTGTGCCCCAGATTTGCGGCACCAGAATTTTCCAGAAAATCTGCCAGCCATTGGCGCCATCAATGACAGCAGCTTCAACGGTTTCCTCAGGAATCCCACGCAAGGCTGCTGACAGAATGACCATGGCAAAACCAGTCTGGATCCAGATCAGGATCACCATCAGGAAAAAATTGTTCCAAAACGGCATGGAGATCCATACTTCCGGATTGCCGCCGAAAAATGCGACAACAGCATTCAGAAGACCGATCTGGGTCTGCCCCTCGCCGCGATATTCATAAATGAACTTCCAGATAACCGAGGCGCCCACGAAGGAAATCGCCATCGGCATGAACACAATGCTCTTGGCAATATTGCCCCACCAGATGCGGTCGGTCATCACCGCGATAACCAGCCCGAAGAAGGTGCAGGCAGCCGGCACAACGGCAAGCCAGAGGATGTTGTTGAAAATCGACTGTCGGAAACCGGCATCAAAAAACGCCCAGCGGTAATTCGCCAGACCGACAAAATTCACGCCAGTCCTGTCATAAAAAGACAGATAGAACGTCGCGATGACAGGATAGACGAGATAGACCAACAGCAGGATAAGCGCTGGCCCGACGAATAGCCATGGACGCACAGCGGCTCTTCGATTGAGATTGCGAGAGGCGTCGATGACATTTTTTGCGCTTACAGGGAACAGAACCTGCAAAAATTTGTCGGAAAGCCAATAATAGGCGGCACAAGCAAATACACCGACAATCATGACGCCGATTGCCGAAACGATCTGAGCGATCACATTCCCCTCCCTTATTCCCGGTCGTCCGACCTTTTGCCGATCACGAGAACGAAAAGCTTTAGAAACAACCGCCCGGCAACGATGTTACCGGGCGGGGCAGGAAATGATTACTTCAGGCCGTCCCAGGCCTTCTGGATATCAGTCGCCACGGTTTCGGCAGACTTACCGCCGACGAAATCCACCATACCGGTCCAGAATGCGCCAGCACCGATCTTGCCCGGCATCAGGTCAGAACCGTCAAAGCGGAATGTCGTTGCCGAGGTGAGAATTTCACCCTGCTTCTTCATCTGCTCATTGCCGTAGGCATCGGTGTTCACACCCTTGAAAGGTGTGAGGAAGCTGGACTGCGCCATCCATACTTCGTGTGCGATTGGCGTCTTCAGGAACTCGACAAATGCCTTTGCAGTTGGCGATTCCTTGGTCACGGTCACCAGCGTACCTGCACCGAGAACCGGTTTTCCAAGCTCAGGCTTTGCAGCATAAGTTGGCATGTAGAAGAAATCGACATCGGTTCCGACCTTGGTACCCTCAGGGAAGAAGGACGGAATGAAGGATGCCTGATGGTGCAGGTAGCACTTCGGCGGAATGTCAAACAGACCCTTCGGGCTGTCACGGAAGTCGGTCGATGCAACGGCAGCGATGCCGCCGCTGACATATTTTTCATTCTTGGCAAATTTGCCGAATTCGTCGATAGCGGCAACAACGGCCGGATCATTGAACTTGATCTCGTTCTTGACCCACTTGTCATAAGTTTCCGGGCTGTGCAGGCGCAGCATCAGGTCTTCCACCCAATCGGTTGCTGGCCAGCCGGTTGCACCGCCTGAACCCAGACCGATGCACCATGGCGTACCGCCATCGGCAACAATCTTGTCGGAAAGAGCCAGCAGGTCTTCCATGCTCTCAGGCACTTCATAACCGGCTTCTTCGAAATTTTCCGGCACGAACCATACCAGCGACTTCACATCAGCCTTGAACGGGAATGCGAAATAAGCAGGCTTGCCGTCCTTGCCATTATAGGTGCCGTAGTTCACCCAGGATTCACCGGCGCCGTAATTGTCCTTGACCCAGGATGCGACGTCATCGCCGAGTGGCACGAGCAGGCCCTTGGCGGCGAGGTCAGCCAGCAGACCCGGTTGTGGCAGAATTGCGATATTGGGAGGAGAACCAGCCTGTGTATCGATAACGATCTGCTGTTCGTAATTTTCAGAAGAAGAATATTTTACATTAATACCGGTCGCATCGGCGAAATATGCCAGGACCGTCTGGAACAGGGCTTCATCTTCACCGCGCCATGGTCCGAAAATCGTCAGGGTCTGGCCCTTGAGATCGGCATGCGCTGTTTTGAAATCTTCGTAGCTTTTCCAGTTGAATTTTGCGTCTTCGCCAGGGGCGAATTTCAAATCCGCAGCCATTGCGGAGTTCATGAAAATGGCCATGGCTGCTGTTGTCGCCAGGAATGTCTTAAGCATGTGACTTACCTCCCATCACATCAAGATTTAAACCTATACAAACACCTCAAAGCGCTTTGGACGCTATTAATTCTCCGCACAAACATGAGGAGTCAAGTGCCTTATCTAACTGTAACGTTGCAGTTATCTTGCTTCAATAGGTTTTGCAACGAAATTGCAGTTTTGAGCTGTATTTTCCATTGAGCAAAAGGGAATGTGGCGTTACACAATTCAAAGCGCTTTGGAGTTGAATTTTTGAGACGTTGGCTCGTCTCGCTAAAATTTGGAAGCGTGCGGAGGAGGAGAAAAGATGAACCTGAAGCAATTGTCCCAGTTGCTCGGTCTGTCCCAAACGACAATTAGCCGCGCCCTGAACGGTTACCCTGAAGTCAATGCCGAAACACGCCAGCGCGTGCTTCAAGCAGCCAAGGATACGGGTTACCGCCCCAACCTGACAGCACGTCGACTGGCAACAGGCAAGACCGGCTCGATCGGTCTGGTCATGCCGACTGCCCCCGCCCATCAGTCCGACATGCATTTTGGCGAGTTTCTAAGCGGTCTAGGTGAAGAGGCTGCCCGGCATTCATTTCACATGCTGATCATGCCTGCCGATCCCAGCAACGAGGAAGACGCTTTGCGCTGGCTAGCCGGCAGCGGCAATGTCGATGGAATTTATCTGGCCTATATGCGGGAACGCGATCCGCGCATCGCGCTTCTCAAATCGTTCAACATCCCATTCATGGTACATGGGCGCTCGTTTGGTGCAGATGCCGATTACCCGTTTCTCGATGTCGACAATGAAGGCGCCTTTTACGATGCCACCAAATTGCTTTTGCAGCTTGGCCACAACCGGATCGGCCTGCTGAACGGCCCGGAAGGTCTGGATTTCACATACCGACGTAAGGCCGGTGTTGAAAAGGCATTGTCGGAATATGGCCTTGCGCTGCGTGCAGACTGTCTTCGGCATAGCGCCATGACGGACGAGATCGGTTTTCTGAATATGGAAGAGTTGCTCTCGCAGAAAAATCCACCGACCGCCATCCTCTGTGCCAGCACCACGCTGGCGCTCGGTGCCATTCGCTCCCTCAACCAGCGGGGATTGAAACCCGGCAAGGACGTGTCTCTGATCGCTCATGACGATGTTTTGCCGCTGCTGAAGCCGCATAATTTTTCCGTGCCGCTGACCACGACCCGTTCTTCCCTGCGTGCTGCCGGCATCCGGGTGGCGCAACGACTGATCAATCGCATTTCGTTTGATGAGGTGGACCCGGTGCAGGAACTGTGGAAAGCAGAGCTTGTGGTGCGCGCATCGACCGGACCTGCCCCGGTCTAATCCGGCGGTTAAAGCACGCTGCATTTGTCAACGATTGCAACGTGCTTCTACGCTCAAGTCAAAGCGCGTTAGAATGTCGGCGCAGTCTTTCCGCATTTTCTGTAGGCGGTGATCACTGTGTTTGCCATCAGCATGGCAATTGTCATCGGGCCAACGCCGCCGGGAACCGGCGTAATTGCACCAGCAACCTGACTTGCTTCTTCAAACGCAACATCGCCGACCAGGCGGGTTTTGCCCTCGCCTTTTTCCGGCGCGTCAATCCGGTTGATACCGACATCGATCACCGTTGCGCCAGCTTTGACCCAATCAGCCTTGACCATCTGCGGACGACCAACGGCGGCCACCAGAATATCTGCGTTACGGCACACGGCTGCAAGGTCCTTGGTGCGTGAATGTGCCATGGTGACAGTCGCGTTTGCGTTCAGCAAAAGCTGCCCCATCGGTTTTCCAAATAGATTGGAACGGCCAATGACAACGGCATTCAAACCCGACAGGTCTTCGCCGTTAATATCCTTGACCAGAAGCATGGCGCCAGCCGGTGTGCAGGAGATCAGGCCCGAGGCCAGATCACCAGTGGCGAGCTTACCTGCATTGACGACGCTCAAGCCGTCGACATCCTTTTCCGGCAGGATCATCTGAATGACCGGTTCGGAATCAAGGTGTTTTGGAAGCGGTAACTGCACGAGGATTCCGTGGATAGAAGGGTCGTCATTCAAGGATGCGACCAGTGCCTCAAGCTCAGCCTGCCCGGTTTCCAGCGGCAATGTGTGTTGCACGGAGTTAAAACCGCACTGCTTGGCCATTCTGCTCTTGGAACCAACATAGGCATGGCTGGCGGGATCGTCGCCCACGATGATGACGGCTAAGCCTGGCTTTACGCCAGCGGTCTCTTCCAGCGTCTCAGCAGCAACACGAACTGCCTCCGTTACCGATACCGCTTTCGCTTTTCCGTCAATAACCTGAACCATGCGCCTGCCTCCAATAACAGCCTGCCAGCAGAACACCGGCAACGACTTGCCCTATCACACCGGATAGCCGTGTGAGTTTCGCCCCTAATGCTGCTGAATGATATCGATTGCAAGCAAAAAGGCTGCGACAGAAGCGACAATAATCTCAGGCTCAGGATGCCGCCCTGCGGTTTGCGTAATCGTGCAAACGTTGACGGAGGGCGGCGATGTCGCGGCGGACCTCAAGCACTTCATCAGGCTCGTCATAGACTGGCTGGCTGAAAGCCGGTTTGTCGTAGGACTGCACTTCGAATTGGCCTCGCATCGCAGCTGCCAGCATAGGCGGCAGATCAACGATGTCTTGTGGTGATGCCTTGACACTTCTGCGCATCAACACTTCGCGGACACGTTGATCGAGCGGAAGGTCATTCGCTGCGATCTCGTAGGCCAGATCATAGGCATCAGCCGTTTCAGGGGTTGCAAAGTCTTCTTCAGCATAATCCAGAGCGTCATCGCTTTCCGGCTGCGGGAAAATGGCATCCGGCTGCGGCGTATCCGTATAAAAGCCAATGTCTGGACCGTTGGTGGACTCGTGAGCAGGTATTGACACCTCACGCTTGCGGAAACGGATGTACAAGGCAACAAGTGTCAACACGCCAAGGCCAAGACCGCAGCCACCACCAATCACCGCCATTGAAATCATCTGGCGGAAACCAGCCGGAATATTGACCGCAAGCGGTGCGTTTGCGACAGCAAATGGAGCAGCGGCCTGTGTGGATTTCGGGTCACTATCAGCCAGCCCGTTGAAATAGGTTTCGCGGGCTTGCGACAGCTCTGCTTCCAACCTGTTTAGCTCCGCAGGCGCATCGCCAAAAACCGCCAATTCCTGTTCAAGCGCCTGCTGTCTGTTTCTGGCTTGTGCAAGCTCTGTCTTGGCCGCCTGCTCCTGCTGCTTCAGTTCGCTGGTGATGCTTTTCAACGCACGGGCAGCATTTGCCTTGGTTTCCTGCTGGGTCTGCGTTGCCGCAATGACGTGCGGATGTTTCGGGCCATATTGCACAGACAGTTGGGCGAGCGCTTTGGACGCGCCGACATATTGCCGAACAGCATCCTGAAGGGGAAGAAACGTCGTATCATCTGGAATTTCACGGGCAAGCGCCTTGTCGCCCTGCAACAGCGTCAGATTTGACAGCTTATGGGTCACGTCCGCCAGACGGGATTCCAGCTCGGCTACCGATCCTGAAACAAGCGCCAGATCCTGTGTCGCAGCTTCCATCTTTGCCATGGCGTCGTTGCCATGCCGGACCTGAAAACCAGTAACGGCCGCTTCCGCGTTTTCAAACAGTGCACGGTTGCTGTCGTTATGTCCCTGAATAGAACCAGTCGCGCTGGCATTGATATGAGTTACGATGCGATTGGCGGCATGTTGCGCAAACCGCGCGCTTGCACCTGATGTTTCGGCGTAGGTCGTTACAAAAATTGCACTGCCATCAGCGGCTTGCGACAGAGAAATACGTCCACGCATATCATGTCTGGCGCGCAGAACAGGGTCCGATGGCGTTGGCACCTTGCCGAGCACCACTTCACCAAACAGGCCCCACCATGTCGCCTCGTGAGCGGATGTCAGGACCAGGCCGTCATTGATGATCTGTTGTGCAAGCTCGGCCTTTCCCTCATCGGACAGCACGGCATTTTGTGCTACCGTCATCAATGTCTTGGAATCAGACTGCTGTGTTGAAGCGACATTGAACTGGATACGGATCTGCGTCAGCTTTTCGGGCTCAGATGACGGCGTCATCATCAGGCCAAGTGCGATACCCGCCAGCGTAAAAAGTACAGTGCAGCTGACTGCGAACCGATAAGGGTTTTTCTTGAAAACGGTGCTCAACCAACCCGTCGAGGACCGCGCCACGGCACTTGCTTCACCGCGCGTTTGTGCTGGCACACCAAATCGATCCGACAAATGCGAATGTTCAATATTTTGCGCGTGATCTGCCACGTCAAGCCACCTCAATATTCCGGGTCGGAACTGGTTGGAGCCCCCGTAATATTAATGAAACCTAAATCAACAAGGCAAATAAACAGTTAACAAAGGCCAATATAGGCGGTTGTCGGCCCAAAATGCCGGATAGGTTTCCGGCGGCGCGTTTCAGTGGCGAATGATGCGATAAAGCCATTCAAACCCAAGGCGCGAAAACACCTCTGGTACCGGTTCCTGGTCAGTGGAATAGTGAACCTGCGAGGTCTTGCTGGCTTGCATATTGCGTGCACGATTCACGTCAACGCGATGCGCCAAAGGCGTGGTTTTTTCGGGTGATTCAAATGCAGAAAAAGAAAATCCAGAAAACTTACTCACACCCACACCCGTCCTGCGCTAGCAGTTCCTCTTAAACAGCAACTTTGCTGTTCAGGCATATTATTTGACAGAATTGAATTTACTTTCAAATAGCGTTTTCGAATATGAAGCATTTTTTTAAGAGAATATTAATCATTTCAAAAATGCAGGAACAACAAGGGCCGCAAGAGCGGCCCTTTGATTGGTGTCTGGACGAACTTTCCTGACTCAATGTGAGGGTGCTGCTTCGGCTGCCGGAGCCGCTTCGACCTTTTCACCTTCAACAATCTTCACAGAGTGCGGTTCACCACCACCCTGCTGGGCACGAATGTCTGCTTTGGAAAGATAATCGAGTTTTTCGATCAGTACTTCCTGCACGACGTCATCACCGAGCTTCTTGTTCAGTCCTTCGCGAATGCGTTTCTTGAACTCATCCGCATCAAAGGTCGAAACATTGGCAATGTTGATCATGTTGGAACCAGCCAAAAGCGTGATCAACTCGTCGGTCATCAGTTCTGTTTTTGGTCCTTCGATCAGGTTGACCTTTGTCTTGTCGACATTCAACGAGATCAGCGTGAGGAAATAACCATTTACAGCCCCTTCACTGATGACAGGGACTGTAATCTGCTCTCCCTTGACCAAAGCCAGCGACGCCTTGCGGGCCTCCTCCTCGCTGACCGGCGCCGGTGGCATTGCCATCTGCACGGAAAAATACACTGCGCCGAGCGTGATTGCGCAAACCCATACGCCGGTAAGGAGAAGTTTTAACATCAGGTAGCGCCGTAAAGAAATTGTTCCTGCGAGTAAGTGCCGTCGGTGTCAGCTTCGCGTATGGCATTTTTCAGCAGGTCGGCAACCGCACGCACTGCATTGAGATGTGCCTCGACGCGGCGGGCATTCGTTGCCAGCTTTTCCTTGATGCCACGAACCTGGTTGATGTAACCGGCGGCAATTTCTTCATGCGGTGTATCACGGAACAGCATGGTCAGTTCATAAAGGCAACGGCTTTTGTGGGCGTTGGAGACCTTCAGATCGAATTTCGGGTCTTTGCCAATTTTTTCGTTTTCATTATCAATGATCGTTTCCAGACGTCCGAGAACCGACTGAATACGATGATCGTTCGACACTGCTTCCATGACTTCTGTTCCGTTATGATTATACATTTCTAGCCTCGTCGTTCATGTCACTGGATACACCGAGAATCTTGCGTTCGAACTCTGCAACCATACGCAGGGCCGCATTGTTATCCTTGTCTTCGACGGAGGAGACGCTTTCGAAGCCCTGGCTTTCAGCCTTGCGCAGCGTGTCCTTGTAGACCTGCTCAGCAATACCGATGCCACCGTTCTCAGTCATACTGTTGGCCAACTGCTCGGCCAGCATACCTTTCCAGATTTCGCCAGCATTACCCTTGCCATAAACTTCCTCGCTCTCCTGCGGGAGCATGGAGCCAATGAAGGTCCGCAGCACGGACGCTTCAAACTGACGGAAGGTTTCCGGAATTTCTTTACGCTCGGCGCGCAGATTGGTGTCTCCCAATCCGGCTTTGGATGCGGCATCGTTCAAAACGCCGACAGCGGCATCGAACCCCTTACCCGCATCCGCAAGGCTGGACGCTGCAAACGCCGCCTTGTTTGCCTTGAGCTTATCCTGCGCAACCTGCACGTCCATTGGATCGGCTGCACGGACAACATCCATGACAAGGTCGCTAACAATCGATATCGCCACGCAATTACCTCCTGAAAGGAATGCAGCAGGTTTTGACCCACCACATCTGCATTTCATCAATCACGAATATTCACCACCACTAAAGGGCGATGCATGATGTGGCGACGACTATGTATCGCGAACCTTGCTGGAGGCTGGTGCTGGTGTCGCATTCATGATTTCCAATAAATCATAAATTGCATTGTCATCGGTTTCGCGATCTTCATCATCACGCGCTTCGTACATTTTGTCCTGCAGGCGGTCGCCTTTGGTTTTCTCTTTGAGAACAGCCATTTCCTGCAATTGCTGCGCGCCGGCCAGCTGCCGGTCCTTGACGGTGAGACGTCCGAAACGTTCCGAATACATTTTTGAGAACTGATGATGCACCGGGTCCATGGAGCTTAAGGCACCGAGAATACTGTCCATGGAATCTGCGACTTCCGCACGCTGGCGGGTGGTATCGGCAAGCGTCACTTCCGCCATTTTTTCCATATGGCGTTGAACTGTGACAAGCCGCTTGAGCTTGCGGGAGCGTTTATCCTGCGCCATGGCGCTTCTCCTTCACGGCGGGTCTTTACAAAGACCTCTTACCCAACACATCACTCAATAACCGAAGAATATCGGCCCGAACCCATCCGCAAACTGTCGAATCAGCGCTGCGATGGAAAGGTAAAGCATGAACAGACCACCCATCAGCAGATAGGGGGTGGAAATGAAGTAGACCGGGACCTGCGGCGCCAGCTTGTTGATCAAACCGACCGCGACGTTGAACATCAGGCCATAGATCAAAAACGGGCTTGCCAGACGCAACATGACATTGGTGGTCGCGCGTAAGGTATCGGTCATGGTGATCAGTGTTTTTTGCGAATCCAGCACAAAACCGACGGGCGTTGAACTGTAGGAATCGATAACCGCTTTCAGAACCACATGATGAAAGTCGAAGATGAACAGCATCAGCAGGCCACCAAAGACGATCATGTTGGTCAACTGACTTTCCTGGCTATCTTCCAGAACGTCCGCACCGCCGGGCGCGTTGAAGCCGATGGCGTTACCAACGATAGCGCCGGTAAATTGCAGGCCGAGAACATATAGTCTGGCAATCATGCCGTAGACGGCGCCGATAATGGTTTCTGAAAAGATCAGCGCCACGATAGCGCCGGGTGTCGCGCCCGATACTTTGGGATAGACCGAATCCCACAGGATCGGCGTCAAAGCCATGGATACCGCAGCGGACAGAAGCAGTCTGATGGTCATGTTAAGACGGGCACTTGAGAAGCCCGGCATGGTCATGAAGCAGCCACCGATGCGGCAAAATGCAAGGAACAATGCCAATATTGTCCCTTGCGGGTCGGTTATCATGAAATAGCGCCTAGAATCTTGATCTCAAGCCCCTTGGCCAGTTCAACATGCGACAGCACAGGCAAGGTGGCGAAGAGTCGCTCGATAATCATGCGCACATAGGACCGTGTTTCAGGCGACGTGACAAGAACAAAAGGTAGGCCCCTGTCCATGAATTCACGGATAACTTTCGATGCCTGCTCACTGAACTCTTCCAGATGGCGCGGATCGATGTCGAATTCGACAATTTCGCCCTTTCCATCACGCTTCAGCGCCTGATGGAAAATCATGTCCCATTTGTTGCCGAGGCGCAGAACACGCAGGACCCCGTTGTCGGCAAGGTCACCACACAGCTGCTGGGCAATGCGGATACGAACATGCTCAACGATCTGTTCCGTCTTGCGAACATGCGGTGCAAGTTCTGCAACGGCTTCGAGAATGAGGTGCAAGTTACGGATGGACACACGCTCGGCCAACAGCAGCTTGAGAACAGCCTGAAGGCCGGAATAGGACATGTGCGACGAGCAGATTTCATCTGCTAGCTTCTTGTATTCCGGATCAAGACGATCGATCAGCACCTTCACGTCCTTATAGGAGAGAAGCTGCGGCAGGTTGTTGCGAATGACTTCGCTCAGGTGGGTCAGAACCACCGAGACGTTATCAATCGGGTGGAAACCTTCGCGACGCAGGTCGTCAGCAAATGCTTCGAGGATAGAGACAGCCGGCATGCCAAAAGCCGGTTCGCGAATGTCGTCGCCTGGAATGGTTGGTTTGCGGCCGGAACCGGTCACGACAAGAACGTCGCCGACACGCAGTGAGCTCGAGGCAATCGTCGTTCCATGAATACGAATTTGGTACGATTTTTCGGGGATCATGATGTCGTCGGACACCTTGATCTCGGGCACCACAAAACCATACTGGCTGGCGAATTTCTTGCGCATCTTGCCAACGCGGAATGCCAGCTCCTGATGGGCACCCAGCAAGCGTGTTGAAACCTGCTTGCCAAGGGCAAGTTCGATTTCTGCGGTTTTGAGAACCAGCTTGACGGAGTCCTTCTCGGCTTCCTTACTCTGGATAACCTTCTTTTCTTCCTCTTCGCGGCGCACGAGGTTCATCGCCTCGACCTGCTTTGGAATGTACCAGGCACCGAAGGCCATGACGCCACAGAGCGCCATAAAAGGCAGGAAAGGCAGGCCAGGCATAACAGCAAGCAGTCCCATCAGAAGGGACGCAACGAACAGCGCACGCGGGTAGGCGCTCAGCTGATCGACAACTGTTTTATCGGTGGTGCCGGACATGCCGCCACGCGACACCAGAAGGCCAGCGGCCAGAGAAACGATAAGAGCCGGGATCTGGGTAACGATACCGTCACCAACCGACAGCTTTACGAAAACGTCCGCAGCTTCGCCGATTTCCATGCCGTGACGGAAATAACCGATGATGATACCGCCGAAGATGTTGATGGCGGTGATGATGAGGCCGGCGACGGCATCACCACGCACGAATTTGGACGCACCGTCCATGGAGCCGAAAAACGAGCTTTCAGCTTCCAGTTCCTTGCGGCGAAGCTGTGCTTCCTTTTCATCGATAATACCAGCAGAGAGGTCAGCGTCGATCGACATCTGCTTGCCCGGGATCGCGTCGAGGGTAAAGCGCGCGCCCACTTCCGCGATACGCGTCGCACCCTTGGTGATAACGATGAAGTTCACCGTGATAAGGATAAGGAAGACGATCAGTCCGATAACGAAGTCGCCGGACATGATGAGGCTGGAAAAGCCTGCAATCACGCTACCAGCGGCGTCATGTCCCTGGTGACCATGTGAAAGAATAACACGCGTCGTGGCCACGTTCAGTGCCAAGCGCACCATGGTCGCAATCAGCAAGATTGTCGGAAACGACGAGAAGTCGAGAGGGCGTTGAATCCACAGGGATACCATCAGGATCAGAACGGACAGCGCAATGGAAAACGCCAGGCCCATATCCACCAGAATAACCGGGATTGGCAAAAAGAGAATGCAAAGAATTGCAACGATACCAAGGGCAAATCCAACATCACGCGTGCTGGGAGTGACCTTCGGTATTGATATTGCAGGTGGTTGCGCCATCGATAACGTCCTGTCTCTTCATGAGAAGGGGCGACCGATAAGGGCCGCCGCATGGTTTCACACCATCACTATCGACCGAAGCTTGCGCGAAAATGGTAACCGCGCATTCCTGCAACAAAATTCAGAACCCGGTTTGCACCCGAGAAAAAACGAGATTTGTAAAAAGAGAAATCTGGGCGCCAATAAAAGGCGCCGCAATTCCAATCGTCACCATGATGGCAACGATTTTAGGAACGAAGGTCAGGGTCATTTCCTGGACCTGGGTAAGGGCCTGGATGAAGGCAATCGTTACCCCCACCACCATGCCCGCAATGACGCAAGGACCGGATGCGACCAGAATGGTCCAAACGGCTGCCCGCATGATATCAAGCGCATCCGCCTCGTTCATTGCAAAACCTCAGAACAACAATTGTTGACCTTAGGTATCAGATTCGCTGCTCGAATCCGAGGTGGAATCTGTGGTGTCCGATGTGGAAGTCCCACTTTTCTCACCGAATTTCACGCCAACCTGCAGCAGGATGCCCTTGCCCTCTTCCGTGATGGCGATAATGCCGTCGGAATAGATTTCGACTTCCTTGACGATACCCGAGGTCTTGTCATCGGCGCTGGTGATATGTTTGCCGATAAGATCTGTCGAGCGCGTCAGGGCTTCAGCCTGCAGCATGCTCTTGAGGTGCGTATTCGTCTTGATCGACTGCTCGACCTGCGAGAAGCTTGCCAGCTGAGACATCTGCTGGCTGGCATCCATCGGTTCTGTCGGATCCTGGTTCTTCATCTGTGCGATGAGGAGCTTCAGGAAACTGTCATAATTCAGTGATGCCTTGTCGCTTGCCGAGGTGTCGGAACCTGCATTTGCCCAAGGGTTTGATGCAGCTGTGGAGCCGACAATGTCTACCGCCATGGTGCAATCTCCTTGCGAATATGTTCGATAGTCGCTGGCGTCATTTCCTGGTTGCTCAAGATCTGCTCTTCAGTCGCATACATGGAGCGGATAGCCTTGAGTGCATCAAACGCCTTGCCCGTTGCGACCAGCGCATCAATACGCTTCAACTCGGCCAGAATTTCGTCATTCTGGAAGCATGACAACAGCATCGTCACCGACTTGCGGAACATGGTCGTGGACTGTTCACGGCCTTCCGGGTTGATGAGCATCATCTGAGCGATGAAGTAGAGCTGACGCAGTGGAGTTGTCGCCTGCTCTGGCTGGAGAACATGGTTCTCGAGAAGGAAGGTAACATCATTCAGGAATTCGAGTGCAACCTTGCGGTCAACACGCAACACCGCCCCGTTAATAAAGATTTTCTCGCCGGATTTGAGCGAAATGCGCAGAGTACTTTTCATTTAAGTCCATCCCTGATGATGGTTGTTACGTCAATTATGCCTTGGAAGTTGCTCGATTCCCTCTTTCTGATCCGCTCGCATTCCTTCAAAATCCAGATTGCGATGGAGATCAGATTGGCACGAAGTTCGTTCGGCAACTGGTTCTCCGGGTGTTTGAGATCTTCTATGAACCTCACCCAAACCCGTCGAGTGTAATAGAGCGCTTCGACCGTCAGACGGTATTGCCCGGAGTCTTTTTGCGCGGCGTCCAGTAATTCCAAAGATTTGGACAAGGCCTGCCGCTCGCGATCCTTCGCGTCGGTGACGTCGTCCTCCATTATCTCCGCATAGGAAAACTGGTACATTCATTGTATCCTTTATCTACGGCTACCTTTAATCATCAAAGGTAGTTTACAAGGCTCATTTGTTGCAGCCGTGCCGTCAAGCTGTAGGCAATTTCTATTTGAGACTTCAGCAGATCGAGGCGTGTCTTTGCCTCGTATGTATCGATGCCCTCGAGATCAATGAGGTGCGTTTCGATGATCTTTTTCTGTGCTGACAAAGCGTCGTTTGCCTTGGAAACACGCTCTTCAGAAAGACCGAGTTTACTGGCCTGCTGGTTCAGTCCGTCAATTGCGGACTTGATGTTGTTGACCGCGTCCATGGAAACCTGTTCGCGGATTTCAGGAGCGATATTGTCCTGAAGGAAGGTCATGGTGGTCATTGCCGTGAAGGCGAAGTAACGCATGCCCTTGGAATTGGCGTTTGTCGATGTTTCGACGACTTCCGTCTGGCTGATACGGCTTGTCATGTTTACATCGCTGGAATCCGAGCCAAAGGCGGTCCAGAAATCGTAGTCTGTACCAGCCGTCAACGTGGAGTGCGGCGGGTTGGTGACCTTGGTTTCGCCGTTGAACTTCTTTTCCATGTCGGACATGAACGTCGCGACCTGTTCCTTGGTCAACTGCGAGGCATCGCCAACTGCAGGCGATACCACGTTCGTCATGTAGTAGTTCAACTCGTCGTCATAGGCCTGCTTCAACTTGGAATCGTCAGCGAAGTAATCATCGACCGGCTTCACATCGGTGTTGATGCCGGAGAACAGGAACTCGCCGTTGACGGACGTATTGGCAAAGCCAATGAAGTTGTTGAATGCATTGGTGATCGTGTTGCGAACAGTGCTCAGCGTCGGTTCTTCCGCGCTGGTGTTCGGGACAAGCACCTTCTGAATTTCATTTGCCGCTTCCGACATGTTCTTCAGTGCCAGCTGCGATGCTTCCAGACGTTGGGTGGCAATCGAGTTTACGCCGATGATCGAAGTCAGGCGCTGCACATCACGGTTGAGGTCCAGGCTGCGTGCCGTGTTGGCACCCAGAGCCACGCCGAGATCAGCGTGCTTGCCCGTTGTCAGTTCCGTGGTCAGATCCGTCATCTCAAGCTGAGCCTTCAGGATCGTGCTACGCATGCTATTCTGCATTGCCAGTGAGGATATGAAAGATGTCTTCATGTTACTTCACCATGCTCATCAGAGATTGCAACATTTCATCAATCGTCGAGACCAGCTTCGTGGCAGCCTTGTAGGATTGTTCGATATCGAGCAGCAGAGACAGTTCCTCGTCCAGGCTGACGCCGGTCGTGTTTGAATAAACCTCTTCTGCGCGCTCATAAGCTGCAGTCTTCACATCGTTGGCGTTGGTCGCGCCCTGACGCATCTGCTCCAGCCAACCCATTGAGTTGGAAGCGTATTTGAGAAGGCTTGTGTCCGTGTCGATACGGGTCGTCGGATCGAAATCGATTGATGTGTCGAGTGCCGTTACATAGCTGCGGATAAGCGCGGAGTAGCCCGTGCCACCGCCATTCGACAGATCATTCTTGACGTAAGCTGCACCATTGATACCTCCATCACGAAGAAGTTCAGGGTTTCCACCCTGGGAAATGATCAGATCCGGGTGCACTTTAATGGCAGCCGCAAGACCTTTGGTGATGGCGCCAGCAGCTGGGACCGTGGCTGTAGCAGGATCGTTATAGGTGAACAGACCTGGCAGATCCGGATCGGTACCGGTGCTGTCTGCCTGCTTTTCAGCAAAAAGAGTGATCAGACCGCGAGCAATTTCGTCCAGCTGGTTCTGCATCGTCGGAACGACGTCGTCACGCAACTGCAGCAGACCGGAAAGGCTGCCGGATGCCGTAGTGTTGCTACCCTCACCGGCTTTGACTGCAACGCCGTCAATATACAGCGAATTGCCGTCCATCGATGCGGTGTAGCCGATCTTCGGTGTGAAGCTGACCTGGCGCGGAATGGTTTCGAACAGAGTGATACCCTGATCGCTGGTGTAAAGAGCCATGTCATTGTCACCGCGCGTCACAACGGACACGCCGACAATGCTTGAAATGTCTTTCAGGAGGCTGTCGCGGATATCAAGGGCGTCGTTCGGATCAGCACCAGATGCTGTTGCCGACTTCACCGCATTGTTTGCGACTTCAAAACGGGAGAGCAACTGATTGAGGCTGTCGACCTGAAGTGCCATTTCCTTGTCTGCACGGGTACGAATAGCCTGCAGTTCATTGGAAGCGGTGTTCAGAGAGGTCGCAAGGTCAGTTGCTGCGTTGACAACGGTTGCTGCGAGCGCAGAATCACCGGGTTTGCCAGCGTAAGTATCGAGGCTTTTCTGGAGCGCTCCGAGATATGCACTCGGAGAGCTTTCGTAGTCATTTCCGCCAAAGATACTCTTTACTTCTTCGAGGCCGGTCAGAAGGACATTCTGACCGGAAAAAAGTGAGGACGAAGCAAGTGTCTGCCGCAGAAGACTGTCGTTCTGAACGCGGGCCGTCGTAACAACCGATGCGCCGTAAGCTGTTGCGCTCAGAATTGCAGTTCTTTTAACGTAATTTTTATTACCAACATTGGCGATGTTGCTTGAGACAACATCAGTTTGCTTGCCGGTATTATTAAAAATTGACTGTGCAGTAATCATTGCTGACGAAAGTGACATTCATCTGTCCTCGTGAGATCTATTATCTCTTCAGGTTGACCAGGACATCCAACAATTCGGAACCTGTCTGGAAAACCTTGGAGTTAGCACTGTAGATGCGCTGCGATTCAATCATCTCGGTCAATTCATTGGCGATATCGACGTTCGAGGTTTCCAGCGTCTTGGTCATCAGGTTACCAACGCCCTTTGTGCCAGGATCGTTGGCAATCAGAATGCCAGACGTGTTGCTGGCGCTGTACGCATTGCCGTTAACCGGATTAAGGTTATCCGGGCTGGTAACGGTCGCAAGCATCAGCCTGCTTTCCGTCAACACCTTGGAGCCGTTCTGGTACTGAATGTAGATGCTGCCATCGGTTTCGATGATGACATCTTTCACCGCCGAAGCGCCGTTACCGTTCAAGCCACCGCTCATGATGGTGCTGCCGGTGTTCTGTGTGACAGAGCCCGCGAGATCAACGGTAATGACACCGTTCTGATCAGCGACAGCAGGAATATCAAATGTGCCGGTCGGAGAGGTCAACTCACCAGTGACTGGATCGAACTCAACAGCGATGTCGGGCATAACTGCAGTGCCGGTCTTCGAATTGGTGACCTGCAAGGTCCATTCATTCGCAGCATCCTTGGTGAAGGTGAAATCGTAAACGATTTCAACACCCTGGTAACCGAAGCCGGTCATGGACGTCTTCCATGTTGCACCGTCAGCTGTCTGGTTGTTCAGGTTGAACTTCATCGTACCAGCCGTTGTCGGTGTCGACTTGATATCGTTGCCTGGCATTTCAACAACACTGCCCGAGAAGCGGTTGCTGGACGCTGTGGCCTGAGAAGGCGTGAACAGGTAATAACCAGCCGCATTCTTAAGGAAAGTTTTGTAAACGCCCGAGCCTGATGGCTCTTCCACGGTTTCGCGAGCAAAGTTACCTGCACGGGTCAGGAACTGGGCTGCGTCCGGATCGCGAGATTCAGCGACGATAAAGAAGCCACTACCTTCAATTGCCATATCCGTAGCAGTCGTTGTGTAGGAATAACCGCCAGATTCAGAAATGCTGTAGCGAATGTTGGAGCTGACGCCACCGGAATTGTAGTTTCCACCCGAGGACGGAAGAACCATGGACGAGAACGCGGTCGAAGCGCGCTTGTAACCAATTGTGCTGGAGTTGGCGATGTTGTCACCGACTGTAGCCAAGCGATTAGCCTGCGCATTCATACCGGAAACGCCGGTCTTCATCGTTCCAAAAATACTCATTAAAAGAACCCTCGTGGTGGTCGTTGAATAGCAACTTAAGAGATGGGCCTTGCGTGAAGCTGTCTCATTTGCCGCATTCCGATGAAATGCGGCAAAGGTTCAAAAAATCATTGCCAATCAATGCAATAGCCGAGGAAGCGCTTGGAATCGACAGGGTCGTAACCAAGCTTCTTACGGAGCTTTTTGCGCAGCTTGCTGATGTGGCTTTCGACGACGTTTTCTTCGACGTCATCATCAAAAATGCCGTAGATGGCATTGAAAATCTGTGTCTTGGAAACGCGACGGCCACGGTTGGCGACCAAATATTCCAGAATGCGACGCTCACGGCGTGGCAACGGGAAGACTTCGCTGTTGATTTCAGGATCACGACCATCCGAGAAAACGCGGATCGGGCCGATGTCCGTAAAATTGTTGATGACCTTCAGGCGACGGCGAATAGCCGCTGCACGTGCCAGAATCTCGCGTGGGTGAACCGGCTTACGCACGACATCGTCGACTCCGCTGTCGAACAATGCGAGAGTAGCCTCCAGCGAAGGCTGATCGCTTACCGCGATAACCGGCGCCATGGTTCTGTCGCGAATTGCCCGTGGCAAATTCGCGTACGCGTTACCTTGGCCGATGAGGAATGCCTCAACAGCTGCCAGATCTGTGTCTGCAGCCGTCGTGACCCATTCGCCAAACTCGCGCGGGTCGAAACCCGTCGAGGGAATGCCCTCACGCCCAAATAAAGATGTGTATCCGTTCTTAACGAGCTCGCGCTCATCAACCACTACGATCATTCGTCCGCCTCCGAATCAGTGTGGTGTTGCCAATGTTGGCATTGGTACGAATCGGGGGAATCAGCGACAACTGTGGAATGTTAACTATAGAAATTAATAATTGATTAACTTTTGAGTGCCGATTTGATCTACATTTAGTAGGCATTTTAACTAATCGACACTATTTTAATGTGGAGAAAGGTACGATTCAATAAGAATCCCTCTTGCCGGACCATATTTGCGGCAAACGATCGCCACAATTCCAGATTCCGGCCACATATAGGGCAACTCAATTTATAGTTGTTATTGGTCGCAAAAATTCTTTGCGTTCGTGGTCCATTTTCCGTACCCGGTCGCGACCAGATTCGATATCACGCGGCACACATATTTCTTCTGTGCCGGATCGTTGTTTGGTCCTGCGTGATATCTGGCAACTGCCATCGTCCAGGTTTCATGCCTGTCGTGCAGATTTTTAAGGAACATCGCCGCATATTCCACGTTGCGCTTCGGGTCAAACATTTCCTGCGGAGAACTGAAATTTTCTCCATGGAAGTACTGGTTGATCTGCATGCAGCCAAGGTCAATCAGTTTTGCGCCGTTACGTTTTGCCTCTTCAAATGCCGCCATTGCCTCATTGCGCGACGCGGAAAACACTGATTTTCCTTCGATATTCATCGCGTTGGGATCAAGTCGCCCCTTGCGGCCGGTTTCGGTCAAGCCAACGGAGTACAAGATTCCCTCGGGCACGCCGTATTTGGCGGCCGCAGAACGGATCTCATTTTCACAAGCACCCTGCACGCCAACCGCTAATGCGTCAGAGGTAAAGGCCAGAACTGTGATTACCGGAAGCGAGACCAGAATTCCCTTCAGCAATGACATCAAGTTCCCCTTCGTTGCCCTGTCCCGCGAACTGCCCGCGCTGGCTGCCTGACTCGTCCTGGTTGCGACCACTCAAAGCCTGCTGATTGTTTTGCTGACCTTGCTGTCCATTATTTTGCGAACTCGACTGATCACTTTTTTCTGTCGAAGAAATATTTAGCGTGATTTGATCGACCTGAAGGCCCTGAGCACGCAGCGCATCGACGATGCTTTTGCTGTCGTCACTCAATTTTCTATAGGCGGCAGTGTTCTGAACGGTCACATGAACGTTCAATTCGTCGCCAACCATGCGCAGTGACATGGTCACCGTGCCGAGGTCGATCGGCGTCATTTGCAGCTTCAGCGTATGGACGACCCTACCTGTGCTGCTCTGTGCGGCTGCATTCGACAGCTCGGAGCCGGGCTGCATGGCGCTGACCCATTCAGGGTCACCAGCGATCAGGCTGGTCAATGCGGACGCATTTGTCGACATGGAAAGGCCGATGAACCGGCGTGAATCGAGAACCGTGACGTTCTCCATCGCTCCAGCCTTTGCATCACTGACCTTGAACTCGATGCCATCGCTGCCCGACCGGATCGACATGTCCATGTCACGGCCGGAACTGGCGCGCGAGGAAGAAAAGCGAACTGTCAGTGGGTCGGCATTCACATCAACATCTTCGGCGTCACTGTCAGCCTTCGCCGACGACAGCATGTTGATGGCATTGGATGCCTTCGACTTCGTTGTCGATTTCTCATCGCTGCGTGAGGTTACGCCGAGATTTTCCTTGCCAATGGCTTTTGCCAGCTCGTGCACGGCTGCATCGCCCGCATCAAGGACAGAAAGAACTGTCGGTACTTTCGTGTCGTCGGCAGCAAGATCAGCGTCGGCGACAGTCGCACCCTTGAGCGCGTCGCCTTCATCCATGTCCTTAAGGCGTTTCTTGACCTGGTCGGCCTTGCCCGGCTTGGCAGTCGATGTGTCATCGGCTGTTTTGGTCATCTTGTCATAGGCAGACAGATGGGCACGGAGATTTTCTGCCGAACCATTCAACTTGTTCTTCTGGCCATGTGCACTGACCTGATCTTCCTGCAGCCGGCCATTTGCCGAGTTCGCATCGTCTTCCGATGCGGCATCATCAGATCCACGGTCATTCGCCTGACGGTCGTACGCGTGCGGCCCGGAACGGTCGTTCCGTGCACCCGACATCGCGTCGTCAAACCCGCTCGGCCGAGAGTCGCCCTTGCTAATGCCCGCGCTCGCAGGTTTTGCGTCAGATACTGGTGGCGTCAGTGTAAATGCGCTCGTATCGATCATTGCAAGGAGCCTTCTTTCTTAAGCAGTGCGTCTATTTCATCCAGCTTTGACCGTCCGCTTGAGACGGTGCTCTTGTATTCAGGACTAAGGTCTTCCATGACAGGCGTCGGATTGCGCCAAACACCACTGCCCTCCGCCTGAGGTTCGCTGCCAGGCGCTGCCGCGACCGGCAAGGTCGCCTCTCCTTCCCAGCCCGTCGTACCGGGCTGCAAGGACGCGGCACTCGCCACAGGTGGGCGCACGACTTCTTCAGCAATGGCCTTTGCAGCGTCCCGCAAGATCTTGTCGCGGTCAGACAGATGTTCGTCCGGGATGCTGGTGATGGTTTTGATCGCGCTGACGATATCCGGAGTACCGATGTTTGCGAGACTTTCGTAAAGATTTGCCGGTGCCCCATCGACAACAGGCAGACCCGTTGAAAGGTCCTTGGCTCTGGTAGCCGCCATGCGGGCCAGTTTTTCCTTGCCTGCGACTGTCGCCATGCGTGCCATACGCAAATATGTCTCGCGCTGCCGGTCTGCATCCATCAGTGCGACCGTATCGGTAATCGTCGCCTCTTCAATGTGCTCATAGCGACGCACAGAAAGGGCCACGATCAAATCAGCGAACTGGCTAGCATAGGGCGAATGCAGAAAACGACGTGCATAACGCTGGGCGTATTTGAAGCCCTGTGTTGCATCTCCGTCCTCAACGGCAATGGCCAGCGAGCGGCGCAACGCCGCTTCTTCAACAATCGTACCGGGCGCTTCAAGCCGGGCGATATCATAGAATTTCAACGCGGCAACCGGATCCTGCGCCAATGTCACGTTACCGCTGATCAAAGCCAGATAGGGTCCGATACGGGTCTTGCGATATTCCGGCACCATGGCGCCCAGACCCTTGGCGATCAGGGTACCTCGGCCGCTGAGATATTTCCTTAGTGCATCTGCAACGCGCGTGTCGAAATTGCCATCGACGTCCTTCGCGACCAGCAATTCCAACGTCGCTGGATTACCACCACTCATCGCATAGATCAGTGCGGCGTCCACGTTGCGTGGGTCAGCGAAAATTGACGGCGGTGCATCTCTTAGACGTTCATCGATGGTCGTCAGCATAAAGCGCTGCATTTCGGCCGCCGAATGGTCACCAAGTACAACGGAATCCTGCACGAACTGCAGTGACCGCAGCATCGAATAGGGCATCAGATTGTCAGGCGACTGGGCAAAGCTTTCGGCAGCACCGACAAAGGTGCTGACCGCAGCCAATAGAGATACCCAGCGTTTTGGAAGCCGCATCCGCATCATCCCCGATCCGCTTCCAGAAGAATTTCGATACGTCGGTTGGAATCAGCCAGAGGATCTGACGGAATCTGCAGTCTACGATCCGCAAAACCGGAGACCTGCTTAACGCGGTTTTCCTCAAGACCGCCACGCACCAGCATGTAATAGGCGCTGTGGGCACGGTCCATGGACAGACGCCAGTTGTCGTTTGAACTGCCCTTGAACTGGCGACCATCGGTATGGCCGCGAATGACAACGCTACCACCCTTGTCCTGCAACAACTGACCGATCTTTTCCATCGCCAGAACCATTTCACGGCGCGGGACCGCAGAACCGACATTGAACATCGGCGCCTGGCTCTGATCGGAAATCGTCACGAGCATCCCACCTTCGGCCGGCGTCACGATCAAGCCTTCTGCAAGCTTACCGCTGACACCACTGATCTGCGCCTCGATCTCGTCACGAAGCTCCTTGGCTTCCTTTTCCTCGAGAGGGGTCGGCTTGTGTTGAGCCTCCTCCGGATCCGGCGTTGGCTTGATCTCATTTGGATCAAAAGCAGGTTTCTGCTGCGGGATAACCGCGGCAATTTCCTGCTGCTCGTGGTCATTCTGTTTCTGCTCGTTGAGTTTGGCGACGTCAGCAATGATGTCGTTGGACTGCGGAGCTTCGTTTTGCTGCTGGTTCTGCTGCGATGCAGCCGCCACCTGCGGGTTCTCGGTCGCCTGAGTTTCCTGCTGCGCGGCCTGTGTGTCCTGCGGCTGGGTTTCGGAACGTTGATCGGCGCGGGTTATGCGCACCTGCTGTGTCCAGAAATCAGGGTCGAACGGATCGCGATATGCCTCACCGCCGCTGGCACCCGTTGCCGGGCCGGAATCGGCAGCACCGCCCTCACCTTTCGCGCTGACATTGGCCTGCTGACCAACTTCCTGCGCGATTTCAGCAAGAACCGAATAGGGGTTTTGGAAGAAGTCGGCTTCCGAGTAATTGGCCTCTTCACCGGTTTGCGATGTCTGATCTTCGCCGGTTGCGGCCGCAGACCCGACTGTCGCATTCTCCGCCTTAACCTTGGAGCGTTCGTTCTTCTCCAACCCATCCTTCTCATCGACAGGCTTTTCCAGGCCTTTCGTCGTCGGCTTTTCATCAGAGAGCTGAATCGGGTTGAAGTAACTTGCAACGGATGCCTTGGTTTCTTCGTTTGCGGCGTTAACCAGCCACATAACAAGGAAGAACGCCATCATCGCGGTCATGAAGTCAGCGTAAGCGATCTTCCATGCACCACCATGCGCGCCGTCGTGATCACCACCCTTGCGCTTGACAATAATGACCTCGTTTTTGCCGTGGTGGTGATTTTCGCTTTCACTCATTTCAACACCTTCCGGACGCTAGACGCCCACGCAGACATGCGGGTCACCAGCACGCTGTTGTCCATCTCAACGGATAGATCAACATCCGCGTTTTCAACAAAACGAAACGCCTTTTCATTGCCGCCAAGGACTTCAATCAAACGGTCGTAAAGTGGCTTTGGCCCTTTCACGGTCAAAGTCACGGCCTCTCCATCGGTCAATGATGGGCGAATAATGTCTGCCAACCCGGCCACAGCCTTCTGCGCCAGGGCATCACTCAGGACCGGTGCCAGCACAGCCGAAATCTGTTCATCGAGGTTACTGACCACCAGGTCGTGATTTTCCTGCAGACGGCTTGTGATGAAACCGGCCATCTCGGTATGATAACGCGCCTGAAACTCGGCAATTTCCGCCGCATGGCTTTCAAGCATGGCGCGTTTTTCAGCCTCGAATTGCTCGGTCAATGCCGCAGTCGCCGCTTCGTGGCCTTCGGCATAGGAGATGCGCTTTTCTTCATCGACATCGACAGGTGCAGGCATGGCAAAACTGTCGTCCTCGCCCATATCAAAATCTGGAAATGAGGACGGCAATGCTACGGTCTCATCCATCGCATGCAGGACAGGCTGGCTTTCGCCAAAGTCTTTCAGATAACGGGCAATGGACGCGCTCATCGTCTTCCTCCGCCCATGGCCATGAGTGCGGAGGCACAGTGCTGCCTCCAGAAGCCATGTTTTTTATGCGGTTGTGAAATCATTCCCGTCACCATGTTCGAAGATCGTCAATTCAAGCCTCTGCCTGGAAAAAAGCCGAGGATACTCACTCGAAACGCTAGAACTTCAAACTTGTGCGAGGATGAAGGAGCTCCCTCCTCGCCCTTAAAAATCACCGAACGCCAGCAAATACTTACTTGAAGAGCATCAGGATATTTTCAGCGTTGGAGTTCGCAATGGACAACGACTGGATACCAAGCTGCTGCTGGGTTTGAAGGGCTTTCAAGCGGGTGGATTCTTCGTTCATGTCGGCGTCAACCAGACGACCGATACCCTTATCGATCACGTCCATTAGTGCCGACACGAAGTCGTCCTGCATGCTGATGCGGCTTTGCAGCGAACCGAGGCTTGATGCGGCGCTGGTCATGGCTTCTAGCTGGGTGTTCACGAACTGAACCATCACATCCAATGCTTCCGCATCGGTATAGCTTCCGCCTGTGACCATACCGTTCATGACGCCAGCAACCGAGTTGAGCTCGTTGATGTTAAGGGTCGTTACGGAGAACGAGAGCGAGCGGTCCGTCGCCAGAACCGGTGTCGCGCCAATGTCGTAGTACCAGTCAGTGCCGGAGCCATCGGTATAGGCCGCTTCAGTGCCGGCACCGGTAGACGGCGTACCGGCCATCTTGACCCAGCTGTTGGTCGCTACCTGATAATAGGTGTCCGTTCCATCGCTGTAGATGTTCGGATCAGTATTGGTATCCGGTGTTGCGGCATTGAGTGCTGCGATCTGTGTGTCGTTCAGCTTCTCGACAACATAACCGGTTGTTGTCGTTGTGGTGCCTGCGGTGACCTTCACATTGACCTGTGCCTCGTTCGGGCCAACAAAGATCGCTTCCTTGTCCAGAATACCGAACTTACCGCCGCTCAAATCGAACAGCACGGTCTTTGAATCGAGGCTGTAATCAACCGTCGTAACTTCAACGCCACCTGATGATGTACGGATGAAGGACGCAACGATTTTTTTGACAATCGGCTCCTCGGCCGGCAGAGTGCCGCTATTGCCAATGCGCTCCTGCAGCCAGTTTTCACCGGAGAAGGACGCGGATTCGGAAATGCTCTTCAATTGCTCCTGCAACTGCTGCATTTCTTCCTGAATTTTTACGCGGTCGGCGCCAACGCTATAGGCAGCCACTAGCTTCTTCTTGATTTCCTTGACCACTTCAATGGCGCTCTCAAGCGCCTCATAGGCGGTATCAACCTTTGCTGCACCCAAGCCGAGCGCATCCTGCACAGCCGACAAGGCACTGTTATCTGAGCGCATTGTTGTGGAGATTGACCAATAGGCGGCGTTATCGGCTGCGGTTTCAACGCGGTATCCAGACGATACACGGCCCTGCGTTGTTTCCAGATTTCTGTCGATCATACGCAGGGTTTGCAGTGCTGCCATAGCGGCGGCATTCGTCATAATACTGGTCATAAATATGGCCTCGGTCGATATGCGTGGGAAATCCGGTTGCGAACCGGAAACGACCAGAGGGCATCATGCTCACCGCGGCGTAAACTAGCCAAGCGGCCTGTCGTTCGTTAACAAATCATTAACGAACAGGTAACAAACATCTGTGCCGTTATGCAAGCACTTGCCACATGCTAAATTGCACTTCCCGCGCGCATGGCAGGTTTCACGCAAGCTACATGGCATTTTCAGACGATTTCACCTGACTTAAGCGGCTCTTTCCATATCACACACGCCGGTTCTGGTGCCTCTTGGTCCGGTGGTCGTTAGTTTAATCGCCGCTGAAGATGCGAAAACCGCGCTCCTTGCGAAGCGCGGTTTCGTTTGCCTGTAACTGTTTTGCCAGGGCGGGACGAAGTCGTCCCCAGCCGGGACGCCGCTTACTGACGGAACAGTTGCAGGATGTTCTCTGCGGTGGAGTTGGCGATAGACAGAGCCTGAATACCCAGCTGCTGCTGTGTCTGCAGGGCCTTGAGACGCGTGGATTCTTCGTTCATGTCCGCATCGACCAGGCGGCCGATACCGCTGTCGATGGATTCCTTGAGGCGGTTTACAAACTCTTCCTGCAGGTCGATACGCATGGAGATCGAACCAAGTGCGGCCGCGGCACTGGTCATCGACTTCAGCACGCTCTCAACGTGGGTCAAAGCACCCGTCAGGTAATCGCCGGTGGTGCTTTCAACGTTCAGCGTATCGAGAGAGTAACCGACGGTGCCGATGGTGGATACCAGTCCAACCAGACCGGTTGTCGTCACGATTGCACCTGCAGTGTTGGTGCCGAACAGAACGTTACCCTGGGAAGATGTCGGGTCGAGGTAATAGCTGGTTGTTTTAACCGAAACATTGCCCGAGGAGTCGCGGATAAATCCGGTTACAACTGACTGCGTTCCAGCATTGCCAGCTACCCAGTTTTCGCCACTGAAAGACGCACCTTGTGCAATCGAGCGAAGCTGCTCTTGCAACTGGCGAATTTCTTCCTGGATCTTCGATTTGTCGACTGCGTTTTCGGTTGCAGCAACGACCTTCTTCTTGATTTCCTTAACGACGTCGATGGCGCTTTCCATTGCAGCGTAGGCGACGTCAACCTTGGCGGCGCCAAGACCAATTGCGTCGGATACGGCATCAAGAGCCATGTTGTCGGAACGCATGGTGGTCGCGATCGACCAGTAAGCGGCATTGTCTGCGGCTTCGCCAACACGCAAACCGGATGCGACACGCTCCTGCGCACCTTCAAGGTTCGTGTTGATACCACGCAGAGTCTGGAGTGCTGCCATTGCTGCGGTGTTTGTCAGAATGCTTGTCATTTTCGTTGCCCCTAAATTGGCTGATAAACAGGGACATTCCGGATTTCACCGGGAACAATGGAGCGGCTTGATGCCCGTTAACCATTTCTTCGTCTTGGTTAACCCATCGGTTCGATGAGGCCATTTAAGGAAGAAATGGTTAACAAAGGTTAAACGGTCGTTTACTAAAGTTAATAAAATCGTAAAAAATTGCTTGAGCAGTTGAAGTCGAAAAACCACGCGCTCGCCTGACAATATATTGTTTTATTAGAATAATTTGGAAATCGACAATGACTCCTCCAAAGAACCAATAAAAAAAGCCGCGCTTTTGGCGCGGCTTTCTTTTTGTGAGCTTTGCTCCGTTTATTAACGGAAGAGCGACAGAATGTTTTCCGAGTTGCTGTTTGCAATCGACAGCGACTGGATGCCGAGCTGCTGCTGTGTCTGCAGAGCCTTCAGGCGGGTAGATTCTTCGTTCATGTCAGCGTCAACCAGACGACCGATACCGCTTTCGATGGACTCGTTGAGCTTGGCAACGAATTCTTCCTGCAGGTCGATACGCATGGAGATCGAACCGAGGTCAGCAGCAGCGCTTGTCATCTGCTTCAGAGCGGTTTCAACGATATCCAGAGCGTTCTTCAGGTAGTCAGTTGCTGTGTTGGTAACATCCAGTTCGATAACCGAGAAGCCAACGCTGCCAACGGTCGTAACCTGACCGAGAATACCTGCTGTTGTTACCAGGCTGCCAGCTGTGTTGACGCCGAACAGAACGTTCGCATCCGTACCAGCGTTATTCAAAACATATTCGGTGTGCTTGACGGTAACATTGTTGTTGCTGTCACGGACGAAGCCGGAAACAACAGACTGCGTGCCGGAGCCGATGACCCAGTTTTCGCCGCTGAAGGAAGCAGCTTCCGAAATCGACTTCAGCTGGTCCTGCAGCTGGTCAATTTCTTCCTGCACCTTCTTGCTGTCGACAGAGTTTTCCTGCGCGGTAACGAGCTTCTTCTTAATTTCCTTAACAACGTCGATGGCGGATTCCATCGCGGTGTAAGCGGTGTCAACCTTGGCGGCGCCCAGACCGAGTGCGTCGGAAACGGCGTCCAAAGCCATGTTGTCAGAACGCATGGTGGTCGCGATCGACCAGTAAGCGGCGTTGTCGGATGCTTCACCAACACGCAGGCCGGACGAAACGCGGCCCTGGGTTGTTTCCATGTTGGAATTGATGTTGCGGAGAGTTTCCAGCGCAGACATGGCTGCGATGTTTGTCAGAATGCTAGTCATTGGAAGTTGCCCCTTGAATTGGCTGATTTTAGGGAGGGGACATTCCGGGTACACACCGGTGAACAGCCGTCAGCATCATGCTTACTAACTTATTA
Organism: Agrobacterium sp. Azo12; assembly: GCF_029193765.2. NCBI lineage: Bacteria > Pseudomonadati > Pseudomonadota > Alphaproteobacteria > Hyphomicrobiales > Rhizobiaceae > Agrobacterium > Agrobacterium sp. Azo12. The sequence goes on along the minus strand of NZ_JARFYO020000001.1, from coordinate 921,655 downwards.
ATAAATATAGTTAACTGGCCGTTTCGTTGGCCACAGAAAACACCAATATGGTTAAAGAAAACCTAAGCGAATTTAAAAAAGCGCTTCGGCAGAAAACACAGCATTCTGTTTGTGTGAAAGCATACGCTGACATGCCTTTCACGCCAAGGCGTTACAGCCTTTGAGTGTATCTGCTGCTTTTGGAGATTATTTTTTTGCGACCGCCTGCAGAGTAGCGAGACTTAGCTCTCTACACTTGGCGACGCGCAGCGACAGCCGGAGAAATTATCAAAATACAACGCGGCTCGAAAATCCCGTTCACGTGTCTAAAAACTCAGCGAGATAATCACGGGTTTCGGTTTATACCCTAGTGTCAAACTACGAGGTTTTGGGGCACAAATCCGGTAACTGCTTCCGGACCAAGTTCCATCGACTACCGCAAACAGCATTTTTGTCAGCATTGTAGGCCGCGGCGGCTTTTTGTTGTAACTGCGCGGGAGCCGAATTCCACAGTGCAAACCGGCCGAGAATAATATTCTCCTCGGCTGGAGCGAGTTGTTGGGACAGCGATATCGAGTGCGCCAATTCGTCCAAATTTGACGTTCTGGCATAGCGAACCATTGCGAAACGTAACCAGACATTGCCATCAACAGGCAAACACTTCAGAGCATGACGGAGATATCGTTCGGCAAAAATCAAGCCGTTGGATCTGCTCGCAATTTCCTGCAATTGGTAGCGGTAGTCCAGATCCTTCAAAACGAGCGACATACCGGCCTTGACGATGTCAGAGCGGCATACATTGTCATCGACAATTTCTGAAAGACTGTCCATCGAAGCAAGCAGCATTTCATTGGGAACGCTGCCATAGGTATCCACATCCTGCGCGATTGACAAAACATTCGCAAACCTGGAACTGTACCAAGTCTCCTTAAATGCATAGCTCAGCACCAATAAAGATGCCGCCATAACAATGGCGGCAGCAAAAATCGTCGCTCTCATAATCAGGTCTTTTCCTGGTAATATTCTGAGTAGCGCGAATAATAATATTCGGTCGAGCCGTAGGAGCGGTAAAGGTTCATCTTTTCCTGATCAACCTTATTCAGGATGACACCAAGGCACTTCTGGCGGATCAAAGGCTCAGTCTCGAGTGTCTGGCGCACGACACGCCGTGCCGTTTTGCCCCACTCTGCAACATAGACAAACCCATCGATACGGCTTGCCATGGCGCGTGCATCCACAACCGGCCCAAGAGGCGGTAGATCAATGATGATGTAGTCTGCACTGGAAGAAAGCGTGCTCAACAGCTTCCTCATCGCGACAGATGAGAGCAACTCAGAGGAATGCGGAACGCGATGCTTGACCACTGCTGGCAAGAAAGCCATACCTGTGCGGGCATTATAAAGGAAACAATCTTTCGGGCTCTTCCCGTCCAGCAGGGTTTCAAGAAGACCTTCCTGCGCGTGGCGACCAATGGCGCGCGTCGCACCTGGATTGCGCAAGTCGGCATCAATCAGGATAACACGGGATCCCTGGCTCGCCAGCAATTCCGCGAAATTGACTGAAACCGTGGACTTGCCCTCACCCGGCAACGTCGAAACAATACCTATGACCTTGCATTCCTTCTCAGAAATTCCAAGGTCAGCTGCAATCTTCGCGCTGCGAAGCGTCTCAGCGAACGATGATAGCGGATGGTCAATCACGTAATTGGTGACTTCAGTCGCCTTGCGAATACTGCGAGGATTGCTTTCCGTTGCGTTATCAACAACCCGCAGACCATCATTCATCAACGGAGCGATGCCAAGGAATTCAAGGCCAAGGATATCACGAACCTGCTCTCCCGTACGGAAGAACCGATCCCTGAATTCCCTGAATGCGCCAATACCAGCACCGATACCTGCACCCATTATACAAAATGCCGCCAGCAGAAGCATTTTGCGTGGTTGGCTTGGAGATGATGGCGGATTGGCACTTGAAATCACGCGTGCGTCGGTGACTGGGAACGACTGTTGCTGAACAGCTTCCTGGTAGCGCTGCAAGAATGTTTGGTAGAGATTCTTGTACGTCTCGGCCTCACGCTCCAGTTCGCGCAATTGAACCTGCGTTTCGTTGGCGACAGCGCTTACCCCAGTCGCCAACGAAACGCTATTTTGAAGAGAGGTTTCTCGTGCTTTTGCAATTGCGAGGTCACTCTTGTAGCTCTCAGCAATACGCCCCAATTCTTCAAACATCAAACGTCGATACTCTTCCATCTCTTTTCTGAGACGGATCGCCTGAATATGTTGTGCACCGAGACGAGAGGAAATTTCTGATTCAAGCTTGGATGCCGCAAGATACTTTTTGCGCATTTCGTTGACGATAGAACTATCCAGCGCGTCAGTCACAATAGCATCCGACTGCCCAGCGCTGATTACTTTTTGAATACCATCGAGTTTGGCAGCAGCTTTTGCAGAATCAGACTGTGCAACAATCAACGCACTATTCAACTCAGATAATTGCTGATCTGACACCAGCGAATTACCTGCAGTCACGAGGCCATTGGCCGATCTAAACTTCTGGACCGCCAAGTCCGTTTCCATCGCCTTCTGACGCAGTTCGTCAATCCGGTCCTGCAACCAAACACTTGCACGACGCGTGGCGTCATATTTTGAGTTCAATTTGTCTACGAGATATTCAGAAGCGATGCCGTTAGCCACCTTTGCCGCAAGTTCGGGAGATGGCGAGGTGTAGTTGATTTCAAGAACATAGGTCCGGCCTACACGTGTAACACGGATGTTCTTCAGTACTTTGCCGAGCGCGGAACGGCGCTTCGCCTCAATGGCAACGCTGTCTTCTTCGGCACTGGAAAACCACTGCGAAACGTTCACAACCGACCGGACAAAACGAACGACACTACCCAGGAGCGACGATTGATCCGCCATGAACTGAGCATCATTCGAAAGATCGAGTTTATCCACAACCGCCAATCCGATCGTTTCGGACTGTAACAATTCGACTTGACTGAGGACACTTGATTCATCGTCAAGCACGCTACCAATGGCAGATAACTGCTGGACCACCTGATTAGTATTGCGGTCCATGAGAACCTTGGCCGTCGCGGTATACAAAGGCACTGATGTTGTCGCGACGACAAGGCCGAGCAATGCGGCAAATGCTACACAAACTGCAACAACGATCCATTGACGACGCGCTGCGCCAAGCAATGCATCAATCTGAATGACATCGACACGGCCGTTGTCATCAACGTTCTCATGAGAAATGTTTTCTGAAATGTGTCTATTATGAAGCTGCAAACTTTCACCTCTGAAATACGATACTTCAGGATAATTCAGGCGACGAGAATACCATCCCTGACGTCTTAAAGCAGATGCCGAAAGTTCAAGGCCTAATTATGCCCCATCTTATAACTCGGCCTTTAACAGGCCAAAAGACGGGACATAATTTCAAATTTAGCCTGGGCTCACATCAACAACCGTCGTGGTATTGCCATCAGCAAAACCAGTTACGGTGCTGCCACCAGTTGGAGCAGTTGTCGAATTGGTCTGAGTGACCGGTGACGAGCCTTCGCCGAGACCACCAGTCCCGCCACCGACAGCACCTGCCGCACCACCAATTGCACCGCCGCCACCAGCGCCGGCACCACCTGCTCCTGCGCCACCGCCAGCTGCGGTCGCCGTGAAGTTATCAGAGAATGCCTGAGCGAGTAAACCAGCAGCACCTTCAACGCGAACACGGATCATTCGAGCAAGAGCTGCGTTGTTTGCGTTACTTGCCGCATTTGCAGCCAGCGCCAACCCGTCACCCACAGCTTCGGCAGATGGCGAATTCGCTTGGGCAAATGCAAGAACCTCGTCCACAATTGCACGCGTCGCGTCCGTTACTGTGGTTTCAGGTGGCAACAGCAGTGCAACCTGCTCTGCCATAGCTTCCTCTTGAACGCTTCCGCCAGCGATACCAGCCTGAATACGAGCGAGGAACGCACCGATAGCCTCGCCTTCCGCTCTTGAAACAGCAACTGGCGCCGGAGCACCCTGCTCAGCAGCAGGAGTATTAACTTGCTCAACTGCAGGAGCTTCAACTTGCGGTGCAGTTGCCTGAGCGATTGCCGAAGACTGCCCAGCCACTACAACGATGGCTGCAGCTGAGAGCAACCCAAGCATATGCTTGACAATAACCATGCAAATATCCCCAAAACAAATGGCTATAAGTATCTGTTTTCAATCCATCACACAGACGGACGATTAACGCAATATTAATAAAGAAAGCCTGACCGGCTTCCATTATTATGTTTAATTTTTAAGTGCCCGAACCGAAGTGCGGGTGGCAAGAACGTCACTCGAAACATCAGCTGCAGTTGCGGGTACAGAACCAACCAGATCAAGAACCTTGTACAGTTCGATTGCATCCGAATTGGTAACGTAGACAATGTCCTTGTCCTGCATCGGGAACTTCTGAACGGCAAAGAACGTGGCTGGATCTCTCAAGTTTGCCCGGAAGATCACAGGAACCTCGTCTTTGACGAACTTCGAAGTATCAAGGCCAAGCTTTACCAGCAGGTCGCGATTGACGACGCGGTACAGGAAGACCTGCGCCGGATCGGCTCTTGAATCCAGCAAGCCACCGGCCTTGCCGAGTGCATCAGACAATTTCAGTTCAGACTCTTCGAAATCGAAACGACCGTTCAGACCAGAAGCACCAAAGGCCATGAATGTACGACGTTCACGATCAACCATCACCACATCGCCGGGCATCACATAGATGTTTTCCTGCGGATGGCTGGTCAGATAGTCGTAATGAACCTTCGCAGAGCGACCATTACGAATAAGTGTGACATAAGATTCAATGCCCGGCGAACTCAAGCCCCCAGCTTCAGAGATCACGTCAAGAATACGCTCGCCAGCATCTGTCAGGTCAATTTTAGCTGCGGATTTGACATCCCCCAGAACGGAAACCTGCGCTGAGCGGCTACTGATCTTGTTGATCATGACCTGCGGCTCGATAGCACGGTTTGCCAGGCGCTCTTCGAGATCAGCTTGAACTTCTTCTACCGAGCGACCTGCTGCGCGTACACGGCCGGCGTATGGCACGCTCACGGTACCGTCGCGCGCAATCGTCTGGTTTGGAAGAGAAACATAGTTGCCTGGGCGGCTCCCTGCGTCCTGTGGAATGAAAAGACCACCGGCTTGGGATTCAAAGACTGAGACTTGAACAACGTCGCCTACGCCAAGCGGCAGAGATGGAGGACCGCCGCGTCCACCGCCGAAGCCGGTCGCCATGCTACCACCCGTTGCACCACCGATATAACCAAGCACTCGGCTGTTGATTTCAATCAGCGCATAATCGATGCCTGCAACGCCCTTATTGCCACCCTTCTTGTCAGAGACAAGTTTGACGGATGCCTGAGATTCGATCGACCTAAAATCCGGCCCCGAAGAAGAGGTTACAGTGCAGCCAGAAAGAACTGCTGTGCTTAAAAGCAACACACTCGAAAAACGCATAATATAATCAAGTCCCTTTAAATCACAAACTCCATAAGCCACACGGCGTTATGGCGCAATACAGTAGGCTTAAAACAATAAACGCAGGCCTCTCCAACCCCTGGAAGCCGTCACATTTATATCACTCAATTTACCTGCCGAGCAGAAAATTCAATAAGCAAGCAAACTGTCGAGAATCCTTATGGCACTTATATGTCCAGATTGAGTAATTAAATTACAACCATTAAAATTTTAAATACACACTTAACTGGCCCGCAAAAACTACCTGATATCAAGCATCCAATAAAAACAATTCAGGTTGCAATGAAACGGGGCTAACATGCTTATCAAGAAAACAGCAACTGCAACATTCCTGTCTTTCGCTATGTTAATGACAGGTACCAGCAGCCTCGCTGCGGCACCCTTAAGTGGATTGGCGCGCAGCGCTGCACCGAAGCCGGATCAGCATATTTCGACCCGCCGCACAACCATTGCTCCATTTTCTTTCGCGAGTTTCTGCACAACCAACTCTGCAGATTGCGATGTTCAGGGCAGCGGTAAAAAAGTATCTTTGTCACCCGACAAGATGAGCCAGCTGAAAAACATCAATAGCAGCATCAACCGCGCCATAAAATACACGTCAGATCAAGATGATAATGACGCATGGGAGATTAATGTCACCCAAGGCGATTGCGAAGATTACGCACTGACAAAACGCCACAAACTGCTTGCTGCTGGCTGGCCCTCCGGCGCCCTGCGTATCGCGGTCGCTCGCCTGCCAAATGGCATCGGCCATGCCGTACTTGTCGTGACAACAGACCAGGGTGACTATGTGCTCGACAACCGCACCAATGAAGTAAAGCCCTGGCACAGAGTCAATCTGAAGTGGCTGAAAATCCAGTCACCGGATTCACCGCGCAAGTGGCTCGCCATTTGAAATACGTGAAATTCCGTGACGATTGCGGCCCCGCATCGGGGCCGTTTTTATTTGAGTTGATCCTACCAGAAAAAATATACCAAAATGTCATTTTTTCTAATTATTCACCCAGCAGCACCTATATGAGCTCAGGAGTTTGACGGCTGCGAACGCATGTTGTGGCAATAAACTGTGGTAGGCCATTCCATTTCTTTTGTTTTGCCGCATTCCACACCGCTTACCGCCTTGCAGCCGGAAAAATCGCTCCTTATATACGCCCCAGAACAGCAAAAATGCTGAACAGATATCAAGACAATCCAAGTCAAGGAGTTGTCAATGGAATGCCTACCGGGGTTCCGACAACTCGCTTCAAGGAGAGAGTAGAATGGCAAAAGTAATCGGTATCGACCTTGGCACGACCAATTCCTGCGTCTCAGTTATGGACGGCAAGGACACCAAGGTCATTGAAAATGCAGAGGGTGCACGCACCACCCCTTCGATGGTTGCGTTCAGCGACGATGGTGAGCGTCTGGTTGGCCAGCCTGCCAAGCGTCAGGCTGTAACGAACCCGACAAACACACTGTTCGCGGTAAAGCGTCTGATTGGCCGTCGTTATGACGACCCGACCGTCGCCAAGGACAAGGGCCTCGTTCCTTTCGAAATCGTCAAGGGCGATAATGGCGACGCATGGGTAGAAGCCCAGGGCAAGGGATATTCGCCATCGCAGATCTCCGCGATGATTCTTCAGAAGATGAAGGAAACCGCAGAAGCTTACCTTGGTGAGAAGGTCGAAAAGGCCGTTATCACGGTTCCGGCCTACTTCAACGACGCACAGCGTCAGGCAACCAAGGATGCTGGCCGTATCGCCGGTCTTGAAGTTCTGCGCATCATCAATGAACCGACTGCGGCTGCTCTCGCTTACGGCCTCGACAAGAAGGACGGCAAGACGATTGCTGTTTATGACCTTGGCGGTGGCACCTTCGATATTTCCGTTCTGGAAATCGGCGATGGCGTTTTCGAAGTAAAGTCCACCAATGGCGACACGTTCCTTGGTGGTGAAGACTTCGACATGCGTCTGGTCGAATATCTGGCCGGTGAATTCAAGAAGGATCAGGGCATCGACCTGAAGGGCGACAAGCTTGCGCTGCAGCGTCTCAAGGAAGCTGCCGAAAAGGCTAAGATCGAGCTTTCGTCTTCGCAACAGACCGAAATCAACCTGCCATTCATCACGGCAGACGCTACCGGTCCAAAGCACCTGACACTGAAGCTGACCCGCGCCAAGTTCGAAAGCCTGGTTGATGACCTCGTTCAGCGCACCGTTGCGCCGTGCAAGGCCGCTCTCAAGGACGCTGGCGTATCTGCCTCCGAGATCGACGAAGTCGTTCTGGTTGGCGGCATGAGCCGTATGCCTAAGGTGCAGGAAATCGTAAAGCAGTTGTTCGGCAAAGAGCCGCACAAGGGCGTAAACCCTGACGAAGTTGTTGCCATGGGCGCTGCCATTCAGGCTGGCGTTCTGCAGGGCGACGTCAAGGATGTTCTGCTTCTCGACGTAACTCCGCTGTCGCTGGGCATCGAAACACTGGGTGGCGTCTTCACCCGTCTGATCGACCGCAACACGACGATCCCGACAAAGAAGAGCCAGACCTTCTCGACCGCTGAAGACAGCCAGTCTGCCGTAACCATCCGCGTCAGCCAGGGCGAGCGCGAAATGGCACAGGACAACAAGCTTCTCGGCCAGTTCGACCTGGTTGGCCTGCCACCGGCACCACGCGGTGTTCCACAGATCGAAGTGACCTTCGACATCGACGCCAACGGTATCGTTCAGGTATCCGCCAAGGACAAGGGCACAGGCAAAGAACAGCAGATCCGCATTCAGGCATCTGGTGGTCTGTCCGACGCGGACATCGAAAAGATGGTCAAGGACGCTGAAGCCAATGCTGAAGCCGATAAGAAACGCCGTGCAGGCGTTGAAGCCAAGAACCAGGCTGAAAGCCTCATCCACTCGACCGAAAAGTCGGTGACGGAGTATGGCGACAAGGTTTCGGAAGCAGACCGCAAGGCTATTGAAGATGCAATTGCATCGCTCAAGACAGCCGTTGAAGCTTCCGAGCCGGATGCAGACGATATTCAGGCCAAAACCCAGACACTCATGGAAGTATCCATGAAGCTTGGTCAGGCGATCTACGAAGCGCAGCAGGCAGAAGCCGGTGAAGGCAATGCTGAAGGCGCCAAGGACGATATCGTCGACGCGGACTACGAGGAAATCAAGGACGACAAGAAGTCTGCTTAATGCTGGCTTCTGAACGTACTTGATTGAATGACTAAAATCCGGCTGCCTCGTGCAGCCGGAAATCCATTTTGGGGCGTGTTATCTTCATGGCGAAAGCAGACTTTTACGAAACCCTCGGTGTGAGCAAGTCCGCCGATGAAAAGGAGCTGAAAAGCGCCTTTCGCAAACTTGCAATGAAGTATCATCCGGACAAAAATCCAGATGACGCCGAATCTGAAAAAAAATTCAAAGAAATCAACGAAGCCTATGAAACGCTGAAGGACCCGCAAAAGCGCGCGGCCTATGATCGTTTCGGTCACGCTGCCTTTGAACAAGGCGGCATGGGTGGCGGTGGCGGCGGTGGTTTCGCCAATGGCGGCTTCTCGGACATTTTCGAAGACATCTTCGGCGAGATGATGGGTGGCGGTCGAGCACGCCGTTCGTCCGGTGGCCGCGAACGTGGCGCTGACCTGCGCTACAACATGGAAATCTCGCTTGAAGAAGCCTTTACCGGCAAAACGGCGCAGATCCGGGTTCCGACCTCCATCACTTGCGACGTATGCACTGGTTCTGGCGCGAAGCCCGGCACGCAGCCCAAAACCTGTGGCACCTGCCAGGGTTCCGGTCGTGTGCGCGCAGCGCAAGGTTTCTTCTCGGTCGAGCGTACCTGCCCTACCTGTCATGGTCGTGGTCAAACAATCACCGACCCGTGCAGCAAGTGCCATGGCCAGGGACGTGTCACCGAAGAACGTTCGCTTTCCGTCAACATTCCATCGGGTATCGAAGACGGCACACGCATTCGTCTGCAGGGCGAAGGTGAGGCCGGGATGCGCGGTGGACCGACCGGTGACCTGTACATCTTCCTGTCTGTAAAACCGCACGAGTTTTTCCAGCGAGATGGTGCCGATCTTTACTGCGCCGTGCCAATTTCGATGACTACGGCAGCCCTGGGCGGTACATTCGATGTGACGACACTGGATGGCACAAAATCGCGTGTCTCCGTGCCTGAGGGCACACAGGCCGGCAAACAGTTCCGTTTGAAGGGTAAGGGCATGCCGGTGCTGCGTTCTGCGCAGACGGGCGATCTCTATATCCAGATTCAGATCGAAACGCCGCAGAAACTCAGCAAACGTCAAAGAGAGTTGCTGCAGGAATTCGAGCAGCTTTCGTCGAAGGAAAACAATCCGGAATCGTCGGGTTTCTTTGCCCGCATGAAGGAATTCTTTGACGGCTAAGCGTCTGACGTAACGGCATAAAATTGAAAGGCTGGAGATTGTGACAATCTCCAGCCTTTTTATTATCCGGCAAATCCACCCTCATCGAGAAACGCCTGTTCTTCTGGCGTCGTGTCGCGGCCGAGAATTCTGTTGCGATGAGGAAAGCGGCCAAATCGCTTGATGATGTCACGGTGCTCGATGGCGTGGTGTAATGACGGGCCACCAATGATCTCGATCAGGCGGCAGCAGAACTCCTGATCATCCAGTTCTTCCGAATGCATGAACGGCATATAGAAAAACACGCACAGCGCCTCATCGACCGCCGTATCAAGACCTTGTGCGATGGACTTGTGGGCAAAATGTCGAGCAAGCGAATCCGTCGCATACATATGGCCCGTTCCGCGGAAACAGTTGCGTGGGAACTGATCCAACAATAGCAGAAGAGCCAGTGCACTTTCCGCATTGTTCAGCCAGTCATCCAGTTCACGGGCAGCCGCTGCAAAATGCGCAGCTTTAAATCGATCATGGAACTCCTGGTCGAAATCCTCATCCTTGGCAAACCACTTTTCAGGACCTGCATTTTTCCAGAAGGTGATGATTTCGGCTGCTGTTGCTATCAATGCTGTTACCTCTGCAATGTGGGGATTTCAGTAATGTGGCGGCCTGGTAATGGCGGGCGCGTCCAATGACTGTTCTTCCAGGCTCAAAAACCGCTCAGTCAAACGGTCCAGTTTGGCACGCGTTTGTTCCACGACGCGCCATTGCTCCGCCAGTTGATCCGAGAGTTCATCAATAACACGGCTTTGATGGGCGACCGTTTCCTCCAGTGACACTACCCGTGCTTCCATATCAGTCGGCATGCATATCCTCATTTATTCCACAGTGCTGCATTCAACCCACACCGGCAGAATGTCAACCGACGGCATAATGTTACCTCACCTTTCCTTACGCCGTTTATACGGCATCAACATGATTGCGGATGCCGTCACGGCACCGGCAAAGGTTGTGACAAGAGGCAGAGAAATCAGCAACATCGGCAACAGCGGATTTTGGGAATGTTCAATCCGGGTTCCAAGACCGCCGATATCAAAGAACATCAAACCAGCCGCGATAAATAGGCCAAGGCTTGCCCCAAATCCGGCATTACGCGCTAGAAACCATAACATGTCCCAATGATCCTGCCGGGCTTCTTCCGGCGTCATCTCAAGGTCGTCGTCGTTTTTCATGGCGCATCCCTTCTGCGGGGTATTTTCAAGATTGTACAACAGCACCCACAAAATCGGAATTGATTTTCAGAATGCGCGCTATGACATGACGGGGCGGACGACACACTCACCAACGAAAAACCCCGGCAGGGAATGCCGGGGTTGCGAGTAATGGAAGCTGATGAGGATTATTCTTCTTCCTGAAAAACCTGCTCACGCTTTGCCTTGACGCTTGGCAGGAAGACGACAACCAGAACCAAAGCTGCAATAGCCAACAGGATGGCGCTGATCGGCCGTGTGACGAATGTTGTCGGATCGCCACGCGACAAGATCATGGCACGGCGCAGGTTCTCCTCCAACAGCGGCCCAAGCACGAAGCCGAGCAGCAGCGGCGCTGGCTCACAGCGCAATTTCACCAGCACGTAACCAATGAAACCAAAGAAGGCGACGGCGTAGAGGTCGAAGACATTGGAGTTCACGCTGTAAACACCGATAGCACAGAAGGCCATGATGATCGGGAACAGCACGTAATAGGGAATGGTCAGCAATTTGACCCAAAGCCCGATCAACGGCAGGTTCAACACCACCAGCATCAGGTTGCCAATCCACATCGACGCAATGATACCCCAGAACAAGGCAGGCTGTTCGCTCACCACATTTGGGCCGGGCACAATGCCCTGAATGATCATCGCACCAATCATCAGCGCCATAACGGGATTGGCGGGAATGCCAAGCGTCAGCAGCGGGATGAAGGATGTCTGCGCACCGGCATTATTGGCAGATTCTGGACCAGCCACGCCCGCAATCGCGCCGTGGCCGAATTCCTCAGGGTTTTTCGACACACGTTTTTCAACAGTATAGGACGCGAACGAGGCAAGGATTGCGCCACCACCGGGCAGAATACCCAAAGCCGAGCCAATGACGGTGCCACGTAGAATAGGTGCAATCATACGTTTGAAATCATCCTTGCTTGGCAATAGGCCGCTGACTTTGGACATCAGCACCGAGCGGGAATGTTCATCTTCGAGATTGCGCAGGATTTCCGCTATGCCGAAAACACCAACTGCTAGCGCCACGAAATTCAAGCCATCGGCATATTCACGGATGCCGAGCGTGAAGCGCGGTGTACCGCTGTAGATATCGGTGCCAACAAGACCCAAAAGCAGGCCCAGCACCACCATCGCCAGTGCCTTCACGATGGAGCCATGCGCCAGGGCAATGGATGACACCAGGCCGACGACCATCAGTGAAAAATATTCGGCAGCACCGAACTTTAGTGCAATCACCGTCAGTGGCGGCGCAAAGATCGCCACCAGGAATGTCGCAACTGTCCCTGCAAAAAACGAACCAATTGCCGCTGTAGCAAGTGCTACGCCCGCCTTACCTTTGCGGGCCATCTGATAACCATCGATGGCCGTTACGGCAGATGAGGATTCGCCGGGCATATTGATCAGGATAGCGGTGGTTGAGCCACCATACTGCGCGCCGTAATAAATGCCGGCCAGCATGATCAGTGACGAAACCGGCTCAAGCTGGAAGGTGATCGGCAACAACATGGCGATGGTTGCCGTTGCGCCAATGCCCGGCAACACGCCGATCAAGGTTCCCAGCAACACGCCAATCAGGCAGAAGAACAGGTTTCCAAGCGACGACGCCGTGCTGAAACCAAGTGCGAGATTATCGAAAAGTTCCATCGAAACCTCTTAGAACTTGAGCCATGGACCAAACCGCTGGAACGGCAGGCCAAGACCATAATTGAACACGACGACCGAAAAGACAGTCAGCCCGGCCGCCAGAAGAACGGCGGTGTGGACTTTCATTTTACGGGAGGCGAAGGCGGCTATCAGCGCCGTGAAAAAGATTGCCGGCACAAACCCTAGCCCGCGAACGGTAAAACCGAAGAAGACTGGTGCGGGCAGAATAAGCAGCATGCCGCGCCAGGCGATAGCGCCCAGCGGTTCATGTGCCACCTTGCCGGAACGCAGGAAGATGACCGCACCTAACACGACGAGAACCAATGACAGGACAAAGGGGAAATACCCCGGCCCCATCCGAAATGTCGTGCCGAGATCGAGCTCGAAAGCCTGCCAACCGAACGCCACGCCGAGACCGACAAAGATCAACCCGCAAACGGCTTCGGACATATTGAAGGAAACTGATTTCATAGAAGCTCCGCTTCCGCGCATGCATCAGACGCTAGCGCACCATGGAAAGGGCTAAAGGGACCGGCGGCCTTGCCGCCGGTTCTTTCAGATAGAGGTATCAGTCGGCGTATTGGCCAGCAGACTCGATGACCGGCTTCCAGCGGGCGATTTCGCTTTCAAGCTTGGCCTTCAGCGCGGCTGGCGTACCATCTGCTTCCGGGGATGGGATGGTGCCAAGTTCAGCAAAGCGCGCTGCAATGTTCGGGTCCTTCAATGCGACCTGAAGCGACTTCGAGAGACGATCGACAGCCTCCTGCGGTGTGCCCTTTGGTGCATAGACACCATGCCAGATACCCACTTCAAAGCCGGGAAGGCCTGCTTCAACAGCAGTTGGTACGTCAGGCAGAACATCAAGACGATTTGGCGAGGTCACTGCGAAGGCTTTTACTGTTTTACCCTGGATCTGCTTGGTGGTGTTGGTTGTCTGGTCGCACATGATATCAACCTGGCCGCCGAGAAGGTCAGTCATCGCTGGACCAGTTCCCTTGTAAGGCACAGTCACCAGCGGTGTCTCAATCGCGCTCATGAACAGCATGCCGCACAGATGCGAGGCGGCACCGATACCGGCATTGGCAACCGTTACTGTGTCCTTGTTGGCCTTGGCATATTCAATCAGGCCCTTGAGGTCCGTCGGCTCCAGATCCTTGCGTGACAGGATGGTCATCGGCACTTCAGTGACGAGGCCAACATATTCGAATGCATTGAGCGTATCATAGGCCAGCTTGCGATAGAGCGTGGCGCTGGTTGCCATGCCGATATGGTGCAGCAGGATCGTGTAACCATCAGGATCAGCAGCGGCGACGCGACCGGCACCAAGCGTGCCGCCGGCACCGCCAACATTTTCAACGACGATTTGCTGGCCAAGGTCTTTGGACATGGATTCCGCAACCAGACGGGCTACAGTATCGGTGGGACCACCGGCTGCAAAAGGCACCACCATGGTGATACCGCGATCGGGATAGGTCTGCGCAGAAGCAGACATCGCAATCAGCGAAACGGTTGCAGCCATGACGGCAGACGACAGTGTCTTAAAAAAATTCATCGGTTCCTCCCAGAATGTGACGATGATGTTCGCAAGAACCGACTCCTCAATCGGAACCTGCGGATACGTCATTTGCAGCGGGGGGAAACGAAACTGCAATCGGCTTCGCATGACGCCGCAGCATCTTTTGCTATGAACAAATGGTAAATGGGTGGAATTCGAAACATTGCGGAAAAATGACGGGTGGAAATCCACCCATCTGGCCAGTTGGCGTTACAAAGCTTCTTCATCAAGTTGGGTCATACTACCCAAATGGCGTTTATCGAGGCCGTATTTCTGCATTTTTTCGTACAGCGTTTTGCGTGAAATGCCGAGCGCTTCATAGACAGCCTTCAGATTTCCGGCATTAAGGGCGATTGAACGGGCAATCAGATCGCGCTCATAAGACGCCACTTTATCCGCCAGACGATGTGGTTGCCTGTTATCATCATCGGCGACCACCTGCTCGGCATTTTCAGATGAAAGGCCAAGCACAAAACGGTCGGCAGCATTGCGCAGTTCACGCACATTTCCTGGCCATTCCCGCGTCGCTATATCCGCGATAACACTTTGCGGAACCTCCCTATCCTCGCGGCCATAACGAGCCGCCGCCTCACGCACCAGATGCAGGAACAGCAGCGGAATATCGGACCGCCTTTGTGCCAGCGATGGCACGTGCACGGTTGCGACGTTTAGCCGATAGAGCAGATCAGGCCGAAAACGGCCGGCAGCCACCTCTGCCTCAAGATCGACCTTACTGGTGGCAATAAAACGGACATCCAGTTCCACAATGTCGTTGGAACCAAGACGGGTAATAACCCGCTCCTGCAGTACGCGCAGGAATCTTGCTTGAATGTCGATTGGCATCGAACCAATTTCATCCAGCAGAATGGTACCGCCACGAGCGTGTTCAAATTTGCCGTAGCGGGCACGAATGGCCCCGGGAAAGGCGCCTGCCTCATGGCCAAACAATTCGCTTTCAATCAGGTTCTGTGGCAAGGCCGCACAATTGATCGCCACGAACGGACGATTGGCGCGGTTGCTGACATCATGCAGGGCACGCGCCACGACTTCCTTGCCGGCACCGGTTGCGCCAATAATCAAGGTATCGGCATCGGCGGCACCAATCGCTCGGATACGATAGCGAAGATCCACCATGACTTGGGTGCGCCCGGGAAGCCTCGTTTCAAGATCATCACGTTTGCCAGCGACGGCGCGCAGGCGTCTGTTTTCCAGAACCAGCGACCGTTTATCCATGGCGCGGTGAATGACACCTGACAGATATTGCGCAGTGAAGGGCTTTTCCATGAAGTCGTAAGCGCCATTGCGCATGGCATTAACGGCCAGTTGCACGTCGCCGTGGCCGGTTACCAGAATAACCGGAATTTCTGCATCCAGTTCCCGGACCTTTTGCAGCAATGTCATGCCATCCATGCCAGGCATCCTGATATCGCTGACGACAACACCATCAAAACTATAACCGATCAGTTCAAGGGCATGTTCGGCACTGGACAGCATGGTCACGGAAAAACCGGACAGTTCCAGCGCCTGCGCCGTGGAAAGGCGAAGCTCTTCCTCATCATCGATCAGCAAGACACGGGCACCATTCATTCCGCAGCGACCTCCGCAATACGCTCAGCCACCGACAATTCGATAACGAACTCGGCACCGCCGCCGTCGGGGTTCCGTACGCGCAGTTCTCCGCCAAAATCCTTGATAATGTTGTACGAGATGGACAGGCCAAGTCCCAAGCCACGACCGACGCCCTTGGTGGTAAAAAACGGATCGAAGATACGTTCCATGATCGCGGCTGGCACTCCCGGGCCATAATCCCGCACCGAAATCAGGACCCTGCCATCATGCTGTTTCGCAGTAACAAAGATCCGGCGGTCTTCCAAAGTCTCCACCGCATCCGCAGCATTTGAAATGATATTCACCAGAACTTGCTGCAAACGGACGAGGCCCGCCTTGACGCTCAAGGGGTTGGTCCCAAAATCCACGATAAGATCGGCGTTGGCGGCCCTCAATCGCGCATGCAGAATTTCCAGCGTGTCCTGCATTGCCTCTTCAAGCGAGACAGACGTCATCTTTTCATTCGGCTTGCGGGCGAAGTTACGCAAGTGGCGACTGATTGACGCCATGCGATCGATCAAAGCCGAGATCCTCTTGAGGTTGTCGCTGGCCTCCTCCACCCTGTCACGTCCGATAAGGAGGGCCGCACTGTCGGCGTAGGTTTTTGCTGCCGCCAGTGGTTGGTTGAATTCATGCGACAGGGCGGCCGACATCTGGCCGAGACCGGCCAGCTTTCCGGCCTGAATGAGGTCCCCTTGCGTTTTTCGCAGCTGTTTTTCGGTTTGCCGGCGTTCGGCAATTTCACGCTCAATATGGCGGTTGACCCGCGCCAGATCTTGCGTGCGCTCCGCCACCCTTCGTTCCAGTTCGGCCTGCGTTTCGGCCTGCAGCACCATACGTTCCTGTAAACGTGCTCGGCGCTGCAAAACTGCGGCAAGGATGAATCCTGCAAGGCAAAGGCAGAGCACCGCGGCAATGACCGTCGTACGTACTTGGTTGCGCACCGAACTGGTGTCCATCAACACCCGCACGGTCCAGCCGGCTTCTGGCATCAGTTGCGACAGGGCGAGATATTCCTGCTCCCCCTGCCCGCTGGCGATCTTGAATAGCGTATGTCCGTCACTGCTTTCGATGCTTAATGGCAATTCACGCAATGTCGCATCGGAGTAGCGGCGAGATGTTTCGGTTCGCAACAACCGATCCTTGGTTAGTGGCAGCAGTGAGGCATAGAGCCACTCCGGCGTACCAGTCATGAAGATGATACCTTCAGGATCAGACACGATGATCCGGTTTTCACCATTACCGAAAGAAGCCTCAATGCCTTCAATATCGACCTTAAAAACGATCACGCCCTTGATGACATTCTCGAACAAAATGGGTGAGGAGAAATAATATCCACGCTTATGCGAGGTGGTGCCAAGGGCAAAGAACCGCGATTGCTGGCCTTTTGCTGCCTCCTGAAAATAGGGCCGGTAGCTGAAATTCTGGCCAATGAAGGTGGCTGGTCCATCGAAGTTGCTGGCAGCAATCGTTTCACCGTCCAGCGTCATGACATAGATGTCCGACGAGTGCAGAAGCGTATTGATCTCTTTCAGATAGATATTGGCGCGGTCACGCAGCAACTGGTTGGAAGGGTTGCTGACCAGTTCCTCAATATCGTCGTGATCGGCCATCAGGGCGGGTAAAGGCTCGTAGCGGCTCAGATGCCCACCGAGAGCCGAAACGGCCAGCCTGAGCGTTGTATGAGCCTGGGAGGAGGCTTCATTCATGAAATGGCGGGAAACAAGTTCGCTGCCCTTGGTCATGGCGACAAGGCCCAGGACCAGACACACGATAGCCACGGGTATCCAGCGATGCTTCACCGGTCATTTCCTCCACTACAGCGCTTTCACGCAATCCCGAACAGTCGCCCGGGTCTCCATCCTCGATGGGAGTGTATGTGGAAGATTGCCGATTTCCAAGATGGCCAATACGCACTGTGCTGCCGTCTGAGTCGTCGGCCAATTGCAGGCACAAAAAAAGCTGGCACAAGGCCAGCTTTTTTTAATCAGTCAGTCAGAAAACGCTTATGCGCTTTCCTTCGGCGTCAGAACCTGACGGCCACGGTACATACCGGTCTTCAGATCGATATGGTGTGGGCGACGCAGTTCGCCGGAGTTCTTGTCTTCAACGTATGTCGAAGCCTTGAGAGCGTCAGCCGAACGGCGCATACCGCGCTTGGACGGGCTTGTTTTTCTTTTAGGTACAGCCATTTGTGTTACTCCACTTAACGGACGAAACGGAGCATGTTGCCACTTATGGCTGAATGCCGCATGTTTCGAAATCGGAAATTTGGCGCGCTTATACATGCCTTACTGGGTCTTGACCAGTCCCCACGCATATTTTTTCAGGTTTTGCAGGGTTATGCCTCACCCTCAGGAACGGTCCACGGCTCGACAATTGCCGCCTGATACCACTTTTGCCATGCAGGATGCGTCTTGATCTCCTGCATATACTCCACAGTATCTTCATTGGAAACCAGATCATAGACATCAAAACGGCAAACAACCGGTGCAAACATAGCGTCTGCAGCCGAAAAAGTCCCGAAAAGATAGGGTCCGCCAGAGCGGGCTCGCAATTCACGCCAGATGTTTTCAATACGCTCGACATCCTTGCGAACCGCGTCGGAGACCTCAAGTTTACTCTTTTTCCTGCGCATGTGCATTGGGCAGGCCTGTCGTAAGGCCCGGAAACCGCTCAGCATCTCCATGGAAACAGAGCGTGCGACTGCCCGGTCTTTTATATTTGTTGGCCACAGCTGTTTTTCAGGGAAGAGATCAGCCACATATTCGATGATCGAAAGTGATTCCCAGACACGCAGATCGCCGTGGTGCAGGACAGGAACCAGCTTGGTGGGCGAGATATCCTTGAACTTCGGGTTGCCAGCCGCAAAGTCGAAGGGAATCAGAACTTCCTCAAAAGGAATTCCCGCCGCTTCCATGGCAAGCCATGGACGGAAGGACCATGAGGAATAATTCTTGTTGCCTATATAGAGCGTCAGCTTTTCCATTCGCTACTCCTGTCACAACGCTTTTAAAACACGCCTGTTGCCAGGCGCGTTTTCAGCCTCTTCCATGACAGATACACGACCGACTGACGATCCTTTGACGGTGATCCGGTTGATGAAGTTTTTTGATGGATGCTCCAAAACCGGGATTAGTGCGCCTCATCCCAGTTGGTCGCGGCTCTCGCATCAACCTTCAGCGGCACGGCCATGGATACGGCAGGCATTGCCGCGTTTTCCATGACAGACACGACAAGCTCCAACGCCTTGTCGATTTCCGCGTCTTCAACCTCGAATATCAATTCGTCGTGCACCTGCAACAGCATCCGCGCCGAAAGCTTTTCCGCCAACAGTGCCGGTTCGACACGCACCATGGCGCGGCGAATGACATCCGCAGCAGAACCCTGAATAGGCGCATTTATAGCCGCGCGTTCGTTAAAGGCACGGACAGACGGGTTGGACGAGCGGATTTCAGGATAATAGGCCCGGCGACCAAAAATTGTTTCTACGTAACCCTTGTCTCGTGCAAAGGCCTTGGTCGCTTCCATATAGTCCTTGATGCCGGGGAAACGCTCAAAATACTTTTTGATGTATTCGCCGGCTTCCGAGCGGCCAATGCTCAGCTGATTGGCAAGACCGAAAGCGGAAATGCCGTAGATGATGCCGAAGTTGATGGCCTTGGCGCGGCGGCGCACTTCTGAAGGCATGCCCTCAACCGGCACGCCAAACATTTCAGAGGCGGTCATGGCATGAATATCGACGCCATTCTCAAAGGCCTGCCGCAGCTGCGGAATATCCGCCACATGCGCCAGCACACGCAATTCAATCTGGCTATAGTCGGCAGACAGAAGCTTGTGACCGGGCGTGGTGATAAATGCCGTTCTGATCTTGCGACCTTCGGCTGTACGAACCGGAATATTCTGCAGGTTCGGTTCGGACGATGACAAACGTCCTGTCGTTGTCGAGGCCATTGCGTAAGATGTATGAACACGCTTTGTCTCGGGATGAATGTAACCCGGCAGTGCATCTGTATAGGTTGACTTCAACTTGGTCAGCTGACGCCAGTCAACAATCTTCGAGGGCAGCTCCGCACCCTCGGCAGCCAAATCTTCCAGCACCTGTGCAGAGGTGGACCATTGTCCGGTCTTGGTTTTGGAACCCCCGGGCAGCCCCATCTTGCCAAACAGGATGTCACCAAGCTGCTTGGGCGAACCGACGTTGAACCGTTCACCTGCCAACGTATAGATCTCTTCTTCTGCGGCAGCGGCCTTTTGCGCCAGCTCCCCAGAGAGACGCGACAGGATTTGACGGTCAATGGTGATGCCGCGCTCTTCCATGCGGCACAGCACAGCCACCAGCGGCCGCTCCAGCCTTTCATAGACTGACGTCAGGCCTTCAGCAGCCAGACGCGGTTTCAGCACGAGCCAGAGGCGGAGTGTGACATCCGCGTCTTCACCGGCATAGGCGGTGGCTTTCTCAATGTCGACGAAATCGAAGGTGACGCTGGCTTTGCCAGAGCCCGCAACGTCCTTATAGGCAATCGGCTTGTGACCAAGCCAACGCTCAGACAGAGCATCCATGCCGTGCGTGCCTTTGCCCGCCTCCAGCACGTATGACATCAGCATCGTGTCGTCATAACCGTCAATCACCACGCCGTGGCGCTTCATCAGCAGGTAATCGTATTTGAGGTTCTGTGCGACCTTCAGGACGGAAGGGTCTTCAAGCAGGCGCTTCAGCCGCTCAAGAGCATCACGGAAAGGTATCTGGCCTTCGCTCAACTTGATGCCATCGCTGAATAGGTCACCACCAGACCCAGTCTTGTGGGTCAAAGGCACATAGGCGGCGCGAATGGTTGTTCCGGAACCATCCTTGTTGTTATCAGCGAGTGCCAGCGAAAAACCGACAAGCTCGGCCTGCATCGGGTCAAGAGACGTTGTCTCGGTATCGAAAGCAACAACGCCTGTCTCGTACGCATCCGCTATCCATCTATCCAAACTCTGCACGTCACGGATCGTCGTATAGCCGGTCGTGTCGATGGGCGATGATGCAAACAGCGCAGCACGCGATGCTGCCAGATCAGACGGCGCAAAACCGTCCTTGTGGACGACCTCTACAGCGTCTGCCGACGCCGCTGCCTGCGATGGCTGTGGTGCAGCTGTTGTGCCAGCACCGACATCAGGACCATGGGCATCTGCGCCCCATTCGACGGGTACGACTGCAGCCTCAATCTCGCCGGCTTCCGCACCTGTGGCCTCTGCCACACGGCGGGTCAGCGTCGTGAACTCCATGGCCTTCAGGAAGGCAACCAGCTTGGGTCCGTCCTGCGGCTCCAGCACCAGCTGGTCGAGCTGCATTTCAAGCGGTACGTCTGTGCGCAACGACACAAGCTGGCGGGAAAGCCGAGCAAGCTCGGTATTGGCAATGATGTTTTCACGCCGCTTTTGCTGCTTTATTTCGCCCGCACGCTCAAGCAACGTATCGAGATCACCATACTCTTCCAAAAGCTGGGCCGCCGTTTTCGGACCGATGCCTGGAATGCCCGGAATATTGTCGGTCGAATCTCCCGTCATTGCCTGCAGGTCGATCATCTTTTCCGGCGGTACACCCCATTTTTCGATGACTTCCGGGATGCCGATCTGCTTGTCCTTCATGGCATCGTACATGTGCACGTTGGCCGTGATGAGCTGCATCAGGTCCTTGTCAGACGAAATGATGGTGGTGTCGGCGCCCACCGCCTCGGCCTGCCGGGCGTAGGTGGCGATCAGATCGTCGGCCTCAAATCCTTCCTTTTCGATGCACGGCAGGTTGAACGCACGGGTCGCATGACGGATCAATCCGAACTGCGGGATCAGGTCCTCTGGCGGTGCAGAGCGGTTTGCCTTGTAAAGGTCATAAAGCTCGTTGCGAAATGTCTTTGAGGAATAGTCAAAAATGACGGCAAAATGCGTGGGCGTAACGCCAACATCGGTATTGCGTGCATCCCTGAGCAATTTCCAGAGCATGTTACAGAAGCCGGAGACTGCATTCACCGGCAAGCCGTCAGACTTGCGGTTCAATGCTGGAATTGCGTGAAACGCCCGGAAAATAAAGCCGGAACCGTCAACGAGGAAGAGATGATCGCCTTTTTTCATGGTGCCATCGTTACCTTGCGCCTCATCTTGCGTCCACAGAAAGTTAGATTTGGCCCGGTTTCATGCCCAGAAAGATTCAGTCAAAATCCGTGCTCACCGCTCACCTTAACGTTACCGATTTGTAATAGTTTCTTCCCTTGAAAAGCCTCATTTGCAGCCACAATTATTACTCAACGGCGCCTGATCACGCCGTAGTCTGATAGCTGGCTCGTCCCCCGCCGCGTCAGACCGGACAAAGGCCTTCCCCCCTCTCCGGGCCTTTGTCCCTCGATAAGCCGCCATGGCCGACCCCCTCCCGGCCGTGGCGGTTTTTTTATTGGCCTCACCCCGCAAAAATACCTCAGCTTTGACGCCTAAAAATGTCGCCGCATGTTTGGGGAAAGAATGGACCATTATGCGTAAGCCGCCCTGCCGATGCCATCGACCAGTGCGAGACTTGTTTTCAGGACCTCAAATCGCATGCGCTTTTCAAGAACCGATTCTGCTGCCTATCTGACTGCCCAGCTGGCCAAGGCCTTTTCACGTGCCTTGCATAAAAAAGCCTCGGCACTTGGCTTTTCTCCAGGCCAATTTCCGATCTTGCTCGAGCTCTGGAATGAAGATGGCATCACACAACGGCAATTGCTTGATCGGCTGGATATCGAGCAGGCAACGCTTGCCAATACATTGGCCCGCATGCAGCGCGACAGCCTGATCACCCGCAAGCAGCACCCCAAGGACAAACGCGCCCAGATCATCGAACTTACCGCGCAGGGTCGCTCGCTCGAGGAACAGGCTATTACCGCTGCCAAAGAGGCGGATGAATTGGCATTTTCCGGCTTCCGTCGCTTCGAGCGCGAGTTGCTGATCGAGTATGTACAGCGCGCACTCAAAAACACTTCCGCGATGTAGGTCGATGCGATAACGTTGTTATCGGCAACTGACTGCGCATTTCGACTAAATGCGCAAGCCCGGCTTCGAATTAAAAAGGCAGCATTCCCATCAAACCCCGCGGGTTTCAGAATGCTGTCCAATGGCAGGATACCCAATGACTGATATTTCCAACGTTTTGGCCAAGGCCGATGAAAATCTGACGTCGAGCCTCGACAGGTTGTTTGAACTTGTCAGAATAAAGTCCATCTCTACCGACCCGGCTTTCAAGGCTGAATGCCGCAAGGCCGCCGAATGGCTGACAGCCTCGCTGTCGTCGATTGGTTTCGACGCGTCGGTTCGTGATACCGCAGGCCACCCGATGGTCGTTGCGCACCATGCGGCAGCGACAGCGGATGCTCCACACGTTCTGTTTTATGGCCATTATGACGTACAGCCGGTCGACCCGCTGAACCTGTGGGAAAACGATCCGTTCGAACCTGCGATCAAGGATCTTGGCAACGACCGCAAGGTCATCACCGGCCGTGGCACATCTGACGACAAGGGTCAGTTGATGACCTTCGTTGAGGCATGCCGCGCCTACAAGGAAATTCACGGCTCGCTGCCGATCCGCGTGACCATCCTGTTTGAAGGTGAAGAAGAGTCAGGCTCCCCGTCCCTCAAGCCATTCCTCGAAGCCAATGCCGGCGAGTTGAAGGCAGAGTTTGCACTCGTCTGTGATACCAGCATGTGGGACCGGGAAACACCGGCGATTGCGGGCGCATTGCGGGGTCTGGTTGGCGAAGAAGTCGTCATCACCGCTGCGGACCGCGATCTGCATTCCGGCCTGTTCGGGGGTGCCGCCGCCAACCCGATCCACATTCTGGCCAATATCCTGGCCGGTCTGCACGACACGACAGGTCGCGTGACGCTTGACGGTTTCTATGACGGTGTTGAAGAAACGCCAGCCAATATCAAAGCTTCCTGGGAAACGCTCGGCCGCACCGCAGAGGCTTTCCTTGGCGAAGTTGGCCTGTCCGTACCTTCAGGTGAACAAGGACGCTCGGTTCTCGAGTTGACATGGGCCCGACCCACCGCCGAAGTGAACGGGATTATCGGCGGTTACACCGGCGATGGCTTCAAGACCGTTATCGCCGCGCAGGCATCGGCAAAAGTCTCCTTCCGTCTGGTTGGCAAGCAGGATCCGGCCCAGGTGCGTGAAGCATTCCGCGCCTATGTTCGCGCCAAAATTCCAGCGGATTGCTCGGTCGAGTTCCACGAACATGGTGGCTCACCGGCTATCCAGCTGTCTTATGATTCTCCGGCATTGACGAAGACAAAAAATGCGCTCTCCGACGAATGGCCAAAGCCTGCCGTTGTTATCGGCATGGGCGGCTCGATCCCAATCGTGGGTGACTTCCAGAAGATGCTCGGCATGGATTCGCTTCTTGTCGGTTATGGCCTCACCGATGACCGTATCCACTCCCCGAACGAGAAGTACGACCTGCAGTCCTTCCACAAGGGTATCCGCTCCTGGATCCGGATCATGGATGCGCTGGCCGCGAAATAAACAAAAGCCCCGCTTCGGATCACCGGAGCGGGGCTTTCTAAAATAAAGGCGTCTTAAAAAATATCAGACAAAGGCCAAAAAATCAGAAGCCTTTGCCACCCTTGAGTTCAGACCACAAAGTTCCGAAAATAATTCTGATATCCAGCCACACCGAGAAATTGTCGACGTAGTAGATATCCGATGCGATACGGGCTCTTGCCTTGTCGGCACGGTCCGTCGGGCCACGAAGGCCACGCATCTGCGCAAGGCCGGTAATGCCTGGACGCACAGTGTGACGCTTGTGGTAGTTTGGTACGAGATCCTCATAAAGACGGCCGCCTGCAAACATGCCAATGGCATGGCAACGTGGTCCGACCAGCGACATGTCACCCTTCAGGACATTGATCAGCTGTGGCAGTTCATCAATGTTGGTCTTGCGCAAAATAGCGCCCATCTTTGTAACACGAGGATCATTTTTCACGGTCTGCGCGACACCCGTTGCGTCGCACAAATCTGTTCTCATCGAGCGGAATTTATAAACGCGGATTTTCTCTCCATTCATTCCCCAGCGAATCTGGGAGAAGAATACCGGCCCCTTGCTATCAAGTTTCACAAGAAGAGCGACGACACCAAAGAGTGGAGACAACATTAAGAGAGCAGAAAAAGCACCAAAGACATCAATAAGGCGCTTAACTGCAAACTGCAATTTCAGCATAGGTGTTTGTTCAACCTGATCATTCTCAAATAAAATATTTTGTGGTTCTAGAACAATACTACCAGACTGCTGAATCTCTTCGAACCCACCTGCGCGAGCCTCGCCAAGTCTAAACATCTTAATCCTCAATTAAAAAAATTTAGTACAGCAACTAAGCATTCCAATAATCATAAGTAATAATTCATTTACCCTGGAAAGTCATCAGAAATGGGGCAGCCAATGAAAAAACAAGCCTTAGGGTTAATTGAAACGAGCCAAACGGGCGTTAGAAATTAGATATTATTGATAAAAATCAGAACTTTAGAAAAACGATTGGAAAAATCAACCAAAACACGAATTCCAAATTTTGAAGGCCGAATGAACGAATTCTGCCCAAGGCGTCGGTAACATCGCTGGCAATCGCCCGGCACCAAGATGTCGCATTAAGAGACAAGACTCACCTGCAGCCTCCTGCTCGTCAATTTCCCATCAGAAAATCGAGAAGCGTCGTCTGTCTTGCCGGCTGAGGACCGCGTTGATCACTTGCTCCAACATCGGCGGGCGGCACCGGCCCATTTGAATAGGATGGCTCGCCCGGATAAGAGCGCTGCGGAATATCCATCGGCTGACCATTGGCCGAACCAACCTGCTCAGGCGGCATGCCTTGCGATGACGGACGGTCACCGAAGGCGCCAGAGATAATGTCAGTTATAGACCCCGGCTGGTTCTCGTTGGGACGATCGGATGGAAAAACCGGTTCATCGGTCACATAACCCTGACCAAACAATGGTGATGGGGTCAGGCCCGAATGCGCGGCGGTCATGAAGTCATGCCATACTTTTGCAGGCAGGCCACCGCCGGTCACCTTCTTCATGGGCGTACCGTCATCATTGCCGAGCCAGATGCCGGTCGTCAGGTTGCTTGTGTAACCAACGAACAGCGCATCACGGAATGACTGGGTTGTGCCGGACTTACCAGCAACCTGCCAACCCTTCAGCCTGGCGGCCTTACCCGTGCCTTCATCGACAACACGCGTCAGCATGCTATTCATGGCAGCGACGATCGCTTCGCTTAGCACACGAGGTGGATTATCATATTTGTTTTCATAGAGTACGTTGCCGTCCATGTCAGAAATGCGTTTGACGATATGAGGCGTAGCCTTGTAACCGCCATTCATGAAAGGCGCATAGGCGGCCGTCAGTTCTGTCAGAGAGACTTCCGAAGTCCCGAGCGCAATCGAGGCATTGGCTTGCAACTGGGATTCGATGCCCAGACGATGCGCCACCTTGGTCACATGGTCAGGACCGACCTCCATCACCAATTGCGCAGCGATGGTGTTGAGCGATTGTGCCAGAGCGGATGACAGCGTTACCTCGCCCCTATATTTCTGGTCATAGTTCTCAGGCGTCCAATTGCCGATGCGAACCGGACCGTCATTACGGATGGAGTTGGGATGCAGACCGGCTTCCAAAGCCGCCACATAAACGAATGGCTTGAAGGCGGAACCGGGCTGACGCTTGGCTCTGGTTGCGCGGTTGAACTGGCTGTCAGCGTAGCTTGCGCCACCGACCACTGCACGAATGGCGCCGGTGCCATCGATCGCCGCGAGAGCGGCCTGCGAAACGCCGAGCTTCTTTCCTTCGGAAGCCAATGCCTTGGTAATGGCCTCATCAGCCTTTTCTTCAAGGCCGAGATCAAGGGTGGTATCGACAACCAGATCCTGCTTCACCTCACCGACCAGCGAGCGTACCTCATCGATCACCATGTCGGCAGCGTAGTGCTGGGCACCCGACCAGAAATGTTTGGCCTTGGTTGGCGGCTGCGACATCGCCGTCGCGCTTTCGCTATCGGTGATGTAACCTTCCTCGCGCATGGCAGAGAGAACGATCTGTGCCCGTTCTTCGGCGGCTTGCGGATCTCGCGCAGGCGACAGACGGGACGGCGCCTTCAGGAGGCCAGCCAAGAGAGCGGCTTCTCCAAGGTTTACATCCCGTGCAGACTTGTTGAAGTAACGGCGGGATGCGGCCTCCACACCATAGGCATTCGAGCCGAAATAAACGCGGTTCAGATACATCGCAAGAATCTGGTCCTTGCTGTATTTTTGCTCCAGCCAAAACGACAGCAGCACTTCCTGTACCTTGCGCTCAAGCGTGCGCTCTTGGGAGAGGAACAAGTTCTTGGCAAGCTGCTGGGTTAGTGTGGAGCCACCTTGTACCATACGCCCTGAGGTCACGTTGGTGACCACGGCACGCGCCAAACCGAGCGGGTCAACACCAAAGTGCGAATAGAACCGCCGGTCTTCAATGGCCATGACCGCCTGCGGTATGTAAGGAGACATGTCCTCAAGCGCGACAGCTTCACCGCCGGTAGTCCCGCGGTTGGCAATGACTTCGCCATCAACGGAAACGATCCTGACGTTCGGTGGTCTCTCAGGAATAGACCAGGTGCTGGCAGCAGGCATGCGTGCACCATAATAAAGAACCAAACCCGTGACGGCGATGCCGCCCCAGATGCCCAGCACCACACACCAATAAAACAAGCGCCTGACCAAGCGGACCAACCCTCCTGATTTCGCGACTTTTACAGGTGCTGCTTTGCTCTTTCTGGATTTCTTGGGTGCGGCCGCAGTAGCGGCGGTTTTGCGGCGAACGGCGGAATTTCCGGCAATGCGGTCGCCAGCATCAAGGCGCATCTCTTCATCTTCGAGCTCATCATCCTCGAATGAAGGTTCTATTCTGCGACCTGATTTGCTTTTGCCTGCCATATGGCCGAAACCACTCCTGATACGATAAGCCCTTGCAAACGGGCGTGTTTCGACGCTCGATCTGCATTTCATTCGAATGAGAATAAAATACGGCGATTTAAGGTGCGGTTAAACTCACGGGCCTACCAACTTTATGTTATTGGCAGACATCAACCCATTGTGCGTTGGTGAGCGATGCCATCAGATCCGGCGAGATGCGGACAGCAGCATTGGTAGCGCCAGCCGCAGGCACAACTTCCTGATAGTTCTTCAATGACACATCGCAATAAACCGGAACATCCGTGGCAAGGCCGAACGGGCACACACCACCGATCGGATGACTGGTAACAGCCACGACCTCTTCCCCATCCAACATGCGGGGTTTAGCTTGAAACTGCTCCCGGAACTTCTTGTTATCAAGCCGCCTGGTTCCGGCTGTTACAACCAAAAGAACAGTCTCACCGGCACGCAGGCAGATAGTTTTAGCAATCTGATCTGGCTCCACACCATGCGCCTCAGCGGCGAGTGCCACCGTTGCGGAGCTTTTCTCCGTCTCGATGACGGTGATGTCAGGGGATCTGGAGGCGAAATATGTACGGACCGATTCAATGCTCATGCTTAAATGATAGGCGGCCGATTGAGTAAGGGCAATAGAACAGCCCCAAGCCATGCACTAACTGCAAAGCTGCGCTGCAATCATGTGGCTGTATTTTGTGCGGGTTTCCGGTACATTTAAATCATCGACGCGGCGCACTCCTCCTCCCAGCGCCCGCCGATTTGGACTGACAATACTCCTCCTCCCAATTGTCAGTCAGTTTCAAGAACCCGGTGCACCTCCTCCCGCACCGGGTTTTTGCTTTTCAAGCCTTTGACAAACTTTCCTGTCTCTTGACAAGCAACTGCAAAGCCAATTATGTCGGCGCCATCGATATTTGTTTGACGACCAGACTTCGGCGCCGCATAGACGCAAACGACGATCTTTTTTCTGCAAATTCGACCAACTGCTCTCGAAAGGACTATTTTTCGAGGCTAATTCAATTTGCCAACGGAAGGAAATCGTTATGGCAACTGGTACAGTTAAATGGTTCAACTCGACCAAGGGTTACGGATTCATTCAGCCTGACGACGGCACACAGGACGTATTCGTACACGTTTCTGCTGTTGAGCGCGCTGGCATGAACGGCCTCAAGGATGGCCAGAAGATCACCTACGAACTGGTTCAGGACCGTCGTTCGGGCAAGATGTCTGCAGACAACCTGCAGGCTTAATAAGCTTTCAGTTTTTTGCACACGATTAAAGGCCGGTTTTACCGGCCTTTTTTATTGGCGTTATATTTGAGGTTGCAAAAGCTGTTTTATTTTAGCAGGCCTTGAAAAAGCCCTTATGCGACGGCATATAGGGTTCACATGTATTTCACACGTCGCTCACGGCACAAGATTACTGCATTCGCTGCCTTGACGTTAACTTGATGTTAACCAATTGGCGCGAGGATGTGAGCAACGAGACGAAAACCTCAGGTTGTGGTCCAGAAATACAAAATCGCTTCGCCATGACCACGGATGTACTGGCATGAAGCAAAGCGGTTGTGAAAGGTCGGGCTTGCCCGGCCTTTTTGTTTTATGTGCTTTCTGCATAGACAAACGGGGCCTTCGGATATCATCCTGAAAGCCCCGTCTACATAATCCCTTATTCACTCGACTCTATACCGAGGCCTCAACGGCCGTAGCGGGAAATCGAAAGATCGGCCGTCTCAATGTCTGGTTTTTGACCGCTGATCAAATCAGAAAGAACGCGGGCGGAACCACAAGACATGGTCCAGCCGAGAGTGCCATGACCGGTGTTGAGATACAGGTTTCCATAACGGGTCTTACCGATAACCGGCGTACCATCTGGTGTCATCGGGCGTAGGCCCGACCAGAACAGGGCCTGCGACTGATCTCCTGCCCCGCCAAACAGATCTTCCACGGAATGGGTCAGAGTTTCCTTGCGTGCCTGGGGCAGATCGTTGCTGAAACGGGCGATTTCCGCCATGCCGCCCACACGGATGCGCGAGCCCAAGCGGGTAATGGCAACCTTGTAGGTTTCATCCATGACGGTCGAAACAGGTGCCCGTGCTTCATCGATGATCGGCACGGTAATCGAGTAGCCCTTCACTGGATAAACTGGCAGATCAAGGCCGAGTGGCTTGACCAGCGCCGGCGAGTAGCTGCCAAGGGCCGCGACAAACACATCAGCTTCAATCCGGCCCTTGGAGGTTTCAACTGCCTTGACGACCGAACCTTCTGTGACCAGACGATGGATCGCCGTATCGTAGAGGAAGGTCACGCCAGCCTGCTCGGCCAGCTTCGCCAACTCCGTGGTGAACATGTAGCAATCACCGGTCTCGTCGCCTGGCAGGCGCAGACCACCCACGATCTTGTCACTCGACGGCGCAAGGCCTGGCTCAATTGCCACGCATCCCTTGCTGTCGAGTATTTCAAACGGTACGCCGCCCGCCTTCAGGACGGCGACGTCCTTGGCAATACCATCAAACTGCTTCTGGGTGCGGAACACTTCCAATGTGCCCTGCGTGCGATGGTCATACTGAATACCGGTTTCATCACGAAGTGCCATCAAGCAATCGCGGCTGTATTCGGCAATTCGCACCATGCGACCTTTGTTGGTCGCATACCGGGCTGCCGTGCAGTTGGACAGCATCTTCAGCATCCAGCTCCATGTTGCCGCATCCAGCGTCGGGCGCACGATCAACGGGGCATGTTTCATGAACAGCCATTTCAGCGCCTTCATCGGAATACCTGGCGCTGCCCAAGGCGATGAATAGCCGGGAGAAATTTCGCCGGCATTGGCAAAGCTGGTTTCCAGTGCCGCGCCCGACTGCCGGTCAATAACCGTTACCTTATGCCCTGCCTTGGCGAGGTACCACGCAGATGTCACGCCGATAACACCGGCTCCAAGGATCGTAATGTTCATGCCATTCTCACGCATTGGGGGCACGGTCAGTCAATGCTGCTGCGACGTCCCGAGGTTGGATGTATTTTCTCTGATAACGACGGCCGAGGCTCGTCAAAATTTCATAGGCAATGGTACCGGCATCATCGGCCACGTCTTCCAGACTCTGCTGCGGCCCAATCACTTCAACGAGTGAACCGTGCTGCAAGGTTCCCTCAGGCAAAGCGGATATGTCGACAATGATACTGTCCATCGACACACGTCCGACAATCGGCAAGCGCTGGCCATTAAACCACACCGCTCCGATGTTACTCAAAGACCGTGGCAGCCCATCCGCATAACCGGCCGCCAGTGTCGCCAGACGCATCTGGTCCTTTGCAACGAAGGAACCGCCATAACCAACCTGTGAGCCTGCGGGTACGATGCGGGTTTGCACCACAGCGACCTGAAGCCCGACAACCGGCTTCATCGGATTTGGTCGCAGCACCGACGGTGCACCGCCGTAAAGTGCAATACCTGGCCGCATCAGGTGGTTGTGATATCCGCGACCGAGAAAGATACCGCCGGAATTTGAAAAGCAGATTTTGGCATTCGGCAGGCCAAGTGCCGCTTCCAACATGACAGCCAGTTGCGCTGCATTGGCGAGGTTTTCCGGTTCATCAGCGCAAGCAAGATGGCTCATGATATAATCAATGCGCAGCCCCGAAAGTCGGCTTTGGTCCTTCGCCAGGATTTCAAGTTCTTCCGGCGGCAGGCCAAGACGGCACATGCCGGTGTCGACCTGCAAGATTGCTGGCAGCGTCTTGCCGATGCTGATTGCGAAGTCGGACCATTGCGCGACCTGCGCCAAAGAATTGAGAACGGGCGTGATATCGAACGCTTCACAGCTTGCTTCATTGCCGGGCTGCAATCCATTCAGCACATAAAACCGTGCGTCCTGTGCAATAAGTTTGCGAAGGCTGATAGCCTCGTCGATATGCGCAACGAAAAAGTCGCGACATCCGGCGGCGTATAGCGTGGTCGCGACATGGTCTGCGCCCAGCCCATAGGCATCTGCCTTCACCACGCCAGCCACGGCACTTGCTGGTGCCTGCGCCTGCAAAAACCGGTAATTGTCGAATAGAGCGCCCAGATCGATTGTCAGCCAACCGCTTGCATTACCGCTCGCATGTGTGCGGCTGATTTGCATGTTCATTATCGTTCACCCTCATTATTAATGAAGGATGGTAATGCACGTATTGTCGAATTTTCCGGCTATGATGTGTTGATTATTCAGATTATTGCTATTTATTGAAACAATCTGCGACGAAATGAAAGAAACCACATGTCAGGACTCGATGCGATAGACCGGCATATCATCAGGGCGCTACGCGCCAATGCGCGCATCAGCAACACCAAACTTGCAGAGGCCGTTGGTTTGTCACCCTCGGCATGCCTGCGCCGTATCAATATTCTGGAACAGTCCGGCGCAATCCGTGGCTACACGGTACTGACGGGCAATACGTCGGGCGAAGAAGGTATTGCGGTCATCGTTCAGATAACCCTTGATCGACAGACGGAAGACTATCTCAACCGTTTCGAAGTGGCAGTGCGCAAACACTCTGAAATTCGTGAGTGTTTTTTGATGACCGGTGGCGCCGATTATTTCGTGCGGGTGGAAATTGAAAGCGCCGGAGACTTTGAGCGTGTCCACAAGGACATTCTGTCAAAGTTACCCGGCGTTTCACGTATTCATTCGAGCTTTGCGATCCGCAATGTGCTGGCATCGCAAAAAGTCAGAAAGTCCTGACATCAAAAAATCCCGCAAAACCATTGCTTTCGGTTTTGCGGAACATCTTTTTTGTCTCTTACTTCTGTGCGCTCAGGATCTTGAAGCGGGAGTTACGGCATACTTCACCGCTTGTTTTGAATTCGCCGGCAAGAATGGTTTCATAGGGAAGACCACGGTTGGCAACCATCAGCAGCTTGCCGCCATTACGCAGAGCACCTGCCGCTGCCTTGATCAGTGCCTGACCCAAGGCAGGCTCAGCTGCCTGTCCACCTGCATGGAAGGGCGGATTCATGATGATCAAGTCGTACTTCTCTTTTGGTAGCTCAGCAGCAAGATCCTGCCAGAAGAAACGTGTCGTCAGTTTCGGGCAGTTTTCTTCGAGATTGGTCTTGGCGAATTCCAATGCATTCCAGTCTGCTTCAAACAAATCGATGCGGGCGGTGCGCGGAGACTTCTCTGCGAGCATGACCGAGAGATAACCCCAGCCGGCGCCAAAATCTGCGGCATTGCCATCAAAATCGGTTGGCAGGCGCGATGCCAGCAATTCGGAGCCATCATCGATACGATCATGCGAGAACATGCCCGGCATTGCCGTGAACCGTCCATCAACCGTGACGGCGTCATGCTTCAGTTTCGCAACGTAAGCAGTCACCTCTTCGGGGCGCTTAAACCACACTGCAATACCATGATATTTTGGTGTGGATTCGACTTCCACACCCAGCTTCAACAGCATCTTGCGCATGGTGGCGATGCCATCTTCTTTTGAACCGGCAATGACGATTGTGCCGCCTGCCTTGACGCGTTCAAGCGCTTCAGCAACGCGGTTTTCATTTTCACCACGGTGCTTGCCGCACAGGATAAGCGCCGCATCGAACGCCTCGCCTGACAGGTCAGGTGTGACATTGGCATGTTCGGCCTGCAAGGCGCGGTAAAGCGGACGAAGGCTCTGAACCGCAACAATCTCGGCCTCAAATCCTTCGAGCCTTGGTGCGCCGGCTTCGGCTCCAAGAAACAGTACGCGTTCACCCTGCACAGGTGCTTCGACCATGCCTGCGGCGAACGGGTGGAACAGGGTTTTGACGGCGTCACGGCTCATATTTGCGACCTTTTTGAAAATAGAAAAAAGGCGCGGAAATCTTCCGCGCCTCGATATCGGAAAGAAACGAAGGCCTTATTCGGCTGCTTCGCCGTCCTTCTTCTCGGCTTCCTTGCCAGTTGCCTGATCGACAACCTTCATGGACAGGCGAACCTTGCCACGCTCATCAAAGCCCATCAGCTTGACCCAAACCTTGTCGCCTTCCTTGACGACGTCGGAGGTCTTGGCAACGCGCTCGGAAGCGAGCTGCGAGATGTGAACCAGGCCATCACGTGCGCCGAAGAAGTTAACGAATGCACCGAAGTCAGCGGTCTTGACGACTGTGCCTTCGTAGATTGCGCCGACTTCTGGCTCTGCAACGATCGAGTGGATCCACTTGCGAGCAGCTTCGATTTCCTTGCCGGAAGAAGAAGCGATCTTCACGGTACCATCGTCTTCGATGTTGATCTTTGCGCCGGTCTTCTCAACGATTTCGCGGATGACCTTGCCGCCCGAGCCGATAACTTCACGGATCTTGTCGACCGGAATGTTCATCACTTCGATGCGTGGAGCAAATTCACCAAGCTGGCCGCGGCTTTCTGTGATGGCGTTGGCCATCTCGCCGAGGATGTGCTTGCGACCGCCCTGAGCCTGCTCGAGAGCAACCTTCATGATCTCTTCGGTGATACCGGCGATCTTGATGTCCATCTGAAGCGAGGTGATGCCGTCCGCAGTACCAGCAACCTTGAAGTCCATGTCGCCGAGGTGATC
Source organism: Agrobacterium sp. Azo12 (assembly GCF_029193765.2). NCBI lineage: Bacteria > Pseudomonadati > Pseudomonadota > Alphaproteobacteria > Hyphomicrobiales > Rhizobiaceae > Agrobacterium > Agrobacterium sp. Azo12. The sequence goes on along the minus strand of NZ_JARFYO020000001.1, from coordinate 887,223 downwards.
TTCGTCGCCGAGGATGTCGGAGAGAACCGCAAAACGGTCGCCTTCGAGGATAAGGCCCATGGCGATACCCGCAACTGGCTTGGCCAGAGGAACGCCAGCGTCCATCAGAGCGAGCGATGTGCCGCAAACGGTTGCCATCGAGGAAGAACCGTTAGACTCGGTGATTTCAGAAACCACACGCAGTGTGTACGGGAACTGCTCAGCGGTTGGCAGCATTGGGCGGATTGCGCGCCATGCCAGCTTGCCGTGACCGATTTCACGACGGCCTGGGGAACCCATGCGACCTGTTTCACCGACCGAGTAGGGCGGGAAGTTGTAATGCAGCAGGAAGCGTTCCTTGTACATGCCGGTCAGGCTGTCAACATACTGCTCGTCTTCGCCGGTGCCGAGTGTGGCAACAACAATCGCCTGCGTTTCGCCGCGTGTGAACAGCGCCGAACCATGCGTACGTGGCAGAAGGCCAACTTCCGAAATGATCGGACGAACGGTGGACAGGTCGCGGCCGTCGATACGGCTCTTGGTGTCCAGAACGTTCCAACGAACGATCTTGGCCTGCAGGTGCTTGAACACTGCGCCAATTTCTTCGGCTGTGTACTTTGCTTCGCCTTCTTCCGGCAGGAAGTGAGCCTTCACCTTTGCCTTCACTGCGTCGACAGCAGCGTAACGTGCAGCCTTTTCAGTGATCTTGTACGCGGTACGCAGTTCTGCTTCGGCAAGGCCGAGCATTTCTGTTTCGAGCGCGGAGAAATCTTCCGGTTCGAATTCGCGTGGTTCCTTGGCAGCAACTTCGGCCAGCTTGATGATGGCGTCGATAACTGGCTGGAAGCCCTTGTGGCCGAACATGACGGCGCCGAGCATGATTTCTTCGTTGAGTTCCTTTGCTTCGGACTCAACCATCAGAACTGCGTCCTGCGTACCGGCGACAACCAGATCGAGAACAGACTCGTCCATCTCGTCAAGGTGTGGGTTCAGTACGTATTCGCCGTTGATGTAACCAACGCGCGCGCCACCGACCGGGCCCATGAAAGGAACGCCAGAAAGTGTCAGCGCAGCAGAAGTTGCGACCATCGACAGGATATCAGGGTTGTTTTCCAGATCATGCTGGATAACGGTCACGACAACCTGCGTGTCGTTCTTGTAGCCTTCAGGGAAAAGCGGACGGATTGGACGGTCGATCAGGCGCGAAACCAGTGTTTCGTTTTCGCTTGGACGACCTTCGCGCTTGAAATAGCCGCCTGGGATTTTACCGGCAGCATAGGTCTTTTCCTGGTAGTTTACGGTCAGCGGGAAGAAGTCCTGGCCTGGCTTTGGAGCCTTGGCAGAAACGACTGTCGCGAGAACCATGGTCTCGCCGTAGGTTGCGATGACGGCGCCGTCAGCCTGACGGGCAACTTTGCCTGTCTCAAGCTTGAGCGGGCGGCCTGCCCATTCGATTTCCACGGAATGTTGCTTGAACATATTTTGTCCTTAACTGTCGCTGCAAAAATGTCTCAATCTTCGCAGCTACGACACATCACGGGCAAGACAACTGGAGGCTTTGTTCATTGCAACGTCATCAGCGTTGCAAAAGCATCCGGCAATCCTGCCCCATGACAGGTCATCGGTTGTTTCAGACGGTACCGGCCCATCCGGCCCATCTTCCTGTTCCCCGGCGATACCTGTGTGGTATTCGGGGCATAGTCCGGCAGACTGCCGGATAGAAAAACCGGCGGGCATCGAACCGATGACCCGCCGGATTTTTTTTAGCGGCGTACACCAAGAGCTGTGATCAGCTTTGTGTAACGGGCTTCGTCTTTCTTCTTGAGATAATCAAGAAGCGAACGGCGGCTCGAAACCATGGTCAGAAGGCCACGACGTGAGTGGTTGTCCTTCTTGTGACCCTTGAAGTGTTCCGTCAGATTGTTGATCCGCTCCGTCAGAATTGCGACCTGAACTTCAGGCGAACCTGTGTCGCCTTCAACGGTTGCGTATTCCTTGATAAGGGCGGCTTTGCGCTCTGCAGTAATCGACATCGTACGATCCTTTCTATTGTCTAAGGAAAATCGGGACGCCTAGAGCCGGGATGTCGTCCAGCTCTGGCCATTCATTGGCAAAAGGCAAAAGCCTTAAGCTGGGGCTGCCTATAAACCATCTGCAACACAAAGAAAAGGGGCGATTACTCGCCCCCCTCCTGCATGGTCTTATCCGAAAACCCGCTTGGGCCTGAACTCTCCCTGCCCGATTTCACCGATGGCAACCAGTTTGCCACGTGCCATGGCATAGGCCTCGGGGTGATCGGCCGGGGCATCACGGCCGCGCAACAGAATTGGATTACCCATCTTCAGGCGATGCGCCTGATCATCACTAATGACCAGCTGTGGCAGCGACGAAAGGGCTTCAGCCGTATCGATCAGGAAGGCATCGAGCGCTGCAAGTCGCTCATCACGATCTTCAACCGCCTCAAACTCGATAAGCTTGGCAAGCGGCACCATGACGTCTTCACCAAATGGTGCAACCATGGTGCGACGCAGTTCAGTGATATGCCCGAAACAGCCAAGATCGCGGCCCATATCGCGCGCCAATGCACGCACATAAGTACCCTTGCCACATTCCACTTCAAAATGCGCGTGGTTGTTATCGGTAACAGCAAGCAAGCTCAGACGGTAAATCTCGACTTCGCGTGCCGGAATTTCGACGGTTTCACCTTCACGTGCCAGATCATAAGCGCGCTCGCCGGCAATCTTGATGGCCGAAAACTGCGGCGGTGTCTGAAGAATGGTACCGGTGTATTTCGCCAGAAGGTCACGGATCGCCTGTTCTTCCGGACGAGCCTCGGAACTTTCGACTATTTCGCCTTCAAGGTCGTCGGTCGCGCGTTCTTCGCCCCACGTCACCGTGAATTCATAAATTTTCCGGCCATCCATGACATATGGCACAGTCTTGGTTGCATCACCGAGGGCGATGGGCAACATGCCAGACGCCAAGGGATCAAGCGTTCCCGCGTGACCGGCCTTCTGGGCGTTAAACAGCCACTTGATTTTGGAAACAGCCTCGGTCGAACCGAAATCCAACGGCTTGTCGAGAATAAGCCAGCCGGAAATCGGGCGGCCCTTGGGCTTGCGGTGTTGTGGTTTACGCTGTTTGGACATGCCGTATTTCTATTCTTCGTCTTTATCTTCGGAGACTTTGCCTGCAGACGCTCCAAGATCACGACTGACTTCCGGCGAGCGCAACAGCGCATCGATCTTCTGGTAATTGTCAAAACTCGTATCATCCCGGAAACGCAGTTCCGGCATGTACTTCATCTGTCGCAATTGCGCGCCGAGACGACCACGAATATATTTCGCGTGCCGGTTCAAAGCGTCAATCGTCTGGGTGTGATCAGCAACGCCAAGCGGCGTCACATAGGCAGTTGCCATTTTCAGATCAGGCGACATCCGCACTTCTGAAATCGACACGACCGTCTTTTCCAAGAGATCGTCGCGGACTTCACCACGTTGCAGGACCTGAGTTATTGCGGCGCGCACCTGTTCGCCAACGCGCAACATGCGCTGTGACGGGGCGGAAGAAGTTGCTTTTACCATTTTATTAGCCTCAAACGGAGCGAGCGCCGACTAACCGGCGCCCGTCACATTTTCTAGTCGTTTCGAGCAGCGAACTTAGAGCGTTCTGATGATATGCTCTACGCGGAAGCACTCGATCGTATCGCCTGCACGGATGTCTTCGTAATTTTCGAAGGCCATACCGCACTCCTGACCGACCGGCACTTCGCTGACTTCGTCCTTGAAGCGCTTGAGCGTCTTGAGCTTGCCTTCGTGGATAACAACGTTGTCGCGCACCAGACGTACACCGGCACCACGCTCGACCTTGCCTTCGACAACACGGCAACCGGCAACCTTACCGACCTTGGTGATGTTGAACACTTCCAGAATTTCAGCGTTACCGAGGAAGGTTTCGCGACGTTCTGGCGAGAGCAGACCGGACATTGCTGCCTTAACGTCATCTACCAGATCGTAGATGATGTTGTAGTAGCGAATCTCAATGCCAGCACGTTCCGAAGCCGTACGGGCCTGGGCATTTGCGCGGACGTTGAAGCCGATGATCGCGGCGTTGGATGCCTCGGCAAGCGAGATATCCGATTCCGTGATCGCACCGGCGCCTGAATGCACGATACGGGCACGCACTTCGTCGGTACCGAGCTTGTCGAGCGATGCGATAATCGCTTCGACCGAACCCTGCACATCAGCCTTGATAACCAGCGGGAACTCTTTCAGTCCCGACGTCTGCAGCTGGCTCATCATCTGTTCGAGCGAACCGCGCTGACCCGTCTGACGGGCAACAGCCTTGTCGCGTGCCAGACGCTGACGGTACTCGGAAATTTCACGAGCACGGCTTTCGTTTTCAACAACCGCAAAACGGTCACCAGCAGATGGCGTACCGGACAGGCCGAGGATTTCGACAGGCATAGCCGGACCGGCTTCCTTGACGTGTTCACCCTTGTCGTTGACGAGAGCGCGGACACGGCCCCACTGGTCGCCAGCCACAATGATCTGACCCGGACGCAGTGTACCCTTTTGAACCAGAACGGTAGCCACGGCACCACGGCCACGGTCAAGTTCAGCTTCAATAACGGTACCTTCCGCCGTACGGCTTGGATCAGCCTTCAGGTCAAGAATTTCGGCCTGCAAAAGCACGGCTTCCAGCAGCTTGTCGAGGTTGAGCTTGTTCTTGGCCGAAACTTCGACGTCCAGAACTTCACCACCCATGGATTCCACGAACACTTCATGCTGCAGCAGCTGCTGGCGAACCTTTTCAGGATTTGCCTCGTGCTTGTCGATCTTGTTGATCGCAACAATGATCGGAACACCAGCTGCCTTGGCATGGTTGATCGATTCAATTGTCTGCGGCATCACGCTGTCATCAGCAGCAACCACCAGGATGGCGATATCGGTTGCCTGCGCACCACGTGCACGCATCGCGGTAAATGCGGCGTGACCGGGGGTGTCGATGAAGGTGATCTTGTGACCGTTCTGTTCAACCTGATAGGCGCCGATATGCTGGGTAATACCACCGGCTTCGCCAGCAACAACGTTCGCCTTACGGATCGCGTCGAGCAACGAGGTTTTACCATGGTCAACGTGACCCATGATGGTAACGACCGGAGGACGTGGCAGCATTTCACCTTCGTCATCAACCACGTTGAAGATACCTTCTTCAACGTCGGATTCCGAAACGCGCTTAACCGTGTGACCGAATTCGCCAGCGATCAGTTCTGCCAGATCGGCGTCAATGACGTCACCCGGCTTCATCATCTGGCCTTCCTTCATCAGGTACTTGATCACGTCAACGGCCCGTTCGGACATACGCTGCGACAGTTCCTGAATGGTAATGGTTTCCGGCAGAATGACTTCGCGCGTAATCTTTTCGCGGGTTTCCTGCATCTGGCTGCGACGGAACTTTTCCTGACGACGACGCATCGAGGCCAAGGAGCGGCCACGCTTTTCTTCGTCAAGACCGGCAGCAGTCACAGTCAACTTGCCACGACGTCGTTCATCTTCTGTCTTCAGACGTGCAGCAGGCTTGGCGGGAACCGGCGTGGCAACCTTGCCACGGACAGGCATACCCGGACCACGGCGCACACCACGATCATCATCGTCGCTGGTGTTTGGACGACGGACACGTGCTGCAGCATTCGGAGCTGGTTCTTCATTTGCAGGAACAGGGCGTGAGCCTTGCGGACGAGCGTCAGGGCGGGCAGCCTGTGGTGCAGCCGCAGAGCGTGGAGCAACAGACTGCGGCTTTTGTTCAGCCACGGCAGCCTGTGCTGCTGCGGCCTTGGCAGCAGCAGCTTCTTCAACTGCACGACGTGCAGCCTCTTCACGCTCTTCAGCAATACGGCGTTCTTCTTCCACCTTGCGGCGGGCTTCATCTTCAGCGCGCTGCTTGGCTTCAACCACGTCGCGAGCCTGCGCTTCTATCAGCGCGCGGCGACGGGCTTCCATCTCACCGGCCGACAGATCGTGCAGAACATTGCCACGCGGACGATCAGGCTGGCGCGATGGCTGGCTCTGCTGACCCGGGCGGTTCTGCTGCTGGTTCGGACGGTTTGGCTGCTGTCCAGAAGATGGCTGGTGGATGCGTGGCGCAGGCGCCGCAGGCTGCTGCTGCGGACGGGCGGCAACTGGTGCTGCCGGTGCCGCTGGCTTGGGAGCCGGTGCAACCGCTACTGGAGCCTGCTTTTCGTCTTCAGGACGCGAGGGACGACGCTTGCGTGTTTCCACTACAACCGCGTTGGTGCGACCTCGACCCATATCCTGACGCACAGTACCCTGACTCATCCCGCTCGGCTTGAGAGTGAGAGTCTTTTTGGGCTGTGCGTTGAGTGTCTTGTCGTCGTTGTTGTCGGTCATTCCGTTCCCGTTCCTTCGGACGCGGGCCGGATGACAAACATCAGGCCCCGTCGTTCAATTGCTGTATCCGAAACACAGCGTCGACCTTAGCCGATAACCGCGTCATTCTTCATTCCGGCCAGCGCCGCCTTCTGCCCCGGACTGACCGCCATCGCGATACCTTAGGAGCATGTTTGCGCGCTTCACTACACCCTCACCTGCCTGCCCTGCAAGCACGCAAGCGTGGATAAAAGCATTCTGACCCATCAACTCGTCCATTTCTGCCGCAGTAAACGGCCGAATGGACGGTATTGCTGCCTCGGTTTCCATTCCGAGATGCCAGGCCGTTCGGGCCTGGTTTATTTTCCGAACGCCGTCCGGCGCCGCATCAGCGGCATGGAAGACGGCAAGGGCTGCACCGGAACGCACAGCCGCATCGACTTTTGTTGCGCCGGTAATGAATTGGCTGGCCTTACGGGCGAGGTTCATCATTCCGGCAAGCTGTTGCACCAGAAGCCTGTCAACCATGTCGACAAGCTCAGGGCCAGCCTTCACTTCCTTTTTGAAAGCGCGCGCGAAGAGCTTCTTCGCAATTGCTTTCTCCACATATTGCCGCTCGGCCTTCACCCAGCAGCCGCGACCCGGCAGTTGACGCTTGATATCCGGGACGACAACGCCGTCAGGACCAAGTGCAAACCGGATCAAATCATCTGGCTTGTCGCTCTCGCGGGTCACAATGCACATGCGACCGTTGATAGCGCCGAAGCCGTCATCCTCGATGACGGCATCCGACTGGCGTAACTTGCCACTCATTCCTGTTCAGCGGCGTCTGCCTCCTCCTCAGCAGGCTGCTGGGCATCCAGGTCTTCCTGGGTGATCCAGCCAGCGAGCAGACGAGCCTGAACAACCATGTTTTCAGCTTCAACGCGCGAAACATCGAGCTTCGAGAAGATACCCTCGAACTTCTTGGTCTCACCGTCCTTGCGTTCGCTCCAACCAATCAGGTCGTCAGCAGCGCAACCGGCAAAGTCTTCAACGGACTTGATGCCATCTTCACCGAGAGCAACCATCATCTGCGATGTCAGACCTTCGATCTGCAGCAGTTCGTCGGAAACGCCGAGTTCCTTGCGCTTAGCATCCATTTCCGCTTCGACGCGCTCAAGATATTCGCGTGCACGGGTCTGGATTTCGTTTGCAGTGTCTTCGTCGAAGCCGTCGATAGAGGCGATTTCGTCGAGGTCGACATAGGCAAGCTCTTCAACCTGGGCAAAGCCTTCGGATGCCAGAACCTGACCGACCATTTCGTCAACGTCGAGTGCATCCATGAACAGGTTGGTGCGCTCGTTGAATTCCTTCTGGCGGCGCTCGGATTCTTCCTGCTCCGTCATGATATCGATATCCCAGCCGGTCAGCTGCGATGCCAGACGTACGTTCTGACCACGGCGACCAATGGCCAGCGACAGCTGCTCATCAGGAACCACAACTTCGATACGCTCTGCATCTTCGTCGAGAACGACCTTGGCCACTTCAGCAGGCTGCAAGGCGTTGACGATGAAGGAAGCCGGATCCTGGCTCCACGGAATGATGTCGATCTTTTCGCCCTGCAGCTCACCAACAACCGCCTGAACGCGGGAACCGCGCATACCAACGCAGGCGCCGACCGGATCGATCGAGCTGTCGCTGGAGATAACGGCGATCTTGGCGCGCGAACCCGGGTCACGGGCAACCGACTTGATCTGGATGATGCCGTCGTAGATTTCCGGCACTTCCATGGTGAAAAGCTTGACCATGAACTGTGGATGGGTACGCGACAGGAAAATCTGCGGGCCACGCTGTTCGCGACGCACGTCGTAAACATAGGCACGAACGCGGTCACCGTAACGCATGTTTTCACGTGGAATCATCTCGTCACGACGGATGATGCCTTCGCCACGGCCCAGATCAACGATGACATTGCCGTATTCAACGCGCTTCACGGTACCGTTGACGATCTCGCCGATACGATCCTTGAACTCGTCGAACTGACGGTCACGCTCGGCTTCACGCACCTTCTGCACAATAACCTGCTTGGCAGACTGCGCAGCAATACGACCGAAGTCCATTGGTGGCAGCGGATCAGCAATGAAGTCACCGATCTTGGCATCCGGATTGCGATCACGCGCCAGTTCCAGCGGGATCTGCGTGGAATAGTCTTCGGCCTTTTCGACAACCTCGAGAAGACGCTGAAGGCGAATTTCACCGGTCTTGGAATTGATATCCGCACGAATGTTGGTTTCAGAACCATAACGCGAGCGGGCAGCTTTCTGGATGGCGTCTGCCATCGCGGCAAGCACGATTTCGCGGTCGATAACCTTTTCGCGTGCCACAGCATCGGCGATCTGCAAAAGCTCAAGCCGGTTTGCACTCACTGCCATTTGTTCGTCTCCGTAAGTCGCATGATTGCGTTAGCTGCCCCCTCTTTGAAGGGCATTACGTTGGAATTATTCTTCGTCGTTTTCTTCGTTCTGGTTGGCTGCAGCCGCTTTCGCCTGCTTGTCAGCCTTCAATGCGTCACGAATGAGATCATCGGTCAGCACCAGCTTTGCGTCAGAAAGAGCATTGAACGGAATAACAACCGTCGGCTCTTCGCCGTAGGCAATCTGATCACGCTCTAACGTAAAATCGTCCGCACCGATTTCGGCAATCTTGCCGCGGAACCGCTTGCGGTTATCAACCAGGATCGATGTTTCGATCTTTACCAGATGACCCTGCCAGCGCGAGAAGTCGGACTTGCGCACCAGCGGTCTGTCGATACCCGGTGAGGATACTTCCAGATGATACGCCTTTTCAACCGGGTCTTCTACATCCAGAACCGGAGAAACCGCCATTGAAACTGCTTCGCAGTCCTCAACGTTCATCGTTCCATCCTGACGCTCAGCCATAATCTGGAGCGTTGAGCCATTTTGGCTGGAAAGTCGCACTCTGACAAGAACGAAACCCATGCCAGTCAGAACAGGTTCGACAATGTCGGCAATCCGACGATCAACTCCTGTTTCAACAATAAGCCGTGGCTCGGTAGTGTATTCCGACATATGCGTCTTTCCGGTCCGTTTTCTCAACTGGGACCACTTAACGAAAAAGAGCGGAGCCTTGCGGCTCCACTCTTCATCAAGTGATCAAGAATTTGAACCATATATAACCCGTCATCCCCCCAATTGCAAGGACGGCGGCAGAAAGGCAGTGGATATTGCCATTTGTCACAATTTAACCGCTTCCACACTTCAAACGGTGGCATCCTTCATTTGTGTGTTTATACTCACGCAAAACAACTGACATCAAAATTACTGGACAGGCCGTGCCGGACCGGAAATCGCCTCTTGCTCCCCTTAGACACCAGACCTATCGCACCATCTGGATAGCCAGCCTTGCATCCAATTTCGGCGGCCTTATTCAGGCTGTCGGCGCGGCCTGGATGATGACGTCCCTGTCCAGTTCGGAGAACATGATCGCGCTGGTTCAGGCCTCGACCTCGCTGCCGATCATGCTGTTCTCGCTGATATCAGGCGCGCTTGCCGACAGTTTCGACCGGCGCCGCATCATGATCTCCGCGCAGTTCCTGATGCTTGTTGCTTCGGTCATGTTGACGGTGTTCGCCTGGCTCGGCTGGCTGTCACCGTGGCTGCTGCTGTTTTTCACCTTCATGATCGGCTGCGGTACTGCCCTCAACAACCCGTCCTGGCAGGCATCGGTTGGCGAAATGGTGCCGCGTGAAGATTTGCCGGCCGCCGTGACGCTCAACAGTGTGGGTTTCAACATTACCCGCAGTGTGGGACCGGCAATCGGTGGTGCCATCGTTGCCGCAGCAGGTGCTGCAGCAGCTTTTCTTGTCAATTCACTCAGCTATTTCGCGCTGATCTACGCGCTGATGCAGTGGAAGTTGCCGGCACCGACCTCACAATTGCCGCGAGAACATCTGGGTGCCGCTATCTCTTCCGGTATGCGTTATGTGGCGATGTCACCCAACATTGGCAAGGTGCTGGTACGCGGTTTTCTATTTGGCCTGTCAGCCAGTGCCATCCTGGCCCTCATGCCCGTTGTGGCGCGTGACCTGGTACAGGGCGGCGCCTTGACTTACGGCGTGATGCTGGGCGCTTTCGGTCTCGGCGCCATTGGCGGTGCGCTGATCAGTGCGCGGTTGCGCGAGGCACTTTCCAGCGAATGGATCGTGCGTGTTGCCTTCCTCGGTTTTGCCTTTAGTTCCGGCATGACGGCCATCAGCACCAACGCCATACTCACGAGCCTTGCGCTTACCATAGCTGGCGCCTGCTGGGTGCTGGCGCTATCACTGTTCAACACTATCGTGCAGCTTTCGACGCCGCGCTGGGTGGTTGGACGTGCACTTTCTCTCTATCAGACCCTGACCTTTGGCGGCATTGCACTGGGCAGTTGGGTCTGGGGTGCGCTGTCGGAAATCCATGGTGTTTCCTTTGCCCTTCAGCTTTCCTGTCTTCTGATGCTGTTTGGCGTGCTTGTCGGCTATTTCCTGCAGATGCCAGCCTTCGCTTCGCTGAATCTCGATCCGCTGAACAGGTTTGTCGAACCGCCTCTGCGCCTCGACATCAAACCACAGAGCGGTCCCATCGCCATTCTCATCGACTATGAAATCGACGATTCGGACCTTCCGGAGTTCATGGCGCTGATGACCGAGCGCCGGCGTATCCGCATTCGTGACGGGGCACGTAACTGGAACCTGATGCGCGATCTGGAAAACCCTGACATCTGGACGGAAAGCTACCATGTTCCGACATGGGTGGAATATGTGCGGCATAACCACCGCCGCACCCAGGCGGATGCGGAGGCCTGGGACAAGCTGTTGACGCTGCATCGTGGCGACAAACGTCCTCGCGTTCATCGCATGATCGAACGCCAGACCATTCCGCCAACCGATGACATCTTTCACAAGGCCCACACCGACCATCATTGATGGTCGGCTTGATGGGTCAGCGCAGCTTGGTTTTCAGGGTTTCGTCCGGAAAACACGTCGGCGCGATATTGGATTTCGATTGCCAGTCACCGAGAGAGCGACGGGTTTTGAAACCAGCCAGTCCATCCGCCTTGCCAACGTCATAACCCTTGGCAACCAGTGCCTTCTGCATGGCCAGCACATCTGAGCGCAGCATCGAACCAACCGCCCCCCATTCACCGCGGAACGGACCGGCATTATAAGCGATGCGGTCTGCAAGATTACCAATGAACAGAGCGTAGAGGTCGGAGTTGTTATACTCCTTAATGACATAAAAATTCGGTGTCACCAGAAACTCTGGGCCGTGGCGGCCCGCGGGTACCAACATCATGCCAGCAGCATCCAGATCGTTCGACGGAAAGCCCTTGCCGCTAATGCGAGTGATGCCCATCGATGCCCATTGTTTGACGGGTTTGGCCAGATCCGGACCTTCCTGCGCGCAACTGACATTGGCGGGGATGGAGACTTCAAAACCCCAATCGCGGTTTCGTTGCCAGCCCTTCTTGGCAAGGTAATTGGCAATTGATGCCAGACTGTCGGGCACCGAGTTCCAGATGTCGCGACGGCCGTCTCCGTCAAAATCGACCGCATATTCAAGGTAGCTGGACGGCATGAATTGCGGCTGCCCAAGGGCTCCGGCCCAGGACCCCATCATACGGTCGGCAGCGACATCTCCGCTATCGACGATATGCAAGGCGGCAATCAACTCATTGCGGAACATGTCCTTGCGGGTAGACATGTAAGCCTTCGTCGCCAGCACATCGATGACGGAATGCGGCAGCTTGGCACGGCCAAATCCGGACTCCCTGCCCCAGACGGCAACAAGAACTGAAGCAGGCACCCCATAGGTCTGCTCGATACGGCGCAGTGTCGTGGCATGCGTTGAAGCTAGCCCGCGGCCGGTTGATGCCAAGGCCTGCAGGCGTTTTTCCGAGAAATAAGCTCCCGGGGATGAAAATTCGGCCTGGCTCTGGCTTTGTTCCTTCGGCGGTTTTTGTCCGGGGATGACCAGATCCGGCAGCTGCCAGTTGATGGAGATGCCGTTCAATGTGCGTTCAAGCGTCTTTTGGGAGACCCCAGCCTTGCGGGCTTGCGGCCAGACTTCCTTTTTCAGCCAGGCATTAAACTCCGCGTCATAACGGGCCGCAGCAGCAGCTGGCGGTTTTGCCGTCTGTGCATTGGCAGCCGATGACAGAACCAATGGAAAAACGGTGGCGGCAAGCATGGAAAGCCATCTGGTTTTCATTTTCTCTCCCAATAAATCAGCTCCGATGCTTCTCGGAAATTTACGGCATATATGTGCCTGAACGCAGGATTTTTACCCGCCGGGACCGGATTTCAGATCGTCGTGCGCGCCCTGAGGGCTGCAGTCAGCGTACCCTCATCCAGATAGTCCAGCTCTCCACCCACCGGCACGCCATGCGCAAGGCGCGTAATCTTGACGGGCAAACCCGCCAGTCTATCGGTGATATAATGCGCAGTTGCCTGCCCCTCGACGGTGGCGTTTACGGCAATGATGATCTCACGAACTTTTTCATCATTGGCGCGGTCGATGAGACCGATAATGTTCAGGTCTTCCGGACCAACTCCGTCCAGAGGCGAAAGGGTACCGCCTAGAACGTGATAGGCAGTGTTCATAGCACTTGCACGCTCCAGCGCCCATAGATCAGACACGTCTTCGACCACGATGATGACTGAATGGTCGCGGCGATCGTCTGAGCACACGGTGCATGGATCAATCGTATCGACATTGCCGCAGCAGGAGCAGATCTTTACCTTGTCATAGGCCTCGCCCATGGCATGACCAAGCGGGCCGAGCAGTTGCTCTTTTTTCTTGATAAGATGAAGCGCTGCGCGACGCGCGGAACGCGGACCTAGTCCCGGCACTTTTGCCAGAAGCTGGATCAGTTTTTCAATTTCAGGACCAGTGACTCGTTTTGCCATAAGCATTCTCTACTGCATAAAAGAGACAACGGGAATCAGGAGCGAAAGCATCCCATGAAAATTCAGGCCATTTGCCTAGCCGATGCACAGATCCTGCCGGGCAAAACCAGCAAGACCGGTATATTCAAACACCCGGTAAACGGTGCCGTCATGGTCGATCGCGAAGGCCTTGTCGGTGATGCTGTCTGCAACCGCAAACATCACGGCGGACCGGATCAGGCCATTTATGCCATGGGCTCGGCCGATCTCGATTACTGGTCTCGTGACCTTGGTCTGACCGTTGAACCGGGATTTTTTGGCGAAAACCTCGTCATCGATGGCATCGACAGCGCAAAACTACATGTCGGCGACCGGTTGACGATGCAAGAGGTCGAGTTGGAAGTGACCGCAGCGCGTATTCCCTGCGCCACCTTGTCTGCCCGCATCGGTGATCCAGACTTTGCACCACGCTTCAAGGCAGCAGGCCAGCCGGGGTTTTATTGTCGCGTGCTAAAAGGTGGATTTCTGCAGGCTGGTGAAGCGGTGGAATTCACGCCCTACCAGGGCACGAAACTGCCCATCCCCATTGTGCTTCAACGTTTTCGGCCCAGTCGCCTGAGCGAACAGGAACGGATTGCCTATCGCGACACGCCGCTTGCATCCCGTTTCCGCGCCATGCTGGAAAGTTGAAGCGGCTTTTGCAAAACCGCTTCAAACATGTCGGATCAATGAGCGCTTAGAACGGGAACTTCATGCCGGGCGGCAGTGGAAGACCGGCGGTGAGGCCAGCCATCTTTTCCTGCGCCTGGGCTTCACCCTTCTGTTTTGCATCCTTGTGGGCTGCAACAATCAGGTCTTCAAGGATTTCAACTTCGTCTTCCTTGAACAGCGAAGGATCAACCTTCACACCACGCATTTCGCCTTTGCCGTTCAGAATAACGGTCACCAGACCGCCACCGGATTTGCCTTCGATTTCAAGGGCGGCAATTTCTTCCTGCACCTTTTCCATCTTGGCCTGCATTTCCTTGACCTTGCCCATCATACCCATGATGTCACGCATGTCGTAACTCCTTGAATTGCTTACTTTCAGAATTCGATGTCGTCGCCCGGCAGAATATCACCTTCACTGGATTCAACGACCGCTGGCGGTGGAATATTCTCGTTATCGTCAGGCAATGGGGCGCGAATGCGCACGTCGGTGATTTTTGCACCGGGATATTGTGACAGGATCGCCATGATGTCCGGATCCTGGCGTGCGTCGAGCATACGAGCCGTGCGCGCATTGCCTTCGGCTTCAACCAGCGTCGGTTGCCCCTGCTCCTTGCTGAGGCTGACAATCCAATGAATGCCGGTCCATTCCTTGAGCTTTACACCCAGTTCACCTGGCAAGGTTCCCGGCGCGCCCTCACCCAGACGGATATCGAGCTTGCCCGGCTCCAGTCGTACGCCGTGCACGAAGTTGCGCACCTTGGCTTTCATCACCGGATCGCGGTTCTTGCCGCAGAGATCAGCAATATCCTGAATGGAATTGACGGGAACGCTTGGTTCCGGACGTTCTTCCGTGCGGGGTGCTACGACCTGCATATCCTGCGGGCGGCTATCCGGCACTGCACGCAGCATTGCGGTTGGTGCGGGTGATGCCTGCCGCTGCGGTGCCGCCATCGATTGGGCCGAGGCGACCGCCTGGACGGATGAATAGGACGCACGTGCGCCACCACCATTGCCGCCGCCGGATGGCATTGGCGAACCATTGCTATCGCCAGCAGCGATATCCTGCAGACGGCGCGCAGCATCCTCCGGTGATGGAAGATGCGCAGCGTGGGTCAGGCGGATCAAAACCATTTCTGCCGCACCGGCAGGCCGCGACGAGTTTTCCGTTTCCGGAATGCCCTTGAGCAGCATCTGCCAGATGCGCGACAAGGCAGATACGGCAACGCCCTGCGCAAATTCGCTGCCGCGGACACGTTCGATTTCCGACAGCGACGGATCGTCGGCGGCATCGGGAATATATTTCAGTCGCGTGACGAGATGAGTGAAATCGGCAAGATCATTCAACACGACAACTGGGTTTGCACCTGCTTCATACTGGCTGCCAAATTCCGACAGAGCAGCAGCGACATCGCCTTTCATGACGTGGCTGAAAAGATCGACGATACGGGCGCGGTCGGCAAGACCCAGCATGCCACGGACAGCGTCCGCCTCAACACGGCCACCGCCGTGGGCAATTGCCTGATCCAGCAAAGACAAACCATCACGCGCCGAGCCTTCGGCCGCGCGCGCAATCATTGACAATGCCTCCGCTTCGGCTTCGATGCCTTCCTTGCCGGCGATGGTCGTGAACAGGCCGACGAGATCTGCTGCACTGATTCGGCGCAGGTCGAAACGCTGACAGCGCGACAGAACGGTGATCGGTACCTTGCGAATTTCCGTCGTCGCAAAAATGAATTTTACATGCTCAGGCGGCTCTTCAAGCGTCTTCAACAGGCCGTTAAAGGCCTGCGTGGACAGCATGTGAACTTCGTCGATGATGTAAACTTTGTAGCGCGCCGAGACCGGGCGGTAACGCACCTGCTCAATGATTTCTCTGATGTCGTCGATACCGGTATGAGAGGCGGCATCCATTTCAATCACGTCGACATGGCGGCCTTCCATGATCGCCTGACAATGTTCGCCGGGTAAGCGCAAGTCGATTGTCGGGCGGTCAATTTCCGGTGTCTTGTAATTCAGTGCGCGTGCCAGAATGCGGGCCGTGGTCGTTTTGCCAACCCCACGAACGCCGGTCAGCATGTAAGCCTGCGCAATGCGGCCGGTTTCGAACGCATTGGTCAGCGTGCGAACCATCGGCTCCTGGCCGACCATAAGGTCAGAAAAATCCTTGGGGCGATATTTTCGTGCAAGAACGCGATAGCCAGCCGTTGGCTGCGAATCGGTTCCTGCTTTTTGTTCGCTATCGCTCATTGCCCTCGCCAGCTTTGCGTTTTGGCCTGTTTTACGGGCATAGCTGCCCGGCAAAAGCTGAGGCACAGGAAAAAAGGGTGGGAGGCTGGCACGGCGACCCGTGCCTGGCTCGTTAGGGCTGCTTCCTTCCGGACCTGACCCGGTTGGCGAGTGGCTCGTCCACCACCAACCTCCCGAAGGCACATATCGGCAATATCGAAAGCAAATGCAAGCCAAGCATTCAAAAAACTGCTATCACAATGAAAACATCCTATGGAGGAACCACTTGTCCACATTCAAACTGGATGAACGGATCGCGCGCGACAGCGAACTGATCACGACACTTGGCCTTTGTCAGCTGCGTTTGCAGAACGACAAAAGGTGGCCATGGCTGGTTTTGGTGCCGCAACGCAACGATCTGAGCGAAGTTTTTGAGCTGACGCCGCTCGATCAGGCCATGCTGACCTTCGAAACCAATATGGTCGCCGAAGCGCTCAAGACTGTTACCAAAGCCAAAAAGATAAACATCGGTGCACTTGGCAATATCGTCAGCCAGCTCCATGTTCACATCATCGCCCGCAACGAGGGCGACACGTGCTGGCCGGGGCCAATCTGGGGTCACGGTACTGCGCAACCCTATGACCATGCTGAAAAACGCGATCTCATCAAAAGATTGACCGGTGCTCTTTAATGAACAAAGCGACTATTTTCGATACTGACGCCCCGCATCCCGAAGCAAGTAATCTCACTGCATTTTCACAAAACGCCCTCGACCGCCAGGCCGAGAAACGCGACGATGATTGCGTCTCAACAGCGCTCGCCATTGAAGGTACGCATATTCTCGCCTTCACCACTGGAAAACTCGTTCTCAAACATGACGATCAGGTTCTCGATCCACTGTTTGCCGCCTATGAGCTGGCTGAACTGAAGCCCGATTTCGACAACGCAATCCTGCTAGGCTACAAGCAGAATGGCGAACCGAGAATTGCCGTACCGGTGCAGACAACGGAAGAAGAACTGGCAAGCCACTTCAAACCCGTGGATGCCCGTGCGCTGTACCGCGATCAACTGCTGGACGAGGACCTGTTGGGTGAAACAGCGCAGGCTGTCAGTCTGTTGCGCTGGAATGATGACAACCGTTTTTGCGGCCGTTGCGCTTCGCGCATGGATTTGAAAATCGGCGGTTACAAGCGAGTTTGCAGCAGCTGCGGCCACATGATTTTCCCACGCACCGATCCTGTGGTTATCATGCTGACAATCGATCTGGAGCGCG
The DNA here is from genome assembly GCF_029193765.2 of Agrobacterium sp. Azo12. Lineage (NCBI taxonomy): Bacteria > Pseudomonadati > Pseudomonadota > Alphaproteobacteria > Hyphomicrobiales > Rhizobiaceae > Agrobacterium > Agrobacterium sp. Azo12. Next base: position 869,720 of record NZ_JARFYO020000001.1, on the reverse strand, counting down.
ATCTTTGCCTGCTTGGCCGTGGCCCGCATTTTGCGCCGGGCATGTATTCCTGCCTGGCCGGTTTCGTGGAACCTGGTGAAACCATCGAAAATGCCGTTCGTCGCGAGACGCATGAGGAATCCGGCATTGCGGTTGGTCGCGTGCGTTATCACGCATCGCAGCCATGGCCGATGCCGCATACGCTGATGATTGGCTGTTTTGCTGAAGCAACCTCATTCGACATTACCCGCGATGAGGCAGAGCTTGAGGATTGCCGCTGGTTTACCCGTGATGAAGTGGCAGCACTTCTGGCTATGACTGGCGCGGACGGTCGCTCACCGCCGCCGAAGGGTGCCATCGCGCACCGGTTGATGCGCGACTGGCTGGAATGGGATCCGCGTGAGGATCAGACCTGACCGTTTTGCAAACGGCCACGCATCGGATGGCCTTTGTAAACGCCGAGAATGCGAACTTTTTCTGAGAAGAAACGCAGTTCCTCGAGTGCATGACGAACCGGGGCATCATCCGGATGCCCTTCAATATCGGCATAAAACTGCGTGGCCACGAACTTGCCACCAATCTGGTAGCTTTCGAGCTTCGTCATATTGATGCCGTTGGTCGCAAAACCACCCATTGCCTTGTAAAGGGCGGCCGGAATGTTGCGTACATTGAAGACAAAGGTGGTCACGATCACCTCGTTGTCGTCCTTGCGCTCTTCCCATTTTTCATCACGCGAGAGAATGACGAAACGGGTGACATTGTTTTCCGTATCTTCGACATTTTCCGCAATGATATCGAGACCATAAAGCTTGGAGGCCAGTCGTGGCGCCAAGGCGGCCATGGTTCTATCGCCCTTCTCCGAGACCAGCTTGGCGGCACCAGCCGTATCGCCCGCGACAACCGGTTTCCAGCCGTTGTTGCGGATGATCTTGCGGCATTGCCCCAGCGCATGAATGTGGCTGTGTACGGTCAGGATTTCATCACGCTTGACGCCCGGCAGCACCATCAGCTGAAAGCGGATCGGCATGAAATATTCGCCGATAATGTTGAGGCGGGACTCCGGCAACAGATGGTGAATATCGGCAACGCGACCGGCAATCGTGTTCTCGATCGGGATCATGCCGAGATCGGCCTCACCGCTTTCCACGGCCATAAAGGCGTCTTCAAATGTCGGGCATGGCAGTGGCTCCATGTCCGGGAACATGTCCCGGCAGGCCATATCCGAATTTGCGCCGAAATCACCCTGAAATGCTATGCGGTTGGTTTTCATTGTCATGGACAGTCCGATCAAAGAGATTTTGCAGCCAGAATACGTCTGGCTTTTTCCAGATCCGCTGGCGTGTCGACGCCAAGCGGAACAGATTTCACGATTTCTGCGTCAATGCGCATGCCGTCCTCCAGCGCACGCAACTGCTCAAGTGATTCGCGGCGCTCGAGAACAGAAGGCGGAAGTGAAACGAAGCGCTCAAGTGCGGCGCGGCGATAGGCATAAAGACCGATATGGTGGTAGAGCGGCCCGGGCCCGTAAGGTGCAGTGGCGCGGGTAAAATACAAAGCGCGAAGGCGGGTGTCCGACAGCGGACTGCCAACAACCTTCACCACATGTGGATTGACCTTTTCTTCCTCGCTGACAATTTCCACCGTAAGGGTGGCGATATCCACCTGCGGATTTTCCAGCGGACGCATCGCGGCCAGGATGGTTTCTGGCTCGATGGTTGGCAGGTCTCCCTGCACATTGACCACGAATTCAGCCTCGCGATTCGGGTCAACCTTTTCAAGGGCTTCAAAAATACGGTCCGAACCGGACTGATGATCGTCGCGCGTCATCATCACTTCAAATCCGGCAGCGGCCACAGCGTCGTAAACTTGATGATCATCAACGGCTACGACAATGCGTCCCAACCCCGCTTCACGGGCGCGAAGAGCCACTTGAACGATCATCGGCTTGCCACAGATATCCGCCAAAGGTTTTCCAGGCAGTCTGGTGGATGCAAGCCGTGCCGGGATAAGCACCAAAGCTTTGCCTAAATCCGTATTCTTCATTTCGAGACCCTTCAAATCCCGCCCGAAAAGTGTCAAAACGTCACGGAGTGGGGAGCATATTCAAGTTGCGCAAGCTATGCAAAAGCCATAGCTTTCATGCAATTTCAAGATGGCCCGTTTTGTTATCAAACGGCTGTGAGGGAGCGATTGTAGATGAATTCATATGTAAACATGGGCGTGGGGGCTCTTTTGGGCACCGTATTCGTCCTGATGTCTGTTTCGATAGCGTCGGAAGGGATCTTCCATTCTGCTGCTCCTGAAAAGGAAGGCTTCGCGATCGTTGCAGAAGAAAGTGCCAGTGCCGGTGGTGAAAGCGAAGCAGCAGTTGCAACGCCAATCGCGACCCTTCTTGCAAGCGCCGATGCCGCAAAGGGCGAAGTGGTGTTCAAGAAGTGTCAGAGCTGTCACACCTCGGAGAGTGGCGGTGCCAACAAGGTTGGACCCAATCTCTTCGATCTCGTTAATCGTCCAATCGCCGCACATGAAGGTTTCAGCTATTCGGCTGCACTCAAGGATTTTGCTCAGGGCGGCTCAGTCCATTGGGATTATGACCACCTCAATCACTTCCTGGAAGGTCCAAAGAAATACATCAGCGGCACAGCCATGGGCTTTGCAGGCGTGAAAAAGGAAACGGAACGTGCCGATCTGATCGCGTATCTTCGTACGTTGTCGGCGAACCCTGCTCCGCTGCCGGATCCGGCGGCTGCACCAGCCACCAACTGATTTTTTCTTCTGTCGATCAAAAAAAGCCACCGTCACGCCAGTGCCGGTGGCTTTTTTAATGGGTAATTGCAACTTCGGTCTGTTGTCAGCCCAGCAGCCATGCCCACAGCGAAACCGAGAGAACACCCAGCAGCGTTGATATGCTGATGGTGGATGCTGCGAGGCTATGGCCGGTGCCAAAACGGTTGGCGAGCAGCCATGCATTGATGCCGGTCGGCACAGATGCCGTCAGTACCAGTGCAGCTGTCCATTGCGGGCTGAGGCCCAACAGATGCCCGGCAATCCATACACAGCCCGGCAACAGGAACAGCTTGAATGTGGTCATGGTGGCAGCGATGCGCACATTGCCGCGAATGCTGTATTTGTTGAGTGCCATGCCAAGAGAAATAAGTGCTGCCGGTCCGGCCATGCTGGCAATCTGGTCAATTACCGATTTCAAAACCACAGGTACCGGCACATCAATGGCATGCACTGACATGCCGATGATCAGACCAATGATCAGCGGATTGGAAATGAGATTGCGGCCAATCTGCTTGAGGATTGCGCCGGTGGAGCGCTTTTCACCACCGATGGCTTTATGGGTAGCATTTTCCATCAGAATGGTGCCGGCAATCATCATGACCGGCAGATGGATGGCAAGAAGAATGGACAGAGCAACAAGACCCTCATCACCAACCGAACGACCGACCAGCGGCAAACCGATGAAGATATTGTTGGCAAAGGATGACGAGATACCGGCAATCACGGCAATGCGCAGATCCTGTTTGAAAACATATTTCGCCACGATATGGCCAACAGCCCAGGTCACGGCGACACCGCTGAAATAGGCAATCCAAAGCTTGAACGGCGAAGCTCCGTGGAAATCAGCCTCCACCAACGTGCGGATAATCAGGGTCGGCACGGCAATCTTGAAAACGAAATCCCCCAGGACATCACCGACATCGACCTTGAACAAACCTACTTTTACAATCAGCCATCCAGTGAGGATGAGAATAAAAATAGGGGCAACATTCAGTGCAATCGCGGACATTGGGAGGGAGCTTTCGCGAATATGAGGCGGGAGAATCCAGCTGTAACGCAAATCCCATGGGGGGACAATTCTTGCGCGGCAATTAGCCGAACAGTCACTCACGCGCAGAAATGAAAAAAGCGGGGATCAATCCCCGCTTCATCATCACGGCAAATGCCTGCACCAGTACATCCGTGGTGCGGTTTCGCCGAAAAGCCGGAGAACAATCATGTTTTCCTTACACCGTTCTCTAAAACCGAGAACTATGAATTGGCTGATCCCCGTATAGCCACACCAGATGACAGTGCCATGACGAAGGGGTAAGTTTTTAATCCCTCAAACAACCGCGCTGCGCGGTTTTTCCTTTCCATGCGGGCAGAAATCGGTATGACGGAATCCCGGATGAACTCTCTCCGGACTGGATATATGGCAAAATATGACGTTCTGACCGTCGGCAACGCTATCGTTGATATTATTTCACGTTGCGACGACAAATTTCTCAATGAAAACGGCATTACCAAAGGTGCGATGAACCTCATCGATGCCGAACGTGCCGAACTTCTGTATTCGCTGATGGGCCCGGCTCTGGAAGCCTCCGGTGGCAGTGCCGGCAACACCGCCGCGGGCGTTGCCAATTTCGGTGGCAAGGCCGCCTATTTCGGCAAGGTCGCGGAAGATCAGCTCGGTGAAATTTTCCAGCACGATATTCGTGCCCAGGGCGTCTATTTCGAAACCAAGCCGGAAGGCACCTTCCCGCCAACCGCCCGTTCCATGATCTTCGTGACCGAAGATGGCGAGCGTTCAATGAACACCTATCTCGGCGCCTGCGTTGAGCTGGGTCCTGAGGATGTCGAGGCCGAGGTCGTTGCCGAATCCAAGGTAACCTATTTCGAAGGTTATCTGTGGGACCCGCCACGCGCCAAGGATGCGATCCGTGAATGCGCGCGTATTGCCCATGAACATGGCCGCGAAGTTTCGATGACGCTGTCCGACAGTTTCTGCGTTGGCCGTTATCGGGAAGAGTTTCTCGACCTGATGCGCTCCGGCACGGTGGATATTGTTTTCGCCAACAAGCAGGAAGCGCTTTCGCTGTACGAAACCGACGACTTCGAGCTGGCACTTTCCAAGATCGCGGCAGATTGCAAGATCGCGGCCGTGACGATGAGCGAAGAAGGTGCCGTGATCGTACGGGGTACAGAACGCGTCAAAGTTGATGCCTATGCCGTTCACGATGTCGTGGACACTACAGGCGCTGGCGACCTGTTCGCATCAGGCTTCCTGTTTGGTTACACCACGGATCGTTCGCTGGAAGATTGCGGCAAGCTGGGCTGCCTTGCAGCCGCTGCTGTTATCCAGCAAATCGGCCCAAGGCCAATGAGCTCGCTGAAAACAGCAGGCAGCAAAGCCGGTCTTATTTAAAGGCCTCACCCGGGTAAGCGCCCCAGATTTCCCCCTGGGGCACCCAACCATTTGCCTGCCCGGCTTCGGCGCGACACCAGTCGCCATTGCACTCACCGATCCGGATCATCACGCCAGGCTCGAGTTTGGCGATGACAGACGCAGACGATTGCGGCTCACGGCGCATGTTCACGTAAATGCTTTCACCCTTGCCGCGCATCCATGGAGCGGCAACGGCTGTACGCTCTCCGGACAAAAGAGCCTGGTTCACCCAGCCTTCGGTACCATCCGCATCGCGGATACGGCGCCAGTTTTCGTATTCCTGCACGATTTCAACCGGCATACCTGCCTTTAGGTACATCCATGACACCGCATAATCGGTGCTTGGGCCGATTCGCATGTTAACGCGCTTCGATTTCAGGCTGACAAAACGGGGAAGCGGCAAACCGCTGGCTCCCTTGGCTGCACCTTGCGCGTGGGCAATCTGCCCCAGACCGCCGACAAGCGCCAAAGATAAAGCCATGCAAAAAACAAATGCAGATCTACGCATGCATGCCTCCGTTTTCTTAACCAGAGCCCTTGCCATCAAAGGAAACCCGGTTTTTGATCTCTAGAATACGCTCATCTCCAGATCGGCGAGTTAGGCCATCGAAACCGGAACTCGGTCGGACTTGTCCTGACGAGTTCTGTTGTCTTCCTCGAACGGTCTGGTAGAAACGCGTGAATGAAAGAAATTATCGCTCTTTCTGGTTAACGACCTCTGAACAAGGCATCGGACACATCATGAGCAACAAGAAGAGACCCTCCGTTTACCTCACCCGGAAGCTGCCGGACATGGTTGAAACGCGTATGCGGGAACTCTTCGATGCAGAATTGAACATAGATGACGCCCAGCGCAGCGAATCAGAGCTGGTCGCCGCCATGCAGACAGCCGATGTTCTGGTGCCGACCGTGACCGACCGCATCACCGCTGCGATGATCGAAAAAGCCGGTCCACAACTGAAACTGATCGCCAGCTTTTCAAACGGCATCGACCACATTGATGTCGACGCCGCTGCGCAAAAAGGCATCACCGTTACCAACACACCCAATGTGCTGACCGAAGACAGTGCTGACATGACCATGGCGCTGGTGCTGGCCGTGCCGCGCCGGTTGGTCGAGGGCACGCGGGTTCTGGCCAACAATGCCGATGAATGGGGCGGCTGGTCGCCAACTTGGATGCTTGGGCGCCGTATTTCCGGAAAACGTATCGGGATTGTCGGCATGGGGCGCATTGGCACAGCCGTTGCGCGCCGCGCCAAGGCGTTCGGCCTTTCCATCCATTATCACAACCGCCACCGGGTAAACCCCGCCACGGAAGCAGAGCTTGAGGCAACCTACTGGGACAGCCTCGACCAGATGCTGGCGCGTGTCGACATTGTTTCGATCAACTGCCCGTCAACGCCTGCAACCTACCATCTGATCTCTGCCCGGCGTTTGGCGCTGATGCAGCCGACCAGCTACATCGTTAATACCGCACGCGGCGATATCATTGATGAGGCAGCGATGATCCAGTGCCTGCGCGATGGCAAGATCGCCGGTGCCGGGCTTGATGTTTATGAAAATGAGCCGGCGGTTAATCCCAAACTGATCAAGCTGGCACGTGAGGGCAAGGTCGTGCTGTTGCCGCATATGGGATCTGCCACAATCGAAGGTCGCATGGATATGGGTGACAAGGTCATCATCAACATCCGCACCTATTTCGATGGCCACCGCCCACCGAACCGGGTTCTTCCCGGCAAAAACTGAAGATGTTCAGAAAAGCGGTTTTTGCATTTCGATGTAGGTTATGCGCTGATAACCTGCATGCGAACGCTCTTCGGTCTTTTCAAAACCCCAGCGGCCGAACGTCCGGTGATTGGCGATCAGTTCGATACGCGCTTGCAGCCGTAGCGCTTTCAGGCCAAGTTGTTGTGCCGTTTGTTCTGCCACCGCACACAAGGCAGCGCCGATGCCCTTGCCCTGCGCCAACGGGCTGACGGCCAGCTTGCCAATGTAGAGCGTTGCAGGTTCCGTCTTGCAGAAAATACAGCCGAGCAGTTTTCCGTTCTCATCACGCGCGACAAAACAGACTTCGTCGTTGGCCTTCTGACGCAGGTTTTCAAGCGTCAAGGCATGGGCGGACGACGGTGGGTCGATAACACCATCCATATAAGCAAATGCTTCGCAGATCAGTTTCAACAGTTCATCCCAACGGCCAAAACCGTCATTGACCTTGCTGATATCAATCACATCACGCCTCTTTTTTGCGTCGTCTCTTGTAGCGCACAGTTTCAAAACGCGCTGACAAGGCATCGTATAATAACAACCGCCCGACAAGCGGCTCCCCCGTTTGCGTTATGAGTTTGATGGCTTCCATGGACATGATGGTACCGATGACCCCTGTCAGGGCACCGACAATGCCGGTTTCTGCACAGGATGGAACAAGTCCCGATGGCGGCGGTTCGGGAAACAGGTCGCGGTAGCCTGGATAAGCGACACCATCGGGGCCGGTCTCATAGGGCTTCAGCACCGTGACAGAACCGTCGAACCGTCCGACAGCGCCAGTGACCAGGGCAATGTTTGCCTGTTCGGCACTGTCGGCTGCGGCATAGCGCGTATCGAAATTATCCGACCCATCAACGACCAAGTCAAAGCGCGACAAATGCTGGTCCGCCCATTCGCGTGAAAACCGCTCTTCAAACACCACCGTGCGCACATGCGGGTTAAGCCTAGATATCGCATCAACGGCGCTCGCAGTTTTCATTTCTCCGATCGTACCGCTGTCATAGATGACCTGCCGCTGGAGATTGGACAGCGACACCGTGTCATCGTCAATCAGGCCTAGTGTTCCGACACCGGCTGCGGCGAGATAAAGCAAGATCGGCGCGCCGAGACCGCCGGCGCCGATTACCAGCACTTTGGCGCGCTTGAGCCGCTGCTGGCCGACACCACCAATTTCCGGCAGCAATATGTGCCGTTTGTAGCGTTCGATCTCTTCGTCAGTCAGCACGTCCATCACGCTTATCCCCGCATAACCTGCCCGATATTAGGATGAGATCCGTCCATTGGAAACATTGAAGAATTGGGCACGGGAACCCAGCGCTTCAAACATCGAAGCATCGGTCCCGGTCATGAAGCTCTGACCACCAAGCACATGGATGAGATCAAACAGCGTGGCGCGTCGACCCTCATCGAGATGAGCGGCGATTTCATCCAGCAGCAGGACAGGCGCATACCCGGTCATATTTGCAGTCAATTGTGCATGTGCCAGCACCAGCCCCACCAAAAGGGCCTTCTGCTCACCGGTTGAACACCGTCCTGCGTCCATATCCTTTTCACGGTGGCGCACGAACAGATCGACACGGTGCGGGCCATCCAACGTGCGTCCGGCGGCAGAATCTCTGTGCCGGCTGCCGCGCAACATGGCGAGGTACATGTCTTCCTGCTCGACGGCTGGGCGCAGTGGATCGTCATCCATGAAACCGGACAGTTGCAAGCTTGCCGTCGGGAAAGCGGCACTCTCTGCCCGGTCGGCAATCAGTGCGGTGAGAAGGCCGAGAATTTCCTGACGCGCCGATGCCATGGCAATGCCGAGAGCCGCCATCTGCGTTTCGATACCATCCAGCCACACCGGGTCAAACCGGCCATCGGACAGCAAGCGGTTGCGGCTGCGCATGGCTTTTTCAAAGTCGCCTGCCCGGCGGCCATGTGATGGGTCAATAGACAACACCAGCCTATCGAGAAACCGACGACGGTCTGCCGATGGGCCGCTGAACAGCCCGTCCATAGCAGGCGTCAGCCACAGAACACGCAGGTGATCGGTCAATTCATCTACGGATTTGACACTGGTGCCATTCAGGCGCAGGCGGCGTGTAACCGTATCTCCGGTATTTTCAATGCCTGTGCCGATGGCAACGTCGCCTTCCATGCCTTCAGCATGGGCAAAAATTGAAAAGCCCTTGTCTTCGGCACCCACCCTGGTGACTTCCGGCAGGGTGGCACGTCTTATTCCCCGTCCCGGCGACAGAAACGAAACGGCCTCCAGCAAGTTGGTCTTGCCGGAGCCATTGTTGCCAGTGAGTACCACATGGCGGTCGTCCATATCCAGGGCAGCATGGGCGTAATTTCTGAAATCCGCCAACTTTAACTGCGAGAGAAAAACCTTCGATGTCATGTGCATGAGCTAGGACGAAGATGGGCCAATGGCAAGTTTTGAATGATCAAAGCCTGCAAAAGCCCACCAAAAATATGGGCAGATAAATCCGGATACCCACGCTATGTTGCAAATTACGAAAATCGCTTCGCAGTTCGGTTTCTCGTGTTTATATGAGGGATTATTTTTTACACGCAGTTGCAGAGGCCCCAACTTCTCGCCTGCAGGCATTGTTTAGGACACGTTCTGGCTAACACGCCGGTGCATAATTCAGGTGGTTGATGGCACGCGCATTTCTACTCGTTCTCGATTCCTTCGGCGTTGGCGGAGCTGTCGATGCGATACGATACGGCGATGATGGCTCAAACACTCTGGGTCATATTGCCGAATTTTGCGCAGCCGGCGCGGCTGACCGGCCCGGTTTGCGGTCCGGTCCGCTCGATTTGCCCAACATGTCATCGCTTGGCCTCGTGCACATATCCCGCCAGGCGACCGGTGAGTTTCCGCTGGGAATGCGCATTCCCTCACGAATTTTTGGCCTTTATGGCAGCGCCAGTGAAGTCTCCAATGGTAAGGATACCCCGTCCGGTCACTGGGAAATCGCCGGCACACCGGTTTCATTCGACTGGGGATATTTCCCTAGCGAAGGTGATGCATTTTCCCCGGAACTGGTCGACGCGATCTGTCGCGACGGCAACATTCCCGGCATTCTCGGCAACTGCCATGCCTCCGGTACGGATGTGATTGCCAAACTCGGTGCCGAACATATCAGGACCGGCAAACCAATGTGCTACACTTCGTCGGACTCGGTTTTTCAGATCGCAGCACATGAGCGATATTTCGGCCTCGAGCGCCTGATCGAGCTTTGCAAGGCCGTACGCGTTTTGCTGGATCCGCTCAATATCGGGCGCGTCATTGCGCGACCCTTTGTCGGCGAAACCGCAGCGACCTTCCAGCGGACCGGCAACCGGCGCGATTTTTCCGTTTTGCCACCGGAGCCAACCCTGCTTGACCGGCTGGTTGCGGCAGGTCGCAACGTACATGCCATTGGCAAGATCGGCGACATCTATGCCCATCAGGGCGTTAGCCGCGTCATCAAGGCCAATGGCAACGAAGCGTTGATGCAAGCCACACTCAAGACAATTGATGAAGCCGAAGACGGTGATCTGGTTTTTACCAACTTCGTTGATTTTGACATGCTGTACGGCCACCGGCGGGATGTTGCCGGATATGCGGCAGCTCTGGAGGCTTTTGATCTGCAGCTTCCAGAAATACACCGCAAGATGCGCCCCGGTGATATTGCCGTCATTACGGCCGACCACGGCTGTGATCCGACATGGCGCGGAACCGACCATACACGCGAACGAGTACCAATCATGGTGTTTGGTCCGGGCATCCGTTCACGCAGCATAGGAATTCGCAGCACCTTTGCCGACATTGGCGAAAGCGTTGCTGCACATCTGGGAATAGAGCCGGGAAAATACGGCAGGAGCTTTATGTGACGACGAAACTATTAAAAGCAGAAATTCATTGCCACCTTGAGGGTGCAGCCCCGCCTGCCCTTGTTGCAAAACAGGCCGAAAAATACGGTATCGACAGCAGTTCCTTCCTGCGGGACGGCGCTTATGTCTGGTCAGATTTTGCAGAGTTCATTCGCTGTTACGATGCGGTGGCCGCGGTATTCCGCACTGAGGAAGATTATGCCCTTCTGACCGAAACCTATCTTGCAGAACTGGCGGCCGTCGACACGATCTACAGTGAGCTTATCATCTCGCCGGATCATGGTGACCGTATCGGTCTGGGTGCTGACGCGTATCTTGCCGGTGTCGTCGCTGGTATTGAAGCGGCCAAGGAAAAGACGGGCATCGAAGCGCGCATTATCGTGACAGGTGAGCGTCATTTCGGACCGGAAAAGGTTATTGCCGCTGCGGAATATGCCGCACGCGTCAAACATCCGTTGATCACCGGCTTTAACATCGCTGGTGAAGAACGCATGGGCCGCGTCGCCGATTATGCCCGCGCCTTCGACATCGCCCGTGATGCTGGTCTTGGCCTCACGATCCATGCCGGTGAAGTGTGTGGCGCATTCAGCGTCAGCGATGCGCTGGATCTGGTCAAGCCATCGCGCATCGGTCACGGTGTTCGCTCGATCGAAGATGCGGCACTGGTCGAACGACTGGTGGAAACCGGCACGGTGCTTGAGGTTTGCCCTGGCTCCAACATTGCCTTGGACATCTATCCGGATTTTGAAAGCCACCCGCTGCGCCGCCTGAAGGAAGCCGGTGTGCGTGTCTGCATCAGTTCGGATGACCCGCCATTTTTCCATACCTCGCTGCAGCGCGAATATGACCTTGCCGCCGGTGTTTTCGGATTTTCCAAGCCGGAAATCGATCAACTGACCCGCACATCGCTTGAGGCGGCCTTCGTTGACGAGGCCACCCGCACTGCACTGCTTGCCCGTCTGGACGAGAGTGCTGCGTAAAAGGCCATATGACAGGGTAAAACCTTCTGAAACCCTTGCGAAAGCAAGGGTCGGTGACATAGAAGAGCAAGATAACAAACAGAGGGAAGGTCATTTCTCCATGAACGGCGTCACAGTCATCAAGCATCCGCTGGTGCAGCATAAACTCACCATCATGCGCAAAAAAGAAACCTCGACGGCAGGCTTTCGTCGCCTGTTGAGGGAAATCTCAACGCTGCTTTGCTATGAGGTCACACGCGATCTCGAAATGACGATAGAAACCATCGACACGCCGATGGAAACGATTGAAGCACCGGTTCTGGAAGGCAAGAAGCTTGTTTTTGCGTCCATTCTGCGCGCTGGCAACGGCCTTCTGGAAGGCATGCTGGAGCTGGTGCCTTCGGCCCGCGTCTCGCATATTGGCGTTTACCGCGACCACGATACGCTGGAAGCGGTTGAATATTACTTCAAGGCTCCGGAAAGCCTTGATGCCCGCCTGGTCATCGTTGTTGACCCGATGCTTGCCACCGGCAACTCCTCGATTGCAGCTGTTGAAAAGCTCAAGGAACGTGGTGCAAAGAACATTCGTTTCCTTTGCCTGCTGGCCGCCCCTGAAGGCATCAAGAACTTCCAGGAAGCACATCCGGATGTTCCGATTTACACGGCCGCGATTGATCGCCATCTCAATGAACAGGGCTATATCGTTCCTGGTCTTGGTGACGCAGGCGACCGTATGTACGGCACGAAATAATAGAGCCTTCATCGTCTCTTAACCAGAACGGCCATTTGTCCTTATAAGTCAGGACAAATGGCCGTTTTATTTGCATCCTGCAAAACATAACGGACTATATTTACCCGACGATACCTTGCGAAAGCTTGTCCGGTTAAAACGAGATTGTCCCTATGTTTATGCGCAGCGTCTTTTTACTGATCAGTCTTTCGGCCAGCGCAACGCAGGTCCCGGCAATCGTCAAGATGCTGACTGAAAAGCCGCAGGAAACACCGACCGTATCGGCCCCCGTTCGCGAGGTTGCCATTACACCGGGTTCGGTGGTGCTGAAACAGGATGCGCGCGGCCATTTCAATGCGACACTCAAATTGAATGGCAAGGCGGTCGACGGGCTGATCGACACCGGCGCATCGGCAATCGTCATCAACGAAGCAACAGCGCGGCGCTTGGGTTACGGCGTCAACAGCCTCGATTTCAAATATCCGGTATCAACGGCCAACGGTCGTACAAAGGCCGCCTATATCAATCTGGACCGGGTGGAACTCGGCAATATCCGTGTGCGCGACGTTGAAGCCTATGTCATGAAAAACGAGGCGCTCAGCACAACGCTTATCGGCATGACATTCCTTCGCAAGCTGTCATCTTTCAAGGTTGAAAACGGCACCCTGAAGCTGGTCAGGTAATGCGTGCCACGATTTCGGTTGTTGGTTCCGGCTTTTCATCACTGATCGTATAAAGTCCGGCCAGTTTCTGCGCCATATGGCGTGCCTGATCTTGGTCAGCGGCATGAACCAGCGCAATCTCATCGCCGGCTTCAACGCGGCTTCCCAGCGGCTTTATAGCGGACAGTCCAACACGATGGTCGATCGTGTCTGTCGCCGCGACACGGCCACCACCGAGTTCGACCACGGCCATACCGATATCACGGGTTTCACAGGCGGCGAGCCAACCGCTGTCTTTCGCCAGAACCGGATGAACGACAGGCGCTGCGACAAGATATTCGCCAGAGCGTTCGACAAAATCAGCTGGCCCGCCAAGCAAGGTGACCATCCGCGCAAAATGTTCCAAGGCCCGACCTGACGACAGGGCGTGCATGGCCTGATCATGGGCGTCGGCAACACCGGAGGCCACACCGGCCTGCAACAGCATTTCCGCAGCAAAGGCCATCACTACCCGCTCAAGTCGGGTGCCCGCTTTTTTTCCCGCCAGAAAATCGAGGCAGTTGATGATTTCAAGCGTATTGCCGGCCGCATCGGCCAACGGCTGGTTCATGTCGGTGATCAAGGCGGATGTGTTGACGCCGGCGCCATTGGCAACCTCGACGAGGGAACGAGCCAGTGTTTCCGCATCCTGCTTGTTTTGCATGAACGCGCCATTCCCGATCTTCACATCAAGAACGAGAGATTGCAGACCAGCAGCCAGTTTTTTGGAAAGGATAGAAGCCGTAATCAGTGGCACAGATTCAACGGTCGCGGTAATGTCCCTGATGGCGTAAAGCCGCCGGTCTGCCGGCGCGAGATTGGCCGTTTGGCCAATGATAGCGCAGCCTGCCTGTCGCAACACATCACGAAACAGCGCAGCGTCAGGGGCGATATTATAGCCCGGTATCGATTCCAGCTTGTCCAGCGTACCACCGGTATGGCCAAGACCACGCCCGGAAATCATCGGCACGGCGACACCACAGGCCGCAACAATGGGAGCCAACATCAAGGAGACATTGTCACCGACACCACCAGTCGAGTGTTTATCGGCAATCGGCAGGCCGATATCGCTCCAATCCAACACCTCACCGCTATCGCGCATGGCCAGTGTCAGGGCGACGGTTTCATCACGTGTCATGCCGTTGAAATAGACAGCCATGGCAAATGCGGCCGCCTGGCCTTCAGAAATTCGCTCTTTGGCCAAACCATCGATGAACACTGCGATGTCTGCAGCGTCCAGAATTTCCCCATCACGTTTACGGCGGATGATTTCTTGTGGCAGCAAGATCAGTATCCGTTGGAAACTTTGGCCGATGTACCGCCACCCAGCACGTTCAAGATGTCATCCAGCAGGCTGGAGGCACCAAAACGGAAGGTGGATGGCATGGCCCAATTTGGCTGCATGATCGTTTCAGCCAGTCGCAGGTAGAGCGTTGCATCGTCGACACTGGAAATGCCACCCGATGGCTTGAAACCGACCTTCTGCCTGCTGTCGCGAATGGCCTGCAACATGATGTCTGCCGCCTCTAGCGTGGCATTGGTGGATACCTTGCCGGTGGAAGTCTTGATGAAGTCTGCACCTTCGGCGATGGAAATTTCCGACGCGCGGCGAATAAGAACGCGATCCTTGATTTCCCCGCTTTCCAGAATGACCTTCAGCAGAACAGGTGCCGGGCAGACCTTGCGCACTGCAGCGACCATTTCCGAAACGGCCGCCTCATCGCCGGCCAGCAGTTTTTTGTAAGGGATCACCAGGTCGATCTCATCGGCGCCATCGGCAACCGCACGTTCGGTTTCCCTGACCACTGTTGCAACGTCGAGATCACCCGACGGAAAATTAACAACTGTCGCGATTTTCACGCTGTGGTTTGAGCCGAAGGCGGCCCGCGCCTGTGCAACATACCGTGGCCAGATGCAAATCGCAGCCGTGTTGCCATAGGACGTCTGCGCACGATTGATCAGTGCGGCAATCTGTTCAGGCGTGCAGTCATCATTCAGGTTGGTGAGGTCAAGCAGTGACAATGCGAGAGCCGCAGCTTCGCGAGAGCTCTGGAGTTCCATGTTATTCTCCTCCTGAAATCATTTCGCGCACGATAGCAGCAAGGCGCTTTCCACCGATCGGTGCCATGTCCTTGGTTTCTTCGTGGCTGAGTTCAGCCCCTGTCATGCCTGCACCATAATTGGTAATAACCGATGCAGCGGCAACGCGCATGCCAAAAAATCTGGCAAGAATGACTTCCGGCACGGTGGACATGCCGACGGCATCTGCACCGAGAATGCGCGCCATCCGGATTTCGGCGGGTGTTTCAAAGCTTGGACCGGAAAACCACATGTAGACGCCGCTCAACATTGGCACACCAGCGCGAATGGCAGCATTGCGCATCGCAACGGCCATTTCCGCATCATAGGCGGTGGTCATGCCCACGAAACGGCGATCACTTTCCTCGCCAATCAGCGGGTTCATGCCAGAATAGTTGATGTGGTCGACGATCTGCATCACCGAGCCGGGCGGCATATCTTCACGCAGCGACCCAGCCGAATTGGTCAGGATCAGCGATTGCACGCCAAGACCGGCCAGCGCCTCGATCGGAACGCGCATGGCAGCGGCGTCGCCTTTTTCATAATAATGCACACGGCCAGACAGCATGATGACCGGTTCGCCACCGAGGTAACCGGCAACCAGCTCACCGGCATGACCGGAAACGCCGCTTGCCGGAAAATCCGGCAGTTCTGAAAACGGGATCCGAACCGCATCGGTCAATTCTTCAACGAGCGAACCAAGGCCGGAGCCCAGCACGATGGCGACGCGCGGCATCATGCCTTGCAAACGATCTACCAGCAGATCGAAAATAGCTTGTGACATCAAGGCAGCTCGGTCTTGAAGCTGAAAGGCAGAAGTTCATCCATCGACATGACCTTCTGAACGCCGGTCTCATCGCAAAGATAGACCTTGGTATCCGCATTTGCGAATTCCGCAATCTTCTGACGGCAGCCACCACAGGGCGGGCAGAGCGCCAGCTTTTCGGCAATCACGGCGATTTCCTTGATCTGTTTGGCTCCGCCCATGATCATGGCGCTAATGGCGCTAGGCTCAGCACACCAGCCCTGCGGGAAGGACAGGTTCTCGATGTTGGCGCCCTTGTAGATCTGCCCATCCTCGGCGCGGATAGCCGCGCCGACAGGGAACTTCGAATAGGGGGCATGGGCAAATGACATGGCATCGCGCGCGGCTTCAAAAAGATCGTGAGACATGTTCAGCGTTCCTTCGAATAGGCAACACCACCGGCCTTCGGCGGTTTTGCGACACCAATAAACCCGGCCAGCAGGACGCAGGTCAGAATATACGGCAGTGCCTGGAATATCTGTACCGGTACTTCACCGATCAGCGGCACGGATTTGCCCTGCATGAAGTTGGCAACCGCATCCAGGAAACCGAACAACAGACATGCAAACATGACAGGAACAGGCTTCCATTTGGCAAAGATCAGGGCGGCAAGCGCGATGTAACCTTTACCCGCCGACATATTGGCAATGAACGCAGCCGACTGCGCAATCGCCAGATAGGCGCCCGAAAAGCCGCACAGGAAGCCGGCAACGATCACCGCACGATAACGCATCCATGTAACGGAAATACCTGCGGTATCGACGGCGCCGGGATTTTCACCCACAGCGCGAAGGCGCAGGCCAAACCGTGTGCGGTAAAGCACCCACCACGATAGTGGTACGGCGAGGAAAGCGAGATAAGTAAGGATATTGTGGCCGGAAATAACGTTGGCATAGAGCGGCCCGATAAATGGAATGTCCCTGACCAGATCAACGCCCGGCAAGGTAATGGGTGTGAAACGGCCACCACCAGCCAACTGCGGTGTACGACCACCCTGCCCGAACCATGCCTGCCCCAACACCACCGTTAGACCCGCTGCAATGAAGTTCAGCGCGACGCCGGACACGATCTGGTTGCCACGATTGGTAATCACGGCAAAACCGTGGGTCAGCGAGAACAGGATCGAAACGGCAATACCGGCAAACAGACCAAGCCACGGGTTGGCCGTGACATAGGCCACACAGGCCGATGCAAAGGCCGCAGCCAGCATCTTGCCTTCAAGGCCGATATCAAACACCCCGGCACGTTCAGAAAACAGACCGGCAAGCGCTGTAAACAGCAGCGGAATTGTCAAACGAACGGTCGAACCAAGAATGCTGACGACGATATCGAAAAAATCCATGGTTTCTCACCCTTTCGTAAATTGCTGGTAGATGCGCACCAGCGCGGGGCGGTACATATATTCAAGTGCACCGGCAAACAGGATCACCAGACCCTGGATCACAACGATCATTTCGCGGGTGATATTCGGCATTTCAAACGACAGGTCGGCACCGCCCTGGTAGAGAATGCCAAACAGCAGCGCGGCAAATAGAATGCCAAGTGGATGGCTGCGCCCCATCAGGGAAACGGCGATGCCGACAAAGCCCGCCCCACCCACGAACTCAACCTGCAAACGTCCCGAGGCGCCCATGACCGGGTTCAGCGCCATCATGCCGGCCAGTCCACCGGAAATCAGCATGGCGATGATCACCGTACGTGCGTAGGGGATGCCGGCATAGACTGCTGCCGAAGGGCTGATACCGAGCGTGCGCATTTCATAGCCAAGTTTGGTGCGCCAAATCAGCACCCAGACAAGGAAACACATGACTAGCGCAATCAGGAACGACACGTTAAACGGTGCCGGGCCAAGCTTCATGCCAAAAATCGCCATCAGCCAATCCAGCTTGGGCAGTTGGCCACCGGGTAGGAATGTGCGGGTTTCCGGCGCCATCTTGCCCGGAACAATAAACACATTCACCAGCAGGTAGACCATCAAGGCTGCACCGATGAAGTTGAACATGATGGTGGTAATAACCACGTGGCTGCCGCGCTTGGCCTGTAGCCAGGCCGGGATGAACGCCCAGGCCGCACCAAACAATGCCGCGCCGATAACGGCGAATGGCATCGTTACATACCACGGCACATAGTGGTCGAGAGACATGGCAACGATGGCCGCACCCAGACCGCCAACATAGGCCTGACCTTCAGCACCGATATTGAAAAGACCGGCATGAAAGGCAACGGCCACGGCAAGACCGGTGAAGATGAAGCTGGTGGTGTAAAACAGCGTAAAACCGATGGCATCACCACGGCCCAGTGCGCCCTGCACCAGCAGATTAAGGGCGGCGAACGGATCTTCACCTATCGACCAGACAACAAGGCCCGAGATCAGAAAAGCCGTCATGATGTTCAACAACGGCATGAGGCCGTAAGAAATCCAATTCGGAAGTGGTACGGAAGCAGTGCTCATAAGGCCCTCATGCGGCGATGCCGGCCATCATCAGGCCAAGTGTCTGTTCTTCGGCATCAGCCGTTTTTTCTCCCACGATCTGACCATCGAACATCACGATGATCCGGTCAGAGAGAGAGCGTATTTCATCCAGTTCCACGGAAACGAGAAGGATGGCCTTACCGGCATCCCGCATTTCAATGATGCGACGATGAATGAATTCGATCGCACCAATATCAACACCGCGGGTCGGCTGGCCGATAATCAACATCTTCGGGTCGCGCTCGATTTCGCGCGCAACGACGATTTTCTGCTGGTTGCCCCCGGAAAAATTCGCGGTTTTCAGATGGGCATTCGGCGGGCGAATATCGTATCTCTCGATCTTCTCTTCGGCATCCTTGCGCATGGCTTCGGGATTAAGGAACGGGCCTTTGCCGTACCGCTCATCGCGGTGGTAACCGAGGATGGAGTTTTCATATTCCTCGAACTTCAACACCAGACCCATGTGGTGGCGGTCTTCTGGAATATGGGCAAGGCCAAGATCGCGAAGCAATGCCGGATCGGCCTTGTCGATCGTCTTGCCATCAAACAGGATTTCTCCCGAATGCGGTTTGCGAATGCCGGCGATTGCTTCTAGCAATTCCGATTGGCCGTTGCCAGCAACGCCGGCAATGCCGACAATTTCGCCAGCACGAACGTCGAAGGATACGTTCTTGACCATATCGACGCCGCGGCTGTCCTTGACCGTCAGGTTGCGGACCGACATCAGTGTTTGAGCAGGAGATGCCTCGCCTTTTTCTACACGCAGAAGAACGCGGCGGCCAACCATCAGTTCAGCCAATTCCTCGACCGAGGTTTCAGCGGTTTTGCGGGTCGCGACCATTTCGCCCCGACGCATCACGGATACCGTGTCGGTAATGGCCATGATTTCGCGCAGCTTATGGGTGATGAGAATTACGGTTTTGCCCTGATCGCGCAGCACGCCGAGAATCTTGAAGAGATGGTCGGCCTCGGCCGGAGTCAGCACGCCGGTCGGCTCATCGAGAATGAGGATTTCAGCGCCACGGTACATGGCTTTGAGGATTTCAACACGCTGTTGAAGGCCCACCGGCAGTTCTTCGATTACTGCATCGGGGTCGACTTCAAGACCGTAATCCGCCTCAAGACGTTTCAGTTCCGTGCGGGCTGCGTTAACGCCTTGCTTCAGCAGAGCTCCGCTTTCCGCTCCCAGAATAACGTTCTCAAGCACGGTGAAATTTTCGACCAGCATGAAGTGCTGGTGCACCATGCCAATTCCAGCACTGATCGCAGCCTGGCTGTCCTTGATGGACACCGGCGCTCCATTCATTTTTATCTCACCGGAATCGGCCTGATAAAATCCATAGAGGATCGACATGAGTGTGGATTTGCCAGCACCATTCTCACCAATGATGCCGTGGATGGATCCTTTGGCAACCGCAAGATTGATGTTTTTATTGGCGTGAACGGCGCCGAATTTTTTATCGATGCCAACAAGTTCGATTGCAAGCTGCGTGCTCAAATCGGAAAATCTCCAAATCTGGATATGGAAAGGGCGTATGGCACAAAGCCATACGCCCCTCAAATGTCATATCATTTCGGGCAGGAGTTATCCGACATATAGTCGTGGACCTTTACGGTACCGGCAATGATGTCAGCCTTTGCCTTGTCAACGGCCGCAACCATTTCAGGCGTGATGAGCGCCTTGTTGTCGTTGTCGAGCGCATAGCTGACGCCGTCTTGAGCAACGCCGAGCGCCTGAACACCACCGGTGAACTTGTCGTCCTGGGTGTCCTTATAAGCATTGTAGACGGCCAGATCGACGCGCTTGACCATCGAGGTCAGCACGGAGCCCGGATGCAGGTGGTTCTGGTTGGAATCCACACCAATCGAGAACTTGCCATTGTCAGCAGCTGTCTGGAGAACGCCGAGACCGGTTGCACCGGCTGCCGCGTAGATGACGTCCGCACCCTGGTCGATCTGGTTCTTGGTCAATTCACCACCACGAACTGGGTCGTTCCATGCAGCACCGGTGGTTCCGGTCATGTTCTGGAAAACTTCGATCTTGTCGTTGGCAGCCTTTGCACCCTGCACATAACCGCAACCGAACTTGCGGATCAGCGGAATGTCCATACCACCGATGAAGCCGACCTTACCGGTCTTGGAGGCCATGCCGGCCAGCAGGCCAACGAGGTAAGAACCTTCTTCTTCCTTGTAGACAACCGATCGGACGTTCGGCAGCTCGACAACGGAGTCAACGATCACGAACTTCGTGTCAGGATATTCTGCAGCAACCTTTTCCATGGCCGATGTCCATGCAAAGGAAACGGCAACAACAGGGTTGAAGCCCTTGCTTGCAAAGTTGCGAATGGCCTGCTCACCCTGCGTGTCGCTGGTTGGCTCGAAATCGCGGAATTCGATGCCGGTGTCGGCCTTGAACTTCTCAGCGCCGGCAGCGGCAGCTTCGTTGAAGGATTTGTCGAATTTACCGCCGGTACCATAAACCAGCGCCGGCTTGATATCTGCTGCCAATGCAGATGCAGACATCGCAGCCATGGCGAAGAGAGTCAAAATGGATTTTTTCATTCGTGCAGCCCTGTTGTTGCAATTGATCTTATCAGGTCCTCCCGCAAGCCCTTAACAGGCATGTCTGCGGAACCGCCAGCCCTTTTTGGAGGCTGTGCTTGTTTTTATCCTTGCATGCCTGCACGAAAAATTCATCCGGTTTTTTTACCCGGTGGAAAAACTCGTAAACGTCTGTTTTTTGAGCTTTCCGCCGGGCATTTTGATCAAAAACTAGCCGATATTGCAGCTGACGCCAGTGCCGCGAAGCCCGCAATATCCACCAGGATTTTTAGCAAGATATTGCTGATGATAGTCCTCGGCGTAATAAAACGTTTCTAGTGGCTCTATCTCTGTTGTGATAGGCGCCGGTTTTCCCGCATCCGTCAAAGCTTGCTGGAAAACGTCGCGCGCATGCAACGCTTCATCCAGTTGTTCCTGCGTTGTGGCGTAGATCACAGAACGATAGGTCGTGCCGATATCATTGCCCTGACGCATGCCCTGTGTTGGATCATGTTCCTCAAAAAACAGCTTCAACAGCGCGGAAAGCGGAACGACGGACGGGTCATAAACGACCTTTACCACTTCGGCATGACCGGTGCGGCCTGTGGTTGTTTCCTGATAGGTCGGGTTTGGGGTCAAACCGCCGGAATAACCAACAGCCGTTACCCAGACGCCGGGCACTTTCCAGAAAAGACGCTCAGCGCCCCAGAAGCAGCCCATGCCAAGATAAATAACCTGCGTCCCCTCAGGGTATGGTTCTTTCAGTGCATGGCCATTGACGAAATGGGTTTCCGGCACCGGCATAACCGTGTCGCGGCCGGGCATGGCCGAATCAATTGTCGGCATTGTTGTTTTCGATGCATAGCTATCGAACGTGAACATATCTCTTCTCCAGCAGATCAAACGATCCGTTTGCTTGAGGTTTCACATGCAGCGTGGAGCGGGACTGTCAGCCAAAGCGGCTGCGGATTTGCGGTTTGCGATAACCGGCCATCCAAAACAGCAATGCCAAAGCAAGAAACAGTGCGAAGGCAGGAAGACTGTTCAACCAGGCTACCAGCCATCCCCAGGCGTCGGGATGAATATAGTGCGTCACCGTGCCTTCTGCCATGGTCAGCGATGACGGATAAATATCCTTCCAGGCAGCAATTGTGCTGGTCATATCAACCGAAGAAGTGGCGACGGAGCGGATAGAATCAAAGGTCCCCGCAACAATGGCCACACACAGGAGCACGAAACTCAGGATTCTCGCCAAAGATTTCAATGCCGTATATCCTCACAGGCTGCACAGGGAAAATCATCTCGTCAGAACCTTAGAATTAAAGGCCGAAAAGGCGATTTGCAATCGCGCTATACACAGGCTTTTGCACCGCGATAAAAAAAAGTGTCAAATTGCGGTTGATCCTTTGAGATTCATCGGTATATATCGCGCCGTTCCAGTTGATTTGCAGGTTTCCAAAACATGCAGTCTCTCATGAAGGACAGGTGGCCGAGTGGTTTAAGGCGCACGCCTGGAACGCGTGTGTGCGTGAAAGCGTACCGTGGGTTCGAATCCCACCCTGTCCGCCATATGCTCTTCAAAAACTTCCCTTGAATGCATGCCAAGCGATAGATCGCTCTCGCTCCAATCAAGCTGCCGGCAGGATAGATTGGTTTTCTGAAAGCTCTATGACAGACCTTCTCCGTCTCCCGATTTGAGGCTACGCGCCACCCTTGTGAAATTCAGGGCCGATTGCGATGGCCGTGTCTTGAGATGCGCGACCGCAAGATCGACGGTTGGCTGTTCGTTGCGCAGCGTCAGGAATGCCACGCCCACGACATTGAACTGAGCCATGGAAGCCGGGACAAGCGAAAAACCCAACTCAGCGGAAACCAGAGACAGGATAGAAGCAATCTGCGGCGCAAACTGTCCGAGCAGCGGTTCAAACCCGGCGCTACGGCAGGCGGCGATGGCGGCCTCATGCAGGCTGACGCCGATTTCGCGTGGTGTAACAATCAGCGGTATTGTGGACAGTGATGCCAGTTCAACATCGGAACCTGCCGTAACCGCCGGATGCGCGACAGGCAGAACTGCGACCAGCGGCTCACGTTTCAGCAAATATTCGCGAATTTCTGGCGGATCTGCACTGTTGGGTCGCAGAATGGCGGCATCGAGCCTGCCTTCTATCAGGCCTGCGGTCAGGGCCACAGAATTGGCTTCCTCAAGCGTCAACTCCACCTCGGGATAGTTGCGATGAAAGGCACGAATGGTTGCCGAAACGATGGGGCTGAGCGCCGCCGTGCCGGTAAACCCGAGCCGCAACCGTCCGGTTTCCCCTCGGGATGCCCTCTGCGCTGCACGAATAGCAGTGTTTGCCTGCGCCGGCATTGTATGCACCGCGTCCCAAAAAGCCTGGCCCGCCTCGGTCAGTTCGGCACCGTGCGACAGACGATGGAACAACTGAGTGCCGACTTCAGCTTCCAAATCCCTGATCTGGATACTGAGCGGTGGCTGGCCTATGCCCAACTTGGCAGCGGCGCGGGTGAAGTTGCCTTCCTCAGCGACGGCGAGGAAATAGCGGATATGACGAAGCTCCATGGTATTTACATAACATATCACAAACGCCATTTCCATATATTGGACACATGACCGGTAACGTCAGAAAATGACTGCAACAAAGAAAGTTGCATATCATGTCTCAAGCTTCTGCACTCCAACTGGATGTTGGAACCGACCTATCTCCAAGAAATCCACCGGTTGAAATTCCGCCCGCATGGATCCGGCGCGGGACGCGAGACTATCGCAACGCCGGATATGCGCTGTTTTTTCTCGGTTTTGCGAGTTTTTCGCTGATCTACTGTGTGCAACCGTTATTGCCAGAATTTGCGCGATCATTCGGTGTCAGTCCGGCTGAAAGTTCGCTGGCCCTGTCCTTGACCACCGGACTGCTCGCCGTTTCAATCGTGCTGGCTGGTGCATTTTCGCAGGCGCTGGGACGACGTGGCTTGATGTTCGTTTCCATGTCACTGGCCGCATTGCTCAACATCGTGGCCGGACTGGTTCCCAGCTGGCACGGGCTGCTTGTGGCGCGCGCACTGGAAGGTGTGGTGTTGGGTGGCGTACCTGCCGTAGCCATGGCATGGCTGGCCGAAGAAATTGATCCTGCCCATCTTGGCAAGGCGATGGGCCTTTACATTGGCGGTACCGCCTTTGGGGCAATGATGGGCCGTGTCGGAATGGGTCTGGTGACCGATTATGCCTCCTGGCACGTCGCCATGATGGTTCTCGGGGTCTTGTGTCTTGCCGCTGCGGTTGCCTTTCTGAAGTTGTTACCGCCATCACGAAACTTCGTGCGTCAGCCAGGCTTTAATCCTCGCTTTCATATCGAGGCCTGGGGCATACACTTGCGCAATGGACGGTTGCTTAGGGTCTACGCACTTGGCTTCACGCTCACCAGTATCTTCAGCGCCTTGTTCAACTATACGACCTTTCGTCTTTCCGGCACGCCCTATGCACTCAGCCAGTCGCAGGTCAGCCTGATCTTTCTTGCCTTCGCGCTCGGGATAGTCTCATCCTCGGTGGCCGGTGGCCTTGCGGATAAGTTCGGCCGCAAACCATTGTTGCTTGCCGGTTTCGCGATCATTCTGGTCGGAGTGTTGCTGACCGTTTCAACGTCGCTCGTCATCATATCAGCAGGCATTGCGCTTGTCGCAACCGGCTATTTTATCGGCCATTCGGTGGCGAGCGGTGCGGTTGGTCCGGTCGCAGGCCGCCATAAGGGACATGCGGCATCACTTTACCTGCTGTTTTATTATCTCGGCGCCAGTGTTACCGGTTCTGCCGCAGGCTGGTTCTGGCAGCATGGCGGCTGGTCTGCCGTTGCTGCATTGACCGGTGGCTTTGCCTTACTCGGCACGGTGCTCGCTCTGACCCTGCCTCGCGCGAATGTAAAACCCAGGCCGAACCAGTTTTCACAATAAAAGCACCATATCATGGCGGTCGAGACCGGGACCGTAACCGTCCTTCTCGACCTTTTCAACGGAAAAACCAAACCGCGAATAGAAAGCGTGAGTGTGCTGGCTGGTATCGAGGCGAACGCGCTGGACAGATGGCTGTTTGCGGATGGCCTGTAAACGTGAGTCCGTCAGCAACCGGCCAAGTCCTTGGCCATGCATTGATTGATCGACCATGCCCCAGCAGAGGCCAGCGGTTTGGCCTTCATCTTCCATTACATGGCCACCGCAGGCGATGATCACGCCGTCGTTTTCGATTACCAGAAAAGCAGTCCTCAATGAAGGATCCTGCAGGAAAGTTGCAAAAGTCCTCCGCTCGGAAGGGTCGAAAAACTTCGGCACATTGCTGTCGAACAGACGCAGGCACGCCTGCCGGTCCAATGCTGTATAAGGCCGGATATTGGTCATGCGTTTTTTTAACGTTGGCCTGAGCTCGTGTAAACGGCATGCCCTTCCCTGCCGCGTCTTCCGGCAGCCTGTCCAGTCCAACGCAAGCTAGACAAATTAGGGAACGCTGACGACCTGTTACCAAATTCAAGCACTTTCAGTCTGCTTGCCTGTTGTGGAGTACTCATGTCCAACGATCCAGCTCTTGCATCCGCTGGCGCAGTAGCTCTCACAGGCGCTTTGCACAAGGCACGCCACGGGCAGCTTTCACTGCTCGAACTGTTCCAGATTACCGAAGCGTTGAATGCCGCCGGTCATCACGGGGCTGCCGGTGATTTCTACAAGACATGGGTTGCCTTTAACGACACAAACCCGCTGCTTCATCTTGCCTACTTCAACTATTCGGTCACGCAGAGCCAGATGGGCGATATTGCCGGTGCCGTGCAGTCATTGCGCGCCAGCGTCAATTTCAATCCGCAATTCGGCGCAGCCCACATCAATCTGGGCCGTGCGCTGGAAGATTCCGGCCTTGCCCGACAGGCGATTGAACAGTGGCGAACCTTTACCGAAGCCACCAACGACATCACCCCTGAACGGATCAATCATCGCCTGATGTGCCTGCAACATATTGGCCGCGTGATGGAAGGGGCTGGCCTGCTGGAAGATGCAGAAACCACCCTGTGGCAGGCAATGGAATTGAAGCCTGAAAGGACCGAGGCCGGTCAACATTGGTCGTCGCTGCGTCAGCGCCAGTGCAAATGGCCGATCCTTACGCCATCGGAACATGTACCTGTCGACCGACTGATTGATTCCATGTCTCCGCTGACACTGGGTTGTTATTCCGATGACCCACTATTCCAGCTGGCCAAGGCCTACCGTTATCACAAGTCGCTTGTCGGACGCCCCGATACCAGTGGTTTTGTTCGCAAACAGGTAAAGCAGAAAACCGGTACCGGGCAGCGTTTGCGCATCGGTTACGTATCGTCGGATTTGCGGGAACATGCCGTCGGTTTTGCGCTGTGTGAAGTGCTGGAACTTCACAACAAGGACAGTGTCGAAATCTTCGCCTACTATTCCGGCGACGACCGCCCGCTTGATGCCACCCAAAACCGTATCAAGGCAGCAACCGACAACTGGCGCGACATCACAGCCATTGCCGATGTTGACGCAGCGCGGATCATCTACAATGACGATATCGATATTCTCATCGATGTGAACGGCTACACCAAAAACGCCAGAACGAAGATTTTTGCATATCGTCCGGCACCGGTCATTGTCAATTTCTGCGGTTATCCCGGCACGATGGGCAGCCCGTTCCACAACTACATCATCGGTGATGAACACACCGTGCCTCCATCGAGTGAAATCTATTACACCGAGAAGGTTCTGCGCATTGCCTGCAATCAGCCGGTAGACCGCAAGCGCGTTATCGCACAACGTCCGGACCGCGCGTCCACCGGCCTGCCGCAGGATGCCTTTGTCTACGCGTCATTCAACGGCATGCAGAAAATCACCGAAAACTGCTTCGGCAGATGGATGGCCATTCTCAAAGCCACACCGGGAAGCGTATTGTGGTTGCTGGCCGGAGACGAGCCCGTCAATCAGCGCCTGCGCCAATTGGCAGAGCAGCAGGGTGTGGACCCGCAGCGTCTGATCTATGCACCGAAAGCTGCCAATCCTGATCATCTTGCCCGGATCGGTCTTGCCGACCTTTTTCTGGATACGTTCCCTTACGGCGCACATTCCACCGCCGCCGACGCCATCACCATGGGCCTCCCGGTCTTGACCATGCCGGGTAAAACCTTTGCCTCGCGTTTCTGCACAAGCATTATCAGCGCAGCGGGCATTCCAGAACTGGCATGCGCATCTCCCGACGACTACGTGGCGCGCGCCATTGCCTTTGCGCAGGATCCCCAAAGCCTGGCAGCAGTCCAAACATCACTGCAGGAACAGCGCGAAACAAGCACACTGCGCGACATGCCTGCACTGGCCGCACGGCTTGAGGAATTGTACTGGCAGATGCAGGTTGCAGGCGAGCGCGGTGAGACACCGGTTCCGGACCTAACAAATCTCGATCTCTATTATGAGATTGGCAGCGAAATCGTGGCTCAGCATGTGGAATTCGAGGACGACGAAAGCCTCAGGAATCGCTACCTCGAAAAACTGGCAACACGCGACAACTACAGCCCGGTTGCCCATGATTGCCGTTTGTGGCTACAGACGAAATAACGACGGATGGTCCTGCTTTTCAAACACCTTCTGCGGTTGTCGCAATGCGGCAACCGGCCAGTGTCCCATGCCGCCGTCTATCAGCCCCTGTGAATAATAAAACCGTGGGTTTTATCAATCGCCTCAGATCAGCCTCAGGCAAGCATGTTTCAGCATAAATCGCGGCAGTGTGCAGGTGTCAAATCGCATGCATTTTCAGGCTGAACAGGCGGCAGATGATATTGCCAGCCCGAAACTCACGAAAATGACAGTTACTGTTCTGACGTTTTCCTTTCGAAGGCCTGCAAAGCAGCACGTCAAGCGGTGAGATACATCAAAAGGCTTCGTTTATGATTTCGAATATTTCTTCACTGACCGTCAGCCAGATCAAGTTGCTCTCGACTGCCGATATTGCGGCGCTAAAAACAGACGATATTGCCGCCCTGTCGACGACACAGATCAAGGCTCTTTCCTCCACGCAGATTGCTGCGCTGGAGACCGAGGACCTGGCAGCCTTTTCGACAACCCAGGTCAAGGCGATTTCTCCCTCTGCCATTGTTGGATTGACGCTGGACCAGTTGGCTATCCTGTCGTCAGACAAGATCGAAAGTCTCGTTACTGCACAGGTCGCGGCACTTAACACCCAACAGATCGTCGGGCTAGATTCGATCCAGATCAGCGCCCTGACCTCCACACAGATTGCCGCCTTGACGGCGCTCCAGGTTGCCAGCCTGTCGAGTGAAGATATTGCCACATTTACACCGGCGGAAATTGCCGCTCTCAGCACATCGGCGCTTGCCAGCCTTTCAACCGCCAATATTGCCGCTTTGAGCTCCGAGCAGGTTGCTGCCCTCAAGACCAACCAGATTGCGGCGCTCAAGACAACGCAGATTGCCGCCCTGAGTTCAGGCCAGCTTGCAGCCCTTTCGACCACACAGGTCGCCGCATTCGGTTCTGCACAAATCAAGGTTCTTTCCACCGACAATGTGAAGGCTCTTTCCGCCGAGCAGGTTGCGGCGCTGAACGTCAAGACCATTGCGGGCCTAACGACCGACCAGATTGCTGCGTTTTCGACAACGCAGGCAGAGGCGTTGACCTCGGCGCAGGTCGCAGGGCTCAGTTCCGCGCAGATCGCCGCACTTTCCAAGGAAGATTTGGCCACCTTCTCGACGGCCGATATTGCGGCAATCAGCACCGCTGCCATTCTCGGTCTTTCCACGGCAAATATTGCGGCCCTGACAACCGCGCAGCTGGCGGCACTGAAAAAGACACAAGTGACGGCGCTGAGCGCCGCACAGATTGGCGCACTGACCTCAAGCCAGATGTCAGCCCTGTCCTCGACACAGATTGCCGCTCTGACCTCCACGCAGGTTCGCGCGCTGTCGACGGAAAGTGTGGCCGCCCTGTCAACCGACCAGCTGGCCGCGCTCAGTAGCAAAGCAACGCCTGGCTTTACGACTGAGCAGTTGCATGCGCTGTCGACATCCCAGACGGCTGCCATGACAACGCTGCAGATCGCGGCACTGACAACTGCGCAAGTTGCGGTTCTAAGCTCGGCACAGCTTCATGCATTGACCTCCGCCCAGGTGGCCGCGCTGACCGCTGCACAGGTCAAGGCAATTAGCACTGAGAGCCTTTCAGC
The DNA here is from genome assembly GCF_029193765.2 of Agrobacterium sp. Azo12. Lineage (NCBI taxonomy): Bacteria > Pseudomonadati > Pseudomonadota > Alphaproteobacteria > Hyphomicrobiales > Rhizobiaceae > Agrobacterium > Agrobacterium sp. Azo12. The sequence continues at coordinate 840,374 of NZ_JARFYO020000001.1, read as the reverse complement.
TTTGTCGACGGACCAGGTCGCTGCACTCGCAACAAAGGCAATCCCTGGCCTGACGTCTTTGCAGATCAAGGCACTGACGACTGCCCAGGTTGAGGCCTTGAATTCGGCACAGATTGCCGCACTGACCAGCACGCAAACAGTTGCGTTGACGGGCGAATATCTGTCGAAATTCACAACGGCTGAAATTGCAGCTCTCAGTACATCTGCCATCTCGGGTCTTTCGACCGAAGCCTTGGCGTCGTTGAGCACGGCTCATACTGAAGCCTTGAAGACCACGCAGATTGCTGCCCTGAAAACATTGCAGATCGCAGCCCTGACATCACATCAGATCGATGCGCTGTCGACCACGCAGATTGCAGCATTGAGTTCCGCTCAGGTGCGTGCACTGACGACGGAAAGCATTGCAGCACTGGATGCCGACCAGATCCTTGCTCTGTCTGCCAAGGCTATTGTCGGCCTGTCGACCGCTCAAATCCAGACACTGTCAACGGCTCAGGCTGCGGCGTTGAACTCGACGCAGATTGCCGCGCTGACGGCTGCGCAGGCTGGCGCCCTGACCGGCGAATATCTGGCCACCTTTACAACAGCCGAAATTGCGGCCCTCAGCACAGCCGCAATTGCTGGCCTGTCGACCTCTGCGGTTGCCAGCTTGCGGCAGGAACATCTCAGCGCACTCAAGGCAACGCAGATTGCAGCGCTGACCTCCGGACAGATCACCGCGCTGACATCAGATCAGGTCGAAGCATTTTCGACGACGCAAATTGCCGCTTTGACATCGACACAGAGCAAAGCCTTGTCGACGGAAAGTGTGGCGGCACTGACTGCCGAACAGATTGCCGCGTTGAATGTAAAAGCCATTGCAGGACTGACATCGACACAGATTGCCGCATTGTCGGCCATTCAGTCGGAAGCGCTGACGTCGTCGCAGGTGGCAAGCCTCACCTCCGCGCAGGTTGCCGTCCTGCCGGGCGAATATCTGGCAACTTTTACCCCGGCCGAAATTGCCGCCCTCACCACCTCAGCCGTGTCAGGTATTTCCACCGACAGTCTTACCGCACTCAGCTCGGAACAAATCGCCGCCCTCAAGACCAGTCAGGTTGCAGCCCTCAATACAAAACAGATGGCTGCGCTGACCACAGGCCAGCTCGCAGCCCTATCTTCTTCCCAGGTCGCAGCCTTCTCCTCGACACAGGTCAAGGCGCTCTCGACAGAAGCCGTCACCACGCTGTCGACGGACCAGATTGCAGCCTTGAGCACCAAGGCACTTCCGGGCTTGAGCTCCGCGCAAATGACCGCGCTGTCGTCCACGCAGCTTTTTGCGTTGGGCACCGCACAGATCAACGCGCTCGGCTCCGCCCAACTGGCCGCATTGGCAACCGAGAAAATCACGGTTCTGTCGACAGACCAAATTGCTGCACTCAACACCAAAGCCATCTCCGGTTTGAGCTCGCAGCAGATAGCGTCACTGTCAACGGCCCAGGCTGAGGCCCTGACATCGGCGCTTGTTGGCGCCATGACATCGACGCAGATCGCCGCACTTTCCAGTGAAGATCTGGCGACCTTCTCGACCGCTGACATTGCCGCCATCAGCGCATCCGGCCTTGCCGGACTGTCGTCGGCCAATATGGCTGCACTCAGCTCTGAGCAGATTGCTGCACTCAAGACCACACAGATTGCCGCACTTAATTCTGCACAGATTACCGCACTGTCTTCGGAGCAGATTGTTGCTCTCGCCACCACCCAGATCAACGCATTAAGTTCGACCCAGATCGCTAACTGGTCGAACAGCATGATTGCGGCCCTGTCGACCGATCAGATTGCGGCGCTTAACACCAAGACGGTTGCTGGCCTTTCAACGGCACAGATTGATACGCTGTCGACCGCCCAGGTCGAAGCGTTGACGGCACTTCAGGTGGCAGCTCTTAGCTCGACACAGATTTCGATACTGACGCCTGAGGATCTCGCAACATTCTCGACGGCGGATATTGCTGCTATTGCCTCGTCGGCATTGGCCGGCCTGTCGACTGCCAATATTGCAGCCTTGAGTGCCGATCAGGTCGCAGTGTTGACCAGCGCGCAGATTGCAGCGCTTAAAACCAACCAGATTACCGCCCTGACCACCGGGCAGTTCAATTCGCTGTCGACCAGCCAGATATCGGCGCTGACCTCGGCGCAGGTTGCGGTTTTGCCAAACGACCGGATTGTCGCCCTGACAACGCAACAAATCGAGGCACTGAACACCAAGGCGATTGCCGGCCTGACAACGGCTCATATTGCCGCCCTGTCGACCAATCAGGCAGAAGCCCTGACATCTGTGCAGGTTGCAGCCTTGAGCTCGACACAGCTGGCAGTGTTGTCGAAAGAAAAGCTGGCAACATTCTCGACCGAAGATATTGCAGCCATCAATACCGGTGCCATTGCAGGCATTCCGACATCCAACATCGCATCGCTGAGCGACGAACATGTCTCTGCGCTGACGAGCGCACAGATCGCCGCACTGGGTTCAACACAAATTTCTGCCTTGTCGACCGGCCAGCTTTCGGCCCTGACCACGGCACAGATCAACGCGTTGAACTCCACGCAGATCAAGGCACTGTCGACGGATAGCATTGCGGCGCTGACCCCGGACCAGATTGCAGCGTTGAACGCCAAGGCAATTCCAGGCCTCACGACCGGCCAGATTACCGCCTTGTCGAGCGAACAGGCTGAAGCTCTGGTATCTTCACAGGTCGCAGCGCTCGGTTCCGCACAGCTGGCAGCGCTTAGCACGGAAAAGCTGGCAACCTTCTCCACAGAAGATATTGCCGCCATCAATGCGAGTGCCATTGCCGGTCTTTCGACCGCCCATATCGCGAAGCTGAGTGGCGACCAGTTGTCGGCTCTAACAAGTGCACAGGTTGGTGCGCTTAGCTCTGCACAGATCACCGCATTGTCTGCAAGTCAGGTCTCTGCCCTGTCGACCGCACAAGTCAACGCACTCGGATCGGCGCAAGTGAAGGTTCTGACCAATGAGAGCATCAGCGCTCTGTCGGCTGACCAGATTGCCGCTTTGAACACCAAAGCGATACCCGGTCTGACAACGGCGCAGATTGCTGCCCTTTCGATTGTTCAGGCCGAAGCGCTGAGTTCTGCGCAAGTGGCAGCACTTGCCTCGACACAACTGGGTGCATTGTCCAAGGAGAAGCTCGCGGTATTTTCGACTGATGACATTGCCGCCATCAACGCCTCTGCTATCCCAGGGCTTTCGACGGCAAATCTTGCGTCACTGTCCAACGACCAGATTGCAGCGCTGATCACCGCACAGGTCGCGGCGATGACCTCGACACAGGTCGGCGCCCTGACCACCGGCCAGCTGGCAACCCTGTCTTCGGCACAGATCGGTGCCCTGACCTCGACCCAGATCAAGGCGCTTTCAACCGAAGGCATCTCCGTATTGACGACGGGGCAGATTGCCGCCTTGAATGCGGCGGCCATTCCGGGTCTCACCACAACCCAGATTGCGTCACTGTCTACCGCACAGGCCGAGGCGCTGACCTCGACCGTTGTGGCGGTCTTGAGTTCGGCACAGATCAACTCACTGTCTACGGACGATATCGTCACGTTCTCGACTGCCGATATTGCCTCGATCAGCACAACAGCCCTTCCCGGCCTGTCGACCGCCAATGTCGCGGCTCTCTCAAGCGAGCAGATTGCGGCACTGACATCTGTGCAGATCTCAGCCATGAGCTCAGCACAGATTGCTGCGTTGACCAGCAGCCAGATCGGCACATTGTCCTCCGCGCAGCTTGGTGCGTTGAGTTCAACGCAGATCAAGGCACTGTCGACGGCGAATATCGCGACACTGTCGACCGATCAGATTGTGGCTCTGGGCACCGGCGCCATTCCGGGCCTGACCACGGCGCAGATTGCGGCGCTGACCACCGCACAGGCAGAGGCACTGACTCCGACGCAGGTCGCGGCCATGGGCTCAACGCAGCTTGGCGCCCTATCAAGCGAGGCACTGGCAACCTTCTCGACAGAAGATATTGCAGCGATCAGTGCGTCCGCACTGCCGGGAATTTCAACCGCCAATACGGCGACACTGAAACACGACCAAGTCGCGGCGCTGACAACCGCACAGATTGCGGCGCTCAGCTCTGCGCAGGTCTCCATCCTCAGCAGTGAGCAAATCGACGCCCTGTCCTCAACGCAAATCAACGCGTTGACCTCGACGCAGGTCAAGGCGCTGACAAGCGAACATCTGTCAGCCTTCTCGACGGCAGATATTGCGGCGATCAATCCGAATGCCATCGCCGGACTGACCTCTTCCAATATTTCCGCCTTGTCATCCGATCAGGTCTCTGCCCTGTCGTCGTCGCAGATCGCTTCGCTGACCTCCTCGCAGATGGAAGCCATTTCGAAAGAAAAGCTGGCAACATTCTCGACAGCGGATATGGCGGCGATCAGTGCCAGCGCAATTTCCGGTCTTTCCACAGCAACGATTGCCTCGCTGTCCAATGAGCAGGTTGCCTCGCTGAGCACCAGTGCCATTTCCGGCCTGACGCCAGCGCAGATTGTTGCACTGTCCACCGCCCAGATCGATGTGCTGTCGTCGGCGCAGATTTCTGCACTGACGGCATCGCAAGTTGCCGCTCTGTCCAGCGAGGATCTGGCAGTGCTTTCAACGGGGGACATTGCAGCGATCAGTGCGTCGGCGATCTCCGGCCTGTCGTCAGCGACAATAGCAACGCTGTCGAACGAACATGTCGCAGCTTTGACCACGGCGCAGATGGCGGCATTGAGCTACCTGCAACTGACATCGGTCACCTCGGCCCAAATCAGCGCCTTGAAGACTGGCCAGATTGCAGCGTTGAATGCCATTCAGGTTGCGGCTTTGGGAACGGCGAACATTGCCCAGTTCTCGACCGAGCAGATCATGGCCATCAGCCCCAAGGCGATTATCGGCCTGACAACAGCACAGATCGGCACATTGAACACCACACAGGTTGAGGCATTGACACCCGAACAAGTGGCTGGATTGAGCGCTGCACAGATTGACGCGCTGAAGACTGCGGATATTGCCACCTTCTCGACTGCAGACATTGCCGCCATCAGCACGGCTGCGCTGGCTGGCCTGTCGACCGGTGATATTTCCAGCCTGTCCACTGACCAGCTCACGGCAATCACCACATCGCAGATCGATGCTCTGGATGCCGGACAGATAGCAGCTGTCGTGTCCGCCTATCACGCCATCCAGTACGGCTTCAAAGCCTGACAAAAGCTCTGGAACTTAGAGTTTTAAGCCCCGCCCACCCGATTAAAGGTGGGCGGGGCTTTGTCATTCTAGACGTGGCGCGGCCCGCAAGCCTGAGAAAAGCTCGGCATGCCACGTGTAGAGCAGCGAAACGGGATTTTTTCGGCTACCTTGAACGCCGCCGAATGACCTTTTGATACGGACAAGCAAAAACCATGCATGATTTTCAGAATGTCGATCTCATCATTGTCGGTGCTGGATTTTACGGAGCAACGATTGCCGAGAGGGTAAGCAACGAGCTTGGAAAGAACGTTCTGATCATTGACCGCCGAAGCCATATCGGCGGCAATGCTTATAGCGAGTTCGATCAGGAAACCGGTATCGAAGTGCATAAATACGGCGCGCATCTTTTCCACACGCCGAATGCAACCGTCTGGAACTACCTCAACCGTTTCACCTCTTTCACCGATTACCGCCACCGGGTCTATTCCAGTTATAAAGATCAGGTCTATGCGATGCCGATCAACCTCGGCACCATCTGCCAGTTTTTCGGCAAGCGCATGTCGCCGGCGGAAGCACGGGCACTGGTCAGTTCGCAGGCTGCGGAACTGGGCGACCGCGTTCCTGAAAATCTGGAAGAAAAGGCAATCTCGCTGATTGGCCGTCCGCTCTATGACGCCTTCATCAAGGGTTATACCGCCAAGCAATGGCAGACCAACCCGAGGGATCTGCCAGCCAGCATCATCACCCGCCTGCCGGTCCGCTACAACTTCGACAACCGTTATTTCAACGACCCCTATGAAGGTTTGCCGACAGACGGTTACACCGCGATTTTCGAACGAATGCTTGATAATCCGCGGATCCAGCTTTTGCTGAACACCGACTTTTTTGAAGTGAAGAGTTCGCTGCCGGCTGGCGTCCCCATCATCTATACCGGACCGATCGACCGCTACTTCGATTACAGCGAAGGTGAACTGGGCTGGCGGACAATCAACTTCGAACAGGAAACGCTCGCCACCGGTGATTTTCAGGGCACCGCCGTCATGAACTATGCAGACGAAACCGTTCCCTATACCCGCATTCTGGAGTTTCGCCACTTCAATCCGGAGCGGCAATACCAGAATGAAAAAACCGTGATCGTGCGGGAATATTCTCGTTTTGCGCAGCGTCAGGACGAGCCTTATTACCCAATCGACACCCGAGGCGATAAGGAACTGTTCCTGCGCTACAAACAGCGTGCAGCGGCCGAAAAGAACATTCATTTCGGCGGACGTCTTGGCACCTATCGTTACCTCGACATGCATCAAGCAATTGGTGCCGCTCTCAAGGCTTACGATACCGTCGTCGTTCCGCATTTCGCATCCGGCAATCCCTTTGAGGCGACGCCAGACGCATGATACGCAAAATCAAAGGGCCAGTGATTTCACAGGCCCTTTTTTTATGGCGATTGTTCCTGATCTCTGGGCATAAAAAAACTGCCGGGAAACCCCGGCAGTTTTTGTCTTCTGTCTCTGATCCTGTCAGATCTTGGCGGGCGGCGCGAAGTCGCCTTCGCGTGCCGGGAATGCCGGTACGTCAAAGTGCTCAGGTGCACGACCTGCCTTGGCTTCTTCGACCATCATTTCGTAAGCGCGTTCCAGATGCTGGCAGAAACGCTCGGCATCGAACAACGGTGCTACAAAACGGTTGTCCATAAGGCGCTGTTTGTATTCAGCAGCCTTCTCGCGGTTTTCGTAGAGAGCAATTGCCTTTTCAAGATATTCGGCATCGTCCTGCGCAACCAGTTCCGGAAGGCCAATTGCATGCAGCAGGCTTTCACTGACGCGCGAGGCAAAGTTGGTGCCGACACGTGTCAGAACCGGCAGGCCAGCCCACAGCTGTTCCGAGGTTGTGGTGTGACCGTTAACCGGGAATGTATCGAGACCGACATCGGCGAGGTTCAGACGGTCAAGGTGCTCTTCGTAGCTTACCTTTGGAGAGAACAGCACGCGCTTGGCACTGATGCCACGGCTGTCCATTTCCTTGAGGATGTTGGTGCGAGCACGTTCATTGTCCACCATGATCCAGAGCAGGCTGTTTTTGCAGCGCTCGAGGATCGTACCCCAGATTTCGATATATTCTGCGGTGATCTTGCGGTTGGCATTGAACGACGCGAAAATGAAGGCATCTTCCGGCAGACCGAAGTCCTTGCGCGTTGCGCCACGCGGCGCAGGGCGATGAACTGGATCGTTCGGCTGATAGGTTTCGGGCAGACGGCAGAATTTTTCGTAGAAGTAAGGCTTGGAATATTCCGGAAGCACAAACCTGTCACCGATGATGTAGTCGATATCCAGATTGATCGATGTACCAGGAAAGCCGAGCCAGGACACATGAACCGGGGCAGTCTCGTGATTCATGATCTGGGTACGGTTACCCTTGGTGTGGCCCTTGAGGTCAACGAGGATATCAATGTTATGCGCGCGAATGGTGTTTGCTGCTTCTTCATCCGTCATATCAACGATACGAACCACATTGCCCCACAGGCTGCGGTCAAACTTGTTGAAGCCGAGGTGTTCTTCCGGTGTGTAGCAGAACAGGGTGATTTCAAAACGGTCACGGTCGTGACGCTCGAGAACGTTGCCCAACAGCTTCATTGTCGCGTGTGCATCCCACAGGTCGTAGGACAGGTAACCAACGCGGATCTTTTCATTCGACCAGTCGTGTGGCCGCGCACGACGGCGCTCTGGTGTACCCGGCTCGTAAGCGCGGGTTGCCATGGCGGCAATCTGGTTCAGCTTTTCATCGCCGCACCACATAAGGCTGTAGAACGGGCTGCCCGCACGGATGATATCGAGGTTACCACCGGCAACTTCGGCGTCCAGAATTGGCTGATGCTTGCGCATGGATTCGAATTCGCAGAACTCACGCGAGTGAATGAGATGCAGCAGGCGCACACCCTGATTGTCCGGGAAGAGTTTCAGCGTGCGGCGGATGGTTTTGAAGTTATCTTCATCATGAGGCGCGTCGGCCAGCAGATGCAGCGCAACGGCAAGATGATTTGGTTTTGCGCTTTCGATCAGAGGCTTTCTCAAGGCGCCCAGAATGTCCTTTTGGCCGCGCTTGATAAAGATGGACGCCATGACAAACGCCACGTCGGCATCCTTGTGAGCCTTGTGAAGGAATTTCTTGGCGATAACGAGCGCTTCATCCTCGTTGCCGCATTCGTAATGCAGCATCATGGCATTGTGCAGATGCCTTTCGGCGTCGGTACCGCCAGCATTGCCAGCAAGCGCGAAAGCAGAGGCAGCCTCTTCCTTCATATCAAGCTTCAGGAATGTCCTGCCCAGCAGCGCGTAGGTTCTGGTGTCCTGTCTGGTGTCCAGCAATCCGTTCAGAACATGCAAGGCGCCGATGTAGTTGCCTTTCTGGTATTCTTGGTTTGCAGTGAGAAAACTTGAATTGATATTCACGTTCAGGACTCCGATGAAGCGATGCTTCGTAAATAGACGGGCGATTCCTTCCAGTTTCCACCATGAAGCTTGCCTGTGGCGGGTGTGATTAACTGTTTACCCTTTGATAACCATAAAGATTGAGTGACCGGCATTTAGCTCAAATTTTAATAACTCAGCAAGTTTTGACTGCCAAATTACTTCCACACACAGCAGGTTTGGTTCTTCTGAGTAAATAGAAAGACCGAGTAGCATGATGTATAACTGCTGTGAACCGGTGAATATTTAAGTCCGGTATGTCCCCAAACTAGTATTTCGTATCAAAGGGACAATTCTACTATGGCAAGCATTCTGACTAACGTTTCCGCAATGTCCGCTCTGCAGACTCTGCGCTCTATCAACAGCAACCTCGAGAACACGCAGAACAACATTTCTACGGGTCAGCGCGTCTCACAGGCTTCCGACAACGCCGCTTACTGGTCGATCGCAACAACCATGCGTTCTGACAACGGTGCTCTTTCTGCCGTTGAGGATGCTATCGGTCTTGGCGCCGCCAAGGTTGATACCGCTTACTCCGGTATGGAATCCGCTATCGAAGTCGTTAAGGAAATCAAGAAGAAGATCGTTACGGCCCAGGAAGGTTCCGTTGACGGCAAGAAGGTTCAGGAAGAAATCGATCAGCTGCAGGATCAGCTGAAGTCGATTGCGGAATCTGCTTCCTTCTCCGGCAAGAACCTGATCGCTGGCGCACGCACTGAATCGGTTGTTTCCGGCTTCGTTCGTGACAGCAGCGGCAACGTAACTGTCAAGAAGACCGACTACGTCATGAAGGACAGCGGCACCGATGCCAACGTTCTGTTCGGCACCAACACTGCCGGCGCTCTGGTCACGACAGCAGGTATTCTCGGCGCAACCAGCGGTTCGCTCGGCATCTCGGTTATCGAACTGGACGTTACCAACACCTCGACTGGCTACCTTGATCAGGCTCTGAGCGCTGTTGAAACTGCTCTGACTGCAATGACAAGCGCCGGTGCTGAACTCGGTTCGATCTCCATGCGTATCGATCTCCAGGAAGACTTCATCTCCAAGCTGAGCGACTCGCTCGAAAGCGGTATCGGCCGTCTGGTTGACGCTGACATGAACGAAGAGTCCACTCGCCTGAAGGCTCTGCAGACACAGCAGCAGCTGGCTATCCAGTCGCTGTCAATTGCAAACTCGGACTCGCAGAACATTCTGTCGCTGTTCCGTTAATAGAAAAAAAGAGCGGCGTACGAAGGCTGATCGTACTGCAACTCTTGAAAGAAGGCCGCTCCGCAAGGGGCGGCTTTTTTTCGTTTTAAACAAATTTTCGCGCAGTTAGGTTTTCTTTAACCATATTGGTGTTTTCTAGCGTCAACGAAACGACAAGTTAACCATAATTATTAATATGTTAGCAAGCATGACGCTGTCTGTCGTTCACCGGTGATACCGGAATGTCCCTTCCTTAAATCAGCCAATTCAAGGGGCAACTTCCAATGACCAGCATTTTGACAAACATCGCAGCCATGTCTGCGCTGCAGACCCTTCGCAACATCAATTCCAACATGGAAACAACCCAGGGCCGCGTTTCGTCCGGCCTGCGTGTTGGTGAAGCATCCGACAACGCTGCTTACTGGTCGATCGCGACCACCATGCGTTCTGACAACATGGCTCTGGACGCCGTTTCCGACGCACTCGGTCTGGGCGCCGCCAAGGTTGACACCGCTTACACCGCGATGGAATCCGCCATCGACGTTGTTAAGGAAATTAAGAAGAAGCTCGTTACCGCGCAGGAAAACTCTGTCGACACCAAGAAGGTGCAGGAAGAGATCGACCAGCTGCAGGACCAGCTGAAGTCGATTGCAGAAGCTGCTTCCTTCAGCGGCGAAAACTGGGTTATCGGCTCCGGTACGCAGTCTGTTGTTTCCGGCTTCGTCCGTGACAGCAACAACAATGTTACCGTCAAGCACACCGAATACGTTCTGGACTCCAGCACATCTGGCACTGCAAACGTTCTGTTCGGCACCAACACAGTTGGTGGCATCGTCACTTCGACCGGTATTCTTGGTAACATTGGCACAGTGGGTGCAGGCACTGCATCTGTCTTCACGCTGGACGTTACCAACACATCTACCGACTATCTGTCCGACGCACTCACAATGGTTGAAACCGCTCTGAAGCAGATGACAAGCGCTGCTGCTGACCTCGGTTCGATCTCCATGCGTATCGACTTGCAGGAAGAGTTCGTTGCCAAGCTCAACGAGTCCATCGAAAGCGGTATCGGTCGTCTGGTTGACGCTGACATGAACGAAGAATCTACCCGCCTGAAGGCTCTGCAGACACAGCAGCAGCTCGGCATCCAGTCGCTGTCGATTGCAAACAGCAACTCGGAAAACATTCTTCAGCTCTTCCGTTAATAAACGGAGCAACGCTCACAAAAAGAAAGCCGCGCCAAAAGCGCGGCTTTTTTCATGGTTCATCCAGCGCTGTAACTACCCTGAAAACATGATGTCATTCAAACTCGGCGGAGTTTACCGTCACAACCCAGTTGAGACTTGCTGGTGACGCGCTTTCGCTACCGCGCATACGGAATGCACGGCATGCACTGTAACTTTCACCGGCCGCTATTCTGACATTGCTGCTCTGATAACCATCATAGGCGACTGAGGCACGGAATGCCGGTTCGAAGCCTTCAAGTGTATAACCTAGTTTCAGGATGGCGGAAGAATTGTCGTTCTTGAACGTGATCCGCAGAGGTAATTTCGGATCGGTACAGGTGGGATCGATTGCCGCCGTCGCGACAATCCTCGTCAGGCGCTCGCTGGCTTTCACAGTTTCCCAATAAATCATTGCCGCACTTGCCACCCAGACGATTACCAAGGCGGTCAGGACAAGTTTCATTCTCTGCGGGAATACGAAGGCAAAACCTGCCAACACAATGCTTGCTATGATTCCGACGATCATCTGGTTCTCCTCATCCGTGTGTTAGTGCCACGAACTAGCCGAAAATCATACCTTCTATCTGCCGAGCAAAGTGGTTGGGTGGGTTTTTCCCCTCAAAACAATGTTAGAACGTCACGTCATTTCGAGCTTTACAAAAGCTATTGCGCAGGTGCTGCTGCCGTCTCATATCTATCAATCACCGTCAGCAGATCTTCGCGTACCGTCTCGATATGCCCGCGCAAGAAATGTGCCGCCTTGTCAAATTCCCTGCTGCGGCAAAGGTTTATCATGTCCCGGTGCTCACGCATGGCGCGGCTCATCGCTTCAGGATTTGAGAGCTGCAAGGTGGTATAGCGCTCACTGGTTTGCAGCAGAGAGGCGACGATTTGTCGGCTTTTGGGCAAATTGGAGCGACGGTAAAGTGCCATATGCAGTTGAGCATTCAACTGGCCATATTGTTGTACGTCACCATTGGCAGTTGCCGTCATGAAAGCTTCGTGGATCTTATCGAGAGTGATGAAATCCTGTTGATCCAATTGTGGCGCCGAACTCAGCAACAGCCTAGGTTCCAGCAACGCCCGCAGTTCAAAAACATCATTGATTTCCGCGACGGACAGTTCCGACACCACCGCGCCCTTTTGTGGCACAATACGAACCAACCCTTCTGCTTCGAGCTGAAAAAGCGCCTCACGCACCGGAATGCGGCTTACGCCATAGGCGTCCGCAAGCGCATCCTGCCGTAACTGGCTTCCGGCGGGATATTGCCCTGCCAGAATTCCCTGGCGTATTTTTTCGACAATAGCACCTGAAAGGGTGCGCGGCTTCAGTGATGTCGGCATCAGGGTTGCCCCCTATCAAGTGAATTAAAAATTATTCAGTCTGACAATGCGTAAAACAGAAATCAGTTGCCGCATAAAACGCAACACAACCAAAAAGATGCAAGAGCTCACGGCCAATTGATACAGGAGGCAATCTTCCCCCTCGTGAAAGATCAGATACCCTGAATTTCGACCGCGTTATTCATATCACGGGCGACGTATTCCTGTATCTGACGGACAATCTGTGCGGCATGGGCAATCGCCAGTTCATCGGCCTTTTCAACATCACCGGCGGCAATAGCTGCAATCATTTCTTCGTGCTCATCAACATATTGGCGCGGCAAGCGGTCATCAAATGTCGAATAATAAAGCCGCAGTATCCGGCGGCCTTCATCCAGCAGCCTGGCAAAAAACGCGGTGTAATAGGCATTGCCGCCGAGCGCTGCAATTGCCACGTGGAATTCACGGTTTGCCTCGATCATCGCGTAGGCATTCCTGGCGTCCACGGCTTCGGCAAACTGTTTCTGGTAATCCAGAATGGTCTTCATGCCTTCAGCATTGGGATGTTTTGCTGCCTGCCGGGTGGTGACGCGGTACATCAAGGTCAGCGCATCGAAGTAAGTCGGCAGCGAGGCGAAATCAATCGTTGACACAATGGTGTTGCGGTTGGGAAGCGTGGTCACCAGACCATCAGCCGCCAGGCGCAACAAGGCTTCGCGCACCGGTGTACGTGACATTCCAAAACGTTCGGACAGACGAACCTCATCCAGCGGACTGCCCGGTGGCAGGGCCATGGAGAGAATTTCATTGCGCAACGTGCTGTAAACCGTCTGCGTGCCTGAACCTCTCACCTTTGCTGTATCGGCTGGCTCTTCAAGGTCTTTGGGCTGCATCGCAATCAAACTCGCCGTTTGCTGGTTGTCCGGGTAATGACTTCATCAAAATATGCTGTTCGACGCCGCTTGGCAGCATCAATCCAGATGTGTTTCCACTCAGACCAGATTGTTACAGCTTTTTCTGGAACGTTTTCAAGAAAACGATCGTATCAGACTGCCGACAAGCAGGTTCCAGCCATCAATCAGAACGAAAAATAATATCTTGAATGGCAGAGAGATCGATGTCGGCGGCAACATCATCATACCCATGGCCATGGTAATCGTCGCCACGATAATATCGATCACCAGAAACGGCACGATAATCAGAAAGCCGATTTCAAAACCGCGTCTGATTTCCGAAAGCATGAAGGCCGGCACCAGAACGCGGTAATCGATCAGGTTTTCGGCCATGACTTCCTGCCCGCGCTCACGGGCGATATCCACGAACAGTTTCAAATCCTTGTCGCGGGTATTGGCTGTCATGAATGTGCGGAAGGGTTCGGCAATCTTCACCACAGCTTCCTGTTCGGTCAGCTGGTTTTGCAGCAATGGCTGCACGCCTTCTGTCCATGCACGGTCAAAGGTCGGCGACATGACGTAGAACGTCATGAACATCGCCATGCTGACAAGGATCATGTTGGAAGGTGTTGTTGCCAATCCCATGCCGGAACGCAGGATGGAGAACGCGATCACGAAGCGCGGAAAGCTCGTGACCATGATCAGGATGCCCGGTGCTACGGACAGAACCGTCAACAGGCCGAATGTTCTGATGATCCATGCTGCGACAGAACCGTCAATCTGCGTATTCAGCAAATCAGTCGGGAATTGCTGGGCGTTAGCAAGGCCCGGCAAAACCAAGAGGACAGCAATGGTCAAAAAAAATCGAATCATTCGATCACAAAGGTTCGGAACATAACCTTCGATACTCGCCCTTCCGAACGCAGGTCAACACGTTCCTGTACGTCATCCCGTAGATATTGAAAGCCACGCGGCCCTTCGAGCTGCTGGAGTGAAACGGTGCGCAGATACGCCATCAGATCCTGATGGATATCTTCAGCCATTTTCACGTCCGGTTCGCCGTTGAACATCAACGCGACTTCAAGCCGGATCCAGTTGGTCGAAGGATAGGCTAGATTTGCCGTGACCGGATCAAGCTGCAGAATACCGTTTACCTTGGGATCGATCTTTGGAAGTCCGGTCTCTTCTTTGCCGCCTTCATGAGCCGCCGCCGCAGCATGTTCTTCCACGACCTTGCCGATTTTCGGCGCGATGAAGCCACCCAGGAACCAGCCCCCACCGGCGCCAACCAGCGTCAGGATTGCAACGCTTGCTATCGTCATGACAAGAGGCGACTTCTTGGGTTTTTCCTCGCCGGTCTGTGCGTTATCCATGACCTTGTCTTACTCCGGACTTTCTATTTGCTTTGAGCAATAACCGGCACCGCCCAAAGGCTATGCCGGTTTAGGACTGCATCAGATTGGCGAGAACAGATCGACGATCTGCTGACCGACCGGTGGCTGTTGTACTTCCGTCAGACGGCCACGGCCACCATACGAGATACGTGCTTCGGCGATGCGCTCATACGAGATCATGTTGTCTGCATCCACATCCTGCGGCCGCACGATACCCGCGACGTTGAGGATACGGATTTCATGGTTCACGCGGACTTCTTGCGAACCGCTGATGATGAGGTTACCGTTTTCGAGAATACCAGTAACCACGGCAGCGACGAGCAGTGTCAGCTTTTCAGAGCGCTTGGTCTTGCCCTTGCTCTGAGTGTCGGTATCGGAACCGTATTTGATGCTGGAGTCCGCGTTCGGCGTCCATCCAAGGATTTCTGCCTGTGCCTTCCAGTTCAGACCGCTGGCATTGGTGCGGTTACGCTCGGTTTCGTTATCGAAATCAGCCTTGTCGTTGATCTGGATATTTACCGTGAGAATGTCACCGATGTTCAGCGCGCGCAGGTCCTTGAACAACGCACCCTGGGAATCGCTCCACAGGGAGTAACCGCTGGCCATATGCTTCGGCTGCTTCGGATACATGCCCATCTGCGGCGTTTGGCTAAATTGCAGGCCGGTGCCAATCGGGCTCATGGCCGGCGCATTGCCAATTTCCTTCAGCGTCTGGCTGTTCTGGCAGCTCGCGAGCAAAATCAGTGGCAAGATCAGGGCCGGAATACGCATTGTCATGACGGATCCTTCGAGGTGTTCGGATCGGTTGCGCTTGACATGATCCCCGCGACAATCGCGGCTTTCTGCGCATCCATTTCACTTAAAATCAGGCCGGACTGACGTGCCGGCAATTGCATGATGATGGCGGCCGCGATTTCGACATGCATTTCGGCAAGCTGAGGAGCAGCGGCATCCGCCTTCATCGTTTTGTAGATATCGACCAGATTGGCCTTTGCCTGGGCCAGGAAGTGGTTACGGCGCGCCAGCCAGTCCTCATATTCCGTCTTGCGGTTTTCGAGGGTGGCGATGCGTTCATTGACTTCCGCCTGCAGCTTTTCCAGTTCTTGCTTCTGCAACAGGTAACGCTGGTCACGGGCAGCATCTGCAATGTTCGTGCAGAATTTCTGGATTTCTTCCTGCGTGCTCATTTCCGTCAGGATGGCCTGCTGGCTTTCGGCATTTGCGACCGGAACGAGCAGGATCAGACCGGCGACGGCGGCAAAGCGACCAAGGGTCTCGAACAGGGAGCGTTTTGGCGTTTCAGATAACATCGTCATTGCAGAACAAGCTCCGCCTGGAGAGCACCAGCCGATTTGATACCTTGCAGGATGGCAATGATACCGTCGGCTTTCAGCCCGATATTGTTGAGACCGGACACCAGCGTGCGCAAATCTGGACCTTCGATGATGGCCACCTGTCCACCTTCCTGCATCGCCATGATGTCAGTCTGGGGCTGGACAGCAGTTTCACCTCGTGAAAACGGCGCTGGCTGAATGATCTGCGGTGTTTCGGTGACCTGAACCGTCAGCGTGCCGTAGCTGACCGCCACTGGCGAGATGCGAACATCCGCGCCGATGACGATGGTGCCGGTGCGCTCGTTGATCACGACCTTTGCAGGCGTATCGGTTTCGACCAGCAGGTTCTCAATTTCGGCCATCAGCCGTGTGAGATCAGCCTCACGCGGCTTCTGCACGATGATTTCCTGAGAATCGCGCGGTTCTGCCACCGTGCCGCCGTAACGAGTGCGGGCAAAAGCGTTGACGACATCGGCCACACGCACGGCGGTCGAAAAGTCAGGATTGCGCAGCTGCAGAACGAGATTGACGCCATCCTTGAACTTGGATGGCAGTTCGCGCTCGATGATTGCGCCATTGGGTACCCGAGCAGCGGTGGTTACACCCTGAGTCAGCGTTGCCGCGTCACCTTGCGCGGAAAAGCCGTTGACGATCACAGCACCCTGCGCCACCGCGTAAATCTGGCCATCGGCACCGGAAAGCGAGGTCATGATCAGCGTACCGCCGCGGAGCGACGTGGAATCACCCAGCGAGCTGACCGTGACATCAACGCGGCTGCCGGGGCTGGCAAATGGTGGCAGGTTGGCAGTGACCATGACGGCAGCAATGTTCTTGGCATTTGCCTGGCCGCCTTGTGTGGTGATGCCGAGGTTCTGCAACATGGCGCGCATCGACTGTTCGGTGAACGGCGAGGAACGCAGGCTGTCACCCGTTCCCTGAAGGCCAACCACAAGACCGTAACCAATCAGCTGGTTGTCACGGCCCGACTGCAAGGACGCGATATCCTTGATGCGCGAAGTATTGGCATGGGCCGGCACGGTGGCAAGCACCTGCGTCATCAAAGCCAGAAAGAGTATCGCAATCGACTGCAAGGCTTTCATTTCGCCATCACCTGAATAGAGCCGTCCCGCATGACCGTGCCGTTGACGATCACGCCGGAATCAATGTTACGCACACGCACCACGTCGCCCACGCCACCGTCCTGCATGGGAGTACCCGCTGCAGAGATCGTCATATGTCCGATCGTAAAGGTCAGACGGACGCTTGCACCGCGGGTCACAGCATAGGGGATACGCAAGGCGGCAACCGGAATGGTGCGGCCTGGAAGCAGTGTCTGCTTGGAGATTAGGCCTTCGATCTGGCCGACTTCACTGGCATAACCGTTCGAAATATTGGGGTTGGTGACCTCAACCTCTTTCAAGGCATCGGCAGAAATCACCTCACCGGGATAGATGATGCGCGTCGGAACCAGCGCAACTGGTGCCTGAGCAACGGAGGATGTGGCGACCACGGACAAGACGGACGCGATGCATAACCGGACAAGTCCGTTATTAAATCTGCTATTTTTCCGGCTAAACCTCATGTTCGCCCATCCTTTCCCGTTTTTACTTCAGGTTCTTACTGACCACCGAGGCCATTTCGTCTGCGGTGGTGATAACCTTGGAGTTCATTTCGTAGGCACGCTGAGCCGTGATCAGGTCAGTGATTTCCTTGACCGGATCGACGTTGGAACCTTCGAGGTAGTTCTGCTTGATGTAGCCGTAGCCTGGATCTTCCGGCACGCCGACGATCGCATCACCGGATGCCGGTGTCTGAGCAAACAGGTTGTCGCCGAGCGGCTTCAAGCCGGCTTCATTGACGAAGTTCGCAATCTGTAGCTGGCCAACTTCGGTGAATTCGGTGGCGTTACCCAGGCGAACTGTCACCTGACCGGTACGGCTGATCACGGTTTCCGTTGCATCGATCGGAATGATGATGTTCGGGATAACGTTGTAACCATCAATGGTAACGAGCTGGCCGTCAGCGTTCTTGTTGAAGGCGCCGGCGCGTGAATACAGTGTCGAACCGTCAGCAGCTTCAATCTGAAACCAGCCGCGACCAACCAGAGCCACATCGAGATCGTTACCGGTTTCGATGAAGTTGCCCTGTGTGTGAATGTTACGTACCGCAGAGGTCTGTACACCGAGACCAATGTTGGCGCCTTCAGGCACGATAGCCTGGTTGGCGCGGTTGGCCACACCCTGCGCACGCTCTGTCTGGTAGAGAAGATCGGTAAACTCTGCGCGGGCGCGCTTGTAACCAGTCGTGTTGATGTTGGCGATGTTGTTCGCGATAACTTCAAGATTTGTCTGCTGCGCATCCATACCCGTCGCGGCGATAGCAAGTGCTCTCATGTCTACGTGTCCTTAATGGTGCTAAATCTGCATCTTCGATACTTCGAGATATGCGCTGACAATCTTGTCACGCAGCGCAATGGCAGTCTGGAGGGACTGCTCGGCACTCAAAACCGCATCGACGACTTCACGTGTGTTGGCTTTGCCCTGAATACCTTCAAAAGAGGCCACTTCGGCCTTCTTGAGGTTGTTCATGGCGTCGACAGACATGTTGCCCAGCACGCTGGCAAAGCTCATGCTGGTCTGTTCGCCAGGGGTCTTTTCACGCGTTGCACCGGTCAGATCGGTCGAGACGGAAGAAATACCGTCGAGATCACGCGTCAGCGAAAGAGAGCTTAATTGATTAATTTTATCGATCATTGCGAAGCTTTCAGAAGGTCAATCGTCGCGCTGACGAGTTCACGCGTTTGTTTGATCATTTGCAGGTTGGCGTCATAGCTGCGGTTTGCTTCGCGCATATCGGCCATTTCGATGAGGATGTTGACGTTCGGCATTTTGACGATGCCGTTGGCGTCTGCCGCAGGGCTGCCGGGATCGTATTCCTCGATGTACTTGCCACGATCCTCGCCGAGCTTCTTCACGGTAACGCGTTCAACGCCCGAAGCGCGGTCCAGCTCGGTCCCGAATGTCACCGTCTTGCGGCGATAAGGGTCAGCACCCGGAGTGTCGCCGGTCGAACGCGCGTTGGCGATGTTTTCCGAAACGATACGCAGGCGGGTGGACTGAACTTCCAGACCGCTTCCTGCGATCTTGCTGGCAGCGCTTAAAGGATCCATGTTCTTTACCTCTTCACAGTCATCAGCATCATGCGATGGAACGTCTTCACCAGATTGGCGTTGAGTTCGTACTGGCGCTTGATTTCACCGGTTTTCGTCATTTCTTCCGCAAGAGCGATCGTGTTTCCGGACTCTTGAACGCCGATTTCGTTGTTCACCTTGGAATTGCGAACCTCGATATTGTCGCTCAGCGTACTTGAGCCGAAGTGCGCAGCATGCGTCTTGGCCATTCCCATCGTGGTTCCGGTCGACTGCATGACTGCTTCGAAAGGACTGACGTCCTTGCCTTGGTATTTAGGAGTGTTGGCATTGGCGATGTTGGTCGCCACGACCTCCTGACGAATGCTGAGCCATTCCGCTTGACGGGATGCCAGTTCGAACAGTTGAATCGGTTCCATAGATTTCTCCATATTTTATGCTCAAAACCTATGCTGCTAATCTTGCGTCAGACTTACGGGAAATCCGTTGCGACAGCGGTTATGGCAAATCTCACGCCTTTGCGATTGGGGTTGCCAAAACGCAACAGGCGCAGCTGGTCAGCCGCGCCTGTATCCGTTGGAGATTATAGGTCTCCAGAATTGTGATCAGTGACTTTCGTTCTCGTAGATCTCGCCATTCGAGGTCACGATGACCCAGCGGCCGTCGCGCTGCTCGATCTTTGCCAGCTTGGTATTATCGGGCAGGACAGAACCAACCTTGACCATATACATGCCAGCACTGTCTTCGATCAGCGCACGACCATTGGCCACATGCAGCAGCCGGTAGTTGGCGCCGTGACCAGGGAATGGTTGTTCCTCACGTGCCGCGATGTTATTCTGCCGTTCCTTACCGGAATCCGATACTGTCGCGGTGGTCAGTGGATCAAACGGCAACGGTGGAATATCCGGACGGTCATCCTTGTTGCGGTTGACCATGGCCAGTGGCGAAACACTAAACACTTCCTTCGGGCCGGTGTGAGGAAGGTCACGGGTCATGTCGAAGTTCGGCGTCGTGACGCCAAACTTGTCTTCATTGAAAAAAACGTACCATGGGAAAAACGCAGCCGCCGCAGCAAGCGTCACACCACAGGTCGCAAGAATGCGATCGGTGCTGGTAATCGATGCCTTTGCCTTCTTGTCCATCTCGATACGTTCTTCTTGTTGCTTGTCGAGCATGGTTATCCTCTTGGTCTTTGATTATTTGCCTGCTGCGGCGCATTGCCGGTAATTGCATTGCGCAAGGCAATCGCAAGGTCGGCATAGGCATCTGCGGCTGGCGGTTCTGACGGCGTCTGTTTCAAGACATCGTAAATGATCGGGACCTGCTTGATCGCCATATCGAGATCAGGGTCTGTGCCGGGTCGATAGCCACCGATCAATCTCAAATCGCGGGTTTCCTCGAAGCGGTGCACCAGTGCTTTGAGACGTGAAACCAGCGTTTCCTGGTCCGGTGTCCATGCTTTTTTGGCAAGACGCGAAATCGAGGCCAGCGGGTTGATTGGAGGGTAACGGCCTTCTTCGGCCAGACTGCGCTCCAGCACGATATGTCCGTCAAGAATACCACGGGTCGAGTCGGCAATCGGGTCGTTATGGTTGTCACCATCGACCAGAATGGAAATGATTGCGGTGATGGTCCCGGTGCCTTCGACGCCCGGCCCTGCCCGCTCCAGCAATTTCGGAAGTTCGGTGAAAACAGATGCGGGATAACCACGTGCCACCGGCAATTCACCCGAGGCAACTGCGACTTCACGGATGGCATGGGCAAAACGGGTCACGCTGTCGATGATCAACAGCACGTTGTCGCCCTGATCGCGGAAATGTTCGGCAATCGTCACCGCAGACAGCGGCGCCATCTTGCGCAACATCGGGCTTTCGTCACTGGTCGCAACAACGGCGATCGACTTGGCCATGTTCTCACCAAGCGTATCTTCAATGAATTCGCGCACTTCGCGTCCGCGCTCGCCAACAAGTGCAATCACAACCTTGTCGAAGGCATCGGCTTTCGCCAGCATCGACAGCAGAGTGGACTTACCGACACCGGAGCCCGCAAAAATGCCAAGGCGCTGACCAAGACACAGCGGTGAGAAAATATCGATGGCGCGCACACCGGTCTTGAAGGCTTTTTCCACACGGCTACGGGTCATCGACGGCGGGGCGGTGTTGGAAATGGAACGCCGATCCGTGCCTGATGACAGTGGACCCAATCCATCGATCGGGTCGCCCAGAG
The DNA here is from genome assembly GCF_029193765.2 of Agrobacterium sp. Azo12. Taxonomy (NCBI): domain Bacteria; kingdom Pseudomonadati; phylum Pseudomonadota; class Alphaproteobacteria; order Hyphomicrobiales; family Rhizobiaceae; genus Agrobacterium; species Agrobacterium sp. Azo12. Next base: position 818,939 of record NZ_JARFYO020000001.1, on the reverse strand, counting down.
CATTGATCGTACGGCCACACCAGCTGTTCTCGGGCGCCACGCGGAATGCGCCCTTGTAGATGACCGTGTCGTCAATGCCGATCGGTTCACCCGGTTCAATGGGGCACACAAAGATCAGATCGGACTCAACGCGAACGACCTCACCGAGATGAATGCCGGTTTCGCTGCGATGGGCGACAAATTCTCCCAAACGCACGTGCCGGGACAACCCGGACACCGTGTAATGGCCAGCCGCAATAGCCGTCACCCGCCCACCATGTGCAACGGCAACATCTGGGTCGGCATAACGTTCCACCAAGCTGGCAAGTTGTGCCAGCTTGGAGGTCGACGGTTTGGAAGGGGAACCTGCGTCAGCCATCATGGCCTTGATCCTTAACGGCTACCGCCGAGTGTCTTGATTGCTTCACCGAATGTGGATTCGGTTTCGCGCATTACGGAGGAGATGCTGTCGAAGGCCCGGTTGACCTGAATGAGCTGCATCATTTCAGAGATACCGTTGACGTTCGATTGCTCTGTGTAACCCTGCATGATGCCGGCATCACTGCGGTTCACTACCGGCTGCGGCGCGGCCACGGTGGTGATACCACTGTTGTCATGGCGCAGATAACCTTGCGAGATATCAGCGGTATAAAGGCCCATCAGAGCAATCTGGCGGTCATCCTGAACAATCGCACCGTCAGCGCCGATCTTGATTTCACCACCAGCGCGGTTGAGTTCGATCTGGCCACCGCCGGCATCCAATACAGGGTATCCATTCGTCGATACCAGAATACCATCTTCACGGATGGTCAGACGACCGTCACGGGTCAGAACCTGTCCATTCGGCGTGTCGATTGATAGCCAAGCATCGCCCTTTACGGCGACATCAAGCGGGTTGCCGGTTCTGTCGAGGGAACCACTGCGGGTCGAAAGGTAATCGTTACCTTGCGACACGAAGGCAACTTTTGCATTCATGTCGTTGCGGGTCTTGCTCAGCACCTCGTCAAACTTGACTTCCGTCGCACGGTAGCCAGCGGTGTTGATGTTCGCCATGTTGTCAGCGATGGTGGTGATACGACGCTCAAGCGCCATCTGTGACGACAGGGCCACATACAGTCCGGACTGCATATCATTTGCCTCCGAGTTTCAGGGTGTTGATTGAAAGAAGAAGGTCGGAAGAAATTCCAAAACCGGCGGACGAACCAAGAATGGTCGTTGAGGTATTGACCTGTGAGGGGTTTTCCATCTCCCACATGATCGTGAAACGCTCGAGCAGCTTGCCGACTTTGACCGGATCCTGCAGATCCTCCATCTTGATGGCCTTTTCGACCAGCGCTGCCTGCTTGTCGATGTCGGTGCCGGCAAACTCTGCCGGAAGTTGGAATGTGGTGCGGAAAACCTGCGACATCGCGTCGTCGGCAATAATGCCCATGCCGGACGTGATGGATGGCGCCATGCGTTCGAAATACAGCGCCAGACGCACACCGGTATTGTCGGAACCGGCTTCCTGCTCAAGCGTCTGACGGGTGTATTGAGCAACAACATCCTTTTGCGCGCGGTCGAAAGACGTCGCAGCTTCACCGTAAGCGGCAAAGTTCAAAGAGGTTGCCAGTTCCTTGTAACGGGTATCCGACAGCTTGTTGGCAAAGGCGTCATCCTTGGTGACACCTTCCGTCAACACCTTGCGAATAAAGGCTTTTGCGTAAGCCATGTCTTCAAGGCCGTGCGCTTTCAACGCGTAATTATAAAGCCTTGAATCTTCCATGAAGGCGTCGATGGATTTGATCGAGCCGATCTTGGAAAGGTAATATTCCGTCTCCCGCGCAACATCCGGTTGCTTCGATATACGATCAAGAGACTTGCCGATATCCTGGCTGATAAGCCGATAACTGGTATAGGTCGTTGTCACGCTATGTCCGCCGTTGCCGAATCCTGTTGCGCACGGATGTGCCTCGACAGGATGATGACGGTCATTGCTTGCGCGAAACTGTTTGTTCTGAATGTATTTTCCGCGGCTATCCTACAGGTTCACGCAAGCCACATTTTCTACAACTCGGCCACGAGACAACGGTCAGGTGCGAGTGTTCAATGAATATCATTATCGGGTTAATCATCACCTTCGGCTGCGTTATTGGCGGCTACATGGCTATGGGCGGCCACTTGGACGTTCTCGTTCAGCCGTTTGAGCTTGTCATCATCGGGGGTGCAGGTCTCGGTGGCTTCATCATGGCTAACCCCATGAAAGTGGTAAAAGATTCAGGCAAGGCACTGGGCGAAGCCTTCAAACATTCCGTTCCAAAAGAGCGCGATTACCTCGATGTTCTCGGCGTTCTCTACTCTCTGATGCGCGACCTGCGCACGAAGTCCAGAAACGAAATCGAAGCGCACATCGACAACCCGGCTGAATCGAGCATTTTCCAGACGGCGCCTTCTGTTCTGAAGAACAAGGAACTGACTGCATTCATCTGTGATTACGTCCGCCTCATCATCATCGGCAATGCCCGCTCACACGAGATCGAGGCGCTGATGGATGAAGAAATCGACACCATTCTTCACGACAAACTGAAGCCTTATCACTCGATCACGGCGATGGGCGATTCATTCCCTGCTATCGGTATCGTTGCTGCGGTTCTCGGCGTTATCAAGGCGATGGGCAAGATCAACGAATCACCTGCGGTTCTCGGTGGTCTTATCGGTGCGGCGCTCGTGGGCACCATGCTCGGGATTATCCTGTCTTACTCGATTGCCAACCCGCTTGCAGCGCAGGTCAAGATCGTTCGTACCAAGCAGCACCGTCTCTACATCATCGTCAAGCAGACCCTGATTGCTTACATGAACGGTTCTGTGCCGCAGGTTGCTCTCGAATATGGCCGCAAGACCATTTCCAACTACGAGCGCCCGTCGATCGACGCCGTGGAGCAGGAAATGATGAACCCTGGCGGCGAAAACAAGGCGGCTTGATAAATCATGACGACACCAGACACAGCTCCCGCAATGGACCACGCACTTCTTGCCAAGCTCACAGGTGGGCTTGGCGACCAAAAGACGATCCTCAAGATCGGCGCCGATGTCGGGCATCTCTACAGCGAGTTTCTGCCGGACATGTTCCACAGCGAAACCGGCATCCCCATTGAGGTCGATTATATCGGCTGCCAATCCGGCCTGATGACCGAACTCGTTCGCGGCATCGGTCCTGAATTCGCGGTGGCCGATTGCTCATTGCGCAACTGGTCTCCGAATTTCATTCTGGCCTGTGGCAATGCATTCATCATGACTTTGATGGAACGTATGCTTGGCGCGCTGCCAGAGACGATTTCCGAACCGGAAGTGCGCTCGCTGTCACAGATCGAGCTTGATCTTGCAGCTCTCGTCATTGGCCGCATGGCCGGCGTTCTTCGTTCGGGCGTCAACGCACCGGGCGGTTTTGAAGCCGCGATTGACCCGCCCTACAATTCGAAGGGCAAAAGCGGTTTCGATGAACAAATCACCGGTCAGTACGGTGTACTGATTCGTTTGAAAGTGGATCTTGGTAAGGTTTCCTCGGAATTTGCGCTGGTGATCCCGCAACGTGTCATGCTCAAGACGCAGATCGTTGCGCCAAAGGCATCGGCGAGTGCCATCAAGAAGCACGAGGAATGGGTTGCTCTGATCAAGGAACAGGTCAAACGTTCGCAGGTTACACTCGAGGCTCGTATTCGCCTTCAGAAGATGACCCTGCGCAACCTTGCCCGCCTGACAGAAGGTGATGTGGTTCCGTTCCGGGATATCAGCCGCGACGATATCACCGTCGAGGTCAGCGCCAATGGCAGCGACATCTACAATTGCGAGTTTGGAAAGGCGGGAGACCGCTACATGGTTCGCGTGAAAAACAACGTCAGCACAGATGATGAGATATTGAGACATCTGATGGGTTAAATCTTGTCGTGCTCAAATTGAGCGAAGGCAGTTTGACGCAAGTTTCAAAAGGAATAATTACGGCATGGCTACGAAGAAAACACCTTTGACTGAAGATGACGCGCTTTCCATCGGCGAACCTGCCGATCTGGATCAGGCGATTGGCGACCTGCGCGGTGTCCTGAAAACGGATGCAGACGGTGGCTTTGGCGATTTCGGTGATTTTGCCGACACGTCTGCGACAGATGCCGTCGACGCTATGAGCTTCGGTGGTGCTTCCACCGATTTCGGCATGGACGATTTTTCGGCGGCACCAGCTGCTGGCGCACCAATGCAGATCGGCAGCGGCCTTTCCGACAATCTCGACCTGATCATGGATATTCCAATCGATGTTCAGATCGTTCTCGGCACAAGCCGCATGCTGGTTTCCGGTCTTATGGGCCTGGAAGAAGGCGCAACAATTGCTCTGGATCGCAAAATCGGCGAACCAGTTGAAATAATGGTAAATGGCAGACGCATTGCACGCGGTGAAATTACTGTTCTTGAGAATGACGACTCACGTTTTGGTGTTAAACTCATTGAAGTGATGAGCATCAAGAAAGCCTGATCCCGGTTTTGGGGCAGAGAGGAAAGACCATGATGGACTTTGAAGATTTCGGTAACCCCATTGAAGGGAAACCGTTGTCTCAGGCAGATAAAGCTGCCGCCGTGCTGCTCGCCATGGGAAAAGGTGTGGCGGGCAAATTACTTAAATTTTTTACGCAGGCCGAACTGCAGCTTATTATTGCATCTGCGCAGACCCTACGGGTTATCCCACCGGATGAGCTTGCTGCCATCGTGAACGAATTCGAGGATTTGTTCACTGAAGGCACAGGCCTGATGGATAACGCCAAAGCGATTGAAAGCATTCTTGAAGAAGGCCTGACACCGGAAGAGGTTGACGGTCTGCTTGGACGTAGAACTGCCTTCCAGGCTTATGAAGCATCGATCTGGGATCAGCTTCAGGATGCCAGCCCCGAGTTCATCGGCAAGTTCCTTGCCAAGGAACACCCACAGACCATCGCATACATTCTTTCTATGCTGCCGTCCGCTTTCGGTGCCAAGGTATTGTTGACCATCCCGGATGAGCAGCGCGCCGACATCATGAACCGTACCGTCAACATGAAAGACGTCAGCCCAGCCGCTGCGCAGATCATTGAGAAGCGCGTTATGGCCCTGATTGCCGAGATTGAAGCGGAAAGAAACGCAAGTGGTTCTGCGAAGGTTGCAGACCTCATGAACGAACTGGAAAAACCACAGGTCGATACGCTGCTGAGTTCGCTGGAAACCCTCAACAAGGAATCCGCAAACAAGGTCAAGCCGAAGATCTTCCTGTTCGAAGACATGCTGGTCATGCCACAACGCAGCCGCGTCCTTCTGCTCAACGACGTCTCCGGCGATGTTCTCACCATGGCTCTGCGTGGTGCGACCAACGAAATCAAGGAATGTGTCCTTTCGGCGATCAGCCCACGCCAGCGCCGCATGATCGAATCCGACCTGGCCGTTCCGGTTGCAACGCTCAACACACGCGAAGTCGCGATCGCTCGCCGAGCTGTTGCGCAGGAAGCAATTCGTTTGGCAAGCTCCGGTCAGATCCTGCTGAAGGAAGCAGATGCGAATGCCGCAGCGGCGTAATTGCCAAAGCAGCGGTTGAAAACCCTGGCGGGGCAGGCTTGCGCTATTGCCCCGCAACGCACCACAGTCTAGCCTGACCTGACTATCCCGCCATTCTGGCGGGTTTGTTTTATGTCGGGGACCGACGTCTTGTCAGACGATCAGGATAAAGAGAGTAAAACAGAAAGCCCCACGGAGAAAAAACTTCGTGATGCGGTCGAAAAAGGCAATTTGCCTGTCTCGCGTGAAATTCCGCTCTTTGCGTCTGCTCTTGCTTTTTATCTGTATCTCGTCTTTTTCATGCCGACCAGCACGGCCCATATTAGCGAAACCCTGAAGGATCTGTTCGACCAGCCGGAGCAATGGCAATTGCTGAACCGACCGGATGCGTTTTCGCTGTTTACCCATTTGGGTCTGGCCATCGCATATATGCTGCTGCCAGCGATGTTGATGTTCATCATCTTTGGTATTTCATCGTCCGTCTTCCAGAATATGCCGTCTTTTGTGCTTGAGCGTGTGCGCCCGCAGGCCTCCCGCATTTCACCGATGAAGGGTTTCAAGCGGATATTCAGCGTTCCCGGTTTCGTGGAATTCGGCAAATCGATCTTCAAGATCATGATTGTCTCGATCATCATGTTCTTCGCGTTGCGGGGCGAATACTACAAATTGATCGATGCGATGTTCTCGGACCCGCAGACGATTTTTGTGCGACTTGTTACGATCGTCAAAAAAATGATGATCGTCATTTTGATCTGTACCGCGCTTTTGGCTGCCGTCGACCTTTTCTGGACGCGCCATCACTGGTTCTCGCAATTGCGCATGACCAAACAGGAAGTGAAGGACGAACACAAACAGACCCAGGGTGACCCGATCGTCAAGTCACGCCAGCGGTCGATTGCGCGCGACCGCGCTCGCCGCCGCATGATCAACAATGTGCCGCGCGCCACCCTCGTCATTGCAAACCCGACCCACTATGCCGTCGCTCTGCGTTATGTACGCGATGAAAACGACGCGCCGGTTGTTGTGGCAAAAGGACAAGACCTTATCGCGTTGAAAATACGTGAAATTGCAGAAAAAAACGGAATTCCCGTTTTTGAAGACCCACCACTCGCTCGCTCCATGTTTGCGCAAGTCTCGGTAGATAGTGTGATTCCACCAGCCTTTTACAAGGCTGTTGCAGAACTCGTTCATCGGGTCTTTGCACAACGGTCAGCGAAAAAGCGGGTCTAGTAATACGAATGAAAAAATGCCCCTACACAGAACAACGAGAACAAATTGTTGCTGAAGCCCTTAGCCCGGTCGCTTCGGAACTACGGCTCCTCGATCCAGCGGACTTGATCTCTCTGCTGCGTTTCGAATGCTACGGGAGCCTTGCCGATCTGGTTGCTTCTGCGGCTGAACTGTATTTCCATCCAGGCACAGTCAATTTCGGCGCGGGCGGGGAATACAAACTCGAGTGGGACGGCGTTCCTACAGTCGTTCTTGATCTTGAGCTTAAACCGCTCGGTGTGACAATTTACGCGCAACTGCATCTTGCTGATGAGTTTGCGGCGATCGATATCAACCATATATCGTTCCAGAATGCGTCGGATAATCCGGATATCAATACGGAGTTCCTGAAACGCAGCCTGCGTGAGGCACGTTTTGTGACGCGCAAAACCGGTCAATTGGCTTAACGCGGTTAAGCCCCGGTTTATCAACCGTTTGAAAGTGCCCTGACAACGTCTTTTTGGACATGAAACAGCGGCGCCCTCACCTCTAAACCTTTTTACGACCCGGAAATCATAGCGATTTCCGGGTCTTTTCGTTTTCTCTGGATACTCTCCAGACTGCTGGCATAAAAAAACCTGCACGGAGCTTTTCCGCGCAGGTTTTAATGTCTGAAAGATCGAAACGATCAGCCGAATTGGGCGATGTATTCTCGGATATCGAAAATACCGTCCTTTGGGCCGGGATTTTCCGGGAATGCCGGGTTAAAGCGCAGATAGGCGCGTGGCTCCTGCGACTTCGCCGCACCTTCAACCGGGTAGGTCATCCGTGCGCGAATATCCTGCGGCAGCAGGTTCAGCGTCGTGGTTTCGATCATTGGATCAAGAATGATCGGTTCATTCGAAAACTCTGTTGCTTCGCGCGCCGCCGTGACAACGCCGGCCAGTTTGCAGATCTGGCCAAATGCGTCTGGCGACAAAGGCATCTGCTCATGCGCCGCCATGCGGTGGTACATGATGTAGGCTTCCGGCCAGTTTCCTGCCTCGACATGAAGGCGCAGCGCAACGGCCTGACGCATCATCATGAATTTCAGAATACGTGCATTCAGCGATACCTTTTCATCCGGGCTGAACGGATTGACCTGTGCAGCGCGTGACACCAGATATTCGATGCCACCGCGATAGGTATCCCACAGGAACATGCATTCCTTGTTGCCCTGTTGCTGGCGCGGATCATCGGAGACAGCCGTTACGCGCGCAAATGGCTCTGGCACGAACATGATGTCGCCGCCTTCGAGCGCGCGGGTGGTATAGAGGAATGCCCAGAAGATAAATGGCGTCGGGCTGGAAATCGCCTTTGCCAGTACACTGCGACGAATGATCATGAATTCCGGGAAGACATGATAGTTGAGGATCATGTCCAGCATCGACAGGAAGTTGCCCTTGCTGTGGCGGATCGGGCCAGGCAGGCGGTAGAATGGGCCAATGTCGGTGTTGGCGTTGTTACGACCATCAACCAGCATCCACGGTGCCTGAATAACACCGAGCGCTGGATCCTGCTCCATCAGGCGCACATATTCGACAACCTTTTCCGGGATCAACAGATCGTCGTCCCCGAGGAACACGGCATAACGGCCGCGGGCGCGCTGCATGGCGAACGAATAGTTACTGACAAAGCCAGAATTCTTCACACGCCGGAAAGCGTTGATTTCCGGATTGTCGGAAATCGAGGCGATGTAAGCGGGTGTATTATCCGTCGAGCAGTCGTCAACGATGACGATTTCAAACGGAATTCCCAGTCTGCGAAACGAATCCAAATGGAATGTTACGTTGCGCTCAAGCAGAAACTGCCGGTTATATGTGGGGACACAAATCGACAAGATGATAGGTTGTGTCGAGGACATTTTTTTCTCCGCAGTCGCTCACAGTTCCAGCAAACGCAATGCATCCAGATGCAATACGCCCAAAGTTATCATTGTTAGCTACACCTATTCGCTTTCCCGAAACTGTCCTGTTCCATAGCTTGTTATTGAAATTGACCTGCCCCGCGTCTCAAGCAAAGACACTCGTTTGCTGTCGACAAAATGCGCACAACCGTCTAGTCTCCGCTGCATCTAACTACCCACCTGAAAATTCTGCCGGAATGGAATGTCATGTTTCAGAAAAACCCACCCGCCTTCATTCAAGATGACGAACGCCTGTCGAGACTGAAAAAACTTCGTGAAACCATGGGTGCGCACGGCATTTCCGCTACTTTGCTCGGCGCGTCCTATAGCCTGCTATATTTCACCGGTTTGCATTGGCACCAGAGTGAAAGACTGCTCGGCGCATTGGTGACGCGGGACGGGCTTTTCTACATCGTACCGGGCTTTGAAAAGAGCCGTGTTGAAACGCTGCCTCATCTGCCCGGCGAAATCCTGACATGGGAAGAAGACCAATCACCGTCAAAACTTGTTGCTGCACAGCTGAAGCCATCAGAAAAACTGGCACTGGACGATGCTCTGCCGCTGTTCATCTATCACGCACTGGCCAAGGCTGTTGGTGCCGAGCGGCTTGCCGATGGCGGACGGCTGATCCGCAATCTGCGTCTGTGCAAATCGGCCGCTGAAATTGCCATCATCAAATATGCGATGGATCTGACGCTGGACATTCACCGGCAGGCCCATGCGATCATGAAACCGGGCATTCGGGCCTCGGAAGTCATTCGGTTCATCGATGAGCGGCACCGCGAACTGGCCGGCTCGTCGTCTACCTTCTGCATTGTCTCCTTCGGCTTGGCCACCTCGCTGCCGCATGGTGCCGATGGCGACCAGACGCTTGCAGCTGGCGATGTCATTCTTGTTGATACCGGCACGCGCATTGACGGCTATCACTCCGATCTGACACGCACATACATGATCGATGAGCCAACCAAGGAATTTGCCGCGGGCTGGGCAATCGAGCGTGAGGCACAGCAGGCTGTTTTCGATGCGGCGAAGCTTGGCGCTTCCTGTGCAAGCCTTGATGACGCAGCCCGCGCGGTGATGGCCCGCCATGGACTTGGACCAGATTATCAGCTTCCGGGTCTACCGCACCGAGCAGGTCATGGACTTGGGCTTGAAATTCATGAAGAGCCCTACATCGTCAGAGGCAACCAGACCAAACTGGCAACCGGCATGTGTTTCTCCAATGAACCGATGATCGTTTTCCCCGGCAAGTTCGGCATTCGGCTTGAGGATCATATCTACATGGCGGAGGATGGTGCCCACTGGTTTACACAGCCGGCCAAGGGTCCAACAGAACCGTTTGCGTAAACGCAAATCAACAGGGAATGTGTTGCCGCTTCGCTTCCATTTGTGTGGCGAAGCGGTAGTGTACGGGCGCGAAAAACCTACCAAATTTTAGTCTGCAGGAGTGACAGATGACCCAAGCGATCGAGTATATTTCTTTTGAGGAAGCCCGTGCCCTGAGCCTGGAGTTGCTCACCCTTGCAGGCTTTTCGAAAGGTCATGCAGAAACGATTGCTGCTTCTGTCCTGAAAGCGCAGCAGGACGAGTGCCACTCTCATGGCCTCTATCGCCTGATGGGCTGTGTCAAAACCCTTCAGATCGGCAAAGTTGATCCGAATGCCGAGCCAACAGTGGATACGGAAACGCCCGGTATCGTGCGAGTCAATTCCCATTACGGGTATTCATTGATGGGCTTCCATGCCGGCCTGCCGCATTTCATCGAGAAAACCAAAAAGCAGGGCGTTGCCGCCATGGCGATCAACAACTGCTTCCACTTCTCCGCACTTTGGCCAGAGGTTGAAGCGCTGGCTGACGCGGGTCTGGTGTCCTTTGCCGTTACCCCCAGCCACTGCTGGGTGGCGCCGGCTGGCGGCACCAAACCGTCCTTCGGCACCAATCCATTTGCCTTCGGTTGGCCACGGGCTGGCAAACATCCGTTCATTTTCGACTTCGCGACCAGCGCGTCAGCGCGTGGTGAAATCGAATTGCACCGCCGGGCCGGAAAACCGATCCCGCTTGGCTGGGCCATCGACGCAGAAGGCAATCCAACCACGGACGCGGAAGCTGCCCTCAACGGAGCCATGTTGACCTTCGGTGGTCACAAGGGCTCTGCACTTTCGGCGATGGTCGAGCTGTTGGCCGGTCCGTTGATCAACGACATGATGAGTTCGGAATCGATGGAATTTGACGATGGTGCGGGCGTAACCCCGTGCCACGGCGAATTGCTGATTGCGCTTGATCCGCAGTCTTTCCTCGGCGCGAGCATGACGGAAAGCATGGGGCGGGCTGAAAAGCTGTTCAGCTCGATTACCGATCAGGGCGCACGCCTCCCATCGCAGCGTCGTTATGAAGCCCGCGATCGTAACAAGGACAAAGGCCTGCCTGTGCAAGCCGCTCTGTTGGTGGATCTGCGTGCGATGCTTTCCGAGCTGAAAGCCGCCGTTCCGGCCTGACAATGTAACGAGCGGGTAGCCTGTTTCGCAGACTACCTGTCCATGTCATTCCCTGCCGGTGATGCTGTAGGCAAAGCTTTCAAAATCAGCCGGCTGTCCGCGACCAGATGTATCGAAAGCGAACATGCCGACAAAAGCGCCGGTGAACGAGCCATGTTCACCGCGCCCGCCCTCATCCGAGACGACACCGGCATCAAGAACAGGCCCTACCGGCTGCCAGGCAGGAGCCGAATGGCTGCGCCAAAAGAACAGCAGATCGTTGCCTTCCACTTCCATCGCCAGATGAATTGGCCCCTCGGGAACAGTGACACCGCCGCCAATCGGAAAACTCAAGCGACCGTGTGGAAAGTCGCCTGGGCATGACAGGATGGTGACGACCCGTCCAAGCTTTTCATGGAGCGTGACAGCAAGCGCGTGAAACTTGTGGCGATTATAATAATGGGTGAGACCCGCCACCTGCTGGTAGGTATCGGGTGAGAACTCCACCACCGTTTCAGCCCGGAAGGAGTGATGTTGCTGGCGCCGAGCCACCAGCGACTGGTCAAACCAGGAGCCGATGCTTTCACGTCCGAACAATCGCAAATGCCCAGCACGCTCAGTCAGGCTAAAAAGCCGCTCAGGATAGGGCGACCGCAGCCACTGGAAATCCTGTGGCAATTGGGGTGTTTCAAAGCTGTAGTGAATATTGGCCTCTTCCCGCTTGCGGGTGGCTGAAGTGGGAGACGCCACCTCGACAGCGGGTACGACACCGCCCTGTGCGAGATAAAGCCAGTCATCGCGCCACACGCATTTCTGAATTGCTGTCTCACGGCCAAGTGTGCAACGTCGTTTTGGGGGTACAGGTCTGCCGCAGAGATGCGTGTGATAGGCCTCGCCATCTGGTGTTTCGACATATTGCCCGTGCCCTGCCCTTTGCAGCACCGCCTCCGGATTGTCTTTTGAGGTGATCAGATGGACATTCGGGTGCATCTCATAGGGACCATCCAGCGAACGGGACCGCGCCATGGTGACAGCATGATCGTAGCCTGTGCCACCTTCTGCCGTGGTCAAGTAATACCAGCCATTGCGCTTAAAGATGTGCGGCCCTTCCACAAGCCCGAGCGGGCTGCCGGGAAAGATGTTTTTGACCGGGCCGACCAGCTTGCCACTTGCAGCATCCCATTCCTGCAACAGGATGCCATCAAAGGCCGGATGTTTCGGTGCGCCACCGTAACTTTCGGTGCGGTGGTTCCACTGCATATTGAGGAACCATTTGCGCCCGTCATCGTCATGGAACAGCGTCGGGTCAAAACCGGATGAGTTGACGTAGACCGGGTCAGACCATTCGCCCTCAATGGTGTCAGAGGTGACGATATAGTTATGGGCATCCTTGAAGTTGCCGTCGTAACGTTTGACATCGGTGTAGACCAGCCAGAAGCGGCCATCCGCATAGGACAGGCACGGCGCCCAGATGCCGCAACTGTCCGGGTTACCGCGCATGTCGAGCTGGCTGGCGCGTTCCAGCGGTCTGCGTACCAGGGGCCAGTTGACCAGATCGCGTGAGTGGTGGATTTGCACGCCCGGATACCACTCGAAAGTGGATGTCGCGATATAATAATCCTCACCGACACGGCATATGGATGGGTCGGGGTTAAACCCCGACAAAACAGGATTGCGGATCATGTCTTCCTCCCCGCGAATTTAACGCAGCAGCTTTTGCGCTTCCTCGATACCAAGAGCAGCCGGTTGCGTGCATGTCGTTGTCATGTCGATAAAACGACCTTCCTCTCCCGACTTCAGGATAGAGGTCATGACATCGATGCCGTGCAGCGCACGCTCCAGCGAGCAACGGGCATCCCGCCCCTCAATCAGCGCCATGGCCATATCGGCAAGACCTGCGGTGCGATAATTGGCACGTGGCCCCTGCGGACTATCCTGATTGGCTATGCCAAATGGATGCTCCCAGTCATCAAGCGGCTCGATATCCTTGTTCTGGCCGCTGGCTTCCACCACGCCACCAAAGAAGTTGGGGTCCGGCACATAGAGCGAGCCTTCGGTGCCATAAAGCTCCATATTGGCGTGGCGGTGCGACCAGACATCCCAACTGGCCGAGAGCGTGATAGTCGCACCACTACCGAATTCCAGCAGCGCATGAATGTTGGTGGGTGTTTCCACCGGTATCGTCTGTCCGGCCAGCGGCTGGCTGGTGATTGTGCGGGTTTTGTTGGCCATCGATGTCAGGGCGGCAACGCGTTTTACCGGACCAAGCAGGTTGATGAGGTTGGCGATGTAATAAGGGCCAAGATCAAGGATCGGCCCGCCCCCGGCCACAAAGAAAAAGCCGGGATTCGGATGCCACATTTCCATGCCGGGGCTCATGACATGGCATGTGCCTGATGTGATACGCCCGACGCGACCTTCATCGATATATTTACGGGCAAGCTGATGTGAACCGCCCAAGAATGTATCCGGCGCGCAGCCAACAGACAGTTTTTTCTCAGCGGCAACTTTTCGAAGTTCTTCGCCTTCCTCCAGCGTCAAAACCAGCGGCTTTTCGGAATAGACGTGTTTTCCCGCTTCAAGAATGGCCTTGGAGACGGAAAAATGCGCGGCGGGAATGGTGAGGTTGACGATGACATCAATCTCACTGTTGGCAAGCAATTCGGGAATGGACTGTGCCTTCACGCCGTATTCTTCGGCTTTCAGTTCGGCTGCGTTGCGATTCAAATCCGCGCAGGCAAGAATTTTCAGCCCCTTGAACAGCGGAGCGAGAGAAAAATAGGTGGTCGAGATATTACCGCATCCAATGATGCCGACGCCAAGCTCTTTGGCCATGATGATGCTCCAGTATGAAAATCAGTAGGCATTGAAAGATGCAATCGACCGTTCCATCAGGCGGTCGATATCGGACGGATTGTCGTGCTCCAGCACGAAATGTTTGACCGAGGTGTTCTTCAGCGCCGCAATGAGCTTTTGCCATTCCACAGTGCCGTGGCCGAGGTCTGCCCAGCCGTCCTCATTAGCGTTCTGTCCTGACGGCGCAATGTCCTTGACGTGGACAGCCGTGATGCGTTTGCCGTAGCTTTCGATCCACGCAAATGGGTCAGCCCCACCCCTGATAATCCAGGCGATATCGGCCTCCCAGCTCAATTCAGGGCCACCGGCGAGAATCTGTTCCTGCGGTGTCGAACCATCCGCCAGCGTGTGAAACTCGAAATCATGATTGTGCCAGCCGAAGGTCAGGCCAGCATCACGGAATGGTTTGCCAGCTGCCTGCAAACGCTGCCCAAAGGCAAACCAGCCAGCCGCATCACTGGGGCGCTGGTCGGGCAGCAGATAGGGGCAATAAACGGCTTCAATGCCCAGAATGCGGGCAACGGCGAGCGCCCGGTCGGTTTCCTTTTCGAGCATGTCGATGCCGAAATGGCCGGTTGGCATGGTCAGCCCGTTGGCATCCAACTCAGCGCGGAATTGTGTGAGTGCTGCGTCATCCATGCTGGCGTAAATGCCACCATATCCTTCGACTTCACGATAACCGGCCTTGGACAGCTTTTTCAGAATTTCGGAAAGCGGCGGAAAATTGCGGGCGCTGTAAAGCTGAAAGCCAAGTGTTGTCATTTCCAAGTCTCCTCAATGTCATCAATATTTTCGGGTGTCGGGAAAGGGATCAGATGCGGTTTTCAGTGGCCGCGTCGAACAGCGATGCCATCGACATATCCACACCGAGCCGCACCTTGCTGCCCGGTGAATAACGGCGGTGACCACCGATCCGCACCGACAGCGTATGATCGGCAAGTTTCAGCCAGAGCAGATTGTCGGCACCCATCGGCTCCTCGATATCGACAATTGCCTCGTGAACTTCGCCGCCGGATATCTGCTCATCAACACGGATATGTTCAGGGCGAATACCCAGAATGACCGGGCGACCGGCGGCGAGCGGTTCCGATGTCTGATAGCCGGCAAGACTGAAGCTCACGCCGTTGGTGACAAAGGCCGTGCCTCCGTCTTTTGCCACCAGCTCGCCCCGCAGGAAGTTCATAGACGGCGAACCGATGAAACCGGCTACGAACAGGTTTTTGGGCCGGTTATAGATGGCAATTGGATCATCAAGCTGCTGGATAACACCGCTTTTCATGATGGCGATACGATCTGCCAGCGTCAGTGCCTCGATCTGGTCGTGTGTCACGTAGATCATGGTGTTCTTGAGCGACTGGTGCAGGCGTTTGATCTCGACACGCAACTCCGAGCGCAGCTTGGCATCGAGATTGGACAGGGGTTCGTCGAACAGGAACACATCAACATCGCGCACCAATGCACGACCGATCGCCACACGCTGGCGCTGACCGCCTGACAGGGCCGATGGTTTGCGTTTGAGTAGCGGCTGTATCTGCAGAATTTCAGCGGCCCGCGCCACACGCCGGTCGATTTCTGCCTGCGGTACCTTTGCCACTTGCAGACCAAAGGACAGATTCTTTTCAACCGTCATCTGCGGGTAAAGCGCATAGGACTGGAACACCATACCGATGCCGCGATCCTTTGGTTCCTCCCAGGTGACGTTGCGCTCCTTGATGAAAATCTGCCCGTCGGTCGGTTCCAGCAAACCGGCAATGCAGTTCAAAAGGGTTGACTTGCCGCAACCGGAGGAACCAAGCAGCACCAGAAATTCACCCTCGTGAATATCGAGGTTGAGATTTTCCAGCACAGTTACAGCACCGAAGGACAGAGAAAGCTCTTGGATGGAAACACTATAAGTCATGAAAATCACCCTTTGACTGCGCCTGCGGCAATGCCCCGCACAAAAAGCCTGCCTGAAATGAAATAGACGATCAGCGGAACGGCGCCGGTGAGCAGGGTTGCTGCCATGTTGACGTTGTATTCCTTCACGCCCTGCACCGAGTTGACGATGTTGTTGAGCTGAACCGTCATCGGGTAATATTCAGGTCGCGTGAACACGACACCGAACAGGAAGTCGTTCCAGATGCCTGTCACCTGAAGGATCATTGCCACCACAAAGATGGGCAGCGACATGGGCAGCATGATGCGGAAATAAATCTGCCAGAAGCCTGCACCGTCGATGCGGGCGGCCTTGAACAATTCCTCCGGCAGCGACGAGAAGTAATTGCGGAAAAGCAGTGTCAGGATCGGCATGCCGAAGATGGTGTGCACCACGATCAGGCCAGTCAGCGTGCCGTAGATACCGACTTCGCGCAACACGATGACGATGGGATAAATCATCACCTGATAGGGGATGAAGGCACCGATGATCAGGATGGAAAAGAACAGTTCCGATCCCTTGAATTTCCAGTTGGCCATGGCGTATCCGCTGACCGATGCAATAAAGATCGACACGAGTGTTGACGGAACCATGATGCGCACGGAGTTCCAGAAACCTCGCGAAAGCCCGTCACAGTTGAGACCGGTGCAGGCACTTGCCCATGCCTTGGCCCACGGCTCAAAGGTAATTTCCATGGGTGGCGCGAAGATATTGCCCAGACGGATTTCCGGCATGCCCTTCAGCGATGTCACAAGCATCACGTAAAGCGGCAGCAGGTAATAGAGTGCTGCGACAAACAGCGTGCCGTACAACACGATATTGCGGCGTGAGAGGGTTTTTCGCGGCTTCTTGCCACGCGGTCCCGACAATTGCCGGGCAACCGGATCAACGCCAGCAGCGACTGTATTCAAGGTGCTGATATTAGCCACGTTTGCGCCCTCCGAATTCAAGATAGGCCCATGGGATGATGATGATGGCGACGGTCAGCAGCATCATCGACGATGCCGCAAATCCCTGGCCAAGATTTTGCGCTTGGAACATGTAGTCGTAGACATATTTCGCCGGGACTTCGGATGCGATGCCGGGGCCGCCGCTGGTTTGCGCAACCACCAAGTCGTAAACCTTGACGATGCCACTGGCGATAATGACGAGCGTGGTTATGAAGACTGCGCGCATCATCGGGATCACCACAAAAATATATGTGCGCCACATGGGAATGCCGTCGACGCGTGCCGCCTTCCAGATATCTTCATCGATACCGCGCAGACCAGCCAGCATCAGGCACATGACAAGGCCCGTTCCCTGCCATAGACCGGCAATCAGGATGCCATAGATCACGATGTCAGGATTATAGAGCGGGTCGAAAGTAAAGCTGGTCCAGCCAAATGAGCGGACGACGGATTGCACACCAAATTCCGGATTGAGAATCCACTGCCAAACAAGACCAGTGACGATGAATGAAAGTGCAAAAGGATAAAGAAAGATCGTACGGAATGTATTTTCGAAACGGATTTTCTGATCCATCAGCGCGGCAAGCAGAAAGCCGATAACCAGACTGAAAATCAGCGATAGAATGCCGTAAATCGCCAAATTCTGAATAGAGATAATCCAGCGGGGTGCAGCCCACAGCCGTTCATATTGCTCGATGCCGACAAAGGTGGCGCGCGGCAAAAGCTTGGAGTTGGTGAAAGAATAAACAATCGTCCAGATCGTACCGCCGAGGAAGATGACAACCGCAGTGAGGATCATGGGTATGGACGCAATCTTCGAATTAAGATTGCGGAATAGCTGATTGGGGCGCTTTGAACGCGTTTGACCCGCCATGGATCACTCCTCATCAAACGTTGCCGTTGATCGCAAGGCGGGTGGCCCAATGGCCGCCCGCACCCGCGAGGTCACCGGCAATGTCAGAAAAGCACTCACATTACCGGTAGGAGTAAAGCAGCGGCCTGCAGCTCTATACGAAGTTCAACAGACCGCCAGTCAGATCAATCAGCCGAGCTGATGATACTTGCAAACCGCTTCTGCGCATCTTCGGCAGTCATCGACGTGCTGGCGAAAAACTCCGCCATCAAGTCTTCTTTCTGCTTTTGCGTATCGGCGGACACAAGCTGGTCGGTGCTGGTGAGAGCATGATCCTTGGCCAGAATTTCCAGGCCCTTCTTCATGCAATCATTTGCGACGCCGAGGTCCACGTCACCACGGATTGGCAACGAACCCTTTTTCAGGTTGAAAGCAACCTGTGTCTTTGGATCGACAATCGTTTCGGCCAGAACGTCCTGTGCCTTGGTTTTTGCCTCATCCTTCAACAGCGGGAAGTAGAAAGCGTCGCCACCTGTGGTGATGTAGTCGCTGACGCCAAGACCCGGCAGGCAGGAATAATCTGTTCCGGCCGTCTGGCCAGCCAACTGGAATTCACCCTGCGCCCAGTCACCCATGACCTGGCCACCGGCCTTGCCTGTGATGACCATGTTGGTTGCCTGGTTCCAGTCCTGCACATTTGTGCCGCGCGACATGTCGCGTGCCTCTACGGCAGCAGAAAAGATTTTGGCCATGTCAGGGCCGGCAGCGGCTTCCGCATCCTTGTCCTTGTAGACCTTTTCATACAGCTCCTTGCCACCCAGTGACAGGACCAGTGTGTCGAACAGACCGTTGGCCTGCCAGGCCTGGCCACCCAACGCAAGCGGCTGAATACCGGCCGTCTTCAATGCAGGTGCCGCAGCGACAAATTCAGTCCAGTTCTTGGGAACCTCAACACCGGCCTGCTTGAAGGCAGCGTTGGAAAGCCACAGCCATTGCCATGAGTGAATATTGACGGGTGCGCAGTAAATTTTCCCGTCGATAGTGCAGCTGTCGAGCAGGCTTGCGGGTTTGATAACCTCTTTCCAATTGCCTTTTTCAGCAACGTCGGACAGGTCACGCATCAATCCGGACTGAACAAGCTCTTCTGCCTGTCTGCCGTGGTTGAATTGGGTTGCAGCCATCGGGTCGCCACCGGTGATCCGGCTGATCATGATCGGTCGAGCGGTACTGCCGGAACCGGCAATCGCACCATCCACCCATTTGTTACCGGTCGCATCGAACGCCTTTGCCAGTTCGGCAACCGCGGCAGCCTCCCCGCCCGATGTCCACCAGTGTGTCACTTCAAGATCCGTTGCACCAGCCATACCTGCAGGCAACAAAACACTAGCCGCAAATGCAGCCACAATAGCACGCGTACGCATGAGTCTCCTCCCTCACTGAAACGTTGCAGGAGGAACGTAAGCGAATATTTTTAAACACGCAACGGCCTATTGCTTAAAAAGTCCTTACGACTTTTGGCTGTATAAATGCCGCTAAAGGCGGGAGAATATTACCCGAAAACAATCATGAGCAGAATTCAGCAAGTTATTGCTGTGATTTCACTTTCCAGAGAAATTGTCCACGGCCTGGAACACACAACAACCTTAATTGGTTGCGGTTTTTTCCTTGTCGGCAAGCTGCTTCCATGAACTTTGTTGAGACAACATGCCGCGCAGGTAAGCAAGATTTGCTTCTGCCTGCTGCTGGGTCAATTCCTGCCGGGCGATGTTATCGGCCTCGGCGAAACGTCCTTGGAGCCCCACGACCAGCGCCAGATTCTGGCGGATACGGCTGTCAGCGCCCGGTTGCTGCGAGGCTGATCGCAGATAGGTTTCGGCCGTTCTTGGATCACTCGACAGGACGTAGGACATTCCGAGGTTGGACAGAATACTGGGTTCGTTGGGCTGCAAGTCCAACGCCATGCGGTATTTGGTGCGCGCTTCTGGCGAGCGGCCGAGTTGATCCAGCACGGCACCTTCAGCAGAATACAGGCGCCAGTCCGGTCTATCCGGTGTCTGCGCGCGGGCGATTGTCGATAGAGCCTGCTCCAGCTGACCAGCACCGGCCTGCGCCTTGCCATAGGCTGCCAGCACGTTACGGTCTGCCGGGTTGGCAATGGCGATCTGCTGCATCACGGCCAGAGCCTGTGTGCTTTTGCCGGTCATCATAAGAAGATTGGCATAGCTCATGCCCGTGCGCGCATCCTTCGGATTGCGTTCATAGGCTTTGCCAGCTGCTTCTTCGGCCTGCCGCAGTTGAGACTGGTTGAGATTATCGTATGATTGCGCTGGCGCCGTTGTCGGGATAGAGCCTGTTGTCAGCCTGTCATGCTTGTTGGTAGAGGCGCATGCGGTTAATGCTAGCGCCAAAGCAAGCACGGCACCGCCGTTGATTATGGCTTTTCGCGCTGCAGATACAGAGTGAACAGCAGTCATGGCATTGCCCCTGCGTGCGTTGAACGGCTTTTGCACCTATAAGCGGCGCAATCTTCGCTCCAGCAATAATCTGTTAACCCTAACAGAGTGTTAATTTACTGATTCTCCAAGTTTACGAAAGCAGATCATGGCCCCGTATCAGTTCATCGAAAGAGCAACACCGTTCAGTGCCAAAGCGGGCAACACCCTGCCGGTTTTTGCGGTAACGCCAGCTCATATCGAGCAAGGTGCCATCGACCCCATTGCGCTCGATTGGGCGCGCAAGGCCGGTTTCAAAGCGGAAAGCGGCGCCATTCTGCTCATCCCTTCGGCCGATGGTTCGCTGGGTGGGGCGCTTTTCGGACTTGGCAGCAATCCGTCCGAACTTCCTTTCCTGACCGGCAAACTGGCCCGCGAACTGCCAGAGGGTGACTGGCACATTGAAACCGCACCATTGACGGTGAACCGTCTCGCACTGGGTTTCGGTCTTGGCAGCTACAAGTTCGACCGCTATCGCACCGTCAAATCTTCGTCGGCCAAGATGCTCATTCCGCAGGATGCCGACGCAACCGGCATCAAGCGGACACTGGCTGGCGTCTTCCTGGCACGCGACCTCATCAACATGCCAGCAAACGATATGGGGCCGGACCAGCTTGAAGTGGCTTTCCGTGCACTTGCTGCCCACTACAAGGCGGAAGTCACCGCCGTGACTGGCGACAAGCTGTTGAGTGAAAACTTCCCGCTGATTCATGCGGTGGGTCGTGCTAGCGAAGGCGAGCCGCGTCTTCTGGAAATGCGCTGGGGCAAAAAAGGCAATCCTGCGATTACCCTAGTTGGCAAAGGCGTGTGCTTCGATACCGGTGGTCTCGACATTAAACCTGCCTCTTCGATGGCGTTGATGAAAAAAGACATGGGTGGGGCGGCAAATGTGCTTGGCCTTGCATTGATGATCATGGAAGCCAAACTCAAGGTGAACCTGCGCGTCATCGTTCCTGTCGTCGAGAACTCGATTTCCGCCAATGCTTTCCGCCCGGGCGATATCTACCAGAGCCGCAAGGGTCTCACGGTACAGATCGACAATACCGACGCCGAGGGCCGGCTTATTCTGGCCGACGCATTGGCCTACGCCGATGAGGACGAGCCTGACCTGATGATTGACATGGCAACACTGACCGGTGCTGCCCGCGTGGCGCTCGGACCTGACATTGCGCCGTATTACACCGATGACGAAGATCTCGCTCATGACATCGCCGAAGCGGGCATGGACATGGACGACCCGATGTGGCGCATGCCGCTTTACATGGGATATGACAAGGATATCCGCTCCCGCGCTGCCGACATTACCAATGCGCCGGCTGGCGGCATGGCAGGCTCGATCACAGCCGCCTTGTTCCTCAAGCGCTTTGTGTCGAAAACCAAGAAATGGGCCCACTTCGACATTTACGGCTGGTCGCCGAATGAACGTCCGCACTCGTCGGTTGGTGGCGAAGCGCAGGCCATCCGTGCGCTTTATCACTACATTGCCAGAACCTACGGCTGATCAGCAAAAACTAACGGCTCAAAACAGACCTGCACAAACGGCAAAACAGCGGTGCGCAAACACCGTTGTTTTCTTTTGAGCCAGCGTGGCAAGTGTGACTGTCGGTGTTCAGTCGGCGTGTTTGTGCTGTGCCAGCATTCGCACCACGATGCTCGTCGCGCCAAGCAACACCACGGCAGTGATCAACACGGCCGCAAATGCATTGCCAAAGGCCGTTTCTGCGGCACTGCGAACTGCAATGGCAAGAGTGCCGCCAACCCGTTCAGCCAAAAGAAGTGCTGCATCAAGACCATCACGGGCGGAGGCCGCACCGTCGTTGATACCGATAGGCGTTTCAAACGAGGTGCTGTAGACCGCAGCAAGGACACTTCCAAGCGTGGCGATACCGATCGCACCGCCCAGTTCAAACGAGACTTCCTCGATCGACGCTGCCATGCCACCATGATGATCCGGCGCGTTGAGCATGATCGCGGTCGAGGCGGCGGTCATTGTCGCACCGAGACCTATGCCCATCAGAAACAGGGCAGCAACCTGCAAGGCGAGGCCATCGCTGATGACACTGTAGTAAAGCGCGAGGCTGGCTGCCGCGATTGCCATTGACAGCCACATGACGGCCCGTTCGCCCACTTTTGCCACCAATATGCCTGCCAACGGGCCGGCGATAAATGCACCAAGCGGAATGGGCAGCACCATCAGACCTGCCTCCAGAGGCGACATGTCGAGCACAAGCTGGAAACGCTGGGTGACCGCCAACTGAAAGCCCAAAAGAGCAGCCGAGGCGACGGCAGCAGCAATCACGCCGGCCAGGAAATTGCGGTTGGCAAACAGGCTGAAATCAATCAACGGAGATGCGATGTGACGTTGGCGACGGGCAAACAGCACTAGGAAGACCAATCCCAGCAGTGCCGAGCCGGCAAATGACGACAGAGAAATGTCCTGCTTTGCCAGTTCCTTGACGGCATAGGTTGAGGCAACCAGACCGATCATGATCTGTACGGCCGAAATGATATCGAATGATCGCGCCGGATTTCGCAAGCCGGGGCTAACAAACAGGATGGTTGCGACAAAGGCGACCACGACGATGGGCAGGTTGATCAGAAAAACCGAACCCCACCAAAAGTGTTCCAGCAACACGCCCCCGATGACCGGTCCGAAGGCCGCACCGCCGGAGGCAACGGCTGCCCAGACGCCTATCGCGAAGGCCCGTTCACCGGGCTCCGTGAATGTCTGGCGAATAATCGACAGCGTGGCTGGCATCATCATCGCTGCGCCAACGGCAAGCAGCGCCCGTCCGGCAATCAACATCTCAGGGTTCGGTGAAAAGGCGGCGAACAGTGATGCGGCACCAAAAATAATCAGACCGATCAGGAACAACAGACGTGCGCCGAATTTGTCACCAAGCGCGCCGGATGCCGGCAGTAAGCCGGCGACGGTCAGCGCATAGACATTTACGATCCACAATTTTTCCGAGGACGATGCCATGAGATCATGTGTCAGACGCGGCAATGCCGTGTACAACACCGTCATATCGATCACGATCATGAACAAGGCACTCGATACAGTCGCGAGAATACCCCATCGTGCTTTGGCCTGCATAAAAACTCCATGGCCGCTAAGAGCGAGTTGAACGATAGCTGTGAATTATTTAAATACATACGTATGGAATTAAAAAGAGGCAAGGCATGGGACGAAAGAAAACCATCGATCGGGAGATCATTCTGAATGCCGCCGAAGACATTGTGCGCTCACGAGGAGCCGCCGCCCTGACAATTGATGCGCTGGCAAAGTCACTTGGCGTAACGAAGGGCGGTATCCAGTACAGCTTTGCCAGCAAGGATGCGATTATCGACGCGATGGTGTCCCGCTGGTTCGTGACCTACGACCAGAAGTTCCAGGAAATTGCCGGCGAGGCTCCCGACCCGCAGGCCAAGGTCTGGGCGCATGTGGAGGCGACACGGCAGGCTGACGAGCCGGCAAACTACAAGGCCGCCGGATTGATGGCGGCGCTGATGCTGTCGCCCGAATATCTGGCCTCGACCAAAAAATGGTATGAGAGCCGCACGGAAGGTCTTGATGTGACGACGCTTGAAGGGCGCGCCGCACGGCTGGCATTTCTTGCCACCGAAGGGGCTTTCGCATTACGCTGGTTTGGCCTGATGGATATTTCCGATGACGAATGGGCTTCAATCTTTGCCGACATCAAGACAGTCCTGAACAAAGAGCCTAAGGTTTCATAAGGACATCGGCCGACACGTACGACGATCTTCGCTATTACTTGGAAACCCTTACATGTCCTCTTTCATTGATTTTCGTACGCCAAAAACCTTACCGCCGACCGCGAGTTACTCGCACACTGCGATTGTCCCGGCCAGCGCCAAGACAATTTTCATTTCCGGCCAGGTTCCCATGGATGTGACTGGTGCACTGATCGGTGAAGGTGACTTCAAACGTCAGGCCGAAAAGGTGTTCGAGAACATTGAAATTGCCCTTGCTGACGCTGGTACCACCTTCGACAATGTCGTTAAGCTGGGCATGTATCTGACAGATATGAATAACCTCGGCACCCTCAGAGAGGTGCGGGACCGCTTTATTCAGCTAAAGGCACCACCAACCAGCACACTTGTGCAGGTAACGGCATTCTTCAACCCGGCCATTCTGTTCGAAATGGATGCAATTGCCGTCATCGAAGGCTGACATAACACCGCGGACCCGCAACAGTGTGAGTGAGCACCGGACTGCCATTTTCCTGTTATCTCAGCCAGACAAATGAAGACGAACTGCATAAGTTGGCTGATTAAATTGGAAGATTTTTGTGTGCGGCACAGTCACCCCATTGGCAGGCTTGGACCACTGTAGGCTAAGCAGCGTAGGCCACCCAACCCTTGATGCTGAGCCCCGCATAAAACAGCGACACGTTTGAAAACCCCGCCTCCTGCATCATGGCGACGTCGTCGTCCGGCGAAAGGATTGAAAGCCGGGTGCCAATGGCCTGTCGCGCGCTTTCAACCTTTGCCGGGTCGGTGCCGTTTGCCAAACCATAGGCGACGTGACGCGCGATCCATTTCGAGCGCTCAGGTTCGCTTTGCGAAAGCTCAAATGCACCGCGAGGAACGGCGCGCCGGTTTTCAGGCGTTTGCGTATTTGCACGAGTGTTTCGAGACGTTGCTGCTCGGCGATAAAGTGGTAGGTTAGTATAGCCGTGGCTGCATCATAAGCCGCTAGTGGCGCATCTTCGATGTAACCTTCGAACAGGCGGACCCTGTTGTCATGAGCTGCGATCACCGTGTTTGCCAGCTGCAACATGTCGGCCGATGGATCCACACCATCAAAGCACCAACCGGCATGGGCATCGGCCAGAGCCTTGATTTCCTGTCCACCGCCTGCCCCCAGAACCAGCAATCGGCCATCCTGCGGCGTTACTTCCGTCAGTAACAGCGAGATCATCCTGTGCAAATCACTGTAGCCGGGGACCTGCCGTGGTGGCCCTTCATTATAGGAACTTACTGCCTTTCCCTTGAACGGGGGTTCCACTTTCTCATTCATGTCCTCACTCCATTCGCATAATGTTACTTTTGTTGTTACATGAATGGATATAGGCACAGAAAGATGCCTGCCAAGAGCAGGCGTCACGTCATGCGGGTCAATGGAGCAGATGGCAGGTGGCTGGTTTAAACAACCACTTCCTGATTTTTACGGTCTTCCTGACCGAAAAACTTCAGGTAGCGCTGCACTTCAGACGCTTCTCCGGTTGCCTTTTGTGGATTGTCGGAAAGCTTGACCGCAGGCCGGCCATTGGCATCGCTGACCTTGCAGACGATGGAGATCGGCTTCAGTCCGGCAATTTCTTTCGGGGCACAACCGGCAAAGTCGTTGGTCAGGTTGGTACCCCAACCAAAGCTCATACGGGCACGACCTTCAAAATGTTTGTAGGTATCGATAATTGCATCGACATCAAGACCATCGGAAAAGATCAGCAGCTTCTTTTTCGGATCACGGTTCATCTTCTCCCACCAGGCGATGATCCGTTCGCCACCCTCGATGGGTGGTGCGCTGTCCGGACGGAAGCCGGTCCAGTCAGCAACCCATTCAGGCGCATTTTTCAGGAATGCCGCGGTACCAAAGGCGTCTGGAAGAACAATCAGCAGGTTGCCACCATAAAGGCGGTTCCAGTCCTTCATCACCTGATAGGGTGCGGCGGCCAGTTCCTCGTCATTATTGGCAAGCGCTGCGACCACCATCGGCAGTTCATGCGCGTTGGTACCAACCGCTTCCAGATCGGAATCCATCGCCAGCAGAACGTTGCTGGTGCCGGTAAAGGCCGGACCAATGCCTTCCTTCAACGCGTCCACGCACCAGCGTTGCCACAGGAAACTGTGACGGCGGCGGGTGCCGAAGTCGGAAATGCGCAGGCCCGGCAATTCGCGCAGACGTTCGACCTTCGACCACATCTTAGCCTTGGCACGGGCATAAAGAACGTCCAGCGTGAAATAGCCGAGCGATTTCATGGCGCTGCGCGACCGCAGTTCGTTGATAATGGCCAGTGCCGGAATTTCCCACAACGTGGTGTCCATCCAGCGGCCATGGAAATTCAGCTCATACTGGCCGTCACGCTTGGAGAGTTCGTATTCCGGTAATTGGTAGCTGGACAGCCAGGACAGGAATTCCGGCTCAAAAATCTGCGAGCGTCCGTAGAAGGAGTTACCGGCCAGCCAGATTGTTTCCTTCTTGGTCAGACGAAGCGTGCGAGCGTGATCCAACTGATCACGCAGTTCCGCCTCATCGATTTCGTCGGCAAGGCGCACGGTCTTGGTGCGATTGATCAGGGAGAATGTCGCATCGACTTCCGGATAGAGTTTCCAGATCATCTGCAACATCAGAAGTTTATAGAAGTCCGTATCGATTAGGCTACGAATGATCGGATCGAGCTTCCAGGCGTGGTTATGAACGCGGGTGGCGATGTCCGTCATTGTCATGTCTGCGGCTTCCCTCTTCCGGCCGGTGGGCCGGTTTCCCTCTGCACTGTGAAAGCAAAACTGCCATCACAGTCACTACACAGAAACAGACATACTAAAGTCCATGGGCCGGAAACAAGCCACCAGTAAAGATAAATGGCATCAATAAATCATATCAATTGTAGGCGTCGGACGGATTGATGCCGGGGTACCAGTCTTTTGAGGTCGGATTTTGCGATCCCCAATAGGTCAGACCGCCGCCCTCGCAGCGATAACCACTTACCGGAAGGTCCTCTTCGAAAATGCTGCGATAGCGCCGCTTGTCGAATGAGCCGGTCTGCAATTCGCTGCGGCAGGTATAACGTACCTTTGGTTTTGCGGTGGCGGGATCTTTTACACCCGGCAGATCGCGGTAGGCATCCGGCGCACTTAACTCGAAGCCGTCCTGATAGATCGTCTGCGCGCTGGCGCTGCTCGATGAAAATCCAATGGTCGCCACAAGCGGCAGTATCGCCCAAACTTTCATCGATATCCCAGCCACGGCCACCACCTCTTACTGCTACGTCTACATCCGCAATATAGGATAGGCAGCGACCATAAACAGGCCGCCTGCAACAACGATTTCGTGAACGGTATAAGCCGCCTTTTACAGCCGCTTGTAGGAGGTCGGAAATTCGTAAAGCCAGCCAATGCGCTTGACGGCTTCATCGAAATTCTCGCGGGCCACTGTCATGCTGTGGCCGTTGGCGTGCAGCAGCGTTTCAGCATCTTCCATAATGCCGACATGTCCCTTCCAGAACACCAGATCACCACGACCGAGTTCGTCGCGCTCGATCTCAAAGCCCAGTGATTTGACCTGCATGTCGGTATCGCGCAATGAGGTCTTGCCGGTCATCGACAGGGACAGTTGGACAAGGCCAGAACAATCGATGCCAAAGCCCGAGCGACCGCCCCAAAGATATGGCGTCTCGATAAATCTGACAGCGACGGCCACATAATCATCAGACACAATTTCACCGATCGGCAGACAGTGCGCCGCAATGACCCCCTCACCTTTTTCAGTCAGAAGATACCGTGTCCCGCGGGTTTCTGCCTCACCGACAAAACGCAGCGTGTTGCCCATGGACAGAGCTGCTACCGGTGGCTTGCGCAGTTCTGCCTCCGGATAGAGAAAGGTTCTGGGTGCGATGATGCGGTGTGTTGCAGCCTCAAGCTGCCCCAGCGCCGTTTCCAGCAAATAACCGGTGTAACCATCCGTATCGGCCTGCACCCAGGCCCAGCCATTTGCGCGTTCAAAAACCCGCACGGTTTCACCGAGCAGAAGTTCGGTGTCGATACCCTTGGCAAGATCAGGCGATGGGCGCAAGGCACAGACAGGCACCGCGATGCGCGCCGGTTCACCCGCCACAAAACGGGTTGCTTCGACCTGCCCCTCCAGTCTTGTATCGGCGAGGTCCGGGCGAAATGCATGTAGGCGACGATCCAGTATCATGGGCGTTTTTCCGGCGTTGTTTGCAGTCTTGCCTGCTCGATAATCATATCGCCAAATTTTTCAAGGAAAAGAGCACCTGTTACAGTCCTTTTGATGACGACGTTGCGCCGGTCTTTTTCGTCGCGTACGCGGTCGATCAGCCCCATGTCGCCCATCGTATCCAAGGCGCGGGTAATCACCGGTTTGGTGACACCAAGTACTGCCGCCAGACCTCTGACGGTGTGTGGCGGAGGAACAAGATAGACATGCAGGAGAACGGCCATCTGCCTTAGGCTCAAATCACGGGCGTCGGTTTCAACCTGTTTCAGGGTTACCCTGTGCCACAGGCCCAAGGCCTCGGAAGCGGAAAATTCGACCGGCAAATATCCCTCCAACTCTCAGGGGTCATGGCTCTGCGCATCCGTTTTCCTTGATTGTGATGATAAACACAACACGCAAAAGCAAAACCGCCGCCGATGTTCTTGCTGACAGCAAGTATCGACGGCGGTCTATTTCACCCTTTTAGCGGGCGTTTTTCCGTCCCCTCTGGACTTGTTTCTTACAAAGCAGAAACCGTGCCAGTTTTGTATCAAAGTGAAAAGTGCAGTATTTTCAGCATATTGTGCTGATTTACGCCAAACCGACACCGAAATGGCATCGGGCAAAATTTGTGCAGTGCGAAAGCATTTGCCTAAAAAAATCCCGCCGGAGTGCGGCGGGATTTTCATACCAATCCGTTGCTTTTGAAAAATCAGACTTCCGCAGCCTGTTTTTCTTCCGCTGCCTCATGGGCACGTTCATTTCGGTTGTAGCGAATGGAAGACCACAGCGCGATACCGATCAGGGCCGCGCCACCAAGACCGGTGATGACTTCCGGAATGTGGAACAGGCTCTGCATGTACATGATCACCGAAAGGATGAGGATGGCATAGAATGCGCCATGCTCAAGGTAACGGTATTCCGCCAGCGTACCCTTCTCAACCAGCATGATCGTCATGGAGCGCACATACATGGCGCCAATGCCGAGGCCGATGGCAATGATGAACAGGTTCGAAGTCAGCGCGAAGGCGCCGATGACGCCGTCGAAGGAGAAGCTGGCATCCAGGACTTCAAGGTAAAGGAACGCGCCGAAACCGCCCTTTGCCGCACCCTGCATCATCTGCTGGCTACGGTCGAGCACGCCGCCGAGAACTTCCACCAGCAAGAAGGTCAACAGACCCCAGATTGCCGAACTGAAGAAGACGTTTGCTGCTTCAGGACCGAGTTTCGGATCACTGCTGTCAGCGATGATACGCGAAAATATCAGCATGATGACCAGAACGAAGGCGATCTCGATGCCCTTGATGGAAGAGTAGGTGGAAATCTTCTCTTCAACCCAACGCACCCAGTGCACATCTTTTTCGTGATCGAAGAAGAAGCTCAGGCCAACCATCATCAAGAAGGTGCCGCCAAATGCCGCGATTGGCAGATGTGCGTCCTGCATGATCTGCGCATAACGATCCGGTTCAGTCGCGGCCATGACCATGGCAGTCCATGGACCGACATTGGCGGCGATAACCACGATGAGCAGCGGGAAGACGATACGCATGCCGAAAACGGCAATCAGAATACCCCAGGTCAGGAAGCGATGCTGCCATTCCGGCGTCATGTCCTTGAGCTTGTTGGCATTGACGATGGCGTTGTCGAAGGAAAGCGAGATTTCAAGAACAGCCAGAACTGCGCAGATGAAGAAGATCGTTGCAGTGCCGCTGACGGTGCCTGTCATCTCCCAACCGAGATAGCCGCCAAGAATAAGGCCAACAACAGTGACGATGAAGGCCCACTTGAAGTAGGAAAGGGTCGATTTTTGGGTTGTGGAGAGGCTCATGTTCAAATCTCTCCGCGAATTGAGATGCTGACGTGCGCAGCAAGAAACGCCATGCCACAAATGGCACGCGCAGTAAGCGTGGTTGTTGTCTTCATGGGATAAAATCCGCCGGCTGCTTTGCAGGCGGTACCGACATCGCGAGAGCGCCGTAAAACTCTCGCCAGAGGGGCCCGGCACCATTGTTCCTCTTGCCCGATCATAAGTTTGTGATGCGAGCCTCTATGTACTCTGCCAAGTTTGGGATTTCGTCAAGTCCCCCGAGCGAGCGGCATATCATCAAAAACGGGAAACAAGCCGTTTTCCGATCTATTTCCCGTCAAAATTTGTCCGGCATTTCCCGTTTTACGGGTGTGGCTGCCAAATATCCTCACACGAGGTCATTTGGAAATTCGGCAATTGCCTTTTTGCGCTTCAGCGCATTTTCGCGGAAGAAGATGTAGAGGCCCGATACCACGATCAATGCTGCACCAATCACAATCGACATTTGTGGAATGTCGTTGAAGAAAAGCCAACCAAAGAACACCGCCCAGAGCAACAACGTGTATTGCAGCGGTGCAACGGCTGCGGCATCGGCCAGTTTAAGGGCGCGGTTGACGAGCACATGCGCGCCCATGGCGACAATGCCAAGCAGACACAACAACGACATATCGAAGGTGGATTCAAGCGGCACCCACCCATCCGAAGACACCAGCAGTGCTACGGCACCAGCAAGCAACGCTCCGACGATCTGCCAAAATGCCAAAGTGGTATCGGCGGTGTTTCGCAGCTGTCGTCCGGAAATCATCATGAAGGCGAAGGCTGCACTGCCAATAATCGACAAAAACGCAGCCGGCGTCAGGCTTGCCGAGCTTGGCTTGAGGGCAATGATCACACCGACAAAACCGATTGCGATGGCGGTCCAACGGCGCCAGCCGACCTTCTCGCCAAGAATGAATGGGGACAGTGCCGCAACATAGATTGGAGCTGCCAGCCAATAGGTCATCACATCAGCCAGAGGCAGTGAAATGACGGCGTAATAAAAACAGAAAATTTCGATCGTCGAGAAACAGACACGCGCAAACTGCAGGCCGCGCCGCTCGATGTTCACCAGACCGCTGACGCCGACTTTCCAGAGAATAGGCAAGAGTATGACGATTGCAGCGACGCTACGGATAAGGATGACCTGACCGAGAGAATAGGTGGAAACCAGCCATTTCCCCATTGCGTCATTCAGCGCAAACATCAGCATTCCCAGCAACATTACGCATACGCCAAGGCTGGATGGAGACAAACGTTGGAAAAGTGCGGTCATATCAGGGTCTTTTCATGCAGGAATGGTGTTTTTCTGCCCTACAAGTCTCTTTCCCTGTCGGTTGTGTCAAGGCAGTGATGATTGCCATTCGCAACAAAAGTAATATTTTTTATTTTCCGGCCCGTTGAATGCTAACGGACACTGATTTACTGGCAAAATGTCTGGATCAGGTGAAGTTTCTTTTCTCCTGGGCAATCAGTTCCTGCAAAAACTGCACAACAGTGCGCACACGAACCAGTTCACGTGCCGATTCATGATAGGTTGTCCAGTAGGACCGCAAAATGCTGTGCTGCGGAAACAGTCGGACAAGTTCAGGATATTGCCGCGCTATATAATCATGCAGAATGCCAATGCCTGCACCCGAGCGTACCGCTTCCGTCTGGCCAATGGCACTGGAAATTTCAAAGGCGGCATCCCAATCGCGCATGATCTCGCCAGTATAATTGAGCGATGGCGCGAAGATCAGATCTTCCACGTAACCAATGCGGGTATGGTCTTTGAGCGCCTCCAGCTGCGGAGGCGTGCCTTTCGTCTCCAGATAGCTGCGCGAGGCATAAAGGCCGAGTGAATAATCCGTTAGCTTGGCGGACACCAGTCGCCCCTGCTCGGGTCGTTCAATGGTGATGGCAATGTCCGCCTCACGTTGTGACAGCGAAAACGAGCGTGGAACCGGTACAAGCTGTACCCGAAGGGCTGGATAACGGGCGATCAGCGGCCCAAGCCTTGGGGCAAGGAAGGCGACGCCGAAACCGTCAGGCGCACCGATACGCACCGTGCCGGCCACCGCTGCATCCACCCGGCCAAGATCTGCCTGGGCGTTCATCATTTCCACTTCCATGCGTTCGGCAGAAACCAGAAAGCGGGCACCCTGCTCCGTCAGTTCGCATCCATTGGTACTGCGCAGGAACAGCTGGCTACCGAGCGAAGTTTCCAACGCAGATACCCTACGGCTCAGCGTTGCGTGGTTGACACCCAGCCGTTTTGCAGCGGCCAGAAACTGCCCGGAACGGGCCACACTCAGGAAACAGCGCACATCATCCCAATTCATCTGTCAGCCCTTATGTCGAAATTTGCACAACAGATGATTATTCCAGGCCATTGATTTGTGCAATTCAAAGCGTAATGCTGCCGCCAATTCAATTTGGAGGATCATCATGAAGGAAATCGGTCATTTCATTGGCGGCAAACATGTTGCTGGCACCAGTGGGCGCACATCTGATGTTTTCAACCCGGCAACCGGTGAAGTTCAGGCAACCGTGGCACTGGCCAGCGAAGCTGAAATCCGTGCGGCTGTTGAGAACGCCAAGCAGGCACAACCAAAGTGGGCCGCGACCAACCCGCAGCGCCGTGCCCGCGTATTCTTCAAGTTCGTTGAGCTTCTCAACACCCACCTGGACGAACTTGCCGTTCTGCTTTCCAGCGAACACGGCAAGACGGTAGATGATTCCAAGGGCGACATTATCCGCGGTCTTGAGGTCTGCGAATTCGTATGCGGCATTCCGCATCTGTCCAAGGGTGAGTTCACAGAAGGTGCCGGCCCTGCCATTGACATGTATTCCATCCGCCAGCCTGTTGGCGTTGGTGCCGGTATCACACCGTTTAACTTCCCAGGCATGATCCCGATGTGGATGTTTGCACCGGCCATTGCATGTGGTAACGCCTTTATCCTCAAGCCATCTGAGCGGGATCCATCCCTGCCGATCCGCCTTGCAGAACTGATGATCGAAGCTGGTCTGCCGGCAGGCATCCTTAATGTCGTCAATGGCGACAAGGGCGCCGTCGATGCCATTCTGACCGACCCGGATATTGGTGCAGTATCCTTCGTCGGCTCCACGCCGATTGCCCGTTACGTGTATGGTACCGCTGCCATGAACGGCAAGCGTGCCCAGTGCTTCGGTGGTGCGAAGAACCATATGATCATCATGCCGGACGCCGATCTCGATCAGGCTGTCAATGCGCTGATGGGTGCAGGTTACGGCTCTGCTGGCGAACGTTGCATGGCGGTGTCCGTTGCCGTTCCGGTTGGTGAAGAGACAGCAAACCGTCTGGTCGAAAAGCTGATCCCGCAAATCGAAGCCCTGAAGATCGGTCCTTACACTGATGACAAGGCCGACATGGGCCCGCTGGTCACCAAGGAAGCGCAGGCACGCGTCAAGGGTCTCATCGACAGCGGCGTTGAGCAGGGCGCAAACCTCTTGGTTGACGGCCGTAACTTCAAGCTTCAGGGTTATGAAGACGGTTATTTCGTCGGCGGCTGCCTGTTCGACAACGTCACGACCGACATGGATATCTACAAGCAGGAAATTTTCGGACCAGTTCTGTCGGTTGTCCGCGCCAAGAACTACGAAGAAGCTATCGATCTGCCGATGAAGCATGAATATGGCAACGGCGTTGCTATCTTCACCCGCGATGGTGATGCGGCTCGTGACTTTGCATCGCGCATCAACATTGGCATGATTGGCGTCAACGTACCAATCCCTGTTCCGCTGGCTTACCACTCCTTCGGCGGCTGGAAGGCTTCAAGCTTCGGTGACCTCAACCAGCACGGTACAGACTCCATCAAGTTCTGGACCAAAACAAAGACCATCACTGCCCGCTGGCCATCAGGCATCAAGTCTGGCGCCGAGTTCGTCATGCCGACAATGAAGTAAAACAAACGACATCACTGACTTTCCGAGCCCGTAGCATATCAATTGCTGCGGGCGTTGTTTTTGCAGCTGCAATTGCAGAGTTCGTGACCTCTCGCTCTCGTAATGCGCTTTATGGCTGGCCTTCTGCACGCAGTGCACGTAACATGCTCTCAATCAAGAAAGGTTGGGCCTAACCGGACCGGCCGATAATGGGGTGTTTGCGGGTTATGGTGGCGCGTTTTCTGATCTACCAGCAAAGAGATGTTTTTCGTTAGCGACAAGCGGACATGTCGCATGAACGGAAACAGACCTTTGGTGCCTGAATGGATAATATTGAATACGCAAAGACCTTTTTTAACGAAAATCCCGACATTGAAATTCTAGAAGCCTTTGTCATCGACGTGAACGGTGTTCCGCGTGGCAAATGGATTCCGCGCGAGCGCGCGCTGGATATTCTCGAAAAAGGCATGGCCGTGCCGCGCTCCGTTTATGCCCTTGATATCTGGGGCCGGGACGTCAACGCCGCCGGGCTTGCTGAAGGAACAGGTGATCCCGACGGGATTTGTTACGCCGTCCCGGAATCGCTTTCGCGCGTGACATGGCTTGGGCGTCCGACCGCGCAGGTTCTGCTGGCGATGAAAAATGCCGATGGAAATGGCTTTTTCGCCGATCCACGCCACGTGCTGGCGCAGGTGCTGGACCGCTACAAAAAGCTGGGTCTGACACCTGTTGTCGCAACGGAACTTGAGTTTTACCTGATCGACCCTGTGCGCTCTGCCCTTGACCCTGTCCGTCCACCGAAAAGTCGTGAAGGCCGCTGGCATACCGGCCAGACCCAGGTGCTTTCGATTTCGGAATTACAGGATTTCGAAAACGTCTTCCACGAAGTGGCAACGGCGTGTCGCGAACAGAAGGTGGCGGCCGATACGACATTGCGTGAAAATGGCCCCGGCCAATATGAGATCAACCTCAACCATGTCCCGGATGCCCTACGGGCCGCCGATTTTGCGGTGTTTCTGAAGCGTATCGTCAAGGGTGTTGCGCGCAAGCATGACCTTGATGCCACCTTCATGGCCAAACCCTATGGCACACAGGCCGGCAATGGCATGCATGTGCATTTTTCCGTCCTGGACGAAAACGGCAACAACATCTTCATCGGGCCTGATGGTCCGTCCGATGCACTGATGCATTCGGTTGGAGGACTTCTGGAAAACATGGGCGAAAGCATGGCAGTGTTTGCACCACACGCCAACTCCTACCGCCGCCTGCGTCCCAGCGAACACGCACCAACCTATGCCTCATGGGGTTTCGACAACCGCTCTGCTGCAGTGCGGGTAATTACTGCCAGCCGACCTGCCACGCGTATTGAGCACCGTGTTGCTGGGGCTGATACCAACCCCTATCTGGTGCTGGCAATGATCCTCAATGCAGCGTTGACCGGCATGAAGGAAAAGCGTCAGCCCGGCGGCGCTATTGCTGGCGACAGCCACGCAATCAACCACGAACCATTGCCGACGAACTGGGACTATGCGTTGCAGCGCTTTGCACGATCCAGCTTTGCCTACGCGACCTTTGGACAAAGATATCGCACGCTATATTCCGCCTGCAAACAACAGGAGCTTTCCGAGTTTTCGCTCCGCGTAACCGACGTCGAATATGACGCATATATCAGGACGGTGTGACATGAGCATGGTTTCTTCTGCGAGCACAAACCCCGGCCACACATCTTCCTGGTATGCGGCTTCCGCCAATGACAAACATGTCCGCCCTGCCCTTCAAGGCGATGTTGAAGCTGATATCTGCGTGATCGGTGCCGGCTTTACTGGAACGTCGGCTGCCCTTGAATTGAGTGAACGCGGTTACTCCGTTGTCGTGCTTGAGGCCGAGCGAATTGGCTTTGGCGCATCCGGTCGCAATGGTGGCCAGATCGTCAACGGCTACAGCCGCGACCTGCAAACCATTGCGGGGCGTTACGGAAAAGACAAGGCGCTAAAACTGGCAGCCATGTCGCTGGAAGGCGGAGAGATTATCCGCAGCCGTGTGGCAAAATATTCAATCGCCTGCGATCTAATTCATGGCGGGTTCTTCGCCGCCTTTACCGATAAACAAATCCGCGAAATGGAGGCGCACAAGGCGCATTGGGAAAAACACGGGCACACCGGCCTCGAAATGGTTTCAAAGGCAGAAGTGTCGAAATACGTCAAGACCGATCGTTATGCCGGGGGCATGATCGATAAACTCGGTGGACATATTCATCCGCTTAACCTGGTGCTGGGCGAAGCCGCCGCGGTCGAAAGTCTCGGTGGACGTATTTACGAAAACTCACGCGTTACTGCGGTTGAATTCGGTGCAAATCCAATTGTGCGGACGGCAACCGGCAAGGTCACTGCAAAATATGTGCTGGTCTGCGGCAACGCGTATCTCGGTAAATTACTGCCGCAAATTGGCGACAGGATGATGCCGGTGTCGAGCCAGGTCATGGCGACGGAACCGCTGGATGCCGATCTGATCGAGCAGCTTTTGCCTGCCAATTACTGTGTCGAAGACGCCAATTACATTCTCGATTATTACCGCCGCACCTCCGACAACAGGCTGCTTTATGGCGGTGGTATCGGCTATGGCGGGTCAGACCCTGCAGATCTGACCGGCGTTATCCGCCCCAATATGTTGAAGACCTTCCCGCAGCTGGAAAAAACAAAAATCGAGTTTGCGTGGAGTGGTAATTTTGCGCTGACTTTGACGCGTATTCCGCATATGGGCAAACTGGCCGAGAATGTCTACTTCTCGCATGGTGACAGTGGCCATGGGGTGACGACAACCCATCTTCTCGGCAAGATTCTCGGTGAAGCAGTGGCCGGTCACGCCGAACGTTTCGACGTGTGGTCATCCCTGCCAAATCTGCCATTCCCCGGAGGCAAGACATTCCGCGTGCCACTGACGGTCCTTGGCGCATGGTGGTACGGCCTGCGCGACCGTTTGGGCCTGTAAATTAACCCATAAAAAGCGCGTCCTGTTTGCAAGGGCGCGCTTTTCTCATGTCAGGGAATTGAAAGCCGCACCGGACAATGGCCGGGTCGCAAGGCTTTAAGCCTGCTTCAGCCCTTCAAGGGCATTTTCAACAATCACCTCAGGGCTATGGCTGATATCGACGGTCACCACACCCGGTTCACCGGTCGGGTCTTCCAAGGTTGCCAACTGGCTGGTGAGCAATGACAGTGGCATGAAGTGGCCGGTGCGGGCGCCCATGCGCTCAGTCAGCAGCTCAAGCGATCCATTCAGAAACACAAATGCGAGATCACCGTCGCAGGCGTTGCGCAGGCGCTCGCGGTAGGTCTTTTTCAGCGACGAGCACGAAATGACGATGCCGCCTTTGGCAATGCCTTTGCGCAGCTCCTCTCCAATCAAATCCAGCCACGGCCAACGATCGTCGTCGTTTAGCGGAATGCCTGCTGCCATTTTCTCAACATTCGACTGAGGATGAAGGCGATCGCCTTCCTGAAACTCAATGCCAAGCTTTGCAGCGATTGCTTCACCGACCGTGGATTTGCCGCAGCCGCTGACGCCCATGACGACGATTGCTTTTCTCATAACGCACCTGAATGGGAGGAAGGAAAATTTTCAATTTCGCCTAACACGTTCATAAATGATCGCAAACCTAAAAAAGGTCATTGCAGCAATCATTTTACCGCACGCTTTAATTGCTAAAAATGCAAGCGTCGTTTTTACCGTTTGTTGGCCTACACTCTTTTCAAAATATTAAAGCGTTGAAAATACAACAATTTTATAAGCGAATGATTTGTCTCGATATGAAACGACGGTTGAACATGATGTCCCGACTTGAAACAAAAATATTTAAAACAAAACAGATTTTACGTGGCTTGACTTCAGACCGCTCCGGAAATTTTGGTGTTATGGCCGCCGTGATGTTACCTGTTCTGCTGGTTGCAGCAGGTGGTGCCGTTGATATGTCGCATGCTTTTGCAAAAAAGCAGGAATTGCAGGAAAAAATGGATGCGGCCGTTCTGGCTGCCGTTTTGAAATCTGACGCGAAAAGCCAGCGCCAGGAAGTGGAAAACTTCATGGGCGCGTTTCTGCCGGAAGAAACGAAAGACGGCCAACCCGTTGAAATGAGTTCCGCAGCGGTGCTGACGGTCAGCAACAATCCCGATGGCAGCGTAACCGGCACATTCGCAGATAAATTCAAACCATCCTTCCTGGGTCTTGCTGGACTGAATGAACTGAACATTTCAGTCTCGTCCACCGCGATTGCCGACAAGGCAGACACGGGCGGCCCGTGCATTTACGTGATGGGTAAGCAGAGCCAGGCTGTACTCATCAATTCCGGAGCCAATATCAAAGCCACCAAATGTGGTGTCGATGTCCACTCCACCAGCAACCCCGCCTTTATCATGAATAGCGGCTCCACCATCAACACGATGCGGTTCTGCGTGAAGGGCACAAATTACATCAAGAATGGCGGTACGCTGACCAATCTCGAAGTGGGTTGCGCCGCAGCTGACAATCCCTATGCCGGCAAGTTGAGCGAGCCGACCGTTTCCTCCATTTGCACAACAAGCGGCACGCGCGACGGTCAGACGCAGGTGATGAAGCCGGGCGTTCACTGTGCAACGACATTTAACGGCAGCCCGAAAATTACATTTGAGCCGGGATTGCATATCATCAAGGGACGTATGATCATCAACAGCGGCGCGACCGTTGTGGCAGAAGGCGTGACCTTCTACTTCCCCGACGTTAACAGCGAAATTCGCGCCAATGGTGGACTAACCTTTACGGCAACCGCACCAACAAGCGGCACGTACAAGGGCATTCTGATGTTTGAAAACACCAGCAATTCCTCCAACAGCAACAACAAGCAGCAATATATCTTCAACGGCTCCAAGGGCGAGCAGCTGGAGGGCATCATCCATCTGCCGAACCGTGACGTGGTCTATAACTCGACCACCAATCAGTCCAACAAGATATCCATGGTGGTCAATTCGATGATCATCAACTCCGCCAACTGGCAGCTGGAGCCCTACGGCTCTGCCGGTTCCAGCGGCACAGTGGGCTCTGTGCGACTGGTTCGCTAACGCCAATAATCTGACAGTTTGATCCCCGGTCCAGCGCCGGGGATTTTCGTTTGCGACCAACCGGGCAACCGGATGCGACGTCGCAGCCTGTTATTTGCCAGCATCCCTGCCTTCCGGTCTGCTTGTTCTTTTGAGAACAGCCGGCATCAGGAATGATAAAAACAGCAGCCGCAAAATATGGTGCGAGCCAACATAGGTGGCATCGGCATGCATCATGATGGCCATGGCGGCCATGGTCTCCAGTCCACCGGGCGCAAAGGCAATCATCACGGCATTCAGGGGCACGCCAGTGAGATTTGAAATGGTGAGCGCAATGGCACCGGCAATGCCCACTACAACGATGGTCAAAACGCCACCGGCGATAAAGGCGCGTTTCAGTTCGCCAATCGAAACGTTGTAAAATCGTAGACCGATCAGACAGCCGATCAGAATATAGGTCGGCTGGATGGCCCATGGCGGCACAGCACCTGCGGTAAAGCCCGTAATATGGGTAGCAACGGAAACGACCATGCCACCCAAAAGCAGAGCAGCAGGAAAACGCCAGCGGATAAACAGCATGCCGAGCAGCAGTGCGCAGGCAAATGTCACGACAAGCACAACCGGGTTCATGGCGGCGGCCGGTGCGGAAATATCGGTGCTGACGAGATCGAAATATTCAACGATCAGTGGAACGGACAGCGTCAAAGCAAGAACGCGTACACTTTGAATGATGCTGATGCTGGCAAGGTCGCTGCGCGTTTCAGCACTCAGGCTGATGATGTAGCTGAGATGGCCGGGCGATGCGGCAAGCATGGCGGTGGTACGGTCATAACGGAACACGTAATGCAGCAGCCAGTATCCGCAATACAGTAGCAGGACAACGGTAACGACGACCGCGACGAAACTCAAAGGCCAGGATTTTGCGGCGTGGAATATTTCCGGCGTTACGCTGGTGCCCATGGAAATGCCAACAAGCACGAAGCAGGCATCACGGATGCGTTTGGGAATATCAAGTTTGAGGCCGAAAAGTCCGCACATTGTAACGGCAAGTGCGGGGCCGGAAAGAAATGGTGCAGGAATACCTGCAATTGCTGCAAGTGCGGCCCCGGCAGTACCAACGACAACCGTCAGCAGCAGGGTGAGGATCTCTGGTTTGGTAATCACGGCAGGAATACAATCGGTATGTTGCGATGCAAGACAGGCGGATATTCTGATATCAACCTAACGACTATGCCGGAAGATGCGAAGCAGGTTTTGCTTTTCGCCAAAAAAAACCCGCACAAAGTGCGGGTTTTTGAAAATCTCTGTCTACGAATTATCAGGCTGCAGGCGCGACAGGCGCAGAGGCCGTTGTCTTTGCCGCAGGGCGCCTGGCTGGCATGTCATCAAGACCAAGCAGGAAGCCAATCTGTGGACGGGCCTTGACCAGATCATCAATGGAATACTCTGCCAGCACGTCAAAGAAGGCATTCAGAGCCTTACGCAGCGCCGAGTTGAGCCCGCAGCTGTCAACAAGTGGACACTCGACGGCACCATCTTCAAAGCACTCCGCCATGGCAAAGCTGTCTTCGGTGACGCGGACAACGTCAAACAGGCTGATCTTGTCAGCTGGCTTGCCCAGACGCACACCACCGTTACGACCACGAACCGTCTCGACCAGACCTGCCTTGTTCAGTGGCTGGAGGATTTTGAACAGGAACAATTCGGATACGCCATAAGCCTTGGCGATTTCCGGGATACGGCTGAGATTGCCGTCATTCGCTGCGCAATACATCAACATGCGAACGGCGTAATTGGTCTGTTTTGTCAAGCGCATGCTGATCTCCTAACTCTCTTTGTGGAGTTATATAGTCTGTTTTTCAGTTTAGAACAATTCCAAGATTGGAAAAAATTCCATTAAATTTCAGAATTGCTGAAATAGCCGTGTTGACCATTCCCTTGAATCATGAACAAACAACTCAACAATGGCAATGTAATGGAGGCTAGGCCAATGGCAAGCGTGAAACCTCGCGTTTTTTGGGCTGCGTTAACAGGATGCTTATTTTGCTCCGGTGTTTCCACAGCTTTCGCCAACGGTGAAGTCAATGTTTACTCCTACCGCCAACCGGAACTCATTCAGCCGCTGCTGGACGCCTTTACCAAAGAAACCGGCATCGAAACCAAT
This sequence comes from Agrobacterium sp. Azo12, assembly GCF_029193765.2. Classification (NCBI taxonomy): domain Bacteria; kingdom Pseudomonadati; phylum Pseudomonadota; class Alphaproteobacteria; order Hyphomicrobiales; family Rhizobiaceae; genus Agrobacterium; species Agrobacterium sp. Azo12. Next base: position 777,771 of record NZ_JARFYO020000001.1, on the reverse strand, counting down.
GTGCTGTTTCTGGATAAAGGGCTTGTCGAGCGCATTCAGGCCGAGGGCGTCAATTCGCCTGCCGATATTCTGCTGACGGTTGATATTGCACGTTTGGTCGAGGCCAAGGAGGGCGGCGTTACGCAGCCTGTGCTGAATGATCCGATCATTGAAAAGGACATTCCGGCCAATCTGCGCGACCCGGAGGGCGAGTGGTTCGGCCTGACGACACGTGGCCGTGTTGTTTACGCTTCCAAGGACCGCGTGACACAAAAGGACATCACCTACGAGGAGCTGTCAGACCCGAAGTGGAAAGGCCGCATCTGCATTCGTGATGGCCAGCATTCCTACAATATTGCGCTGTTTGCCTCGATGATTGCCCATCACGGTGTTGACTATACCCGCGAATGGCTGACCGGTCTGAAAAACAATCTGGCCCGCAAGCCTGACGGTACTGACCGCACCCAGGCGAAATCGATCTTTTCCGGCGAGTGCGATATCGCGCTTGGCAATACCTATTACGTCGGCCTGATGCTGACCAATGACAAGGAGCCGGAAGAAAAAGAATGGGCCGGTGCTGTGCGGGTCATTTTCCCCAACGCCAAAGATCGCGGCACACACGTCAATATCTCGGGCGTTGCGATGACGAAATATGCTCCGAACCGCGACAATGCGCTGAAGCTGATGGAGTTCCTGGCCTCTGGTGAGGCGCAGGAAATCTACGCAAAGGAAGTGTTTGAATATCCGGTTCTGCCGGGTGCGCAGCCTTCCGACGTCGTCAAAGATTTTGGCCCGATCAAGCCGGACCCACTGTCCCTGACCGAGATTGCCGCGCACAGAAAAGAAGCTTCGGAACTGGTGGACGAAGTCGGCTTCAACGAAGGCCCGTCGAACTGACAGGAAGCCTTGAGGCACCGCGCCTCAAGGCATTCAGCGGTTCTGTAATTCCTTATCGTAATTGATGATTGCCTCACGCCGTTCCGGTGTACCGGGATGGGTTGAGAGCATGCTTGTCTTGTCGTGATCACCGAACTCTTTTTCCATCAGCGCAAAGAACCGTTCAATCGCCGTGGCATCGAGGCCAGCAGCCCGCATCAATTCCACCGAGCGCCTGTCGGCTTCGGCTTCTGCATCACGTGAATGCGACAGGGCCAGAAGACCACCGCCCTGCGTCAGAATATCTTCCATGGCAGAACCAACGTCACCCGCCACCAGCATGACCAGACCGGCCAAACCGGCTGCGCGGTAAAGCTGGCGCAGACTGTGTTCATATTCGACATGGCCAATCTCGTGGGCCAGAACACCGGTGATCATCTGCAGATCGTCGCCCGCCACTGAAACCAGCTCATCGGTAACGACAAGTGTACCATCGGGCAGCGCAAAGGCATTGGGACCGATGACCCCGCCCTTACGGAAGTTTAGCTTGTAATCTTCAGGCGCCCCCTCGGCATGCGCGGCGATCTTGGCAAAGTCCTGCCGGATTTCATCCTGTTTTTCGTTGGTCAGTTCACTCGGCGAAAAAGCCGTACGATCCAGTGCTGCCATGGTGCTGGACGACATCAACTCCGGCACCATGGGCGGGGTGACGGCAACGGCAAGCTCCACCATGGCGGGCAGTGCCAGCCGATAGGTAGCGTAAGCAAGTAAAACTGCCGCAGCTGTAATACCGATCAGCCGGGGCCGAAACTGTTCCAGCCAATGGACAACGCCGACACCCTTTTTACGGTGATGACGCAGCAATGCGTCAATGCCGTCATTATCCGGTGTTTCAAACAGCGAGCCATCAGGAAAGGCGATTTCCCTGGGAATGGAGCCGACGCGCTGGCTGACCTCGACCAGTTCGATATCAGCCTGCACATAAACCCTGTTGTCGTTGGCACCATAAACCAGCAGCATGTGGCCACTGAGTTTGAGTTGTGCGGGGTTTGAAATGTTCGAGCGAGCGGCATGCCACTCGCCCGAAACCATGTTCCTGATATCAGAAACCAAACTCAAAGCCTTCCATGTCCATATATTCGGCGCTGACCGCAGCGCCCGTTGCTTCAATGGACGATAGAACTTCGCCTACATCGCCGTCAAAACGAATTGCCGTGTGTTCGACACTGTAACGTGCTTCGCGCACCGCCGCCCAAGGGCGCATCAGACCAAGGCTCAACACACTGACGACGAGGTTTGAAATAACGATCCACAAATAACGGCCGCGGCCAAGGTCACTTTGCAGCTGGTGTTTTCCGTCCAGCAACATGGACGACACGACAACATTGCGCACGCCAACGCGGTATATGATACCCGCGAAGCCATAGATGATGAAAGCACCGAACATTGCGAAATAAATCGCACCCAGAATTCCGGCGGCGGGAGGCGCATCGGTACCAGAGTAAACGGCCATAAATAACATTGTTACGAGCACGCCAAATACACTACCACCGACGACGACCATGACGGCAGGAATGATCCATGCCTTGTAAAGCTTGCCGATCTTCGGATCAGCTGTGAACGGACGGTCGCCATAACGCAGGTTGCCGAAAATATAATTGGTGGCCCAACGGCTGCTGAACGGTGCCAGAATGCCAAAAGACAGGAACGCAACCATGCTGCCAAGCAGGATCGATACAAATGCGCCACCTGCGGTGCCCACAAAGTCAAAACGAACATTACGATAGCTGGTGACGCGTGCGTTAAAACGAATGCTGCGCATGATCAGCCACGGCAGGAAAATAAAGATAACGATCGGTGAAATCAGAGCGGCAGGCGGGATAAGATACGCCAGAACGTTCATGACAATGATGAAACCAAAGGCAATCAGACGGCCTTTGAAAATCTGTCCGCCGGTGGCGTGGTAGCCAAAAGCGCGGCCGTGAAGAACGGTGTTACCATTGAAGTAACGTTTGCGGCGCACCTTTGCCCAGGCGGAATAAATGCCAATTGTCACGATCGTCAGGAGAATGTTGACGATCCAGATGCCGAAATATTCCTTGGCGCTGCCAGTGAAGCTGCCGCGTTCAAAAGCTGCCTGCCTTCCGACAGGAACAAAAGCTTCATTCATAAATTTGTCCTCTCATCCTTGTCTACTCATGCATCGGGCCGGAGAACAAAATGCTTCCCGGCGAGCGCGATGCAAAGATCAATCACTCTGAGTGTCGCTGGATAACAGCCATAAGGCTGAACGACGCTGTCATGTGGTTGCCTGACATTTATCGGGCCGGTCCCCACCACCACACGCTTAAGGTTAGTAAAACCCAAGACGGTTGCATTACTTGAGTGCTTCTGTCTTGTTTTCTTGCTGAATGCAAGAGCATTTTCTAAACGATCTTTTTTCAGGTAATCAAGTACAAGCTTAACGAAATCGACCAATCATTTGATTGAAAAATCAATTGATTGGTCAGATATTGATCCGCCCGATCTTCACGGGTTGAAGCGTTCCGGGCGGTAGGCATCGGCGGGAATGACTGTCGTTTCGCCATTCATCATCTCGGCCAGAATACGACCGGTAATTGGCCCAAGCGTCAATCCGTGGTGAGCATGTCCAAACGCAAACCACAGGCTTTTATGGCGCGGCGCTTGACCGATAATCGGCATCATGTCTGTGGTGCAGGGTCGCGCACCCATCCAGGGTTCGGCATCCAGCCTGTCACCAAGCGGCAGGATCGTCCGGGCAACCTTTTCGGCGCGGTCAAGCTGAACAGGCGTTTTCGGCGCATCGCGACGGGCAAACTCTGCGCCTGTTGTCATGCGAATGCCCTTACTCATAGGAGCGAGGAAATATCCGCGTTCACCGTCCAGAAGCCAGTTGTTCAGCTTGGCGCCATCACGCAAATTATAATGCATGTGATAACCGCGTTTTACGCCAAGCGTGAAACGATAACCCAGCTTACGTGTGACCTCACCCGCCCATGGTCCAAGCGCCAAAACCACTTCGGCAGCTTCAACCGCTCCATCCAGCGTGCGCACTTTCCAGCCGGTTGCGGTTTGCGCAAGGGTTGTTGCATCTCCTTTTATGAACTTGCCGCCAAGGCTTTGGAACAGAGCCAGATAAGCCATCGTCAGGCCGCGGGGATCGAGAACCGACCAGGGGTCTTCCCATTTCAACGCGCCGACAAAATCATGGCTGAGATGCGGTTCCGCCTGTTCCAGTTCCCCCTTGCTCAACCGGGTATAACGCACGCCATATTGCGCGGAAATGCGATCAGCCTCTGCATATTCGGCATCGCGCTTTTCAGGTGTTCGATACGCCTCCATCCAGCCATTCTTGGCGATGAGGTGCCCTGCGCCAGCCGCTTCAATCAATATCTGATGTTCGGAAATCGAATGTTCGATCAGCGGCGCATAGGCACGGGCGATCGCCTGATGACGCGATGCATTGGAGTTCCACCAGTATTTGGCCAGGAACGAGACCACCGATGGCAAGGCGGACAGGTGGTAATGCGCGTCGATACTATTGTTTAATGCGTAACGAAGGATTTTTCCCGGGTCCTGCGGAAAACCGTATGGCACAACACCTTCACGCTGGATAAGCCCGGCATTGCCAAATGAGGTTTCTTCACCCGGTTCACGCCGGTCAACAAGGACGACACTCTTGCCCTTGCGTGCCAGTTGCAGCGCCGTGGAAACGCCGACGATACCGGCACCCAATACGATTACATCTGCTGTCATTCCACCAGTCCCATTACCCGCATCATCTTCCCCTGATGAGAGGAACATGCGGCGGCCACGAACTGAAAGCAATGGCAAAATCACGCCCTAACGCGGGAATAACAACCGGCACGGGACAAAGCCCGCACCGTGCCGGGACTTTCCAATTATTGATTGACGGCTGGTGTTTCCACGGCCTCGATATTAAAGGCCGCTGCCATCAGTGCCTTGGTATAATCCTGCTGCGGGGCGTTGAATATCTGGGTGGATGGACCTTTTTCCACCACCTTGCCCTGCCGCATGACGATGACCTCATTGGCCAGTGCCTTGACCACTTTCAGGTCATGGCTGATGAACAGATAAGCAAGATCATGTTTGGCCTGCAGATCACGCAGCAAGTCCACCACCTGCGCCTGCACGCTCATATCAAGCGCTGACGTCGGTTCATCCAGCATCACGAAACGAGGCTTTAACACCATTGCCCGTGCAATGGCGATACGCTGCCGCTGCCCACCGGAAAACTCGTGCGGGTAACGCCAGCGGGTTGCCGGATCAAGACCCACCTCTTCCAGCACTGATGCCACGCGCCGGTCACGCTCTTCCGACGACAGTGCCTTTTCATGCACTTTCAGGCCTTCAGCGACGATCTCACCCACCGACATGCGCGGGCTCAGCGATCCATAGGGATCCTGAAACACCACCTGCAAGCGGTTTCTGAGCGGTTTCATATCTTCGAAGGAATAACCGTCGATCTGGTTTCCGAGAAAACTGATCCGCCCTTGTGACCTTATCAAGCGCGCCAGCGCCAGGCCGAGCGTGGTCTTGCCAGAGCCGGATTCACCGACAACACCGAGTGTCTGCCCTGCCCGTAGCGTCAGATCGATACCATCGACGGCCTTGACGTGATCAACGACCCTGCGCATCAGGCCAGCCTTGATCGGGAACCAGACCTTGATGTCATCGCCCTGCATCACCACCGGTTTGCTGTCATCCGAATGGGGCGGCTCACCCTTCGGTTCGGCAGCTAGGAGATGGCGGGTATAGGCATGTTGCGGTGTGTTGAACACTTGCTCGACAGGACCTGTTTCAACGATCTTGCCCTTGGTCATCACGCAGACACGGTCGGCGAATTTGCGAACAATGCCAAGGTCGTGGGTAATGAACAGCATGGACATGCTGTGCTGTTCTTTCAGATTACGCAACAGTTCCAGAATTTGGGCCTGCACCGTCACATCAAGCGCTGTCGTCGGTTCGTCGGCAATCAGCAACTTTGGCCGGTTGGCTAGCGCCATGGCGATCATTACACGCTGACGTTGGCCGCCGGACAATTCGTGTGGGTAGGCTTTCAGGCGTTTCTCGGGATCACGAATACCCACCTGCAACAACAGTTCCAGGATGCGTGCACGCGCCTGCGTGCCTGTCATGGCCTGATGCAGTTCCAGAATTTCGCCAATCTGCCGCTCAATCGTGTGCAGTGGATTAAGCGAGGTCATCGGCTCCTGGAAAATCATGGTGATGTCGTTGCCGCGCACGGCACGTAATTCGCGCTCCGGCAGCTTCAGCATATCCTTGTCTTCAAACAGGATTTCACCGGAGGGATGGCTGGCGGCCGGATAAGGCAGCAATTTCAAAATCGAGTTTGCTGTCACTGATTTTCCGGACCCGGATTCCCCAACGAGCGCCACCACTTCGCCCGGCATGATATCGAAGGACACGCCGTCGACAGCAATGCTTTGGCTGCCGCCCTGATGAAAGGCTACCGACAGGTTACGGACGGAAAGAATGGGTTTGGTCATTGTATCGGCCACTTTGTTCGACATCGCGCTCACCGGAATGTCTTGCGCGGATCAAAGGCATCGCGCACGGCCTCGCCGACAAAGATCAGCAGTGAAAGCATGATGGACATGGTGAAGAATGCCGTCAGTCCAAGCCACGGTGCCTGCAGGTTGTTTTTACCCTGAGAGATCATTTCCCCCAGTGAAGGCGAGCCCGGCGGCATGCCGAAACCAAGGAAATCCAGCGATGTCAGCGTGGTAATTGATCCCGACAGGATGAACGGCAGGAAGGTCAGTGTGGCCACCATGGCATTGGGCAACAGGTGGCGGAACATGATTGTCCAGTTGCCGACACCCAGTGCGCGCGCGGCATTGACATATTCAAAGTTTCTGGCGCGCAGGAATTCGGCACGCACAATGCCGACAAACCCAACCCATGAAAACAACAGCAGGATACCGAGCAGAATAAAGAAGCCGGGCGGCAAGATCGATGCGATGATCAGCAGGATATAAAGCACCGGCATGGACGACCAGATTTCGATGAAACGTTGCATCAAAAGGTCGGTCCAGCCACCAAAATAACCCTGCACGGCACCGGCCGTCACACCGACGATAGCCGAGGCAATGGTCAGAGCCAGACCAAACAAAACCGAGATACGGAAGCCGTAAATCATACGTGAGGTCACGTCGCGTGCCTGATTATCGGTGCCCAGCCAGTTCATGTTGCCAAGCGCGCAGTCCGGATCCTTGTCACCCAGCGGATAGGCACTGCAACGCTCCGCACTGTCCAGCATCCAGAAAGGTGCCGTGGGTGCCGAACTTGGAATGTTGGAATTCACCGTCTGATAGGAATAGCGGATCGGTGGCCAGATGATCCAGCCATTGTTCTCAATTTCCTCACGGATGAAGGATGACTTGTAATCCGTCTGTGCAAGAAAACCGCCGAACTTTTCTTCAGGATAATCCACCAGAACCGGTACCAGCAATTCGCCTTTGTAGGAGGCGAGGATCGGTTTATCGTTGGCGATGAATTCGGCAAAAAGGCTGCCGATAAACAGAAACAGGAACAACCAGAACGACCAGTATCCGCGTCTGTTGGCTTTAAAATTCTGCCAACGGCGTTTGGTGGTGGGAGAGAACCAAGGTTTGTCCGGCTTTGCAGCTGTAGTTTCGATGCCCGAGGTGACGTCGGCCATTACACGTCCCTCCGTTCGAAATCGATCCGAGGATCAATCCATGTATAGAGGACGTCGGACACCAGCCCGACAACAAGCCCCATCAGCGAAAAGATGAACAGCGTCCCAAAGACGATCGGATAATCGCGCTCGATGACCGCGAGATAACCGAGACGGCCAAGACCATCCAGCGAGAAGATATTCTCGATCAATAGAGATCCGGTGAAGAAGGCTGAAATGAAAGCGCCAGGAAAACCGGCAATCACGATCAGCATGGCGTTGCGGAACACATGGCCGTACAGGACCTTGCGTTCGGACAATCCCTTGGCGCGTGCCGTGACGACATATTGCTTCTTGATCTCGTCAATGAAGGAATTCTTCGTCAACAAGGTCGTTGTCGCAAAGGCCGACAGCGACAGCGCGATCAATGGCAGCGCCAGGTGCCAGAAATAGTCGATGATCTTTTCCCACCATGGAAGGGAATCAAAATTATCCGAGACCAAGCCGCGCAGCGGAAACCAGTCAAAGAACGAGCCACCGGCAAACAACACAATCAGCAGAATACCAAACAGAAAGCTTGGAACAGCGTAACCGATGATGATGATGCCCGACGTCCAGACGTCAAAGGTCGAACCATCCGATACCGCTTTTTTGATGCCGAGCGGAATGGAGATCATGTAGGAAATGATCATTATCCAGATGCCGAGCGAGATGGAGACGGGCATTTTTTCGATGATGAGATCCACCACCGAACGGCCCTTGAAGAAACTTTCGCCGAAATCGAAGCGGATATAATTCCACATCATATCAAGAAAGCGGGTCAAAGGCGGCTTGTCGAAACCGAACTGCTTTTCCAGCTTGGCGATCAGCTCTGGGTCGAGACCCTGAGCACCTCGATAGGTGGCGCCACCCTCATCAAACGCGCCAGCCTGCCCGAGCATGTTGCCACCACCGGAAAGCCTGTCCGCAGCACTGTCACCCGAACCGGAAAGCTGGGCAATAACCTGCTCCACCGGCCCGCCCGGGGCAAACTGGATGACGAGGAAGGAAATGCCCATGATGCCGACAATCGTCGGTATCATCAGGGCCAGACGCCGCAGAATATAAGCTCCCATCAGGTGCTCCGCTTCAGGGAGTTGGGTTCGGCTGTCATCGGCTGCGTCAAACCGTTTCCTTTCCGGAGTGCGGCAGATCCCGCACACTGTATGATTCGTAATTTGCTATGTGAATCAAGGCTTGGCTTATAAAGCAAGACCCGCATCATTTTCCGGCGCTGGCGGACCACCAGGCATTGGGGAAACCAAGCCCATATTCAGGCAGTTCTTTCGGGTGAACCAACGTGTTCCAATAGGCAATGGAACTGAAGCCGCGATAGAACTGCGGCACCACATAGGCGTTTGCCAGCAGAACACGGTCCAGTGCACGGGCAGCAGCCACCTGTTCATCACGGTTTGGCGCAAAAATGACCTTTCGTACCAAGGCGTCCACGGCAGGGTTCTTAATGCCGCCCACGTTCCCCGACCCTGGGCGGTCTGCTGCTGCCGATCCCCAGTAATCAGCCTGCTCATTGCCTGGGCTGGCCGAGGTTCCCCAAAGTTTGACAATCATGTCAAAATCGAAGCTGCGCACGCGGTTGGCGTATTGCGATGCATCTACCGTACGCAGCGTTGCGTTGACGCCGATCCTTTTCAGATTTTGGATGAACGGCGTGACCGTACGCTCCATGCCAACTGAATCGATCAGCAGTTCGATATCAAGCTGTTTGCCGGTTTGCGCATTGACCATCTTGTTGCCGCGCAATTCATAACCGGCCAGTTCCATCAGCTTCTTCGCCTCAAGAAGATTAGTCCGCTGTTTGCCGGGATCACCAGCAACAGGGTTTTGATATTCCGCGGTGAAAACCTCAGGTGGAACCTGATCCTTCAGCTCCGTCAGAATTTCCAACTCCCGGCCTGTCGGCAAACCGGAAGACGCCAGTTCGCTTCCCATGAAGAAACTGTTGATGCGCTGGAACTGACCGAATGCCAGCGTCTTGTTCAAATCCTCGAAATCGAAGGCGTAATTGAGTGCCTTTCGCATATTCGGGTTCTGGAATTTTTCCCGTCGCTGGTTCGGTACAAAGGCCTGCATGATGCCAGCAGCGCGATAGACATTCGGCAGCTCCTCTTTTGTTACGCGCCCATCCTTGACGGCGGGAAAATCATATTGCTTGACCCAACGGCTGGAGGACTGCTCCTGGCGGAAATCAATCGTGCCGGATTTGAAGGCCTGAAATTCCACATCCTGGTCGGTAAAGAAACTGTAGCTGATGGTCTTGAAGTTGTTTTGCCCGACATTGACGTTGAGGTCCTTGCCCCAATAATCGTCGCGCAATTCATAGGTCAACGTAGACCCTGACGAAACGGATGCGACCTTGTATGGACCGGACCCCATAACCGGCTCCAGCGTAACGCGAGAAATATCGCGTGGCTTACCATCCGGGCCGGTACCCTCCCACCAATGTTTGGGCACGATTGCCAATTGCCCGACAATCTGCGGTAATTCCTTGTTGTTTGCCTCATCGAAGGTGAAGGTCACTTCGCGTTCGCCTGTCACTTCGGCTTTGCTGACGTGGGTGTAATAATTCGCCTTACTGGTGCTGAGGTCCTTGGTTTTCTCAAAACTGAAAACGACATCTTCTGGCGTTACAGGCTGGCCATCCGCCCATTTTGCTTCTTTTCGCAGACGAAAAACTGCTTTCGAGATATCATCGGGGAAGCTCACAGCCTCCGCCAGCAGCCCGTAAGAGGCTGACAACTCCTCTTCGGAGCTTACCATCAGCGTATCGTAAACGAGGCCCAAACCGTTGGCAGCCTCACCTTTGTCAAGCAACAGATTAAGCGTATCGAACGTGCCATTAGCCGACAAACGCAACGTGCCACCTTTGGGCGCCTCGGGATTGACATAAGCAAAACGTTCGAACCCCTCGGGATATTTGAGTTCGCCGATCGCGGAAATACCGCTGCGCCACTTGTCGGCGTCCTGCGCCGAGGCTGAAAAAGGTGTCGACAACACCGATAATGCGCTCAAGGTGATGAGGCAGGGTTTCAGCCTGTTAAATAGCATGCAGTCCATCTCCGTTTTGTCATCGCGTGCCAGAAGCATAAGCGAAAGTGCGGCAAAATATAGAGGCGGGTGGCTCACAACCTTATTATCCGGATCGGTCTCCAGAGGCGTCAGAACCATTGTTTCACCAAAATGATGTTTCAGCTTGATGCGCTTTTCAGTTAGACTTGTGGGCAAATCACTTTCACATGCGGCAGACGAGAATGAAAACGACACTTGATGGCATCTGGCGTACCGGCGTTGTCGCGCTGGCGGTCCTCTCATCCAACATTGGCATGGGCGGCACTGCCTACGCTTTAGATGACAAACCTGCCAAGGAATTGTTTGGTGCAGCGCTCCTGCCCAATGCCAACGCCTCGTCGCCTTATGGATCTTATGCCAAGGGTTGCCAGTCGGGTGCCGTTGCCCTGCCCAAGGATGGGCCGGGCTGGCAGGCCATGCGTCCGTCGCGCAATCGCAACTGGGGTCAGCCGCAGTTGATTGCATTGCTGGAGCAGTTTTCACAGGATGCGCAGAAAATCGGCTGGCCGGGATTGCTGGTTGGCGATATTTCGCAGCCACGGGGTGGCCCGATGTTGTCTGGTCACGCATCGCACCAGATCGGCCTTGATGCCGACATCTGGTTTACACCGATGCCAAACCGCGTGATGACCCCGCAGGAGCGTGACAACCTGCCGTTCACCTCGATGCTGGACAAGAACAAGTTCCTGACCGTCAATCCGCATCGCTGGACCTCTACCCACGCACGTCTTGTGATGCAGGCGGCCAGCTATCCGCAGGTGGACCGGGTTTTCGTAAACCCTGCGATCAAAAAGAAGCTTTGTGAAACATGGACGGGTGACCGCTCCGACATGGGCAAGATCAGACCGATTTATGGTCATGACGAACATTTCCATATTCGTATCAAGTGCCCGGCCGGTGCTGTCGGTTGCAAACCGCAGGCGGCTGTTCCAGCCGGCGACGGTTGCGACAAGTCACTCGCCTGGTGGTTCACCAAAGAACCATGGGCTCCGCCGAAAAAAGACCCGAATGCAAAACCGGTCAAACCGCGTCCAATGATGCTGTCGGATTTGCCAAAGGCCTGTTCTTCGGTCTTGGCGGCTCCATCCATTGCGTCGGTCAATTCTGCACTGCCAAGCGCCTATTCCGCGCCATCACAGCCTTCTTCCCAGATCGAGGCGATTATTTCGCAAGATGCCGTAGGCGGCAGTGCGCCTGCCGGTGTCCCGATACCACTTGCCCGTCCGGTGAATTGAATTCAACGGATCGGGCAAACCCGGCTTTTCAAATGGCAACAAGCTGTTATAGAAGAAATCAAATCGATTGAATTCATGACATGAAAGTTGATGGCATGGCATCCGAACAGTGCATCGCCCTGATTGCCCACGATCAGAAAAAGGACGACATGGCGGATTTTGCCCGCCAGCACAGCGCGTCTCTGGCCAAATGGCGCATTGTCGCCACCGGTACCACCGGCGGCCGCGTGCAGGATGCCTGCCCTGACCTCAACGTCACGCGTCTGAAGAGCGGTCCCCTCGGCGGCGACCAACAGATCGGCGCGATGATTGCGCAAGGTGAAGTGCATATGCTGATTTTCTTTGTCGATCCACTGACATCAATGCCTCATGATGTCGATGTAAAAGCGTTGACGCGACTTGCAACCGTCTACGACATTCCCATGGCGCTCAATCGGGCGACTGCGGAAAAACTGGTCGATTTCCAGCTTTAATTAAATTCGTTTCCGGTCACTCCCTGTTTCAAATTCCACGGTGAGAGCATCCATGTCAAAAAATATCGAAAAAGATCATCTCCCGTTTCCTATTCTGATCGGTGATATTGGCGGCACCAATGCCCGTTTTTCCATCCTCCTGGATGCCTTTGCAGAACCTCGGCAGTTCGTCAGCGTCAAGACCGCCGACTTCGCCACCATTGATGACGCAATCCAGACATCGATCCTCGACAAGACCTCAGTGCAGCCGCGTTCGGCCATTCTGGCTGTCGCTGGTCCTATCGAAAGCGATGAAATTCCACTGACCAATTGCGACTGGGTGGTGCGCCCTCAGCAGATGCTGGAAAAGCTTGGCCTTGAAGACATCATCGTCATTAATGACTTTGAAGCGCAGGCGCTGGCGATTTCGGCGCTCGATAATGAAAACCGCGACCTTATCGGCCCTGACAACAAGGACATGATCGCCTCGCGTGTTGTGCTTGGCCCTGGCACCGGGCTCGGCGTTGCCGGCCTCGTCCATGCCCGCAACATGTGGTTCCCGGTTCCCGGTGAAGGCGGCCATGTCGACATTGGCCCAAGAAGCGAGCGCGATTTCCAGGTTTTCCCACATCTCGAGCCCATCGAGGGACGCATTTCTGGCGAGCAGATCCTGTGCGGCCGCGGGCTGGTTTACCTCTATAACGCGGTTTGCGCTGCTGATGGCGTCAAGCCCGCCTTCAAGGACCCGGCTGACATCACCTCGCATGGCCTGGCTGGTGACGACACACAGGCTGCCGAAACATTGACCCTGTTCAGCACCTATCTCGGCCGCCTGGCAGGTGACCTTGCGCTGATCTTCATGGCGCGCGGTGGCGTTTATCTGGCTGGTGGTATTTCCCAGAAAATCATCCCGGCCCTTAAACAGGGAGAGTTCCGCGCAGCCTTTGAAGACAAGGCACCACACAGCGCCCTGCTATCGACGATCCCTACCTACGTGGTAACTCATTCGCAGGCTGCACTCGCAGGGCTTGCGACCTTTGCTCGTTCGCCTGAAAACTATGGCCTTACGCTTGAAGGACGGCGCTGGGTGGTGTGACGGCGCATTAACTTGTCTATGGCCAAAAGCACCTCGACTGGTTATAGAACCGCCTCAAAAGCGGGAGGCCGCACACTAACAGGGCAGATCAGCGTTTGAACTCTACCGTACGCACAAAAAAGCCGATGGATTCCGAAAAGGTTTCGGGAATCCTGAAACGTATTATTGCTGAAAATGGCCGTGCGCATTTGCGCAATTACATTCTTGCCATTTCCTGCCTGCTAGTGGTGGCAGCAACGACGGCTTTTACGGCCTGGATCATGGAATCGGTGATCAACGAAGCCTTCGCCAACAAGCGTGCCGACCTCGTCATCATCATATGCTCCAGCATTTTCGCCGCTTTCGTGCTGCGCGGTTTTGCGACCTATGGCCAGTCAGTGCTGCTGTCAAAGATCGGCAACAACATTGTCGCCGGGTATCAGAAGCGTATCTATTCGCACCTGATGACGCTTTCAGTCGGTTTTTTCAACGAAGCCCGTTCGGCGCATCTTGCCGCACAGATCACCCAGAATGTCAGCGGCGTGCGTGATGTTCTCAACCTGACGGTCACCTCGATTGCCCGTGACCTGCTGACGCTAATCGCGCTGATCGGCGTCATGGTATCCAAGGATGCCCTGCTTTCGCTGGTCATTCTGGTGGTTGCACCACCGCTGCTGATTGGTCTTCGTTACATTTCCAAACGCCTGCGCAGTGCCACGCGTGACGCCATCGTGCTCAACAGCCGCGTTCTGGGCGCGACGCAGGAAACCATTCAGGGCATGGCCATCGTCAAAGCCTTCACGATGGAAAAGCAGCTGGAAGAGAAGGTCAACGAGGTCATCAAATCGGCTGAAGGGCGCGCGAACCGCATTGCCCGGCTGACCGAACGGACTGCACCTCTGACCGAAACATTTGCCGGTCTGGCGATTTCGAGCGTGCTGGCCTATGCCGCCTTCCGGTCGATTTACGGCGGCGTTGCACCCGGTGCATTTTTCTCCTTCGTCACCGCGCTGCTGATGGCGTACGACCCAGCCCGCCGTCTGGCTCGCCTGCAGGTCCAGATGGAACAGGCAACTGTCAACGCCCGTATGATCTACGAGCTCTTGGATTTGCAGCCGCTGCAGCGGGACAAGCCTGATGCCGGTGAGCTGACGGTTGCAAATGCGACAATCGAGCTGCGCAACGTGTCGTTCGGTTACAACAAGGAAAATTCCATTCTCCGTAACGTGTCCTTCGTGGCGGAAGGTGGGAAGACTACCGCGCTGGTTGGTCCTTCAGGCGCTGGCAAGTCGACCATCATCAGCCTCATCCCACGGTTTTACGACCCGCTGGAGGGTGAAATTCTGGTTGATGGGCAGAATATTGCCGATGTGAAAAAGGCATCGCTGCGCCACCACATCGCTTATGTTTCGCAGCAACCTTATCTGTTTGAAGGCACCATTCGCGACAATATCCGTTATGGCCGCCCCGATGCGACTGATGCCGAGATTGAAGATGCGGCAAGACAGGCCTATGCGCATGATTTCATCATGGCTCAGCCGATGGGGTATGACACACCGGTTGGTGAAAATGGCATGAGCCTTTCCGGCGGCCAGCGCCAGCGTCTGTCAATTGCCCGTGCGCTGGTTCGCAACGCGGCGATCCTGCTTCTCGATGAGGCGACCTCGGCGCTGGACACGGAATCGGAATCCTACGTGCAGAAAGCCTTGGAAACGACGATGAACGGACGCACCGTCATCGTGATTGCCCACCGACTTTCCACCGTTGTCCGAGCCGACAAGATCGTTGTGATGCATGACGGCCAAGTGCTTGAGCAAGGCACGCATGAAGAGCTTGCGAAGCAGGAAAACGGGCTTTACGCTCACCTCAATAATCTTCAATCGACCGGCAGCGGTCTGAAGTCATCTGCAGAAGAGTGAACTGACGCATGAGCAGCAACGACATGAAACTGGTGGTGGTCGGCGCTGCCGGTCGTATGGGACAAACCCTGATCCGTCTTATTCACGAGACCCCGGGTGTCACGCTGCATGCTGCCATTGAACGCGAAACCTCTGCCTTCATCGGCAAGGATGCCGGTGAAATTGCCGGCTTAGGCGTGAACGGTGTTGCGATCACCAGCGATCCGCTGGAAGCATTCGTGAATGCAGAAGGCGTTATCGATTTTACCTCCCCTGCCTCAAGCGTCACCTTTGCTGCACTTGCAGCACAGGCTCGTATCGTGCACGTGATCGGCACCACCGGTTGCTCGCCGGAAGACGAGGCCAAGTTTGAAGCAGCGGCCCGTCATGCCCGCGTCGTCAAGTCAGGCAATATGAGCCTTGGTGTTAATCTTCTCGGTGTGCTGGCCCGCCAGACGGCAAAGGCTTTGCCTGCCAATGCCTGGGACATTGAGGTGGTTGAAATGCACCACAAACACAAGGTCGACGCGCCATCCGGTACCGCATTGCTTCTGGGTAATGAAGCAGCAATAGGTCGTGGTATCGATCTGGCATCATCGTCGGTGCGGGTGCGTGACGGCCATACCGGTGCACGCGTCGAAGGCACGATCGGTTTTGCAGCGCTGCGCGGCGGTTCGGTTATTGGCGACCACTCAGTGATTTTTGCCGGCGAAGGCGAGCGTGTAACGCTGTCGCATTATGCCGGCGACCGTTCGATTTTTGCACGCGGCGCACTGGCAGCAGCCATATGGGCACGCGGCCAGAGGCCCGGTCTTTATTCGATGCTTGATGTTTTGGGGCTGTCTGAAGCCTGATAATTTTCATTTTTACGGAGGGAATTGACTATGAGCGGAACTCTCGTGCTTGTTCGCCACGGCCAGAGCGACTGGAACCTGAAGAACCTTTTCACGGGCTGGCGTGACCCCGACCTGACCGAGCTTGGCGTGCAGGAAGCCAATGCAGGTGGCAAGGCACTGGCAGATTACGGCATTAAGTTCGACATAGCTTTTACGTCGGACCTGACTCGTGCGCAGAAGACCTGCCAGATCGTTCTCAACAATGTTGGCCAGCCTGACCTGACAACGATCCGCGACCAGGCGCTGAACGAGCGCGACTATGGCGATCTCTCGGGCCTGAATAAGGACGACGCCCGCGAAAAGTGGGGCGAAGAACAGGTTCATATTTGGCGCCGTTCCTATGACGTACCACCTCCTGGTGGCGAAAGCCTGCGCGACACGGGTGCGCGCGTCTGGCCTTATTACCTCACCGAAATTCTGCCGCGCGTGCTGCGTGGTGAAAACGTGCTGGTTGCCGCTCACGGCAATTCGCTGCGTTCGCTGGTGATGGTTCTGGACCGCCTGAGCAAGGAAGAGATCCTCAAGCTCAACCTCGCGACCGGTGTGCCGATGGTTTACAAGCTGAAAGCGGATTCCACCGTTATCTCCAAGGACGTTCTCGGCGACATGTCCGCCGCGCATTAAGTCCTGGCAACACGCAATTGAAAAGGTCGGAGCGTTCTGCGCTCCGACCTTTTTTATGTGACATCGTTGAATGTGTAAGTCCTGAAAATCAGTTCTCCATCCGGAATTCCACCGTGTCTGCCGGAAAACGGCTGATGGCATATTGCACAGGTTTGCCATCCAGATCGGTGTTCAGCGCATGCGTCACCAAAAGGATCGCCCCCGGTGAAAGCTCAAGTGCGGCGAGATCATCGGCGCTGGCATGCATGGCAGAAATCTTTGTCGAGGCGCGCATATAGTCATTGAGGCCCACCGCCTTGAAAGCCGCAGTAATCGATCCGCTTTTTTCGTAGGCTGCGGCAATGCCTTCAAACCGGCCGGCAGGAAACCAGGTGGTGGAGCGTGATACCGGGCGACGGTCGGCCTTGCGCAACAGTTCGAGACAGATGACGGCCGCACCCTGCACCAGTCCCAGTTGTCGGGCAACTTCGATTGGTGCCGTCTCAATTGATGACGACAACAGCAGCCCCTGCATTTCGCGAACCTGATCGCCAACCCCTTCGGAAAAGCGGGTTCGTTTTGAAATCGGGAAACTCAGCCGATCCTTGCGCACAATCATCGTGCCACGACCTTGCAGTGGCTGAACGATCCCCTCATCCGCCAAGGCCGAGATGGCGCTACGTACCGTGTGCCGGTTGACGCTGAAGGTTTCAGACAGCACCATTTCAGGGGGAAGCATGCCAGCTTCATCATACTCACCGGCCAGAATAGATTGCCGAATGCGGTCGGCAATCTGCCGCCAGAGAGCGACGCCGTTTTTCCTGCGCACATTGGCGCCCATCGAGGCCGTTACAGTCATATGTCACACGCTTGTCATGTCATTCGGATAGCAATATCCTATCTTGTATGGTTGTCTATATCAATAGACATTTGAGGATAAGATGCAAACAAAGAACATACCATCGATTGAAGGTCGTCAGCGGGTCGCAGCCCTGCTTGCACGCGCCAGCATGGAAGAACTGATGAGCGTGTGGGGCGGACTGGAACAGTCGCCCGAAGCTGAAAAGGTGCGTGGGCCGGAAACCGGCCTCGTCATGGTACGCGGCCGCATTGGTGGCGGTGGCGATGCATTCAACCTTGGTGAAGCAACCATGACACGTGCCACGATCCGCCTGGCCTCCGGCACGGTCGGTCACGCACATGCACTTGGCACCAACAAAAAGAAGGCCTGGGTTTCCGCGATCTTCGACGCCCTTTGGCAGGAACCGGCGACGCGGGACATGATTGAAGCCAATCTGCTGTCGCCGGTTGAACAGCGCCTTCAGGCCACCGCCAACCAAAAGAAACAGGAGACCGCGGCAACGCGCGTCAATTTCTTCACCATGGTTCGGGGAGACGACTGATGGACCACAAGGGCGATATTTTGTCGGGCGGTTTTGCCGATCCCGTTTTTGAATCCCAGGGCGTGTTTCGCAAGCTGATGGATGGCATGGCGCAGCCCGGAACCATTCATGTGGCTGACGCCCGTGTCAAACCGCCAGCACCGCTGGGCAAGGCCGCAGGTGCCGTGTTGCTGACGCTTTGCGACCACGACACGCCATTCTGGATGAACGGTGAGCTGGCCAGGTCAGGCGTTCCCGGCTGGCTTTCCTTCCATACCGGTGCCGAACTGGAAACCGACAAAAGTGGAGCCCGTTTCGCGGTGTTTGAAGCAGGCGCGGCCCTGACCTCGCTTGGCTTGTTTTCAGTCGGCACGCAGGAATATCCAGACCGCTCGACGACAGTGTTGATCGAGGTTGCGGCGCTTATCGGTGGTTCACCTTTTCGGTTGACCGGTCCCGGTATTCGCGACGAGCGCCAGATTGCACCGCAAGGATTGCCGCAGGCGTTTCTGCATATGTGGGCGGAAAACCGACTGGCCTTTCCACGCGGTATCGATGTCATCCTGACAAGTGGTGACAGTTTCCTCTGCCTGCCGCGCAGCACGCGCATAGACCTGATGGAGAATTGATCGATGTATGTTGCCGTCAAAGGCGGAGAGACCGCCATTGCCAATGCCCATCGTCTGCTGGCCGACCGTCGTCGCGGCGACCGTTCCTTGCCAGCATTGACCATTGAGCAGATCGTTGCGCAGCTTGGCCTCGCGGTTGACCGCGTTATGGCCGAAGCTTCGCTTCACGATACTGCACTTGCAGCACTGGCCATCAAACAATCGCGCGGCGACATGATCGAGGCGATCTTCCTGCTGCGCGCTTACCGCACGACACTACCGCGCTTCGGCACATCAAAGCCGATTGAGACGGGCACTATGCGGGTCGAACGCCGCGTTTCCGCCACCTATAAGGATTTGCCCGGTGGTCAGTTGCTTGGCCCAACCTTCGACTATACGCACCGTCTGCTTGACCCATCGCTGCTGGAAGACGGCTTTGTTGAAGAAGCGGCGCTCGAAAGCGATGGCATCGACCCTGTTTCTAAAGTATCCGACATTCTGGCAGCCGAAGGCCTGATTGAAACCGATGGCGAAATGCCATTGGATCATAAGGCCGGTGACCTGACGCGCGAGCCGATGGAATTCCCGATGCCGCGCGACTTGCGTCTGCAATCGCTGGCACGTGGCGATGAGGGTTTTCTGCTCGCACTCGCCTACTCCACGCAGCGTGGCTACGGCCGTAACCACCCGTTTGTGGGTGAGGTGCGTATCGGCGAAGTCGAAGTGGAAATCGACGTGCCGGAATTGGGCTTTGCTGTCTCGCTTGGAGAAATCCGCGTCACGGAATGCCAGATGGTCAACCAGTTCAAGGGTTCGTCCAAGGCGCCACCGCAGTTTACCCGCGGTTATGGGCTGGTGTTTGGCCAGAGCGAGCGCAAAGCCATGTCTATGTCACTGGTGGACCGCGCGCTTCGCGCCGAGGAATTTGGCGAGGATATCACTGCCCCCGCGCAGGATGAGGAATTCGTCATTTCCCACGCGGACAATGTTCAGGCAACCGGCTTTGTCGAGCACCTCAAGCTGCCGCATTACGTGGATTTTCAGGCGGAACTCGCGTTGGTGCGAAAAATGCGCTCCGACTATCAAGCGTCAAAAAACAGCGTGGCTGCCAATATTATGGAAAGTATTGCCGATGCTGCTGAATGAGCTTGTTCCTGCTACGCAGGCTTTCCGCATACCAAACTGCACAAACAATGTTCAGCGCAATGAACAGTGCAAAGAACAAACCAATCAGAATGCCAGTATCCATGAGCTTGTACTCCTTTTACATGAAGGGATAACGCACAATGCCGCCTGAAGTTTCATTCAAGGATGATTTGGCCGGTTACAATTTCGCTTATCTGGATGAACAGACCAAGCGAATGATCCGCCGCGCTATTCTCAAAGCCATCGCCGTGCCGGGTTATCAGGTACCGTTTGCATCGCGCGAAATGCCCATGCCTTACGGCTGGGGCACCGGTGGTGTGCAGGTAACAGCCGCCATCATCGGACTGGACGATACGCTGAAAGTTATCGACCAGGGAGCAGACGACACCACCAATGCGGTTTCCATCCGCGCCTTCTTCCAGAAGGTGGCCAATGTCGCTGTCACCACCCATACCAGTGAAGCAACGATCATCCAGACCCGTCACCGCATTCCCGAGGAAAAACTGACGGCAGGTCAGGTGCTCGTCTATCAGGTACCGATTCCCGAACCGTTGCGTTTCCTTGAGCCGCGTGAAACGGAAACCCGTGTCATGCATGCGCTCGAAGAATATGGTCTCATGCATGTACGTCTGTATGAAGACATTGCCCATAATGGCCGTATTTCCCGCACCTATGCCTATCCGGTGAAGGTTGCCGGCCGTTACGTCATGGACCCGTCTCCGACACCAAAGTTCGACAATCCGAAAATGCACATGTCCGATGCCTTGCAGCTGTTTGGTGCCGGTCGTGAAAAACGCATTTACGCGGTCCCGCCCTATACCGAGGTTGTCAGCCTCGATTTCGACGACCACCCGTTTGAGATCCAGACATTCGACAAGCCCTGCGCGCTGTGCGGCGCTGACAATGTCTATCTGGATGAAGTCATTCTGGATGATGCGGGCGGACGTATGTTCGTCTGCTCGGATACCGACCACTGCGAGGACCGTCGTGAACACGGCCATCGCGGTCACCTTTCACCAGACATGCCGGAGGCAGCGGAATGAACAGCGAAACGCCTTTGCTGAAAGTCAGCAATGTCTCCAAGTTTTACGGCGGCCGGATTGGCTGCAAGGATGTGTCTTTCGAACTGTGGCCCGGTGAAGTGCTGGCCATCGTCGGTGAATCCGGTTCGGGCAAGACGACATTGCTCAACTGTATCTCGACGCGCCTTCTGCCGACCGCCGGCACAGTTGAATATCGCATGCGCGACGATGTGACCCGCAATCTCTACCACATCGACGAAGCAGAACGCCGCCTGCTGATGCGTACCGACTGGGGTTTCGTGCACCAGAACCCTGCCGATGGCCTGCGAATGACCGTTTCGGCTGGAGGCAATGTCGGCGAGCGGCTGATGGCGGTTGGCGCACGCCACTACGGCAACATCCGCGATACGGCGTCGGACTGGCTGCAACGGGTAGAAATCGGCATTGATCGCATTGACGACCAGCCTCGCGCCTTTTCTGGCGGCATGCGCCAGCGACTGCAGATTGCCCGCAATCTCGTGACCTCGCCACGTCTTGTGTTCATGGATGAACCAACCGGTGGTCTGGATGTGTCGGTGCAGGCCCGTCTGCTCGATCTGGTTCGCGGACTGGTCAACGATCTCGGGCTTGCGGTTATCGTTGTTACTCACGACCTGGCGGTTGCACGCCTCCTGTCACATCGCATGATGGTGATGAAGGATGGCCACGTCATCGAACATGGTTTGACGGACCGTGTGCTGGATGACCCTCGCCAGCCCTACACACAATTGCTCGTTTCCTCGATCCTGCAAGTCTGAAAGGCATACTCTCATGACAACGCCTCTCGTGGTTTCAGAAGTCTTCAAAAGCTTCACCATGCATCTTCGCGACGGCATCGTTCTGCCCGTGGTCGAGAATGTCAATTTTTCAGTCGCCACCGGCGAATGTGCCGTGCTGGGGGGGCCATCCGGTATCGGCAAAAGCTCGATCCTGAAAATGCTCTACGGCAACTATGCCATCGACAGCGGGCAGATCCTGATCAGCCATCAAGGCCGGGTGATCGATATTGCCATTGCACCGCCACGCACCGTGCTGGAGGTGCGCAAAAGCACCATCGGCTATGTCAGCCAGTTCCTGCGTACCGTGCCGCGTGTTTCCGCACTCGACGTTGTTGCCGAACCATTGCTGGCAAGACAGGTACCATTGGAAGATGCACGTGAACGGGCACGGGCACTGCTGTGCGCCCTCAATCTGCCAGAGGCATTGTGGTTGTTGCCACCTGCCACCTTCTCCGGTGGTGAGCAACAGCGCGTCAACATTGCCCGCGGCTTCATTACCGACCATTCCATCTTGCTGCTGGACGAACCGACGGCTTCACTCGATGCACGCAACCGCCGCGTTGTCATCGACATGATCCAGAAGAAGAAACAGCAGGGCGTCGCACTGCTCGGCATTTTCCATGACGAAGAAGTGCGTGAAGCGGTTGCCGACCGCATCATTGACGTGGCCCAATTCTCACCGAGAAAGATTGCAGCATGAGTGTAAAGGTCGGTCTTCAACCCGTTATCCACCCGACGGCCGATGTACAGAATTCGACCATTGGTCGCTACACGGAAATATCCGAACGCTGCCGCATCCATGAAGTGGAGATGGGCGACTACTCCTATGTGATGCAGGACGGCGCAATCTGGTGCGCAACAATTGGCCGCTTTGCCAATATTGCCGCCTCGGTGCGTATCAACGCCACCAACCATCCGGTGGAACGCGCCACGCTGCACCATTTTACCTACCGCGCCGCCAGTTACTGGGACGATGCCGAAGACGAAACGGAATTCTTTGAAGCCCGGCGACAACGGCGCGTCGTCATCGGCCATGATGTCTGGATTGGTCACGGTGTTACCGTGCTGCCCGGTGTCAAAATCGGCAATGGCGCGGTGATTGGTGCGGGTGCCGTGGTGTCCAAGGATGTCGCACCCTACACCATCGTCGGTGGTATTCCGGCCAAACCGATCCGCGAGCGTTTTTCACAGGAACTGGGTGAGCGCATGGACCGCCTGGCATGGTGGAACTGGGACCACCAGACGCTTCGGTCAGCGCTTGAGGATTTTCGTTCGATGGATGCGCAATCGTTCGTTGATCGATATGAGTACCGCGCGGCGGGCTGATCTGGCGTTTGTAACAATTTCTTCACCAAACTGACACTTCCGCTTCACAGGGTGGTGTTAGGTCCAAGTCCCGAAGCAATAGCGTACGGGACAGACAATGAGCCTTGAACTTCAACACGTCACACGCCGGTTCGGCAATCACGTTGCTGTAAATGCCGTGAACGTGGAAATTCCTCAAGGACAGATGGTCGGCGTCATCGGACGTTCGGGCGCCGGCAAGTCCACGCTGCTGCGCATGATCAACCGTCTGGTCGATCCGACCGACGGTTCCATCCGCTTCAACGGTACGGAAGTATCCAGCCTGCGCGGCTCCTCGCTGCGCAACTGGCAGCGCGACTGCGCAATGATTTTCCAGCAGTTCAACCTTGTGCCACGTCTCGACGTGTTGACCAATGTGATGCTGGGCCGCCTGAACCATCGTTCGACCGTGCTCAGCCTCCTCAGCATTTTTTCCCATGACGAACGCATCATGGCGATTTCCGCACTTGAGCGCCTTGGCATCGAACATGTCGCCCTGCAGGCCGCAGGCACGCTTTCCGGTGGTCAGCAGCAGCGTGTGGCGATTGCCCGCGCCCTGATGCAGTCTCCAAAGATGGTACTGGCCGATGAGCCAATCGCGTCGCTCGATCCGCTTAACGCCAAGATCGTGATGGACGCGCTGCGCGACATCAACGAGCGCGAAGGCATTACCGTACTGACCAACCTGCATACTCTGGATACAGCGCGCAATTATTGCGAACGCATCATCGGCATGTCGGCTGGCCGTGTGGTTTTTGACGGCACACCTTCGGAACTCACGGCTGCCGCCGTCAAGGAAATTTACGGTACGGATTCGCATGGGGCAGGCATCGACGAGAGCATGACCTCCACCAGCATCACCATACCAGGAGCTCGGCTTGAAGCCGATGCAAAGCAATCTGCCGGTCTGGAGCCTCTGGCTGTCGCCGGGGTTTGAAGACCGCACAGTATCGTTACGCCCGCGTCAAGGGCATCACTCATCAGCAAAACCGGGCAACCGGACATCAGGAGATGATCTCATGTTCAAGAAAGCTCTTCTCGCGGCGACTGCCGTTGGTATGCTTGCAAGTGCCGCTATGGCTCAGGACGTCAAGGTTCTGCGCATCGGTCTCGACGGTTCTGAAAACGAAGCCGACCAGATCCGCAACACCCAGTGCCTGGTTGAAGGCCTGAAGGCTGCGACCGGCGTTTCCGAAGTTCAGATCTTCCCATCGCCTGACTACAACGGCGTTATCCAGGGCCTGCTCGGCGGCACCATCGACATCGCTTCCATGGGCGCGTCTTCCTACGCCAAGATCGCTCTGACAGATCCAAACGCTGTTGACCCGATCCTTACCTACACCCAGGCTGACGGCTCTTCCGGTTACTACTCCATCATGGTTGCCCGCAAGGATAGCGGTATCAAGTCTCTGGCTGACGCCAAGGGGAAGAAGATCGGCTTTGCTGACCCTGACAGCACCTCTGGTTACCTTGTTCCAAACGTTGCCCTGCCAAAGGAAATCGGCGCTTCCGTCAAGGAATACTTCTCTGAAAGCGGCTTCGGCGGCGGCCATGAGAACCTCGTTCTCGCCGTTCTCGACAAGAAGTTCGACGTTGGCACGACCTTCGGTTCGGGCGTTGGCAAGTGGGAAGAAGGCTACACCGGTGGCAACCTTCACCAGATGGTCAACAAGGGCAACCTCGACATGGACGATATCGTCGAAGTCTGGAAGTCCCCTCTGATCCCTAACGGCCCGCTGATGGTTTCCAACAAGGTCGGCGAAGAAATGAAGACGAAGGTTGAAGACTTCTTCCTGGCTCTGCCAAAGAACGACAACGCTTGCTTCAAGGCGTTCACACAGGGCGACAACAAGGAATACATCAAGGTTGATGCTTCCTTCTACCAGACCATCATCGACGCCCGTAAGTCCGTTATCGGCGGCTGATTGGTACGGATAAAAACAGAGCGGCGGCTTCTAAGCCGCCGCTTTTTTTCGCAACAGGAAGATGCAGCATGAGCGGACATTCGACGACTTCGACACTGGGCGGGCTGGGACAATCCGCGTCCACCGTCATGCGTCATTATCAGCAGCAGTTGAGAACACGACGGATCTACACGGCCATTTCGATTGTCGTTTTCCTGATCGCGCTCGGCGCATCGCTGAACTTCGCGAACAATGCAAATTCGGGCAAGTTCTTTGAACGTCTTCCTTACCTGTTCGATTTCATCAAGACATTCGTGCCGGATAGTCCGCTGGAAATTTTCCGCGCCATGTTCGACCTGCCATCGCCCTATGATGATGGCTCACTCAAATACAACTACACGGCTGACCGGGTTTATGTGACGGACAATTTCTATATTCCGTTTTTCATCTATCAGCTGATCATCACCCTGAATATCGCGCTTGTTTCGACACTGATCGGCACTGGCTTTGCATTCATCCTGTGCTTTTTCGCCTCGACCAACCTGGTTGGTGCCGGAATTGTGCGCTGGGTTGTGCGCCGTATCATGGAAGTGATGCGCGCCTTTCCGGAAATCGTGGTCGCCGGCCTGCTGACCGCCATCCTGTCCATCGGTCCGATTGCCGCTATCGTTGCCATCACCATCCACACCGTGGGTGCGCTGGGCAAGCTGTTCTTCGAAGTGGTCGAGAATGCCGATATGCGCCCCGATGAAGGTCTGCGCGCCGCTGGTGCCAACTGGCTGGAACGCGTGCGTTACGCCATCGTGCCGCAGGTTCTGCCAAACTTCGTGTCCTACGCATTGCTGCGCGCTGAAATCAATGTGCGTGCGTCCACCATCATCGGCGCGGTCGGCGGTGGCGGTATTGGTGAGGTGTTCCGTCTGGCCATTGGCCGCGATCACGCTGCAAAGACCTACGCCATCATCATCCTGCTGCTGATCACAATCATCGCAGTGGACCAGTTTTCGTCATGGCTTCGCCGCCGGCTGATTGGCCAGCAGGCATTTGACAGCGCGCAAGGAACAGTCTGATGAAATCCACACCATCGATCCATGCCTCCGAGCGCGAGCGCCTGACAAAGACCTACCCTCACGTGTTCCACAAGAGCTTCATGCAGCGCTACGGCCTGCTCATCAGCCTAGGGGCCGTGGTGTCCTATCTGGCGCTGTGCTTCGTATTCTTCAACGTCGGCCCCGCGCTGATGCAGGGCCGCTGGGACCGTGCATCGTCCTATATTCAGGATTGGTACTCCTGGCGCGCGCAACCGCGCCTGCGCTTCCAGGATGGCGCGGTGGTGCCACAATGGTCGAGCCGTGGGCAGTATCCGGCGGGCGCTGACATCGACTGGTTGATCCCCGGTCAGAATGGCAACTATACGGTGACCTATGGCAGCATGGATGACCGGCTGGACATTACCACCGACAAGGTCGAGGTTTACGTTGCCGGCACGCCTTATACGGTCAACATCTCACAGGACATGGTCACTGCCCCGGTTGATGCACCTGCCGCCATCCAGCAGGACGGAAGCAAGGTCATCGTCAACTACGGTTTCGAAGGTCAGGCTGAAATTCGCAACAGCCAGGTTTACGTGCAGCGTCGTTTCATGGGCTGGGCCAACTTCTTCTTCGATACGCAGTCGGAATTCTGGGGCAAAAGCGTTGGTGAGTTGATTGCGCTGGCGACGGTTGGTGAACGGCTGGATCCGAACCAGTCCAACATCGCCAACATGACCGACGATTTCCTCAACAACAAGGTCTGGCAGCATGCGGACATTCTGTCCAAGCTGATGCAGACGCTGGTCATGGCTTTTGTCGGTACCCTGCTGGGTACTCTGGTCGCGTTCCCCTTCGCCTTCATCGCGGCGCGCAACATTACGCCAAACCGCCTTGCCAACTGGGGCATGAAGCGCGCTTTCGATTTCCTGCGCTCCATTGATATGCTGATCTGGGCACTGTTCTTTACCCGCAGCTTTGGTCCTGGGCCAATTCCCGGTATTGCGGCTATCTTTTTCACCGACACTGGCGCGCTTGGTAAGGTTTATGCCGAGGCGCTGGAAAATGTTGATGACAAGCAGCGCGAGGGCGTCAAGTCGGTGGGTGCGTCACCTGCGGTGGTCAATCGTTACGGCGTGGTGCCACAGGTGCTGCCTGTGTTCATTTCACAGTCCCTGTATTTCTGGGAAAGCAACACACGTTCTGCCACCATCATCGGCGCCGTGGGTGCTGGTGGTATCGGCCTCAAATTGCTCGAGGCCATGGGCACCAATGCCGACTGGGACAAGGTTGCCTATATGGTGCTGCTGATCCTGTTTGTGGTTTTCCTGTTCGACGGCATTTCCAACGCCATTCGCTCACGACTGATCGGCAAAACCGCACATTAACGATCGAGACGTAAACAGCATCATCATTCTGTCATGGAAATCATTTAGGCGCATGGCCTGACTTGCAGCGAACCCGGCTTTGGCTTCAAATGAGGTTCGCTGTAGTTCCCATGATGTTTGAAAGATCCCACAGTGCGATACGCTGTTTATTTCACACCTCCGCAGACACACCCTTTGAACCTTGCCGCAGCCCGTTGGTTGGGGCGAGATCCCTTCACCGGTGAGATCCACGCCGACAATGAAGCGCGCGAAGAGCTGACGGCCGAGCCACGACGTTACGGTTTTCACGCCACGCTGAAAGCGCCATTCGAGCTGTCGGAAAAAAAGACCGAAGCGCAATTGATTGCTGCTGTCAAAAACTTCGCTGAAACGCGCACGGCATTTGATATTCCGCAGATCGTGGTTGGTCAGCTCGGCCCGTTTTTCGCGCTTGTCCCGCATTCCGTGCACGGGCCATTGCAGGATTTTGCCGCTGATATCGTCGATTTTTTCGATGAATTCCGCGCACCGCTTTCTGACTCCGACATCGCCCGTCGCCGCCCACAAAATCTCACACCCAAGCAGCGCGACAATCTCATGCTGTGGGGTTACCCGCATGTGATGGAAGAATTTCGCTTCCACATGACCCTGACCGGTCCAACCGAAGAGCCGGATCGCCCTGATATTCATTCAGCGCTCAACGGGCATTTTTCAGAATTTATCAACCGTCCACTCCCAATTACCGGCCTTGCGCTTTTTGTTGAAGAACAGCGTGGAGAGCCTTTTAAAGTTCACTCCTGGCACTCGCTTGCCAACCGATAGAAAGACACCAGCAATGCGTTCCGAACAGGTTCTTTCCAACGCCCGTATCGTCCTTGAAGACGACATCATTTCAGGTTCGGTCCTGATCCGTAATGGGCTTATCGCTGATATCAGCGCTGGCCCTTCTACAACCGGTGAGGATTTCGAAGGCGATTACCTCATCCCCGGCCTCGTTGAACTCCACACCGACCATCTGGAGCAGCACTATTCGCCACGTCCAGGCGTAACCTGGAACAAAACAGCCGCCGTGCAGGCCCATGATGCACAGGTTGCGGCCTCCGGCATCACCACGGTGTTTGACTGCCTGCGCCTTGGCTCCGACGAGGATGGTGGTTTCAAAAAAGGCGAGATGCGTGAAATGGCTGATGCCATTGAACAAGCCGCTGGCCAGAACCGCCTGCGCGCCGAGCACCTTCTGCACCTGCGCTGCGAAGTGGCGTCATCCGACGTGCTGGAACATTTCGAGGATTTCGAAAACGATCCGAATGTGAAGCTGATTTCGTTGATGGACCACTCCCCGGGCCAGCGCCAGTTCCAGTCGCTCGATCAGTATATCCTCTACTACCAGAAGAAGCGTGGCCTAAGCGATGAGGCATTTGCCCGTTTTGTCGAACGTCGCAAATCGGCATCGGCGCAATATTCCGCCCCACATCGTGACTATCTGGCGGCGCGCTGTGCAGAACGCGGCATTACTGTCGCCAGCCATGACGATGCCACTACCGAACATGTGCAGGAAGCTATCGCCCATGGTGTCAAGGTTGCGGAATTCCCAACCAGCATCGAAGCCGCCCGCGCCTCGCACGAGGCCGGCATGAGCGTGCTGATGGGTGCGCCGAACATTGTGCGCGGACAGTCCCACTCCGGAAATATTGCCGCCAAGGATCTGGCAGAGCTGGGTGTACTCGATGTGTTGTCATCCGATTACGTTCCATTCAGCCTGCTATACGCGCCGTTTATCATCGCAGATTCGGTAGAAAGCATATCGTTGCCACAGGCACTTGCATTCGTGACAACCAATCCAGCCCGCTCTGTCAGCCTTGATGACCGTGGCGCTATACGCACCGGCCTGCGCGCCGATCTGGTACGTGTACACCGCGAAGAAGGCGTACCAGTGGTTCGTTCCGTCTGGCGTCACGGACGTCGCGTCGCCTGATGGACATCGACCCTACCGCCCAGTCCATGACACAAGGCAGACACGGCACTTTGGTTGCCGTGGTCGGCCCCAGCGGTGCCGGCAAGGATAGCTTGCTGGCGCTGGCCGCGCAGCATTTTCAAGGCTGCGCGGATGTGCACTTCGTGCGCCGGGTCATTACCCGCAGCAAGGATGCGGGTGGTGAGGATCACGACAGCGTCACATCAGATGAATTTGCGGCGCTTGAGGCGCAGGATAAGTTTGCCGTGTGCTGGAAAGCCCACGGCCTGAGCTACGGTGTTCCGGCTGACGTGTTTTCGCAGTTGGAGAAGGGCGATCTTGTCATCGTCAACGGATCGCGCTCTACCCTGCCCGATTTCCAGTCAGCCTTTGCTCGTCTGCAGGTCATCAACATTACGGCGCGGACGGAGGTTTTGGCGGAACGGCTCGAGAAACGCGGCCGTGAAAGCAAGGCCGACATTCTCTTGCGGCTGCAACGCAGTGTTTTTGACATCCCCCCCAACTTTAATGTTGCCACGATCGACAATAGCGGCAATCTTGAAACGGCTGGGCAAGCTCTCATTCGAATGCTGGAAAACTACCGTCAGAGATAAATCTCAAAGGCCTTCTTCAGTCCTCAAAACAGCTTGAGTGCAAGCCGGTGAAATTCAGGGCACTTCGCGAAAGAAAATTTCAAAACCACTCGACATCTAGCAATATCGCGATTACCATTTGGCGACGTTTGTTAAACATTACACGCCAATTGTGCTATGCCCCATCCAAGGCTCATAGACGAGATAACGATTGTGGCCGGTTTAGGATCGGCTATTTCCGGCTATGCGCAATCCTGTGGCATCGATATCAAGCCGATTGCTAAGTCCTTGGACATTGATCCTGACGTTTTGCAGAGTATGACAGCACGTGTCAGTCTCGATCGCCTGTGCCGTCTTCTGGAGACCTGCGCGACGCTGGCGGATGATGACACATTTGGTTTGCAGTGTGCGGGTTTTCTCACCCCTGGTGCAACTGGCCCATTCGGTTATGGCCTGATGAGTGCACCAACTGTGCGCGATTACCTGAAATTCGTGGACGAACATCTCTATTACGCGACCAATGCCAGCGATACACAGCTGGAGTTTGGCGAGAAGTTTGCCAGTCTCTCGTGGACTTTTGCGCCTGTGATTGCCAAACGCGACCAATATACCGATATGTCGCTCGCGATGGCGTTTAACCGGTTGCGGCAGATTACTGGCGACGAAATTGACACTCTTCTGGTCGAGTTGGAACGGCCTAAGCCCAAAAACACCAACCTTTTCAAAAAAGCTTTCTCCAAACACATCGAATATTCACGGCGTATCAACCGCGTACATGTGCCGGTACATCTACTGGACGCGGTGAACCCCAAAGGTGATATTCGCCTGTTTACGCTGATGGATTTGCAGTGTCGGGCCATGCGGCCGGAAATTTCATCTTTATCCGAGCAGAACTTTGTCAGTCAGGTTCGGCGTTACATGCAGATGCGCATGAATGAGCGCGATATTTCTCTTGAGGAGATATCACCCTACTTCAGCCTGTCGGCCCGTACATTCCAGCGGCGGCTTGCGGAAGCCGGGACCAACCTCAACACATTGCGGGACGAGGTCAGGCGTGAAGCCAGCCATACACTTCTGACCGAAAGCGAATTACCTATTGCGGACATTTGTTACCGACTGGGTTATTCGGCGCCAAGTGCCTTTTCGCGATCGGTGTCGCGCTGGTTTGGCATGACCCCAAAAGCCCTGCGCGAAAGTACGTCACGAAATTTTTGAATAACACAACCCGCTTTGACGCAGCAAAACATCGTAAAGTTGCTTGACATGTTCGATAAAAATCAGGAAATTCAGTGAATTGACCCAAATTGGGACAACACATTACTAAAAAATGTCTTTAGTGTACATTTTTTGGCGCCTGAGGTTATATATTTCCCATCTCCCTCTGTATATTAGGCTCCGCAACTGAATGACCGGACGCAACGTAGCGCCGTGCCTTTTCACTCATGACAGTCGCTGAAGTTGTGCTGCATTTGGCAGCATGCTTCCTAATTCTTGGAATAACGACAAAACCACCGACCCGCCCAAGCGGGCGATGAGCATGTTTGTCAGAATGGTATTGAAAAGAATGACCATGTCTCCGCATAAACAGCATGCGGGCGATTTTGCACGCCCTGAAACGCTGACCGACTGTGAAAAAACCTATCTCACCATGGCGGCGGAGGGCACTCACCCTTCGATTATCGCCAAAAATCTTGAAAAATCGGAAGATGAAATTCAGGCGGCACTTGCGAGTGCACGTCAAAAGCTTGGCGCGAACAATCTGTTGCACGCTATCAGTATAGCTCTGCTTAAGGGTATTATCGAGCGCGACATCTGATCCGCGACAAAAGTATTTTCCGCTCAACCCCGTTGTATTAGCGGAAAATAGCCGTTTTCTCTGCTTATTGCATGTGCCTACCCCAAAACGGTTAGTTGTGTTCGGTGAGCATGCTTTAGTTTTCGTATCGGATGCCCTCCACCCCGCATTGGGGAACCACTTTGGGGAGGGATGTTTTATCTTCGCTGCCAAGTTTTGCGTTTGCAGCGCAGCCCGTGTGGTGTTTCGAGGCGATGACGTCTTCGGTGCCATACGTAACCGCAGTGGCCGGGTTTACCCGGTGGCGGATCGCACTTGCGGTTGACGGCCTGGTGAGGTGAATGATTGCCTCACCAGGCCGCCTAGTTTTTGCAAACAGCACTTAACAGATCAGAGCGCGGCGATCTCTTCCAGAATGTCAGTTTCAATGATGATACCGTCATCATATGCGCGCTTGCGGTTTCCTTGACTGCGCCGCCCCGGCAAACGTGCCTCCGGTTGCGCCTCGATCTCTGCGGCAAACATTGCCAGACGGCGGGTAAACATATCTCCGGCCGTCACCGACGGATCAATGGCGATGATGGTGTGACCCAGCGCAACAGAACGGCTCTTTTCATCAAACAGCGATGGCGATTCAAATGCAAAGTCCCCCCCGGTTAGACCTGCCGCCATAATCTCCACCATGAAGGCGAGTGCTGCCCCCTTTGCGTCACCCGCCGGGATCATGGTGCCCGCCATTGCCGCCTCTGCATCGGTCGTTGGTTTGCCATCGATATCAAGCGCCCAGCCCTCGGGGATTTTTACGCCTTTCTGCCGGGCGGCCATGACCTTTCCGCGCGCCACTTTGGACAGTGCCAGATCGATGACCAAGGGGTCCTGACCGGAAACCGGCGCTGCAAAGGCAATCGGGTTGGTGCCAAATAGTGGTTTGGTGCCACCCCATGGTGCAATTGCCGCGGGAGCATTGGCGACCATCAGTGCCACCAGACCCTGCTCGGCAAAACGTTCGACCGTCAGGGCCATGACACCGGCGTGGTGTGAGCGCGAAATGGCAGCCAAGGCAATGCCCTGCTCCCTGGCGATAGCTGGCAGTTCCGCAACCGCTGCATCCAGCGCCGGATAGGCATAGCCATGAGCGGCATCAATGGCCAGAACGCCCGGTTTCAAACGTCTCGTTGTCACGACAGCCTTGCCGTCAACCTTGCCAGCGCGTGTCTGTTTGACATAGGCCGGAATGCGTCTGAACCCGTGACCGCCCTGCCCGGCAGCTTCTGCTGCAACAAGCGCTTTTGCGGTAGAGCGGGCGCTGGTGGAAATCACACCATTCTGTCCAAAAATATCGGAAACAAAATCTTCCGCATCGGAAATACTGAACTTCATAAAATGCTGGCCTTTTCTCAACTGCACCGCAAACAAACGTCTACGGAAAAGCACGTCATGACAAGCGATAGCAAGCTACCCTTGTCATGACCAGACAAGCATTCGGGATCATCCGTTGTAAATGCAGTTCACCACTCAGCGAATGGTGAACTGGACCGGTGCGACAATCGTCTTGCTGACGCCAGGTGGCGGGGCCGGAACCGGTGAGGCACGACGGACCATGGAAACGACTTCTTCGTCCAGTGCAGCAGAACCGGAAGAACGCGACAGCGAAACCGACAGGACATTGCCGCCCTCATCAATCTGGAACCGCACATAGGCCGTTCCCTGTTCCTTGCGGGAGCGAGCATCTGACGGGTAACGCTTGCGACGCTCGAGATGCGCCATTACTCGGTTCTGCCAACGGGCAGGTGAGACGGAAGACGAGGATGAACCAACACTGGTCTTCTGGGCCGCTGTCCGATTGGACTCGGTCGCATCGACCTTGGCCATCTGCGAGGACTTTGAAGCTGGCGGCGGTTTTTTAGGCTGCGTATCAGGCTTCTTTTTCTTGTCTTCGACCTTCTTTACTTCAGCCTTCTTTTCAACAGGTGGCGGCGGACGGCTGACCGGCAACGGTACTTCCACATTTTCAAGTGCAGCAACCATTTCCTGCTGAATTGGATCAATTTCTTCGATCGGTTCCGGCAGTTCTTCCGGCAGAGGTTCTGCAACCTCTTCTACCGGCTCAGGTGGTGTTTCCTCGACAACAGGCTCTGGCTCAGGTTGCGGCTCAGGGGGCGGAGGAACCTCGGTCACTTCTTCGACTGGTTCTACCGTGTCACTCTTGATATCTTCTGCTTCAGCCGTATCGGGATTGATGACATTTTCCGTCGTATCAACCGATTCTGGCAGGGCAGCCATTTCAATCATGATTGCTGCCGGAGGCGCATCCTGTGCCGCAGTCGGTACTGGTTCCAGCAACAGCAGTGCCGCAAGCCCTGCATGTGCCGAAAGCACAACGACGGCAGCGAAAGACCAGACCAGGATTTCTCCTACTCTGGAATGTCTTGCCTGCGGCTGACGGAGCGTTGTCATTGAGCCGTTCCCGTTGTTCCAGCGTTTGGCGCAGTTCCGGTTTCACCCGGCGCCGTTTGAGAAACCGGTGCGGGCAATGTTTCAAGCCCGACCAATGCGATCTTGAGATAACCCGCATCACGCAGTGCATTCATGACTTCCATGAACTGCCCGTAATCGACAGTTTTGTCTGCGCGCAGAAAAATGCGGGCATCCTTGTTGCCCTGCGTCTTGCCATCCAGCATCGAGGCAAGATTGTCCTTTTCGACGGGATCATTGCCAAGATTAAGGCTCAAGTCTTCCTTCACCGTCAGATAGATCGGTTCATCGGGACGCTCTGCAGGTTTGGCCGTCGAGGCCGGCAGGTCAACATTGACGTCGACCGTAGCCAGAGGTGCTGCCACCATGAAGATGATGAGCAGCACCAGCATGACGTCGATAAATGGCGTGACATTGATCTCATGGTTTTCGGAGAGATCGTCGCCGCTTTCTTCACGAATACCGCCAGCCATAGCCCTTATCTCCCAACAAGCGAAACGGAAGTTTTGTTGTCGCTGGGGGGCACGCGACGGAAATCGAGATCACGGCTAACGAGACGCTCGACACCTGCCGCAACGTCTGCCAGCAGGTGGCGATAACCGGTAATCGAACGGGCAAACACGTTATAGATCACAACAGCAGGAATAGCGGCGACAAGACCGATCGCAGTTGCCAGCAGAGCTTCAGCGATACCCGGTGCCACAACGGCAAGGTTGGTGGTCTGCGATTCCGAGATGCTGATGAACGAGTTCATGATGCCCCAGACCGTGCCAAACAGACCGACAAACGGTGCGGTGGAACCAATGGTCGCCAGTACACCCGTACCGCGCGACATGCGGCGCCCGCCGTGGCTTTCAATACGCGACAGGGCAGAGGCCACCCGCTCCTTGATGCCGGCACCATCGGTGTGTTCTACAACCGGATCGGAGACCTTCGTTTCGAACGATGCCACCTTCAGCATCAATGCTGCAGGGCCGCCCTTGTTTTCAACCGCCTGAACAGCTTCCTCCAGCGAACGGGCACGACGAACAATGCGCAAGGCGGCGCCAACGCGCACGCGCGCACCGGCCAGTTCGATAATCTTGGCAAAACCAACGGTCCAAGTGACGATCGATGCGAAAGCGAGCCCGATCATAACCGCCTTGACCACCCAGTCCGCTGCCATGAACATGCCGACAGGCGACAGGTCGTGCGGAATGTCGGAGCGTTCGCCTGGGCTCTGGAAAATCTGCTCCAGCATGGTAGCGGGCTGCTCAGGTTCTGCTGGCGCAGCTTCTGGTTCCTGCGCTGCTGGCTCGGACTGCGGAGCAGCCGCTGGCTGTTGTGCGGGAGCTGTCTGGGCCGCATTCGGCGCAGGTGTAGCAGCAGGTGGTGTCTGTTCGCTGCCAGTTGCTGGCGCGTTGGTTGATGGCTCGGCGGCCTGCGGTGCAGGTGTCGCTGCCGGTGTTGTAGGAGCCGCCTGAACCGGAATTGCTTGTGCAGGATTTTGCTGGGTCGATGTTGCCGGCGCCGGCGATACCGGGGCGGTGGTCGCTGCAGGTGCCTGGACAGCTGCCGGTTGTTCAGAACTTACAGAAGGAGCCTGAGTCTGCGCCGTGACACTACCCGCAGTCATAATAGCTGCTAAAGCGACAGCGTAAAAAGACGCAATGCATGTATTGCTGCGTCGCGCGCTTGTAGCAGATGAGGTGATGGACGTTTCGGCGAGCATGATATTGGTTTCCCGGTCTACCGTAAAAAAAGAGCACCCATGAATACCGTCAAGCCTTTGGCTCAATTGAGCGAGGATGCCCCGGCTCTCTTTCATAGCAGTCCGATAATAAACATGAGTACGTTTGGCAACTATATATTTACCGATTTGCAGAGTCTTGTACTTTTTGGATGTTTTTGTACGAAGCAGGACCTTGACCTACGGGGATTTGCCCACAAGCCCATGTGAAAATCACAAATTGGTGTAGCGCGACCACAACCGCAGGCAAGGTACATTGCGACCTTGTCCCTCGCGTACAAAGCGGATTGAGCGGGGAAGCTGCGTTGTAAAGTTGCAGTGATCAGGGGAATAAGCCTACAACAAAAGCTCAAGCACTCTATTTTGAGTCGGACCCGACCCGCGCATCACCACGGCTCGCCGGCCCGCGAAACCTATTCGCAGTCGAGCAGATCATGACACGACAAAGACGCCGCTCTCTTATCAAGGCCAAACGCACCGGCATGGGTATTGCCCTTGTCGCCACCCTTTCCTTTATCGCCGGCATGACGGACGCCATAGGCCTTCGCATGTCCGGCGACTTCGTCTCCTTCATGACAGGCAACACAACACGGGCAGCCATGTCATTGCAGGACGGTAACTGGGGCCATGCCCTGAAACTGTTGGGGGCTATTGCCACCTTTGTGCTGGGAAATGCGGTGGGGATTGTCATTGCGCACAGGGCCGACAACCGCATCTTTGCGGTGCTTGCCGCAGTTGGTGCAACATTGGCCGTCGCCTCGGTCATGCCGACCAGTGAACTGCCGCTTGTACAATTCTATTTGGTGGTTCTGGCCATGGGCATGATCAATGCCGCCGTCGAGCATGTCGAGGGCCTGCCGATCGGGCTGACCTATGTGACCGGGGCGCTGTCCCGCTTCGGGCGTGGCATTGGCCGCTGGCTGATCGGTGAGCGCAAGATGGATTGGACCATCCAAATTGTACCGTGGCTTGGCATGTTGAGCGGGGCTTTATGCGGTGCTGTTGTCGGGGCGTATATGGACTATGCGTCCCTTTGGATCGTTGCCGCTATCGTCACGCTACTGGCCTTCATCACCATGCTGATGCCGCGCTCACTGCGGCATCGTTACAATCAGCGCGTGACAATAAGAAAGATGCCTACACCCTGAAGCGGATGCAACCGGATCAGTTCTTGGAAATAGTCACAAAACGGGTGCCGCGCACGCGAACCGTCATCTCGCACTGGCGCTCATCTGTGCGTTCGCAATATTTTGGATGCATCTTGAATACGAAGACCATGTTTCCGAAACGCTTGATGAAGTCATAGCTGTAGAGCTGTGCCGTTGCGATCATGATATGACCGCCTTCCTGCACCTGGACATAGAAGTTGTAGGGGCAACCTTCGTCGGTGCAGTTCATGCCCTTCTCACCGTCGCAGGTGATTGCGCCGTGATTGGTAACCACATCCATCAGGCCATCATTGTTGATGTCCAGTTGCGCAATAAAGTCATCCCCAAACTCCACCTTCTCGCAGACCTTGCTGAAATGGGCCTTTTCATATTCGGCAGGATCCCGCACCAATTCCTGCTGCGCCAACGCACCTTGCGAAAAAAAGGGCAACATGAATAACAACTGAAGCAGGATTACGATTGGCAATCTCACGGCATTTTCCTTTGCATTGCTTTCCGCTATGGATGTCTGCGAAGCTTGGCCCAAGAAATTAAGCCATTGTGCTTGCGTGACACTGACGCCGTTTTGCTGAATTCGAGGTAAATTGCATGACCCTGCTCGGTTTTCTTGATTATGCAGGCGTTGCCGTGTTTGCCGCGACGGGCGCTCTTGCCGCATCCCGCAAACAGCTCGACTTTATCGGCTTCATGTTTCTGGCTGCCGTAACAGGTATTGGCGGCGGCACGTTGCGGGATCTGGTCCTTGGTCGCGCTCCGGTCTTCTGGGTCCTCAACCCGACATACATTCTCGTTTGTGTCTCGGTGGCTGTCCTGGTGTTTTTTACCGCGCACTTGTTCGAGTCACGGTACCGTCTACTGATCTGGCTAGATGCCATCGGTCTGTCGGCCTATTGCGTGATGGGCGCCGCCAAGGGCCTTGCCGCCACCGGCTCACCGACCGTTGCCATTGTTACCGGCACACTGACCGCAACATTCGGCGGCATCTTGCGTGATCTTCTTGCGGGAGAACCATCTGTGTTGCTGCGCCCTGAGGTCTATATAACCTGCGCACTGGCAGGCGCCTGCGTTTTCACAGCAGCCAATGCCATGGGCTTTCCGCTTTATGCTGCATCAGCCGCCGGCGTGACGACGGCCTTTGCGATCAGAAGCGGCGCGTTGATTTTCGGCTGGACTTTCCCGCGTTATCGCACACGTCCAGGCCGACCGCCGGAAGACGTTCTATAATAAAGACAAGAAAGTCGAAAATTCGCGGTTCAATCGCGGGTGCGGCGAAGCCTGATAACAACATCCACATGGGCGATTTCCATGCCCGGAGGAGGCTCCGGCAGATTATCGATCTGAATGTTGCTGACCGGGATGTCGAGCACTTCATTGTCGTCTTCGACAAAGAAGTGGTGGTGGTCAGACACGTTGGTATCGAAATAGGTGCGCGCACCTTCCATCGCCAACACACGGATAAGCCCCGCTTCGGTAAACTGGTGAAGCGTATTATAGACCGTAGCCAGAGAAACCGGCACGCCAGCCAACACGGCTTCTTCATGCAGTTCTTCGACTGTCAGGTGGCGGTCACCCTTGGCAAACAACAGGTCACCCAGCGCAACACGCTGCCGTGTCGGGCGCAAGCCATAACGGCGAAGCCGGGAACCGATATCGATATTTGCGTCTAGTGACATACAGGCCGTTCCTAAAAACCATCCAATTTCAGGTTAATCTCTTAAAGCATATAACTTTTACAAGAATACGTTTCAATAGCTTCTATGGCCTGCAGAAGCTGCAACACCTGTGAATTGGCCGTGTTTTTGATTTTTTCTCTGGTTCATAAGGACTGCTTCCTGTATGCGGACCGGAAAGAACATTAGGATTTGTTATTTGCATGCATCATGATGACGCGCCGCCGACCCCTTGCAACGCTTCATTTTGAACCTCACATGCTCTAGACAGATTTGAGTTGAATAGTATTGGGGAAACGGAAAAGAGCATGACGACGAGGCAATCAAGCTACAATTACGAGGAAATCCTGGCATGCGGCCGCGGAGAGCTTTTCGGCCCCGGCAACGCGCAGCTCCCTCTGCCTCCCATGCTTATGGTTCACCGCATTACTGAAATATCCGAAACCGGCGGCGCCTTCGACAAGGGCTACATTCGTGCAGCTTACGATGTCAGCCCCGACGACTGGTATTTCCCTTGCCATTTCCAGGGCAACCCAATCATGCCTGGCTGCCTTGGCCTCGATGGCATGTGGCAGCTGACTGGTTTCTTCCTTGGCTGGCTGGGCGAAGAAGGCCGAGGCATGGCGCTTTCCACCGGCGAGGTGAAGTTCAAGGGCATGGTTCGCCCACACACCAAGCTTCTCGAATACGGCATCGACTTCAAGCGCGTCATGCGTGGTCGCCTTGTACTGGGCACCGCAGATGGCTGGCTGAAAGCCGATGGCGAAACCATTTACCAGGCATCCGACCTTCGGGTTGGTCTTTCGAAAGAAAAGACTGCCTGAACCTGGCAGTTAGAGTCTGACAGGCGCCCGGCGGTATTTTGACCGCCAAGCGACAATCTAAAGAAAAGGTCCACGTTCATGAGACGCGTAGTTGTCACCGGCCTCGGCATTGTTTCTTCCATCGGCAGCGATGCCGCAGAGGTAACAGCATCCCTCAGAGGCGCAAAGTCCGGCATTTCATTCTCGCCAGATTTCGCCGAACACGGTTTCAAATGCCAGGTATGGGGCAAGCCTTCGCTCGACCCGACCGACCTGGTTGATCGTCGCGCCATGCGCTTCCTGAGCCAGGGCGGTGCATGGAACCATGTTGCCATGAAGCAGGCGATTGCGGATTCCGGTCTTGAGGACAAAGACATCAGCGAAAACGAGCGCACCGGCATCATCATGGGTTCCGGCGGTCCATCCACGCGCACCATCGTTGAAGCATCCGACATCACGCTGAAGAATAACAGCCCGAAGCGCATCGGCCCGTTCGCCGTGCCGAAGGCGATGTCTTCAACAGCGTCCGCGACACTTGCCACCTGGTTCAAGATCCACGGCGTCAACTACTCGATCTCTTCGGCCTGCTCGACATCCGCACACTGCATCGGCAATGCTGCTGAAATGATCCAGTGGGGCAAGCAGGACATCATGTTTGCTGGCGGTCATGAAGACCTCGACTGGTCGATGTCCAACCTGTTCGACGCCATGGGCGCGATGTCTTCCAAGTACAACGACACACCTGAAACGGCTTCTCGCGCTTATGACGCAAACCGCGACGGTTTCGTTATCGCCGGCGGCGCTGGTGTTCTGGTTCTGGAAGAGCTGGAACATGCCAAGGCACGCGGCGCAAAGATTTACGCGGAAGTCGTCGGCTACGGCGCAACCTCTGACGGCTACGACATGGTTGCTCCGTCGGGCGAAGGCGCGATCCGCTGCATGCGTCAGGCTCTGTCGACCGTTAAGGGTGACGTTGACTATATCAACACACACGGCACCTCGACCCCAGTTGGCGACAGCAAGGAAATCGGTGCGATCCGCGAAGTGTTCGGTTCCAACATCCCGCACATCCAGTCCACCAAGTCGCTCACGGGTCACTCCCTCGGCGCTGCTGGCGTACAGGAATCCATCTATGGCCTGTTGATGATGCAGGAGCGTTTCATCGGCGAGAGCGCCCATATTTCCGAGCTAGACCCGGAATTTACTGGCGTGCCGATCGTTCGCAGCCGTATCGACAATGCAAAGATCGATACCGTTCTGTCCAATTCCTTCGGTTTCGGCGGCACCAACGCCACGCTCGTATTCCAGCGCTACAACGGATAAAAGCCATGAATGGCATCATGCAGGGAAAACGTGGCCTCATCATGGGTGTGGCCAACAACCATTCTATTGCCTGGGGTATCTCCAAGGCGCTCTCTGCACAGGGTGCTGAGCTTGCCTTTACCTATCAGGGCGAAGCACTGGGCAAGCGCGTAAGACCGCTTGCTGCAGAGCTGAATTCTGATTTCGTGGTGCCATGCGATGTTGAAGACATTGCTTCTGTCGACGCGCTTTTTGCGACCTTGAAAGAACGTTGGGGCAAGATCGATTTCGTCGTTCACGCCATCGGCTTTTCCGACAAGAACGAGCTGAAGGGCCTCTATGCCGATACGACGCGTGAAAACTTCAGCCGTACCATGGTCATTTCCTGCTTCTCGTTTACGGAAATTGCCAAGCGCGCCGCTGAACTGATGACCGATGGCGGTTCCATGCTGACGCTGACCTATAATGGTTCGCAGCGTGTAATCCCGAACTACAACGTCATGGGCGTTGCCAAGGCCGCTCTTGAAGCGTCTGTACGTTATCTGGCTGCGGATTATGGTCCGCGCGATATTCGCGTCAACGCGATCTCTGCCGGCCCGGTACGCACACTTGCTGGCGCAGGCATTTCCGATGCACGCGCCATCTTTGCCTGGAACCAGAAGAACGCCCCGCTTCGTCGCACGGCCGACATCGAGGATATTGGTGGATCTGCACTTTACCTGTTGTCCAACCTATCACGTGGCGTGACCGGTGAATGTCATTACGTCGACTGCGGCTTCAACATCACCTCGACGCCAACGCTTGAGGTACTGTCGAAAGCCGATCACGACTGATCCAGTTTCAGACGACACGATCACAGCCTGCCGTTTTATCAACGGCAGGCTTTTTGTTTTGAAACCGGTCATTTCAGCAAAAAAAATGACCGTTAAAGCTACATTTGCGTCGCATTCTTCCGACCAGCGCAAGATATTTTAAACATTGAGCTTCTAACGTGACCGCGTATTGCCGTTGATGAGCATCGGCAGGCGCCATGCATCATGAAGATAGTCACGCCTCATGCGTTCAGTATTCAGATTTTTCGGACAGATCAGAAAACTGCGGAAATCGAGCGATGGCGCCGCCGCGATAGAATTCGCAATTCTTGCCATTCCCTACTTCATGATCATCTTCGCGATCGTTGAAACGTTCATTGCCTTTACCGGCGAACAGCTAGTTTCCAATGCTGTTGAAAACATGTCGCGCAAATTGCGCACGGGGCAGATCACCTACAAGATCGATTCCACGACGGACAAGGAAGCCGAACAGTTTCGCCAACTGTTCTGCAATGAAATTGCCATCATGATCACTTGCTCCACGACAGAGGCAAAGACACCACAAAAGCTGTTTATCGACGCACGTACCTTTACCAATTTTGCCGATATGCCAAGCTCAGTGCCCGTCAAGAACGGTGATCTCGACACGTCGGCATTCAAATACGAACCGGGCGGTCCCGGCACGATCAACATGCTGCGCGCCTATTACAAGTGGCAGGTCATTACTGACCTTATCCGGCCTTATATCAGCAATATTCGCCCGACGGATGCCTCCGTACCCTCCTATTTTCTGATTGTCGCAACATCGGCCTACCAGAATGAACCACGATTCAATTGAGCGGACGATGAAGCAACAACGTA
Source organism: Agrobacterium sp. Azo12 (assembly GCF_029193765.2). Taxonomy (NCBI): domain Bacteria; kingdom Pseudomonadati; phylum Pseudomonadota; class Alphaproteobacteria; order Hyphomicrobiales; family Rhizobiaceae; genus Agrobacterium; species Agrobacterium sp. Azo12. Next base: position 735,140 of record NZ_JARFYO020000001.1, on the reverse strand, counting down.
GCTTTTCCGGAATATTCAGAAGACTGGCGAAAGATCGCGAGGGCATGGGTGCCGTCGAGTTTGCAATTATCGTGCCCATTTTGCTGATGGTCTACATCACGTCTTTCGAGCTGACGATTGGTTTGAGCGTGGCAAAACGTGCGACGCGTGCCTCCGGCTCAATCGCCGATATCGTGACGCAGCAGACCAGCGTCAACAAGGCCTATCTGAAAACCATGATCAATGCTGCCGACGGCATTTTTGAGCCTTACGGCATCACCGGGCTCAAGCTGAAAATTACTGGCATTTCCATTGATGCGTCATCAAAACCGACAGTCGCCTGGTCTTGGGCACAGGACGACTCGCGGCCTTATGCTGTGGGTGCAGCTGTGACCATTCCAAGCACCCTTGCCGTTGCAAATACGTTTCTCGTTCGCTCGGAACTGACCATTCCGCATGAATTGCTGATGTTCATGCCAAGCGTTATGCCGCCGCAGGTCAAGACGGTGAATATTTCGCGGGAAGACTTCTTCCGTCAGCGTGCTGGTACGACGCTTGCCTGCACAAATTGCTGATCAATCCAGGGATATCCGCAGCAACATTCCGTAAAATCCTCGAGGCCGCCCCCGAGGATTTTTTCTTTCGAGGCAATCAATAGACGTCGCGCAGATATCGCTTCGCGCGCTTCAGCCCATTGACGTAATCACCCGCTGCTTCCGCTGACAGGCCGCCATGGCTGGCAACGATATCATGCAAGGCATCGTCGACATCCTTGGCCATGCGCGTTGCATCTCCGCAGACATAGAAATGGCCGCCTTCTTCCAACCAGGCATAGAGCGCCTTGCCGTTTTCCTTCATGCGGGTCTGCACGTAGATTTTTTCTGCCTGATCGCGGGAGAAAGCCAGATCAAGGCGTGTCAAAACGCCGTTGCTGCTCATTTCGCCCAGTTCCTGCTCGTATATGAAGTCATTGGCACGATGCTGATCACCGAAGAATAGCCAGTTCTTGCCCTTGGCACCACGCTGCTGCCGTTCCTGCAGGAAGGCACGGAATGGTGCAATGCCGGTACCGGGACCAACCATGATCATGGGTGCGTCATTGTTGGCTGGCACACGAAAGGCCTTGTTCTGCGACACGAAGATACCGGCATTTTCCCCCTGCGCAACGCGGTCGGCCAGATAGGTTGAGCAAACACCACCATGATCACGACCCTGCGCGTGGTAACGCACGCTGGCAATGGTGAGATGTACGCTACCTTCGGCGGCAAGTGGGCTGGACGAGATGGAATAAGCGCGATGCTGCAGCGGCTTCAGCAGCTTCACAAAATCTGCCGCGTTCAAATCCATCGCCGAGTTAAGCGACAGGAGATCAAGTGTGTCCTTGCTCCATAGGAAGGCGTCCAGCGCCTGCTTGTCACCATTGCGCAAGATATGGTTCAGCTCTTCATGATTGGCACGCTTGCCAACATCCTGCACCAGTTCGCGAGACGGGGTCGAAATTTCAAACTGTTTCAGCAGGGCATCGCCAAGTGGCTGATCGAGGCCGGCAACGGCATCATCAGCTTTGGCACCAAGACGCTGGAGAATGGCGTCAACCAGTGCCGGGTCATTGAACGGGACAACACCCAAGGCGTCACCGGCTTCATATTCCAGACCACTGTCACCGAGATCGAATTCATAGTGACGGATTTCCTTGGCGGAATCGATACCCGACAGGCGACGATTGACCGAGACAACCGAAGAGAACGGGTTCTTGCGGTTCCATGCGGACTTCGCCCTAGCCGGTTCCGCAGCAGCGACTGGAACTGCATTCGCCGCGGCATCACCACCATCGATAGCGCCAGCGACGGGCAGTGCATCACCAATCCAAGCGGCAGCGGCATCTTCATAATCGATATCGCAATCAAGGCGGGCATGCAGACGCTTGGCACCCAGTTGCTCAAAGCGCGTATCGATCAGTTTGCCAGCCTGGCAGAAGCCGTCATAACCGGTGTCACCCAGCGCCAAAACCGCAAAATTGACGGTTTCCAACCGTGGCGCGGTATCGGCGGAAAGCGCATCCCAGAACAGTTGGGCATTGTCGGGCATTTCACCTTCGCCATAGGTCGAGGCAACCACGATCACCCGCTTCATAACAGCGAGGTTTTCCATGGAAATATCGTCCAATGCGGTGACAACTGGCTGCATGCCCTGTGTGCGGGCAGCGGCCGCTATGTCCATCGCCAGTCCTTCGGCATTACCTGTTTGCGTACCGTAGAGTACATTCAGTACCGCAGCTGCGGCCTTCGGAGACTGACCTGCGGCCACGGCTGTAGAGCCTTCACCACCAATACTGATGCGTGAGTGCAGGCCGGCCAGAAAACCGGACAACCATGCACGCTGGTCGCCATTGAACGGAGCATCTTCTGGAATGTAAGGTATCTTCATCGTTCTCACTCAGTTCAATCTGTCTCAGTCAGTTCTGTCTGGCTGCGAGGGCAAGGTCCGGCAACGCATTGGCTGCGAACAGTTCCTCGAAGCCCGGCAGGCGTCCGATCTTTTCAATGTTTCTGGCGTTCTGCTGAATGATCCAGCCATAGGTGCCCGGGCTGTCCATAGACAGGATGTTGCGCTTGGAAAGCGCCTGCCTGTAGTCGTCCAGTCGCTTGGCGGCGATCATCACAGCAAGCTGCTCGTCACTATGGCCAGCCAATGCTTCACGTGCATATTTCAGCAGACGTTGCATCAGCGCAAAATCTTCGGTCAGAATGAGATTGCGTACCGCCTTTTCAATCGCCGGGTCGGATGGGCCACGCGCAAATGGTACACGCTGCATGGCAATGGCCTGCGCCATGCTGAGCACCGTGTAATTGTTCAGAAGCGCATACATCTCCTCGGTATCGGTCTCGCCATAACCAGGTACCGAACCGTTCAACACCGCCCGCTTGTCACGATAGGCCAGCTTGAACTTGCGAACCTGATGGGCAGCAAGCGCCGTTGCCAGTTCCTCCAGCAGTTCCTTGCGGGGCTTTGCCTTCAGGATTTCGTTGCTGTCCTGGTAGAGCAGCAAGGCGCGCGGCATGCCGTACACGAAGTTATGCTGCTCGCTCTCCCAGTTTTCCAGAAGCCATGCGGCCTTGGCAGAGCCGGTTTCGGCAACATGCCAGCTCAGCAGCTGGTGAACGGCCTGATTGTGGATCGCGGCCTGTTCATCATCACCGGTGATCGAGCCCAGAAGAATGGAATCGTGGCTGACCTTCTTTGGCAGATCGCCATAGGGGTCATACTGGTAAACGAAACCGCCACTCATGCCGTTTCCGAAACCCTTGCCGAAGCTGCCGAGGTTGAGGACGGCACCATTGGTCATGTATTCGCAGGCAAAGTCGCCCACACCTTCAACAACCGCTGTCGCACCGGAGTTTCGCACCGCAAAGCGGTCACCCGCTTGCCCTTCAACAAAGGTGCGGCCACCCGTTGCACCGAACAGGGCGAAGTTGCCAACCAGAACATTGCCACCAGCCTCGGCCGAACCGCCACCTGGCGAACGCACGACAATGGTGCCGCCGCAGGCGCTCTTGCCAACACCGTCATTGCAGGTGCCGGTGTGAACCATGACCATGCCGTCATTGCAGAAGGCACCGAAGGATTGACCGGCAGACCCCGATGTGGCGATACGCACGGCACCGGGCTCCAGAAAACGACGACCACGTTCATCCTGACGGACGGCAGGCAGTGTCGCCACCTGTTCATCACTCAGTTCATGGTTCAGAATGCGCTCGATATCGACCGCAAGTTGACCGCCCACACTCTTGTTGCAGTTGTTGAGGAAGCGGTTGCCACCAAGCTCGATGGTGTCACGCTTGCCATCAACCAGGGCCGAACGCACCAGTTCGATGAAAGCATCATCGAGGGCGAAGTCCTTTTCCATGTAAACCGGGTTGGCGATCTTCACCTCCTCAACCACAGTCAACATTGCCCGGAGGTCAAGCTGGCCAACACTGGATGGGTGGTCGAGAAGGTGAAGAAGATCGGAACGGCCACGTGCCTGCGCCAGAGACTGCAGACCAAGGGCCGCCAGAATCTCGCGTGTTTCGTGGGCAATGTTCATCAGATACTGCGCCAGAGCGCGCGGGTCACCATTGAAAACTTCCTGGTTGGTGGTGAGACCAGCCGGGCACTTGATGTTGCAGTTCTTGGCCATGACGCATTTCAGCATCATCAGCGCCGTGGTGCCGAATTCGAAGCTGTCGCCGCCCAAAAGGGCTGACTTGACGACATCACTTGCGGTCTGGTGTGCGCCCGAGCACCGCAACAGAACCTTGGCACGCAGACCATTGGCGCACAGTGCCTGGTGCACTTCTGCAATGCCGATTTCCGCCGAACGCCCGGTATATTTCAGGCTGGTAACGGCAGCAGCACCCGTGCCGCCGGTGTTGCCGGCAACATTGATGACATCTGCACCGGCCTTGGCGACGCCAACCGCAATCGTGCCGATGCCTTCCGACGATACGAGCTTGACGATAACCCGCACACGCGCCGCCTTGGCATCATGGATCAGTTGCGCCAAATCTTCGATCGAATAGGTGTCGTGGTGCGGTGGGGGTGAAACCAATTCGACACCCGGTGTGCCGCCACGGGCTGCGGCGATTTCCACCGTGACCTTTGGCGAAGGCAGCTGACCACCCTCGCCTGGCTTTGCACCCTGACCGATCTTGATCTCGATTTCTTCCAGCATCGGGTCAGCAAGATACCCTGCCCAGACGCCAAAACGACCGGACGCGAACTGCTTGATACGCGAGGCACGGATGGTGCCGTAACGCGAAATATGCTCACCACCTTCGCCGGAGTTGGACATGCCGCCAACCATGTTGGTGCCATGCGCCACCGCTTCATGAGCGGCGGCAACCAGCGCGCCATGGCTCATGGCACCAGAAGCCAGAAATCTGGTGATGTCACTTGCCTTTTGAACATCCTCAAGCGGGATGCTGGCAGGGGCGGTGTGGATCAGCGACAGGTAATCCAGTGCCTGTCCCTTGACCTGAACGGCCAATGCGCCGCCTTCCAACCAATGACCGACAATATCCTGCCCGAAACGGATCACCAGTGATTGGCCAAGGGCTGCAAGCCGTGTCAGGTCAGCGCCAGACTGGCCGGTCAGACGCAGGCGAAACTCTTCATCACCAACGCTCTCAACGGTCAGCCCACGCACCATGAAGCTGTTATTGCCCTTGCGGGAAAAACGGCCCATTTCCTTGCGGAATTCTGCTGGCGAATTGGCAAAGGTGACGTCAGCCGGCAGGTCCAGCACATCACGCAACGCAGATGGACGGCGCATGCGTTCTTCACTCATCATGCGGGTAAAGGCACGATAACCCGGCGTGATCTGGAACTTGTCGATTGCCTCCGGTGTCAGACGGTCGAAGCTGTTGTGGTAATAGGCGGAATCGTTGAGGCCGAAGGCATCTTCCAGCCGGTTGAGCGGCAGCAGGCGCAACATGTCTTCGTTTTCGCCAACGCCGTTTTCGGCGTCCTTGTCGAACGCGATCTTTTCCTCGGTCATGTCAACGAAACCACGCACAGCCGTGGTGCCATAGGAATGGCCAGCACCTTCGGCACGTTCCTTGAACAAGCCAAGCAGCGGAATGTCGTTCTCACCCTTGACGGTCAACGCCTTGCGGTGCCAGTCGGCGACGGCCTGCGCGATAACGGCAAAGTTGACACCACCAACCGGCGTCTTGACGTTGGGGAAGTACTTCTTCAGCACCGGATCGCTGGTGTCGAGAAAGTTCGGTTCAAAGAACTCACCGCCGATATAGCTTTCAGCCGTGCAGAGCCCGACCTTGCCCATGGTCTTCATCAGAGACTTTTCAGCAGCCTTGGCGAAACGCTTGAAGGCCTTGTCGGCATCCGCACCAAACTTTTCCTCGGCGCGGAACTGCACACCGAGCGGATAAACGCCGGATGCACCAAAGCCGAGAGCCGCTGCAATGTGATGCGACGAGGAGAACTGACCGCTTTCGGCAATCAGCGACACGCGAAGGCGCAGGCCTTCCTCGATCAGCTTCTGGTTCAGGGCAGAGATCACAATGATCATTGGCAGTGCAGCGCGATCAGTCGCAACGTGGCGATCGGTGATGACAGCAATGCCACCCTCTTCTGCGGCGAAGGATGCGACCTTGTTGCAAACACTGTCGATACCCGCCTGCAACGCGGCCTCGTTGGCCTTGGGATCGTTGTAAACCGGGGTGTAGAGCATCTCAAAACGACGAACCGGCGTTTCCGTCTGTTCACGGATTTTCAGCATGTCGAGATGGGTCAGGATCGGCGAGCGCACGACGATCTGGCGGGCAGCCTTTGCGCCGATATTGGGCTTAGCGCCCAGCGCAACGCGCAACGTCATGCCGTCTGCTTCACGGATACTGTCAAGCGGTGGGTTGGTGACCTGCGCAAAACGCTGCGAGAAATACTTCGCAACGCCGCCTTCCTGATCCGACAGCGCATTGATGGCGTTGCCGTAGCCCATGGCGGAAATTTTTTCAGCGCCGGTCGCCAGCATCGGGTCCATCAGGAACTTGAAGCTTTCCTGATTGTGCGAATAAGCGACATAACGCTGATGGCGTTCCAGATCGCCATTGTAACGCTGGGGCGATCCCTGATTTTCAGCGGGAACCTCAGGCAATTCTTCCAGCGTGACACGGGCTTCACGCAGCAACGTTGGATAATCGCGGCGCGATGCCAGCATTTCCAACGCTTCGACGGTCGACCATGCACGGCGCTCAGCCTGATCGAAATACAGCATGCCGCCGGCTTCGATACGGCCGCGATGGATGACGCTTTCCGGCGGGAAGGCAATCTGGCCTGCTTCCGACATTACGCAGAGATACTCGTCTGTTTCGACCGTGCGCAGTGGGCGTAAGCCCAGACGGTCCAGGCGTGCACCGACGATGGTGCCATCGCCAAAGATCAGCGCGGCGGGACCATCGTTCTTCTCTTCGTAAAGGGAAAAATATTCAAACATCGCCCGCACTTGCGGCGACAATGTCTCGTCATTTTCCCAGGCAGGCGGCATCATCGAAACGACAGCCGTTACGAGGTCAAGCCCGTCTTCCATAACGCGGGCCTGCAGCGTCTGGTCGAGACGGCAGCTATCCGACTGCCCCTTGGGGCGGATGATGCTGGCATTGCGTGCCAAGGCGACAGCAGCTTCAGACAGGCGGTTCTTCTTGTCGGTGTTCAGTTCGCCATTATGCGCCATCAGGCGGAATGGCTGCGCCATGGACGGATGCGGGTCAGTGTTGGTAGAGAAGCGGGTGTGAAAGTACATCGTGTGTACTTCATGGCACGGGTCCACCAGGTCGCAGAAGTATGGCATGACTTCCGTCGAATTGAGACGACCTTTGAAAACCTGGGTGCGGGCACTCAGCGACAGTGGGTAAAAACCCGACAGTTCCGGGCGCGTGTAGGCAATGGCTTCGATGGCCAGCAAGGCCTTATGGATACGCCAGTCAAACTCGCCACGATCACGGCAACCTGCATGGGCCGAAAACACCCATTGGCGAATGGGAAGCTGGTAACGAACCGCAGCTTCACGAATGGCGCTGTTATCAACCGGCACATCACGCACCAGAAGCACGGAGAAACCCTGCTCCTCAAGCGCCTTTTCGATGATCTCTATAGCCTCATCATGGAAGGCGGCGTTTTGCGGCAGGAAGAAATTACCAACGCCAAACCGACCGGCTTCCAGTTCGACAGAGCCGGTCAGTTGACGAAAAAAAGACAGGGACAGATCCACCGAGATACCGGCACCATCACCAACGCCTTCTGCCGACATGCCACCGCGATGCGGCACGGCACAAAGCGCTTCGTGGCCACGCTTCAGCACGTCATGGGTCTGCAAACCGTCTTTGCGCGTAATAAAGCCAACGCCGCAGCTGCTCTTCTCGGCAGCAATGTCATAAAGGCCATAATCAGGGTCATTCACGCTCATCGGTCTCTCCCGTTCCGGCGCACTTGCGCAGCGAGGTGTCACCTTTTTCACCCGCAGGCGGAGCCGCAGGTGACCTGACTGCTCCTTTTCAGATTTCTGTTATCGGCGTTTCGCGGCGCGAATAATCGACGTGCGCGTATTGGCTGGCACCGCGGTGCCGGCAATCGCCGCTTTCATCGATTTTATGGTCGAAACGTATTTCATGACCCGCGCCAAACTGTGCTGTCGACACGAACATCGCGCCAATTTATGTCAGCATGACTTACATATCTATGTTGATTTCGGAAATCAAGATTAATTAACGTCCGCGCAATAAAAATACGAAAAGCCGTGAAATCCTTTACGAATTTCACGGCTTCAAGGTTACTCAGGTTAGTTTGTTGCTAAAAATCAATCAGGTCGCATCGAGTGTCGTGCTGAATGCAAGGGCAATAAGCGTCGCGACTGCGCCGGAGAGCAAATAAAGTCCGGCCGCTATGAGACCAAATTCTGACGAGAACCCAAGAGCCACCAGTGGTGCGAAACCGGCACCGATGAGCCATGAGATATCCGATGTCAGAGACGCACCGGTATAGCGGTATTCACGGCTGAAACGCGAAGCAAGCGCACCGCTTGCCTGACCGAAGGACAGACCCAGCAGCGAAAAGCCGATCAACACGAACAGGTAACGGCCAATATCACCCGAGTTAAGCAGCAGCGGTGTGACGAGACTGAAGAGCGCGATCAGAACAGCAGCCGCGCCGAGCAGTTTGCGACGGCCGAATTTGTCAGCCAGTACGCCGGACACGACAATCATGCCACCACAGATGATGGCGCTGACGAACTGTACGAACAGGAAGTCTGAAATCTTCTGGTTGGTGTTGAGCGTGACCCAGCTGAGCGGGAACACGGTGACCAGATGGAACAGTGCAAAACTGGCCAGCGGAACGAAGGCACCGGTCAGAACGATGCGTGACTGCGACCGCAGCATTTCGAAAACCGGCCTGGGTTCCAGCTCATGGCTTTGCACCATGGCCTGAAATTCCGGAGTCACAATCATGCGAAGTCGGGCAAACAGCGCCAGCACATTAAGTGCCAATGCCACGAAGAACGGGAAACGCCAGCCCCATGCCAGGAATTCAGCATGTGACAGCTGAGTGAAGAAAACGATGAAGAAGGCGCTTGCCAGACCAAAACCCATAGCCGCACCGATCTGCGGCATCATGGCATACCAGCCACGTTGTTTCGCAGGTGCGTTCATCGCCAGAAGAGAGGTGAGGCCGTCCCATGCACCACCCAGACCAAGTCCCTGCCCTATACGGAACACGGCGAGCAGGACTGGCGCCATCATGCCGGCGTCCGCAAAGGACGGCAGGAAGCTGATCGCCATGGTGGAACCACAGAGTGTAAACAATGCGACGGTCAATTTCGCCGCACGCCCGAACTTTCTGTCGATCTGCAGCGAGATCATTGAGCCGATGGGGCGGGCAATAAAGGCCAGTGAAAAGACCGCGAAGGAATAAAGAGTTGCTGTCAGCGGATCTGCATATGAGAAGAAGACGTAGGGAAAAACCAATGCCGATGCGATGGCGTAGACAAAGAAGTCAAAAAACTCTGTCATTCTTGCCAGAATGACCGCGATGGTGATGCGGTCCGGATCGACTGTCGCAGGTGTTTCAGGATAGGTCTGCGAACTATTGATATAACTCATTTTATTCCTCCTGCGTATGGCGCACCATGTTGGGTAACGCGCTGGCTCCTCTTCCGTTGCGTTACCTGCGGCGGATTGTCACACAGTCTGCGCACAGCCGTCAAATGAAGATTGCAGGAAGGACTTGCTCCAAGGGCCTTCTATGAGATAATGCACCCAGCCATGCCGTGGCTGTTGCGCTGCGGCGATCCCGCTGCACCGCGACAAAATACCTCATTACAATAATGACGTTTGGCAATTATTCGCGGTACAATTGAAACAGTACGAGTTTTAAGAACGTGCCCACGATCAAGAAATTTTCTTCTGCCTTCATGGCATTTTCGTCGTTGCTGCTGCTCAGCGGCTGCGATCTCGTGGTTATGAACCCTTCCGGGGACATTGCCATCCAGCAACGTGATCTCATCATCACCTCAACAGTGTTGATGCTGCTCATCATCGTTCCGGTTCTTGCATTGACGCTGTTCTTTGCATGGAAGTACCGTGAATCGGCGAAGGCTGAAGATTACGATCCAGAGTGGCACCACTCCACGCGCCTTGAAATGGTGATCTGGTCTGCGCCCGTTGCCATCATTCTCATGTTGGGAACCGTGACGTGGATCGCAACCCACCGTCTGGATCCGTACCGCCCGATCGACCGCATTGATGCGGACCGTCCTGTGACAGCCGAAACCAAGACCCTGACGGTCGAGGTTGTGGCCATGGACTGGAAGTGGCTGTTCTTCTACCCGGAACTGGGCATTGGCAGCGTCAATGAATTTGCTGCTCCGATCGATGTTCCGATCAACTTCAAGATTACCGGCACCACGGCGATGAACTCGTTCTACGTGCCTGCACTGGCTGGCCAGATTTACGCCATGGGCGGCATGCAGACCAAGCTGCACGCAGTCATCAACAAGGAAGGCGTTTATGACGGCTTCTCGGCGAACTTCTCCGGCCCTGGCTTTTCGCACATGCGCTTCAAGTTCCACGGTCTGAGCAATGAAGGCTTCGACCAGTGGGTTGCAAAGGTCAAGGACGGCGGCAAGGGCTTCGGCCGTATGGAATACCTCGAATTCGCTAAGCCGAGCGAGCGTAATCCTGTCGAGTACTTCGCCAGTGTCGACCCACAGCTGTATGACGCAATCCTCAACCGCTGTGTAGAGCCAAACAAGCTTTGCATGCGTGACATGATGCACATCGACGCCAATGGCGGCGGCGGCAAGGAAGGCATCGATATCGCCAAGGCGCTGAACTCCGTGATCTGCACCCCGCTTTCGCCTTACGGCATGGCATTCGGTTCGCAGTCCACGCCGGCGGCTATCGAAGGCCAGACATTCGTTCCTGCTGCTCTGCCTGACATCAAGGCTGCCCTGCCGGAAAGCAAACCGGTGGCCGGCTGACTGGCATCACTGACTTTCAACGGCGCGGAACCCCCGCGCCGACATTTGTTTTGAATCGCAAGAGGCTAAAATGGTCGTCAATTCCGATCAAACGTCCTTCCTTTTCGGGAAGCTGACGTGGGAGTCCATCCCGCTCCACGAGCCAATTCTCGTTGTAACTTTCGCGGCTGTTGCCCTCGGTGGCGCGGCACTTCTCGGTATTCTCACCTATTTCCGCGTTTGGGGCTACCTGTGGAAAGAATGGTTTACCAGTATCGATCACAAGAAGATCGGTATCATGTACATCATTCTGGCCCTCGTGATGCTGCTGCGTGGCTTTGCCGACGCCATCATGATGCGCATCCAGCAGGCCATCGCCTCAGGCGGATCCGAAGGTTATCTCAACCCGCACCACTATGACCAGATCTTCACGGCACACGGCGTGATCATGATCTTGTTCGTGGCAATGCCGATGATTACCGGTTTGATGAACTTCGTCATTCCCTTGCAAATCGGTGCGCGTGACGTTTCTTTCCCATTCCTGAACAACTTCTCGTTCTGGATGACGACAGCTGGCGCTATCATCACCATGATCTCGTTGTTCATCGGTGAATATGCACAGACAGGCTGGCTGGCCTATCCGCCGCTTTCCGGCATTGAGGGCAGCCCTGGCGTTGGCGTGGATTATTATATCTGGGGTCTACAGATCGCCGGTGTGGGAACGACGCTGTCAGGTATCAACCTGATCGTCACCATCATCAAGATGCGCGCACCGGGCATGACCATGATGCGCCTGCCGATTTTCGTCTGGACATCGCTGTGTTCCAACATCCTGATCGTGGCCTCGTTCCCGATCCTGACCGGAACGATCGCCCTGCTGACGCTTGACCGTTACGTTGGTACGAACTTCTTCACCAACGATCTCGGCGGCAACCCGATGATGTACGTCAACCTCATCTGGATCTGGGGCCACCCAGAAGTCTACATTCTGATCCTGCCTGCCTTCGGCGTTTTCTCCGAAATCGTCTCGACCTTCTCGCGCAAGCGTCTCTTCGGTTACGCTTCGATGGTTTACGCATCGGTGGTGATCACCATTCTGGCCTATATCGTTTGGCTGCACCACTTCTTCACCATGGGATCCGGCGCCAGCGTCAATGCCTTCTTCGGCATAACGACGATGATTATCTCCATCCCCACGGGTGCCAAGATCTTCAACTGGCTGTTCACCATGTATAAGGGCCGCATCAATTTCGATGTCCCCATGCTGTGGACCATCGGCTTCATGATCACCTTCGTCATCGGTGGTATGACCGGCGTTCTTCTTGCCGTTCCTCCAGCAGACTTCGTGCTGCACAACTCGCTGTTCCTGATCGCCCACTTCCATAACGTGATCATCGGCGGCGTGCTGTTCGGCGTTCTCGCCGGCATCGTCTACTGGTTCCCGAAGGCATTCGGTTACCGTCTCGATCCGTTTTGGGGTAAACTGTCCTTCTGGTTCTGGTTTGTCGGCTTCTACTTCGCCTTCATGCCGCTCTACGTTCTCGGCCTGATGGGCGTAACCCGCCGCCTCAGCCAGTTCGAAGACACGTCGCTGCAGATCTGGTTCATCATTGCCGCATTCGGCGCGTTCCTTATCGCACTCGGCATTGCCTGCTTCCTGATCCAGCTCTTCGTAAGCTTCCTGAAGCGTGACCAGTTGCGCGACGTGACCGGCGACCCCTTCAACGGTCGTACGCTGGAATGGTCCACGTCTTCTCCGCCACCGGCCTATAACTTCGCTTTCACGCCTGTCGTGCATGAAGTCGATGCTTGGGCCGACATGAAGAAGCGCGGTGCAGAACGTCCTGTGGAAGGGTTCATTCCCATTCACATGCCGAAGAACACCGGTACGGGCGTCATTCTCAGCGCCATCAGCATTGCACTTGGCTTTGCTCTGGTGTGGCATATCTGGTGGTTGGCTGCGCTATCATTGCTTGCCATCATCGGCGTCTCCATCGCTCATACCTTCAACTACAATCGCGACTACTACATTCCGGCTTCGGACGTGACCAAAGTAGAAGCGGAGCGCACCAAGCTGCTCGCAGAACAGGCGTAACAGAATGGCCCAGACACACGCACCAACCGCCGATACAGGCGAAGCGCCGGTCTTTTACCTGAAGGAAGACCATCACCCGGAAAACGGCACATCGCTGGGTTTCTGGCTCTACCTGATGAGCGACTGCCTCATCTTCGCAACCCTGTTTGCAACCTATGCCGTGCTCGGCCGCAGTTATGCGGCCGGTCCTTCCGGTGCAGACCTTTTCGACCTCAAGCTGGTTGCCATCAACACGGCGTTCCTGCTTCTTTCCTCGATCACCTATGGCTTTGCCATGCTGGAATCGGAAAAGAAGAATATCAAGACGACGTTGATATGGCTTGGCATTACCGGCGTGTTCGGCCTCGCCTTCCTATGCGTTGAACTTTATGAGTTCTACCACCTGATCCACGAAGGTGCGACACCGCAGCGCTCCGCGTTCCTCTCGGCGTTCTTCGCGCTGGTTGGTACACACGGTCTGCACGTGACCTTCGGTATCATCTGGCTGGTCACACTGATGTTCCAGGTTGGCAAGCACGGCCTTATCCAAGCCAACAAGCGTCGTCTGATGTGCCTGTCCATGTTCTGGCACTTCCTTGACGTGGTCTGGATCGGCGTATTTTCCTTCGTATATCTGATGGGAGTTCTGTGATGGGTTCCGAAACACACGCACACCACGATGATCATGAACACGATCATCACGATGGCGCAGATCACGGCAGCTTCAAGTCCTATATGATCGGCTTCATCCTGTCGGTTCTTCTGACAGCTGTTCCGTTCTGGCTGGTTATGGGCGACGTTCTTGACAACAAGACCTTCACCGTTCTGCTGATCATGGGCCTCGGCGTCATCCAGATTTTCGTTCATATGATCTACTTCCTGCATATGAACACGAAGTCTGAAGGCGGCTGGACCTTCATGGCGCTGATTTTCACCGTTGTTGTGGTGATGATCACGCTGATCGGCTCGCTCTGGGTCATGTACAACATGAACAAGAACATGATGCCGACCATGACAATCGAGCAAATGCGAAACTTGCCCTGATCTTTCAGGGCAATGTCAGCGCCGTGCATTCACCCGAATGCACGGCGTTTTTCTTTCCGGCACAGACATTGAGTGCAGGGCCGGAACAGGCAGGAAAGATCCCCCATGACCACCCCGACACCCCATTCCACGCCAGTTGCGCACCGTACCGGCCCTTCACGTCTGGCTGTTGCCGTTCTCTATACGCTGTCCGCCTGCCTGATCACCTCACTGTTGGCGCTCGGCACATGGCAGGTACAGCGGCTTGGCTGGAAGCTGGATCTGATTGAGCGCATCAATGCGCGTGTGCATGCCGAGCCTGTTGCACCACCCACACGCGCTGAGTGGGCGGCCTTGAAACCCGAAGATTATGAATATCGCCGCGTTCAGCTTTCTGGTGAGTTCCAGAATGAAAAGGAAGCGGCCGTTTATACGGTTACCGATTATGGCCCAGGCTACTGGATCTTGACGCCACTGCGGCTTGAGGATGGCTCCACAGTCATCATCAACCGCGGTTTTGTGCCAACGGACAAACGCTTGGCCGAAACGCGCCAGCAGGGCCAGATAACCGGTTCTACAACGGTGGTTGGCCTGATGCGTGCACCGGAACATGGCGGACTTTTCTTGCGCACGAATGATCCCGCCAATGCCCGCTGGTATTCGCGCAATATTGAAGAGATCGCAGCCGCGAATGGGCTGAGCGACACTGCGCCATTTTACATTGATGCCGATGCCACCCCGAATGATGGCGGCGTGCCGATCGGCGGCCTGACACAGTTGAAATTCCCCAACAGCCACCTCTCCTACGCCATCACCTGGTATGTCCTTGCGCTGATGGTTGCGGTTGCAACATGGTATGTGCGCCGGAATATGAACACCCGCCGCAAGCCAGCTGTGGAAGATTGAGAACGGAAAGCCCATATTTATCACGGGACTAGCGAAAACTTTGGCGGCTAATCAGCCGTCATTTTTTTTAACCGTGAAATTCCTCAAAAAAAATGCTTTCAGGCGCTGGACATGGCCGAACAAGATGTTATAACCCCGCTCACTTTCGGGAGAGCAAAACTCTCGGTGACCTGAAAAGGTCGAGCCTCATACGAGGTAAAGTGCCCGAATAGCTCAGTTGGTAGAGCAGCGGATTGAAAATCCGCGTGTCCGTGGTTCAAATCCGCGTTCGGGCACCACTTCTTTTCTCAAATACTTTCAGGTAGATGTGACACAACAGGCTGTCGATTATCCGATCGTTTGCTCTGAGCTCTTCCCATATTCAGCTCTACCATGCGCCTTGAACGCAAATGAAAAGCGCAGCAAAACTCGCGACTGCAGACATTCAGTTTTTGATATCAGGGAGAAATGGTGCCGCTTACGTGACTCGAACACGTGACCCCGTCATTACGAATGACGTGCTCTACCAACTGAGCTAAAGCGGCACTTTCGTTATCCGTGAACGGATAAACATCATGCGGGGGCTGATACAGATAATGACAGTGAATTTCAAGTGCTGAAATAACCGCAGGTCAATTTTCCATTGTCATGCCACCGCCAATTTGAGCGACGCAAAGCCCCATTTGCGCAACGTCAAATTTGCCAGTCGGCAGCATGCCTCCGTCAATGTTGGCGGCACATTCCGAGTGCATTTTTCGAGCACCATAAACCCCGTCAGAAGCGGCAAGATTCATAGCGCCAGACGCTGACGTGCCTCGTGGTATTCAGCCTCCAGCCGGTCAACAAGGGCGGCAACACTGCCCACACCATCAATGGAACCAACGCCTTGCCCAGCACCCCAAATGTCTTTCCAAGCCTTGGCGCCGGTGACGGCAGCGCCGAAATCCATCTTGGAGGGATCGGCGGAGGGCAGATTGTCTGGATCAAGCCCGGCTGCCGTGATCGACGATTTCAGATAGTTACCGTGAATGCCGGTAAAATAGTTCGAGTAGACAATATCACCGGCACGCGCCTCGACCAGTGCCTGCTTGTAAGCGTCCGTGGCGCGAGCCTCTTCTGTGGCGATGAATGGCGTGCCGATATAGGCCATATCAGCGCCCATGGCCTGCGCTGCCAGAATTCCGCCGCCTGTGGCAATCGCACCGGCCAACAGTAGTGGGCCATCAAACCAGCTGCGTATTTCCTGAACCAAGGCGAAGGGTGACAGCGTTCCCGCGTGACCACCGGCGCCAGTTGCTACCGCAATCAAGCCGTCCGCCCCTTTGCGAATGGCAGACTGCGCGTGGCGATTGTTGATAATGTCATGCAGGACAATGCCACCATAAGAATGAATGGCGGCATTGACCTCTGGAACCGCGCCCAGCGATGAAATCACAACCGGCACCTTATATTTCACGCAGAGCATAAGATCATGCTCAAGGCGCTTGTTGGAGGTATGGACTATCTGGTTCACGGCAAATGGCGCGGCCGGGCGTTCCGGATGCGCCGCATTATGTGCCGCAAGCTCTTCTGTCAGCTGGGCCAGCCACTCATCCAGTTGGCTTTCCGGGCGGGCATTCAAAGCGGGAAACGCGCCAATCACACCGGCCTTGCATTGCGCCAGCGTCAACTGTGGGTGCGAAATAATGAACAGCGGCGATGCCACAACAGGTAGCCTCACATTGTTTTTCAGCACTTCTGGCAGCATCCGTTTCCTCCGACTTACGTTTACGCACACGTCAATAATATAAGAGTGAACGTGCCACACAAGTCAAAATCATTGATAGCTTAGGTGTTTTGCGCGACCATCCAAAGGCCAGAGTGCTTGTTTTCCCGGGATCAATGATGCATTTGATTAGCTTGAAGCTTGTGATTGCCAAAATCTGACGGTAGCGATTGCAAAAGAATCAACTGTGACGTCAAAAAAGGACCCTTTGTGAGCGGACTGGAAACGGCAATTCGCAATGCGCTTGAGAAATCGGACCGGGCAAATCCTGAGGTTCGCGCGCGCATTTACCAGTCATCACGTCAGGCCCTTGAAGCGGGCATGCGTAAGCAAGGCATAAATGACGCGGAGGTCATTGCTCAGCAACGCCACCGTTTGGAAACACTGATCCGCGAGATAGAAACCCAGGAACGCGACAGGCTGCTCGACAAGATCGAGTCCCATATGGTCAGGCCTCCATCACCGGCTGCCCCTGTCGTCGCGCCAGCCGTCTCGGCGCAGAAAACCGCGCCAACCTTCACGGAATCCGTTGAGCCAGATATGCGCTCCGCTCCAGTGGATGAGTATGACGAGGCACCTAGTCTTGATGATCACGACAGGAATTATCCACAGCCTGAAGCACCATCCCGCGATGTTTACGCAGCTGAACCAGCGCAACAGCGCACAGCGCCGTCTGAGGGCGGCTCGCTGGCGTTCAAGCCAGAACGTGCAGTACGCCCTAGAAAACGACGCGGCTTTTTTGCACGTCTTCTGCTGACCTCTGTTACCCTTGCCTTTATCGGCATGGGGGCATGGTGGGTGTATTCCTCCGGTCTGCTGCTCAGCGAAGCGGAGCGCGACACCAGCGTGCCAAACCCGCCAGCGCAGGTCGAATCGGAAGATTTTCAGGGCAACGCCCCTACGCCTGCTTTTGATCCGGCACGTGGTTTTTCTGACGACTGGGTCGAAATCTACCACGCCGACAAGCGTGGGCAGGGCATGAAGGCCGGTTCCAACGCCAGCATCGAGCAGATTGCCACGGCCGCGGGCGTTGCCAGCCGCATCACGTCCAGAACGCCGTCGGAACAGGGCAACGTCAGCATTGAAGTGCCTGTCAATGTACTGCAGGAAATGGCTGGCAAGTCCTCAACGATTGCGGTGACGCTGCAATCCTCGACGGATCGCCAGACGCAAGTGGCCATCAGCTGTGATTTCTCAAGCCTGGGTGATTGCTCGCGCCACCGTTTCACGGCAACACCTGAAAAGGCTGACCTGCTGTTCCGCGCGACGTTTGAACGGTCACTGGTGCCGAACTCTCCCGGCCAGTTGCTGATCAACAGCGATATCGATGGCAACGGCTTGCCGATCAATATTTATTCGGTGCGTATTCTGCCGGGCCAATAAAACTTTTCCACATACTGAAAAGATTAGCTTTGACGTGAGGGGCGACTGCGCCTCTCTCAGCGAACGCAAAAACGCGTGATTTAACACAATAAACCGAATTCCGGTTAAACGGAAAATCATAAATTGTTTTAAGGAGGTAAATGGTGCTGCTAGAGAGATTTGAACTCTCGGCCTCTCCCTTACCAAGGGAGTGCTCTACCCCTGAGCTATAGCAGCATCTGGTGTCTGACTTGGTCTCGACACTTCAAGCGTGGCGCCTATTGCCATAGGTTTTTCCCGAGCGCAAGCAGCAATTTGATAGTTATTCACATAGTGGTGCAAAAAATAGCCGGCTCTATGGATTTGAGGATTTTTCCGATAATGTCGAAACATGACTGAAGACACCACAAAACAAGGGCTCGAGCCCATTTCCTCCGCCGCTGATGACACAGCAGATACCCTTGAGCAAAAAATTGCGAAAAAGGGCGACCGCAAAGATCAGGTGAAAGAACGTGAGGAGCAGCGCAGGGCGCGGGCGGCACAAAAGCTGCGTGAGAACCTGCAACGGCGCAAACATCAGGCCCGGGCAAGACGTTCCGGTGCAGAAGATGAAACAATCGGTTTGCCTGCCGCAAAAACGGACGAATCGTGCTGACAAGAAATCTGACTGCCAAAATTGCAACGCTGCAGGATTTCGTCTAAGGACACCAATCCTTCACAAAGGCACGAGAAAGGCGGGCGCAAAGCCCGTAGGGACGTATGGATCGCATCAAAGTAACCGGCGGCAACAAACTTAACGGCATTATCCCGATTTCGGGTGCCAAGAATGCTGCCCTGCCGTTAATGATCGCCTCGCTGCTTACCAGTGATACCCTGACACTTGAGAACGTGCCGCATCTGGCCGACGTGGAGCAGTTGATCCGCATTCTCGGCAACCATGGCGTTGATATTTCCGTCAATGGCCGCCGCGAAAGCCAGGGTGAATCCTACTCGCGTACCGTTCACTTCACCTGCCGCACCGTTGTCGACACGACAGCACCTTACGAACTGGTTTCCAAGATGCGCGCCAGCTTCTGGGTTATTGGCCCGTTGCTTGCCCGTGAAGGCAGAGCCCGTGTTTCGCTTCCCGGTGGCTGTGCCATCGGCACACGCCCGGTCGATCTGTTCATTGACGGCCTGGAAGCGCTCGGTGCAACGATGGAAATCGATGGTGGCTACATCACTGCCACTGCCCCCAAGGGTGGTCTTGTTGGCAACAGCTACACTTTCCCGAAAGTTTCGGTCGGTGCCACGCATGTCATGCTGATGGCGGCCACACTCGCCAAGGGTACGACAGTTATTCACAACGCGGCCAAGGAGCCGGAAGTTGTTGATCTCGCCAAGTGCCTGACCGCCATGGGTGCAAAGATTGAAGGTGCTGGCACATCTACCATCACCATCGAAGGCGTGACGTCGCTTTCCGGTGCGCGCCACCGCGTGCTGCCAGACCGCATTGAAACCGGCACTTATGCCATGGCTGTGGCCATGACCGGTGGTGACGTTGTGCTGGAAGGCACCACTGCTGCCCTGCTGGACACAGCCCTTGAGACCATTCGCCGCTCTGGCGCCACAATTACCGAGACGGAAAGCGGTCTGCGTGTGGTGCGCAACGGCAATGGCATTCAGCCGGTTGATATCGTCACCGAACCCTTCCCAGGTTTCCCGACCGACCTGCAGGCACAGTTCATGGCGCTGATGACCCGCTCGCAGGGCGTGGCCCATGTGACGGAAACCATTTTCGAAAATCGGTTCATGCATGTGCAGGAACTGGCGCGGCTTGGCGCAAAGATCACCCTCTCCGGCCAGACGGCCCGCATTGAGGGCACCGAGCGCCTGCGTGGCGCACCGGTCATGGCAACAGACCTTCGTGCCTCTGTTTCGCTGGTCATTGCCGGTCTCGCAGCCGAAGGTGAGACAATCGTTTCCCGCGTCTACCACCTTGACCGTGGTTTCGAGCGGCTTGAAGAAAAGCTGACCCGTTGCGGCGCGCTTGTCGAGCGCATCAGCGACTAATAACGGGCCGTATTTCCGGCAAAGCATGTGTTGCGCAGCTTCATTCCCCCGTTGCGCAACGCCGCCTGATTTCCTATCTCCTTGATAAAGCATTTTCTGTTTACACCGAGCCACCAGTGCGGCAGCACTGGGCTCGGCAGGATGTGCGCTCAAACAGGTGCGGCGCAGCACGGCGCCGCTATGCCACAAGGAATAGAACAATGGCTGATCTTAAACTTCTGGCACTCGACGGCGAGGATCTCGCGGTTATCTCCACCCATATGCAAGACAGTGTCTTCAAGTTGGTGGATGCATCCTATGACGCTAAGCGGGGCCAGTTTGCGCTTTCGGTCAACCGCTTTGTCTGGGAAACGGCGACCGTTAAAAACAGGCCTTTTGAGCGCTGCCGCGCTGTTCTCGTTTTAAAACGCGTTCAAGCCGTGCGATCTCACGACATCGATCGCAGCAACAAGGATCAGGTTCATTCGCTGCTGGCCATTCGTTTCACCGCAAAGGGAGATGGTCCGGATGGCACGATCGAGTTGACGCTGTCCGGTGGCGGTGCAATCGCGCTTGATGTGGAGTGCATCGAAGCGCAACTGGCTGATGCCAGCGGTTCCTGGGAAACGGCATCAAAGCCCCAGCACGTAGACGAGTAACATCTGGGCGAATAACACTCCGGATGTTGCACAAAACATCCGTTTCGATCTATGCCACAGCCCTGAAATCGCTATACACTTACTGCGATATGCAATACCCCGCCAATCGATGTGGCGGGGCATGAGAGGGTTATACGACGTGGCAATCTGGCTGGAGCAGACATCCGAGACGTTTGAAAAGACTTTTGCGGATTTCCTGACAACCAAACGAGAAGTTTCCGAAGATGTGAACGCAACCGTCCATGCCATCATTGATGATGTCAGGAAACGGGGTGATGCAGCGCTGGCGGAATATTCGCTGCGGTTCGATGGGCTCGACTTCTCCAAGGTGCCGATGCGCGTCACCAAACAGGAAATTGCCGCCGCAATCGATCTGGTCGATCCGGCCGTTGTCGATGCCTTGAAGCTGGCTGCAAAACGCATTGAAAAGCACCATGCCCGCCAGATGCCAAAAGATGATATCTACGAAGACGATATCGGCGTTGGTCTTGGGTCCCGCTGGACAGCCATCGAAGCGGTTGGCCTTTATGTGCCGGGCGGTACGGCAAGTTATCCAAGCTCGGTGCTGATGAACGCCGTTCCGGCCAAGGTTGCCGGCGTAGAGCGCATCGTCATGGTTGTGCCTGCCAATGGCGGTAGCATCAATCCTGCAGTTCTCGCTGCAGCGCATATTGCTGGCGTTGAAGAAATCTACCGCATTGGCGGTGCCCAGGCCGTGGCGGCCCTTGCCTACGGCACGGAAAGCATTGCCCCAGTTGCCAAGATCGTTGGCCCAGGCAACGCCTATGTTGCCGCTGCCAAGCGCCAGGTATTCGGCACGGTTGGCATCGACATGATTGCGGGGCCCTCCGAGGTTCTTGTTATTGCTGACAAGGACAACAACCCGGACTGGCTGGCCGCCGACCTGCTGGCGCAAGCCGAACATGACCGTGGTGCGCAATCCATTCTTATTACCGACGACGCGGAACTCGGTCATGCGGTGGAGGCGGCTGTCGAGCGCCAGTTGAAATTGTTGTCGCGTGCAGAAACGGCAACGGCAAGCTGGGCCGATTTTGGCGCCATCATCATCGTTCCGGATCTGGCAACCTCCGTTCCGCTGGCAAACCGTATTGCCGCCGAACATCTGGAACTTGCCGTGGAAGATCCGGACGCCCTGATCAGTAAGGTCAGAAACGCCGGAGCGATCTTTGTTGGTCGCCATACGCCTGAAGTGATCGGCGATTATGTCGGTG
The DNA here is from genome assembly GCF_029193765.2 of Agrobacterium sp. Azo12. Taxonomy (NCBI): domain Bacteria; kingdom Pseudomonadati; phylum Pseudomonadota; class Alphaproteobacteria; order Hyphomicrobiales; family Rhizobiaceae; genus Agrobacterium; species Agrobacterium sp. Azo12. The sequence goes on along the minus strand of NZ_JARFYO020000001.1, from coordinate 713,116 downwards.
GCTCGAACCACGTTCTTCCGACAGCGCGCTCGGCACGTTTTTCGTCCGGCCTATCGGTCCTCGACTTCGTCAAGCGCACCTCTATTCTGCGGCTTGGCGCTGAACAATTGCGACAGCTGGCACCTGCTGCCATCACCCTCGCCCATTCCGAGGGACTGGATGCGCATGCCAAGTCAGTTGCCATACGCCTCAATCCTGAAGGGTGATGAATGGCCACAGGCGCTTTCAGGCTTTGTGACGTTATTCTGGATGAGAGCATTGGCCGCTCTACGCCAGATGTCGAGCATGAACGCGCCGTTGCCATATTTGACCTGATCGAGGAAAACAGCTTTGAGCCGCTTGGCCATGCTGGCGGCCCTTACCGGCTGTATATTTCGCTGGTGGAGGCCAAACTGGTCTTTTCCATCAAAAGCGAAGACGACAAGGATGTGGCAACACATATTCTTTCGCTGACGCCGTTTCGCCGGATCATCAAAGACTACTTCATGATCTGCGAAAGCTATTATGAAGCCATTCGGTCTGCGACCCCAAGCCAGATCGAAGCGATCGACATGGGGCGGCGCGGTATCCACAATGACGGCTCCCAAACTCTGATGGACCGCCTGTCCGGCAAGATCAAAGTTGATTTCGATACGGCACGTCGCCTGTTCACCCTTGTCTGCGTTCTCTACTGGCGGGGCTAGGTCGGGCGATGAGCGATCCTTCAGTCAGCCACACAGAGCCCAAAGCACCGCGCGCCATTCTATTTATGTGCGGTATGAATTCCATCCGCTCCCCCATGGCCGAGGTCATTGCCAAACAGCTGATTGTGCCGGGCATCTATATTCAATCGGCCGGTGTACGCTCAGGCGAGCGCGATCCCTTCGTCGATGCGGTGCTGGATGAGGTTGGTCTGACGCTTGGCAAACACAAACCGAGAACATTTGAAGAAATCGAGGATGATTTTTTCGATCTTATCATTACATTAACACCGGAAGCCCATCACTCCGCACTGGAATTGACCCGCTCCAATTCGCTCGATGTGGTCTACTGGCCGACCATGGATCCGACCGTCGTAACCGGCACACGCGAGCAGATTCTCGATGCATATCGTGACGTGCGGGATTACCTGACACGCATGATTACAGAGCGATTACCCACCCGTGGAAAACCGTTCTCAGAGACGGTTTGAAACAATTGAAGATTTCGTGAACTGCAAGGTTCACAAATGGGTGGCGATTGTGTAGTTTCCGCCCAATTTTCCCGGACTTATCTGTCCGGTATAGATAGAACAGAAAGAAAACCTCCACATGACAAAAGAAGAAGTCCTCGAATTTCCGGGTGTCGTCACCGAACTCCTGCCTAATGCGACCTTTCGCGTGAAGCTCGAAAACGAACATGAGATCATTGCCCACACCGCTGGTCGCATGCGCAAGAACCGCATTCGCGTTCTGGCTGGCGACAAGGTTCTGGTTGAAATGACACCATACGACCTGACCAAGGGCCGTATTACATACCGCTTCAAATAAGACGACAAGGCTGGCGCATCGATCCGGACATATGAAGCGATTTTCGGAAACAGCGTTGCGCCGATAAAACAGGGTTGAGCGCCGCAAGCGCACGACACTCGAGAAGCGGCTGGGGCATTCATGACGGCACTCACTCAAAAGCTGATACTGGCTTCCGGCTCTCCGCGCCGGCTGGATCTTCTTAACCAGATCGGAATCAAGCCTGCGCGTTTGATGCCGATGGACATTGATGAAACACCAGTACGTCTTGAGCATCCCAGAACCCTGTGCCGCCGCCTGTCTCTTCAGAAGGCACAAGCCGCTTATGCTGCCGTCAAGGGTGAGTTGAGCTGGAGCGATGCCTATGTGCTTGGCTCGGACACTGTTGTCGCCGTTGGCCGTCGCATTGTCGGCAAGGCGGAATATGTCGAGGAAGCATCAGCTGCACTGCATCTTCTTTCCGGACGCAGCCACTGGGTTTACACCGGCATCTGCCTGGTGACGCCCGGCGGCAAGATCCGGCAGAAAATTGCTGAAACAAAGGTGCGTTTCAAGCGCCTTTCCAGCAGTGAAATCGACAATTACATTGCCTCGGGTCAATGGCGGGGCAAAGCCGGTGCCTACGGCATTCAGGGCATTGCTGGCTGTTTCGTCCAAAAATTGACCGGTTCCTATTCCAATGTCGTGGGACTGCCACTTTATGAAACAGCAACATTACTGGCTGGAGAAGGCTTTGATGTCGTATCCGGCTGGGCGGAAGGCTGAGACGGATGACGACGACAGGAAATGTAACGCCCTTGCGCAAAACGCAGCCGTGCCCGGAATGCGGGCATCCATCTACGCGGGATAATTATCCTTTCTGTTCGGATCGCTGCCGGTCTCTGGACCTCTCACGCTGGCTTAAGGGCTCCTATGCCATTCCGGTGGCAGAGGATGAAAGCAAAGCCTCCGCCGAACGTCAGGGTGACGAATAAGACAAAGCGTTTCCGGAGGCAGTTCGGATGGATAATCATCCTCTCAAACGAAAAAGCCGAACGCTTCCAATCCTGATTTCCGTTGCATTGGCCTGCGCCGCGATTGGCACACCGTTACTGTTGGCCAATGACAAACGGCACCTGCGCGCCCTGCTCGACTACTTCCATATTGACTGGCTGCACCCAAAACCTTCAGTGGAAGTTGCGCCGGATCAAAAGACAGAGCGACCACAGGTCTCCCAGCTGCCGCCAGTGCCCGAGCGGTTGCTGCTGCACACACTCAACGATCTGCCTTCGGCTTTTGTGCGCCAGTTCCGTGTTCCCGGCCAGAGCCTGTGCGATGTCTTTGCGCAGAGCGGTTTTATCATTGCCGGTAGCGGCTGGCAGGCCAGCCCCTATGACGCCAATACCTTCGAATGCCTTGCGGAAGAAATGCATGAGGCAACCGATGGCACCACCGACTTTGCCTCGTTTTTTCTGGACATAAAGGGTGCGGCTGACGGACGGGTGACGTCACTGCGCATGAAAATTGCCAGCCCTGCGACTGACGACGGCAAACGCATGCGTGAGCAGCTGGACAAGGCTTTGACGCTTGCTGCCCAGCAATTGCGCTGGACGGACCTGCCCCAGACCATTCCCGCAGAAGACTATGATACCGACCATTTCGGCATGCGCGTTTCCATCAAACGGGAATTCAGCAATCAGGACCGCTACAATATTCTGATTGTGCCAACCGACCGGACGGCCGAATTGAAGCGCACGCGCAACTTTTTTGATACGGAGCAATGGCTTGTCGCTGCGGCACCGGAACGGGACATGCCTTTCCGGCATCAACCCGCCCACAAGGCGTCACCGGGCTGACACTTACAGCCCGGCTGTTTCGGTCGGTTTAACGATAGCCGGCGACCGCCAGCTTGCGCTGAATTCTGTCCAGATCGCCTGCACGCTGATCTTCCAAGGTTTCCTCCCAAGCCAGCGCTGTGCGCATGATCAGGTTCAGGTCATCATAACGCGGCTGCCAACCGAGTTCAGTTTTGGCTACTGTTGAATCAGCCATCATGCTGGCCACATCACCTGGACGACGCTGGCAATAATTCACCTTGATCGTGCGGCCGTATTCCTGCTGGACCGCAGAAATAACGTCCATGACCGAATAGCCGTGGCCATAACCGCAATTGGCAACCAGGGGCTGGCCACCGGCGCGCAGATACTCCAGAGCGCGGATATGCGCATCGACCAGATCGTTGACATGAATATAGTCCCGCACACCCGTACCGTCATGCGTGTCATAGTCGACACCATAAACGTCGACATGGTCACGTCTGCCGGTTGCTGCCTCACAGGCAACCTTGATAAGGTGTGTCGCACCTTCGGCCGACAGGCCTGTACGTCCCTGAATGTCAGCGCCCGCCACGTTGAAGTAACGCAGCGCCACATAACGCAGATCATGGGCGGCAGCGGCATCGCGCAGCATGATTTCCGACATCAGCTTGGAAAGGCCATACGGGTTTTCAGGGCTCAAAATGGCGGTTTCTGCGACCGGGCCATTTGCATGCTGGTTGCCGTAGACAGCAGCCGTCGAAGAATAAACGATGTTCTTCACGCCATGCGCCAGCGCCGCGGACACCAACTTTCCGGTTTTGCTGGTGTTGTTCTCGTAATAATCGAGCGGGCTGGAAATAGAATCCGGTACAATCACCGATCCTGCAAAATGCATGACCGTATCGATGTCATTTTCAGAGAAGATCTGGTTCAGCAGTTCGCCATCGCCGACGTCGCCCAGGTAGAAACGAGCCTGCGGTGCGACAACCCAGCGAAAGCCGGTCGAAAGACGATCCAGAACGATGACGTCTTCGCCTGCATCCAGCAGTGCCCAGACCATATGGCTGCCGATATAACCAGCCCCACCCGTAACCAGAACAGACATTTATGTACTTCCCTGTTTCTTTTTGTTGGAAGCACAAAACCATTCAACTGTTCACTATTCATTACGTTACGGGTGCGCCGGCAGAAAACGGCAAGTAATTCAAAAAACGTTACTTACAAGCCGTTTTCAAAACCGATAAAATTTTATCTGATCTCCTATCGGCTCAAAATATAGGACGACAGGCGGTCTGCGGCGTCGCGAATGTGGTCAGGATTGCGCAGGAAGCAGGCGCGCAGGAACAGTTCTCCACCCTTGCCAAACGCGGTTCCCGGAGCAAGGCCGACACCTGTTTTATCGACGATATCAAACGCCGCTTCATGGCTGTTGGTGACACCGTCAATTTTCAGGAATGCATAGAGTGCGCCATCCGGTTTCAGCGTTTCTACCCGGTTGGTAGCAATCAATGCGTCGCAGAGAATATCGCGTGATAACCGTGCACGCTCATAGTTTTGCCGTACAAAGTCATCGCCCTCATCCAATGCGACTACCGCACCACGCTGCATGAATTGTGCCACGCCCGACGTAGAATATTGGATGAGGTTCTCAATCACTTGGCCGATCTCTGGTGGTGCCACCACCCAGCCAACGCGCCATCCGGTCATCGACCAGTTCTTGGAGAAGGAATTGGCGAAAACAATGCGATCACCTTCGTCCATCACATCAAAAAACGATGGAGCGCGACCCTCGCCATAATAATATTGGGCGTAAATTTCGTCAGCAATGATCCACAGGCCATGTTTTCTGGCCAGCGCCAGAATATTGGTGAGGTCTTGATGGGTGGCGACCCATCCCGTCGGGTTGGACGGCGTGTTGATAAAAAGCGCTCGGGTTTTGGGTGTGATGGCGTCTGCAATTTTCTCGATGTCCAGCGACCACTTGCCATCGGCAAAATCGATGCCCACGCCAACGGCACTCGCGCCAGCAACACCGATGGCAGCGACAATATTCGGCCATGTCGGTGAGAGGTAGATCATCTCATCACCCGGTGATGTCAGAGCCTGCACGGCAAGCGCGATGGCCTGCATGCCCGAACCGGTGACCAGAAAACTGTCCTGCGGCAAGGAAACGGAGAAGTGGCGCTGGTAATAACGCGAAAGCGCATCGCGCAATTCCGGAATACCGCGCTGCCAGGTGTAGAAAGTTTCACCGGCATTTAATGCTGCTACGGTGGCGTTGCTGATGAAATCAGGTGTCGGCAGGTCGCCTTCGCCAGTCCACAAAGGCAACAGGCCTTCGCGGCCACGGGCATATTTGACGATTTCAATGATACCGCTGGCAGGCGCGGCGAGAGATCTGGCACTCAAGCTATTCAATAAAGACATAAAGGACACACTCCGTTTGTCCTTTATTACGCAATCACCCTGCCCTCTTCCATGGAAATTACGTGAAGATCATATCGCATTTTGTGATGGGTCGAGAACCGGCCAGCCCTGCAACTGGCCGGTTCAAAAATCGATGGACGCCTAGGCTGAAAAAGATCAGCGCGTCTTGAGAAGATCGCGGATTTCCGACAGCAGCTTGATGTCTTCCGGTGGTGGTGCCGGTACAGCTTCTTGCGCTGCTTCCTTACGTTCCACACTGGCGCGGATCTTGTTTACACCCTTGACCATCAGGAAGATGATCCAGGCAAGGATCAGGAAATTGATAGCGACGGTAAGGAAGCTGCCATATGCGAAAACCGCACCCTGCTCACGAGCGGCTGCCAGCGATACTGCTGTTACATTTGAGCTAAGTGGCAAGAAGTAGTTCGAGAAATCAAAGCCACCGAAGATCGCGCCGACAATTGGCATGACGAGGTCGTTGACGACGGATTCAACGATCTTGTTGAAGGCCGCGCCGATGATAACGCCGACAGCAAGGTCCATGACGTTGCCTCTGGCGATAAAGGTTTTAAATTCATTGAGCATTCAAGATGTCCCCAGTTAGATCAGTCCAACGAACGCCAGACTGCTTCATAATAACATGCTAAACCAAAGTTTAAATGCTTCTCTATCTATGCGCGTGATTATCTGGCCAACGCCAAACCATTGACGACCAAAGAGTAATTTCCAACCCTGCGCATTTGTCCTATGGTTTGCCTCGGAGGATCATGAAAGCCTGTCATTTTTGCCGGGCGATGGAGGACATGTGCTTCCCGGGTGGATTATTTTAGTTGCGGCATTTGCCTATATTCTTCTGCTGTTTGTTGTCGCCAGTCTTGGTGACCGCAACAGCCGCAGGACTAGTGTTTCCAAACGCGGCCGCCCGATCGTCTATGCGCTCAGCCTGGCGATTTATTGCACGTCCTGGACGTATTTCGGTGGTGTTGGACTTGCAGCAACACACGGATTGGAATTCCTTGCCATCTATATCGGTCCGGTGCTTGCCTTCACCATCGGCATGCCAGTTATCAGGCGTATCATCCAGCTGGCTAAGGCCGAGAAACTGACATCAGTCGCCGACTTTATCGCAGCGCGCTATGGCAAGAACTCAGCCGTCTCGATCATCGTGGCGTTGATCTCGCTGATCGGAGCTATTCCCTATATCGCACTGCAGCTGAAGGCAGTTTCCAACTCCGTTGCCGCCATGGTGAACCCGTCAGATTATGGCATTGGTAGCGGCAATCTCTATTTCCTTGACCTTGCCTTCATCGTCACCGTGTTGATGGCGGGTTTCGCAGTGATTTTCGGCACGCGCCATACCGATGCGACCGAACATCAGGACGGGCTTATCCTGGCCATCTCGATGGAATCGCTCGTCAAACTTCTGGCGATCTGCACGGCCGGCATCTACGTCATATTTTTCCTGTTTGACGGTCCTGTGCAGCTTTGGGAACTGACCCGGCAAAACGAGCAGGCCATGGCAGCGCTGACCTATCAGACGCCGATCAGCCGCTGGATCGTGCTGACCATGCTGTCATCCTTTGCGATCATCATGCTGCCGCGCCAGTTTCATGTCACCGTTGTCGAAAACCGTACCAGCGAAGAACTGCGCATGGCAGGCTTTCTGCTGCCGCTCTACCTCGTCGCCATCAATGTGTTTGTGCTACCCATCGCCATGGCGGGCGTGATCACACTCGGCAATACTGGCGAGGCAGACCTGTATGTGCTGCAACTGCCGCTGACGGGACAAATGCCTGTTGTCACGCTGATCACGTTCATCGGTGGGTTTTCTGCGGCCACCGCCATGGTAATCGTAGCTTCGGTCGCACTTTCCATCATGATTTCCAACGATATCGTGATGCCGATTTTCCTTCGCCACAAGCTGATGAGCCGCACGACGCACCGCGCCGATTTTGCCAAAACCCTGCTGAACATCCGCCGCACGGCGATTTTTGCCGTGCTACTGTTAGGATATGCCTATTACCGCGCTGCCGACAGCACCACCGGTCTTGCGTCGATCGGCCTTCTCGCCTTTGCAGCTATCGCGCAGATGGCGCCGTCGCTATTTGGTGGCCTGTTGTGGCGCAGAGCGAATGCGCGCGGCGCCATTGCCGGTCTGGTGTCAGGTTTTCTAGTCTGGGCCTACCTGCTGTTTTTGCCAAGCCTTGGCGGACCCGATTATTCACGGGTTGCGGCAAGCATTCTCGGTTTCGTTTTCCCTGGCCTGTCGCTGTTCAATCCGGAAAACCACGATCCGCTCGTCAACTCGGTTATCCTTAGCCTGATCGTCAACAGTCTGGCCTTTATCTTGGGGTCGCTGTCTCGCAATCCACGGCCGGTGGAACGCATCCAATCCGGCATTTTCGTCAAACGTCACTCCCGATCGCAGTTTGCGACACGTGGCTGGAAAACACGGGTCAGTGTTGGCGACCTTAAAAGTGCAGTGGCCCGTTATCTCGGCGAAGAGCGCATGCAGCGTTCACTGGCCACCTATGAAAAAACCGCCGGGCGAAAGCTGGATGACGATCAGCCGGCCGATATGGCCCTTATCCATTTCTCCGAACAGTTGCTCGGCAGCGCCATCGGCTCGTCATCCGCACGGCTTGTGCTGTCGCTTATCCTGCAAAAGGCGGAAGATACCAATGCCGATACGGCCTGGTTGCTCGATCAGGCCAGCGAAGCGCTGCAGTATAATCAGGACATGCTGCAAACTGCGCTTGCACAGATGGATCAGGGCATTGCGGTTTTTGACAGCTCCCACCAACTGACCATCTGGAACAGGCGGTTCCGAACCCTGCTTGATCTACCCGAGCAGTTTGGTCGTGTTGGTCTACCGCTTTCAGACATTGTCGCCATGCTGCAGGCGCGCGGTGATGTTACTTCGCGCGATTCCGATCAGCTTATCGGCAACTTCCTGACACTCGACATGCCATTTTCGATTGTCCTGTCGCAAAGCAGACGGATTATCGAAGTGCGCTCCAATGCGATGCCGGACACCGGCATTGTTGCGACCTTCACCGATATTACCGAACGGGTAGCCGTCGACCGCGCCTTGCAGCAGGCCAATGAGACACTCGAACAGAGGGTGGCGGAGCGCACCAGTGAGTTGACGCGGGTGAATTGTGAACTCGCCGAAGCACGCGCCCTTGCCGATGAAGCCAATATTGGCAAAACCCGGTTCTTTGCGGCAGCCGGCCACGACATTCTACAGCCACTCAACGCCGCGCGGCTTTATTCTTCGGCACTGGTTGAGCGGCTAGGCACGTCCGATGACAGCACACTGGTACAGAATATCGACTCGTCGCTCGAATCCGTGGAAACGATCCTCGGCGCAGTTCTCGACATTTCCCGCCTTGATACCGGCGCCATGAAGCCCCGCTTTGCGTCTGTGCCACTTAATGATCTGCTGCGGCGTATCGAGACGGACTTCGCACCGATTGCCCGCGAAAAAAATCTGAAGCTGGTTGTCATGCCGACCTCGCTTTCCGTGCGCTCCGACCCGAACCTGCTGCGTCGCTTGGTGCAAAACCTGGTTTCTAACGCCATCAAATATACGCTGTCGGGCAAAGTACTTGTCGGTGTGCGCCGTGACGGGAAGAATGTTGTGCTGCAGGTGATGGATTCCGGCATCGGCATTCCAGCCTCCAAATTCCGCACTGTCTTTAAGGAGTTTGCACGCCTTGAGGAAGGCGCCAGAACGGCAACTGGGCTCGGGTTGGGCCTTTCTATCGTTGATCGCATTTCGCGCGTGCTGAACCATCCTGTGCAGCTTTCCTCGACGCTCAGTAAAGGTACGACCTTCCGTATCAGCCTGCCGCGCGACAAGTCCGAGAATACCAGCGTCACCGCCCTGCCAATCGGCAATGCCGGGGGCATGCACGAACCGCTGGTCGGTTTGCGGGTTCTGTGCATCGACAATGAGCCGAAAATCCTTGAGGGCATGGCGCTGCTGATCAGCGGCTGGGGCTGCGAGGTGCTACAGGCCGATGCGATTGCCGCGCTTGATCTGTTGCCCGTGACATCACCACAGCCGCCAGACCTGATTATCGCCGACTATCATCTCGGCGATGGCAGTGGTGTTGGTGCCATCCTGCTTTTACGCGCACTCTATAAGGCGGACATCCCTGCGCTATTGATCACGGCCGATCGCACACCAGAGGTGCGCAACGAGGCCGAAAAACACAACATCACCATTCAGCACAAGCCGGTGCGGCCTGCGGTGCTACGCGCTTACATGACGCAGCTTTCAGCGCGTATTCGTGCAGCAGCAGAATAAGGTCCTGGAAATACCCTGCCAACAAAAATGCCCCGCAATTACGTGCGGGGCATTTGTTATTTTGGCGATTTCTTCGAATGGATCAGGCTACGCGTGCAAATTGCTCACGGCCGTAGGATTGCGATGCCTGTTCGATGCGGAACTGCTGCACAAGGGCCAGAAGCTCCTGCACCTCATTGGCCAACATCTGGCTTGCGGCACTGGATTCTTCTGCCATGGCTGCATTCTGCTGGGTCATCTGGTCCATCTGGTTGACGGAGCTGTTGACCTCATGCAGCGCAGATGACTGGTCCTGCGCAGCGGTTGCGATGGTTTCAACATGTTTGCTGACATCCACGATCTGCCCGCTGATTTCGGACAGAACTTCACCAGCCTGCTGCACCAGCAATGCACCGGTCTCAACCTCATTGCTCGACTGGTTGATGAGACCCTTGATCTCACGGGCCGCATCGGCAGAACGCTGTGCCAGTTCGCGCACTTCCTGCGCCACGACCGCAAAACCTTTACCAGCCTCGCCCGCGCGTGCTGCCTCAATACCGGCATTCAACGCCAACAGGTTCGTCTGGAAGGCGATATCGTCGATGACTTCGATGATCTGCTCGATCTTCTTGGAAGCGTCTTCGATACGGCCCATAGCGGCGACGGCATTGCTCACCACCGTGCCGGAACTATCGGCACTCTGGCGGGTGCGGTTGACAGCCTGATTGGCTTCACGGGCGCGCTCAGCCGACGATTTGACCGTGATGGTGATTTCTTCGACAGCGGCGGCGGTTTGTTCCAGAGACGCTGCCTGCGATTCCGTGCGACGCGAAAGATCGTTTGAAGATTGCAGCATTTCGTCGCCATTGTGCTGAATGGTCAGCGTACGTTCGCGGATTTGCTGCAAGACGTTTTTCAAATGAGCGAGCGACGTGTTGAAGTCCATGCGCAGTTGATCAAGACGGCCGGAGAATGGCTTGTCAAGTGTGCGGGTCAGGTCACCTTGTGACAGGCGCGCCAGACCAGACGCAAGTTCGGTCACCGCAAATTCGATCTGCTGATCGAGTGTGCGCTTTTCATCATCGTTGCGGGCGCGTTCTTCATCAGCGGCTATCCGGTCTGCCTCACTGCGACCTTCTATAACCAGCTTCTCATGCGCGTTGGTGCGGAACACTTCCAACGCTTTGGCAATATTGCCAAACTCATTGGATCGATCTGCATAGGGGATGACAGTATCGAGATTGCCGCTCGAAAGCGAATTGACGGCACCAGTGAGCACACCGAGGGGACGCAGTGCGCGACGGATGACGAAGTAACCCAACAGGCCCACGGCGCCCATGACAAGCGCGCTGGAAAGCAGGATCATAGTCTGAAGCCCAGCCAGATGATCGAAGAATACTTGCATTGGAATACCGACAAACAGGATGCCGACAGGCGCGCCCGACTTGGATTTTACCGGGATGTAGCCGGTCATGTATTCGCTGCCAAACAGGGTCGCTTTGCCAATGTAGACTTCACCCTTGCTGATTTTTGCATAGGCTTGGCTATCGGTTGCCAGCTTGGTGCCGATAGCACGCTCGCCGTTTTCCTTCTTAACATTTGTAGACATGCGGACGAAATCTTCGCCCTGCTTCTGGAACACTGTGGAAACGCCACCGATGATCAGTGCCGTGCGATCCACCAGATCCGTATCACGCAATGTACCGATGCTTGCACGATCAACACTGACAAGGTTTCCATTATCGATGTTCAACGTGGCACCACCAACCTTCAGCTCATAGAGAACCGCCATGGCGCGGGCTGCACTGTTCGTCTGGATCTCCGCCGTCTCCATGACGTCTTCTTCGAGACTGACATAGGTCGAGACACCGATGGCCGCGATACCCAAAAGAACGAGGCAGGCTGTCAAAGCAATGATTTGCACTGCGACGGGTGCAGAAAGGAGCTTCTTCATCTCGGAGTTCCCCAATTTTTTACGATTGAAGCATCGTAAGGGGAAATCGTTAAAATTGAAAAAATTTCAAAAAATAACTAATCCGCTAATATTCAAGGTGACTTGATTAGGTGACAAATATCAATTTCTAATATTCAGCAATACTTCAAAACGCAGATAATACTACAATTAATGAATGTAGCCCATGCGAATTGCTTTGGCGATTGCTTGAATTCGATTGACGGAATCAAGCTTGATTGTCGCTGAGCCAAGATAGGCGTTGACCGTGTGAACGGACAGGCCAAGCTTGACGGCGATTTCTTCACTGATCTTGCCATCACCTGCCAATTGCAAGCAGGCAATTTCGCGCTCGCTTAGCGCTTCTGTCGGAGTCGAGCGGCGCTCATCCAGCGCCAGAAGATCAATCATCACCTGACAGCACTTCAGGTGGTGATCAATGGTCGTGCCGCAGTCGAGCTCGAGAGCCGTGCCGCAGAAGACAACCAGACCATTACCGATGTTGCCGAGTTTGATCGGCAGGGCCACACCTGCATACGGCAGATCGGTATTGTCGGCCTGCTTTAACATCGGCACCATTTCAGGTGTTATGGAAATGCCCTTGCCCTGATCGGTAGACCAGATCAGTGGCAGCAACGAGCCGTCAATATGCTCCAGAAGTGTGGTGCCGAGTGCCGAAACCAGAGCATTGGTCTGCTCGGCTGCGCCCATTCCCCAGTTCTCGAGTTCACACACCAGCTTGCGCTTGTTGGGAAAGCTTGAAATCGCAGCACGGAAGACGGCAAAATTTCTTGCCCCCATTTCCTTCTGCATACCAATCAACATTGGAAAAAGATCTGATCGATTGGACGTGCGGCTGACGCGGACAATCTGTACTCCGCCTTGCTCATCCGTGGTGGTGTCTCTCGAATAAGCCATCAATCAACCATCAAACAAGATTGTTACGAACCGCGTAAGCGATTGCTTCGGAGCGGGTTTTCGTCGCGGTTTTACGCATGACGCTAGTAATGTAGTTGTTGATTGTATTACGCGAAATTCCAAGAATAGTCGCCATTTCGTCACTGGTCTTGCCTTCGGCAATCCAGTAGAGGCATTCAAGTTCGCGCTCGGTCAGATCAATGTCACGCTCGACCTTGAGATCATAGCCAATACCGAAGCTGGCGCTATAGCCGCACAACAAGCCGACTTCACGCAAACGCTCCATGGAAGGCACTGTACCTTCTGGGAACATCAGCAGAAGTGCAAAGCGTATGTTGCCGACGCAGAACGTCATTGCGCAATACTGTCGGTCCGTACCTTTGGGGATGCATCCCTCATCGGGCAGGATATGCAGTTGCGGCTGAAGGAGCGAGAGGCACTTTTCCATCTCACTCACGCGCGCTTGGCTGGCAGCAAGCGTACCACCAATCTTCTTGACGAGATCAAATGGCCAGTTGGATGTGATGACGAAGCTTAGACCATTCTCCTGAAACATATCCTCGCGGGCCAGCATATAATATGAAGCGCCCGCATAGGTGGCCAACACATCAAGAGAACCGGACATGTCCCCCGTTCCGGCTATCTCGCCCATCCAGCTGATGACTTGTACCCGCGATGAAGGTTGCACCGCTGGGTTCAGCGGTTTTACCGTCAGTCTGCGAATATCCACATCTGCCTTCAACTGATGAGTTTCCTTTAGGAAGGCCAGACCGGCCGGAGGTGCACGCATTGGTATCACCTCTGAGCCGCCCAAAAGCATTTTCAAATTTCAGCCTACGAATCACCTCATTCTAGGAGACGGTCAAGGAAATACCACTATCAGAATTTGGCATTTCCACTCCTTTCACCGGGCGACATGGAACAGACCATGAATGCTGTACCAATCTGGCATTGGTGTTTCATGTCATGGCACAGATCTGGTTTGTGATCTTCTGGAATACCGCTGGAAACCGAGACATCCTCACATTTTTCAGGCGGTTTTGAAGTCTGCCCTGCGTAAGCGTGGCTGGCGTCAGACGATTTGGTGATGGTGATAAAGCGCATCTCCCCGAAAAAGTTCCTTCGCTCCTATCATTAATGTCCGGCAAAACCGCGGCCGACAGTTGTCAATTATCGAAACAATGCCGGAATGGAAAAAGGCCGGGGAAAACCCGGCCTTGTTATCAAGCGGCCTTTTCGATGGCCCATTTGCGGAGGATCTTGGCAGCTCTTTCTTCGCTGATCTCCACCATACGCGACAGGCGACGTTCTGGCCCTTCGCGTACCCGGCGGTTGAAGCCGCCGTTGGGATCTTCGCCAGACAGCAGGTCGTCTGCGCTGTCGAAGCCGAAGTCTGCACCAAAGCCTTCCATGAGACCACCACCACCGCCGCCCATTGCTGGCGAGAAGTCTGGCAGTTCGAGGCCGGCTGCATCCTGTGCCAATTCCGCGTTTGCCGAACCATTGCCCATGACAGAGCGGACAACCGGGCGAATTCCAAGCCACACGATGAGGAAAGCCACAGCGATGAAGGCGAAGGAGTTGATGATACCTGCAGAGTTGCGTGTCAGGACTTCCATAAAACTTGGGCCGCTTGGTGCTTCATCAAGAAGCTGGCTTTCCAAGAAGGTCATGGCGGTCAGCGTTACATTGTCGCCACGGTCAGAGGAGATGCCCGCCGCAGAGGTAACGATCTTCTGCATCTCGGCGAGATAGGCGTCGATCTTGGCTTGGTCGACCGGTTCGCCAACCATACGGGCGATACGGTCCTTGTTGACCACGACAGCGACGGAGATTTTTTCGACCTGATAGCTGTTACGAACCGTGGCAATTGTCTTGCTGTTAATTTCGTAGTTGGTCTGCTCTTCCTTCTTGTCGGATTCGTCAGACGATTCAGGACCACCGCTACCACCTTGTGGGGCCGCCTGCGGAACGTTCTGTTCAACCGTGGCTGCCGTGTCAGGGGTACGTTCCTGAGACTTCTGTGCTTCCTTGATCGTTCTGACCGAACGCTCGACACGTGATTCAGGATCGTAGACGGTTTCCTGAATTTGCTGGCTGTCGGTGTTCAGCTGTGCAGTCACGCTGGAGCGGAAGTTGTCCATGCCAAGGAACGGTGCGAGCGCCTTGTCAATGTTGGTTTCAATTTCCTGCTGTACGGACTGCACAAGTGTCAGCGAACGGCTCATTGCGCCGTTGGCAGCATCGTCGCCGGAGGCCAGAAGCTGGCCGGTCGAGTCGAGGATGGTGACATCATCAACCTCAAGTCCAGGCACTGCCGATGCGACGAGGTGGCGAATAGAAGCCGCAGCCTTGCGACCTGCTGTCGCGCTGGCCCGGATCATAACGGAAGCCGTCGGCTTCTGTTCGCCACGGCGGAAGTTACCCACATCGGGCATAACGATGTGAACGCGTGCCGCAGTGATGCCGTTGATCTGCTGGATGGAGCGGCTGATTTCGCCTTCAAGAACGCGAACGCGGGTTACTTCCTGCATGAAGGAGGTAAGACCAAGCGAACCGACATTGTCGAAAAGCTCATAACCGGCATTGGCGCTGTTTGGCAAACCGCGTTCGGCAAGCAGTACGCGTGCGCGGCTGGTCATGCCAACCGGCACCTGGATGCTTGTGCCGTCGGAGCCGACTTCAAACTGGAAGTTGGATTCGGCAAGCGCAAGGCTGATCTTGTTCAGGTCGGCATTTTCGAGGCCGACATAAAGTGTTTCGTAAGCTGGCTTATTAACGTAAACAGCCGCCGCAATGACCAAGACCATGGAGACGATACCAACGCCACCAAGGAGCAACAAGCGCGTTTGGCCTAGCGCTGCAATATTTCTTAAGACCTGAGGGACTTGATTTAACAGATTCATTCTGTTCCGCACCGTCATTCATGGAGTCATAGACCGAATAGTCCTAGTGGCAACCTAGAAGACGAAGCTTGCGCGAGCGTTTCGCGCAGTGCGGTTTGTCAAATTGATGCTATTGGGGCTTTCACACCCGCCGTATCAGAACAGGTCGACGTCTCCGGAAACCTTGTCCAGCGGCTGCGAATGGCCGTGACGTAAGCCGGTGCCCAGCGCCTTTCGCATTTCGGCAAGCTTCACTAGGCTGAGCGCTGTGGTGACGTCAATCACCCACTCGGTTGGAATGGTACCGGTAATCGTGTCGATAAATTCCGCCAGGCCACGGGTTTTCTGGACTGCAAGGTCAATGCCCTGCAGCAGTTTCAGACCATCTTCGGAGATGGCGCCATCGGCCATTTCAAGCAATTGGGGTTCGATACGCTCAATCAGATAGGCAACGTCATGAAGTTCACTCACAATGCGCATCAAGACATCGGGCAGAGCTTCTTCCAATGGTGCCACCCGTGAATGCTCGGCAATATACATAAAAAACCCCGTTACTAGAAAAACTCGATATCGTTGGCCACCGGCTTGGGCGCCGGCTGCGGCCGGGCTTCCAAAGCGACGGTTTTTTGCGCTTCCGCACCGGTAAGCGGATGTTGGCGGGCCCGTCCGGAAACAGGCCAGTACTCAACCTTGCGACCATGATCCCCGCCCGTTGAGGAACTGATCACCGGTATGCCTTCATCCTTCAGAAACTGCATGGCAAACAATGCGTTCTGCTCACCGACATTGGAGAAGCTGGCAATGGTTTTTGCGCCGCCAAAGATCTTGGCTTCAAGCCTGTCCCTGCGCGCACCCTGCTTGAGCAGGCCGTTGATCAGCAACTCCATAAGATGGACACCGTAACGGGTGGCATCCCCGCCGCTCACTCCCCCCGTACCCGGCAAAAGGAAGTGGTTCATGCCGCCTACACCGGCGACAGGATCTCTCATACACGCAGCCACGCACGAACCCAGGATCGTCGTCAGAACCACATCGGGATCCTTGATGACCTTGTATTCTCCTTGAATGATATGCACGCGCTTGGCTGCAGCTTCCATCATTTAAGCGATCCGAATACGGCTTCGATAGCAGCCTTCATTTTTTCGATGGAGAAAGGCTTGGCCAGCACGTTGTTGGCACCCAGTTGTGCAGCCTTCTGTACCAGCGCGCGGTCACCCTGCGCCGTCAGAATGATGAAGGCAGCCTTCTTGGTGTTCGGGTTGGTGCGCACAGCCTGCAGGAAACCCAGACCGTCCATCTTCGGCATATTGAAGTCGGAGATAACCAGGTGGTGAGGTTGCTGCTCCATAATCTTCATGCCCTGCTCACCGTCACCGGCGGACGTGATCTGCTTGAAACCAAGCTGGGTCAGCGCGTCACTCAGCAACAGTCGGCTGGTTACCTGATCATCAACGATCAGAACTTTGATTTTCTCTGCGATAGACATTATTCAGAACCTTCTTTCCGGGCAGCAGTTAACTTCAAAATTTCCTCGCCAATCGCGGTTAACGGCAGCTGTTGCTCGACGGCACCCAGTTCGTAGGCCACTCTTGGCATTCCATATACGACACATGTCTTTTCATTCTGTCCGACGGTGCGCGCGCCGGCATGCCTCATTTTCAAAAGGCCTGCCGCACCATCACGCCCCATGCCGGTAAGGATGACCCCTACTGCATTTCGGCCTGCCAGTTCGGCAACAGAATCAAAAAGCACATCGACCGATGGGCGATGGCCGTTTACCGGCTCCCGCTCCAACAACCTGCAACTTGGCGCAGAGTGATTGACAACTTGCAAATGCCGCTCCCCACCGGGCGCTAGGTAAATTTTACCAATCTGCAATCGCGCGCCATCCGTTGCCTCTTCCACCACCGGTGCACACAGGCGGTTAAGCCGTTCTGCAAAGCTCTTGGTAAAGGTCGGCGGCATATGTTGGGTGATAACGGTCGGTGGGCAATTGGCCGGAAATTTCTGCAAGACAGTAATGAGAGCTTCCACTCCGCCGGTCGAAGAACCGATTGCCACGATCTTGCGACCACCGCGATAATCATTCACGGACATGGCCTTGGGTGGTGCTGGCCGCTCGGCAACCGGTGCAGGCGCGGTGCGATAGCTGACAAGTTGAGACCGTGCGGCAGCCTTCACCTTTTCGGCAAGATCGCCAAACGGATTGCGATCGCCAGGTGCTGGTTTGCCCACACAATCAAAAGCACCGATTTCCAGTGCGGTCAGAGATGCATTTGCACCGTGATGCGTTAGCGTAGACACCATGATCACCGGCATTGGTCTCAGGCGCATGATCTTTTCGAGGAATTCGAGGCCATTCATATCTGGCATCTCGATATCAAGTGTCACAACATCAGGATTAAGTTGCTTGATTGCCGCACGCGCTTCCATGGCATCGCCAGCCTGACCCACGACCTGAACGTCCGGGTCAGCTTTCAAGACAGCCGTGATCAATCCGCGCATGGTCGGAGAATCATCGACAACGAGAACTCTGGCTGGAGCACCCATTATTTCCTCCCCTTTCCGATATAGCGGTAGGTGGTGATACCGATATTATCGAACACGTTTTTGGCGTCGCCAGACACGCGTTCGGAATGACCGATGTAAAGATGTCCGCCTTCAGGAAAGAGGCCAGCAAAACGATTCCAGATTTTCATCTGGGTCGGCTCATCAAAATAGATCACGACGTTGCGGCAGAAGATGATGTCGAAATTTCCCTTGAAGGGCCACTGCGTCATCAAATTAAGTTCGTTGAACGTAATCAGACGTTTTACCTTGTCGCTGATCTGGTACTTCTTACGACCACCAGCATCGACCTCGGTAAACCACTGCTTGCGCATGGATGCAGAGACCGTCTCAAGCGCCGTTTCATCGTAAACACCAGCGCGCGCCAATGCGAGAATCTTCGGGTCGATATCGGTCGCCAGGATCTTGAAATCGTAATCCGTGACATTGGGGAACATCGCCAGGACCGTCAGCGCAATCGAATAGGGCTCCTGCCCGTCGGAGCATGCAGCCGACCATATACGAACGCGTCCACCGGCTTTCGCACGGTTGATCAGGCCTGGCAGCACTTCGTCACGCAGGTGGTCAAAGTGATGGTTTTCACGGAAAAAACGCGTGAAATTAGTCGTCAGATGCGACAGCATTTCACGACGCGGCTGCGCTCCCTCTGGAGAGGCGACAAGCGCGCAATATTCCTTGAACCCACTCAAGCCAAGATTGCGGATATGCTTCGACAGGCGAGAATAAACAAGCGACGCTTTGGAATCGTTGAGATAAATTCCTGCATCGGCGTAAATCATCGCCGCAATATCCGTCAGATCGCGCCTTGTCAGCGGATATTCTCCGCTGGCAAGCACTTCATCAGGCGACTGTCGTTGATCGTTCAACTTGAGCGACGTCATTCATCACCGCTTTCAACCGGTTGCAGCAAGAGACATCTCTTGCTTCAGGGACTGGCCACGCGATGCGCCAACTACGGCATCGACGTCGAGAATAAGAGCAACGCGACCGTCGCCGAGAATGGTTGCAGCAGCAATGCCCGGAACGTGGGTGTAGTTTGCCTCAAGCGACTTGATAACCACCTGGCGCTGGCCCTGGATCGCATCGACCATCAGGGCGCGCTGGCCGCCACCTTCAGATTCCACCAAGAGAGCAACACCTTCGACCGGGTTTGCCTGGGTTGCGCGGAAGTTGAGGATACGACCAACATCCACCAGTGGGCAGAAGCTGTTGCGGATCGAGATCAGACGCTGGTTGGCACCGAACGAATGGATGCTCTGCGCTTCCGGCTGTAGTGTTTCGACAATCGCCGTCAAAGGTACAACGAGCGTCTGCCCGGCAACCGTGACCACCATGCCGTCGAGCACGGCCAGTGTCAGCGGAAGGCTCATGGTAAAGGTAGAACCAAGACCCGGACGCGAGGTGATGCTGATACGACCGCCAAGCGCCTGAATGGAGCGCTTGACAACGTCCATGCCCACACCACGACCCGAAATATCGGAAATCTTGTCGGCGGTGGAGAAGCCCGGCATGAAGATCAGGTTGTCGATCTCTTCATCCGACAGGTTTGCGTCAGCGGCAATCAGATCGTTGTCGATGGCCTTCTGGCGTACGCGCTCGCGGTTGATACCGGCGCCATCGTCCTGCAATTCAATGAGAATGCGGCCAGAGCGGTGCTTTGCAGACAGCTTGACTGTGCCCTCAGGGTTCTTTCCGGCAGCTTCGCGTTTTTCTGGTGTTTCAATACCGTGGTCGACGGCATTGCGGATCATGTGGGTCAGCGGCTCGGCTAGCTTGTCGATAACCGTCTTGTCCACTTCGGTGTTTTCACCTTCGGTAATAAGACGGATTTGTTTGCCGATCATGTCGGCAACTTCGCGGACGATACGCGACATGCGCTGGAACACAGGCTTAACCGGCTGCGCGCGGATAGCCATAACGCTATCCTGAATTTCGCGGGTCAGTTGCTGAAGTTCTTCCAGACCCATGTTGACAGCTGAGGTGCCGGTCGTGTCGTTCTCGATCACGCTCTGCGACAACATCGCCTGATTGATGACCAGCTCGCCAACCAGGTTGATAAGGCGGTCAACCCGATCAAGGTCAACGCGGATTGTCTGGCCAGCACTGGCATTTGCAGCAGCAGCAGCGTTGGCAGGAGCAGCCGCTTCCTTGGCAACTTCTTTCTTTTCAACGGCAGCAGAGACTTTTCTCAAGACGTCGCTTGCAGCACCAGCGGTTGAAACGGCATCGTCAGCAGCAGACAGTACCGCAGGCTCTTCGATAACCTCTTCATCCAGGATAGAAAGGTCGAAAGGAACAGGCACCATTGGCAGTTCTTCAGCCGTGGCTTCCGGCTCCGGAGACGTGATTTCGAGATCACAATCCCACTCTGCAAACTCGAACACGCTGCGAACGTCTTCCGCGCTCTTGTCCGTCTTTACGGTGATAGTCCAGGAAAAATAGGCTGCTTCAGGATCGATATCTTCCAGCGATGGCAGCGTGGACATGTCGCAGTTGATGCCCATTTCGCCAAGACGCGAAAGGTCGCGCAACAGCAAAGCGGCCTCATTGCCCTTGGAGTAGAGCGATGCCTTTGGCTTGAACACGACATTGTATACCGACGGCTCCATGAGCGGCGTGATATCGTCTTCAAAATCACTGAAGGAGAATGCGACGGGCTGGAAACCGCTTTCATCGGTTGGTGCGGGTGCATCTGCGACTTTTGGCGCAGTAGCTTCCGGCGCACTGGACGCGCTTGGCATTTCACCATTCGCAAGTGCTTCAAGTTCTTTAACCAGACCACGGGTGCGGGTTGCCTCAACCTGACCACCATCGCGCGCTGCGTTGGTCAAATCGGCCAGAACGTCTGCCGACTTCAGCATGACCTTCAAGACGTCCTGATTGGGTTCAAGCTTGTTCGAACGCACGCAATCGAGCGTGGTTTCGAAAACATGGGCGAAGGCAACCAGATCGTCCAGACCAAACGCGCCTGCGCCACCCTTGATGGAATGAACGGCTCGGAAAACGGCATTGACTGTCTCGGGATCACGATCGCCGTCGTTCAGCTTCAAAAGACCTGATTCCAGTTCGGCGAGCTGTTCCTCGCATTCCTGGAAGAAGATTTCTTTGATTTCGTTCATATCCATTGTGAAAAATCCCGTATCAGGCAGTTACACGTTCAATGGCATCAATAAGTTTGGCAGGATCGAAGGGCTTGACGATCCAGCCGGTCGCTCCGGCCTGCCGCGCACGGTTCTTCTTTTCCGCATCACTTTCGGTTGTCAGCACCAGGATCGGTACTGCACGGAACTTTTCGTTCCGGCGCACACCTTCGATAAAGCCGAAGCCATCCAGGCGCGGCATGTTGATGTCGGTTACGATCACATCCGGATTGCTCTGCTCGAGAACCTCAAGGCCCTCAACGCCGTCTTCAGCCTGCACGGTCTCGAAACCGGCATTGTTGAGCGTTACCAGAAGCATGTTGCGGATCGTGCGGGAATCATCCACCGTCAGCACTTTTTTCTTCATTGCCGTATCTCCTTCGGGAGCAGATGATCTATGTTGACGCCGATCAATTGGAGCGTTTTTGCAAAAGCATCCGATGCTTTCGCGAATGTGATTGCCTTGCCGTCGGTTTCCCATGTCTTGATGCCGGCCATCAGCACCTGAACACATTGAACGCCAACCCGCTCGACTGCCGATGCATCAATGGCAAGCGCAGAGCCGCGCAACTCCATCAATTTACCGCGCAGTACCGACGCTTCGTTGAGGTCCAGCACCGCGCTCAACTGCAATGTTGCCTGCGTGCTTTTTCTGCCTGCCATCAATTCACTCCTTGCCGTCTGAATTGCTGTATCTGTTCTTGGAAATATCTCGGGCTGCTCACGACCGGCTCTGGTTGAGTTTCCGGAGCGGCAACCGGTGCAGCCTGATGGTAATTCTGGTGCGAAATGTGGAATTCGCGAACCGTGCGGCCTAGCTCCAGAATAACCGTGTGAAGGTCATCGGCTTTTGCCGCGACATTGACGGTGCGCTGCGCACTCGCGCTGGCTTCGGAACCCAAAGCATTGATTTCGCTGGCCGCTGATTTCAGGTGACCGACATTGTCGCTAGTCATGGTTGTCATGTCGGTAATCATGCCGCTGACGTCAGAGACCTGACGGACAACACCTTCGATGGCATTCTGGGTGCGGTTGACCGTTTTCACGCCGGAATCGACTTGCGTTTTCGTCTCGCTCACCAGAGTTTTAATTTCACGCGCCGCATCGGCGGAACGTTGCGCAAGGGCGCGAACTTCCTGCGCGACCACCGCAAAGCCACGGCCACTGTCGCCAGCGCGTGCCGCTTCAATGCCGGCATTCAATGCAAGCAGATTGGTCTGGAAGGCAATCTCGTCGATAGTGCCGATGATCTTGCCAATCTGTTCGGCGGACTTTTCAATGTCAGACATGGCATTGATGGCTTCGCCCACAGCCAGGCCACTTTCCTGCGCCGACAGTTTAGCTGAAGATACCGCCTTTTCAGCGGTTTCCATCTTTTCAGCGCCATGTCTGAAAGCCGAGAGAATATTTTCAATGATCGAGACGGCATCCTGAAGACGTTCGGTCTGCCGCGATGCATTGCCGGAAAGCGCCTTGCCTTCCTGAATGAAGTCATTGCTCAACGAATGGGCCTCGTCAGCATTTCTGCTCACCGCCGCAACAGCATCTTCAATGCGATCAAGCGCAAAGTTAAACAGCTTCACAAGCTCGCCGTAGGCTTCCGGCAGATCGTCATCGGCAACACGTGCCGACAGGTTGCCATCGGCGATCGCCCGCAATGTTGCTTCAAGAATGGTGACGGTGCGAGCCTGCTCTTCATTGCGCAAGCGTGCCAGTTCTTTCTGGTGGTTGATGCGCTGCTCATTAAAGCGCAGAGAAACCGCAATTTCCGTATCTGTCATGACCAAACGGACGACGGCTTTCACCAAATCTGCAAGTTCGTTGACCCGTTTGCGAGAACCCGGAAAAATCGAACGCGGCATGCCCTGCTGGATCAGGCCAACCAGCAGATGCTCCAGCACCACGGCGTGGCTTGCAACGTTCCAGCGCGGGTCGAGACCCATGCGCGTTTCACTGTCGGACAGAACCTTCACACGCTCTGCATAAAGCGCATCAAAACGGGCATCGGTCAGCACCCCCCAATGGGCAGTTTGCAGATCGTGCAGCCGGTCAAGCTGGTGTTCACTTTCGAATGACGGAGAACAGTCCGGCAGCGACTGGAAGCGCAGCATCAGATCGCGCAGGCCGCCACGAGCCAAGGGCTCAAGTGTTATGCGGTTACGGCGCAACAGCTCACACTGCTCTTGGTCGAGCCCAGCAAAGCGCAAACGTCCGCCAAGGCTGCTGCCCTGCGTCTTACGCGACTGATCTGACGGCAGTTCATGCCCCAAGAGACGACCCCAAATCCTTATACCGGCCCACGTTCCGGTATATTTGCCTGTTTGCAGTCAGTTTTGGCGGCATCCGGCCAAGCGAAACCAAATGGGTTCCCAAGCCGACACTCAAAACTGCTATAAATTTGAAACGAGAATACCGGATCAGTCCCGGTACGGCAGAGCGGCTTCATGCCTAGGAGGAGTTGGAAAACTCCCTTTTCGCCGTGAATACTGGTAATCTTTATGGTTAATTCCTTGCTCGAAGGTTAAGAAACAATAACCGCCGCGTCAAACGGTAAAATTTGTTTCGACTTTGACCTATTGGCCTCATAACCACATTCAAAATTGCGATTTTTTCTGAAAAGACAGCGCATTTCTTGTCCCTATGTGCTGGACAAGGCGTCCGCCCTTACCCTAAAACAAAATCAACGGGATATTACGAGCGGCGCGGATCGAACGAATAAAGGAGATGTAACCTTGCCATGGATGGGGAAAAGCCAAACAGCCCTGCGCCATCCTTACGGGTTCATCGTTCTTGCAACCACCTGCCTGTTCGTTCTTATCAGTGCTCACGTCGGGCTTAGCCAAGGCTCCCCGATAAAGCCTTACCGCCTTGAGCGGCTGCAGCCACAAGAATTAGCGCGCAAGTCATTTACCGATGACGGAACGTCGACCTGCGCAGCACTCAACCGGTTTGATACACCGTGTGATTTGCGAAAAAGCAATTCCGGCATAGAGGGTTTACAAACGGCTGTCATAGACAGCCTTGTCAAAGCCGGTAAAAAAACCCCGACGGGTCGTTACGCGCAGGGCATTCCTGAATCACCTTATTCAGTTGTCAGGGTTCCGCGCGGCCCCCCTTCCGGAGCGTCATAACCGTAAGGCATACTTTTCTACTGGTTCGCATTCAGCGAGGTTGCGGTTTGAAGAGAGCCCTCGGTTCAGAGACACCATTTGCCCCTGAAACCCGCTTGATGAATGACCGCCGCCTATGAATCCTGAATACCTTCTGCCACTGCTGATTTCCTTGCCCTTCATCGGCAGCATCGTCACCGGGATGATGCTGCGAACGAGTGCGGCAGCAGGTCCAGCATCGGTGGCAGGCGCAGTCGCCCTTTGCGGACTGCTGATCAGCCTGTTCCTGTACCCGACCGTCGCCGGTGGTGCCGTTCTGCGTTACGACGCCGAATGGCTACCGCAACTTGGCCTGAACTTCACGCTGCGACTTGATGGCTTTGCGTGGATGTTCTGCGTGCTTATCACCGGCATCGGCCTGCTGGTTGTGCTCTATGCACGGTATTATATGTCGACCGAAGATCCGATCCCGCGTTTCTTCGCCTTCCTGCTGCTGTTCATGGGCGCAATGCTCGGTGTCGTCGTTTCAGGCAACGTCATCCTGCTGTCGATCTTCTGGGAACTGACCAGCATCTTCTCCTTCCTGCTAATCGGTTACTGGCACCACAATGCCGCCGCTCGCGATGGTGCGCGTATGGCGCTGACTGTCACGGGCATCGGTGGTTTCTGCCTGCTGGCCGGTCTGCTTGTTCTTGGCCATATTGTCGGAAGTTACGATCTCGACGTTATCCTGAAATCCGCCTCCGTTGTGCAGTCGCATTCGCTTTATGTGCCGGCGCTGGTGCTGATCCTGATTGGTGCGCTGACCAAGAGCGCGCAGTTCCCGTTCCACTTCTGGCTGCCGAACGCCATGGCTGCGCCGACACCTGTTTCGGCCTACCTGCACTCGGCAACCATGGTGAAGGCCGGCGTGTTCCTTCTCGTGCGATTGTGGCCGGTTCTGTCCGGCACACCGGAATGGTTCTGGCTGGTTGGTTTTGCGGGTATCTCCACCCTGCTGCTGGGCGCCTATTTCGCGATGTTCCAGCAGGACCTCAAAGGTCTGCTCGCCTATTCGACAATCAGCCATCTAGGCCTGATCACAACCCTGCTCAGTCTTGGAAGTCCGCTTGCCGCCGTGGCTGCGATCTTCCACATGATGAACCACGCGACCTTCAAGGCGTCGCTGTTCATGGCCGCAGGTATCATCGACCATGAAACCGGCACTCGCGACATGCGCAAGCTGAGCGGCCTTTATACCTATCTGCCGGCGACAGCCACTCTGGCTATGGCGGCAAGTGCCGCTATGGCTGGTGTTCCGCTGCTGAACGGCTTTATTTCCAAGGAAATGTTCTTTGCCGAGGCGGTGGAAACCCACGCGGATTCCATTCTCGACAAGGCCCTGCCCTATGTCGCGACAATTGCTGGCGCCTTCAGCGTCACCTATTCTTTGCGCTTCATTCACACGGTGTTCTTTGGACCGCCGCCAACCGGCCTTCCAAACCCGAAGCCACATGAGCCACCACGCTGGATGCGTTTCCCGATCGAGTTTCTGGTGTTTGCCTGCCTTGTGGTTGGTATAGTTCCTGGTCTTTCTATCGGCCCTTACCTGCATTCCGCAGTGCTGTCGGTGCTTGGTCCGGAAACCCCTTATTACAGCCTGTCGATCTGGCACGGTTTCAATCTGCCGCTCATTATGAGCTTGATTGCACTGGCCAGTGGTGTGCTGCTTTACGTGTTGCTGAACGGTTATCTTGCCAAATGTGACGATGGTCCGCCGGTCTTCCGTCACCTGCGCGGCCAGCGTATTTTCGAGCGTATTATCGTTACCGTTTCCTGGAAATGGGCACGCTGGCTGGAAAGCACTCTCGGCACACGCCGCCTTCAGCCGCAATTGCGCCTGCTGGTGCTGTTTGCACTGCTGGCTGGTATCTCGCCGCTGATAATGTCCGATTTTGCACTGACCTTGCCACGCGTCACCTCTTTTGATCCGGTATTTGTCATCTTGTGGCTGATCGGCATGGTCGCCGCACTTGGTGCTGCGTGGCAGGCGAAATATCACCGTCTCGCTGCGCTGATCATGCTCGGCGTGACCGGCTTGGTGACATGTCTTACCTTCGTATGGCTGTCGGCGCCGGATCTGGCGATCACCCAGCTTCTCGTTGAAATCGTCACCACGGTCCTCATCCTGCTTGGCATGCGCTGGCTGCCAAAGCGCGAGGAAAAGGTGGACAACAGCACAGAATTGCCGGCCCAGCTTCGCCGCGCCCGCGACTTTCTGGTGGCCGTTTCGTGCGGAATTGCGATGTCGGTTGTTGCCTACGCCGTGATGACGCTGCCGGTGCCGAACACCATCGCCAACTACTTCCTCGAGCGTGCCTATTCGGAAGGTGGTGGCCGTAACGTCGTCAACGTTATCCTCGTCGACTTCCGCGGCTTTGATACGATGGGTGAAATTGCGGTTCTTGCCATTGTGGCGCTAACCGTGTTTGCGCTGCTGCGTCGTTTCCGTCCAGCCAGCGAGAGTATCGGTAAAACCGAACAGCAGAAGATACAAAACGCCTTCGATGCCGCCCGGCCGGAACGTTCGGCTGGCGATACCGCGCGGGACTACTTGCTTGTTCCATCAGTTATCATGCAGTGGATGTTCCCGGTAATCATTACCTTCGCTGTCTACCTGTTCATGCGCGGGCATGATCTTCCAGGTGGCGGTTTCTCGGCAGGCATCACCATGGCGATTGCCTTCCTGCTGCAATATCTGGCCGGTGGCACACGCTGGGCAGAAGACCGCATCCGTATTCTGCCACTGCGTTGGATGGGTTTTGGTCTGATCGTTGCTGCCATGACCGGCATGGGATCATGGTATCTCGGATATCCGTTCCTGACATCTTACTCGCAATATCTGGAGCTGCCTTATATCGGCAAGATCCCGCTTGCCACCGCATTGATGTTCGATCTGGGCGTGTTCTCTCTCGTCGTTGGCGCTACGGTGCTGATGCTCATCGCGATTGCCCACCAGTCGCTGCGTAACTACCGCGTCAAATCTGCGGACACGAAAGCGGAGGGCGCGTAAATGGAACTCATTCTCTCAATCGGCATCGGCGTCATCACAGGCTCTGGCATCTGGCTCATCCTGCGTCCGCGTACCTATCAGGTCATTATTGGCCTGTCGTTGTTGTCCTATGCGGTGAACCTGTTCATCTTCGGTGTCGGAGGCATCAAAAGCAATGCGCCGCCGGTACTGGTGGATGGGGTTGATATCTCAACCCTGACCGATCCCGTACCACAGGCACTGGTTCTGACAGCTATCGTCATCGGTTTTGCAACCACGGCGCTTTTCCTCGTCGTTTTGCTTGCGGCAAGAGGCCTGACCGGCACGGACCACGTTGACGGAAGGGAGCAGTCTAAATGAACTCCTTCCCTTCGCATATCGTCATCGCACCTATTATGCTGCCGCTTTTAACCGGTGCTCTGCTGCTGTTCTTTGATGAGCGTCAGCGTTTTGCCAAAGCGATGATCAGTCTGGTGTCCTGCTGTGTCTTGCTTTTGATCACCATCACATTGTTCCAGCAGGTCAATTCGACCGTCAACACGGAAGTCGCGGCTGTCGTTTCGACCGGCGTTTACCTGCTCGGTAACTGGCCGGCACCTTTCGGCATTGTGCTGGTGGCTGACAGACTTTCCGCGATGATGTTACTCTTGACATCGCTTCTGGCCATTCCGGCACTGATTTATTCGCTGGCGAAGTGGCACAAGTCAGGTGCACATTTTCACTCACTATTCCACCTGATGCTGATGGGTATTAATGGTGCATTCCTGACAGGTGACCTGTTCAATCTCTTCGTGTTCTTCGAGGTGATGCTGGCAGCGTCCTATGGCCTGTTGCTGCACGGCTCCGGTCAGCTTCGCGTCAAGGCCGGTCTACATTACATCGCCATCAACCTTGTCAGCGCGCTTTGCTTCCTGATCGGCGTCAGCATGATCTACGGCGTGACCGGCACGCTGAATATGGGCGATCTGGCTCAGCGTATTCCTACCCTACAGCCCGACCAGCGCATGTTGCTTGAAACGGGTGCCGCCGTTCTTGGCGTGGCGTTTCTGGTCAAGGCCGGTATGTGGCCTCTGAACTTCTGGCTGCCCTCAACCTACAGCGCGGCATCGGCACCGGTCGGCGGTATCTTTGCCATCATGAGCAAAGTCGGCATCTACGTGATCGCTCGCCTGTCCTTCCTGCTGTTTGGCTCAACAGCCGGAGAATCAGCAGGTTTCGGTCATGATGCGCTGTTGTATGGCGGTATAGCCACAATTGTGTTTGGCGCCATTGGTGTGCTTGCCTCGCAGGCGCTTGGCAGGCTTGCCGGTTTTTCGGTTCTTGTCTCGTCCGGCACGCTGCTGGCAGCCATGGGCACGGGCAATGCGACGGTCGCCGCAGGAGCCTTGTTCTATCTGGTCAGCTCGACGCTAACGATCAGCGCATTCTTCATGCTAATTGAATTGGTGGAACGCGGACAGGATGCCGGCGCGAACGTTCTTGCCGTGACCATGGAAGCCTATGGTGACGCGGAGGATGAAGAGGAAGACGCCGAAATGGGGGTGACGATGCCTGGAACCATGGCGGTTCTCGGCACGTGCTTTGCCGCCTGCGGTATTCTTCTGGCGGGTCTGCCGCCGCTCTCGGGATTCATCGCCAAGTTCTCGATCCTTTCCGCCATCCTCAACCCTTCGGGGCTTGGTGCAAATGACAGCATCCCGGCACTGTCGTGGTGGATCGTGTTTCTGATCGTGTTTTCCGGTTTTGCGGCCCTGATCTCGATGACCCGTGCAGGCATCAGAACCTTCTGGGCCTCGATTGAAGGCACCGTTCCACGAGTGCTGGTGATCGAAATTGCACCTGTGATGGCATTGCTCGGCCTGACACTGCTGATGACCATCCAGGCCGGTCCTGTTATGCGCTACATGGAAGAAACGGCCCGCATTCTCGACCTGCCGGAATCCTACATTCAGGGTGTTATTTCCGCACCACGGGCGACCAGCCCAGCCGAGGAGGCACGCCCATGATTGCGCGTATCTTTCCTTATCCGCTGCTGACGGTTTCGCTTGTGATCTTCTGGCTGGTGCTGAACACGTTTTCGCTTGGCCACCTTATTCTGGGAAGCATCGTTGCCATGATCGCCTCCATGGCGATGGCGGCGTTGCGACCGGTCAAACCGACGTTTCGTCGCTGGTATCTACTGCCCAAGCTCATCCTGATCGTGCTTTTCGATATTGTTCGCTCGAACATATCAGTTGCGCAGATTATCCTGTTCAAGAAGGAAAAAAATCGTCGTTCCGGCTTCTTGAATATTCAACTTGAGCTGAAACATCCGATGGGACTTGCGACGCTCGCAATCATTTTGACCAGCACACCGGGCAGTGCCTGGCTGGAATACAACTCCAGTCAGGGAACGTTGCTCTTGCACGTGCTCGACAATGTCGACGAGACGGCATGGACCGCTCTTATCAAAAACCGTTATGAAAAACTGCTGATGGAGATATTCGAATGAGTTCAATCATTCTGTTCTGGTCAATCAGCCTTGCGCAACTGTTTCTGGCCATCGCAATGGGAATATCGGTTTCGCGTATTGCACGCGGGCCCCGCGCACAGGACCGCGTGCTTGGCCTCGACACGTTATATGTCTGCGCAATGCTACTGCTGCTGACCTTTGCAATTCGCACCGGCAACGTCCTTTATTTCGAAGCTGCACTGGTGATCGCCATCCTTGGTTTTGTGTCGACTGTTGCCCTTTCGAAGTTCCTGATGCGTGGTGAGGTGATCGAATGAGCGAATATGGTGAGTTTCCGCTGTGGGCAGCCATCGCCGTTGCCTTTTTCATCCTGCTGGGCTCCAGCCTTGCGCTGATCGGCACTATCGGCTTTGCCCAACTCAACAGCTTTTATGAGCGGCTGCATGCGCCGACCCTTGGCACAAGCTGGGGAACGGGTGGCATTGTCATGGCATCAATCATCTATTTTTCGGTGTCTGAAGGACGATTTGCCTTTCACGAGATTTTCATCGGTATCTTCATGACGGTGACCACACCTGTCTCGCTGATGTTGCTTGGCCGTGCAGCGCTTTACCGTGACCGCACCGAGCAGAATACCGAAGTGCGCAACAGTCTGGATGACGAACAACCGTAATTTCCAGACTGCGCCAAGATTACCGTTGTTTTACGTGGCCCTGCAGCCCACATATTGAGCATGTTCCGCACATTGGCTGCGGGTTGCGGCAATACCTGCAAGGCGCGAGTGATTGAACAGCAAGGCACAAACCACGACACTTCCGGATGTTTTCAGAGGCTGGTTTAAGGATAAAGGCTGGCAACCACGCCCTCATCAGCTTGAATTGATGGCGCGGGCGCGTGGTGGCGAGAATATGCTGCTGATCGCTCCGACCGGCGCCGGTAAAACGCTTGGCGGTTTTCTCGCCTCTCTGACCGACCTTACGCTGCAACAGAAGTCTCGCAAGCTGCCAGGCGAAGCTTTTCGGGGCGTGCACACTCTCTACATATCGCCGCTCAAGGCGCTGGCCGTCGATATCGAACGCAACCTGATGAAGCCGGTTTCGGAAATGGGGCTTCCCATTACCGTTGAAACTCGCACCGGCGACACCCCGCAGGGCAAACGGCAGCGACAAAAACTGAACCCGCCCGATATCCTGCTGACCACCCCTGAACAGGTCGCGCTTCTGTTGGCCAACCGCGAAGCGGAAAGGTTCTTCAAAGACCTGAAATTTGTCGTGCTGGATGAGTTGCATTCACTCGTTACATCCAAGCGCGGGCATCTGTTGTCGCTTGGTCTAGCGCGGCTACGCAAACACGCGCCGGGCATGCGTACAATCGGTCTGTCAGCGACGGTTGCCGAACCGATGGAGCTGCGGCAATGGCTGGCACCCCAGCATTGCGATACCGGTCCTGCCGGTGTCATAACCGTGTCCGGTGGCGCGAAACCGGATATCGCAATATTACATGCGCAGGAGCGCATTCCCTGGTCCGGCCACTCGGCACAATATGCAATGCCGGAACTCTATGAGATCCTGAAACAGCATCAGACAACGCTGATCTTCGTCAACACACGCTCACAGGCCGAACGGATTTTCCAGGAACTCTGGAGCATCAATGACGACAATCTGCCGATTGCCCTGCATCACGGCTCGCTGGATGCCGGACAACGCCGCAGGGTGGAAGCGGCAATGTCAGAAAACCGGTTGCGTGCCGTTGTCGCCACCTCGACATTGGACCTTGGCATTGACTGGGGTGATGTTGATCTGGTCGTCCATGTCGGTGCTCCGAAAGGAGCAAGCCGTCTGGCGCAGCGCATTGGCCGATCCAATCACCGCATGGACGAGCCGAGCAAGGCAATCCTGGTTCCGGCCAATCGTTTCGAGGTGATGGAGTGTCAGGCGGCACTCGATGCGAATTACATTGGTGCGCAGGACACGCCACCGGTCAGTGCCGGTACGCTGGACGTGCTGGCGCAGCACATTCTGGGCATGGCCTGTGCCGAACCTTTTGATGCCGACATGCTGTTTGAGGAAGTGACCAGTGCCTATCCCTACGCGCCACTGGCACGCGGTACATATGATCGGGTTCTCGACTTTGTCGCGACCGGTGGCTACGCACTACGCACCTACGAGCGATACGCCCGCATTCGCAAGACGAAGGATGGCTTGTGGCGGGTCTCCAATCCGCAGGTCGCGCAGCAATACCGCATGAACCTCGGGACCATCATCGAAGCGGCCGAACTGAATGTGCGGATGGTCAAACGTAATGACCGTGGCACACTTGGCCGCGGCGGAATGTCACTGGGCAAGGTCGAGGAGTATTTTCTGGAACAGCTCGTTCAGGGCGATACATTCGTGTTCTCCGGCAAGGTGCTACGTTTCGAGGGTATCCGTGAAAATGAATGTCTTGCCTCGCAGGCCTCTTCCATGGACCCGAAAATTCCGTCCTATGCAGGGGGAAAATTCCCGCTATCGACCTATCTTGCCGATCAGGTCCGTTCCATGCTGGCAGACCCTGCCCGCTGGTCGCAACTGCCCGATCAGGTGCGCGACTGGCTGGAAATCCAAAAAGAAAGATCGCTCATTCCGGCGCGCAATGAGCTGCTTGTTGAAACCTTCGAACATCGCAAACGCTTTTACCTTATCTGTTATCCGTTTGAAGGCAGGCTGGCGCACCAGACACTTGGCATGTTGCTGACCCGTCGACTGGAACGTGCCGGTGCCAAGCCACTTGGTTTCGTGGCGACAGATTATTCGCTTGCCATATGGGGCATGGAGGACATGGGCCGGATGCTGGCCAACGATCGTCTCTCCCTCAATGAGCTTCTTGACGAGGATATGCTGGGCGACGATCTAGAAGCGTGGCTCAACGAATCCTTTTTGCTGAAGCGGACATTTCGCAACTGTGCCGTGATTTCAGGGTTGATCGAAAGGCGGCATCCAGGCAAGGAAAAGACCGGACGACAAGTCACTGTATCAACCGATCTGATCTATGACGTGCTACGCAGCCATGAGCCCGACCACATTCTGATGGAGGCAACACGCATTGATGCAGCCTCCGGACTTTTGGATATCGGCAGACTTGGAGATATGCTGAAGCGAATCAGAAGCCATATAACCCATCGGGCGCTTGAGCGGGTTTCGCCGCTGGCCGTGCCGGTGATGCTGGAAATAGGACGCGAGCACGTGGCTGGCGAAGCCCATGAAACGGTGCTTGAGGAAGCGGCAGAAGACCTTATTCGCGAAGCCATGAAGGAATAACGCAACAGCATGAACCGTATTGCCAGCTACCGCGATGTGACTGCACAGACACCAAGCCAGTGCGCCGAAATTGGTGTGCATGATGTTGCTGTGCTGTGCGATCCGCTTGGCGGATTGGTTATCCCCCAACATGGCATGCTTGTTGTCTCGGACCTGCATCTGGAAAAAGGCGCTGCCTTTGCGCGTCGTGGTCAGCTGCACCCACCTTACGACACACTAGCGACACTGCGACTGTTGCAAATCCTCATCGACCGTTACGCTCCCAAGACGGTGGTCACCCTTGGCGATAATTTCCACGACCGGAAAGGCTCTGCCCTGCTGCCCCCGCTGTTTCGCCAATCCATCAAAGATATGGCGAAAGGTCGTGACTGGCTGTGGGTCAATGGTAATCATGACCCTGATGGCGCGGTTGGATTGCCTGGGAACTCGGTCGATGAACTACATTGTTCCGGCCTTGTCTTCAGACATGAACCGAAACCAGGCCAAGCAAATGGCGAAATCGCCGGACATCTGCATCCGGCAGCCGTGGTCAGGCGACGTGAAAAGTCGGTACGCCGCGCCTGTTTTGCCACCGATGGCACACGTCTTGTGATGCCGGCCTTTGGCGTAACCACCGGCGGGCTGGACCTCCGGCATGCCGCCATGAACGGCCTGTTTAACAGGACGCATCTCGTGGCCCATTTGCTCGGCCGCGACAGGATTTATTCCGTACGTTTCGACAACCTGATCGGCTGACCTCCAAATTACTGGCGGTAGACCAGAACTGGAATGTTCGAATTGCTCAACACCTTCGAGGTGACGCTGCCCAGAACCATGGCACGGACGCCCTTGCGACCATGAGAGGCCATGGCAATCAGGTCACAGCCATTCTGGTTTGCAGCCTCGATAATAGCTTCATGCGCCTTGGTGGCGCGGGCAAACAGCGCGTCACACTCCAGCCCCAGTGTTCTTGCCCTCGCCTGCATATCCTTCAATACGTGCTCGGCCTCATCACAAATATGCGTCTCTTCCTGTTCGGTGATGATGGCAATGTTCTCCGCATCGGCCGCGACGATGTGAAACGGTTCAGCAACCGTGATGACCGTGACTTTGGCTCCGGCATCCTTTGCCAGCGCAAAACCGCTATCGATAGCGATCTGCGCCAAGGGTGATCCGTCGGTTGGAATGAGAATGTGCTTGAACATGGCATTTCCCCTTTCGCAGCAGAGGACCCATCAGGTTGCCGACCTGCCGCAACGCTTGAAAAACAGCGCTACCAGAACGGAACTATGCCAGTGCGCTGATAGGACATCATGCACCTGCACGGCAATTTGCAGATTGATCCGTATCAAGCAATCAAGCTGATATCACAGGGGGGATATCAGTCCTTGCGGAACAGGATGCTGGCGCTCCAGCCGGTAATGACGGCGATCAGAACACACAACATGCCATACGCAAGTGGTGTTTGATGGGCAGCATCGGTAATGGCCTGTTCGATACCAGTTTTGACGACACGCAGGCGCAGTTCTCGTTGCGCAATGAAGTCACCGCTCTTGAACAGATAGGCACGGGCGGTGTGTACGCCATTCGGTACGTTCGCTGGTAGGCGCAGCGTTGCCCAAAACAGGCCGGTACGCTCCAAACGCACGCCGGTTTCATCATTGCGATAAATACCATCTGACAGTTTGAGGCGACGATAGGCCTGACGGAACTCTCCGATATTGTCAGGCTCGCCCGCGTAGCCGGCCGTTACCAGAGGCAGGTGGTTTACACCAAGACCGATATCGTTGAGCACTTCGGGGCTGGCAATGGAATTGACATCGCGTGTGCTGGCAAGCGCATAGGATTCCGGCAGCGGCTCAAAGCTGATCGAGCTGGTGTTGACCCAAATGCCAAAGACACGTTCTTTCTTGCGCACCGTCGCCAGGTCCAGCGGGCCTGCCAGTGTGACGATGACATCATATTGGCCGATGGCCAGCAGCAGTTGGTCGGGATTGTTGAGCGCACCGAACATCGTAAAATCGGCACCACGGAAATCCGAGGTGATGGCGATTTCCGTCGTCGAAGCACCAATCTCGATAGTCTCACGCACCGTCTGTGGTTGGCCGTAAGGTGATGTCGTCAAGGCCGGTATCTGTGGCGGTGTTTGTGCCCATGCGGAACCACCCAGTACCATAGTGGCAAACAGCGCGCGGAAAAGTTTGCTAATCAAAAGCCCACCCCTCCCACGGCAACCGAGAACAGGTCCTCTGGCCGGACGACCAGCGCGATGGCAAGACGTACACCAACAGCCAGAACAAGCAATGCAAGAAGAGCGCGTAGCTGTTCGCCGCGCAGCTTCTGACCAACGCGTACGCCATATTGGGCACCGACTACACCGGCAATCATCAGGATGAAGGCCAGAACGATATCGACGGAATAGTTGGTCGCCGCCTGCACGATCGTCGTATAGGCGGTCACGAAAATGATCTGGAACAGCGAGGTTCCGACAACGACGTTGGTCGGGATACGCAGCAGGTAGATCATGGCAGGAACCATGATGAAACCGCCGCCGACACCCATGACCGAGGTCAGGACGCCGATAAAGAAACCAAGGCCAATCAGCGGAATGATGCTGAGATAGATCTTGGATTTCTTGAACCGCATTTTAAACGGCAGGCGGTGTACCCAGTTATGATGCCCCGGTCTTTTCAACGTGACCTGCTCATTGCGGGCAGCGCGGCGAAGCGCCACAATGCTTTCCATCAGCATCAAACCGCCGACGGTTCCGAGAAAAATCACGTAAAGCAGCGAAATGATAAGGTCGAGCTGGCCGGCCCGCCGCAGCAGCGAGAACAGCCAGATACCGGCCGTTGCCCCACCAATACCGCCAATAAGCAGGATACTTCCCAGCTTCACGTCCAGCGTACCGCGCCGGAAATGCGATATCGAGCCGGAAATCGACGATGCGACAACCTGATTAGCACCGGTCGCAACCGCAACAACGGGGGGAATATTGTAGAAAATCAGCAGTGGAGTGATCAGGAACCCGCCACCTACACCAAACATGCCGGACAGAAATCCAACAGCGGCGCCCATGCCCAGAATGATGAAAATATTCACCGACAGTTCCGCAATCGGCAGATAAACAGTCACGGTCGGACCTCAAGCAGGGTGGTTCAAGGCTGGAAGGCAAAGCGGTCGTTTGGAGTGTTTGCCTGATCTTAGCATTCCGGCAGTCAAGGAACGCGGCTTTACCGCATATCCTGAACTGTCATGCCTGCCGGGGGCAGGCAAGTCAATTCATCTACCGGAATTGCGTTGATAATTTGGAAACTTTGCTGCCGGAGCGATTACGCGTTGCGCTCCAGCAGGGCCTTAACCAGATTATCGGAAATGCGGCCGTCAGGTTCCTGTCCAATGGACTGCTGGAATGCCTTGATGGCGGCAACCGTCTTTTTGCCCATCTGCCCGTCGGCAGTTCCCGCATCAAAACCGTTCTTGTTCAGAATGGCCTGAATGTTGCGGATTGCCTTGGTCATGTCGACCGTGGAGGTTTTTACACCTTCCATGCCAGCCCACTCATCCGGCATGTTGACGGCATTGGTGTCTTCGTTGAGTGGTGTCGGCTTCCAGGCGGCAACCTTGGCGCGCGCGCTTTCAAGCTGTGCAGGCTGCATTGCCTTTGCAACTTCATCGCGCTTCTGGGCTGCGTCATTGTCTCCGCCATTTGCTGCAATGGCAAACCACTTGTAGGATTCTTCAATGTTCTGGCTGACGCCGCTGCCACGTGCATAGAGTATGGCAAGGTTGAACTGGCTGTCGTGGACACCAAGTTCAGACGCCTTCTGGAACCAGTTTGCCGCCTGTACGTAATTTGGCTGACCAATCGCATCAGAAGCCAGAAGCACCGCCAGATTATGCATGGCACCGGCGTTGCCCTGCTCTGCAGCCTTGGCGTAGTAGACGCTGGCTTCATTCAGGTCGCGCGGAACGCCGTTTCCTTTTTCCAGCATGTTACCAAGACGGTACTGAGCGGGCGCGAGACCACGGTCTGCAGCAAGTTTGTACCATTTCGCAGCTTCGCCGGCATTTTCAGCAACGCCACGTCCTTCGGTGTAACGTGCGCCAACTTCGAACAATGCAGCTGCATTGCCGGAAGCAGCGGCCTCAGACAGAGAAGCCGGCTGAATTTCCGACGGGATGGCAATCTTTTCAGCAACAACGGCATCTACCGGTGCACGCAATGTTTCCTGCGGCGGCTGGGCTGTCGTTTCAGCTTCAGGCAGCGGTGCACCACCGATGGTTCTTTCATCAATGGCATTTGGCTGCTGATTGGCGGTCATTGCCGCGTCCTGTTCAACGGCCTTGTCGTTTTCCAACAGAAGGTCGGACGGAATGGCCACCGGCTCATGTGCAACTTCCGGAGAGGCAGGGGGTGTGATCGCAGAGTTTTCACCCGGGGCCTGTGTTGGGGCCTGGGTTGGAGCCTGCTCGATAACCTGCGATGCAGGTTCACCTTCGATAGCCGACTTGACCAGCGGCAGAGCCATCATCACCAGCAGGATCGCACCGATACCCATCAGGATGGGGCGGCGGTAACGTGCAAATGCAGAGGCCTTGCCTTCCTGACCTGCGACATCTTTGTTGACAGCACCAGATGCCTTTTCAGGCATGGTTTCCTGTGCAGCGGCCTGCGCGGCGCGGCGGGCAGCAGCGATGAAGTCTGCCTTGCTAACTTCAGGACCGGCAGGTTTACCCGTGTCGCGCTGTGCATTCTGGCTGGCACGGACACGTTCAAGGATTTTCTTGACGTCCGGTACGCCAGAGCCTGGCTCAAGCAGCTCGTTTTCCTGACCGGCAGGCAGAACGTCGATCGGATCCAGCGATGGGGCAGGATTAATCTGGGTGCGCTGCTGTGGCTCGGCCGCAGTTGTGCGCGATGCCTCGGACTTGAAACGGCTTGTCAGGCTTGCGAGCAGACCACGCTTTTCCTTGACCGGAGCGGCTGGCTTGTCAGCGATCGCGACATCGGCAGACGGACGCGCTTCCGGAATGATCAGGGCCTCTGCCGCGGTTTCCAGTTGCTGGGCCGCCTCTTCCGACAGCTGGCGCTCAATTGCTGCGCTGTTGAACAGCGGCTTTGCAGGTGCAGCCTCTTCTTCACCGGCATAGGCAAAAAGGCTGCCGGATGCCATTTCGGAAACGGGTTCGCGCGCCGGGCGGTTTTCGACCGGTTCCTGCTGCCAGGATTGCTGGGCTGCTGCGAAATTTGTTTCCGAGAAAGAGCGGTTGTCGAAGCTGTCGAGACGACCGGCAATCTGCACGAGGGTTTCATGCAGCGCTTCGAATGTGCGATGGGTACGCTCTTCTGAAGAGCGGCTGAGGTTTTCCAGATTGCGCAGATCGCTGGCCAGGTCGTTCAGCATCGTCATGTCGGTCTGCTGGACATTGCCCGACAAACCCTTGCGGGAATAGGCATCCACCACGGCTTCTGCCGCCTGACGTGCCGCCTCGATGATATACTCATCGTTGGAAGCCATATAATCTTCGATTGCAGCCATGCGGGCATCAAGTTCCGCAGGCATTACAAACGGCTCAGGCTGCACCGGCTGGCTGATCAGCGAGGACAGGTTGGCAATCTGGTCTTCCAGATTTTGCAATGCGTTGTAATCGGTCGGTGATGACGACGAGGTTTCGTCAAGGCGGGCGGCGATATCGACCAGCCGCTCTTCCAACCGCAGGAAAGCACCATCATCAAAGGCGGCGACCGGCTGTTGCTGCTGTTGTGCCTGACGGTAGTCGAGGTCCTCGATACGGCGTGCCAGATCATCGAGACGCGAGGCCAGGGCATCATTGAACGTGCCATGATCCAATGCTTCGATCTTCCGCGAAATGTCGGTCAGAAAACCTGTCAGCTCCGGCTGGGCAACCGGTTTTTGAGCACGTTCCATCATCAGCGAAAGCTGATCGAGCCGCTCATCCAGATGGACGGCATTGCGCTCGGTTGCCAGTTCTTCGATCCGAAGGGTCAGTGCTTCCATGCGACCGGCAAGTTCGTCTGCCGGATTGCTGCGAGCGGAGGCATTGCTCAGCTCATCAATCTGCACAGCCAAACCGTTCAGGCGGCCTTCAAGACGCTGGAACAGCGATGTATCCAGAGCCGGCGCGGCATTGCGCGAGCTGGTTGCGGCAATCGCACGGCTGATTTCATCAAGGCGCTGGTCAAGATTGGAGAATTGCTCCGTAATTGCGCCACCGGAAGGCTGCATATGCTTGCCAAGATGTTCCACAGCTTCTGCGATGGTGATCAGCTTTTCTTCCAAAATGCGAACCGCAGGGCTATCGCTCATCGCACC
This sequence comes from Agrobacterium sp. Azo12, assembly GCF_029193765.2. Classification (NCBI taxonomy): domain Bacteria; kingdom Pseudomonadati; phylum Pseudomonadota; class Alphaproteobacteria; order Hyphomicrobiales; family Rhizobiaceae; genus Agrobacterium; species Agrobacterium sp. Azo12. The sequence continues at coordinate 673,444 of NZ_JARFYO020000001.1, read as the reverse complement.
AAGGTGGCCCTTGATGTCATCCAGCCGGTAGGCCAGCGAAACGATCTCTTCTTGCAGTGCAGATGTGTCGAACTTGCTGAGGTTCTCCTCAACGTTCTGCCAATGGTCTTCGATACGGCTGACGGTGTCCTGCCGCGCAAGCTGATCCATCAGGGCGCGCAGATCATCGAACTCCTCCCGCAAGCCATAAGCATTCGGCGAAGCACTGCCACCGAGTTGATCGATGCTGGCAGCCAAACGGTCAATGTCGGAGCGGATATCACCGACAAACTGATTGTCTTCAGCGATTGATTTGATGCTGCGGATTTCCGAGCGCAGGCCCTGCACTTCGCGCGCAATACCTTCGGAAAGATCCTGCTTCAGTTCCTGGCGCAGGCTGACAAGCGCCTGCGCGATATCACGCATGGCGGTATCGTTGGGCTGGGAAACGACTGGCGGCTGAGGCTGCCGTGGCTCGTAAGACTGATAGGCGCGCTGAGGAGCGTCTGCGGGCGGTGTAGCAGTCGAGCGCGCCAAAGGTGGGCGCGGCGCGGGCACGAATGGGGCGCGCTCCGGCTGGCGGGGCGCTGGGCGTTCTTGCCGCTCGAGACGTTCCTGGCGATCTTCCTGCCGTGGCGGTCTCGTCGCTGCATTGAGGGCACGCTGGCGCTGGCGAATCTCGTTGATTGGATCAAAACGCTCCGGCCGAGCAGCAAGCGGCGGCTGAACGTGGCGTTCTACCGGCTCTGGCCTGCGCTGAGGCTGTGGTTCCTGCGGAGGCTGACCCATGAGGCCCTCGATGCGAGCTTCCAGCCCCTCAATGGTCCGGCTCAAGGCATCAAGGGACGATCTGCCATCGCTATACCGATTTGGTCTCGATCCGTTCATGTTCCTGCTCACTTCGCGATGGTTGGCATTGGTCCGCCATAGCGTCGATCTGCATTGTCATCGAGAATGGGCCACCCCAATCCCGACTCGTTGCGATGCACGTTTGAGGTAAACGAGCAGACAACGCGAACAGACACCACGTTTCGAACAATTTACGAAACGTGGTAAAGAAGTGGTTAACCGACGTCGGTATTTTTTAACTTTTCCTTTAATTCCCTTAAAAAATTATGGATTCTCGCTTTTCCAACGCCAATAACCGCTCCTTGCTCCCGATAAATTTACCCACCTGAGCATTTTGACGTTTACGCAAACGTCAAAATTTGCAACTATGCTCTCATACGTGCTTGAACGATGCGGAGGAACATCGGTAATGCCTGTTTACAAGGCCCCTGTTAAAGATACGCTTTTCATTCTCAACGATGTGCTCGGTTTGGAGCGCTACAATAATCTTCCCGGTTTTGAAGACGCCACTCCCGATATGATCGAGGCGATTGCCGGTGAAGCGGCCAAACTGGCGGAAGAACAGCTTTTCCCGCTTAACCTGCCCGGCGACAACCAAGGCTGCAAACGCGCAGACGATGGATCCGTTTCCGTACCGGACGGTTTCAAACAGGCTTACGATGCCTATTGCGCCGGCGGGTGGATCGGTCTTGCCGTTCCCCAGGAATTTGGCGGGCAAGGCCTGCCTTACACCATGCATGCCGCCATCGGTGAATATATGTCGTCTGCCAACTTGTCGCTGATGATGTATCCCGGTCTGACGCAGGGTGCGATTGCCGCAATCCTCGTGCATGGCACCGACGAGCAGAAGCAGACCTACCTGCCCAAAATGGTGGAAGGCACGTGGTCCGGCACCATGAACTTGACCGAGCCCCATTGCGGCACTGACCTCGGTCTGCTGCGCACCAAGGCGGTTCCGCAGGGCGATGGCACTTACAAGATTTCCGGCCAGAAGATTTTCATCTCGGCTGGTGAACACTCCATGACCGACAACATCGTGCATCTGGTGATCGCCCGCATCGAAGGCGCGCCTGAAGGCACCAAGGGTATTTCCCTGTTCATCGTGCCGAAATTCCTGGTGAATGACGACGGAACACAGGGTGCCCGCAACGGTGTGGTCTGCGGAGCCATCGAGCACAAGATGGGCATTCATGGCAACTCGACCTGCGTCATGAACTATGACGATGCGACCGGTTATCTGCTTGGCGCAGAGAACAAGGGCCTCTCGGCAATGTTCGTGATGATGAACGAAGCCCGCCTCGGCGTTGGCCTTCAGGGTCTTTCGGTCGGCGAAATTGCCTATCAGAACGCCGTCGAATATGCCCGCGAACGAATTCAGGGCCGCTCATTGTCTGGTGCCAAGGCTCCTGAAAAAAAAGCTGATCCGATTATCGTGCATCCAGATGTTCGCCGCACTCTGATGACGATCAAGGCCTTTAACGAGGCTGGTCGCGCATTTCTTTTGTGGACGGCACTGCAGTCGGATATCGCCCATCGCTCTACGGACGAAAAAGAACGCCAGGCGGCAGACGATCTGCTTGGACTGGTAACGCCAATCCTCAAGGGCGTGCTGACCGACAAGGGCTTTGACCATGCGGTGATGGCACAGCAGGTGTTTGGCGGTCACGGCTACATCGAAGAACACGGCATGAGCCAGTATGTGCGTGATGCGCGTATCACCATGATCTATGAAGGTGCCAATGGCATTCAGGCGCTGGATCTGGTCGGCCGCAAGCTGGGCTTGAATGGCGGACGTGCTGTCATGGCGCTTTTTAAGGAAATTGGCGATTTCTGCGAGGACAACCGCGCGGATGAGGCGCTGGTTACCTACACCAAGGGTCTGAAAAAGGGCTTGAACGATCTGCAGGCGGCAACCATGTGGTTCATGCAGAACGCCATGGCAAAACCTGACAATGCCGGCGCCGGTTCGACCGACTACATGCACCTCTTCGGCCTTGTAGTACTGGGTTATATGCATGCCCGCATGGCCAAGGCAGCGCAGAGCGCTTTGTCATCCGGCAGTGCATCGGACGTGGACTATCTCAAGACGAAACTCGTGACGGCAAAGTTCTTCATGGAGCGTATTATGCCCGAAACCGTTCTGCGCAAGACCCGCATCGAGACGGGTGCCGACACGATGATGGAACTGGCTGCCGAGGCATTCTGAGGGGCAAACGCCCCTCTTTGCCCCTCCAAGATTTCGAAGACGCTCCATGCGTCACAGGGAGATAGAGAATGACCGAGGTTTATATTTACGATCATGTCCGCACGCCGCGCGGACGCGGCAAGAAGGACGGCAGTTTGCATGAAGTGCCATCCGTTCGTCTTGCTGCCAAGACATTGGAAGCAATCCGCGATCGTAACGGACTGGATACGTCAACCGTTGACGACATCATCATGGGTTGCGTCGATCCTGTCATGGATGCCGGTGCGGTGATCCCGAAGGCCGCCGCTTTCGAGGCGGGTTATTCGACCAAAGCACCGGGCATGCAGATCTCGCGCTTTTGCGCCTCGGGTCTGGACGCCGTCAATTTTGCCGCCGGCAAGGTTGCCGCTGGCTCTGACGATATCGTTATTGCAGGCGGCGTAGAAAGCATGTCGCGCGTTGGCATGGGCATGTCTGGCGGAGCCTGGTACATGGATCCATCAGTCAATTTCCCTGCATTCTTCATGCCGCAGGGTGTTTCCGCTGACCTGATTGCCACGAAATACGGCTTTTCCCGCGATGACGTGGATGCTTATGCCGTGGAAAGCCAGAAGCGTGCTGCCCATGCCTGGGAGAACGGCTACTTCAAGAATTCGGTTGTTCCGGTCAAAGACCAGAATGGCATCACCATTCTTGACCGTGACGAACATATGCGTCCGGGTACCGACATGCAGGCACTTGCCTCGCTCAACGCATCGTTCCAGATGCCGGGCGAAATGGGTGGGTTTGAAGCTGTTGGCATCATGGCGCATCCGGAGGTCGAGCGTATCAACTACGTTCACCACGCAGGTAATTCCTCTGGTATCGTTGACGGCGCGGCCGCTATTCTGGTCGGTTCGAAGGCCGGTGGCGAAAGCATGGGTCTGAAGCCCCGGGCGCGTATCAGACATTTTGCCAATATTGGGTCCGATCCGGCACTGATGCTGACCGGTCCCGTGGACGTGACGGAAAAGCTTCTGAAGAAGACGGGCATGTCGATTGCCGACATCGACCTCTTCGAACTCAACGAAGCCTTTGCTGCCGTGGTTCTGCGCTACATGCAGGCCTTCGACATCAGCCACGATAAGATGAACGTCAATGGCGGCGCCATTGCCATGGGTCATCCGCTCGGTGCCACGGGCGCCATGATCCTCGGCACGGTTCTGGACGAACTGGAACGCCGTGATCTCAACACAGCACTGGTCACGCTCTGCATCGGTGCCGGCATGGGTACGGCAACGGTCATTGAGCGCGTTTGATTTCGGGAGGAAACCGATGAGCTATACAAATTTTACCGTCGAAACTGACGCTGACGGCATTGCTCTCGTAACATGGGACATGCCTGAAAAATCCATGAATGTCTTTACCGCAGAGGTACTGCAGGAACTCGACGCCATCGTCGATGCAACCGTGGCCGATGCTGCCGTCAAGGGCGTGGTCTTCACGTCGGGCAAAAGCACCTTTTCCGGCGGCGCCGACCTTTCGATGATCAAATCGATGTTCTCGTTTTACCATGAGGAAAAACAGAAGAACCCCGATGAGGCCGCACAAAAGCTGTTCGATCTCGTCGGCAAGATGAACTGGCTGTATAGGAAAGTGGAAACCAACGGCAAACCATGGGTATCTGCTATCAATGGCACGTGCATGGGCGGCGCACTGGAGCTTTCCCTCGCCTGCCATGGCCGGGTTGCTTCCAACGCCAAAAGTGTCAAGCTGGCACTACCTGAGGTCAAGGTTGGCATTTTCCCCGGTGCAGGCGGTACACAGCGCGTTCCACGCCTGACCGATGCACAATCGGCATTGCAGATGATGACAACAGGGCAGTCGTTGACTGCCCAGCGCGCCAAGGCCATGAACCTCGTTCATCAGGTCGTCGAGCCGGATCAACTGATTTCTGCCGCCAAACAAATGATCAAGGACGGTCTGAAACCGGTCGCCCCGTGGGACGAAAAGGGCTTCAAGGCGCCCGGCGGCGGCATCTGGACACCAGCGGCAGCCCAGCTATGGCCTGCGGCACCGGCTATTCTGCGCCGTGAAAGTGCTGGCAACTACCCGGCAGCCCTTGCCATTCTCAAATGCGTTTACGAAGGCCTGCAATTGCCGTTTGATACCGCACTGAAGGTTGAGCAGCGTTATTTCACCGAAATCCTTCGCTCGAAGGAAGCCTTTTCGATGATCCGCTCGCTGTTCATCTCGATGCAGGAACTGGGCAAAGGCGCACGCCGCCCGGTCGGCCAGCCGAAGAGTGATCTGAAACATGTCGGCGTAGTTGGCGCCGGTTTCATGGGCGCATCCATTGCTTATGTCACCGCCGTTGCCGGCCTTGATGTCACCCTGATCGACCGGGGCGACGAAGCCGCAGCCAAGGGCAAAGCGACCTGCGAAGGTCTGGTCAAGGACAGCGTCGGCAAGGGCCGCATGACGCAGGATGAAGGCGCTGCCATTCTCGCCCGCATCACGCCAAGCGCCGACTACGCGACGCTCAAAACCGCAAACCTTGTTATCGAAGCGGTATTCGAAGATCGCGATGTCAAGAAAGCGGTCATAGAGCAGGTGGAAGCCGTGCTGTCGGAAGGCGCAATTTTTGCCTCCAATACCTCAACCTTGCCAATCAGCGGACTGGCGAAGAACTCCAAACGCCCAACCGATTTTATCGGCATTCACTTCTTCTCACCGGTTGAGAAGATGATGCTGACCGAAGTCATTCTGGGTAAGGAAACCGGTGACAAGGCTCTGGCTGTGGCACTGGATTACGTTGCGAAAATCAAGAAGACCCCGATCGTCGTCAACGACACGCGTGGTTTCTTCGTCAATCGTTGCGTATTGCGTTACATGGCCGAAAGCTATGAGATGCTGATCGAGGGTGTTCCGGCGGCAATGATCGAAAATGCTGCGAAATTTGCGGGCATGCCGGTTGGCCCATTGGCGTTGAACGACGAAGTTGCCATTGATCTTTCCTATAAGATTCTCAAGGCAACGGTTGCAGATCTCGGGGACAAAGCTGTCGATCCACGCCAGATGGCACTGGTGAAAAAGCTGGTGGAAGACGAAGAGCGTTTTGGCCGCAAGAACGCCAAGGGCTTTTATGACTACCCACCGAAGCCTGCAAAGAAGTCTCTGTGGCCGGGCCTTAAAAACCTCTACCCGCAAAAGAAGCCAGACGATGTGGACATGGACGTTCTAAAGTCTCGCTTCCTGGTGACCATTGCACTGGAAGCTGCACGAACGGTGGAAGAAGGCATTGTGACCGATCCACGCGAGGCTGATGTCGGCTCTATTCTCGGCTTTGGTTTTGCGCCGTATACGGGTGGCGCGCTGTCCTACATTGACGGCATGGGTGTGAAGACCTTCGTGGAACTGGCTGACAAGCTTAGACAGACTTACGGCCCACGCTTCACACCAACACCGTTGTTGCTGGACATGGCCGCCAAGGGAGAAACCTTTTATGGGCGGTTTGACCCTTATGCAGCACAAAAAGCCGCCGCGTAATTGAAAGGCGCCGTGCAGACCATGCACGACGCCTTCCTCTTCCCATAAAGATAAAATTTACCTTAAATTTTACTTATTTGAACTTTTGCTTATGCAGCACGTTAGCGCCCCAGACAGAAAGGGCGGCAACCATGATCTGCAACATTGCAAAACTTGAAAAAGAACGCGAAGACCTGATCGAGGTGATAACCGGGCTGGAACGGTGGAGGCGCTTTTCCATCGATGACAGAAATGCTATCGCTCTCCACATCACGTCGCACATGATGCGCCTGAGCGCGCTTGATGACGAAATCAATGAGGCAAAGACACAGTCATGCCGTTATGCGCTTAAGGCCTGATTTGGCGCCAATCAATGGGGTGACTGACATTCCAGACGCTTGCCTGATTTGTCCTGATAGGTGTTATCCACAGGATGATAAGACATGTAGCGTTTGGCGCACCATTGCACATGCTGCACTTCCTCCGCTGATAGCAGGAAGTTATCCTGGCCAGAATTCGAAGCGCCTTCTCCTGCAAAGGCTGCCAAAGGATAATGGCGTTTCGCTGTATTGCCGTCAGCCGCCTGATTTTGCTCTGCAGGAGCGATGATACTGAAAGCATGGGCAGGCATCGTAACAACGCCCAGCAGGCCAAGGCTCAAAGCAAACACAGAAGCGAATTTTTCCACTCTAAACATGGGAATTTCCCTCTCTTCGTTGCAAAACAAACGAAGGCTGAGGCTTTTTTGTTCCCGGATGGTTGGGCCACCAAGTCACGACGTGAACAATACTTGGTGAACGCAAGACAACAGGCATCCAATTTTTCAAGCTGATGAAGTTGATATTTCCGCCGTGATCACTGGCTGCGACCACAACCCTATTTTCGGGGGAACAATGCCCTGTCTGTCACGTTCACTTAACAGAAGCGCGCCGTGTCAAACGAACGTGACGGCGCTGAAGAACATCAGGATTTTTTCGTTTTCTCCTGATGGCCAACGAAAAGGCAGACGAGCTTCTTACCCGTCCGGCGCGCTTCGCCGAAGACATTTTCCATCCTGTTACGTGAGGACACGCATATGGAAAAGACTGAGACACGCACTCTTGCCGAACAGTACCTGAAGCTTGGCGGCACTCGACAAGTGATGATCGACGACAACAAGACATTCATTCGCCAGTACGAGGAAGAGCCAAGCAAAGCTGCTGAATTCTGGCAGGAGCATATTGAAAGTCTGGATCAGGCAACTCGCGAAGATGTCGAATTTTTTCTGCCGTCAATCAACGCTGACGGAAACACCGATACAACCGAAAGGACGAAAACATGACTGAAATTACTAACGCTAACATCGTAATTTTGGCGACTGATGGCTACGAACGTTCGGAATTGCGCGTCCCTTACGAGGAATTGCAGCGTCGTGGCGCGAATGTAAAAATCGCCTCCATCAAGTCAGGAAAGATCAAGAGCTGGGATAAGGCAGATTGGGGAGACACTGTCGATGTCGATCTTTCAGCTGAGGACGTCTTTATCCGTGACTTCGATGCTCTGGTGCTTCCGGGTGGCCAGATAAACCCGGACAAGCTGCGCGCAGATGCAAATGCCATGCGTGTGGTTCGTGAATTCACTGAATCCGGCAAGGTGGTCGCGGCGATCTGCCATGCTCCATGGCTGCTTATTGAAGCCGACGCCATCAGCGGACGAAAGGTCACGTCCTATGTCTCCATCAAGACGGATGTTCAGAATGCTGGCGGCATCTGGATGGATGAAAAGGTGGTTGTTGATCAGGGCATCATTACGTCACGCTCACCTGATGATCTTGAGGCATTTGTCGACAAGATCGTTGAAGAAATCGAAGAAGGGCGCCACCCGCGCCGCGCCGCTTGAGGCAGCAATCATAACGGGCCGCCAGTTATGCTGGCGGTCTTTTTTTTGAGCCATGAAGATGGCAGCCCGACATAATAAGGGAGAAGAACCGATGCAGAGCAAGCTGCTGTCCAACGACAGCGATCGCATTTTTATGCTCGTGATCGAACCCGGCGAAGAAGCATTTGGCATTATCAAGGATTTTGCCATTCAACACGACATCAACGCCGCGTCGGTGACGGCGATTGGCGCATTTGAAAAAGCCACATTAGCGTTTTTCGACCTTGCTTCACAAACCTACGATGACATTCCAATCGATGATCAAAGTGAGGTACTGAGCCTGATCGGCGACATCACTCTGGATGAAAGGGGCAAACCCAATCCGCACCTGCATGCAGTTTTAGGGTTCTCCGATGGGCACACGCGCGGGGGCCATTTCGTGAAGGGGTACGTCCGCCCGACGCTGGAAGTGATCGTCAAGGAAACCCCCGCCGAGCTTAAACGCACTTACCGTCCGGAATTTGGCATCGCGCTGATCGATACATCCGCCTGAGGCGGGAACAAGGTTCTGTACCGCACGTTATCGCTTGCAGAATGCTGGAGGCGATACATGGCAGCGGCAGCATCCGGTCAGTCCGGGGGTAACGAAACAGAACATTTCCTGACAGGTCTGGCCCGCGGTTTGGCAGGTGCCCTGCTATTTGCCCTGCCGATGCTGATGACCATGGAAATGTGGTTCCTGGGCCTTTACGTCAATCGCACGCGATTGCTGCTGCTTTGCCTTCTCAACCTGCCTTTGCTGATTATGCTTGCTCGCCGCATTGGCTTTGAAAAAACGTCTTCATGGCATCAGGCTATCCGTGATGCGCTCACCGCTTATGGGCTGGGCATCGCAGTCAGTGCCGGAATCTTGCTGCTCCTGGGCGTCCTCAACGACCAGCTGACCACAAGTACCATTGTTGCTAAAGTGGCATTGCAATCGGTCCCCGCCAGTATCGGCGCATTGTTGGGACGCAGCCAGCTGGGTGCGCATTCAGAAGAAAAAGAACAGAATAACGGCGAAGGCGAGACCGGTTATCTGCATGAGCTTTTCATGATGATGGTCGGCGCCCTGTTCCTTAATCTGAACGTGGCACCGACGGACGAGATGATCCTAATTGCCTACAAGATCACACCATTTCACACCGCCTGTATCGTGCTAATCTCAATCGCGCTGATGCATGGTTTCGTCTATGCCCTGCATTTCAAGGGATCGCACGGCTTGCCTGATGGAAGCCAGTGGTGGCACTCTTTCATTCGTTTCACCATGCCCGGCTATGTCATTGCGCTTGCTGTCAGCATCTATGCGCTGTGGACCTTCGAGCGACTGGACCACACTTCACTCTCTCAAATACTGACCGCGGCCGTCATTCTTGGCTTTCCCGCCTCGATCGGTGCTGCGGCCGCCCGTCTTATTCTGTGAGCAATCATGACAAAATCCGTTGGAAGCAAACACACGGAAACCGCAGATCCCCATTGGCTTGAGTGGCTGGTGGGCGGCGTTTGTACGTTTCTGGTTGTTACCCTCTTTGTCTGGCTCGGCTGGGACATCTACCGCTACGAGGATCAGGCCGCGCAGTTCGAGATTTCGGTACTATCGGTACAGGCGGAACACGACAATTATCGCGTCACATTCGACATTCACAACACCTCGCTTTCAACGGCTGCAGAAGTGCATGTGCGTGGCGACCTTGTCTCCCCTGACAGTCCTGAAAGCTCTGATGTCACATTCGATTATGTCGCTTCTGAATCCCATGAAACAGGCATCCTGTTTTTTAAAAAAGACCCCGCCTCCAGCGAGTTCAATCTCACTGTCATGGGTTACACCCAACCATGATTTCCCCGCCGAAAGAATGTCATGAAAAAAGCCAAACTTACAAAAGAGCGGGATCTGAGGGATTCACGACCACTGTGGATCGACAGTCCGCGCATTTCCGTGCGCAGCAAAAGCTTTATTGGTAAAAGCCATTATGACATTGTCATCATTGGTGCGGGCATCAGCGGCGCCTTGGTGGCCCAGGCGCTGGCGAAGCCTGGAAAATCGGTTCTGATTGTCGATAAGCGTAAGCCGGTTCGTGGCAGCAGCATCGCCAGCACCGCAATGATTCAGCATGAAATTGATGTGCCTCTTCACAAACTGCAAGGCATGATTGGCGAGGACAATGCCAATCGCGCCTGGCAACGCTCCGCCAAGGCCGTGTTGAAACTTGAAGATATCGTCCGATCGCTGGAGATTTCTTGCGCGATGCAACGCAAGCCAGCGCTTTATATAGCAGGCGATGAATTGGGTGCGCGCGGCCTGCAAACGGAAGTGGGTGCGCGCCTGAAGGCTGGCATTGAAGCGACGTTCATCGACAAGGCCGATCTCCAAAGCCACTTTGGGCTTGATCGCAGTGGTGCCATCTTGAGCGACATATCGGCATCGGCAAATCCCGGCCAGTTAACGGCGGGCTTGTTGCGCTACGCCGCTAAACAGGGGGCGGAAATCGTCAGTGGGGTTGAAATTACAGACCTCAAAAGTCTCGGTGATGACGTGGTCATGGCAACCGCAGAAGGAAAGCTTATCAGCACACAGCATGTCGTGTTCTGCACCGGCTACGAATTTCTGGAAAACGTTGCCAACAAAAAACACGAGATCATCTCGACATGGGCAATTTCCAGTAAAGCCGGTTTGTCCCTCCCGGATTGGTTGCACAAACATATTTTGTGGGAGGCCTCTGACCCCTATCTATATCTCAGGACGGATGAAGCAGGACGTCTGATTGTTGGCGGTGAAGACGAAAACAACTCCAATGCCTATCAGTCCGAGGCAAAGTTGCACAAGAAAGCCCAAACCATCCGGCGCAAGGTCAACAAGCTGCTAGGCCTTGATATCGGGCCGATAGACTATCAATGGGCTGCTGCATTCGGCTCAACCACAACCGGTTTGCCGTTGATCGGCTCCGTACCGGCTATGCAGAATGTCTATAGCGTGATGGGGTTTGGCGGAAATGGTATCACATTCAGCCAGATTGCTGCAGAACTTGTGGCGGCATACATTAACGGCACCAGCGACCCGGATGCCGCGCTGTTCAAACTCGATTGAGGTTTGCCTACCGCACGTATTCAGTTCCATGGCAGCCCGTCATGGGACGGGCTGACGGTCGGTACCTTCCGTTGCTGGTCTGCTGCCTTCGGGTGGATTGTCACTGAAACCGGCGCCGCTACTGGCACCTGGATTGTTATTGTCAGCAGGCGCAGAGGCGCTTGGCGGGTTTGGTATGCTTGGTTCGTTGACGCTGCCCCAGATTTCTGCAGCAAGCCAGACTGCTGCAACCAGAATAAGGCTGACAATCAACACCACAAGAACGGGACTTCCTCGCCACCCTTGTCGGGCTTCGCGGGCGCTAAAAACCGCAGGTTTGGGTTTATTTGCCATGTGAAACTCCTTCAAAAACTCAACCCATCGATCTGGGTCCTATGGCCTTGAACAAGTTGCATTGATTATCGTTCCATCGCTTTTGCGGTAGAGGGTGAAACACACGGCTGAGCGGGTAGCGCTTAAGGGCACGGAACCGGGAAGAACGGTACATCGTTGTGACCAATATGTACGGAGGTAAACTCAATGGATGACCCCAAGTTGGAAAAACCCGTCAAAAGTGACCTGACCTCGCAAGTCGACGCCCCGGTATCGACTGTTATTGATGGCCAAAATCTTCGTATTTACCGGCTTATCCCAACCGCTGCCAACGATGATCCTAACTGGCTTGATGCGACAACACATGATGAACTTGTCGTTTGCGCAGTGTCTGCTGGCGATGCGCGAATTGTCGCTGCGGACAGAGAGCTGGATTTTCTGGAAATCGATGCTGCGCCGGCAGAAGATGTCACAACTGTCAACGCCAGCATGTACCGCAACGAAAAGCTTTACAGCGTGGTAGATGATGGTCCGGCAATAGTCGGAATCGAACGTGGTATTATCGATGGCATAGTGCGGGTCGATAATATCAAGCCAAGCCAAACAAATTAACTCCTTACCGGTGCCCAGATGGATACGCTTGTAACGCGTGAGTTGAAGAAAAGTGGTTTGATATATGTCCAAGACAAAGAGCCGGGCATTACTAGGCTTCGGTCGGGTAGAGGTTTTCATTACAGATTTCCTGATCGAGAACCGGTCAGGGACACCACCATCATCCAGCGCATCAAGAGCCTTGGCATTCCGCCAGCCTACAAGGATGTCTGGATTTGCATGAAAGAGAACGGTCACTTGCAGGCGACCGGACTGGATGCGAGAGGCCGCAAGCAATATCGTTATCACCCGGATTGGCAGACTTTGCGGGGTGAACGGAAGTACGACCAGCTCCTGGAATTTTCACAGTGCCTGCCAGCGATCCGGCGGCGGTCAATTTCCGATATCGAGCGCAGTAAAAGCCCAGAAACCGTGACATTGGCAGCCATAGTGCTGTTGCTTGACGCCACATTTCTGCGGGTCGGCAACAAATCTTACCTGCGCGACAATGGCACATACGGCGCGACAACGCTGCTGAAACGTCATGTGAAATTTGGAAACACCATCGACCTCAAATTTAAGGCAAAGGGTGGCACCAAGGTGCAACGGACGCTGAAACAGCCACGCCTGCAGAAAATACTCGAAGAGATTGCTGATCTGCCCGGCAAGCAGCTTTTTGTATGGCAGGATGCCGACAATAAAATTCATCCCGTCGATTCCAGCCAGTTAAACGGATATTTGGCAGGTATTGCCGGCCAGAGCATTTCTGCCAAAACTTTCCGAACCTGGGGAGGGACGCTGGCAGCGTTCAGCTACGCGTTGCGGTGTCTCGCTACCAGCCAACCACTGACCCTCAAGGCCATGTGCCATGCAGCATCGCTAGAACTGTGCAACACCCCTGCAATCTGCAGGAAAAGTTACATCCACCCAGCGGTGCTGGCTCTAGCAAGCGATGAGACGACGCGTACCAAACTTCTAAAGCTGACTCGATCAGCGGCCAAACGCACCGCCCATATGCGCAAGGACGAAGTTCTGCTGCGGGATTTTCTAAGCTGTGTCTAACACCATATTCTTTGTCCGTTAGATGACAAAAGAGCATTCGACGGAACTATCTGCCATCTCAAAGGTTTAATCCACACTACAGCTCGAAAGGATCGAAAAATGAAAAATCTGGTTATCGCCGGAGCGGTTACTCTATTGTCTACGGTAGCCTTTGCGCAGCAGCCGGCCCCTACGCAGTCGGGAGAAACCCCTGCGGTTACCACACCGGATAGCACCAACCCGACAGCACCTGTTGCTGGTGAAAACAGCTTCACAGAAGCGCAAGCCAAAGAGCGCATCGAGGCTGCGGGTTATACTGCGGTGACGGGTTTGACGCTTGATTCACAGGGTATCTGGCGCGCCAAGGCCACCAAGGACGGTGCTGAAGCCGATGTTGGCCTCGACTATCAGGGCAATATTGTCACTCAGTAAAATTCAAAAAAATTTGGAGGAAACATCAATGCGTACAGTAACCGGACTTTTTGACACTCGTGATGACGCGCGCAACGCAGTGACTGCGCTGGAGGCAGCAGGTATTCCATCGAAAGACATCAGCATCGTTGCGCATGACGGCACAACCAAAGACGAGACATCTGAAACCAAAGCCGCTGAAGGTGCCGGAACCGGCGCAGGCGTCGGCGCGGTCGCCGGTGGCGGCGTTGGTTTGCTGACCGGCCTTGGTGTGATGGCTATTCCCGGCGTCGGACCGGTGGTGGCTGCAGGTTGGCTTGCTGCGACGGCGGCAGGCGCTGTTGCTGGCGCTGTAGCAGGTGGCGCAGCTGGCGGTATTATCGGTTCGCTGGTCAGCGCCGGTGTGCCTGAGGAACATGCCCATGTTTATGCCGAAGGTGTACGTCGCGGCGGTAGCATCGTTGTTGCGAAGGTAGACGAGGCAAAGGTTGATGAAGCCTCGGCAATTCTCAAACGCTCAAACCTGGTTGATCCGGTTGAACGTCGACGCACTTATGAACAAGACGGCTGGAGCCGTTTTGACGACACGCGTGACCCTTATAGCCACGACGAAATCGCAGCGGAACAGCGCCGATATCAGACCCTCCGCTAAAATCCATGCAGCTAGATGGAGCGCTCCCCACCGGTGGCGCTCCATTTGCCGTTTAAGCAACCGTATCAGGGAGAGCACACATGAATGACCGCCTCACCATTCAGGATCCACGCAAACAATATCCCGCGCCGCCCTTCGATGCGCAGCCACAACCTATGCCGGGCCTAGTGCAGAATATGGTTCCCTCTCCTGACCACGGCGAAGAAAGTTACAAAGGCTCGGGCAAACTCGCAGGACGCAAGGCTCTAATTACCGGCGGCGATTCCGGTATCGGTCGCGCCGTCGCAATCGCATTTGCCCGCGAAGGTGCTGATGTCGCCATTTCTTATCTCGAAGATGAAGAGCCAGACGCTGAGACAGTGATCGAACTGATTGAGGCTGAGGGACGCATCGGAGTTGCCTTGCCGGGAGACATCAAAAATGAAACTTGGTGCCGCGAGATGGTTGAAAAAGCGGTCAGCGACCTCGGCGGTTTGGATATCCTCGTCATCAATGCTGCTAGACAGCAATACCGAGAGAACCTGAGCGAGCTCTCCACTGACGATTTCGATCAGACCATGAAGACCAATCTTTATGCGTTGCATTGGATTGCCCAAGCGGCTGTCCCACATCTGCAGCCGGGTTCCTCAGTCATTACCACCGCCTCTGTTCAGGCCTATGAGCCCTCCCCCATCCTGCTTGATTATGCCACGACGAAAGCCGGTATCGTGGCCTACACCAAGGCGCTGTCAAAACAGCTGATTGAAAAGGGTGTGCGTGCCAATGTGGTGGCGCCCGGCCCCTTCTGGACGGTGCTGCAACCGAGCGGTGGCCAGCCTGACGAGAAGGTTCGGCATTTTGGTGAGAACAGCGATTTTGGTCGCCCCGGTCAACCGGTGGAACTTGCCCCCGTTTATGTCCTTCTCGCGTCACAGGAAGCAAGCTTCATCAATGGTGAGGTTTATGGTGTGACGGGCGGCAAGGGCATCGCCTGACGATTTAACACCCAGTGGCGGTTTCACGTTTAATGCTTCCGGCCGAAGGACAATCAAACGTTAACCGCCTCTCGGCAACTTTAGATGTATATTAATATAAATTTAATGGCGTCTTTAAAACAAACGCCACTTTCGTTGGCTTTCAGCCATTTTACAGACACACTTCCATTCAGCGGGTGATGAACCATCCAGGTGTCACCGTATTGAACGAATGTGGGTTTCGGCCGAATGATTGGTTTTATTGTCCGGCTTAGAAGCCGCGCTCACTTCCGCGTGGAAGTGAAAGGCAAGGCGCCGGGGGGAACCATCTCGGGCAGCGGAGCGCGTCGAACACGACAGGCCCGGCAAAGGCTTACTCTTTTGATTGCCGCTTTTGCCGTCATGTATGTGACGATCGGCGCACGCCTCGTCCAATATGGCATGGCCGACCACTCCGTTACCGGTGCCATTTCATTCAACACCCACGCGATGGCCTCACGCCCTGACATTCTCGATCGCAATGGCGAGTTGCTTGCAACAGACATCAACACAGTTTCCCTCTATGCCGAACCCCGAAAAATCATCGACGCTAACGAGGTCGTGGAAAAGCTGGCAACGGTTCTTCCCAATCTCGACTGGAAGGACACCCACAGAAGGCTGCAATCGGGAAGCGCGTTTCAGTGGTTACGGCGTCAACTTACACCGAAACAACAATCAGATATTCTGGCGCTCGGCATCCCCGGCATTGGTTTTCGTCCGGAGAAACGGCGTTTTTACCCCGGCGGCCCGGTTGCCTCGCATATTGTCGGCCACGTCAACATCGACAATCTCGGTCTGGCGGGAATGGAACGCTACATCGACCAGCAAGGTTATGCCGATCTCAGATCCGTCGGCTTGACCTCCGACACCCGTCTTGAACCCGTCCGGCTTTCCATTGACCTGCGCGTGCAGAATATGGTGCGGGAAATCGCCGCAAAAGCCATGGTCGATTATCAGGCCGAGGCGGCAGGCGCAGTTATTCTCGATGTCGATACGGGCGAAGTGATCGCCATGGCATCGGTACCGGATTACGACCCCAATCAGCCCTCCCGCACACTTGCCGATGGCAGTGTCGACAAGGAATATGAAAAGGGGTGGTTCAACCGAATGAGCAACGCCACATTCGAGATGGGCTCCACCTTCAAGAGTTTCACGCTGGCCATGGGCCTCGACGCCGAAAAGATAAATCTGAATACCGTTATTGATGCCTCCCGTCCGATCCGCATGGGTGGCTTCACGATCCGCGACTTCAAGGGCAAATACCGCCCGCTTTCGATCCCGGAAATCTTCCAGTATTCCTCCAATATCGGCACGGCGGATATCGCCGATCGCGTTGGCATTGAAGGCCATCAGGAGTTCCTGACGCGGCTTGGTCTTCTGTCCAAGATGGACACCGAAATGCCTGGTGTGGCCACGCCGACCCAGCCAAGGACATGGAAAAAGATCAACTCGGTGACGATCTCCTTCGGTCATGGCATTGCAACGACGCCTTTGCAGACCGCCGTCGCCGCAGCCGCGCTGATCAATGGTGGAAACCTGATCAGCCCAACCTTCCTGCCCCGCACCATTGAAGACGCAGCCATCGTCTCGCGCGCCGTTATCAAGGAAAAAACCAGTGCGGATATGCGTTATCTCTACACATGGAACGGCCTGAAAGGTTCAGGCCGCGCAGCCCAGGTTGAAGGTTTTAATGTCGGTGGCAAAACTGGCACCGCCGACAAGGTCATCAATGGTCGTTACGCCAAGGACATCAATTTCAACGCATTCGTCGCCGGCTTTCCAATGGATGACCCGCGTTACGTTGTGTTGACCATCGTTGACGCGCCCAAAACCGGCGTCAATGGCGGACGAACTGCCGCGGCCACTGCGGCACCGATGACCAAGGAAATCATTGCACGAACGGCAGCCTTGCTTGGCACCAAACCAAGCTTCAAAATTGAAGGCAAACCACAGATGATCGTGAATTACTGAAATTACTGGAGCGGGTGAAGGGAATCGAACCCTCGTATTCAGCTTGGGAAGCTGCTGCTCTACCATTGAGCTACACCCGCAATGGATAAAGAGATTCAACAGATCACCGCGGCTGTCAAGCCGCGGTCAGTCTTGGGTGGGCTGCGGCCCCATCACATCCGGAAATGTTTGGAAAGCTTGAGGCCCTGCGCCTGATAGTTGGAACCTGCGCTGGTACCATAAAGGCCCTGCGGTTTTTCCAACATGTGTTCATAGACCAACCGCCCGACAATCTGGCCATGTTCCAGAATGAAGGGCACTTCGTGGCTGCGCACTTCCAGAACAGCACGGCTGCCTGCGCCGCCAGCGCTGACATGGCCAAAACCGGGATCGAAGAAACCGGCATAGTGCACACGGAATTCACCGACCAGCGGATCGAAAGGTGTCATTTCCGCCGCGTAAAGCGGTGGCACATGCACGGCCTCTCTGGACACGAGAATGTAAAACTCGTCGGGATCAAGGATCAGTTCGGAGCGGCCACGGTTATAAAGAGGCTCCCAGAAATCAAACACATCATGCTGCGCCTTGATGTCGACATCTACCACCGAGGTGTGATGTTTGCCGCGATAACCGATCAGACGGTCCTCGCCAAAACCTTCTAGATCGATTGACAGCGCAATGCCGCCGCCGGATACGTTCGGGGTTTCACTGGCAACCAGGGTTTCAGCCGCGTGCAGTGACAGAAGTTCGGCTTCATTGAGCAGCGCATGGCCGATGCGGAAACGGATTTGCGACAGGCGCGAGCCACGGCGCACAACAATCGGGAACGTGCGCGGGCTGATTTCGAGGTAAAGCGGGCCCTTGTAGCCAGCCGGGATTTTGTCGAACTCCTGCGCGCTATCTGTGATGACCCGGGTAAAGATATCCAGGCGGCCAGTCGAGCTTTTCGGATTGGCAGACGCGGACATTCCGGCGGGCAGATCAACCGTTTCCATCAAGGGCACGATGTAGACACAGCCGGTTTCCAGAACGGCACCGTCACTGAGGTCAATAGCGTGCAACCGCAGGCGCTCGAGTTTGGACATGACTGTGCAATCAGGACCCGGCATGAAGCTGGCACGCACACGATACGCGATTGCACCAAGCCGCAGATCAAGGCTGGCAGGCTGAACCTGGTCGGCATCCAGTGCTGCCTCGCTTTTCAAATTGCCGCTTTCGAACAGGCCGCGGATGGCTCCATCCGTTAAAATACCGGTCGTTCTTTTCATGATACTCACCTGTTGCTTTTCCAACCGACAAAACCAAAACACCGGCATTGACGCAAGCCGTTAACGGGCGTATGCCAATTTTATCCCGTGGTGATTTGGCCGGTCGGCTTGCAGCCACGTTAAATAAGTGGCTAAAAAGACCGGGTGTTCGAAACCGGTCTGCTTTTGCGGCCGGTTTTTTTGTTTGAAGGTGATCGACATGAGCAATAACTGGCGCCCGGCAACGAAACTCGTTCACGGCGGAAGCCTGCGTTCGCAGTTCGGCGAAACATCAGAAGCACTCTACCTGACACAGGGTTTTGTCTACGAAAATTCAGAAGCCGCCGAGGCTCGCTTCAAGGGTGAGACGGAAGGCTTTATTTACGCCCGTTACGCCAGCCCTACCAATGACATGTTCGAAAAACGCATGTGCCTGCTGGAAGGCGCCGAAGAAGCACGCGCCACCGCATCGGGCATGGCTGCTGTTGCCTCCGCCATCCTGTGCCAGTTGAAGGCTGGCGACCATATCGTTGCCGCCCGCGCCCTGTTCGGCTCCTGCCGCTGGGTTGTTGAGACGCTGGCTCCAAAATACGGCATCGAATGCACGCTGATCGACGGTCGTGACCTTGCCAACTGGGAAGGCGCCATCCGCCCCAACACCCGTCTTTTCTTCCTGGAAAGCCCGACCAACCCGACACTGGAAGTGGTTGATATTGCCGGTGTTGCCAAGCTGGCCAACCAGATTGGCGCAAAGGTGGTTGTCGACAACGTTTTCGCCACACCGCTTTTCCAGAAGCCGCTGGAATTGGGCGCACATATCGTCGTCTACTCGGCGACCAAGCACATTGATGGTCAGGGACGCTGCCTTGGCGGTGTCGTGCTTTCCGACAAGAAGTGGATCGAAGAAGAGTTCCAGGAATATTACCGTCACACCGGCCCTGCCTTGTCGCCGTTCAATGCCTGGACGATGATGAAGGGACTGGAAACACTGGCACTGCGCGTCAAGCAGCAGACCGCCAATGCTACCCGCATTGCCGACTTCCTTGCTGAACAGAAGCAGGTTGCAAAGGTTATCTACCCGGGCCGCAAGGACCACCCGCAGGCAGATATCATTGCCCGTCAGATGACCGGCGGTTCGACCATGGTGGCCTTTGAGTTGAAGGGTGGCAAAGAAGCAGCTTTCGCGCTGCAGAACGCCCTTGATATCGTGAAGATTTCCAACAATCTCGGCGACGCCAAGAGCCTGATCACCCACCCTGGCACCACCACCCACAAGAACCTGACGGATGAAGCCCGTGCCGAAATGGGCATTGCCAGCGGTACGTTGCGTCTGTCCTGCGGTATTGAAGATACTGACGATCTGGTTGATGACTTCGCCCAGGCACTGTCCAAGGTCTCGGCCTGATACCAAACGAAGCCGTGCTCTCCGTCAAGCACGGCTTTTTACTTCGCCCTAAATTTACCTTCTATTTCAGCATTTAATCTACTATCCGACATTGTCAGCGTTCGGTAACGCCTGTTTTATGTCAATTCTTGACGAACACCGGATGTTATAGTGTAGAATAAAGCAGATCATTAAAGGTAGCGCGTATGTATCGTGCAACGACAAACGGGATCGAAGTTGCTGTCGACCCTTATTATCTTGAAGAACAGTCGGATCCGGACGATAGCCGCTACGTCTGGGGCTACAAGATTGTCATTGCCAATAATTCCCATGCAGCCGTGCGCCTGACCCACCGTTATTGGCACATTACCGACCAGAACGGTCAGGTCGACGAAGTTTCCGGTCCCGGGGTGGTTGGCGAAGTTCCACACCTGCAACCCGGTGAAACCTATGAGTATTCCTCCGGTTGCCCGCTCGATACGCCTTCAGGCATGATGTTTGGCCACTACCAGATGGAAACCGATGACGGCGAAGTTTTCGATGTCGCCATTCCAGCCTTTTCGCTGGATACGCCCGGCCTGACCCGCGTCCTTAACTAAATAAAAACGGGCGCAACTTTCGTCACGCCCGCCTTTGATAGTGTGGTGCTTATCGACCATCCGCCATGTCAGTTCTTGGCAGCTGCCAGAACGTCGAACTCGCTGGTTTCATAGCGGTAGGTCGTCGAGCAGAACTCGCAAGTTACCGAAACCATGCCGTTTTCTTCACTGTCGCGGATTTCCTCTGCGGTAAAGCCGGACAATACGCCCTTGATCTTGTCGCGCGAGCAATTGCAACGGTCAAATACCGGCTGTGGATCGTAGATCCGTACACCACGTTCATGGAACAGTCGGAACAGCAAGCGCTCAACAGGCACCTGCGGATCGGTCAATTCGTCGGTATCGACAGTTTCCAGAAGTGTTGCCGCTTCCGTCCATGCGTCATCATGATCGGTTTCGAAATCGCCTTCATCGCCATCTCCACCGTGCAGATCCTTTTGGCGCAGACGTTCCGGCGCCTGTGGCAGAAACTGCGCCAGCACGCCGCCAGCGCGCCAGCCGTGCCGCGGCTTGCCGTCTTCATCACGATCGAAGAACTCGGCAACGCCCAGACGGATGCGGGTTGGCAATTGTTCCGACTGACGGAAATAGGTGCCAGCAATTTCTTCCAATGACGATCCATCCATCGGCACAATACCCTGATAGGGTTGCATGCCCATGCCCTGATCGATGGTAAAGGCAAGAATACCCGTGCCCAGCAGTTCCGCCGGGCTGGTTTTTCCTTCGGCAAGGGCAGCATCCAGCCGTTCCTGATCGAAGCGGGCATAGGCGCGCATGCTTTCAGGGGCGGTGAAATCCGCAACCAGCAGATCAACCGGACCGTCGCCCTTGGTCTGCAGGGTCAACTTGCCCGAAAATTTCAACGACGTACCAATCAGCGCGGTCAGCACCGTTGCTTCGGCCAACAGGCGCGCAACAACAGGCGGGTAATCATGGCGCTGCAGAATGGTGTTCAGCAAAGGGCCAACCTGCACGGCACGGCCGCGCACATCCAGTCCTTCAATCTGAAACGGCAGCACGTTATCGTCACCCGCAAATTTCAGATCGTCCAGTTCTACGGTTACATCTGCCATACCAAATACTCCTTGCAGCACCCGTTCCACTTACAGGACACGCGTGACGTCATTGTGTTTTTTGCACAGGGGCACGCAAAGTGAAACCACCCGTGGCATACACGTTTCCCGCCAAAACCGGCCGGTGAAACGCTCAATTGGTTGTTTTTTGCATTTTCGGAGTGAAAATGCTGCATCTGGAAAGGTCACGACAGTGCCGTGCTTTTTAACAAAGCCGCATTGAGAGCGCTGTTGAACCTTTTCAAAGCTGCATGTTTTGCCGCAAAACCATACTGAGTTTGAGAATCCATGCAGTAAAACGCGCAAGTCCTGCCGTGATGGCAAAGCTTGCGCGCTTCGAAGACACCCAGATGGGAAGTCAGCAATAAAAGATCAAGACCCTTTCAGGCCTTGTGATCAGACAAGACCCATGCACCATGCAATGATGGACTTCTGGGCATGCAGGCGGTTTTCCGCCTCGTCAAACACAACGGACTGCGGTCCGTCGATAACCTCGTCGGTCACTTCTTCACCACGGTGAGCCGGCAGGCAGTGCATGAACAGCGCTTCCTTGTTGGCCTTTTGCATCAACGCACCATTGACCTGGTAAGGCTGGAAGATGTTGTGACCGCGTGCCTTGTGTTCCTGGTTCATCGACACCCAGGTATCGGTCACCACACAATCAGCATCTGCAACAGCACGCTCTGCGTCATGGCACAGCATGATGTCGCCACCATTGTTGCGCGCCCAGTTCAGGAACTTGTCATGCGGCTCAGAGCCCATCGGCACCGCCATGTTCATGCGGTAACCAAAACGGGCCGAACCTTCGACCAGCGAATGCAGAACGTTGTTGCCATCGCCAGTCCAGGCGATAGTTTTTCCTTTGACCGGACCACGATGCTCTTCAAACGTCAGGATATCCGCCATAATCTGGCAAGGGTGGGTGTCGTCTGTCAGGCCGTTGATGACAGGCACGGTTGCGTGCTCGGCCAGCTCCAGCAGACGGTTATGATCTGTGGTACGGATCATGATGGCGTCAACGTAACGCGACAGAACCTTGGCGGTATCGCCAATGGTTTCAGCGCGGCCGAGCTGCATTTCCGTGCCGGACAGGAACAGGGTTTCGCCGCCGAGCTGGCGCATGCCGACATCAAACGACACGCGGGTGCGCGTGGACGGCTTTTCGAAAATCATCGCCAGCATTTTACCGTCCAGCGGCTTGTCAGCCGTACCGGCTTTCGTTGCACCTTTGCGTGCTCGTGCGTCATCGAGAATTGAGCGCAGATCGCCGCTTGAAACAGCCGAAAGATCCAGAAAATGCTTTGGAGATGCCATTCTTTTTACCCTATTTCCGCAAGCTGCCCCGGGCCGCCTGCTTCTTACCCATTCAGGCGCTTTTTGCCTTTAGTGATGCCGAAAGTGCGATTGCTGCGTTTTCGATACGACGCAGCCCTTCTCTTGCCTCATCTGCCGTCACGACCAGTGGCGGAAGAAGACGGATGACGTTGTCGCCAGCCGGCACGCCCAGAACATGTTCCGTGCGCATGGCATGCAAGAGTTCCGAGGACGGCATTTTCGGCTTGATGCCGAGAAGAAGCCCTTCGCCGCGAATTTCTTCGATGACATCTGGGAAACGGTCCTGCAAGGATGCCAACCCCTGGCGGAATATCAGCGTGATGTCGCGGACATGATCCAGGAAACCATCAGCCAGAACAATATCCAACACGGCGTTGCCGACAGCCATGGCAAGCGGATTGCCGCCATAGGTCGTGCCATGTGTACCAGCGGTCATGCCGGAGGCAGCCTCTGCCGTTGCCAGGCAGGCGCCGAGCGGGAAGCCACCACCGATACCCTTGGCAACCGCCATGATATCAGGCGTGACACCGGTCCATTCGTAACCGAAAAGTTTGCCAGTACGACCAACGCCAGTCTGGACTTCATCAAGGATCAGCAGAAGGCCATGCTCATCACACAGATCACGCAGCGTGCGCATGAATTCTGGTGGAACGATACGAATGCCGCCTTCACCCTGCACCGGCTCGATCAGCAGGGCTGCGGTTTCCGATGTGATCACTGCCTTCAAGGCTTCAAGATCGCCAAACGGCACCTGATCGAAACCTTCGACCTTCGGGCCAAAACCTTCGAGATATTTTGCCTGTCCACCGGCTGCGATAGTGGCCAGCGTGCGGCCGTGGAACGCGCCTTCAAAAGTCACGATACGGAATTTTTCCGGATGACCCTTGGAATAGTGGTAACGGCGCGCCGTTTTAATGGCGCATTCCAGCGCTTCAGCACCGGAGTTGGTGAAAAATGCCTTGTCGGCGAATGTGGCATCGGTCAGGCGCTTGGCAAGCTTTTCCTGGCCGGGAATTTCATACAGGTTGGAGAGGTGCCAGACCTTTTCAGCCTGCGCCTTGATGGCTTCCACCAGATGAGGATGGGCATGGCCGAGCGAGTTTACTGCAACGCCCGCCGCGAAATCGAGATATCGCTCGCCACTCTCCGTAATGAGCCATACGCCCTCGCCTCGCTCGAACCGAAGCGGGGCTCTGGAAAAAGTATCGAACAATGGCGCGGCTTCGGCCATGGCAGTATCACTCCTTCGCGCATCTTGCGCTTAAAATCGTTTGTCAAGCGGCGCGGCAGGTTATCCAACGCCTGAAAATCAAAAATGCCGCCTTGCGGCGGCACCGGCACTATCATCACTTCACCCTGCGCTGTCAACAAAAGTCAGCGTTTTCCGGTACTTTCCGGTATTTTTAGATCCCGTTCAACCGCAGATAATTCTTTTGGCGACGCTTCAGGACTGCCGCATTTTCGCAGCAAGTTGGGGAAAACCGGAAAATCGATTCGCGATGATTCCCTCGACTCTTGTCACGGAGTCAGCCTCACACTAGGTTAATAGGCAATTACTAGACTGCAAGCGGCGGAACTAGTCACCACAAAATACCTGTTAGGGCGTGTTCGCGGCTTGCCGCGGCAAGGGTGACGGATTCTGCCTACAACACGCGAACAGCGGAGAGCGGCATGAACTGGACAGACGAACGCGTCGAAAAACTCAAGAAACTGTGGTCCGAAGGACTGAGTGCGAGCCAGATTGCCACTCAGCTTGGCGGCGTAAGTCGTAACGCTGTTATTGGCAAGGTTCACCGCCTTAGCCTGCCGGGCCGCGCAAAGGCTGGCGGCACAGCAACCTCCGCCCGCACACAAACCAAGCGCACGACATCTGCTCCGCGCGCTCCGAACTACGCTTCGCGCGTTGTTACCCGCACGGTAACCCGCGCTTCAGGCGCCAATCTCATCAAGGAAGAGATTGAAGTCGAAAGCGGTGAAGTTCTCGAGTTTGCACCAGCCAGCAACGTTGTTGTTCCAATTTCGCGTCGCCTCAGCCTGACGGAATTGACCGAACGCACCTGCAAGTGGCCAGTTGGCGATCCAATGGCGGAAGACTTCCACTTCTGTGGTTGTGACTCCCAGGATTCTTCGCCTTACTGCAAGTTCCACGCAAAGATGGCTTACCAGCCTGTCAGCGAACGTCGCCGAGCCTGATCAAACATCCAAGTCACCGAAAAGGCCGCTAATGCGGCCTTTTTGTTGTCTACGTTTCCCGCATTTAAGCGGCGAAGCCAACCCTTCCTCAGGCGGCACGCTCTTCCTGCAGAAGACGGATCGCCAGATGCTGCAACAGAATGATTGTCTTGGCATCGCGGATTTCACCGCTGGAAATCATCGTCATGGCGTTCGACAAGCTCACTTGCATGACATCGATGTCTTCGCCCTCGTCTGCGGATCCGCCACCATCACCGACCTTCTGCTTTTCTGAATATTCGCCAATAAAAAACGCCAGATATTCTGTGACAGAGCCGGGGCTCATATAGACATCAAACAGGTGGGTGAGCGCCGACACGTCATAACCGGTCTCCTCGATCAATTCTTCCCGCATTCGCACGGCCGGTTCGGCTCCCTCAAGCAGGCCAGCAGGCGCTTCGATCAGCGTCTCCAAACCGCCATTTAGAAAAACAGGCAGGCGAAACTGGCGGGTCAGCAAAACAGAACCCGTTGCCGAATTGTACAACAGGCAGGTTGCGCCATTGCCTCGATCATAGGCTTCCCGTTGCTGGCGTTGCCAACTGCCGTCCCTCAGCCGAAGTTGATATTCATATTTGGTCAATCGCCCCCAATCACTCGCCAGAACGCGCTCTGATATCGGCCGAAAAATACTATCACTCATAACGTCACCTCTTTGCAATTCCTGCATTTTCGTGCAAACTCGTGCAGAGTCAAGGATTGAATTGAATGTTGGTACAAGAACGAAAAGCCCATCTGCTGCGTCTACTGGCACAGACAGGTAGCGTGGTTGCAACGGATGCAAGCAAAGCGATGGGCGTGTCCGAGGACACCATCCGCAGAGATTTGCGCGAGCTGGCAAAAGATGGGCAGTTAAAACGCGTGCATGGCGGCGCGGTGCCGCTTTCTCCAGCGGTCGCGCCTTTTGCAAATCGTGTGACGATTGCCAATGATGAGAAGGCAGAAATTGGCAGACATGCGGCAAGGATGATCGAACCGGGCCAACTGGTGTTTCTGGATGGCGGCACCACCGCCCTGCACATTGCCCGGAACCTTGCACCGGATTTGCGGGCGACAGTCATCACGCACAGCCTGAATGTTGCGCTGGAACTGATGAACCATGACAACATCACCGTCGAAATTGTTGGTGGCCGTCTGTTTCGGCACTCCGTAGTTACAGTCGGCGCGGCCACTCTGGCGTGGTTATCGCGTTATCGCCCCGACATCTGTTTTATTGGCGCCACCGGCCTGCACCCGGATCAGGGCATCACGACGGGCGACAGCGAGGAGGCGGAGGTCAAACGGTTCATTATCTCGATATCTGGCGCCGCCTATATCCTCGCCTCATCCGAGAAAATTGGCGCAGTCTCCGCCTTCGAGATCACCGAACTCAAGAATATCGATGGGATTATCGCCACGGCCAAAGCCGAAAAAGCCACGCTCACTGGCTTGGAGCATCGTGGATGCCGGGTAATCCGCGCTGATGAAATGGCGACGTAACGAGCGCTGATAGGCCCAAGGCAATCCGTTAGAGACTGCCTTGGGTCAATTCATGGTCTGTTATTTTTAGATAATGCCACCGCTTCCGGCCTTGGAGGCCGGCCGTTCAGCGGCAATTTTTGCGCGGTAACCACTGGCACGATAGGTCGAAACCGGATCAATCGCACCACCGGCACGGCGGCGGGCTTCCGCCAGGATCGGCTCGACATCAGTGCGATAAGCACGCTTCAATGCATCAGATGCCATCAGCGCATCATTGTCCTGCTGATACCCTTCCAATGCCTTGCGGTCGACCAGCAATGCCTGTGCATAGGCGCGACGAATTTCGTTGGCGCTGGAAATCAGGCTTTCAATGGGGTCCGTGACGTTGTGCGACTGGTCGATCATGTGAGCGGGGTGGAAACCCTTCACGCCGCGATAGTCTGCATCCACCAATTCATTGAACACCAGGAACAGACGGTACGGCTCAATGGAGCCCGCATCAAGATCGTCGTCACCGTATTTGCTGTCGTTGAAATGGAAGCCGCCGAGTTTACCGAACTGGATAAGTCGGGCGACAATCATCTCGATATTGGTGTTGGGCGCATGGTGACCAAGGTCCACAAGGCAATAGGCTTTTTCGCCGAGCGTGTTGGCGATGAGGTAGTTGGTACCCCAGTCCTGCACGACGGTGGAATAGAAGGCCGGCTCATACATCTTGTGCTCGGAGAAGATGCGCCAGTCATCCGGCAGCGCCTTGTAGATATCCGCCATACCGCTGAGATAACGCTCGAAACTCTTGGTGAAATTGCTCTGGCCGGGGAAGTTCGAGCCATCACCAACCCAGACTGTCAGCGCCTTGGAGCCTAGCGCGTTGCCGATTTCGATACATTCGATGTTGTGATCGACGGCCTGCTGGCGGGTCGCCGCATCGGTGTGGCTGAGCGAGCCGTATTTGTAAGAGCGGGCCTGATCCGGCGCATCCGAGAAAGTATTCGAATTCATGGCATCGAAACCAAGACCCAATGCATCAGCGTGAGCTTTGAGGCGCTTTGGGTCTTCCTTGTCCCACGGAATATGCAGCGAGACATTCGGCGTAGCACGGGTCAGTTCATTGATCACCGAGCAGTCATCCAACTTGTCGAAAATGCCGCGTGGTTCACCCTGTCCCGGAAAACGGGCAAAACGGGTGCCGCCGGTGCCAACACCCCAGGAAGGGACGGCGACAAAAAACTCCGACACCTTTTTCGTGACGTTTTCGATATTAACACCACGGCGTGCCAGCTGGGCACCAAGGGCTGCATAATCGTCCTTCAATGCCGCAGCGTGTTTGGCATTTTCCGCCTCGATCACATCAGCAGCAATTTTCGTATCTGTCATCTTTTCCTCCCCGGCCTATTGAACCAATAGCCGTCAATCGCGTTTCAACAGTCCGGATATTTCAAAAACCAAAGGTTTAATCGTGGACGTTATTCGCATTCTTCTCGCCATCATCCTGCCGCCGGTCGGCGTGTTCTTGCAGGTCGGCATTGGCTTGCATTTCTGGCTGAATATTCTTCTCACGCTATGTGGATATGTGCCCGGCATTATCCATGCCATCTGGGTTATCCTGCGAAAGTAGCGACATCACCCCCGGCCTTAAGGGACCGAGGGTGAAAGCGTTTCGTACTAGCGGGTGAAGCTTTGTGCATTTCCGGCATCGACATTGATGATATTGCCGGTAGATTTTGCTGAAGCATCCGAAGCCAGGAAGTAAATCGCTTCCGCAATATCTTCCGGGAACACATTCAGCTTCAGCATCGAGCGCTTGCGGTAATGTTCTTCCAGATCCGTGACCTCGATCTTGGAGGAAGCCGCACGCTGTTCACGCCATTCGCCGTTCCAGATTTTTGACCCACGCAGAACCGCATCCGGATTAACGGTGTTAACGCGAATGCCGGCATCTGCACCCTCAAGTGCAAGGCAACGCGCCAGATGGATCTCAGCAGCCTTGGCCGTGCAATAGGCAGAGGCGTTTGGCGACGAGGCAAGACCGTTTTTGGAGGCCACGAATACGATGTTGCCACCGATATTCTGTCGACGGAACAGTTTGAACGCTTCCCGCGACACGAGGAAATAACCGGTCGCCAGGATGTCGATATTCTTGCTCCACATGGCAAGCGTGGTTTCTTCAACCGGTGCGGATGAGGCAATACCGGCATTGGACACCAGAATATCGACGCCACCAAATTCAACACTGGCTTCGATAAACGACGCAATCACGCCGTCTTCCTTGGTCACGTCAAGTTTGACACTGCGCACGGTATCTGCGCCAAAGCGCTTTTCAAAATCACCCTTTGCACTGGCAAGAGCTGTCTCATCAATATCCGCCAGCACAACGCAGGCACCTTCACCTGCCAGACGCTCTGCGGTGGCACGGCCGATACCACCCGCACCGCCGGTGACGAAAGCCACCTTGCCTGCAAGGCTCTTTGGTTTTGGCATGCGCTGAAGTTTTGCTTCTTCGAGCAGCCAGTATTCGATATCGAACGCTTCCTGCTCCGGTAGTCCTTGATATTCGGAAACCGTCGAGGCGCCGCGCATCACATTGATGGCGTTGACGTAGAATTCACCGGCGATACGCGCCGTTGCCTTGTCCTTGGCAAAGGAGAACATGCCGACGCCCGGAATCAGGAAAATGACCGGGTTCGGGTCACGCATTTTGGGTGAATTGTCGTGTTTGCAGGTCTCGTAATAACGCGTGTAATCGGCGCGGTAGTCTTCCAGTGCCTTGTCCAGACCGGCCAGAAGACCATCGACGTCAGGATTTGACGTATCGAGATCCAGAATGAGCGGGCGAATTTTGGTGCGCAGGAAGTGATCCGGGCAGGATGTGCCCAAGGCGCCGAGTGGCTTGAGGCTTTGCGAATTGACGAATTCGAGAACAGCATCCTGATCATCGAAATGACCGAGCTTGCGCTCATCACGGCCGATACGGCCACGGATTTCCGGCATAAGACGGGCGGCAATGGCGCGACGTTCTTCAACGGCCAGGCTTTTTGCAACGGCCCCACCAAAGATTGTCTTGCCTTCTGTCTGGGCAGCAAACCATTCAATGGCCTTGTTGATGATGGCCAGAGTCAGCTCATAGCACGTCTTGGCATCGTTATCCCAGGTGAACAGGCCGTGGCTTTCCAGCACAACGCCCTTTGCATTCGGGTTTGCCTTGACGAAAGCTTCGAGGTCGAGACCAAGCTGGAAGCCCGGGCGGCGCCATGGAAGCCAGCCAATGTCCGCACCAAAAATCTGCTGTGTCAGTTCTTTGGAGTTCTTCGCTGCGGCAATGGCAATGATGGCATCCGGGTGCATGTGATCGACATGATCGAACGGCACAAAACCATGCAAAGGCGTGTCGATGGAGGCGGCACGCGGATTGAGGTTGAACGTGCAATGCGGAAGGAAGCCGACCATGCGGTCTTCGTCTTCCACACCCTTGTAGATACCCTTCAACGCTTCAAGTTTGTCCATGTAAAGGGTAGCAAAGCCATCGAGCTTGATAGTACCGACGTCACCGCCAGATCCCTTCACCCACATGACACGAACTTTTTCGCCGGTTAGAGGATCAGTTTCCAGCACCTTGGCGGACGTATTGCCGCCGCCATAATTGGTAATACGCTTGTCACCGCCCAACAGGTTGGAGCGGTACAGAAGCTTGCCGGGCTCATCGAGTTTTGCGGCGTAAGCATCATCCCAGCGATTTTCGAGAAGGCGGGTTTGGCCCGTCATGTCTTCCTCCCTAGTGTTTCGTTCGCGAACCAAACACGGTCCGCCTCCCGTTGGGTGCAGATATCGCGCAATCAAAACCGCAATGTCAATCAAAAACGATCATAATTTTTCATTGTGCGACGCACCATTGATTAATTTGATCGATCTTGATTGACAACGTAAAGAGTTTGCGAATAATTGCCAATCAGGAGGACCCCAATGCACGAAAGCGAACGCCATCGCATTATCTTGAGCGCCATACAGGAGAAGCCTGTGGTGACGGTGCAGGATATTGCCGAACTGACGGATGCTTCCGAAGCAACCATCCGTAGGGACATTGCGTCCCTTCATGTGCAGGGTAAGTTGCGCCGGGTGCGCGGTGGAGCCGAAGCGGTGCACCCGCCACAGTTGGGAAATCTGGCCGCGCGACCATTCCGCGTTTCCGAATCAGTCAACATCGATAAAAAGCGCGCAATTGCGCGCAAAGCGGTCGATTTGTGCGACGATGGCGATGCAATCATCATCAATGGCGGTACAACGACGTTCCAGATGGTGCATTACATGTCGGCGCGTCGTCTGCAGGTCATGACCAATTCATTTGCGATCGCTGAACATCTCGTCAAACATTCCAAGTGCAATGTCAGCGTTCCCGGCGGCGCGATCTACCGCGACCAGAGCCTGATCCTTTCGCCGTTTGACAATGATGCAATCCGCAATTTTTACGCACGCCGTATCTTCATAGGTGCTCAGGGTGTGGGCGCACTCGGCATCATGGAATCGGACGCGCTGGTTATTCAAAGTGAACAGAAGCTGATGCGGCAGGCGGAAGAATTGATCGTGATGATCGATTCCAGCAAGTTCCGCAAACGCTCCAGTCTCATTCTCTGTTCGCTGGAAAATGTCTCTACCATCATTACCGACGAAGGCGTGCCCGACGACGCGGCACGCATGGTGGAGGATGCGGGCATAAAATTGATTGTCGCCGGTGCATCGGCGAGCGCGGTGGCCGATGTGCCGCCCGATAAAAGAGGTTCCACGTCGGTTGCTTGAGGAGCGCTGACGGGAGGGTTCAAGTTTTCAACTGGGAGGAAAAGGCATGAAACTTACACGTAGAACATTGTCCCGCGCTTTGATGCTGGGTGTCGCCATGGGCGTCGCCGGCATCGGAGCCGGTTTGAGCACGACGGCACAGGCTGCCGACATGAAGATCGCGCTGGTCGTTAAATCGCTCGGCAACGGCTTCTTTGAAGCTGCCAACAAGGGTGCACAGGAAGCGGCCAAGGAACTTGGCGGCGTTGAAATCATCTATACCGGCCCAACCTCGACCACGGCAGAAGGCCAGATCGAAGTGATCAATTCACTGATCGCACAGGGCGTTGACGCCATCGCAATCTCTGCAAACGACCCGGACGCTGTCGTTCCAGCCCTGAAGAAAGCTGCACAGCGTGGTATCAAGGTTATCTCCTGGGACAGCGGTGTGGCACCGGAAGGCCGTATTCTTCAGCTGAACCCGTCTTCCAACGCGCTGATTGGCAAGATGTGCCTGCAGCTGGCAGCAGCCCACCTTGAAGGTGGCAAGGGCGACTTCGCCATTCTGTCCGCTACCACCACATCCACGAACCAGAATATCTGGATCGAGGAAATGAAGAAGCAGCTGGGCGACTTCCCGGGCCTCAACCTCGTCACAACGGTTTATGGCGACGACCTTGCCGACAAGAGCTACCGTGAAGCACAGGGCCTGTTGACCTCGCAGCCAAATGTGAAGGTTATCGTGGCACCAACCACCGTTGGCGTTCTCGCAGCCTCACAGGCCGTCAAGGATGCCGGCAAGATCGGCCAGGTTTACGTAACCGGCCTTGGCCTTCCGTCCGAAATGGCCGGCGCGATCAAGTCTGGCGCCACCAAGGAATTTGCGATCTGGAACCCGATCGATCTTGGCTACTCCGCAACACAGATTGCCTATCACCTCGTCAAGGGTGACGCAGACGGCAAGCCGGGCTCGGAAATCGAAGCCGGCCGCATGGGCAAGATCAAGGTTGGCGAAAATAGCGAAGCCGCAATGTCGGAACCGTTCATCTACAACTCGTCAAACATCGATGAGTTCTCGAAGATTTTCTAATCTGCGACAGCCTATCCCGACGGCGAAAGCCGTCGGGACCTTAGACCGCAACTGCATACTCAACGTCATCGCCATCTGAGATGGATCGACTTCGTCCACGTGGTTGGATCCCCGGATCCAGCCTGAAGAGTGACGTCGGGTGTGAGGTGCGCTTTCGGCTCAATCATGAGCACCCGGATTCGTGACAATGACCATGGCAATTGAAAAAATGGCTGAACCCACTGCACCAGACATGTTGGCTTCCGCCAGCCAATCGCCCATTCTGGAGATGCGCGGCATCAGCCAGATATTTCCCGGCGTAAAAGCGCTGGATGGCGTCAATATCGCACTTTATCCCGGCAAGGTCACCGCCTTGATCGGTGAGAACGGCGCTGGAAAATCGACGCTGGTGAAAATTCTGACCGGCATTTACCGGCCCAATGAAGGGGAAATCCTGCTCGACGGTCAACCCGTGCAGTTTCAAAGTGCGCAGGATGCCATCGATATGGGCGTCACAGCCATCCATCAGGAAACCGTGCTGTTTGACGAACTTTCCGTTGGCGAAAACATCTTTCTTGGGCACGCGCCGAAAGGCCGCTTCGGTCTGATAGACTGGAAAACCATCAACAACCGTGCGCGGGTTTTGCTCGAAAAGCTTGAGAGCACCATCGACCCTTCGATCCGGTTGAAAGACCTGTCCATTGCCCAGCGCCACCTGGTGGCGATTGCCCGTGCGCTGTCGGTCGAAGCACGCATCGTCATTATGGATGAGCCGACCGCCGCACTATCCCGCAAGGAAATTGACGATCTGTTTCGCATCGTTGAAAACCTGAAAAGGCAAGGCAAGGCGATCCTGTTCATCAGCCACAAGTTTGATGAAGTGTATGAAATTGCCGAAAATTACGCCGTGTTCCGCGACGGTAAAATGGTAGGCGCTGGCCAGCTTGCCGACACACCACAGGAAAACATCGTTCGCCTGATGGTAGGTCGTGACGTCAAGGATGCGTTCCCCAAACAGGCCGTCAATATTGGTGCCACTGTGCTGTCGGTCAAAAACTATTGCCACGATACCGAGTTCCGAGACATCTCCTTCGATCTGCGCAAGGGTGAAATTCTCGGCCTTTACGGCTTGATCGGTGCAGGACGTTCTGAACTCTGCCAATCGCTGTTTGGTATCACCAGACCGGCGTCCGGCACCTTGTCGCTCAACGGCCAGGATATCCAGATACATTCTCCCGGCGACGCGATTGGTGCTGGCATCGTTTATGTTCCAGAGGAACGTGGGCGCCACGGTCTGGCGCTCGACATGCCTATTTATCAGAACATGTCGCTACCTTCTTTGGCGCGCACGTCCCGCAAGGGTTTTCTGGCAGCGGCCAACGAGTTCGCGCTGGCGCGCAAATATGCCACGCGACTTGATCTGCGTGCCGCGGCGCTTTCAGTTCCGGTTGGCACGCTGTCCGGCGGCAACCAGCAGAAGGTTGTTATTGGCAAATGGCTGGCAACACAGCCCAAAGTGATCATTCTTGATGAACCGACCAAGGGTATCGATATCGGCTCCAAAGCCGCCGTGCACGGTTTCATCAGCGAACTGGCCGCAGAAGGCCTGTCCATCATCATGATCTCATCGGAACTGCCGGAAATTCTTGGGATGTCCGATCGCGCGCTGGTGATGCGTGAAGGCCTGATGGCCGGCATGTTTGAGCGTGCCGAATTTTCGCCGGAAGCGCTGGTGCGCGCCGCAACTGGCAATATGTAGGAAATTGACGATGCAGCGACTTTTAAAAAACCGCGAAATTTTGCTGGCCGGCATCATCATCCTGATGATCATTGGCTTTTCGATGCGCGCTTCCGGTTTTGAAAAACCGGCCAATCTCGTCAATATCTTCAACGACACGTCCATTCTCATCATTCTGGCGCTTGGCCAGATGGGCGTGATCCTGACGAAATCAATCGATCTGTCCGTCGCCGCAAATCTTGCATTTACCGGCATGGCCGTGGCGATGACCAATGCAGCTTTTCCCGGTGTGCCATTGCCGCTGCTCATTGCCATGGCTGTTGGTATTGGCGCGTGTCTTGGCGGTATCAACGGCTTTCTCGTCTGGGCGCTGCGCATTCCACCGATCGTTGTGACACTGGGTACACTCACCATCTATCGCGGCATGGCCTTTGTGCTGTCGGGTGGTGGCTGGGTCAATGCACACCAGATGTCGCCGAGTTTCCTCAATATTCCGCGCCTGCCGATCCTTGGTGTTCCGGTCCTGTCCTGGATTGCGGTGTTTATTATCGCCGGAGCATGGCTGGTTCTGACACGCACCTCGTTTGGCCGCTCTGCCTATGCATCGGGCGGCAACCCCAACGCCGCAATCTACGCCGGTATCGATGTCGGTCGGACGCGGTTCCTTGCCTTCGTGTTATCCGGCGCGCTGGCCGGTCTGGCTGGTTATCTATGGGTCTCGCGTTATGCCGTCGCTTATGTCGATATTGCCGCCGGTTTTGAACTCGACAGCGTCGCTGCGAACGTGATTGGCGGCATCTCTATTGCCGGGGGTATTGGATCGGTCGCCGGCGCCGTTCTTGGTGCCTTGTTTCTTGGTGTCATCAAAAATGCCCTGCCGGTGATTGGCATTTCTCCTTTCGCCCAAATGGCGATTTCCGGCATCGTTATCGTCCTTGCGGTCGTTTTCAATGCCCGCGCCGAAGCCAAGAAGGGCCGCATCATCCTGCGGGATCAGGCCGCAAAAGACACAGCTAAGGAGGCTGCGGCATGAGTGTCTCGCAAACAGAAAACACGCCTGCACGCGTCATTCCGGACAAGCTCGGCACACCTTTCAAGCGCATCATGGCCAGTTGGGAAGTACTGCTGCTGGGTGTGGCCATCCTGATCTTCGTCGCCAACTCCTTTGCATCGCCCTATTTCCTTGATGCCTGGAACTTGTCGGACGCCACCTTCAATTTCACTGAAAAGGCGATGATTGCCTTTGCGATGGCGTTATTGATCATTGCGGGTGAGATCGATCTTTCGGTTGCCGCCATCATTGCACTTGCCTCCACCGCCATGGGTTATGCAGTACAAATGGGCGTTGGCACGCCGGGCCTGGTCGCCATCGGTATTGGCACGGGCCTTCTCTGTGGCGCATTCAACGGCTTTCTGGTGGCCGGACTGAAACTGCCTTCCATCGTTGTCACCATCGGCACCATGAGCCTGTTTCGTGGTATTTCCTACATGGTGCTGGGTGACCAGGCTTATGGCAAATACCCGGCAGATTTCGCCTATTTCGGACAGGGTTACGTGTTCTGGGTGATTTCCTTCGAATTCGTTTTGTTCATCGTGATGGCTGTCATTTTCGCCATCCTTCTGCATGCCACGAATTTCGGTCGCCAGGTCTTCGTCATCGGCACCAACCCCTTTGCCGCACGCTTTTCCGGCATCCCGGTCGAGCGCGTGAAATTCATCCTGTTTCTGTTGACCGGATTGATGAGTGGCATTGCTGCCGTATGTCTGACATCCCGTCTCGGGTCCACCCGTCCTTCGATTGCACAAGGTTGGGAGCTGGAAGTGGTCACAATGGTGGTGCTTGGCGGTGTTTCCATTCTCGGCGGCTCCGGCACGATCGGCGGCGTCGTTATTGCGGCCTTCGTGATGGGCCTTGTGACATTCGGGCTTGGGCTTTTGAACGTGCCTGGCATTGTCATGTCGATCTTCGTCGGTTTGCTTTTGATCAGCACCATTGCCCTTCCGATCATCGTTCGCCGCATTCGGACCATGAGGTAACCAATGTCAGAGCTTGAAAAACACGCTTTCAAGATGAAGCTGTTTCCCGGAATGGAAGCGGAATACAAAAAACGCCATGATGAGATTTGGCCCGAACTGGTGACGCTTCTTCGGGAGGCGGGGGTAAGCGACTATTCCATCCATCTCGATCATGAGACCAATATCTTGTTTGGTGTGCTGACCCGCTCGAAAAATCACGGCATGGCGGCGCTGCCCGATCATCCT
Organism: Agrobacterium sp. Azo12; assembly: GCF_029193765.2. Lineage (NCBI taxonomy): Bacteria > Pseudomonadati > Pseudomonadota > Alphaproteobacteria > Hyphomicrobiales > Rhizobiaceae > Agrobacterium > Agrobacterium sp. Azo12. The sequence continues at coordinate 636,824 of NZ_JARFYO020000001.1, read as the reverse complement.
GTGATGAAGAAGTGGTGGGCCCATATGGCCGATATCATGGAAAGCAATCCTGATAATTCACCCATCGCGACCGATCTTGTGACGGTGTTTCATCTGAAATGACCAATGCTACTCCATTCCGCCACGTCGTCGTTATCGATATCGGCAAGACCAACGCCAAAGTGGTTGTCCTTGATACGGCGAGTGGTGCCGAAATTGCGGTTGAACGCCGGCCCAATACCGTCATCAAAAGCGGGCTTTATCCGCATTACGACATTGATGCGCTCTGGCAATTCATCCTCGCAAGCCTCAAGACATTCGCCATTAAACCTGGCTTCGATGCCATATCGATTACCACCCATGGTGCTTCGGCAGCTTTGCTGGACGGGAACGGCGATCTGACGATGCCTGTTCTGGATTATGAACATGAATATCCGGCGGAGATCCGGCAGGATTATGCCCGCCTGCGCCCAGCCTTCGCGGAGACCGGTTCTCCACCGCAGTCCATCGGGCTTAATCTCGGTGCGCAGATCCACTATCAGAAAACCGCTTTTCCCGAGGCGTTTGCACCGGTTCGCAGCATTGTCACCTACGCACAATATTGGGCGGCACGTCTGACCGGCGTTTTGGCCACTGAAGTGACGTCGCTTGGTTGCCATACGGACTTGTGGAACCCGGGTGCCAACACCTTTTCATCCCTCGTCGATACGCTGGACATTCGCTCGCTGATGGCGCCGGTCCGTTCCGCTTTTGATGTTCTGGGACCGGTCAAACCAAAGATTGCTTCTGAGATTGGCCTGTCGTCAGACATACCGGTTTATTGCGGCATTCACGATTCCAACGCTTCATTGCTACCGCATCTTTTAAAACGGCAGGGCAATTTCTCTGTTGTTTCCACCGGCACATGGGTCGTGAATTTTGCAATTGGCGGTACGCTCGATCGGCTCGACCCAACACGTGATACGTTGACCAATGTCGATGCCTATGCCCGCCCCGTTCCGTCATCACGTTTCATGGGCGGCCGTGAATATGAAATGCTGAGCCAGCAGTTCGGCACTGTATCGGCCGTAGAGATTGAAGCCGCGTTACCCGCAGTCCTGACACGTGGCATGATGTTGTTGCCAAGCGTGGTCAAAGGGTCTGGTCCGTTTCCGAATGAGGATGCACGGTGGGTTGCCGACAAGGACGCCAACAGTGCTGAGCGGCATGCAGCGGCAGCGCTTTATCTCGCGCTAATGACAGACGTCAGCCTGAGCCTGATTGGTCGCAAGGGGCCGATCCTTGTTGAAGGACCATTTGCGAAAAACACCCTTTACCTCAAGGCGCTCTCCAGTTTTGCCAATACGGATGTGATTGCTATTGGGGGCTCCACGGGCACCAGCGCTGGCGCAGCCCTGCTAACGGGACCATCACCAACCACACAAGACAGTCGCGAAATTGTTGCAGGAAGGCTGGAAGTTGGTGATTACAAACGCCACTGGCATGCGGCAATGGAGCGTGTTCCCGGCTGATAAGAAATCCAGCAGTCGCTGAGATCAAGGGCTTCCCGATCAATGCACGGGAAGCCCTTTTTGTTTCAAGCGTCGAGGCTGATGGCGCGAACACCATCCTTGTCGAATACATGCAGATGCTGGCCCGGGAAATCGACCCGGATTTTTGGACCAGCTGACAGGGCAGCACGATCCAGCGTAAAGATTTTGAACGGCAGGCCGTGCAGCGACAGATGGATGATGATGCCAAAACCAGTTGGCTCGATCAGATCCACATTGGCTTCAATGCCACCGGTTTCGACCATTGTGACGTGTTCCGGCCGAATGCCGAGTGTCACGGATGTCCCCTCTTCCAGCTTCACCGGCTTTGCCAGTTTCATCACCATGTCATCGGCAAGGCGCACACCATGGGTGCCATCCTTGGCGACATAGGTTCCGGTCAGGAAGTTCATGCCCGGAGAACCGATAAAGCCGGCAACGAAGAGGTTTGCCGGAGTGTCGTAAAGTTCAAGCGGCGTACCAACCTGCTGCACCACGCCACCATTCATGGCAACGATACGATCGGCCAGTGTCATCGCTTCGATCTGATCGTGGGTCACGTAGATCGATGTGGCTTTCAGGTCGGCGTGCATTTTCTTGATTTCAGCGCGCATCTGCTCACGCAGACGGGCATCAAGGTTGGAAAGTGGTTCGTCAAACAAAAACGCCTTGGGCTGCCGCACAATGGCACGGCCCATGGCAACGCGCTGGCGCTGGCCACCGGAAAGGGCTTTTGGACGTCGTTCCAGGAAAGGTTCAAGACCAAGCTTGGACGCCGCACCGCTTACGGCAGAGGCAATCTTTTCCTTGGCTGTTTTGCGCAGGCGCAGACTGTAGCTCATATTGTCGGCAACCGACATATGTGGATAAAGCGCATAGGACTGGAACACCATGGCGATGTCGCGGTTCTTCGGTGCAACATCGTTGACCCGGTTTCCCTCAATGTGGATATCGCCAGACGAAATGTCTTCCAGGCCGGCAATCATGCGCAGCAGAGTGGACTTGCCGCAGCCGGACGGACCGACGAGAACGATAAATTCCCCGTCCTGAATTTCCAGATCGACCCCATGCAGCACCGGATAGTTGCCATAGGTTTTGCGAACATTTTGAATATCAATAGATGCCATAATAGAGCTCCTAGCCTTTCACCGCACCGGCGGTGAGGCCTTGAACAAGGTAACGCTGGATCAGCAGGAAGAAGACGCAGGCAGGAATAAGCGCAAGAACGCCCGCTGCCATCATCTGTCCGAAGTCCACCGAGAATTTTGAAACGAAGGTAAGAAGGCCGACCGGGAATGTCGCCGCGTCATTGCCAGAGATCAGCATCAGGGCGAACAGAAGTTCACTCCACGCTGCGGTAAACACGAAGCCGAGGGTTGCCGCCACGCCGGGAAGCGTCAGGGGCAGAATGATCTGCCGGAAAGCAACAAAACGGCTGGCGCCATCAATCATTGCCGCCTCTTCCAGATCCTTCGGAATTCCGTCGAAGAAGGACTGCATCAGGAAGGTTGCAAACGGCACGTTGAACGCGGTGTAGACCACGACAAGTCCGGTCAGACTGTTGGTCAGACCAAGTGGCGACAACATCTTGAAGATCGGCGCAACCAGCATGACCAGCGGAAACATCTGCGTCAGCAACATCAGGCCGACAATCCAGTATTTCGCCTTGAAGTCGAAACGTGACAAAGCGTAACCGGACAGCGATGCAAGGATCGTCACCACGACGGCTGTCGACCCGGCAACGATCAGGCTGTTCTTGAAGAACACCGGAAAGGCGCTGTGGGCGATAACGAAGCTGAAATGGTCGAATGTCATGCGCGATGGCCACATGCGCACGCCCTCGCTGTAGAGCAGGTCATTTGGCGTGACCGACACCTTCAACAACCAGAACAACGGGAACAGCGCAACGATGACATAAAGCAGGATCGCAATACGATGAGCGCCGATGGAGATAACTTTACTGGCTCTCATGGGATCAATCCTTCTTCAGCAGTGATTGGCGCAACAGGATAATCAGCATCGAATAGGCCAGGAGCAGCACCAACAACACCAGCGCAATCGCCGAGGCGTAACCAAAATCCAGCCGCTTGAAGGCTTGCGTGAAGATATAGCTGGCGACGATCTGCGTGCGGTCTGCCGGGCCACCGTTGGTCATGACAATGATGAGATCTGCGAAGTTAGAAATCCACACGGTTCTCAGCAGCACGGTGATGGCAATGGTCGGTGCCAGAAACGGCAGGGTAATCGACATGAAGCGCTGTACAGGACCTGCGCCATCAATTTCGGCGGCTTCATAAATATCACGCGGGATAGCCTGCAAGGCAGCTAGAAGCGTGATGGCAAAAAACGGAATGCCCCACCAGATATTGGCGACGATCGGTCCCCACATTGCCAGCTGAGGGTCGGAAAGGATGTTGTTTGGCGCATCCAGAATGCCGAGAGCATATAGCCAGTGCGGCAGCGGACCAATCAAAGGATTGAATAGCCATGCCCAGTTGAGGCCAGCCAGAAATGTCGGCACCGCCCAAGGCAAAAACACCAGCGCCTGTACAAGACCACGGCCATAAAAGGGTTTGTCCAATAGCAACGCCAGAATAAGGCCGAACAAGAACTGCAGAAACACCGAGGCGCCAGTCCACCACAGCGTATTTTTCAACGCTCGGTAAAAGGCCTGATCCTGCGACAGCGTTTTGAAGTGTTCAATACCGATAAAGCCACCGGAAAACGGGTTGAGAAGCTGCACATCCCGAAACGCATAGGACAGGCCGAGTGCCAGCGGCACCAGCATGACGGCGGCAATCAGGATGAGCGATGGCGCGCTGTAGAGCCAGGGCTCACTCTTATGCGCCAGCCGCTGCAGAAACGGTCGTCTGTCCTGGCGCCGCGTGTGCGGAAGGGCAGTGTTATTCATGGAAGGCAATCCTGTTCTGGCCTTTTGGCAGGCGCGCTGCACTGCCGCTATTTTCTTGGGCTGGCGCAGAACATTCCGGCCAGCGAGTTGCAGTGCGGGACATGAAGTCCCGCACCGCACTTTGTATTACTTCTTGGCGAGGTGCTTCTGCTGCGCCTTCGTCAGGTAGTCGGCCCACTGGTTGGCCAGATCTTCCGGGGTGATGTCACCCAAAAGAGCTTCCTGCGAGGTCTTGATAACCAGCGAATCCTTGAAGAACGCAAATTCTTCGAGATAGGTCGGCATGGTTGTCGGAACGGCGTTCTTGTCTTCCAGCTCGGCAAACCAGCCCTTGAACTGCTCGCTTGCGTAGAACGGATCTTTTTCAGCCGACTTGTGAACCGGAAGAGCGCCTGTCTTCTTGTTCCACTCGATGTTGCCTTCTGGGCCTTCGAGCGTCTCAATCAGCTTCCAGGAAAGATCCTTGTCCTTGGACGAGGCCATCATCGACCAACCGGCAAAACCGATTGTCGGGAAGGTCTTACCATCAGGACCCTTCGGCATGGTCATGATACCGTAGTCTTCCGACTTCATGCGCTCAGCGATCGCGATGAGGGCATCAGGATCCTGGTCAAGGAAGGCGCAAGTGCCGGTATAGAAGCCGGCAACGATTTCGTTGAAGCCCCAATTGACGCTGTCCTTCGGTGCATAACCGTTCTTGTAGAGATCGATCAGCCAAGTCAGACCCTTGACCCAGCCTTCGCTGTTCATCGTCGAGGTGCCGTCTTCATTGAAGAACTTGTTGGAGCCGGCCATGGAGGCGCCGAACATGATCCAGCCGTTCAGGCCACCGGGACCACCACGAAGGCAATAACCGTATTTACCGGGCAGAGCTGAAATCTTTTTCGAGGCCTCTGTGAACTCGTCCATGGTCTTTGGCGGCTCGGTCACGCCCGCTTCCGACAGAAGCTTTTTGTTGTAGAACATGGCGCGCAGATAGAAGCCGTATGGCAACATGTAGGCCGTGTCTTTCACGTCGCGGCCAAGTTCAAGCGCACGCGATGTCAGACCGTCTGTATGCTCCCACTTTGCGAGATATGGCTCAAGGCTTTCGAGCATGCCATTGTTGGCATAAAGCGACAGCCATGTATCCGGCATTTCGATGACGTCAGGGACTTCACCGGCCGATACCATGGTCGCGAATTTCTGGAAGGCCTCCCCCCAAGGAAGCGAAATGATCTCAACCTTGGTGCCAGGGTTCGCTGCCTCAAACTTGGCAACGATAGACTTCAAGGTTTCGGTACGTTCTGGGCTGGTAATAACCTCCACCAGCTTCAATGTCGTGTCCGCAAGTGCCGTGCCTGCCATCATCGAGGCAAAAACCGCAGCGGTCAGCAGCTTCTTCATCATTCCAGTTCCCCCTATTGTTGGGTTTCGTTGGTTGTCGTTACTCCATCAGGTAGCAGCAGCGATGGCCGCTTCCAGATCTCCCCAAAGCGCATCCGTCCCCTCAAGACCGACATGCAGACGCACCGAACGCGCGCTGATGCCGAAGGTCTGAGCCGAATTTGGCTGCGCTTTTTGTTCCAGCACCACCTCACCGGGAACGATCAGGCTTTCGTGACCGCCCCAGCTGACGCCGAGCTTGAAAAATTTAAGCTGATCCGCAAAAGCGCGCACATTCACGCCTTCCCGGAAAATGAATGAAAACAGGCCCGACGTGCCGTTAAGACCGGTCGGCAGGCGATTGGCCAATGCCGGATGGCAGACGGTTTCCACAACATCGAGTTCCTGAAGCTTGCGGGCAATCGCCAAAGCCGATTGCTCATGCGCCTTCATACGAATTGGCAGCGTGCGCATACCGCGGATCAACAACCAGGCATCAAATGGCGACAGCTTGCCGCCGAGATACGGGTAGGCTTCGCCACGAATGCGGCCAATCAGCTCCTTCGAACCGGCAACAACACCGGCAACCACGTCGCTGTGACCACCCAGATATTTGGAGGCCGAATGCAAGACGATATCGACACCCAACTTTAATGGCTGCTGGAAGATCGGGCTGGCCCAACTGTTGTCGATGACGCTGATGATGCCGTGTTTGCGGGCGATTGCTGCCAGTGCGCCAACATCATGTGCTTCCATGACCCAGCTTGTCGGGCTTTCCATGTAGAACAGCTTTGCACCGGGGAGGGCCTTGGCAACAGCCTCTTCGTCGCGGCCATCCACATAGGTGACCTCAACCTTCATGCGCTTCAGCAACGTGCCAAACAGACGGAATGCGTCCGGGTAGACGTGGCGCACGGCAACAATGCGGTCACCCGGCTCTACGAATGACAGGACAGTCGAAGAAATGGCCGACATGCCGCTGGCAAACCCGATGGCGTCTTCCGCACCCTCCAGCTTGGCCAGCATTTCCTCAAATGCCCGGACCGTCGGGTTCAGACCACGGGTATAGACCGGACGGGATTTTTCGCCGCGATAGGTCGAGACCATCTCGTCGTAGCTGGAGAAGGTGAACAGCGACGTCTGCACGATCGGCGGCACAACGGCTTCAAAAGCATTTGTTTCGTCATGGGCCACGATCTGTGATGCAAGATCGAACGTGCCGGCTACATCATTCATTTGGACATTTCCTTGATATCTTCCTCGACGATGTCGAGAATCTTGAGTGTTTCGCGCCGTGCCGCCTCGGTATCCTGGGCGGCGATGGCGTTAAATAGCGTGCGATGGAATGGGAATGAGCGCCTTGCAAAGTCCGGGCGGTCAAATGGCTGATCCCAAAACTGCTCGAAAGCCTCCCGCATCTGTTCCAGCAACTGGCGGAAAAGCGGGTTGTGGGTGGCATCATAGATGGCAAGATGAAACTCGAGGTCCTGGCGACCGGAGGTGCCTTTTTCGATATGCACCCGCTCCATTTCATTAAGTTTTTGTTCGATGTTGGCGACATCTTCAGCGGTACGACGGCGGGCTGCTACCATGCTGGCTTCGACCTCTATGCCGCGCCGCACTTCGAGCGTCTGCAGCAGGATGTCGCGCAGATTTACCGTCTCAAGGGATAGCGGCATATGAATCGTCGCGGTGGTGACGGGCTTTAACAGATAGGTACCGCTGCCTTTACGGGTTTCCATCACGCCGAGCGCCTGAAAATGCCGGATCATTTCGCGGATGGTCGAGCGGCCAACCGCGAGAGCTGCCATCAGCTCGCGTTCGGCAGGTAAACGGTCACCTGTCTTGAGGCTGGCTCTATCAATATAGTCCGACAATGCACTGGTAACCTGTGCCACACGATCGATCGGTGGCAGTGGCGCGATTGGCGGCCTCTCCTGTTTCAGCTTCACTCTTTCTTCCCCGACGACCTATTAATTGGTCTGACATCTTAGCATTATGCCGCATTGGCAATCTGTCAAGGCCGAGGTTGAGCGACTTTGTTCTGTTTTTAAGATCTTGGAAAATGGCTGGAAGGCGCCGACAGCTGTATATGACGACGCAAAAAATCAAACAATAACAATGAAAAAATACTATAGCGCACTATGGAACACGCGAACCAACCGCCACTCTCACGCAATTGAATTGCAGTGCCTGATCGGTAAAACCAATTAGAAGCGATCGGCGACCTGAATGCCTGCAGGCCCGAGAATAACCGCGATAAGCACTGGCAGAAAAAACAAGATCATCGGCACGGTGAGCTTTGGCGGCAAGGCGGCAGCCTTTTTTTCTGCCTCGTTCATACGCTCGTCTCGACCTTCCTGTGCCAAGACACGCAGTGCCTGCGCCAGCGGCGTACCATAGCGTTCTGCCTGAATTAGGGCTTGCGTAACGCTCTTGACGATATCGAGCTGTGTACGGATGCCAAGGTTTTCAAGCGCCGTGCGTCGATCCTGAAGAAACGACAATTCAGCCGTTGTCAGCACCATTTCTTCCGCAAGTTCCGGTGACTGGTCTGCCATTTCTTCCGCCACACGCCGCATGGCTGCTTCCATCGAAATACCAGATTCAACGCAGATCAACATCAGATCGAGTGCGTCTGGCCAAGCACGTTTGATGGAATGCTGACGCTTTTTCATTTGGTTGGAGATGTAGATGTTTGGCGCATAGAAACCGATATACGCCACAACGATCACCACCAGAATACGTATCGGCATCGCTTTTTCTGCCAGGTTCCCAAGTCCAAAAACCCAGAGGATAGCAAGGACCAGAAATACGAATGGCAGAATAAAACGGGCAGCAAGGAACGTGTTGAGCGCATTCTGTGAGCGATAACCTGCCGCCCGCAGCTTGTTCATGGTGTTTTCATCAACAAGGGCTTCGCGAAGGTTGAAGCGTTCCACGATCTTGCGCGCTGACTTGTTGTTGGAGGTGCGTAGTGAGCCCTTGTTGCTTAGCTCCGCTTGCATGCGCTCACGTTCACGGCTGCGAATCTGATCGCGTTCCGTGGACACAGCCTTCATGCGCTTGTTGAGATCACCCTTTTCAAAATAGGGAATGACAAGCGTGTAGAAAGTTGCAAATACGGCCAGCGCAACAAGCAGCGCGATGATCATCGTCGGATTGGTCAGGCTTTTTGCGAGTTCCTCAGACATGCGCTGCCACCCTCAAATATCGAAATTGATCATGTTGCGCATCACAAGGATGCCAATTGACATCCAAACACCAGACACGCCGAGGATGATGTGACCTCGAGGATCGGTAAACAAGTGCATGATGTAGTCGGGCGAGGTCATGTAGACGAGAAAGGCCACAATGAACGGCAAAGCGCCAATGATGACAGCGGAGGCTTTTGCTTCCATCGACAACGCACTGACCTTAGCCTTCATTTTTTTACGCTCACGCAGCACCTTTGCAAGGTTGGACAGCGCCTCTGAAAGGTTACCACCGGCCTGCGCCTGAATGGTGATGACCGTGGCAAAAAAGTTCACTTCGGAAAGTGGCATGGTCAGCGTCATGCGGGTCGCCGCTTCGGGAATACTCAGCCCAACTTGCTGCGCATCAAGAATGCGCTGGAACTCGGTTTTCACCGGTTCCTGTCCATCGGCAGCAATCAAACGAACAGCGTCATTCAGCGGCAGACCGGATTTGATGGATCGGCACATCACATCAAGCGAGTTTGGAAATTCATCCAGAAACTTGCGTTGCCGGCGTCCGACAAGAAAACCCAATATCCAGCGCGGCAACCCTAGGCCGCCGACGAAAGAAATGGCCAGAACGATCAAAAACGGCAAGCCCGAGATAAGAGTGAGCAAAAAGATAACCAAACCGAGCACAGCGCTCAGCATGTAAAATTTGCCAATGGTAATGGTTAAGCCGGCCTGCGTGATCTTGCCCTTCAGGGTGACATCACGGTTCTTTTTGGTTTTTTCCTGCTGTCGCTTTTCGAGGTCCTTCAGGTTGTCCTGAACGGATTTTCTCCGTTTGCTCAGTTCCTGAACCCTATCACGGGCAGCCTTTATTTTAACGCGGTCCGTTTCAGCCGATTTGACGCGGTTAACACGGGTTGCGGTCTTGTTTTCAACCTCAATGCGCTGGAAAAGAAACGCATAGGCAAGGGCGGCGGCAGAGATGCCGACCAGCGCAACAAGCATAAATATCGTCAGCCCATTTCCAGCCATTTATCGCTCAAATCCTATTGCGATTTCTTTTCCATCTCATCAAGGGCCGCCGCCAAACGGCGTTCCTCGTTATAGTAGCGCGCACGGTCCCAGAAATGCGGCTTGCCGATGCCGGTCGAGACATGGCGACCAATCAGCCTACCTTGCGCATCTTCGCCTTCGATCTCGTACCGCACGAGATCCTGGGTGATGATCACATCGCCTTCCATGCCGATCACTTCGGTGATGTGGGTGATACGGCGCGAACCATCCCGGAGGCGGGTTGCCTGAATGACAATATCAACGGAGCCAGCGATGATTTCACGCACCGTTTTCGCAGGCAAAGTAAACCCGCCCATCGCAATCATCGATTCCATGCGGCTGAGGCACTCTCGTGGTGAGTTGGAGTGGATCGTTCCCATGGAACCGTCATGACCGGTGTTCATCGCCTGCAACAGGTCGAAAACCTCTGGTCCGCGCACTTCGCCGACGATGATACGTTCTGGGCGCATACGAAGGCAGTTCTTGACCAGGTCACGCATGGTGATCTCGCCTTCGCCTTCAATATTTGGCGGACGGGTTTCCAATCGCACCACATGCGGCTGCTGCAATTGCAGTTCCGCGGTATCCTCGCAAGTGATCACCCGCTCATGTTTGTCGATGTAGCTGGTCAGGCAGTTGAGCAGTGTCGTTTTACCCGAACCCGTACCACCTGATATAACCACGTTACAGCGCACCCGACCGATGATCTGCAAAACTGCGGCACCTTCTGGGGTGATCGCACCAAACCGCACCAGTTGGTCAAGCGTCAGCTTGTCCTTCTTGAACTTACGGATGGTGAGCGCGGGTCCATCAATCGCCAGAGGCGGAGCAATAACGTTGACACGCGAACCGTCAGGCAGACGGGCATCGCATATCGGGCTTGCTTCATCGACGCGACGGCCAACCTGGCTCACGATACGCTGGCAAATGGAGAGAAGCTGCGTGTTATCGCGGAAGCGCACTTCCGATTCAATGGTTTTACCATCCACTTCGATAAATGTCTGACCGGAACCGTTGACCATGATATCGGCGATATCATCACGTGCCAGAAGGGGCTCCAGTGGACCATAACCGAGAACGTCGTTGCAGATATCCTCAAGCAGTTCTTCCTGCTCGGAAATCGACATGGCGAAATTTTTGATGGTGATGATATCGTTGACGATATCGCGAATTTCGTCGCGGGCGCTTTCATTATCCAGCTTGGAAAGCTGCGAAAGATCGATCGTGTCGATAAGGGCGGAGAACACCTGCCCTTTGGTCTTATAGTACTCTTCGGTGCGCGCCATTTTTTTGCGCTGAGGCGGTTGAGAATTCGCCTGGAGTGGTGGCGTCGGAACCTGCTGACGGGAGATTACCGGCTCGAGCGTTTCGATTTTTTCGGGTTTCGGCATGACAGGCGCAAGAATTGGCGCAGGCGCACTCACCTGCCCGATGCCAATACCCCTTCCAGCGTCTTCGTTTCCGCGTTTTCCAAACATGCCAGTTTTCCAGTTTCATCGAGCAGCGGTTTATTTCCGCTTCAGCAATTCCATAATCTTACCCAGCCCCGGTTTCTTGGCCTTCTTGGCGCTCGCACGCCCGGTCACGAGGTGGGCAATCTGCGAAAATGTCTCCGCAACAGGTGATTTCGCATCAATCTCGCTGATCATACGACCGCTATTGGCCGCATTGCCAAACAACTGGACATCAAATGGAATGATGGCAATCGGAGAGATTTCCAGCGGCTCGAAGAAATCGGCGGGCGCAATCTCCGGGCGTTTCGCCATGCCGACCTGGTTGAGGACCAGATGTGGCGGCTTGTCGTTCGGGCGCATTTTTTTCAGGGAATCCAGCATGTTCTTGGTGTTGCGCAGGTTGGCAAGGTCAGGAACGGCGGTGATCACCACCTCGTCTGCCTCTGCTAGAACGCTGCGTGTCCACTCACACCAGCCATGTGGAATATCCAGTACCGCGACAGGCGCGGTTCGCTGCAGCAGTTCCATCACCGGCTGGAATGCAGCGCGATCAAAATCATAGGCACGATCAAGCATTGACGGCGCTGCCAGCAGCGAAAGATGTTCGGAACATTTCGTCAAAAGGCGGTCAAGAAACATCTCATCCAAACGTTCCGGCGAAAACACGGCTTCGGCAATGCCTTGCGCAGGATCCTGATCGAAGTCGATATTGGCAGTCCCGAATGGAAGGTCAAAATCAGCAAGAATGGTTTCTGTCGAAAACAGGTTTGAGATGCCAAAGGCGCAGTTATGCGCAATGGTCGACGATCCAACCCCACCCTTCGCTCCGATGAAGGCGATATTGCGTCCCAAAGGTTCAGCCTCTGGATCGACAAAGATGGCTGAAATAGACGAGAGGAGATCCGACATCTTGACCGGAGCAACGAGATATTCGGAAATGCCGTTGCGGATAAGGTCCCGGTAGAGTGAGATGTCATTGTAATGACCAACAATGACGACACGCGTGGAGGGATCACAGACTTCGGCCAGCGGGGACAACTCATCCATCAGCTTTGATGGATCACATTTCGTTTCGAGAATGATCAGGTTGGGTGTCGGTGACGATGAAAACATGCCTGCAGCGGCTGCAATATCACCATTGGTAATACGCAGGCTGACTTTACCCATACGCCGGTCACTGCCCAGACGCTCCATGACGCGCAGCATAACTTCGCTTTCGCAAAAGCTATGGATGGAAATCCGCGGCAAGGGCCGCAGATTATCCATGTCGGAAGGCTTGTGCAGGTCCTCGAAGTTCACTTCGTCTTCACCACTGCCTTTGATCTCGTATTCTATCGCGCTCATGTTTCACCTGTCAGGAAATGGAGTACCGGCCCGCATTAGTCAGCGGAGGCGGTATTATCTCCGTTGCGGTACCCATCAATGACAACAGACCGGCGTTCAGCATCAATTGGCGTCATGCCACGGGGGGCTACAAGGTCCATCGGATTGGCGATCTGGGCCGCGAGGTTATTTTGCGTCGCGCAACCGAAATTATGCCAGTTGCGATTTTTGGACGTGTTACTGGTTAGATCTTCCGGCCACTCGCCGCACTGCCCTGTCATGGCCGTCACCGCGACATAGCTGAGACGGATTGGCGCAGCATCACCCTGTGGGCCAGCAGCGTAAACTGTTTCAACGATCTTGCCGGCAGGGACACCCGAGCCCGTCAAGATCGTGCGGATCTGCTTGCCCATGCGTGACGCGGCTGCTGAATTGGGCGAGCCAGATGGCAATTGTATCTGCACGATACCGGTCGACGTTCCCTTGTAGCTAGAAACGAACCCCCTGATATTATCGGCCGCCGGCGTGGTCAAACGGCTGTCGCCTGACGAGACCGGAATATCGATCGTGTGTTCTGCTTCATTCAGCGTGATTGGGTGGCGTGTACGGTAATCGTCCGGGATAGCGCCAGTGTTCATGCCATCCCGCGTGCCACAGGCCTGCAGCAAGCCGGCCATCGCAGTCACAGCAAGCGCAAAGGATACCCTGCGAAGCGGCGAAGCGTAAACTGTTGTCTGTGTTGCCAGCATGGTGGCCCCCCTCGTGCCGGGAGCAGCGGCATACGGTTTCATCTGAAGCTCCATCGTCATTTATAGATAAACCCAACAGTGCCCTGGTACGGTGCGGCAGGAGCCTTCTCCTTGCGGCCGTACACCTTGTTGACGCGGTTCATGAAATACATGGCGGCATCGTTTTCCGGGTTAAAGTTGTCATCCGGGCGAGCAATCTGATTACGCGCCACCGGGCGAACGAGATACGGCGTGGCAATGATGACCAGTTCCGTTTCGTTGCGGATGAAGTCCTTGCTGCGGAAAAGCGTGCCGAAAATCGGCACCTTGGAGATACCAGGCAGACCGGACATGGCCTGGCGAATGTTATCCTGCACCAGACCGGCAATCACAATCGAACCACCTGACGGTAGCTCTACAGTGGTTGACGCCTCACGTTTGCGAATGGACATATAGGTCGCGCCTGGCGTGCTGCGCATAGTGCTGCCGGTGACGACGCTACCTTCATAGGTCGGTTCGGAAACGTTGGTCTCAATCTTGAGGCTGATACGACCAGGCGACAGAACAACCGGGCGGAAGTTCAGTTCGATGCCGTAATCAACCGTGTTTGTCTGGCGGGTCAGAACTGGACGTTCAGCGCCGGTTACTCCATTTTCCTCAGTGGAAATTTCCTGAGTACCCTGCATGCGGAATTCACCGCCGACATAGAACTTTGCCTGTTCTCCCGAAATAGCGGTCAGGCTCGGTTCTGCCAATGTCCGCATGACACCAGCCTGCTCCATGGCATTGATGTAGGAGGAAAAACGCATTGAGCCGGATCCGATCGAGCCGGTGATCAAACCGGAGGATGGATTGACGGCAGCGCCCAGATTGGCCGGATTTGCAAATGAGAAGCCATTGCCACTGCTCGTGCTGCCAATAGAACCACTGAAACCAAGTTGCTTGAGGACCTGCCTGCTGACCTCGGCCACCGTAACCTTCAGCGTGACCTGATCCTCACCTTCAATCGTCAGCATATTAACGATCTGTGATGTCTGGCGCTGCTCGGCGAAAATTGCCGCGTCGCCACCATTATCGCCGCCTGTCAATGTTACATTGCGGGTGGTAGCTTCTCCGCCTTTGAGGAAGGCTTCAGCGAGTTGGACCGCACGTGCTGAATCCTGTGGTGTCCGCACTGTGCCGGTTAGAACAATGTTGTCCGAAACGATCTCAACCTTGATATCAGAATCGGTAATGAAGCGACGCAGATTCGCTTCAAGACCATTGATGTCACGCTCGACCTCGAGATCGAGGCTGACGATTTCCTCACCATGGGCACCGAAAATGAAGATGTTTGTCTGGCCGACAGATTTGCCAAACAGGTAGATGCGCCGGGATGTGCGTGTGACAGCGTCTGCCATGCTTGGATCTGCAACGAGAATATCATGCGCATCCTGTGGCAGGTCGACAACCAGCGCCTTGTTCAGGCCAAGTTTCAGACGCTTACGTGTGCCCTTGCCACTTTCGGTAATACGAATGATGCTTTCAGACGCGGCTTGCGCTTCAGCTTGCTGGAAGCCGCGAGGTGTAAAGTCACCCGGAATACCGGAAAAAGCCAGGCAGAATGCCAGGCTTGCCGTGACGGAGGAACGGAGTGTCCGTTTGATGTTTCTCACGTTACCTCTCCCGCTCATTGTGATGCACCTTGCTGTTGGCCGTTCTTGACGATCGAGCCGGATTTAATGACCTGAATTTCAGGTTGGCCAGTGCCGCCGCTCAGCAGGTAATCCGCGGAAACAGTGTCACTTTCTTGGGCGTCTGATACGGAACGCAGCGACAGGGTCAGCCGATCAGCCATCTGCTGCGCAACAGTAATGATGCGGGCCTGATCCGGTGTCAGTTCCAGCGTCGCGGTTGCACCGACAACGGATGACACACCATCTTCGCCCTCACGGATTTGCTGGTCGATTGCCAGAACCCGCACGTTGTTGAGAACATTTTCCGTCTGGAAAGAGCCTTCATCGCCCTTGCGAACCATGATGACATCCACCCGGTCGTTGGGCAGGACAAAACCACCCGCGCCGGTGGCGACCGATATTTCCGTTGCAACAGCGCGTTTGCCGGCTGGCAACAGGGCAGACATGATGCGGCTGCTGGAATCGACAACTTTTTCGGGACGTACGGGTTCGCCTTCAAACATTGGCAAACGCACGATAGCGCCGGTCAACTCGGTCAGAGCTTCCGGGCGATTGTCCTGCGTCACATATCCTTCAACGACGCTGCCTTGCGGCCAGGGCACCCAACGCACGGAATCAGGATTCAAGCGGCTGCCAACCGGCAGGTTGACCGACGATACAAGCACGTTGACCGTTGGCTCTTTCTGTATGATTGCTTCCGCCTTCTCCACGACTTGTGGAGTGCTGGCAAGGTTCATTGCAATCATCCCGGCGAGACCGGCAGCAACGACTGCGACGGACAGAATGATGATGCGTGCGGGTTTCATGACCAATCCTGAGGCTTTGAATTCGCCTTTTAGGATGGCCCGCAATTCGTGTAATTATGGTTAACGCACCACTTACATTCGTGGTTAACAAGAGATTTCCGAAAAATATTGTTGTAAACGGTCTATTTACTGACTGATAATCTCAGGAAAGGCTGGCAATCGCCGCTTTGACGATAGGCGCTTCGGCGTAGGTAATCAGGCCGGCGGCACCAATAGCGATGCCATATGGCACCTTATTCGCTGTCAGAAGCGAATTGGGAATTGGTAACCCAGTTGCAAGCAATGTCACCGCCTGCGAACGCATCAGCAGGATCAGCAGTGTCAAAACACCACCTGCATAACCGACAGCTGTCAGAAACAGAAAAAGTGATTGGTCAAATCCAAACCACACTGCAGCAGCCGTCAGGAGTTTTGCGTCACCGCCGCCCATAACATTCATGGCAAATAGGCAGAAACAGATTGCAAATACGGCAAATCCAGCCAGCAGGCTCATGCCGATTGCCGACCATTCCATGCCCGTAAAGGGTGCTACCACAAGGAATGCACCGAACAGGATCAACGAAACCCTATTGGGTATGGTCATAGTGAAAAGATCAGTGAATGCCGCTAGCGTGAGGCATAAAGGCAGGATCAGAAAAATCGCAGCAATAACCATGATTATCTCTCCTTTATGTCTTTGGATACGCGAGTTCAAAAGTTCATCTGAACAATGTGAATAAAACAGTACTGCCCCGAATAAACGGGGCAGCGTTCAACATATATATTGAATTATGGAGCCTTCGCGCCAACTGTCAGGTATGTGGACAAATTGTTGAACTGAGTGTTCAGCTTGTTGCCCAGGGCAGTGGCACCGGTGATGAGCGCGACGGAAATCAGCGCTGCAATCAGGCCGTATTCGATAGCGGTTGCGCCGGATTCGTCCTTGACGAAACGTGCGAAAATCTTGGTCATGGAAACTCTCCTGGTCTGTTGTTTGTTGTTCAGCACACCGACAACTGTTTCCGTTGTTCGGTTGGACAAAACCTACACAGAAGCGATTGCCATCCCCTTAAGAAATCGCCTTAACAAAGTGTGAACGCATTTCTAATTTTGGGATGGTAAATAACTTACTCAATACGTTGAAAAACCGCCTCTATTCTGAAAATTACACAATTTCATAAGTATTCGGACTGGCAATCAACCTCGGATATGCTTCATTTCGAGATTCACCCGCGCGCCAAAATGAAACGCAGGCGTCCAGAATGCCGACAGCAGTGTTTAATGTGACCCATATTAAAATGGTTAAACCGACTTTCGCCTTAACGCTTCATTAACCAAACCTGAGCATTATCTCTCGAATAGGAAATATTGTTCCGGCGTAAAAAAGGCATTTGATGGCAATGGCACTCCGTTCGCTGGCAAAAATCACAATTGCTGCCATGGCAATCCTGTTGCCAATGGCTGGCATTGCCACGTCTGACGACGACATGCTGCGGGTGTCAATGAACCATGCGCGGGTTCTGCGGCTGGATCGTCCCGTCAGCAAAGTGATTGTCGGAAACGCCAAGGTGGCGGACGCGACGGTTTCAGACGCGCATACAATTGTGCTGACTGGCCGCAGCTATGGGACAACCAATCTTGTGCTTCTGGATGCCGACGGCAACGCCATTGTCGATGAACGCATTCTGGTGTCGATTGACGAAGGCAACACGGTGCGCGTGTTCCGTCAAACTGAACGGACGGTGTTGTCCTGTACACCGAACTGTGAGCAGCACTCACAAAATGAAGGGCCTTAACACATCCCTTCATCAGAAAAAAGAAAAGCGGCCCGAAGACCGCTTCTCTTGAAAATATGGACTGGAAAAATCAGGCGTTATTCTCGTTGATCAAACGCTTTAGAAGTTCAACCTCATGGCCGAGCTTGGTATCTGCGCCAATCAGTTCCTCGATCTTGCGCACGGCATGCAGAACAGTGGTGTGATCGCGGCCACCAAAACGACGTCCGATTTCCGGAAAGGAACGCGGGGTCAGCATTTTTGACAGGTACATGGCGACCTGACGTGGTTTGACGATAACGCGTGTGCGACGGTTCGAGACAAGCTCCTGTCGAGACACGTTATAATGACGGGCCACAATACGCTGGATGTCTTCGATACGAACCCGCTTTGCTTCCCCGGCCCCTACCAGATGCGACAGAAGCTCGTCGACGCGTTCAACCGACAATAATGGCTCGAATGAACGACGGAAAATGAGCTGGTTGAAAGCACCTTCCAGTTCACGACCACTTGCCGTTACGCTGCGCGCAACATGGGTGAGAATTTCCTCGGGAATTTCCAGAGCCGGATCATCCTGTCTGGCAGTGCCGAGACGACGGTTCAGCATTTCATAACGCATGTCGTAGTCGGGGCCTTCGATTTCGACGGCCATACCGCCCTGAAGACGTGAACGAACACGCGGATCGAGCGATTCCAGTTCCCATGGAGCACGGTCAGCGGCCACAACAACCTGCTTTGCACTATCAAGCAACATATTCAGCAGATGGCAGAACTCGTGTTGGATCATCTTGCCCTGCAGGAACTGCATGTCATCGATGACCAGAAGGTCGATGTTACGCAGTGTATCCTTGAGGGTCAGGGCATCGTTGTCGCGGATCGCGGTCGCGAAACGCCACATGAAATATTCAGCTGTCAGGTAGACCACGCGCGAATTGCGCGGGCTGTCGATTGCAGCATTGGCAATGGCCTGAAGAAGGTGGGTTTTGCCCAAACCAACACCTGCATGGATAAACAGCGGGTTGAAGCGCACAGCACCTGCTCCAGCTTCAGCAATCGTCTTGGCCGCCGCCAGCGCAACACGGTTGGAAGAACCTTCAACGAAGGTATCAAAGGTAAAACGGCTGTCGAGCGGCGAACCGAACAGCGGTCCACCCGATGTCTGGCGTGCAGGCTGAGCCTGGCTTGCGGCTGCTGGTACAGACATACCAATCGGCTGGGCTGCTGCAGTTTTGCTGCGGGCAGCGACCGGTGCCATGGTCTCTGTTGCCGGTTCGGCGCGTTCAGCAGTCTGCGGAACGCGAACATTTGTACGGGTTGCCGAACGGACGAGAATCTCGACCTTCAGAACCTCAGGATCCTCACTCTGCACAAGGCTGGTGATCAGATCAATATAACGGTTGTTGATCCAGGACTTCAAAAACGTCGTTGGAACTGTGAAACGAACGACACTCTTGGAAACCGAATGAAGTTTAAGCCGCGCAAACCAGCTTGCGTAAACTTCAGGACCAACCTGCGCCTTCAAGCGTGCACTGAAGCGTTCAAACAGTGCATCTTGAGTCATCTTCGATTTGTCCCCTACCGGTTCAGAGCAAACGTCATCACATGCCTGCGATGCGCGGTCCCCGTTTACCGCCGCACCCATCACCAAATTCATTTGCATATTGCCGCCTTTCAAATTGCCAATCATAGCCTGACGAAAATACCCCGCCAGGGAAAACCTTCTCGTTATTGCCTTGAGCTACCCCCTCGTTAAGAATCGCTCAAAGTTCGTTTATTGCTCGCGAGCCGGTTGTCCCATTTCCCTCTTCATCATGGAGAGGCCTGCGATGCACTTGTCGGTGCTCCTTTCGTTTCAACTTCAGATCACTTTTTTCAAGACAAAGAAATTCCGCTCTACAACCATCACAGTTGCAGTTTGCATCGTGTCGATATCTGAAAAAACGGGATGAAAAACATCCCGCCGCAAGGAACTATCGAACCTTCGAATTCAATACTCGAAACAGTTGATGGATTGTAATCCGTGCCCCCTGACGAGGTGCATTTAGGCAGGATCGTAGGTTGAGATCAATGGTCATTTTTCTGCAAAGCCGAAGATCAGCCATTGACTCTGACTAACCATTTTGCATCACGCCGGGCCTATTTTGGAGAATCGCTTATGAATCAATGAGATTCAAATTTCTAGGCTTTCGCGAGGCTATCCAAATAAAAAAATTAAAAAAAAACTTGACTCGAAACCTCTGCCACCTTTCGCAGAGAAAGATAGGCTGCCTGATAAAGACCTCTCGCAAGCATTTGATTTAAAAGGATTTTTTGTGTCATCAGCTTGACTTGGGATTGTCATGTTAAATGCCGAGACGTTAATAAACGGTTACAAGCACAAAAAGCCCGGTCCGAAGACCAGGCTTTTAAAATTATATTCCAAAAGGATTATATTAGGCTGCGAGAGCCTTAACGCGCTGTGCCAAACGGGACACCTTGCGGGATGCGGTGTTGCCGTGAAGAACACCCTTTGTGGCTGCGCGCTGGATTTCCGGCTGAGCGGCCTTCAGAGCTTCGGTTGCAACAGCGAGATCGCCAGTTGCAATCGCTTCTTCAACCTTACGGATGAAGCCACGAACGCGCGAACGACGAGCCTTGTTGACTGCAGTGCGGCGAGCGATCTTGCGGGTCGCCTTTTTCGCCGAAGTTGTATTGGCCATGTATGCCTCTCTTCGAATTCGATTTAATTTCCACAACCACAGGACAGAGTCTTTCAAAGACCTCACGTTCCAGAATTGCGGGAGTTATTTAGACAAGCCTGACGGGCTATCCTTTACCGTGGGCGGGCATATAGCTCGAATGCGCGCGCCCGTCAACGCGCATTTTCAACGAAACCAGAGATTCCGACTCCATTGCGCGAAATATCAGCGATTGCGAAACGCCGGTTTCCGCTTCTCCACGAATGCAGCCATACCTTCCTTCTGGTCCTGTGTTGCAAAGAGCGAGTGGAACATACGCCGCTCAAACCGCAGACCTTCTGCAAGCGGCAGTTCAAAGGCGCGGTTGACGCTTTCCTTGGCCATAAGAACGGAGGCACGCGACAGGGAGGCTATACGTGTGGCGGCTTCCACAGCCTCGTCCAGCAGCTTCTCTGGCGCGACAATGCGGGACACAAGGCCAGCACGCTCAGCCTCGACAGCGTCCATCATACGGCCCGTCAAAATGAGATCCATAGCCTTGGCCTTGCCTACGGCGCGGGTTAACCGCTGCGAGCCACCCATGCCGGGTATAATGCCCAGTGTAATTTCGGGCTGGCCAAACTTTGCCGTATCCGATGCGATGATGAAATCGCAGATCATTGCAAGCTCGCAACCACCACCCAGTGCGAAACCGGATACGGCGGCAATGACCGGCTTACGGGTAGCCGCAACATCGTCCCAGCCACCGATAAAGTCGCCCAGATAGGCGTCGACAAAATCGAGCGTCTGCATTTCCTTGATGTCGGCACCAGCCGCAAATGCCTTTTCCGATCCGGTGATGACAATGGCGCCGATGGAATCGTCTGTCGTGAACGACTGCATAATGTGGCGCATCTCTTTCATGACCGTCGAGTTCAGCGCGTTCAGAGCCTTGGGACGATTGAGGGTGATGACACCAACCTCATCGCGCTTTTCCACCAGCAACGTTTCATAATCCATGGCCGTTCTCCCTAGGGCTCGTGTCAGGTCTGGCAAACCGCGCAATAGAAAGTAGAGCGACCTGCCTGCGTGATGCGTGTCACCGTACCCGCGCAACCGGGTGTGCGGCAAGCGTGCCCTTCCCGGTCGTAGACGGAAAAGGAGTGCTGGAAATAACCGAGCGTACCATCCGTCTGGATATGGTCTTTCAGTGACGATCCTCCTGCGGCGATGGCATCGGCAATCACGTCACGAATTTTCTGGGTCAGCAGAACCAGTCGGTCACTCGCCTCACCCGCTTTGGTCACCAGCGTACCGGCTGCCCGCTCCGGCGACAGGCCCGACCGCCACAGGGCCTCACAGACGTAGATATTGCCGAGACCTGCGATGATCTTCTGGTCAAGCAACACTGTCTTCAAGGGCTGCTTACGGCCCGCAAAACGGCTGGCAAGATAATCGGCACTCAAGCTGTTACCTGTGGGTTCCGGGCCAAGGCTTTCAAATGCCGGATAGCGATCGATATGGCGCCGATTGATCAGATGCATGAAACCAAACCGGCGCGGGTCATTATAGATCACGCGCTGCGGCCCACTTTCCGTTTGTAAATGAAAGATCACATGATCGTGCTTTTCATCCTTTGAACGTGGGTGATGGAACTCACCCGGCGTCTCAGGTTCACCCTTGCCACTGCTAACGCCCCCCGCCTCGATACGGAACGATCCGGACATACCAAGATGGGCAACGACCGTGCGGTCTTCCTCCAGATCAATCAGCAGATATTTGGCGCGGCGGCCAAGCGACAGAATCTTGCGACCGGCGAGATCAGAGCCAAAACCTTCCGAGAACGGAAACCGAAGATCAGCCCGACGCAATTCCACCGCGTCAACCAGCGCGCCTTCCATGGTGGGCGCCAGACCGCGCCTGACTGTTTCTACCTCTGGCAATTCGGGCATGGCATTCATCCAGTTGTTTATCGATGCGACTTTATGCTCTATAGACCACCTGCACATATCGCGGCCATTTGATACCGCCACAGATAGCGTCGCGAAAGCGTTTCCGCTATGGTCCGCCGCGCAATAAAGAATGGAGACAGACAATGACCGAGGCCCGCACCACCGCAGATGGCGGCATGGAAACGTCTTACGGCTTTCACAAGGTCGAAGAAGGCCAGAAGCAGGGCATGGTCAACGAGGTCTTCCATAAGGTCGCCAAGAAATATGACATCATGAATGATGTGATGTCGGCCGGTCTGCACCGCCTGTGGAAAGATGCGATGGTATCCTCGCTCAATCCGCGCAAGGATCCGACCTACAAGGTGCTGGATGTTGCGGGCGGCACGGGCGACGTTGCGTTTCGTATCGTGGAAGCCTCCAACCGGCTGGCGCATGCCACGGTTCTCGACATTAATGGCTCCATGCTGGGCGTTGGCCAGGAACGGGCTGCCAAGAAAGGTCTTTCCGAAAATTTGACGTTTGTTGAGGCAAATGCCGAAGAACTGCCGCTGGAAAGCAACAGCTTTGATGCATACACGATTGCATTTGGCATTCGTAACGTACCGCGTATCGATTTCGCCCTGAAAGAAGCCCACCGCGTTCTGAAACGTGGCGGCCGTTTGTTGGTGTTGGAATTTTCCGAAGTGGAAATGCCGCTGCTCGACCGGGTCTATGATCTGTGGTCGTTCAATGCCATTCCGCAGTTCGGCAAGATGATTACCGGTGATGCCGAGCCCTATCAGTATCTGGTGGAATCCATCCGCAAATTTCCCAAGCAGGAAGATTTCGCGACGATGATCCGCACCGCCGGGTTCTCGCGCGTCAGCTACACAAATTATACCGGCGGCATCGCTGCACTGCATTCCGGCTGGAAACTGTAATCCAATGACTTTCTACCGTCAGAACAGAGCATTTGCATGAGCTTACCGGGTGCATATTTCCGGCTGGCACGGGTCGGCTGGGTTCTCGTGCGTGAGGGCGTGTTTCTGGCACTGCCGTCCGATGATCTGCCCGCATCGGCAAAATTTGCCAAAGCGCTGCTGAAACCCTTTGCGCGCAACCGTGCCAAAAGTCGCGAGCGTAGCGACAGGCTGGCGCGTGCGGTGGAACGGCTCGGGCCGTCCTATGTCAAGATGGGCCAGTTTCTGGCGACCCGCCCTGATGTGGTGGGTGCCGAATTTGCCGATGACCTGGCTGGTCTTCAGGACCGTATGGCATTTTTCCCGATCAGCGCGGCAAAGGCCAATATCGAGGGATCGCTCGGCCGTCCGGTGACCGAGCTTTACCGCGAGTTTGGCGATCCGATCGCCGCCGCTTCAATTGCGCAGGTGCATCCGGCCATCGTGGATACGCCAAAGGGACCGCGCAAGGTTGCCGTCAAGGTCATCCGCCCCGGTGTGCGACAGCGCTTCCAGAACGATCTGGAAGCAATGTATCTGATTGCCGACCTGCAGCAGCGTTTCGTTCGTTCTGCCCGGCGCCTGCGTCCGGTTGAAGTCACTCGCGCGCTGGAGCAGACGACCAAGATCGAGATGGACCTGCGCCTTGAGGCTGCAGCCCTTTCAGAGATTGCCGAAAACACCAAAAACGACCCCGGTTTCCGCGTGCCTGACGTGGACTGGGAACGGACCGGCCGTGATGTCGTGACCATGGAGTGGATCGACGGCATCAAGATGTCTGACGTGGAGGCGCTGAAAGTGGCGGGCCACGATCTCGACAAGCTGGCCGATACGCTGATCCAGTCATTCCTGCGCCACACCCTGCGTGATGGCTTTTTCCACGCCGATATGCATCCCGGCAATCTGTTTGTCGATGCCAAGGGCATGATCGTTGCCGTCGACATGGGCATTGCCGGCCGTTTGGGGAAAAAGGAACGCCGATTCCTCGCCGAAATTCTCTATGGCTTCATTACCCGCGATTACATGCGCGTCGCCGAGGTGCATTTTGAGGCGGGTTATGTGCCCGGCCATCATGATATTGCGAGCTTTGCGCAGGCCATCCGCGCCATTGGCGAGCCGATCCACGGTCAACCAGCCGAAACCATTTCAATGGGCAAGTTGCTGACGCTGCTGTTTGAGGTTACCGAGCTTTTCGACATGGAAACCCGGCCTGAGCTGGTGATGCTGCAAAAAACGATGGTGGTAGTGGAAGGCGTTTCGCGCATTCTCAACCCACGCTTCAACATGTGGAAGGCTGCCGATCCGGTGGTTGGCAGCTGGATACGCGACAATCTCGGTCCCAAGCGCATCGTCACTGACTTGAAGGACGGTATGAAGGCGGCTGTAAAGCTGGCCGAGGCCATTCCGGAAATTGCCGCCAAGACCGAAAAACTGCATGGCGAACTGGTCTATATGAGCGAAAACGGCGTGCGTTTCGATCCGCAGACCGCAGAAGCCATCGGCAAGGCAGAAGCGCGTCACACCCGATGGGGCCGTATCGCGCTTTGGATCATTGCTTTGGTGCTAGTTTACATCGCAATACGGATCAGCTGATAGCGATCCCCAGCTCCGTGCGCAGCTTCTTGGTTAGCCCAGATGCTACCACGTCATAGGAGCAGCGCACATAATGCTCCAATTCCTCGCGCTCCAGCGGGGAATGGTCTGCGATCGATATCCATTTGCGTTTGGCGAAATAGGGCGCCTGACCTATGCCTTCGAGCGAGGTGAGGATTTCAAAACTTTCCTCGGAGCACTTCACGACAAGACGCCAGTTATCGCTGTTTCCGAGAACAGCAAAAACCTTTCCCCCGACTTTGGCAACGTGCGAATCCCACTGGTCGACAAAGGTCACACCCGGCCATTTCGACAACAGGTCATCAAAACCATCGCGGTCAAAAATGCTCATGCCAGTTTCTCCGCAATCATCGCTGCGAGACGGTCGGCAACTTCATCCTTGCCCATATCCGGCCAAGCCTCGACGCCATCTTTCGAAATCAGCTTTACCTGATTGCGCAGACCGCCCATCACACCGGTTTCCGGCGATACGTCATTGGCGATGATTATGTCGGCGCCCTTGCGGTCCAGCTTGGCGCGGCCATTATTTTCGACGTCCTGTGTTTCCGCCGCAAAACCGATAACCAAAGTCGGACGTTTTTCATGGTGGCCGACAGTTTTCAGGATATCGGGGTTCTCTGTCAGCATGAGTGCCGGTGGTGCATCACCCGGCTGTTTCTTGATCTTCTGATCGGACGCGGTCGCCACCCGCCAGTCCGCAACCGCTGCCACAAAGACGGCAATGTCGGCAGGCAGACGCCCAATCACCGCATCTCGCATTTCTTCGGCCCGCTCGACATGCACGGTCGTCACGCCAGTCGGGTCTGGGATAGTCACCGGACCGGAAACCAGCGTCACCTTGGCGCCCAGCCGTGCAAGGGCGGCGGCTATGGCGTGGCCCTGCCGTCCAGACGAGCGGTTGGCGATATAACGTACGGGATCAATCGGTTCATGGGTCGGGCCAGAGGTCACAATCGCCGTTTTCCCGGCCAGTGGTTTTGGCGCAGTGTCAAAAAGTACCGCGACGGCCTCAACGATCTGCAGCGGCTCGGCCATACGGCCCGTGCCGCCCTCGCCTTTCTCGGCCATTTCACCAGCCATCGGGCCAATGAAATGAATACCGTCGTTTTTCAATGTCACGATGTTGCGCTGTGTTGCACTGGCCGACCACATTTTCGGGTTCATGGCCGGAGCGATCAAGATTGGCTTGTCAGTGGCCAACAGCACGGTTGAAGCCAAATCATCGGCCAGACCATGTGTCATCTTGGCCATCAGATTTGCAGTAGCTGGGGCAACCAGAACAAGATCGCAATCGCGCGCCAGCCGGATGTGGCCGACATCCTGCTCATCCTGCCGGGAAAAAAGCTCGGTAAAGACGTGGGTGGCTGACAGTGCACCAACCGCCAGCGGCGTGACAAATTCCTGCGCACCTGCGGTCATCACGGGCGTTACCTTTGCGCCACGCTCTTTCAGGCGACGAATAAGATCAAGGCTCTTGTAAGCCGCGATCCCGCCAGAAATGACCAGAAGAATGTGTTTGCCTGAAAGTGTCATGCGCGAAGTAACCGATTGATGTTTCAACCGACCCTAGCGCATCGCAACCAAAATCGGAATCGATTTCGCAAGGTGCAAAACATCCCTCAAAAGCATGAAAGCGCCGTGCATCCTTGACACACGGCGCTCTCGGCATTGGTCACGGGAATGCTATTGATCGGCTATCACGCCGCCTTGGCAGCGTGATATTCCTTGATGGCAACCATCTTGATGGCCGGATAACGCTCAGATTCGTAGCGCAGCGAAAATGCATCCTGTGCTAGGAATACCGGATCGCCGTCCAGATCGCGGGCGATGTCGCCACGCTTGACGTTGAGGAACTTGTCCATTTCCGCAGGCTGGTCCGAGGAAATCCAGCGGCAAACCGAAAAGCGCGACATTTCGAACGACACCGGCAGGCCATATTCGCCCATCAGACGCTCTTTCAAAACGTCCAACTGCAGCGCACCGACCACACCGACGATCGCAGGGGAGCCGTCCTCTGGCGAGAACAGCTGCACAACGCCTTCTTCCGCCATCTGTTGTAGTGCTTCTTTCAGCTTCTTGGCCTTCATCGCATCTTCTAGTCGCACGCGACGCAGAATTTCTGGCGAGAAGTTTGGCACGCCTTGGAACACAAGGTTTTCACCCTCGGTCAGCGTATCGCCGATACGAAGTGTGCCGTGGTTGGGAATGCCCACCACGTCACCGGCAAAGGCCGTATCAGCCAACTGGCGCTGCGAGGCAAAGAAGAACTGCGGCGCCGTGAGACCCATCTGCTTGCCGGTACGGGCCAGACGCGCCTTCATGCCCCGCTCCAGCTTGCCAGAGCAAATCCGGGCAAACGCGATACGGTCGCGGTGGTTCGGGTCCATATTGGCCTGAATCTTGAACACAAAAGCCGTCATCTTGTCTTCCGCCGCATGAACGGTGCGAGTGTCTGCCACCTGGTCACGCGGTGGTGGCGCAAAATCGCCCAGCGCGTTGATGAGATCACGAACACCAAAGTTGCGCAGTGCCGAACCAAAGAACACGGGGGTCATGTGGCCTTCGAGAAAAGCCTGACGATCAAATGGGCGGCAAGCTTCTCTCGCCAGTTCCGTTTCTTCGATAAAGGCTTCACGCTCATTTTCTGGCAGACGGTCTGCAACTGCTCTTGGGCCATCAACCGGCAAAGATTCAACCTGCGTATCGACACCACGGAACGTGTTGTTGGCCAGATTATACGCACCGGAGAATGTCTTGGCGCGGCCAACTGGCCAGGTTATCGGCGCGGTGTCCAGCGCCAGTTTTTCTTCCACCTCATCTAGAATTTCAAATGGGTCGCGGCTTTCACGGTCCATCTTGTTGATGAAGGTGATAATCGGGATGTCGCGCATACGGCAGACTTCAAACAGCTTCAGCGTCCGCGGCTCGATACCCTTGGCGGCATCGATAACCATGATCGCGGCATCCACTGCCGTCAGCGTGCGATAGGTATCGTCCGCAAAGTCTTCGTGGCCCGGTGTATCGAGAATGTTGAACACCCGGTCATTATATTCAAAGGTCATCACCGAGGTGACGACCGAGATGCCGCGCTCGCGCTCGATCTTCATCCAGTCCGAACGGGTCTGGATACGGTCCTTCTTCGCCTTCACTTCACCGGCCAGCTGGATCGCTCCGCCGAACAGCAGCAGTTTTTCGGTCAGCGTCGTCTTACCGGCATCCGGGTGCGCAATAATCGCGAATGTGCGACGGCGGGATACCGCCTCGGCGAGTGTTTCAGCCATTGAGAAATTCCTGTTGATTGGCGCCGTCTTTACAGTTTCAAGCCGCGATATGCAATTGACCTGCACCATGGTGACAAAGCAAATGGCACTATGCCTTACGATATATCCCCATCTCCGCAGCTTAAACTCATCCGTCTTGCCAATGGCGAGGGGTTGGAACTGCCGTCGTACGAAACCAGCGGCGCTGCTGGCATGGACCTGCGCGCTGCCGTGGATGCCGATGCCCCGGTTATCCTGAAGTCCGGTCAGCGCATGCTTGTGCCGACAGGTTTCATCTTCGAAGTGCCCGTTGGCTTTGAAGCGCAAATTCGCCCTCGTTCCGGTCTTGCCATCAAGAACGGTATCACCTGCCTCAATTCACCAGGCACTGTGGACAGCGATTATCGCGGTGAAGTCAAAGTCATTCTCGCCAATCTCGGGCAAGAAGACTTCGTCATCGAACGCGGCATGCGCATCGCCCAGATGGTGATTGCACCTGTGACGCAGGTTGTTGTTAGCGAGGTCAGTGAAACCTCCGAGACCAGCCGTGGAACGGGCGGCTTCGGTTCAACTGGGACTGCCTGAGGGATCTTAAAACACATCGGTTTGCGCGCGCCTGCATCGCCCGAATTGTCCATGATTGAAAAGTTCATGCCAGTTGGATACACCGCACAGCAGAATGTGTTTTCGGAGCCTTCCATGACAATCGGCACCCTGCTTGCCTACGCCACAGCCCTGTTCATTGCCGCTGCCATTCCCGGCCCTGGCATGACTGCCATTGTGGCGCGTGCTCTGGGGTCCGGGTTTCGTGAAACCTTCTTCATGGGTCTCGGTCTTGTTCTCGGGGATATGGTCTATCTGACGGCCGTTATTCTTGGACTTGCCTTTGTCGCGCAAACCTTCCACGAAGCATTTCTGGTGCTGAAATTCGCGGGCGCTGCCTACCTCATCTATATTGCATGGAAGCTTTGGATGGCGGGGCTTTTGTCGACCGACCTGAAAGCGCGTAAATCCACTAGCATCGGCATGTCATTCATGTCAGGTCTTCTAATCACGCTCGGCAACCCCAAAACCATGCTGTTTTACGTGGCGCTTGTTCCAACACTGATTGATATTCGTGTTATCGGTATCTCGGAATATCTGACGCTGATTGCCGTTACATTCGTGGTTTTGTTGGCAGTGCTTCTGCCTTACATCCTGCTTGCCACCAAGGCACGCACCCTGCTGAAGAAACCCCGCGCACTGCAAATTCTCAACCGCACAGCCGCCGGTATTCTGGCGGGAACAGCAGCAATGATTGCCACCCGCGCCAGTTGAAATATTTGTTCGGCCAAAGTGGAGATTTCACGAGAATTTTCCAAGTAACGGCTCGCATAAGAACAAACGTTCGCTAGCCTGAAACGGTGATTGCTCCTATTCTGCGCGGTAATTTCTGCCGGTTGCATATTAAAGGAGACTACCATGTCAGAAGCCCGAAAGCCCGGACGCGGACGTATCTATTCCTCGATCACCGAGACGATTGGTGATACGCCGATCGTGCGCCTCGACAAGCTGGCCAACGAAAAAGGCGTCAAGGCCAACCTTCTGGCAAAGCTCGAATTCTTCAACCCGATTTCGTCGGTCAAGGACCGTATTGGCGTAGCGCTGATCGAGTCGCTCGAAGCGCAGGGCAAGATCACCCCCGGCAAGACAACGCTGGTGGAACCGACCTCCGGCAATACCGGTATCGCACTTGCCTTTGCGGCCGCTTCCAAGGGTTACAAGCTTATTCTGACCATGCCGGAGACCATGTCGGTCGAGCGTCGCAAGATGCTGGTGCTGTTGGGTGCCGAGCTTGTGTTGACCGAAGGCCCGAAGGGTATGAAGGGCGCCATTGCAAAGGCGCAGGAACTGGCAGAAACACTGCCTGACGCCGTTATTCCACAACAGTTCGAAAACCCAGCGAACCCGGAAATCCACCGCAAAACGACTGCCGAGGAAATCTGGAACGACACCGACGGTTCTGCAGACATTCTCGTGTCCGGCATTGGTACCGGCGGCACCATTACCGGTGTTGGCCAGGTATTGAAGGCACGCAAGCCAGGCTTCAAGGTGGTTGCGGTTGAGCCTGCTGACAGCCCGGTTCTTTCCGGTGGCAACCCCGGCCCACACAAGATCCAGGGCATCGGCGCAGGTTTTGCTCCCGCCGTTCTCGACACAACCATCTATGACGAAATCGTCACCGTCACCAATGACGAGGCGTTTGAAACGGCACGCCTCGTTGCGCGCCTTGAAGGTGTTCCGGTTGGCATTTCCTCCGGCGCTGCGCTTGCAGCCGCCATCAAGGTGGGCAGCCGCGAAGAAAACGCTGGCAAGAACATCGTCGTGATCATTCCGTCCTTTGCGGAACGTTATCTTTCGACAGCATTGTTTGAAGGTCTCGGCCTCTAACGCAAAAAGGCCCGCCGTGCTGTCGCGCACGGCGGGCCAATTCTACTCCCAAGTTTTTTAAGCCTCACGCCGCAGCGGTGAGCCTTTCTCCGGCAATACGATAGGAAATGGCTTCCGCCAGATGGATGCGGCTGACGATGTCGTGCCCCTCAAGGTCGGCAAGTGTCCGCGCCACCTTGAGAATACGGTGATAACCCCTTGCTGAGAATTTCAGGCGTTCGGCAGCATCTCGCAGAAGTTGCAAACCAGGCGCGTCCGGTTCAGCAAAACGTTCAATAAGGGCGGTGGAGCAACGGGCATTGGTTCTGATCTCGGCAAAACCGGCACTGGCATACCGTTCCTGCTGACGTTCACGGGCACGCGCTACACGCCTTGCAACATCCACGCTGCTTTCAGCCGCCATCGGGCGGATGAGGTCCGCCGCCGAAACAGCGGGAACATCGACGCGGATATCGATACGGTCCATTAGTGGACCGGAAATCCGGGCCTGATAATCGGAAACGCAGCGTGGTCCTCTGACACAGGTAAAGCCCGGTTCGCCTGCCATACCGCATTTGCACGGGTTCATCGCTGCAACCAGCTGAATTTGCGCCGGATAGCTCACGCGATGATTGGCACGCGCAATGATACATTCGCCGGTTTCCAACGGCTGGCGCAAAGCATCCAGCACCTGCGGTGAAAACTCCGGGAACTCATCCAAAAACAATACGCCATTATGGGCCAGCGATGCCTCACCCGGCTTGGCACGCAAACCGCCGCCGACAAGGGCTGCCATGGTGGCAGAGTGATGCGGCGTCCGAAACGGCCTGCTATCGGACAGTTTTCCGCCAGAAAGCTGGCCTGCAATGGAATGCACCATCGAGACCTCCAGCAATTCTGCTGCCGACAGGGGCGGCAAGATAGACGGCAGTCGTGAAGCCAGCATCGACTTACCAGATCCCGGAGGTCCAACCATCAGCATGTTATGACCGCCGGCGGCAACAACTTCGAGCGCCCGTTTGGCGCTCTCCTGCCCCTTTATGTCGGCAAGGTCTGGCATATTGGCGGGTGTCGCACGGATGGCGGGTTGCGGGCGCGACAAAAGCTGCGTACCGCGAAAATGATTGGCCAGCGCAATCAGGCTGCGCGGTGCCAGAATATCAATATCGGCACCGGCCCATGCGGCTTCCGGGCCGCTGTCCGCCGGGCAAATGAGGCCTCTACCCATGGCATTGGCACCGATGGCAGCCGGCAGTGCGCCAGCCACGGCACCAATCGTTCCATCAAGGTTCAGTTCTCCCAAAACAACGTAACCGGCCAGCGCTTCCGCAGGTATTGCCCCGAGCGCCGCCATGAGGGCAAGCGCAATGGGCAAATCGAAATGACTGCCCTCTTTTGGCAAATCTGCCGGGGCAAGATTGACGATGACCTTCTTTGGGGGAAGTGCAAGCCCGGACGCATGCAAGGCGGCCTGGACGCGTTCACGGCTTTCAGCAACGGCTTTATCCGGCAGTCCGACGATCTGTATGCCGACGCGGCCCGGTGCAACCATAACCTGAACTTCAACGGGCACACCTTCGATGCCCTGAAATGCGACCGTATTGACTCGAGCCACCATGGCCTGCTCCCGTAAACCGCATCCGCTGGTCCGGCGCCTCGTGGCAAGAGACCGGCGGAAGACCTGATTATAGCGGCCATCACCAGAAATGATCTGCCCGTTGTCCGGCCGCCTCAAACAGCCTGACACAAGAGACGTTGCAAAACAAGAACGTTACGTGAACAATTTCACGTATATGGTGTGTTGGAGTTGTAACGGATGCAAAGGAATGGCCATTCCTTCACATCCAGGCAGACAGGGCCAATCAGCCCTGCGCTTCGCGCTTGCGCTCAATGGCGTCCCACAACAGGCTTGCCACGTCGGCACCACCGAATTTTTTCACTTCGCGAATGCCGGTCGGCGAGGTCACGTTGATCTCGGTCATGTAGTCACCGATCACATCGATACCGACGAACAGGAAACCGCGCTCACGCAGTGCAGGGCCGATCCGCTCGCAGATTTCCTTTTCACGCGCGGTCAGCTCTGTGGGCTCGGGGCGACCACCGGCATGCATGTTGGAGCGGGCATCATTTTCAGCCGGCACACGATTAATGGCACCAACCGGCTCACCATCCACCAGCAGGATACGCTTGTCACCCTTGCGGACGTCAGGCAGGTACTGCTGGGCGATATAGGGCTCGCGGAACATCTGGCCGAACATCTCCAGAAGCGACGAAAAGTTGCGGTCGTCACGGGTCGAATGGAATACGCCAGCGCCACCATTGCCGTAGAGCGGCTTCAGGATAATATCGCCCATTTCCTGACGGAAGCGGGCAATCTCGGTCACGTCCTTGGTGATCAGCGTTTCCGGCATCAGGTCTGCAAATTCGGTGACGAATATCTTCTCAGGCGAGTTGCGTACCCAGGCTGGATCATTGACGACCAATGTCTTGGGGTGAATGCGCTCCAGCAGATGCGTGGAGGTAATATAGGCCATGTCGAAGGGCGGATCCTGGCGCAGATGAATGACATCCATCGTCGACAGATCAACGCGCTCCGGTTCTGACAGGGAATAGTGATCGCCATTGATGTCGCGCAGTTCCATCTGCTCGACAGTGGCGTAAATCTTGCCGTCACGCATGCTGAGACGGTCCGGTGTGTAATGAAACAGCCGGTAGCCTCTGGCCTGCGCTTCAAGGCTCATGGCAAAGGTCGAATCCCCGGCAATATTGATGCCGGCTACATGATCCATCTGGATCGCAACGTTCTTGATTTTTGCCATGCGCAGTCCCTTTTCTCAAAGCCCGACAGATTTAGGATAGAGGGGCTTTAAAGGCAACTGCTGCAACATGCGGCATCTATGAGTTTTATTGATACTCTACCTAGCAAGGCTGTAGGAGCGAGCCGAGAAAATCTTGTTCCAGACACGATAGGCCAGAGCCAGCATTGTCGGAAATGGACGGCGCATAAAAGCCACTTTGCGCACGTAGTTGTCCACGCGCCATGTCGCCCATGTTCCGGCGCGGAAATAAGCAACGTCACCGCTGCGCAACACACTCACCACACCGTTTTCAGCCGTGACATGCACTTCACCTTCCAGGATATAAACGGTCTCATCCCAACCGAAAAACCAGCGGAATTCACCGGCTGTGCAGTCCCACATTGCAGTGCTGGAGGCGCGATCACGACTTCTGGAATGGTCTGCGGCACGCGCATGTGGCGTGCCTGACAAAATCCAGTCCGGATTGATTGGCGCGTCCTTCATATCCATGCCATGGCTCGAAGCGGCAACGACGGCGTCCAGATTGCCGCGACGAGACGTCAAGGGAATAAGCGGCACGCTACGAATTGCCATAGCCAACGAACTTGCCAACATGATCTTGATCGACATACGCTTTCCCCAACCGGTTTTGTCGATTGGGGTTTAGCGCAAACAAATAACGATACCGTTCATCCAGTCCGTTCAATTTTATCGATCTGGCCTCAAATGCAGACGTTTCAGCCCGCAAATAAAGGGATAGCAGCGGTCTTTTGTTCTGCATTGAAACGCGCATGTTGCTGCTCAATCCGCTTTCCTGTTTCAACAGAGAAGAAGTGCAGCTTCTCCGGCGCGATGGTCAGCGAGAACTCCAGCGGTACTGGCAGATCCGGCGGGAAGGCAGCCGTCATTGCCTGATCGCCCACAAAACCATGTACGAGGCGCTGCGAACCCAGCTCTTCCACATAATCGACACGGAATGCCAGCCCCTTTTCCTCGGGCCCGGCGATGCGGAAATCTTCGGCTCGCATGCCAACCGTGACAGCACCGGATGCCGGCGCAAAGCTCTTCAGTGTCATGATTTCAGGGCCGATGGCGAGACGATCGCCATGTAATTCACCGGCAACGAGGTTCATGGCCGGCGAGCCGATGAAGCTTGCCACAAACGTCGACGCTGGTGTGTGATAAACATCCAGAGGTGCGCCAATCTGCTCGATACGGCCACCGTTCAGTACAACCAGACGGTCGGCCAGTGTCATCGCTTCCAGCTGGTCATGGGTGACGTAAAGCGATGTCGTGCCAAGACGCTTTTGCAGACGCTTGATTTCACCGCGCATCGAAACACGCAGCTTGGCATCCAGGTTGGACAGAGGTTCATCGAACAGGAAGGCAGCCGGCTTGCGCACGATGGCGCGACCCATGGCAACGCGCTGACGCTGACCACCGGACAGGGCCCGAGGCTTGCGCTCCAGATAGGGCTGCAGTTCCAGCATGCGCGCTGCTTCCTGCACGCGTGCGTCAATCTCAGCCTTTGGTGTCTTGCGGTTTTTCAGACCGTAGGCGAGGTTTTCATACACAGTCATATGCGGGTAAAGCGCATAGTTCTGGAATACCATGGCGATGTCGCGGTCGGCAGGGTCAACGTTATTGACCACACGCCCACCGATTTTCACCGTGCCTTCGGAGATTTCTTCGAGACCCGCGACCATGCGCAAAAGTGTGGACTTGCCGCAGCCGGATGGGCCAACGAGCACGATGAATTCGCCGTCATTGATGGAGATATCGACCCCGTGAACGGCGCGTACGCCACCATGGTAATCCTTGCAGACCTGACTGATTTCGATCTCGGCCATGTTACCTATCCTTTATTTATCGCTTTCGGTGAGGCCCTTGATGAACCACCGCTGGAAAATCACCACGATGAGAACCGGCGGCAGCATGGCGAGCACCGCAAGCGCAAAAGCTTCGTTGTAATCGGGGATCTGTGAGCCGATCCAGACCTGGAGGATGGACTTGATGCCACGCATCAAGGTGAAGAAACTCTCATCCGTGGTCATCAGCATGGGCCAGAGATACTGGTTCCAACCATAGACGAACATGATGATGAAGATGGCGGCCATCATGGTGCGCGACAGCGGCACCAGAACATCAATGAAAAACTTGAGCGGACCGGCGCCGTCGATGCGGGCCGCTTCCAGCAACTCGTCTGGCACAGACTTAAAGAATTGCCGGAAGTAGAAGGTTCCGGTGGCAGAAGCCAGCAACGGCACGATCAGACCACTATAGGTATTAAGCAGACCAAGCTGGCTCATCACCTGATAGGACGGCATGATGCGCACTTCGAGCGGCAAAAGCAGCGTCGTGAAAATGATCCAGAATGCGAGCGTTGCGAAACGGAAACGGAAGTAGACGATGGCGTAGGCCGCCATCATCGACAGCACGATTTTGCCGACGGCAAAACCGACACCGAGGATCAACGAATTGACGACCATATTGAAGCCGGTGATCTGGCCGGTAAAACCGCCCTTCTGCGTCAGGACCTTCTGGTAGGTGGCCACCATGTTGTCACCTGGCAGAATGGTAATGCCGTTGCTGTGAATTTCTGCCGCCGTATGGGTGGACGTCATGAAAGCGACCACGACCGGTAACATCAAAAACAGCGAACCGAGGATCAGCACCAGATGGTCGAGAGGTTTTGTCTTGTACATGTCTGTTCCCCGCTCAGCTGTAGTGAATGCGCTTCTCGAGGAAGCGGAACTGGATGATTGTGAGAGCAAACACCACGAGCATCAAAATGACGGACTGGGCGGACGAACCACCGATATCGTTACCACGGAAACCATCCATGAAGACCTTGTAGACAAGGGTAATGGGGTTATTGGCGGCCTTATCCTTCACCATCACGTCAATGATCGCGAACGTGTCGAACAGCGCATAGGTGATGTTGATGATCAAAAGGAAGAAGGCGGTTGGGGTCAGCAATGGCAGGATAACTGTCCAGAACCGGCGGAAACCTGAACGGCAATCGATGGCTGCTGCTTCACGAACAGATACGGGTACGCCCTGCAGGCCCGACAGGAAGAAGATGAAGTTGTAGGGGATCTGCTTCCACACGGCGACGGTAATCATCGCAAATGCCGTATCGAAGTAGTTCAACCCAACTTTCATGTCCCAGCCAAACCACGAGGCAAGTTTTACGAACGGACCGATGTGCTGGTCAAAGAACATCATGCCGATCAGGCCCGCCACTGGCGGTGCGATCGCATAAACAGAGATCAGCAAGGTCTTGTAGGCGGAACTGCCACGGATGATCTTGTCGGCCTTGATCGCCAGAAGAAGGCCCAGCGATAACGAAAACAGTGTGACAAGTGCCGTGAAGATTACGGTAAACCTGGCAATATTGCCGTATTCCGAACTGGAAACTGCGTCGGTGTAATTGTCGAAACCGACAAAGGTCGAACCGAAACCGAACGGGTCTTCAATATAGAATGAAGACTGAACCGCCTGCACGGACGGCCAGTAGAAGAAGATAAAAATAACCGCCAGCTGCGGCGCAAGAAACAGATAGGGAAGAAACGACGAGGAAAACTGCACCCGTTTCATGCCAGCCGGTTCGGCCAAAACAGCCGGCTTATTCGCCTTGGTGATAAATCCGGGAAGAAACCGGATGCGGCGAGGTTGAGAGGATGTGTAAGCCACGCTCGTTGCTCCTGAAGCAATTCCGGCAAACCGCATGGCGGACAACCTCTAGAATTGCGCAATAGGGGTAATCGCTGAATGGACCTCCCTTCCACAAGGGAAAGGAGGCCCAGTTTACATTCGACTATCGGGGTTCGCTGATATCAGCCAGCCGTCTTGGCGAAACGTGCGAGAAGCTCGTTGCCTTCCTTTTCGATGGTTTCAAACGCCTGCTTCACAGTCGTTTCGCCAGCGAAAATACGGTTGTATTCGCGTTCCATGATCGAACGGATCTGTGGGTAGAAACCGAGACGGTAACCCTTGGACCAGTCGCCACCCTTGAGCATCAGCTGCTTGATACCAACTTCAGCAACAGGCTGCTTTTCGTAGTAGCCTTCAGACTTCGTCAGCTCGTAAGCAGCATTGGTGATGGCAACATAACCGGTTGCTTCATGGTAGAACTTCTGGATTTCCGGCGATGTCAGGAACTGGAAGAAGTCAGCAGAGCACTTGTTTTCTGCTTCAGGCTTGCCAGCCATCGCAAACAGGGCTGCACCACCGATGAAGGTGTTGGTGCCAGCGCCTTCAACCGACTTCCAGTAAGGCAGGAAATCAGCCGAGAAAGGCATGGTTGCAGTCTTCTGCAGACCACCGAACGAACCGGAAGAACCGATCCACATAGCAACCTTGCCCTCTTCGAAAGGCTTCTGGTTGTCGGCCCAGCCAGCGCCGTAATAGGCGTAGTAACCGTTGTCAGCCCAGGACTTCAGCTTCTCGAACATGTTGATCAGGTTCGGGTCGGTGAGGTTCATCTTGGTGTCAACAACGCTGTCGTAACCATTGTTGTTGGTTGCGAACTGCAGGTTATGACGCGAGAAGAAGTTTTCGGTGAACTGCCAGGTCAGCTGCGAGGCGGTCAGCGCGGTGTAACCGGCTTCTTTCAGCTTCGGTGCAATAGTTTCGAATTCTTCCCAGGTCTTTGGCACTTCAACGCCAGCCTTTTTGAAGGCTTCGGTGTTGATGTACATGATCGGCGCGGAAGAGTTGAACGGCATGCCGACAAACTTGCCTTCGGAATCCGCGTAGAAATGACGTACGCCCTGGATGAAGGCTTCGCGGTCGAACTTGTAACCGGCGTTGTTGATCAGGTCTTCAGCAGGAATAACTGCGCCCTTGGCGTTGATGATGGTGGCGGCGCCAGCATCAAAAACCTGAAGGATGTTTGGCTGTTCGCCCGAACGGAATGCTGCGATACCGCTGGCGAGAGCTTCTTCATATGTGCCCTTGGAAACCGGGGTCAGCGCACATTCGGCCTGCGATGCGTTGAACTTCTGCGAAATCTCGTTGATGACTTCGCCGTTACGACCACCCATGCCGTGCCACCAAGTGATGTTGGTTGCCGCCATGGAAGACGTTGCCGAAACGCTGATGGCCAGTGCGGCCATGGAAATCTTTTTGAGCATTACTCGATCCTCTCCACCAGTTGATTGGGGTGAGCATGCGAATAGTGACGTTCCATGACGCCACTTTAACAGTTACATGTCAGATTTGTTACAGTTGTGCATGATGCTGATTGCACGTCTTTATTAGAGCACGCCGCTATGCCGATAAATCACTCCGCAGACGCAAATATTGCTGGACCGCTGTCAATTGATGCACGCCGAACAAAAAGCAGAAGCTGAGTTCGCCACTCCCGCCCCAGCCATAGGCGCGACGCCAACCCTTCCCGATGGCTGAAACGCCTTTAGAAAGCGTCGCGGAAATGCCGGGGCCATGACCATGGCAGGATGGCGACAATATCAAACCGCAGCGACAGGTGGCCTGTGCCGCGCATGCGGGCGAGCCAGACATCGGCGGCCGCGCGGATACGTCGTTGCGATTCAAAACTGACCGCATCCACAGCCGTCGTTTCGGCTTTACGCGCCTTGACCTCAACCATCGCCACCAGTTCACCCTTGCGGGCGATGATATCGATTTCACCGAGCGGCGTGCGATAACGCAGCGCCAGAATGCGGTACCCCTTGAGGACAAGGTAAAGGGCGGCGAGATATTCCGCGAGATGGCCGCGCCGGTGCGCCCTTTTTCGTTTCTTTAGCCGGCCTTCAACCGCCATTGGCATTCTTCATGTCGAGCAATCGCTGATAAAGCTCCTTGCGTGGCAGGCCGGTAAGCCTTGACGCTTCGGCCGCAGCCTTTGCGGTCGGCATGGTGGAGGCCAGATCCTTCAACAGATCCTCTACGTCCTCAATGTCAGGCACTTCGTCAAAGGACGGAGGCTCGATCAACAGCACGATCTCGCCCTTGACCACACGATCCTCATTGTACCACTCGGTCAATTCGCCAAGGGTGCCGCGACGAAACTCCTCAAAGGTCTTGGTCAGTTCACGGCACACAACGGCGCGACGGTTTACACCGAGAACTTCTGACGCAACCTTGATGGTCGCGCAAATACGATGGGGCGATTCAAAAAAGATCAATGTTGCCGGCGTTTTGGCCAGTTCCGACAAACGATCGCGTTTGCCGCGGTCCTTGACCGGCAGAAAGCCTGCAAACATAAACGCGTCGCTTGGCATGCCCGAACCAACAAGTGCGGCAAGTGGCGCGGACGCACCGGGGATGGGAACCA
This sequence comes from Agrobacterium sp. Azo12, assembly GCF_029193765.2. Lineage (NCBI taxonomy): Bacteria > Pseudomonadati > Pseudomonadota > Alphaproteobacteria > Hyphomicrobiales > Rhizobiaceae > Agrobacterium > Agrobacterium sp. Azo12. The sequence goes on along the minus strand of NZ_JARFYO020000001.1, from coordinate 597,129 downwards.
CGCGGTAACCGGCTTCGAGCGCCAATTGACCGAGACGATAACCGGGGTCGGAGACCAACGGTGTGCCTGCATCGGAAACCAGAGCGACGGATTTTCCGGCTTCGAGCGCTGCCAGCAATTTTGGCCCCGCTTCATTGGCATTGTGCTCATGATAAGAAAACGGCCGGTTGCGAATGCCGTAACGGTCCAGCAGGATGCGGGTGACGCGGGTATCCTCGCAAGCCAGTACATCGACCGAGGCTAGGGTCTCGAGAGCACGCAGGGTGATATCACCGAGATTGCCGATCGGGGTGGCGACAAGATAAAGCGCCACATCCAGCGGGCGGGCCGGCACTGTCACGCCACCAACCAGATATCCCTTCACGCCACCTGATGACGTGCCGCTCGTTTCATTTTCCGTCACTCTTATTTCCGATCATTATCCGCATCTTTCCTGCCTTTATGGTAAAGAGACGATGTCTGAACAAGGGCACCAAGGTGTTTTTGGCTGTGGATCATGTTGTATAGCACCAAAATGGAGCGCGCCGTGCGCATTCGCCTCTTGCATTTTTCGGTATATCTCTGCCATTTTGCCCGTCCCACAGTTTCTGGTTCAGCCAGACATGCATACAATTGTCGATCCGGGTTTCCGGTTCGCGCGGTCGAAAGCGGTAGTGTCCATGCGTATTACTCTTGAGCGTTCCAACCTTCTGAAATCGCTAAACCACGTCCACAGGGTGGTGGAGCGCCGGAATACGATTCCGATCCTGTCGAACGTATTGCTGCGCGCCTCCGGTGCGAGCCTCGACATGAAGGCAACTGACCTTGACCTCGAGATAACAGAAGCAACACCGGCGATGGTCGAGCAGGCCGGCGCAACAACCGTACCAGCGCATCTGCTATACGAAATCGTGCGCAAGCTGCCTGACGGTTCCGAGGTTCTGTTGGCAACCAATCCGGACGGTTCCTCCATGACGGTTACCTCCGGCCGTTCGAAGTTTTCACTGCAGTGCCTGCCGGAGACAGACTTTCCTGATCTGACAGCTGGCACGTTCAGCCATACATTCAAGCTTAAGGCGAGCGATCTGAAAATGCTGATCGATCGCACCCAGTTCGCCATCTCAACGGAAGAAACCCGTTATTACCTGAACGGAATTTTCTTCCACACGATTGAAAGCGACAACGACCTCAAGCTGCGCGCTGTCGCAACCGATGGCCACCGTCTGGCACGCGCCGATGTCGAGGCACCATCCGGCTCCGAAGGCATGCCGGGCATCATCATTCCACGCAAGACCGTGGGTGAGTTGCAAAAGCTGGTCGATAACCCTGAACTGATCGTGACGGTGGAAGTGTCCGACGCCAAGATTCGTCTGACCATCGGTTCGATTGTCATGACATCCAAGCTGATCGACGGCACTTTCCCGGATTACCAGCGCGTCATCCCGACCGGTAACGACAAGGAAATGCGCGTTGCCTGCCAGAGCTTTGCCCAGGCAGTTGACCGCGTATCGACCATTTCTTCCGAGCGTGGTCGTGCGGTGAAGCTGGCAATCACCAGTGGTCAGTTGACGCTTACCGTCAATAACCCCGATTCCGGCAGCGCGACTGAAGAAGTCGCGATCGACTACGACAACGACTCGATGGAAATCGGCTTCAACGCAAAGTACCTGCTGGATATCACCTCGCAGCTTTCAGGCGACGACGCTATTTTCCTGCTGGCCGACGCGGGATCGCCGACGCTGGTGCGCGACACTGCCGCCGATGATGCTCTTTACGTCCTGATGCCGATGCGCGTGTAACACAGCCGGCTCAACATATAGTCATATCTGTTGAAACGCCGGAGGGTCACCCCTTCGGCGTTTTTCATTCAATGTGATTTAAAGCGTCCAGACGCATTGCAATAGAAGCCTTGAGCGTCAGGCCATCAGGTTATCGCCTGTCGTTATCAAAACACCGTGGCGTTCTTCGGCACGATAAGCTGCAGAAAGAAAATATCTGCAAAGAACCCAATTGCGACATTTTGCCTTGTTTTTGCGGCAAACGAGCGCAACATAACCGCAGACAATGACTGTCGCCGTCAAACGGAGAGGGAACAGATGGGTTTAAGCCTAAAGGAACGTTTTGGGAGAAAATTTGAAGAGGAAATTCGCTTCTTCAAGGGAATGGTCAGCCAGCCAAAGGCTGTTGGCGCAATCGTTCCAACCTCCTCCGTCACCGCACGCAAGATGGCAAGCGTCATCACTCCGCAGTCAGGCCTTCCCGTTCTTGAGCTTGGCCCAGGCACCGGCGTTATCACCAAGGCCATTCTGGCCCGTGGCATCAAACCGGAAAACCTGACAGCAATCGAGTTTTCGACCGATTTCTATAACCAGCTTCTGCGTCATTACCCCGGCGTTAATTTTATCAATGGCGACGCGTTTGATCTGGAAAAGACGCTTGGCGAACAGAAAGACCAGATTTTTGACAGCGTCATTTCCGCTGTGCCACTGCTGAACTTCCCGATGTCGGCCCGCACCAACCTTCTGGAACAGCTGCTGGACCGCGTTCCGGTTGGCCGTCCTGTCATCCAGATTTCCTATGGCCCGGTTTCGCCGATCATTGCGCAGCCATCGCGCTACCATATTCGGCATTTCGACTTCATTGTCCGCAACATTCCGCCGGCACAGTTGTGGTGTTACACCCGCAGCTGAACCAGCAGACTTCGCCAAGAGCCTTTTCAGTGAACATGAAAAGGCTCTCACCATTTGTGGGGTCCGTTTTTTCTTGCGGAACAGCCCATCTCATGCGACTTGGACGCGACCAAAGCATATTGTGTTTCATCACACCGGTGCAACGCAGCGCCGCGCGTCTTTGCGCGGAATGCTTTCAACGAACGGGGAGCCGAGATGACCGCACGCGATCGCCTGATCGTCGGACTTGATATTCCGACAGTAAAAGAAGCCGAAACAATCGTCAGCCAGCTTGGTGATGACGTTCTGTTCTACAAGGTAGGTTATCAGCTGGCCTTTGCTGGCGGGCTTGAATTTGCCCGTGATCTCGTCCAGAGCGGCAAGAAGGTTTTCCTCGATATGAAGTTGCTGGATATCGACAACACGGTTGCATCAGGCGTCGAGAACATTGCCAAGATGGGCGTTTCCATGCTGACGCTTCACGCCTACCCCAAGGCCATGCGGGCTGCCGTCAAGGCTGCACAGGGCTCCGACCTCTGCCTGCTGGGTGTTACCGTGTTGACCTCCATGGACAATGACGACCTCATCGAAGCCGGCTACAGTGGCGACGCCCGCTCACTTGTTCTGCTGCGCGCCAAACAGGCCCGCGAAGCTGGCATGGGCGGCATTGTCTGCTCTGCCGAAGAATCAAGCGCCGTTCGCGAGGTTCTTGGACCAGATATGGCCGTCGTTACCCCGGGCATTCGCCCGGCAGGTGCCGATCACGGAGATCAGAAACGTGTGATGACACCTCTTGATGCCATCCGCGCCGGTTCGAGCCATCTTGTGGTTGCTCGCCCGATCGTCAAAGCTGCTGATCCGAAAGCCGCTGCACGCGCTATTCTCGCTGAAATGCAGACTGCACTTTAAAGGAGTTGAACTGATGGCCAAGGCTTATTGGATTGCCCGCATCGATGTACACGACACCGACCGTTACAAGGACTATGTTTCGACCGCCAAACCTGCCTTTGAGCGGTTCGGCGCAGTGTTTCTGGCCCGTGGAGGTGAGTTTAGCGAACTTGAAGGCAAAGCACGCCAGCGTAACGTGGTAATCGAATTCCCTTCGAGACAGGCGGCCGTCGATTGTTTCAACTCGCCTGAGTACCAAGAAGCCCTGAAAATTCGCCAGGCAGTTTCCGATGCAGAGTTGGTTGTTGTCGAGGGAATTTGACGCAAAACAAGTGTGAATGGAGAACCGTTCATCAAAGGGTAATCCTTGATGCTGTTCTCTCTTCACCTGCTGCCCGCTTTCAGCTAAGAGACCATTAAAACCTCAGTAATTCCGTTCGCAGGAGCCTGTCATGACCTTGGCAAACCTTCCCCCTCTCGTCACCGTGTTCGGCGGTTCGGGCTTTATCGGGCGTCATGTAGTCCGGACGCTGGCAAAGCGCGGTTACCGCATTCGCGTTGCTGTCCGCCGTCCTGATCTTGCCGGCTTCTTGCAACCACTCGGCAATGTTGGCCAGATTTCCTTCGCTCAGGCCAATCTTCGTTACCGCCAATCGATCGACAAGGCTGTCGAGGATGCCGATTACGTGGTCAACTGTGTTGGCCTGCTGCTTGAAAGCGGCCGCAACACATTTGACGCTGTGCAGGAATTTGGTGGTCGCGCAATTGCCGAAGCCAGCCGCGCCGCCGGTGCGAAGCTGACCCATCTCTCGGCAATTGGTGCCGACGCCAACTCTGCATCGTCCTATGCCCGCACCAAGGGTCGTGCGGAAGCTGCCGTACAGAGCATTCTGCCAGACGCGGTTATCCTGCGTCCTTCCGTCGTATTCGGCAATGAAGACGAATTCTTCAACAAGTTTGCCCGCATGGCGCAGACCATGCCGTTCCTGCCGTTGATTGGCGGCGGCAAGACGAAGTTCCAGCCTGTGTATGTTGAAGATGTTGCGGAGGCTGTTGCAAAGTCCGTTGATGGCGCCTTGAAGCCTGGCGCAATCTACGAACTCGGCGGTCAGGAAGTCATGACATTCCGTGACTGTCTTGAGGCAGTTCTGGCTGCCACCTATCGTGAGCGTCCGTTCGTATCACTGCCATTCCCGATCGCTTCGCTGATCGGCAAGATTTCCTCGATGGTTCCACTGATCAAGCCGGCTCTTACTGCTGATCAGGTTACGCTGTTGAAGAAGGACAATGTTGTTTCCGAAAGCGCGGAGAAGAATGGCCTGACACTTGCTGCCATGGGCATTACCCCTGTTCGCGTCTCGTCCGTTTTGCCGACATACATGGTGCATTACCGCGCCCACGGCCAGTTCGCCAAGACTGGAAAAGCCGCCTGAGAGCAAGGCTCAAAATTTTAAAACATCGACAATCGCCCGGGAACCATTTCCGGGCGATTTTCGTTTGGGCCAACAATCGTCAGATACGAAAGCGTGGCACAAGCGCAACGCTGAATAAGACTTTGCATTAACCGAGCATTCAGCAAGCTGTACTATTGATAATGGGCGGTGGGACACATATACCCCAGCCTCGCATCCCCAAGATGGACGACCCGTCATGTGGGCAATATCATTTGAAAGGCATATATAATGGGCAGGTCTATCGCACTGTTTTTTGCGTGTGCGGCATTGGTAGTTCTGGCAGGTTCTTTCATGGCGCCGGGTACTGTGGCCGCCGGAAAGAGTGAATGCGCCCCGGCTTACGGTGTGGATCCCTGCGCAACCGGTGCAATCCACTAAATCACATCTGATTATCAGGTTTGACGAACGGCGCGGTATTTTCATCGTTGACGCCATTTTGAGCCTTTCCCGTTTTAATGAAACAGGAAAGGCTTTTGCATTTCTGGTATCCACCGGGCCAGACATGGTCTTCACATCCAGCTTGGTTTTGTTCTCAAAATTTAGCCGACCGTCAGAAGAGCTATCAGACCTATGGTGCCGATCAGTATGCGCCACCAGGCGAAGACGGCGAAACCACGCTTCGACACGAAATCGAGCAGCGAACGCACCACAAAAAGACCGGACACGAAGGCCGCGATAAAGCCAACGGCGATAAGCGCACCATCATCGAAGCTCAGTGCGTCGCGGTTCTTGTAGAGATCAAGTGTGAAGGCGCCGAGCATGGTCGGCATGGCCAGGAAGAATGAAAATTCTGCCGCAGAGCGCTTGTCAGTCCCCATCAACAACGAACCAACGATGGTGGCACCGGAACGCGACGTTCCGGGAATCATCGCCAGGCACTGGAAGAAACCGATCTTGAGGGCCAATGACGGCGGGTAGTCCATGACGTCGGTATATTTCGGCGTCAGCGTCATGCGATCAACGGCCAGCAGGATAACGCCGCCGATGATCAGCACGACACAGATCAGCATCGGCGTTTCAAATAGCACTTGCTTGATGAAATCATGAGCAAAGGCACCGATGATGGCAGCTGGCAGAAAAGCCAGCAGGACCGCCAGAACAAAGCGGCGAGCCTTGGCACTTGTCGGCAGAGCCATGGCAATCGACAGCAGTTTTTGGAAATAAACCAGCAGGATGGCCAGGATCGCGCCGAGCTGGATCAAAACTGCGAATGTATTGCCAGGAGACTTGAAACCGAGGAAATGTCCGGCAAGCAGCACATGTGCGGTAGACGAAACCGGAATAAACTCCGTCAAGCCTTCTATGATACCAAGCAGCAATGCGCTGATGATCGATTGGTCCGCCATGTGCAATCCTTTTATATGCCGGGGAGAATGTGGATGATGGTCTCTTGGGTTTAAACTTGTTTTGAAATAGCTAAGCTCTTATAGCTTTTGCCACAGGCGCATATTTGCAGCACTGCAGCACGAGCTTTTCACAAATCACCAATCTCTAAATTCGAGCATCAATGCCTACTCTTTATCATTCACCGATGTCTACTGCATCCCGGTTTGTACGTCTTATTCTGTCAGAATACGGCTTTCAGTGCGATTTGGTGGAGGAGCAGCCGTGGGAGAAGCGTAGGGAATTTCTGGCGCTCAACCCGGCCGGCACGTTGCCGGTGTATGTTGATGATAATATGAGAGCACTTTGCGGCCCGAATGTGCTTGCCGAGTTTCTGGACGAAACCCACGGTGTGCTGAAAAGAGATCGTCGTCTGCTGGCCGAAGATCCGTTCCAACGCGCCGAAATTCGCCGCTTGACCGAATGGTTCCTGCAAAAGATGGAAAATGACGTCACCCGCCCCCTTGTGCGGGAACGTGTCTACAAATTGCAGATGACCGCTGCACAGGGCGGTGGCGCCCCCGATTCCAAACTGCTGCGCACAGCGCGCGCCAATATTCGCCAGCATATGCGTTATCTCGAGTGGCTGTCCGGCTCACGGACCTGGCTTGCCGGTGATCGTCTGAGTTATGCCGACCTTGCTGCTGCAGCCGGTGTTTCCGTGCTGGATTATCTGGGAGAGATCGACTGGCTCGAATCCCCCATTACCAAGGAATGGTATCAAAGGCTGAAGTCCCGGCCGTCCTTCCGCCCGATGCTCGGGGAACGGATCCGTGGCCTTGCACCTTCTTCACACTATGCGGACCTCGATTTCTGACCCGGTGACACAAACAGCGCCCTTAAATGACCGCGACAGCCAACGCCGCGCGAAGCTGACGGCTTTTGTGCGCTCGGAGGCAGCAGCGGCCGGGTTCGATCTCTGTCGTATCACCGCCCCTGACAGCATTCCGCAGGCGCCAGCACGGCTCAGAGATTTTCTGGAGGCCGATTACCACGGCACCATGAGCTGGATGGCGGAGACGGAAGAACGACGTGCCGACCCGCGTGTCCTCTGGGAAAGTGTGCGCTCCATCGTCATGTTCGGCATGAATTATGGCCCGGACGAAGACCCGCGCTCCCTGCTGGACAAACCGGACAAGGCTGCAATTTCCGTTTACGCTCGCAACCGTGACTATCACGACCTTATCAAGGGCCGGCTCAAAGAGGTCGCAACGCGCTTTGCTGCCCGTGCTGGTGAAGATGTGAAGGTGTTTGTCGACACCGCACCCGTCATGGAAAAGCCGCTGGCGATGGCAGCCGGTGTCGGCTGGCAGGGCAAACACACCAATATCGTCAGCCGCACGCATGGTTCCTGGTTGTTTCTGGGCAGCCTGTTCACCACGGCCGAACTGGATTTTGACGCGCCGGAGCGTGATCACTGCGGGTCTTGCAGTTCCTGCGTCGATGCCTGCCCGACCGACGCCTTTCCAGCTCCCTACAAGCTGGATGCCCGCCGCTGCATCTCCTACCTGACGATTGAGCACAAGGGCATCATCGACCCACATTTCCGTCCACTGATCGGCAACCGTATCTATGGCTGCGATGACTGTCTTGCGGCCTGTCCGTGGAACAAGTTTGCGCAAAGTGCATCAGAAATGAAGCTGAAGGCGCGTGACGACCTGAACGAACCATCGATCGCCTTTTTGCTGACGCTGGATGATCCGACCTTTCGCACTTTCTTTAGTGGGTCTCCGGTCAAACGTGTCGGTCGCAACCGTTTTATTCGCAATGTGCTGATTGCCGCTGGCAATTCCGGTGACCCCACATTTATCGACCAATGTCTTAATCTCGTGAAAGATCCCTCGCCTGATGTGCGTGGCATGGCCGTCTGGGCCTTGTCGCGACTGATGGACAAACAGGCGTTCCACTCTTACGCTGCAACACGCGGTTCGGAAGATGATCCGGACGTGCTTGAAGAATGGCGACTGGCAGGAGCATAAGACTATAATGCATGCGATGATTTTGGGAGCCGGATATTCCGGCAAGGCGATAGCGACCAACCTTCAATCCCATGTCTCGCAAATTTCAGGCACAACACGCACAGCCGACAAGGCCGATCAGCTTGCAAAAAACGGCATAAAGCCCTTTATTTTCAACGGTGAAGAGCTGAGTGACGCATTGCGTGACACATTTTCAAGTGTAACTCACCTCGTACAATCCATCGGACCGAACGACGCTGGTGATCCGCTGTTGCGCCTTATCGGCAACGTACCGATGCAAAGCCTGATGCCGGAACTGGAATGGGTAGGCTATCTGTCAACAGTTGGCGTTTATGGCGACCACGGCGGAGAATGGGTGGACGAAGACACAGCTTGCCGTCCGGTCTCGGTTCGCTCAGTTCAAAGAGTGACGGCAGAGGACGCATGGATGGCACAGGCCAAAACCTGCGGCCTGCCACTCTCAATCTTGCGGCTTTCCGGTATTTACGGTCCGGGTCGTAATGCATTTCGAAACCTGGAAAACGAAACAGCACGTCGGCTGGTCAAAAAGGATCAGGTCTTCAATCGCATTCGGGTGGAGGACATCGGTGCGGCCTGTGCCTTCCTTTTTGCCCGGAAGGCTGACGGCGTCTTCAATGTAACTGATAGCGAGCCCTGCCCGCCGCAGGATGTTGTGGCCTACGCTGCTCAACTGATGGGGCTTGAGCCACCTACAGAACAGGATTTCGAAACCGCTGAACTCTCCCCGATGGCCCGTTCCTTCTATGGCGAAAACAAACGCGTCTCCAATCGTCGTATCCAGAAGATGGGCTTTGAATTTCGCTACCCGGATTACCGGATGTCGTTATTGCAAATGTGGAACGACAAGGTCTGGCAAGGGTAGCGGATCGCTGAATCCAGCGGCCGTTTTGGCATGAAAAATTCATCCAAAGCCAGTTTAGCGGATGAATTTATCAAGAAGTCGCCACATTAAGATTTGGTTAAACCGGATTTAGGGTGCCAGATTCACAGGCTTGGAAAATTTTTTCATAACAGTTTTGTGAACGGTTAGGCCTTAAAATTTAGTAGCAATTGCTTTTCAATTTGCTGTTGATTCTAAAGAAATTTTTCACCCTTTCTCAAAAAGTTCAACATTTTCAATCATCACGATAAAATCATGATTATTACAGTCATTTATATTTCGTGATTAGAAAAAGGCTCTTTTTTGCCATTTTTCGCCCTTTCTAAGCGCCGCACAGATCAACCGACGCCCGCTGATGATAAAGGGAAGCACAATTTGATGAAGATCGGCCACAAGACTATCGCCGTTGCGACTATAGTTTGCTGTTCGTTTATTGCTCCACTTCAAGCCAATGCAGCAAACGGCTGCGGCGGGGCATCCTGGTACGCACTAACCTCGAAGACTGCTTCCGGTGAACGCATGAACCCATCCAACCTGACGGCGGCCCATCGCTCGCTTCGGTTCGGCACCAAGGTCAAGGTTACCAACAACCGCAATGGCAAGGCTGTGATCGTTCGCATCAACGACCGTGGACCGTTCATCAAGGGTCGTGTTCTCGATCTTTCCAAGGCTGCCGCACAGCATATCGGCATGGTCAGCTCCGGTACTGCAAAAGTTTGCTACCAGATCATCAGCTAAGCCCTGATAAATACGGCTTTACCCGCAAATCGGGTAAACAACGTGAAAGCCTTGCTCTCGCCGCCATTCACCGCTACCAACCAGACGATCATAGTTGAGAGGTAGCATATGCGTTTGGGCGGGCGTTTAGCCGGGGCAATCGAGGTACTGGCCGATATCGAGACGCGCAAGCGCCCTGTGGCCGATGCCTTGAAGGATTGGGGACTTGCACATCGTTTTGCAGGTTCTGGTGACAGGGCAGCCATTGGCAACATCGTTTACGATGCCCTGCGCATGAAACTCTCCCACGCCTGGCTGATGGACGACGATAGCGCAACCGCGCTGGGTTACGGTGTGATGCTGCGCCAATGGAACATGACCGCAGACGCATTGCGGGGCGAGTTCGATGGCGACAAGTTTGCACCAGAGGCGCTGTCCGACAGTGCACTCAATGCATTTCAATCGCGGAACATTTCCGATGCCCCCCTGCATGTTCAAGGTGATATTCCTGACTGGGTGCAGGCTTCGTTTGAGGAAGCGTTTGGTGAAAGCTGGCTGCAGCAGGCACAATCGCTGAATGAGCGTCCAACGCTCGATCTGCGTGCCAACACCTTGAAAGCCACCCGTGAAAAGGTTCTGAAGGCGTTGGACGACGCCGGGGCGGAAAAGACGCTGATTGCACGGCAGGGCATCCGAATTCCCGCGGGCACAGGCCCATCGCGTCTGCCAAATGTCACGGCCGAACTTTCCTTCCAGAAAGGCTGGTTCGAAGTGCAGGACGAAGGGTCCCAGATCGTTGCTGATCTGGCCGGTGCACAAGAGGGCGAACAGGTTCTCGACTATTGCGCTGGCGGCGGCGGCAAGACATTGGCCATGTCCGCATCCATGAACAACAAGGGCCAGGTTCACGCCTTTGACGCTGATCGGAAACGGCTTGCGCCGATTATCGAGCGTCTCAAACGCGCCGGAACCCGCAACGTGCAGGTCCATGATCGCGCCGCGGGCCTTAATTCATTCCTTGGCAAATTTGATCGTGTGCTTGTCGATGCGCCTTGCACAGGCACCGGTACCTGGCGCAGACGCCCGGACACCAAATGGCGCCTGACCACCCGTAACCTTGAAGAGCGTGTTGAACAGCAGAACGATGCACTGAAGCAGGCCAAGGCGTTCGTGCGTCCCGGCGGTTTCCTGCTTTATGTAACCTGCTCGGTTCTGCCGCAGGAAAACGAACGCCAAGTCCGGCATTTCTGCGCAGAGAACCCGGAGTTCAGCATTCAGTCGGCACTTCCACAGTGGGACAGCCTGTTTGGAAAGGCTGGCAAACGCCCGCATTCGTCCGATGGCGACACCATTACATTGACACCTGCTTCAACAGATACGGACGGCTTCTTTTTCTGCGCGATGCAGAAATCCGCCTGATCTCGAGCATTTGACGCCCGTCAAAATGACGGGTGTCAAATTCGACCCTTCTGTTTGAAAAGGTTCTAAACTAGATAATTTGACACAGGTTTGTGATTGGTTCAGAACTCGGCTGCCCGCGGCGCAGGATATTAGCGTCGCAAAAGGAGGGACCATGATCCGCAAATCCATTATCGGCGCCACCCTGGCGCTTCTGGCCGCCTCGGCCACATTTACCGCCATTCCTGCCCGTGCAGCGACCGACCCGGCTGCTGTCGTCAAGCATTATGCGGAGCTCGCACATGCCAAATTCGAAGACTCGCTGAACACGGCGAAGGAACTAGAAAAGGCTGTAGACGCGCTGATCGCGACACCAAGCGAAGATACGTTGAAAGCCGCCCGCGTCGCTTGGATCAAGGCGCGTGTTCCTTACCAGCAGTCAGAAGTCTATCGTTTTGGCAACCCGATCGTTGACGAGTGGGAAGGCAAGGTCAATGCCTGGCCGCTGGACGAAGGCCTGATCGATTACGTCGACGCATCCTACGGCACTGAAAGCGATGAAAACGAGCTTTATGTTGCCAATGTCATCGCCAACAAGACGCTGAAAATCAGCGGCGAAGATGTTGATGCTACCAACATCACACCAGAGCTTCTGCAGAGCCTGCATGAAGCCGGTGAAGTTGAGGCCAACGTCGCCACTGGTTACCATGCCATTGAGTTTCTGCTGTGGGGACAGGATCTGAACGGCACCGGACCCGGTGCAGGCAACCGCCCTTACACCGACTACGACACCAAGAATTGCACCAACGGCAATTGCGACCGCCGCGCGGCCTACCTGAAGGCTGCAACCACGCTGCTGGTTGCTGATCTGCAGGATATGGTCACCGCCTGGGCACCGGAAGGTGAAGCCACCAAGAATGTCACAGCCGATCCCACGGCAGGCATCACTGCCATCCTGACCGGTATGGGTTCGCTCTCCTATGGTGAGTTGGCAGGTGAGCGCATGAAGCTTGGTCTTTTGCTGCACGATCCGGAAGAAGAGCATGATTGCTTCTCCGACAACACCCATGCCTCGCACCTGAACGACGCTATTGGCATCGCTTCGGCCTATACCGGTGAATACACCCGCGTTGACGGCACCAAGGTGACCGGTCCTTCCGTTTCCGAACTGGTAGCGGAAAAGGACAAGGCGCTGGACGAAGAGGTCAAGGGCAAGCTGAACAAGACGCTGGACGCCATGCATGCCATGGAAAAGCGCGCTGAAGCCGGCGAAGCCTATGACCAGATGATTGGTGAAGGCAACGCTGAAGGCAATGCCGTTGTTCAGGCAGCAATCGACGGTCTCGTTGATCAGACCAAGAGCCTCGAGCGCGTGATCACGGCCCTCGACCTCGGCAAGATCGAGTTGGAAGGCTCTGACAGCCTCGACAACCCGAACGCTGTTTTCCAGTAAGAATGAGGCGGGCCGTACATATCCCGTGCGGCCCGGTCCCCCCATGCCCCATTTCCGGCCCTCCCGGTTGCTTCTATGTGCGTTGGCGGCAACAAGTCTGCTGCGTCCTTCTCTAGCAGATGACAAAACCTCCGTGTTGCGCAGCGATCTTTCAGACGAAGACCGCAACCGCGTGAGTGTGGTCACGGCACCGACGGCGGACTTTTCAAAGCCAGAACCTTTTGAAGCAATGTCTGCCGGGGCAACCACCAGCCGAGCAAAACCAAATAGCGGCGCCTTTTCGCATTTTTCCGCCAATATGCCGTTCGAGCGGCGGCAGGATTTCAAGCTGGGCAATGCGCTGTTTCAGAAATTATGGGTGTCCTCCCCCTCCTCCACACAGGCGTCAGACGGTCTGGGGCCGCTTTATAATGCCCGCTCGTGCCAGAGTTGCCACGTCAATGACGGGCGCGGCCGTCCGCCCCGCGAGGGAGAGGACGCCGTCTCGATGTTTCTGCGGCTGGCCCGCACAGCATCAAGCCAGTCCGAACGAGACGCCATCGCTCGCCATGATGTCCTGAATTTCCCCGATCCAATTTATGGCGGGCAATTACAGAACCTCGCCATTCCCGGCTTGAAATCCGAAGGACGCCTAACCGTTACCTATCAGGATATGCCGGTTGTACTTGGTGACGGTGAAGTCATAACACTGCGCAACCCGACTTATCGCATTGACGGGCTGAACTATGGTCCACTTGATCCCTCCACCACGCTATCGGCACGCATTGCGCAGCCAACACTTGGTCTGGGGCTGATCGAAGCCATCCACGACGACGATATTATGGCCAAGGCCGACCCGGAAGACCGGGATGGCAACGGCATTTCCGGTAAACCTGCCTGGGTGCGAGACCAAAGTACGGGCGAGCTCAAACTCGGCCGTTTTGGCTGGAAAGCGCAAAGCGCTAATATACGTGACCAGAGCGCAGCGGCATTCTCCCATGACATCGGCATTTCCACGCCGGACAGACCAAATGCCTATGGTGACTGCACACCCGCACAGACCGACTGTCTTACCTTGCCGACCGGGGTTCAACCCCGGTTGGGCACGACCGAGGCGCCGGACCCTGTCATGGATCTTGTGACCTTTTATACCGAAAATCTTGCCGTCCCTGCACGGCGCAAGGTGAGTGACGCTCAGGTTCTGCGCGGCAAGGAGATGTTCTACACATCCGGCTGTACGAACTGCCACACGCCGAAATATGTCACGCGCCGTGACGCCACCGACACGTTGCAGGCCTTCCAGCTTATCTGGCCCTATTCCGACTTCCTGCTGCACAATATGGGAGATGGTTTGGCCGATGGGCAGCAGGTGGGCGAGGCAAACGGGCGGGAATGGCGCACACAGCCTTTGTGGGGCATTGGCCTCACAAAGACCGTCAATGGAAACACGTTTTATCTGCATGACGGGCGCGCGCGCGACCTGACCGAGGCCATTCTCTGGCACGGCGGAGAAGCGCAGACGGCACGGGATGCATTTGCAGCCTTGCAAAAATCTGACCGGCAGGCTTTGCTGGCGTTTCTGGAGTCCCTTTGATGCGACCTGTCATGCGAAAAACCTTGTGCCTTCTGCCAATCATGCTGGTTCTGACGGCGTTTAACGCCAAAGCGCAGGATGTGGAGCTCTCTCCACCGCCGCCGCTTGATCCTGCCAAGGTGCGGGTCATCATGAAGAAGGCTGTCGATGGTTTTATCAGACCGGGTTATGCAGCGCTTGCGGTGTCTGCGACTTCGCTGGAAGGCAACATGAAAGCGTTGTGTGCGGCACCGTCACAGGAAACGCTGGGTGCAGCTACCGCTGCATTTGCCGACACAGTCAAGAAATGGTCGACGATCGAAATCGTCCGTGTTGGCCCGGTCATTGAACAGAACCGATTTGAGCGTATTCTGTATTACCCTGATCGCAAGGGTCTCGGTCTCAAGCAAGTTCAGCGTTACCTGACCGAAAAAGACGAGACCGTCACAAATGCGGAGACGCTGAAGGGCAAAAGCGTTGCCGCGCAGGGTCTGGGCGCACTGGAGTTTGTTCTTTACGGCACCGGTTCCGAAGCGTTGCAACAGGAAAAAGCCGGCTTCCGTTGCAGATACGGTGCTGCGGTTGCTGGCAACATTGCCAATGTTGCCAGGGACCTTCAGGCCGTATGGGACGAGCCGGATGGTGCTGCCAAGAACTGGACGGAGCCGGGTCAGGAGAATCCGGTATTCCGTGATGAGCGGGAAGCGATCGTCGCTCTGCTGGGCATTCTGGTGCATGGCTCGGAAACCATTCGTGACCAGCGCATCGAGACTTTCTACAAGGGTCCGGAAAAGGTGAAATTTCCGCGCACTGCTATCTACTGGCGCTCAGGGCAGACATGGAAAAGCATCGCCGACAACGTCACCGCCGTTCAAAGTCTGATGAAAACAGCTGGCATGGCTGACCTTTTGCCATCCGACCAACGCTCCATTAGCGGTTCCATCGACTTTCTCGCCAAATCGATGGTGCGGGTTGCTGGCACGATCGATCCAGATGTTGAAAAGGCACTGGCCAATGACGAACAACGTGCCAAAGTTGATTACCTCCTGCTGAATGGCCGGGATTTCATCTACCGACTGAACGACCAGTATGGCGGAGCTATCGGTCTGAGTTCCGGGTTCTCTTTTTCTGATGGCGACTGAGGCTCAAAGATGACAGCCGCGAAAAGCACTCTGTTGATCGACCGGCGCCAATTCATCAAAGCCGCCGGCGCCTCCTTCTTCGCAGCCCTTGGTCCGCGCTCTCTTTATGCGCTCGAGCGGGCTGATGCGGTATTTGCCTCAGGCTTTCGGGCACGCGATGGCTCCTACGGCATTGCGACATTGAGCGAGAGCGGTGAGATCATCGACCGGCTGAAATTGCCAGCACGTGCCCATGGCATGGCCACCTGCCCCAGGTCAGGCATGACGGTGGCGTTTGCTCGCCGGCCCGGTACTTTTGCCATGGCCTTCAACCCCGCCGGTGGTGTCGAGCCCGTTGTCATGCACACCCCCGAAAATCGACACTTTTACGGGCATGGGCAATTTTCCCCCGATGGTTCCATTCTTTACGCCAGCGAAAACGATTTTGAAGGCAATCGTGGTGTCATTGGCCTTTATGACGTTCGGGACGGTTTCAGACGCATCGCAGAGTTTGATGCACACGGCATCGGTACCCACGACATGACCGTCAGCGATGACGGACGCCTGCTTGTTATCGCCAATGGCGGTATTGAAACCCATCCTGACTTCGGGCGCACCAAACTCAACATTGACCGCATGCAGCCATCTCTGGTGCTGCTTGACGCCAAAAGCGGGCATCTGGTGCAGAAACACACTATGCCGGAGAAGTTGAGCCAGCTTTCCACGCGTCACGTCGATCTTGGTGAGGATGGGCGCATCTGGTTTGCCTGCCAATACGAAGGACCGCGCAACGATCTGCCGCCGCTGGCCGGATATTTCTCCAAGGGCGAGGATATCACCTTCATTGACCTGCCGGAGGAGACGACCGAACAACTGGCAAATTATGTCGGAGCCATCGCGGTGAACCGTCGTGACGGGATTGTTGGGCTAACCTCACCCAATGGCAATGCTGCCGTTTTGCTTGATGAGGTGACGGGCCGCGTTCTGTCGGCAACGACAGTACGAGAGGCGGCAGGCGTTGCCGCCGCGACCAAGGGCATTATCGTGTCATCCTATGATGGTCATTTTGGTGACACGCTAACTGATGTGGCTTTCGACCAGCATATTGTCAGGTTGGTCGAATAATCGCTGTCGTATCAGGCGGAAAGCGCTGAAGGTGTCGTGTGGGAAATGGCCTGGCTTTGTTTGCCCATGACGAGCCTGAACGCACTGCCAGCCAGTGCCTGATTGGAATCGAAAACCTTCAAACCATGCTTGGCAAAACGCGGCATAAGGCTGGTCAGTTCGGTGCAACCGAGCAGAATGGTATCTACCCCTGACAGGCGCAGTTTGGAACACAGACGGTCGAGCCGTTCCAGATTGGCATCCCCGACCGCACTGTGAACTTTCACCTCTTCCAGCAGCTGCGAAACAAGCGACTGGTCCTCAGGCGACAGGCGGTGGCATGCCATGCCCTGCTTTTCAATCACGGCACCATAGAGATCAAAATCGGCAAGCGACGTCGAGGTGAAAGGCGTTACCAGCTTTGCCTGCTCATGGCGGGCAAGAGCAACGGTTTCCTCAACGATATTAGGAACAGGAACAGCTGCGTTTACCGCCCAGCGGTCATAAAGCAGATGCGCGGTGTTGCAGGGCAGGACGATTGCCGTCGCACCCATACTCGCCAATTCTCTAATATTCTCAGCTATATAAGGCGAAGGGTCACGCTCTCCAAGCTGGAAGTAACGACCCCGACTTGGCAACTTGGTGTTGGTATCCGTGATAACCCGCGGAAAATGCCAATCCTTGGTGGCTGGAACAAGAGCGTAAAAGGCGCGCAAGAACTCGATGGTCGCCCAGGGCGCAACCCCGACAACACCCAGCACGCCTTCGTCTTCCGGCCAGTCTACGTCGCCACCAAGCGGCAGGATCTTCGCCATTTTCAGAAATCCGGCTTGAACTGATAGATGCGCAAACGGGTTTCGGGATATTTATTGAGCGGCGAACCTTCCTCGAACATGTTCTCGTCGCGAACGATGCTGAAACCGGCAGCGGCAAACATGTCGACATATTGCTGGCGTGTACGGTAGGTGGCAGAATAGTTGGACTGAAGATGTTCCGAAAGCCGGTCATTGATCTCATGACGGTTTTCAAGGCCAGTGCCATCGCGCAACAATATCAAAGTATTGGAGTTGCACGCCTTGACGAGATTTTTCATCAACTCATCGGACTGATCGTCGTTGAGATAAACGAAAAGTCCGGAAATGAAGACAATATCATATGTATCGTCTGCCAGAAATTTCTCGGCTGGAGACACGACGAAATCAATATTATCGACGCCCTGACGTACGGCTTCATTGCGACCGATTTCAGCCAGAGGTGCGGAATATTCCACCGCCGTGACGTGCTTGGCGCCACGGGCCGTAAAGCGGAACGTCCACTGACCGACGCCTGCGCCGAGATCAACGATGGACTTGTCTTTTACATCGCCCAGCCAATCGAACACTTTTTGTGTTTCGCGGTCGATCTTGAGTTCAAGATTATTTTTGTCTTGCTCAAGATTGGCGATGCTTTCGAAAGCAACCGACTCGAAAGTCGAGGCTCGATCATCCCAGAAGCGTTTGACTTTGTCCTTGTCGAGCATGTTCAGAGCGCCTTAGCTATTCAGTGAATCAGAGAAACGGGGCGAAAGAAGGCCCAGTGAAGGGGTGGAGGTCGCCAGACTGCGATCATGCGCCTGCAAGCCGACAACGCGACTGTCGCATAGGAAGTCCAGGTTAAACTCCGTGAATTCGTTTGGTGATTTGTTTGGGATAGGCAGAACACGCACACCGAGCGGCTTGTGCAGCGACAAGGCCATCTGCGCGATATCAAGCGTCAGCCCGGCAATTTCCTCAGGGAAGCTGTTGCCGCTGACCGGCACCATATCCACACCGCAACCGCACACCGCCGACAGGGACACCAGCGCATCCATGTTGATGTTGCGGCGGCTATTGGCAGCGGCAAGCGTGTTGTCTTCCATCAGGGAATACATGACGCCGTTGAAACCGACGCTCAGGGCACCGCTGGCGCGCAACGATGCTCTGATGGCATCTGTGAGCACACCGGTGATGAAAACGCTCCCGTGGCTGCCGACAGGCGCGCCCAGCAGATGTTCGATCAGGGCGGCCACAGACATTTCACCATCCGGGAACGGCGCGAAGGACGCATCCAGTCCTTTGTAAACGGTACCAGTTCTTTCGGCGATCTGCAGACCAAGCTGGTTGATCTCACCCAAAGCTTCGCTCAACCGTTCGACCAGACGATCACGGAACACGTTGATTGGTGGCGCAACGCCCAGTTCCTGGACGACAGAAAGAGCGATGCCTGTTGTTTCCAGCGCAAAGCTGAAAGCGATTTCATCACCTTCGTGGCGCGAGAACGGGAAGAATGGCGAGTTGGCCGGCACGCCGCAGGATGCGCCGACCCGGAAATTGTCGAACCCGTTATTGCTCTTGCGGGCAATACGCGTCACCAGAGAGGCGACGTCATTTACCGCCGAGACAGACATCTTATACTCATCGGCGACGATGAGGTTCATAAACAGACGTGGGAAACGGGTAATGATATCCAGTGCCGTAGACAGACGCTGGCGTCTTGGACCTTCCTCAACAAAATCGAACGGCAGGCAGAACCACCGCACATCGGTCTCGGCTGCCAGATTGTCGATCCAGCGAAGGGTGGAGAGAACCGTTCCCTCATTTTCACCTTCGAGACCAACAGCCGGAAGCGTGTAACGTATCGTACGTGGCACCATGTTGGCATCGCCAAGAATTTCTCTGGCCGTTGCAATCAGCGCCTTAGCGCCTTCTTCCAGTTCGGCTGGAGACTTGGCGCCAACCGGTATGCCAACCGTTACAGATCTGATCATTGGTTTCGGCACCGTTCCATGAAGTTGAGATAATCGCCGGGCGTGTTGATCTCGACGAATGGATGATCCTCGACCGCGACAGATGCGACAGGCGCGCCATCACACGGCAAAGTCTGGCCAACGAAGAGGTTGCCGTGGCGTATGCAGAGTTTTTTCCAGCGCTCGAGAAGATCGGAATTGCTGATCTTGAACAGGCCGATTGCCTCGGGGTGGCGCACATTGCGCACCGCGCCCTGATAGGTTTCCTCAACCGTACCATTGTCGCGCAACATGCAGTGGATAGCGGTCAGTGTGCGGTTTTCGCGCGCTTCGGTCAGCACCAGATCGGCCGGTGCAGCATCCAGCTTTTCAATCAGCGGACGATCAAAGAACACATCGCCCGAGACCACGTAAGTGGGGCGCTCATCCAACGCCAGACCAAGGCTCATGGCATTGTTGGTCAAGGCCCAGTCGTAGTTCACGACATAGTCGAGCTGCGGATACTGTTCCATGATCTGAACGGCACGGAAGCCGACAACAACTGTGATCTGTTTGCCAGCGAAGGCTTCAATTGCATGGTCAAGGATCGTCTTGCCGGTCTTTGGATGACGGATCAGGATCTTGGTGTAACCATCAAGCTGATGACCACGACCTGCGGCAAGAATGATTGCACGATCAACACCACTCATCGCAGATCTTCCAGGCTGTAGCTGATGACAGGAACATCAATCGGGAAACGATGCTTCACGGTCTTGTAAGGATAGATATCGCCGCTGAGCGCACGCTCGGTGACCATCTTCCAGTCGAATTCGTATTTGCCCGGGCGCAGGCTCCAGATCTCAACTTCGGCATAGCTGAACTTGACGGCGGGAACGCGCTTGAGACCCAAGGCACGGGCGACCTCCATGCGGTGCTGCCCATCCATGACGAGCGCGTGTTGGTCATCCAGCGCAAGGGGTTTGTTCCAAATCTTTTCGTTCAGAACCTTTTCCTTGAGCCACTCCACGCGGCGCTTGCTGTAGCCTTCGATGTGTTTGAGGCTTTCGACCTCGACGAGTTCGACCTTCACCTTATGCTCCGTGTCCTGCTGTCATTGCTTCAAATTGATGGCTGGCGTTACGGTATGCGGTAACGTCGTTGTAAGAGGCTGCGAAAAATGCGCTGAGGTTAAGCTCGCGACATGGCAGCAGCTCCAGGTTTTCCACCCATGGTGTCATGTAATATTGCGCGATAGTGCGCTGCATGGCTTGCTTGCGGATGTATCTGTCTGCTTGAACCTCGTTCCTGCCGACATAGAGCGTTCCCAGAAGCTTCGACCAGCCCTCGTATTTTGCGTCATATTTAGGGGCATAGACGATATCAGTGACATTGCCACCGGCACCGGTTTTCAGCGTGCCACCGGTCAGTTGCTCGCTGTAGAGGCCGCGCGTCGACCATTCGGATGCCGTGCGAGCACCGCGGAAAATGCGCTGCCAACCGGGCTCCTGCATCACGATATCGGTCTCGACAATCTGGTAGCCATACTGCGGCTGGCGCAAGGCGTCGACGCCAATATCCGTCGAGAGGATATTGGTATCCTCGGCATAACGTTCATTGAATACCGGGCGAACGGCATCGCCATAGGTGGCACGCACAAAGTCTTCGATATCCGTGTTGCGGTATCCGGTCACGATGGTGATATCGCGCGGCTTTGCAGCCACCGCGACATCCAGAATATGCTGCAGCGCAGGTTTGCCTGCCACCGGCAACAGCGATTTATGCGTATCGCCCGTCAGTTCCGATAACCGGCTACCCCGTCCCGCTGCCAGAAAAACGATATTCATACCAAGCTCCAAATTACCGCGTCTGCCCCGTGGTTTCGGGGATCATGAAGCCTGCCATTGCTAGTGCCTCAATCTTTTCCCAGGCTGATCTGCGATTGCCAGTTCAAGCCGCAGCAGATGCCCGTTCTTTTCCAAGCCCTTCGGCAATCGCGTCGACAATAATCAGTGCCGACGGACGCTCATTGGGCAGCATGATGTTTTGCAGGCGAGCGCGCGTCTCATCGCGTTCAAGCGGCTTGCCCGCCGCATAGGCGAGAACGGCGGCTTCAGCTTCTGCAAGTGTGTTGACGCTCTCGGCGCAATCTACAGCCAACTGTCCCAAGGCGTTGAGCTGCACGTGGCGGCGCGAATCGATAAACACCAACGGTTTGTTGAACAACTGATATTCGGTCAGGAACGACAAGCCATCGGTCAGCATCAGATCAGAGGCGGCGAACAGTTCAGCGTACTGGCCCTCGAAGATCGTGCAGTTTGGTAGGGCCTGCCACTGACGCTTGAATTCATCGAGATTGGCCTGCGACACCAGTCCCATGCGCACAACCAGCGCAAATAGTGCCGGGTGCGGTTTTAGAACGAACTGAATGTGCGGTGCACGCTGTGCCCAACGCAACATGTCCATATACATGTTATGGAACACGCCAAATGCCAGCCAGTCATTACCGACCGAGTGATGCGGTGCCCAGATGACGCGGTAGGGGTTTTCCGGTGTATCCGGCAGCGGCCATTGACCGTGCCCTATCGATCTCAGCAAACGCTCATGCTTAGGATAGCCCGAAAGGACGAACTTGCTTGGATCCGAATGCTGGAAACTGAGGAAATAAGACTTGGTCTGTTCCGTTTCGCAGAAAACGCGCCACGCAGAGCGGTGATAGGGCTGGTCAAACGCCATCGGCGAAATGGTTGTCGGCAGCGCTTCGGAGTGGCTGAACTTCTGCACGATCGACATGCCGTAAGGCACGATGCAAAGGCGAGTAAAGGCAAGTTCTGCCGTGCTGAATGCCGGCGGGTAATCACGATCCCAATGCGACTGGCGGAAAATGACATCCGGCGCCAGAAACCGCAATGTTTCCTGTGCTTCGGTAAAGTTCTGCGTGCCAAGGCGAACGTGCTCAATGCCGAGACTGGTCAACGCACGGCTGACAACATCCTCGCCATTATAGCTGTTGTCACCCGGAAAGGCGCGATTGATGCTGACGACAACCGGCTCGAAGCGGTCGTCGGCACGCATGGCACGATAAATGTCGACCTGCGCATCCCAGGATTCAATCATGTGAACAAGAAACACGCTGCGGATCCTGCCGGACGCCACAGGAAGCTTGCGAAGGCTTATCTGCGCCAACTGGCGCAGCACACGGTAATGTTCTGCCGCAGCCTGCTCACTTTTCGTACCGATGTCCTTCAGGCCACCGGCAACCGCTTCCGTCAGCTTGACGCTCGACTGCATCAAATCATTGGTCTTGTAGATGATTGCTTCCGCCGCACTACGCAACTCCTGAACGTTGACCTGCTGACCTTCCAGAGTTTCCTCACGAAACCGCTGAAAAAACTTGATCAGTTCGACCATAATCTCATCATTGACCTGCTGGCGCTCGGAGAGAGACGCAACACTGGTCAGAAGCTCATCGAGCTTATGATTGATTGAATTCAGGGGATCGGAAGAGAGATGGGAAACAGTATTGTCCATTGTGAACTTTCGCCTAGGTGTCGGCGAAATATTTCATCAATGGCTTGTGCCAAACTGACGTGACAATACCAAGCTACAACAGCAGACGCTGATGAAAGGTCGTTCTTAACATATTGAAATTTAAGGAAGAAATGGCGCACCCGAAGAGATTCGAACTCCTGACCCTCAGATTCGTAGTCTGATGCTCTATCCAGCTGAGCTACGGGTGCGTAACGCGAAGACTTGTTTTGCTTGCGTGGCGATCCTCTAAAACGTCCTCTGACTGAATGCAAGCGCTTTTCGTCATAAATTTGCATTTTAAGCCATTATGCGGCGCAAAAACTTTGAAAACTCGGCTGAAAAATTCCTAAAATATATTTAATTACAAAGACTTATACATTTTACCGCCCAGACAAAGATTTAATTGAGCCATAAGAGAGGTCTTTCGTCTTTATCTTTTCCTTATGTCGTGGCGACAAATTCCCAATCGAAACCTGACCTGATGCGGCTCTACCCTTTAGCCATATCAACAGGAGAACCTGACATGTCCGACCTCATCTTTGTGGGAGTGGGCTTTGGCACCCTACTGGCTCTGGCGCTTTATGCCCGCGCCCTCGACAGGCTTTGAAGGGGCATACCATGATTGAAGCCCTTTTCGGCCTTCTCGTCGCTCTCGCCCTCGGCGTTTATCTCGTGGTCACGCTTTTGCGGCCCGAACACTTCTGATTCTACAGGAGATTCTCATGACTATTATCGGGTGGCTGCAAATCAGCCTCCTTTTCCTCGCCGTGCTTATCACCATCAAACCCCTTGGCCTGTACATGGCTCGGGTCTTTTCAGGTGAGCGCACCGTTCTGTCATCGATATTCGGCCCGCTGGAACGCGGTCTCTACACCACCGCCGGGGTTAACCCCAGCAGGGAACAGGGATGGCTTGGCTATACGCTGTCCATGCTTGTGTTCTCGATCGCAGGTTTTGTGGTGCTTTACGCAATCTTGAGAGGCCAGGCCTATCTGCCGCTCAACAGCCAGGGTTTTGCCGGCATGGCCCCTGATCTTGCCTTTAACACCGCCGTTTCCTTTGTTACCAATACCAACTGGCAGAACTATGCTGGTGAAACCACGCTCAGCCATTTCAGCCAGATGGCCGGTTTGACGGTACAGAACTTTCTTTCTGCCGCCACCGGCATGGCGCTTGCCATGGCGCTGACACGAGCCTTCATCCGGTCCAAGGTATCGACGCTTGGCAACTTCTGGGTCGATATGACCCGGGCCACTCTCTACATATTGTTGCCTATCGCCGTGCTGGTTGCGATTGCTTTTGTTGCCATGGGTCTGCCGCAGACGCTTCAGGCCGCTGTCAATGCCACGACGCTCGAAGGTACCCAGCAGGTTATCTCGCTGGGTCCGGTCGCATCGCAGGAAGCGATCAAGCAACTTGGCACCAATGGCGGCGGGTTCTTTAATGCCAATGCCGCGCATCCATTTGAAAACCCGACCACCTACGCCAACTACCTGAACATGTTCGCGATGCTGTCGATTTCTGCAGCGCTGGTTTACACCTTCGGGCAGATGGTCGGGAACCGCCGTCAAGGCTGGGCGCTGATATCGGCCATGGCGGTGCTGTTGATCGCAGGGGTTACCGTCACCTACTGGGCGGAAGCGCAGGGCAACCCGATTATGACCGCCCTTGGCGTTGACCCCTCTCTCGGTAATATGGAAGGCAAGGAAGTCCGTTTCGGACAGGCCATGACGGCGCTGTATGCCGCCGTGACAACCGGCCTGTCTGACGGTGGCGTAAACGGCATGCATGGCTCGTTCACCGGACTTGGCGGATTGGTGCCAATGTTCCTGATCCAGCTTGGTGAAGTGTTGCCCGGCGGTGTTGGCTCCGGTCTTTACGGAATGCTGGTTTTTGCCATTCTCTCGGTTTTTGTGGCTGGCCTGATGGTGGGTCGTACACCAGAGTTTTTGGGTAAAAAGATCGAAAGCCGGGAAATGAAATTTGCCATGCTGGCAGTGCTGATACTGCCCCTGGTCATTCTCGGTTTCACCGCCGTGTCAGCCATGTTGCCCTTTGCGGTGGCAAGTGTCGGAACCGCAGGTCCGCACGGACTTTCGGAAATTCTCTACGCCTACACGTCGGCAACCGGCAACAATGGCTCGGCGTTCGGTGGCCTCAGCGGCAATACCGTCTGGTACAATACGACCCTGGGAATCGCCATGTTGCTTGGTCGTTTTGCCTATGTCGTGCCGGTCATGGCCATTGCCGGATCGTTGGTCAGCAAAGTCAAAGTGCCAGCATCGTCAGGCACATTTCCGACCAATGGCCCGCTGTTTGTGTGCCTGCTGGTCGGCATCATCCTCATTCTCGGTGGTCTGCAGTTTTTCCCTGCGCTCGCACTCGGCCCTGTTGTCGAGCACCTTGCGATGCTTGCCAACCAGAGCTTCTAAAGGAATACATCATGTCAAAGGACCATAAAGCTCCTGGACTTTTCGACCCTGCCATTGTGCTGCCAGCGATGCGCGACGCTTTTATCAAGCTCGACCCACGTCAGTTGGTGCGCAATCCGGTGATCTTTGTAACCGAGGTGGTTGCGCTGGTGGTGACCCTGCTGTTCCTGCGTGACGTTGGCTACAACCCCTCCCAGGCAACTTTCTCCGGCCAGATCGCCGCATGGCTGTGGTTTACGGTACTGTTTGCCACATTTGCGGAATCAGTTGCTGAAGGCCGAGGCCGGGCCCAAGCCGACAGTCTCAAAAAGACCAAATCCGAACTGGTTGCCCGCAGATTGTTGTCGTCAGGCAAAACGGAAACCGTGCCTGCCACGAACCTCAAAGTTGGCGATATCGTCGTCGTTTCTGCCGGGGAGCTTATTCCCGGCGATGGCGATGTGATTGAAGGTGTGGCATCCGTCAATGAAAGTGCAATAACGGGTGAATCTGCGCCGGTCATCCGTGAGTCCGGTGGTGATCGCTCTGCTGTCACCGGTGGTACACAGGTACTGTCGGATGAAATCCGCATCCGGATTGGCGTTGCTCCCGGCTCCAGTTTTGTCGATCGCATGATTGCGTTGATCGAAGGCGCCAAACGCCAGAAAACACCAAACGAGATTGCGCTTTCCATTCTACTTTCGGGCCTGACGCTGATCTTCCTGTTCGTGTGTGTCGCCATCTGGGGCCTGGCGGGTTACTCCGGCACAGTGCTGTCGGTTACCGTACTTGCCGCACTGCTTGTGACGCTGATCCCAACCACCATTGGCGGCCTTCTGTCGGCTATTGGCATTGCCGGCATGGACCGCCTGGTGCGCTTCAATGTCATTGCCACCTCCGGCCGTGCGGTGGAAGCTGCAGGAGATGTCGACACGCTGCTGTTGGACAAGACCGGCACCATCACCTTCGGCAACCGTATGGCCAGCGATTTTCTTGCCGCTCCCGGTGTCAGCCAGACCGAGCTGGCAGAGGCTGCGCTTATGGCCAGCCTTTCTGATGAAACACCGGAAGGCCGCTCCATCGTGGCCCTTGCGAAAGGTGAATTTGGTATTGCCACGCCAAACAGCACATTTGACAATATCATCCACTTCTCTGCGGAAACGCGCCTGTCCGGTGTCGATATCGGCCAGCGCCGGTTGCGCAAGGGAGCTGTTGATTCCGTCCTCAAATTTGCAGGCGTGAGCGAGGACGCAGCCCCCGCAGCATTTCGCCAGTCCGTGGATGCCATTGCGCGCAGCGGTGGAACGCCACTGGCCGTGACAGACGGGCAACGTTTGCTTGGTGCCATCCACCTCAAGGATGTCGTTAAACCCGGGATCAAAGAACGGTTTGCCGCCTTGCGTGCCATGGGCATCCGCACCGTGATGGTCACTGGCGACAACCCGGTGACTGCGGCGGCCATTGCCTCCGAGGCCGGTGTCGATGACTATCTTGCGCAAGCAACGCCGGAAGATAAACTTTCCTATATCCGCCGCGAGCAGGAAGGTGGTCGTCTCATCGCCATGTGTGGCGACGGTACCAATGATGCGCCAGCACTGGCGCAGGCCGATGTCGGCGTGGCCATGCAGACTGGCACCCAGGCGGCGCGTGAAGCAGCCAACATGGTTGATCTCGATTCCAGCCCGACCAAGCTGATTGAAATCGTAGAGATCGGCAAACAGCTGCTGATGACCCGTGGGTCGCTGACCACCTTTTCCATTGCCAATGACGTGGCGAAATATTTCGCCATTATCCCGGCCTTGTTTGTCGTGACATATCCAGCACTCGGTGCGTTGAACATCATGCAGCTGGCGTCGCCACAGTCGGCCATTCTGTCGGCGGTGATCTTCAACGCGCTGATTATCATTGCGCTTATTCCGCTTGCGCTGCGGGGCATCAGCTATCGTCCGGCTAGTGCCGCCGTGCTGCTGCGCCGCAATCTGCTGATCTACGGCTTTGGCGGTCTTCTCCTGCCCTTTGCTGGCATCAAGATCATCGATCTCACCATTACAGCTCTCCATCTGGTGTAACCATGTTGAACCATATTCGCCCTGCCCTGACATTGCTGTTTGCCTTGACGGCACTTACCGGTCTTGCCTACCCGCTTGCCATTACCGGCATTGCGCAAGCCATTTTCCCTGGTGAGGCCAATGGCAGTCTTATCGAACACAACGGAACGATTGTCGGCTCAAAGCTGATCGGCCAGAATTTTTCCTCTGACAAATATTTCTGGCCACGTCCTTCTGCGACTGGACCGGATGCCTATAATGCGGCAGCCTCTTCCGGCTCCAATCTCGGCACCACGTCCATCAAACTGCGTGACCGCGTTGCTGCAGATGTTGAAAAACTCAAAATTGCCGACATAGGCACGCCAGTACCGGCAGATGCTGTCACGACCTCCGGGTCGGGCCTCGACCCCCACATCTCGGTGGACTATGCCCGCGCACAGATCGAGCGTGTTGCCAAGGCACGTGGTTTACCGCCACAAACCGTGGCGGATCTCGTCACCACACATCTGAAAGGTCGTGATCTTGGTTTCATCGGCGAACCGCGTGTAACTGTGCTAGACATCAATATGGCGCTCGATTCCCTGAAACCGTGAGGCACCGCATGGCGGATACTGACCGCAACCCTGTGCGCAGACCAGATCCGGATGCCTTGCTTGCCCTTGCGGAGAAAGAACGCAGGGGCAAGCTGACCGTTTTTCTGGGTGCCGCACCCGGCGTCGGCAAGACCTACGCCATGTTGTCGCGAGCGCGGCGGCTGAAGGCCGACGGTTGTGATATCATGGTGGGGCTGGTGGAAACCCATGGCCGGAGTGAAACAGCCGCCCTGATCGATGGGCTCGAGATCCTGCCGCGTATCCGGGTTGCTCATCGTGGCCGCATGCTGGAAGAGTTTGACCTGGACGCAGCTCTTTCGCGTCGGCCACGCATTGTTATTGTCGATGAGCTGGCCCACTCCAACCCGGATGGCAGCCGGCACCCCAAACGCTACCAGGATATTGAAGAGCTGATTGCTGCCGGCATCGATGTCTGGACGGCAATGAACATCCAGCATCTGGAAAGCCTTGCCGATCTGGTGGCGCAGATTACAGGCGTGACCGTGCGGGAGCGTGTACCTGACACAGTGCTGAAACGGGCCGACGATGTTCTGCTGGTCGACTTGCCACCAACAGAACTGATTGAGCGTTTAAAGGAGGGCAAAGTCTATCTGCCCGATAGCGCAAGCCGGGCGGTGGATCGCTTTTTCCGCTTAGGAAACCTGACGGCATTGCGTGAACTGGCGCTGCGCCGAACCGCCGACCGCGTTGACGACCAGATGGTTGATTATCTCAGGCAAAATGCCATTGAGGGACCTTGGGCCACCGGCGAAAGGTTGATTGTCTGCATCGGCCCCGATGATCTCTCGGAAAAGGTCATTCGCGTCGCCAGCCGTCTGGCATCCGGTCTCAATGCGCCATGGATCGTGGTGTCTGTCGAACGCGCCGACCGAGAGGTCAGCAGTGCCGAACATTTCCAGCGCATGGAGGCACTGTTCAGACTGGCTGAACAGCTGGGCGCTGAGACACAACACATTATCGGTAGCGACTTTGTAGAAGAAATCCTCAAATGCGCTCGTAGGGAACATGCAACGCAAATCGTCATCGGCACCGGGCAACTTCGCGGTTGGGTCAAATTTGGGGCGCAATCACTGCATGAAGCATTATCACGGCGCGCCGCAGGGCTTGGCATCCATCTGGTGACACCGGAACGCAGCGAAAAACGCGATCGGAAATTGCGTTTCCGGTTGCCAAATTTGGTGGCGCTGCGGCAATCAGCACTGTTTGCCATTGGCTTTACGCTGATAACGACGGCAAGCGCGCTGATTATTGACCGTTTTATCGACCTGCCCAACATATCTTTGTTATTTCTGCTCGCGGTGCTTGGCGCGTCGGTGACGGGCGGCTACATGGCGGCATTTCTCGCCGCGCTGATGTGCACGCTGGCTTACAATTTTTTCTTCATCGACCCGTTCCGGACCTTCACCATTTCCACGCCGCATGAAGTGTTTGCGCTGTTCATATTTCTGGCGGTAGCGATGATTGCCGGTGGTTTTGCCTCTCGTATCAAGGAACAGGCCTCCGTCGCGCGCGTGCGGGCCACGGCCTTGCAGTCGCTCTACGATTTTTCACGCAAACTTTCGACGACAGCCAAGGCCGATGACGCCATCTGGCTGGCGGTGTCGCAGTTGCAGGCCAGCCTCAAGCGCAATGTCGTTTTGTTGCTGCCCGACAACAGCGACGTCAAGGTTGCTGCCGCATGGCCCCCGGACACGGAACTGGACATCACCGATCTGACCGCAGCCCGCTGGAGCCACGACAAACAGGAAACCGCAGGCCACGGCACCGGCACGCTGCCCAACAGTCGTTTCGAGTTCCGTCCCTTGCGAGGACCACATGGCGTGGTTGGCGTGTGCGGTGTCGAGCAAATTAGTGAGCGTCTCCATATCAATGAGGAACGTGCGCTCTCGGCCATTCTCGACCAGACAGCAATCGCCCTGGATCGCGCCCGGCTTGCAGAAGAAAGCGTGACGCAGGCGGCCAAGCTGGAGGGTGAGAAATACCGTGAAGCGCTGTTGTCTTCGATATCGCATGACCTGAAAACGCCGCTTGCCACCATCACCGGTGCGGTGACCAGCCTGAGGGAACTGGGCGACAAAATGCCGCCGGAAAGTCGCGAGGATCTTCTGCAATCCATTGATGAGGAAGGCAGCAGAATGAGCCGTTTTGTGGCCAACCTTCTCGACATGACCCGTATTGAGGCCGGGAATCTCAAACCGCGTCATGACTGGATTGATGTTTCCGACGTGGTGCATGCCTCCGCCGAACGTATCCGCAAATATTTCCCCGATCGCGTGATCGAAACCGGCATTGCCGCAGACCTTCCTCTGATCGAAGGCGACAGCGTTTTGCTGGGGCAGGTTCTATTCAACCTTTTGGACAATGCGGTAAAATATGGCGGCAAGGAACCGGTCTACATCTATGCCCGGCGTGATGGAGACGACGTTCTGGTGTCGGTAACTGACCATGGCAAGGGAATTCCACCAGAGGATCTGGACCGGGTGTTTGAGAAATTCTACCGTCGTGGAAAACCGGACGGACGCGCCGCTGGTACTGGTTTGGGGCTATCCATTGCGCGCGGTTTCGTGGAAGCTATGGGCGGCCATATCCATGCCGAAAGCCCAGCCGTGAAGAAAAAAGGAACACGCATTGTCATGCGTTTTCCGGCGGCCAAACACAAGAAAGTCTACTGACCGAGATGACCGTGACGATTGCCAATATCCTTGTTGTCGACGACGAACCGCAGATACAGCGTTTCCTGAAACCGGCACTGATGGCGGCAGGCTACAGTGTCATTGAAGCCGGGACCGGAGCGGACGCCCTAAAGGCGGCGGCAACGGCCGCCCCTGACCTGATCATTCTCGATCTTGGATTGCCAGATATGGATGGCAAAGAAGTGGTTGCTAGTCTGCGTGGCTGGTCGGATATTCCGATCATCATTCTTTCTGCCCGCGACCGCGAAAATGAGAAGATTGCAGCACTTGATCTCGGTGCTGACGACTATGTCGAAAAGCCCTTTGGTATCGGCGAATTGACGGCCCGTATTCGCAATGCACTGCGCCACCGCGGCCAGAAGGCGGACGCCATGCCTTCGGTTTTCGAGGCGGATGGTCTGCTACTGGATGTGGTGAAACGGACCGTGTCACGCGGTGATCAGCCCATAAGGCTGACGCCAAAGGAATACGACCTGCTGACCCTGCTCGCCCGCCATGCCGGGCGGGTGGTGACCCACAAGACGCTGCTGACCTCCGTCTGGGGACCGGCCCATAGCGACGACCTGCATTACCTGCGGGTGTTCATTGGCCAACTGCGCCAAAAAATCGAACAGAACCCGGTCAATCCGGCGATTATCAGGACCGAACCCGGTGTGGGTTATCGGTTGGTTGCAGATCAGGAATAATTCCTGGCCGCGACTTGGGAGTGACAGATTGCCAACGACATTTGGCGCTTCAAACCCAAGTTCGAAGCGCCATGCGAGCGCCGCCGGGGACGAGGCAGCATTGCTGTTCAGACCTGATTACTTCAGCTGAGCCTGGACCTTGCTGATGGCGGCAACGGCGCAGGCTTCATCGAACTGGCCGCCTGGAGCACCACCAACACCAATTGCGCCAATGGTTGCGTTGCCAACCTTGATCGGCATGCCGCCGGCCAGAACCAGAAAACCGTCGATCGAGGCAAGTTCAGCAGCGGTTGGGTTCTTGGCAATGTTTTCTGCCATTGCGCTGGTTGGCATGCGGGATGACGACGAAGTGTAGGCCTTCTGGCGCGCCGCTTCCGGGGTGTGGGAACCAGCATTGTCAGCCCGCAAAAGCGCACGAAGTACACCGGCGCGGTCAACAACAGCAGCAGAAACATTGTAACCCTCAGCCGAGCAGGCTGCGACAGCTTCGCGTGCAATGGTGCTGGCCAGTTCCATCGAGATATTCTTTTCTTCGAGAACTTGGGCGGAAGCAACCGAGGTCAATACGGCGGCAGCGGTAGCGGCGAGAAGAATGCGCTTCATAGTCGGGTCTCCTTAAAACCATGTCTCGAAAGCTGCTTGCTTTCTGACGCCGGTTTTAACGGCAGCCCGGGTTTGATTGAATCCGCGGTTCCACAGGTGCACCTAGGTAATTCTACCGAGAGGCCGCGGCAACAGTCAGTCGCACGAACTCCGCCACCGAACTGGTTCCGAGTTTTTCAGCAATATTGGCCCGGTGTGCATCTATGGTGCGAGCGGAAATATCAAGGGCGCTGGCGATATCCTTGCTGGCAAAACCCTGACAGACAAGATCAAGCACCTCTCGCTCCCGGCTGGTCAGACTTGCCAAAAGACCTATGGCTTCCTGTCTTTCCAGCGTTGCCTGCAAAAGACCTTGTGCCGACTGGATCGCATCGAGCAACACATCCTCATCGATCGGCTTGCTCAGGAAGTCGCTGACACCGGCCTTGAACGCACGGCGGCAGGCGTTCACATCACCATGACCTGTTATCATGATAATTGGCCAGTCGATGTTCCGTTCAGTCAATTTCTGCTGCACCTGTAAGCCGCTGATCAATGGCATGCGCAGATCAAGCAGCAATATGCCGGGCTGCCTCGTTTCTACATGCGCCAGAAAGGTGGTGGGGTCGGCAAAGGTCTCCACCTGCATGGCGTAGGTTGAAAGCAGCAATGACAGCGCGTTACGCACAGCTTCGTCGTCATCCACCAGATAGATGCGTGTTGCAGTCAAGCGCCTGTCTCCCGTGTTTGAACCGGCAACCGGACAATGAAACAGGCTCCGCCAGCGGCATTATTTTGCGCTTCGATCTGTCCGCCGACACGTTCGACCAATGTCGAGCACAACGCCAGACCCAACCCCATGCCATCCTTTTTTGTGGTAAAAAACGGCTCGAAAAGATGCGGCAACACCTTCTCGTCAATGCCGGGGCCATTATCGCGGATGTCTATTCTTACCCAATCACCGTCCCGCATCGTTTCAATCGTGATCTGGGACCCAGCGCCATTCAGTTGTTCAATGCTGTCGGCAGCGTTACGGATGAGGTTGTTAAAGACCTGCTCAAGTTCGACCGGATCGGCCATCAGTAGCGGTAAATCGGCACCGAGTTCCCATTGCAGCGCGATATGGCGTTTGTCGAGCTCGGCGCGCATCAGCTCAACCGTATCGGCGACAACCCGGTTAACCTCGACCGCGACCGGTCTCGGTGGCCGATTACTGATATAGTCCCGCATACGCTTGAGCATATCGCCGGCCCGTCTTGCCTCACGCACATTGGACGCCAATGCCGTCTTCAAGAGGGTATTATCGATGCCTGCCTGCTCCAGCAAACGCTCGGCAGCGCGGCTCTGGCTCATCAATGCGGTCAAGGGTTGTGCGAGCTCATGGGCAATGCCGGATGCCAGTTCGCCAAGCGAGTTGACCCTGGCGGCGTGGGCAAGGCGCGTTTCACGCGCCAGCAGTGCATTACGCTGTTCTGCCACAAGCGCTGCTGCCTGCAGGCGTTGAGCTTCCCGCCTCTGCCTTATGATGTAGGCAAGCAGTAAAAGCCCGACAAAAGTGACGGCAGCCACGACCGCAAGCGAAACGAAACCGACGAGATCAAACACCGAAATCGGACGTTCCATCGTCAGCAACAGAGGCTGCGACCGGCTGTCGATCATGCGGCTGAACGATGGCATAGACAGCCAATTGGATCTCTGATGTTCGCTGACACGTTCCATGACCACTGTGCCGTTCAGTTGCAACCGCATGGTCAGCCAGGTCGGTACTTCTTCCAGATCCACCAGCCTTTGCGGATCGATCTGCAGCACAATGGACAAAGCGGGATTGGTGTCTCGTAACTTCTTGGTCAGCAGGTAATTGTCGCCAAGCGACGGAGACACATAACTTTTCCCCTCACCAGCCTTTTGCGCAAATATCGCGCTGGCAATTGGTGCGTAATCCGCAACGCTGGCATTTTCCGGAACCGACAGTACCTGTCGCACATCCGTGGCAGCAGACGGCTCCTGCCATGCCAGTTCAATTTCCTGAATAGCGGTGATGCGAGGATAAAAGTGAATGATGCTCTCGCTGACCTGTGACAGCGGCTGTATTTGCCCACCGTCACCTGCGAGGATGAGCGATACCAGTGTCGTCAGATGTGCATCATGTTGTGCCACGCGCTGCGAGATCAGACGATGCAGAAGAAACCCCGCATCATTCAGCTCATCAGTCGCCCGTTTGAGGGAGA
Organism: Agrobacterium sp. Azo12; assembly: GCF_029193765.2. NCBI lineage: Bacteria > Pseudomonadati > Pseudomonadota > Alphaproteobacteria > Hyphomicrobiales > Rhizobiaceae > Agrobacterium > Agrobacterium sp. Azo12. The sequence continues at coordinate 562,998 of NZ_JARFYO020000001.1, read as the reverse complement.
TATTGACGGAAACAGCCCCATAAAGTCCAACGCAAACGAGCCAGACAGCAAGAATGCTGATTATCCATTTCAAACGGGAATACGTGCCTTTTACCACCTATGCACAAACCCCTCTACGCGACATTGGTGACAGCATAGGTCATAAAGTGAACCGTTCATCAAGTGTCTGCCACCGGCAATCATGCTCACGGCAGATTGATCAGACACGTCAAGCGGAGACATATCTCTGCCTTTTTAACGGCTGTAAGACGGTGGAGTGAAAACAAGGGAGTGCTTAGATTGTTGAGGACATGGCCGTTCATGCAGAGATCACTGAGGCTGATGATCCGGGCAATCGCTCTCTATAGCGTGATGGTGGGAGCGGCAATGGCGGAGACAAAACCAGATCTGTTGGAACTCGTGCGGCGCGGTGACCATCCTGCCATCGCATCGACAATCAAGGCCGGTTCTGCATTAGAATTACGCGATGAGCGGGGCCAGACAGCGCTGCTGATTGCCACCCATGCCAATGATGTCGAAGCAGCAAGGATGTTGATCGAGGCGGGAGCTGACGTCAACGCAAAGGACGCTATTCAGGACAGCCCCTATCTCTACGCCGGTGCGCGTGGGCACCTGGAAATTCTGCGATTAACGCTTTCGCATGGTGCTGATCTGAAAAGCACCAACCGCTATGGTGGAACGGCGCTGATACCAGCCTCGGAACGCGGTCATGTCGAGACAGTGAAAACGCTGATCGACGCAGGTGTTGATATCGACCACGTCAACAACCTCGGATGGACCGCACTGCTTGAGGCGATCATTCTGAGCGATGGCGGCCCAAAACACGTCGAAATTGTCAAACTGCTTGTCGATGCAGGTGCCGATAAAAATATCGCCGACAATGATGGCATAACACCGCTTCAGCATGCGCAAACCCGGGGTTATCAGCAAATCGTCGATATTCTCGAAAGCAAATAATACTGATGATTGGGCCGTGCACAAAACCCGTCATCTTGGCGCACCAGTTACCTACCGATGCGCCAAGATATTGCGGCTACAGCCTGAAGGTTTTTACGGCATTGCCACGCTCGATTGAACGATTGGCAATAAAACGCTCGGTTTTTGCCGTGACGGTTTTCCTGTCCTGAAGATGCTGAAGCATGGAAGCCAGTCGTTTCACCGCCAGAGCCTTGTTGCGGTGTTGCGACCGCTCATTTCTGGCAATGACGCGTAATCCCGTCGGAGTGTGGATTGCACGCACGGCACTATCGGTGGTGTTCTGGTGCTGACCGCCTGGACCTCCGGCTCTGAGCGTTTCAAAGCGTAGGTCCTTGGCATCAATTTCGACATCTTCGCCGACATCAAGGTCAATTTTTTGCACCGAAACAAACCAGTTCTGGCGTTTATGGCCCGGCCGAACAGGGCTCTTGAACAGGAACTTCACAGTGCCACAATAGTCCGCAGCCAGTTGTGCAGCCGCCTCTCCTTCAAGGTTCAGCAGAGCAGACTTGGGACCATGTGCGTCAGGCATCGGCCCCATGTTCAATTCACACAGACAGTTGTTTTCGCGCGCCTGCCTCTGAAGAATATCCAGCAACGCTTTGACAGCGATGCGGCATTCCGTCGGTCCATTGCCTGAAGTAATCAACAGATCAATAGCGGTCATGTTTATGACCTCCCTTTTTGTGGCCTTCCTTGCGACGGTGATCGGGTTTGCCAGTATGTTGGGTAACGCCATCCTCCCCCACTGCCTTTTTGTAGGTAACAAGCGGGCGCATGGCCGCAAGGCTGTCGATCAGCCCCTCGGCCTGCAGGTCCGTTACCACTTGTCCCGCATCCTTGTACGCGGATGAGGCTTCCTCGATGACCAGATCACGATCATCGCAGATCGCCACGCCACCCCAACTGTTGCGCAAGAGGCCGTCCCGTTCCGACCGTGTTTTGCCAACGCGACCGTGCATGGTGGCACGGTCATATTTGCGCCCGGCACCGTGGGAAATACCGCCTAGGGAAACACCAACCTGGTCGGTTGCCTTCACGACATAGCTCAGTGTCGCCCGCGATCCTGCGATGGGAGCAATCTCTCCCGGCGTTACGGCTGCAGCGCCCTTGTAGTGGACGAAACCATCTGATGTTCTGCGAACCAGATTATGCGGCACATCCGCCACAAGACGAAGATCGGCGTTGAGTAGAGAAGCTGCCTTTTCGGCGATCATGCGTCGATTGAGCGACGCCCAGGTTACGCATTGATCGTGCTTTTCCAGCCATGAAACCGCAGCGTCAGTGACGGCGTCAAGACCATGTACCAGGTCTGGTAGGTGTGCATAAATGCTTGAAAACACATCTGCACCCAAACCACGGGAACCGGAATGAACAAGCAGATATGAGCTCTGCTTCTCCAACGCAGCCCCCTCTACGTCGCCGAGCAGACTTTCGACCGCCTGCAGCTCACAAAAGTGATTGCCGCCGCCGATCGTCCCCAAGGCGTGCGAGAAGAGGTCATTTGGCAGGTCGATGTCGCCAAGCCTTTGCGATGCATCGTCAGTCTTGACGCTGTCCATGCGACGCAGCCGGTTTGCCGCCTTGTCGAGCTTAAGCTTGCGGACCGGAAGATCCAGCTCGAACAAAGACATGCCGCAGCCGATGTCGTTACCAACCAGCAGCGGATGCAGCCTTTCAGACAGCAGGGCAACACCGGTTGCACCGTACTTGCCAGGATGAAGATCAGGGAATGCCGCGACGGCTTTGACACCCGGCAAACGCGACATTTTTTCAAGCTGGTCGAGAGCTGCACCCTCAATCCAGCTTTTGCTGGAGAAATAATGATGAATATTAGCCGGCAAACGTGCTGGCTCGTGGGAAGCAAAAGCGTCCCCGGAAAAAGTGCCCATGAATGATAACTCTGGATACGTGTTCGCTATCCGCCGTCGATGACGGCGGTTGGAGCGACCTAAGTCAGCTTATACTGAGTTAGACCGAGGCCCCGATGGGGCGTGAGGAGATATTTTGCATCGATCCGCTCCCTTTCCAGAAATCAAGATGCGGTGCTTATACGCGAGTTTTGCGAGATTGCAACTCTTCGGTGACAAAGGGGCGAGCCGGAGTCTATCAATACGACGCCCCCGCGATATTTAGAGCCATGTGCAGATGCCCAATAGAATGCAACGCATTTCTCCTTCATGGCCGTGGGAACACCTAAAGCACTGATATGATGATCCATTCTCCATCGCGGTAGATGATGGCATAGCTGAACTGCTGTCCTAGTCCGACCTCGTTACTGAGGCGGACAAGGACAGCGAGCCGCAAGGCTGCTTGAGAAGATCAGGCAGCCTTCATCAGGTCACCATGGGGGTCCAGCACATATTTTACTGCCGCGCCCTGATCAAAGTTTTCGTAGCCCTGCGCGGCGTCATCAAGCGAAATGATTTTTGCATTGACGATGTCGGCGATCGGCAGCCGGTCGTGAAGGATGGCTTGCATGAGCTGACGATTGTATTTCAGCACGGGCGTCTGGCCAGTGTGGAAAGACTGCGCCTTCGCCCAACCAAGGCCCAATCGAAGGGACAAGCTACCCTTTTTGGCAGCATCATCGACCGCACCAGGATCTTCCGTCACATAGAGGCCTGGAATGCCAATGGAGCCTGCCGCGCGGGTGATTTCCATCATCTGGTTCAGAACAATGGCTGGCTGTTCGCCGCCCGAATGTCCGCGGGCTTCGAAACCGACGGCATCAATGGCGCTATCGACCTCATCCGTTCCTGTGACCTGTGCGATCATCTCCCCGAGCCGATCGCTTTTCGACAGATCAATCGGCTCGAAGCCAACCTTGGCAGCATGTGCAAGGCGTTCCTTGTTAAAATCCCCGATCATTACGACCGCTGCACCGAGAATACGCGCTGAAGCCGCTGCCGCGAGACCCACCGGACCGGCGCCTGCTACATAGACGGTCGATCCGACACCAACCCCCGCTTTCACCGCACCGTGAAAACCAGTCGGTAGAATATCGGACAGCATTGTGAGATCGCGGATTTTCGATAGAGCTCTGTCGCGATCGGGAAATTTCAGCAGATTGAAATCGGCATAGGGAACGGTGACGTAACGGGCCTGGCCACCGATCCAGCCGCCCATGTCAACATAGCCATAGGCGCCGCCCGCGCGTGATGGATTAACGGTCAGGCAGACGCCCGTGTCCTGCGACTTGCAGCAGCGGCAACGGCCGCATGCGACGTTGAACGGCACCGAGACGATATCGCCGATGTTCAGCATCTCGACATCGACACCCTTCTCGATGACCTCACCCGTAATTTCATGGCCAAGGACGAGACCTGGCAAGGCCGTCGTGCGGCCGCGCACCATGTGCTGGTCGGACCCGCAAATATTGGTAGAGATGACTTTCAGGATGACTCCATGCTCGATCCGACGCCCGTCCGGTGCCTCGAGCTTGGGATCGTCAATATCTCTCACCTCGACCTGGCCCGGCCGCAAATACACGACACCTCTGTTTCTGCTCATTCCCATTCCTCCTCTGGGTTTAGATTCGAAACTGTTGCTGCTCGGCTGGCAATTCTTTGAACACGACAATTCAGCGGGTTCGAAACCTTTTCCTCCACGAAAAGATTATGCCAGATCGGCAGTACAACTCAGCCCTGCCAGCAGAACATCAACCTCTCTCATCGACTGCCGTGAGAACGACATGGAGAGACAAAATGGCGACGAAGGTCGCGTGGCGCTATCTTAAGAAATAGCGCGTGACGATAGATACAGATCAGTTTTGGCTATTATTTGATAATGAGGGAAATGCCTTATATTGAAGGCTGTTATGGCGGAGAGGGTGGGATTCGAACCCACGATACGGTTGCCCGTATGCCGCATTTCGAGTGCGGTGCATTCGACCACTCTGCCACCTCTCCGCGGACACAGGAAGCCATAAAGCTTCAAGTGCGGCGTTCTCATAACGGGCAAAACGGGAGCGTGCAAGGGGTAATGTGCAGTTCGTGACGAGTTTATGTCGAAGCGGTCAAGAAAACTGCGCCCATCCCGCTCATGTTGGTGCAATCACCTCGACATCAGCCATCAGAACATCATCACTCTCTCGTTTCTGTAACCACTGATGAGATGATGGCTGACACCGATTCTGGTCATTTTGTTCGTGACCATATCCGTTGTTATCCATTGATATTGCGGATGATCCGCATAAAAATCCGGGCGCCAATATCAATCAACTCATCGGGAAAGTCGTAGTCCGGATTGTGCAGATTTGCGTGGCTCTGCCCAGCCCCCAGAAAAAACATAGCGGACTGTGAAACAGCGCCAAAACGTCCAAAATCTTCTGATCCGCGCATCGGTAGAAAATCCTCGGTATAGGGAATGTTCTCGGCCTTTAGTGCGGTTATGATATGCGCCGTCGCCTCGGGCGAATTTTCGCAATGCAGGAAAATATCATCGTAGGCTATGGAAGATTTCAGACTGTTTTTATTGGCAATATCTGTGACGAGCTCTACGGCCTGAGCGCACAGGGTATCCATATTGTCATCCGACAATGTGCGCAATGTCGCCCAAAGCTCGGCATTGGCAGGGGAAATGCCAAAGGCAGCTTCGCCCATACTGGCATGGGTGATGGTGACCATGCGAAAGTCGGAACCTGGCAAAAATGGCTCGTCGGCCTTTGGTAGCCCTACACCCAGTTTAACCAGCGCAGGCATCAACTCTGACAGTGCCAGCATCGGTGAGATGCCTTGCTCCGGTGACGATGCATGGGCGGTTTTGCCGCTGAGGCTGATCTTGATGCCACGCGAGGCACAGTTGACCACGCCTTGCATGATGCTGACATGGCCAAGCGGCAAGCCGGGAAGATTGTGCAGTGAAACGGAAACGTCAGGCACGATCTCGGCAAAACGCGGATCAGCCAATACAGCGGCGGCACCAGCGCCGGTTTCTTCTGCCGGCTGAAACATTAGGATAACGCGGCCCTTTTGCGGCCTCTGCCGTGAAAGACCAAGACCCAGCGATACAAGAATGGTGGAGTGCCCGTCATGGCCACACAAATGGCCCTTGCCATCACTTTGTGAGCTGTAGGCAAGACCGGTCTTTTCAAAGATCGGCAAGGCATCCAGCTCGGAGCGAATGAGCAGTGAGGGACCGGGTTCACGACCTTCGAAGATCACAGCCAGACCATGGCCGCCCAGACCTTCGATGATCCCGTCCGGTTTCATCTGCTCAATGTAAGTGCGTACGCGCTGCGCGGTCTCTTTCTCTTCTCCGGAGATTTCCGGAAACCGGTGCAGCTCCCGGCGAAATGCGGTCAATTCAACAAGGTCGTCATTGCTTAAAAACATCCGAATACCTTACTTTATTGCGGGCAAGCGCTACCCCTGCCCTGCTGCCGTTTCATCCGTCTTTCCAAAGATCATGAACACGTCATAACGTGTATTTTTACCGTCAATCTGATGATTGGGTTTCTTCAGACCGGGCATCGGGTCCGCCTTTTGGGGCCATTTGAGAACCACCCGCTTTTTGGCAACCTCAAGCGCCACACGCATCAATTCGGCCTGATCATCGTCTGCGCCGACAATGTCGCGGAGGTCGCGCATTTCCTTTTTGACAAGTGCGCTGTTGTGGCGAGGAGGATGCATAGGGTCGACCAACACGACGTCGGTTTCTAGCCCGGGCAGCAGCAGCCTGGAATCGCCGTGCAGCAGCGTCATCCGCGCTACGGTTTCAGCGTAGCGCCCACCTTCGGCCATTGCGGCCTCAAGTCCTGCCGCCAGTAGCGCATGCATCTGCGGCGACCGCTCGATCATCGTGACATTGGCGCCCAGTGAAGCAAGCAGAAAGGAATCGCGGCCAAGACCTGCCGTTGCATCAACGATAGTCGGCAAGCGCCCCTTTGTCAGCCCGACAGCCTTTGCCAGGGCCTGTCCCCGCCCCTCGCCGGCGCGAAAGCGATGACCGACAGCGCCACCGACAAAATCCACGACCAGATCTGTGTTGTTTGGTTCCTTGCTCACGCAGCCACCTCAAAACGGACACGGAACGCGAAACGACACATCACGTCCGTCCGGGTGACGAAAACCGATTTCCTCAGCGTGCAGCAACAAGCGATCCGCTGCATCAAGCGCTTCACCACTGGCGTAGAAAGCATCCCCAAGAATTGGGTGGCCGATAGCCTGCATATGAACGCGCAGCTGGTGGGTGCGGCCCGTCAGCGGGTGCAGCTTTACCCGGGTAGCCGGTAATGGCAGGCGGTCCAGCACATGCCACTCACTCTGCGCCGAACGGCCATTTTCATGGTCGACGCGGTGGCGCGGTTTGTTGTCTTGATCAATTGCCAACGGCAGATCAACAAGGCCGCTTTCTTGCGCAAGACGCCCCCAGACAACGGCTATGTAGGATTTGCGTGTCGTGCGGTTTTCGAACTGGGCAGCAATGGCAGCGTGCGCCTTGCGGTTCAACGACATCAGGACAAGACCGGATGTGTCCTTGTCCAGCCGGTTGATCATCAATGCCTTGGGAAACTGCTTTTGAACGCGGGTCGCCAGACTGTCGTAAAGAGCAGGGTCACGCCCAGGCACGGACAAAAGGCCACTTGGCTTGTCTAGGACAAGAATGTCGTCATCCCGGTGGACGATGGACAGGTATGGCTCCAGCGGCGGCGTATAAACAGGGTTTGAAAGAGTTGTGGGCATGCCACCCTTTACCACGGTTTGTGCCTGTTTTGCCTTGGATAATTGAATACCGGGTGCCGCTTTCGCAAAGCACCCGGCATTTCTTTTCGATTATGCGCGCTGTTCGCGGGCGGCAGCCTTGGCTGCCATGCGCTTGCGGATGCTTTCGATATCCGCCTGCGGCGTGGCCGCAAACAAGGTGCGGGTGTATTCGTGCTTCGGATCCGAGAAGACCTCTTCACGCGTGCCGTACTCCACCGCTTCACCAAAATACATCACCATGACTTCGTCAGCGATGTACTTCACCACAGAAAGGTCGTGGCTGATGAACACGTATGTCAGGCCAAACTCGTCCTGCAGGTCAGCCAGCAGGTTGAGAACCTGAGCCTGAACAGAAAGGTCCAGCGCCGATACCGGTTCGTCCAGCACCAGCAGCTTCGGATTCAGCATCAAGGCACGCGCAATGGCGATACGCTGACGCTGGCCGCCGGAGAACATGTGCGGATAGCGATTGTAGTGTTCCGGACCCAAACCGACCTTGATCAGCATTTCCGTTGCACGTTCACGACGCTCGGCAGATGACATCTTTGTATTGATGAGCAGAGGCTCACACAAAACATCGCCGATCTTCTGACGCGGGTTTAACGAACCGTACGGGTTCTGGAACACGATCTGAACCTTCTGGCGCATTTCCGCCGTCAGATGGCCTGGGCGGGTATCAACCGTCTTGCCATCGATCAGCAGTTCACCAGAGGTCGGCTCGTCGATGAAGGTCAGCATGCGGGCAAGCGTAGACTTGCCGCAACCTGATTCACCGACGATTGCCAGTGTCTTGCCGGCTTCCAGCTTAAAGGACACACCTTTCACGGCATGGATTGTTCTGCCTTTTTTGAGCATGCCGCCCGGCAGTTCATAATCCCGCTTCAGGTTGCGAATTTCCAGCATGGTCTTGTTGGACTGGTTCGCTGTCATGCTGTTTCTCCCGCAGGCGTTGGTGCGCCATCGAAAAATGCGGAAACGGTCGTCAGCCGGTCACCTGTTGCATTTTCCGGCAATGCGGCAAGCAAAGCCTTGGTATAGTTGCTTTTCGGGTTTTCGAAGAGGGTCAGCACGTCGGCCTCCTCCATCTTGCGCCCCTTGTACTGCACGACCACGCGGTCAGCCGTTTCCGCCACGACACCCATGTCATGGGTGATCATGATCAGACCCATGCCGTTCTGCGCCTGCAGCGACATCAGCAGATCGAGAATCTGCTTCTGGATGGTCACGTCAAGCGCCGTTGTTGGTTCGTCAGCAATCAGAAGTTTCGGGTTGCAGGCAATGGCGATGGCAATCATCACACGCTGGCACTGACCACCGGACATCTGGTGCGGATAATGCTTGAGCCGTTCAACCGGATCAGGCAGGCCAACCAGCCGGAACAGTTCGAGAGCACGTTCACGACGCTCCTTGCGGCCAAGGCCAAGGTGAATGCGCAGAACTTCCTCGATCTGGAAACCGACGGTGAAGCAAGGGTTCAAGCTTGCAACCGGCTCCTGGAAGATCATGGCAATATCCTTGCCGATCAGCTTGCGGCGTTCCGCAGCAGACAGCTTCTGGATATCCTTGCCCTGAAACAGCATACGGTCAGCGGTGATGCGCGCAGTCCACGGCAAAAGGCCCATGACAGCCAGCATTGACACCGACTTGCCGGAGCCCGATTCACCAACGATGGCGAGAACTTCACCCGGATCGACCGAAATCGAAACGCCATCAACAGCCTTGAACCAGCCATTGGCGGTTTCAAACTCAACGGTGAGATTATCAATTTGCAGAAGTGCCATATCAGGACCTCTTCAGTTTCGGGTCAAGCGCATCACGCAAACCGTCGCCCATCAGGTTGATGGCAAGAACGGTGATTAGAATGGCAAGACCAGGGAATGTAACAACCCACCATGCGCGCAGAATAAATTCGCGTGCTTCGGCGAGCATCGTGCCCCACTCCGGTGCAGGAGGCTGAGCGCCCATGCCGAGGAAGCCGAGAGCGGCCGCATCGAGAATGGCGTTGGAGAAGGACAAGGTTGCCTGAACGATCAGTGGTGCGGTGCAGTTCGGCAAAATGGTGCGGAACATCAGGCGGAACGGACCAGCACCGGCCAGACGTGACGCGGTGACGTAGTCACGGGTCTTTTCCGCCATCACGGCAGCACGGGTCAAGCGCACGAAGTGTGGCTGCAGAACCAGCGCGATCGCGATCATGCCGTTGGTCAGGCTTGGTCCGAGAATGGCAACCAGAACCAGAGCCAGCAGCAACGATGGAAACGCCAGGATGATATCCATCAGGCGCATGATCATCGTGTCGACCCAACCACGGTAATAACCGGCGATGACACCGATCACGATACCGCTGGTGAGCGACAACGTGGTGACGAACACACCAATGAACAGCGAATACTGCGCACCGTAGATCAGGCGGGACAGAATATCACGGCCAACCGGATCTGTGCCGAGAAGATATGTCAGGCGTCCGCCTTCCATCCATGACGGTGGAACAAGAATAGCATCACGATACTGCTGGAACGGCGAATGTGGTGCGATGATCGGTGCGAAAACAGCAACGATAACCAGAGCAATGAAAACATAGAGACCAATGACGGCACCCTTGTTTTCAGAAAAATAGAACCAGAACTCCTTGAGCATCTGGCGACGCATCGCAGAGGCGGAAACCGGCTCTGCGGATTTGGAAATGGCGGTATCGGCCATGGGAATTTCTCCTTCTTAGTGCCGGATACGTGGATTGATAAGGCCATACAGAACATCAACGATAAGGTTGACGATCATAATGATGCCCGCAATCAACAACAAACCACCCTGAATGACAGGGTAATCACGGCGGAAGACCGAATCGACCATCCACTTGCCGATGCCCGGCCAGGAGAAGATCGTCTCGGTGAGGATAGCGCCAGCCAACATCACGCCGACCTGAAGGCCGATGGTGGTGATGACAGGGATCATGGCGTTACGAAGCGAGTGGATGCCGATAACGCGGAAGGGCGACAGGCCCTTGGCGCGTGCGGTGCGGACGTAATCTTCCGACAGCACTTCCAGCATGGCCGAACGCGTCTGGCGGGCGATAACTGCCAGCGGAATGGTGGCCAAAACGATGGATGGCAGCGCCAGGTGGCTGAGAGCCGACGCAAATGCGCCTTTCTGGCCCGACAGCAGCGAGTCGATCAGCATGAAGCCGGTAACTGGCGGGAAGAAGAACATCAGCGAGATGCGTCCTGACACCGGTGTCCATTGCAGGATACCAGAGAACAGGATGATCAGCAGAAGCCCCCACCAGAAAATCGGCATGGAGTAGCCAACAAGTGCAACGCCCATCAGGCCCTGGTCGAAGATCGAACCACGTTTGATGGCGGCAATGATGCCTGCCGGAATACCGATAGCGATAGCCAGCACGATCGCACAGAAGGAAAGTTCAACCGTTGCCGGGAACAGTGCGAGAAACTGGCCAAGAATAGGTGACTTGGACACAATGGATGTGCCGAAATCGCCGGTGAGAACGCCGCCAAGGTAATCCAGATACTGGATGACCAGCGGGCGATCCATGCCGAGCGCAGCACTGATCTGTGCGTGGCGCTCTGGGGACATGACGCGTTCACCCGACAGCAGGGCAACTGGGTCACCCGGAAGCAAGCGAATGAACAAAAATGCAACGATAGAAACCCCGATGAATGTCGGGATGAGCACAGCTATGCGCCGTACAAGGAAGCCAATCATAGTAGACCTTCGATCTGTTCCTTCAGGAACCTGTTCGTTGGTAGGTGTGGCGATTTTGCCTACATCTTAATTTGTCGGAACTGCACAAAGCAAATGCCGCGCGCCTTTATTAAAAGGCACGCGGCACGCTTAACGATCACAGCTTACTCAGCGATGTCCACATTTTCGAATGTGAAGTCACCCAGCGGGCTCTGAACGAAGCCGCTGACTTCCTTACGCATCGGAACGATGGACAGGGAGTGGTCGATGGTTGCCCAAGGAGCTTCCTTCTTGAAGATAACCTGAGCTTCTTCATAGAGCTTGGTGCGCTCAGCCTGATCGGTCGTAACCTTGGCCTTCTTCACCAGATCGTTGAACTCCTTGTTGCACCACTGCGCACGGTTGTTACCGCCAACAGCTTCGCAGCCGAGAAGTGTGTCGAGGAAGTTGTCCGGATCGCCATTGTCGCCGGTCCAGCCGAGGAATACAGCGCCGTCACGGTCCTTAGCCTTCGAACGGTCGAGGTATTCGGCCCATTCGTAGGATACGATCTCAACCTTTACGCCGATCTTTGCGAAGTCATCCTGGATAACTTCAGCAGCGCGACGTGCGTTGAGCATGTAAGGACGCGAAACCGGCATTGCCCAGACCTTCATGGAAAGGTCCTTCACGCCTGCTTCTTCAAGCATCTTCTTGGCAGCGTCAAGATCGTAAGAATCATCTTCGATCTTGTCGTTGTAAGACCACATTGTCGGTGGGATCGGGTTCTTGGCAGGCGTTGCCATGCCCTGGAACACTGCGTCAACGATAGCTGGCTTGTTAATCGCCTTGTTGAGCGCCTTGCGGACTTCGACCTTGTCGAACGGAGCCTGCGTTGTGTTGTAGGCGAGATAAGCAACGTTCAGGCCTTCCTGTTCCATAACCTGCAGGTTTGGATCAGCCTTCATGGACTGTACGTCAGCAGCGTTCGGGAACGGCATCAGGTGGCATTCGCCAGCCTTGAGCTTCTGGTAACGAACAGCAGCATCGGTGGTGATCGCGAATACGAGATCGTCTACCTTAGGCGCGCCGCCCCAGTATTCCTTGTTAGCCTTGTAACGGATAACGGCATCCTGCTGGTAACCGACGAATGCGAACGGACCGGTGCCAACTGGCTTCTGGTTCAGCTGTTCCTTGGTGCCGTCAGCAGCAAGTTTGTCGGTGTATTCCTTCGAAACGATCGAAGCGAATGGCATCGCAAGGTTTGCCAGGAACGGTGCTTCAGGACGGTTGAGGGTGATCTTGACCGTCATGTCGTCGACTTTTTCAACAGACTTGATCAACTCCGGGAAGCCCATGCCGGCAGCATATTCCCAGGATGTACCAGCAACATACTGGTGCCATGGGTTGTCAGTCTTGATCTGGCGCTCGATGGAGAAAACAACGTCATCGGCGTTCATTTCGCGGCTTGGCGTGAAGAAATCAGTTGTCTGGAACTTTACGCCCGGACGCAGCTTGAAGGTGTAAACCGTGCCATCTTCCGAAACTTCCCAGCTTTCAGCGAGACCAGCAACTGGCTTGGTTGTGCCGGGCTCGAATTCAAGCAGGCGGCTGTAAACAGTGTGTGCAGCGGCGTCAAAGGTGGTGCCGGCGGTGTAGAGGCCCGGGTCAAAACCTTCTGGAGAACCTTCGGAGCAGTAAACGAAGGTTTTCGCGCTTGCTACATTGGCGAAGCATGTTGCAGACAGCAAGGCTGCCGCAATGAGGCCAATTTTGGAATTCATGTATAGCTCCCACTTTTATGTTCCCGTTTGTGCCAACAGACGGGAATGGTTGAGTCATTATCGTAATTTCAGTCTGATCCGACGCGGGAGCCACAATTCGGCAATTTAGCTTTGTAAGCAGGTTCCGTTTTGCTGTTCCAGCGGCGCTGCCCCCATTGCCAAAATAACGGGCGGCGTAACCGAAAAGCTGTCTTAGCATCACGAGAGGCAAAGGCGGAAGCCCCCTTATTGCGTAAAGATATGATTTATTCTGTCACAACCAGAGATTCCTGTATCGATACAGGCCAGCCTCATTTTAAGGCTCTGATATGTGAGGGAATTGGTGCCACGCAAAACCAGCATCTTGGCAAATCAGGCAAAACGCAGAATCCGCATAAAACAAGGGCTTAGAGGCTGTGCAAAACCATGCGCGGAAATTTTCACGTAAAAATACTATTTATTTTCAATTAGTTGAATCGCCAATCTGTATGACTGAAAACAATTTGTCATAAAAAATAAAAAAGTCCGTTGACATAGAGCGCTGCTCGCCGTACATCGCTCTCCGTCGCCCAGATGGCGGAATTGGTAGACGCGCCAGCTTCAGGTGCTGGTACTCGCAAGGGTGTGGAGGTTCGAGTCCTCTTCTGGGCACCAATTTCTTGATTTAGTTGTCTAAATCAGCCTGCAAAAAAGCTCCGGTCTCCGGAGCTTTTTTGCGTTTAGGGCCTAGTTACTCCTCACAGCCTGTCTGAAAATGATAGATTTCGACCAACTCGAGCCATCGTTTTGTTCGTCGGATTGGGCGTGTCTGAAACCGCAAATTTTCAGGTCAATTTTGCACCAAACTGGATATGCCGCGTTCTCATATCGAGCAACGGTGGCATCGATGAGTTGTGAACTCATGGGTAGTGAAAGCTCTCCCAAAAACAAAAAAGCGCGACTATGAGCCGCGCCTTTGATGTTTTTGCATGATGAAAGACCGGATCAAGCTTCCATCGAATAACCCGCACCACGAACCGTGCGAATGACATCCTGCATATTGGAGAAGTTCAGCGCCTTGCGCAGACGTCCTACATGCACGTCAACGGTACGTTCGTCGACGTAGATATCATGCCCCCAGACACCGTCGAGCAGCTGCGAACGTGAGAACACGCGTCCCGGTGAGGACATCAGGAACTCCAGCAGGCGGAACTCGGTTGGCCCAAGGCGCACTTCACGGCTTTTACGGTGAACGCGGTGCGTTTCACGATCAAGCTCAATATCACCGCATTTTAGCACCGAAGACAGCACCTCGGGCTTCGCACGGCGCAGCATAGCTTTCACACGTGCCATCAGCTCTGGCGTGGAGAACGGCTTGACGACATAGTCATCCGCTCCGGTGGCGAGACCGCGAACGCGTTCGCTTTCTTCACCACGCGCCGTCAGCATGATAATCGGCAGGCGTTCTGTTTCAGGCCGCATTCTGAGGCGCCGGCACAGTTCGATGCCGGAAACACCCGGCAGCATCCAGTCCAGCAACAGAAGGTCAGGAACCCGTTCCTGCAAACGAATTTCTGCTTCGTCTCCACGAGTGATCGTGTCGACTTCGTAGCCTTCGGCTTCTAGATTGTAACGCAGCAGAACGCTCAGGGCTTCTTCATCTTCTACGACTGCGATCTTCGGCAACATGGCTGTACTCCGCTCAAGTCCGTCTATCTATTATTCGGTTACAGCACCGAGCGTGTTGGAGCTGTCGTCCTTCGGACGATCACCTTCAAGCTGGCTGCCTGTTGCCATGTAATAGATGGTTTCGGCGATATTGGTTGCGTGGTCACCGATACGTTCGATGTTCTTGGCGCAGAACAGCAAATGCGTGCAGGTGGTGATGTTGCGCGGATCTTCCATCATGTATGTCAGCAGTTCGCGGAACAGCGAGGTATACATGGCGTCGATTTCTTCATCACGCTCACGGATGGCGTTGGCCTTCTCGGCGGAACGTGTTGCGTAAACATCAAGCACTTCCTTGAGCTGAACCAGTGCCAGCTCGGACAGGTGCTCCAGGCCGCGTGCCAGCTTGCGTGGTACGCCCGTGCCCTGAACAGCGATTACGCGCTTGGCAGTGTTCTTGCCAAGGTCGCCAACGCGCTCCAGGTCGCTTGCAATACGCAGGGAACCGATGATTTCGCGCAGGTCGGCCGCCATTGGCTGACGCTTGGCAATGGTCACAATTGCCTTGTCACCAATTTCGCGTTCCGCGTGGTCAAGTACGACGTCTTCGGAAATGACCTTCTGAGCCAAAGCCGCGTCGGAGTTGACCAATGCGCGAACTGCATCCGCGCACATTTGTTCTGCAAGACCACCCATCTCAGAGATGCGGCGTGTCAGGAATTTCAGCTCATCGTCATAAGCAGACAAGATATGCGAATGTGTCGATGTCATTTCAAAGTCTCCGGCTTCTGCAAGGGCGCGAGACGAAGCTAAATGGCTCCAAGTCGCTCCGGCACAATTCTTTCACGTTAACAGCGGGCGATTACTCCAGGATTAGCCGAAGCGTCCCATGATGTAATCCTGCGTGCGCTGGTCGTCTGGATTGGTGAACATCTTGTCAGTGTCGTTTTCTTCGACAAGATGGCCGAGGTGGAACATCGCCGTGCGTTGCGAAACGCGAGCTGCCTGCTGCATCGAGTGCGTCACGATGACAATGGTGTAGTTGGTGCGCAGTTCGTGGATCAGTTCTTCCACACGTGCCGTTGCAATCGGGTCGAGAGCCGAGCAAGGCTCATCCATCAGGATGACTTCCGGGCTGACGGCAACCGCACGGGCGATGCAGAGGCGTTGCTGCTGACCACCGGAAAGACCGGTACCCGATTCGTGCAGGCGATCCTTTACTTCGTTCCAGAGACCGGCCTTGTGAAGGCTGGATTCAACGATCTGGTCCATGTCCGCACGCGACTTTGCCAGGCCGTGAATACGTGGGCCGTAAGAGATGTTCTCATAGATCGTCTTGGGGAACGGGTTTGGCTTCTGGAACACCATGCCGACGCGGGCACGCAGTTCCACCACGTCGATGGCCGGATCGTAGATATCATCCGTATCGAGCGTGATCTTGCCGGTAACGCGGCAGCCATCGATGGTATCATTCATGCGGTTCAATGTGCGCAGGAACGTGGACTTACCACAACCCGATGGGCCGATCAGCGCCGTTACGGTATTTTCGCGAACGTTGAGGTTCACGTCGAAAAGCGCGCGCTTCTCTCCGTAATAAACCGAAACGTCCTTGCCGATCATCTTAAGCGAAACATCATTCATTTTCTTGTCCAGCGCCTTTTCAACTGCTGCTTCCGACATCATGTTCATCTGCTTCAAGCTCCTTTTACCAGCGCCGTTCGAAACGTCGACGCAGAAGGATTGCGCCTACATTCATAACAATCAGGAACAGAAGCAATATGATGATTGCTCCCGATGTACGCTCTACGAAAGCGCGTTCTGCTTCATTTGCCCACATGTAGATCTGGACTGGCAAGGCAGTAGCAGGGTCCATTGGTGTGGTCGGGTAGTTGGCAACGAAGGCCACCATGCCGATGAGAAGCAGCGGTGCGGTTTCACCCAGAGCATGTGCGAGACCAATGATCGTGCCGGTCAGAATACCAGGCATGGCCAGAGGCAATACGTGATGGAAGATCGTCTGCATTTTCGATGCACCGAGGCCAAGGGCCGCAGCGCGGATAGATGGCGGAACTGCCTTGAGTGCCGCCCGTGTAGCAATGATGATGGTTGGCAGGGTCATCAGGGTCAGAACCAGACCACCAACAATCGATGCCGAACGTGGGAAGCCCATGAAGTTGATGAACACCGACAGACCAAGCAGACCGTACACAATGGACGGAACGGCCGCGAGATTGTTGATGTTGACTTCGATGAGGTCGGTGAAGCGGTTCTTCGGAGCAAACTCTTCCAGATAGATGGAAGCGGCAACACCGATTGGCAGCGACAGCACCAGAACGATCAGCATCATGTAGAAGGAGCCGATCAGCGCAACGCCCACGCCAGAGGCTTCCGGACGGCTGGATGCGCCATTGAAGAAGATGCCGGTGTTGAAGTGCTTGGCCAACTGGCCAGCCTCAGCAAGCTGGTTCATCCAGCCAACCTGATTGTCTTTTACCTTGCGGCTGGCTTCGGCCACAGACAGGTCGATCTGACCCTTGTAAGCAGAGTCGATGTCGCCCGCCGCCAGCAGCGACACGTTGCGGGTCGTACCGATAACCGACGGATCCTTGGTCACGATATCGCGAAGCTGAGTGCGCACGCTATCGGAGATCATGGCATTGACAGCGCGCAGGTCTGCACGGTTGTCAGGTGCAATACCCAGAACCTTGGCAACAGCGTCGCGTGCCAGGATCGGGTAGTTGGCGGTCATCAACTTTGCCGGATTCTGAGCGCGCTCATTGTTCGGGTCGATAACCTGCTCGGAGAACTCGACAGGCACCGTGATCATCGTCTGCTGGAAGGCAGTATAGCCCTTGCCAATCACTGACCACAGCAACAGCGCGAGGAAAATCAGGCCAAACGAGATGGCAGCGACACCATAGGCACGGAACCGGCGTTCAGCAGCGTAGCGACGCTTGATACCGATATCGCGACGGTTTGTGGATGCCTTGGCAGACGGAGTGGAGGCCGGCGAGGAAACTGCGTCGGTCATTCATACTGCTCCCGGTATTTGCGCACGATGTAGAGCGCGTAGATATTGAGGCAAAGCGTGATGGTGAAAAGCGTAATGCCGAGGGCGAAAGCAACCAGCGTCTGGGGCGAGGTAAATTCAAGGTCGCCCGTCAACTGGCTGACGATTTTCACGGTCACAGTCGTCATCGGTTCAAATGGGTTGAACTGGATGCGCGCGGCAACACCGGCGGCCAGAACAACGATCATGGTTTCGCCGATAGCGCGCGATGCCGTCATGAGGATAGCACCAACAATACCTGGCAAGGCAGCTGGCAGAACAACGCGCTTGATGGTTTCCGAACGGGTTGCACCGAGGCCGAGAGAACCGTCACGCAGTGCACGCGGCACGGCGGTGATGATATCGTCCGACAGCGACGACACATAAGGAATGAGCATGATGCCCATAACGAAACCAGCGGTCAGAACACTCTGTGCCTGGATGAACGTGGTGTAGTTACCCGTTGCCAGACCGTTGATCTGGGTGGAGATGTCACGCAGGAACGGACCAACTGTCGTCAGGGCGAAAAAGCCGTAAACGATGGTTGGGATACCGGCGAGCACTTCGAGAAGTGGCTTGGCCATCGAGCGAACGCGCGGCGACGCGTATTCCGCCATGTAGATGGCCGAGAACAGGCCAACCGGTACGGCCACGAGCATGGCAACCAGACCGATGTACAGCGTACCCATCAACAGTGGGATGAGACCAAACTGACCGGAACTGTCCGTTGCACCAGCAGCCGCAAAACGTGGGTCCCACACGGTTCCAAAGAAGAACTCATGTGCTGGCACCATATTGAAGAACTGGATCGCTTCCGTCAGCATCGACAGGATAATTCCGACCGTGGTCAGGATCGCGATCGAAGAGGCAAGTATCAGACCGGTCAGAATGAATTTTTCCACTCTGTTACGGGCGCGGAAGCGCGGCGCAATCGAACGGAAAGACACTGCTGCACCGCCAAGGGCCAGACCAAGCACCACAACGATCATCGCAATGCGGCTCATCGAGGTCAGGTCGTTCAGTTCCTTGGCAGAAACGATCATGTAGGGCTGAGGGTCGCCGGCCAAGGCAATACCACGGGTAGACAGAAGCGGACGGATATCTGTCGTGCCAGCCTCAACCGCGGCGAGTTCTTCAGCCGAAAGGGCGTTCATGCCGCGCGCAATTGCGCCGACCATGCCGTAAGCCAGTCCCTGTTGGGCTTGCGACTGGGCGCGAACGTCTTCCGGGAAACCGCCACGCACGGTGGAGGTGATGACCATTGGGCTGACAATCAGCCAGATACCCAGAATGATGGCGGCTGGAATGACGGCCCACAAAAGAACGTAAGAACCGTGATAACCCGAGCGGGAATGCATGACGGCGGAACGGCCGCCGGCAAGCGCCGCAGCACGGCGGCTACCAAGCAGGTAGCTGGCAATGCCGATCAATGCCAGTATGAGCAAAAGGATCGATGTGTTCATAAAATTTCCTCGGCATGCCGGGGCGGCAGGGTGCAGCAAAACAACGTAACGGTGGCAAATAACACGCCTCTGTGGGCAGCCTGACCGTTTTCACAATCCCAATACGCCAAGGGTGAAACCGGAACAAGCCAGACACCCAAGGGAATAAACGGCGCGGGGGAAAACCCCGCGCCGTCAAGATATTAGAGAGTCTTACCGGATTCGAAGTTAGCGCGGATTTCGTCGCGCTCTGCGTCAGGCGCAGCAACCAGACCGTAAGCGGCCAGCGGAGAGTCTGGGCCGATCATTTCTTCAGACGTGAAGAACTCAACGTATTCCTTCAGGCCTGGGATAACGCCCAGGTGAGCCTTCTTCACGTAGAAGAACAGCGGACGGGATACTGGGTACTTGCCAGAAGCAATGGTTTCCGTGGAAGGAACAACGCCGCTGATGGTAGCAACCTTCAGACGGTCAGCATTGTTTTCGTAGAAAGCCAGGCCGAATACGCCCAGACCGGTCTTGTTGGCGTCGATACGAGCCAGGGTCTCTGTGTAGTCGCCGTCAATATCAACCGAAGCGCCGTCCTTACGAACAGCTACGCACTTAGCAGCAGCCTGCTTGGCATCAGCAACCAGACCCTTGATGGCATCAGTTGCACCAGCTTCCTTGCAGCCTTCAGCCATAATCTTCTCTTCGAAGACTTCGCGTGTGCCGTGCTTGGAACCAGGGATGTAAGCAGCGATTGCTACATCAGGCAGTTCCTTGTTGATTTCGGACCACTTCTTGTAAGGGTTGGCAACGAGCTTGCCGTCCTGAACGATTTCAGCTGCGAGAGCGAGGTAGATGTCCTTCGGCTCAAACTTGACGTCTGGGTTGGACGAGTCCATCGCGAAAACGATGCCGTCATAACCGATCTTGACTTCCTGAACTTCAGTGACGCCAGCAGCCTTGCAAGCTTCGAGCTCTTCGCCCTTGATTGCGCGCGACGCATTGGCAACGTCGATGGTGCCTTCACCAACGCCGGAGCAGAATGCCTTGAGACCGCCACCGGTGCCGCCGGATTCAACAACTGGCGCCTTGAAGGCAGGGAAGGTTTCGGAGAACGTCTCGGAAACGATCTTCGCGTATGGAAGAACGGTCGAAGAACCTGCGATCTGTACCTGGTCGCGAGCAGCGGCGGCGCCTGCAAATGCAACGGAAGCCACCAAAGCTGCTGCGGTCAATTTAACGATGTTCATTTGTCTCTCCCATGATGGGTTTGTAAGGACGCAGCCTATGCGGCACTCGCACTTTCCTGCGTTCGGCGCGTCCTTATTAGCCGCGCTTGGCTTATGCTTTTATGTCATTTCAATGAAACATTTGTGACACACCAAGCCATTGATATAAAACGTTATTTTATATCAGTTGAAAAACTTGATGACTGAGTATGTCAGAATCGGACGGTAAACTCGGTTCCTTCGCCCAATTCGGATTTCACGATCAACCGTGCCCGATGGCGTGTCAGGATATGCTTGACGATCGCAAGACCGAGACCTGTGCCCTTTTTGGAGCGACTGTCAGTGACGCTCACGCGATAAAACCGCTCCGTCAAACGCGGCAAATGTTCCTTGGGAATGCCCGGCCCCTTATCAATAACGCTGACTTCTACCGGCTTTCCGGGCGGTGTCTTCAGCCAGATATCGACGACCTTGCCTTCCTGGCCGTATTTACAGGCGTTCTCGACCAGGTTCTGGAATACCTGCACCAATTCGTCGCGCTCGCCCTGCACTTCGACGGCCCCTTCGGGCACATGCAGATTGATCGAGACATCAAGTTCATTGGCCAACGGCACCAGAGCATCCCGCACATGTCCGAGAAGCGGCACAAGATCGACCTTCTGATCCGGAGCGATATGAGCGCGTAGCTCCAGCCGCGACAATGACATGAGATCATCGACCAGACGGCTCATGCGGGTTGCCTGATCCAGCATGATGCCCAGAAAGCGCGTCTGCGCCGCAGGATCATTCTTGGCTGGTCCCAACATGGTTTCAATAAATCCACGCAAAGAGGCGAGCGGAGTACGCAGTTCATGGCTGGCATTGGCAACGAAGTCGCTGCGCATGCGGTCGATACGACGAAGTTCGGAAATGTCGCGGAACGAAAGGATGTAATAACGTTTGTCCTGCGATTTCGGTAGGTCGGCCGGTGCAATACGGACAATAAAGACCTGTTGGGACGGCAGTCTTTCGGAATGCTCGATCTGGTTCGGCTCTCCAGTCATGATGGTTTCGCGGATCATGTCCAGTATGCTGGGCGAACGCAGGCGGGCGGAAATATGCGTGCCGGTGGTAAGCTGACCGAAGATTTTTTCAGCAGCCTCGTTTTCAAACAGAATGGCCGCCGACTTGTCCAGAATGAATATTGGGCTGTCCAGCACGGCAAGACCGGCCTTGAAGCTGGCGAAGCTTTCCGGCACCGCATCATCGGCTTCGACGACAACAGGTGGCAGCATGCGGGGGATTTCTGGACGGGCTGATTTATCGCGCAGCAACAATGCGACCAGCGCCAATATCCAAGCGCCGCCCACCAGCCAGGGCGAACCTTTTTCCAGAACAGCCAGAAGCGCCAGCAAGGTCAAAGACAAGATAACGAGCCAGTTCCGTCCCATCTTAGCGATGACACTGTTGCCAGCATTGTTGTTGTCATCAGTCGCCATTGCCATGTCCGCTTCCAAACGTCGCCAGTTATAATGCATTGCACATCATGTCCGCAGAATCGCGAAACGTTTGGCGCATCGATCCGTCATATCGTGACTTCATGACAGATATTCATCAAGCCAGCGGTTATTAAACAGCTCATTATCCCCGAGAATAAAAAAGGGCCATTTTCCTTAGCCGGCGACAAAAATCTGTTCTCGAAATTGCTTGAATTTCAACATGCAATATGTGCTGATTGGTTGATAATTACACGTCCTGTGCGCGTGGAAAAGGGAGATACCATGGCTGATACCAGCAAGAACCGGGCAGTTGAGCTTGATATCAATGGCAAGACACGGACATTCGATAT
This sequence comes from Agrobacterium sp. Azo12, assembly GCF_029193765.2. Lineage (NCBI taxonomy): Bacteria > Pseudomonadati > Pseudomonadota > Alphaproteobacteria > Hyphomicrobiales > Rhizobiaceae > Agrobacterium > Agrobacterium sp. Azo12. Next base: position 540,689 of record NZ_JARFYO020000001.1, on the reverse strand, counting down.
TGATGACCCAACGTTGCCCTCCTGGGTCCAAGACGCCAAGCTTTCCGCCGGAGGTTATCCCTACGAAAAGAAAATGAAGCGTGAAGATTATGACAATACGCTGGAAGCGTTGCAGATTGAGCTGGTAAAAGTGCAGTTCTGGCTGCAGTCAACAGGCAAGAAGGTTATGGCGGTCTTCGAAGGCCGTGACGCTGCCGGTAAGGGCGGCACGATTTTCGCTACCAAGGCCTACCTCAATCCTCGCTCCGCACGGGTTGTTGCGCTGACCAAGCCGACGGAAACCGAACGCGGTCAATGGTATTTCCAGCGCTATATCTCCCACTTTCCGACAGCGGGCGAACTCGTGCTGTTTGACCGCTCATGGTACAACCGCGCCGGCGTTGAACCGATCATGGGTTTTTGTACGCCGGAAGAGCACAAGCGCTTCCTGAAGGAAACGCCACGGCTGGAAAAGATGATCGTCCATGACGATGTGCATTTCTTCAAGTTCTGGCTGGATATTGGTCGTGAAACGCAGATCGAGCGTTTCCACGATCGCCGTCACAGCCCGCTGAAATGCTGGAAACTGTCGGATATGGACATCGCTGCGCTGACAAAGTGGGATGATTACACCGCAATGCGCGACCAGATGCTGGATAAGACCCATACGGATGACGCACCATGGACAGTTGTCCGTGCCAACGACAAAAGGCGCGCACGCATCAATGTCATCCAGCACATTCTCAAATCGATCGATTACGAGGGTAAGGATAAAAAGGCCATCGACGATATCGATGACAAAATCCTTGGTTTCGGCCCTGACTTTTTGAAGTAAAACACCTCTGACGTCTTTATAAAGATCAGGCCGTTTTCATTCCGGTTTCGGTTGTGACGGCCCGATCCGATATTTCGATGCGAAAACGGGTTCCTGGCTCCGGCTTTTCCACCAGCGCAATCGTACCACCATGGGCAAGTACAAGTTCGCGGGCAATGACGAGGCCAAGGCCGGTGCCGCCGGAGCGGGCAGAGCCACGAAACGCCGAAAACAGGTTTTCACGTGCCTTTAGCGGCATGCCCGGGCCATTATCATCAATGGTAATGCTGACAGAATTGCCGTTGCGCTGGCCGGAGACAATCAGCGTGCGCGGTGGCATGCTTTCGTCCCACTCCATATTCAACAATGCTTCGACTGCGTTGCGACAGATATTGTGAATAATGCGGAACAGTTGCTCTGCATCAGCATCGACAACCAGTTCCGACTGCAGCTGCGACACAAACTCAATGCCGCTTTGCGGGCCAATGGCCAGGATGTCGCGCACTTCTTGCAGCGTTGTGCTCAGTCTCAATGGACGACGTCTTGGCGCGGCTTCGGTGGCCTGACCGTAGGTCAGCACTTCATTTGTGTAACCAACGGCCCGGTCGATGGTTCTCAGAAGCTTGGGCGCAAAACTGCGGACCATTGGATCGTTTACGTCCACCAGTCTGTCCGACATCAGTTGCGCCGATGACAGAATATTGCGCATGTCATGATTGATCTTGGATACGGCAAGACCGAGGTCAGCGAGGTTTTTCTGCTGCTTCAACGTCCGGTGAAGCTGTGTCTGCATATCGGCAAGATGCCGTCCGGCCACCGAGAGCTCATCAGGACCATTATCGGGCGTGAAAATCCGTGACGGATTGTCCGGCTGTTCTGAAAAGTCCTGGATGCCACGGGTGATACGGCGGATTGGCCGGATCATAATGCGGTTGATCGAAACGAAGATAAGAAATGAGGTAATCAGCGAAAGGACGATCGACAACAGAAAGACGTTTCCGGCATAGGCCAACATTGCCTTGCGCAGATGTTTGTCCGGCATGACAAGTTCAATGATGGTGTCGGTCTCACCGACCACGCCGAACACCCGCATCATGCGGTCACCACCAAAAAGCAGAGTGGAGAAGGCATCCCTGACGGCGCCGAGTTGCGACACGTGGGAGAGATCAAACTGCTGATCGATACTTGGTGGCATTTCGGTCGCCGCCAGAAGACGCGAGGTTCCGTCTTTACGAAGGGCAATCAGCTTTGCGCCTATGGCCGACAATGTGTCATCCTGCACGGAGCGAGGAAGTTCCGCTTGTAAACCATCGATGACGGCACCGGCCGCAGCAGCCGTGTTGAGACGGTCATTGAGCCAAGACAGGCGCATATTGGCGACAGATGGTGGAAAAATCAGCACTTCCGCCACCATAATAAAAATCACGGTCAAGAGCAGCAGACGTCCGGACAGACCTTTGGTCAGCCCCGGCATGTCATTGGGAGCTTTCTCCAGCGCTGGACCTGCCTTGTCTGCTCCTTCTGAAAACAACGGCTCATTCCTGTCTGCGATGCCCCATTTGAGGTGTCGGGCATCCGTTGGGCATTATCTGACAGACATAATAAGGGGTCATCCGTGTTTTTCCAATGCCTGCCAACACGTTCCTCGCATAACACAGAAACGCCACCTGAAAAGGTGGCGTTTGTTATTTCACGGAGGATTACCGCTGATCACTCACGATATCAGAAGTCTTCCCATTCGCGGGTATTCTGGGCAACAGCGGCCGATCCGTTAAACGCGCGGGCAACATCACCCATCATGCGACGGGCTGGAGAGGCAACCGCCGTCGCGCCATTCTGACCGGGACGGGCAAGTGTCGGACGGGACTGTGCAACCGGGCTGGCCTCGCCAACTCTGAACTGGCTGACCAAACGCATCAGATTGCCAGCTTCTTCCGTCAACTTATGGGTTGAGGCAGAGGTTTCCTCGACCATGGCCGCATTACGTTGTGTGACCTGGTCCATCTGGTTGATGGCAGTGTTAACTTCCTGCAGGCCGGTCGACTGTTCCTTGGCAGCTGTTGCAATCGAGTGAATGTGCTCATTGATGCTGAGAACACGGCTTTCGATTTCATCCAGCGCTTCACCGGTTTTCTGAACCAGTGTTACGCCCTGCGACACCTCAGAACCGGACTTGGTAATCAGCGCCTTGATATCCTTGGCAGCGTTTGCAGAGCGCTGCGCCAGTTCACGCACTTCCTGCGCAACCACCGCAAAGCCCTTGCCGGCTTCGCCAGCACGGGCGGCTTCAACACCGGCATTCAGCGCCAAGAGATTGGTCTGGAAAGCGATCTCATCAATGACGTTGATGATCTGGCTGATTTCACGCGATGCCTGTTCGATACGCCCCATTGCCGAAACGGCTTCACGAACCACCTTGCCAGACTTCTCTGTTGTTTCCTTAGCCTCGGAAACCATGGTGCTGGCTTCCTGGGCTCGCGAGGTCGAGTTACGTACGACGGCGGTAATCTCGTCCAGAGCGGCAGAGGTTTCTTCCAGTGCCGCAGCCTGCTGTTCGGTACGCTTGGAAAGATCGTCGGCAGCCGAGCGGAGTTCGAGACCGCTGTCATTAATACTATGCGTGCCCAAACGAACGTCGCTCATAGTGACGCGCAGCTTGGCGAGGGTATTGTTGACGTTGCCCTGAAGTTCACCGAACACACCGTGGAATTCACCACGCATGCTCTGCGTCAGATCACCATCAGCAAGGCTTGCAATAACGCGGCCGGTTTCGGATACGCCATTATCAACGCTGACCAGTAGCGTGTTGATGTTTTGCGCGAAGCGATTGAGGTTGTCGTCACCGTAATCCTTGTTGATACGGCGGCTGAAGTCACCTTCTGCGGCAGCGCCGACAACTTCGGCCATACCGGCCTGAAGATCGTCGCTCTTTGCTCGCATGGCAGCTTCCTGCGCATTCATCTGGCGCACTTGAAGACCATTGCGCTTGAATACTTCAACGGCGGCAGCCATTTCACCAATCTCATCCTTGCGGTCAAGATAAGGGACATCCGCCTCAAGATCACCTTCAGCGACAGCATTCATCACGCCGGAGACTTTAAGAATAGGGCCGCTCAGTTGCTTGGAGCCAATGTAAAGGCCAAAAGCCGAACCAACGATAACGCCGGCAGCCGTCACCAGAGACACGATCCAGAACATCGCCTGACCGAAATTCTCGATACCGGCTTTTAGCGCGTTCAACTCGTCGACATCAGCCTTGACGATTGCGTCGATATCAACCTGATAAGCTTTACGGTTTTCTCGGTTGGCGTCATTATTACCCTGTTCATTGGCCGCTTGCGGGCTGACATCGCGACCAAGACGGACTGTTTCGGTACGGAACTTCCTGAATTCGGCAAAACGGCTTTCAAGATTGGAGAAGGCGACGGACTGTGCAGCAGGAACCATTGGCTTCCAGGCGGCAATCAGGCTTTCCATGGAATCGAGGTTCTTCAGTAGACCATCGCCAAACTTCGATGCGGTTGCTGTGTCCTTTGCCGCATAGATACCGCGTGCTTCCATAACAACGGCGGTTACCAGACGATTGAGAGATTCCCCCTTATGTGCACGATCGGCAGCCGCATCAAAAGCAACAACACGGCTGTGGTACTCATTGACGGCATAGATAGACAAGCCCCCGATTGTACACGCGACAAGGCTTAAAAGCCCCACGAGAAGATTAATCTTGCCCCGTATTTTCACTGCAATCCCTCCAAAGTGCTGCTCCCTCACGCAATAGTGAAAAAAGGAAGCCGCCATGACCTTTCGTCACAACAACATTTATCTACGCACCATTAAGAAAGAATTTCCGATTTTAATTACTTGCCGTTGCTGGAACAAAATTTATACATTCTGAAGTGATGCAATTGTTCCTAATACGCGGCAAAGTCGTTCCGGCTGTTTATCTTGCAGACAAAACAGGCTGCGGTTCAGCAATTGACTTTAGAGGTCTTAAGCCCTTATAAGCCCGCACGTCTGGCTATTATGCGCTTAATGCGCGTGCCGGGCATCAATCGAAACGCTCCTGCCCATAAGGGCAAAGCCAAGAAGGGCCGCACACCGCGGTATTAAATAAATGTCGAAGCGTACATTCCAACCATCCAAGCTTGTTCGCAAGCGCCGTCATGGTTTCCGTGCCCGTATGGCTACCGCTGGTGGTCGTAAGGTTCTGGCTGCTCGCCGCACACGCGGCCGCGCCCGTCTGTCGGCTTAATTGCCGATTGCCCGATTGAAAAGTCGCGGGCAGATGACTGAGACGAAGAAATCCCCCGGGCGGTTGAAAAACCGGCCGGATTTTCTTGCCGTGCAAAAGGGAGAGAGACGCAAGGGGGCAAATTTCCTTCTTGAAGTTCTTGACCGCAAAGAACCTGAGAGCGACGCTCGTGTCGGTTTTACGGTCACCAAAAAGCAAGGCAATGCGGTCGAGCGCAATCGAATGCGCCGCCGCCTCAAGGAAGCCGTCAGGCTGTCAGCCGGGTTTGCAATGAAACCCGGACATGACTATGTGATTGTCGCACGGCGTGACGTGTTGAAAACACCTTTCGCCCAACTGTCCTCCCAGCTTGCCGATCGTATCGAAGGCCGTGGGAAACCGAAACGGTCCCAGGAGACCCGCTCCAGGAAAGAATGATGGAAAAGAACCGCAATTACTTCATCGCGATAGCCCTTTCGGTTGTCATCGTCCTTGCCTGGCAATTCTTTTACATGAACCCGCGCATAGAACAGCAACGTCTGGCTGAAGAAGCACGCAAGGCACAGGTTGAACAGACGCAGGCAGCCAATGGCGCCGCGTCGACAACGTCGGGTGCAACGGTAGACGGCACTCTTCCAGGTGCTGCAGGCCAACCAGCGGCAACCGCGACCCGCGAAGAATCCCTGGCCAAGTCACAGCGTATCACAATCGATACCAGCGCAGTTGCCGGTTCGATCAATCTGACAGGCGCACGCCTCGATGACATCCGTCTCAAGGACTACCATGAGACCGTTGATGACTCGAGCCCGATCATCACGCTGTTTTCTCCATCGGACAGCAAGGACGGTTACTTTACTGAGCTTGGTTACATTGCCGGCGAAGGCGCAGGCTCAGTACCAGGCCCGTCGACTGTCTGGACTGTCGCTTCTGGCGACAAGCTGACCGAAACGACACCGGTTACGCTTTCCTTCACCAACGAAAAGGGCGTGGTTTTCACCCGTACCATTTCGATTGATGAACACTACATGATTACCGTTGCCGACAAGGTCGAGAACCCAGGACAGGAAGCAGTGTCCTTCTCCACTTACGGCCGCGTGACACGTAACAACAAGCCGACCACCCCGTCTGTTTTCGTTATTCATGAAGGCTTCATCGGTGTGACAGGTCCTGATGCCAGCCTGACGGAAGAGACTTACAAGAAGGCTGAAGAAGGCGCGCTTACCCTGCCTAAGGGCACTGGCGGCTGGATCGGTATCACCGACAAGTACTGGGCAGCAGCGATTGTTCCGCCGCAGACCGTACCTTTCGAAGGCCGTTATTCGCACTTCACCGATGGTCAGCCCCGTTACCAGGCCGATTATCGTACCGACGCCATTACGGTCGCCCCTGGCCAGTCCACGGAACTGAAGAGCCTGGTATTTGCCGGCGCCAAGGAAGTTCCGCTGGTCGACCGCTATGAAACATCGCTGTCCATCCCGCGCTTCGATCTGATGATCGACTGGGGCTGGTTCTACTTCATCACCAAGCCAATGTTCAAAATGATGGACTTCTTCTTCCGTTATTTTGGCAACTTCGGTGTTGCGATCCTGATGACGACCATCGTCGTGAAGGCGCTGTTCTTCCCGCTTGCAAGCAAGCAGTACGCTTCCATGGCCAACATGAAGCGCATGCAGCCGAAAATGGAAGAGCTGAAAGCCAAGCATGGCGATGACCGCATGGCATTGCAGCAGGCGATGATGGCTCTTTACAAGGAAGAGAAGATCAACCCGGTGGCCGGTTGCTGGCCGATGCTGCTGCAGATCCCGGTATTCTTCGCGCTCTACAAGGTTATCTACGTTACCATCGAAATGCGCCATGCGCCGTTCTTTGGCTGGATCCACGACCTTTCCGCGCCAGATCCGACCTCGCTGTTCAACCTGTTCGGTCTGCTGCCATATGACGTACCACACTTCCTGATGATTGGTGTATGGCCGCTCATTATGGGTATCACGATGTTCCTGCAGATGCGCATGAACCCGACCCCGCCAGATCCAACACAGGCCATGATCTTCACCTGGATGCCGCTGATCTTCACGTTCATGCTCGCTTCCTTCCCGGCCGGTCTGGTTATTTACTGGGCATGGAACAACACCCTGTCGATCAGCCAGCAGGCGCTTATCATGAAGCGTCATGGCGCAAAGATTGAGCTGTTCGACAATCTGAAGGGCTTGTTCAAACGCAAAACGGCCGAACCGAAATGACGACGGATTCGCCTCAGGAAAAACCGCTGTTCGGACGGCCCTGGATCTTCATTCGCGGTGTACCCGCCATGAAGTTCCTGCCGCCTGAGGGACCGCCGGAAATCGCATTTGCCGGGCGCTCCAACGTGGGCAAGTCCTCGCTTATCAATGCGCTGGTCGGCCATAAGGGACTGGCCCGCACATCGAACACGCCGGGCCGTACGCAGGAACTCAACTACTTCGTGCCCGACGGTTATTCAGGCCAGGAAAACGACCTTCCGCCGATGGCGCTGGTCGATATGCCCGGTTACGGATACGCACAGGCTCCGAAAGAGCAGGTCGATGCATGGACCAAGCTAGTCTTTGACTACCTACGTGGCCGTGCGACGTTGAAGCGCGTTTATGTGCTGATCGATTCCCGCCACGGCGTGAAGAAAAACGACGACGAAGTGTTTACGCTTCTGGACAAGGCGGCCATTTCCTATCAGCTGGTTCTCACGAAGACCGACAAGATCAAGGAAGCTGGTGTTCCGCGTCTGATTGGCGAAACGCTTGAGAAAATCCGCAAGCACCCGGCCGCTTATCCGGAAGTACTTGCCACATCGTCGGAAAAATCTTCCGGCCTTGATGAATTGCGGGCTGAAATAGTGCGGACTGTCGGCTACGTCTGAGATACAGCTCCTGTCATTCAGTGCATGAATGACAGGAGTACCGCAAAAAATATCGCCCCGAACGCGATGGCGCGCCAGAAGCGCACAGAATTCCAAAGATATTCCAGAGTCAGTCTTTTTGTCGCGTGTTGCCGCGCCTGCATCATCGCAATGGCTGCAGTCTGTGTCTGTAATTCTCCGGCATAGGCTGTGTGAGTAGCCTGTTCTTCAAACGCGACCTGCTGCAAATTGGCCTGCCAGCGGCTGACCATTAGCGCAAATGACCGGTCTTGCCGGATACGCCGCGTCAATTGCTCGTGAACCTCAGGCGGTAATGCACCCAGCACATATTCACCGGCCAGGATCTCGTCTTTCATACCGCTTTGTTTGTTGCTGTCCGGCATGGTCATCTGCCGTCCACTCCCTGTCATCACTTTTGTTGTTTTGACACATGCGCCTCCCGCACAATGTGCCCTATCCGACCAAGCTCTGCCTATTCCCCGCGCCTGTCAATCGCCGGAAAATCACACCCTCGCGGAATTTATGGTTTTACCATTTGTCGGGCACATTAAGCGATTGAGATTATTCCCTCCGTCAAAAACTTGCGCTAAAAGGCCGCAACCAACGACGAGGGTTTTTACATGGCAAGTTCTGAAAGCGAAATGCAAGCACGGCTTCTGGCGCAAGCCCTGCCCTTCATGCAGAAATACGAAAATAAAACCATCGTCGTGAAATATGGCGGCCATGCCATGGGCGATCCTGCACTGGGCAAGGCCTTCGCCGAAGACATCGCACTTCTCAAGCAGTCCGGTATCAACCCTATCGTCGTGCATGGCGGCGGTCCGCAGATCGGCGCGATGCTGGCCAAGATGGGCATTGAATCGAAGTTTGAAAATGGTCTGCGCGTGACCGACGCCAAGACCGTCGAAATCGTTGAAATGGTTCTGGCCGGTTCGATCAACAAAGAAATCGTTGCCCTGATCAACCAAACCGGCGAATGGGCTATCGGTCTGTGCGGCAAGGACGGCAACATGGTGTTTGCTGAAAAGGCCAAAAAGACGGTTATCGACCCGGACAGCAACATAGAGCGCGTTCTCGATCTCGGCTTTGTCGGTGAAGTTGTTGAAGTAGACCGCACGCTTCTGGACCTGCTTGCCAAGTCCGAGATGATCCCGGTTATAGCACCTGTTGCACCGGGCCGCGATGGCGCGACCTATAACATCAACGCCGACACCTTTGCCGGTGCTATCGCTGGTGCGCTGCACGCCACACGCCTGCTTTTCCTCACCGACGTTGAAGGCGTTCTGGACAAGAACAAGGAACTCATCAAGGAACTGACCGTGTCGCAGGCCCGCGCGCTGATCAAGGACGGCACGATTTCCGGCGGCATGATCCCCAAGGTTGAAACCTGCATTGATGCGATCAAGGCCGGTGTTCAGGGCGTTGTCATTCTCAATGGCAAGACTGCCCATTCGGTTCTGCTGGAAATCTTCACCGAAGGTGCCGGCACGCTGATCGTTCCCTGATCACTGCACCATGCCCGTTTCATGTGCGCCCGGCCGGAAAGTGGCTTGTACTTTCCGGCCGAACGTTTTTTACCAGAACAGCAGGCCTAAGATGCCGCTGACGATCAGCAGGCATCCCGCAAGCTCCATGGCATTTATCCGTTCGCGAAACAGGAACCATGATGCCATGAAGGTGAAGATTAGTTCGATCTGGCCGAGCGCCCGCACAAAGGCCACCTGCTGCAAGGTCATCGCCGTAAACCAGCACGCCGATCCGACCACACCAGCTATTCCCACCAGCGCCGACGAGCGCCATGTGACAAGAACCTGCACGATTTCCCGTTTGTCTTTCCACGCCATCCAGATCAGCATGAAGGCCGTCTGAAAGGTGGTGACGCAGGCAAGCGTAACCGCGGCCGACATGATCGGCCCCGCCCCTTCCAGGGACAGCGACGCGCTGCGATAGGCAACCGCTGAAATACCAAAAACACCGCCAGACGCGATGCCGATCAGGGCTGTCCGGCTGGTCAGGGCCGTCAGTGTGTTACGCCAGGAAAGCGGCATGCGCGCCATGGAAATTGTCATTACGCCGATGACACCGACAAAGATTGCCGCGATGGTACCCGTCGTCAGCTTTTCACCCAACAGTATAAAACCGAACAGGGCTGCCTGCACCGGCTCGGTCTTCGAGTAGGCCGTACCGACCGCGAAATTCCTCAGCGAGAACAGATGCACCAGCAGCATCGTGGCGAAGATTTGCGCAAGTCCACCGATCACTGCCCAAGCAAAAAAGGCCGCATGAAAGCTGGGGAATGTCTGCGCGGCTGCGAAATACAGAAATAGCACATAGGCGATGGCAATCGGAAAGCCGTAGCCGAACCGCACAAAGCTCGCACCGCGTGTGCCGAGTGAGCCCTGCAAATGCTTCTGCAATGCCGAGCGCAGGTTCTGCATGAAGGCAGCAGCGATAGTGATGGGTATCCAGAGTTCCATGATGTTTGACGACAGCATCGGCTCGAAAATCCGGCAGGATTTCCGGAAAGCTCGGTGCGAAGCTTCCATAGGTTAGAGCATCCTTTGAGCGTCCTGAAGAACGTATGGTGCTTTATCATGCGGCACTTGCAGGCCCCAAGCCCGGAAAGCGGTGCAAGCCGCCACCTTTTCGATTTTCTTTGCCGTTGCGAGGGTGCATAAGAAAGCTATGACAGCAAAGCCACACAATCTCCCTCAGAACTCTGATTTCGACCACGTACGCGACTGGGTGTTTGACCTCGATAACACTCTGTACCCGCACCACATCAATCTGTTCGAGCAGATTGATCGCAACATGACCGCCTACGTGTCAGAGTTGTTGCAATTGGAGGCCGACGAGGCCAGGGCTTTGCAAAAACGGTATTATCACGAGCACGGCACCACCCTGCAGGGGTTGATGATCCATTATGGCATTGATCCCAATGACTTCCTCGAGAAGGCACATGCCATCGACTATTCGCCGCTTCTGCCACATCCGGAGCTGGGTGAGGCAATCAAGGCGCTTCCGGGCCGCAAGTTCATTCTGACCAATGGCAGCGTAAAACACGCCCAAGCCGCCGCAGGGGCACTGGGTATTCTCGATCAGTTCGAAGATATTTTCGATATTGTTGCCGCAGGCTACCTACCAAAACCTGCCAGCGCGACCTATGAAAAGTTTGCAGCCCTGACCAAGCTCGAAACAAATAAGGCCGCGATGTTTGAGGACTTGCCACGCAATCTGTCAGCGCCAAAGGCGCTCGGCATGAAGACCGTGTTGCTGGTGCCGCGCAATTTGGAAGGCATCGTCATGGAGCGGTGGGAAATTCCCGGCGAAACCGATGCCCACATCGATTACATCACCGATGATCTTACATCGTTCCTGACCCATCTGACAGGAATGAAAAATCCGGTTTAAAAAAGGCAGATAAGCCTGCTTTAACATTACAAAATCGTCACCCACATTACGGATGTTTAAGTGGTGTGGAACGTCATGCGCCATTACTTTTTCCTCAGGGACACCAAAGGAAAGGTACTAGCGATGACTACAAAAAAGATCACCCTCACCGCTCTTGGTGCAGCACTTGTTCTTGGCAGCACAACAGTGGCCAGTTTTGCCGCACCAAGGGATCGGCACCCGCCGATGCCGCGTGAGGCGCTGTTCATTCATTTGCTCAAAGTAGCCGACACCGACAAGGATGGTAAAATTTCCAAGGCGGAATTCGACGCGAGACAGGAAGCCCTGTTTATCGAAGTCGACAAGGACAAGGATGGCTCGATCACGCCAAAGGAAATGCGCGAATACCGCAAGGCGAAGTTCGAGGAATTCCGTGCCAATAACCCGCGCCCGGAACGCGCAAATGCCGATGCTCCCAAAGATAAAAAGCATGAAGAGCACGCCAAGAATGATGACCACCGTCACGGCGAAGGTCGTCATGGCGCTAAAGGCTGGGGTGAAGGTCGTCACGGCGGCAAGGGTGCCGGTTTCATGCTGATCCGTATGGCGGACAAGGACGAGAACGGTCAGCTCAGCAAGGCCGAGGTTACTGAAGCCAGTGCAAAACTGTTTGAACGGCTGGATCGCAACAAGGATGGTGTCATCAGCATTGACGACATGCCAGATCGTCCATTCCCCTGAACGGACATGATCTCAAAAAATAATGCCCGCCCGGTTTCTTGCCTGGCGGGCCTTACGGTCCACTCAGCTGCACACGCAGCTCCGTGTGACAAATCGATCAGTGAAGACTTACGGTCTTGAGGTGGTCTTCGGCAGCCTTGAAGAAGGTGCTGGAACGATTGTCAGTCAGCAGGATCGGTGTACCATCGGCACCGAACAATGCCCAAAGGTCAAGCTGCGGGTCGACATCAGGCGCTTCAGGAAAACAACGGCTGATTTCTTCAGCGCGCATGCGTCTGATGTAACCAACCTCACCTGCCCCGATATGAGCAAGCTGTGACTGCGTAAGGCGCGAATGCGCATCCTTCAAAAGCATTTTATGCCTCCACATTTGCGAACGCTGTCACCAGCGCCCTTCGGAACCTTACGTTCTCATGAACGTCCCTACGGTTCCGCCAAGACCTGTCGCACTCAGTGCCCTTATTCAGCAGACGGTGCGTTGCGTCCTACTGTGAAACGGAAATGTTAATTTTCTTCACCATATGGGAAATTTCCGGACGGACGAGATCAATGGAAAGCAGGCCATTGCGCAGACGCGCTTCACCCACTTTCATGCCCTCAGCCAGAACAAAAACGCGCTGGAATTGCCGGGCGGCAATACCGCGATAGAGAAAGTCGCGTTTTTCCTGTTCTTGCTGGCGCCCACGGATTATGAGTTGATTTTCGACTGTTGTGACATCAAGCTCTTCTTCGGAAAAGCCGGCAACAGCGATAGTTATGCGCAAGACATCATGTTTTCCGTCTTCGCCATGCAATCTCTCTATATTGTAGGGGGGATAGCCGTCATTGCCCTTGATCATGCGTTCAAGGGTCTTTTCGATAGCATCGAAACCCAGCACCACCGGGCTACCAAAAGGCCTCATACGGCTCATCTTCTGTCCTTGTTTTTACCCAAGCGACGTTTTGCGAACCCGTCAATCGGCACTCGCAGACTTCCATATGGGAAGAGAAAGCCTGCCCTGCAAGGCCGTGTGGTGGACACATCCGCGGCTTCTGTCGAGCCAACTTGACAATCCACTTCGGAACGGTCGAAAAGAACCACCTCACTCAATTGCAGGCGCACCATGACCGAACGCAGAAAAATCATTATCGACACAGATCCCGGCCAAGACGATGCAGCTGCCATCATGCTGGCACTGGCGAGCCCGGAGCTTGAAGTTCTGGGCCTGACAGCCGTTGCCGGCAACGTGCCATTGCGTCTGACCAGCCGTAATGTCCGCATTATCTGCGAATTGTGCAATCGCACCGACGTTCCGGTTTACGAAGGCGCAGAGCGCCCGCTGGTGCGTGAACCGATTACCGCCGAACACGTCCACGGCAGTACGGGCCTCGATGGCGCTGACTTCGATGAACCGACCATGGCGGTGCAGGACCAGCATGCCGTTGATTTCATCATCGAGACGCTGCTGCGCGAACCGGCTGGCACAGTCACTTTGTGCACACTGGGCGCCCTGACCAACATTGCCACGGCCCTCAACAAGGCACCTGAGATCGCTCCGCGCGTCAAGGAACTGGTGATGATGGGCGGCGGCTATTTTGAAGGCGGCAACATCACGCCAGCTGCAGAATTCAACATCTATGTCGACCCACAGGCGGCCCACATCGTGTTCCGTTCCGGTATTCCGATCGTCATGATGCCACTTGATGTGACACACAAGTTGCTGACAACAAAGGAACGCGTCGCGAAAATTCGTGACATCGGCACACGCCCGGCGCTGGCCATGGTTGGCATGCTGGAATTTTTCGAACGTTTCGATGTCGAGAAATATGGCTCGGACGGCGGCCCACTGCACGATCCTTCGGTTATCGCCTATCTAATCAAGCCGGAACTGTTCACCGGTCGTGATTGCAATGTCGAGATCGAAGTCAGCTCGGAACTGACCATTGGCGCAACAGTCGTTGATTGGTGGCACGTGACTGATCGCAAGCGCAATGCCCGTGTGATGGGTGGCGTTGATGCAGACGGTTTCTTTGCGCTTCTGACCGAGCGTTTCGCCCGCCTCTAATGCGGTGCTGAAATCACCAATACACCCATGAAAAAGCCACCGGATTGCGCCGGTGGCTTTTTTGTTTGGCAAACCTTGGCTTGTCTGGTCAGGCTTGGCTCAGAACTCAGTCCAATCTGCTTCCGCCAGCGCATTGGCACCCGACACGCGCGGCGCGGGACGCGCTGGCGCTCTTTTCACCTGATGTGACGGTGCAGGCGCGGCAGCAGAGCGCATGGTGCTGGCGACAGAGTGCAATGGATGGCCGGCGTTACCGGACACCGCAAACTTCGCCACCAGCGTTTTCAGCGTGTCGGCTTCGCCATTCAACGTCACGCTGGCAGCAGTCGTTTCTTCGACCATCGCAGCGTTCTGCTGGGTCACCTGATCCATCTGGTTGACCGCAGAGTTAATCTCCTTCAGACCGACGGCCTGCTCGCTGGCAGAAGCCGAGATCTGTCGGATCAATCCGTTAATCTCCATAACCTGCACGGCAATACGGTCCATTGTTTCGCCAGCACGGCCGACGAGATCAACACCCTCATGCACCTGCGTGGACGAGGTGTTGATGAGTGCCTTGATTTCCTTGGCCGCGGTTGCGGAACGCTGCGCCAATTCACGCACTTCCTGCGCAACAACCGCAAAACCCTTGCCGGCCTCACCGGCACGCGCCGCTTCAACACCGGCATTCAGTGCCAGCAGATTGGTCTGGAACGCAATCTCATCGATAACGCCGATAATCCGGGAAATTTCCTGCGAGGACTGGGCAATGCCGTTCATGGAATTGACGGCCTGCTTGACGACGTCACCGGACTTTCCAGCATCATCACAGGCGTGATTGACGGTCTCAGCCGCACGTTGGGCATTTTCGGCACTGGAGTTTACCTGAGCAGTCAGCTCGTTCAGTGCTGCCGCCGTTTCTTCAAGGCTTGCCGCCTGCTGTTCCGTGCGGTGTGACAGGTCGCTGGCAGCACGGGTGATTTCACCGGTACCATTGCCGATGCTGAACACGGTTGTGTTGACAGTCATCATCGTGTCTTCAAGGCTGGTCAGGGCCGAGTTGAAATCGGTCTTCAGCTTTGCGTATTCGCCCGGGAAGTCATCCGTAATGCGGAAGGCGAGATTGCCCATTGAAAGTTCATTCAAACCGCTGCCAAGCGCTGAAACGATATGCATCTGGATGCGGCCGTTTTCATTGCGCTCGGCTTCCGAGCGGTTGCGCTCAACCTCGGCGGCGCTGCGCTGATGATCGGCATCCTGCTGGATGCGTAAGGAATCTGCCAGTTTGACACGGAAACCTTCCAACGCTTTAGCCACCTCACCGGTCTCATCCAGTCTTTGCTGGCCGGACACCGTATGATCGTACTGGCCATTTTCCAGCGTCTTTACATCCTTTACCAGGGCTGCAAGCGGATTGCGGACGAAGAAACGCACGGCGAAATAAAGCGTTGTGATAACCGCCGCCAGAATAACCAGCGCGCCGAGCACCATCAAGAAGGTCTGCTCATTGACCGGCGCATTGAGCGCGCTATGCGGGATGTCGACAAGTACGACCCAGGTGGCATTGAGGCCCGGAACCGCAAATGGATAGACCAGACGGTTAAACGGTGTGTCGGTATCCATGCCGAGATTTTCGATCAGCCCGCCAGTGCTATTGGAAATCGCAGCCTTGACGGTATCTGCGCCATTATCGGCATAGGCCTTCATGTTGAGATCAGCAGACGGCGGCACCAACCATTGTCCGCCTTGCGATACCAGGGTCACTCGACCAGTTCCGAATGGATGGATGGCCTGCAGCTTGGTCGAGAGCGATGCCAGCGAGATATCGACGCCCGCCACACCAATCATCTTGCCGCCGGACAAAACCGGATAGGCAAGTGAGGTCATGGTTGTCGGAACCTGGGTTCCTTCTGCCAGATACGGCTGGGTAATGGCACCTTTGCCGGTTTTTGCCGCCAACGAATACCATTCGGCGGCGTAGTCATTGTTGAAGGTCGAGAACTGAATCTCGCTGGTCTGGGTTTTCGACCAGTAAGGCGCAAATGCACCATTGGCGTTCATGCCAAGTTCGGTTTTGCCCGCCAGTTCCGTTGTCTGGCCATCGAACAGGCCGATCTGCTCGCAGAACCAGCTGCCGAAAGCAAATGCGTTCTGTTCAACATTGGCTTTGAGGATGTTGACGATACCGGGGCGGTCCATCGACTTGCCCTCATGGGCACGTCCGATAACGCCAGCCATGGACCGCGCCGCACTTGCCATTTCTCCGACATCTGCGGAAATGGTGTTGGCGATCGCGCGCGCTTCCGTGTTGGCCTGCTCCATCGTCAGCGCGTGCACACGTTCGCTGGTCTGAAGGATAAGAAATGAATTGGATGCAACGAGAACCGTTGCAATGGCACCGCCTGTCGCAAGAATCAGCTTGGTCGAAAGCGACCTGATCTTGATATTGAACATCATTGCCTCAAATAAAACGCGCGAGTTTTGGCAAACCGGCACAATGGGTAACGAGTGGGGGATGTCTCCATCATGGAGGGTCTGTTCAGTGCAGACGGGTCGCATTAATCGCGACAATTGCAGTTTATTCGATGTTTCCTAAAATTATTATAAATAGAGTCCGAAGCTCCAAAAAAATAAACGGTCCACATCCCTAGATGGAGACCGTCTATCCTTGGGTTGTACTTTCACTCATCAAGTAATTGGCAAAAGTTAAACTGTATCCGGCTCATAAAACGACGCTACGATATCCCATGCCTGTTCTGCCGTTTCGGCAAAATGCAGCAATTCCATATCTTCCGGAGCAATGGTGCCGAAATCGGCCAGACCCTGGAAGTTGATGATCGAGTGCCAGAACTTCTCGCCAAACAGCACAACCGGAATACGGGCCATGCGCTTGGTCTGGATCAAAGTCACGCATTCAAACAGTTCATCCAGCGTGCCGAAGCCGCCGGGAAAAATAACCACGGCCTTGGCGCGCATCAGGAAGTGCATCTTGCGGATGGCGAAATAGTGGAAATTGAAGCTCAAATCCGGTGTGACATATTCATTGGGTGCCTGCTCATGCGGCAACAGAATATTCAGACCGATCGACGGTGCGCCAACTTCCGAAGCGCCACGATTGCCGGCTTCCATGACGCCCGGACCGCCGCCTGTCACCACGACATATTCACGGTGATCGTATTTTGCGGCCTCTTCGGCGCACAGGCGAGCAAATTTACGGGCTTCATCGTAATAGACTGAGGCCGCTTCAAGATTGGTCTTCTGGATATCATTCTTGGCAGCCCAGGCGGGCATGCCAGGTGCCGGAATTCGGGCACCGCCAAACATCACAACGGTGGATTTGATGCCGCGCTCGGTCAGCACCATTTCTGTCTTGAGAAGCTCAAGCTGCAGGCGGACCGGACGCAATTCTTCACTGCACAGGAAATCCGTGTCGACAAAGGCAAGGCGGTAGGACGGTGACGCCGATTGTGCGGTTTTCGGAATGACTTCCGCCTGATCGCGATCCGTCGAACTGCTTTTCAAAGGATCCCAAACACCGTCCTTCCGATGCAGCTTGCCGTTCTTTATTTTTGCCATTGCATTGCCTTTCCTTCACTCACGCCAACAGCGTTGACGCCATTCTCAAATCAACGATCACCCTGCATGTCACCACACATGGTAAAGTCCATTCCGTTTTTTTGAAGCCATCTGCCCGACAGATCAAAAATTCATTCCGATTCCCGGACCAATGCTGTAGAGCATTTCCGAACATTGCCCGGGCTCTCCCGTCTGCAACGATAGTCAACGAAGTTTAAGGAATTCTCATGAGCAGCACCGATCTCGCTTCGCTTGAGCGCATCATTGAAACCGCATTCGACAATCGCGACACCGTTACGATTTCGACACGCGGTGAAATTCGTGATGCGGTCGAAACCTCCCTCAATCTTCTGGATGGTGGCAAAGCGCGTGTTGCAGAAAAGCAGGCTGACGGTTCTTGGAAAGTTAACCAGTGGCTGAAGAAGGCCGTGCTTTTGTCTTTCCGCCTCAATGAGATGGGCATCATCAAGGGTGGTCCGGGTGCGTCCGTCTGGTGGGACAAGGTACCATCGAAGTTCGAAAACTGGGGCGAAAGCCAGTTTCGTGAAGCCGGTTTCCGCGCTGTTCCCAACGCTGTCGTGCGCCACTCTGCCTATGTGGCCAAGAATGTCGTGCTGATGCCATCCTTCGTCAACCTCGGCGCTTATGTCGATGAAGGCACCATGGTCGACACATGGGCAACCGTCGGCTCCTGCGCGCAGATCGGCAAGAATGTTCACCTGTCCGGCGGCGTTGGTATCGGTGGTGTTCTCGAGCCGCTGCAGGCCGGCCCGACCATCATCGAGGACAATTGCTTTATCGGCGCACGTTCCGAAGTGGTTGAAGGCTGTATCGTACGTGAAGGCGCCGTGCTTGGCATGGGCGTTTACATCGGCAAGTCCACTCGCATCGTTGACCGCGCCACCGGCGAAATCACCTATGGTGAAATTCCGCCATACTCGGTCGTGGTCTCCGGCACGATGCCGGGCAAGCCATTCCCGAACGGTGAGCCGGGCCCAAGCCTGTACTGCGCTGTGATCGTGAAGCGCGTCGATGAAAAGACCCGTTCCAAGACCGGCATCAATGAACTGCTGCGTGACTGAGTGAAAGTGCAAGACATGTCCGTGACCGATCCCGTTTCCAATCTCGCCGCCCTTATCCGTTGCCCGTCCGTGACACCGGCAGAAGGCGGCGCGCTATCATTGCTCGACAACTTGCTGACACCACTTGGTTTCAAAGTGGAGCGCATGACAGCGACGGAGGCGGGAACGCCGGACGTGGAAAACCTTTACGCCCGCATTGGCACCGATGGCCCGCACCTGATGTTTGCGGGTCATACCGACGTTGTGCCGGTTGGCGATGAAGCTGCATGGAGCCACCCGCCTTTTTCCGCCGAAATTGCCGGTGGTGAAATGTATGGACGCGGTGCGGTGGACATGAAGGGCGGCATTGCCTGCTTTGCGGCGGCGATTGCCCGTTACATCGAAAAGAACGGCGCTCCGAAGGGTTCCGTCTCTTTCCTGATCACCGGTGACGAGGAAGGTCCGTCCATCAACGGCACCTCCAAACTTCTGGAATGGGCGGCGGCCAAGGGTGAAACCTGGGATGCCTGCCTGGTGGGTGAACCAACCAATCCTGACAGGCTCGGCGACATGATCAAGATCGGTCGTCGCGGATCGCTGTCCGGCCGTGTCACCGTACATGGTGTTCAGGGTCACGCTGCCTACCCGCATCTGGCCGACAATCCGCTTCGCGGTCTTTTGCAGTTGACGCATGCCCTGATGGACCCACCATTCGACCACGGCACGGAAAATTTCCAGCCGTCCAATCTGGAAGTCACCACAATCGACACCGGCAACCCGGCGACCAACGTCATTCCGGCCAAGGCGACCGCGTCGTTCAACATTCGTTTCAACGATACGTGGACCGCCGACAGCGTGAAGGCTGAAATTGTACGTCGTCTGGATGCCGCAGCGGCCGATGGCGCGCTGCGCCCGGACAGAACACCCGCCAAATACGATATCGTCTGGGCGGATCGTCCAAGCCACGTCTTCCTGACCCGTAACAACGCACTGATATCGTCGCTTTCCGGTGCGGTTGCCGGAGTGACTGGCAACGAGCCAAAACTTTCCACGACCGGTGGCACGTCGGATGCCCGTTTCATCAAGGATTATTGCCCTGTGGTGGAATTCGGTCTGGTCGGTCAGACCATGCATATGGTCGACGAGCGGGTGGCTGTTGCCGATCTGGAAACGCTGACCCTTATCTACGAAACCTTTATCGAACGCTGGTTTGCCAATGCCGCCGATTAGCGAAGTGCGCTCTTACATGCATGGCCTCTGGCTGATGTTCTGTGGCGACCCGAAAGGTCAGAGTTATCTCGACCTTACGGATCGCGGCATGATGCGTTCGTTCTTTTCGGCGATCTGGAGCCTGCCCGCACTTTTGCTGTCCTGGTTCTGGTGGCAGCGGGCCTTCAAGGTCGAGCAGGTTCTGGAGAGCATGTCCGGCCCTTCCTATTACCTCAGACTGGCACTGGTTGAAGCTATCTGCTGGGTGGTGCCACTGGTTTTGATTGGCGGCTTGATGTTGATGTCCGATGTGCGCGGCAAGTTTCCCGCCGTGGTCACCGTCGTCAACTGGCTGAACCTGCCCTTTGCCTATGCTTCTGCCGCACTGGTGCTGATTGCCGTGGCTGTGCCGGGCATGCAGGGCTTTGTAGCGCTGTTGTGGTTTGCGCTGCTGTTGACGCTCGTCTGGACGTTTTCGCGCATCCTTAGCCTCATCCTCGGTAAACAGCCGCTATTGGTCTCGACAGCTGTCATGACCCTGCTTATTCCCGGCATGTTGCTATCGGAAGTGCTGCAGCGCTTTCT
Source organism: Agrobacterium sp. Azo12 (assembly GCF_029193765.2). Taxonomy (NCBI): domain Bacteria; kingdom Pseudomonadati; phylum Pseudomonadota; class Alphaproteobacteria; order Hyphomicrobiales; family Rhizobiaceae; genus Agrobacterium; species Agrobacterium sp. Azo12. Next base: position 520,189 of record NZ_JARFYO020000001.1, on the reverse strand, counting down.
GGGTGTCTACCCCGGATAACCGTGTCGCGCGATGCGCCACAAGGCGGGTTACGAGAGATCGTCGCCGTCACTGGTTATTTCCGAACGCTCTTTTCGTGGTAGAATAACATCAGGATAATCCACCTGCATGAAATACAGCCCTTCGGGCGGCGCCACGGGCCCACAGGCTTTTCTGTCTCGCGCCTCAAGGGCTGCGCGTACATCCTGCGGGGTCATGGTGCCTTCACCTGCCAGCTTTAAGGTCCCGGCGAAAGACCGTATCTGGTTGTGCAGAAAGCTCTGCGCCGAGGCGCGAATTTCGATGATGTTACCGTTCCGCGTCACATCCAGCCGGTCAAGTGTGCGCACCGGGCTGTTGGCCTGACAGTGTGCAGACCGGAATGTCGTAAAGTCATGTCGACCGACCAGGGTCTGGGCCGCCGCATGCATGGCGTCATGGTCGAGATCCTTCGACACCCACCAGGCGCGTTTATGCTCCAGCGCAAGCCGCGATTTGCGCGATATGATGCGGTACAGATAATGCCGACGAACCGCAGAAAAACGCGCGTCAAAATCTTCTGTTACCGACATGACATCCAATATGGCGACCATGTCGCCAGCCATGGCAATATGGGCGTTCAAGGCATTTCTGAGCTTATAGGGCTCCCACTCCCGCGACAGATCCGCATGAATGACCTGTCCCATGGCATGGACGCCAGAATCGGTACGGCCAGAGCCACGGATCGACACGGTTTCGCCCGTTAAAGACAAAATAGCGTCTTCAATGGCAGACTGAACGGAACGATCGTTTTGCTGCCTTTGCCAACCGACAAAAGCCGTACCGTCATATTCAACGGTCATACGGTAACGTGGCATCAGATCAGCCTCGTGCCTTCAGGCAACGCCGTACCGCGCAGGAAATCAGCTGCGGCAAGCGGTTTGCCTCCGGCCTTCTGCAGGCGCTGAAGACGGATTGCCCCCTCTGCACAGGCAACCAGCAACTGATTGTCCAGTACCGTGCCGGCAATACCATTGCCGTTTTCAAGTGTTGTTTCCAGAACCTTTACGCGTTCCAGCTTGCCGGAAATTTCGGTTTCAAACCAGGCACCGGGAAAGGGCGCCAAGCCGCGGATGTGGTTATGCACATCACGGGCCGGCCGTGCAAAATCGATACGCGCCTCAGCCTTGTCGATCTTGGATGCGTAGAGAACGCCATCCTGTGCCTGCTCTTGCAGCGGCAAGTCGTCGGCTTCCAGCTTGTTCATAGCCTGCGCCATCGCGCGTGCACCGGCAAACATCAGCGCGTCATGCAGCTGCCCGGCCGTCATGTTGTCGCCGATCGGCACCTTGACGGTCAAGGCAACAGGGCCGGTATCCAGCCCCTTGTCCATTTTCATGACCATCATACCTGTTTCCTTGTCACCAGCCATGATGGCACGCTGAATAGGTGCAGCGCCACGCCAGCGCGGAAGAAGTGAGGCATGGCCATTGTAGCAGCCAAGCCGGGTTCCGGTCAGAATGGCTTCCGGCAACAACAGTCCATAGGCAACCACCACAGCAACATCCGCATCGAACGAGCGGAATTGTTGCCGGTCTTCCTCGGCCTTAAAATTGACGGGAGTGAACACCGGAATGCCGAGCAATTCAGCGGCCTGATGCACAGGGGATTTTTGAAGGTCCAGACCACGCCGCCCACCGGGACGCGGTGGCTGGCTGTAAACGGCCACCACCTGATGGCCAGCCTCCACGAGAGCCCGCAAGGTTGCCACCGAAAATTCCGGTGTTCCCATAAAGATGATGCGAAGAGACACGGACGCCTCCCTGAGTTTTGCGGCCCGGAGAAAACCTTGCCGGTTTAATGACCGGCACAGGCAGGATCAGGCTTTCGCCTTGGCGATCTTGGTGAATTTCTTGATGACCATATCGCGCTTCAGGCGCGAAATGTGGTCGATGAACAGCACGCCGTTCAAATGGTCGATTTCATGCTGCAGGCAGGTTGCGAGCAGACCATCGGCTTCAAGGGTCTGCTGCTTACCAGTGCGGTCGACGTAGTTGACCGTCAATCCGGCAGGGCGCTCCACTTCCGCATAATAATCGGGAATGGAGAGGCAGCCTTCTTCATAGGTCGACAATTCATCGGTGGTTTTGACGATTTCCGGATTGATGAAAACAATCGGCGCTTTTTCTTCATCCTCACGGGACACGTCGATCACCAGCATACGGCGAGCGACGCCGATCTGGATGGCAGCAAGGCCAATACCGGGCGCATCATACATGGTTTCCAGCATGTCATCGGCAAGCTGGATGATTTGTGAATCAACCTGTTCGACTGGTGTTGAAACCTGTCTCAGCAAGGGATCTGGAAGAATGATAAGTGGTTTGATGGTCATGGCTTCCCATAACCCATCTGATTGCCAGAGGAAATGAAAAAACACATCATCGTCTCACCACGATAAATCATGCACTAAGCAGTCAGCCGATAAGCTCAGCCCGCCCGGCGCGCGGTTTCCCAACCCGCATTGGACTGGCGATGTGTGTCTCTCGTTTTGAACTTGTTGAGTGCACCGACAAGCTGCTCGACCTGGTGACGGAGCGTGACGGTTTCGGCCGAGGTCTGCTCAACCATCGCAGCATTTTGCTGGGTGATGGTGTCCATGGCGCCGATGGCGGAGTTCACTTCGCGTAAGCCGCCTGACTGATCCTCCGCAGCCGTTGCAATTTGGGATACGATGCGATCAATGTCGCCAATCCTGTCGGTGATCATGCGCAGGGCATCACCGGCATTGTTGACCAGGCCGACGCCTGACTGCACCTGACTGGTGCTCTGGGAGATCAGGGCTTTGATTTCTCTCGCGGCGTTGGCACAGCGTTGCGCCAGTTCACGCACCTCCTGCGCCACCACAGCAAATCCGCGCCCCGCCTCACCGGCCCGAGCGGCCTCAACCCCGGCATTCAGCGCAAGCAGGTTTGTCTGGAACGCAATCTCGTCGATCACACCGATGATTTTAGAGATTTCGCTGGATGAATGGGCGATATCTCCCATCGCCTTGACGGCGCTGGTGACCACCTCGCCGGAGGTTTGTGCATCACTCAGAGCTGCGCCGACGGCTGAGGCAGCCTTCTGTGCACCATTTGCCGTGACTGCCACGCTTTGGGTCAGTTCGTGCAGTGCAGCGGTGCTTTCTTCCAGGCCCGCCGCCTGTTGCTCGGTACGCTGCGAAAGATTTTCCGTCGCATTGGCAATACTGGTGGCGACATTCAGAATTTCTTCTGCCGTGCGGCGCACCGCCGCGATGGTGTCATTCAAGGTTTCAACCGAGACATTATAGTCATTGCCGATCTTTTCGAAATTATCAGGCAATTTTTCTGTCAGACGCGTCTCCAGATCGCCCTTGGAAAGAGCAGACAAAAGATTGGTGAGTGACGCAAGCGCCTGTTGCTGTTCGCGCAGATTGCGCTGGCGCTCTTCTTCGAGTTGCTTGCGCTGTGCGTCAAGAATTTCGAGGTAGATGGAAATGGAATAGTCCATATCCAGCACCGAAGCCTTGACGATTGCCGAAACGTCTTCCGCCAGTCCCTTGGACTTGCGTTTGCCAAATCGGGATGGCCAACGCTCTCTGACAACCGCATGGATCAGTTGTTCCATCAGCAGAGCGTAACCACCCATGTACCAGCGGGGTTCGAGACCGATACGGGCATGCGCCTGGCCAACCGCCTGCACGCCTTCAACGTATTTTTCATCATAGGCTGCGGCACCGACAACACCCCAATGCTCGACCTGACGTTTTTTCGCACCCTGAATATGATTTTCGTTGCGGAAAAATGCAGCCGTCTCGGGCGTCGACCGCACCTTGGTGTAGAACGTATCCAGCGCAGATCCGACATTACCCGCAATCACTGGCTCAAGATCTTTCAGCCTCTTGCGCGCCTCAGTGTCCAGACCAATAAAATCGAGCCGCTTGGCGAGCACCTGTGTGCTGTCGTTGTTTGTCATGCACGGTCCCCTTAACCCCGATAAGGCCACGATCCCGGCTAAACCCGTCCGGAAACATGGTTAACCCTTGGTTACACCAATATTCCTTTCGAATTTGCTAAATTTAGAACTCTTTTATATCAGACATAAAGCAGACAGTGGCGCGTGTTCTCGTTTTGATCTTCCGAATCAAACTGAATCCGGGTAGGTTCGGCCATGAGCATCGATTTTCCCGCACTCGGCATTACGATCCTGACCATTGGCGGCATGCAGGTTTCGGCAGGCGCAATCATCATTTGTTTGCTGCTGCTTTCCATTGCGTTGCCGTTGTTCGTATCAATGCGGTTTTCAAGGCGCAACGACGATGCCCGCGGCGAAGTGAGTACGCTGTTGCGCACTCAGGCGGAGTTGCATGGGCGTATCTCGGCACTGACGGAAACACTTTCCAACAAGCAGTCTGAAATGAGCCAACACCTTAATCAGCGGCTCGACGGCATGTCGCAACGACTTGGTGCCACGCTGACCGAACAGACAAAATCGACACACGACAATCTCAGCAAGCTTCAGGAACGGCTTGCAGTGATCGATGCCGCACAGAGCAATATCCAGACCCTGGCGCGTGACGTTGTTGGCCTTCAAGCCATTCTGTCCAACAAACAGACGCGTGGCGCTTTTGGACAGGCGCGCATGGAAACGATCATTGCCGACGCCATGCCTTCCAATGCCTATGCGTTGCAACCGACACTGTCGAATGGTTCCCGCCCCGACTGTACGGTGCGAATGCCGAACAACGCGCCCCCGCTGGTCATCGATGCCAAGTTTCCGCTGGAAGCCTGGAATTCCATGCGAGAGGAAACTTCGCCTGAAGTGCGCAAGCTTGCGGCCCAGCAATTCCGGCGTGACATGGAAGTGCATATCCGCGATATCGCGGAAAAATACCTGCTGGCAGGTGAAACACAGGATACGGCGTTTCTGTTCGTGCCATCGGAATCGATTTTTGCCGATATTCACCAGCATTTCGAAGCCATTGTGCAAAAAGCACACCGCATGCGGGTTGTTATCGTTTCACCATCGCTGCTGATGCTGTCGGTACAGGTTATCCAGTCCGTGCTGAAAGACCAGCGCATGCGCGAGCAGGCACATCTCATTCAAGGCGAGGTCGCGCTTTTGATGGATGATCTGAACCGGCTGGACGATCGTACCCGCAAACTGCAAGGGCATTTTCTGGCTGCACAGAAGGATGTGGACCAGATCATGACCTCCGCAGACAAGCTGACGAAGCGCGGCAACAAGATCGAGGCTCTGGATTTTGGCGGCGATACACCGGAGCAGCCTCAAGCGCCTTCTCCACAATCACTGGAGAGCCGAATAGGCAGCCTCAAGTTCCGGGTGGTTGACGACGAGTGACCCTGTCGGGCAAAGTCGGCGCCATTGAACATCAATTGGACATATCATGATTACTGTATTCGGCTCCATCAACATGGACCTCGTTGCCACTGCACAACGCCTGCCCAAACCGGGTGAAACCGTAACCGGGCAAACCTTTGCAACGGCAGCAGGCGGCAAGGGTGCCAATCAGGCGCTGGCAGCCAGACGGGCCGGAGCAAATGTCCGCATGGCAGGCGCTGCAGGCGATGACACCTTTGCAGGCTCTGCACTGGAGCTCCTCAGTAACGCTGGCGTTGACCTTGCCACCGTCAAGACCTCGCCGGGCGCGACCGGCACAGCTGTCATTCTGGTAGGCGAAGGCGGAGAGAACATGATTGCCGTCATTCCTGCGGCAAACGGTACGATCACGCCTGACGATGCGAGCAAGGCGCTCGACGGCATGACGTCCGGCGATATCCTGATGCTACAATTTGAAATTCCCGTCGAGGCCATTGAAGCTGCCTTGGCTGGCGCCAAACAGAAGGGCATCACCAGCATCATCAATACGGCACCATTGACGCAGGACGCTGCTCGCATTTCTGCATTGGCCGACATCATCATCGCCAATGAAACCGAATTTGAACTGCTGATTGGCAAGCAGGGCATTTCTGGCGAAGAGCGCCAACAGGCCATGCAGGATATGCATGCTCGTACCGGCCAAACCATCATCATAACGCTGGGTGCTGATGGCGTTATCGCCATGCGGGATGGCCAGCTGCACAAGGCTGCCGGTCTGAAGATCGAGCCGGTTGATACGGTGGGGGCCGGCGATACATTCTGCGGTTATCTGGCAGCCAGCCTCGACAAAGGTCTGGATTTTGCGACGGCGCTGACGCGTGCAGCCGCAGCCGGATCGCTGGCTTGCACCAAACATGGAGCCCAGCCGTCTATCCCGCTGGCCAGCCAGGTCGATCAGCAGGCCTGAGGGCAAATTGCTCGCGCAAGGGTTAAAATGAAAAAGCCGGGTCAAAACCCGGCTTTTTCTTTGAATTCAATTTGAACGAGATACCTCAGACGCGAATAAACGTCAGATAGGCGGACGTTCGGCCCTCACGTTTGGCCTTTGCCTCATATCGGGTTCCTGGCCATCCGGCGTAAGGTGTCTTCCAGTCCTCAGCAGACTTTGCGGTCCATTCAAAGCCGCCATGGTCGCGACAGTGGGTCAGCGTCCAGTTCACATAGGTGTCGATATCGGATGCGAAACAGAAAGTTCCGCGCGGCTTCAACACACGATGGAAGCGGCTGAGATTAACCGAAGAGACAAAGCGACGTTTCCAGTGCTTTTTCTTCGGCCATGGATCGGCATAAAGCAGATCAATCTGGTCGATCGAGGCCTCTGGCAACCAGTCGAGAAGCTGCGTGGCATCGTCATCATAAAGGCGGATATTTTCAATGCCGCGGTCGCCAACCTGCCGGAGCAGTTTTGCCATCGAGTTTACGAATGGTTCAACGCCGATGAAGCCGGTCGTTGGCTCTTCCTGCGCGCGGTGAACCAGATGCTCACCGCCACCAAAGCCGATTTCCAACCGCAGCTGCTCGACTGCGTTTGGGTACAGCGAAACAAGCGATGCGGGCGGCGCAGCATTGAGGTCTATTTTCAGCTCCGGCAACAATGTTGCGATATCATCGCTTTGCCGGTCACGCAGGGGTTTACCCTTGCGTCTGCCGAAAAATGCCTCAGTTGCGCGTGCGCGCCGCTCGCTATCGTCTGTCATACCTTGCTTTAAGCCTTCAATGCTTCCTTGAGTGGCTTGACCAAATCAAGCTTCTCCCAGGAGAACGAACCGTCACGTCCGGACTTGCGTCCGAAATGTCCATAGGACGCGGTCTTAGCATAAATAGGCTTGTTCAGGTCAAGGTGGCGACGAATACCGGTTGGGGACAGGTCGATAACCTTGCGGATACCCGCCTCAACCTGATCTTCCGTGACCTTGCCGGTGCCATGCAGATCGACATAAACGGACAGAGGCTGGGCAATGCCAATTGCGTAGGAAAGCTGGATCGTGCACTTGTCGGAGAGGCCAGCTGCAACAACGTTCTTGGCGATGTAGCGCGCCGCGTAAGCAGCTGAACGGTCAACCTTGGTGGTGTCCTTGCCGGAGAATGCGCCGCCGCCATGAGGTGCTGCACCACCATAGGTGTCCACGATGATTTTGCGGCCGGTCAGGCCAGCATCGCCATCCGGACCACCGATGACAAATTTGCCGGTCGGGTTGATGTACCACTGGCAATCGTCAGCGATCTTCAGCGTACCGAGCGCTTCGCGAATGTAAGGTTCGACAACGGAACGTACCTTCTTGGAGTCCCAGCTTTCATCGAGGTGCTGGGTAGACAGAACGATCGAAGCAACCTCGGCAGGTTTGCCGTCTACGTACCGGACTGTCACCTGGCTCTTGGCATCCGGGCCGAGTTTTGCAGCGTCGCCATCACCCTTTTTACGGGCTGTCGCCAGCAACTGCAGGATCAGATGCGAATAATAGATTGGAGCCGGCATCAGTTCCGGTGTTTCGCGGCAGGCGTAACCGAACATGATACCCTGGTCGCCAGCACCTTCATCGCCCTGCTTGTCGGCAGCATTGTCCACGCCCTGTGCGATGTCAGCGGACTGCGAGTGCAACAGCACGTCAATCTTGGCGGTCTTCCAGTGAAAGCCATCCTGCTCGTAACCAATGTCTTTGATAGCGCGGCGTGCAGCGGCCTTGAACTTGGCAGGATTGATAACGTCGTTACCGGCTTTATCCTTCTTCATCAGGCTTGGCGGCAGGCGAACTTCACCAGCGATAACCACCCGATTTGTCGTGGCCAGGGTTTCGCATGCGATACGAACGCCCCAAGGGTCGACTTTGCACTTTACAGCTTCACGATAAACGAGATCGACGATTTCATCCGAAATACGATCACACACCTTATCCGGATGACCTTCGGCCACGGACTCGCTGGTGAAAAGGTAGTTGGCACGCATACGGGATTCCCCTCAAAGAAATGGCCTCTGCGTGTGTTAGTCATTTCACGTCAAAAAAACAAGGACACAACGACATAAATATATCTTTATGTCAGCAATTCTGTCGAATTTTGCCATGAAACTCCACCAAACTGTAGACAGCAAAAAGCCACCGCGATCTTTCAATCACGGCGGCATCATGAACCAATCACGGTTTGTCGGATGCTTACTCGGCCTCGCCCTCAGCAGAGAGCGCCTTGACCAGATCCACGATACGACGACGAACCTTCGGATCAGAAATCTTCACGAAAGCGCGGTTGAGCTGCAGACCTTCTGAGGAGGACAGAAAATCAACAACGTAGTTCGAGCTGGACGCTTCTGCGCCAGTCGCCGAACCTGGCTGATCGCCCGGCGCGTCTTCGAAGAAAAAGGAAACAGGTACATTGAGGATACCAGCAATGTTCTGAAGACGGCTGGCGCCAACGCGGTTGGTGCCTTTTTCGTACTTCTGAATCTGCTGAAAGGTGATACCGAGACTTTCACCCAACTTTTCCTGGCTCATACCAAGCATTGTTCGGCGCAATCTGATCCGGCTACCAACATGAATGTCGATGGGATTTGGCTTCTTTTTATTCTCGGTCATAGTCAATGTCCTGACATCGATACGTTGCGTAATTGCAAAATGGCCAGCCTAGCTGGTCACTGCGGGTACTTCGCATTGCCGCAGCATTTTCCGCATCTTAAACACGTCAAAAACATGTCATCCGAAGCATGGAACAAGCTGCCAGCGACATCTTCAACGAAACGGTAGACCCAAAGTTCCCCACCATATACCATCTGCGTTGTAGCTATATGCAATATCACTATGCCTTTTTAGGGAATTTTGGTCAATTCTCCTTAAAAACTAAACCAAAGCGCGAAACTATTGCTATTATAAGCAGTACTCCAAAGATCAACCAAAAGTGATCCTTGCGAACACCCTGACGTACAGATTGAAGATCAGCACTACTCAGGGTAGCGTCAAAAATTCCTTTTTGACCGCTAGCAAGCCCTGCGACAATTTGTCCCATTGGGTCAATTACAGCCGAAATACCGTTATTTGCAGCACGAATCATGCTGACGCCGTTTTCGACCGCCCGTAAACGGGCCTGCAAAAAGTGCTGCGACGGCCCTGGTGTCTGGCCAAACCAGCCGTCATTGGTGATGTTGAGAATCAGGGAAGCGCCCGCCAATCCACTGGCCAGTTCATTCGGGAAAATGGCTTCGTAGCAGATCAACGGATAGACGCTTTGGCCACTCGGCAACGTCAGCACACTACGATTTGCTGCTGCAGAGAAACCGCCAGGAAGATTGACGATATTCTCGATGCCAAATCGGGTGAGGATATTCTCAAACGGCACATATTCGCCGAATGGCACCAGATGCACCTTGTCGGCTGCTCCCAGAATCTGGCCCTGACTATCAATCATGTAGATCGAATTATAGAAGCGTGGAGGCATTCCCGGTGCAGCTTCTTCGAACCGCACCGCTCCAGTCAAAAGAATCTGGCCGTCTTCCAGTACATCGGCAATTCTGACCAGTGCATCCGGGTTCTGGGTCAGAATGAACGGTACGGAAGTTTCAGGCCAGATGATAATGTCGGGCCGCTTTTTACCGGCTGCAGCTGGCGTTGCCGTCAGGCTAAGGTGTTCTTCGAAAATTGCCGCCCTGTCGGTGTTTTCAAGCTTGCGCGATTGGTCGATGGCAGGTTGGACGATACGAACTGTCAGGCCGTCCTCTGTTCGCGCAGGCGCGGTGTAAATGCGATATGCACCATACCCCAGATGCGCGGCGACAAGCAGGACGGCGATAGCAATTCCTTGCGCCGCTCCGCGTCGCGTAACCAACAACGCGGGTGTGGAAAATACGAAGACCGCCAACATGCTGACCCCAAAAAGGCCGATGGCATGCGAGGACTGCATCATGATCGGAATGGGCATGGCGCCGTAACCGATGGCGTTCCAGGGAAAACCGGTGGCAACAAAACTTCTCAACCACTCGGCAAGGCCGAAGGCGGCAGCCAGTGCGGCGATACGCCCAAAACCTTCTGACCAGAAGATATGGGCAAGGCCTGTCGCAAGACCATAAAACAGCGCCAGAACGGCTGGCAGGCCCAGGATCGCCAAAGGCAGAGCCCAGGCAAATTCATCCGCTTCCAGCAGAAGCGCGTTACCAAGCCACCACAGGCCAGCAACAAAATAACCAAAACCGAACAGCCAGCCGATCCGCACCGATGACCACCAGCGGCTGGTACCACCACCATTGGCAGAGCCGACGGAACCGTCCATCAGCCAAACAAGCAGGGTGAAGGAGATAAACAGGACTGCAAAAAAGCCGACCGGCGGAAGTGCCAGAGCGCCGAAAGCACCGGCAGCGATAGCCAGAACAGCGCGCCAGAAGCCCCCCATGAGCATGACCCTACCTGCAAGCCGCTCCATGTGGTCTCCATTCCGTTGACTAGAATTAGCAGGATGCCCCGACCGAAATCCTGCGAGCCTTCGATGTTGCATTTTATCCGTCACATCGGAATGGGTGTGATCGAATCAAATACGCTGTATCTTGTCAGATAAACCAATTGGCATCAGAGGCACAAATATATCCGGTAGACAGCAATATTGAATTTCAAAAATGGTCTGTTGTCCTGCGGACATAATATGGTTTCGGCGCAATATAAGGCAGCACTTCTTGCCGCCACACTGCAAAACCGACATCGTTTACTTGGGGTTACAGAATAGGCGGCGACACCATGCAATCATTTGCCACCGCCTGCTGAAAATTTATGGCGTTTCAGCCTGTCCGGAAGCCTGACGCGAAAGGGAGGATGCAGCGATCAGAGCAGCGATTGGCTTATCTCCGTCGTTGTCTTCTCCGCTTACATCATGCCGCGTGATGCGAACACGTTTTACGCGACGACTGTCGGCATCGAGAATTTCAAACTCGAAGCCAGCAACGGCATGAACGGTTTCACCGGCAACCGGAATACGGCCGAGCAGGAAGAAGATAAGGCCGCCAAGCGTATCCACTTCTTCCAGATGTTCCGCCACGTCGAAGTCAGGACCGATTGCCTGTTGCAACTCAGAAAGTTCCGCACGGGCATCCGCCACAACAGCACCATCCGCAAGACGGGTGAACATGGCCTCTTCGTTGTCATGCTCGTCGTCGATATCACCGACAACCATTTCGACGATGTCTTCGTGGCTGACAAGACCGTCGGCGCCACCATATTCGTCGATGACAAGAGCAAGCTGCGTGCGCTGCTGTTGCATGCTTTGCAACAGATTGGCCGCCAGCATGGAGGACGGCACGAACAGGATTTTGCGGACAAGGCCTGCTTCCTGCACCGTCTTTGTGAGATCAACACGGGCGAGATCAAAATCAGCGCGTGGTGTCTTTGGCGCCTTCACACCCTCAGCCTGCGCTGGCCGCGTACCGACCCGACGTTTGTTGCGCGCCTGCTTGCCGATATAGGCGAGCAAATCGCGAATGTGGATCATGCCACGGGCATCATCGAGGGTTTCAAGGTACACCGGCATACGCGAACGCCCCGTTTCCTCAAAAAGGATCATGGCTTCGCCGATTGTCATGGTCTGGTCGATGGCATCAATATCCGTTCGCGGGATCATGATGTCTTCGACGCGCACTTCGCGAAAACGTAAGATATTGTTGAGCATTGCCCGTTCTTCGGGCGCAAAGGCTGTGGCGACATCCGCATCGGTCATCAGCGCATCAGCCAGATCCTCACGCAGGCGTTCACCTTGCAGCGGCCTCAAAAGGCGTGAGAGACGAGACCAGAGTGTCCCTTTGGTTTTCTGTATCGAGTCCTGTCGTAACGGACTACTGCCCTCTTCCGATGAGGACTGCTCTCCCGTTTCCTTGCCCTGCTCAGAGGGTCTTGTCGAATGTTCGTTCATGGCTCCAGACTATAATTATGACAGCGGATCCTGTCCCGCATAGGGATCAGATAGTCCAAGCGAAGCCAAAATGCGAGTCTCAAGCAACTCCATTTCTTCCGCTTCCTCGGTTTCCATATGATCATACCCGAACAGATGCAGAAATCCATGCACCATAAGATGTGTCAGATGATCATCAAAAGTCTTTTCCAAATCAACAGCTTCGCGCTCTACCGTTTCTCGCGCAATGACGATATCGCCGAGCATTGGACCCGGCATACCGCCCGGTTCAAGCGGAAAAGCTGGGAAGGAAAGGACATTGGTTGCCTTGTCCTTATCCCGCCATTCGGCGTTGATTTCGCGGATTTCGGCGTCGTTGGTAAAGACGAGAGAAATCTCTGGAGCCATTTTCGGGAAGGGCTGTTTCTCTTCCTTTGCAAGAAACTGGGCGGCAGCGCCCAGCACCTTTTCACAAAGCGCGAGTAAAACGTCTTCTGAGGGCCAGGCATCGTCTTCGACGCTGATCTGGATATCCAGTGCTGTCATTTCAGTATTTCGCTTTTTCGTGTCCAGATTTTATCTGTCCGTGTTCAGACTTTCATCCGGAACCGCTGTCTGCGCCTCGTATGCACGCACAATACGGGCAACCATCGGATGACGCACAACGTCCACATCCTTGAAGCGGACCACGGAAACACCTTCCACGCCGTTCAAAATCTGCAGCGCCTCAACAAGGCCAGACTTCACCCCGCGTGGTAAGTCGACCTGGCTCGGGTCACCGGTCACAATCATGCGGCCGTTTTCACCAAGGCGCGTCAGGAACATCTTCATCTGCATCGATGTGGTGTTTTGCGCTTCGTCGAGAATGACGGCAGCGTTGGCAAGCGTACGGCCACGCATGAAAGCGAGCGGAGCGATTTCGATCACTCCGGCCTGGATGGCACGCTCCACCTTGTCGCCCGGCATCATGTCGTAAAGCGCGTCATAGAGCGGGCGAAGGTACGGATCGACTTTTTCCTTCATGTCGCCAGGAAGGAAGCCAAGACGTTCACCAGCTTCAACAGCCGGGCGCGACAGAATGATGCGGTCCACCGCACCACGCTCAAGCAGCTGTGCCGCATGGGCAACCGCCAGATAGGTCTTACCGGTACCGGCTGGACCAACGCCGAAAACCAGTTCGGACTGCTCCAGCGCCCGCATGTAGACATCCTGCGTCGGCGTGCGGGCAGAAATAGTCTTTTTGCGAGTGGAAATCTGCGCCATGGAAAGCTTAACCTTGCCCTCCATCGTCGGCAGTGTCAGTTGGTCGTCAGCAGCTAGGACCATTCGGATTACGCCTTCAACGTCAGAAAGTTCAACAGAGCGGCCTTTCAGCAGGCTCTCATATAGTAGATCAAGCACACGGCGGGCCTGATTGGTGGCCACAACATCGCCGGTAATGGCAACGGAATTGCCTCGCGGCCTCGCTTCGATATTGAGGCGCTGTTCCAGCAATTTCAGATTCTGATCGTACTGCCCGAACAGCTCCCCAGCGATCCTGTTATTCTCGAACGTCAGGACGAAGTGATTGGCGTCGGTCGCGGCTGAACGTGGCTGGCGCGATGAAGGTGATACCAATTCGTGTGCGTTCAAGCGGTCAGGCTCCCGTCCCAGTAAGCTCCGGCTCCATCTTAACGCTCTGCCACCTCGGCAAACAAGCTGTTTGGACCCGTCGCGGTGATTCGTACATTTACAATGTCACCGATTTGCGATGTTTTTGCATCAAGATTCACAGACTGAAGCCACGGAGAACGGCCAATAAGCTGTCCCTGCATGCGTCCCGGCTTCTCCAGCAGGATATCCATGGTCTTGCCAACGAGCGATGTGGCAAATTCATTCTGCTGTTTCAGAAGCAAATTCTGAAGTCTTTCAAGGCGTTCCGACTTTACGTCTTCCGCAACCTGATCCGTCAGATCCGCTCCCGGCGTTCCCGGACGTGTGGAATATTTGAACGAAAAAGCCTGTGCATATCTCACTGTTTCGACAATCTTCAACGTGTCTTCGAAGTCCGCATCCGTCTCGCCGGGGAAACCAACGATAAAATCACCGGACATGGCGATGTCGGGACGTGCGCCACGAATGCGCTCGATCAGCCGTATATACTCCGCGCCGGTGTGGCGACGGTTCATGGCTTTGAGAATGCGGTCCGAGCCGGATTGTACCGGCAAGTGAAGGTAAGGCATGAGGATGCGCAGATTGCTGTGCGCGTCGATAAGACAGTCATCCATGTCGCGCGGATGGCTGGTCGTGTAACGAAGACGCGCCAAACCAGGGATTTCCGCCAGACGGTAAAGAAGCTGTGCCAGGCCCCACTCTTCACCCTTGGGGCCGGTTCCCTTCCACGCATTGACGTTCTGGCCAAGCAGCGTCAACTCGCGAACACCACCGTCAACCAGCTTCATTGCCTCGTCGACGATCTGCGAAACGGGACGCGATACTTCAGAACCACGGGTGTAAGGCACCACGCAGAAAGTACAAAACTTGTCGCAACCTTCCTGAACGGTAAGGAACGCAGTGACACCACGCGTGCGGATCTTCGCCTTATCGGCGACAGGCAGATGTTCAAATTTGTCTTCAACCGCGTAATCGGTCTCGATCACACGCTCGCCATCGCGCACCCGTTTCAGAGCGGCCGGCAGGCGATGATAGGTCTGCGGGCCAATCACCACGTCAACGGCCGGCGCACGGCGCAGAATTTCTTCGCCTTCAGCCTGTGCAACACAGCCGGCGACGCCAATCATGAATTCGCGACCCTCTTCCTGACGCGACTTCTTCATGTCACGCAGGCGGCCAAGCGCGGAGTAGACCTTTTCAGCGGCCTTCTCGCGGATATGACAGGTATTGAGCAAAACGAGATCAGCCTCAGCCATGTCCTCTGTGGGCACATAACCGTCCTTCGCAAGAGCATCGCTCATGCGAACGGAATCGTAAGCATTCATCTGACAGCCGTAAGTCTTGATGAAAACCTTGCGGTTGTTGCTACCGTCACGGAGCGATTGATCTGTTTCGGCGATTGCTGTCGTTTGCTGTGTCATGGCGGTTACCTAGTCATTTTCAGGACCATATTAAACAGAAAAATATGCCGCAGGCTATTTTCGTCTTTAAAGCGCCTGCTAAGCACAGCTGCGCTGACAGACTAAAGCCAATTGATAATTGCTAAATTTTTGCGATTTTTCGTCTGTAATTCTTGTGATTTTTACTGCTTATATAAGCTTGAAAGCTATGTTGAAGTATTGATCTCAAACACTACAGTTTTACATGAGTGAAATTCACCACGATATTGTCAGTCAAATCTATGCGGCAGGGCTTCTTCCAGAACTTTGGCCTTCTGTTATCGACAGCCTGTCAGACAAGGTCAAAGGACGTGGCGGTTCGCTGTTTATCCTGACCGACGGACAATTGACCTGGGATGCACCCCAGGCGACTAAAACCATCATGGAAGAGTATATTGCCGGCGGGTGGGCGGACCGGAACGTGCGTCTTCAGCGTCTTCTCGAAAAAAGCTACCCTGCATTTGTCGTGGACAAAGACTTTTTCGAAGAAGACGAAATACAGAGCCTGGCGATTTTTCGTGACTTTCTGTCGCCAAGAGACATCGCATTTACTGCCGCGACGGTCATAAAAGGCTCTGGCGACGACATCGCGGTGTTTTCGGTCGATCGGCGGTTTGCGGAAGGTCGTTTCGCAGGTCCAGAGCTTGATTTCCTCAACACTATTCGCCCCCATCTCGGGCGAGCCGTGGCCCTCGCTGGCCGATTGAGGATGAAACAAACGATGACAGCAATGGCGACGCTGCAATTGCTTGGCATTCCGGCGGCAGTTCTGTCCCGGAATTCAAAGGTCATCGCCACCAATGCCTCGTTTGATAGGCTGGCAGGCCAGATATTCCTTCCGGCAGCTTTCGGCCGTTTGGCACTTTATGACAAACGCGCGGATGGCCTTTTACGGCAGGCGCTTGAAGGCACCATTGTGCAGCAGCGGTCGGTTCGTTCGATTGCCGTTCGCTCCGAAAACAGACTACCAACAGGCATCCTGCACGTCATTCCGGCCTGCATGCAGGCGCAGGATATTATCGGGGCTGGCGGAACATTGCTTATTCTGGCTCGTCCCATCGGGGACATCACCCTGAATGCGGAGTGGCTGAAAGGTCTTTATGATCTGTCACCCACTGAAGCACGAATTGCAGCCCAGCTGTCCGAAGGAAAAAGTTTGGAGAAAATCGCTTCGCAGACAGGGACCGCCAAGGAGACAGTGCGCACACACGTTAAACATCTGCTGCAAAAGACCGGATTTGCGCGCCAGATCGATTTCGTGCGCGCCGCTGGCAGCCTTGCGGCCATTCAACCGCAACTGTCGAACACCACAAACGCGGTGCTTTCTGAAGTGTAGCGACTACCGCCAATAACCACGAAGACTTTGCTGTAACATGCGGCGGATCGCAGCTGTGACACTGACCGCCAAATGTTTGCGGTTGTCACCACGCTTGAAAGCAACGCTATCGCCAAACGTGACATCCACTTCGAGCGCGCCTGATCTCAAGACGCCGACCAGATGCGGCAGAAGGGTTAGAGATCCCGGCCATGCGACGAGCGGACGGTGGTAACGCCCCATCGCCATTCCATGAACACCGGTATAGGCTATTGCCACCGGTTGCACATAGACAATGCCACCCGGCACCTGCTCCACGGCGGTGGATGCAGCGCCAAACAGCGATGACTTGACCTCAAGAAGCCGGTTACCGTCCGATGTCGTTCCCTCAGGAAACAGCACAACAACCTCGCCGCCCGCCATCCTTTCGGCGATCTCGTTCACCTGCGTGCCCGTGCTGCGTTTCTGCTCGCGGGTGACAAAAATGCTTTTCTGTAGACGTGCCAACACGCCGAAAACCGGCCAGTCGCGTACCTCAGTCTTGGCGATAAAAACTACATCGGTAATGCTGCCAAGGATCATGATGTCCTTCCAGGAAGCATGATTAACCGCCAGCATCAACGGGCGGTTTTTATCCGGTGTTCCATGGACGGTGATTTTCAGGCCAAGGGTGTGGCAGGCAGCACAATGCCAGAAACGCGGCAGCCAGCGTCGTATCTTTAGATCAAATGCCAGACCCAAAAGCTGAAATGGCAGCATAAGTAGGGTCAGCAACGTTAGAACGAAAACGAGATAGATAATTCGCAGCCACAGCATCATAACGTGACTACTCGCACCGCTCAGTGATCTTCAGGTTTTAGCGGTACACCGTAAAGTTCAAGACGGTGGTCCACCAGTTTGAACCCGTGCTCGCGAGCGATCTTTTCCTGGAGTGCCTCGATTTCTGCAGAGCGGAATTCAATCACAACGCCGTTCTTGAGATCAATCAGATGATCGTGATGTTCTTCTGGCACGGTTTCGTAACGAGAGCGACCATCACGAAAATCATGCCGTTCGATGATACCGGCATCTTCGAAAAGCTTTACAGTACGATAAACGGTCGAGATGGAAATGCGTGGATCAACCTCAGACGATCGTCGATACAGCTCTTCCACATCAGGATGATCTTCCGATTCTTGTAAAACGCGGGCAATGACCCGACGCTGATCGGTCATGCGCATGCCACGTTCGGCGCATAGCTCTTCGAGCGTTTTGTTCAGATCTGTCACGTTGTAAGGCCTTCATATCAACGCCCCGCCCTCACGAAGAAGGCGGGATATAGAAAATGGTCATAAACGCAACTAGCGAAGATCGCGCCGCATGACAAGCGCCGTCGACTGTGTACCGTCGGGGGCTGTATAATAGGCCTTGCGTTCCGCGACCTGCTGGAAGCCCAGCTTGCGGTATAGCCCAAGACCTGCGGCATTGCTGGTATCAACTTCGAGGAACATGGAATCGGCGCCACGGCCTGCGGCCTCACGCACCGCCGCCTGCATCAGACGCCAGCCAAGACCCGCACGGCCCAATTTTTCCTGCACGGCAATGGTCAGAATTTCTGCTTCGCCACCTGCCTCACGGGCCAGCACAAAACCGGACAATGGCTTGCTGAAGAACGCGTTGGTCTGGCGTGCTACGAAGCCATAGCAATTGGATTGCACGAGAAGATTGCCAAACTCGTCTTCACTCCACGGCCGCGAGAACCGCAGCTTGTGCAGTTCGGCTATGGCATGGCTATCGTCTTGTACCAAAGGTACAATTTCGAACTGGGGCTTTAGTGTCAAATACTGATCGATCATCGCAGGGAATCACCGCATAAATACATATCATGCCCGATTATCAGGCATGGGCACGTCGTTCCAGCGCAAATCCCGTTTGCGGTCTGGCATCAGGGCCACGCAGGTAAAGCGGAGCCGGGCGAGGTCCGCCTTGCGGCCTGGCAGCACCAAGGCGTGCGACGGCGGTAATTTCGAACCGGTCAGGCTCCGCGGCATTGGCTTCGCCATTCAGAAGAATTGCAGCCGACCCAAAAACCTCACCACCAAGGCGTGAGAATAGAGAAACCGCATCATCCAATGGCAGCAGTTCCGCATTCGTGACAGACGAGCCATCGGCCGCAAAGGACTGGATGTAAACCTCGCCACGACGCGCATCCAACGCGATGGTGACAGGTTTCTGTCCATGCTGGTCCTGCCAATCCTTGGCCATCACCTCAAGCGTGGTTAGGCCGACAGCCTCAACCCCAAGGGACAAGGCAAAGCCACGCGCGGCTGAAACACCGACACGAATGCCCGTGAAGGAACCAGGACCAATAGTGACAGCAATCCGCTGCACGGCCTTCAGGTCAAGATTGGCTGCTTCGAGTGCCTTATCGACGATTCCCATCAACCGCTCGGCGTGGCCTTTGCCGATGGTTTCACACACTCTGCCAAGGACGGCATCGCTGGCGCTGTCATAAACACAGGCGGCGCAGTCGCCTCCCGATGTATCAAGCGCCAGAACGATCATGCCATTTTGCCTTTGTATTAAACGGATTCGACAGCCTGCACTTCAGGAACGAAGTGCTTGAGCAGGTTCTGAACGCCGTGTTTCAATGTTGCGGTAGAAGATGGGCAGCCCGAGCATGCGCCCTTCATGTTAAGGAACACGGTGCCGTCCCGGAAACCACGGAAGGTGATGTCGCCACCATCCTGTGCCACGGCAGGACGAACGCGGCTGTCCAGCAGTTCCTTGATGGTAGCAACGATGGTTTCATCGCCTTCATCGAAGAACTCGTCTTCTTCGTCAGAAAACTCGGCGGTGCGTGCTTCACCCAGAATCGGACGACCCGACATGAAATGTTCCATGATCGAGCCCAGGATCGCAGGCTTCAGATGGTGCCATTCAGCACCTTCCTTGGTCACGGTGATGAAATCGAAACCGAAATACACACCAGTTACACTTGGAATTTCAAACAGTGTCTGCGCGAGCGGAGACGCCTGCGCCTGCTCTGCGTTCAGGAATTCTGCCGTGCCGGTTTCCAGCACAACGCGTCCGGGAAGAAACTTCAGCGTAGCCGGATTTGGAGTGGCTTCGGTCTGAATGAACATCACATGTCTCCTTCGGAGCGATCGGCGCCCCTGAATTTAGAATAGTTCAAAAATACGCCGGACAGGCTCATTCTTCAAGCCCGGACATGAGAATTACATTCAACAAATGAGCTTTCGGCAAAGAAAGTCAATTTGTGCGTTTAAAGCATGTCGAACCGCACATCACCAATAGAGGGTGCTTGCGCTGTTTGTTTTATCGCACGCGCCTTGCCGCTTGGCGGACGCTCAGCAAAGTGCGTCAATTTCCTCGTCGCTCAGCGTATCTGGCAATACGGTAACAGGAATGGGGAATGCAGCCCCCCTGCCCGCTATGGACGAGACCAGCGGACCTGGGCCTTCCTTGGTTGAACCGGCAGCCAGGACCAAAATGGCAATATCCCGGTCTTCTTCAATCAAACCATGGATCTGTTCGGCGGCGGCACCTTCACGAATGACCACTTCCGGCTCTATACCGACGGTCTCACGTACTTTCTGCGCCGTTTTGGCCATCGAGGCTTCTGCCTCTTCCTGTGCCTCTGCCCGCATGATCTGCTCGACACCCAGCCACTGCTGGAAATCGCCATCCGGAATTACGTAAAGCAAAACAAGGCCGCCATTGGAGTTCTTGGCACGGCGACCCGCATAATGAACGGCCCTTTCGCATTCGGGCGTCCCGTCGATGACCGCCAGAAATTTACGGCGATGACCTTCAAGTCGAGACAGCCGTTTTGAAACCATAGAGCGTGCTCCCTGTTTCTGAAATTCCAGACGATGAAACTCGCCTTTGATACGATTGAGGCGGAGCTTATAGAAATTTGCCAAGCTGACAAGCCGCCCGCACAGACTGCGGGCGGCAAGTTATCACCTCAGAAAGCCAACGATATCGCGAACTTCATTCATGGTTTTTTCCGCAATCACGCCAGCCCGTTCAGAGCCATCTCTCAGAATGGCATCGATGTGGTTGGTGTCGTCAAGCAGACGACGCATTTCAAGATTGATCGGCGCCAGAACATTCACAGCCAGATCAATCAGTGCAGGTTTGAAGGCCGAGAACTGCTGTCCGCCAAACTCATGCAACACCTCTGCCTTGGATTTATCAGCCAGAGCCGCAAAAATACCGACCAGATTTTCTGCCTCCGGGCGACCTTTCAACCCCTCGGTTTCGCTCGGCAAGGCATCCGGATCTGTCTTTGCCTTGCGAATTTTCTTCGAAATGGCATCCACATCATCCATCAGGTTGATGCGCGACAGATCCGACGGGTCGGACTTGGACATCTTCTTTGAACCGTCCTTGAGCGACATGACACGCGGCGCAGGACCACCGATCAGGGGTTCAACCATTGGGAAATAAGCGTGCACCGGCTCTTCGCCAACCACGATATCCAGCCCAAGGCCGGCACTTTTGATCTGGCCACCAAAGTCGATATTGAACTTCTGGGCAATGTCACGCGCCAGTTCCAGATGCTGTTTCTGGTCATCGCCAACTGGCACATGGGTTGCGCGATAAACGAGAATGTCAGCCGCCATGAGGCTTGGATATGCCAGAAGGCCAAGCGACACCTGCTCGGCATTCTTGCCGGACTTGTCCTTGAACTGCGTCATGCGCTCCATCCAGCCGATGCGCGCCACGCAGTTGAACACCCAAGCCAGTTCGGCGTGCTGTGGCACGGCCGACTGGTTAAACACGATGTGTTTTACCGGATCGATACCGGCTGCGATGAATGCGGCAGCGATAGACCGTGTCTGCGCCCGCAGATCTTCATGCACCAGCTGTGCCGTGATCGCATGCAGGTCAACGACGCAGTAGATGCAGTCACTGTCTTCCTGCAGCGCCACAAACTTGCGAATTGCGCCGAGATAGTTGCCAAGATGCAGATTACCGGTTGGCTGAACGCCCGAAAAAACCAGTTTCTTGAATTCGCTCATGAGTGTCCTCGAAGGCTTGTGGAGGGCCTTGCTCCTTGGTTACATTTCGCGGGCGCTTATGCACCCGCAACACCGCGCAATCAAGTGGGTGAATGACTGGGTTCCAAAAGATCCCAGCGATTGCCGTAAAGGTCTTCGAACACGGCCACTGAACCATAGATCTCATGACGCGGCTGTTCCAGGAAATGCACACCCTTGGCCAGCATGGCGGCATGGTCACGTGCGAAGTCATCCGTGTTCAAAAAGAAACCGACACGACCGCCGGTCTGATTGCCAATGGCCAGCATTTGTTCATCACCGTCCGCCTCGGCCAGCAACAGACCACAACCATCCGCCCCTTTCGGCTTCACCACCAGCCAGCGTTTGCCATCCGGCAGCGGTTCATCAGCAAGGCACTCGAAACCGAGTGTCTCGCAGTAAAATGTTTTGGCCCGATCATAGGTGTCAACAACTAACGTAACCAACGCAATGCGGCGGTTTTGCGCAAAATCGGCACTCATGCTGTTTCATCCTTGGCGGGAGTATTTTTTGCACCGCCCCGTTTGAGATTGCGTCTGACCATGGAAAGCTGCGCTCCACCGGTGGCAAAAGCCAACGCAAAATAAACCACCATGGCAACGACAATCAAACCGGCAATGGTGCCAGCCCGCACGGCGAAATGCCCATTGGACAACCAGGGATGCAGCCAGCCCATGGCAAACCAGATTAATGTCGCCATAACCGCTGACGCAAAGAGCAGGCGCGGGATACGGGTCAGAAGCGGCGTATCAATCTGCCAATGGCCACGCTTTACCAGCATTGCAAACAACATGGCGGCATTGACCCAACCAGCCACGATTTCCGCAGTGGCAATGCCAGCGCCATCAAAACGCGGAAACAGATAAAGTGCCAGCGACACGTTTACTACAACGGAAATGCCAGCAAACATCATTGGCGTTCTGGTGTCTTCCCGCGCAAAAAATCCGGGAATGAAGGCTTTGATCAGAACGAATGCCGGAAGGCCAAGTCCGTAGATACCGAGAATTTCAGCGACCTTGACCGTCGCATCGGCTGAGAAGTTACCACGCTGGTACAGCAACTGAACAATCGGCTCTGCCATAACAAGCAGGGCTGCTGCGGCAGGCAGTGTCAAAAACAGGACAAACTCGACGGATCGGTTCTGCAACGTCGCCGCTTCAACATGCTGGCCGCCACGCAGGGCGCGTGACAGTTCCGGCAGCAATACGGTGGCAACGGCAATGCCGACGACGCCAAGCGGCAGTTGATAAACGCGATCGGCATAGGCAAGCGAAGCAATAGTCCCCTCGCCGCCAGACGCGATCGCCGTATTAATCAGCAGGTTGATCTGCGTGATGCCGCCAGTAATTGCCGCAGGCAATGCCAATATCAATAGCCGGCTAACGTTTTTTGTCAAACGCGGACGCCGGAAGCCGATGCGCATGCCAGCATTGCGAACCGCTACCCAGACGATGGCAAGCTGCACGACACCGGCAACCATCACACCCCAGGACAGGCCATAACCCACTTCCAGCGGATCATGACCACCATACCATGCCCAACCGAGGACACCGATCAGGATGATATTGAGGAAAACCGGTGCGATGGCGGCTGCGAAATAACGGTGCAGTGAGTTCAGCATGCCCCCCATCATCGCGGCCAGCGACATGCAGGCCAGATAGGGGAACATGATGGTGGCAAGCTGAACGGTGTTATCGAACTTGACGGGATCTTCAACAAAGCCCGGTGCAATGATGGTGCGCACCAGAAGCGGCATGGCCAGCTCCATGGCGATTGTCAGCGCCATCAGCACAGTAAACAGAACGCCGAAAACCTCTTCGGAAAACCGTCTTGCACCCTCCATGCCGCTCGCTTCGATTTCCTTGGCAAACAGCGGCACGAAGGCCGAATTGAAGGCACCTTCGGCAAACAGGCGTCGGAAGGTGTTGGGAAACCGGAATGCGGCGTTAAACGCATCCGCCACCGGTCCCGTACCAAGTGCCGCAGCCATCAGCATTTCACGCATGAAACCAAACACGCGGCTGCCCAGCGTGCCAGCGCCAACCGTTGCGAATTTTTTGAGAAGGCTCATGCCTGTGCTTTCATGCGATTGTTTGCGGCTTCCGCTGAGGAAACAGTGGCCGCCTCACCGGTTGCGGCCAACAAATCCTCGGGGTCGGCCATGATGTTTTTCAAACGCGCCACAATTGTGGACTGACGGTTGTCATTCATCACCTTCTGGCCGGTCAGATCGGTGACATAGAACGTATCGATGACCTTTTCACCGAACGTCGTGATGCGTGCCGAGGCAATATCGAGCGACAGATCGGCAATGGTCGCGGTGATGTCGGCCAGCAAACCCGTACGATCAAGGCACTCGACCTCAACAACCGTGAACTTGTTCGACAGACCGTTGGAGATGATAACCGACGGCGGAATGTTGAAGGTCCGGTTCTTTTTCTTCGACTTAGTGCGTGTCGCAATAACTTCCGGCAAACGTTTGGTGCCGGACAGCACTTCTTCGATCAGCTTGCAGATATTGGCGCCACGGCGCATCTCGTCCTCATCGATCGGGAATTCGCGATTGATAAGAATGGTGTCGAGCGCGCGGCCGTCAGAGGTCGTGAAAATCTGCGCATCAGCAATGTTGGCACCGGCAGCGGCACAAGCGCCGGCAATCACCGACAGAAGACGCGGATGGTCAGGCGCCAAAATGGTGATTTCGGTAATGGCATGGAAGGAGTGGGTGCGTACCATGGTGGCAAGCGCTTTTTCTTCCTTGTCGGCCGCCCTCAGGAACTTTGTGTGGCGTATCTGGTCATCGAGATCGACCGACAGAAGATAGGGTTCATAATGCAGACCGGTATATTTGCGACGTGCCTTCTGGCCCCAGTCGGTAAGCGCGTCATAGAGTTTTTCGCGAGCAACCTTTGCGCGTTCTTTACGGGAAACTTCAGAAAAACCGCCAGATAGCAGCAGTTCTGTTTCGTAATAGAGTGTGCGCAGAAGCTGGCCTTTCCAGCCGTTCCAGACATCAGGCCCTACGGCACGAATATCGCAGACCGTCAGGATTAGCAGCATTTTCAGCCGTTCCATCGACTGTACCTTGTCGGCAAAATCGGCAATGGTTTTGCGGTCATGCAGATCGCGTGTCTGCGCGACCATCGACATCAGCAGGTGCTGTTCGATGAGCCAGGTCACGGTTTCCGTCTGCTTTACGTTCAAACGGAAACGTTGGCAGAATTTACGGGCGACGCGTGCACCGGCAATCGAGTGATCTTCCTGCCGTCCCTTTGCAACGTCATGCAGCAGCACAGCAACGTAAAGCGCTTCGCGGTCTTCGATCATCGGCATCAACTGGTTGACCAGCGGATGCGTATCGATGGCTTGGCCCTTTTCGATTTCCGAGAGAACCGCAACAGAGCGGATAAGATGTTCATCAACCGTGTAGTGGTGATACATGTTGAACTGCATCATCGCGACGATCTTGCCAAATTCCGGAATGAATTTGCCGAGAACACCCGCCTCGTTCATGCGTCGCAGCATCAAAGCGGGGTCGCGCCGCGATGTCAGGATCGACAGGAAAAGACGGTTGGCCTCGTCATTTTCCCGCACCTTGTTATCGATCAGCGACAATGAGCGAGTGAGAACACGCAGTGCATCCGGATGCAGTTCCAGATCATTGATGTCGGCAATGTGGAACAGACGAATGATGTTGACAGGATCGCGCTTGAAGACATCGGGATCGGCCAGTGCAATACGACCGCGGTCTTCTACAAATTCCACGCTGCCAGCAATCTTACGCACGCGGTTGGTAAACCGGTTCAGAACACCGGTGAGGCCGGGAACAGCCTTGGCCTGCCGGTCTTCCAGCGCCGCGCAGACGATGCGCGTCAGATCGCCCACGTCCTTTGCGACAAGAAAATAGTGCTTCATGAAACGTTCAACGGCGGACAGGCCGGGACGCGGCTGATAGCCAAGCGCGGCGGCAATTTCCCGCTGTATATCAAAAGACAGCCGCTCTTCTGCTTTATTGGTCAGAAAGTGCATCTGGCAGCGAACGGCCCAGAGAAAATCATCTGCTTTTTCGAACAGCTTCAATTCGCGGCGTGAGAGCACGCCGAGTTTTACGAGTTCAGCGGCGTCGCGTACGTGGTAATAATATTTGGCGATCCAGAACAGCGTGTGCAGGTCGCGCAGACCGCCCTTGCCTTCCTTGACGTTTGGCTCGACAAGATAACGCGTGTCACCTGCCTTGCGGTGGCGCTGGTCGCGCTCAGCCAGCTTGGCGGCAATAAATTCCGGCCCGGTACCGGTGATCACTTCGGCGTCAAAGCGTTTTTGCAGATCGTCGGACAATGCCATCTTGCCGCAGATGTAGCGCATTTCCAGAATGGCGGTGCGGATGGTCATGTCGGATTTTGAAAGGCGGATACATTCCTCAACCGTGCGGGTGGCATGGCCAACCTTGAAGCCCAGATCCCAGAGAATGTAGAGAACAAACTCGACTGCCTTTTGCATATCCTGCGAATTCTTGGGTGGCAGAAGAAACAGAAGGTCGATGTCGGAGCCAGGCGCCAGCGTATCACGGCCATAACCGCCGACGGCGGTCACGGTAATTTCAGCAGCATCGCGTGGATAAACGTAACTGACCGCCAGATGGTACAACACCTCGATCAGACGGTCCTGCAACCAGGATATACGGCGTGCACAATCCAGTCCCCCACCGTCCGCATCCAGAATCTGGCGTGCCGTTTTCCGTCCATCGTTGCTTGCCTTGCGGAAGATTGGCAATAGTTGCGAACGTGCATCCAGAAGCGGTTTGCCGCTTCCGGCAAACACTGCGTCGCATTCCTTCTGAAAAGCCTCGACGTCGAGGATTTCGGAGTAATCGATTTCCTTGTGGGCCATAAAGCCTGCATCCATTCTGCTTAAGGGTCGCCATAGCCTACCGTAATGGCAAAGGCCTATAGCGATTTTGGGGCGTCATGGACAGGCAATTTAGCGCTCAAGCATTGCCAAGTTGTTTCTTGAGCGCATAAAGCGCGTCCAGAGCCTCACGAGGCGTCATCTCATCGGGATTGAGGGCCTTAACCGCTTCCTCTACCTTGGAAGCGCTGGTTTTACGGGTGTCCTCACGACGCACGGCCATCTGGAACAGTGGCAGGTCATCGATCAACTGGCTTGCCGGATTCTTGCGATCGGCATCTTCAAGTCGTGTCAACACATCGCGCGCACGATCCACCACCGAGGCTGGCAAGCCAGCCAGTCGCGCCACCTGAATACCGTAGGAGCGGTCTGCCGCACCGGGGCCGACTTCGTGCAGGAAAATAACCTCGCCGTCCCATTCCTTGACGCGCATGGTAGCGTTGGACAGTCGGCCAAGTTTTTCCGACAACACGGTCAGTTCATGGAAATGCGTGGCAAACAGACCGCGGCAGGCATTGATTTCATGCAGATGCTCAACGGCTGCCCATGCGATGGAAAGACCATCAAATGTCGCTGTGCCACGACCGATTTCATCAAGAATAACCAAGGAGCGTTCGGTCGCCTGATTGAGAATCGCAGCGGTCTCCACCATCTCAACCATGAAGGTCGAACGGCCGCGAGCCAGATCATCGGATGCGCCAACCCGCGAAAACAGACGGTCGACGATACCGATATGAGCAGTCTCGGCCGGTACGAAAGACCCTGCCTGTGCCATGATGGCTATCAAAGCGTTCTGGCGCAGGAAGGTCGATTTACCGCCCATGTTCGGGCCTGTCAGCAACCAGATTGCACCATTCTTGTCGCCGTTCTGCGCAGAAAGATCACAATTATTGGCGATGAACGGACCGACAGACTGGCGTCGCAGCGCCTGTTCGACCACCGGGTGGCGTCCGCCCTTGATTGCAAATGTCATCGAGCCATCAACGACCGGACGGCAGTAGGCCTGCTCAACCGCCAGATAGGCCAGACCAGCCGCGACATCGATAACCGCCAGCGCCAGCGCGCCGGCCTTGATGGCTTCAGCTTCTGAAACCACCGCCAATGTCATCTGCTCGAATGCCTCAAGCTCCATGGTCAAGGCCTGGGCTGCTGCATTGGCAATGCGGCTTTCCAGATCCGCCAGTTCTGTGGTGGTAAAGCGCATGGCACCGGCCATGGTTTGACGATGGATAAACCGGGCCTTTGCCTCATCGGTCGCCATCATGACGTCGGCATTACCGGCCGTCACCTCAATGAAATAACCAAGCACATTGTTGTGTTTGATCTTCAACGATTTGATGCCGGTTTCCTCGGCATATTTCAGCTGCAAACTAGCCACCACCCGCCGTGACTGGTCACGCAGTGCTCGGACTTCGTCCAGTTCCGGGTTGGCACCGTCGCGCAGAAAACCACCGTCTCTTTTCAACAGCGGCATTTCGTCGGCTAGCATGGAGCCGAGCATGGCCTCCAAGCCGTTTGGCAGGGATTTGAGGGCCGAGAGCGCGCCAGCCAGTTCTTCCGGCAACAGACCTTCCTCAAGTAGCGAGGCAATGCTGGATGCGATCGAAAGGCCTTGGCGGATGGCACCGAGATCACGTGGGCCGCCGCGTTCCAGTGCCAGACGCGACAAGGCGCGCGGCATATCCGGCATATGTTTCAGGGCTTCACGCAGCCGCTCAGCCATTGCGTTATCATCGATCAGCCATGAAACCGAATCGAGCCGCGCGTTGATCTTGTCCGGATCCGTCAGAGGTGACAGAAGGCGCTCGGCCAGAAGTCTGGCACCACCGCCGGTAACGGTGCGGTTGATTGCACTCAGCAATGCGCCTTCGCGGTCACCGGAAAGCGTTTTTGCGAGTTCCAGATTGGCGCGGGTGGCAGGATCGATAAATAGGGTTGATGCTGCACTTTCGCGCTCCGGCGCGCCCAAAGGTGGTCGCTCTGAAATCTGCGTTTTTTCGACATACGCAACGGCCGCAGCCGCTGCAGCCAGTTCCACACGCGAAAAACTGCCAAACCCATCCAACGTCGTGACGCCAAAATAACGGGCAATACGGCCTTCTGCCGTTGCGCTGTCGAACAAAACAGCAGGCTGCGGGACGGCAACACGGCCGAGCACATCAAATACCGGCTTCAGTTCGGCATCGTGAAACAACGTATCGGCAACGATCAGTTCGCGCGGGTCAATACGCCAGATATCGGCGAGAAGCCGTGTCAGGTTCGTCTCTGAAAGGCGGAAAACGCCCGTTGAAATATCGATCCAAGCCAGCGCGAACTGCACTTCGGCACCGCCACGGATGCGGGTCAGCGCCATCAGGTAGTTGGACTCGGTTGCAACGAGCAATTTTTCTTCGGTGAGTGTGCCGGGTGTAACAAGACGCACCACGTCGCGTCGGACGACGGATTTCGAACCACGCTTTTTGGCTTCTGCCGGATCTTCAACCTGTTCACAAACGGCAACCCGGAAACCGCGTGTAATCAGTTTCTGAAGATAATCATCCGCTGCATGCACGGGCACGCCGCACATCGGAATATCCTGTCCCAGATGCTGGCCGCGTTTGGTCAGCGTAATGCCAAGCGCCCGCGATGCCGCCACGGCGTCGTCGAAAAACAACTCGTAAAAATCGCCCATGCGATAAAACAGCAGCGAACCGGGATTGTTCGATTTTATCTCAATATACTGCTCCATCATCGGCGTTGCCGATGCACGGCTTTCTTCTGATATCAGCGAGGCGTGGGAATGAACGTCCATCAATGGCTTAGTCGACAATCTGGTCTGTTGCGGGAAACGAACGGCCAAACTAGCGGTTTTGCCCCTTGCAACACAACATGGGCGGCACCGCTTCCCACAGGAAGCTGGTGCGACGAGCCTTTATTCGAGCGCGGTAAGCACCCATCAATACAGGTCAGCTGGCGAAACGGCCGGCATCTGCGCCATAATAATTGACGTAACGGCCGGCGATTGCCGAAACGGGAAGCACGACCAGTACATCCGTTGTGTTGAAGGCGTGGTCGACAACGGCACCGGAACCGAACATCGCACCAAGGCGCATATAGCCCTTGACCAATGGTGGCATGGAAGACACGGCACGGCGGGCATGGACGGCCTCGACTGGCATGAGGTCCATGTCACGGTGAAGTTCGGGACGTGCACTGACTGCCCATTCGCCCTTTGCCGTGTTGTGATGATGCAGGAATGACAGCGCAAGCGCATGGCTTTCCGGGCTGACACCCGGGAACGATGCGCAACCGAACATGCCGTCCATTCTGTGGCGCAGGGCATAAGCCCAATTTCCTTGCCACAACAATTCAACGGTGCGCTTGGTGCGGTATTCCGGCAGCACGCAGGACCGACCTAGTTCCATGAACTGCTTGTCTGGGTGGCGCTCCAGGAGATCACCGATCTGGAATTCCGAAGCGGAATAAAAACCACCATGGGCCAGAGCCGTTTCCTGCCGCAGCAAACGGTATGTGCCGACGATCTGGTCTTCCGTATCGCCTTCGATAGCGCGGTCAAGCACCAGAAGATGATCACAGATAGCGTCGTAGGCATCGACGTCGCGTTTGCGCCGCATGGCGTCGGAAGGAAGGCTTGCCTTCATCTCCTCGACAAACACCCGGTAACGAACGGATTGGGCCGCATCAACCTCGCGTTCATTGACCGCAAGGCGGGTTTCCAATGTACCGATACGGCCCAGAAGACCGCTGTCACGTTGCGGCTTGCCGATGACCTGAGCGACCGATGCGCCCTGTTCGGAAATATCGCGGTTCAGTATTTCTGTGACCATGGAGAGTCGCTCCGCCACCGATTGAGTTCGGTTGTCATAAATCACTTATTGACGACAGAATAGTGACAACACAGCCCTGCGGCGAAAAGGAACATCTGTCAATTGTGAGAGGGAAATCCACTTAAGGTTGGTACCTACTGCACCATGCTTTCCATCGGCGGCAAAAGGGCGTGGATTTCCTCCAGCAGTTGCTTGGGATCGGCCGGTTTTGCCAGAACCGTACTCACACCTGCGTCTAATACGGATTTGCGCGTTTCAGCCGATGTGTCGGCGCTTAAAACGATAACCGGTACGCGCGGCCAAAGCGCATATTCCCGGCAAATATGCGGGAGAACATCCAGGGCTTCGCCGCCTGGCATATTGAGGTCCGAAATAATCAGGTCCGGACGAATGGCGGCACCGGGGACTGCGGCGGCCAGCAGCGCTGGAAAATCCGTCACCAATTGCACATCGTGGCCGGATTTTTCCAAAACAGCGCGCAGAATACGCGCGTTGACCGGATCATCTTCTGCCACCAGAACCATCGGCTTGCGGCCGGCCGGATGTTCGATATCAGCACCGCCGAAACCGGGCTGGTTGTCATTGATGGCATCACGACGCTCCATGCCACGAAGACGCCCCCTCAATACATCCGCGAGTGATTTTTCCCGCAATGGACGGATGAGCCAGGCGTCGTAACCGCCCTGAAGTTGGGTTGCACGCTCCTCGGGATTAACCATCAGGATGCGGCGCACTGGTTTTTCCGACAGGCAAGGCCAGCGTTTGACAATATCATCGAACAGGGTGGCACAGCGATGGTCGACAATGATGTCGCTGATCGCCTCGTCCTCCCGCGCGCTATCGAGATCAAGCGCCTCTATGCCTGCCATATCCGATACAACACGGCACCGCCCGCCCAAGGAGTGGATGGACGCCTTGGCGGCCATTGCTGTCATCCCCTCCGGCGATAGAACCAACACATTGCTTTTGGTCAGCATCGTGCGGCGGGCTTCATCATCCTCACCCGAGGTATCGGCAACGGCCCGAAAACGCAGGATGAAGACACTGCCCTTGCCCTTGGCGCTTTCAACGCTCAAGGAGCCACCAAATTCACGCACGATACGTGCAGAAATTGCCAATCCAAGTCCCGTTCCCGCACTGCGTTGGCGGGCAGAGCCGGCCTGTTCAAATTCTCCGAAAATCCGCGCCTGTTCCGTTTTGGTCATGCCCGGACCCGTATCGGATATCGAGAGAAGAAGATCGTCTCCATCCATCAAAGTGCGGATCAACACCCCACCTGAGGTGGTGAATTTGACTGCATTTCCGATCAGATTAAACAGCACCTGGCGCAATCTTGCCGGATCAAAATCCAGATATTCCGGCACATCGGCTGCCACCGTCGAGGCAATCTCAATGCCTTTTTCATGGGCACGATGGGCAAGCATTTCGACGATGCTTTCAATGAGCCGACGGAGATTTTCCGCACGCGGGTTCAGGCGGAAACGGCCAGCTTCCATGGTCGAAAAATCAAGTAGATCCTCGACCAGTTGCACGAGTGCCTGCCCGGACTGGCGGGTGCCATCAAGGTAGTTGCGCTGCTCATCATTGAGCTTTGTCTGCGACAACAAGTGGTTCATGCCGAGAATACCGCTGAGAGGAAGGCGAATTTCATGGGCGACAGTGGCCAAAAGCCTGCTTTTGACAGCACTTTCCTTTTCGGCTTTTTGCCGTGCTTCCTCGCGCATCATCAAGGCCCGACGTTCATCCGTCACGTCGCGTGCCACGGACTGGATAACCAGACGGTTACTTTGCCCCAGACGCACCACGGCATCCTGCCAGGTGAAAATGCGCTGTCCGTAGGGTGTGGCAATTTCCACGTCGTAACAATGCGCCTTGCCGCCGGGACGGAATGCAACGCCAATTTCCTCGCAGCTCATGCCATCAGGTGCATTGCAGCCAGTCATTTCCCGAAACGTATCATTGGCCTCAATGATACGACGATCCATGCCACGCAGAACCGCGATATCACCCATGGCATCATGGATGGCTGGCAAGAACGAGCCGCCTGCCTGCACATCAGGGCTGTCACTTGAGGTTTTGACAGAGTTATTCAGCCCGCGCAAACCCGGAACCGCGACAGCGCCCAGTGTAGCCAGAGAAGCGAGCGAAAGAGACCAGCCGGCTAGGCCGCTCCACAAAAACGGCAGAGTGGAAACAACGGCAGCACCCGCAGCAAGCCAGATGAACGGCGCTCTGCTCTGCTGACCCGCTGGGTCGAGCTGATCCGCATTGGTCGCGGTCTGCGCCTGATATCGGCCGTCTGCCTTGTCTTGCAGGGCAGACGCATCCTCAAAGACGCCGGAAATTTGCTTGCGAAGATGTGCAGGGTCGCTCATAGCCAATCTCTACCATGTCAGCGGTTTTGATTGGCTTTGCCTAAACGATAAAAGTTTAATCTTTCTGCGCGTCTTTGGCCGTTTTCATCTGCAAAACTTCATCCAGAATGACGCAGGCCGCCCCGATGCTGATAAAGCTGTCGGCAAGGTTAAACACGGCAAATGACCATGTTTGCGTGTGAAACAGGATGTAATCGATGACGTGGCCATACAGAAAACGGTCGAAGATATTGCCGAGCGCGCCGGCAATGATCAGTGCGAAACCCAGATGCGCAAAACTGCGGTCCTTGGGCGTTTTTTTCCACATCCAGATGACAAAAACCACAATGACCAGACGCATGGTCACGATGAACCAACCGTCCATGTCCGACAGCATGGAAAATGCAACGCCCAGATTATAGGTCCGGTAGAGCGCCAGCATCGGAATAACAGGCACCATTTCCTGCAGAGGCAGATAAAGCTCAACCAGTGTTTTGACGATCTGGTCGATAACCAGCAATGAGACAATGAGCGCCAAAGCCGGGACCAATCGGGAAAACATGCCTGTTTTTTCCATTACGTGCGGAGCTCCAGATCAAGCAGATGTCGCCGCGCTTCAAAAAGCATCACGGCTGTTGCCACCGCAAGGTTGAGTGAATCCGCCCTACCTTGCTGGGGAATACGCGCCAGACGATCCGCCTTGGAGGCAAGTTCCTCTGGCAGACCGGACTGTTCGTTGCCCATCATCAGCACAACCGGCTTGCCCTTGTACGCAATGGTCCGGTAATCGACCGAGCCGGCCAGATGCGTGGCGACAAGATTGACGCCGGACTGCTTTTTCCATTGCAAGAACTCGTCGACGCTGGCCCTGGTAACAGGAACAGCAAACACGGAGCCCATGGTTGCACGCACCGTTTCCAGCGAAAACGGATCCGTGCAATCGCCAATCAGGATAACGCCGGATGCGCCAGCCGCATCAGCGGTGCGGATAATCGTTCCGAGATTGCCGGGATCGCGCACTCTGTCGAGCGCCACGAAGGTCTGGCTTTCCGATGGCTGAATATCGCGCAGCGCGCGCCATTTCTGCTCGAAGATACCAACGACCATTTGTGGATTATCGCGACGGGTGATCGAAGAAATAACCTTCTCGCTGACTTCCAGAACCAGTCCGCCTGACGCAACTGTTTTTGTCGCAACCTTTTCCACCAGAGGCTTGCCCTTGGCAGCCTTGGCATAGACGAGCGTGCGGATTGTCCAGCCCAACTCCAATGCGTCGATGACCAGCTTCAGGCCTTCCGCCATGAAGGTACCGCTCTCTTCGCGACCTTTTTTCTGGGTCAGCGCCTTGATATCCTTGACGATGGGATTGGTCAGGCTGGTGACTTCCTTCACCTGGCCAACGCGCCGCGGTGTTCCGGCTTGATAGTCCTTACTCATTTCGGCTCCCACCGGCTAAACAGGGATGTAGACAGAGCACGACCCGGCGTTTTGCCATCAAGCCCCGCTTCACGAATAACGAGTTCGCCGGAGGCAATCGTTCCACCGGCCCCGCGCATGATATCCATCAGCAGCTCATGGGTGGAATAGAAACTGGCGCGGATCGAATAGGCCGTGAGAACAAGGCCTAATGCCTTTGGTGACAGGATTTCACGGCAGATATCCAGCATCAGCGGCAGGTGGTCGAAAAGCTGCCACACCTCACCATTGGTACCACGACCGAACTTCGGCGGGTCCGTCAGAATGATATCGTAGGTGCTGCCACGGCGCTCTTCGCGCTGAATGAACTTCATGGCATCTTCGCAAATCCAGCGGATTGGCGCTTTTTCAAGTCCGGCAAGTGCCTGGTTTTCCTTTGCCCAGTTGATCGCCTTTTTTGACGCATCGACGTGGGTTACTTCTGCGCCAGCAGCGGCGGCAACAAGGGAGGCAACGCCGGTATAACCGAAGAGGTTCAGAACCTTGACCGGACGGCCTGCATTTTCAACGGCATGTTTCAACCACTGCCAATGCACGATTTGCTCCGGGAACACGCCAACATGGCGAAATGCCGTGAACCGTCCGAGAAAATCGACGCCCAGCAGCGACAGCGGCCAGGTTTCACCAAGAGCCGCCTTCGGGAAACGCCAGCGTCCCATACCGTCTTCGTCGGTGTCGCCGGTAAAGACAGCGTCGACATTTTCCCAGACACGCGGGTCAAGATTTGGCCGCCACAGCGCTTGCGCTTCCGGTCTGACGATACGGTATTCACCATATTGCTCAAGCTTCAGGCCATTACCGCTATCGATCAGGTGGAAATCACCGGCACCGGTCGATTCCAGAATGACCGGCACCTGTTCTACAGGGCGTTCACCGGTGCGGTTCATCAGGCTACGCTGCGGGATGGGTGCCGCGGATGCAGCAGCAACATCCTTTTGCGCAATCTTGTCTTTTGACGCCACAGCGGGTCTGGCAGGCCGAGTGTCCTCCTGGCGGCGCTGCGTTTGCCCGCGCTCCCTGGAGGATGCGGATTTTTCCGGGCGGACCGGGCGGGATTGTTTTTTATCCTGTCCGGCAAAATTCTTGCCACCGGACCGGTTATCTTTTTTCTTCAACGGAAGTTTTCCCATTTCAGGCTATTTTGTCTTGCCAAAGCCAATAGCATCAGTGTGGCGCGTGGCAAAGGCCTCAGCGCGATTGCACGAAAAACAGCGATAGAAAAGGCGTTAATTCGCGCCAGCGTTCACTTGGCTGGCAGCTGGGCGTCTGAATGAACGACGGTTGCGCGGGCGGCGACAGCCTTCTGGCGGTCCGCTTCGGCATGCCAACGATTGGCTTCCTTCGCCTCAACACGCGCACGCTTGCGATGTTTGCCCTGTGTGACCCAGGTTGCCGCCGAGCCTACGAGAATACCGAAAATAACGGCGAGAAACAGGAAAACAAAAAACGGTGCGGAGAAAGACAAAACGCTGTCTTCCGGCCGGAACGGATTAAGCGCCAGCGTAACCGACTGGCGATTGGCAACGGACAGGACGATCAGCACGATACCCAGCGGAACCAGAACCAGAAGGTTGATGATCTTTTTCGACATGGGGTACTCCGTTCATGCTTTTCATCATGATGCGCAAAGGATGAAACCACCCAGCGGCATCCTCACAAACTCAATCTTCGTCGTCGTCTTCGACATCGCCCATACCAGGGTTCAGGCGCTCACGCAGTTCCTTGCCGGTTTTAAAGAAAGGAACCCACTTTTCTTCAACGAAAACCGATTCACCTGTACGTGGGTTGCGTCCGGAACGAGAAGGACGGTTTTTAACCGAAAAGGCGCCGAAGCCACGCAGTTCAACGCGGTTTCCACCCGCCAGAGCATCCGTGATTTCGTCAAGAACCGCGTTGACGATGTTTTCCACGTCACGGTGATAAAGGTGCGGATTACGCGCAGCAACAATCTGCACCAGTTCAGACTTAATCACGACTGCCCCCTGAAAGAATTGGCTTTTTAGTGTGGCTCAACCTGCCAAACCGAAACGAGACCGTCAAGAAACAACTTGTCGGTTGCCTCGCTTGCGGCCCCTGCAAGTGGCAGAAAATCCTCATATCCGAGCATTCTGGCAACTTTTGCCAACCCGAGAAGTGAAAATGGCGTGGATGATGACGGCGCGCGCCAGTCAGCGACCGGCAGATTTTCGTCTATACCACGCTCTTTAAGGTAAGCGCGAATCTCTTCATCGCCACCCAAACGGTCCACAAGCTTCACGGCCAGCGCCTGCCGACCGGTAAAGATCGAGCCATCTGCGAGTTTCAGAACCTCCTCGCGGGACAGTTTGCGACGATCGGCAACCAGATCAACAAACCAGTCATAGGTATCCATGATCATGCTTCGGATCATGGTTTTCGCCTCTTCAGGCGGCTCATGGAACGGTGACGGCTCTGCCTTCAACGGCGTCGATTTGATTTCCTGCAAGGACACGCCGAGCTTATCAAGAAGTGGGCCTACCTGTGGATACTGGAAAATAACGCCGATGGAACCGGTGATCGATGTTTCACCAGCTACGATAACGTCACCGGCACTGGCGATCATGTAACCAGCAGATGCTGCAAGAGTGCGGACGTCAGCGACAACCGGCTTCTTGTCAGACACGGCGCGAATTGCCTTGAAGATGCGTTCGCCGCCATAGGTCGTGCCGCCGGGCGAGGAAATGGAAACGATAAGCGCCTTGGCATTGTCGCTCTTGGCAATCTTGTCCAGCCGTTCCAGCAGTTCCGTATCGTCACGAATCAAACCGGAAATCTCAACACGGGCAACATGCGCCGAGCCGGATTTTGAGCTTGGAGTGTAAACCATGCGATATGCGGTAAAGCAGGCTGCTATAAGAAGAAGTACCGCTGCAACACGCCAGAATGTCAACTTACGGCGTAATTGCCGCCTGTCAGCGATTGCCATGCGATCCATTTTTTCACGTCCCTTGATGAGGTCTAGCGAAGGCTTAACACTATTTGCGTTACAGCCGGTTTTATATTGCCGCTCACGGGAAACAAATAAAAAAGCCTGTTTTCGGTAAAAATCACGCCCTACTTGTATGGCACGCATAAAAAACCATATTGGCAGAACCTTTCGCACATGCCAAAGACAAACGTTGAAACACAAAGGCCGACCCGGATTTATGGTATCCTGTCCGCTTTTACCCGGGACATCTAAGGAATGCTCGACAAGCTACGCGAATCGCCAGCACTTGCGTCTGTGCCCACCGATGGTGGCGCAGCCTATGGCACTGCTATGCGACATTCTTCGCGCGTTCGCCGGCTGAAAATCATTCTTCCGGCTGCTGCTCTGCTGATTTCCATGGTTTTTATTGGTGTGTCGCTGATCAAGGCCTGGTGGCCAGCTGACGTATCGGTAGAGAGCGCGACGATTGAAAACGGCAAGATCGTCATGGAAAAACCGGCTGTTGCGGGTCGAAATGATGATGGTATCGCCTATTCGATGACCGCCGATCGTGCCTTGCAGGACATTGCCAGCCCAAATTTGATGACACTTGAAAATGTGCTTGCCGCCGTTCCCATGAACGATATTGTGGCTAAGGTAACAGCAAGCGGCGGCGTGTTTGACCGCAACACCAACAAGATGCAAATGACTGCGCCGTTCGAGATCAATATGACCAACGGCATCAAGGCAAAATTCCAATCTGCAGATGTTGATTTGCGTGCTGGCAAGATGCAAACGAGTGAAGCGGTAGACATTACTACCAAAGATGGTTCGATTGTTGCACAAAGCATGCAGATCGCAGATAATGGCAGAACAATAATTTTTTCGGGGCAGGTTCGGGCACGGCTCGCTGCATCGACCATACAACAAGCTGAAAATTGAAAGCCCGACCCGATGTCACGATCCTTACGTTGTTCGATTTTCCCAATCCTCGCGCTGC
Organism: Agrobacterium sp. Azo12; assembly: GCF_029193765.2. Taxonomy (NCBI): domain Bacteria; kingdom Pseudomonadati; phylum Pseudomonadota; class Alphaproteobacteria; order Hyphomicrobiales; family Rhizobiaceae; genus Agrobacterium; species Agrobacterium sp. Azo12. The sequence goes on along the minus strand of NZ_JARFYO020000001.1, from coordinate 481,993 downwards.
TGTCCGGCTCGGCTGCGGTTTTGACGCTGGCAGGAACTGCCTCCGCGCAAAACACAACGAGCCAGATGGAGGGGCTGAAGCTCTCCAACGACCAACCGATTGCCATTGAAAGCGATCAGTTGGAAATTCAGGACCAGGAGCGCAAAGCCTACTTCACAGGCAATGTGAAAGTTGTTCAGGGAACTACAACCTTGAAGGCCGGCAAGATGACCGTGCTTTACAAGGGTGAAGGATCGTCGCTCACCAGCGGTAATGCCGATATCGAAAAGATTTTCGTCGATAACACGGTGTACCTGAATTCCGGCACACAGGAAGCAACGGCCGATCATGGCGAGTTCGACATGGCAGCCCAGACCTTTATCCTGTCGGGCAAGCAGGTGGTGCTATCTGAAGGCAAAAACGTTTTCACCGGCTGTAAGCTGACGGTGTTCATGAACACCGGACAGGCAAAGCTGGACAGCTGTGGTGGGCCGGTTCGCATTTTGCTCGACCCGAAATCACAGAAAAAACAGCCATAAGAATTGCTCGTGAAAATTCCTTCTCTATCTCGCCTGTTCTCCGACAAAGCCACGCCCGGCAACCCCCTCAATCTCTCAGGGGATAAAAGCCGTTACGAAGGCACACTGATCGCGCACAGCCTGTCGAAAACCTACAACACCCGCCGGGTAGTGAATGGGGTTTCCCTTGTGGTGCGCCGTGGCGAGGCCGTGGGCCTGCTTGGACCCAACGGTGCGGGCAAGACAACCTGTTTTTACATGATCACTGGCCTTGTGCCGGTTGATTCCGGGCGTATAGCCATCAATGGCAATGACGTGACGGGAATGCCGATGTACCGCCGCGCCCGCCTTGGCGTTGGCTACCTGCCACAGGAAGCCTCGATTTTCCGCGGCCTGACGGTCGAGGATAATATTCTTGCCGTTCTGGAAGTGCACGAGAAGGATCGCAAGAAACGCGATACTAAGCTCAACGAACTGTTGGAAGAGTTCCACATTGCGCATCTGCGCAAATCGCCGGCGGTGGCATTGTCGGGTGGTGAACGCCGACGTCTTGAAATTGCCCGTGCGCTCGCCACAGACCCAACCTTCATGCTGCTCGACGAACCATTTGCCGGTGTCGATCCTATTTCTGTGAGTGACATCCAGAACCTTGTGCGGCATTTGACGGCACGTGGCATTGGCGTTCTCATCACCGATCACAATGTGCGTGAGACGCTGGGACTGATTGACCGGGCTTACATTATTCATGCCGGTGAGGTTCTCACCCACGGTCGCGCGACCGATATCGTGAACAATCCCGATGTGCGCAGGCTCTATCTCGGAGATAATTTTAGCCTGTAATCGCTCATTCGCGAAAGAATCTTGCTTTAGACGCTCCTGTTGTGCTTGACCAAATCTCATAAAAAAGCAATTTTTGGGCCAAGTGCTATTTCATTCACCGCCAACCTTAAAAAAAGCGGTCAGGAAGGCGTTGAAGGGGAGTTTCGCGTCCGTCATGGCATTATCCGCCAGCCTTTTTCTGCGTCAAAGCCAATCGCTCGTCATGACGCCACAGCTGATGCAATCAATCCAATTGCTTCAGATGACTTATGGCGAGTTGGAACAATTCATTGCGCAGGAGGTCGAAAAGAACCCGCTGCTTGAATTTGCAGCAGGTGATGAGGGCGTGAGCAGTGACACCCCCGATGACAGCTTTGGTGTTGCCGAGCCGGATTTCGAGCCTTCAGACACACATGCTGCCGATCAGGATGAGTGGTACAACGAACGCAGCACTGGGCTTGGTGAACAGCTCGATACCAGTTTCGAAAACGTATTTCAGGATGATGGTAACCAGCGCAAGGCGGATGCCCCTGAACTGGCCGATCAATGGAAATCGATGCCAGGCAATGATAGCGGCGAGGCTTATGACCTTGACGACTTCGTCGCGGCAAAAACCAATTTGCGGGATTACATCAACCAGCAAGTGCCGTTCATTTTGCAGGATGCCACTTCTCGGGTAATTGCCGAAATCCTTGTGGATCAGTTGGATGAGACCGGCTACATCCACGCCGATACCGTGTCCGAGACAGCCGAGCGTCTGGGCAAGGATGCGCAGGATATCGAACGCATCGTTGCCGCCTTGCAAACGCTCGATCCCCCCGGGATCTTCGCCCGTTCTTTAAGTGAGTGCCTGGCGATACAGCTTCGACAAAAAGACCGGTTTGACCCCGCCATGCAGGCGCTCGTCGGCAATCTGGAGCTGCTAGCAAAGCGAGATTTTGTAACCCTGAAAAAGCTCTGCGGTGTGGATGAGGAAGACCTCCTCGACATGCTAGGCGAAATTCGTGCACTCAACCCGCGTCCCGGCTCAGGCTTTGAAGCCTCTGTTTCAGAAACGATCGTGCCTGACGTGATCGTTCGGGAAACACCTGATGGAACGTGGCTTGTCGAACTCAATCCCGACGCATTGCCGCGCGTTCTGGTCAATCAGTCCTACTATGCGCAGATTTCGCGCCTGCCCGCCCGTAAGGGCGAGGACGAAGGATTTTTGTCCGAATGCCTTCAAAATGCAAACTGGTTGACAAGAAGCCTCGACCAACGCGCCAAGACAATTATGAAGGTTGCCAGCGAAATTGTCAGGCAGCAGGATGCGTTCCTGATGCATGGTGTTGACCACCTTCGCCCTCTCAATCTCAAGACCGTGGCGGATGCGATCAAAATGCATGAATCGACCGTCAGCCGCGTCACGTCAAAAAAATATATGCTGACACCGCGCGGCATGTTCGAGCTGAAATATTTCTTCACGGTTTCCATTGGTGCCGTGGAAGGAGGCGACAGCCATTCGGCCGAAGCTGTGCGTCATCGCATAAAAGTGATGATCTCTCAGGAGACGCCCGATGCCGTTCTCTCCGATGATGACATTGTGGACAATCTGAAGCAAGGCGGGGTCGAATTGGCTCGCAGAACAGTCGCGAAATATCGTGAAGCGATGAACATTCCCTCGTCTGTGCAGCGCCGGCGGGAGAAGAAAGCCCTTGCAAAACTGGGCTAAGGGCGCCGTTTGCCACCGACAGCACATTAACGAACCGTAAATATATGCCTCCAGCCGCCTTTGGTAGCATTGACTCCTGATTGCCCCAAGAGTAGAAGCGCGCACCTTTACGGGATGATCGAGACGAACAAACTCCCTTAATCGAAAGGCAGAACGCCGCAGCAAGGCCAAAGAGGTCTGGAATCGCTTGGATGAGCGCGTGGCTTGACGTAAGCTGGTATTCGCAAATCACTACAAAAAGGAAAATTCCATGAGTGTGCGTGTATCTGGTAAGCATATGGAGATAGGTGAATCGTTCCGTCAAAGGATCGAGGATGCGGTCGGCTTGGCGGTTACGAAATATTTCGATGGGGGGTATTCTGCTCAAGTTACTGTTCAGAAATCGACGTCCCATTTTTCGTGCGACTGCAAGCTGCATCTGGACACCGGAGTGGTTCTTCATGCTGCGGGAGAAGCAAACGAGCCGCAAGGCAGCTTCGACGCAGCAGCGGCCCGAATCGAAAAGAGGCTTCGACGCTACAAGCGCAAACTGAGAGACCACCATGCTGGTGGGCACGTCCCTTCCTTCGAGGAAATTCCTTATACGGTTATGGACGCCGTTCCGGATGAAGATGATGAAGTGCCGGACGATTACGCGCCAACAATTGTCGCGGAAAGCTCGAAACAGATTAAAACCATGTCTGTGGCAAATGCCGTGATGGCACTTGATATGACAGACGAACCGGTCCTGCTTTTCCGCAGCCCGGGAACCGAATACCTCAATATCGTTTATCGTCGTCACGACGGTAATATCGGCTGGATTGATGCAGCCGCGATAAAGGGTTGAACAGTCGGAATACGTTTGGCGGACGTGGTCACCACGCCCGCCAATCACTCCGGTGATACAAAGGAAGACGAAATGGCATTGGCAGACCTGCTGCAACAAGATGCGATTATCCCCGCCCTCAAGGTCAATTCCAAGAAACAGCTTCTCCAGGAACTTGCTGCAAAGGCATCCCGGATTACAGGTGTTCCGGAACGCGAGGTATTTGACGTCATTCTGCAACGGGAACGGCTTGGTTCCACCGGTGTTGGACATGGCATTGCCATTCCGCACGGCAAACTCGAAAGCATTTCATCGATCGTCGGTGTATTTGCACGTCTGGAAAGCCCCGTGGATTTCGAGGCGCTTGACGACCAGCCTGTTGATCTGGTGTTTTTGCTGCTGGCGCCTGAAGGTGCAGGTGCTGACCACCTGAAAGCCCTCTCACGCATTGCTCGCGTTCTGCGCGACCAGGATCTTGTTGCCAAGCTGCGTGCAACCGATTCGGACACGGCAATATATGCCTTCCTGAACCAAGAGCAGGCCAACGCCGCTTGAGGCTGCACGACGGCGTGCAGCAGTCTATCAACAGCGATCTGCTTTAAAAATCCCCTTTAAATCAATTCCGATTTTTCATTCCATGCGGTAAATCAACCGTCATCAGACGTGAGCGCTGATGACGGAGGATGCATGGAGCCGGAAAAGCGTGGGGCCAGCGTTGGTGATGACTGTTCATTTGACCTCGACCAGATGCCTGATGTGCAAATGACCGGTGTAACCGGAGACCACCTGCCGGTTTTCAGTGAGCAACTGAAACAGCGACTGACCTTTTCAATGGCATGGACGCCTGAGGTCAGCGATCTCGAGGAGTGGAAGGCTCGAGCTCGAGCAAAGATCTGGGAACTCACTTGGCAGACACCAGACAGAACTGGTTTTGATCCCGAAATTGTCGATGAAATCGACCGTGGTGATTTTATTGCCCGGAAGATTGCGTTCAACCTTACGCGCGACAGCCGGGTTATTGGCTTGCTCTTGTTACCCCAGGGCAAGGGACCATTTCCGGCAACTGTTTTTTACCATGACCATGGTTCCAAATTCGATATCGGCAAAGAAAAACTAATTTCGCCTTGGGATGATCCAGATAAGCTGCACTCCGCACAAGGGTGGGCAGATAGACATTTTTCAGGAAGGTTTCCCGGTGACGAGTTGGCACGCCGCGGTTATGTCGTGCTGGCAGTTGACGCACTCGGCTGGGGCGATCGCGGGCCGTTGACGTATGATGGACAGCAGGCGCTGGCGGCCAATTTTGCCAATATGGGGAGTTCCCTTGCCGGTCTGATGGCGCTTGAGGACACCCGCACCGCAGAATTTTTGGCCAGCATGCCAGAGGTCAACAAACAACAGATCGCATCAGCAGGGTTTTCCATGGGCGCATTCCGCGCCTGGCAGGCTGCAGCTCTGACCGACACTATCACCGCGACGGTGGCGGTGAACTGGATGGCCACAGCAAAGAGTCTGATGGTGCCGGGTAACAACCAGCTGCGTGGTGGTTCTGCTTGGCACATGACCCATCCGGGCCTTATGCAGTTTCTGGATTATCCCGATGTTGCAAGCCTTGTGGCACCGCGGCCCATACTGGTCTTTGCCGGCAAGGAAGACAGGCTTTTTCCCGTCAGCTCCGTCACTGAAGCCTTGCAAAAAATGGGGCGTGTATGGGCTGCATGGCAGCGTGCAGACTGTCTGGACAGCAAAATCTGGCCAGGTGCCCATGTTTTCGAGGCCGAGCAGCAGGACTACGCCTTTGATTGGCTGGATCGGCAATTCTCCCGATCCTGACGCTAAAAAACCCCGATTGATGACCGGGGTTTAAAAGTTTCAAACGCTGGTGATCAGAGATCACGCATCTTTTTCATTCAGGCTGCCAGTCCCTGGCTCAGCCCCTGCTGCGGCTTCACCCTTTGGGCCACCCTTGGCAACACCAACCATGGCAGGACGCAGAACACGGTCACCAATGGTGAAGCCTGCCTGAACGACCTGAACCACCGTATTGTTGGGAACCGCAGGGTTTGGAATTTCAAACATCGCCTGGTGGAAGTTCGGGTCGAACTTTTCACCTTCCGCTTCGATCTTGCGAACACCGTGGCGTTCAAGGGTCGAAAGCATCGAACGCTCGGTCATTTCAACGCCTTCGATAAGACCTGCAATGCCGGCTTCAGCATTTTCCTTCAACTCGGCAGGAATTGCTTCGAGCGCACGACGAAGATTATCCGATACGGCCAGCATATCGCGGGCAAAACCAGCCACCGAATAAGCCTTGGCATCCTTCACATCGCGTTCTGTGCGGCGACGCAGGTTGTCCATTTCAGCAGCTAGGCGCAGGAACTTGTCGCGCAGGTCGTTGTTTTCCGCCTTTAGCGCCTCGGAAGGATCAGGTGTTTCTTCGACAGGCGCGGAATTTTCATCAACCGTAGCGTCCGCTACAGTTTCTTCATATGCCGTTTCCGCTTGCTTTGCGTCAGATCCGGTCTTGTTCGTGTCGTCGGTCATGACGGTCTCCAGATTAAATTTTGATGTTGCGCCCGATATCGATGTTTGACGGGCAAAAATCAAGGCTTAGCCGCCATTCGGTGCGCAAAGAACTGTCAGTTGAGGAATATGGCAGCTAACTATAGCGGTTTTCGCGATAACCGCCCCATCAACTGTGCCGTATAATCGACCATCGGCACAATACGGGAATAGTTTAGCCTTGTCGGCCCGATAACGCCAACAGCACCAACAATGCGATTGTCATCATCACGGTAAGGCGCGACGATCAGCGATGAACCGGACAGAGAAAACAACTTGTTTTCCGCCCCGATAAAAATACGTACCCCCGGCCCGCTTTCAGCCAGGTCGAGAATTTCAATCAGATTGTCCTTGCGCTCCAGATCGTCAAACAGCAGGCGCAGGCGATCCATATCTTCTTCGCTGCCAACCCCTTCCAGCAGATTGGAGCGTCCCCGAACAATAAGACGGCCGGGTTTACCCTCTTCGCTATCGCCGGCCCAAACGGCCAGACCACGTTCCACCAGATCCTGCGCCAATGTACCAAGTTCGGTCTGCACCTGTAATTTCAGCGCATTCAGTTCACTTCGCAGTTCATCCAGTGTCTGCCCGGACAAGTGGGCATTGATAAAATTGGCAGCCTCCGTCAACTGCGAAGATGTGATGCCGGCCGGCAGATCAATGATACGGTTTTCCACCTGATTGTGTTCACCGACCAGAATGGCGAGTGCTTTGAACGGCTCAAGCCGGATGAACTCGACATGTTTGATGACCACATCGTTTTTGGTGGTTATGACTAGCCCAGCGCCCCGCGACATGCCCGACAGGGTCTGGCTGGCCTGCGTCATCATTCCCTGCAGGGGTTGTTCGCGATTGGACAGTGGCGCGATATTCCGATCGATATTGGCGCGTTCGTCATCAGACAAGTTTCCGACCTGCATGAAGGCATCGACAAAAAACCGCAGACCGGAATGTGTCGGCAGGCGGCCCGCACTGATATGCGGCGAATAAATAAGTCCGAGCTCCTCCAGATCGCTCATCACATTGCGAACGGAGGCAGGTGAAAGCGACATGGGCAAAAGCCGCGACAGGTTACGCGACCCGAGCGGCTCTCCCGTCTCGAGATAACTTTCCACGATACGGCGGAAGATTTCGCGCGAACGTTCGTCGAGCGACGCGAATTGATCCTGTGCTATCGGAATGGAAAAACCCATATTGACCGTCATCTCTGTCGATTGCCTGAGACCATCAACTATAATCACTGATCGACCTTCGGCAAAACGGAAATTCCACTTCCCAAGATCGGTTTTGCGGCGCAAAACCGGGATAGATGGGCCAGAGCCTTCCAATTGCTTGGGAAAGGCACTAGAAGGCTCCGACCAATTCAAGAGGAGTCCGTCATGCGGCCGTCAGGCAGAAAAACAGACCAGATGCGCAAGGTTTCATTCGAGCGCAATTTTTCCAAGCACGCCGAGGGCTCCTGTCTCGTCAAGTTTGGCGATACGCATGTACTTTGCACTGCGAGCCTGGAAGAAAAGACCCCACCATGGCTGCGCAACAGCGGCAAGGGCTGGGTGACTGCTGAATATGGCATGCTGCCGCGCTCTACCCATGAACGCATGAAGCGCGAAGCTGCATCCGGCAAGCAGGGTGGACGCACACAGGAAATCCAGCGCCTTATTGGCCGTTCCTTGCGCGCTGTCGTTGACCTGCAGGCGCTGGGCGAACGCCAGATCAGCATCGACTGCGACGTCATTCAGGCCGACGGCGGTACCCGTACCGCTTCCATTACTGGCGCATGGATTGCCCTTCATGACTGCCTGAAATGGATGGAAAGCCGCAACATGCTGAAGGTCGAAAAGGTTCTCAAAGACCATATCGCTGCCATTTCCTGCGGCATTTTCGCCAACCAGCCAGTTATCGATCTCGATTATCTTGAAGATTCGTCTGCTGAAACGGACGCAAACTTCGTCATTACCGGTTCCGGCGGTATCGTTGAAATCCAGGGCACTGCCGAAGGCGCACCATTCAGCGAGCAGGAATTCCTGACGCTGCTCGGTCTTGCCAAGACAGGCTGCGCCGAACTGGTTTCCCTGCAAAAGCAGGCAATCGCCTGAGATCTGGATAAGACATGCGTAAACTCGACACCCGCACCATCGTCGTTGCCAGCCACAACAAGGGCAAGATTGCAGAAATCGCCGAACTGATCGGACCTTTCGGTTTTTCGGCAAAGTCGGCGGCAGAACTGAACTTCGAAGAGCCGGATGAAACCGGCAAGACTTTCGAAGAAAATGCTGCGATCAAGGCGCTGGCCTCGGCAAAGGCTTCCGGTCTTCCAGCTTTGTCCGACGACTCTGGCCTGGTGATTGATGCGCTCGACGGCGCCCCCGGCGTTTACACCGCCAATTGGGCAGAAACCGCCGATGGTACGCGCGATTTCGCCATGGCCATGGAAAAGGTTGAAAAGGCGCTTGCTGACAAAGGTGTGACGGATCCAAAGGATCGTGCCGCCCGCTTCGTCAGTGTTTTGTGCCTTGCTTGGCCTGATGGTCACACGGAAATGTTCCGTGGCGAGATCGAAGGAACTGTTGTGTGGCCGCCACGCGGCACGGCAGGTTTCGGTTACGATCCGGTGTTCCAGCCGGAAGGTTTCGGCACGACGTTCGGTGAAATGCCGTCTGAACAGAAACATGGCTGGAAGCCAGGCGACGCGACTGCACTTTCGCACCGTGCCCGCGCCTTCAAGCTTTTTGTTGAAAGCTGCCTCGAAGCATGATGACCAGCGCCGGGAGCGGTACTCTATCTGCACCCGGTGCTACTCTATTGCCTGATACCGGGGAACCCGGTTTCGGAATATATGTGCATTGGCCATTTTGCGCGGCCAAATGTCCTTACTGCGATTTCAATAGTCATGTCCGCCACAAGCCGGTCGATCAGGAGCGTTTTACAGCTGCGTTTCTGAAGGAAATGCAGACCATGCGCTCGCTTGGTGGCCCTAAGGTCGTCAGCAGCATCTTTATGGGTGGCGGCACGCCATCCCTCATGGAGCCTGCAACCGTCGGCGCCATTCTTGATGGCATTGCCAAATACTGGCATGTGCCTGACGGCATTGAAATCACTATGGAAGCCAACCCGTCCAGCGTCGAGGCTGAACGCTTCCGCGGCTACAGGGCCGCGGGCGTCAATCGCGTGTCGATGGGTGTTCAGGCTCTTAACGATCGGGATCTGAAGTTTCTGGGCCGTCTGCATGACGTTGCGGATGCGCTGAAAGCCATCAAGCTGGCACGCGAGATATTCCCACGCATGTCGTTTGACCTGATCTATGCCCGTCCCAATCAGACGGTGGAAGAGTGGGAAAAGGAACTGGCCGAAGCCATTTCCTACGCGGTGGACCATCTGTCGCTTTATCAGCTGACAATCGAAGAAGGAACAGCCTTTTACGGGCTGCACAAGGCCGGAAAACTGATTGTGCCGGATGGGGAGCATTCTGCCGTGCTATACGAGGCAACGCAGGAGATTACCGCCCGTCACGGCATGCCGGCCTATGAAGTTTCCAATCATGCCCGCCCCGGCGCTGAAAGCCGCCATAACCTGACCTATTGGCGTTATGGTGACTATGCTGGCATTGGTCCCGGCGCGCACGGACGCCTTTCGCAAAGCAAGGTGAAACTGGCGACCGCCACAGAGCGCAACCCGGAAGCGTGGCTTGAACTGGTTGAGCGGCAAGGCCACGGCATGATCGATCAGGAAATGCTGGGTTATGACGAGCAGGCAGACGAATTGCTGCTGATGGGCCTGCGCTTACGCGAAGGGATCGATCTGGTGCGCTGGCAGTCGCTGTCCGGGCGCGAACTGGACCCGGACCGCGAAGATTTCCTCATTCAGCATGGTTTCGTTGAACGTCTCGGCAATTCGCGCATTCGCTGCACGCCGTCAGGCATGTTGATCCTCGACAGCGTGGTTGCAGACCTAGCCTCTTAAGGCAGTTCAGGTATCCAATCCCTCATTGGCCTTGCGATCCGTATGGCCAAGATCACGTTCGGGATCGATCACGTCACGAATACGCTGCTTGAGATCTTTGGGTCCGGGAAACCCGCCATCTCGCTTGCGCTCCCAGATAAGAGTGTCGTTTATCGTGATCTCAAAACGACCACCGGTCGAGGGAACGAGTGCAACTTCGTGGAGGTCCTGACCAAAGGTTTGCAGCAATTCCTGCGCCATCCAGCCGGACCGCAGCAGCCAATTGCACTGTGTGCAATAGACGATGGCAACACGGGGCTTGGCGGTCGTATCGTTCACGGGCTTCTCCATCATCAAATCTCGTTCACGGAAATATTAACAAAAATAATCATGTTTTGACACGATGCTTGATTGTCTTCACGTCATACAGCTTTAGAGAAAACACCATGTTCAATTCATGGAGTTTCTTATGACGAATAATATTCAATCATCGCAGCGTCTCATCGTTCCGGCTGTCGCACCGGTCTATAACAGCACCCACCAAATCGTCGAAACCATTCTGCGTGTTGCTGCCGGTGTTCTTCTTGTGACGCATGGCTACGGCAAGATCATGGACCCCTTTCGCGCCGTTGGCATGGTGGAAAGCCTCGGATTTTATCCCGGCGTGTTCTGGTCACCTTTGCTCGCCGCGACAGAGTTTTTCGGCGGCATTCTGATTGCCATTGGTCTTTTCACGCGTCCTGCGGCTTTTGCCGCAACTATCGTTTTGCTTGTGACCGTTTACTTCCACGGCATCGTCAAAGCCGAGGGCTTGGCGGGCAGTGAGAAGTCGATCCTGTGGGCAGCTATCTTCCTGTTCTTTGCAGTGCGTGGCGGCAACAGCCAGTCCGTGGATGCCAAGCTGACAAAAGTGTTCTGATCTTTCTTACGCGCACAGAAAAATAGCTTCGACCAAAGGTGGCCAGCGCTGCCTTTGGTCTTGTCAAGCGACCAGTCGCATGGTCAATTTAGCGCGCTAAATTCGCTTACAGGTAGACTTCATGCGCGTCGCAATCATTGAGAACATGGCAGGTACACCCCACGGACAAGTGGGCGCCGCCCTGGCCGAGGTTAACGCCGAGCTTGATGTGATCAGCGTTTATCTCGGTGAGGCTGTGCCTGACAATGCAGACAGCTACGATGCGCTTGTGGTGTTCGGTGGCGAACAAAGCGCTGTGGATGATGAAAAATATCCCTACCTGCCCAAACTTGCAAAATTGATGCGTGACTTTACCGAAGCGGACAAGCCGGTTCTCGGTATCTGTCTCGGCAGCCAGTTGTTGGCGCGTGCCCATGGCGGCGAAAACCTTCTGAAGGTGACGCGTGAATTTGGCTGGGAAAATATAGAGGTCAACGAAGAAGGCCGACGGGATCCAGTGTTTTCCAGTGTTGGCGATAACTTCCGTATTTTCCAGTGGCACTATGACAGCTTTACATTGCCACAGGACGCGGTGCGGCTAGCCTCCAATGGCGCGGCAATCAACCAGGCTTTCCGGATTGGCCGCGCCTCCTACGGTACCCAGTTTCACTTCGAGGCAGACACCTCGGTGGTTGAGGGGTGGCGCAGCAATTTTTCCGACAGTATTGAAACGATTTCGCCGGGTTGGCTGGCCGGTTATGCCGACCAGAAGGCACAAAACGGCACACAGGCTGATGTGGCGGGACTTGCCCTGGCCCGCGCCTGGGTGAAGCTGATCGAGCAGAGGGACAACACCACGCAAAAGCAGGATCAGCAACCGGTTCTCGCTGGCTCGTAACGCTCAAAAACCGCGGTTCCGGCCTTATTGTCATTTTTTCAGCAAGCTTTGCGTGTGGTTGACAAGGCTTTAACGGCGTTCACCCACATTCATCAAACCTGCCACATTTCGCGGGCCTGAATTTCAAGTCTCTAGAAATGAATGGATTTTTACCATGTGGTCTCGCCACATTTCCTAACAGATCATCATGGTTGGCAGGTTCGGTTTCCGCTGAATGCGGCGCCGAAACCTCGGAAAATAGCCGTTTTACGGCCATAAACACATTCTGGTCGGACGCAATTTAATCTTTCTTGATAATTTTTCTTTAATCCTAGCAGAACGTTAGCGAGGAGGCTTTTCTCGTATTTTCTGTTTTGTTTTGAGTACGGATTCCCATGCGTTCATCTGTTGTGCCAGCATTGCTCCTTGCCTGCCTGACACTGTCCGGCTGTACATCCAGTTCTGGGCCAGAGAGCATCATGACAGGTGTTTCCTCTCCGTCCAGAGAAGTCACCAGCTCTGTAACTCCGACATCCGGCCCCATTCCTTCGGCGACAGTTGGCGGCGCACAGGCCTCCGGCTCTAATGAGCATCAGGAACTGCTGGCATGGGGCGGTCCCGTGCCGGAAGAACCTCAGGCATTTTCCGTTGTCGCGCCAAACGTTGGCATGCCGGTTCCCGACCAGCGCCCGGTCACGATGGCGATGGCAGCAAGCCCGGCGATCATGGCAGGCCCACAGGTACGCTCTCGGATCTATAGCCGCCAGTTCCGTGACGCTAAGCCGATCAATTTCGGCAAGGTTACGCCTAATCATTACGCCGTGCACGGCGTCGACGTTTCGCGCTGGCAGGCCAATATCGATTGGCAAAAGCTGCGCACACAGGGCGCAAACTTTGCCTATATCAAAGCAACCGATGGCGGCGACCATCTTGACCCGATGTTCAAGACCAATTGGAGGCTGGCCAAGGAAGCCGGTATTCGTCGTGGCGCTTACCACTTCTTCTACTGGTGCCGCCCGGCCAGCCATCAGGCCGAATGGTTCATTCGCAACGTGCCGCGTGACCCGGATGCCCTGCCGCCGGTGATCGACGTTGAATACAACGGTGAGTCCAGCTGCAAGATGCGTCTTCCACGCGCCAAGGTTCTGGAAAAGATGCAGGTGTTTATGGACATGCTGGAACGCCATTACGGCCAGCGTCCGGTTATCTACACCGCACCTGACTTCTACAAGGATCACCTGTCCGGCGAATTCCTCAACTATCCATTCTGGCTTCGTGCCGTTGCCCAGCATCCTTCCAAGGTTTATCCGGGCCGCAAGTGGGTGTTCTGGCAGTATTCAGGTTCGGGCCTGTCACAAGGCGTGTCCGGCAAGATCGATCTGAATGTGTTCAACGGCAGCATCGAAGACTGGCATCGCTGGCTCGCCAAATCCGGTCCGGCTCGCACCGCCAGCCGCTAGGGTTACTATTAAGATAGACCTAAAAGCGCCGTGGATAGCCCCGGCGCTTTTGTCATTTATGGCCAACGTTCCTCATGTTTTTAACCCTTGTTGACCGCAACTGGAACTCTTTTGCCGATCACGCGTTCTTGATCCAGAAGGAGGAAGTAACATGACGTATGATCCAAATGACAGAAATCCTGAACTTCGCCCACGGCCGGATTTGAATCCAAATGTGCCACCGCATATTGATCCAAATCTGGCACCGCCAGCACGCTCATCATCATCATGGGTTCCGTTCGGCGCTCTGATTGTGCTCATTCTGGCGGGTGTCTTTATCTGGTCGCAGATGGGTGGTCCAACAACGGACCCAACAACAACATCGTCAACGACCACACCGCCAGCCGCAACGGAGCAGGCTCCCGCAGTTCAGCCTATGGCACCAACAACGCCAGCTGAGCCGCCAGCTAACAATGCGGCGCCTGCTGCCCCAGCAACGGGTGGTGGCACATCGACCACCCCATAACCTAACGGTTACCGGGAGGAGCGAGAGCTGTCCGTCTTTCGAGGCGGGCAGTTTTCTTTTTACAGAATGTTTATTCTGAACAAAAAAGGGAGGCGTTCGCCTCCCTTTTTTATTGTGGATTTTGATGTGTAACGCTTAGTCGTCGCTCATCTTCAGGGCAGCAATGAACGCTTCCTGCGGAATATCAACCTTGCCGAACTGACGCATGCGCTTTTTGCCTTCCTTCTGCTTGTCCAGAAGTTTGCGCTTACGGGTGGCGTCACCACCATAGCACTTGGCTGTCACGTCCTTGCGCATGGCTGAAATCGTTTCACGGGCGATGACGTTTCCGCCAATAGCCGCCTGGATCGGGATCTTGAACATGTGGCGAGGGATAAGATCCTTCAGCTTTTCGCACATGTCGCGACCGCGCTTTTCGGCAGCGGTACGGTGCACCAGCATAGAAAGCGCATCCACCGGTTCGCCGTTGACCATGATCGACATCTTGACGAGGTTGCCTTCACGATAACCATCCAGATGGTAATCGAAGGACGCATATCCCTTGGAGATGGATTTCAAGCGGTCGTAGAAGTCGAACACAACTTCGTTCAGCGGCAATTCATAGGTAATCATCGCACGCTTACCGACATAGGTGAGTTCGGTCTGGACGCCGCGGCGATCCTGACAGAGCTTCAAAATGCCACCAAGATAATCGTCCGGCGTCAGAATGGTCGCCTTGATCCATGGTTCACGAATTTCGGCAATCTTCACCACATCCGGCATATCAGCCGGGTTGTGCAGCTCGCGCTCGGAGCCATCGGTCATCGTCAACTGGTAGACCACCGAAGGTGCAGTCGCGATCAGATCGAGATCGAACTCACGTTCGAGGCGCTCCTGAATAATTTCAAGGTGCAGAAGACCAAGGAAACCGCAGCGGAAACCGAAACCGAGAGCGGCGGACGATTCCATTTCAAACGAGAACGACGCATCGTTGAGGCGCAGCTTGCCCATGGCGGCACGCAGGTCTTCGAAATCTGCCGCATCGACCGGGAACAGTCCGCAGAAAACCACAGGCTGGGCGGGCTTGAAGCCCGGAAGAGCCTTTTCGGTCGGGCGCTTATCTTCAGTGATGGTATCGCCAACGCGCGTATCCGCCACTTCCTTGATCGAGCCGGTGATGAAACCGATTTCGCCCGGGCCGAGGCTATCGACGGCGACCATCTTAGGTGTGAGGACACCGACGCGCTCCACCTGATATTTCGCATCCGTGCCCATCATGCGGATTGTTTGACCCTTGGTCAAAACGCCATCCAATACGCGCACCAGAACCATGACGCCGAGATAGGTGTCGTACCAGCTATCAACGAGAAGCGCCTTCAGCGGGCCCTTTTCACCAAGCTCACTCTTCGGTGGAGGCAGCTGATGCACGATGGCTTCCAGCACGTCTGGAATACCAAGGCCGGTCTTGGCCGAAATGAGAACGGCTTGGCTAGCATCAATGCCAATGACTTCCTCGATCTGTTCCTTGATGCGATCCGGCTCGGCAGCGGGCAGATCGATCTTGTTCAGAACGGTAACGAGCTCGTGGTTGTTATCGATCGCCTGATAGACGTTGGCCAGCGTCTGAGCTTCTACGCCCTGCGACGCATCCACCACCAGTAGCGACCCTTCGCAGGCAGACAGAGACCGCGACACTTCATAGGCAAAGTCGACGTGGCCGGGGGTGTCGATAAGATTGAGAACATAGGTCTCACCATTGTTGGCCTTATAGTGCAGACGCACGGTCTGGGCCTTGATGGTAATGCCGCGTTCGCGCTCGATATCCATATTGTCGAGCACCTGCTCGGACATATCGCGTTCGGCAAGACCACCGGTCGACTGGATCAACCGGTCGGCCAATGTCGATTTGCCATGGTCGATATGGGCAACGATCGAGAAGTTGCGGATATGGTCAAGCGGGATGCGGTTCGGATTTGTGCTCATGCCCCGGGCTATAGCAGGGGCTTCGATAGTCGAAAAGTGGGAATTCGTTAAAAGGCCACTAAATATGGGCCTTTCATACGTCAAATTGCTCCGGCCAGTCACGGAGGGTGGCCACCTGCCCCTCGGTTCGCAGTTTTGCGACGGCGTCGAGATCGATGTCGGTGATCAGCCAATGGCTATCGACCACATTGTCGCTTTTGCTTTCTGCCACAATACCCGAAGGCGGCATGCCGTAGTCAGAGGGAACGTAGAGAGCAGCGCGGCCGCGATTTTCATCAACCGCTGGTGACCAGGGTGCTTCCCCCGCTGTTGGGGAGGACAGTACGGCATACTGATTTTCCAGCGCGCGGGCCTGCGCGCCGATGCGCACCCGGAATGCACCGGCCAGCGTGTCAGTGCAGCTGGGTGCCAGAACTAGCTCTACGCCCAGCTCCGCCAGCTTGCGGCCAAGCATCGGGAATTCGTTATCGTAACAAATCAGGATGCCGAGTTTGCCAACCGGTGTATCAAAGGCTTTTAGCCCCTCGACACCGGCGGCAATGTTCCATTTTTCCCGCTCAAACCGGGTCATGATCTGCTTGTCCTGATACCCGATCAACCCGTCCGGTCCAAACAGCCAAGCACGGTTGCGATATTTGCCATCTGGGTCCTTGACCGGCGCGCTACCCGGCTGAAACACGATGCCATGGCTGCGTGCCAGTTCTTCACATAGTTCCAGCCAAGCCGGCAGCAGGGGCTGCAGCGCATCGATGGACTTGTGCAGATCGGAGCGGATATCAGCCGGCAGCAGGCCGGTCAGTGTCAGCGCGGAATATTCCGGTAAAAGCGCAAGTTCGGCACCGTCCTGCGCCGCTTGTCGTATCAAAGCGCTTAAATGTGCAACGTAATCTTCCCAGCTTTCGATAAGTTCAATTGCGTATTGGCAAGCGGCAAGTCTGGTCATGAATTACGCCTCGATCTTTCGCATCCAGAAGGAAAGGGTTTTTGGGCTTTTTGCCGTCTCATCCAAATCCTGCCAGGTGAATGTGGTGCTCAGTTCCGGCTTGTGGACGTAACCGCGATTTTCCCAGAAACTGTTGAGTGGTTTGTAGTCTGCGGGCCGTCTTGGATGATCCACAGGACGTTCCACCGCACAGAAGGTGCAATAGTCAAAACCGCCAACCCGTTTTGCCTGCGCCTCTCGTTCTTCAAAAAACCGAACACCAGCGCCCTGCCCGCGATATTGTGGCAGAAGCACGCTCTCACCGAAATAAAAGATCCGAGCAGGATTATAACCAGCTGCGATGAAAGGTTTTTTCACCTCGTCGGTTTCTGACGCCATTGGAATTCCCGTCGACATGCCAACGACTTTGCCGTCATCCAGTGCCAGCACCACAACGGCACCTTGCGAATTGGCATAGGTGGCCAGATATTCCCGCTCATGCTCGATCGTGCCGTCATACAGATATGGGAATTCCCGGAAAACACCGATACGCAAGCGGGCGAGGTCATCAAAATAAGGTACAATATCGGCACCGGATGCGGATTTGATTTCGAGTGCTTTCATGTCAGTTGAGATACTTTCCGATATACAGCATTTTCACCTTGGTTGCGCCCGGTTATATCGTGACGACCAAAGTGAGCCAAGTTGTGTTGCAGACCGATGGAGATAAAGATGACAGCAGCCGCCACCATCCACGCCTATTACGATGCTTTCAACCGTCAGGACATGGATGCTTTCCTGGCCCTGCTCGACGAAAACGTGGTTCACGACATCAATCAGGGTGAGCGCCAGACCGGCAAGGCGGTATTTGCGAAGTTCATGGATCACATGAACCGTTGCTACAAGGAAACCCTGACCGACATGGTGATTATGGCCAGCGAAGACGGCAAGCGCGCGTCTGCAGAATTTGTCGTCAACGGTGAATATCTGGTGACCGATGAAGGTCTTCCAGAGGCCAATGGACAGAAATACGTGCTTCCAGCGGGTGCCTTTTTTGAATTAAAGGACGGCAAAGTTAGCCGGGTAACAAACTACTATAATCTGAATGACTGGATCGCTCAGGTCGGCGCATAAGACTATCAAAAACAACGAACCTGCTTTCACGCAGGTTCGTCACTTTTCGAATATTCCACTATAATACCCGTTGACTCCATTATAAGAGAATGCAAATCTCTGATCATGGACATGGAAAACGACATTCTCGAAAAATCGATTGGCGAGCGGGTCCGCACGTTGCGTGCTGAAAACGATATGACGCTCGACCAGCTCAGTCTTGCTTCGGGCGTCAGCCGGGCGATGATCTCGCGTATTGAACGCGGCGAGGCGAGCCCTACCGCCTCGCTCCTGGCCCGGATTTGCGCCGCACTTGGCCTTTCGCTGTCAGGCTTTTTTTCTGAAGACGAGACAGTCACTCCAATTGTCCGCAAGGCAGAACAGAAAATCTGGCAGGATCCGGAAACCGGATATGTACGCCGCGCCATTTCACCGCCGCGCGTCGGCTCGGATGTCGATATTGTTCAGGTGGAGTTTCCAGCTGGCGCAAAAGTCAGTTTTCCACCGCACTCTGCTTCGCATGGCATGACCCAACATGTCTGGCTGCTGCAAGGCACGCTGGAAATGACGACACAACAGGATGTCTATCTCCTTTCGCCGGGCGATTGCCTGTTCATGCCGGTTGGCGAAGGCCACGTTTTTCACAATCCGGGTGAGCGGCCCGCCCGCTATTGCGTCGTTTTGGACCGGCGAGCCCGCTGACACGCCGATAAAACACATCACAAATTTCTCAATGACAGTCCCTCATCGATTTACGTTTACCGGCAGGTACCTATGGCAACGATCCGAATTTTAGATGCAGCAGATACATTAAATGCCCTGCCTCACCTGTGCGAGGTTTTGTCGGATTGCGTCAATGACGGGGCATCGGTTGGTTTCATGCTGCCCTTCACTCCGCAAGACGGGGCAGACTTCTGGCGGAATGTGGCTGCCGGCGTCGATACCGGTGACATCATCCATGTTGTCGCGGAGGTTGACCGCGTTGTTGTCGGAACCGTTCAGGTGGGTCTGGCGTCAAAACCAAACCAGCCACATCGCGGCGACCTGATGAAACTGCTCATTCATCGCTCGCAACGCGGACAAGGACTTTCTCGTCTGCTGATGGATGCGGTAGAAGCAGAAGCTGCCAAACGCGGGCGCACGCTTCTCGTTCTTGATACGGCAACCGGTAGCGATGCTGAAGCAATCTATCCACGGTTCGGGTGGCAACGGGTAGGCGTTATCCCCGATTACGCTCTGTTCCCCGATGGCCGGTATTGCAGCACGACGATCTTTTACAAACGCATCGCGTGATAAAACGCCGGGTTTTCCCGGCGTTTTGTTTTACTGACATTTGGTTCAATGGCCGTTTTTCAGGGTGCGGGTGAAGCTATCGACAATGGTTTTAATGAGTTCCTGATGAATTTCAGCACGGTCCCGCAGACCGGCATCGCTGCAAATGGGGTCCAGTTCACCAATGGATTCAAGAAAAGCATTGGCGTCCTTTTTGCAAACCGGCAGAAAGCTGAAATGGTCGGCACCGCCGAGCCGAACATAATTTGCCGAGGAGATCTGATGCGACAGCTCATCCGCTTTGACGGCAACCGGAACCTTGCCCTCATCGCCGAGATTGATGAAGGTCAGTGGGATCGTCACGTCCTTGATGCTTTCGGGCTGGATGACCGTTGCCAGAGCGGGATCAACAAGAACCGCCGCCTTTATGCGCGGGTCCCTGTTGGATTGCTCAAACCGTCCCTTGTCGACGGTGCGCAAATCAAGCTTCGGCACGGATACCGCTTCGTCATTCACATAACCGCGCCCACCGGCAAACCAGCGGCAATCCATCATGTCTGAATGGTCTTCACAATAACGCACAAACGAATCAAGATCTGCACGCAAACCGGAAATTTCCATGGCCGCCGCACCGCCCAGCGAAAAACCCAAGACACCTACACTGCTCTGGCTGATGGAAGACACCCAGGCCTTGTCGGTGGTCAGGCTTGTGACTAGGTTTGAGAGGTCTTGCGTACGCTCCCAGATTTTTGGTGTGTCCTGTGGTGTAGAATAACCGCTCGTGGTGCCGGGATGGTTGGTGCCAGCCACGATGAAACCGGCCTCAGCCAGTTTCACCGCAATCCATGCCATGCCTTCAACTCTCGAACCTGAGCCATGAGACAACAGGACGAGCGGAAACTGGCCCGTTTTGATGGTGGCATCCTTGAAAGCCTGTGAACCTTCAAAAATCCTGGTATCGCTAACCAGTGTTTTTTCACCATCCCCCGCTGACGGGTACCACACCGTCACCTCGAGATTGCTGTTACGCTGTGGGGAAAAAACATTGATGTCGCGCACACCGACTGGCTCTGCTGAAAAGGCACCCGAGCCAGCCGTGCAGGCCATAAAAAGGGCAGCGATGGGAAGTTGAAACCGCATGAAAAACCTCGTTGAGTTGGATGAACGATGGCTCATGCTGGCAAAAATCAGATATTTAGCGTCCTTAATCACGATCAAGGTCGTACCGGAACGTGATCTGGTCCATTCATTGAATACTCAACCGGAGCAATCGGCTCATCTGCTGCACTTCGCGTATAAACTTCGTTCGTCAAGGCCTTTAACGTGCTGTTTATTCCCCTGCCCTTTGTCGTTGCCCTGTTGCTCGGTCTCACCCTGATCACATTGTTCAGGGCCCGTGAAAAAAAAACCAACCGGCCATTTCTGGCACTGATCGGCCTTTGTGTGCTGCAATCGATTTCCGTCGGAGTGCGCTGGGGTTATGGTGTCGAGGACGTGCGTTATGTCTTGCCTATTATTGCCGGATGCCTGCCACCGCTTGTCTATGCCAGCTTCCGCAGCCTGATGAATGACCAACCTGCCACCCGCAACTTTACCCTGACCGGTATCGTCGTTTCTCCGCTGATCATTCTGTTGCTGATGCTGGTTTATCCGCTGGCGATAGACTTTGCTCTGATCAGTCTGTTCGTTGGTTATGCGGTTGCCATTATTGCGCTGGGTCGTTCAGGTCCTGATGGGTTGGATGAGGCGCGTTTTGCGAGTGTAGTGCCTGCCCACCGTGCACTTTACATCGCCGCGGGCGCGTTGTGCCTGTCTGCCTGCTTTGACTTTCTGGTGCTGCTGGACTTCGAGTGGACACGCGGTGCCAATGTCGCCGCCATCGTCAGCAATGCCAATCTTCTAGGCCTTTTCCTGATCGGTCTGACGGCGTCGGTTGCAGAAGGCAGCAAGGTCGAGCCGGAGGCTGGCACGGAGGCGCCCAGCGACATGCCTATTCCACCTTCGACTGAAGACCGTGAAGTGATGGAGCGGCTGGAGCATATTATGCAAAAGGACAGGCTGTACCGCGATGAGAATCTCAATCTCACACGGCTGTCGCGCCGACTTGGCCTACCCAGCCGGCAGATTTCCAATGCCATAAACCGGTCTGCCAATATGAACGTGTCGCAATACGTTAATCAGCTGCGCATCCGGGAAGCCTGCCGTCTTTTGGAAGAAACCGAACAATCGGTGACCTCGATCATGCTGGATGCCGGTTTCCAGACCAAATCCAACTTCAATCGCGAATTTCGCCGCATAACTGGCCTGAGCCCGGTAGCATGGCGCGAGCGTGAGGTGTGGAAACTGGTCTCCACCCACAAAAACGGTCACCCGGACCAAACCGGGTGACCGTTTGACTTTTCCTGATCTATGATTACAGCGTGCCGTTGCGCTGCTGGATCATCATGTAGGTGTCGTAGGTGTATTCAGCGATCTGCGCCCAGAGATAGGCGTCCTTCTTGAAAGCCTGCTGGCTGTCATAGATCTTCTTGAAGGCTGGGTTGGATGCAGAGATTTCAGCGTAGGTCTCCAGTGCTGCCTTGTGGCAAACATCGAGGATTTCCTGACTGAACGGGCGCAGGACGGCACCCTGTGCCACCAGTTCCTTCAATGCCTTCGGATTGCGCGCGTCGTAACGCTCCAGCATGCTGGCGCTTCCGGCCGCGCAGGCGTCCTTCAAGATGCGCTTGTAGTTTTCGGGTAGGCTGTTGAACTTTTCGAGATTGACGAAAGCATGAACAGCCGGGCCGCCCTCCCACCAGGCAGGGTAGTAATAATACTTGGCGACCTTGTAGAAGCCGAGCTTCTGGTCGTCATACGGCCCAACGAATTCGGTCGCGTCGATCGTGCCCTTTTCAAGCGCTGCGTAAACGTCACCGCCCGCGATCTGCTGCGGCGTGACGCCTACCTTCTGCATGACCTGACCGGTCAGACCGGCGATACGCATTTTCAGACCCTTGAGATCATCGATGGTGTTGATCTCCTTGCGGAACCAGCCACCCATCTGCGCGCCGGTGTTGCCGAGCAGGATAGAGTAAATGTTGTGCTGGGCTAGGAATTCGTTCAGCAGTTCATTACCGCCAGCCTGATTGAACCAAGCGTTTGTCTGGCGCGCATTGAGACCGAACGGAACCGACGTGCCAAGCGCGAAGGTCGGGTCCTTGCCCACGTAATAATAGGAGCAGGTATGCGCCATTTCGACCGTACCGGCCGTCACCGCATCAGCAGCCTGCAAAGCTGGAACGATCTCGCCGCCGGCAAAGTGTTGGATGGTAAAGTTACCGCCGGTTGCTTCCTTCACATGGTCAGCCACAATCTGGCCCGCGCCAAACAGAATATCCAGACCCTTGGTAAAGGATGAGGTCATGCGCCATGTGATTTTAGGGTTTTCTTGAGCGATGGCCGGAGCGGCCAATGCAGTTGCCGTGACACCGGCGCCAACCGCGCCTGCATTGCGGATAAAAGATCTGCGATCCATGTTGGTTTGCCTTGTTATGAAGAGTTTCATAAGGCGAACCGCCGGGTACGCCTCCCACAGTTTAATAATCATTTCTTCTTGGTTGCTTCAAGTGGGAAAATCGATCCTTTCGCAAAAGGCGGCTTTGGTGTTCCGAATCTTGCGCGGGAAGCATTTTAACAGCCGAGGATTGCAAGACTACGCCATATGATTGTAGCCTTCGGTCGCTAATCATAGACAAACCGCAACACCACTTGACTTGCGTCAAGGAGAAGCCGGTCCAAGCAGTATCTTCTACGCATGGAACTGCACCAGCCCGCAAAGTGGGTTTCGATTTTTGGGACCAGTCTGGTGCGTCGCAGTGAATTTTCTGGAGAATATTGTTGCGTCCAATCGGTGCGCAACTCTCCAAAACATCACCAGAGTGAGGAGCACGTATGACGCAGGCAACAAAAGCAGTATCCGGTGAAAATACATTGACGGCAGATGAGCTTTCGCTGATCGATCGCTACTGGCGCGCCGCTAACTATCTGTCCGTCGGGCAGATTTACCTTCTCGGCAATCCCCTTTTGAAAGAGCCTCTACGCGCAGAACACGTCAAACCACGCCTGCTGGGACACTGGGGCACGACCCCCGGTCTCAATTTCATCTATGCTCATCTCAATCGGATCATCAAAGCGCGCGACAGCAACGTCATCTACATTTGCGGTCCCGGCCACGGCGGCCCCGGTATGGTAGCCAGCACATATCTCGAAGGGATCTATTCGGAAATCTATCCCGGAATTACCGAGGATGAAGCCGGGATGCTGAAGCTGTTCAAACAGTTCTCGTTCCCCGGCGGTATTCCAAGCCACGCGGCACCGGAAACACCGGGTTCGATCCATGAGGGCGGCGAGTTGGGTTACGCGCTGGTTCACGCCTATGGCGCAGCCTTTGACAATCCTGATCTGGTCGTTGCCTGCGTGGTGGGGGACGGCGAAGCCGAAACCGGACCACTGGCGACCGCCTGGCATTCCAACAAGTTCCTGAACCCGGCAAGTGATGGGACCGTGCTGCCAATCCTGCATCTGAATGGCTATAAAATTGCCAATCCGACCGTGCTGGCACGCCTGTCCGACGAAGAACTGACACATCTGTTTACCGGCTATGGATATGAGCCGTTTTTTGTCGAGGGGCATGAGCCGGAAGCCATGCACCAGCAAATGGCGGCAACGCTGGATGTCATTTTCGATCGCATCAAGACAATCAAACAGAAGGCGCAAGACGACGCGTCCGAGCGTCCGCGTTGGCCGATGATCATCCTGCGTTCGCCCAAGGGCTGGACCGGCCCCAAGATGGTGGACGGCAAGATCGTCGAAGGCCATTGGCGTTCGCATCAGGTGCCGGTGGCCAATTGCCGACAGGATGCCGGGCACCGCAAGATCCTTGAGGATTGGTTGAGGAGCTACAATCCTGACGATCTTTTCGACAAAAACGGCACGCTGAAAGAGGAACTGAAGGCGCTGGCGCCCCATGGCGAACGCCGCATGGGCGCCAATCCACATGCCAATGGCGGATTATTGCGCAAGGAGTTGCATACGCCTGACTTCCGGACCTACGCCGTTTCCGTCACCACACCCGGTGCAACCGAGGGGCAAGCGACCAAGGTTCTCGGCGATTATCTGCGAGATGTTATCCGGCTAAATGAAAGTGATAAGAACTTTCGTATCTTCGGGCCAGACGAAACAGCATCAAACCGTTTGGGCAGTGTGTTTGAGGCCACCGACCGCGTGTGGATGGCGCAGACGCTGGAAACCGACGACAATCTCGCCCCGCAGGGCCGGGTGATGGAGGTACTGAGCGAACACCAGTGCCAAGGGTGGCTGGAAGGATATTTGCTCACCGGCCGACACGGTTTATTCTCTTGCTACGAAGCCTTTATCCATATTGTCGACTCCATGTTCAATCAGCATGCAAAATGGCTGAAGGTTTCGCGTGAGCTGGAATGGAGAAAGCCGGTTTCGTCCCTCAATTATCTGCTGACGTCGCATGTCTGGCGGCAGGATCATAATGGGTTCTCCCACCAGGATCCGGGCTTCGTTGATCTTGTTGCCAACAAAAGCTCGGAGATTGTGCGGGTCTATCTGCCACCGGATGCCAATACCCTTCTGTGGGTTGGCGACCATTGCCTGAAAACATGGGACCGGGTGAACGTGATCGTGGCGGGCAAACAGCCTGCCCCGCAGTGGTTGACCATGGAAGAAGCCGAGCGCCATTGCGAAGCAGGGCTTGGCATATGGGAATGGGCGGGGACCGAGGACGGGCTGGAGCCAGATGTGGTGATGGCTTGCGCCGGCGATGTGCCGACCATGGAAACACTGGCGGCGGTTGATCTGTTGAGGCAAGCATTGCCACATCTGCGCATTCGCGTGGTAAATGTGGTGGATCTGATGACACTGCAGTCACCGCAACATCATCCGCACGGCATATCCGACGAGCAGTTCGACCGGATATTCACCACAGATCGGCCGGTGATCTTTGCCTATCACGGCTACCCCTATCTCATTCACCGGCTGGTCTATAAGCGCACCAATCACCCGAACTTCCACGTGCGTGGTTTTATTGAAGAAGGAACGACCACAACGCCGTTTGATATGGCCGTGATGAATGAGCTGGACCGCTATCACCTGGCAATCGAGGCGATCAACCGGTTGCCGGTTCTCAAGGAAAAGGCCGCAGATGTCGTGACCGCGCTTCATGAAAAGCTGATGCAGCACAAGATGTTTGTGTGTGAACATGGCGAGGACATGCCGGAAATCCAGAACTGGAAATGGCCTTATCCCAAACCGTAGTCAGAAAATAAACAATTGGCGCGCGCCCTGTCGAGGGGCGTGCCCCCCTTGCCCTGTCAGGTCCGTTTTATCGCAGGATCATCCAGTGCCGGATTGTAAAACAGTGACAATGTCAGGCTGCGGGCGATACGCTCGGCCGTTGCCATGAACCAGTCATGCGCTTCACGGCTGGGGGCGATGTCACTCAGCGTTTCCGAAAAGAGCGCCAGCCATTGCGGAAACAGACCGGACGTCATGCCCTGTACGCCAACATGCGCCTGCACCGGTTTTCCCGCATAACCACCATTCTTGAATGCGATGGCCGACCAGAAACTCTTCATCTTGGCCATATGTTCAGGCCAGCGGCCGTGCAGCCTGCCATCAAACACCGGCCCCAGCTCCGGGTGAGCGAGAACACGACCGTAAAAGGTCTCCACGAGATGATCGATAAAAGCTGCATCGATCCCCATCCGCGCCATCTCACCCTCGGCACGGCGCTGAATTTCAGCATTGTGGGCGGCTCTTGCCTGTAGATCATCGCTCATGCTCGCCCCGGCGGTTCTTTCTGTACTCATGTCTTACTGCCACCCTCATATGGTCTTCATGGGCAATTTTCGCAATGCGACCTTTTGCATCCCTTGCTTCTCAGCGCGACATTGAATATATTTAGAACAATTCTAAACTAGGACATTCCCATGTTGCGCTCGCTGTTTGCCTCTTCAAAACGTGATTTTTCTTCGCTGAGCGAACAGGAGATATTGGCACTGGCCATTGCGAGTGAAGAGGACGACGCCCGGATCTACCGCGCCTATGCCAGCATTCTGAAGCAGGATTACGCGGCATCAGCCAAAATTTTCGACGACATGGCCGAGGTTGAGCAGACGCACCGCAATATGCTGATCGACATGCACATACGCCGGTTTGGCGACAATATACCGCTTATTCGCCGTGAGCATGTCAGCGGTTTTTATGACCGCAAACCGGACTGGCTGGTTAAGAACCTGTCGCTTGAGAAAATCCGCCTGCAGGCCGAGCTCATGGAACAGCAGGCGGCGAATTTTTATGACCAGGCAGTCGCCCGCGTGTCCAACGCCGATACCCGCAAACTGCTTGGCGATCTAGCAGATGCGGAACGTGGACACCAGGACATCGCCGAGATGCTGGAAAACAAACATCTGGCCGACGGCGTTGATGAGACCGAAAAAGAAACTGCGAAACGCCAGTTTCTGCTGACCTATGTGCAGCCGGGTCTTGCCGGTTTGATGGATGGTTCGGTTTCGACACTGGCGCCGATTTTCGCGGCGGCCTTTGCCACCCAGGATACTTGGCAAACATTCCTCATTGGCCTTTCCGCCTCCGTCGGTGCCGGCATCTCCATGGGCTTTACCGAAGCGGCCCATGATGATGGCAAACTTTCCGGCCGAGGCTCACCGCTCAAACGCGGCCTTGCCTCGGGTATCATGACCGCCGTTGGCGGCCTTGGCCACGCACTACCCTATCTCATTCCACATTTCTGGACGGCCACCGCCATCGCGGCCGTCGTGGTCTTTGTTGAGCTGTGGGCAATTGCTTTCATCCAGAACCGCTTTATGGAAACGCCATTCATGCGGGCGGTCTTTCAGGTGGTGCTGGGCGGATCGCTGGTGCTGGCAGCCGGCATTATCATCGGCAACAGCTGATAACGGTTTATACCGATTGCTTCCAGAAACACCTCGTCATGGCTGACGACCAGCAGCGCGCCGTCATAGGCGCGCAATCCCGCTTCCAGGGCTTCGATCGCCTCCACATCCAGATGGTTCGTCGGCTCATCCAACACCAGCAAGGGTGGCGGCGATGAACCACCCAGTGTGCAGGCAAGCCCTGCCCGCAAAAGCTGACCGCCACTGAGACTTCCGGCAATCTGCAGGGCAGCGTCGGCACGGAACATGAATCTCGCCAGTGCGGCCCTGCATTGATTGTCATCGGAATTCGGGTTCAGTCGGCGGAAGTTATCAAGAATTGAGGTCGCGCTATCCATCAGGCTGACCTGTTGGTCGAGCATGGCCCAGGGGGTGAACACACGCACCTGACCGGCCCACGGTTTCAGCGCACCTGTAACCAATGACAGAAGGGTAGATTTTCCCGCACCATTTTTGCCTGTGATGGCAATACGCTCCGGTCCGGTGATGGTAAAACTGACATCGCGCAGAACGGGTGCTTCAGGCTGATAGCCTGCTGTGACGTTTTCCATCTGCAGGACCATTTTGCTGGCTGGCAGACCGGTTGACGCCAGTGTTACCACCAATGGCTGGAGGATTTCCCTACGACGTCGTGCCGTTTCCAGTGCTGCTGTAGCTTCAGTCTGGCGGCGCTCGGTCAATCGCGCATAGCCTCCACTGGTACTTTCGCTTCGCCCTTTCATGGCGCCAAGCAAGATACGTGGCTGATCACCCTTGGCGGCTTTCTGCTTACCCGTGCTATCCTTGCGTGCCTTGGCTTCTGATCTCGCCTGCGCTTTGCGTGCAATGTCGTTAAGCTGCTTTTCGGCCTCGGACATATCCTGCTCGATAGCAGAAAGCTCCAAGGCTTTGGCTTCACGATAATCGCTCCAGTTGCCACCGTAACGATTTGCGCCAAGCGACGTCAATTCCACGATGCAATCCATCGTATCCAGCAATTCACGGTCATGGCTGACGACAAGTACACCGCCGCGCCATGTCGACACAAAATCGATGACCGCTTGGCGACCTTCACGATCCAGGTTGTTGGTAGGCTCGTCCAGAACGATAAAGTCAGGTTGCGTGAAGATCAGTGCCGCAAGGCCGGCACGGGTTCGTTGCCCACCGGACAAGCTGGAAAGCAGGGTTTCAGCCGTGACAGCAAGGCCCAGAAGATCAAGCGACGCGCGCATGCGATCTTCCAGCGTCCAATCGGCATCCGCCAGTTCTTCCATTGTCGCTTCGCCATTTTCAGCACGGCGAAGAATGGTGAGAGCACCAGACACGCCAAACAGATCCGCAACGGTTTCATCAGCTGCGATCTGCACAATCTGCTTCATGGCGCCAACGCTGCCAGAGACCGAGATATCACCCGCCAGCGGCTGCAGTGCACCGGTTATCAGTTTCAGAAGTGTCGATTTACCGACGCCGTTGCGGCCGACAAGGCCGGTCCGTTCTGCCTCGAAAGCAAGCGTAAGGTGGGAAAAAAGCGGGCGCCCCTCAGGCGTCGACCAGCTTAGATTGGAGAGTGTTATCGAAGTTGACATGAACAAGGACTTTCCCGTGAACAACAAAATTTGTGACTGTTGTTGCTGGGTTGAAATCCATGTTGCACACATCCTGTAAGCATTAAAACTGGACC
The DNA here is from genome assembly GCF_029193765.2 of Agrobacterium sp. Azo12. Taxonomy (NCBI): domain Bacteria; kingdom Pseudomonadati; phylum Pseudomonadota; class Alphaproteobacteria; order Hyphomicrobiales; family Rhizobiaceae; genus Agrobacterium; species Agrobacterium sp. Azo12. The sequence goes on along the minus strand of NZ_JARFYO020000001.1, from coordinate 453,006 downwards.
ATATAATAGGATCCAGTTTCCTTGGCTTCAAGAAAAATGGTTTGTGTGCCAAGTCTTACCGCACAAATCCCGTCGCTGTTAGTGATGAAGGCGGGTGGGCATGGGCCGGTAAAGCACGCAAATACCCCACGTGCTTCACCGGGAACAAACAATCAGTTCGATTGCGGAATGCGGGCAATGACCTTGATTTCGAAGTCGAAACCGGCCAGCCAGTTCACACCGACAGCGGTCCAGTTCGGATATGGCTTTTCCGAAAATGCCTTGTTTTTGGCTGCCATCACCACCTCGAACTGGTTGGCAGGGTCGGTGTGAAATGTCGTGACATCGACAATATCATCAAAGCTGCTGTTTGCTGCTTTCAGGACCGCTTTGAGATTGTCGAAAGCTAGCTGCACCTGCTTTTCGAAATCCGGTTCTGGAGATCCATCTTCACGGCTGCCGACCTGGCCGGACACAAACAGCAGATCACCGGATCGGATTGCTGCGGAGTAACCGTTGATTTCATAGAGTTCTTGCCTGCTGGCAGGGAAAATAGCATCGCGTTTGGTCATTGTGTGCTCCTTTAAAACGCACTCGTCCAATTCCAGAACACGGGTCTGCGTTACGCAGTGGCGTTCTTGGATAAATCGGTCGATTTTTCATTGCTTTAGTGAGCGGGACGCAGCATTGATATACGGCCCGTATGCTAATATATGTTAACATACATCGCGTATGTCAATACGCATACGGATCGTATGTTAATTTCAGGAGAGCCGAATGGCTGCGAAAACACGTGCCCAGATGGTTGAAGAAACCCGCGCCAAGCTTATCACTGCAGCGCGAAAAGCTTTCGCAACAAAGGGTTATGCCGCCGCGTCCATGGACGACCTGACGGCCGAAGCCGGTTTGACGCGTGGCGCGCTCTATCACAATTTTGGTGACAAAAAGGGCCTCCTATGGGCCGTCATCGATCAGATTGATGGTGAGATGCTGGCACGGTTGCGCGTCGTGCAGGAGGGTGCAGCGACGCCCTGGCTCGCATTGCTCGCTGAAAGTACCGCTTATATCGAAATGGCCCTGGAGCCTGAAATCCAGCGCATCATGCTGCTGGATGGTCCGGCGGTTCTGGGTGACCCCGCAAATTGGCCCAACCAGACGGCTTGCCTGCAACGGATTGAAAAAACCGTTCAGGGCCTGATTGACGATGGAACACTGAAAAAAGTCGATGCAAAGGCTGCGACATGGCTGCTGAATGGCGCTGTGCTGAACTCAGCACTGTGGATTGCCGCCGCTCAAAATCCGGAAGAGGCATTTCCAAGAGCTGTCGATGCTTTCCAGCATCTTGCCTCGGGATTGCTGGCCGACACATAAACTGAAGCCTGCACAGGCAGGCTTCACTTAAGACAGTTATCTCAGAGCACCAACCAGAACGTCGCGACCATCTTCGATGGAAACCCAACGGCCGGAGTTAAACGAGGCCTGGCGCTTCAGGTATGTGTATTGTGTGTCTGTCCAGAGTTTTACCTCATCCGACAGGTTGTCGAGAATGAAGTCACCTTCAGTGGTGCGCAATGTCAGTACAGCGTGTCCCTCGCCATCAGGCTTGCGAACGACGGTGATCAGAAGGTCGGACACGGAAAATCCGTTCTCGATCAGCATCTTTCTTTTCAAAAGAACATAATCTTCGCAGTCACCGGCCGTGGTCGGATATTCCCAGACCTCATCGCGACCATAGATTTCCTGATCTGTCATGGCGATGATGCTGTTGTTGACCGACGCATTGATCTCGCGCACCAGCTTCCAGCCATATTCGGTCACACGTGGTGGAGCTGTCAGTTTGCTGCGCACATTGCACTCGGCTGTGTATTTCTGACAGAACTCATAATGGCCAATTGGCTGCGAGGTAACACCGCCTGTCACCATAGACAGGCTGCCCTTGTTTTCCGCCTGCACGGAAGCCGCAGAGAATAATCCCGCGACAGCTGCTATCAACAGCGCACGCGCCAGCGGTGCTTTCATCATGAAACCGTCCCTTACATTCTTAACAAAACGTTAAAATGAGGGACGGCTTTGAGTCAATCATTAGCGATTGCTGAAGGCAGAGAGATGTTGAATATGGTTAAGACCGTTGCGGTTTTGCCGAAAACGCCATGTCTTTTACCGCCTGCAGCATACGCTCGATATCCTGCGGGCGTGAAAGCCGGTGGTCGCCATCCTGTATCATGGTCAAAACCACATCATCGGCCGGCAGAAACTGCATCAACCTTAGAGCATGGGTGTAAGGCACATCAGGATCTTGTCCACCCTGCAGAATATGCACCGGGCAACCGGTTTCGATCATGCCCTTGAGCACCCGGTTTTCGCGGCCATCCTCAATCAGCGCGCGGGTAAAGATATTTGGTTCAGGGCTGTATTCGGAAGGCTCCTCGAAATAACCACGCTCTGCAAGCGAGGCTTTTTCTGCATCCGACAGGTTTGGCTCGATCAGTTCGGCTGTAAAATCCGGCGCCGGGGCGATCAAAACCAGACCGTCTATCGTTGCTGTCTTGAGCTTCTTTAATTCCTGCACCAGGCGCAACGCGATCCAGCCGCCCATCGATGAACCGATGGCAATGATGCTCTGCGGCTTCTGATCTGCGATCACGGCCAGCGTCTCATCCAGCCAGCGCGAAATGGTGCCCTTGGTGAAATCCCCGCCGGAGACGCCATGACCGGAATAATCGAACCGAATGCAGGCCAATCCATGTTCACTTGCAAAACGATCAAGCTCGACGGCTTTGGTTCCGGACATGTCTGAACGATAGCCACCCAGCCACAAAAGGGTCGGACCCGTCGCACCAGCCTTGGCAGGACGAACTATCATTCCTATATTGCGCGCATCATCATCGTTACCGACAGTGATGTATTGAACCGGATTTTCGCTGTTTTGCATGCCTGCACTCCTCGATTTTGACGTCTTGTAGAGCAGATTCGCAAAAACCGCGACAAGTGGTGATTTTTTCCAGCACTTATGCTATTGACTTCGCCACGGCAATCACGACATTTCCGCCATTTGCTTCGGCAGGAGGTCATTGCCGCAGCCAATCCGGAAAACAGTTCAGGAGAATACGACCATTCGCAGACCTTTCAAAGCCGATGCCCCCGTCAAGGAGGGCCCGCGCTCCAACCGGGAAATTCGGGTTCCCCGCGTTCAGCTCATCAATGAAGAAGGCACAAACCTCGGCCCGATGCCGACGGATCAGGCCCTGAAACTGGCAGAGGAGGCCGGTCTCGATCTCGTTGAGATTTCGCCGAACGCCGAACCGCCGGTATGCAAGATTCTCGATCTCGGCAAACTGAAGTACTCGACCCAGAAAAAGGCCGCTGAAGCTCGCAAGAAGCAGAAGATTGTCGAAGTCAAAGAAATCAAGATGCGCCCCAACATCGACACCCATGACTATGAGGTGAAGATGAAGGCTATCAGCCGTTTCTTCGAAGAAGGCGACAAGGTGAAAGTGACCTTGAAGTTCCGTGGCCGTGAAATGGCGCACCAGGAACTCGGCATGAAGCTTCTTTTGCAGGTTAAGGAAGACACATTGGCGATCGCCAAGGTGGAAGCCGAGCCGAAACTCGAAGGCCGTCAGATGATGATGGTTCTCGCCCCCAAATAATAAAGCCTGACAGGGCTTTTTATAAAGAGTTGCGCTTTTGGCCGACTGCGGTTATAAGCGCGCGTCCGAACGGTCCGGCAGGGCATGCCGAGGCCGTTCCAGAATAGCTTGAAACAAGGCCTCATCCGCCAGTTTCGATACAAAAAACGGAGTAGCAAAATGCCCAAGATGAAGACTAAATCGGCTGCCAAAAAGCGGTTCAAAATCACCGCAACCGGCAAAGTCGTTGCAGCCGCTGCTGGCAAGCGCCACGGCATGATCAAGCGTTCCAATAAGTTCATTCGCGACGCGCGCGGAACCATGGTTCTCGCCGAGCCTGACGGCAAGAAAGTCGTCAAGAACTACCTGCCGAACGGTCTCTAAGACTTTTCCGCGTATTTGGACACTTTAAGGAGATCATGATATGGCTCGCGTAAAACGTGGCGTTACTTCCCGCGCCAAGCACACCAAGACACTCAAGGCCGCTAAGGGCTTTTACGGTCGTCGCAAGAATACCATCCGTACAGCTAAGGCTGCTGTCGACAAGTCCAGACAGTATGCAACACGTGACCGCCGCGTCAAGAAGCGCAACTTCCGCGCTCTCTGGATCCAGCGCATCAACGCTGCTGTTCGCGAATCCGGCCTGACCTACGGCCGCTTCATCGACGGCCTGAACAAGGCTGGCATCGAAGTTGACCGCAAGGTTCTGTCTGACCTGGCAATCCATGAGCCGGCAACGTTCGGCGCACTCGTAGACGCTTCCAAGAAGGCTCTCGAGTACCTCAAGGAAGCCGGTACGAAAAACGAGTTTGAAGCTGCTGTAAACTAATACGGCGCTGAACATCTTCGTTCTTATTAAACCCGCGCCGGTTCATCCGGCGCGGGTTTTTTCTTTCGATGACATGCGTCCGGAGCATTGGACCGAAAACGCCCAGCGGTTCTCGATCTGATGCCCAATGACAGCTTGGAGCGACGGAACTTAATCCAGTTCAACTCTCGCCGCTCTGCACATGAAACAGGGAGGATCGCCAGCATAACGCGACGATCGGAGGCTTATGTTAAATGCAACGGATATGGACACGAAAAAACGTGGGTTCCGCGTCACGCTGAAAGATACGGATGTTGCCGCCCTTATGCAGGCACTGCTGGCCAGTGACCGGCGCATCCAGCGGCTTGAGCTTGACAGCGGTGCTGTCTGGATCAAACGTCAGGGGACGGAGAATTCCTCCTGGTGGATTTCGCTGCAGGCTTTCCTGGCAAAGCTCCTGCCCTATTCATTTCTCAAGCCGTCACCACTTCTCAAACCTGCAGCCATGATGGCGCGGGAAATCCGTCGTATGGAGCGTTTTGCCGAAAAGGGCTTTCCTGTTGCAGAGATTGTCTATGCGTCCGATACCGCGATTGCGCTTGGTGATGTCGGACCGACCGTCGAGGTCATGCTCAAGGGTTTGAAAAACGCCTCTCCGGCAGAAAATGACGCACTGCTGGTCAAGGCAACAGAAGCGCTTGGAGCACTGCATGCCGCCGGTCTGTGCCATGGACGCCCACATGTGCGCGATTTCTTCCTGCGTGACGGCCGCGTCGGCTTCATGGATTTCGAAGAAGAGCCGGAAGCTGTCATGCCGCTTGAATCTGCGCAGGCCCGCGATCTGTGGCTACTGTTTCTGATCGTTGCGACCCGCTCCGTCGAACAACAAAAAACCTGTGATGAAGCCTTCCGCCTGTGGCGGAAGCAGGCCCCTGCCGCCACCGTTCAAGAATTGCAGCGTCTGGTGACCGTTCTTGCGCGATTTTTACCGCTTGCCCGGTTGATCGGGCGCGTGCGGATGGGTAGTGATCTGCGACGCTTTATCATGGCGACCGACTATCTGAAGAATGCTGTGAAACCGCAAGCCGCTGGAACATATCCCGGCGAGGCAGGAAAAGATGACTGAACTTGATACTTTGAAATCGCAATTGATGTCGGAGATCGCCGCAGCCGGTGATGAGGCAAGCATTGAAGCTGTGCGTGTTTCGGCGCTGGGCAAAAAGGGTTCGGTTTCCGAACTTCTCAAAACCCTGGGCACAATGACACCGGAAGAGCGCCAGACACGCGGCGCGGCCATCAACCAGCTGAAGAATGAAGTCACCGACTTTATCACTGCGCGCAAGAGCGAACTAAAAGATGCAGCCATCACGGCCCGCCTGAAAGCGGAAACAGTCGATGTCAGCCTGCCTGTTCGTCAGTCCCCTGCCGAGCGCGGCCGCATCCATCCGATCAGCCAGATCGTTGATGAGATCACCGCGATTTTTGCCGATATGGGTTTCTCGATTGCCGAAGGTCCGGATATCGAAACCGACTATTACAACTTCACGGCTCTGAATTTCCCGGAAGGCCACCCTGCCCGCGAAATGCACGACACCTTTTTCCTGCCTGCCAATGACAAGGGCGAGCGCAAGGTTCTGCGCACGCATACCTCGCCAGTGCAGGTGCGTACGATGGAGGCCCAGAAGCCACCGATCCGTATCGTCATTCCGGGCAAGACCTACCGTCAGGACTCTGACGCCACCCATTCGCCGATGTTCCATCAGGTCGAAGGTCTGGTGATCGACAAAAAGGCAAATGTCAGCAATCTGCGCTGGATTCTGGAAGAGTTCTGCAAGACCTTCTTCGAAGTCGACAGCGTTGTGATGCGCTTCCGCCCGTCATTCTTCCCGTTCACGGAGCCATCTTTCGAAGTGGATATCCAGTGCGACCGCTCCGGCCCGATCGTTAAGTTCGGCGAAGGCAAGGACTGGATGGAAATTCTCGGCTGCGGCATGGTACATCCCAATGTACTGCGGGCAGGCGGACTGGATCCGGACGAATATCAGGGCTTTGCCTGGGGTATGGGTCTCGACCGCATTGCCATGCTGAAATACGGCATGCCTGATCTGCGTGACTTCTTCAACGCCGACGTTCGCTGGATGAACCACTATGGCTTCCGCCCTCTCGACATCCCGACCCTGTTCGGCGGCTTGAGCCAGTAAGGAGAAAAGACGATGAAATTCACACTCTCCTGGCTGAAAGAGCATCTTGAAACCGATGCCACGCTTGATGAAATCTGCGAGCGCCTGACAGCCATCGGTCTTGAGGTTGAAGACGTGGATGACAAGGCGGCCTACAAGCCCTTCGTTATTGCCAAGGTTCTGACGGCTGAAAAACACCCAGAGGCAGACCGCCTCAAGGTATTGAGCGTTGATGCCGGTGACGGCAAGCCGGTTCAGATCGTCTGCGGTGCACCAAACGCGCGCGCCGGTCTTGTGGGTGCACTGGCACGTCCGGGCACCTATGTTCCGGGTATCGATGTGACCCTTTCGGTTGGCAAAATTCGCGGCGTGGATAGCCACGGCATGATGTGCTCCGAAAAGGAACTCAACATCTCCGACGACCATAATGGTATTATCGATCTACCGGAAGATGCGCCAATCGGCACATCCTTCGCAGCCTATGCCGGTCTTGATGACCCGGTTATCGAAATCAACCTGACGCCAAACCGTCCGGACTGCACGTCGATCTACGGTATTGCCCGCGATCTGGCCGCATCCGGCCTTGGCACGCTGAAGACAAAACCGGCACCGGCTTTCAAGGTCGAGGGCCTGACACCGGTCGACGTAAAGCTGGATCTGGAAGACGCGGCCCTTTGCCCCGGCTTCTCCCTACGCATCGTCCGTGGCGTGAAAAATGGCCCCAGCCCAAAATGGATGCAGCAGCGCCTGATGGCGATTGGCCTGCGCCCGATCAACGCGCTGGTTGATATCACCAACTACATGACTTTCGATCAGGGCCGTCCGATGCACGTGTTTGACGCTGCAAAGGTCAAGGGTAATCTGGTGGTCCGTCGCGCTCAGGAAGGTGAAACTATCCTGGCGCTTGACCAGCGAGAATACAAGCTTGGTCCCGCCAACATTGTCATCGCTGATGACAATGGTCTGGAATCCATCGGTGGCATCATGGGCGGCGAACATTCCGGCTGCGATGAGAACACCACAGACGTGCTGATTGAATCGGCTCTGTGGGACCCGATCAACATAGCCAAGACCGGTCGTACACACGGCATCATCACCGATGCCCGTTATCGTTTCGAACGCGGTGTCGACCCGGAATATATGGTTCCGGGCCTTGAGCGCACCACGGAACTGGTTTTGGAACTGTGCGGAGGCACAGCGGGTGAAGCCAAGATCGTTGGTTACAAGGGTTTTGAACCCAAGTTCGTTGACTTCCCGCTGTCCGAGGTCAAGCGCCTCACCGGTCTCGACGTTTCGACGCAAGAAAGCCTTGAGATCCTCAAGGGGCTTGGTTTTGGCATTGAAGGTTCGGGTGAGCGCGTTAGCGTTTCAGTTCCATCATGGCGTCCAGACGTGGAAGGCAAAGCCGACCTGGTTGAAGAGGTCATGCGTATCCATGGCGTGGACAACATCAAGCCACAGCCACTGGAAAGCCTTGGTGCCGTCAACGGCCGTATCCTGACCACGCTTCAAATTCGCACGCGCACCGCGCGCCGCGCATTGGCCAGCCGTGGCATGCTCGAAGCCGTGACATGGTCGTTCATTCCCGAGGCACAGGCCAAGCTGTTTGGTGGCGGATTGCCTGCCCTGAAGCTTGCCAACCCGATTGCGGCCGACATGTCCGACATGCGGCCTTCGCTGCTGCCAGGTCTGTTGACCGCCGCTCAGCGTAATGCCGACAAGGGTCATGGCGACGTTGCCATCTTCGAAGTGTCCGGCACCTATGAAAACGACACCCCGGAAGGTCAGCGTCGTGTTGCTGGCGGCGTTCGTCGCGGCACAGCATCGCTTTCCGGCGCTGGCCGCATGTGGTCCAACGCAGCGAAGGGCGGCGGCAAGCCGGTAGACGTCTATGATGCAAAGACCGATGCACTGGCCGTGATTGAAGCTTGTGGATTGCCAATGTCCAATGTCCAGATCGAGGCAGGTGGACCGGACTGGTACCATCCGGGCCGTTCTGGCACCATCAAGATGGGGCCGAAGATTGTGCTTGGGTATTTCGGTGAATTCCATCCGAAAACACTCGGTGAACTCGACGTGGCGGGCGTCTATGCCGGTTTCGAGATTTATCTCGATGCCATGGCAGAGCCTAAGAAGAAGGCCACCCGCACCAAGCCGGCGCTTGAACTTTCGCCATTTCAGGCTGTTAAGCGCGACTTTGCTTTTGTGGTCGACAAGTCGGTGGAAGCTGGTGCGGTCATCAAGGCTGCAACAAGTGCGGACCGCAAGCTGGTGACCGGTGTGAACGTGTTCGATGTTTTCGAAGGTGCGTCCCTTGGCGAGAACAAAAAGTCCATCGCAATCGAAGTTCAGATCCAGCCGGTCGACAAGACCCTGACGGATGAGGATTTCGAAGCGCTGACTGCCAAGATCGTCGGCAATGTCGAAAAGACAACCGGCGGCGTGCTGCGCGCCTGAGACAGCATTGATTTTAAACGATCAAGGCCCGCGAAAGCGGGCCTTTTTGTTTTGGTTGGCTGTTGTTGCGGCAGACGTTTCAAGCCGTCGCCGTTTTTCGGGGTGTAGGTTGTTTTGCAAAGATCACCACATTGCCGGCCAGCGTCAGCAGCAGGCCAATGCCGCCAAGCAAAGTCCACTGATACCCTTCATAAAGCGTCGAAAGCGACAGCGCGACCACTGGAAACAGCACTGTGGCATAAGCGGCCCGCGACGATCCGATGCGCGCGACCAGCATCAGATAGGTGGTAAAACCAACGACGGAACCAATGGCCGCGAGATAGAGCATGGCCAGCAGGTAGCGTGTGTCGGGCGGTGCAACGACCGGCGTTCCAGTGGCCGCAATCAAAACCAGCAGAATGATTGCCCCATAGGTCATGCCCCAGGCATTAGCTGTGGCCGGTGTAATGCCAGCCGCGCTGTTGCGGCGTGACACCATGTTGCCGAGGGAAAAGAACAGCGTGCCGAGCGCCGACAGGCTGACACCTTTCCACGTGTCGACATTGTAGTGGATGAGGATATCAGGCCCAAACAGCAACACCAGACCCGATGCGCCAAGAGCGGCCGCTACCAGCGTGCGCCCGGTAATCGCATCGCCGAAAAACAGCCGAGCATTAATGGCGTTGTAGATCGTCGCCAGCGAAAAGATCACCGAGATCAGGCCCGATGGCACGTAGCTTGCGGCATTGTAGAAACAGATGAAGTTGAGGCTGAACAGGCAAAATGCCTGCGCCAGAATAAAGGGCTGATTTTTCAGTGCCGGAATTTTCAGTTTTCCCATCACTATCAGGACGATGATAAACAGAACTGCTGCGGTGGCAAAGCGGTAAAAGACCGAAACCAGGACCGGCACCGGCCCGACCTGCATGGCAATTGCGATCCAGGTGGTGCCCCAGATCAAGACGGTGGAAATAAATAGAATGATGTTGGCCATTTGGTCCTCGCGGTATTGCGAGAAAGATATGCGCCGCCAGTGAACCGCATTCTTGCATATTCTTGCGGTGAAATGATCTCGGCTTACCTGAACCGTTGCGTAGATTGTGACAGGACCCAAACTATTCGGTAGAATGGCCTCATCGTCAGGGTTCATCATGCAGGCTCAACCGCAATCCGTTTTCAGTTTTCTCAAGGCGTCGCCTTCCGCAGATGTGGTTGGTGCGATCGATCTTTCGTTTGGGCGCTCGGCAGCAATCTGGCGCAATGCGCATGACCGCATGAAATATGAGCGGACTGACGGACACACATTTAGCCTTTACCTGCAAGGCGGCACCGGCACGCGGCGGTTGGACAATGGCGGTGTGAACGGTTGGCCGGGGGCCTTGTGTGTCATGCCGCAAGGCGCCTCGTCGGAATGGGAAATCACTGATACCTTCGAGTTTGTGCATCTCTACGTAGAGGATGACGACCTGCGCCGTTTCTATACGGAAATGTTTGATCGGGACGCCAGATTGATGGTGTTGCCCGAGGCAACCTTCGACAATGCGCCTGAAATGGCAAAGGCTTTGCAGCGCATTGCAGAGGCAACCCGGCAAAGTGATAGGATGGCCGCAGATGCAGCCGTGACCAGCGCATTGACTCAACTGTTTACCGATCCGCGTTACGGCGGAAAGCAGTTCCCTTCGATCAAGGGTGGCCTGACGCCAGCGGTACGGCGACGGCTGATTGATTATATCGATGCCAATCTTGGTCAGACGCTGGCCCTGCATGATCTGGCAGGGATTGCCGGCCTCAGCGAATTTCATCTGCAGCGCATGTTCCAAGCCAGCTGTGGGGTTTCCCCACATGTCTGGGTGATGCACAGACGCATCGCCCAGGCCAAAGTGCTTTTGGCGGGACGCGATCCGATTGCTCAGATCGCGTCCGCCTGTGGTTTCAGCAGCCAGAGCCATTTGACACGGGTGTTCAAGTCCCTTGTCGGCACTACGCCTTCAGCCTACCGCCAGGGTGTCCTCACTCACGCCTGAGGCCGCCTGTCAGCGGCTTGCCATCGAAGCCAGTTGCTGCGGATAACGACCGCCTGCAACTTTTGCCGGAGACAGCATATCGCCAAGCTCCTTGACCTCTTCCTTGGTCAACACAACGTCTGCCGCAGCAATGTTCTTTTCCAGATTGGCAATCTTGGTGGTTCCGGGGATTGGCACGATAAAATCACCCTGCGCGAGGACCCAGGCCAGAGCCAGTTGACCGGCTGTTACACCCTTTTGTTCTGCCATCTCTTCCAGCAGTGTAACCAGCGCCAGGTTGGCATCGAAATTCTCCGCCTGAAAACGCGGAAGCGAACGACGGAAATCATTATCCGACAGGCCATCCAGCTTTTTCAGCGCTCCGGTCAGTACACCACGACCAAGCGGGCTGAACGGCACAAAACCGATACCCAGCTCGCGGCAGGTGTCCAGCACGCCATTTTCTTCGACATCGCGTGTCCAGAGCGAATATTCGCTTTGCAATGCCGTGATCGGATGTTCGGCATGCGCCTTGCGGATGGTATCGGCACTGGCTTCGGAGAGACCGAGATATTTGACCTTACCCTGCTTCACCAGATCAGCCATAGCGCCCACCGTCTCTTCAATCGGCACATTGGGGTCGACACGGTGCTGGTAAAACAGGTCGATGACATCAACGCCCAGACGTTTCAGAGAGGCTTCGGCCACGGCGTGGACATTTTCAGGGCGGCTGTCGGTGCCCCCCATCATCTGGCCGGCCGGTTTGCTGGTATCGATCTTGAAACCGAACTTGGTGGCAATCACCACCTTGTCGCGGTAGGGCTGCAGCGCCTTTCCGACAAGGATTTCATTGTCGTAGGGACCGTAAACTTCCGCCGTATCGAAAAAGGTGACACCAAGCTCCACCGCCCGGTGCAACGTGGCAATCGAACCACTGTGATCTGTTGAGGGACTGTAGGCGTGGGTCATGCCCATGCAGCCAAGGCCAAGCGCCGAGACAGAAAGATCTTCTCCGAGAGTTCTGTTTTTCATTTTGTCCGTCCTTTCAGGAAGGAAATATTCTTTGAGGAACAGACACACCATATGACGATGCGCGGATAAAAATAATCGCTGCAAAATCGCGTGGGTTGTTCTAAATAATAGAACAATGAATCGTGTTCAGCTTTCACAACTGGCCGTTCTGGCCACCGTCGCAGAAGAAAAAAGCTTCCGCAAGGCGGCCGCTGAACTGGGCATTGCGCCATCCGCGGTCAGCCATGCGGTCTCTGCACTGGAGGCTAGCGTTGGCCTGCGGCTGCTTCACCGCACCACCCGCAGCGTTTCACCGACAGAAGAAGGCCGGCGGCTTCTTGAAACACTGGCACCAGCGTTGAGCGATATAGACACAGTCATCAGCACGCTTGCCGAACAGGGTGGTCGCCCGGCCGGACCGTTGCGCGTGACCTTGCCGCGCCTTGCAGCAGAAGAATTGCTGATGCCGCGGCTAAGCGAGTTTCTGGAGCTTTATCCCGACATTTCCCTTGAAGTCGCCACCCATGACAGCTTTGAGGATATTGTCGCCAAGGGTTTTGATGCCGGATTCCGGCTGGGCGAAAATCTGGAAGCAGACATGATTGCCGTTCGTGCCAGTGGCCCGTGGCGCGGCGCGATTGTCGCGTCACCTGGTTATTTCGAGAAACATCCAGCTCCCCAACATCCACGCGAACTGATGCAACATCGCTGCATAAGCCGTCGTTTTTCAAGTGGGCGGATTTATCGATGGGAACTGGAAAAGGACGGAAAACCGCTGGTCGTTGATGTGCAGGGCCAACTGATCCTTTCGGACCAAAACCTCATTTGCCGTGCGGCAATTGACGGTGCAGGTCTTGCTTTCGTGTTCGAACAACGGGTCGAAGACCACATAAGGGCTGGTCGTTTGGTGCGTGTGCTGGAGGACTGGTGTGCACCGTTTGACGGTTTTTATATCTATTACCCCTCGCGCCGGCAGATGCGGCCGGCGCTGAGGGCCTTCGTCGATTTTTTCCGCTTCAAGGGCTGATCAGAACTTGAGGCGGTAGCGGATATGGCCATCGCTTTCGACATAGCTGTCATAAAGCTTGCGAGCGCGCTGATTGTTTTCATCGGTATGCCAATAGAGGCGTGACCAGCCCTTTTCCTTGCTGATGGCAATCAGATCATCAATCAGGGCGCGGCCGATACCCTTGCCACGAATGGTCTCATCGATGAACAGGTCTTCCAGGTAACAATCCGGGGTCTTAACCCAGGTGGAGTCATGAAAATGGTGAATGGCAAATCCCACCGTCTGCCCATCCAGGACCGCCAGACGCATGGACAGACGCGAGACCGGGTCCATCACCCGGGCCCAAGTATGAGCCGTTACCTCTTCAGCAAGATCAACATTGTAAAAGGCGAGATAATCGCGCCACAGTTTTAGCCAGTCGGCCTGATCCTGTGGCTGGGCATCACGAATTTGCAGGCTCATTATGCACCTGCCTTATCGAGAAGCGTCATCATGTCGTCTGTCAGTTTCAGGTCCGTTGCCCGCTTGAAACTCTCCAGCTGCGACAGGCTTGTGGCGCTGGCAATCGGTGCAGTTACCGCTCTCTTGCGCAGCAACCATGCCAGCGCGATATCGGCAAGTTTGGCACCGGTCTCGGCAGCAACCGTATCCATTGCACCGAGAACAGCCAGTCCGCGATCATTGACGTAACCTTCCACCCGATACGAGCGTGCAGCACCTTCCGTATCGACCTTGGCACGGTATTTTCCGGTCAGGAAGCCGGCAGCAAGGCTGTAATAGTTGATGACGCCAATATCTTCCTTCACGCAGAGTTCAGCCAGCGGGCCTTCAAAATCGGCACGGTTATAAAGGTTATATTCCGGCTGAAGCACATCATAACGTGGCAGGTTGGTGCGTGCGGCAACATCCAGCGATGCCTGAAGCTGTTCGGCACTATAGTTCGAGCAACCGATTGCGCGGATCTTGCCCTGCTCTTTCAGCCGCGCAAATGCGCCAAGCGTCTCCTCAAGCGGTACATCCTCATCCGGCTTGTGGGCCAGATAAAGGTCGATGTAATCGGTCTGCAGGCGCTTGAGCGATGCATCGACAGCCTCGTTTATCCACTTGGCGCTCAGACCTGTCTTGCGCTCATTATTATCGAAGCCGACTTTGGTGACGATGACAGCATCTTCGCGTTTTACCGAACTCTGTTTCAACCACTTGCCGATGATTGCTTCTGACTCACCACCCTGATGGCCGGGAACCCAGGCGGAATAGACATCTGCCGTGTCGATGGCATTAAAACCCGCGTCAAAAAAAGCATCCAGAAGCTGGAAAGAGGTTTTTTCGTCGGCAGTCCAGCCAAACACGTTACCACCGAAAACAATGGGTGCGATGGATAGGCCGGTGCGGCCAAGGGCGCGTTTTTCCACGTCAAATACTCCTTTTCAAAACTGCTTTTGCCAAACTAGCAATCCTGCGGAGACATAACCATTGAATTTCCCTGATGGGATACTGCCTGCCCGCGTGATGAATCGCGGCGGTCACATCTCACGACAGATGCGAACGGTAATGACTGGGTGAGTGGGAATTATGTTCAGACCACACACGGCGAAGATGACGTGTCGAGGCAAAACCGGAGCGTTCCGCCACGCTTTCCATGTCCAGTCGGGAGTTGCTGATCAGATCGCGCGCCAGATTCACCCGCATCAGGTTCACATAGTCCACCACGCTCATGCCGGTATGTTCGCGAAACAACCGCGAGAGATGCCGCTGGCTGAGACCAGAACGTCCCGCCAGTTGCGGTAAAGACCACTCTTCAGCGGGAGCAGCCATAATGGCATCCTGCGCCTTATGGATTGACGGATGAATATGGTTGCGACCGCTCAGCCATGGCGAAATCTGCGGATCATGGCCACTGCGACGGAGATAGACGACCATGGTTTGCGCGATGCGCGCCGCGACAATGGGTGTCGTCAGACCCGACACGATATGCAGCAGCAGATCAATGCCGGTCGAAATTCCCGCACTTGAGAGACGTTTGCCATCCTCGACAAACAACCGGTTTTCCAACACCTGCGCCAGAGGCGCTACACGGCGCAATTCACTTATACAGTCGGTATGGGTGGTGCATTGGTGTTTGTCGAACAGTCCAGCTTGCGCTGCGATCAATGCACCGGAGCAGATGGAAATAATGACGGTATCGTCTCTGACGGTGCTGCGCAGCCAATCGGCCAAAGCACGCCTTTCCCGGCTGATATCACTGTCTGAACCGGCACCGGGCGGCGTGACAGAAGAACTGCCTGAAATCAGCACCATGGCATTATCAGGCAACTCGTTCGGCAGAGTCTCAAGCCCCGCCAAGGTCAGGCCAATGGTGGTGGACTGTGTTTCGCCTGACGCGATGAAATGGCAATCAAAATGAATGTCGTTTTGCTGTTGATTGGCATAACGCAGCACCTCCAGTGGGCCAGCGACGTCCAGCAGCAGAGTTTGCGGCGGCAGAACCACAAAGACAGAAATAATTGTTTTTGAAGCGCCGCCGCTTGTGTTCATCATGCTGTTGCTTTCGTTCCTGCCAAAACGTCATCGACCGTGGCGATACGTGCAAAACGCCCGGCGAGGACCAACTCGGTTCGTCTGGCAATCTGTTCGGCAGAAAAGACTTCACCGGAAGCATGTGTCATCGGGAAGGTTAGCGTCGCCTCGGTTACGTAGTCCACGCTGTAACCAATATCGGAGCCATGGCGGGTTGTCGTTTCGCAGCATTGCTCAGTGCGAATACCCGAAACGATCAATCGCGTGATGCGATTTTCTTTCAGCCAAGCGTCAAGCTGCGTGCCGACAAATGCCGAATGGCGGTTTTTGCGAAACGTCACGGCGGGGTTGATCTGAATGCCATCAAGCGTGCGAACAAATCCGTTTTCTTCGGAAAATGCGTGGTCACCATCAACGTGAAAAATCTGGACGACCGGAATACCAGCAGTGTCTGCACCATCGATCAGTTTCTGCTGTGCCGAAAGATAGGTATTCAGACCGCTTTCCTCGAAATACGGTGTGTGCCGGAACGATTCCTGCACATCGATCACCAAAAGCGCTGTTTTCTCATCGGACATTTTCTGTATCTCCAGTTTTCAATGGATACAGTTTTTCGCATTTCTATAAAAGTAAAAAGTCGGCTACACGCCAAATGCAGGACATATCCGGCCATCAATGTGATCAACATATCTGGTCCTTCGTCTTCGGTTGCTTGTCTATCATGGCATGCTAAGGTGCGGTCCACATTCTAGGGAGATGAGCATGCTACGTTTTGGAGTTCTGTCGACAGCGAAAATCGGCCGGGATCTGGTTATTCCTGCCATTCAGGATGCAGAAAATGCCGTTGTCACAGCGATTGCCAGCCGCGATCTTGCCAAAGCACGTCAATTGGCAGACCGCTTTTCGGTGCCACACGCCTTTGGTTCCTACGAGGAAATGCTGGCTTCCGATGTCATCGACGCCGTCTACATTCCTTTGCCCACTTCCCAGCATGTTGAATGGACGATCAAGGCCGCTGACGCTGGCAAACATGTATTGTGCGAAAAGCCGATTGCCCTGAAGGCCGGTGACGTCGATAACCTGATTTCCGCGCGTGATCGCAACAAGGTGTTAGTGTCGGAAGCCTATATGGTTACCTACGCTCCTGTGTGGCTGAAAGTGCGCGAACTGCTCTCCTCTGGCGCGATTGGCACGCTGAAACATGTGCAGGGCGCATTTAGCTATTTCAATCGGGATCCAGGCAATATGCGCAATATTCCGGAACTTGGTGGCGGCGCCCTTCCCGATATCGGCGTATACCCCACCATCACCACCCGTTTCACAACCGGCAAGGAGTCTAAGAGGGTGCAGGCCGTGGTGGAGCGTGACCCGGTTTTCGGAACCGATATCTATTCCAGCGTCAAAGCTGACTTCGGTGATTTTGAACTGAGCTTTTATGTCTCGACACAGATGGCCAACCGCCAGGTCATGGTGTTCCACGGCACCGAAGGTTTCATCGAGGTGAAATCACCCTTCAATGCCGACCGTTACGGCGCCGAAGAGGTCGAGTTGACCAACCAGAGCCACGGCCTGTCACAGATCTTCCGTTTTCAGGACAGCCGCCAGTACCGATGCGAAATTGAAGCCTTTGCGGCCGCCGCAAAGGGTGGCGATGCCGATGTCGTGTCACTCGAAAGCTCTAAAAACAGCCAGCGTTTTATCGATGCGATTTATCGCGCGGCTGACAAGGATGGTTGGGAAACGGTGTAAACCTTTTCCTGTTCCTCGAACACTATCAGCCACCTTCGCGACGGCGAAAGACGAACCTTGAGTAACCTAAGTAGCTGAATGCCATTGCCGACAGCGATGACAGAAATAGCGCGATGAACGGTTGCAGGTCGGGATTGCGCAGCAAAAGAAGAGCGTAAATGCCGTAATTGATGAGGGCCGCGACGACGCCAACAAAGGCATATAAAAAGCCCTCATGCAAAACACGGCGATCCGACTTGCCAAAGGTGACATGGCGATTGACCAGCCAGGTGAACAACATGGCAGTGGCAATCGCAAAAATACGGGCGATGAAGGGACCAGCTGACGTGTAGGCGATCAGCAACAGCGTTACGCCGGCATCCACGGCAAAACCCGAGCCGCCCGCTATCACAAACCAGAAAAGTTTTTTCACGCCACCCTCACATCCTTGTCGTTGCCGTTCTTGCGCGGGACAGGTGTTTCGGCAAGGGCTTTGGCCGATATTTGTTTCTGATTCAGATAATGGATGCGCAGCTGTTCGTTACGCGAGCGCGCAACGGAATCGAGAACCAGACCGGCTGTAAAGATCAGGAACGAAATCATCAGGAGAGCCATGGAGAGAACCCAGGTCGGCATTTTGCTGACCAGACCGGTGGCTAAATACTCCGCCAGAACCGGCGTCATAAAGGCCATGCTGATCGACAGCGTTACAGCGCTTATCATCGAGAAGAACGCGAAAGGCCGCGTCTCCTTCATCAGCATGGCGAACATCCATAGAATGCGCACACCGTCCTTATAGGTGGAAAGTTTGGAGTGCGATCCTTCCGGGCGGCGACCGTAATCCAGCTCCAGCTCACATACCGGTAACTTGAGACGCGATGCATGCACCGACATTTCGGTTTCAATTTCAAAGCCTGCCGACACCGCTGGAAAGCTTTTTACGAAACGTCGAGAAAACGCCCGGTAGCCGGAGAAAATATCGGTAAAATCGGTGCCAAAGATACTGCGATACAGGATATTGAACATACGATTGCCAGCAGCGTGGCCCTGACGTCCCGCATCAGCCGTGACGCCACGTCGTGTACCCACGACCATATCGGCGCGTTCCGTCAGCAATGTGCGGATCAGTTCTTCGGCATCTGCTGGAGAATAAGTGCCGTCTCCATCCGCCATAACGTAGATATCGGCCTCGATGTCTGCGAACATGCGGCGCACGACGTGACCTTTGCCCTGACGGCGCTCACGCAGAACTTCCGCGCCCGCCAACATAGCCTGAAGGGCCGTCCCATCAGTGGAGTTGTTGTCATAGACCACGATGCGGGCACTTGGCAGAGCCTCGCGAAAACCTCTCACGACACCGGCAATTGTTGCCGCTTCATTATAGCACGGCAATAACACGGCCACGGTTACATCGCTGCTGGGCGCAAAGGTCATGATTTCTACTCAATACAACAGAAAATCTTCAGCCGGAGAACAAGAACCAGCCCGTTTTACTATTTCTTGAGAAGGTTAAATCTAGGTTGAAGAGACTAGTAAACACATACGGAAAATAACAGCATGACAGACGAGACCCTGCCGGGACTTTCGAGGGAAACATGCAGGTCCAACCTGACAGAGGCAAACGGCAGCACTCTCTCCAATGGGCGTTTCTGGCTTATTGTGCTGGCCTATTTCCTGATCACGGCCGGTATTATTTTCTTCGGTAACCTGTCCACGGCAACGGATTATGTCGGCCTCGATAATGACGACACAATGCGTCTGGTGGAAGTACGCGACCTGCTTGCCGGTCAGGGATGGTTTGACCTGATGCAATATAGGCTTGGCCTTACCGGCGGAACGCTGATGCACTGGTCGCGCGTCATCGATGTGCCTATCGCCGCCTTGATCAGCTTTTTTGGCCTGTTCCTATCGCCTGAAGGTGCGGAGAGGGTCGCACTTGCTGTCTGGCCACTTTCGCTGCTGTTTCCGCTTTTTGCAGCAACGGCTCTTGCCGGTCGTCGCATGGGTGGAGAAGCCACCATGCATATCAGCCTGCTGATGGCCGCCCTGCTCGCCTTCGGCAGCAGTCGCTTCTATCCCGGTGCGATTGACCATCACAATGTGCAGCTTGTGCTGACGATGGTAATTGTCGCCATGCTTCTTGACCCCAAACTTCGAGCCTCAAACTACGCGGTGGCCGGTGCTTGTGCCGCCTTTGCCATTGCAATTGGTGCAGAAACAACGCCGCTGATTGCAGCAACGGCTCTTGCGGTCGCCTTGTCGTGGGCCATCATTGGTGAAGCATTCCGCGCTGCTGCCAAGGCGTTCGGCCTTTCTCTGACGCTCACGATATCAGCCCTGTTCTTTCTAACCGTTCCATCGTCATCCTATTCACTGGTAACCTGCGACAGCCTTTCTCTCGGCTTTTACGGGCTGTCCGCAATCGGTGGAACGCTACTTTTCCTTTCCGCCAGCGCCGCCTCAGCTCTTTCCAGGACAAAACGCTTCGCACTTCTGGCGATCAATGGCGTTGCCATTCTCAGCACAGCATCGGTGCTGGCACCACAGTGCCTGCAAAGCCCACTTGCAAACCTCGATCCGCTGCTGGTCAAATTATGGCTCAACAATGTGGGTGAGGCACGCAGTGTCATCGCGCAGGCACGGATCGAGCCGGAGGGACTTGGTGCATTTTATGCGCCGGGCTTCCTGGCTATGGGGCTCTGCCTTTACCGAATTACCAGCGGTCACAAGGCCCTTCCTCACGCCGTGCTGTTTCTTCTGATCCTGATCTGCTGGGTAATTTCATTGATCCAGCTTCGCGTCGCAGTTTTCGCAAATCTGATTTCCATTCCCGTTCTCGCGGTTACGATTGCGAACCTGCGCGAAGCAGCAATGCAAAAACGGTCTTCTGGTACAAGCTTCGGCTATCTTCTGCTGTTTGCCATTTCCACGCCGCTGATCTGGGCTCTGGCGGCCTCTTGGTCTATTACCGGGTGGAATATGATTGGCGGTCGCACTGTTGCTGCCGTCGTAGGTAACACAGCCTGCGTGAGCAGAGGCGATCTCGCGCAATTGGCACACCTGCCAGCTACCGTTGTCGCGGCCCCTGTCGATAGCGGCGCACCTATCCTTCGATTTACCGATCACAGGGTGCTCAGCGCACCTTATCACCGCAATCAGGGTGGCATGCTGGCGGAAATCCATATTGGCCTGTCATCGCCCACGGAAGCAGAGGCTTTCCTGCGTGGTGCAGATGTTGGCATTCTTGCCTTCTGCCCCAGTGATATTGGCACGAAAAATCTTGTCGAAGCGGCACCGGATGGGCTGTACGCGTCGCTGGCGCGTGGTGTTGTCCCGGATTATCTGGAGGCTCTGCCCAAGGATGAAACGTCCAGCCTGCAGCTTTACACGGTTCGCCCCTGAGGCGGACCTGTTGGGTGATGACTTGAGTGTTAGGCGGCGCGCAGTCTGTGAACCAGCAGCATGCCGCAAAGCAGGCTGATGATACCGGTATTGTATCCGGCAACAGCGATCACCAACGGCAAGAAGGCGACAGGACCGGCTGAGACAAAAGCTGCAGCTGCGAAGGTGCCACCGATCATCAAACAGATGAGGATGATGCAAAATGCCGAGCGAAGCATAACGGCTGTCATGCCCAAAACCATGGCGGTTAAGAAGATCATTTGTCCGCCTCCTGTGCGACTTTAACTGACCTCAAAATGGCCCGCATATCCTAAAGAAACATTGCGATAGGTCATGGAAGCAAGCAGGTTTCAGCCCTTTGTAGGGTTATGGTTTCACCGTCATTAATCGTCACGTTACAATCTATCCATAAACGTTCACAAACCGGTCATCATTGGCTAGAAACGGGAATGAGCAATTTTTTCGAGAGCGATTCTGGCAGCAATCTCACCGAGTTTTCCGTTTCGGAACTATCCGGTTCCATCAAGCGGACGGTTGAGACGGCGTTTGATCATGTGCGGGTGCGCGGTGAGATTTCCGGTTATCGTGGGCCACATTCTTCGGGCCATGCGTACTTCTCCTTGAAGGACGACAAGGCGCGGATCGATGCAGTGATCTGGAAAGGCAGTTTCAGCAAGCTGAAGTTCCGGCCGGAAGAAGGCATGGAAGTGATTGCCACGGGCAAGATCACCACATTCCCTGGCTCGTCCAAGTACCAGATCGTTATCGAAAACCTGGAACCGGCCGGCGCCGGTGCGTTGATGGCGCTTCTGGAAGAACGTCGCCGCCGGCTTGCTGCCGAAGGGCTGTTTGATCAGGGGCGAAAACAACTGCTGCCGTTCATGCCCAGGGTTATAGGCGTCGTAACTTCGCCCACCGGAGCAGTTATTCGCGACATCCTTCACCGTATTGCCGATCGTTTTCCGGTTCACGTCATTGTCTGGCCGGTGAAAGTGCAAGGTGACGGTTCGGGAGAGGAAATTGCAAATGCCATCAGGGGCTTTAATGCGATCGCCCCCGGCAGCGCTATTGCCAGACCGGATGTCCTGATCGTTGCGCGCGGCGGCGGCAGCCTTGAAGACCTATGGAGCTTCAACGACGAAATTGTGGTTCGTGCAGCCGCTGACAGCGATATTCCACTGATCTCAGCCGTTGGCCATGAAACCGACTGGACGCTGATAGACCACGCAGCCGATGTGCGTGCACCAACTCCAACCGGTGCTGCCGAAATGGCGGTTCCTGTTCGTGCAGATTTGCAAGCGCAGCTTGCTGGACTTGCTGCACGACTTGCCGGTTCAACGACACGGCAAATGGACAATCGTCGCCAGGGTCTGCGGGCGCTGGTTCGTGCATTGCCTTCGCTAGACCAGCTTCTGGCCCTGCCCCGTCGTCGTTTTGACGAGGCTGCCAGTGGGCTTGGTCGCGGGCTTGAGTTGAATACGCTGAACAAGCGGCGCACCTTTGAACGCATCGCCTCGGGTCTACGGTTAGACATGCTGGTTCACCGCCTGCAAGTGCAGCGTCAGACGCTTACTGAGCGTATGCAGCGGGCTGATCGCATTGTCGAACGTCGGCTATTACAGGCTACCTCTCGCGTATCGTCGTTTGATTCCGCCCTACGCTCCTTGCCTGTGCGGCTGCTGGGACAAGTTGAACGCCAAAAAGAACGGGTCACCGGTATTTCGCGGCGCGCCGATACAGCGGTTCTGCACCGCATGGCACAGAACCGCTCAGGACTGGCGGCACATGAGCGTATTCTACAATCTCTGTCTTATAAAAATGTTCTGAAACGTGGTTATGCTGTCATCCGCGATGAGGAAAACCGGACATTGACGCGCGCCGAAGCCATAAGCAGCGGCATGTTTGTGTCAATGGAATTTGCCGATGGTCGTGTGTCAGCCGTTACCACGGATGAGGCCGGGGCTTCATCTCCAACGGAGACGTCGGCGCCTAAAAAGAAGCCGACAAAGCCAGCATCATCCACCCCGACGGATCAGGGCAGTCTGTTCTAAAGGTCATCGCGCAAAGCTGGCTGGCAACTTTGCGCGATGAATGATCGGTTTAGATCGAATTGGCATCCGAGAAACGACGGCTGACGGTGAAGGCCTTTTCGAGATCCGGGTGCAGTTCCATGCCGAGGCCGGCACCGGGTGGCACAGTGATCATGCCGTTTTTCACTTCAGGCAACGCCGTCACCAGATCGCGGTACCAAGTCTTGTAGAAGGCACGGACACTTTCCTGAACCAATGCGTTTGGCGCATTGAGCGAGAGGTGGGTAGAAGCGCACAGCACAACCGGACCGGTGCAGTCATGCGGCGCGACCGGCAGGTGCCAGGCTTCAGCCATGGAAGCGATCTTGCGGGCTTCTGAAATACCACCGCACCAGCTGATATCCAGCATCATCACGCCAGCGGCACCGGTTTCTAGCAGGTCACGGAACGCCCAACGAGAGCCGAGCGTTTCAGACGCCGAAATTGGTGCCGGCGATACGGCAGCGTAACGTGCGAGGCTGGACAGGCTGTCCATTTTGATCGGGTCTTCGTGCCAGAAGGTGTTGTAGGGCTCCAGTGCCTTGGCAATCTGCATGGCGGGCAGAAGTTGCCACATGGAGTGGAACTCCACCATGATGTCCATTTTGTCGCCAACGGCCTTGCGGATTTTCTCAAACGGTACCAGTGCGCTTTTCAGATCCGGCATCGAGATATACTGACCACGGGTCTTTTCGGCGGCCGCGTCAAACGGCCAGATTTTCATGGCTGTGATGCCTTCTTCCAGCAGTGAATGCGCAAGCTCATCGGCATTGTGCAGGAAGCCGTTGAGATCGTCATATTCCTTGCCGCCGGACAGGCCGTAATTGCCGGTCTGCTGACCGGTCGCCTTTTTGATATATTCCGTGCCTGCGCAGGTGTTGTAGGTGCGGATTTCTTTGCGGCTGAAACCGCCAAGGAGCTGAGCAATCGGCTGGTTCGTTACCTTGCCGAATATATCCCAAAGCGCGATGTCAAAAGCCGAGTTTCCGCGTACTTCGGCACCGGACGACCGGAAACCGAGGTAACCGACCAGATCCTGCGCCAACAGGTCGATCTCCAGAGGATTACGCCCGATCACTCGTGGTGCAATATATTCATGAACATAGGCTTCGACGGTTTCAGCACCGTAGAAGGTTTCACCCAGACCGGTTATGCCTTCGTCCGTGTGAACCAATACCCATAGAAGGTTCGCCCGTTCCGCGACGCGGACGGTTTCAAGTTTCGTAATTTTCATAGATTTCCTCCTGGAAAGCGGTTCAGGGAAAATCAGCTGCCCCTGAACCACATAAGACAGATTATGCTATTCCTGCTGCGATGAGTGCGTGCACGCTCTCGTCGAAATGTTTCGCCATCAATGTCGCGGCGATTTGCGGATCACCTGCGGCAATGGCCTGCCCGATCGCAATGTGAAGTTGGCCTGCCGCATGGCGTTGTTCGTCCGATGTGCGGCTTTTCCAGCCAATCGGCCATGTCTGGCGTGTGACATTCTGGAACGCACCCAGAATGAGCTCAAACACCGGATTTTTAGAGGCTTTTGCAACGGCAAGATGGAAGGCGAGGTCGTGTTCCATGACCTTTTCATTGTGGCCAAAATCGACTTCCATCTGGTTGGCATGGTGCAGAATGTCCAGCGCCTCGCTGTCGGTGCGGCGTAGCGCAGCCAGCGTAACCGTCCGCACCTCTATGGTACGACGAACATCGTAGATCTGCTGAATAGTGATCTGTTCGGTATGAATGCCATGTTCGAACATCAGCGACATTGCACCATGATCAAGCGTGGCAACTGTTGCACGCTTGCCGGGACTCATATCAATCAGCCGCATGGCGGAGAGCGACCGGAATGCCTCACGCACAACCGTGCGCGACACACCAAGCTGCTGCGACAGCGTCATTTCGCTTGGCAATTTTTCACCCGGAGCCAATTCATTTTCTCTGATATGGCGGGTGATGGCGCTGATGGCACCACTGACAAGGCCAAGGTCCTGCGAAACCTCTGTAAACATTTCTCCTCCAACCTGTACTACAGGTTTATGGATTATTGCGTACAAGAGTTCGTTGATATGCGCAAGGTCACGTTACGGCATAATTCGCCAAATCGTAGCCTAATTTAGGAAAAAATTATGCAGTGAATTGCCGAATAGCAGGATTCCCAATGTACTATCGGCGGCAATACCAGTGAAAGATTGTCCAGGCTTGCCCAAACTCACCGGGCGACCGCTGCGTGGTCTTGTCGTGTTCTAGGGCACGGTCATCACGCCGATCCAGCAAATCGACGATCAGGACGACACATCCGTTTTCTTTCTCGGCCACCTTACCCAGACAACGCTAAATACAACTGACTCAGAAGGTGGTTCAGGTCAGTTCAGCCGCTAGACTGCCATTGTTCTGGGAACGCGGTCGGGAGTTCGCATTGGGCCTCCAAACTTCAAACTAACTGGCCGATAAAAATATCTTGACATCAAGATAAAATACGTCAATCCTAATTTATCTTGATGTAGAGTTTGTTTTATAATGCGAAATTTCCGGTACACAACCGATGTTGCAGCGACGGCCATTGCCCCAGGGATCTGGGGCAGCACCTATTTCGTCACCACGTCGTTTTTGCCGCACGGCTACCCATTAACTGTTGCTATGTTGCGCGCCCTCCCCGCTGGCCTGCTTTTACTGTTGCTGGTGAGAAAACTGCCGAACGGTATCTGGTGGGGGCGCAGCTTCCTTCTCGGAAGCCTCAACTTCTCGTTCTTCTGGGCCATGCTGTTTGTTTCAGCATATCGATTGCCCGGCGGTGTCGCCGCTACAGTTGGCGCAGTTCAGCCTTTGATCGTGATTGCCCTTTCACGCGCCTTCCTTGGCACGCCAATCCGTTTTCTTGCGATTGTTGCTGGCCTAATCGGCATAGCGGGCGTGGCACTGCTGGTTTTGACACCTCAGGCCGCACTTGATCCCATCGGTGTCGCTGCGGGTATCGCAGGTGCGGTATCAATGGCGTTTGGCACGGTTCTGACGCGTCGCTGGCAACCGGCAGTTTCCAGTCTAACCTTTACAGCGTGGCAATTGACGGCCGGTGGAATTTTGCTTGTACCAGTGGCGCTGCTGCTGGAGCCAGCCCTGCCGACGCCCAGCACAGCAAATATTCTGGGTATTGCCTATCTCGGCCTGATAGGTGCAGCATTCACCTATCTGCTCTGGTTCCGCGGGCTCTCCCGTATTGAACCGTCAGCCGCTGCTTCTCTTGGCTTTCTTAGCCCACTGGTCGCAACATTGCTCGGCTGGCTGGCGCTTGGTCAAAGCCTAGCGCCAGTCCAAATTGTCGGCTTCATAATGGTGCTGGGCAGCGTCTGGTTAAGTCAGCGCAGCCAGATGCCCCGATAAAGATCAGGCCCATTCGCCCTTGCGCATGACGGGCACCTTCGTACCGTCTGCGCGAACACCATCGATATCGACCTTGTCGGAACCGATCATCCAGTCGATGTGAATAAGGCTTGAATTGCCGCCTTGGGCCTTGATCTGCTCCTGGCTGAGCGAGGCACCATCAAGGAAGCACTTTGAATAGCATTGGCCAAGGGCAATGTGGCAGGATGCATTTTCATCAAACAGCGTGTTGTAGAACAGAATGCCGCTGGCCGAGATCGGCGAAGAATGTGGCACCAGCGCCACCTCGCCCAACCGGCGAGCACCTTCGTCTGTATCCAGTACCTTGTTCAGGACCTCTTCACCCTTGCTTGCCTTGGCCTCTACGATACGGCCAGCCTCAAACTTCACCTGGATGTTGTCGATCAAGGTGCCCTGATGCGACAAAGGTTTGGTACTCGAGACATAACCATCGACCCGCAGCGCATGCGGTGTGGTGAACACTTCTTCCGTCGGAATATTCGGATTGCAGGTCACGCCATTTTTTGCCGTCGATGCACCGCCGTGCCATTCATGGCCATCAGCAAGGCCGATCGTCACATCCGTACCGGGGCCGGTAAAGTGCAGGCTGGCGAAACGTTCGCCATTCAACCACTTTGAACGTTTGGCAAGGTTGGCATTGTGCTGAACCCACGCAGCGACTGGATCAGCCACGTCAACACGCGATGCCGCAAATATCGCATCGGCCAGTTTCTTGACCGCCTCGTCTTCCGGCACATCGGGAAATACCAACTTGGCCCAAGAAGGGTTGGGGTAGGAAATGATGTTCCAGTTGATATCAAAATTGGAAATCTTCTCCAAAGCAGGTTTGTAAGCCATGGAGTTGGCCTTGTTGGCGCGAGCAACCTTTGCCGGATCTTCCGCCGAAAGCAGCATTGGATTGTCGCCGGAAATAGCCAGGCGTGCAGCGCCGTTTGCATAGGCTTTTGCCATGCCTTCGTACAGCCAGCCGGACGCTCTGTCGAAATTGCCATCGCTGGCATGGCGATAGCGCGCCAGCGTGGTTTCCTCATCCGAATAGAATGTCGTCACCAATCCGCTGCCAGCCAGATAGGCGTGCTTGGTCAAAAACCGAACCAGAGGCAGGGCAGCGAGCGGCGCCGTGATGACCAGATCCTGATCCTTCTGCAATTGCAGACCCACCTTGATGGCCACTTCGGCCAGCTTTTCAAGTTTGACAGGATCAATGGATGACGAAGATGAGAGTGTCATGATTTACCTCGAACTTTGTTACCAGAACGGAACGCAGGGCTGGATTCTTAGAGCCTGCGGCCCGACTTGGGAACCATGAACGTGATAAATTTCAGGCGGCGAACAATCACCTCTCTCCGTCGACCCGCAACACCACCCTGTCTTGAGAATAACTATTCCGCGACAATCGGGGCGACAATGGCATTGAGTGTTGTGACAGCATCTTGTGGCGACAGGCGCACCTGAAGGCCACGCTGACCACCATTGATGTAGACATACGCCTCAGTCATCGCCTGCTGCTCAACTGCTGTTGGCACTTTCTTTTTCTGTCCAAACGGGCTGATACCCCCGACGTGGTAACCGGTGATGCGCTCCGCTTCCGCAGGCTTCATCATCTGGGCCGACTTGCCACCAAAGGCCAATGCCAGCTTTTTCATGCTGACTTCCTTATCTGACGGAACTACGACGCATACAGGTTTGCCGTCCAATTCAGCCATCAATGTCTTGAGAACGCGATGCGGAGGCTCACCGATCGCCTCTGCCGCCTGCAGACCGATGCGATCCGCCCCGGGGTCATAGTCATAGGTGACGGTCGAAAACGTGATCTTGTTCTGGCTGAGAGCCTTAGTCGCTCGCGTGGTCTTGGACATTATTTCTCACTTCAAGCGGAAAACAGGCGCTCGTAAATTTCAGGCTTAAAACCGACTGTTACGGTTCCGTCCTTTTCGAGCACCGGACGTTTGATCATCGAGGGTTGTTCGAGCATGAGGGCAACTGCCTTATCTCTCGACAAATCAGCCTTAGATGCATCGTCCAGCTTTCTGAAGGTCGTGCCGGCGCGATTTAGCACCGTTTCCCATTCCGCCTTGTCACACCAGTTTTCAAGGTGCGCACGGTCAATGCCTTCCGCCTTGTAGTCGTGAAAACGATAATCGATGTTGTGCACTTCCAGCCACGTGCGGGCCTTTTTCATCGTGTCGCAATTCTTGATGCCATAAATGGTGACTGTCATCGGCTTCCCGTATTCTTGATCAAACAGATGCAAGCCATAACAAATTCTAGCGACTGTGCAAATTTCCCGAGCAGCTTTTGCGCCAGATCAAACATTTCTGCATGGCTTGCCTGCTATATCATCGGTTGTAAACAGTCTCTTTGAGGACCATTATTAGGGCGTAAAAGAAACGGAGAGTAAAATGCGTAATATCGCAAAGAATTCGCGTAATTTCATTGGCCAGACGATCGCTATCTTTGGTGCCGCTGCATCGGTTTCTGCCGCTGTTCGCGCTCACCGCAAGCCAGCGCAGTCCGACCTTGAAGCCCTTGGTATCGATGCTGCTACTTTCGACAAGGTGCAGCTTTAATTCCGAGTCTACAGCCTGTTGCGTGGCGAGACATCTGTCTCGCCCTGTTGAGAAAGATTAGGCGCATCTAGCCTTAAAACACTTGAAGCCTCACCATATTGCTTAAAACCACGCAAGGTGATGCACTGAAAATATAACGATATATATTTTCACTTTATTTCCCGTATAAATTTTTCGTTAATGATATACTTGGATCGCATGAGGCCGCCGTCATACGCCGCGCCCATACCATGCGCTAGGCATCGTCATATTCATCGGCTAAACAAAGGCCTTTCAGCACGTTGAAAGGTATAGTCATATGGATTTTCAACTTCTTGATATTGCCGGGAAATCAATTCTTTTTGCCATGGCAGCAGAAGCGGAGTACGGCCCACACCTCAAAGCAAGAATATCGCCACTGATGATTGGCGTTGGACCGGTCGAAGCTGCTGTGTCCCTGACCGCCGCCCTGTCTCTGCTCAAGACCAAGGGTGAGCTGCCTGACCTTGTTGTTTCACTTGGCTCTGCCGGCTCGCGCAGTTTGGAGCAAACAGGTGTTTACCAGGCTACGTCCATTTCCTACCGCGACATGGACGCATCACCCCTCGGTTTTGAGAAGGGCCGCACTCCATTTCTCGACCTTCCAGCAGAAGTAAAGCTACCGCTTTTCATTCCCGGAATTGAGGGTGCTCGACTATCGACCGGAGGCAACATCGTGTCCGGTTCCGTCTATGATACGATCGACGCGGATATGGTGGAGATGGAGAGTTTTGCCGTGTTGCGCGCCTGCCAATATTTCGGCATTCCGATGGTCGGGCTGCGGGGAATTTCCGATGGCAAGGCAGAGCTTCACCACGTCAATGACTGGACGGAATATCTTGACATCGTTGATGAGAAACTGGCGCTGGCCATTGACCGGCTGACATCTGCAGTTGAACAGGGCCAGATTGCCCTTTGAACCATTGCCTCACCGCAGAAATTCTGCTGTTTGGAGTCATCTGACAGTTGCCTAATCTGCCGGATTTCTTTAAAGGCTCGCCATGGAAAACACAGCACATCCCGACAGCGTTCTCATCATCGATTTCGGTAGCCAGGTCACGCAGCTCATTGCGCGCCGTGTCCGTGAAGCCGGCGTGTATTGCGAAATCGTTCCCTTCCAATCAGCTGAAGACGGTTTCAAACGTCTGCAGCCCAAAGCGGTTATCCTTTCTGGCAGCCCAGCCTCGACACTGGAAGACGGTAGCCCACGCGCTGCACCAGTTCTGTTCGATAGCGGCGTTCCAGTTTTTGGTATCTGCTATGGTCAGCAGACCATGTGTATGCAGCTCGGTGGCAAAGTCGAAAGCGGGCACCACCGCGAATTCGGTCGTGCCTTCCTCGAGATCGACAAGGACTGCGCCCTGTTTGACGGCGTCTGGTCTGTTGGTTCTCGCCACCAAGTGTGGATGAGCCATGGTGATCGCGTAACGGCTCTGCCAGACGGTTTTGAGGTGGTTGCTACCTCATCCAATGCGCCGTTTGCATTCATCGCCAACGAAAAGAAGAAATATTACGCCGTTCAGTTCCACCCGGAAGTCGTGCATACGCCCGATGGCGCTAAACTGATTTCCAACTTTGTTCACAAGGTTGCGGGCATCAAGGGCGACTGGTCGATGTCGGCTTACCGTGCCAAAGCTGTTCAGGCTATCCGTGACCAGGTTGGCGACAAGCGTGTTATCTGTGCCCTCTCTGGCGGCGTAGACAGCTCTGTCGCAGCGCTGCTCATCCATGAAGCCGTTGGTGACCAGCTCACCTGTATCCTCGTGGATCATGGCCTGATGCGCAAGGACGAGGCAGCCAATGTGGTTGCCATGTTCAAGGAACACTACAACCTGCATCTCATTCACGTTGACGCTGTTGATCGCTTTATCGGCGAGCTCGAAGGCGTCAGCGATCCTGAGACAAAACGCAAGATTATTGGTCGCCTGTTCATTGAGACCTTTGAGGACGAGGCCAAGAAACTTGGCGGCGCCGATTTCCTCGGCCAGGGCACTCTTTACCCTGACGTTATCGAAAGCGTCTCCTTTACCGGCGGCCCTTCCGTGACCATCAAGTCGCACCACAATGTCGGCGGTCTGCCTGAGCGTATGAACATGCAGTTGGTTGAGCCGCTGCGCGAACTGTTCAAGGACGAAGTGCGTGTGCTCGGCCGTGAACTTGGCTTGCCGGACAGCTTTATCGGCCGCCATCCTTTCCCAGGCCCTGGTCTTGCCATTCGTTGCCCAGGCGGCATTACCCGCGAGAAGCTTGAAATCTTGCGCGAAGCAGACGCCATCTATCTGGATGAAATCCGCAAGGCTGGCCTTTACGATGCTATCTGGCAGGCATTTGCTGTTTTGCTGCCGGTTCAAACCGTTGGCGTCATGGGCGATGGCCGCACATACGAGTTTGTTTGCGCTCTGCGCGCTGTAACCTCCGTAGACGGCATGACAGCGGATTTCTATCACTACGATATGGAATTCCTCGGCCGTGCCGCAACGCGCATCATCAACGAAGTACGCGGTATCAATCGCGTTGTTTATGATGTGACCTCGAAGCCACCTGGCACAATCGAGTGGGAATAAGGCTCGTCCTTTGAGAGATGCTTCTTGAACCAAGTAACTGAGGGCCGCCGCTGGAGATATCCATCGGCGGCTTTTCTCTGGCCGGCGCTGGGGGCGTTTTTCCTGAATGGGCTTGTCGGGAGCAGAAGTGAAATCCGGCCGTCTAGTGCTGCCGCATTCTCCTCACCTATTCTGATACGCTGGCCGCCTGCTTTCTGCTTTTGCTTCATAGCGATTTGTACGCCTTCTCTCTGACCGTTTCGTTCGTCCACGATGAACATAGGAGCTGGCCTGTTGCAGCGGTTCCTATGCCTGTGTGGCCCGTCCGACTTTTGCTTTTAGGTGATTGAGGTTTGCCCCGTGATTTAGGTTTGCGCCTTCCAGTTCGCCGCCAGAGGCCGAGCGCGCAGCGCTATTCACAAAGAGGTTGAGAGGCGGCGCTAATTGCAGTCATTGTCGCCCTCTGAGGGGCAAGCAAGTCGATCGATCAGCTCTATTACGCCCTGCCTTTCGCACCGGGCCGATCATAAGAAGTGGTGCAGCACGTTGTGCTGCCTTTTTTGGCGCCGGCCGTCGTGTTGTTCGGTCTCCGCTGCGTGCCTACAATGATTTCGTCAAGGCGATGCGGCGATTGTGCCTTGATGGTTTAGGCTTGGGCCGTGTTGGCGGTTTTCATGTGGAGGAAGATATTGAAGCGGGCAGACTTGTGTCTGTTCTGGACGATTATAATCCACGTGATGCCGAGGTTATCTGGTGTGTCTATGGTGGTTCGGGACCATTGTCTGGCCGGGTACGCGCCTATTTGGATTTTCTGAGCGAGCATGTTGTGCGAGCGTGGCCTTGATTTTCTTGCGGGACGTCTACCATTGGTTATTGAGCGTTTTGTCGCCGGCGGTTTTTCCAGGCTTTGACTTTCGCATTGGGCAGCTTTGGTGTGCCTTGGTCGTTGTGCTTTGAGCAGGGTTATTTTCGCGGGCGCGTAGGTGCCGGCAATGGTCTGCGGTTTCTTTTAGTTTTGAGATTTTGATTTTTTGGGGGATGTTTTGGTGATTTGGTTGCGGGGCAGGATTTGGGATTTTTCTGTCCCGTTGCGTCGGCTGTGCCTCCTTGCGGGCCCCTGAGGAGGCGTTAACTCCTCGACGCGTTACCAACAAAAAAGCCCGCTTGCTGCGGGCTTGTTTTATTGGTTGCGGGGGCCTAAGACCACAGAGACTTGTAACTAAAAATTTCTGTGAACCCCATTGGCAAGAGAATCATATTTACTTCTCATACGCGAGCGACAATCAGTTCGGCTTAATTGCGGCCTTTACTGACTTTCGATGAGCTTCTGCGACAGAGCCAACCCCCATCATCGGGCCGTAAACCGCGGTCATGCGTTCCATTATGTCAACGACAACTTCGCTGAGAAGTTCGCCTTGGGACGGCAATGTCAGTCGATACAGCGTGAGTGTGTGAGGCCGGAGGTATTTTTCCAAGTGTTGACGCTGCGCAGCCGACACCGGTGCGGCAAAGCAGGCCTGTATACACCAGTAACACGTCGCCCAGCACTCTAGGAGATCGACCGGTACTTGGCCGTCGATGTTCTGAAAATAGAGCTGCCGGAGCGGCGAGTTCGCGCCGTGTATCAACCCGAAAATTAAACGGCCTACGATATCGGTCCAACCATTGCGATTATCCTCAGCCGCCAAAACCTTGTCCGATGAAGGCTGCCTCACCACTTTGATATCCGCAGAATAGGCAGCCTGGCAGATAATCATTAGCATTAGTCGGAAACGCAGAATTTCAATCGTATCAACGCTTCCAGCCTCCTGTTTCTCCTTGAGCCGCTTTTGAAATTGGGAAACCGCCTTGAGCAGGCGATCGCGTTCCGCTCGGCGGTTTCGGCTTTGCACCAGCTCGGCTTCCTTCAAGGACCGCGTCGGCTTCAATGGCTCGGCCATCGTTCCGCCCGCGAATTCCCTGCCCCCAAAATCGGAAACGGCAGGGTCGAACGCTTCATCACTTTGAGTGAGTTCGTGAACGCCTGCGTCTTCATTCTCCACCTCCAGCACCGTCTCTGACGCGCCCAGCAGTCGGTTCAGCGCGCTACGGATGCTTAAATGCGAACTGCCAGCAAGTGTGTTGTGGAGGCTCTTCCCCGGCGCTGCACCAATGTCCTGCCGAGAATTCAAAAATTCTTCATAGGACAAGACGTGGTAGGTCCCGCCCACATCCTTAGTCTCGCGCCGCGTGCGCGGTACAAATGCAGCTCCCTTCCCTCCTTGATCGGCCTGATCCAGTCGCTGAAGCAGGTCAAAGATTTCTAGCGTCTGCAATGTAGCGACTGAGGTGTCCTCCAAGCCGGTCAGCGCTTGCTCCAGTTGGCGGAGCCCTCTCTCACGCGACGCAACTTGGATGTCCTGCGGATAGGCAATGATGGCGGGCGAGGACCATTTCTCGCCTGGTTGCTTCGCGATGGCAAAGACGGGCACAACATCCCTCACGGATGCGCCGAAGCGGTATCTCAGCACATTGCCATCACTCTGAAGCGGCACAAGTTCTATAGCGACTTCGTCGCCTCTCTGATCTAGCAGGGCTAGATCGCAAACGAGATTGGCGTAGTTAGGCGACGGACACCAACGTAGTTGGTCGCCAAGGATTCGGAACTCGCCGGGATTTGCCGAGGCGAGGCGCTCTAGTTCGATCTCGTCTTCTGGAAGTCCGCGGGAAGGGATATCGGCAATCGAAAGTGGTTTGCTTGAAAATACTTCGGTTAGACCAAGTTCGATCAGCGCCGAACCGGACGGGAGACGACGATAGAGCGATGCTTCCGCATTTACCCCGGGTAGGGTGCCGGTACCGAGCGCCGCCAGGGTGCAATTGGCGCTTCCAAAAAGAACGTGGTCTGAATTCTTGCCCTGGGCGATGATCACCTTCGCGTGAATGAACCGCGATTTGAACGCCTTGCCGCGATCATAGAGGCGTAACACCGATAAAACCGCAGAAGGAACTGACGGAAATGCAGTCACTTCCTTGTCGATAAGCACGGAGACCTCGGACGGCTTCCAAGTGGACGTCAAATACTGAAGCGCGACGAGTTGCTCGTCCCAGTAGGGACTAATGATGAACAAGCGTTGTATAGGTTCATCGACAAGACCAATAAAGCGATCGGCAATCGCAATGCCTGCACCGCTTGCCAGGAAAGCGGCTAGCGTTCCGTCGGTCAGTGAGATTGCTCCCTGAACAGACTCCGTTTCGGACAGCCAAGGAGTACGTCGGCGCAGAAATTCCAGCTGTGCCTCTACCGCTGGATCGCTTTGATCGAGATGGCGGAGTAGATAATCTAACGCTTGGCGCAGAATGCTCCGCTCGCCGCTCGGTTCAGCTGTTGCTCGGAGTTCGCTGACAATTTCGAGGTTACCTGCGATACCACTGGCGGTGAGGTTGGCCGACCCTATGAGCATCCGCCCCTTCCCGCGTCCAAGCTGAACAAGTAATTTCGTATGAAACACGCCACCAGCGTGTTCACCCAGTGCGCCTGAGACCGAATAGAGACGGCCAGCATAGCGCGGCAACCGAAAGGCTCCATCAAGAGAGGCTGTCACCATCCGACTATCGCAGAGTAGGAGATTGTTGCGGCATCCTGCGCCGCGAAGCCTAGAGAGAACAATAGTTTCGTAAGCGTCGAAATCAACGTTGAAGGTCGAAGCGATGCTG
Source organism: Agrobacterium sp. Azo12 (assembly GCF_029193765.2). Lineage (NCBI taxonomy): Bacteria > Pseudomonadati > Pseudomonadota > Alphaproteobacteria > Hyphomicrobiales > Rhizobiaceae > Agrobacterium > Agrobacterium sp. Azo12. The sequence continues at coordinate 418,015 of NZ_JARFYO020000001.1, read as the reverse complement.
GAGTGGTAACCTCCTTCGGAATATTTCTCGTAGAGCTTCATTCTGCTGCTAAAGCCTCAAAACCGTAGGGCGTGAGGCCGTTCGCTGTAAGGACATGGATGTCCTTTAGGAATGTAATCGCCGGTTGAAGACGAGGATTGGTGTAAACGGGACCATCCTGCTTGCGCCGTCGTAACCGGCCGTTCTGCGATTCGATTAGGAAGGTGTAATCTTTCTGCTGACGCAGCTTACGCATCGCGACTGCAATATGGCGTCGGACCACACGCTCCTCAACAAGCCGGGCGACTAGCTCCCAGAACCCTTGGTTCTCGTAATGTTGTAGGAACACACGTTCGCTCAGCAAGGAGTGAAACGCTTCATTTGTAACCGGCCCTAGTTCCGCTTCGAGCGGCCAAGCCTCTATAAGACTGCGCTTGTGCAACGCCGCCAGGAGCCTAACGGCCTTAAATGCTGTTTCACCGTCTACAAAGCCATTGGCACGACGGGCCGTTCGCATAATGTCTTCAGCCAGCGACCACTCGCTATCAGACCGGCGTCGGTCGCTTGCATTGTTTGTGAGTTCGATCCCGTCAAGAAAAGCCCGCCAACTCTGCGGAGCTGCGCCCGAAGCCTCCCGCATATCAACAACGAGTTGTTCCAGTAACTGCCTCGGAGGAATACCCGCCGGTTCCGCGCCCAGCACATCAAGGACAAATCGCAAAAGTGTTTCGAGCGCGACGTGGCAGAGATCGTTGGCCTGATAAATGCGCCACCGTTCGCAGTGCGCTATCAAAGCCGTATTGGCGAGTTCGAGACGCTCACCGTTTTGGGTCTGCCCGGCATAAAGCGCCCAACGGAGTTCCTCGGGATCAGGAGGGCTGCCAAGTATCTCCGCAACCCTGAGTACGAGGACTAGGGTTTGCGTCCGAAATGACCCTGGCGCATCATCAGCAGATTTTCCAAACATTACGCGCTGATAGACATCCCGCTCCGCGCTACAAAAGGCAATCTTCGACGGCGCAAACGGATTCAATGCATCCAACTCTGCAAGCGTCACAAACCCGCGTGCATGAACATCTTTGAAAAGTTGGGCCGCTTCCGCCATGGCAGATTCAAAGCCTTCGGCAAGTGCCATACCCGACTCCTCGCTGGGAAGGGGGATGCCGTGGCCCTCGCCACGCGATAGAACGCCGATCTCATAGAGCTGGCTTTGATAGGCCAACCCAAAAACGCCCCAGCTCTGAGCGAAATAGTGGTCATCCGATCCCGGCGCAGCGGCCGCAGCGAAGTCGATCGGAATTGACCCGCCTCCCGTCTTCGCGGTAGTCACCGCGCGCATGGCCCAAAACGTCCCCGCAACGCCGAACTCGCCGCCAGCCTGATTCGCGATCAGGGCGTATAGAGCTTCCGCGCGACGCAGGAATACACGCCATACCTCTGGATCGGTGCTGCCATTCGTTTGCAGATAGTGGCGCAGCAGCCACGGATAGAAACCATAGTAGCGCATTCGTAGGGTCACGTTGCCCACGCCAGGAATAAGACGTTGATAGAGTGCTACACTGCTGTTTTGCATGCCGAGCGGGTCTAACCCGCCCTTCTCAGCATAGTAAGTCCATTCAGGTACATTCAGCGCATCTACCACGGTATTCCTCGCTTGCTCGTCTCAAGGAATTCCAACGCACGCGTAACGCGAGCCAACAACGGTCGGGACAAGCAGTCCACGATCGAGCCGCGTATTACGGGCTTCGCACGATGTCTCCGGTATGAGCAAACACGCGTGGCATGCAGCACCATGAAGATGTCGGTCGTCATGGTCTCCATCGGGAGAGTGCTCAGCGCAGATTGGGTCGTTCGAACATAACTGCAGTCGCTTCATCGCACGGGTTAGCAACTCGCCAACACGGTGCGCCATACCGCTGAGCCCGCCAAGAGTTCCTTGGCCACCGGCCGTAGACGTGTAGATCAGCAACCCGTACCGATCGGCTTGCCCGGCTCCACTCGAATAGACACGCTCTTTTAAAGATGACAGCGGGTAGCCACATTCCAATGAAAGCTCGGACATCAGTGCGTGAGAAAGCGAGTGGAGAGCCCAGTAGGCTATTCCTAAATGCGAAGGTGGGCGGCCAAACCGCTCGGCGTCAAGCCTTTCCCCCTCCTTCAAGACCAATGTCCGATCACCCACGGCAGGCAGTCCGCGCCAGCGCCTCAGGAACTCCGGGTTCACGTGGAGAAAGATGCCTTCGCCAAACTGCTCTATCGCGGGAAGCCATTCGACGTTCCGAGCAAGGTCAGCTCCGTCAACGGCAAGTTGGATTTCATCCAACTCGCTCTCCGCAGCCGTTGGAGGCGGCTCAAGACGGGTGAATCCATATAGGCAGGTTACTTCTCGAAGCCGATGAACCTTGACGACCCCCGCCAAAAAATCCCGCCAAGACTGATCCAGCTCTAATTCGGCAATGGGCATGGTTTCGGCGAAGAGGTGCGACGACGGACCGTCGTGTCCAATAAATCGAGCGCCGGACGCCAGAATGTCGAACTCGGCAATGCGAGGATTTGTAGACGCAGAAGCGTCCCCGGCTTCCTCATCAAGCGCCCTCAAAATGTCTGCGTCTGAAAACTCTGAAAATGCCTCCTTAGTGTGCGGCAAACTGCGAAGAACATCGATGAAGTTTGGCAACGCTCGAATTGAGTCGATGGTCGGTCGATGTTCCTGAACCGTCTGTCGAACTCGGCTGTCCGAATTGGTTAGTGAAATGACCGTGACAGTCTGAGCGAAATAGGTGTTGGTAGCAGACCTTGGCAGTAGGCGCAGATCAATGCCGCATTCTTCGTCATGCAGCCTCTGTGGCTGGAGCCACGGACTTTCGGCTCGACATGTGCCAAGGAACTTAGGCTTGTAGAGGTCCGCCATGGTTAGCATAGAACCGCAGGTACAGCGGACAGAGATATCCGACGGATCAGAACTAACGCCACGCTCAACCCAGTACATCGGTTTTCGACAAGCTTGATCGCCATTGCGGTGAACCAAATATCTCCAGCCAATGTCCTGAAGATGTCCTTTCGTGCAGGCGGCGACGAAGCGGATGGGATTCACCTCGCGTCGCTTTCCACGATCGTTCTTGTAGGAAAGCTTCCCACCCTTGGTCACAGTTAGATGGTCAAACTCAACCAACCGTCGGCGCTTCTCCATGTTGGTCGACGCCATATCGCCATCAGAGGAATTGCCATCCTCGTCTACGGTAAACCAGCTCGGAAAGAGCAGGACTTCGACGCCGGGCGCGCGGTCATCACGGCGCTCCTCGTCCTGTTCCGGCGGCTGGCGAAGACCCGAAAATGTCGGGCTCAGCTTGTCACCCAACTGATCACGAAGAAGGGCAATAAGGCGATCCTCGGCCACCGTCTTCATGTTTGGACCATAGCGCCACCCCTGCAACCCGGATACAATCACGGCTTGATCGGGAAGGTCGAGCATGGCTCCCGGCCCATAGGTCAGAAGCAACTGGCTAAAACTTTGTGTGATATCTGCCATGGTCTTCCTCGCTACTCGAACACGCGCCCGTCAGGTCTTCTGATCTTCAGCAATGCGACCGGTTCGGTATCGCGCATGGAGCGAGCCGCAACGAAGAAATTATTTCCGCGTAAGCCCAAGGTATCCTGAAGTAGACGCTGTACTGGCTCCGCTTTGGCGTAAACAAATCGATCTCCGTTCTCAGTCTGCCTGTCCGCAATCGCTATCCACGCATCCCGCAGGTCATCAAGCCGCGCGAGGCACCTGTCGACCAATTCTTGCTCAAGCTCTGCTACTACCATCTTTTCTTGAACGATCTTGCGGACCTCGGCGTAGGCAGCTGGGTTGTCCTTCAATCGGTCAACGAAATCGTTCCTACTTAGGTCAGGCTCCACGTGGCGTGCACCGGCCACCAGTGTTGCGGCAAGAGCCCGGTCGAGAGCTCGCGGAGAGAACGGCGTGACGCTGGTTGCTTCTACAGCACGATAGAAGCTCATGTGGAACGCGCGGAACTGTTCGTAATGGGTCCGATCTCGAGGCTTATGGATGTTAAGGAGAGTGATAACAAGACCGGGTTTAGAGGTCTCGCGGCCGACGCGGGATGTCGCCTGAATATACTCAGCGGCGGTCTTGGGTTGCCCCTGCACAACCATCAAACCAAGGCGGCCGATATCGAGACCGACAGAGATCATATTGGTTGCTAGTGCGACATCGACTGCATTTTTGTCGAGGACCGGATAACCAAGTCTAGTGCGCGCCTCAGACACCTGATCAGTGCTATAACGCGATGTTAGTTCCTGTACTTCCCGCAAAGCCCGGTCTGCGAAAGGCTGACCGCTCGGCTGTTTGCGTACTCGACTAGTACCATAGCTAGTGAGGTGCGCGCGTACCTCATCTTCGACGATGCGTCGTGCGCCCCCGAGCTCCCGGAGAGCGTTGAAGTAGCAAAGCGCCGTCAGATAGGGGTCCGCAGGATCATTGTCCTTGCCGGATGAAACCGCCGCGGCACCCGAAAGAATGGTCTGCAACGCACGCAAATAGACCAGTTTTGGTCCGCGCCCTGGTGATGCGATACCAGCATAGATACGCGATGGGGTTTCCCGGTCGACTTTTGCAAAGAAGGAGTCGTGGCGGCTGATACCTGGTGGCGGGAAGATTGCCGTCTTCGAGCGACCGAACAGGTTTTTGATCTGCGTCTCCGCTCGACGAACCGTCGCTGTAGATGCCACAATCTTTGGGCCACGACGCTCGCCATTAATCTGGCGCGAGGCGAGCAGATCGAATGCCGTCTCATAGAGGCCGGCGATGGTACCGAGTGGCCCGGAGATCAAGTGCAGTTCGTCCTGGATTATCAAATCAATTGGCCTGAGTTCCCGTGACATGCGGGTGCCGTCGTTTTCACCTGCACCGTAGAACCCGGAGTAATCCGAGCGGGCGACGTGAGCGAAGAATGCTCCGGAGCGCCCCTCCCAGGGAACGCTGGCGAACTTATCCACTGTGGCGATCATAAAGGCCGGTAGACGACGATAAATCTCGTCATCGACGACCACGATCGGGAGGCGGTCTGCACCCGAGAACTCACAATCTGGATTATCGCAACGGATATCCAGACGTTCTGGCTTGGTAAGGTTTGGATGTATCTGGAAACTGTTCTTGTCGAAGCGTTCACCACACCAGGGGCAGTTCTTCATCGGGGCCGGCGCAGGTCCATTTCGGCTGCGGTGCTCAGCCAACCAAGAAACGGCCGTGCTTGGGTTCTTGTTCTTCGCATCGCCAAGCGCGTTGGGAGTCGCGCCACCGCCCACCCAAAGGCCTATCTCGATAGGCCAGCTGCCGAGTTCCGGATCAGCTTTTCTCTCCAACTCAAGGGCGCATACAAGACCGGCTGCTCGCTGCAATTGGTCAAGCGTCAGAAGTCGCAACGTATAGCGCATCACGACTGAAAGTCCCGCCCCCTCCAAACCGGGATTGGCCAGACGACGACGTGCGATAGCGAAGGCAGCTAGACCAAGATACGCCTCGGTCTTTCCGCCACCAGTAGGGAAGAAGAGTAGATCAACAATCGGCCGATCCTCATGGCCCAGATCAGCCAAGCCATCGAGGTTGAGAAGGATAAAGGCGAGCTGGAACAAGCGCCAGGTCGGCGCGCGCTGCTCGGACAGCGACTTTTTGTTGTCGGCTGCCGACCTCTGACGGTTCGATCGCGCCATGACCTTGTTCATGATACGGAAGGCGTTGAGGCTCGTCGGGTCATTCACCAGCCGGTCGATGCCACCTTCAATACGGCGGCAAGCCTCTTGGATTTTTACCAAGCAGTCGCGTGCGACGTCCTGGCGACGCACGCCCGAGACATGGCCGATCAGACCGTCCTGCTCAACTGCCCATTTGGCATATTCGACCGGCAAGGCGGAGAGCGCGGCCTTCAGACTGGTAACATCAGCTGCAGCCTCCTCCAGCTTTTCCATACTCCGCTCCACACCGGGGACGGGAATGTCGGCACCGAGTTTTTCCACCTCTTGGATCGGAATCGGATTGGTAAATACGGTGACGATCCGACCACGCTCATCAGGCGCACACCAGTCCGCAGAGGTGTTATGACCTACAGCGAATGAGCAGACATCGCTGTAATGGAGATCGGCAAGGCGCTCATCGAAGTCGCTTGCATCATAGGATGCGCGGTCGTCGCGCGGGGCGAAACCATCGATGGTATGCAGCTCAAGGCGAGCCTGGAAGCAGAAGGCGATGTCGCCAAAACGGCGATAGGTTTCCGGGCGGGCGTTTACCAGAAAAACAGATACGGCTAGAACATCGTCCCGGACACCATCGACCCCTGAGGTCTGAGCCGGTCGAACAGTGACCACCAGTTCCAACCCGCCTCCCGGCACCTGCGGTGCCGCGCTCTCTCGTACTACGATGCGCTGAGGAAAGCCCTCCTGCAATGCCGAAAGGTCGATGGTTAAGAGCTCCTCTCGAGGTACCCTGCGCCAATCCAATGAGCTCTTTAGCGGTTCCTTAGGCTGCTCACCAGCCTGGACGGCTTTCTCTCTTTCCTCGGGCAGGAATACGGTTTTGTCGAGCGGCGGTTCGGTAACGTAGTCTCCCCAGGTGACACGGGCTTGGAACATCTTCGCCGAACGGGGCAACAGCACTGTTAACCCAAGTGATGAGGGAACGAAAGATCGCATAGGTGGGCGCTCGCTCGCGCCATCATCAACGGCATTGCCTGGGCCGGGTGCGCCCTCCTCCATGCCTTCCGCCGAGCGTAGCGCATCAAGCTGTGCTTCCGCCTTTTCGTCATCTGCAGCACCATTGCCGAAAATCTTGTCAGCGCGTCGCTCTCGGCTGTCTTTGCGACGAGGAGCGAGAAAGCCGGTTAGGTACCAGGTGGAAGGGCTTGTGCCCGAAATAATTTCTCGATCAAGATCGGGATCAAGGTCTGGGTGAGCGCCGACCAAATCACGGCGCAACAGGTTCATCAGGCGCTCACGAACCTCAACCGGGGATGTCGGCTTGGGAAGGATGCTCAGCGCGTCTTGCAATGAAGGCATGGATGCATTGTTCGACATTATTTCCCCTCCAACTGTGCAAGCTGTGCCAATGCCTGCTCAAGCCATTTTTGCGTATAGGGCGTCTTGAGGTCGAGCTTGGGTTTGAAGCCAACATCACCGAGCAGCCGCTCCAGCGACACCAGACGCTCGCGTAGACCAAGGCGAATGCCAATCCGGAGGCTGGCTTTGTCCGGACCACACAGTACCCAGGCGTCTTTCCTACCGATCGCATGCGCCCAGAGAGCTCGTTCGCCAGGGTCTAGGTACGCGATAGACGGGTCTCTGGTCACCGCCTCGGCGTGGTCGATATCCTTAACGGCGTGGACGGCCTTGAGAGTCTTGACCAGCACGTCGCTGTCAATCTGTTGTTCGGGTCGACGCTTCTGGAAACCGGTCTGCGTCTCGACAAAGCAGTCGCCGACCGTCTCGACCGCATAGCCTCCACAAAGCGCTCTCCATCCGGAGACGCGCCAGCACTCGATGATGACGTTGGTGTCAACGAGAACGGGACCATGATGTCGAGCCATGCAGCCTCACAACTCGTATGGCGCTTCGACGCCATGGGCTGCAAAGAGATCGGCAAAATCGTCGATGGCAAGACCGAGTATCGAAGCAATTCGGCGCATCGATGTTTGCCCCTCATCCAGTGCGGCAGCCACAATCTGGACGAACGGCCTTGAGAAGAGCGGCGGTGTTTCCGGCTTTCCCGGTTTCGCCCTACCGTTGTTTCTCAGGTCATCGCCAGAAATCGCATCGCTCTGCTCTCGGCTCAAACGCTTCATGCCGAAGAGCCTCCAGCGCAATGCCTGCGATGTCACCAGCAACTCGTCTGCCACCTCGTTGAGGCGATCGACCAAACTCTCATCTGTCAGATCACCCCAGTCGCCAAACCGATCAAGCACGCCTGCGGGCATCAGAAGCGCAGACGCGAAATTGTCTGCCAACTGCTCGACGCGGTTTCGCTTTTTTGGCATGGCCTCTTCGATATGCTCGGGCGGCATTTTCTCCCATGTCAGGATGTGAAAGAGCTCATGCGCAAGATCGAAATGGCGGCGGCCAGCGATCTCGTTGCGATTGATGAGCACGACATCCAGCTCGGGCAGCCGGCAAGCCGCTCCCGAAACTCCATCGATCGGATCGACCATCAGGACAAGGATACCGAGCTTTTCGGCCATGACATCGGCCAGCCTGCGAGCCGGCACCTCTCCGAGATCAAATTCGGCGGCGAAGCGTTCGCCGGCGGCACTCGCATCGTCAAAGCTTGACTGCTTCGATAGACTCAATGCTGACCGGATAAGCGGAGGCTTGCGGCCTGTCTGGCTCGCTAGTGTGCGGAAGGCTGCAATCAGACGCCCGGCAGACTCCTCATAGCCACGGAGTCGGTCGCCATCGACCCCGGTCTGCCGCCAGGAAAAGCGGCCTTCTCCGGCGAGCATGAATGGATCGGTGAAATAGTCGACGGATACGCCGAAGATTTGGGTGGCGCGCAGCAGTTCGTCCGCCGCGACCTTTCGGTCGCCGGTTTCTATGGCCGACAGGGTTTGGCGATCCTTGAATCCGAATTGCTCAGCTAGGTCTTCCTGAGACAGCCTTCGCTGTTCTCGCAATGATTTGATGCGTGCGCCGATGGTCATGGTCATTGGGGTTCTCCTTCGCCCCATATATTCTTGCAAAATTAAATTTGCAAGAATTTCTTGCGAAAACGGCACTGCGGTTTGGAAATACATTCAAACCAATGAGGCGATTTTTTCGCGCAACTGCTTGCTTCGCTCCTGAATGGTACTGCAACCAACATTGGGAGCGCACTCCCTATGGTCAACGAGATCGAGCTGACAGTTATGGCGGTTCCACTGAGTGCCTGCCGGATGGTTCAATCCGGGAAGCACACGGCCAATATCAATAATGCCGCGCTCTCCCAGCGCTTCGAGAACAACGGCCGGGGTGGGGCCGAACGGAACCAGCCAAGCTTTCGGAAACCGCTTTATTTCCGGCACAAAGATGTCATCGATCATTTTCCTCAGCGGGGAACGAGACATAATTTTCTCATCACCGTTGAAATCCTTCCATCCTTGTTTTCCTGTCTCAAGAACCGGGTAGCGCAAGACGGAGGTGAAGTGGGCCCTGTGGATACTTCTGGTGAACAGCTCGCCGCAGGACGCCACGCCAAACACCTTTTGAAATCCAAAGTGGTCCATGAGTTGAGAGGCGATAGTGCGCATGGTTCCTTTGAAAGAAGCTTCAAGTTTCGCCGAACGAGCGGCCTCTTCCGCTGAAACTCCCTTCTTCAATTGCCTCTGCAATTCTATGAGCGCCGCTTCCGCCTGCTGTTTGCCAGGGGTGATGCCAATCAATACGATGTCGGCTTGCTCGTTGATCCAATCAAATGGCGCGTAAAAGCAGGAGTATTTTCCTTCCGACCAAAGGGAAAAGGCGGGATCGGATAGAATAGTGTTTCTTTCAATTGCTTTGCGAACATCGTCCGGATAGCGGCTCTTCAACGCGTTTTGAAGGGAATCAATACGTTCGATTGCTCCTGCTTCAATCATGCAATGTTTGTCCTCAAATCTGAAACACAAAAAAGACCTTCAGGCCGCTTCACCGATTTCCTCGACATCTCGCTTCAGATGTTGGCTCCTGCTCACCCTTTCCAAAGCCGAGCAAAAGCGGTTTCCGATTTGGTCGGCGATCCTGACCATGTCATCACCGCCAAGGATGATTGTTCCCTGCCAAACCACATTCCCAGCTCTGTCTCTGTCGCTACACTTGAATTTGAATCCACGTAGGAGGCCGTTTGAGTTATAGGGCACAACGTTCCGAGCATCGCCGTGCGCTACTGAGTCTCGCAAGTTTTTGATGAGTTGTTGAGCGGTTCGGCCACGGAAGGACCGGCTTGCCGTGGCGGCAACAGCCGCTCGTGGCATCTGAACATCCTCCTCCTCGACTATGACGACTTCCCATGGCCTATCTGAGACGTTCTCTTCACTTAATTTCTGCCAGACGCCGTTGGCCGCGACAGCGGCAGCGGAATTATCCTGAACAGTATTGGTGCGCATTCTTTGTGATGACCAACAAAGGATTGCCGCGAAGTAGGCATAGGCGGATGTCACGCGAAAACGCGGATTGCGGTCGTGCAGCATCTCTTGGAGCCGCTGAACCACAGCATATTCCATGTGATCATCGGTGATTTCCATCAGTCCAGTCCCTCCGGTTCCTCGTTGCCCTCATCGCTCCGTGCAGAGACTTTCGGTGCGATGCCCATCCTGACCTCTTCGGCATGCCGCTCGGCATTGAGCGCCAGCAGACGGGACAGCACGCGATCACGGCCCTCGGCGTTCCAGAAGTAGCGGCCCTGATAGGTGTGGTCGTCTTCCGTCTCCTCGGTGAGAAATTCGGGACGCAGCTCATCCGCAAGATCATGCCAGCCATAGGCGCGCAATACTGCACGATCCATGTCGTTGTGAAGCCTACGCAGGCGCTGGATGGGCGTGCTTCCTTCTTCATCATTGTGGAAGCGGTTATAGGTTTTGGTCATGCCTTCATTGGCGTCGATCATCAGTGCGGCACGATGATCGTGGTAGGTCTGCCCAACCTGCTCAAGCGTTTCGTCGGTCTCATAGCCCTCCGGAAAAGGGAAGGTCTCGAAGCAGTCGGACGGCGCATAGCGCAGGTCATCTTTCATGGATGATGAGAAGAAGCGGGCCCAGATTTCATGGACGCGTGACTGGAGGACCGCCAACGGAGAGAGGTTGGGATAAGCGAAAACTACCAGACTTTCCGCTGGCACAAGCGCACTTTGTGTAACTCCGATACCTAGCTGAGGAGATATACGAGACAACACAAGAATTCTGTCCGTTGAGCTCAATGAATCAGCTAGCCCAGCCCTGCGTTCAGCAAACCTCCACCAGTACCGTTTGTAACTTTCTCGGTTATCGCGATCTCTTTTTGGCTTGACTCGCCGCTCGATGATTTCGAGCAAATTGGGCCAATCTCCAGCGACCGGACCGGGATAATCTGCGGAAACGACACCGGAACGTAGTTTGGCCTTTTGGGTCTCATCAGCCAGTTGCCGCCAAGGATAAACAGCCGATGGATCACGTCGAAGCGGAAAGTCTTCGAAGTCAATCGCATAGCGCTGATGCGCGTGAGTGGGCGAATTGTTCACCTCCTCACCCCCAAGGTATGGCTTTATCCGTTTGCTGTTACGGGGGTCTTTTTCGATCAAACGCTCCATTTCAGACGTCGTTTCCGCTTCGCCTTTGCCAGCGGCAGCGTCATCGAAAGTAAATCCCATGCCCAGTAAGTAGGAACCAATAAAAGCTCTCTTAGCATTAGTCACTAAACGCGATGGGGTGTCATCAAATCCACCACTTACCAAGTATGCGGAAATGCGGTCTATTTGGCGACCGTCGAGCATAGAAGCGCGGGCCTTGCCACTTTTTCCGACATGCACGATCGAGACGATCACGGCCGCACCCTCGTTGGGCCATTGATAGCGCTTGATCGCGCGAAAGATGTTGCCGCCCTGGCTCAAGATTTTCGCCAGCCCGCTAACGCGCGTGTCGCCCTGACCGATGGTATTGGTGGCGATGAGCCCAAATGAGCCGCCCTCGCGGAGCAAATTAAAGGCGCGCCGGAAGAAATGCGCGACAAGATCGGCATTACCGTGAGCCCCTTCGTGCAATTGCTGAAGCCACGGCAGATACCGCGCCCCTGACGCGGCGGAGATCGTATTCTTCCCGGCAAAAGGTGGATTTCCGATAATCGCGTTAAATCCGGGATTATCCCGCGCAAACACTTCCGGAAACTCAATCTCCCAATGAAACGGTCGCCAGCCCTGTTCTACCCGAAAGGCGTTTGCCTTCGCCTCCAGCAGGTCCCAGCGCGGCTGAAGATGCCCACCGATCCAGCTTTCAACCTTCGCCCGCTCCATCTCGCGCGCTTTCGCCTTATCAGCCGAAAAGAAGGCAGCGATGACGGCATCGCCGACGATACGCGCTGGCTGGCTGGCATCCTGCACGCGGCTGAAACGCGCGGCCTGCGCTTCCGTGAGCACATCATCGGCAGCATTGCGGATCGCTTCACGCCCCTCCAGTGCCTTATCGACCGCATCCTTGATCATGCTTCGGAACAGCGGCAGTCCGACTTTTGAAGCATCCCAATTGGCGGCCTCGATTTCCCGTTGCGTCAACCCAACTAGGCTATCGCCCGCCTTCAGCGCATGATCGAGGAAGGTGAATTCATGATCCCGCGCGAGCGTCGCGAGCCAAAGCGATAGTCGCGCCAAGTCCACCGCCATTGGGTTTCGGTCGACACCGTAGAGGCATTTCTGGGCCACCAGACGCCGGGCATGCAGCGCCTCATCCTCATCCGGCGGAATGGTTGGCTTTTCCGCGCCATACATATTCCAGGCCTGCTCCAGCCGCGCGCCGAGCTGGCGGCAGGCTTCGACCAGGAATGCGCCGGAGCCACAAGCAGGATCGCAGACCCTCAGCGACAGCACAGCCTCAGGCGAAGCTTGGGGGCCGATCCGTTCGAAGGCCGGCTCCAGTGCATGACGAACGATCGGTTCCGTCAGCGAACGCGGTGTATAGTGCGAGCCTGAGCGACGACGCTCCTCGGTCGGCTGCAGATAGGGCGTGCCCGGATTGATGGCGGACCCATCGGGCGTGGCACGCAGGTCGATCAGGCCGCCGAAGGCATCGAGCAGAGCCGGGACATCGGCGGCCTCCTTCACGCCCTTCGTTTGCTTGGTCGACAGCTTGATGGCGTTGTCCTTCAGCCACTTTTGGCGCTCGTTCGGCTTCTGCGCGAGAAGTGTGTCGAGCCCGATGAAGGTCGGCAGCTTCTTCTCGTCGCGCAGCGCGATCATTTGCTCCTCGGCCCGCAAGGCGGTAAAGCCCATCACCGTCTCATAGACCGAGCCAATGCTTTCCACGTCGAGCGCGCGATAGGACAACCGTTCGCGGATTTTCTCACCCGAAAGGCTGCGGGCTTCCACCGTCATTAGCCCATGCAGAATGCGCAGAATGCAGCCGTCCGAGATCGGCAGAACCTTGGCGTCGTCCGTGGCGCTGCCCCTGCCCCGTCCTTCGAGGAACGGAAAAACTTCAGGATCAAACAGCTTGCCGCCTCGGCGAGCGACCCAATCGCCATACCCCTCATGGATGATACGGAACACGGCGAGAAGTTGGCCCCAGCCGCCACGGCGCTCGTCCATTGTATCCGGATTGAGCGCTTCATCTGTCAGGAGCTTGGCGTAAAGTGTCTTGACCGAATAGGCCCCCTCCCACAGCGTCTTCAATTGCGGATCGGACGACGACGGCAAGAGGTCGCGATCTTCCGCGTAGAGCAAGAAGACGAGCCTCATCAAACAGGTGAGCAAGCCTTCATAGAGATGATGCGACTCATCTTCGGCAAGCGCCTCGATACGTTCGGGATCAGATTGGTGTATACCACGCAACAGCTCGTGCAATGCGCCGAGGACCTGTCCGGAGAGCTTTTCCGAAACCTCGTTCTGGGCCTCACGGGACTGCCTGAGGATTGGGCGAAGCCGCTTCTCAGGTGCACCGGTGAAAAATGCATTTCGCCCAAGGCAGAGCTTGAGGCCGGCCAGCATGGGGCGACCTTCAACCCGTCCCAGAGCCGCGAGCGGCCAAGTGATCCAGCCGGCGGTCTCACCACGGGGCGCATAGATGAGACGAAGGGTGTTACGGGCGATCAGTATACCGGAACCGACACCGGTCTCGCGAAGCAGCCGCTCCAACCGCTGGTGCGGGCTCGCCTCCCATTCGCTGTCACCGAACTGACCGCGACCGTCAGGGTCCAGACCCGGATGGATCGACACCAGCATCTGTGCCGGGACGCCCTCCTCTGCCACGCCGTTCCACAACACAGCCATGTCAGGCGTCAATAAAGTCTCATGCTCGGGAACGATCCGTGTGAGATCGGCTGAGACGGCGGCACCCGATGGACTGCCGGCAACGAACTTTTCAGGCCAATTGAGGACCTCTTCGAGGAAGCGCCATGGGTCCCGGAGAATAAAGAACCTGTCGTCCTCCCGCTTGGCATCCGACGGAAGCTCCAACACCTCGGCCACCGCGTCGGTATCGAGCGGCGTCTGGCGGATGGGTGTAAGTCCCAAGTTCCGGAGGACATTGGGTCCGACAACCAGGCCCTCTGGCTGCAGGTAGTTTAGCCATTCGGTGGTTTCGTCTGAACGAGCATAATAATTCATGGCTTAACTCAATTCGTGGCAGGCCAGAGATAAACGATACCGAGCGGCTCGAGCTGACGCGCCTTCACCTCATAACCGTCCTTTACCTTCTGGGGTTCGTTATCGAGGTCATGCTGCAGACGGACCAACTTTTCATCCCAGGAGCGGCGATCGGCTTCAAACTGCCTCATTTCCTTCTCTGACTGTTGCTTCTGCTCCTCGGTGGAGAAATCGAAGGCGAACTGGTCCGGAGCCTTTTTCTCCCGCATGGCTTCACGAACCTTCTGAATCTGACGATTAAGCAGATCGGTCATGGCTTCAGCCTCACGCCGACCGTTTTCCGCCAACTCAGCGAGCGCGGTTTTCTCGGAAACCTCCGCGCGGGCTTCGAGGTGTGAACGAAGATCACGGATATCCAACTCGACGGTCTTTTCGAGACGATCGATCACGCTCTGGATCGGTGTATGCCCGGTTCGTAGAGCATCATCCAATTGAGTGATCGTTGTCGTCTCTCCAGCTTCGGCAAACGGGGACAGCGGTGCTTCATTGCGACGAACATCACGCCACGCCGCGGTGATCGGAATGATTTCTTCATGCAGCCGACGCGCCCCCGGCCCAAAAAGCGATAGGCGGCCTACCAAAACGACACGGGGCTGAGCACCGGGACCGATGATGGCTGTCACCCTGCCAATGTTGGACCGAAATCCTTGCGAAGAGAACCTAGAGATCAGGCGTTTGACCAAGCGATGCTCCAAGTGGAGCTGCACCACGTCTTGCGGCTCAGGCTGCCCCTCCTTCACATAGGGAGGTTCGAAAACGAGGCCACGCACAGGTGTTCTCTGCCGCCAACGTTCTCGCTCATACGGTTTTCCCGGTCGACCTGGCCTTAGCTCGTCGAACAGAGTTGCCCAACTGCGGTCCTTGGCAAATGCAGGATGCTGAGGATCAAGCGCCACGGCCTCCGGAACGCTGAATTCTCCTGCGGAGAGGACCGCATCATCGTCTTTAAGAGCAATTTCCACCACTTGGCGAATATCTGCCCCTTCGACGCCTACCCGCTTACGGGCCTGCTCAAGCAAGCGCTGGAGCCGGTCTTGCTCGTCCTTCAGGCGAGCAAGACGCTTTTCCTGTTCGTCGCCAAGCTCCTTTTCCGCCGTGGAGACCTTCGAGGTATTCTCAGAAGCTATCTCGTCGGAAATGCGCTGGGTCTCGCCGCGGCGTATACCATCTCGGGACAAACGCTTTTCAATTGTCTGGCGAAGAACCTCACCCGACGCGCCAAGCTCCTTGCGGATCGTCTCGGTCTTTCGGACAAGCGCATCGAGAACACGGTCTTCCTCTCGCTGGGTATAGAAGAAGTAGCTGCAATTCACCGTCTTCGAGGGCTGAAGTTTTCGGTCAATTCGCCCATTGCGCTGTTCCAGGCGCGACGGGTTCCAGGGCAGGTCGAAGTGTACAAGGTCATGGCATCGCGCCTGTAGGTTCAAGCCTTCACGTGCGGCATCGGTGCACACGAGGATACGTACCGGTTCTTGAACGAAAGGAGCGTTGAATGCGATCTTAATACAGTCACGCTCTTCCAAACTTGTCTGACCGGTGAAGACAAGAATACGCCCATCGAGCTCGATCTTGTTTTTTCTACGCTTTAGCAGGCCTTCTTTGAGTCGCTCGACAAGCCAACGACGCGTATCATCCCATTCCGTGAACAAGATGAGACGACGGTCACGCCACTGGCTATCACCGTCCAGCATCTCGGACTCGATCCAGTCCAGAATCGCTTCTATCCGACCGTCGGGGCCATCTTTGGCTGCACCGGAAATTGCCAACATTCGTTCTACATGAGCGATTGCGGCATCGAGATCACCAAGTTCGCCGCGTGCGTCGACGGTTGCTACATCAATGAGATCATTGTCTTCGACAAGTTCGAGAGCCTCATCTCCGCCCAAGGCAGCCTCGTCTCGCTTCCGGTTCAGTGTTTTCCGATGTGTTCTGAGCGTTCGGTCGAACGCCGCAATGGACGAGAATAGACGCTGCTGCAGATTGGCGAATAGAAAGCGCGCTCGCGTCCCACCGGTGGACGAAGAACGATACTCGTCCAGCATAGCCGCAAGCGTCAGTTCCGGCGCGTTGTTCGGTAGGTTCTCGATTTTGATCGGCTTAACGATACGTTCCGGGAACGGCTGCCCCAATAACCGCAGGTCTTCTTTCAGCCGCCGCACCATCACTGGCTCAAGTTCCTTCGCATCAACGTTGATACCGCGAGTAAATCGCTGCGGATCGAGAATCTCCAGAAGCGTAGCGAAGGAATTCGAGTGCCCATTGTGGGGCGTCGCTGATAGGAAAAGCCGGTGCTCGAAACGGCCTGCGATCTGCCGTACCGCGCGCGTCATCTGACTTTCGGTAGCCCATACCGTTCCTGACGAGGGTGCAGCATGATGAGCCTCATCAAGGATTAGCAAGGATCGTGCTTTGAATTCACCTAGTAGGTCCCGCAGTCCCGACATGTACGTCTCGTCGGACAGGACGCTATGAGAGACCAAAAACCGTGAGCCAACGCTCCAGGGATTCGCTGAAAAGCCACGGGTGCGGCGTGTCTCTAACAAATACTCCCGATCAACAATCGTAAAATCGAGACCGAACTTCTGTGAGAGCTCATCTTGCCACTGGAGCAGCATCGACGCAGGAGCAGCAACGACCACGATCTCAACTCGACGCCGCAGAAGAAGTTCGCGGACGATGAGGCCTGCCTCCACCGTTTTGCCGAGACCAACATCGTCTGCAATAAGGAGATTTACGCGAGGCAAGTCCAGGGCTTTAGCCAAGGGCAAAAGCTGGTAGGCGTCGAGGCGAATACCAGCTCTAAATGGAGCCTGAAACAGCTTGCGATCAGCCGCAGATGCAGTCCGCCACTCGGTCGCTCTCAAAAACGCACCAAGGCGCTCGGGGCCCTCAAACTTGGTCTGAAACAAGGTCGACCAATCATTCGGATCAATAATCTGCCGGTCAACCTCTGAGCTAAGCGTTACGCGAAGAGCTTCACCCTGCGCATCATCCTCAACTGAGATGAGATCAAGGAATGGTATTGTTCCAAGTCTGCCACTCTGTTCGACGACCCAGTTCTTCGAACGTATGCGGACAAATGTTCCGGGCAACAAGTTGTCGTGAGGGTCACTGATGGTTTCGGTGTAGTTCAAGTCTAACCCTCTATCTTGTCTATCATGAACAAGCGATTCTCAGTTGATTCACACAACGCTGTTCTTAGCCGAACATTATACAAATGGCTTTCGATAACTTAAACGTGTTCGTGAATATAAGCGCAACCTCAATGGAATTTGTGGTGGTCCGCTTGATCTCAGTATTTTCGATTCCTCTGCAAACCCCGTTATCAGGAGTAATGGGGGGAAGACACTGGGAATCTATGAATCGCCGTTTGCGGTGTAATACTGTCAGCCTTCAGCAGAAATGAGAGCCTACTTCTCTATTACACCGCCATCAACATCATGGTTGACGGACCATAGGTCGAGACTTGAGATGCCATTTGGGCCGGAACGGAAACAGTCCATCCGAGTACCGATCGGCCAGTCCTTCGAAGACGTCCTCACTCTCTCGGACATCGAAGCCCTGGCGCTCCAGGTCAACGACGATGGCTTCCGACAGCTTGTCCAGAGCGAGCGGTGCATCTTCGCGTCGTTGCGCCGCCACGATCATCTGCCACAGTAGCACTCGCGCGAGATCGTCACGAGACGGACGGCGTCTGGCCTTGGCCTCGTCTCTGACACTCTGCTGGCGAACCGCCTGCTCCGCGTTGCGCTGCTTCTTCGATTTCCTGGTCATTTCGTTGTCTCCTTGTTGTGGAGCCTCAGTGTCGGTGTGGGCGATGCAAGGAACAAGCTCGGCTGGCTGCGTTGACATTTCGGAGGGGGAGGCTGGATGGCCAGGAGATCAACCGCCCGTGCGCAAACGTGGTTTGCATCGGAATCGGCATTCGAGACATTGGCAACGACAAAATTGGATCAGGAATCGCGGAAGGGTAAATTGAGATGATGTGTTTCGAATTGCCGGGAACGTCGGACAGGGTATGCCTACCTTGATTCGACGTGAGCTGACGTGCAGATGACGTCATCCAATGTAAAGCCGGTTGCTGTCGGATCAGGTTGACGCATCCCGACCAAGGGTCACCCGCCCCCGCCCGAACGACGTCGGGACCGGCGCCAGAATCGCGCTTCCGTAAATCGGTATCGATCTCCACGATTTTGGAATCGGCATTCGGGAATTCGGAATCGGAGTGGCGCCGGTCGGAATCGCGGTTTCGGAGCCACTCCGACCATTTTCCTCAGGTTTCAGGCTCGATTGAGGTCCTGAGCAGCGCCCTGACCTCTTCGCCGGTCATCACCCCGACGTCCTTCAGCCGTTCGGCAATCGCAATAAGTTCGTCCCGCCTGTTCTCCAGCAGTTTTCGCGCTGTCGCTTCGGCGGTCATCAGGCGAGCATTCACCCGATCCGCTAGGTTCCGATCAAGGCTGAGTTCATTGATCGAGCTGGCCACGGACCGATAAAGCAGTGGCTGCTGCTCGGCGAACCCGAGACGGGTCTCGGCAGCAACTGCATGGTCGGTCGCCCGCGCGAGATCGCTATCGTCGTAACCACCCGCTCCGGCGACAGTATCGCCAAATGTCAGAAGCTCTGCCGTTCGGCCCGCCAGCATACAGGCAATACTCCGCATCAGCCAGTCCTGGGTTTGAAGGAGATGGTGATGCTGCCGGCTGACCACCTGCCCCATCCCACCGATCCCGATGCTGACGGTCATGACCTCAGCAATCCCGGTGTCACAGAACGCGATTGCATGACCGACTTCATGGACCGCTATACGCCAGCGCACCTCGTCGGAGAGTTTCATCTGGCCGGCCAGCAGGGCATGCTCGAGATCGCCCCAGGTCAGGGACCGCTGTTGCCGTCTGGTTTTTCGTCTGACGTCCCGAACGAGCCGCTCAATGTCGGCTCCTGTACTGCCGGACGCCAGCAATGCCAGTCGTCGAAGATCAGCATGCTGGTTTGGTATAACCAACTGATTGGCTTCAGACATCTTGCGATACTCCTTGATTGGATTTTTTCAGGGCATCGGTGTCGCCGCCTTTATGGGCAAGATACCGCATTGTTTCACTGGCTTTGGAGCCGCTCGACGGTGCCGTTGCCAACACGCCAGCCAGGTCGGCCCCGAGGTGATGAGCCAGAATGCTGACCAGCCCCTCGGTATCCGGCATAGGGATCGCGACATGTTTTTCCAGTCGCCCTGACCGTAACAATGCCGGATCGATCTTTTCGGGGAGGTTTGTCGCCGCGACAACGATCACGCCATCGGTCTTTGTCGTGCCATCGAGAAGCTCAAGCAGCCGATTGATCAGCGACCGCCAGTAGTCATCATGCTGCTCCCGTCTCCCGCCAAATCGGCTGCCGATATTGTCGATCTCATCCACGAACAGGATGAGGGGCGCATTTTCCCGTGCCAGTTCGAACGCTTTGGACATGCGCTTGAGGACGTCACCGAGATATCCAGGCTCAAGCCAGGAAGCGACGGACGTCACCAGCAGCGGAACCTGCAAACTGTTGCAGAGCGCGCGGGCATAGGTCGTCTTGCCGGTGCCGGGCGGTCCCGACAGGATCAGCTTCGTGCTCATCTCATTCCAGGCCAGCTCACCGTTACGCCAGAGCTGAAGGTCTGTCTTGAGATCGAGCGCCCAATCCTGAGCCTCGCCATAGCCCGAGAGTGTTTCAACCCGCAGCGGACGCAGACGGTTGTGTTCCGAATTGGTCGGATCAGCGGCTACGCTGCCGCTGTCTTCCTTCCCTGATGCCTCAGCAGGCTTCACAGGCCGAACAACGTCGATCCCATCCAAGGACTTTGGTTCATCATCACCGTCCTCGATCAAAAACCTGCTCTTGACCTTCGGTCGGCCTGACCGGTCACGGCCTCTCCCGGAGCCATGATCGCCATCATCATCCGACTGTTTGGAGGAACGTGACCGCTCACCGAGAACCTTGAGGACCGACAGGATATATTCGAGACCGCGGCCTGGACGAATGGCCAGTGCCAGCATGTCGATAGACAAACCTTCCAGTTCAAGCGCCATCTTTTCCATACGTTGCAACGACTGCTTTGGCGCAATGCCGAGACAAATATGCAGAAGCTCGGCAATCAGCTCATGATCGAGTCCACCAGCCTCAAGCACGATGTCGGCGGTCATCGACACAAATGGCGGAAGCGCGGGCTGCGTTTCATCGGCAAGGACGACGGGTACTGAACGCTCAATCAGGACATCCACAAGGAACCGGCTCAGCGAGCGTTCGACGGCCTTCGGCACATCGCTGCCGGCAAGGGTCTTGATCGTCTTGCGGGTCTTTCCGCGGCGGCGATCACCATATCCGTCCGAGAGCGGGCTGCTGCGATGCACATCTTCGAGCTTCGTCCAGTACGGAAGGATCAACCCGTCCTCGAGCATCAGACCGAAGCGCCGTTCGAACCGGCCAACCGGCGCTTTGATGAGCACAAAGGCTCCTGGCTGCCGAAGAACGGCTGACAGCGCCGTCAAGTCGGGAACGCTTGTACCAACGGCACGGGCAACCAGCAGAGCCACCGCAGCATGGGCAACGCTTGGCGGCGCAATGTGCTCGCGAAGGAGCGCCAAGAGTTGTCTGGACGTCGATGACGACTTTTCCGGAACCGACATTGCATCGCCCGAGGTCGGCTTCAGGCGGGCAGCAGCGGTCGAGGTCTTCCGTTTGCTCGTGGCCTTCCGGGCAGAGCGAGCCTTTTCACGAGGCGGCTCTCCTGGAAGGTCCTGCAAAAGCACGTCGAGGGTCGTCGTTCTGTATGGCGCTTTGCCCAGACGCCGCTCGAGTTCGGCGCGCGCCTTGACCGGCTCAGCGTCGAGCAGGCGCAAGGATTGCTCCGGGACACGCCAGACCGTGCCTGATGTCTCATCGCCTTCGACGATGAAGTCGGCCTCAAGCAATCCGACGACGGCGGCGCGCTCGTAGAGATCGAGGACGGACAACCGCCTGATACGGCCAAGCAGGTAGCGGGTGATGCGATCAGTGAGGGTTTCCATCATGCGTCCTCCCCGTTTCCATGGGCCTCACCAGCTTCCGACACCCCTTTGATGGCGAGTAGCTTGCGATTGCCGTCGAGCCAATCACGCAACATCAGCGCCGTTGGATCGCCAGCGGCACACAATGCCAGCAGTTGCTCTCGGAAGATTTTGGGAACGCTACTCATCGCAATGCCTTTGCGGCGGGCAAAACCGATCACGACCTGCGCGACGATGGCCGGATCGGGCAAGGCTGCAGGCGTTGTCGCACACATTGCAATGGCCTGAGGAATGACCTGCGACCGGGACGTCGTGTTCTGGCTGGTCGCATCCAGCAACTTTGCAAGTCGCTTCGACCGGCTGGTCGTCACGGGGTGTGAGGGAACCTGTTCTGGAGGATTGTTGGGGAAAGGGATGACATTGGACGTGGGTCGGCGCATGGCAGACGTCTCCTGTCGCCGAACTTGATAGTCCGGCGTGAATGATAGAGCGGAAAGTGGAAAGACGATTGGTGGGGCCGCTCAGCCTATGCCGGCCTTTGGACTGCGGGCAAAGCCGACGCGGATTTGACCACGATCGGCGATCTGGTGGGCCTCGGTAACCGGCTCTTCTCTTGCACCCAGCACCGCGTTTCCCTCAGCGTCGGCGATGTCGGCTATGCTACCACGGCGATCAGGTTGTCTCCCTGGGGAAAAGGCATGCCTTGCCAGTGTCCAGTTCTCGTTGATCCTGGCATGGAAGCGTTCACGCAGCATGCCAAGCGCCTTGCCTGCCCCGCTAACCTCGACCAGATGATCGAGATTACTCAGCGGCCACACACCACCGTCGATGTCGGAGCGCTGGTTTTCCGCGTTCAGAATGACGACGCGAACTTCTTCAGCCACAAGCCGATGATGCTCCCGATAGAGAAGATCGGGCACGACGAGTGCCGCCGCCAGCATGCGGGATTTCAGGTCATTGATGCGGGAGAGTTCGTATAAGCCGAGGCTGCGCTTTACGTCGATGACATGAGCGAGTTTCGTCGTCTTGTTCACGAGGATCAGGTCCGGCGTATAGGTTTTGCGCCCACCAGTATCGGCATCCAGCGTCAGCGACCGAAAGTGCTTCGGGTCATTTTTTTCGACGAGTTCTAGCGCCGTCTTGGTGACCGGCAGCCGCAAATTTTGCGTCAGTACCACAAGATCGGGGTTGAGGCCCGCGATGATGCCGATACCACGCTCGAGCAGCCGTCCCTCTTGGATCGGAATGGCGCGCAGGATTGCGGCGGCTTCATTGACGCCGCCGGCAAGCGCGTTGGAAAGTGCACCCGCCGAGAACGGCTGCGCAGACAGTTCGCCGATGAGAATGTCGAAGCGAAGCTTTAGGGCGTCGAGATCGACGGCACGCGGATAGGCTGGCGCGCCAGGCGCACCGGAAAGAATGGTCGTCATGATATTGCTCCTGTTGACGATGACAATCAGACCGCGGACTTCAGGCGCACGGCCTCCGACGCGGAAATGATTTCCGCATCCGGCAGCCAGCAAGCTTCAATCAAAGCTATTCGAAGTCAGGGCTGTTTAGTTGAGTGGCCTCAGGCGGTTGCCAGTGCGAAGGCACCACCAAAAACACGAGACGCCAACCAGCGCTGTGGCAACAGGCGCTCATCAACAGGATCAGTAGACGGAGAAGCTTCCCCACTGGAAGCAAAGCAGATATGGGTCGACATAGCCCAATTCCTTCGAACATAAGGTTGCGGGTCAGGCCCTCGTAGGTGTTGGTAGCACCGGCGGGGGCCGCTAAGTGTCTGCAGTCATTCGAGTTCTGCGGACACCGTCGACATAGCCCGGAGATTCGCCTCCGGCAAGCCGGTTAGAACACACCCGGAACAAAGAGCTCCGGTATGGTTAACGAAACAGACGCCGCTCTTAACCAAGCCGCGAGATCGCTGCGCACACTCCTGCCATTTCCCTTGCCATTTCGGCAGCATTGATTATTTGATCAGTCACGACAGTGTCGCCCAAGCGGATGTGAGCGTGAGGGAGAGACGATTCTGCGTCAGAGAGCTCTCGACGGTAAATGCCGGCCACACGGCTCCG
The DNA here is from genome assembly GCF_029193765.2 of Agrobacterium sp. Azo12. Taxonomy (NCBI): domain Bacteria; kingdom Pseudomonadati; phylum Pseudomonadota; class Alphaproteobacteria; order Hyphomicrobiales; family Rhizobiaceae; genus Agrobacterium; species Agrobacterium sp. Azo12. Next base: position 394,607 of record NZ_JARFYO020000001.1, on the reverse strand, counting down.
TCATCGTTTTTTTCCGACATTTCAGAAGAACAACGATGCGCAATGCGCAGGGAGACCATCATGACTGACGCCTTGAACCCCCGCCACCAAATTGACGCGGCCGCCGATCCCTATCTCCAACGCCTCCTTGCGTTTATCCAAATGAACGCCGAGATGGAGCGCGGCTTTGGACCGGCAACCGCCTTGCTGCAACACGCAAAGACCTTCGAGCCAGCGGACAAAAATCCCGCCTGGTTCACTCGCGGTCCTGCAAAGCAATGCTTCGATAACGCCACGCAGATGGTCATCGAACGGCTGGCTTCAGGCGATAACAGCGTCCGCTACGCCGAAGGCTATGCAATGGACGCCGAACTGCCAATCCCGATGCAACACGCCTGGCTCGTCGACGCGGATGACAAGGTGATTGATCCGACCTGGCGCGACGCAACGGACAATCTGTATTTCGGGATCGTGTTCGAAACGCCTTTCGTCCTCAACCTGCTGCGGATCAAGCAGAGCGCCGGTATTCTGGTGGATGCCGTCGGCATGCGCCGACACTACGGAACACTAGAGCTTTTCGAGTCCGGCATCTACCGCTCGGCAACCAATTGATCGGTTCGTTACATCCAGGCCGGCGCGCAACAAATTTCGCGCGCCGGCTTGGAAAGGGAAAATTTCCCTCTAGGTTTCGTCAACCCTGATACCGTGTAGAGCCATCATGACCAAGACCGTTCTCTTCTATGCCCGCTTCTCGACCGATCGTCAGGATGAGCAAACCATCGAGACACAGGTGGCGCTCGGCCGGGAATTTGCGCGTGTACGCGGTTGGAACATTATTGAAGTTTTCGAGGATCGGGCGATCACCGGAACAAAGCTGAAGTCACGGCCCGGCATCCAGGCCGTGCTGCGCCGGATCAAGGGCGGTGGTGTCGACATTCTACTCTGCATGTCAGTTGACCGCATTTCGCGCGACATGGAGCACAGCTCCGGCATTCTGAAGCAGTTGCGCCATCACGGTGTTGAACTCTGGGCAGTGGATAAAGGTGGCGCGATCAGCGACATGGAACTCGGCTTCCGCGCCGTCATCAGCCATGAGATGATCGAGCAAACCCGCTTCCGGACACGCGAGGGCATGAAGACCTCAGTAACCAAAGGTCGGGCAGCAGGCGGGATTGCATACGGGTATCGTGCAAAGCTCATCTATGACGCTAAAGGCAATCGTATCCCCGGCGAACGGGAGATCGACGAAGAACAGGCCGAGATTATCCGATGGATTTTCGAGCAATACGTGCTCGGAAGGTCACCAAAAGAATTGGCTGTCGAACTCAATGGACGTTTGCCCCCCGTACCAGGTCCTCGTGGGCTTAAATGGCGCGACACGGCAATCCGCGGCCATCGAGATCGTGGTGCCGGCATTCTCAACAACGAGACCTATATTGGTCGTCTGGTCTTCAACCGGCGCAATTTCCGGAAGAACCCCGAGACGGAGAACCGTGAAGCACGGATGAATGACAAAAGCGAGTGGGTGGTCGGCGACGTACCAGAGCTCAGGATCGTGTCCGACGAGTTATGGACAAAGGCCAAGAAACGTCAGATGGAAGTTGAGGCGAGTTTCAGCCACACGACGACCAACCGACTCAATCGAACCCACCGTCCATCCTACTTGCTCAGCGGATTGCTTGAGTGCCAGCATTGCAACGGACCGTACGCTATCATGGCGAAGGATCGTTATGGCTGTACCAATCGTCAGAAGAAATTACCGATCGAACATCTGGACAACATCGTTTGCCCCAACTCCAAAACGATCAGTCGGCACGAGTTGGAAAGCCGAATCCTCGACGCAATCCCCGCGCGGCTGCTTTCAGTCGAGAGCACGGCATCGATCCAGGACGAGATCAACAGGCAGCTGTCAGCCTCAAGGAAGGCCGGCGAGCGAGATCGGGAAAAGCTGCAGGCACACCTTGTGGACGTGTCACGCAAGCAGGAGGTCATCGCCGGTCAGATCACCGAGCGCATCATGAATGGTCAACCGCAGATCGAAGCATTCAACAAGATGCTCGACGACCTCCAGACCCAGCGTGAGGAGCTTCAGGCCAGCCTGGCAAGAACCACCAAAAAGCGAAGTGGGCAGCCGAAGACTTTTATTGCGAACCCATCCATGTATTCCGCCGCCATCGAAGCCCTGACAGCAATGGTGCGCACCGGCGCAAGCGAACAGGATGACGTCCAGCGACATTTCAATTTCCTGAGGCAACTGGTTCAAAAAGTGGTCATCGCACCCTCTGCGGATCGTAAATCGGCCGATCTGACTATTCACGGCCATCTGGCCGCAGTCCTCGCGTCGGTGCAGGCGTTTCAGGAATACAGTGCCGGTCTCGCTGAGCAGCATAGAAACGAGTTCGCCCGCCGGGTCAGGGCGGGTGAGTTCAATGATCAGTCCGAGAAGCTGGCATATCTTGAACGCTTCCGCGCCGTTCTCGCCGAGGCGGAAACTGACTGGAAGCTGTTACAAGTTTCAGTGGTTGCGGGGGCAGGATTTGAACCTGCGGCCTTCAGGTTATGAGCCTGACGAGCTACCGGGCTGCTCCACCCCGCGTTACCAGGTTTTTGCCAAAGGCAAAATACCGACTGCGCAAGTTCGCAGAACTTGTCGCGACAGAGCAAACACGATGTGTTTGCATCCCCTAGGCAAACTGTAAAACAGTTTGTCCGTATTTCCAGGTTTTTGCCAAAGGCAAAATACCCCTAGGCAAACTGCATGGCAGTTTGTCCGAACCAGCGCAAGTTCGCAGAACTTGTCGCGACTACGTCGATCGCTCTAGCGATTGACGGATCTGTGCCGAGCAAATTGGGTTGCAATTTGTCTCGCGTTTCCTGAACTTGCCAGTTTTCCCGATCTATCAGCCCTCAAAGAGTTAGCTTTTCGGAATGGCAGGACGGCATTAGTCCAAGAATTGGCCTTAAACGCAAAAAGCCGCTTTGATAGCGGCCTCGTGTTGGGCATCGAGGCCCTTTTTGTGATGAGAAGATGTTTTGTAAGCTTTGAGTTGCGTTTAGCAGACCTGGCAGCGACCTACTCTCCCGCGTCTTAAGACGAAGTACCATTGGCGCTGGGGCGTTTCACGGCCGTGTTCGGAATGGGAACGGGTGCAGCCGCCCCGCAATAACCACCAGGTCGGCAAAACGCAACAACTTACGTTGTTTTCGAGAAGCTGGAGAGCTTGAAGCTCACTTTAATTTAACACGTCTTGATGGACATGAACAATGAGAACGAAGAAGTCGATCGAGCTATTAGTAACGGTAAGCTTCATACATTACTGTACTTCCACACCCGTCCTATCAACGTGGTCGTCTTCCACGGCTCTGATAGGGAATACTCGTTTTCAGGTTGGTTTCCCGCTTAGATGCCTTCAGCGGTTATCCATTCCGTATATAGCTACTCTGCTATGCCCTTGGCAGGACAACAGATCCACCAGAGATACGTCCATCCCGGTCCTCTCGTACTAGGGACAGATCCTGTCAATATTCCTACACCCACGGCAGATAGGGACCGAACTGTCTCACGACGTTCTGAACCCAACTCACGTACCGCTTTAAATGGCGAACAGCCATACCCTTGGGACCTGCTCCAGCCCCAGGATGCGATGAGTCGACATCGAGGTGCCAAACAACCCCGTCGATATGGACTCTTGGGGGTCATCAGCCTGTTATCCCCGGCGTACCTTTTATCCGTTGAGCGATGGCCCTTCCACACGGGACCACCGGATCACTATGACCGACTTTCGTCTCTGCTCGACTTGTCAGTCTCGCAGTCAGGCTAGCTTATGCCATTGCACTCGACGACCGATTTCCGACCGGTCTGAGCTAACCATCGCGCGCCTCCGTTACTCTTTCGGAGGCGACCGCCCCAGTCAAACTACCCACCATACACTGTCCCGGATCCGGATAACGGACCGCGGTTAGACATCCACGAAGATAAGGGTGGTATTTCAAGGATGGCTCCACAAGAACTGGCGTCCCTGCTTCAAAGCCTACCACCTATCCTACACATGCCTTGGCGAATGCCAGTGTAAAGCTATAGTAAAGGTGCACGGGGTCTTTCCGTCTGACCGCAGGAACCCCGCATCTTCACGGGGAATTCAATTTCACTGAGTCTATGTTGGAGACAGCGGGGAAGTCGTTACGCCATTCGTGCAGGTCGGAACTTACCCGACAAGGAATTTCGCTACCTTAGGACCGTTATAGTTACGGCCGCCGTTTACTGGGGCTTCAGTTCAGAGCTTGCACCCCTCCCTTTAACCTTCCAGCACCGGGCAGGCGTCAGACCCTATACGTCGTATTGCTACTTCGCAGAGCCCTGTGTTTTTGATAAACAGTCGCTACCCCCTGGTCTGTGCCACCCCACTATACTTGCGTACAATGGGGTCACGCTTCTTCCGAAGTTACGCGTGCAATTTGCCGAGTTCCTTCAACATAGTTCTCTCAAGCGCCTTGGTATACTCTACCTGACCACCTGTGTCGGTTTCGGGTACGGTCTATACGGTGGAGCTATTTCCTGGAACCTCTTCGCTGCACAACCAATCCAATAAGGGTGTACAACACACGAGATCCGTCACTACCACCAGGCC